>CAWJCS010000005.1:0-1846843 GCA_963841435.1 uncultured delta proteobacterium
AGGATTTCCGATGGCACAGGGGGCACTCGGAAGCGGCAATGAAGTATTCGGAATCGTTCAAGGCGAAGATGGTGCAGAAGATGGCGAGAGGGCGGAGCGCGAGTTCGCTGTCCCCGGAGGTGGGGGTGAATCAGCCGACGCTATCGAGGTGGCTGCGTGATGCGGGTAGATTGCGGTTGGTGAAGCGACCGCAGGACGACAAGGACAGGGAAACCACGGCGAGGCGCCCGGACGAATGGAGCGCGGAGGAGAAGCTCCAGGCCGTGCTGGAAGCGAAAGGGCTGACAGAGAGCGAACTTGGAGAGTTTCTGCGGCGACGGGGGCTGCACGAGAAGCAGCTACGTGAATGGGAGGCTGCGGCGGTGGAGTCGCTGCGCGGGCACAAGGCGCGCGGCAAGTCTGCCGAGGCGAAGCGGGTGAAGGAGCTCGAGCGGGAGCTACGGCGCAAGGAGAAGGCGCTGGCGGAGACAGCAGCGCTCTTGGTGCTCCGAAAAAAAGCGGAAGCTCTGTGGGGGGACGAGGACGCCTCCACGGAGCCGAACAGCGACGACGAGTCCTCGAACTGATCACCGAAGCCGTGACCGCGGGAGCGCGCCAGCGGGCGGCCAGCCGCGAGCTCGGGCTGGATGCCCGCACGGTGCAACGATGGCGCGCAGGCGCCGACGAGGACCGCCGGTCGGGGCCGCGGCGTCATCCGCCGAGCGCCGTCAGCGAACAGCAACGGCGGCACGTCCTGGCGCTCTTGACGAGCCCGCGCTTCCGGGACCTGTCGCCGAGGCAGGTCGTGCCGACCCTCGCGGACGAGGGAATTTACACGGTTTCGGAGGCCACGATGTACCGTCTCCTCCGAAGCGAGCGGTTGCTGACTCACCGAGCGAGCTCGCGACCGCGGACGCACCACCGGCCGCCGGAGCTCGTGGCGGCGACCCCGAACACGGTGTGGTGTTGGGACATCACGTACTTGCGGGCGCCGGTGCGCGGCACCTTCTACTACCTGTACCTGCTCGAGGATCTCTACAGCCGTCGGATCGTCGGCTGGCAGGTGCTCGACTGCGAATCGGCGGAAGCCGCTGCATTGCTCGTCGAACGGACGTGCGCCGAGCTCAAGGTCGACTCGTCGAGGTTGCACCTGCACGCGGACAACGGCGGGCCCATGAAGGGAGCGACGATGCTGGCGACGCTCCAGCGACTGGGCGTCGTCGCGTCCTTCAGCAGACCGCGAGTGAGCGACGACAACCCATTTGCCGAGTCACTTTTTCGCACACTCAAGTACCGACCTGGCTTCCCAAGTCGGCCCTTCCGTGATATCGAGGAAGCACGTCAGTGGGTGAGCGGCTTCGTGCGCTGGTACAACGAACAGCATCTGCACTCGGCGCTGAACTTCGTCACGCCGAACGACCGCTATTTCGGCCGCGACGCGGCAATTCTCGCCGCCCGCCATCTCGTCTACCAGCGCGCGCGGGGCCGGCATCCGGAACGCTGGACCGGTGAAACTCGCAACTGGTCGCCGGCACCAGCCGTCACCCTCAACCCGAACCAAGCGAGCAGCTCGTAACGACGACACTCTCGATTCAGATCAAGCGGCAACTATCCTGAAACTCGCCGGCCGCGAGGCGATGCGCGGCGCCAAGGGCATTCGAACTGCGAAGAAGCTGGGCGGAGCGAGCTGAGTTGGAGGTGCCGGAGGGGGGCGCTACCGGAGAACGCAGGGAGGAGGCAGAAGCGGAACGACGGACCGGCAGTTTGCCCGTCGGTGAACTTCCGACCGGAGGAGTTGACGGACACGTCCGCCTCGAGGCTGCCGAGCCTGGAGCTGTCAGTGCAAGAGTGGCAGCTTGAGCTGCCCGAGCGGAGGAGGATGCGGAGCCGGCGGCGGGCGCGGAGCGAGCCCGAGCCGGGCAAGCAAGTCGCGAGCCGCCTCGGCGGTGGCTGCAGCCTCCATCCAGCGCATCGGTCCGCCGCAGCGGGGGCACGTATCCAAGTCTGCCGCGAAGACGTGTTTCAAGAGCCACGCCCATCTTTTTCTCGGAGCGGGCTCGTCGCTCTCGGCATCGAGCGCGAGCTCGAGCTGATCGCCCGGAGCAGGCGGCGGCGCGGTGGCGCTCGGATCGGCGGGCGAGTGCGGGACCACTTCTCGGCGGAGCCGCGAGTGGCTCGAGAGCACGCCAAAATATCTGAGTAAATGCCAGCGCGGGGACGGTGCTTCCGGCATTCGTCGCGGGGCCCGTCGTCGGGTCTTGGATACTCCCGATCGTGGCCGCGTTCATGCATGGCGGCTGGGCGGAGGTGCTCCGCATTCCAGTTATCGACTGGGCCTTCTGCCTGCCGCCCGATTCACTCGGGCGCGCGTCCACCTTGTATGGGCTCATTAATTTGGGCCAGCTCGTGCTTGCGTTCGTTTGCGCAATGGCGTCCGCAAAAGCTACTGAGCTCGCCTGGCAGAATATCGTCATCGAGAAGCTTGCGGCGCTCTCGACACGATCCCGCCGAACGTGCCGCCGTCGTGTCCGGACGCCGTGGAGTCACTGCACGTTGATGATCACACGGCGATAGGCGGTGAGCTTGGGTGAACCGCTATCTTGTAGCTCCAGGACGATGTGCAGGTTCTTTCCGCCGGCGTTGGAGGGAACCTGCACCGTGGCGGACGCCGAGCTGCCGTTTTGGATCGACACGGAACCGCTGAAGGAACTGGGGTCGGCGTAGAACCACCACGAATAGGACAGGCTATCCTCGTCGGGGTCGGTCGAGCCGGCCGCGCTCAAAGAAACGTCGGAACCGGCGGCGGCCGAGACCTCGAGCACTTGCCGGCTGGTGTCACCGTTGACGACCGCAATGGGGTGGTGGTTTGCGCCCGCGTAGTTGCTGGTGACGCTCCAATCCATCCGGGCCGCAAAATCGTTCTGGAGGGCGTCTTTCCAACGGCTGATCGACTCGGAAGCGTCGTTGTACATGCCGTACGGGTCGTACGCTTGGTCTTCACCAGACATGCAAGACATGCCTCGGATCCCGGTCTTCTTCTGCGGAGCGAAACGACCACCCCAGCCACCCTGGTCGACTTTTTCGGGATCGTGAAGACCGTTGGGAATCAGATGAAAAATCGAGGGCGAGTCCCCTTCGATGGCGTACGCCTTGTCCGGGTAAACCGCACCGAGCGGACCTTTGCTTTGAACGTTCGTGTTGACCCAGCTGTCGGAGGGCTGCCAGCTATAGACGCTGGTCGCGCGGATGTAGATGATGTCGGGAAAGGTTTTCGCGATCCACGTCCCTGCGTTGTCCTGACCCAGCACGTCGTAAACACGTAGCCTGCTGACGAACTTGGCGAGCTCGTCCGCCGAACGCGTCTTTTGCACCTTCCACAGCGCCTGGGCGACGGTGTTACCGCCACCCCACAAGGTCGCCCAAACGGGGCGCGGATCGTCCTTGTCCACGGCTGCGATGACCAGCTCCGAGCCTGGGCTGTCCTTGCCGTCGCCGACGTCCCCCATGCCATAGCCCTTTTGCCCGAGAGCGGAGACGCTCCGCAGGTGTCCGTCCGCCGGACCGCACCCGGTGCGAGGGTTGACGCCGAGGTGTGGCCGGTCGGGCTATTCGGCGGCGGAAGGCGGCGCCGCCGCGCGCGCCACCTGCCACGGCGCCGGCAGCAAATCCGGCAGATCCTTGAGACGCATACGGCGGGCGAGGCGCGGCAGCACGTCGGCGAGGTACTCGACGGGGTCGATCTCGGCGAGCGCCGAGCAGCCGAGGATGGTGTAGGCGATCGCAGCTCGTTCGCCGCCGGCGTCGGAGCCGGCGAAGAGAAAGTTCTTGCGCGTGAGTGCCGCGCGGACGTGCAGGCGTTCGACGACGCCGTTGTCGATGGGGATCACACCGTCTTCGAGAAACCGACCGAGCGCGACGTGGTGGTTTTGGAGGTAGCGGATCGCCGTGCCCATCGGCGAGCTCGGTGGTTCGTGCGGTTCGTGGACGTTCGCCCAGGCGACGAGCTCGTCGAAGACCGGCTTGCTCCGTGCCTGCCGCTCGACGAGCCGGGCCTCCGGCGTCGCGTCCTTCGTCCCCGCCTCGATTTCGTAAAGCTTCTTGTACGCGGCGATCGGCAGCGCCGCGCGCTTGTCACCGCCGTCGAGCGCCTCGAAGAAGTAGCGGCGAGCGTGCATGTTGCAGCCGCACTCGATGAGCGTCTCGCGCTTGAAGCTCGCATCGAAAACGCCGGCCGCGTCGGCCACCGTGTAGCCGTTTCGGAGCTTGAGCACGTCTTCCGGCCCAAGCTCACCCTTTTTCTGCCCCGTCTTTTTGCCGGTCGAGGCGTAGAGGTAGAGCGCCGTCTCTTGGTCGCCCACGTAACCCCAGAGCGTTCCGAGCTTCTTGCCGCCAGGCGCGTCCCGATCGAGCACTGGCAGGCTCGTGCCGTCCAGGTGCATCACGACCGACATCAAGACGTTCGCGATGGCCGCGCGCCAGAGCGGTCGGAGCAAGTCCGTCGCCCACGTCACCTGGTCGGCGAGCGTCGAGACGCTGATGTCGAGCCCCATTCTCTCGAAACGCTGCCTCTGACGGTGCAGCGGCAGGCCATCCCAATACTTGTCCACCAAGAGCTGGGCGACGAGTCTCGCGCCGAGCTTGCCGCCCGAGACGACCTTGTCGCCCGGCGGTGCTCGCACGAGCTCGCCCTCGCACCGCTTGCACGCAAGCTTCTCGCGAGCGTCGCGCCGCACCACGACCTCTGCCGGGATGAGCTCGATGACTTCCGTCACGTCGTGGCCGATGCACTCCCGCTCGGCTCCGCAGACCGGGCAGGGTCGCTCGGCGTCGGGCACGCGGAGCAGGTTCTCGATACGTCGCAGCTCCGGCGGCGGCGCCTTCCGCAGCGGCGGCTGCTTCTTGGGCTCCTTCGTTTCCTTCGTCTCCGGGTCCTCCTTTGCCCCGTCGTCGATGCCGGCAGCACTGCGGAGCCTTCGGTTCGCTTCGTCCCGCTCCTCGTCCGTCCCGCTCTCGCTCTCCGCCGCCGTAGCGAGTGCGTCGAGAAACAACAGCAGCTGCGCCTTCGGCACGCTCTCGTTCTTCTTGCGGCGCGACGCGATCTCGGCAAGCCGCTGCTCGAGCTCGCTATTGCGCGCCACGAGCTTCTCCACCACCGCGAGCACCTCGTCGTTGCGTCCCTCGGAGAGCAGCTCCTTGAGCACGTCGAGCACCGCCCCTCGTCGCTCGCTAGTGCTCTTCGACGCTCCGGCCACCCACGCTTTCTATTTCATCGCGATCGCCAGTGCCAAGCACAATCGCAGGGTGTCACGTGGGATCACGTAGCGTCACCCGGACGCAGATGCCCGAGCGTGCAGCGGCGGCTCCCAGCGCTTCTGCGCGTGCACCACCCGGGCGTCGATGCCCTCGAGCAGCATCGAGAGCTCGTGCACGTCGAGCTCCACGCTCTTCGCCTCGCTCGTCATCCTCTTCGCAAACGTGAAACGCCCCTGCTCGAGCCGCTTGTGCACAATCGTGAAGCCGCCGCGAGTCCACAACAAAAGCTTCACCATCGTGCGCCGTCGGTTCAGAAACACGAAGACGTGCCCGCTCAGCGGGTCGCGCCGCAGCACCTCGCGCACCTCGTTCGACAAGCCGTCGAATGACTTCCTCAAGTTCACCGGCTCCGTCCCCACGTATACGCGCACCGCGCGCGGCAGAAGCAACACGGGCCTACTGCCTCACCAGCTCGCCCACGAGCGCCACCACCCACGACGGCGGCACCCGCCCTGGATCCAGCTCGACCGCCACCCCACCCGGCAGACGCACCACGACCGGGTGCTCGGCCCTGGCGCCAGACTCGATCCGCACCACGGCCGGAACGAGACGCGAGATCGCGCCGTCAACCGACTTTCGTCCGCGCTTCGTCCCCGCTCCGAGCCGACGCTGCCAGAAATGCAGCCGCTGCGGGTCGATGCCGTGCTCACGTCCGTACGACCGAGCCGATTTCCCGCTCGCCCGCCATCGCGACAAAATCTCTCCTGCCTCGTCCGCCGTCCAGCGTGCCATCGCCGCCGAGTCTGCCGCGCCCAGCCCCGCGCAGGGGCGCCGTCAGAGGGTGCGCTCGGGCGGACGGACACCTCCGCAGGTACTCCACGGACGGATACTCCGGATCATGCACTTTTAGATTGGAAACCACCTGGCCATACGCGTTGACGATTTTGTCCAGCATGCTCGTGTTGCTCTGGCTCTTCTTCCAGCAACCCGTCACGACGACCAAGCCTTCGATATCCATCCAATCGGCCATCACGAGCGCGCGGACCATCGACATCTCGTCGTCCGGATCGGCGCCGAGATCGGTCGTGTGGATCACCCGGGGCTTGAAGCTCATCGGGCCGCCCGTGCCGGCAGAGCCGCCCGTGCCGGCAGAGCCGCCCGTGCCCGCGGAGCCACCGATGCCCGCAGTGCCACCGATGCCCGCAGTGCCGCCCATGCCTGCCGAGCCCGCGGTCCCGCCCGCCGCCGCCCCAGCGACACCCGCGGTCCCGCCCATGCCAGCTGTGCCGCCCGTGTCACCTGCGCCCGCCGAGCCGCCAGCCGCCGCACCGGCGCCGCCCGTGCCCGCAGAGCCCCCGGTCGTCACGGTACCGGCACCACCGCCAGAACCGCCCGCCGCCGCGCCGCCCGTGCCCGCAGAGCCGCCGGTCGTCACGGTACCGGCACCACCGCCCGTTCCGCCGGCCGCAGAAGTGCCGCCCGTCGCCGGACTCCCCCCCGAGCTGGCACTCGCGCCCGAGCTACCAGCGGGATCCTCGCCCGTGCAGGAGAGCAAAGCCAGCGACAGGCCTGAAAGCCAGAGGTTGGTACGACGCTGAAGCCTGTTCATCTTTGCCAGTTCCTTGGGGTACGCGTGCCGGATTTTCGGGGTCGCTTTTCCCGCGAGGTTCAGGCGACCTCGTTGTGGTTCGTGCCTCTCAGTGCGACACCCAGTCGTTGCGGGTAGAGAAGGCACTGAGAAGCGTTCGCCTTCTCGTTTGGGGAAGTGCTTTTGAAAATTTCCTACCCGCAGCTGCTCCGCCGAGCACTCATTGGTCGGGATGCGTGTGCCTGACGTCGGGCCCGTCTCTCAAGGCACGGGCCCGCGCCGTCGTTGCGGAGTGCTCGAGGTGATACTCTCGGACGGTGCGACCCGCGCTCAGGCCACTCGGCTCGGTTGCGGGGAGGTTTGCGCTCGGGGTCGCCCTGCTGGCCGCAGCGGGCGGCGTGCTCGGGACTTCCGGCGTCGCTTCCGCCGAGCACGGTACCCCGAGCAAAATGGTCTTCGTGCTTCACGATCAGTCTCCGGCGTCCGGAGTCCTGCAGACCTTCGATCGCTTGCAGGGCCAGCTCGGCGAGCTCGAGATCGACATCGAGACCGTCCACGTGCCACGCCTCGAAGAATTTCCCGAGCAGGCCAGGCAAGCAGCGCACATCGCGCGGGGCAGTCGAGCGGTGGCCGCGGTCTGGTTCGAAGCAAGGACCGCCGGCACCCTTCGCATTTACGCGTTGCACGCGCCGAGTGGCCGTGTGTTCGCTCGCGACGTCAGCCTGGGCGACGACGCCACCGTGCAACGCGAGCAGGTCGCCGTCGTTCTACGCGCAGCGATACCGGCGATATTGAGCGGCGGCTCCGAACTCGGAAAGCCCCTGCTCGTCGTCCCGCGCGACCTGCCCGTCGAGGCTCCCTCACCACCGCCGCTCTCCGCCCCGAAACCTGACGACCGCGCCTCTCGCGAGGTCGAACGGGCAGCGCGACTCCGCGCAGCGGTGGGATACGGCGGAGCCAGCGTCGCGTCTGATGCGAACTGGCAGAGCGGAGTGTCGGCAGAGCTCCTGCTGGACGCGCGCGGCTGGTTGAGGGGCAGCCTGGGGGCGGGCTACGCCGCACCCACGACCATCCGAGCTGACCAGGCGGACGCGACCATCACGCGGTTTCCGTTCGTCGCTAGGGTCGGCATCACGCGGAGCCTCGGCAGTCCCGTGTTCGGTGTCGAGGGGGGCCCAGTGCTCGAGGCCTGGCACCGTCAAACCAGCGTCCACTCCGACAGGCTGCGACCGACCGCACCCAGTACGGCCTGGAGATTCGGTGGCGCTCTGGCGGCCCGCTTGGACATGAGCCTGAGCTCCCATGTCGGACTGTATTTGTTGTTGGAGGGGCAGTGGTTCCCCGGACCTCACACGCTGACCATCGAATCCGAGCAGGGCGAGCAGAAGATCACGACACGGTCACTGCGCCCACAGGTAGGTCTGGGTCTTCTGTTCGACGTATTCCCCCCACCGAGCGTCACGCCCGACGGAAAATTTCCACCTTCGCAGGCGCGGCCGGGCACGAATGAAGAAAACTGATGACCACTCGTCCGCACCGGATCGCGAGCCATGGGACGCCGACGCGAGATTGACTCGGGCTGCCGCCGAGGGGGACACGGCTGCAAAGCGGGAGCTCTTGCTCCGCGCCTTGCCCGTGGTCCGGCGAACAGCGCGGCAAATCCTCGGGCGATCGCAAGAGACGGACGACGCGGTTCAAGCCACGTTGCTCGAGGTCCTGCAGAGCCTCGGACGATTCGAGGGCCGCAGCAGCCTCGACACGTGGGTCACGCGCATTGCGATCCGCACCACGCTTCGCCTGGCGGAGAAACAGCGCGCACTCTTTCCGGTCGACGTGCTCGAGTCGGGGCCAGCAGCGCCTTCGAGTCGGGGTGCGCTCGAGGGAATCCCCCGACCGATCGCCGAATACCTGGACCACCTGCCGCCACGGCAGCGTGCCGCGGTCGTGCTTCGCCACGGCTTGGACTTTACGGTCGACGAAATCGCCGAAGCGACCCGAACGTCACGCAACACGGTCAAGTATCGCCTCAAGGAGGCGCTCGCGACGATCCGGCGCCTCGTGCGTCGGGATCTAGCGACGAGAGGCAGGCGCCATGACGACTGACGCGGAGAAGCCGGGCACCGAACGCCGCTGGGCCGAGCTCATGGAGGTCGCCACGTGCGGTGAGCTGTCCGAGGCCGAGCGCATCGAGCTCGATCAGCTGTCTTTGGCCAGCGAGGAGCGCCGGGTAGAGCGACTCGTGCTCGCCGCCGTCGCGACGCGGCCGACCTCGGCTCCCAACGTGACCAGGGAAGACGAGCGGCTGATTGACGCAGTGCTCGCAGAGCACGCCCAGCGTGGACGCCGTCGCAGAAGGTTCGTTTGGCTTTCGGCCGCAGCCCTCCTGGTTCCGCTTGCGGCGGCGGCCGCCTACTGGCCACGGAGCGTGGCTGGAAAAAAGGCCGGAGAGCGGGCGCTCGCCCCGGCGCGGGCGGCGCCATCCGTCGCCACTTCCGGGCCAACGCGCGAGCGCGAGCCCATGGCGATGTCGAAGGGCGAAGACGCGAACGTTCAAAGTCCACCCAGCCCGGCAGCCCCTGCGGCGAGCCAACCTGCTCCAACCGCCGCCGAGTTGCTTGCCCGGGCTCAGCAGGCACGATCGGTTCGGGACTACGCTGGAGCGATCCATACCTATCGGCTCTTGCTGCGGCTCCATCCCAAGAGTGCGGTTGCGCCGCTGGCCCAGATATCGCTGGCGCAGCTACAGCTGGCTCAAGGCGACGCAAAGGCCGCGCTGGCCGGATTCGAGGCGTACGAGCGATCGGAGGGTGCGCTTTCGCAGGAGGCACACTACGGCAAGATCCGCGCCCTGCGCGCCTTGGGACGAACTGCGGACGAGCGGGCGGAGAGCCGGCGTTTCATCGAGCGCTACCCGAGTAGCGTGCAGGCCGCCGATCTGAGACGCCGCCTCGGGGAGAGCGATGCCGGCCGGTAGCTCGGACCATCGCGGGAGTGTCGCCGCCACGCGGCGGGTGGCCGTCGCCGCTTCGCTCGTATTGCTCGGCGCCACGGTGGCGTGTGGCGCCACGAACGACACGATAGCGCTTCCCACCGAGCATCTCGAGACGGTGCCGGACGCGGGGACCAGTTGCCCTGGGCCACTCGCGACAAGCGAAGGCGTGGTGGCGCTCTACACCTTCGACGGGGACGAGGGTCGCAGTCAGGTATCGGACGTCGTGGGGGGCCACAACGGCTCGGTGCAGCTCGGAGTCGTTGCCACGGTGGCCGGGCCCGAGGGCTGTGGCCGTGCGTTCAGCTTCGGCGCGAATCCCCAATACATCGTGATCGACGACAGTCCCGACTGGGATATGGACGTAGGTTCGATCGATCTGTGGCTCTGGCTTCCCGCGACGTTGCAAGACCACGTCGGCGTGCTGGCGCGCGATCTGTCCGGCCGTGACCAGCCGGGTCACTTCTCACTGTTCGTCAACGACCAAGGTCGCGCCATCGTCCGCGTGCAGCCCCAGTCGGCAGACTTCGACAACAGCACCGACGCCGTCGCTTGCAGCACGGCGCTACTCCCGCGACAAGCCTGGGTTCACCTGGGCGTGAACTTCGGGCCGCCCGCGGTCGAGCTCTACGTGGATGGCGTCGTCGGACGATGGAACGGCGCGAATTCGATCACGAGCGACTGGGGGTGTGGCCAACCGGGCGCGTGGGGAATCGCCGGCAATGACCTACCGTGGGCCGTGGGTCGCGCCACGTTCGAGAGCACCGGCATTCTCGAGTACCTCGAGTTCCCTGCCTTTGGCTGTGCCATCGACCACCTGCGCATCAGCAACCGCCGCCGCGACTTCACGGCCACCCCTTGAGCCTGCGCCAAGCGCGCTCGCGGGTGACCCGTTCGCTCAGAACTGCGAGAAGAAGCCCCAGATGGCGGACCCCGAGAAATTTCCATCAGGTGATCGAGTCGCAAGCCCCGTGCAATGACACATCGACAACGCCCTCCCGCGACTCGCGTGGAGGGCGTTGCCAGGACAGCGGTGGTCTCAGGCCGCGGCGGCGCCGGGGATGGCGCCCAGCTGTTGCATGAGCGCCAGGGCGTCGAAGCTGCCGTAGTTCGAGGCTTCGCTGGCGATACGGAGGGGAGCACGGCGTCGGGCAGCGTGGGATGGATAGGGCCGTAGGTGCTTTCCCGCTCGGTGCGAACGACGCGCGCCGGGCGCACGCGAGGCCGCGTCCGGCTCAGGGTGTGAGTTAGGCATCGAGGCCAGGGCTGCCGCCTTGGCTAACAGGGTGGGGTAGAGTTCCTCTCCGTCGAAAGTTGCCGTCGGTTGCGCGAGTGCCGCCTGCACCCGCCCCAGGTCCCTGACACCCGCGGCTCCGCCATATGAATGGAGGAGGTCCGCGTGGAGCGAGAGGACCTCGGCCAGCTCACGCCAGCCGTCGGTAAAGTTCCGCGTTTTTCGACAGGACGCGAGCCGCGGCTTGCTCGAAATCGGCCGCAGGCTTGGCGACCAGATCAGCGACCGCCGCCGCCGCCAGCTGTTCGGGCGAGATACCCAAGGCCTTGGCACGCATCCGGAGCGACTCGAGCTGGGCCTCAGTCAGTTCGACCGGCAGAACCATGGCCGGAGCTTACCCGAATGCGTGCGACGGAGCCACCGCAGCGGAGCGAGCCGCCGTCGCGCAGGCTTCCGCCTTGTTGGCCAGCCCTCACGCAGTGCGCTTGAGGTCGCGGACCGCGATGAGATCAGCATCGCCGACTGCACGAACATCGGTCGAAAGAAGAGTCACGAGCGCCTGGGTCCTCCCGGAAGCAAGCACGAACTCCGTACTCGGCCGCTCGCGGTCCGAGCACTCGAGCCGTGACGGCCGGGGCACGCCTCACAAGTCGCCGCCCACGTAACTGACATTGCGGAGCGCACCGATGCTGGTGAGCGTCGTCGTTTCGCGCACCCGGAGGGCGCCTCCAATGGCGGTCAGGCTCTCGAGGCCGTCCAGGCTCTCGAGAGGACCGCTCCCCTGGAGGAAGAACGAACTGGGGAAAATTGTGGCGGTGGGAAGGCGAGGACCTGCGCCAGCGCCCCCGAACCCGAGTCACGGAGGGGGTGAGAGAGGGACAGGGGAAGGCGAGCGGTTGGCCTCGGGCCCCCAAGCTCTTGCGGCGCGACCAGCGCGCACACGTTCGCGGCGGGCGTGCCCGGCCGCGGCTCGGTCAGCTCCTGAACGGCAGCGCGAGCTGCCCGAGCGGCTTGCGGCGGGGAGGTGGAGGCGGTCGAGGAGCGAGCCCGAGCCGAACGAGCAGAATCGCGAGCGGCGTCCCCGTTGCCAGCGGCCTCGACCCAGCGCATAGGCCCCGCGCAGTCGGCGGCGAAGACGTGCCGCAGCAGCCACGCCCATCTCTTTCTTGTCGGAGGCTTGGCGTCGCCGTGCGGGTCGAGTGCGAGCTCGAGCTGATCGCCCCGTCGGCGGAACGGTCTCGACAGATCGTGAGGGTCGGACCGACCGGCGCGAGCCGGGCATGGGGAGATGGGACGCAAGCCAGCTGGACGGACGCACTGGAAGCTGGCAACCTTCGAGAAGGTGGAAGGTCGGAGGTACCAATGCGCATAGGGACCTCATTCGGATCGTTGGTGCTGGCGGCGTCAACCGCGCTAGCGTGTGGCGCTAGGTCCATCGAGGACGCGCCCCATCTGAGCGCTGGAGCTCCGGGCTCGAGCGGTGGCATGACGTCGTCCGGTGGGACCACGTCCTCGGGCGGCTCGGTCGATTCGGGTGGCTCCAATTCGGGTGGCTCCAATTCGGGCGGCTCCGATTCGGGCGGTTCGAGTCCAGACGCGGGCGCTGGCTTCGCGTCAGGCATGGGAGGCGTTTCCTCAGGGGCGAGCGGCGGCGCACCGACGGCAGGCAGTGCACCGGAAGTGCCGATGGGCGGATCGAGCGGAGCCTCGGGCGGAGAGACGTCGATGGGCGGCGTGGCGGGAGCTTCCGGAGGCGATGGCGGCGTTGCAGCGGGCGGAGCGGGCGCAGGGGCAGGCGGCGGGCCGGACCCGTACGCTCCCCGAACGGGGGGCTTCAAGATGCTCGTTTACCCGCTCACCAAGCTCTACCGGCACAGTTCGATCGAGGAGGGCGAGAAGATGTTGCAGGACATCGCAACCGCCCAGGGATTCGAGGTCACGATCGCGCAGGATAACTCCGAGATCACGGAGGCGGGGCTCGCCGAGTACGAGATCGTGTTCTTCATGAACACCTCGGGCGACGTTTTCAATGCCGACCAGGAGAGAGCGTTCGAAGCCTGGATGAGGAAACAAGGCGCCTTCGCCGGCTGCCACGCCGCGGCGGATACCGAGCCCGGCTGGGCCTTCTATGCGGAGCTCACGGGACAGTACAACGACCCTCACGACTTTTGCTGCATCGAGGCGGACATTCAATGGGAGCCGGGCGTCGAGACCCTCCCCATGGTGAGGGGACTTCCGAGTCCGTGGACGCGCGCTGAGGAGTGGTTCGGGTTCAATAGCTATCGGACCTGGTCCACCAAGCCGGGCTTCAAGATCCTCAGCACGGTGACGACCACGAGCGGCGGCACGCGCCCGGTGAGTTATCTCCGCGAATGGGAAAACTTCCGATCGTTTTACACGTCCCTGGGGCACGAGAGCTCGACGTTCGGAGACGAATACGTCCGAAAGCACATTGCGGCCGGCATCATGTGGGCCGTAAGGCGCGAAGCCTTGCTCCGGTAGCCCGTCTCCTGCCGTGCTCTTTCCCGGCAAGTCTCGGAGTGCCGATTCCGCGGGTCGTAGTCTCGTAGCACGCGGCGAGGCCGGGCTCGTCGGAGAAGAGCTCGGGGTCGTCAGGAACAGCGCCTTGCCGACGCGATAGATGGACCCCGGGGAGAGCGCCGATGGTCGATCGGGCAAGGGCCCTATCGTCGCCTGGTGGATGCGCGCGGCCCGGTCGAGGGCGCGAAGGCTTCTTCTGCCAGCCGTCGAACGCACCCCATGATCTGCGCACAACCGGGATGTGCAGGGGGATGGGGACAGGTCTCCACCTCTCCGGATGCTCCCGATCGGCCACCGGCCGAAGCCGCGGACTCGTCTTCCGACCCACACCCATATGGGCTTACTACCAGCAGGAATGTACCAGCTAGTACGACAAATTTCATCTTGGCACCTCCTCCGCGGCTCAGAGTCTACTCGACGAGGATTTCGTCGAGCCCGCTCTCGTCGCGGTCGGAATCCTCGTAGAAGTAGGCGTAATAAACGAGCATCGAATACGTTCCGCAACCCGCGTCGTCGGCTGTGACGCTCGCACCGTGAAAGACGACCAGCCGGACCAACAGGTCATCGGGCTCGAGCAGGATCGCGCACGTGGCCGCCACGCGAACCCCCGCTCCGCCGCGTGACCCCGGCGTCGCCTCACTCCCCCGGTGCGGAGTCCATTGCGGCCCGCTCCGGCACGCGGATCTGCACGAGCTTCTCGTCTTGGATGCGGCGCGCGGTGTCGGCTTCGACGACGTCGCTGTGGCACGCGGCGCGCTCGCCCGTGGAGGCGCCCACGGCGCGCTTCGTTTTGCCGGCCAGGCGGTGGAGCTCGTCGGGGGAGAGCACGCCGCGTTGCTCGAGGATGCGCTTTTGCTCGGCGCTGAGCGCGGGCGTTTGGTGGGCGGCATCGGGCTCGAAGCCTTCGGCCTTGCCGCTCGCGAATGCCTGGATTTCGCGCGAGATGCGCACGGCGCACCAGTCGTGGCCGCACATGGCGCAAAAGTCGGTGTCGACGTCGAGGTCTTCGTCGTGGAAGGCGCGCGCAGTGTCGCCGTCGAAGGCGAGCTCGAAGTGCTTTTCCCAATTGAGCGCGGCGCGCGCCTTCGTGAGGGCGTCGTCCCAGTCGCGCGTCGCGGGGATGCCGAGCGCCACGTCGGCGGCGTGCGCCGCGATCCGGTACGCGATGCAGCCCTGCTTCACGTCGTCCTTCTTCGGCAGGCCGACGTGCTCCTTCGGCGTCACGTAGCAGAGCATGCTGGCGCCGTGATAGGCGGCCGCCGTCGCGCCGATGGAGCTCGTGATGTGGTCGTAGCCGGGGAACACGTCGGTCACGAGCGGACCGAGCACGTAGAAGGGCGCGCCGTGGCAGACGCGGCGCTGGTACTTCATGTTGTATTCGATCTGATCGAACGGGACGTGCCCCGGACCCTCGACCATCACTTGACAGCCGTGCTGCCAAGCGCGCTCGGTGAGCTCGCCGAGCGTCTCGAGCTCGCGGAGCTGCGCCTCGTCCGTCGCGTCGGCAAGGCCGCCCGGACGCAGGCCGTCGCCGAGCGAGAACGACACGTCGTACTCGCGCATGATGGCGCAGATCTCGTCGAAGTGCGTGTAGAAGGGATTTTGCTTTTTGTGGTGGAGCATCCACTTCGCAATCAATGAGCCTCCGCGGCTCACGATGCCGATCAGGCGCCGTTCGACGAACTTCAGGTGCTCGCGCAAGACGCCGGCGTGGATCGTGAAGTAGTCCACGCCTTGCTTGGCCTGGTGCAAGATGGCATCGAGGATGGCGCGCTCGTCGAGGTCTTCGAGACTGCGGCCGATGATCATCGAGTAGACGGGCACGGTGCCGATCGGCACGCGCGAGTTTTTCACGATCGCTTCGCGGCAGGCGTCGAGATCACCGCCAGTCGAGAGGTCCATCACGGTGTCGGCGCCCCAGCGCTCGGCGAACCTGAGCTTCTCGACCTCTTCGTCGGTGCTCGACGACACGGGTGAGGCGCCCATGTTGGCGTTCACCTTGGTGCAACTCGCACGGCCGATGACCATGGGATCGAGCGCGTAGCCGAGGTGCACCTTGTTCGCGGGCAGGATCATGCGGCCGGCGGCGACCTCGGTCAGCACCTGGTGGGCCGTGAGGTGCCGCTCGCGCTCGGCGACGCGCCGCATCTCGGGTGTCACGGTCCCGAGGCGCGCGTGCTCGAGCTGCGTTACGGCAACGAAGCCTTCGGGGGGGACGCCGCGCGTGCCCTCGCGTCGCCAGCCCGGCGGGAGAAAGTCCCACGCGGTGCGGGTGCTCGGCGCGGGCATGCCGGGAGCGTCGGGTGACGAGAACGTCAGTGGCCCGCCGATGTCGGGGGGATTGGCAAACGAACCGGGGTTGGTCCCCGAGGCATCGGTCGAGGGGTTCTTCGCGCCGCGCCAGGGCAGGATGCGTTGGGACATCGGTCCGCCCGTGGTAGCGCACCGGGGCCTCGCCGCGCCAGCGCGACCCGTACGGGCGACCCCCAAGGTCCCGGTTTGTGCCGCTCTGTGCCGTGCGGCGCGTGCCTGCCCCCTGGGGAAAAGCGCTGATTCCTGCGCGGCCAAACGGGTACGCCCCTTGCCTGTGGAGAGGCATGCCGTTTCGTTTCGAGGCCCGTGACCACGCCACCGAACGCCTGCGCTGGATGCTGATTGCCGCCATCGGCGGCGCCGCCGTGAGCACCGCGGCTTGCGCAGGAAAATCAGAGGGCATCGCCTCGGGCGGCTCGAGCGCCGTCGGGGGGAGCGGCGCGACGGGCGGTACGAGCGCGACGGGCGGCACGAGCGCGACGGGCGGTACGAGCGCGACGGGCGGCACGAACGCGACGGGCGGCACGAACGCGACGGGCGGCACGGGCGGCAGCGGCGGCACGGGCGCGAGCGGCGGCTCGGGGGGCAGCGGCGGCTCGGGCGCGAGCGGCGGGACGGCGGGCAGCAGCGGCGGGCTCGGCGGGTCGGGTGGCACCGGCGCGGGCGGCAGTGCCGGGAAGACCGGCGAGGGATGCGCCGCGGCCGCAGGCTACTCGCCCACGCTCGAGTCGTGCGCAGGCGGCTTCGTGCATCGGCCCGAGCCGGGCCTCTGTCCGCGTCCGCCGCGCAACGGAGAGGCGGGCGGCGGGGGTGCCCCTTCCGCCGGCTGCGCCACCGACGCCGATTGCATCGCAAAGGACGGTGGCTACTGCATGACCGAACAGGGGGCGGGGCTTTTGGAGCCGTACGTTTACTGCCTCTACTCGTGCGAGACCGACGCCGATTGCGGCGCCAGCGAGGTCTGCTCCTGCGAGGGGACGTTCCAGAGCAACGAGAGCGGCGAGCTGGTCACCGTCGGGATTTGTCGCCCCGCGACTTGCCGAAGCGACGCGGACTGTGGCGGCCTTTTGTGCATCTCGCCCGTGGACACGTTCTGCGGCGTCGCGCGCCCGAGCGAGTATCACTGTCAATCCATCCCGGACCAGTGCGCCGGGCCGGCCGACTGCGCGCTGTCCGAGTACTGCGACTACCGCGACGGGGTTCACCAGTGCACGGGGCGGCCAACCTGTGGGCGACCCTTCATCATCGACGGCGACGAGCGGCGCGCACCCCTCGCGTTCGCCGACCGCTGGGCGAAGCGGGAGCTCGCGCGAGCGAGCGAGCCGCCGGCGCTCGACGAGGCCGAGCGCATGGCGGTGGCGTGCCACTTCGCGGAAGCGGGGCTCATGGAGCACGCGTCGATCGCCGCGTTCGCGCGCTTCGCGTTGCAGCTCGTCGCGCTCGGCGCGCCCGCCGACCTCCTTGCCGAGACGGCGCGCGCCATGGCGGACGAGACGCGCCACGCCGAGCTCTGCTTCGCGCTCGCGGAACGCTACGGCGGTCGGCCCGTGGGGCCGGGCCCGCTCGACACGCGCGGCGCACTCGACAACTTCACGCTGAGGGACGTCGTCGCGCTCGTCGTGCACGAGGGCTGCATCGGCGAATCGAGTGCGGCGCTCGAGGCTTCGTGGGCGGCAGAAGCGGCGACGGACCCCGCGGTACGAGCCGCGCTCGAAGGCATCGCCGAGGACGAGGCACGGCACGCGGCGCTCGCGTTCCGCTTCGTCGCCTGGGCGGTGGAGCGCGACGAAGGCGTGCTTTCGCGGGTGGAGCAGGAGTTCGCGCGGGCGCGGCACCGGCACGAAGGCTTGGCACCCGACAGCGCGGGGCCCGCATCGCCGGCGCTCGCACGACACGGCGTGCTCGATCTCGCGACGCGCCGCCGGGCACAGCGGACGGCGCTCGAAGAGGTCGTTCCCGCGGCACTCGACGAGCTTCGCGCGAGGCGCTCAGTCCGCGTGAAGGCCGAGGTCGCCGAGGCAAGCGCGAGCGGCTAGGTAACCGGCGCAGCCGATCACGCTGCCCGCCGGGTGCGTGCCGGCGCTGCAGGAGTAGAGCGACGCGACGGGGGTCCGGTGAGGCAGTCGATCGGCGAAGCCGAAGCTGTTGTCCACGTGGTGGATGTGCCCGTGCGTGATGCCGAAGTGCGCCTCGATGGCCTCGGGGTGGAGCACCTGGTAATCGACCACGAGTGAGCTTGCGCCCGGCGCGAAGCGATCGCAGATGGAGAGCAGGTGGCGAGCGTAGCCGTCGGCTTCTGCCGCCCAGCTCGAGCCTTCGATGCGGTTCGGAACCCACTGCACGAACAGCGCGGAGCTCAGCCGTCCCTGCGCATCCGTGAGCGTCGGGTTGACGGTCGTGTGCACGTACCATTCGATGCTCGGGAAATCGGGCAGCCGCCCGGCTTGCGCGTCCCCAAACGCGCGCCGAAGCTCACCGAGCACGTCTCCCTCGGGCAGGAGGTGAATGGTGGGGCCGAAGCGCGACGGCGGCTCGGGCAACGAAGTGAAAGTGGGAAACGACGAGAGCGCCAGGTTGAGCTTCAACGTCATGCCGGGCCGGCGCAGGCGTTCGACGCGCTCCACGTACTCCGTGGGGAAGGCGCCTTTGTCGACCAGGCAGAGCATGCGAAAAGGATCGGCGTTGACGAGCACGCTCCGAGCGCTGAGCTCGCGCCCGCTCGCGAGCCGTACCCCTCGCGCCACACCCTGCTCGACGACGATCGTCTCGACCGCGTCGCCCGCGACGATGCGGCCGCGGTGGCCGCGCACGGCGGCCGCGAGCGTGGTCGCGATGGTTCCCATGCCGCCCTCGACGACCATCCAGGTGCCATCGCTGCCCGGGCGGCGGCACATGTTGTGAACCAAGAAATTCATGCCGCTGCCGGGCGAGTCCCAACCGCCGGACAGGCCCGAGAAACCGTCCGTGACGGCGTACATCGCCTTGACGAGGTCGCTTTCGAAGCCGAAGCGGTCGAGATACGCGCCCACCGAGCCGCGGCAGAGCTCGACGAATGCCCGCCGGAGCTCGGGTCTGATGAAGCGCTCGGCGGTGTCCTCGATCGAGAGCGGCTCTTCGAGCCACGTGGGCGCCGTGTCATCGCGAAGCATGGTGAGCTCGGCCTGCAGCGCCCGGTGCGCTCGCACGTCGGCGGGCGAGAAGAAGGTCCTCAGCTGGTGCTCGAGCGCCGCTTCGTCGGAGCCGAAGAGCAGATGGCGCCCGCTCGTCGTCGGCAGAAAGTAGTGCGGGTCGCGACGCAACGTCGGAAGCTCGATGCCGAGCCGCTGCTCGAGCTCGGGCGGCATCAAGCCGAGCAGGTAGGCTCCCGTCGATTGGGGAAGCTCGGGCGCCTTTGCGAACGGGCGCTCGGTGCGGGTGGCACCGCCGATCACGGGCAGACCCTCGACGACGAGCACCGAGAGTCCGGCCTGCGCGAGCACGAGCGCGGCGACGAGCCCGTTGTGCCCTGCCCCGACCACGATGGCGTCCGCGTCCGTCACGACCCGTCCGCTTAGCATGGTAATCTGGCCCCCACATGGCGCGTCTCCTTCCGTCGCTCGCGCTCCTCGCGCTCGCGGCGTGTGCCGCCGCGTCCGAACGCCAAGCGGAGGTACCGCCACCCCTCTCCACGCGCGGGGAGGCGCCCGACGCCGTGCCGCAAGAAATGCGGCGGCCGCCGACGGACCCGGGGCCGCTCGTGCAGTCGGCGCCACCGGAGCCGCCACGCTTCGGGCGAGTCACCGTGCTCGAGGACCCGCTGCCCAGGGGCCTGCGCGCGGCCGCCGAGCCCGGCACGCCCAACCCTTCGGCAGCGGACGGAAAACCCTTCCGACAGCGCCGCGTGATCGACACTGGCGTCTCGCACCTGTTCGTCGCCGACCTCTCGCCCGACGAGCGCACCCTCGTCGGCTTCAGCAGCGGCGAGCGCGCCCTCCGCCTCTACGGCGTGGAGGACGGGCAGCTACGCTCGCGCGCCGTCCTCGACTTCATCGAAGAGTACGGCCGCGGCGACGTGCTCTTCTGGCGGCGCCCGAGCGAGCTGCCGCTCGTCGTCGTCGGGGATCCCCACGGCCTTTCGCTGCGCGACGCCACGACGGGCACCGAACGCTCGCGGCTCGCAACGCGCGGCGCGTGGCAACTGCGTTTCTCCGCGAACGGCGAGGTGCTCATGGCCGACCTGCCGGTCATCCCCGACGGCGCTGGCCCCGGCGCCCAGCGCTCTGAGCTCGCCTTCTACCGCCCGAGGCCCGACGACTCCGTCGAAACGGAGCTCGTGCTCCGCTTCGACGAACGTGTTGACGCTTTCGACCTCGACGGCCGCCACGCACGGCTCGCGGTGCTCTACTACCCCTCGGGTGACGCCGAGCTCATCGATCTCGCCGAGCGGCGCGTCATCTGGACGGCGCGCGCGCCACAATACGCCGCGAGCATCGACATTTCACCCGACGACCGGCTCGTCGCGGTCGGGGGCGACAGCGTCGTGCTCTTCGACCTCGACGATCCGGCGCGGAGCTCGCGCTTCTCGAAGCTCGGCAACAACGTGAACACGGTGCGCTTCTCGCCGAGCGGCAATCTCCTCGCGGTCTCCGCGTACGACGGCCGCATCCGCACCTTCCGCCCCGGCGTCGAGACGCCGGAGCTTTCCCTCTTGCAGGTGCTCCGGCACACGGGCACGGCGAACGTCTACTCGCTCGCCTTCAGCCGCGACGGCCACACCCTGGTGTCGTCGAGCGGGGACCACACGCTGCGCGTCTGGTCACGCTAGCGAGCGCCAAGGTTCTTCAGGGCACCCCGCCGCCGTGACCCTGCACCCCCTGGCGACGGGCCCGGATGCGCCTTATGATCGGGACTTGAGCTCGCCGAACCGCCGCTCGGTCCTCGAGGCCCTCGCGCTTTCGCCGCTTTTGGGCGCCTGCCAAAGTGAAGCGCCCGCGCGCGCCGCGCGAGAGGCGGGGCGCGCCGAGCCCGAGCCCATCACGAGCATCGAGCCGCTCGGCTTCCAGTGGAAGACGCGGGACCCTTTCATCTTCTGCGCCCATCACGACGACGCCTACCCGCGTGGCAACCCAAGGCTCGGTCCCGCGGCAGCGCTCGGCGGGCGCGAGCTAGGCAGCGATTTCAGCCACAAAGACGGTTTTAGTATGTACCACGGTGACGTCGTTCCGGGCTTTCCAGAGCACCCGCACCGTGGCTTCGAGACCGTCACCATCGTGCGGCGCGGGCTCGTCGACCACGCGGACTCGCTCGGTGCGGCGGCGCGCTACGGCGGCGGCGACGTGCAGTGGCTCACGGCGGGGCGCGGCATCGTGCACGCCGAGATGTTCCCGCTGCTCGACGCGTCGGGGCCGAACCCGCTCGAGCTCTTCCAGATTTGGCTGAACCTGCCCGCTCGGAACAAGCTCGTGGCGCCGTATTTCTCCATGTTCTGGCGCGACGCCATCCCGCGCACCGTCGTGCGCGACGCGGCGGGCCGCGGCACGGAGCTCACCGTGGTCGCGGGTTCGGGTGGCACGCTCGAGGCGCCTGCTCCGCCACCCGAGTCGTACGCGTCCCAGCACGGCTCCGACATCGCGATCTGGACGCTCAAGCTCGAGCCGCGCGCGCGCTTCACGCTCCCGCCCGCGAGCCCAGGGGTCAACCGCACGCTCTATTACTTCCGCGGGGCCACGTTGGTCGCTGGCGGACGGCAGGTTGCCTCGGGCCATGGGCTCACGCTGCGCGCAGAAGCGGCGCTCGCGCTCGAGAACGGAGACCTCGAGAGCGAGCTCTTGTTGCTGCAGGGCCGGCCGATCGGCGAGCCGGTCGTTCAGCGCGGGCCGTTCGTGATGAACACGGCGCAGGAGATCCAGAAGGCGTTCAGCGACTATCGCGCGACGGGGTTCGGCGGCTGGCCCTGGCCCCGACGCGACCCGGTGCACGGCGGCTCCGGCGAACGCTTCGCCCGCCACGCCGACGGTCGCGTCGAGCGCGCCACCTAGCGCTCAATGCACGAGCGGGCTCAGCACATTCACGCCCAACGCCAGAACCGCCTCGACATCAGCGGCTGAGCACGCACCCAGGGCACCGGCGATTTCGACGGCAGCTCGAGCGGTAGCGGGGGCGTCATCCGCGCGGCAGCTCAGTGTCGCCGGAACTCACCGGGCGTCTGGCCCGTCCAGCGCTTGAAGGCGCGGTGGAACGCCGCGCTGCTCGAGAAGCCGAGGCGCCACGCGATCTCGTCGAGCGAGGCGGTGTGCTTGCGCACGTGGAAGGCCGCGAGCTCCTGCCGCACGGAATCGAGCAGATCGTGGAACGACGTGCCCTCTTCGCGCAGCCGTCGCTGGAGGGTGCGCGGCGTCGTGCCGAGACGCTTGGCCACGCTCTCGAGCGCGGGCTCCTGACCGGACAGCGTGGCGGCGAGCGCTCGCCGCGCGGCACCGCTCACACTGGGATCGGAGCTGAGCTCCCGCAACGAACGCTCGAGCTGCGGTTCCAGAAGCTCCGCAAGCGCCGGATCCGCATCGATGACGACGCGCTCGAGGTCGGCGTGCGACACGCCGATTCCGAGGGCCGTCCCTCCGAGCGCCACGGGCGAGCGCGTGAGCGCACGGTATTCCACGAGGTCGTCCTCGGTGGGTGCCGGGTCGGGCAGCCTGACCTCGGTCGGGGCGAAGTCCTCGCCCACGAGTCGCCGGGCAATGACGATGCAGCTCGCCGTCCACGCAGCGCGGCACAGGCGCAAGAACGCCGGGTTCACGTCGGCGGGCAGCGCGAAACGCAGGCGTGCACCGTCCACCTCCGACTCCAGGCTGCAGTCGGCCGCGCCGTTGTGGACGTGCTGGTAGCGGGCCAGGCGCTCGAACGACTCGCCGAGCGTGCGACAGTTGTGGATGACGTGATCGAGCATGCCGAAATCGCCGGGTTTGACCTGGCGGAACACGAGGAGGATCTGCCGCTCGGTGAGGCGCTCCATGACGTGGTGCGCGACGACTTCAGCGACCTCGAGCTCGAGCCGACCGTCGATGTCTGCCAGCACCTCCGCGCGGATCCCCGCGGCCCCGAGGATAGGCCCAGGGTCGATGCCGTGGGCGGCCGCCAGGCCGACGAAAGCCCTCAAGGATTGAACCGAAAGCGAGCCTCGGTTCGTCATAACACCACGAGCCTAGGGCAGCCGGGCTGCGCTTGCCAGTCACCCGCGTGTCGAGCGCGAGCCAAAGTGGTAGGAGCGGCGTTCTGGCCGACCCGCTCGTCAGCATCAGTCGAGACCTCGCCCGCGACGTGGGACGGCTACGTTTCCGCGAGCCGGTGACGCACGTGTATTGTCCCCTGGATTACGCGAGAAAGCCCCACGAAGCGTACCTCTTGGCGTACGGCGGGGGCCGCAAACGGACCGTGTTGCTCGGCATGAATCCGGGACCATTCGGTATGGCGCAGACGGGCGTACCGTTCGGCGACGTGGCGTCCGTGCGCGACTTCCTCGGCATCCGCGCGCCCGTCGAACGTCCGCCGCTCGAGCATCCCGCGCGACCCGTGCTCGGCTTCGATTGTCCCCGCGTCGAGGTCAGCGGACAGCGGCTCTGGGGGTTCGCTCGCGCCGAGCTCGGTACGGCCGAGCGCTTCTTCGCGAAGTCGTTCGTCTGGAACTACTGTCCGCTCGCGTTCATGGAAGCGTCGGGCAAAAATCGCACGCCCGACAAGCTCCCGCGCGACGAGCAACAGCCGCTCTTCGAAGCCTGCGACCGGGCTCTCGTGCGGCTCGTGGAGCTGATGCGGCCCGAGCAGGTGATCGGCGTGGGTGGGTTCGCCGAGCGTCGGGCGCGGGCGGCTCTCGGCGAGCGCACGCTCCGGATTTTCAATATTCCCCACCCGAGCCCGGCGAGCCCTCTCGCGAACCGGGGCTGGGGCGCTCTCGCACGCAAAAGGCTGGCCGATCTAGGCGTCGAACTGGGCTAGCCGGCGGTTTGCTCGCCAAGTCCGTCCTCTTGATGTAGTCCGGGGCCCGATGTCGAACCTGCCCAAAGTCAATTGGGACATCGATCCCATCTTCTTACCCATCCCCCGCGACATGGTGATCACCATCGCGGGTGCGATCGCTGCCTACAGCCTGATCCAGGGGATGCGTCGCAAGGGCAGCGACCACTACTCCACCGCGGTGCTCTTCGGAGTGCTCACGTTCGTCGCGTACAAGTACATGGGGCCGGCTCTCGAGCTTCGGTACTACAGTCTTCTGTTCGTCGTCGTCTTTCTCGGCGGCTACTCGCTACTGAAATGGCAAGTCGTGCGTGGCGGGGGAAACGCCGACGACGCGGGCGACTTCATCGTCTACGGCGTGCTGGGGGTGCTCATCGGGGCGCGGCTCGGACACGTTCTCTTCTATGACCTCGATAAGGCTTTGCGTGACCCGATCTGGGTGTTCAAGATCTGGACGGGAGGCCTCGCAAGCCACGGGGCGGTGGTCGGGCTCATCACGGTGATGTGGCTGTTCTGCAAGCAGCGCGGCATCCCTTTTCTCGAGGGCGCCGACCGCTTCTCCTTCTCGGCCACGCTCGGCGCGACGCTCGTGCGCGTCGGTAACCTGATGAATTCCGAGATCGTCGGCCGAAGGACCGACCAAACCTGGGGCTTCCAGTTCCCGCGCTACGACCACGGTCTCGCCGTCATCCCGTACCGGTACCCCACGCAACTCGCCGAGATCGCGCTCGGCTGCACCGTGATGGCCGCCCTCTATTTCATCGACAAGCGACTCGGTGAGGAAAAGCGGCCGCGCGGCGCGCTGATTGCGTCTTTCTTCGCGCTCTACTTCAGCGGCCGCTTCTTCATCGAGTTCTACAAGGAGTACGAGGGACCGGTGACCGAGGGCTCGCCGCTAACGATGGGCCAGATCCTGAGCCTGCCGGGCATCGTCATCGGCTGGGCGGGACTGTTCTGGGCGCTGAAGAAGAAGGTCCCCGTGGGCTGGCCGTCGCGGGCAACGGACGAGGAAGCCGACGAGCGCGCCCCGCGCGCGAAGAGCAAGAAGAAGAAGAGGAGGAAGAAGAAGAAGTCCGGCCGGCGCGAGGAAAAGCGGGCCGCGACGAGCGACGAGCAGGAAGCGTCCGGCGAGGAGGCAACGAGCGACCGAGACGAGGCGTCCGAGGTCGACGAACGCGACGACGGGCACGACGACGACGAGGAAAGCGACGGCGACGATCGCAAGGACGACAGCGAAGACGACGACGGCGACGACGATCGCAAGGACGACGAGGACGAGGACGAGGACGAGGATGACGACGAGGCGGAGCCCACTTCCCGTCCGCCCCGCGATGCCGACATCGACGACGAGTTCGACGAAAAAGGCACGCTGAAGAAGCGGCGCGACTAGCTCGACGCCGCCAGCCGTTGGCAGGCTGGGCCCGGGACCCGGGCTCAGTCCTTCTTGGTCTTTTTGCCGCCGCGGCGCTTCACGGCGCCACGCACCACGACGAGCCCGCCGCGCGCACCCGGGACCCCACCGCCGACGAGCACGAGATTCTGCTCGGGAACGAGCTTCACGACCTTCTGGGTCAGGATGCTGACGGTCTCGTTGCCATAGTGGCCCGGCATCTTGTGGCCGAGCTTGACGCGACCGGGCGTCATGCGCGTGCCGATGGAGCCACCGTGACGCCGGTACTCGTGCGTGCCGTGCGTCATGCGGTTGCCCTTGAAGTTGTAGCGACGCATGACGCCGGTGAAGCCGCGCCCGCGCGTGATGCCTTGAACGTCAACGAACTGCCCTTCCTCGAAGAGCTTGTCAACCTCGACCTTCTGACCTATCTCGATGCCCGCCGCGTACTCCGCGGGGCAACGCAGCTCACGCAGCAACGCAGCCGGCGCTTGCCCGGTCTTCTTGTAGAAACCGGCGAGCGGCTTGTTGGTGCGCGCCTCGGGACGCTGACCCACGCCGATGACGAGCGCGCTGTAGCCGTCCTTTTCGAGCGTGCGCTTGGCGACGACCGTGCCTTCTGCTTCGATGACGGTACACGCGGTCACGGTGCCGTCCTCATCGAAAACCTGAGTCATTCCGAGCTTGCGCCCGATCACGCCGGGGTGCTGGTTCATAGGAAGTGGGCGCTCTTAGCGCCAGGGGCCTCGGAGGTCAAGGCAGCCCCCCGGCGTGGGCCCCTGGAAAAATCGCCGCCCTAGCCCTTATTGGCCGGGGAGAAGCGCTCGTTGTGGGGGGGAGTCGTACCTCGGCGCGGCGCGCGGACCACCCCGAATACGGGCTACGGCCGGCGCCGCCGAAACTGAAGCAGGAAAAGTCATGCTCGAGCACTCGAACGTCGCCCGGCTCAGGCCGCGCCTCACCTACCGTGAATTCGGCCTCGAAAAGCTCTACGGGCTCACCGAAGGACTCGGCCTCGCAAAGCTCTCCGCCCCCGCCCTCACGCTCTTCGACCTCCTAGTCTCGCCCTACGGCGACCTGCCGCTCGGCGGCGAGCCGCTCTGGCCGAGCGACATCACCGACGACGGAACGCCATTCGAGCTTTCGGTCGCCTTCAGCCACGGCCGCCCGCTCCTGCGCGTCCTCTCCGAGGCCCAGCGCGCCCCCTTCGACGCCCAGTCCGGCTGGGAGGCCGCCCTCGCGCTCAACGAGCGGCTCGCTCGCCTGCCCGGCGTCAACCTCGAGCGCTTCGAGCGCGTCGCCCCGATCTTCGCGCCCCGCGCGGGAGCAACGCCGCGCTTCACCCTCTGGCACGCCGGCACGGTCGAGCCCGATGGGCGCCTGAGCTTCAAGGTCTACCTGAACCCCCGCATCGCCGGCGACGCGCACGCTCCGGAGCTCGTGCGCGCGGCGCTCGTGGCATGCGGCGCGGCCTATGCGTGGCCACGCCTCGCGGAGCGCCTCACGGCAAACACCGACGTGCTCTACTTCTCGCTCGATCTCTGCGCGAGCAAGAACGCACGCGTAAAGGTCTACATCGGGCACCGCGGCGCCACCTCGTCGAGCATCGACGCCGAGGT
The DNA here is from genome assembly GCA_963841435.1 of uncultured delta proteobacterium. GTDB lineage: Bacteria > Myxococcota_A > Polyangia > Polyangiales > Polyangiaceae > PMG-095. Next base: position 26,896 of record CAWJCS010000005.1, read on the forward strand.
TCGTCACGAGCCCGGCTACACGCCGGGGCTCGCCGAGAGCTGGGTCGAGATGCTCACGGGCTCGGAAGGACCGTTCGAAGCGCGGCCGATTCTCACGTGCCACGCGTTCCGCGGACCCGACCGCGAAGTCGAGGTCACCGTGCACGTTCCGACTCGCTCTTACGTCGACAGCGACGGCGAATCGGCGCTGAGGGCGAGCGAGCTGCTCGACGCCGTGAGCGCGAAGTCCTTCGTCGGCGGGCTCAAGGCCATGGCGCGCCGGCCCCTCGAGCTGGGGCGGAGCCTGCTCACCTACGTTTCGCTGCGCCCCGAAGCGGACGGCCCGCGCGTCACCGCGTACCTCGCCCCCGAGGCCTTCGCCATTTCGACGGCTCGGCCCACGGCTCGCCCCACGGCCCACCTCACGGAGGCGAGCCCTCAGCCCTTCACGCTGCCGCCCCCGAGTGCGTCCTCGCTCCCGCCGCCCCGCGACACGCTGGTTCGCGCGCTGCGCCACGCGGGCAAAGCTCCCTCGTGGACGTTCGGAGAGGTCGAGTCGCTGATTTTCGATCAGCGTGACGTCTTCTCGAAGCACCCGTTTCTCAGAAGGCTCGAGGGCTCCGGTCACCTCGCAGAGGTGAGCGCCGTCGCGCCACGGCTCACGTTCTTCGTCATGGTGTTCCAGGACATCCTCAGGCTTGCGCGCGCGCTTTCGACGGACCCGGTGCTCAAGGAGCTCGCCATCAACCACGAGGCGGAGGATCGCGGGCACGACGCGTGGTTCCTCGACGATCTCAAGATCCTCGCGTCGGAGCCCAACGTCACCTCGCTCTTTTCCGACGACCACGCGCCCACGCGCGACATCGCGTACAAGCTGGTCTCCCTCGTGCTGCGCGCCCAAAACGACGCTACGCGGCTCAGCGTGCTGCTCGCGCTCGAGGGCGCGGGCGCCGAGTTCTTCGGGCGGATCATCGGGTTCTTGGAGCGGCTCGGACGCACCGAAGGCCTCGCCTACTTCGCGCGCTCCCACCAGACGGTGGAACAGAACCACGACGTCTTCGGAGAGAGCACGCACGACAGGCTCACCTCGATGCGCATCGAGCCCGCGGCCGTGCCTGAGGTGATCGAGGCCATCGACGCGACCTTCGCCGCCATGAGTCACCTCGCCAACGTCGCCGAGGAAGCGAGCGCCGCCGCTCTCCACACCCCCGCGAATCGCCTCTCGGCCTGAGGCACGGGCACACGATGACCCCTCCCGACGAAGCTTTCGTCCCCGGACCCGACACCTCGGATGAAGCGCGCGCCGTCGCGAGCCGTGATTTCGGCGGGCTGTCCCAAGGTCGGACGCGCGAAGTCCTCAAGCCGGGCACGGTCGAGGAGCTCGCACGGGTGGTACGTGCCGCGGCAGGCGATGGCAAGAAGCTCACGCCGCGCGGCCGCGGTCTGAGTCAGAGCGGCCAGTCGATCCCGAGGGACGGCTCGAGCCTCGACCTCGGCGATCTGACCGAGCTTGGCACCGTCAACACCACGCATCGGCGCGTGTGGGTCGGGCCGGGAGTGACGTTCCGAGGTCTGCTCGCTCACGTGAGCGCGCACGGTCTACGGCCGCCCGTCATGCCGCTGAACCTGGACCTCAGCGTGGGCGGCGTGCTCTCCGCCGGCGGCTTCGGGAGCACGAGCTTCTCGCAGGGCGTCGTGGCGTCCCACGTCGCGGCGCTCGACGTCGTGACGGGGACCGGCGACCTCGTGAGAACGAGCCGCACGGAGCGCCGAGAGGTCTTCGACGCCGTGCTCGGTGGGCTCGGACGTTCGGGCGTCATGGCCCGCGCAGAGCTCGAGCTGGTGCCGGCGCCTGGAAGAACCCGGATGTACTACCTTTTTTACCAGGAGCTCCCCGTCTTGCTCCGCGACATGGCCGTGCTCGCTCTGCGCCCGGGGGTGGACCATCTCGAGGGCTTCTGCTCGGCGAGCATCCAGGGCCTCGCGCTCGGACCCAGCGGGCGCCGGGAGCCGCTCGTGCACTGGGTCTACGGCCTGCACGTGGGCAGCGAGTTCGAGCCGCGCGCGGACCCGCCGGCGGCGAGCCGCCTGCTCGAAGGGCTGAGCTCGCCCCGCCTGCTGAAGGCCGACGACGACGACACCCGCGCCTTCGCCGCGCGCTACGACCTGCGCTTCGAGATGATGCGGCAGAGCGGCGCTTGGGGCCAGGCGCACCCCTGGCTCGAGTGTCTCTTGCCGTTCGAGGGAGCGGCGGACGTGATCGCGCAGGCGCTCGCGCTCCTGCCGCCCTTTCTCGGTGATGGTCACCGCTTGTTCCTCGTCGCCGCGGACGAGCGACCCTATGCGGTGGCCTTCCCGAACGCCGAAAAGGTGCTCGGCTTCGCCGTGCTGCCAGCGGGCGTGCCGGAGCCGCTCTTGCCGGCGGCGCTCGCCGCGCTTCGGCGCGTCGAGGACCTTTTGCTGCGCGCGGGCGGCAAACGCTACCTTTCCGGCTATCTCGGCGAGATGACGGAAGACCGATGGCGGGCGCACTACGGCAAGCGCTACGACGAGCTGGTGCGCCGTCAGTCCGCGCTCGACCCGGCGGGTGTGTTCGAATCGTGCCTCGGGGCGCTCGGCACGCCGCCGGCAAGCGCCGCGCGGGCGCTGCCCGACGCCGTCGCGAAAGCGCGTTGAGCCGGCCAGGGGCCCGCTCAGAGCTCGCCACGCAGGGCCTGCTCGACGAGCTCCGCCGTCGCACGACCGGACGTCACCGCATCGTCGAGCCCGTACCCCCACCCCGGCGGCGGGGCGAGGTAGTCGCCCGCGAGGAAGAGGCGCCGCGTGGCGCGTGACGACGCGTCCCGCTTGAGCCTCTGGTAGTCGGCGCCGAGCACGGTGCCCGACAGGGCCCAGCGCTTCACGTGGGAGGTCGCCATCGTGACGTCGAGGCCCGAGACGCCGAGACGCGCGACGCCCCGCCGCGCGCTTTCGACGAGGGCCCGATCGTCGAGAGCGTCAGCGTGACGGACGCATGCATCCTCGGCAAAGTAGACGTAAAACACGTGGCGTCGCCGATCGACGCTCGCCTGGTGCATCACGAGCGACAGCTCGAGATCGGGCGTGACGACGAAGCGGAAATCCGGCTCGAGCGTCGCGCCCTCGAGCTCGAACGCCACCACGGTGTAGCGCGCGTAGCGCACCGATTCGAGGAAAGCACCGACGGCCGGCGCCGGGTGCTCGACGAGCGCGCGCGCCGCCGTTGCCGGCGTTGCAACGATGACCACCCGCGCCGCGAGCTCGGCCTGGGCGCCGCTGGTCGCTCGAACGAAGATCTTCACGTCGTTCTCGCTCTCGACGAGGCGCACGACGGAGGTGCCGAGCGCGAGCTCGGCGGAGACCGCCCCCTCGAGCCGCTCGACGAGCCCCACGTTCCCACCCTCGTAGTGGTCCGGGTACCAGTTGACGACGGCGTCGTTCTGCCGGGTCGGTGCGTACTCCTCTGGGCTGCCCGGGTGGATCTCGATGGAACAGCTCGGGCAGCGTGCGCGACGCCTCGTCGTCCGTCAGCTGCGCGAGGAGCTCGCGGGCCGTGGGAGCGACGACGAGCTTTTCGCCGACGAGCGCAGCGACGGGAAAGCGCTCCTTTATCAAGGCTCCGGGAGGGGGGGCGCCCGGCGGGGCGAGGCTCGGACGGTAAGCAAAACAGGCCCCCAAATCGATGCTCGCGCCGGCGCGAGCCAGCGTGGCGACGCGCCCCCCGACGCGAGCCTCGCTCTCGACGATGAGGACATGGCGTCCGGCGAGCCCGGAAGCCGCCGACAGGCCCGCGACGCCCGCGCCGATCACCACCACGTCGTGAGCCTCGGTCACCGGGCGCCGCATACCACGACCTCGACCCCGCACCGTACCGTACCGTACCGTACCGCACCCTCTCCTACCCCGGCGCCCCTTGTGCGACAGACACCCCTCCCCTTGCCCCTCCGCGCCTCTGGGGCCCGGTGACCGCGAAACCGTGCCCCGCAAACGATTCCCTGCGCCGGACGAGCGCCATATGCGACGCTTGCTCTAAAGCGTGGCCCGACGGCGGCCGTAGCTCGTAACGATGTTGCTCGCCTCGACGCCCCAGCCTGGAAAGCGAATCGTAGGGCGCGCCCCTGTCACGGTGCACGCCCGCGACGACGCCCACTGCGTGGGAACCTGGAAGAACGTCGCCATCTCGGTGTGGCGCACCCAGACCCGACCGGCGGCCGTGGCGAGGATGTCCCAGATCCTAGGAGAGCTCGTGAGTCGGCACCACGACGTGGCGCTCATCCAGGTCGTCGAAGGCGGAGCGACCGCGCCCGACGCCGACGCGCGGCGCGCGATTTCGACGATGCTGCGGCTCTATTCGGACTCCATCCGGTGCTCGGCCGTCGTGTTCGAGAGCGATGGATTTCGGGCGGCGACGCTGCGGGCCGTGGTGACGGGAATCGCCCTCTTGAGTCGCCCGCCGTACCCTCACGTCGTGTTCGCGTCGACGATCGCCGCCATCAACTGGACCGCGCGCCACTTCGCCGCGGATGGTCCGGACTTCGCCGAGGAGGCTCGCGATGCCGTCTCCGAGCTCCGGAGGGCGCTCGACCGACCGCCCTCGTTCCGACCAGGCCCCGGGCTCGTGACCGCGAAGCCAAGTGCCGCACCGGGTACCGGCGGTCTAGGTCGTTGATGTTGCCTAGTTCTTTCACAAGCTAGACGCTCCCGTCACCGAGCGAGTCTAACTACTCTCTACCGTGAGCAACGGGCCGGTCCCGTCGCGAGCGGAGGCAGTATGCATATCTCGGTCATCTCCGACCTTCACTTAGGGTCGGGCGGAGCGGCAGACGGGTTCGGACACGACGACGCCGAGTTTCTCTCCTTTTTGGACTTCCTGGAGGGAAACTTCGAAAAGATTCGTGCTCCTCGGTGACATTTGGGAAACGCTGACGGGCAAGCTCCCGGGGGACACCGTGGGCGAGCTCAGGGCGGCCCAGCGCACCCACGCAGAAATCGCGGAGCGCTTCGGGCGCTCAAAATACCTGCAGGTCTCGGGCAATCACGACCTGGTCACCCAGGAGGTGGACGGCGTGCCCGAGGAGGTCGTCGTCGTGGCCGACGGCGTGCGCATGCTGTTCACCCACGGGCACCAGAGCGACGCGCTCGTGACCGACGGCATGGGAGCGGCGGAGTACGGGGTCTGGCTCGGCGGCTGGGCACGACGGCTCCACCTCGATCCCATCTACCAATTCGGCAACTGGCTCGACAACGTTCGCGGCGGCATCTCGGTGCACAGCGAGCGCTGTGCGTTCCAGCGGGCGTGGATGGGTCGAGCCGAGCGGCGCGAGATGGACGTGATGATCACGGGCCACACGCACCTCGCGACCCGCGCCGAGCACGGCGCCCGGCTCTACCTCAACAGCGGCTCGTGCAGCGAAGGCAAGTTCAGCTACCTCGCGATCGACACGCGGCTCGGCAGCTACACGGTGCACACGGGCTACTGAGGCCCGACTCGCGGGGCGAGCGCCGCTGGGCAGAGCCGCGCGCGGGCACCGTCGTGTAAGCTACCCGCGCCCGCGTGCGTCGTTCCGTCACCGTGGCCCTCGGCATCTCGGGGGCGCTCCTCATGGCCGCCCCTTCGCGGGCCGAGCCGGGCTGCGACCGCGCGGCGCCGTGGAACCGCCTCGGCGACGCCGCGAAGAACTACGCCGCGCCGTTGCCGCTCGGTCTCACGGCGGCAAGCGCCATCCCTCCTCTCACGCTCGCCACGACGTCCGGCGATCACCGCCTGCGCGTGTTCGCCCAGACCACGCTCGGCGGGAGCTATCGCGCCGAGCCCGTCAGCTACTACGCGCCGTTCGTGGTGGGCGCGGGAGCTCTCGGGACCGTCGCCGTCGCGGCGCTCGGAGGTTCCTGCAAGGTGCAGCGCCCGGCGGCGGCCGTGCTCCAGGCGATGGTGCTTGGCCTTGCGGTGACCGGGCTCTCGAAGTGGGCGATCGGTCGCGGCTGGCCGAACGCCGGCCTCGACCCTCACGCGCCCGACCGCCTGGACCATCCCGAGCGGGCGCACGTCTTTCGCCCGTTCGTAAACGGCCTCGGCGCCTTCCCGAGCGGCCACACGCTATCGATGATGGCCGCGGCGGCGGCGTTCCGCACGGCCGCGCCCGAGCTCGGGGTGGTTTCCTACGTGGGGTATCCGCTCGCGCTCGGCGTGGGGTTCGGCATGTGGTTCGGCGACCGGCACTGGGCGTCCGACGTGCTTTCGGGCGCGCTGCTCGGCGAGGCCGTCGGCTCGAGCGTGGGCCGAAGCTTCAGAGTGACGGACGACGGAGCGAAGGGCGCCACGCGGTCGTTGTGGGTCGCGCCCGTCGCGGGCGGCGCCGTCGCCTTCTACGGCGGCGCGTTCTAGTGAGCTCTGTCCAGCCCCTCCGTGGAACGGTGCGCCTCGACGTCATTTCGGCGAGGCACGGGGGTCGCCTCAACCAAGCTCCCGTTGGAGTGCTAGACGGCGCCGCCCAGCACGTCGGCGAGCGTGTAGCGCGCGGCAGGCTTGCCGATCACGAAGCGCGCGGCACGGAGCGCGCCGTTCGCGAACAGCTCGCGGTGGGTGGCGCGGTGCGAAAGCTCGAGCCGCTCGCCGTTGCCGAGCAAGAGCACGCTGTGGTCGCCGATCACGTCGCCGCCACGAAGCGCCACGACGCCGACCTCGTTCGAGCCGCGCGGCCCGACGTCACCGGACCTCAGGTGTTGCTCGACGAGCTCCGGACGAGCGGCGCGAGCGGCCTCGACGAGGCGCTTGGCGGTGCCGCTCGGCGCGTCCACCTTGCGGCGATGGTGCACCTCCACGACCTCGACGTCGAAGTCGGCGCCGAGGCGCCGCACCGCTTGCTCGACGAGCTCCGCGAGCACCTGAATGCCGACGCTCATGTTGGGGGCCCAGAGCACCGGCACGGCCGTCGCGGCGCGTTCGAGCGCGGCCTTTGCGGCGGCGTCGAGGCTCGTCGTGCCCGAAACCATCGCCACGCCGCTGCGCGCCGCCACGCCGGCGAGCACGGCGACCGCCGACCCGACCGAAAAATCGACGACGACGTCGGCGCCGAGCAGCGCGGCGCCCACGTCCGGGCTCGCGACGACGCCGAGCGCGCCGACGCCGGCGAGCTCACCGAGATCGCGCCCCAGGGCGGCATCGTCCGCGGAGCAGGCCCCACCGACGATCTCGACGTCGGACGTGGCGCGAGCGGCGCGGATCACCGCGAGGCCCATGCGCCCCGTGGCGCCGTGAACGGCGAGCCTCACGCCGAGGCCTCGTACGCCGACAGCAGCTCCGCCAGACGGCCCTTGAGCGTCGGGCTCGCCTCGACGAGCGGCGAGCGCACGCTGGCGCTCGGGAAGAGTCCCTTGTGGACGAGCGCCGCCTTGACGGGCGCCGGGCTCGGCTCGGCGAACAGCGCGCGGTGCACGGGGTAGAGCGCGAGGTGCTTCGCGCGCGCCGCGGCGTGTCGCCCCGCGGCGAAGTCGTCGACGACGGCATTGACGGCGCGCGGGTAAACGTTGCTCGTGACGCTGATGACGCCGCGCGCGCCGACGGCGAGCATCGGCAGGGTGAGCGGATCGTCACCGGAGAGCACGGCAATGCGGTCGCCGCCCTTCGCGAGCAGCTCCTGGCAGTAAAGGACGCCTCCGGAGGCGTCCTTCAGGCCCACGACGGTCGGGCAAAGCTCGAGAATCCTGAGCAAGGTGTCCACCGAGAGCTCCACGCCGCTCCGCGCGGGAATGTTGTAGAGCACGAGCGGCCCGGGCACGGCCTGCGCGACGAGCGTCACGTGGCGCAGCAGGCCGTCCTGCGAAGGACGGCTGTAATACGGCACGACGAGCATCGCGCCGTCGGCGCCGGCGTCGAACGCGGCGCGCGTCGCCTCGATGGTCTTCCTCGTATCGTTCGTGCCGGTTCCGGCGAGAACCAGCGCCCGACCGCGCAGCACGCGCACCGTGCGCGCCACGAGCTCGCGCTGCTCGGCGTCCGACAGCGTGGGCGCCTCGCCCGTCGTGCCGCAAGGAACGACGCCACGCACGCCACCTGCGACCTGCGCCTCGAGGAGCGCTTCGTAGGCCGACCAGTCGATGTCGTACTCCGACGAGGAGAACGGCGTCGCGAGCGCCGTATACGTGCCAGAAAGGTCGAGAGAAGCCATGGGGCCCCCGACCTATGTCCCTTCCGGCGACGCGAAGCAAGTCGCGGGCGGATCGCGAAGAGCCGCGACGCCGCGCGGGATTGTGGCCCGCACATTGACCGCGGACCTTAGCCGGGTTCTCCTGGGGGTCCGAGCAATGAGCTCCGACACGCTGTTTCCGGAGCGGCGGACGCGCATCTCCTTCGCGTCGGTGCTGCCGAGCGGACCCGACCGGCCATGCCTGGTCGTCATCGCGGGCCCGGAGCTCGGACGGCGCGTGGAGCTCGCTGCCGAAACCGTTGACATCGGCCGCGGCGAGCAGTGTGCGCTCACCATCAACAGCGATCTGGTGAGCCGTCACCACGCGACCGTCGTCCGCACGGGCGAGCACCACGCGATCCGCGACGAGAACAGCACCAACGGCACGTTCGTCAACGACCAGCGCGTTGACGGCTCGCTCGACCTCGAAGACGGCGATCAGATCAAGATCGGGCGCACCGTGCTCAAGTACACGAGAAGCTTGCTCGAGGTCGGCTACCTGGAGCACGTCATGGGGCTGGCAACGCACGACGCGCTCACGGGCATATTCAACAAGCGGCGCTTCGACGAGGCCTTCCCCGCGGAGGCAAAGCGGGCCGCCAGCGGCAAGCGGCCCCTCAGCCTCGTCGTGTTCGACATCGACTTCTTCAAGCGCATCAACGACACGCGCGGCCACTCCGCTGGCGACGCCGTGCTGCGCGAGCTCACGGGCGTCGCGAAGGCGTGCCTGAACGACACCGACCTTCTGGCTCGCGTCGGCGGCGAGGAGTTTGCGGTTTTGCTCCCCGAGCCGCTCGAGAGCGCTCGTGCAAAATCCGAAAGGTTGCGCGCCGCCGTCGAGGCGCACGATTTTCGCTGGGACGGAGAGCGCGTGCCGATCACCATCAGCGTGGGCGTCGCGGAGCTCGGTACCGACGAGGGGCCGGAGGCGCTCTACGTGCGCACGGACACCCTGCTCTACCAGTCCAAGCACGGCGGAAGAAACCAGGTCAGCGGTTAGGACACGCGTGGCACCTGCCGCACCGGACGGCAGCGGCTATATTCCGACGCCCATGCCGACCGAGGTCCCAAAAGGCCCCCGCCCCGCCCCTCTCGCCCTGCGCCTCAGCGAGGACTTGGTGCCCGGCGTGCCGTTCGGCGCGGGCTCGGACCGACTGCGCGCGCTCGTTCGCGACCTCGAACGCCCGTCGGCGCCGCTCCCTCAAGCAGCGGCACTGCGCGAGGCGTGTCGCGCCGTCCTCGCGAGCGGCGCGGCGCGTGTCGTTCTGCTCGATTTTCCCGACGCAACCCTAGAATGCCAGGTCCTGCCCGAGCCAGCGTCGGGCGGCGGCCGGCGTGGCCTGCTCGCGCTCTTCACGGACGTGACGGGGGAGCGCGCCGCCGCGAGCGAGGAGCACGATCGCGGCCAGCGCTTCCGCGTCGTCGTCATGCACATGCCGGGCTTTTGCTACACCGTGAATCGAGAGCTCGTGTTCACCTCGTCGGTCGGCTCGGGGCTCTCGAACCTGAGCCTCGCCGAGGGTCAGCTCGTGGGCGTGCGTCTCACCGACCTCTGGGGCACCTCGGATCCGACCTACGAGCCCTTCGCGTGCCACCTGAGGGCGCTCGGCGGAGCCGCTCAGACCTACCAAGACGTGTGCATGGGGCGCTCGCTCGAGTACCAGCTGCAACCGCTGCGCGACGGCGACGGTGCCATCGTGGGCGTGATCGGCGTGGGCTTCGACGTGACCGAGCGCGAGCTCGCGAAGGAAGAGAAAGCTCGCCTTTCTGCCCAGCTCCGCCAGGCCCAGAAAATGGAGGCGATCGGCCGCCTCGCGGGGGGTGTCGCCCACGATTTCAACAACCTGCTCACCTGCATCCTCGGCAACCTCACACTCGCCGAGAATCGCCTCGAGGACGGCTCTCCGCTCAGGCGTCACCTCACGGTCGCGACGGCCGCCGCCGAGAGCGCGGCCACGCTGACGCGGCAGCTGCTCGCGTTCGGTCGCAAGCAGGTCATCGAGCCGCGCCCGCTCAACCTCAGCGTGCTCATCGAGCGCGTGCGCGACATGCTGGAGCGCCTGATCGGCGAGAGCATCACGCTGTTGACGAGCTTTGCGCCCGACCTCTGGTACGTCCAGGCCGACCCGGGGCAGCTCGAGCAGATCCTGGTAAATCTCATCGTGAATGCGCGTGACGCCATCACGGGGCACGGCGAGATCTTCGTCGAGACGGCGAATCTGAAGCTCAAGGGAAGGGGCGGCACGGCGCCCGAACAGCTCGCGCCCGGTCAATACGTCGTGCTCACGGTGGGCGATTCGGGACGCGGCATGTCGGAAATCGTGCGTGCACGGCTGTTCGAGCCGTTCTTCACGACCAAGGAGACGGGGGCGGGCACGGGCCTCGGGCTTGCCACCGTGTACGGCGCGGTGCAGCAAAACGGAGGCACCATCGCCGTCGACTCCCAGCTCGGTGCGGGGTCCACCTTCCGCATCTTCCTGCCCCGCGTGCACGCCGACGCGGAAGCCGTGCTCGCCGACGCGCCCACGCCCCCGCCACCCTCGCGCCCGCGGGGCGGCACGGAGACGATCCTGCTCGTCGAGGACGAGCCGCTCGTGCTCGAGCTCGCGCAGTGCGCGCTCCAGGAGCTTGGCTACAAGGTGCTGCCGTGCGCCAGCGCCGACGAAGCCTTGCGCACCTTCGCCGAGTACCCGGCGACTATCGATTTGCTCGTGACGGATGTAGTAATGCCCCGCATGAACGGTAAGGAGCTTGCGGCGCGCATCGTTTCGCTACGACCCGGCATCCACGTGCTATTTAGCTCCGGCTACGGCGAGGACATCATCACCAGGCAAGGCGTCATCGAGACGGGGCTGCACTTCATCGAAAAGCCGTATAGGCCGAACGACCTCCTGGCGAAGGTGCGCGACATCCTCGACCAGCAGCGCCCGCGGGCCGGCGCGCCACCGAGCGGCCGCGAGCACTCAGCCGGTGTTGCATGACTGCGCCGCCGGAGGGCCCTAGCTGGCCCTTTTTGAACGATTCCACCATGATCAGAAGCCTCTGGGCCGGGAATGTACGTGGACCCAGGATGAAAACCTCCCCGAAGGAGTTCCGTTGATGAGCCGGTCGTTACCCTTTGCGCCCACTGCGACAACGTCGGTATTGGTGATGGCGTTGACCGCTGCCTGCGGTCACTCGAGCGATACGTTGGACGCGTTCGAGCAGTCCAAGAAGGACAATGGCCCCATCATGAGCGCGGGCGGCAGCGCGGGAACCGGCACGGGCGGCAGCGCCGGGACCGGCACGGGCGGGACCGGCAACATGAGCGGCAGCGCGGGCTCGGGCGGGAACCTGCCTCAGTTCGACTGCAACGCCGTTGCCTCGCAGCAGTTCGATCCGAACTACATGAAGGCCTACAGCGTGACGCCCGAGGTGGCCCAGGCCGTCACCAACACTCTGAGCAAGATGGACGGCGAAGGCAGGGCCAGCCAGATGCTCGGCATCCCCGCCGGCACCAGGGACTATCTGGACATCGAGCGCAGCCCCGACTTCAACGTCTCGGGCATCGGCAACATTCGCGGGTACAACTACCGCGACGCCGGTCGCGGCGTGAACCTCGACGCGGGGCAGCACAACCGCACCCACAGCGGTGGCAACTACGCCACGGTGTTCCCCGCTCCGTCGATCCGCGCGGCGTCCTGGGATCTCGACCTCGAGAAGCGTGTCGGCGCGGCTGCCGGTGACGAGACGGCGGCGTCCCTGAACAACATGCTGCTCGCCCCCTGCATGAACATCATCCGCCACCCCTACTGGGGCCGCACGCAGGAAACCTACGGCGAGGACACGTACCACGTCGGCCGCATGGCGACGGCCTTCACGGTCGGCCTGCAAGAGTACGTCACGGCCTGCGCCAAGCACTTCGCGGCCAACAACATCGAGAAGGCGCGCTCGACGCAGAACGCGAAAATGAACGAGCAGACGCTGCGCGAGATCTACGCGCGCCACTTCGAGATGGTCGTTCAGGACGGCGGCGTCGGCTGCATCATGGCGTCCTACAACCTGATCAACGACGTCAAGTTCGACGCAGAACCCGCACCTCCTCCGCGACATCCTGAAGGCGCCCATCGAGCAGGGCGGCATGGGCTTTCAGGGCCTCGTGATCTCGGACTGGTGGGCGATGCCGGGCGATCAGAACGATCGGGATTCACAGACCGCCCAGACCGAGACCACCGAAGCGGTGAACGCGGGCCTCGATATCGAGGTGCCCTGGCAGCTCCACTATTCGACGGCCACGCTGGCGAACGCGGACCAGACGCTCGTCGAGGACTCGGCCAGGCGCGTGCTCACGCAGAAGTACCGGTTCAAGACGGCCCTCGACACCGACGGTTGGAGCGTCAAACCGCCGGTGTCCACGCTCGCGGCCGACGGGTCGATCGCGACGAACATGGATCACGAGGCGCTATCCGAGGAAGCGGAGATCAAGTCGGCCGTGCTGCTGTCGAACGGCATCATGCCGTCCCCGCCAGTGCTCCCGCTCACGGCAGCGACGAACATCGGCGTGCTCGGCCCCGACCAGGCCTTCAGTCTCATCAGCTCGTCAGTGCCGAAGGTCTGCGACCCTCCCACGGGCAGGACCTGCACGGTCCACTTCGCGACCGATGTTTCGCTCGGGGATCGTGGCTCGAGCCGCGTCAATGGCGACCCCGCACGCTCGGTCGGCCCCTTCGCCGGCATCCAGATGGCCGCGCCAACGGGCGTGACCGTCCAGAGCGGCAACTCGGCGGCTTCGGAAGCGGCCACGGCCGCCGACACGCTCGTGGTCGTCGTCGGCTACACGCCCGGCGACGAGGGCGAGGAATACGCCATCAACGAGGGCGGCGATCGCAGCACCCTCGATCTTCCGGCAGGGCAAAACGAGTTCGTGTCCGCCGCGCTCGATCTGATGAAGCCGACGGTGATCATCGTCCAGTCGGGCTCGATCGTGAACCTGCCCTGGCTCGCTCATATGAATCACAATCAAGCCACGATTTGGGCGGGCTATGGCGGCCTTCGCGGCGGGGCGGCGCTCGGCAAGCTCATCTTCGGCGCCGCGAACTTCTCGGGCAAAGTGCCGCTGGCCTGGCCGACGCAAGCCGAGCAAGACCTGATGGCGTTCAAGGGCGTCGATACGGCGACGAACATGGGCTACTTCTTCGGCTATCGTGAGTACGATCGCCGAAAGTACGTCGCGAGCCAGGCGATCAACATGGTCTTCCCGTTCGGCTGGGGCATGAGCTACTCCACGTTCGAGTATTCGAACGTCATGCTCCCCTGCACGGCCGTCACGAAGGACGCCGTCTTCAACGTCTCCGTGGATATCGCGAACACCTCGACCGTTGACGGCGACGAGGTCGCCATGCTCTTCGTCAAGCCGCCCCCGAAGCCGGCCGACATCACGGGCGATCGCCCGTGGAAGGAGCTCAAGAGCTTCGCACGCGTCCACGTGCCCGCGGGCCAGACCGTCATGGCCCAGCTCCCGCTCCGCATTCGGGATCTTCGCCGGTGGGAGGGCGACAAGACGGGCCACTGGGTCGTCGACAGCGGCGACTACACGATCCTCGTGGGCAAGAACGCCGACGACGCAGAGGCTACGACCACCAACCTTGGTACCCTCACGGTCAACGGCGGCTGAGCCACCCCACGCAAGCTACGACCGCGACATTCGGAACAAGCACCATGACTTTTCGACCAAATGGTTTGGGGCTCGGTGTAGCCCTATCTCTGGGTTCGTTCTGCTCGAGCTTCAGCGCCACGGCGCTGGCTCAGGACGAGGCACCGCTTGCCGGGAGCCCGGGAGACGCAGCGACGACGCCGAGCAGCGACGAAGCGCCCCTAACGCCCGCCGAGGCCCCCGCTGAAACGCCTGCGGCGGAGCCCGCAACGGAGCCCGAGCCAAAGCCGGAGCCGGCGAAGCCCCCCGAGCCGGTGGCCGCGGCGGGGCCGACCACCGCGTCTGGAACGAGCGTGGAGCGCGAGAAAACCGTGTCGCTCGTGGGCCTCGAGCTGTTGCCCGGCTCGGCGTACCCGAGCGTCCAGACGCGCGGCATCAAGTACGGCTCTCTGTGGCTCACGTTTCACGGCCAGCAATGGCCGTACATGCCGCTCGTCGAAGGCGGCCCGGGCGTGCGCGTCGGGATCTCCGGGTCGGTCTGGAACGATCTCAGCAACACGCGGATTGCGGTGGACAACTCCCTCAAGGCATCCGCCATCAACGACCAGAATCGCTGGACGACGCAAACGCGCGGAGTGCTGCGCGTCACACCGACGTACAGCGCCAAGAACGGTTGGTTCGTCCAGGGCAACGCCGAGTTCGTCGCCCACGGCGACATGCGCGTTGACCCCACGTCGGGAGTCCTCGGCACCAACGATGACCTCTGGGTGCGCGGCGGCAAGTGGAACCTCTTCGACGTGACGGTCGGGCGCTTCCAGGGCTGGGAAATCGCCAACCACTACGGCATGGCGCTCGATCAGAACACGCTCGAGCGTTCCGGCGCGTGGATCGTGAGCTCGTCGCTCACGAGGCCGACGGACGGTTACGGCCTCAGCTACTTCTGGGACCGGCAGGACTTTTTGCTCGGTGGCTACGCCGTGCACGTCTACCCGACGAAGTTTTTGCGCGCTGAGATCCTCGGCCACGTCGGCGCCGGTGGCTCCCCCTTCGCGGGCACCCCGCATCAGGTGGACGTTCGTCCGTCGGCCATCTTCGACATCGGCTACGTCAAGCTCAAAGCCGGGTGGGAGTACGGCAAGGCGATCCCGCAGGACAAGACGCAGCACCAGCGTGACTCGAAGAACGGCTACGGCTTCGCCGCCCAGTTCGTGCTCGCCCCGTGGGTCGAGGCCGGAGGCAGCTTCGCGCGCGGTTTTCAGGACGTTCTGGACCAGTACGGCAACGTTAACCTGGCTGGCAGCAACACCGTTCAAACCTTCGGAGGCTTTCTGAACGTGAGCCCCGCCTACGAGCCCCTCGTGATCGGGTTCGGTGCCTTCCAGAACAACTACGAAAACTTTCGTATCGACGCCAACACGGGGCCGCACAACGGCAAGGTTGACACCAACGACCAACTCCAGATGTTCGGCGCCGTTCAGTACACGCTGTGGGACCAGCTCTATTTGAAGTTCGTCGTGGCGCGCGCGAAAAACCACGTCGAGGCCTTCAAAGTCGGCGGTAGCAGCGTCTACACGAATGAGTCGTTGAGCGGCCGCTTGCGCGCGATGCTCCTGTTCTGATCCGCGCGAGCTAGCGGGCGACCTTGCCCGCGCGGTCTCGCGCTCGACGCGGGTCGGCACACGCTGCGCGGCGCCACCCACGCGCTGGGCTCACGTTCGCTCCGAGCTACCTCGGCCACCTGCGCTGAAAGCCGCGGGCGAGACGCCGATCGGAGCTCGGAAAACGACCCCGGGAACACCCGGAGAACAAAAGTGCGGCTGCGCTCTCTCTTGAAATGGGGAGCATCGCTCGCTCCTTGTCGCCAGCTGTGCAAAGATCGGGCTGCTGCTTTCCACTTGCTTCGTCCCCGAGGGAGCCTCTCATGCGCGCACATCGAGTCATCGGCGTTCTCCTCTTACCGGCTGCTCTTGCGTGCCAGAACGCAGACTCGACGGATGGCGACGGTAGCGGGAACGCGGCGTCGGCGGGGACCGGTGCGACCGGCCCCGGCAGTGGCGGGGTTGCCGGGTTGACGTCAGCGGGTGCGGCGGGAGTTTCTGCCGGCGCCTCCGGCGTCGGGGTCGGCGGCGCTGCCGCTCAGGCTGGTACGGGCGCTGGGGGTTCGTCGGGCGGCGACTTCGGAGGAACCTCGGGCAGCGGTGCTGGCTTGGGGGGAGCTTCCAGCGGCAACGGTGGCGCGGCCGGCGCGGCCGGAGGCACGAGCGGCATCGGTGGGAGCGATAGCAGCGGAGGGACGGCAGGCGGTGCCGGGGGCCCCACGTTCGTGTATCCCGCGCCGGTGGCGCCGTGGCAGCCGAGTCAGGCGTGCGTTGACAAGGCAGCCCAAGTCCTCGCGGGCATGACGCAGAAGCAGAAGGCCGGCCAGATGGTTCAGGCCAACTCCGACGGGGTGACTCCGGCGGACGTGGCCTCCTACGCGCTCGGGTCGGTGTTCAGCGGAGGAAGCGCCGATCCCCCGTCGGGTGATGCCCCGCAGACCTGGCGAAGCTTCGTCGAGGGCTTCGAGGCACAAGCTACCGCCGGGATCCCACTCATCTACGGCATCGACGCGGTGCACGGGAACAACAACGTCAGCGACGCCGTGCTCTTCCCTCACAACATCGGGCTCGGCGCGACTCGCGATACCGCGCTCGTCACGGAAATCGGGCGGATCACCGCCAGCGAGATGCGCGGCACGAGCATCGACTGGACGTTCGGTCCCGCGATCTCCCCGGCTCAAGACGAACGCTGGGGGCGCATCTTCGAGAGCTACTCCGAGGACCCTGCGCTCACCGCCGAGTTTGCCGTCGCCGTCGTCAAGGGGCTGCAGGGCGACACGCTGGGCGGTCCGGAGTCGGTGCTCGCGTGCGCCAAGCATTTCGCCGGCGACGGAGCGACCCAGGGAGGCGTGGATCAGGCCAACACCGTGCTCGACGAAGCCACGTTCCGAAAGCTCGGCGTCGAAGTGTACCAACCGCTGATCAATGCCGGCGTCGGCAGCATCATGGTTTCTTACAGCAGCTACAACGGCGTGAAGATGACGGGGAACACCCACTGGCTCACCGACGTGCTCAAGGGCGAGATGGGCTTCCGCGGCATCCTGGGCTCCGACTGGGCAGCCACGGGACAATTGTCAGGCACCGCCGAAACGCAGGTTGCCACGGCGATCAACGCGGGCCTCGACATGCTCATGGAACCGTACGCCTGGAAAGAAGTGGCCGGCATCCTCGAGGCCGCGCCCACGGCGGGTGGCACCGCCATGATTCCGCAGTCGCGCATCGACGATGCGGTGACGCGGATCCTCACGGTCAAGTGCGAGCTCGGCATGCTCACGCCCGGCTACAATCCGGGCGGCGACGCCGCGCTGCTCTCCCAAGTCGGCTCACAGGCTCACCGCGACGTTGCCCGCCAGGCCGTTCGAGAATCCGCGGTGCTGCTTCGCAACGAAAGCAGCGCGCTCCCCATTCCCGAGACGGCGCGGGTTCACGTCGCGGGCTCGGGTGCGGACTCCTTGCAGCGTCAGTGCGGTGGTTGGACGATCGATTGGCAAGGGCTCGGCGTCACGAACGGAACGCCCGGTGTCACCTCGGGGACGACCATCCTCACCGGGATCAAGGACATCGCGGGCGCCGGCAACGTGACCTACTCCCAGGACGGCAGTGGCGTTCCCAGCAACGCCACTCACATCGTCGTCGTGCTGAGCGAGGCGCCGTACGCCGAGGGCGTCGGTGACGAAACGGACCTCGATCTGGCCGCCAGGACGCCGGACGTGCCCGTGCTCCAGGCGGTCAGCTCGCTGGGTCTCCCCGTCATCGCCGTGATCGTCAGCGGGCGACCGCTGATCATCGAGCCGTACCTCAATCTCGCCAACGCCTGGGTCGCGGCCTGGCTCCCGGGCTCGGAGGCCAACGCTCTCGCCGATGTGCTCTTCGGACGCTACCCGCCCACTGGCAAGCTCAGCCACAGCTGGCCCAAGACGATGGCGCAGATCCCCATCAACGTGGGCGACGCCGACTACGCCTCCGATCCGCCGCTCTATCCGTTCGGCTACGGACTGAGCTACTGAGGCGGCGGGCTGGTACCCCGGCCCGGAGCTCAGCCGCCCGAATCCCACTCGCACACGTACGGCTTCGTCCCGCCGCAGATGTCGTCGTTCCAGGCACCGTTGCTGCTCATCTGCATGAAGCCGCAGTGCTCGTAGCAGTCTCCCGAGCCCGACGGGCAGGTCTTCATGTAGTTGTTGGGCTCGCCGTCCGCCCAGCCGTTGAACTGTGCGATGTCTTCGCCGGTGATCCAGGTCGAGGGCGTGCCGTCCCCGCCTTCGTTGTCCATCTTCCCGTCGGTGCACCCGATCCACGTGTCGACCATGCCCGTCAGTCCCCAGACGAAGTCCTGCTCGGCCTGGGACGTGATGGTGACGAGGTGCCCGTTCGAGAGCGCCATGCACGCCTGGCGAGCGTTCGACCAGATCACCCCGCCCGTGTTCATGTAATAGCAGTGGCCCGCGTTGGCTTGAGCCTGCGGGTTGATGGCCGCGCACGACGAGGGGCCGCCGCCGCTTCCCGCGCCTCCGGTGGCTCCCGCTGCGCCGCCGACGCCGGCGCTTCCAGCGCTGCCACCCGTCGCGTCGCCGGCACTGCCCGACGTTCCGGCCGCGGCCGCGGTGTCCCCGGCGCTGCCCGCAACGCCACCGACGCCGGCGCCGCTCGCCCCGCTTCCCGCGTCGCCCGCGCTGCCGCCGAGGCCCGCCGTACCGGCGGATAGGTCGCCGGCGCTGCCGGCAATCCCCGCGGTTCCGCTCGTTGCGCCTGTGCCACCCGCGAGATCACCACCGACGCCGGCGCTGCTACCGCCCGTGCCCGCCGGGCCGCCAGCACCCCGCGGAAAGGTCTGCTTGTAGTCCTCTTGACCAAAGCACCCCACGGCCACCGTGAGCAGCGGAACGAGCATCCGAAGACGAAAGATAGGCATGCTCCAAACTTAGCGCCGCGCACGGGTGCTGCGCTAGTTGTCGGTAACGTGAGAGCCACGCGACGAGGCACGAGAAGCACGCCGCTCCAGCGAGCCGAGCACGAAGGCCAACGTCTACGGGACCCATCGGGCAGAAATGCGACGCACGGAGGAATCGACAGCGCACGAGCTTCGACGAACCGTCGCTTTCGCTCGTGCTCCGCGCGCGGAACCACGCGCGCGCCGTGCGACGACGCGCGCCCGCGCGACGAGACACGCCTCACGCGAAGGAGAGCACGCCACGCATAGCGCCGGTTCCGCCCCGCGCGGCTCGCGGTTCGACGACCAGTCGCGGTCTCTCAGGGTCCCGCTCCCCGCCCGGCGCCGCGGCCGGACCGCGTGATCACGCGCTCTTCACGCGGGAATTCCATCGCGCGTGTTACTCGCCGTTGGATTCCATCGCGGGCAAAAGTTTTCCGCGACGAGCGGCGGGGGAGATCGGTTGCTTGGCGAAGGCTGGCGGTCGGCGGCCTCGCCTCGTCGCGTGCTCGGCACGCCGGGTACCCGCGTGAGGCGCCGCATGGTGGTCGGCGTGGAGCGCATCCCGATGGAGGCCGCAGCGCTCGGTCTCCTCGGCAATCTCGGGGGCGCGACGCCACACGGCCCGCGAACAGCCCTCGCTCACCCGCCCCGCTCGCTCGACGCCGAAGGGTTGCTCACCGAATTTCCCGCGGGCCGCTCACCGGGCGAGATCGGCCGGCGTGTCGCCGAACGCTTCGTCGCCGACCCGCTGAGCTCCGATCGGGGGGAGCCGATTCACTGCGCGGAGGCGTGCGCCTTTTACGGGTCCCTGGCGGTGGCGCGGCGCCTTGGTGATCGCGACCTCGAGGCCAGGCTCGTGAAAAAGCTCGCCCCTCTACTCTCCGCGCCGGGCTCGGCCTGGGTGCCGACGCGCCCGCACGTCGAGGATCGCGTGTTCGGCATCGTCCCGCTCGAAGCCTATCGGCATGGCAGGAGCTCGGAGCACCTGGCGTTGGGCCTCGGCCTCGCGGACGCCCAGTGGCGAAGCACGAGCACCGACGGCATCACGAGCGAGGCTCGCTACCGGGTCGACGACATGTACATGATCACCGCGCTCCAGGTGCAGGCCTTTCGCGCCACCGGAGCCGTGCGGTACCTCGAGCGGGCGGCGAGAACTGTCATCGCCTACCTCGAGCGATTGCAGGAGCCCTCGGGCCTCTTCGCCCACACGCTTTCGTCGCCCGCCCACTGGGGCCGCGGCAACGGCTGGGCCGCGGCGGGCATGACCGAGCTCTTGCTGGCGCTGCCCGCCGAGCACCCCTATCGCCCGCGCGTGCTCGAGGGCTATCGCCTCATGCTGTCGGCGCTGCTCGCCCACCAGAACGCCGACGGCCTCTGGCACCAGATCGTCGATGCGCCCGAGGCGTGGATCGAAACGTCCGCGAGCGGCATGTTCACCTTCGCGATGCTGACAGGCGTCAAGCACGGCTGGGTCGATGAACCGAGCTACGCCCGGGCCGCGCGCAAGGCCTGGCTCGGGCTCACCGCGTACCTCGACGACGAAGCGAGACTTCGCGAAGTGTGCGGAAACGGCGGCGACGGGAATTCGGAGGCCGGCGCGACCCGCTCGGCGGAGGTCGGGTACCATTTGAGTCGCCCCCGTCGCGCGGGCGACGTGCACGGCCAGGCGCCCCTGCTCTGGTGCGCAGCCTCCCTTCTTCCTTGAGCAGCCCGGAAAGGCCCGAGGGGACCTCCCGATGAACCGAAGACTGATGGGGCCCGCCGCGAGCGACCCTACGAATGTGCAAAAGAGGCCTTTCTTGCGCCCCGGTGCTGAACGAAGGATGCTCTACAACGTTCCGAAACAGCCGTTTCGGTGGAGGCTCGTATGAACCGCACCCGATTTCTTTCGCTGGCGACCGCCAGCGTCGCGCTCGTTGTTTCCGTCGCGAGCTGCTCACAGGACGCCCTGGATAACGGCAACCCCGCATCAGGCGCCACCCCCGGCGCCGGCAGCGGCGGCGCCAGCGGCAGCGTGGCCACGGGCGGCGCCGGAGTCGGCGGGGGCTCGGGTGTCGGCGGGAGCCTGGGCGGCACCGGCGGCACGGCCGGCAGCGGAGCCGGCGCGAGCGGCCTGGGCGGCAGCGCCGGGTCGCTGCAGGGGGGCTCTGCTGGGCTCGGCGCCGGTGGCGCCGGCACGGGCGGCACTCCGCCCGGCGGGGGTGACGCGGGTCTAGGTGCAGGCACGTCGGGCGCTTCCGGCAGCGCGGGCGACGGCGGCGCGAGCGGCACGCTGGGGAGCGGTGGCATGGGCGGCGCGGGAGGGAGCGCGGGCACGGCCGGCACCGCCGGCACCGCCGGCACGTCGGGCGGCGGCAGCGGCGGCGCGGCCGGCTGCGCGTCGGTCAACCCTGCCGTCATCGTCCCGGAGTTCGACGGCTTCTACTGGGAGGGCACGTGCTCCGGCAACGTCACCACCTCGGGGAAGAACTGCCCCATCTACGACCAGGGCACGACGTGCCCGAACGGCGCTTCGTACGACACCACGGGGACCGTCCGCGACAAGACCATGAAGGTGATGGGCACGGCGGGGGTCAAGTACACCATCAACTTCGAGGTTCGCGGCATCGCCGGAACGCGCTGCTACTCGGGCGGCATGGCGGCGTCCTCGGCGTCCCCCAGCACGACCAACCCGAACAACACCTGGTACGTCGGTGGCCGGCAATCGGGCGACAGCTGGTGGAACACCTACGAGCTGCACGTCGAGAGCCCCACGGTGCAGGGCGAGGCAAACACCTATTTCTTGAACGCCTTCCCCTCGAATCCCGACTGGTGCCAGAAGGAAGCGACCTACAAGATCGGCTATACGGCAAGCTTTGCCGTCATGGGTGACAGCACGCTTCGTTTCACCATCCACGATTCGAACTGCCAGGCGCAACAGAACTGCGGCCCCGACGAGGGCGCGAACACCTGTGCGAGCCCCCAAAGCGTCGATCTGACGGGAATGTCCCCTGCGGCCACGTTCACCCAGCCTCCGGTGAACGTCATCGGCAACAGCACCTACCACCCGCAGTGGCTCTACTTCGACGTGAAGTCGATCACATGTCAGTAGTTGCGCCACTCTACTCAGTGGTTGCGTCGTTGAGCCAATTGTAGTTCGTTCGGGCGGCGCCGTCCGGGTCAACGACAGGGCGGCGCGGCCTGCAGCCATTTTCCCAAAGAGGAGAAAACAAGTGTCTCCATCGCGACTCTGGGCGCGACTCGTCCGCCCACACCTGGCATCCCTGCGCCGAATCGCTGCCTCCACCGGAGCTTCTCGAGTCGAGGGCCCTTTTACGAGCGCTCGTCCCGAGTGCCGTTCTGTCGATGACGCTGTTCACGGCGGTGCAGGCGCGTGCCGAGAAGGTCATCTTCAAGGGAGACGATTGGGAGGTCTACACCGACGGTCGCATGGGCGGCTTCGTGAGCTGGACCTACGGGGATGGCTATCCTCAGAACACCTACGGCCCCGCACCGTATTTCGCCACCGTCACCACGGTCCAGGGTGGCGGCTGGCAGGGACCGAGCGAAAACAAGTACCTCTATCCCGACGGTGGCATGGCGGGCGGATCGACCCTGACCGATCAGGGCACGATCAACATGATGCGCGTGCGCAGCGGCTTCGTGAGCAACGTGCTCGGCTTCGGCGTCCGGAACAAGCTCACACCGACGACGACCGTCACGGCCTACACGCAGATCTGGGCCTACATCGAGAGCCAGAGTCGCCAGAAGAATCAGCCGAACCCCGCGGATCTCCGCCAGGGCTACGCGAAGATCGACGCACCCTGGGGCAGCGTGACGATCGGTCGCACGCGAGCGCTCTTCTCGCGCGGCGCGACGGACATCGACGTGATGTACGCCCATCGCTGGGGCGTGGGCATGCCGGCGCCGCTCGACTCGAACGGTCCCACGCCGGGTCAGATCGGTTTCGGCGTGCTCGGCAGCGGCTTCGCGGGCGGCGTCATCTACGGCACACCGACCTTCGCGGGTCTGCAGCTCAACGCCGGTATCTTCGAGCCGATTGCACTGCCGGCCGGCGGCTCGTGGTTGCGCACGAAGTACCTGCGCCCCGAGGGCGAGCTCACGTTCGAGCAGGCCCTCGGCACGTTGGGCAAGATCGTGCTCTTCACGAACGGCGGGTTCCAGAAGGTCTACAAGCCGGGCGCGTGCATTCCGGGCAGCGTCTCGAATCCCGGGCCGTGCGACGCGACCGCGGCGGGCTTCGGCTACGGCGGTCGCCTCGAGCTCGGCCCCGTGCACCTCGGCGTCGCGGGCCACCGCGGCAAGGGGCTGGGGCTCACCTACGCCCTCGAATCGACGCCGGCTTCGTCGGACAGCCAGGGCAACCTGCGCGTGGCGGACGGCTACTACGCGCAGACGCAGTTCGTGCTCGGCCAGGTCAACCTTTCTGCGGGCGCTGGCATTGCGCGCGTGTTCTTGACCACCAAGGACAAGACCAAGGTCGTCGATCCGAGCGACCCGACCGGCGTGAACATGGTGTACCCGGTCAGCGTCATCAAGTACCAGATGGGCATCAACGCCGGCGTGGTCTATCACCTGTCGCCTGCCGTCCACCTCGACCTCGACTACTTCCGTGCGACGGCCAAGTGGTACCTGGGCGAGCAGCAGATCATCAATGCCGTCAACGGCGGCATGATGGTGAGCTGGTAGCCACCGAGCGCGCGTGCCCGGGCAAGCGCTCGGGCCGCGCGCGTCGAGTTCTCCTCCTCACTTCGGGGGCGGAGGCGGAGGCGGAGGCGGGGGCGGAGGCGGAGGCGGAGGCGGCATCTCCGTCGGCGGGGGCGGATTGCCAGGCGGCGGCGTGCCGGGGGGCGGCACGGGAGGAGGCGGCGTGCCGGGCGGGATGGGCGGCGGCACGGGCGGCACGGGATCGGCGTCGTCGGGCTGAACGCAAGCAGCGAGATCGAAGAAGATGAACTCGAGCGCCTTGCCCGTGGGCGAGGTGGGCTTCGTGCTGCAGCCCGTCGGGAACCCGTCGTCGGGATCGGAGTGGTCGCCGCCCGTGTTGTCCGGGTAGCTCACGTTGATGTGAAGATCCGTGAACACACCGCGCCCACACTGCTGGTCCTCGGGAGCGGTGATCGGCGTGTTGAACGTCATGTACTGCACGGCGGGGCGCATCTGCGAGTCGTCCGGGTTCGACGGCACGTAGACCCAGCGCTGGCTCGGCGGGCCCACCACCGACACCGAGTGCTGCCCCTGCCGGATCAAAAGGCGCCCCGGCGTCGTCGAAGCGCCAGTCACCGTGAGCCACTGCGACATCGCGGCGCCCTTCGGGAACGACGTGTCGACGACGCCGTCGATGCCGTCGGCGGGCAGATTGCCCGTGCCGATGAAGGTGGCGACGCTGGCGAGCGGAGCGTAGTCGCGCAGCCACAGAAAGTGCATGTGGTCGAAGAACACGCGGCCGCCGCCGTCGAGGTACGCCGCCATGTTCGGGTAGTACGGCGTCTTGAACTGGGCGAGCGGGCTGCCCGAGCCTTCGCACGAGAGCAGCACCATGTCGTAGGTGAGAAGCTTCTGGGTCGTGCCCCAGAGCTGGGTGGCCGGCGCGAAATCCGCGCCGCCGTTGAAGTGGGTCGCTCCCTGGTGATCGCCGTTCGGGTTGCCGCCGGCGTAGAGGTGCACGCGGCCGTTGCCGGCGTCGTTGGTGAACTCGCTGTCGGCGATGCCGATGCGGCGGAGCAGGCACTCGAGCGCGTCCGACTTCCCCGTGGCAAGGGCGATGCGCGGGATGTTGCCCTCGGCCTGTGTGCGCGGAAGCCTGAGGAGCTTCTGGTTCGGATCGGCCGGATTGGGCACCGCCGTGTCCGCACAGGCGGCGACGTTCGGGATGGTGACCTGACGGCGCCACTTGCCGACCTGCATCACGAGCGGGATGTTGGCGCCCGCGGGCACGCCCGTGAGCACGAAATGGCCGTTCACGTCGGTGAGCGCCGCCGTGATCGGCTGGCCCGACGCGATGGCGCCGCACTGGTCGCAGGTGGCCCCGCTCGTGATCGGCGCGAGCGGCGCGTTCGGAACGTAGACGATGACGTTGTAAAGCGGCAGGTTGCCCGCCGGGTCGTACACCGTGCCGCTGATGGACGTGGTGCCCGTCGCGCATTCGGGCACGTTGCAAGCGATGCCGGTGCAGCCGGTACCGCCCGTACCGGGGCACACGTTGGGCGTTTCGGCACCGCAGGTCATGGCGTCGGGGCAGGCGGTGCCGCAGTCGAGCATGCCGCCGCAACCGTCACCGATGACGCCGCAGTAGCGGCCGCCACCTTGCGCGTCGCACGTCACCTTGACGCAGCCGGCGTCGCCGGCACACACGTTGTCGAGCCCGGCGCCGCCGCACACGCCGCCCGCCGGGCAAGCGCCGCAGTCGAGGCTGCCGCCGCAGCCGTCACCGATGACGCCGCAGTAGCGGCCGCCGTCTGCTTCGCAGCTGGAAACCGGCACGCAGCCGTCCTCCACGCAAAGGTGGGACGCGTTGCAGCTCTCGCCCGCCGGGCACTCACCGCAGTCGAGCGGGCCACCGCAGCCGTCCCCGATGAGACCGCAGTAGGTGCCGCCCTCGACATCGCAGGTGATGCGCTGGCAGCTCGGGCCCGCCGCGCACACGTTCGTGACCGCACCACCGCACACGCCGTCGCCAGCACAAACTCCGCAATCGAGCGTCCCGCCGCACCCGTCGCCGATGATGCCGCAGAAGCTCCAGCCGTCCTCCTGGCAGGTGAGCGGCACGCAGTTTTCGGGGACGCACACGCTTTTCGTGCAGACCTGCCCGGCCGGGCACGTGCCGCAATCGAGGCCTCCGCCGCAGCCGTCGCCGATGGTGCCGCAGAACTTCGCACCCGCGGGCGTGCAGGTCCCTCGCACGCAGCTCGCCCCGCCCACGCAGAGGCCCTCGTTGCAGGTCCAATCGGCCGAGCACTCGCCGCAGGAGACCATGCCGCCGCACGGCGTACCGAGGTCCCCGCAGTATTGCCCGCCAGGCGGATGACAATCGAGCTCACAGGTCTCGGGAGGCGGCGCGCCCCCGTCCGGGTCGAGCGTGATGCTGCCCGCCGAGGCGCCGTTGCCACCGCTACCGGCAAGCTGCGAGCTCCCACCGGCCCCTCCAGAGCCGCCGGAGCCGCCGCTCCCCGGCAGGAGCGGGTCCGGGGGGGTGGCAGCCCCACCGGCGCTGCACCCTGCCGTTCCGGCAAGGGGACCGAGCGCGCACAAGGCGAGCGCGAGAGCAAAGCGATAGGCGCGCTGAGCGTGCGGCATGATGACTCCTCGAGTCGCTCATGCGCCGGGGAGGCGAATCAATCGCGGGCATCTGCTGGCAACGGGCCTAGTCCGCCCTCACGCGATAATTTCGTGAAAGGCGCGGCGCGGGCTCGCGGTCCCACACCTTCGCAGACCCGCGCTCGCGCGGGCGCTCGTTCACCTCACGTCTTCGGAAACGGCTCCCGGGTGGCCCCGGGGATGTTCGAGGCGTCGGTGCCGCCGGCGAACTCTTTGCTGGCGGAGCTCGGCACGAAGGGGCCGCCCCAGTCCTCGTCAACGTCGCGATTGAGATCCTCGGCAAGTTGGCTTTCGCCGCTCGTCATCGCCATCACGGCCTCCTCCGCGAGCTCGATCGCGAACGGGTCGTCGGACAGCTCCTTGAACATCGCCTTCTGGCCGTCGCTGCCATTGCGCCCCGTGAGCGCGAGCAGCCTTGCCGCGGGCCCTTCTCGAAGGTGACCGGCATTGTCGAAAAGACGATGCGCAGAATGACCGTTGTCACGAGCCGCGCGCCTGATCCTGCCTCGAGTGATTCCCATCGATCGCCTGCTTCCGATTGTACCCCTACCGATCGATCGTAGAATAACCTCTGTCGCCCCTTCGTGTCTTCGGGATTTCGACGAAGAACGAATGCACACCGGTTAACGCGACTCGAAGGGCCCGGCACGCTCCTTGCTGAGTGGTCGTCAGCCCTCGAGTCAGTTTCCGTGATGGTGAGTCGAGGTCGTGCCCGCCCGCGCCGATTCGAGATCGCTTCTTACGGGACCCGCATGCCCTCTCGACGCGGAGGCGACTTCGGCCTCCCCGCTAGTAACTTTTCAGCATGCCTCGCTCCGTGAAACGCGCTCGACGCGTTCGGCCGCCTCCCGCCAGCGCTTCACGCGCGGCGGACGAAGCTCGCGACGAAGTATCCGTCCGTCGCGTGAGCGCCGGGAAGCAACCGGATCTCGGTCGCCTCCGCACCGAATAGCGCATGGATCTCGGGAGCATCGAACGGTACCGGCTCGAGCAGTGAGGCCACGCTTTGCGTCACGGCCTCGGCCTCGTCGCGGAGCACGCTGCACACCGCGAAGACGACGCGCCCTCCGGGTCTCGCGCGGTCGGCCGCACCACGCAAGATACGCGCCCCGAGCTCGCCGAGCCGCGCCGGATCCCCCGGCGCGAGCCGCCTCGCGATTTCGGGACGCCGTCTGAGCGTCCCCACGCCCGTGCAAGGAGCGTCAACGAGCACCCGGTCGAAGCCGCCGGGCACGTCGCCGGGCCCGAGGGTAAAATCGACGGCCGCGCGCGCCGGCTCGGGCAGTCCGAGGCGCGCGGCCGAAAGCGCCAGGGCCTCGAGCTTGCGCGGGTGCACGTCGGTCGCGAGCACCTCGCCCGAGGCCCCGACGGCGTCGAGCAAGATCATGGTCTTTTGCCCACGACCCGCGCACGCGTCGAGCACGCGCTCGCCCGGGCGCGCGCCGAGCGCGAGCGCGACGAGCTGGGCGCCGGGCTCCTGCATGGTGAAGGCGCCCTCTCGGTAGCCTTCGAGCCGCTCGGGGTCGCCGCCGGGGGCGAGGCGCGCCTCGGGCACGACGCGGTGTCGCTCGGCGGTCTCGAGCCAGGGCGGCGCCGGCACGCGCTTGCTCGGTCGCACCCAAACCTGACCGAGCGGGACGCCAATCCCGAACAGCGCCTCCGCGTCCGCCACGCCGACGGCCTCGGTGAGCGCCGCGAGCAGCCACGGCGGGGCGCTATCGCGCACGGCCGAAGCGGGATCCAGGCGTTCGCCGCCGAGCTTGCGTAAAACGGCGTTGGCGAAGCCCGCAACGCGCGCCCCGCGTAGCCCCTTGAGCGCCTCGACGGCCGCGTCAACCGCGGCCCACGCCGGCACGCGGTCGAGCAGCAACATCTGATACGCCGCGACCAGCAAGTGGCGCCGCACGGCGTCGTCGGGCACGCCGCGCGGCGCGTGCGCGAGCAGCCGCCGCGTGAGCGCCCCTTCGGTACGCAGGACGCCGTAGCAAAGCTCCGACAAGAGCCCACGCTCGCGCGCGTCGAGCGCGGGGTGCCGATCGAGCACGGCGTCGAGGGCCGCGGCCGCGAACGCGCCGTCGCGCTCGACGCGCTCGAGCACGTTGACGGCGAGCGTGCGTGCCGTGCTCATCCGGACAGCCCGCGCACTTGACCCGCGATCACGTCCCAGCGCTTCTCGAGATCGTTTTTGAACGCCAGCACCATGAGGGCGAGCAAAATCGCCATGCCCACGATGTGCGACAGCTCGCGCACGCGAAGTGGTAGCCGGCGCCTGAGCACGCCCTCGATGGCGAGGAAAAACAGGTGGCCCCCGTCGAGGACGGGAATCGGCAACAGGTTGAAGAGCCCCAGATTGATGCTGATGACCGCCATGGCCCAGACGAAGTAGTCGGCGCCCTTGCGGCCTTCCTCGCCGGCCACCTGGTAGATCGTGATCGGACCCGACAGCGATTTCAGGCTGATCCTGCCCTCGACGAGCCTCACGAGCCCGACGAGCACGAGGCGCGTGACGCTGACCGTCTCCTCGGCGGCCTTCGAGAGCGCGTAGCGAACGGGTGCGGGGTGGCTCACGCGCTCCTCCGGGGCGACGGGAGCCCAGTGCTGGATCGGCAGCACGTAGCGCGCGAAGGTCTGACCGTGCTCGTCGGTGAAATCCTCGCGACGCATCTGGAACTTGCCGTAGCGCACGCGCCCGTCGCGTGCCGACAGGTAGTCGACGCGGTGCTGTCGATCGGGCGCCGTGAACACGCGCTCGCGGAACGTGGACCAGGCGCCGACCGGCTCGTCGTCGAGCTTCAAAATCTTGTCGCCGGGCCTGAGCCCTGCGCGGTGCAAGTAGGAGTCTGCGGGCACGATCGACACGTAAAGGTCGGCCAGATCGATGCCCGTACGTTCGAGCAGCGTGTTGCCGTTCGGATCGGGCGTGAGGGCGACGACGCCCGCTTCGAAGACGGCCATGTCGGCGAGCCCCCCGAGCGCGTCGGGCACCTCGGCGGGGCGAAGATAGGTGACGGGCAGCGTCTCCCCGACGTCGGAGCCGAACGCGTCGTCGAGGTCCATGAAGCGCCGCACGGTACGGCCGCCCACGCTCGTGATGACATCGAAGGTGCGCAGGCCCGCGCGGTACGCCGGCGATTCGGGATTGGACACGCCGATGACCGGCGCGGGAGCGCTCGGCTGGATGCCGACCGTCCCGATGCGCTCGGTGATCTCGAAATTGCGGCGCTCCGTGGAGTCCTCGACGGGCACGTCGACGTTGACGTGCCGGTTGTCGCGGAACACGACGAAACGCAGCGTCTTGCCGGGGTTCTTCGAGATGATGCGCTTGACCTCGTCGAAGGTCCCGACCTCCTCCCCGCTCACCGACATGATGCGATCGCCGGGGAAAAGCTTGCCTTCCGCCGGGTGGCGCGGCAAGACGACGCCGACCGTCGGCGGCAGGAACGGCCCGTCGCCCACGAACACCGAGAAGTAGAGCAAGACGGGGAAGACCAGATTCATGGCCGGCCCCGCGAGCACGACGAGCACCCGTTTGAACGCCGAGAGCGACTCGAAGGTGCGCTTCCGATCCTCCGGCAGCACGAGGTCGTTCTTCGACTCTTCCAACATGCGCACGTAGCCGCCGAGCGGCAACAGCGACACGCAGTATTCGGTCTCGCGGCCGCGCAGCTTGATGATCTTCGGACCGAAGCCGAGACTGAAGGTGATCACCTTCACGCCGAAAGCCTTGGCGAAGAGGAAGTGGCCGAGCTCGTGAACGAGGATCAGCGAGCTTACCAGGATGATGAAATAGACGAAATCCATCCGCTCGCGCGCGGCCAGCCTAGCACGCGAGAGGGGGCCTCGCCGTGATACCCTCGGGGCCAATGGGCGCCCCGAAACATTCGAGCGAGTCGCGCGTGACGCTGCATCAGCTGATGCTGCCGGAGCACGCCAATGCGCACGGCAACGTCCACGGCGGCGTGATCATGCGCATGGTGGACGAGGCGGGGGCGATCGTGGCGATGCGCCACGCGCGCATGCCGTGCGTCACGATCTCGATCGATTCGATGACGTTCCGCCAGCCGGTTCACCTCGGCGAGCTCCTGATTTGCGACGCTCACGTCACGTGGATCGGCAAGAGCGCGATCGAGGTCGGCGTCAACGTGCACGCCGAGAACCCGATCACCGGCGTCGTCAGCCACACGAACTCGGCGTTCGTCGTGTACGTCGCACTCGGTCCCGATGGGCGCCCGTCACCCGCGGCGCCGCTCGAGTTGCGCGACGACGACGAGCGGCGCGCCTTCGAGGACGGCAAAGCGCGACAGGCGCATCGCGTGGGGCGCTAGCACTACTGTCAGAGTCTTGGAGGAACAGATCACGATCCGGCAGAGAGAACATGAGCCACGAAAGCAACTGGCGCGGCCAGCGGGCGGCCGTCTTCGAGCACGAAATGGACGCAAGACGTGGGCGCCGCCGTCCGAAAGGTTCGCCGCTCGCCAATCTGCGAATTTCTCGAAGGAAACGCGAATCTCTGACAGTAGTGCTAGTCCCAACGGGCGGCTCTCGGACGGGAGTCGATGCGTATCGGCGTGAGTCGCAATGGTGGTCTTCTTCCTTTTGGCGACCATGGTTCCGAGACGAAAAGGCGGGGGGCGACGCCGTTCCACCTGCGCATCGCTGCTCTTTTGCGCGAGCGTCGCGTGCGGCTTCGCGCCCGCGCAGACGGCGCGGGCGGATCCGACGGCTGACCGCGCCGACGGCGCGCCGTGGCACATCAAGAGCGATTCGGCGTGCCCCGAGGGGGCACGCGTCGAGGCGGCGCTCTGGCCGATCCTCGGTGTGTCGAGCGACACGGCGCTCGGCGAGTCAATCGAGCTGACGCACGAGGGCAGTGGACTTGCCGTGCGGATGCGCTCGCGCGAAGGGGCGCCGCTCGGCGAGCGCGTGCTGCCGCTCGGCGAGGACTGCGAGGAGCTTGCGCGCGCCGCAGCCGTCGTGCTCGCGAGCTGGCTCACGGATGCACATCCGGAGTTTCTCGCGCCCCCGCCGCCGCCTCCGGCGCCGGCACCCGAGCCGCTGGAGCCCGCGCCGCCGCGCGTCCTGCCCATCGCGAAGATGACGGCGCGCGGCGAGGTCACGCCCGGGCCGGGAGCGGGCCTCTACGTCGGGCTCGGCGGCGGCGCAGCGTTGCTCGGCGCACCCCCGGCCGCGCTCGGGACGCTCCTCGCCGGCTACGGTCCTTCGTCGAGCGGCCTCGGTCTCGAAGCGAGCGTTGGTACGACCACGATGCGTTCGAAGCCGCTCGATGCGGGTCACGTCCACTACACGCGCTTTCCGTTCGCGGTTTGCGCGTCGCTGCGCTTCGCGGCAGGCCGTGCTCGGGCAGAGCTTCTCGCCGGGGCGGCCGTCGCGTGGCTGAGGCTGTCGGGCGACGGTTTCGCGCCGGACCGATCGCAGAGTGACCGAGCCTTCGCAGCGCTCGCGGGGGCGCGCCTTTCGGGGCGATTCGGGGCGCTCGAACCCTTCGCCGAGCTCCGACCCCTTCTGTGGCTGACGGGCGCCACGGCGTACGTCGACACACCCGAGGACGGGGTCGCGCTACCCCGCGGGGAGCTTTTCGCGCTCGCCGGCGTGGTCTACCGCCCGCCTCTCGGCGTACGCTGAAAGGTTCGCAGTCCTCACCGCACCAATCAGCGATGCACGAAATGGCTCGCTCGCTCCCTGGTCTTGGCTGGTCGCTCCTCGGGGCGTCGCTCGTCCTACTCTCCTGCGGCGGCCGCTACGACGTCGGGGACAAGGGCGACGGCGGCACGGGAGGCATGGAAGCCGGCGCCGGCGGCTCCGACGCGAACGGCGGCTCGAAGGCCACCGGTGGCGGCGCCGGCAACGCCGCCGGTGGGAGCGGCGGCGAAACGGCGGGCAGCTCCGGCGAGACGGGCGGCCGGGGCGGCACCTCGAGCTCCACGGGGGGCTCGGGCATCGGTGGCGGCACGGGCGGCGACACGGGCGGCACGGGAACGAGTGGCAGCGCAGGGGCTCCGATGACGGGCGGCGCGGCGGGCATGCCAACCCCCACGACGTGCGGCGTCGAGCAGGCTTCCCTCGAGTACGGCGAGCTCGCCGCGCCCGACGAAGTCTACCGCCGCATCAGCCGCCTCCTCTACGACGAGGAGCGCGACCCGCCCGCCGACTTACCCGAGGTGACGACGCCGGAGCTCGCGAGCACCCTGTTGGTAAACGAGCTCGAGGCGATCCGCTCGGTCAGTACGCCACCGGACGGGCTCGCTCGGTTCATGCAGGGCTATCTCGCGGCGGAGGGAGAGGACCCGGCCCTCGGCGAGCGCTGGGGGCGCTTGTTGGCCGAGGAAAATTCCATGCTCTGGTCGCTCTTCACGTCGCCCGCGAGCGAACCCGATGAGTTCGGGCTGTTCTCCGACGTGGCGCGGCTCCGTCCGGGGATCTCCGGGCGGGGCACCGTTCTTTCCAACTCCCTTTTCTGTACGGGAGTTCCGGCGCCGCCCGTCAACATCGCGCCGATCGTGCCCGGCCCGGACCAAACTCGGCGCGAGGCGCTCGAAGAAGACGTGGCCAGCCCCACGTGCGCCGGGTGCCATGCCCTCACCGATCCACTCGGCTATGCCCTCGAGATCCTCGCGCCCGAGACGGCCGAGCTTCGCAGCACCGACAACGGGCAGCCGATCGACGCCTCCGGCAGGTACAGCTCGGTGGGCGGCAGCTACTTCGTCTTCCAGGACATCCGCCAGCTGTCGGGCGAGCTTTCCACGTCCTGCGAGGTGGGCGCGTGCTTCGCGAGCCAGCTCTTTTCCTACGCTCTCGCCGCGGGGAACGGCGGCGACTACGGCCAGGAGGAGCTCGACCAAGTGCTGTTCGCCTTCGGCAGCGGCAATGCGTTCCGCCTCGAATCGCTGCTACTCGCCATCGTCGAGTCACCCTCCTTCCTCCGTTGAGAACGGCGGCGGGGTATGCTCGACGCGTGCGGGAGATCGATCTCGAGGCGGTGCCTGTCCCGAGTCAACACGAGCGGGACACCGCGACTTCCGCAGCGCTCTCGCTCGACGCCGTCTACCGCGCGCACGCGGCGCTCGTCTCGCGCTGGATCGAGCGGCTCGATCCGCAAGGTGACGCCGAGGATCTGCTGCACGACGTGTTCATGGTCGTCCAGCGGCGTCTGCCGGAGTTCCGTGGGGACGCAGCGATCACGACGTTCCTCTACGCCATCACCTTGCGCGTCGTCACGGGAGCCCGCCGCAAGCGCCGTCTCCGAAGCGTGCTCTTCGCGGCGCTCTCGCCCCTGCTACGCGAAGCAGAGAAGGATCCGCGCACTCCGGAGCGCTCCGTGGCGAGCGACCGCACCCGGGCCCTGCTCTACGAGCTACTCGACGAGCTCGGCGAAAGGGATCGAACCTTGCTGATCCTTTTCGAGCTCGAGGAGCTGCCGGGACGCGAGATCGCGAGCTTATTGGGCATGCCGGAAAAGAACCTGTGGGCCGCTCTGCACCGCGCGCGACAGCGGCTGCGCCGCGCGTACGTCGCGCGCTACGGCGAGGAGGGCGGCGAGCCGTGAGGGCCGGGAGCGACGGCACCCCGCCCCCTCTCGGCGGCAGCTCGGGCAGCGACGCGGCCATGGGGCGCCTCGCCGAGCTGTTTCGGGCGGCGCCCGAGCCTTCGGGGCTCCCGCCGGCGGCCCTCGCGCGCGTGCGGCACCGCCTGCTCGACGCGAGCCGCGGCTCCGGCGCGTCCTCGCGGCGGCGCCTGCTTTCCTTCGCGCTCGCAGGCGCCGCGCTTGCTCTCGCCGGCGGCGCGCTCGCGCGCTTCGCGCTCGCGCCCCCAACCGAGCCCCGACCAGCGCTCTCGCAAGCCTCGAGCGAGGCACCGCCGAGCGAGCAAGCGCGACCCGTGCGCGTGGCGCGACACGCCGACATGCCGGAGCCAGGTGCGGACCCGAAGCCTGCGCCGAGCGCCGCCCCCGTCGTCAGGGCGGTCCCGGCGGTGTCGGGCCCCAGTGTGCCGACCGAAAGCGCGCTCTCGGCCGAAACGACCGCCCTCGAGCCGGCGCTCAGGGCCCTGCGCGGCCGGCACGACGCGAACGCGGCGCTGGCCGCGCTCGACGCGTACGACGCGGCATTTCCCCACGGCCTGCTCGCGCTCGACGCTCGCGTGGCGCGCGTCGATGCGAACCTCTTGCTCGGGCGCCGCGCGGCGGCGCTCGCCGTGCTCGAAACCTTGCCGCTCGGGCGCGTCGGGCGGGGGCTCGAGCTCCGGCTCGTACGCGCGGAGCTCACGGCCGACCACGATTGCCGGGGGGCGCTGCCGGATTTCGACGCGGTGCTCGCGACGGCGCCCACGCCGGCGCTCGAAGAGCGCGCGCTCTACGGGCGAGCAGCCTGCCGGCGAAAGCTCGGCGATGTCTCGGGCGAGCACGCCGACGTGGCGCGCTACCTCGAACGCTACCCGAACGGACGCTTCGCTTCG
This sequence comes from uncultured delta proteobacterium, assembly GCA_963841435.1. Lineage (GTDB taxonomy): Bacteria > Myxococcota_A > Polyangia > Polyangiales > Polyangiaceae > PMG-095. The sequence goes on from CAWJCS010000005.1 coordinate 61,531, forward strand.
CCGCTACGCGAAAGCCAGGCCGTGGCAGCCCCCGCCGCGACGGACCGCTGACCCACAGCGGAGCTCAAAACGAGCAAACGTTGACGCTCGGGTGCGCGCGACAGTAGCTCGCAACGCAATCGAGATAGGCCGTCACCTCGTCCGAGCACGCCGTGGGCGCCGTGCAGATGTCGTCGAGCTTCGCCGTGCACGCGAGCGAGCTCACGTAGAGCGGCTTGCAGTCGGTGCCGATGGCCCGCACGTCCTCGCCGAGGCAATTCTCCTCACAGCGTAAATCCTCGGAGTGTGGACAGCGCGCGGACTTGCCCTTCTCGCAGAGCCCAACACAATCAACGTCTTCCTCGCCGTTCGAGCTCTCACCACCACACGAAAGCGCCGCCCCCGCGACGAACAACAGGCACGCGACCACTCGACGCCCGACCACCACGTGAGCCAGGCTAGCATGCCGGCCGGGAGCTCTCGAACGTCGCGCCCCGGGCGGAAAAACGGGCGCGAGCAGGCCTCCCCCCTGGCGTGGCCCCCCTCGACGGACTAGGTTCCGCGGGGTCTTGCGGCCAAAACCACGATGTTCACCTGGGTAGCGAAAAAAGTCTTCGGCACGTCCAACGAGCGGTCCCTGCGCCGCATCCAGCCGCTCGTGGCTCGCATCGGCGCCCTCGAGGCGGGGCTCGAGAAGCTTTCCGACGCGGAGCTCCAGGCGAAGACCCCGGAGTTCAAGCAGAAGCTCGACAACGGGGCAAAGCTCGACGACCTGCTCATCGAGTCCTTCGCGGTCTGCCGCGAGGCGAGCCGCCGCGTGCTCAAGATGCGGCACTACGACGTGCAGCTCATCGGCGGCGCGGTCCTCCATCGCGGCTCCATCGCCGAGATGCGAACCGGTGAAGGCAAGACGCTCGTGGCGACCCTGCCCGTGTACCTGAACGCGCTCGAAGGCCGGGGCGTTCACGTCATCACGGTGAACGACTACCTCGCCAAGCGCGACGCCGAGTGGATGGGCCGGCTCTACAAGTGGCTGGGCCTGAGCGTCGGCACCATCGTCAACGGTCAATACGACGAGGAAAAGCGAACCTCCTACAAGGCGGACATTTGCTACGGGCAGAACAACGAGTTCGGCTTCGACTACCTGCGCGACAACATGAAGTATTCGGCGCTCGACTACACGCAGCGCCCGCTGAACTACGCCATCGTCGACGAGGTCGACTCGATCCTCATCGATGAAGCGCGAACGCCCCTCATCATCAGCGGCCCGGCGGAAGCCGCCAGCGAGAGCTACAAGACGCTGAACGAGGTGGTCGCCCGCCTGCGCAAGGACGAGCACTACAACGTCGACGAAAAGGGCTTCAGCGCCACGCTCACCGACGACGGCGTCGAGCACGTGCAAAAGGCGATCGGGATCTCGAATCTCTACGACCCCGCAAGCGGTGCAGACGCTGCACATCCTCAATCAGCTCCTGCGCGCGCATGCCCTCTACAAGCGTGACCAGCACTACATGGTCTCGCCCGACGGCAAGGTGCTGATCATCGACGAATTCACCGGCCGCGTGCTGCCGGGCCGGCGCTGGAGCGATGGCCTGCACCAGGCCGTCGAAGCCAAGGAGAACGTGCGGATCCAGGAGGAGAGCCGCACGATGGCGACGATCACGTTCCAGAACCTGTTCCGGCTCTACAAGAAGCTCGCCGGCATGACGGGCACCGCCGAGACCGAAGCGCAGGAATTTTCGTCGACCTACAAGCTCGACGTCGTCGTGATCCCCACGAACAAGAAGAACATCCGTAACGACGATCACGACGTCGTTTACAAGACCGAGCGCGAGAAGTTCAACGCGCTCGTCCGCGACATCCTCGCCCACCACGAGGAGGGGCGGCCGATCCTGGTCGGCACCACGAGCGTCGAGAAGAGCGGCGCCATCGCGCGCATCCTCACGAAAAAGAGCGTCAAGCACCACGTCCTGAACGCCAAGCACCACGAGAACGAAGCGTTCGTCGTGGCGCAGGCAGGTCGCAAGGGCGCCATCACCGTCTCGACCAACATGGCCGGCCGCGGCACGGACATCATCCTCGGCGGCAACCCGGACATGATTGCGCGCAACGAGCTCAAGGAGCGCGGCCTCACGCCCGACGGCGACCCCGAGGCGTTCGCGGCGCTCGTCGAGCAGTACGAGCGCGAGTGCAAGGTCGAGCACGAAGAGGTGGTGGACCTCGGGGGCCTGCACATCATCGGCACGGAGCGACACGAGTCGCGGCGCATCGACAACCAGCTGCGCGGCCGCGCGGGCCGTCAGGGCGACCCGGGCTACAGCAAGTTCTACCTGTCGCTCGAAGACGACCTCATGCGCATCTTCGCGGGCGACCGCGTCAAGAACCTGATGGACCGCATGGGCATGCCCGACGACGAGCCCATCGAGCACCCGCTCGTCACCCGCAGCATCGAGAACGCCCAACGCAAGGTCGAGGAGCGCAACTTCGACGTTCGCAAGAACCTGCTCGAGTACGACGACGTGATGAACGCGCAGCGCAAGACCGTGTACGCGCTGCGCCAGCAGCTCCTACTCGGCCGCTATGCGCCGACGGCCACGGACGAGAACGGCAAGGCCATCGAGGAGGAGCGCGTCATCGAGGTCGATGCCGAGATCGAGAAGAAGCTCGCGGGCCCCGTGCGCGGCCTGGTCGGCATGTTCTGCGAGCCGCCGCTCGGCACCGTGAAAGAGAACGGCTCGGCACGCTATCCGTCGGCGGAAGACCTCGAAAAATCCAGCAAACTCGTGGAGCTAGAGACGCTTCAGCACGAGGTGTACCAGCTCTGGGGCGTGCGCCTCGACATCGAGGAGCGCCGTACGAGAACACCGGGCTCGGTCGTTGAAGAGCTGCACGCCGCGGTGCCACGAAGCCTTTCGGAGCAGCGCGAACGGGTGCTCGATCTGCTCGATCGCGTCGTGGGCGCGATGGTCGAAGAGAGCTGCCCGGAGAACAAGCCGGCCGAGGATTGGGACTGGAAGGGCCTCCACCGGGGGTTTCTCGAGCACTTCGGCGGCGACCTCGACGCTGCGGTCAACGACCTCGGCGAGGCCGACTCGGTGGCGGTCAAGGCATTCGAGCGGGCACAGGCGCTCTACTTCGAGCACGAGGAGGCGCACGGCGTCGAGTTCGCGCTGCGCCTCTTCCGGCACATTTACGTCGAGAGCATCGACGAGGCCTGGGTCGATCACCTCTCGAACATGGAGCACCTGCGCGACGGCATCGGTCTGCGCGGCTACGGTCAGCGCGACCCGAAGAACGAATACAAGAAGGAAGGCTACGACCTCTTCTTGAACATGATGGCGAAGGTCTCGAGCAACGTGCTCGCGAAGTTCTTCGCCGCGCCCGTGCAGAGGAAAGAGGATCTCGCGGCCATGGAGCTCGAGGCCGAGCGCCGCTACCAGGAAGAGCTCGCGCAGGTGGTCGCGCAGCACCCGAGCGCCGAGCCCGAGGACCCGAGAGATGTCCTTTCCCAGGCCGCACCGGGCGGCGAGCAGCCCCGCCGACCCGCCCAGGCCGCGCCGCGCATCGGCCGCAACGATCCGTGCCCGTGCGGCTCCGGCAAGAAGTTCAAGAAGTGCCACGGCGCCGTCCTCGAAGAGGAAGGTGCTGCCGACGCCGACGACGACGAGCCCCAGGCGCGCGTCTGACGAAAGTCCGCGCTTCGCGCGGGTCTCCGAGAAGCCGGCGAATAAACCGCGGCTCGCCGCCGTCGACGAGCGCCATGGGGACGTAGCGCTTCGACTCTCAATCCCCTCGCCCCGCGTGGTACGCCTTCGTGCCCGGATGATCGAAGCGCGGCATTTGACGAAGGATTACGGCACCGTCGTGGCCGTGCGCGACGTGTCGTTCGAGGTCGGCAAGGGTGAGATCGTCGGCTTTCTGGGGCCGAACGGCGCGGGAAAAACCACGACGCTACGCATCCTGGCCGGATTCTTGGGAGCCACGGAGGGCAGCGCGTCGATCGGTGGTTTCGACATAGCGACGGACTCGCTCCGCGCGCGCGCCCAGCTCGGCTACATGCCGGAGGCGGCGCCGCTCTACCCCGAGCTTCGCGTGCGCGAGTATCTCGCGTTTCGCGCCGAGCTCAAGCGCGTGCCGCGACGGGAGCGGCGCCGCGCCGTCGACCGCTCGCTCGAGCAGGCGGCGGTCGCCGACGTCGCGGAGACGCCCATCGGGCACCTGTCGAAGGGGTATCGGCAGCGGGTCGCGCTCGCCGACGCGCTCGTGTCGTCGCCGCCGCTGCTCATCCTGGACGAGCCGACCGCGGGGCTCGACCCCAATCAAATCGTCGAGGTAAGAAAGCTGATTCGCGAGCTCGGCGAGAGCCACACCATCCTCTTGTCGACGCACATCCTCCCGGAGGTCGAGGCCGTGTGCGACCGCGCGCTCGTCATCGCGCGCGGGCGGCTCGTCGCCGAGGGCACGCTCGCCGAGCTCAAGGAGCGGCGGCGCGGCCGCGAGCTCATCGTCGTCGCGCGCGGCGAAGGGGCGAAGCTCGAGGCGGCGCTCCACGACATCGCCGGCGTCGCCCGTGCCTCGTTCGAGCCCGTTTTCGACGATGCCGCGCTCGTCACCATCAGCGTGGAGCTCGACGAGACGAGCGAGCCGGGGAGCGCGGCGGAGCGCGTCGTTTCGGCGCTCGTCGCGGCTGGAGCCGGCGTGCAGAGCGTGACGGCGCGCCGCGCCTCGCTCGAGGAGGTGTTCCACGAGCTCACGGCGAATGATGCGCCGCCGCCGCCCGCCGACGGATCGGAGAAAGCGGACGGATCGGAGCCAGCCCCGTGAGCGGATTTCTGGGCGTCTACCGGCGCGAGATGCTGAGCCTCTGGGTGACGCCGCTCGCCTGGGTGCTGCTCGTGGTGTTCTTGCTGCTCCAGGGCGGGATTTTCTACGCCATCGTCGTCCACTTCTCGAGCCTCGCCGACCTCGCCGTCGAGACGGGGCCGATCCAGGCGTACTTCGGGCAGGAGTCGGTGTTCTTGCTGATGACGCTCCTGCTCGTGTGCCCGGCGCTCACGATGCGCGCCTTCGCCGAGGAGCGGCGCAGCGGCACCATCGAGACGCTGCTCACGGCGCCCGTCACGCCCGCGGGGGTGGTGCTCGGGAAATACGCGGCCGTGCTCACCACCTACGCGGCGCTGTGGGCTCCGACGTTTCTCTACGTGCTCGTGCTCCGCAAGACGGGCTCGGTAGACTACGGCAGCGTGCTCTCGAGCTACATCGGGCTCTTCGGCATCGGCGCGAGCTACCTGGCGCTCGGCACGCTGATGAGCGCGATGTCGAAGAGTCAGCTCGTCGCGCTGCTCCTCTCGATCTTCGCGCAATTCGGCCTGTTCGTGCTCGGCGTCGGCGAGTACGTGTTCGGCCCGGGGCTGCTCCACGAGGTCTCTGCGCACGTGTCCATGGCGTCGCAGATGGAGGAGATGTCGCGCGGCATCGTCGATCTACGGCGCCTCGCGTTCGACGGCTCCGTCACCGTCACGAGCCTGTTCCTCACGACGCGCGTCGTCGACTCGTGGAGGTGGGGGTGACCCACCCGAGCATGCCTCGCGGCAGGAAAGCGCTGTCGGCGCTGGGCGTCACCGCCGCCGTCGTGATCGCCGTGAACGTCAACGTGCTCGTGTCGCGGTTCTACACGCGCTGGGACCTCACGAGCGAAGGCCTCTACACGCTCTCGACCGCGACCAAGAGCATCCTGGGCGGCCTCGGGGAAACGCTCAGCGTCACGGTGCTGCTCGCGCGCACCGATCCCTTGCTGCCTCCCGTGCGCCAGATGCTCGTCGCCTACGGCGCGGAGACACACCGCCTGGACGTGCGCACGGTGGACCCTGAGCAGAGCCCCGCGGAGTTTCTCGCCGTGCAGCAGAAGTACGGCATCGTGGCGGGCAAGGCCGAGGACGGCCGCGTCGTCACCGACGCCGTCGTGATCATCGCGCGTGGCGACCGCGTGTGGTTCCTGACGGCCGACGAGCTCGGCACGCTCGACGACGAGGGTCGCGGCCGCCCGCGGCTCGAGCAGGCGCTCACCGAGGGCATCGCCAACGTGCTCGCGGGCGACAAGGCGAAGGTGTGCTTCGCCACGGGCCACGGCGAAACGTCGATCGACGACGTCGGGCCGGACGGCCTCGCGGAGCTCAGGCGGAGGCTCGAGAAGAACAACTACGACCCCGTGCCGCTCGATCTCACGCGTTCGGACGCCGAACGCGAGCTTGCGAGCTGCCGTTTGCTCGTCATCGTGTCGCCAGCGGTGCCGTACGGTGCGGACGCCGCCGCGCGCGCCCAGCGCTACCTCACGGCAGGCGGGAGCGGCCTTTTGATGCTGGGCCCGCTCTTCGGCGACGATCGGCGCGTCACGGCTTCCGGCCTCGAGGGGGTCACCGAGCCCTTCGGCATCGGGCTCGCGCGAACGATCGTGCTCGAGGCCGATCCGAGTCTCAGGCTCCCGCGGGGCGCAGGTGAGGTCTTCTTCGCGACGCCCATCGAGCACGCGACGACGCGCGGTCTCGTGCTGCCGGGCGGCAAGGTGGAGATCCGCGTCGTCATGAGCGAGACGAGGAGCCTCGACTTGTCCCCGTCGGGTGCCGCAAAGCCCATCCTGAAGTCGAGCAGCGAGGCGTACGCGCTCGAGGACGTCCAGAGCGTGCTTAAGGGCCACGGCGTTCCCCCGGACGCGCGCGGCGCCGAGCGCGTGCTCGGGGCCGCCGCCGAGCTCGAAAAGCCACCCGCTCGAAAAGAAGCCCCCCACGGGCCGCGGCTCGTCGTTTTCGGCAGCGCGGGACCGAGCTTCGGGCGCAGCTTTCGCGACCCGGCACTCGTCGGCGACCGGCTGCTCGTCGAGAACGCTCTGGCCTGGGCCGCCGCGCGACCGGCAATCGTGAGCGTCCCCGAGAAGCCCGCACGCGAGGTAGGGCTGGCGCTCACGGAGGAATCGCTCGGCGAGGTCCTGCGTTACGTGCTCGTGTTCATGCCGGCGACCGCGGGGCTCTTCGGCGTCATGATTTTCATGCGCCGCCGCGCACGGGAAAAGAGCTCCCGTGCGACCGCACGAGGATCGGCGTGAAGCTTGGCCGCACCGAGATCGCGAGCCTTTCACTGGGCGCGCTCGCGCTCGCGAGTGTCGTGGCGGTCGTCGCGACGCGAAACGAGCCGACGACTCAGGAACTCAAGGAGCGCGACAAGAACCTGTTGCCGGTCTTTCGCAAGGAGACGGTGACCGAGCTCTCGATCCGACACGGTGACACGAAGCTCGTCTTCTTGCGCTCGAACGAAGGCGGCGAGACCGGCTTCCGCGCTGACGCCGTCGGCGCCGTCGATGCCGCCGCCGTGGAGCGGATCCTCGACACGCTCGCCTTCGCAACGCCTTTGCGTCGGCTCGACAACGCCGATGCGGGGTCGCTCGGAGTCGACGCACCGCGCGCCACGCTCGAGCTCGCCTCGCCCGACGCGAGCTACCGGCTCGCGCTCGGAAAGCCCGCCCCCGCGCCGACCGGTGCCGCCTACGTCGCCGTTTCCGGCTCAGCCACGGAGCCTTTCGTCGCCGTGGTGCCCGACGACGTCGTGGCGGTGTTTCTCACCACGGCCGGCGACGTGCGCGACCCCACGCTCGTCCGGCTCGGTGAAAGAGACATCGCCGAGCTGACGCTCGAGCGCCCCGACAGCAGCCTCAGGCTCGTCCGCGGCAAGAACGACACCTTCCGCATCGACGGCGGCGAACGGGCGAGCCGCGACGCGCTCGAGCCGCTCTGGCACGCCCTCTCCGAGCTTCGGGCCACACGCTTTGTCGAGCTCGGCGAAGCGGAGCGGGCGCGCGGCACGGAGGCGCGCACCGTGGTCCACCTCGTGCCGCGCGAGGCCGCGACCCCCAGGCTCACGGTCGAGGTCGGCGGCACGTGCCCCAGCGCGAAGGACGACACCGTGGTCATCGTGCGCGAAAAGGCCGTGCGCGCCGCGTGCGTTGCCACACGCGGGCTCGCCCCGTTTTCGCTGGACCGGGCGGCGGTCGTCGACGACATGCCCTTTTCGGCGAAGATTGACGAGGTCGAAACCCTGACGCTCGCGCGCGGCGACCGAAAGCTCGTGCTCACGCGTCGCGGTACGAGCTTCCTGTTGCGCGAGCCCGCCTCCGCCGAGGTGGATCTCGACGCAGGCAACCAGCGGCTGTCGGCCGTCGCGAAGGCACGCGGCGAGGTCGTCACCAAGCCCGACCTCGGCCGTCTCGGCCTCGCGACCCCGGGCGACCGCGCGACCCTCACCGTGGTCGGCAAGGACGACCGCGCGCACGACGAGGTCGTCACGATCGGGCGGACCGAAGCGGACGGCAGCTTGCCCGTGCGCCGCGCCGACGACGGCGTCGTACTGAGGCTCACGCGCGAGGCGGCGCGCGCCTTCGCCGTGGACTCGACGCTGCTCCGCAGCCGGCGCCTACTCGACTTCTCGCTTTCGGCGCTCGTCGAGCTCGAGCTGTCCCAGCCGGAGCATCAGCTTCTGCGCCGCGCGCCGAACGGCTTCGAGCTCGTCGCGCCGCCCGGCTTCGGCGCCGACGGCGAGCTTGCGACCAACGCCGTGCTCGGGCTCGGCTCGCTCACGGCGCTCGGCTTCGTCGCCGATGCCGACGACGGCAGCTTCGGGCTCGCGACCCCGAGGCTCACGGCGCACGTGCGCTTCGATCCGGGCGACGCCGGCAGCGGGGAGCGCACGCTCGTGGTCGGAGCGACCGCGCCGGGCGGCTACTACGCGAGCTTTTCCGGACAACCCGGCGTGTTCCTCGTCGAGCGCGCCGTCGTGGAGCGTCTCGAGACACTGCTCGTCGATCGCTCGGCGCTCATGGCGGACGAAAACTCGCTCGCTCGCGTCGTGCTCACTCACGCTGGCAAGCGACTCGTCTTCGAGCGCCGCGGCGACGAGCTCTTGCCGGCTCCCGGCACGAATCTCGAGCCCAGCGTGGCGACCGAGGCGCTCGAAGCCCTGGGCGCGCTGCGCGCCGAGGCCGCACTGCACACGGGCAAAGCATTGCCGAGCGAGGGCTTCGTGGAGCCGGCGTTGGACGCGCGCGTCGAGCCCGTCGCCGCGGGCGGCAAAGTGCGCCACTTTCGCGTCGGCGCCCCCGAGGTGTTCCGGGGCCTCTCCGTGCGCTACGCGCGCGCCGACGACATCGACGCGACCTTCGTGGTGCTCGAGTCGAAGCTCCGTCCGCTGCTCGACCTGTTCTGAGCTGGCGCGGGCGCCCCGTGGCGCGGTTCAGAAGCCGATTTCGGCGGACGCGAGGAACGTGCGCCCGTCCTGGCGAATCACGCGCTGGGTAAACTCGGCGCTGACGGGCAGCGAGTAGCGCCAGTCGAAGGCGTTGTACACGCCGAGCGCGTAGCTCAGACCGAGACGCCGCTCCGTGCCCGTGAGCACGATGTCCCAGAGCACGAAGGGCGACGTCTCGCCCTGCGGGTCGTCGCCGACCACCTCGTAGCGATCGTGACGCGCGCCCTCGACGGTCAGGCGCGTCGCGACGCGCAGCTTCTGCGACAGGATCGGAGCGACCGCCTTGAGGGAACCGAGGTGCATCGGCGCGTTGGCCACCTGCCGGAACGCGGGGTTCTTCCGGAGGGTGAAAACGTCGCCGGCCGAGCTCGTCGCCAGGAAGCGCGCTGGCGAAAAGGCGTAGCTTGCGCTCAGCATGAAGCCCTTGCGCCACTCACGCCGGAGCGAAAGCTCACTGCCGAGCGCTGCGAGGGGTGCCGCCGAGTTGACGTAGCGAAGCGGGTCGGTCTCGTCCCCGGCACCCTGTGTGACGATCAACCGTTCGACGATGTTCCCGTAGACGGTGAGGCTGCCCGAGATGGTCGGGCTGAAACGATGCGTGTGCTCGATCTCCCCGGAATAGACGACCTCGGGGACGAGGTCGGGACTCTGGATCTGCGTGAAGCCGCCGTCGTTGTAATAGAGCTCGTAGACGCTCGGGGCACGAAACGCCTTGCCTCCGAGGATCTTGAGGTTGCCGCCCTCGTAGGGCCTCAGGATCAGCGCGCCGCGCGGACTGACCGACGTGCCGAACGTCGAATAAGCGTCGAGGCGAGCCCCGGCCGACGCGCGCACGGCCTCGGAAAAGTCGATGTCAGCGTTGACGTAGCCGGCCGCGACCTGGAACGGGTGCGACTCGTCGAGGTAAACGCCGCTCTCGTCCTCCGCGCGCTGGACGACGTCGACGTGGAGCTGGGCCTCGCCGCCCCCCGTCAGTCTTAGCTCGGGGATGGGGCGCACGATCACGCGCTGCTCGAGGCCGAACCACGCCCCGCGAAATCGGTCGAGCTCGACGCCACCGTCCGCGGCGTCGCGCGCGTAGGCACCGCGGAAACGGTAGAGGTCGGTGCTCAGGCGCGTGAAGCTCTGAACCTTGTCCGTGAGCTTCGGCTCGGCCCGAAGCTCCAGAAAGCCGCGCGTGTCGGTCTGCCGGGTTCTCGCGTCGCCGACGAGCGTCTCGTAGGCGCCGCTCGGCAAATGCTTGCTGTGCGAGTGGAGCGACCAATCTGCGCTGAGGAAGCGATAGAAGGCGCCGCCGCGCACCGTGCCCGCCTGGAACCCGTCGGCGCCCGCGGCCCGTGCGGCGAGCTCGGGAAAGTCGAAATCCTCCCCGCGGCTGCGGGCCGCCGCGACGCTCGTCCAGGCGCCCGCGTCGGGACCGAGGCGCACGTCACCACGCGCGCGGGCGCGAGCCACGCCGTTCTGGTTCGTGCCGATGCCGACGGATGCGCCCTCGGGCCGGTGCCGATCGCTGACGACGTTGAGCACGCCCGAAAAGGCGTTGGTGCCGTAGAGCACGGACCCCGGGCCGCGCACGACCTCGATGCGCTCGACGTCCCCGAGATCGGTGAGCGCGTCGTAACCGACGTACGAAGAGCCAATCCAGTCGTCGTTGACGGGGTGTCCGTCGTAGAGCACGACGATGCGATTGCCGTAGCTGCCGAGGCGACCGAGACCCCGGAGCCCCACGGTGACGTAGGAGCGATCATCCCACACGTAGACGCCAGGCGTGCCGCGCACGGCCTCGGCGAGCGTCGGATAGGCGAACGACGTGAGCTCGGCGGTCGGAATCACGGACACCGAGCTCGGCGCGTCCTCGACGGATTCACCGACGCGCGAGGCTGCCACGACCTCCTCCGCTTGCGTCAGCACGGCGTCGACGTGAACCTCGGCAGAGGGCGCGACGTCAATCTCGCGCTCGATGGGACGGTAGCCGGACAGCGCGAGCTCGACGCGGTGGTGCCCCACCGGCACCGTGAGGATCGCGGGCGTGAACCCGCTCGGTTTGCCGTCGACGAGAATGAGCGCTCGGGGCTCGTCGGTGCGTAAAACGACCGTGCCCGTGAGCGGCTCGAGCCGTAGCGAAACGCTCGCGCGGCGGCTCGGCAGCACCGTGACCTTGGCTTCGGCGGGTCGAAAGCCGGGCGCCGTCGCCACCGTCGTGTACGGCCCCGGCGGCAGCTCCAGCGTGCACGGAAGCACGCAACGCACGGCGGCGCGGGCGTCACCGAGGCGTAGGCTCGCACCGGCGGGGCCAGTCGCGGCGAGCGTGCCGAGGATCGGCTTGAGCTCGAGCTTCACGTGGCGTTCTGCGCCGACGCCGACGCCCTCCACGAGGACGGTGGCCGGCTCGTACCCCGGAAGCTCCGCGAGAATACGGTAGGTGCCGGCCCCGAGCCCGAAGGTGCGCGGCGAGTCGCCGCGCGGCCCGAGGTCCTTCCGATCGATGTACAGCGTGGCCCCAGGCGGCGTGGTCTCCACGCGCACGACGGCGACCCGCTGGGCAAGAGCCGCTAGCGCCGTTTCGATCGTCGAACGAGCGCCGGGGTCGGTTTCGTCCTCGAGCGCCTGTGTGTAGTAGCGATACGCTTCCGGGTAGCGCTTCAGCGCGTCGTAGACGCGCGCGATATTGTAGAGCACGTTGCGGTTCGGAACGAGGCGATTCGACGCGAGGAACCGCTCGAGCGCCGAACGGAAGTCACCGCGCTGGTACGCCTCTGCGCCGAGCGTGAAGAGCAGATCCGCTTCGTCGGCGACGTCGTCGGCCGCGCTCGGCTTCGCGATCGAGGAGAGCGCCAACACGAGCGCGAGCGCCACGCCGCGAGCCTTCCGCCGACAGGTGCCATTAGCCACGAGGACGACTTTCCTCAACGTCCCGTTGCCTTCCACGACCGCCCAATTCGAGTCTAGCGTTGTAGTCGAATATCGAGGCTCGGGGGCGCCTCGGTTCGCGGGGGGCTCCTGCGCGCCGCGGGCACGCTCTTCGCGGGGGCTTTTCGGGCACTCGTGACGCTCGCGGGCGGCTCGGACACCCCGTGCGCCGATGCCCCGGGCTCGGCAGCCGCGGCGCTCTCCGCGGGTGCCGCCGCGGCGCTCTCCGCGGCGCTGTCCGCGGGCGAGGCGGCCGAAGGGGCTTCCGGAGGCGCCGGCGTCGCGGGCTCGGCAGCGACGGGCAGCGACGGGCTCGCGGTGGCGCGCGACGGCGCTTCCGCCGCACTCTCCGGGCCGCGCATCCTCAAGAGCGCGAGCACGGCGAACACCAGGGCCAGCGTGCCGACGGCGGTCAAGAGGACGATCGGCCACACGCCGTGGCGCTGCACGCTCGGAGGCGTGGCGGTCGTCGGGCTCCCCGTGAGGCCCGTCGGTAGGACGAGCGTCGGCGCGGCGGGCGGCATGAGCAGCGGATCGTCGCCCATCGCCGAGACGACCGAATCGGAACCCGGTCGCGCAGGCGCGGGCGCGGGCGCGGTGTCGCGCTGGCCGAGCTCGGCCTCGGGCACGGCAACGAGCGGGAGCGGCGCTTCGTCCGTGATGGGGGCGATGCGCTGGGTCATCCCACAGAGCGCCGCGAGCGACTCACCGAGCTCGCTGGCGGTCGCGAAGCGCTCGGCGGGAATCCGCGAAAGCGCCCGCGCCATCCAGTCGTCGAAGCCCGGCGGCACGTCGGGTGCGAGCTCCGACGGCACGGGAATCGGCCCCGTGCAAAGATTGACGAGCACGTCGCCCACCGCTTCCCCCCGGAAGGGCAGGCGCCCGACGATGCAGCGAAAAGCAATCACGGCTACCGACCAGAGATCGGTGCGATGATCGACCGAGCGCAGGCCTCGCGCTTGCTCCGGGCTCATGTACGACGGCGTGCCGAGCACATGGCCGGTGCGCGTAGAACTTTCCCCGTCGGTGTCGTCCGCAATCTTCGCGATACCGAAGTCCACCACCTTGGCGATGTCGGCCCCATCCTCTTCGTCCCGCATCAAGAACACATTTTCGGGTTTGAGATCGCGATGCACGATCCCGACCGAGTGCGCCTTGGCGAGCGCCCGACAGATCTGCAGGACGACGCGCGCGGTGTCTGCGGCCGGGAGCCTCCCCACGCGCTCCAAGCGCTTGTCGAGCGGCTCGCCCGAGAGGTACTGCATCACGATGAAGGGGCGACCGTCGGGTCCGACGCCGTAGTCGTAGACCTCGACCACGTGCTTGCTTTGCAGCTTCGCGGCTGCCCTCGCCTCGTTCTCGAAGCGCTTGCGCGAATCGGCGCTCTGGATGTGCTCGGCATCGATCAGCTTCACGGCGACACGGGTGCCGAGCGTCTGATGAACACCTTCCCAGACAGACCCCATGCCGCCGCGACCGAGCAGGCGCGTGAGCCGGTATTTGCCCGCGATCACCGCGGTTCGGCTACTCACTGCTCGCCCTCGTTCTGGGTCGGCCAAGGCGCATTCAGGGTACCGTTTCGAGCGGGCCGCTGCCACGACTTCGCCGCGGCGCCCCTTGTTTGGGGGGGTCCGTAGGTGCCAGTAGTAGTAGGTGGGCTCCCGAGGGTAGGATTATTGGGGCATGACTCGCCACTTTCGCTTGGGTCTCCTACTTTCGCTCGGCACGGGCTGCTCGGGCTGCTCGTTCCTGTTCATGGATGCCGCCCCCGAGCACCGTGACCAGCTCGTCTATTTCGACTGCACGTTGACCGCCGGACCGATCGTCGCCGACGGCACCGTGGGGGCCCTGACGGGCCTGGTAGCGGCCGCAGAGATTTCGACCACGAACAACACGCAAGCGAACACGAACGCCGCGGCCTTCGACCTCGCGCTCACCGGCCTGTTCGCGAGCTCGATGGTCTATGGAATCGTACGCACCAGCCAGTGCCGGGAGGCGAAGGCCGAGCTCCGACACCGGCTCATCGAGCTTGCCACGCGCGACGCCAAGGCCCGCGCCGACGAGGCGCGCCGGCAGAGGGCCGAAGCACGCGCCGCCCTGGCCGGAAGCAGCGCCACCGCCTCCGGGCCGCCCGAGGAGCTGCCCCGGGCCGCCCCCGCAGAAAGCGGCGCGCTTCCCGAAAGCACGCTGCCGCCGATTCCACCGCCGAGCCCGGCGCCCACACCGCCCGAACGAAGCGCGCCCCCCGCGACGCCGCCCGCCGGCCCGCCCCCCGCAAAGCCGGCGCCGCCCACGGCCGCGCCACCCGCGGCTCCGACACCGAAGGCGCCCGCCAAACCGCCGAGCGCCGCACCTCGCGCGCCCGCGCCGGCGAGCTCGAGCGCGCCGACGCCGGGGCCCGTCGGCACGGCATCGTTCTGAAACCGGCGCGCCCCGCTCGTGGCAAGGCGGCCCGACCCTGCTGAGGGGGGCAACCGCTGAGCGATGCCGCTCAGCGCGGCGGAAAAGCCGTGTGGTAGAGCGGCACGCCCGCGGGCGCCGGGAACAGTGCGACCCTGAGCTCGCTGTCGAGCTCGGTACTGGTCACGACCATGGCGGGTGTCACGGGGCTACCGGGGTCACTGCTCTCGGTGAGCTGGTCTGGAGCGAAGCGGCCGATCGCCGTGCTGCTGTAGGAGATCCAAAGTCCGCCGCCTTCGTCGAACGCGCCTCGATCGAGCAGCGTGAGCACGCCGACGACGAAGCTCACCTCGGACACGACGCTCTCGTCGCCGCTCCCATCGAGATCTGCCGCGCTGACCTCGAAGATCACGTTGCCACCGAAATCGAAGCCCCAGAGGTTGCCGCTCGCATCGAAGGCGAGACCGGTCGCGCCGAGATCGGCGCTGTCGCCGGCGTTGCGCGCCGTCAGGGTCAGATCGGGCGCCGTGGCGTCGGACAAGTGATCCGCGTCGAAGCGCAGGATCTTGCCGCCCGCTGCCGCCCAGAGATTGCCGGCGGCGTCGAACGCGAGGTCCTCCGGGTCGTCGTCCGACGCGAGCGCGGCGGAGGATGCCGCGTCGCCCGAGCGAGCGAGCGCGCTCGAAGGCAGCCTAAGGAGCCGGCCGCCGCAGCCCGCGAGCCACAGGTTACCGGAGCCGTCGAACGCCATCGCCTTGAGCGCGGGGATGCAATCGATCTCGGGCACGTTGATCTCGCGATCGAAGCTCTTCGTTCCCGAGCTCCCGAGGTCGTCGGCGGGCAGCCGCACGAGCATGGTCTCGGCGAGCGTTGCGCCCATGCTCCAGAGGTTCCCGTCGCGATCGAAGGCGACGTCCTTGCCGACGGGCGCGTCGCCCACGACACTCGGGTCTATACTGTCCGTCGCCTCGAGCTGGGACGAGGCGAAGCCGCGCAGATTGCTGGTCCAGAGCTTGTTGCTGCTGGGGATCGCCGCGTAATCGACGGTGACCTCGTGCGTCATGCCGTCCCCGAGGCAGAACGAGCCGGAGCGGACGACCGGATCGAACACGGTTTTCACGATGGGGTCGTCGTCGACCACGCGCCGCGCCACGACCGTGACGTCGCCGCTGTCGAGGTCGAGCTCCGTGCTTTCGGTAACCGCGACGGGCGATGCCCCCGCCGGCGTGACGACAACGTCGGCGTCGACGCCCGACGGGAGGTTCACCGTGATGGAGACGGTGCCCTTGCCGTCCGTGGGGCACGCCGAAGAGCCGCCGCCGCCGCCTTCCCCGGCAGCGCCGGGACCCGATGAGTCGTCGTCGCCTCCGCCGCACGCGGCGAGGACCGTGAAGATCGTGAGCGCGAGACCGATGCCGAAAGTTTTGTTCATGAGTGCGTCGGACGATAGTACGGCGGCGTGCGCGCGTCGTCGGCTTTGGCACCTGGCAAGACGGTGTCAGTGCTTCGTCGTGGGCGGCCCGCTGCGCTCCCACGTGAGAGCAGGTAGGCGGGTGTAGGGCGGCTGGTACACCTCGTTGATGAAGTGCACCACTTGAATGCCGGCCGACGGCTCATTGCCGGGAGCGAGCAAGAGGTCGTCGAAGAGGCTCTGGAAGTTGAACGAGAAACCAATCGACACGAGCTCGCGCACGCGCTCCGGCGGATCCGGTATCGGCTTGTAGCCCCGCGTCGCGTAGCCGAACGACACGTCGACGTAGCGCAACCAGCGCAGCGCCTTCTCGCGGTTGACCACCTCGAGCGACGCCGGGTGGTAACACAAGAG
The DNA here is from genome assembly GCA_963841435.1 of uncultured delta proteobacterium. Classification (GTDB taxonomy): domain Bacteria; phylum Myxococcota_A; class Polyangia; order Polyangiales; family Polyangiaceae; genus PMG-095. The sequence continues at coordinate 77,936 of CAWJCS010000005.1, forward strand.
GTAGGTCTGCCCGGAGTAGTCCTCGGGGGTGTTGAGCGGGCCGTCGGTCGAGAGCGCATGGAAGAAATCCCGCGACGGGAAGTACATGATCTTCACGCTCACCGCCCGATCGAGCGAGGGCAGGAGCATCAGCGCAAGCGCCGTGCCCTGGCCGCTCAGGTTCGCGATGACGTCGCCGGCAGAAAAGCCGTAGTTGAAGTGGTAGCCGTCCTTCACCTCGATGGCGCTGAAAAAGGCGGTCGTGAGCAGCGTCGAGCTGATGATCGAGCCGGTGCGCGAGAAGCCGCCCCACTCGAGGATGCCGGCGAAGCCGCGGTTCATCAGATAGTTCGTGTAGTAGTGACCGAGCTTGTCGGCGCCGCCCGCGTAGGTGTCGATCCCGAAGGCGCCCTCGTCGAGGAAGACGAAGCCCTTGCTCGCGTTCTTGCGCGACCACCAAGCCGCCGACACCCACGTCCAAGCGGTGCCGTAGATCGCGCCGACAATCGCCACCGAACCAGCTTTCTTCCACGGGAAGCCCGGGTCGGGGGGCGGAGGCTCACCGAACGGAACGATGGGCCGGCGCGCCTGCTCGTCGTTTTTCCGTACGGGCTTCGCCGCCACGGCAGCTGTCGCGCTCGATACCGCGGGTCCCGTCGATGCACCCGCGGGCGTGGCGGCGCCTTCGGTCTGCCCGGGAGCGCCAGCGGGCCCCGTGGCGCCTTCGCTCTGTGCAGCCGCCGGGACGGTGACGGTCAGGCCCCACGCGAGCGCTCCTCTTACCAATTTGCGCATGCAGGGCCGCCTCGGCAAGCGTCACGCCCCCGGGTAAACGTCCGCTTCTCGGACTCTTCCACGTGAAGCAAGCACGGGCTTTCCTTACCACAGCCGGGACCCACGCCCGTACGCGGCCAAAAGGCCGCCTCCACCGGCCGACTGTGCGGCCGCCCGCGTGCCGTTCAGAGGATGCCGGCGAGCGGCCCGGAGTTCGGGTTGCGGTCGCCGACGCCGTCCGTCTCGAGACCCATGGCCTGACAGATCGAGACGAGGAGCTTCGCGTGAGGCTCGTTGTTGAAGCTGAGGAAGCGACCGGGAACGATGAGGCCGCGCGCGCCGCCGGCGAGCACGAGATTCACGGGGCTCATGCGATGGTTGGTCTGGCCCATCTCGCGACCCCAAACGACGAGCGTGTTGTCGAGCAGCGTACCGTTGCCCTCCTGCACGCCGTCGAGCGCGGCGAGCAACGCGGCGAATTGCGTCGCGTACCAGGTGTCGATGGCGGCAAGCTCGGTGCGGTTGTCGCCGTCGAGGTGCGAAACGGTGTGATGACCCTGCGACGAGCCCGCCCAGCTGTGAACGATGGTGCTAAAGCCCCGGCTGAGCTGCACGCTCGCGACGCGCGTGAGGTCGCAGGCGAAGGCGTGCGTCACGATGTCCATCATCGCCGAGGTCTCGGCGGGGAAGGTGGCGCTGTTCTCGCGCGAGTTCGACGCGGCCGCCGCCGGTGCCGTCGTGGGCACGGTGCAGCCGACGGTGGTGGGCGTCGAGCCGATGCGCTGCTCGAGCGCGCGCAGCCCCGCGAGATGCGCGTCGATCTTCACGTACTCCTCGGAGCCGACGCGGCCGCGCAGGCGCTCCACCTGCGTCATGAGCACGTCGAGCTGAGCCCGCCGCCGCGCGGCCGCGGCGTCGGTCATCTGCGGCGTCTGGTCGATGGGCGTGCCGAACAGGCGGTTGAAGGCCGCCTGCGGGTTGGTCTCCGGGTGAAGCGGCTGGTTTTCGCCCTTGTAAATCATCCTGTGCTTGCTGTCGGGCTGCAGGCACTGCACGCCGAGCTCGAGCGTGCGATAGGGCGTCTCCTGGGCCGGGTCGTCAACCGTGCGGGCGTAGGGTGCCTCGGGTCCGGTGGCGAGCGCGATCATCTGATCGATCGACGGGCCGCTGCCCCAACCCGTGCGGTTGCCGTTGCCGCCGTCGAAGTTGGCGTCGGCGGTCGGGCCGTTGAGCGTGGCGCCGCTCCACAGGCCGGACATGCCGAACGCGTGCTCCTGACCAGCGCCCCCCGCGCTCATCTTCAGCCCCCAGGGCACGATGATCTTCGCTTGGTGCGGCGCGAGCGGCGTGTGCAGCGAGCCCAGCGTGAAGGACGTTTCGCTGCCGGTCGGCTTCCAGTCAACGGCTGCGCCGCCATCATCGATCGAGGCAGTCCCGTCGGGGCTGTAGAAGAGGAGCAGGCGCTTCGGAAACACGAGCTCCTGACCGCTCGCGTTGAGCAGGGGCAAAAATGGCGAGAGCGCGGCGCTCGCCCCGAGCGTCTTCAAGAGGTTGCGACGCGAGAGGCCGGGACCAGTTCTTCTGAATGTCATGGTGCCACCGCCGTGAGACGAACGTTGCGGAATGCGTCACTTTTCACGATCGCCGCGAGGAGCGAGCGAACGTTGTTGCCCGACGCCGCGAAGGTTTCGTGGATCGCCTGCATGCTGCAGGCGTCGTCGGCCGACTCCATGCGACCGAGCGCGAAGCGGAACCACTGATTGGCCATGCAGTCGGCGACCGTGCGGCTCGCGGCGAGCTTCTGGCCGAGCTCGATGGCACCCACGAACCCACCGTCGAGCTCCGGGGCCCCGTCGAGGATCTCGCCGGACGCATCGACGACCATGCCATTTTCCGTGGCCCGGTAGGCGCCGATGGCGTCGTAGTTCTCGAAGGCGAGCCCGATCGGGTCGATGAGCACGTGGCAGCCGCCACAGACCGGGTCCGCCTCGTGCTGCTCGAAACGCTCGCGCGTCGTCGTCGCGGGCGTGGGGGCGGGCGGCGTCGTGTTGACGTTCAAGGGCGGCGGATCGAGCGGCTGGCAGAGCATGTTCTCGCGCACCATGATGCCGCGGTGGACGGGCGAGGTTTGATCGCGATGCGCATGCGCCGTGAGCACGGACGCCTGCGTGAGGATGCCGGAGCGCTCGCCGGGGTTCAGGGCCACCTGCGTGCCCGGCACGAAGCCCGCCGGCTGGGTAACGCCATAGAGCGCGAAGAGCGGCCCCTCGGGGAACGAGAACGGTGCCGTGAAGAGCGTGCTCATGAGGCCGTCGCCGCGGCGCACGACGTAGTCGGTGAACGTCGCCGTCTCCTTGGCCATGGCGTCGGCGAGGGTCGGGTTGAAGCTCGGGAACAGCGCCGCGTCCTTGTCGAGGCCGACGAGCTCCCCGATCCCGAGCCACTGCAGGTGAAACTCGGGGATGGCGTCGCCGGCCTTCGCGTCCGTGAGCATGCGGTCGACCTCGGACGTGAGCACGGCATCGTTGACGAGCGTGCCGTCGGCGGCCCGGTCGAAGAGCTCCGCATCCGGCATGGTGTCCCAAAGGAAGTACGAGAGCCGCGAGGCGAGCTCGTACGGCGAGACGGCGCCGGGCGCTGTGCTCGGGGCCATCGATGACCCGCGATCGACGTGATAGAGAAAGAACGGCGACTCGAGCATCGTCGCGACGACCAGCTCGAATGCCGTTTCGGGGGTGCCGCGCGCGAGCTCACCCGTGTAGAGCGCGAGGTACTCATCGTGCTCGGCTTGCTCCAGGGGGCGGCGATGCGCCCGCTCGCCGAAATGGTCGATGAAGGAAGCGGCGCACGTCGTCCCGGTATCCGCGGCGAGATCACAGCCGGCGATCTCGTTCATGCGGGGCATAGCCTGCTGGGCGAGCGCTGCGGCCACTTCGTCGTGCTGTTGCACCAGCAGATCGGTGATGGGCGCGATGGCGTTGGAGTAGAAGGGACCGATGCGTTCGTCGGGTGAGATGGCGTCGGCCGGGGTGCCGGTAATCCCGAGGAGGTCACGCACGGTGTGGTTGAATTGGGAGCGCGACATGCGCCGAAGCCGCGTCCGCCCCACGGAGAGCCCGCCGCCAGGCTGGCACAGCGTGTCGACGCTACCGCCGGAGCCTGCCGTCACGCCGGTGCCGCCCGTCGAGGAGCCGCCCGTCGAAATGCTGCCGCCGGTGCTCCCGCCCGTGCCACCCGCTGCCATGGCGCCGCCCGTGCCCTGCTGGGAGCCGCCGCTGCCGCCGCCTGGGGCCGTCGCCCCGCTGCCTCCGGAAGCGGCCGGGACCGCGCTCGAGCCCGGACTTTCGATCGAGCCCTGGCAGCCGAGAGCCCATGCGACGGTCGGGATCAGGAGCGCGTGGAGCTTGGTCACGCCCCTTGATGGGGCCCGCGATGCGATGAGGGTCGGAACATTCGGGCTTCGAAATGGTGATTCTGTCCGTGCGGAACAATTCCGACGAGGGAGCCTCGCGCGGCTCGTCGGCGCGGCGGTCGGCACGCTGCTCGTCGCGGGGCACGTTGCGGCGCAGCCCCGCGCGGCGCAGCCCGCAAACGCGGGGCCGAGTAGCGCCGCGACCGGCGACGCGAGCACGAGCGGCGCCACGCCGGAGATGCGCACGCTCCTCGTCGTGCGGCTCGAGGGCGCGCTCGGCGAAGCTCGCGAGGCGGCGCTCGAAAGCCTGCTGCGCTCCGAGCTTTCGTCCGCCGGCGTCGAGGTGTCGCTCGCGCGCTCGGACGAGCCGAGGCTCGCCTGGACCGCGCGCGCGCGACGCGATCGGCGCGTGCTCGTGCTCGGAATCCTCGATGCCCGCGACGAGGGCGCCTGGCGGCTCTACGTCATCGACGCCGCTCGCGGCCGGGCCATCGTGCGTCGGCTGCCGGGCGGGCTCGCAGCCGACGCAGCGGCGCTCGAGGGCGTGTCGGCGATCCTGAGCTCGGCCGTAGCCGCGGTGCGCGAGGGGCTCGAGGTCGCCTCGGCGCCCGTCGAGGAGGTGGTCGGCGGCTTGCCCGCCGAGAAGCGCGCCGCGTCCCCGCCTCCTCCGGCGCGCGCGCCGCTCGATGACGAGCGCGTGGAGACGGAGCCGTCTTCGACAGGCGCGCTCTTTCGTCCGTTCGCTGCGGCGCTCGCGCGCGGGTCGACGCTCGCGTCGCGCGTCGTGCCGGGCGGTGCGGTGCGCCTCGGGCTCTCGCACGGTCGCCTGCGTCTTTCGCTCGACGCGTCGTACGACACGCGCGCCACCGTGACGACTCCGCTCGGCGAGTTCGACCTCGAGCGCTGGCTTCTCGGCTTGAAGGCGGGCTACGTCCTTCTGCTCGGCGAGCTCTCGCTCGAGCCGCGCCTCGGCACGGGTGCCGAGCTCCTGAGCCGCCGCGGCACGATGCCGGAGGCCGGCGTCAGCGCGAGCGGCGATCGCTCCTACGCGCGCTTCACGGCGTTCGCCGGCGTGTGGCTCGGCGTGCCGCTCGGCGCCGCCGTCGCCCTGGAGCTCGGCGCCGAAGCCGCCTTCGCCCCGCGCAAGGTCCGGTTCGTCACCGAAAGCGGGGCGGAGCTCGACTCGCTGTCGCGCTTCACCGGCGTGGCGGCGGCGGGCCTGGTGTTCGGCGCGAGCGGGTACCGGCGCTAGGAGCGCCCCCTTCGGAAAGCGGGTGCGGCACCCGGAAACCCGAGGAATGCAGCAGGGCTTGCGCTTTGTGCCGACCCGGGAAAGGCCCTGGGGCCCATAATCAGAGAAGCGTGGACGTGCCGTTCCAGAGCCCCCCCGACGGTGACCGGGACCTCGACCTCATGGCGAGCGTTGCACGGCGGGAGCCCGCCGCGGAGCGAGCGATGGTCGAGCGGCTCTCGGGCCGGGTGCGCCGCCTTGCGCGCCTGCTCGCCGGCACGACGGTGGATGCCGACGACGCCGCGCAGATGTCGCTGCTCGAGATCCTGCGCTCCGCATCCGGTTTTCGTGTCGCGATGAGTCTCGAGCGTTGGGCGGACCGCATCACGGTCCGCACGACGCGCCGGCTCGTCCGCCGGGAGGTCGAGCACCGGGGGCTTCTGGCGCGCTGGGTGCCACCGGGGGCCCTGCCCTGGGGCCGCCGCGAGGCTCCGAGCCCGGAGCGGCTCGGTCTCGAGGCGTTTCTCGAGCGCCTCTCCCCCGAGCGGCGCGAGGCGCTCGTGATGCGCCACACGCTCGAGTACAGCGTGGAGGAGATCGCCGAGCTCACAGGGGCGCCAATCGGCACCGTGAAGGACCGCCTGGTGTCGGCGCGCAAGGAGCTCCGGCGCGCCCTCGAGCGCGAGGCCGCGCGCGGCGGGAGGCGGTCATGACGGACCGGCGCAGCTGGGAGGCGTTGCAGAATCGCTGGGCGGCGGGCGAGACCCTGTCGGCGGAAGAGGAGCGCGAGCGCCTGTCTTACGCCGACTTCGACGCGCTCGCGCGCCGAGAGCTCGAGCTCTTGGCCGAGCTCTCGGGAGAGCTGAGCGCCCCCGAAGGCGAGCCGCAAAACCTCGCGCTCGCGCTCGCCGGAGCGCGGGGCGTGCGGCTGCGCGTGCTCGGTCCCGAAGGCGATTCGAAGCCCGCACAAGGGCGCAGGCGGGGCCGGCGCGCGGCGCTCGTCGGCGCGGGAGTCGCCGTCGCGGCGGCGGCAGCGACCGTCGTGTGGGTCTCTCGGCCACGACCCAGCGAGCCGGTCGCCGTCTCGGTGCCGCCGCGAGCGCCCGTTGTCGCGCCGGCACCGCGGAGCCTCGCCCGCTCCGAGCTCGTCTTCGCGAGCGGCAGCGTGACGCTCGACGGAAAGCCGATGACGCTCGGCAGCGGGACGCTGCACGCGGGCGCCGAGCTTCGTACGGCCGAGGGCCGCGCCTGCCTCACCATCGATCCGAGCATCGACGTGTGCCTCGACGCGCAGAGCGCCGTCAGGCTCGAGTCGCTCGACCAGACGGCGCTCACGGTGCGCGTCACGGCGGGGACCGCGGTCGCCGCGCTCGCCCCGCGCAAGAGGGGACGTTTCGCGCTCGTCGGAGGCGACGTCGTGGCGACCGCTCACGGCACGGTGTTCGCGATTTCCCGGGAACCTTCGGGCAGCGCCACGCGGGTGACCGTCATGGAGGGGGAGGTCGCCGTGCAGCGCGGGCGCGGGCAGGTCTCGCTCGTCGAAGCGCATTCGGGCGTCGAGCTCGCGGGCGATCGCAGCGGCCCCCCGACGATCGTGGGTCGCGGCGAGGAGGCTCGCCTCTACGCGCTGCTCTCGCCCCGCGAGCTCTGGCAGGGTGGCAACGTGGGCGTGCTCGAAGTGGTCCAGGCGAGCCCCGGCGACCGCGTGCTCGTCGATCAGCTCGGGCCGTTCGAGATGCCGCTCGGCGTGTACGTCGGCAGCGGGCGACATCGGATCACGCTGCGCAGCGCCGAGAGCCCCGAGCGCGGGCTCGACGTCGACGTCGAGGCGGGCGGCACCCGGCACCTGACGCGCGCCGAGCTCGACGGCGGCGCGAGCACGACGCCGGCCTCGGCCTCGGCGCTGCTCGACCAAGCGCGCAAGCAGCTCGCCGCCGGCAACCGCCGCGCGGCCCTCGCGGCGTATCGCGAGCTCGGGCGCGCCTTCCCGAAGAGCTCGGAAGCAATCACGGTGCTCGTCACGCTCGGCAAGCTCGAGCTCGAGCTCGGCGCGCCCGAACGCGCCCTCGGCGCCTTCGACGCCTACATCGCCCACGGAGGTCCACTGCTTCCCGAGGCCTTTTCGGGCCGCGTCCGCGCGCTCCGGGCGCTCGGTCGCCGCACCGAGGAGCGGCGTGCCATCGAGCAATACCTCGGGCGCTACCCGACAGGGTTCGAAGCGCCTACGCTCCGGCAACGCCTCGCCGCGCTCTCTTCCGGATGACACCGCCGCGCCAAGCGCTGCTGGCCGCGCTCCTCGGTGCGAGCCTCGCTGCGTGCGGACCGCTAAAAGACGAGGTCTTCGCCTCCCGCGTCCTCGATCATACCGGGGAGCCGCTCGAGCTCGTGGAGGGCGCCGGCACCGTCGAGATCCCGCTCCTGCTCGCGACGGCGCCGGCCGAGACCGTGTCCGCGCGCTACCATTTCGCGGAGCTCGAGGCGCAGTCGACCTGCCAGTCGCCCGATTTCTCGTCCCCCGACGGTCGCGTCGTGTGGCCCGCGGGTCAACGGCGGGCCACGGTGAGCCTCCTCGTGCGCGACGACAATCTGCCGGAGCTCGACGAAGCGCTGAGCCTCGTGCTCGACGATTTCTCGGGCGCTGGCCTGCACGGCAGCGACACCGTACGGCTCGTGATCCTCGACGACGACCGGACGGGCATCATAGACGCGCGTGCGGAAAGCGGCCTCTTGCCCGGCGTCGCGAGCGATCAGGCCGGGGCGCTCGGCGACGCGCTCGCTCGCGCCGCCGCGCTCGGACGCGGCGTCGTGTGGGTCGCGCCCGGCGACTACGAGGTCTCGGGCGTGACGCTGCCCGTCGGCGTGACACTTTCGGGGCGCGGCGCGACGCTGCACCGTCCGGCGTCGTCGCCGGGCACGACGGTCGGCATCGGCGCAAGCTACCGGGACGACATCGACTCGCCCGCGACGCTGATCGAAGGCCTGACGCTCGACGGCCGGCGCGACGAGCAGGGGCCCTTCGAGAACGACCAGCTCACCGACGCCCACCTCGTTTCGCTCCGCGGCGACCCCGAGCGCGCGGGGCAACTTCGCGTGACGCTCGAATCGCTCGGGCTCGAATCGAGCACGGCGAGCGGTGTCTTTCTGGGCCCGGGCGTCAACGCCACGCTCTGCCGCCTGCACGGCGCGGATCTCTGGCGCAACGTCGTGACGCTGCGCGGCGGGCACACGCGCGTCGATGCCCGCGAGCTAGACGCGAGCGCGAGTCTCGGTACCACGGGCCTGTGGTTCGACGGCCAGCCCGCGGGCTTCGGCGGCACGCACCGCATCAACGTCACGGTGCGCGACACGCAGCTCGCGAGCGGCGACCTCGAAATCGAAGCCTACGACGGCTCGACGATCGAGCTCGACCGCTTCAGCATGGCGCGCGGCCCGCTGAGGCTCCAGGCCCCGGACGCGACCGTGACCATCACCGACTCGGTGCTGCAAGCGGGCCTACCGAGCGCCGTGCACAACTTCTTCGGCTTACCGCACGACGTGACGCTCACGCGCACGACGCTCGTCGCCACCGAAACCGACGACGGCGGCCTCGAAACGGTCGACGCCGACCGAACGCTCGCCGTCTCCACGGTTCGCTGGGAGCTCATGTCGAACATGGAGCTGCCGCCGCTTCTCCCGGCCGCGTCGCCGCCGCATCGAATCGTGTTCGATCAATGCACGTTCCTGCGTGGCCCCGACGTCGAAACGACGGACACCGTGTACGGCGTCGCGACGGAGGGCAGAGGCGGATCGGTCGTCGTGCGCGCCCCCGTGCTCGATGCAAACGTCGAGGCACTGTCGCCGAGCTGTGACGGCTGCACGCTCGAGTGAGCCTTCGAACGCGGCCGCCTGCCGGCCGGTCCCGCTCCGTGAGCCGTGATTTTCGGGGGTTACACGAGATACTGTTCACGCGTTCAGCGCTCTGATATCGAGGGGCAGAGCCATGGAAGACCACGCATTGCCACTCGTTCCGTTTTTCGCGGCCCGCGCCACCGACGGGTCGCGGATCACTCGCTACGCCGTGGGCCTCGAAAAGGTCCCCGCCGACTTTTTCGCCGACCCGGACGGCGTCTGGACCTTCGAGGGGCTCGCGCAGTCAGCGGGTTTTGCCCTCGACGCCGGCGTCGCCATCGGCGCGCTGCGCCACGCGTTCAACGGCCACCCGGCGGGCGCCGCCGTCGTCACGCTGAACCGTGCCGCGCGCCCCTACGTCGCGATCGTCGAGTGCCCGGTCGCCGTCGCACTCGAGCCGCGCGCCGCGTCCGCAGCGTGAAGCGCGCGTTCGACTCTCCCGCCGATCGCGATCGAGGCTTTCGAGGTCGCCCGGCCCGAGAACCGCCGCGGCCCGCGCCGTCATGGCCGCTCACGCCGCGTCGGCTTCGAGCTGGTTGAAGAGCGGTGCGAGCTCGGGGCGGCGGCGCAGCGGCGCGCAGAAGCGCGTTGCGATCTCGAGGAGCTTCGTTTCGAGCTCGTCGGCGCGTTTGCCGAGCTCGCCGATCGACTTCTCGCGTGCAGCGGTCTCCTTTTCGAGGGTTTCCTCGTGATTGGCGAGCGCGGCACGGAGCGCCTCGATCTGATATTCGATGTCGGTCACTTCGCTTCTTCGCGCGGCGACGCGCGCATCGGCCTGGCGCAAGTCCTCGCGCTGAATCACCCAGCCGTCGACGATGTCCGCCGCGGCTCGGTACGCCTGCGCAAGCTCCGGGTACGGCTCCTGGAATGCCGAGCGGCCCTCCCAGCGCATGATCTCCGCGTGCGCGCGCAGGAGAAGCGCCCGTGGTCCCTCGAGCGCCTGGCGCACGTTCGCCGCGGCCGCGGTCGCCGTCTTGAGCTCGTCACGGGCCTTGCTAAGGTCGATGCCGAGCGCGTCAACGGCATGACCGAAGCGCTGGCGTGAGTCGCGGCCGCGCGCCTCGATCGACTCGAGCGCACGCTGTTCGTCGACGGCGCGCCCGCGGATCTCGCTGATCTTTTGCACGAGCCCCTTCACTTCCGCGAGCGCGCTCACGAGATCCTCCGGGCGCTGAGCGCCGAACGCGGCATCGAGCATTTGGTCGAAGACGGCCGTGCGCTTGACCCAGCGGTCGATGGCAACGGGCGGCAAGGTCTTCGCGGGGCCGCGCGAGCTTTCGCCTACCTCGTCGATCTCGGCCGGGACGCGAACGCCGAGCGCGCCGGCGATGCGCAAGAGGTCGTTGTGGACGCGATGCGCGTCGACGGGCCGATCTTTGGGGTCCTTCGCCAAGAGATCGCTCACGAGGCGATCGAGCTCGGCGGGCACACTCGGGTCCCGCTGCCGCAGCGGAATGGGCTTCTCCTTGAGATGCTTGACGAAGAAAGTCGCGACGTCGTCCGCGTCGAACGGCAGCTGCCCGCAGAGCATCTCGTAGAGCATGACGCCGAGCGCGTAGAGGTCCGCGGACGGCCCGGCGTCGATCGACGTGATGCGCTCTGGGGCCATGTACTGGGGCGTACCGAACACCTCGCCGGCGCCCGTGAGCCGTACGTCCTGCATCGACCGGGCGATGCCGAAATCGAGGAGCTTCACGAAGTCGCTACCGTCCTCGGCCTCGGCGAGGAACACGTTCTCGGGCTTCAAGTCGCGGTGGATCACCTCGAGGTCGTGGGCGCGAGCGAGCGCGCGCGCGATCTGAATCGTGATGGGGAGCGTGCGCTCGAGCGGGACCTTGCCGCGCACGACCGCGTCGGCGAGCGTTTCGCCGTCGAGCAGCTCCATGACGAGAAATAGGCTGCCGTCGGGCAGCTCGCCCTGATCGAAGATCTCGATGATGTTGGGGTGGCCGAGCTTCTGTGCTGCCTTGGCCTCGCGACGGAAGCGCTCGCGGATCACCACGTTCTTGGCGAGCGCCGCGTTCATGATCTTGACGGCGCACGGCCGGTCGACGAGCCGGTGCCTGGCGGCGTACACGGTCGCCATCCCGCCTTCGCCGATGGCGGCCTCTAGCTGGTATCTTCCCGCCACGGTGAGCCCGATCCGCGGGTCCTGCACCGCTTCGAGCGGCGAGCCACACAGAAAGCAGGCCGCCGTGTCGTCGGGGAAGCTCAGCTTGCAGCGCTGGCAAGCCTTCATGGCAAGGGATGCATCATCGCGCGAGGACCGCGCAACTGCCACGGCGACGGCACACGCGCGATATTGTTCTTTGATTTCGAGCGGTTGAAGAACTCAACTTTCCTTCACAATCTCGCGCGCACGCCCTTCACGTTGGGTTTGCAGGTTCTCTTCGACGGGCTCGCAGGGTGCGAGACCCGAAAACGAGGAGACAATCTCATGTTCGGTTTCTTTTTCGGTACGGCGTGCTTGCTCGGCCTGGTGGCCGTGGTCGCACGTGGAAGGCGGCATCGGTACCACCGTTTCGGGTACGGCCGCCATGGCGGTTTCGGTCCGCGCGGCGCCGTGAACGCCGTGCTGTCCAGGCTCGACACGGGGCCCGGCCAGGAGAAGGTGATTCAACAAGCCGTCGACGACTTCGTCGCGCACGCGCGCGAGTCGGGGCGCGAGGTTCGCGGCACGCGGCGCGACATCGCCGAAGCGGTGCGCGGTGACCGCGTCGACGAGGCACGCCTGAACGAGGTGTTCGACCGCCACGACGCCGCGCTCTCGGGCCTGCGCGCCGCCGGCGTCGAAACGATGCGCAAGATCCACGAAGCTCTCGACGAACGGCAGCGCAAGATCCTCGCCGATCTCGTCGAGTCCGGACCGCACTACGGCTTTTACGGGCGTGGCTACGCCTGCTGACCACGGAGGTATCCCATGTGGAGAGGCATTCTGATCGTGTTCCTGGCGGCGGGCGCCGTTTTGGGCTTCGCGGCCGGGTTCGGCCGGCTTTGCGGGTATCACGGCTACGGCTGGCACCACGGCTTCGGCCCGGGCGGCCATATGGCCTTCGAAGATCGCGCTGCGGAGGCGTGCGTGCGCGCTGCCGAGCGCGTGATGCACGAGCAAAGGGGCGAGCCGCCGCGACCGTCACCCGCGGCGATCGAGCCGAAAGCGCCGGCGGCGCCCGCGCCGTGAGCGGCCCGTGACGATGGTAGGCTCGGGTACACGATGACGACACGCGTGCTCGTGGTCGACGATGACGCTCGGCTCTACGAGCTCATCGAAAGCTACCTGACGCAGAACGGAGTGAGCCCGGCGCACGCGCCGGATGGGCGCCGGGCTCTCGATCTGCTCTCGCGAGACGCGTTCGACGCCGTGCTGCTCGACGTGATGATGCCCGGGCTCGACGGCCTCGAGGTGCTGTCGAGACTGCGCGCGCGCTGGCCGGGCCTACCCGTCATCATGCTGACGGCGAAGGGGGACGAAACCGACCGCGTCGTCGGGCTCGAGCTCGGCGCCGACGACTACCTCGCCAAGCCCTTCAGCCCGCGCGAGCTCCTGGCGCGGCTCAAGGCCGTGCTGAGACGCGCTCACCCCGACCTCGAGCGCCAGCGGCTTGCCGCAGGCGGCGTGGTGCTCGAGGTGGAGACGCGGCAGGTGCATGTCGACGGCAAGCCGGTCGAGCTCACGGGGCTCGAGTTCGACCTTCTGCTCGCGCTTTTGCGGCGCGCGGGACAGGTGGTGCCGCGCCAGAGCTTGCTTTCCCAAGCGGGTCGCGGCGACATCAACGTCAGCGACCGCACGGTCGACGTGCACATCTCGCACCTCAGGAAGAAGCTCGGCGACGATCCGCCGCGCCTCATTCGCACGGTGCGCGGTGTCGGCTACGTGCTGTCGAAGGACGGCTCGTGAGGGGCCACCGTAGGTTCGGTCCGGGACGACCCTTTCGTCACGGACCGCACGGTGGGCCGCACTGCGAGGTGCCGCGCCGCATGCGGCTCCAGCGCCGGCTCTTCTGGTGGTTCGGCGTGACCATTCTCTTTACGGCCATCGTGGTCGGCGGCGTCGTGAGCGCGTTCGGGCCGGGTGCGGCGCACTATCGGGAGGATTTTGCGCGCTTCGAAGCACTCGGCCGCACGGAGCTCGCGCGTGTCTGGCACGATCCCCGAGCACGCGGCGAGCTCACACGCGGGCTCGCCCACGCCTTCCGCGCCGACGTGACGGTCACGGACGCCTCGGGCAAGCTGCTCGAGCAGGTGGGCGAGCCGTGCAACGAGGGCTACACGCTCGAGGTTCGCGACGCCCGGGGTTTTCTCGGAACGGTCCACGGTTGTGTCGGTCCACAGCGCCGCGCGCCGTTCGGCTTCGTCGTCGGCGTCGCCACGGCCGCGCTGCTCCTGTGGGCCGCGTCTGCGGCCATCGCGCGTCGGCTCACGCGTCCGCTCGCCGAGCTCGAGCGGGTCACGCGAGCCATCGGCGCCGGCGATCTCGGCGCTCGCGTTCGTCTCGGGCGTCATCAGCCCGGCGAGGTCGGCGCGCTTGCCGACTCGGTCAACGAGATGGCCGCGCGCATCGAGCACCAGCTCAAAGAGGAACGGGAGCTACTTGCCGCCGTGTCGCACGAGATCCGAAGCCCCCTCGCGCGGCTGCGCGTGCTCGTCGAGCTTGCCGCCGGCGAGGGCACGAGCGGGACGCGGCTCGCGGAGATCGAGCGCGAGATCCTCGGCATCGACGCGCTCATCGGCAAGCTCCTCGCGTCGTCGCGCCTCGAGTTCGGCGCGCTCGCCCGTCAGACCCTGCCCGCCGCCAACGTCGCGCGACGCGCGCTCGAGGCGGCGAGCCTGTCCGAGGGATTGCTCACGGACGAGAGCGCCGGGGCGCGCGTGGACGTGGATCCGACGCTCGTCGGCCGGGCGCTCGGCAATCTGCTCGAGAACGCGGAGCGGCACGCCAGCGGCGTGGAGCGCCTCCTCGTCGCCCTCGACGGCGAGGCGCCCCGCGTGCGTTTCGAGGTGCTCGACCGCGGACCGGGCTTCGCCGCCGAGGCGCTGACGCGGGCCTTCGAGCCATTTTATTCTGGATCGGGTGGCGGCGCGCGGGGCGGCTCGTCCCTGGGACTCGGGTTGTCGCTCGTTTCGCGCATCGCGCGCGCCCATGGCGGCCGGGCCTTCGCCGAGAACCGCGAGGGCGGCGGCGCCAGAACCGTCCTCGAGCTACCGGTTCGAGAGACCTCGTGATAGAGCCCACACGCATCGCTCATGGCGACGTCGCGACGTCAGCGCGGTCTCAAGGTCGACGTCCCGGCGGCGAGCAGCACGCCCCTGCGCCTCGGCCGGATCGGCATCATCGCCGCCGTGGGCTTTGCGATCGGCCTCGTCTGGCCCCGACTCGCAGGAGTGCGCCTCGTGCCGGAGCTGCCGGGGGCCCCGGCCTCGAGCCAGGACCTGTCGGGTGCTCCCGAGGAGGCGCCGCCTGCGGCCTCGGAGGAAAAGCTCCCCCAGGCCTCGGAAACGCCGCCCCTGCCCGACGCGCCCGAGACACAGCCACCCGTGGTCGGCGACGCTCAGGTCACGAGCTGTCGCGACGGCGGCGGCGGACGCATCCAGACCTGTGACGCCGTCGACTTCGACCGCGTCGCGCGCCCCCGCCTCGGCTCGCTCACCGACTGCGAGCCGGCCAAGGCGATCGCGGGCGTGGTCTCGGTCGGCTTCGACCTGGACTTCGGCACCGAGCGCGTGACGCGTGTGACGAGCGGCAAGGCCACCACACTCGAGCACGACGCGCTCGCGCTCCTGCTCCAGTGCTACGAGAAGAGCTTCTCGAACGTCTCCCTGGTCGGCATCCCCCACCAGCATCAACGCTACACGGTGTTCTACCGCGTGGAGCTCAAGGGCACGGCCTCGGCGAGCCCGGAAGGCTCGGCGGACGGCGCGCCGCTCAGCATCACCCCTGCGAGTGGTACGGCTACCGTGACCTGGGACACGGCGCTCGTCCACGCCACGCCCGAGCGCGAAAGCAAGGTGAGCGCGCGGCTGCGCTCCGGAACGCGGGTCGCCGTGACGGGCCGGAGCGGCGATTGGTATCGGGTGAAGTACGACTCCCGCGGGCGCGAAGGCTGGGTGTTCCGCACGGCGATCGGCCTCTGAAGGCCCCGGCCCATCCCCGTGCTAGAATGAAGTGGTTGAAAGGCGACGAGCACGACGGTTCGGACGTTGCGCTGATCCACGGCAGGACGCCGGACGGCGCGGGGCTCCGCATCGTGCGCCGCCGGGAGGATCGGGTCGAGGTCGGCGCGCTGCATCCGCTGAAGCACGGCACGCCGATCGTGGGCGAGGTGGTGAGCCTCACTCCCCGACCCGACTTTCCCCTGCTCTGCGACGTCAAGGTCGAGCTGCCGGCTCCCGTACCGCAGAAAGCCGCTCCGGCACGGGTGCAGAAGGGCCCGGCGCAGGTCGCGACGGACCGCTACCGCGAGAACTGGGACCGCATCTTCGAGCCCAAGAAGAGTCCGCCGCTCCTCAACTGAGAGCGGGCCGGCGTTTCAGTCGGCCTGGTACACGCGCACGTAGTCAACCTCGTAGCGCACGGGGAACGTCGTGCCGCTCAAGTCGCCGCCGTTGTTGCCGCCGAGTGCGAGGTTCACGAGCAGGTACTCGGGTTGGCGAAACGGGCTGTCGCCGCCCGGATTGAGCATGTCGGCGAGATTGGACGTGTTCATCAGCTGATCGTCGAGGAAAAGGTCGATTTTGGTGTCGTCCCACACCATGGCCCACACGTGGAATTTCGACGACCAGTCGGGATCACCGAACGACGTGATGGCCTTCGTGACCGAATCCCACTTGGCCGTGTAGCGAGTGCTCGTGCCGCACGCGACATTGGCGAGCACCTTGCCCTGGTAAAATTCCATGATGTCGACCTCGCCGTTCGAGGGCCACTCGCCGCTGACGCCGAGGCTCCAGAACGCGGGCCACATGCCCGCCGACGTGGGAATGCGGCCGCGCATCTCGAAGCGACCGAACTGGAAGCTGTGCTTGCCGCGGGTGTGCAGGCTGCTCGACGTGTACTCGGCGTACTGCCGGTTCGTCTTCCAGTCGCTCGAGCCCGCCTGGTAGCTCGGGTTCGGCAAGCGCTCCTTTCGGCCCTCGATGACGAGCAGCCCGCCCTCGACGGTCGCGTTGTCAGCCTGGTAAAACTGATCTTCTTCGTTTCTGACGAAGCCGGTTTCGAAGCTCCAGTTGGCTGGATTCGGCGGCCCGTCGACGTCGAACTCGTCGCTCCACACGAGGTGGTAGCCGGGCGGCGACGGGATGCCGCCGCCTCCGGCCGTGGCCCCCGCGGCGCCACCCATGCCGGCGCCTGCGCTGGCGGAGCCCGCGGCGCCGCCCAAACCACCCGCTGCCGAGCCGCCAGCACCGAGCCCCGCCTGACCACCGCCGCCCGCGCCGCCCGGCGCGTCGCCACCCGCACCGGAAACACCACCGCTACCGTCGCCGCCGGAACCTGCGTCGCCAGCGGTGCCAGCCGTCGCCCCGCCCACGCCGCCCTGCCCGCCGCCGGCCGCAGCGGCGGCGCCGCCGGCAGTACCGCCGGTGCTCGCGCCGCTCGTGCCGCCCGCCACCGCGGTGCCGCCCGTTTCGCCCGTGCCTCCGGCACCGCCCGTCTCGATGGTTGAAGCTCCATCCGACCCGCACCCCACGGCGAGAAGCAGCGCGAGAAACGCGTAGCCGTGGGTCAGATCGACGCAGCGCATGTCCGGAATGTAACCGAAGACGCGAAGCGCGCCCAACGAGACCTCCTGACACAAAGGAGGAATCTGGCTAAGACGCGGTTTCAGCCAAAGCAGCAACCCGCGGTGTGGAAAGAGATTCGAGCGTTCGTCACCCGGCAGCGCGAAGCCTTCGTGGCGGCGTCGCCGTGGGAGCGCGCGCGGCTCGTGCTGATGGCGCTGGCCATGCTGTTCGGCATCTTCCTTCGTGCACGCGGCCAGCTCTGGTCCGTCGAACCGTTGTGGCTCGACGAGGCGAGCGGCGCGCACGATCTGCTCGGGTTGCCGCTACGCGAAATGCCGCTCCGGCCGCTCGGCTTTCTCGCTCTCACCAAGAATCTCGCGCATTTCTTCGGGCCTAGCGAGCCCGTGCTCCGGGCGCTGCCCTGGGCCGCGGGCGTCGCCTCGGTTTGCCTCTCCCCATTGCTCGCGGCGCGCCTCTACTCCGCGCGCGGCGCGCGCCTCCTGTTCGTCGTGATCATCGCGCTGCACCCCGCGGCCATCGATCTCTCGAAGGAGTTCAAGCCCTACTCGATCAGCCTGTTTTTGCACCTCGTGCTGGCACTCCTTGCGCTGCGCTACGCCGACGAGCGGCGCACGGGGGATCTCGCTTGGGCGCTCGCTTTCGCGATCTTCGGCACGTTCTACGCGCAGGACATCGCCTTCGCCTACCCCGGCTTCTTCTTGCTCCTGCTCGGCGCGACGCGCGGCTCTCGTCCCCACCGTTCGGCCGTGCTCGCAGGGGGCGCGCTCACGGTCGCAGTGCTCGTCGGCGAGTACTTCTTTCTCTGGAGAACGCTCTCGGAGCCCGCAGAAAGCGCATTCTGGGGCGACAAGTACGGCGTGTTCCATCGCGCCGGCAGCGGAAGCTACCTCGGCTGGTGGTACCCGCGGCAGCTCGACCTGTTCGCCTTCGCCGGCTACCGGCGGGCCGTGTGGCGCGCGCCCTGGCCGGACCGCAGCACGCTCCGGGCGCTCGCCGAGGTCGATCGAACGATCTGGGTGGCGCTCGTCTTCGCCGGGCTCGTGACGCTCGCTCTCGGACGCCGCAGACGCGAAGCGCTCGTGCTCGTGCTGCCGCTCGTTGCGCTCTTCGTCGTCAACGCCCTCGGTCACTGGCCGTTCGGCGTCTTTCGTACGAACCTTTTCGCGCTGCTCCCGAGCGCTGGGCTTGCGGCCATGGCCCTCGACCGGCCGCTCTGGCAGAGGGAACGCCTCATGGCGTTGCCCTCCCTGTTGCTCGTGCTCGTGCCGCTCTTCGCGTTCGATCGACGACTGAACGACCACAAGCGCGTGATGTGCCATAGCTCGGGCGGTCCCGAGCTCCTCGCGGGCTTGTTGCACGCGAAGAACGTCGTGACGGCGCAGCGCGTGCCCCTCCTCATCGATATCAGTGGTTGCCGGCTTTACGACTACTATCGGAACACTCATCCGGGCAGCAAAGGCAGCCTCGGGCCGGCCCTCGAGGCAAACTTCGTGACGCGGTGCTTCAAGCCGCCGGTCTTGATTCCGGAGCTCTTGCGCACGGCAAAGGAGAGGCCGGGCCCGCTGTTCGTGCTCGATACGTCGTCGCGCGTGAAGAAGACCATCCGGGCGGCCTCGCCCTTTTATGATCTCACGGAGCGCCACCAGCTGCGCGGGCAAGTGGCGCTGGGGTTCCGGCAGCGCCGCATGCCGGAGCGTCCGCCGGCACGCAAGCGGAGCCCTTCGCAGGCGCCGTCCGAAACGCGACGGGGCATGCCTTAGCCTCGAGCTTGGCGACCGACCCCGCCGAGCGCGGGCGCGGGTGCCTCAGGCAACGTCCGCGGCATCGTTGCGGATCTCGAGCCGCTTCATCATCTTCTGCAGCCCGAAGCGCGACACACCGAGCAGCTCCGCCGCGCGCGTCTGGTTGCCGCTCGTGCGACGCAACGCCGCCCGCACGAGCTCGATCTCGAGCGCGTCGACGCGGTGACGCATGTTGAGACCATCCGCGCGCGCCACCTCGCCCGCCGTGCGCGCGCGCACCTCGGCGCTCAGGTGATCGACGAGGATCACGTCGTCCGAGAGCACGAGCGCCCGCCGCACCTCGTTCTCGAGCTGCCGGATGTTGCCGGGCCAGGTGAAGGCCGACAGGGCATCGAGCGCTGCGCGCGAAACGCGCACGCGACGGCCCATGCTGTGCTGCTTCACGAACTGCGCCACGAGCAGCGCCACGTCGCCCGTGCGCTCGCGGAGGGGTGGCACGCGCACGGAAATCACGTTGAGCCGGTAGAAGAGGTCCTCGCGGAAACGACCCTCGCGCACGAGCTGCTCGAGGTCGCGATGCGTCGCGCCGATGATCCGAACGTCGACGCGCCGCGCGGATTCCGAGCCGACCGGACGGATCTCGCCGTCCTGCAACGCGCGCAGGAGCTTTGCCTGCATGCCGAGGCTCATCTCGGCGATTTCGTCGAGGAATAGCGTGCCACGGTGCGCCACCTCGAACAGGCCCGCGCGCGGCCGCACCGCGCCCGTGAACGCGCCGCGCACGTGACCGAACAGCGTGGACTCGAGCAGCGTCTCGGGCACGGCTCCGCAGTTTTCCGAAACGAACGCGAAGCCGCCGCGCGGACCGTTCGCGTGGATGGCACGTGCCACGAGCTCCTTGCCGCTCCCTGACTCCCCGCTGACGAGCACGGGCACCTCCGACAAGGTGATCCGATCCACCACGTGGAGCAGCGAGCGCACGGGCTCGCTGTCCCCGACGATGGAATCGTAGGCGAAGCGCGTGTTTCGGCCCTCGGTGGCCCGCGCGAGCTCCCGCTCCGCGACGTCTAGCTCGGCCTCGCGCCGCGCGAGCTCGCGTGACAACCGTGCCTCGGCGCGCTCGGCACGCCGCGCCGCGCGCCTGAGTAGGAGCTCGGCCCGCGCATCGGCGATGGCCACGGCCGCGAGCGTCGCGACGAGCCGCACCCAGCCGAGCTCCGACGGCCCGAAGGCTCCCCGCCGTACGCGATCGTCGAGATAGACGACACCGAGTGCCTCGCCGTGCGCGATGAGCGGCACCGCGAGCACGCTGCGCAGCTTGAGCGCGTGCACGCTCTTGTGCACTTCGGGCAGATCACCCGCCGCGTCGACGGCCACGACCGGCTCGCCAAGCTCGAGAGCGCGCTCGGCGAGCGTGCAGCTCAAGGCGAGCTGCTCGCTCGTGAGATCGGCGCGCGAGAGGTTGCGTGCGACCCGAGGGCGGAGCTTTTCGCCCGGCGCACGAAGCAGCAAGAGCCCCCGCTCGACGCCCGTCCACAGCACGAGCGCGTCGACCACCTGCCTCAGCAACGTTTTCAGGTGATCGCGACGTCCGAGCGCGCGCACGAGCGCCTCGACATCGGCCATCTGCGCGGCCGACAGCAGGCTCTCGCGACTCACCGCGGCCGTGGCGCGCACCCAGGGCAGGCTGTCGAGCGCCTCGGCAAGAGCGGGCGGCGAGCGACGCCGCATCTCGCGCGCCGCGTCCGCGGCGGCGAGCGTGAGCCGGCGCGCCATGTCGCCGTCGCCGACACGAGCCGCGAGGCGCGCCCCCGCCGCGAGCGCCGGACCACGTGCGACCACGGGCCCCGAGGCGAGCGCTGCGAGCTCGACGAGCACCTGCTCGGGACGGCGCGGCTCGGTGCGCCCGGCCTCGAGCCGCGCTCGCGCGCCCCACCACTCGAGCCGAGCGTCGATGGCCGTCGAGGGCAAGCGCGACAGCGCGTCGAAATGCGTCACGTCGAGGTCGGGCTCGCCGTGCGCGAGCAGGCGCGCAGCGCAGCGCAGGGCGTCGTCGTCGCCGGGCGGCAGCTGGCCCAGCGCGAAACGCGCGTGCTCGAGCGCCTCGAGATGCGGCGGCTCGTACAGGTCCGCGAGCACGAGATGGGCGAAGCCGACGCAGCGCCGATCCCCGGCTGCGCGCGCGCGCTGAGCCGCCTCGAGCGCCGCCTCGCGCGCCTCGTCGAGCGAGCCTGCCTCCGCGTGGCTCGAGGCGAGCGACAGCGTGGCGCGCGAGGCCTCCACGCGTCGCCCGAGCGCTTCGAACAGCAGCACGGAACGGCGCGCGGCGGCGATCGCCGTGCCGAGCTCGCCGAGCACGCTCGCGGCAGCGGCGACACCCGTCAGGTAAGTGGCTTCCTCGAGCACGGCGTGCGCGCGACCGGCGTGCTCCGCCGCCGAGCGGAACGCCGCCAGCGCGGCCTCTCCGTCACCGGCGGCGTGCGCCACGTTGCCGCGCACGGCGTCGATGCGGCCGCGCTCCTCGTCGCCGACGGCGACGGCCCGCGCGCGCTCGGTGAATTTCGAGCGAAAGCTCGCGTTCCCCGAGGGCGAGTGCCGCGAGCGCGCGCGTCTCGAGCACGGGGGCCGAATCGGGCTCGTCGGTGAGCAGCGCGGCGGCCTCGCGTGCGTCGCCGCGATCGAGCAGGAGTCGCGCCAACGTCGCCACGGCGCGGGCGCGCGCGGCCGCCGCGGGCCGCCCCGCGAGCACGGCCTCGACCGCTCGCTCGGCGGCCGCGTGATCACCGGCGCGCCGGTGGATCTCGGCGCGCTCGGCGAGCACCTCATCCCCCGAAAGCCGTTCGAGCACGCTGAGCGCGCGGCCCATCTGGCCGCGGCGCCGGAGCACCCGCGCGAGCGCGAGTCCGAGCGCGAGCGACGCCCCGGGCGCCTCGAGCCGGAGCTCGACCTCGTCGAGCAGCTCGGCGTCGGCCATGCCCTGCTCGAGGGCGAGCGCGAGCTCCACCGGGTCGACCCCGGCGCGCGAGCGGGGCGCGCTCGACGCGGGCGCCATCAAATCCGCGACGACGAGCGATTCGGGCTCGCGACGCTCGACGGAGGCGAGCAGCCGGTCGGCGAGCGCGCCATCGTCCGACGAGCGCAGGCTCGGCCACGTGGCGGCGACGGGCCCGACGAGCGTTGCGAGCCAGCGTGCCTGCCCCATGGGCGAGAGGTCACGCAGCCGCGCGCGACCGGTGGGCGGCGTGTCCGAGCGCAGGCCCGCGATCGCGCGCGCGAGCACGAGCGCCTCCCCGAGCCAGCGCCCAGGCTCCCCCTCGACGGCGACCTCGACCTCCTCGGCGCGGGCCGCCTGCAAGATCTCGTCGCGACGCACGGCAAGGTAGGCGCGCCGCACCGACGCGCGGCGACGCACGAGCGCGTCGGGCTCCGACTCGACGGCACCGAGCAAGACCCGAGCGCGGCGCTCGACCCAGGCCGCGGAGGGGCGCGCGCCGGGCGACTTTCGAAGCAGCGCCCGCGCGAGGCGCCCGAGCTCGTCCGGAAGCGCTTCGAGCTGCTCGGGCGTGGGGCGCTCCGCCCGCGCGACGTCCGCCGATGCCGTCTCCGCGAGCAGGAGGCCGAACGCCCAAAGATTCTCTGAGGCGCGCGTCCCCCGCGCTCTCGGCGACCTCAGGGGCGAGATAGCGCAGCGTGCCGCCCCGCGGCACGACCTCCGTCACCTCGGTGGACAGCCCGAGATCGACGAGCCGGGCGCGCCGCGGCTCACCCCCTTCGCGCGCCACGACGACGTTGGCGGCTTTGACGTCACCGTGCGCCGACCCGGCGGCATGCAAGGCCGCGAGCGCCGCGCCGATGTCGCGGGCGATGACGAGCCCGAGCTTCGATCGCTCCTCGGCACCGAGCGCAGACGGAGCGAGCACGGTGCCCTCTGCAACACCGAGAACGAGCACGGGCGTCCCCGGTGCGATGCGCACCCCGCCCGGCAGCTCGACGGCCTCGCGCACGACCGCGGCGTCGAGCAGCGGCGTGAGCTCCGGTGAGCTGGTCCACGCGAGGCGCGCCGCCTCGTCCGCGAAGCGCAGGCGCTGCGAGGGACCCTGCCCGATCTTGAGAGCGACCCGGCTGCCACCGTCCGCCGCGAGCCACACCGAGCTCGTGGCGCCCCCGCCGAGCCGCTGCAGCAGCGCCAACCGCCGGCGCGCGACTGTCAACTTTGTTGCCGGCTGGGATTCCCCCATATCCCCCAAATTGTGCTGTTCTTTCAGCATCGAGTCAACCCAGATGTCAGTGGGTGGTGCCCGCTGGAACGGCTCAGCCCCAGCCGAACAAGTCAGTCTGCTCGGCCCAGCCCCCGGGCTCGGAGACGCCAGAGCGTCGGCGTCAGGGGCAAACGGCGCCGGCTTGGATCCAGCGCGCGATGCGCCGCACCTCATCGGCGTGGATGAAGTCCGGTGCGCCGGCGGGCGGCATGGGCTCGCCGAGCACGACGCGCTCCCTGAGGCGCGAGAGCTCGGCCTCGGACGGCAGAAGGCAGTCCTCGCCTGGTGTCCCCTCGGGGTTATTCACCGAGTAGCTGCTCTCGCACGCGTCGGAAGCGGAGCCCGGGGCGCGATACGCGCCGTGACCCGCGAGCAGTTTGTAGACGAGGTAGCTGTTATCGGGCCGACGCGGATCGATGATCGGCATGCTGGCGCCAAAGCGAGCCGGGTCTTGTAGCGCGACGCCCGTCGTGGGGCCGACCTCGGTCTCGTGGGCGACGTGGCCGATCGCGGTGCGCGAGAGCGCGTCCTCGTCACCGAGCGCGAGGCGGAGCGGAGAGCTCGGTCCGCCGTCGTGGCAGCTTGCGCAGCCGAGGTCGCCGCGAGGGCAGCCGAGGCCTTCGCAGCGGAAGATCCCCACGATCGCTGCGCAATCCGGCGGAGGCTCGGGGCTAGGGAGCGCGCCGCGCTCGCTGCCCGTACGAAAGCTGATGGAGCGAAGCCCGCCCTCGGCGAGGGGCGCTCCGTCGATGGCGCGAAAGCCCCAATCGACGACGGCCGTCTCCGGGCTCGGCAGCGTGGGTGCGCCCGCGACGGGGAAGAGGACGCTGTAGAGCGTGTTTGACCGCAGGGTCGCGCCGCTCGGCAGCGTGAACCGGACGACGCGCTCGAGCGGATCGTAGGTCGGTGTCATCTCCGGCAGGCGCGGATCGACGACGATCGGGTTCTTCGCGAGCCCCGTAAAGTACACGATCGATTGCCGGATCGCCGTCCGCGGCAAGAGAAAGCGGTCGAAACGAAGCTCGAGCGGCGTGTCGATGGGCACCCCGCACACGCTTTCGCCGGGTGCGCAGTCGATGCCCGCTCCATCGGCGGGCTCGGTCGCAAGCAGGTGCAGCGACGGACCCCTCGACGGCTCGAGCTCGGGGCTTCCGAGGTCGCAACCACCCAGGCTCACGGCGACGATGCCCGCCGCCACGGTCGGCCAGCGGGTCAGCTGTCCGAGTAGGTGATGAGCTGGTCGCGGATGATCTGCTCGCTCACGCCCGTCTTGATGTACTCGCGCAGGCAGTCCGCCAGCGTGATGAGCACGTCGTCCACGCCGTTTTCCTCGATGATCTTCGAGAGAAGCTGGCGAGCCTCGCGGCTGTCGTCTTCCCTCAAGAATTCGCGCACTTGCTCGACGGAAATGTCGCCCTGGAAGTCGAAGTACAAGTTCTGAAACAGGTATCGAACCAGTTCCTTCACGCTGGGCCTCCTTCGCCGAGAGCCCGGAGTCATACCCACGCGGGGGATCCCGGCGCAAGCGCTTTCCCCAGTCGGGCCAGGATTTTCCATGGCTTCGCTCGCTCATCGGCAAATCCCGAGGGTTGGGTCGGACGGATCGTGGCAAACGAGGCACGGCCGGGCATTCTGCCGAAGCGCACGACCACAACGGCTCGCGAAGCCCGGAGGGTGCGGGCTACGGACACCCGCGCCCCCGACGGCCGCCGTGGCGTGGCACACGGCGCAATCGCGCTCGACGTGGCAGCTCACGCACGCGTCGAGGTTCCGCTGGGCCTCCCACGCGTGATGGCCCGGCCCGCGCACGCTGTTGCTCCAGATCGACTTGGGCGGGTGGAAGCGGCCTCGACCGGCGATGTTGCCGAGCGGGCCGGACAGGGTGACGCCCGAGCGCTGGTGGCAACCGAGGCAGAAGGACTGCTCCTGGTGGCAGGAGCGACACGAGGGGCTGTTCGAGCGCGCTGCCACCGGGTGCTGGCTCAAAAAGTCGTTGGGATGCACGCGGCGGGGCCGCACGCGTCCGTCGTGGCAGTCGGTGCAGAAGTGCTCGGCGTGACAGCTTCCGCAGAAGCGGCTGTCGTTGGCCGCGGAGCGCTGGTGTCGCTCGACGAAGTCCGGGCCATGCTCGGCGTCGTTGAGCCAGGCAGGCGGCATGAGCTTGCCGGTCGCGAACGTGGTGCGTAGGCGCGACCCACGCTCGGTCAAGTGACAGGTGGGACAGGCGCGCGAGGGCGAGCCAGCCTTCGGGTGCTCGGCCCGGTGGCAAGAGAGGCAAGCGCGCATGCGGGGCAGCTGATCGACGGTCGCGAGCTCGAGCGAGCCGACGGCACCGTGGCAGGCCGAACAGTCCATGCCGCGCCCGACGTGTACGGCGTGATCGAAGCGCAGGTTGGGCGGCGGCACGACGATGCGCGCGACGCGCTGGCCGTCCTCGTCGCGATACCCGACGTGGCAATAGCCGCACCGACCCGGCGCTGTTTTCCCCGCCGTGACGGGCACGGCGCGGTGGTTCGAGCCGTGACAAGCGTCGCAGCGCGAACCCTTGGGGATCAGCGAATCGGCGCTGCGGCGGCTCGTTTTGGCTCCGTCGTGGCACGTCGTGCAGGTCGCACCGAGTGCGACATGACGCCGGTGGTCGAAGCGCACACCGAGCGCCTGCGGCGGGAAGATCACGGGGCTCGGGCCACCGTCCGAGGGTGTGGCACCGGGGGGACGAAGTTTCTCCGGTACTTTCGCGCCGCCGGGCAGCGAGTCGAGGCCGTGCACGAGCACCGCGTCCGAGGGAGCGTCGTCGAAGCTCGCGCGCGCGGCGTCGACGTCATTGGCGTCGCCGCCGCCGGCCGGCTCCTCCCCACCCGCGTCGTCGGCTCCGCCGTCGTCGAAGCTCGCGACGTCCGCACCGCCGTCGAGACTCGGCGCGGCGCGTGCGCCGGGTGACCCGCCTGGCTCGGCGCGTGCCGGCGAGAGCAGCGCGGCGACGAGCGCGAGCGCGCAGGCGACGGCAAGACCGAGCGCCGAGCTTTCGGTGCGCTCCTTGGTCGTCATCGGAGCACCGAAAAGTCGAGCGTGGCGAGCGCGCGGAAGCGCTGTCCGACGAGCCGGTTCATCGCGTGCTCCCACTCGAAGCCGAGGCGCCCCACGTTGAAGAGGTCGAGCCCCGGCGAGAGCCCTGCACCGATGACGTAGGAGAAGCTCGTCGCGTGCCGGTCGGCTCGCAGCGCGTCTTGCCAGTCGTAGAGCGAGACGACGACGAGCGTGTCGTAGTACCCCGCGTCGAACGTGCGCGTCGTCGAGAGGTCCACCCCGTAGCGGTGTCCGCGCTCGCCGTGCTCGAGCATCCCGCGCGCCGCCGCCGTCCCGAAGCCGTAACGGTAGCGTCCGGAAAGCGCGGCGAACGGATCGGCCTCGCGCGTGCGACGCGTTTCGGTCGAGCCGCCCGGCGACGCCTCCGGGTCACCGAGCGTCTCGAAAAGTCGCACGCCGCCATCGGCCGAGACGTCGAGCCGCCGCGACAGCCCGAGATCGACCCGCGCGCTCGCCGTGGCGAGCGGTGAGTGCGAAAACCAGTTGAAGATCGAGTCGCCGTCGTAGGTCGGTACGACGCGCTCGGCGTCCAGCCCGAACGTGATGCGATCGGTCGCGTAATAATCCATCCCCACGGCGACGTCGCTCGTGAGCCCGGCGACGAGATCGTAGACCAAGCTCGCCGTGACCGCTCCGAGCTCCGGGCTCTCGAGGCGCGCCGAGGCGCCGGCCTTCTCGCTCGAAACGCGGCCGCCCGTCGTCGTGCGAATGGCGAGAAGCTCGTCGGCGAACGGCGAGACGGCAACGGTGTCACGGTTCTGGACGCGCCGGTAACCAGCGCGGAGGTGCAAGAAATCGAGGTCGATGCTCTCGATGGCGAAACCGAACGCGGGCGCGACGCGCGACTGTTCGAGGTAGCTCGTCCACTGATCGGCACGTAGATCGTCGCGTGAGCCGCGTGCGACGCCGTCAGCCTGATAGCGCGGCGTCGTCAGCATCGGGAGCCCCGAGCGCTCCTCGAGCCCACCGTACGCCTCGAGCCTCACGTATGCGGGCGTCGTCACCGACACGAGACCGCCGTCGAACGCCCAGAACCCCAGCGAGTCGGCAAGGAGCTGCCGTCCGACGCGAAATCCGACGACGCCACCGAGGTAGCCTTCGCCCTCGAGGTACGCATACATGAGGTCGAGCGGCGCCTGCTCGAGACCCGGGACGTAGCGGTCGGAGCTCGGGTCGCGCTCGGCGGGCTCCACGCCGAGATCGGCGTCGAGCCTGAGGCGTGAGCGGAAGGAGAGGCGCGGGCCGCCCGGCTTGCCCTCGCCCCCGAGATCGTAGAGCGCGAGGCCGAGCGTGTCGGTGTAGCGACGGCGCCGGATCACCGGCTCGCCGTAGGGGCTCTGGAAAGCGTAGTACTGCGCGTCGACGGACGCCGACACCTCGGACTCGTAGGCGAGCGCGCGCGGCTCGAGGACGACGGCGGCGACGAAGAGACCCGAGGCGAGCGCGTGCTTCGACGAGAAGCTCGACGCGCGCCCGTAGCCCATCGGCGCTCAGCATCGCCGCCGGTGCCGGGCCCCGTCAACGTCCGGGACGCTCGCCGGCAACGCCTGGACCCGGCCCAGGCGCGCCGCCCTCCTGTTCTCGGGGAAGCACGCGACACACGACGAGCGTCGCCGCCACGGCGCCGACGGGGAGGAGCACCACGCCGCAGCACGGCACCCAGAAAAGGATCGCGAAGGCGAGCCCGAACCCGAGCACGCCGAGAAACTGCTCGCGCAGGAGCGAAAGGCGCGCGCGGACACCGAAACCGCGGAGCGACAGCGGATAGTCGAAGAGGCCCCAGGCGAGCATCAGCGACGAGAGCAACACCTGGAGGGGCACCGTCACGACGCTCGCCGCGGGTACGAGGAGCGCCACGAGCGCGAGGAGCGCGAGGAGCGGCAGACCCACGAGCGTCGCCACGAGCATGGCGCGAAGCCCCGACGTGAGCTCGGCGAAAAAACCGATGGGGGCGCGTGGCGGCGCGCCCACGGCACGCTCGGTGTGCTCGACGAGCTTCTCGAGCGCCTGCGAGCTCAAGGGAGGCGTCACGAAGAGCGCGAGGAACCAGCCGACGACCGCCACGCCCGACACGACGACGACGCTCGCCACGATGCCGAGCGCGCGCGTGAAGAGGCCCCCCGGTGCGGGCAAGTGGGCGGAGAGCTCGGGCCCGAGCACGAAGAGCGCAAGCGCGACGAACCCGCTCTCGAGCACGAGCAAGACGACGGCGGGCACGAGCGCGGGACCCCAGAGCGAGGGTGCGCCGAGGATCATCCCGAACGCGTCGAAAACGGCGCGGGCTCCCTCGAAGAACGAAATCCGCGGCCGGTCGCGCACGCCGGGCAGAAGCTTACCAGCCGAGCTTGCCCTTGAGCTCGGCCGTGACCACCGTCGCCATTTTCTCGTGGCGCGCGAGGCTGGGGTGCCAGTCGCAGCCGAAGCCGTCCGAGCCGTCCTGCGTCGGAATGTCGAAGGTCGAGATCTTCGGATCGGCGAGCGTCGTCACGACCTCCAGCATGTAGCCCTTGAGCTTCGCGAGATCGGGGTCCGTGAGCATGGGGCCGTTGGTGAGGAGAATGTAGGCGTCCGGGTACTTTTCCCGGAGGTGCTGGAGCAGCGCCGTGTAACCGGCCTCGAACATGGACGCGCTCGGATCGACGTCGGTGCTGAAATCGTTCGTTCCGAGATTGATCACGACGGCGTCCGGCACGAATCGCGAAAAATCCCAGACGCTGTCGCTCCTCGAGGGCAACACGCGATCGTAGTAGATGGGCAAGGGATCGTTGCAGCTGCTCGCGTCGTCACCGTAGTTGCAAACAGCACCCTTGCCCGACCAGGCAACCGTGCTGAGCTCGGCACCGAGGTTTCGCGCCGTGATGGCGGCGTAGGTGAGGTAGTGGTTCTCGGTGGCGGCCGAGAACGAGCAGTTCATGTCCGGGCCCTCGTCGCCGTAGCCGCAGGTGATCGAATCACCGATAAACTCGAGGCGGCGCGTGGGCACGCTCGGCGCGAGCAGGGTGCCACCGCCGAAGTCGAACCCCATGAACACCGACTCGCCCTGGCTCGCTTCGGTGCGGCGGTAGAGCTCCACGGTGTGCGTGCCCGCGTCGAGGCCCGTCGCCAGCGCGTTCATGCCACTCGTCGCGACGAGCTTTGGCTGCACCGCGCCGTCGATGACCACGGTGTACTCCTGGCCGCCACCGAGCGCCGCGCCGACGGACGTGCCGTCGAACCGAGCGACCGCGCCCGTGCCGGACCACGCGAAGCGGACGTTCGCCGGGTCGCTGTCGTCGACGCGGCCGACGAAGTGCACGGCCGGGTCACCCGTGGGGGCGCCTCCGCCGCCCGAGGAGCCGCCCGTCGCCGAGCCGCCCGTCGCCGAGCCGCCCGTCGCCGCGCCGCCTGCCGAGCCGCCCGTCGCCGAGCCGCCCGCGCCGCCCGCCGTGCCGCCCATGCCCGCGCTGCCGCCGGAGGCTCCCGAGCCCGCCGTGCCTCCCGAAGCCCCGGAGCCGGACGAGCCGCCCGTCGCCGAGCCGCCCGTCGCCGAGCCGCCCATGCCCCCGGTTCCCGCGCCTTCACCGCTCGAGCCGCCCGCGGCGGAGGTGCCGCCCGAGCCCGTCCCTCCGGTGACCCCCTGCCCGGCTCCGGCATTTTGCGCGGCGTCGCCGCCCGAGCGCTTCTCGGAGCACGAAAGCAGCGAGGCCCCGGCCACGACCAAAGCAAGCAGAGAACCGCGCGCGCTGAAGGGTTGCACGAGCAGACAGCGTAGCCCACGACGCCATCGTCGCCAGTTCTCATCCGTCGCGGCCGAGCGCACATTTTGCGAACGTCCCGAGCCCCACGTGGGGGCTCAGTGCTCGTCGGCGCTCTCGATCGCGCGAAGCTCCGCTTCGGTGAGCGGCAAGAGATCGTACGCCGCGAGATCGGCGCGCGCGTGCTCGGCGCTCGACGTGCCCGTGAGCGGCAGCATGCCAATTTCGAGCGCGAAGCGGAACAAGACCTGGGCCCCCGTCGCACCGAGACGCTGCGCGCACGCCCGCACGCTTGGGTGCGCGAGCACGCGGGCATTCGCCGTGAGCAGCGAGAAACCCTGATAACGGATGCCGCTCTTGCGGCAAAAGTCGCGCACGTCGCGATCCCAGCCCGAATTGGCGTAGCAGCGGTTCTGGACGAAGCTCGGGCGTAAGACCTCGGTGCGAACGAGCTCTTCGAGCTGATCGAGGCCGAAGTTGCTCACGCCGACGAGCCGCACACCGCCGGCTGACTTGAGCTCGCCCATCGCGTGCCACGCCTCGTGATCGCGCGATGCGAGCCCGCGCCGCAACATCGGTCCATGGAGGACGAGCGAGTCGAGATAGTCGGTACCGAGGTGCTCGAGCGAGCTCTGAAACGACTGGTGCACCTGCGTGCGAGCGTCGGCAGCGGCATCGTACGGCAGGCGATGATCCTGCCCACCCTGATGCGTGAACTTGCTCTGCAAGAAGAGCTGGCTCCGCGCGACACCGCGCGCGATCGCTCCTCGCACGGCCGCACCGACGCCGGCCTCGAAGTAGTGACGCCGCTGATTGGCGGTATCGATGGCACGAAAGCCGAGCTCGAGCGCCTGCGTCGTGAGCCGCTCGGTGTCGTCCTCCTTCCACGCCGTGCCGTAAAAGAACGTGGGAACCGGCACGCCCTCGACGATGACCTCGCGCTCGACTCGCTTCGTCTTCGCCATGTCGCTCGAGGCGACGATAGGCCCGACGGAGGCTTCGGGCTACTCGGCCCAGGGCAACCGCCCAACGGAGGCGAGGCCATGCGCGAGCGGCGCCCGCTCTAACCGTCGGCTTCGACGAGCGCCTTCTGCACGCGGCGGCGGTACGTGCCGGGGGGCACGCCCATCTCACGCTGGAACGCGACACTCAAGAGCGCGGCGTTCGTGAAGCCGCTGCGCTTGGCGATTTCCCGCAGGCTCGCCTGACTCGACTCGAGAAGGCGCCGCGCCACCTCCACGTGGGCGCGGCGGACCTCTTCCTGGACGGTGCGGTCGAGCAAGGCGCGAAACCGCCGCTCGAGCCGCTGGCGCCCACCACCCACCGCGCGCGCCACCATGGGAACCGTGAGGCGACGCTCGGAGTTCGCGCGAATCCAGCGCACGGCCTCGGCGACGAGTGGGTCCTCGATCGCGAAAAGCTCGGACGAGCGCCGGGGCACGACCGTGACCGGTGAAACGACGATGCGCTCGCCCGCGATCGACTTGCCGGCAAGGGCAAGGCCAACGAGCGACGCCGCGGCAGCCCCCGCCTCGCGGAACGGGATCATGACGCTCGAGAGCTGGGGCGACATCAGCTCGCATTCGAGAACGTCGTTGTCCGCGCCGACGAGCGCGATGTCCTCGGGAATGCGCACGCCGGCGGCGCGCGCGTAGCGCATCACGGCATTCGCCCAGGCGTCGGCACAGGTGAAGACGCCGCAGGGCTTGGGCAGCGCGCGCAACCACGCGATGATATCCTCGGGGTCCTCGAGCCGACTCGGCCTTCCCCGCTCGTTGCTCCCCCAGCCCGGCGTCGCCCGAGCTCCCCCGGCGCACGCCCGCGCGATGAAGCTCCGCTCGCGCTCCACGGCGAACGGCGACTCGTCGAAGCGAAATGTGGTGACCTCTTTGAGCCCGGTCGCGAGCAGATGCTCGGCGGCGAGGACGGCGACACGCGCGTCGTCGATGCAAGCGGACGCGATGCCGTCCTGGCTGCGATCCACTGGCACCGACACGAGCGCGGCGGGAGCGAGCTCGACCAATGACTCGGCGGAAATCTCGGGCCCGACCACCGCGGCGTCCGGAGCCCATTCGCGCGCGAGCCAGCCGAGATCAACGGGGGGATGGTAGTGTAGGAGCGTCCAGCCGCGCTCGTGTGCGACCGCCATGAAGCCGCGCAAGATGCCGCGCGACCAGGCCGCGTCGGTGCGGAGCAGCACGAGCACGCGTGGACCGGAGGCGGACGCAAGATGCCGCGCGGAGTCGTTGACTGGAACGCCGGGCTTGGTGGGAGGGATCACCGACATCTGCGCTGCTCAACGCGGCGAGGGACACTGCGCTCTCGCGGGCGCGAGAGCCGCGAAGGCAGCCGACGCGGGGCGACCCGCCACCCGACGACCGCACCAGCTCGTGGCGTGGGCAGCGCAGCGAGCGGGCTCCATCATCGGCTTTCTCTAGGATTCCCGGCACGTTGCTCTTTGATCCCGCACGTGCGCCCGGGCGCGCTCGGCGGCGGCGCGTCCCGCGCGTCCGAGCTCCCGCGCCTGCTTCGCTCATGGCCTCCAGGCGTTCCGCTGGAGCTTCAGGCGTTCAGTAAGACGAGAAGAGCTCGAACAGGTACTTGGCCGCGAAGTGGGGCCAGCCGTGGTTCGTGTTGGTGTACTCGGGGTCGGTGTGCTGGCACCAGACGACGGGGAAGCCCGCGTCACAGCCCTGGTACTCGATGCAGTTCGACATCGCGTCGGTGTAGCCGGAGACGGGCGTGCTCATGCTGCTGCAGTGGTTCAAGGCCACGTAGAAGTCTCGCGTGAGCGGACCGTTCTCGGGGCCGACCACCATGTCGTTCTTGCCGTGGATGACGACGGCGGTGACCTGGCCCGTGCACTTTCGCTTCGTGGCGTCCAACGGATAGTTGCCCACCGGTTTCGTGGCGCACGGCGCGGCACCGCGAAGCTTGTCGGCGTGCTCGCAACCGAGGATGCTCGAAAAGTCTCCGCCGGAGCTCTCGCCCGCGACGAACACGCGCGCCTTGTCGACGCAGAAGCTAGCGGTGATGGTGTCGTAGAGGGGTTGGAAGAACGAAACGTCCCCGGAGCCCCAGCCCGCGCTCGAGTTGGCGGGATGCGGGTAGACGCGGATCCACGCATCCTTCGCGCCGATCTGCTCGAACCCGGCATTTTGCTCGGCCCAGCTGATGGGATTGCCGGTCGGATTGAACATGACGAGAACCGGATATGACTTGGTCGCGTCGTAGCTCGTCGGCAGCTTCACGTAGTACTGATGGCCGGAAACCATGAGGGGGCTTCCCGAGCTGCCAAGCTGAGGATTGGCCTTTCCGCACCCCGTGCTCGGGTCCGCCGGTGGCTTGCCCGACGTTCCTCCGCCGCCACTCATGCCGCCGCTGCCGGCGCCACTCGCACCGCCAGCTCCGGCGCCACCCGCGCCCGCTCCCCCGACGCCACCCGTGCCTCCACCTCCCGAACCGCCGACACCGCCCGCGCCCGCACCGCCCGCACCGGCCCCGCCGCTCGAGCCAGCTTGACCGCCTCCCGCCGTGCTACCCGCTTGACCGGCGGTCCCCCCCGCTGCCGACGCGCCCGAGCTCCCGCCGACCGCCGCGGAGCCCGCGGTTCCCGAGCCACCGCCTACGCCGGCCCCCGCGAACGTTCCGGACGCACCCGCGCTGCCGGCGGCGAGACCGCTACCGCCGGTTCCGCCGCCTACGCCCGCCGACGAGCCCCCGACTCCGGGCGGGTCCGTCTCGAGCCCGCCCGAGCTGCAGCTCGCAAGGAGCCAAGCGCTACAAAGTGCAAGGGCAGCGGCCGCTGTTCGCTCGCGACCTAGCTTCGTCCCGCGTGAGACTCCAAGGCTTCGCATGTTCGCGGCGGATCAATTCCCGCGAGCCAAGACTTCGATCGGCATCCGGAGCTTCGAGGCTGAATGATCCCGAGGCCGGCGAACGCCAAGAGAATCCTACAGCGCGGCCAAAATGGAGCTTCGAAATCCGCGCGCCAAGAGTCCCGATTTGGGTCGGCCTGCAATGTCAGGACATGACCAGGTCGCTCGGTGAATTGGCGCTCCGGACAGAAAGATTCGGAAATCCTCGAAACACCCCGAGGCGACGATGTAGGTGAGTGAGGTACGCGCCCATTCTGCCTGTTGCTTTGGCCCGACGCGTGTCATGAAAAAGTAATGTCGATGCCCGCGCCGCGCTCGCTTGGGAACAAGGCGGCGGAGCGCATCAGCGAGGCCGGTCCGCGCACCAGGCCGCTCGACATCGAAGATCTGTTTCGACTCCACTCACCCGCCATCGCGTCCGTCGGCCTCGCCATGCTCCAGAGTGCCGAGGAGGCGGACGATCTGGTCCAGGACGTCTTCGTGCGTGCCTGGCTCGCCATCGATCGACTGGAAGATCGCGAACAGGCGAGACCCTGGCTGATGACGATCGCCATCCGGCTCGCGCGGACGCGGCTCAGGCGGCGCAAGCTCACGCGACTGCTTTTTCGCAGCGACGAACCCGACTTCGAGCACATTGCGGCACCGGGCTCCCTTCCCGAGCATCGAGACCTCGTCAAACGCCTCTACCTGATCCTCGATACGATCCCCGTCGACCTTCGCATCGCCTGGGTGCTGCGCCACGTTCAGGAAGAGACGGTCCAGAGCGTCGCCGCGCTGTGTGGGTGGTCGCTGTCCACCGCGAAGCGTCGCCTTCAAGCCGCGGAGACGCGCGTGTCCGTCAAGCTGAGCTTGGCGACCCAGGAACGGAGGCCACTCCCGTGACCGAGCTCCCTGTCGAGAAGCACGTCCAGGCAGCGCAACGCGAAATCCGCGTACGGGCCTGGGACGATGCGCGCGTGAGCTCGGCGTGGCAAGAGCTCGCGGGACGGCGCGCGGACGCGGTCCGGACCCGGCAGCGTGCGACCCAGCTCGGCGCCTCGCTCGCGCTCGCGGCGGCCATCGCGTTCGCGTTCTTCGGATGGCGCGCGATCCGCCCCCACGCCGCACCCCCCGGCACCGAAACGGCCTCGAACGCGCCCGGCGAACGCCGCATCGAGCTCGGTGATGCGACCGACGTGGCATTCGACCCCGGCGCCAACGTCGACGTGCGAGAGCGCACCGGCACGCGAATCGTCGTGGCGGTGGGCTCCGGGGCGGCGCGTTTTCGCGTGCGGCACGATCCCCGTCGCGTGTTCCGCGTCGAAGCGAGCGGCGTCGAGATTGAAGATTCTCGGCACGACGTTCGAGGTCGAAAACCTCGGGTCGTCCGTCCGTGTCGCGGTGAGGGAGGGCTCGGTGTCCGTGAGCTTCCGCGAGTCCGAGGGCAGCGTGCGGACCACGAAGGTGCTCGAAGCCGGCGAGCGTGGCGTCTACCCAGCCAAGGTCGTCCCTGCTCCCGCCGCCGCGGTCGAGCAACCGGCTTCAGTCGAAAGCCCGGAGCCGGCCCGAACGGCCAACGCAACGCGTCCCGGCGTCGAGGCCGCACCGACGGCGGACTGGCGTGAGCTCAAGCGCGCGGGAAAGCACGCACGAGCCTACGAGCTCCTGCAGCCCCGTGGTTTCCGCGACGTGCGCGACGAACCGGGAGATTTGTTGCTCGCGTCCGACGTCGCGCGTCTTTCGCATCACCCGGCAGAGGCAGCCATGCTGCTGCGCAAGCTCGTGGCGGGGCACTCGCGGGATCCGCGCGCGCCGTCGGCCGCCTTCACGCTCGGCTGGGTGCTCTTCAAGGACCTCGGCCGTCCGCGCGAAGCCGCCGCTGCTTTCTCGCGCGCCGAAGCACTCGCACCCAGCGGCAATCTGGCTGAGGACGCGCTCGCTCGCGCCATCGAGGCCTTTTACCGGGCCGGAGACAAGTCGCGCGCCCGGGCGGAGCTCGAGCGTTACGAGCGGACCCACCCGCACGGAAGACACCAGGCATCGCTCGAGCGGCTCGTGGGCACTCCCTGAGAGCACCGCCCCCAGGGGGGCGCTCTGGACGCGGACTTTTCGCGACAAATGCCGTAAACCTACCGAGGGTGCCGGAAGGCCGAGTCGAGGTGCCCACCACGAAGATCATGCGCGCGTGTTCCACCTCGAGCCGCACCGCCTGCCATCTGGCCATGTGCACACTTTCGATGGCGCTCGGCGCGTGCGGAGAGACGACGATCTCCATCGAAGACCCCGAGCGAGGCCCGGACCTCGACCTCGGGCTACTCGCGTATCTCCGCTTGGACGAGGCCACGGCAGGAGACCAGGCGTTCGATTCATCTGGTCACGGCCACGACGGCAGCCCATCTGCGGACCCCCCGGTCCCATCCTCCTCGGTTCCGCCGGTTGGCTTCACGGATCCGCGAAGCCTCAGCTTCGACGGTCTCGCGCAGCTCGTCGATCTCGGCGGCCCCGCGACCCTCGACGTTGCGGGCAATGTCACTCTCTCGGCGTGGATCCGGCCACGCGCGCTGAACGGCTACCGAAATGTCATCGCGCACGGCTTCCGCTGGTCCCCCAATGGCGACCTTTCGCTACGCATCTACGCGGGGGACTACGAGTTTACGGCTTGGGACAGCGTGGACCACATGGCGAGCGCGGCGGTTCCCGAAGGCGACGTCAACACGTGGCACCACATCGCCGGCGTCTACGACGGTGAGAGCTACCGGCTCTACCGCGACGGCGAGCTTCTCGCCGAGCACGCGGACACCTTCACGCCGATGCAATTCGATGCGCCCTGGGCAATCGGCGGGCGCTCCGCGACCGACCCCTCCGAAGGCCGCTACTTCGACGGCTTCATCGACGACGTTCGAATCTACGCGCGCGCGTTGTCGGCGGACGAGGTCCGC
Source organism: uncultured delta proteobacterium (assembly GCA_963841435.1). Classification (GTDB taxonomy): domain Bacteria; phylum Myxococcota_A; class Polyangia; order Polyangiales; family Polyangiaceae; genus PMG-095. The sequence continues at coordinate 114,575 of CAWJCS010000005.1, forward strand.
GCGCTGTTCCGCCGCTGAACGCCGATGACGGGAGCGACGCGGCCGTCGCAAGCACGCCGGTCCGGTTCGGCGCCGACGGCTCCGTCGGCCTACGCGAGCATCGCGCTGATCTGGCCGCCCGAAAGACCGCTCCCACCGAAGCTCTCGTAGGGCCCGCCGTTGTCGGTGCAGCCGACGGCGGTGAGGAGCGTGTTGTGCAGCTTGTTGTTCCCGACGCTCCCCGCGTTGACGAATTGGCCCTGCTTCAGGTACCCGCCCGCGCTGCCCGCGATGATGATCGGCAAGTTGTTGAAGCTGTGCGAGGGGCCGACCGCCACGTGGCTCGTCCACAGCGCGAACGCGTTGTCGAGCAGGGGACCGTTCGGCGTCGAGTACTGCTCCCACTTGTCGAGCAAGTACTTGAACGATTCGATGCGCAGCCGGTCGATCGCCGCGTGTTGATCGACGGCGCCCGGGATGGCCGCGCCGGACGTACCGTCGCTCTGGATGCGATGGCTGATCCAGTGGAAGCGTTCGAGCAGCTGCCCGTCGATCGTGTAGCGCGTCGCGTCGGTACCGTCACCGACCTGCAGCGTTGCGACGCGTGTTGCGTTGCAGGAAAACGCAAAGGCGACGAGCTCCATCTGCAATTTTGCCACGTCCTCGGCCGCGCCGTTCTGACGGAAAGCCTGACCCGTGTTCATCGCCTGGATGGCCTGGACGTCGAGGCCGTCGGCGGAGCATTCGAGCCCCATCTGCATCATGGTGTTTTCCACGTCGCGAATGGACTGGAAGTGCTGATCGAGCCTATCGCGATCGGCTTGGCTGAGCTCGGGTCGATTGCGCAGCGAGTTCAGCTCTTCGCGGATCAAGTCGTTGACGCTGTTGCGACGGAGCGCCAGCCGATCGGCCGTGCCGGTGCCACTGCTACCGCCGCTGCCACCCGTCGTTCCCGATCCAACGAGCCCCACGAGGCGCTGGTAGACGTTGTAGGGATTTCCTTCGGCAGCGCGAACTTGCCCAGGGGCGCTGAAGGAAAGCTTTTCGTTGATGAAGCCACCCTTCAGCCCCGAATAAAGCGTCAGGGGATCCACGCCCGCGGGGTTGAGCTGCTCTGCGATCACCGTATCGACGGAAACGCTGGACGCCGTCAACTTGTTGTCCGTCCCATTCGGCTTGGACGCCGTGAGACACTGCACGAGCCCTTGGGCGTGCCCGCAGCCGCCGAGCCCGTACGGGTAGTTCACGCCACGGACGATGAGCAGCCTCGCGGCGTGATCGGCGAGGATCCCCGTGCAGCGATCCGCGGCAAATGCCTGCATCGACTCGGTGGTGAGGGGCCCATCGGCGGTCGGCCAGAACTTTTCCGGATCGCCCCCCGACTTTTGCACGACGCCGCAAGACGTGCAGATGAAGAACGCGAAGCGAGGCGTCTCCGCTTGGGCGAAGGCCGAGCGTTCCGGCATCCCCTCGAGAAACGGGAGGCCCACGCCGAGCGTTCCCGCGGCCCGCAGGAACGCGCGCCGGTTGACGTGCGGGCGCTTGGGGCTCACTTGGCACCTCCCGTCCGGGTGAGAAAGCTCGGCTCTCCGATGACCGCGAGCACGATGTCCTTGATTGAAGCGTGGTCGTTCATGCTCATTCCTTCGATGCCGTCAACGAGAGCGCGATCACCGCCTGCGATGTCACGCGCCAGCGTGTATTCGGCCAGATGCATGGCGTAACAGCCGTGAACGCTCGGAGCTTCCGCGAGCAGAGCGGTCAGTCCGGGGGCCCCATCGAACGCGTGCAAGCCGTCCGACAATTCGAGCTCGCTCGAGGTGTCAACCGGCTTGCCGTTGTCGGTCGTGCGGATCTGGCCGATCGCGTCGAAGTTCTCGAAGGCGAAGCCCACCGGGTTGATGATCGCCCCATGGCAACCCTCGCCGCAGGTTCCCGGGCCCGTGAACGCGTTGACGCGCTCGCGATTGGTCTGCCCTGGCGTGATGGTGGGTAAGGGTGGGATCGTGCCGGGCGGCGGCTGGAGCTCGGCGCACATCAAGCGGTTGATGATGTCAACGCCGCGGTGAATCGGATCCGGATCGTTGAGCGTCGCGTTCAACGAGAGGAAGCCGAGGCGCGTGAGGTAGCCGGGCCGCTCGGGACCGAGCTGGGTCTCGGTGAGAGCGGACCCGCTTGCCGTGACACCATACAAGGGTGCCGTCGCGGCGTTGACGAACGCGAGCGGCGAAGTCAGGAGCTCCCGCACGCCCTGGCCAGCGGCGAAGATGCGATCGAAGAACATCTGATCGGCTAGTTGGAAGTCCGCATTGAGCGCCTGGGTGTAGTTGGGGAAGGCGGTGCGGTTCTTCTCGATCTGGGCGTAGCGATCGAGGCCCAAAAGCTCGGCGTGATAGCGGCCCAAGGTCGCCTGCCCGGCTGGCTCGGCGAGCATCGCCGTGGCTCGCGCGAGCACGCCGGCGGTCGTGTCGAGCTCCCCGGCGGCGGCCGCGTCGAGGAGCGCGTCGTCCGGAATGGTGTCGCGCAAAAGGAAGGAGAGCTTCGACGCCATCTCGTAGCCACCGAGCGGCGCGCCGTCGGTACCGAGCTCCATGCGGTAGAGGAAGTTCGGTGATTGCAGCATGCCCTCGACAATCATGTGCACCCCGTCCGCGAAGGCGTTGCCGCTCGCGACGAGCGTCACACCGGAATCGAAGACGGTCTGGTACCGCTGCTCTTCGGCGGCCGTCAGCGGGCGGCGGAAGGCCCTACGTCCGAACGTGCGAATGAACGTCGCCGAATCGGAGACGCCACCCGTGACCCGTGCGAGCGCCTGCGCATCGCCGGCAATCTGGTCAGCCAGCGTCTCGGCGGCACGCTGATAGTCGAGGCGCAGATCGGAGCTCACGAACAGCGCACGCTCGTTGTTCGAGAACGTGCCGTTCGGAGGATCCGGCGCGAAGCCTTGGGACAGCCCGGGAGTCGCGGAAAGGCCGAGCAGGTCGCGAACGCTCGCCTCCCATTGCGAAGCCGTCAGGCGAACGAAGCGAAAATAGTCGGGCGTGCCGGCGAGATCGATCCCCGAGCTCGTCGTACCCCCGGTCCCACCGAGCCCCGTGCCAGCGGAGCCCGCCGCAGCACCCGAGCTGCCCCCCGTGGCACCGGTTCCACCCGCCACCTGCGTCGTCCCGGCGCTGCCGCCCGTTCCCACGCCGCTCGAGGCGCCGCTGCCGGGCCCGCCCGCCTGTCCCCCGTCGATCGTCGCCGTGCAACCGAGGGCAAGCGCCAAAGGCAACAGCAGCAATCCGACGCGACGACCCGAGGTTGGTTTCGACATAGTCACCTGATTGGCTCCCGGCATCGATGTCCGCTCGAGCGGAACGTTTGGTTCTCGAGAGAGGAGGAGTCCGATGCTCCAACTATAAAGGGAGGCTTCGTCGCCCAAGCGCGCTCACAAATAAACCTTCGGTATCATTGAAAAAATGAGTACGGATTCGCTTCTCGTTGAATCCCGAACTGAGTCGTCCGTGGCCGTCCGATCACCGACCTTCGACTACGTCGGACGACATCCACCCACCCGCTTCGGATCGTTCGGGCGAGCGTTTCGGCGGCCGAGCGGACCGTCGAGGCGCTCCCGAACGTCACTGGCTCGCGCCGTCGTTCATGCACTGGGCGAGCGCGGGGTCGCGGCTCGCGAGATTCTTGAAGCGCGTTCGTGCTCTCGACAGGCGGCGCCGCACCGTGATGACGGAGCAGCCGGCCGCGGCTGCCATGGTGCCGAGCGTCGCGGGGCTGAACCAGTACGTCGCGAGGAGGGCGCGATCGGGAGGCGGCAACCGATTCATGACGCGAATGGCGCGCGACGCGAGGTCTCGCTCGTCGGTCTCGATCTGGAACGACGGCCGTAGCTGCTCCGGCACGGTCTCGAGCGAGGCGTGCCGACGATGGCGTCGGTGCCGCATCGTGCTCCTCAGGGTGTTCATCGTCACTTGGGCCACCCAGGCGTCGAGGCAAGCCGGATCGCGCAGCGTTTCGACGCCACGAATGACCGACATCAGCACTTCCTGCACCAGATCCTCGTGCTCGTCGTCCTGACCGAGGACGGCCTTGACGTGGCGCGCGATCTTCTTGGCGTAGCGAGCATGCAGGTGCTCGGCCGTCAGCACGGCTTCGATCTGGGGGGGGTTGACGAGGGCGGCGGACATCTCGTGACTAGCTCCCTGCAGCGCTGTTCCCGCAGCACGCAATTAGCAGGCCGTTCATCCGCGATCCTTCGCGGTCTTGCGAGCGCTCGACATCAGATTTCACGACGTGCATGACTCCGCGTGTGGAAACGTCGCTCTTAACCTATTCCCGGCTAGCGACGCACTGATCTGCAATGTCTCGCGAACGCCTCGACGCGTTCCGAGCGGCACGTCGATCGAAATCCGCATTTCGTGTTGACTCGATCCGCTCACGGACCGCCGCGACACGACGAGACGCTTCTCCCTGAGGGCGACGCGTTTGGCGTCGGTGCCGGCGGAACGATGCGGACGCGACTGAAGCTGCACCAATGATACCCACGCGCGAGGGCCCAAGAACGGTCCACGAAAATGTCCCTGGTGCGGAGCACGCCGGATCTGGATCGCGAATATTCGTCTTTGCGTCAGGGACGCACACACGTCAGCCGCCGCCCCGCTCCGGCCACGTCGGCTGGTGGGCGTCGATTTTTGGCTCGAAAGGGCTCGGCTCAGGCCTGGATGCCGGGCAACGCCGCCGTGACGCGTCCGCCGTCGAGACCGAGCTCGGTCTGCGTCGAGCCCATGATCTGCGCGGCCGTGAGGAGCGCTCGGCTCAGGTTCTCACCCGGAAAGTTGAAGTGCTCGTCGCCGCGTAGCCGGCCAGCTGCCTTCCCCGCGAGGAGCACCGGCCACTCCTCCTTCGTGTGCGTCTTACCCCAGGCGGTGTCGGAGGTGACGTAAACGAGCGTGTCGTCGAGCAGGGTCGAGCTACCGTGCGGAGTGTTCTTGAGGTTCACCAAGAATTCGTTCAGGCACTTCATCGCGTAGAGAACGCCGGTGTCGACGCGAGGCTGATTGGATTGATCTCCGGCGTCACCGTGACAGATGGTGTCGTGGAAATCGTCGTTCATGTTCGATGCGAGGTGCCGGTAGTACACGTGCGCCGCGGGTAGCGAGAACATGAACGTGGCGACGCGCGTCTTCTCGCAGGCGAGGGCGAGCGTCGTGAGCTCGGCCATGGCGGAGTTCACGGCAGGGGGAGCCTCGCTCTTCGAATCGGGGCCGACGCCGGGAGCCATCGCGCTGCCGCACGCCGCTGGCAGCGTGCCGCCCGTCGTGGGCATCGTGTCGAGGCGCAGCTCGATGGCTCGGATCGCCTCGAGGTGCTGCTCCACGCGCGCCTTGTCGGCGGCTCCGAGGCGCTGCTCGAGACTCGCGCCGTCCTCGAGAATGGCATCGAGCACGCTCTTTCGGACTCTCGCAAGCTTGGCGGCGGGATCGTCCGTACCCGTCGTGGGAGGGGGCGTGCTGCCACCCGTGAACAAGCGATTGAACACGGCCTTTGGATCGAACTCGGGGTTCAGACGCGCGTTCGGCCCACGGTGCGACACGGTGTGCAGCGAGTCCGGATTGCCGTTCGGCGTGGCAGGCGTCACGCCCACCTCGAGCGAGCGGTAGGGCGCCCCCGTGGAAATGAGAATCCGCGACGACCTGATCGATGGACGCAGCTCGGACGGCGTTGCCGTTGAGCGGCGCGCCGGTCGTGGCCGCCGCCGACCCCGTCGGATGCTCGTTCCCGGAAACCACGAGCTTGCCCTGGAGTCCCGAGAGCACGGTGAGGTACGACTTGACCTCCACGAGCGGCTGGAGCTGTGGGCTGAGCTGCCACGCCGATCCGGAGCCCGTGCTGGTCGGCTTCCAGAGACCGGGGAGCGAGCCGTTCCCGAAGAACCAGGTCACGAACAGCGGCGTGAGGGCCGTGTTCGTCTGCGCGAGCGCCGTGCCGTTCTCGTTCAACATGGCATCCAAGAGCGGGAGCGGAATGGTGACGGCGGCACCCGTCGCAAGCATGCCCCGAAGAACGGTGCGTCGGTCCAAAGCTTTGATCGTCATCGAAATTGCCGTTCGGACTAGGGTTGCGGTGCGACGGAGGAGAACGCGTCGCTCGTCACTATGTCGAGCACGAGGTCGCGCAGCTGGAAGCCAGACGCCTGGAACGATGCGGCGAGGTCGTTCACGACGCTGCCGTCGACGTCGCGTTCCTCGTAGCCGAGCGCGTAGGAGTAGTACTTCCGGACCATGCACTGAGCGACCTCGAGGCTCGAGGCGACCGCGAAGCCCAGCTCACGAGCGTCGGCCACCGGCTGCCCCTCGAAGTCGCCGCTCGGGTCGATGGGCAAGCCGTGGTCGGTCGTGCGATAGCGGCCAATCGCATCGAAGGACTCGAGCGGCAGCCCCAGAGGGTCCATCATCGAATGACAGCCCGCGCACGTGGGGTTTGAGCGGTGCATCTCGAGCTGCTGGCGCTTCGTCATGGGCTGGTCAACGGGCGGGTCCTCGAGCACGGGGACGTTGCCGGGGGGCGGCTCGACGGGCGTGCACAGGAGCGCCTCACGGATGAACTTGCCGCGCAACGTGGGGGACCCAGCCTTCTGGTTCGCAAACGCGGAGGCGAAGCCTGCCTTGCTGAGCAGGCCCAGGCGCGGGCCGTCCGCCGGCAACGAGCGCACGGCGAAGGTGCTCGCGGTGAGACCCGTCGTGTCGATGCCGTAAAGCTGCGCAAGGTCGAGGTTGACGACGACCTTCGGGGTCGAAAAAACGTCCATCGCGCTCGTGCGGTCGTCGAACGCGAGGACCTCCCACACGTCTCGCATGTCGCGGACCATCGCGGCCTGCAGCGCAGGGCCGTATTCCGCGAAGAGCGACGCGTCCTTGGCCTGCGTCGCGATGCGATCGAGCCGCAGGTACTCCTCGGCGAAGGCGCCGACGGACTCGCGCCCCGCCGGCGCCTCGAGCAGCCGCGCGGCGGCGTTTCGAATGCCATCGGGCGTCGCAAGAGCACCGCTCGCGGCCTCGTCGAGCAGCGTTTCGTCGGCCAGGCTGTTCCACACGAGGAACGCCAGCCTCGACGCCGTCTCGTAGCCCGTGAAGCGCAGCGCCCCGCCCGTGCTCGGGGCTCCGAGCTCCGCGCGATAGAGGAAGTTCGGCGACGTGAAAAGCTCCACCGTCGCCCAGCGTACCCCCTCGATGGCACTCCCGAGCTCGGACGTGGCGTTCTCGGCGACCGCCATGAGTCGGTCGACCTCGGCCGTTTCGAGTGGGCGCCGCCACGCGCGACGCCCCATGGACTGGACGAATCCACGGACGCACGCGTCGTTCGTGCCGGTGCCCGGCGTGCAGCCGATGAACGCGGCTTGCCTGGCCGCGTCCGCCAACACGGTGTCCACGGCGCTCTCGATGGCGGTGTGGTACTGCTCGACGCCCCGCTCGGACGTGACGACGGTCGAGGCGCCGATGACGGCAAAATTCCCGTTGTAGCTGTCGGTGTCGAGCTCGCTCGTGTCGACATCGACACCGAACACGTCGCGCACGGCGTTGCGGAACTGATTTCGCGTCAGCCGGCGCAGCAATCCCGGCGCGGCCTGGAAGGGCGGAGGGTTTTGATAGACGGGCGGCGCGCCAGCCGTCGCGCCCGTGCCGGCAGAGCCCGTCGCTCCACTTCCACCACCGCTCGCTGCGCCGGACCCCGCCGAGCCCGCGGGCCCGGTACCGCCTTGACCGGGTGCGCCCCCGGCTGCGCCCGCTCCGCTCGCGGACGCTCCCGCGGCGCTGCCGGCACCGCTGCCGGCAGGAGTGGTCCCATCCCCGCCCGACGACGCACCATCGACGGTGCCCGTGCACCCGATCCCCAAGAGGCACGCCGCCATGCCGGCCAGGCCGCGTGAGGGCCGCCCGCGGGAATCGAGCGTGATCCGACCCGCAACGCCGGGTCGGTCGGAGCTGTCCGTCACCATGCACGTTCACACTCCGGCGGGGGTCAAAACGGTCCAAAAATGCGCCACGAGGCCCCAGAGGGGCCCGTGGGGCGGCCCCCCGACGGAGAAAGCGCCCCGGGACGAGCTCAGAATCGCGCCGCTACGCCTAGGGCGCTCGAAAGCATCATCCCGCGCGCGCCCGAAATCGCCCGCCCGTTGTCGCGAATCTGGATCGAGTGGAGGGCACCGCCCACGGCGGCGCGGAACGTGGCGGAAAATGGGCCTGACAGGGCGACGAAGGCCGTCGTCGTCCCCGCGACGCTCACGACGCCTGCATCGCCGCCCCCATAGCTTGCGCCAGCGCCCGAGACCGCGGTGTAGCGCAGCCAGTCCCCTCCGAGCCTCGCGCCAAACGATACCCCCGCGCGGCGCCAGCCCGGCGTGGCGTCGAGAGCAAGGCCCACGCCGGAGGCCAGCCCGTATCCCGATAGCTTCCCGCTCGCGAGCGCGGTGGAGCGGGTCTTTCTGCCTCCGAGCTCGAGCTCCGCGATCAGAAAGCGGCCAAGGTGAACGCGGCCACTTAGATCGGCACCAAAAAGCAGCTCCCCGCCCGTCCAGCCCGAGGCGATCGCATGGGCGCCGACCTCGACGCGCCACGAAGGAGGCGCCGGCTCGACGCGCGCGGGCTCTTCGAGCGGAGTCGGCTCCGGGGGCGGGGCAACGCTCGGAGCGCTTGGCTCGGACGCCTGCTCGAGGTCGACGCGACGAATGAGCTCCGCAATGGCGAGCGCGAGCTCGCGCGCCTTGGCATCACGATCCTTGCCCCCGGAAGCGCTGAGATCGATGCCGCGCACGGTGACGCGACCGCGCGCCCGGTCCGTGAGGCGAACCTCTTGACCCTCGGCGGCACACGCCACGGCAACGTCCAGCCTTTCGAGCGCCGTGCGCCCGTGCCAGGTGCCAAGCTCGATCTCGACCAGGCGTCGGACCTCTTCGGTGTCGACCTGGACGCACGGGTCGATGGTGATCGGCGGCGGCAACGCCGCCTCGGCTCCCGTGGCGAGGAGCAAGACCGAGAGCGCGATCACGACGCCCCGGCCCTCCGCCGGCCGGACACGGCGCAGGCGAGGACGTGACCACTTTGCGGACACCAATCCCTGATTTCATACTCGCGAGCTAGAAGAGTCGGTTCAAAATAACGACGGCGGGCGCCAGCGCCCGGAGCGTCTCGGAGGTCCGTGGCGCTTTCGACGGGCGTGGCAAAGCGCCGGCCCGGCCGCCGGGCTCGGGCGTCCGCTGACACGCCCTCGCTAGGTCTTTGCCTGGGAGCGGAAGGTCACGGACGCCCGACCAGGCGCTCGAGCATCGCAAGGTGCCTGCCTTGCGGGTAGCTTCTGCGGTAGCGCTCGACCTCGACGCTCGCGCGCGAAAGCTCGCCCGCGCGATACCAGGCCTCCACCGTGCGTGCCACGGCGTCCTCGGCAAGGTTTCCTCGTGGTGCGAGCGCCTCCGCCTTCGCGAAAGCGAGCGCAGACTCGCGCGGCCTCCCGAGCTCGTTCATGAGCACCCAGCCGAGCGTGAACGCGGCCGACGGAGCCCGGGGGTCACTCGCGTGGCCGACGAGCATCTTGCGCAGTAGCTTGGCTGCCTCGTCCGGATGACCCGACAAGCGCGCGACGTCGGACGCGAGAAGCAAGTCGCCCGGCTCGTCGCGAACGTCGCTGAACGCCGCGGGAACCAACAGCTCGAAGGCACGCCGATGCTTCCCGGCGCGCGCGAGCTCGCGCCAATCAGAGGAAGACGCCTGCTCGGCGGCGACCCGCGTCGCTTCCTTGCTCGACGCGACGCGCGACGCCTCCCCTGCCTTGGGGAGCGCTTGGTCGGAGACGACCGCGGAGGAGGCGACGGCCGCATAGGTCCCGCTCTCGCCACCGCGAAGCGTCGCGGTCTCGAGCGCCCCTCCCTCACCAGGAAATGAAACCGCGACGGAGCCTTCGGTCACGGCGACGCGCACGACGTCGCCCTGCTTTTCAACGTCGAAGACGGTACCGAGATCGTCGACCTCGACTTCGGCCGCTCGCACGCGAAAAAGGCGGTGTGGATCGTGTCGAACTCGAAAGTGCGCGCTGCCCGCAGCGACCCCGACGACGACGAGCGAGTCGGTCTGCTCGCGAACCTCGACGCTCGAGCCGCGGGTGAAGCGCATCTCCGTGCCGTCGCCGAGTGAGACGCGCTCCAAGCCGGCTGCGACCGCCCGGGGCTCGTTCGCCGTCGGCAGAGCAGCGGGCTTCAGCGCGCGGAAGGCAACGATCATCAGCCCGAACGCGGCGGCGAAGGCCAGCGCGGCTCGGCCGACCGTCATCCCGCGCCGCAGCGAGGGTCGAGCGCCGGGCCTCTTGCGCAAGAGCTCGAGCCACGCGTCTTCGACGCGACGGGCGTCCCATGCGCGCATTTGCAACTGGCGCTTGAGCGCCTCGATGTGCTCGTTCATGGTGAGCTCGCTCATGACTTATTCTCCACCTCGCGCGTGATGGCCGAGAGCCCGCGGGCAACGCGCCCGTCCGCCGCTTGGATGCGCCGTTTCGCGGTCGAGAGCGACCACCCGCAGAGCTTGGCCACGCTCTGCACCGTCTCCTCCTGAACGTGGCGAAGCACCCAGGCGATGCGCAGCTCGACGGGAATCTTGTCGAGAATCCCGTAGAGCTTGTTCACCATCTCTCGATGCTCGGGGAGAACACTCGGCGCTGCGATCCGGTCGAACTCCGGCTCGTCCATCCGAAACAGGAGCCGCGTGAGTCTCCTGCGACGCAGGCGCGTACGCGCCAGCCGAATCGCAATCGTCATCAGCCACGGCCGTGCCCCCTCTCGATCTTCCAGTCGTTCGAGAGCGCGCCAGGCCCGGACGAAAACGTCTTGAACCAGATCGTCGGCTTCCTCGACGCTCTGAAGCATCGCCACTCCGAGGGATGCGATGGCCGGCGCGTGCCGGCGAAACAGCTCCTCGATGCCGAGCGGATAGCCTGGCGCGGGGGGGGTCCTGGCGGGCTCCCCCGCGTCGACCAGGTGCGGGCGCCGCATGGCCACAGGCATGACGAGCAGATACATACAAAACGCTTCAGCCGGAAAAAGTGGCTCAGAAAAGAAAAGGGCCAGGTTTCCGTCTCACGTTGGGCTTGATCGCAAGACCGCTCGACGCCGCCACTCGGAGAGCACGCCGCAGCGAAACAGAAGCGACCAGCGATTCGACTTCAGACGTTCCCGACTTCGCGTTTGCGTCGCATGCGTAAGGGTGTCCACTCGGCGAAGCAACATCCGAGTCTCTGGCTTCGTGTTTGCGTCGAGTGACGAGCGCTGTTGCTCAACGCGCCAAACAGTTGACAACGCGCGCGTTCCCCGTCGCGCGAGCTTCGATCGTTCGAAGAAGATCGTTCAAGCGGCATGTAGCAGCATGTAAGCAAGCGCGGCTCGTACCCAGCGACGACGAATCTGTCGTGAGCGATTTCCACGTGCGAGCAATTGTTGAAGCTTGCTGCGAAAGCGCTTCAGCAACAGAAAAACAAACGAGCGCACGCCTCGTCGGCTTGCATCAGTACTCGGTGTGATATCATGATGAACATCAGCATGAGCACATACCTAGGAGTGAGGCGGTTGCTTCCGCCCCTCGTGGTGCTCGCGGCGACGGTCGGGTGCACTGCGACGATCTCGGGCAACGGCGCCGGAGACGGCGATGGCAACACCGGCAGCGGCGCGGGCCCGAGTGGATCGGGCGGATCCAGCGCCGGTTCGTCCGGCACGGGCGGCAGCGTGGCGACCGGTGGGAGCGGGGGCACGGGCGGCGCCACTGGCGGCAGCACGGCCAGCGGAGGCACCGGCGGCGGCGTTCCGTCGGAGGTGCCGGAAGTCAGCATGGATGGCGCGCCCATCTACAGTCGGCTGCTGCGCCTGACCAACGATCAATACGGCCACAGCGTCGACGACCTCCTCAAGGTCGCAGCGCCTACGGGGCTCGCTGACGGCTTCTTGCATTCGGTGTCCGGCACCACGGACTTCGACAACAACGAGCGCGTCGTATTCGTGAACAGCACTGCGTGGAGTGATTTCCAACTCGCCGCCGAGAGCGCCGCTTCGCTGGTCACGGCAACGGACGCGGACCTGCAGCGCGTCGCCGCGACGACCGACGGCACGACGTTCATCAAGACGTTCGGTCGCCGCGCCTTCCGCCGTGACCTAACCGACGCCGAGGTGGCGACCTACAAGGCGCTCTTCGACACGGGCCCGACGTACACCGGCACCCAGAGCGACTTCACCAAGGGCGCCGGGCTCGTGATCACGGCGATGCTTCAGTCGCCGAACTTCCTCTACCGCATGGAGATGGGCGACCCGGGCACGCCGCTCACTGGCTACGAGATGGCGGCCAAGCTCTCGCTCTGGATTCGCGACACGACGCCCACCGACCAGATGCTCGACACCGCCAAGAGCGGAGGCTTCGACACGCCCGACGCGGCGGCGAGCCAAGCCGCCCAGATGCTCGACGAGCCGGCGGCCATGGCCACCATGCGGAAGTTCCACGGCGAACTCTACAAGATCGAGGTCCTGGACACGATCACGAAGACGGGCGTCCAGGGCTACAGCGACGCGCTCATCCCCGAGTTCAAGGAAGCCTCCTACCAGTACTTCGATCGCATCTTCTCGCAGAACCTCGGGATCGCCGACATGCTCACGTCGACCGTGGGCTTTGCCGGCCCACTGATGGCAGCGGTGTACGGCGTCACCTTGACGGGCAGCGGGATCCAGCAGGTCAACCTGCCGGATCGCGCAGGCTTCTACTCGCAGGCGCCGTTCCTCACGCTCTGGGCCATCAACAACGCGCCGGATTCGATTCACCGAGGCGTGCGCATCAACCTCGACACGCTGTGCCGCGATCCCGGCCTCCCCAACGCCGTGCTTCCGTCCGTCCCGGCGCTCGAGCCCGGTCAAACCAACCGCCAACGCTACGACGCCCTCACCAAGGAGTGCGGCGCCTCCTGCCACGGACAGATCATCAACCCCGTCGGGTTCGCGTTCGAAAACTTCGACGGGCTCGGTCGCTACCGCGACACGGACAACGGGCAGCCCGTTGACTCGACCGGAACCTACACGTTCGTCGAGGGCACGCTCGACTACTCGGGCTCCACGGAGCTCATGCAGCTCATCGCGAGCGGCGTTCAGGCACACCAATGCTACGCAAAGAAAGTCGCAAGCTACGCCATGGAGCGTGACATCGTCGCAACCGAGCGGCCGCTCATCGAGTCGCTCGGACAAACGAGCCTAACTACGGGCGCGTCGCTCAAGGAGCTGATGGTGGCTCTCGTCAAGAACGATGCGTTCCGTACGCACGTCGGAGGTGCCCCGTGACCGACCGCATCAAAGCCAGGCGCCACGTCGTCAACCGCCGCGCGTTCCTTTACGGCGCGGGCGGGGTCGCGCTGGGTCTTCCGTTCCTCGAAGGCCTGCCCGAGCGGTCCGCCTGGGCAGCAGGCTCGGAGCCCGTGTTCACCTTCTTCCTGTGCGCAGCGTGCGGCGTGGAGCCGAAGCACTTCTGGCCCACGGGCACGGGCGCCCTCAGCGGCCTGCTTTCGTCGGGCAAGGCCGTCGACAAGCTCGCTGAGTTCGCGGCAAACCTGCTCATCGTCAAGAACGTGGACTTCCCGCTGACCGGGCCGACGGGCTGCGGGCACGCCCAGGGGCTCGCGCAAGCGCTCACGGCGAAGACACCTACGGGCAGCGGCGGCCAGGCGACCGCGTCGGGGCCCTCCGCCGACTGGGTCATCTCCAAGGCGGTGAACCCTGCGGGCGTGGACCCGATGGCCCTTTACGGCGGCAACTTGAGGAACGGCTACATCGCCGATCGGTTGTCCTTCAACGACAGCGGGCAGGTTCGCGCCTCCGTCGACAATCCCTACAAGCTCTACCAGACGCTCACGGGTCTCGCGGCGCCAGCGGGCAGCGGCACGGGTGGTACGGGTGGCACCGGCGGCACGGGCACCGGGGGCACCGGCGGCACGACGAATCCGATGGCGGAGGAGCTCATCAGGAAGCGCAAGAGCGTGAACGACCTCGTGCGCGCCGAGCTGAGCTCGCTACTGCAAAATCCCAAGCTCAGCGCGGACGACAGGCAGCGCGTGCAGCAGCACTTCGACTCCATTCGCGACGCCGAAACGACGATGACGACGATGGGCACGGACATGGCCGCCCTCGGCTGCACGATGGACGGCATCGATACGACCGTCTACAACGCGCTCCAGAACTGGAAGTACAACCCGACCAACGTCGCGAGCGGCGGCATCGAGAACATCGTCGAGCTGCACATGAAGCTCGTGGCGCTCGCCTTCGCGTGCAACCACAACCGCACCGGCACGCTGCAGTGGGGCGACGGCACGGACCACACCGTCTACCAGGTGCCCTCCAACCAGTCGCTCGGTAACTGGAACTTCCACTTCATCAGCCACCGCACCCAGTCGGACGGGTCCGTCGGGCAAAACTCCACGGCCGAGGCCGCGCACGCGGAAATCGACGACCTCAGGATGCAGACGCTCGCGAACGGCCTCAAGGCGTTCCAGGATCGTGGTCTGCAGAACAATACCGTCGTCGTGTGGACGAACCACGTCGCGGAAGGTAACCACACGATGAGGAACGTCCCGTTCATCCTGTGGGGCAACGGTGGCGGCTACATCAAGCAGGGCGAGCTCGTCGATGCCGCGCACTCGAACAACGGCACGCTTCTGAACGTCGTCATCAGCGCCGCGACGGGCACGCCGACGACGAACTTCGGCTCGAGCGGCGGCAAAGACCTCGCCGCCATCAAGGCGTAGCGAGCGCCACGCGCATTGCGCGGGGTTTCTCGCCCACCTTGGAGCGAGCATCGGCGGCATTGCACGTCGGTCGCAACGACGGCACGCAGGTTTCGCTCAGGTGAAGCCTTCCGTGTCGATCTCGGCGCTCGTCGTGAGCGGATAGCGAGCGCCGGTCACGGTGCGCTCGTTGATCAGAGCGTCCAGGCGCGCTGTCTTATCGGCCGTGAGCGACACGCCGACCGCACCCAGGTTCTCGGCGAGGTGCTCGACGCTCGTCGTGCCGGGGATGGGGATCACGTGCTCGCCGCGGCGGAGCAGCCAGGCGAGCGCGAGCTGGGACGGCGTGCAGCCGACCTCGCGCGCGACCGAGTCGAGCGCACCGAGGAGCCTCAGGTTCTTCGCGTAGCTCTCGGGTAGGAAGCGCGGCATCTGGCGGCGAATGTCATGCTCGTCGAAGGCGCTCACGTCGCGCAGGGCGCCCGTGAGAAAGCCGCGGCCGAGCGGGCTGAAGGCAACGAACGCGACGCCGAGCTCGCGGCATGCATCGAGGGCGCCGAGCTCCGGATTGCGCGTAAAGAGCGAGTACTCGCTCTGGAGCGCCGCGATCGGGTGGGTGACGCACGCGCGCCGCAACGTCGCCGCCGATACCTCCGACAGGCCGAGCGCGCGGACCTTGCCCTCCGCGACGAGGCGCGACATTTCACCGACCGAGTCCTCGACGGGGATCGCGTTTTTGAGATCGATGCGATGCAGGTAGTAAAGGTCGATGACCTCAGTGTGGAGGCGCACGAGGCTGTCCTCGCAATTCTTGCGGATGGCCTCGGGGCGACCGTCGATCACCCGCTTCATGCCGCCCGCTTGCTCGACGCCGGCCATACCGCCCTTCGTGGCGAGCACGACGCCGCCGCGGTGAGCCTTCAGCACGCGACCGACGAGCTGCTCGTTGGCGCCGAAGCCGTAGAGCGCGGCCGTGTCGAACAGCGTGACGCCGCGCTCGAGAGCCTCGACGATGACGCGCTCGGCGACGTTCGCTGGGGGAGGAACGCCGTAGGCGTGACTCA
Organism: uncultured delta proteobacterium; assembly: GCA_963841435.1. Taxonomy (GTDB): domain Bacteria; phylum Myxococcota_A; class Polyangia; order Polyangiales; family Polyangiaceae; genus PMG-095. The sequence goes on from CAWJCS010000005.1 coordinate 130,402, forward strand.
GGCCCATGCAGCCGAGGCCGAGCTCGGCGACGGCGAAGGGGCCGACGTTTCGCGTCTTCATGCGAGCTTTTGCGCGAGCCCGTCCAGGACCTCGTAGCACGGCAGCACCTCGGCAACGCTCGCGTTGGGCTCGCGACCTTCGGTGATCGCGGCAAAAAACTCGCGATCCTGCAGCTCGATGCCGTTCATCGATACGGCCACCTTGGACACGTCGATCTTCTGATCCTTACCGTCGAAAAGGTCGTCGTAGCGCGCGATGTACGTGCCCGTGTCGCCGATGTACCGGAAGAAGGTGCCGAGCGGCCCCTCGTTGTTGAACGAGAGGCTCAGCGTGCAGATGGCGCCGCTTTCGGCCAAGAGCTGGATGCTCATGTCCATGGCGATGCCGAGCGTCGGGTGAATCGGCCCCTGGAGGGCGTTCGCCTTCACGATGCGGCTCCGCGTCTGATAGGCGAAAAGATCCACGGTGTGGGCCGCGTGATGCCAGAGCAAGTGGTCGGTCCAGCTCCGCGGCTGACCGAGCGCGTTCGTGTTCGTGCGACGGAAAAAATACGTCTGCACGTTCATGTGCTGGACGTGAAAATCGCCGCTCAGGACCCGCCTGCGAACCCACTGATGGCTCGGGTTGAAGCGTCGCGTGTGCCCGCACATTGCAACTTTGCCGCTCGCTTTGGCCGCGGCGACCACGGCCCGGCCATCGTTCAACGCGTCGCAGAGCGGGATCTCCACCTGCACGTGCTTGCCGGCTTCGAGGCAGGCGAGGGCCTGACTCGCGTGCAATTGCGTCGGAGTGCACAGAATGACGGCGTCCACTTCCGGAAGCTTCAGGCTCTCGCCGAGCTCGGTCGTCGCGTGCGAAATTCGGTACTTTTTGGCGACCTCCTGGGTCTTCTCGAGCTCGCGGCTCACGAGTGAAACCACGTTGACGCCCTCGATGAGCTCGATGGCGTCCAGGTGCTTGATGCCAAAGGCGCCAGCACCGGCGAGGGCGACGTTGATGGTCATGATGCTTGGTCCTCCAGGATCAGATGGCCGACCGCGGTATTGCTGGCGGGAACGTGGTAGAATCGATGAACGAGTCGGGGCTTGGGGCCGCCCGCAGCGTCGGCCATGGCGCCCCGCGCGATGAGCCACATCACGAGCTCGATGCCCTCGCTGCCGGCCTCGCGCACGTACTCCAAGTGGGGCACCTTCGAGAGCTCCACGGGGTCGTCGATCAGACGGTCGAGAAAGCGATGGTCCCACGCCTCGTTGATGAGGCCCGCGCGCGGCCCTTGCAATTGGTGGCTCATGCCGCCCGTGCCCCAGACCTGCACCCGTAGGGGCTCGTCGTAGCTCTCGACGGCGCGTCGAATCGCGCGGCCGAGCTCGAAGCAGCGTCGCCCCGAGGGGGCTGGGTAGAGCACCACGTTGACGGCGAGCGGGATCACGCGGCAGGGCCAGGCGTCCGGCTGCCCACACATGAGGCTGAGCGGCACGGTGAGGCCGTGATCGACGGCCATCTTGTTGACGATCGTGAGGTCGAAGTCGTCCTGGATGACGCTTTGTGCGATGTGCGCGGCGAGCTCGGGAGCGCCGATCACCTTCGGCACGGGACGCGGTCCCCAGCCCTCGTCGGCGGGCGGGAAATCGGGCGCGGTGCCGATCGCGAAGGTCGGGACCATGTCGAGACTGAAAGCCGTGGCGTGGTCGTTGAAGACCAGCAGGACCACGTCGGGCCGCTGTTCTTCGAGCCATTTTCGGGAGCGTTCGTAGCCCGCGAAGAGCGGCTGCCAGTAAGGCTCCTCCGTCTTGCCGAGATCGACCGCGGCGCCGATCGCCGGAACGTGGCTCGTGTAAACGGACGAGGTGATGCGTGCCATCGTCAGTGTTCCCAGCCCGCCTTGCCGCTCCCCTGCGGCTGGCGGTGCGACTGTGCGGTGCCGTCCTCACCCATCACGCGGTTACCCTCCGGCGAGCGGCCACCCTTCAGCATCATGTCGCGATATTCCTGCTCGTTCATGCCGGTCATGCTCGCGGCCATCTGCTGGAAGCTCCTGCCGTCGGTGGCGCCAAGCTTGGCGAGGAAATAAATGTTGCCGCCCGCGGCGATCGCCCGGTTGAGATCGCGCGCCAAAACGGCCTGTTTCTGCTCCTCGGTCATGGACCATTCGTCGAGATAGGCACGCTCGTCGGCCTTGAAGCGTGTTCGGTTCTCGGCCTTCATGAGGCTCATGCAGAATTGATTGAGCCAGTAGCCTTTTCGGGCTTGTTCGGCGTCGAAGATCGTCGTTCCGGGAATGTCGAGATAGGGCTTTTCGAGTGCCATCAGAGCTCCTCGGGCCAGTAGAGGCGCAGGGGATTCTCGACGAGCAGGCGTTGCCTGAGCACGTCGGTCACGGCGATCCGCGGAATGAAGTCGACGAGGAGGCCGTCGTCCGGCATGTGGTCCTTGAGGTTCGGGTGCGGCCAGTCGGTGCCAAAGAGCACGCGATCGGGGAACGTTTCGACCACGCGCCGCGCGAACGGCACCACGTCCCGGTAGGCGTTGCGCTCGCCGTCGAGCGCCGGGGGGCCGTTCAACGAAAGGCGCTCGGGGCAGCTCACCTTGCTCCAGACGTTGTCGTGCCGGCGCATGAGATCGAGGAACAGGCCGAATTCCGGGCCCTCCACGGGTTTTCCGACGTCGGGCCTGCCCATGTGGTCGACGACGACCGTGGTCGGGAGCGCGCCGACGAAGTCCCAGAGCTCGGGCAGGTCCTGGGCCTCGAAGTAGACGACGACGTGCCAGCCGAGCTCGCGGACGCGCCCGGCGATCTCCGAGAGCTCGTCCTTGGGCGTCACGTCGACGAGGCGCTTGATGAAGTTGAAGCGCACGCCACGCACGCCGGCGTCGTGCAAATCCAAAAGCTCGCGATCGCTCATGCCACGCCGAACGGTCGCGACACCGCGGGCCCGCCCCTGGCTCGATCGACAGGCGTCGGCCATCGCACGGTTGTCGGCGCCGTGGCAGGTCGCCTGCACGACGACGTTGCGGGAAAACCCGAGGTGGTCGCGTAGCGCATAGAGCTTCGCCTTGCCCGCGTCGCACGGCGTGTACTTTCGCTCGGGGGCGTAGGGAAACTCGTCGCCCGGCCCGAAGACGTGACAGTGCGCGTCCACGGCCCCGGGCGGGAGCGCGAACGTGGGTTTGTTCGGGTGCTCGCAGAAGTCGAGCCAACCGGGAGTCTTTTCGAAGCGCGGCACGGCTCTACCTCGTCGTGCCCTTCAGGTGGATGAGGAGGCGATCGGCCTCGGTGCGAAAGTCCGGGCTGCGTGCGAAACCGTCGCTCCCTCGCTCGCCGAAGAGACCTCGCTCGGCGAGGTCGGCGATGAAACGCTGCCGCTCGGCCGCGCCCACGGCGCTCCAGGGCTCGAGCCCGGCGTCGCGCACGGTGACGGCCGCCTCCTGCATCTCCTCGCTCCGGCGAGCGCCGTGCTCGATGACGCGCTGGAAGAAGTAGGCCGCCTGTTTCTCCCAGTCGATGCCGGGAAACGTCTCGTGCAAGGACGCGATCACCGCCAGCTCGACACCGTAGTGGCGCGCGGCGGTGAAGCTTTCGATGAGGATCGCTTCGAGCCCCTTGATCATCACGCTGCGGCACATCTTCGTGGCGCTGGCGACGCCCAGCGTGCTGCTCGCGACCTTCGGCGCGAAGCCGAGTCCGCGGAGCACGGGCTCGAGCGCTGCCGCGTCGGGACCACCGAGGAAAAGCGGCACCTTGCTGCGGTAGGGCGGCACGGACGTCATGACGGCACCCTCGACGTAGCGAGCACCGCCGGCCGTCACCGGCTCCGCAGCCGTGATCTTGGCAGCGGGTGACGCGGAATTGAGGTCGAGAAAGAAGCTTCCTGCCGGCAGCTCCCCAGCGCACGCCCGCGCCGCCGCCAACGTTTGGCTCGCCGTGACGGCCGACACGACGAGCCCGGCCTCGCGTACCGCGTCGGCGTGCGACTCGGCGAGCCTGACGCCGTACGCGTCCGCATGGGCTCGGAGCGCCTCTCGGGCACCGGACCGGAGCTTGAGATCGAAGGCCGTCACCCGATGGCCCGCGGCGCCGAGATCCTCGGCGAGAATGCGCCCAACCTCGCCGTAGCCGATCAACGCGACGTTCACGCGGGCGCCCTTCGAAGCGGAGGGACGCGCGGCGAGCTCGAGGCGAGACCGCTCGGATAGCGACGGTGGCTCCGGATCGCGCTCATCAGTCGATGTAGCGGAGCCCCGCCCGAGCGAGCGTGTCGCGCATTTCGTACATGTCGAGGCCGAGCACGCCAGAGGCCAGAATTTCGCGCTTCCTTCGCTCGTTCTGGGCTCGCTTCGTGGCGGCTTCGAGCGTTGCGGCCGCCATCGCGCGAGGCACGCAGACGACGCCGTCGTCATCGGCCACGATCACGTCACCCGGGTGCACGAGAGCGCCGGCACAGACCACGGGAACGTTGACGGAGCCGAGCGTTGCCTTGACCGTGCCCTTGGGGCTCACGGCCCGACTCCAGACCGGGAACTCCATCTCGGCGAGATCCTTCACGTCGCGGCAGCCGCCGTCGATGACGAGCGCGCGGGCACCACGCGCCTTGAACGAGGTCGCGAGCAGATCTCCGAAAAAGCCGTCGGTGCTCTCCGTCGTGACCGCGGCGACGACGATGTCGCCCGGCTCGAGCCGTTCGGCAGCCACGTGCAACATCCAGTTGTCACCCGGCTGCAAGAGCACGGTGATCGCCGTTCCGCCCACGCGCGCCCCTGGGAAGATCGGCCGCAGGTAGGGCTTCATCACGCCGACGCGGCCCAGCGCCTCGTGAACGGTGGCGCTGCCGAAGGCAGCGAGCGCGTTGACGAGCCGGAGCTCCGTTCGCTCGATGTTTCGATACACGACTCCGAGCTCGTACATGGCTATTTCCTCCTCTTCGCGAGAGCCGCATCGAGACGCGGGTACACGCGACGGGCGTTGCCTTCCAGGATGAGTTGCTTCTGCGGCGGGGAGAGCTGCAGGGCATCGACATAGCGCTTCGTATCGTCGAAGTGATGACCCGTCTCGGGATCGATGCCCCGCACGGCGCCGATCATCTCACTCGCGAACAGAACGTTCTCGACGGGGAGCACCTTCGTCAAAAGGTCGATACCGGGCTGGTGATACACGCAAGTGTCGAAGAAAACGTTCTTCAACAGGTGTTCGGCGAGCGGCGGTTTCTGGAGCGCCTGCGCGAGGCCCCGGTAGCGCCCCCAGTGGTAGGGCGCGGCGCCGCCACCGTGAGGGATGACGAAGCGCAGGGTCGGGAAATCCCCGAACAGGTCGCCCTGAAGGAGCTGCATGAAGGCCGTCGTGTCGGCGTTGATGTAGTGCGCGCCGGTGGTGTGAAAGGACGGGTTGCAGCTCGTGCTCACGTGGATCATCGCGGGGACGTCGTACTCGACCATCTTTTCGTAGATCGGGTACCAGTGTCGATCCGTGAGCGGCGGCGACGTCCAGTAGCCGCCGGAGGGATCCGGGTTCAGGTTGATCGCGACGGCGCCATACTGTTCCACGCACTTGACGAGCTCGGGAATCGAGGTCTCGGGGGCGACGCCGGGGCTCTGCGGCAGCATGGCTGCGGGGATGAATTGGTCGGGGAAGAGCTCGCTGACGCGGTAGCAGAGCTCGTTGCAGATTGCGGCCCAGGTCGAGGAAACCTCGAAGTCACCGACGTGGTGGGCCATGAAGCTTGCGCGCGGGCTGAAGATGGTCAAATCGATGCCGCGCCGCCGCATGAGCTCGAGCTGGTTGGTTTCGATCGTTTCGCGGATTTCGTCGTCGGAGATCACGAGCTCGGAGGCCCTCGGTTTGGCCGAGGGATCGTCGATGCCGGCGATCTGCCGACGCCGCCACGCCTCGAGCGCCTTGGGCGCCGTCGTGTAGTGGCCGTGGACGTCGACGATCACGGTGAGCGTGTCTCCGCGTGGGGGCGGCCCCGGTCGCCGAAGTCGAGCGGCAGGCCAACGTAGTTTTCGGCGAGGGTGCGGAGCGCGTGCTCGGAGTGGAAGAGATAGTCGAGCTCGGCCGCCTGGAGCTTCGCACCTATCGGGCCATCGTCGGGGAAGCGGTGCGTCAGCGAGGTGAACCACCAGGAGAAGCGCTCCGCCCGCCAGACGCGGCGCAGGCAGCGCTCCGAGTAGGCGTCGAGCCCGTGATCGCTCTTTTCGAGGTAATGCTCGATAAACGCGTTCGAGAGGTACTTCACGTCGGTTGCGGCGAGATTCAGGCCCTTGGCACCGGTGGGCGGCACGATATGCGCGGCGTCGCCGGCCAAGAACAGGCGGCCGAAGCGCAGCGGCTCGGCAACGAAGCTGCGTAGCTGTGCAATGCTCTTCTCGAGTGAAGGACCCGTGACGAGCGCCTCGCGGCCCTGCTCGTCGAGCCTCGAGCGAAGCTCGCGAAAGAACGCGTCGTCGGACCAGCTCTCGACTCTCTCGGTGAGCGGAACCTGGAGGTAGTAGCGGCTGCGCGTATGGCTGCGCATCGAGCACAGCGCGAAGCCGCGCGTGCTGTTGATGTAGATGAGCTCGGGGGATACCGGCGGAGTGTCCGACAGGAGGCCGAGCCAGCCGAACGGATGGACTTTTTCGTACTCGGTGATGGCGCCACGCGGCACGCTCGCGCGGCACACGCCGTGGAAGCCGTCGCAGCCGGCGATGAAGTCGCACTCGAGCTCGTGAGTCACGCCGGCGTTTTCGTAGGTGACGCGCGGCCGCTCGCGGTCGAAATCGTGGAGCTCGACGTTCTTGGCCTCGTACACGGTCGACAGGTCGGCGGCGCGTCGCGCCTCCATCAGGTCGCGAGTCAGCTCCGTTTGGCCGTAGACCATCACGCCGTGACCGCCCGTGAGGCGCCGAAGGTCGATGCGATGGCGCAGGCCGCGCCAGAGCACGTCGAAACCGTCGTGCTCGAGTCCCTCGCGATGCATGCGGTCGCCGACGCCCAATTCGTCCAACAGGTTGACCGACACCTGCTCGAGCACGCCGGCACGGATACGGCCGAGCACGTGCTCGCCGCTCTGGCGCTCGAGGATGACAGCGTGGATCCCGGCCTTCGCCAGGAGCTGGCCGAGCAGCAAGCCGGAAGGGCCGGCACCGATGATGGCAACTTGGACGCGGGTTAGTGTGTTCATGAGTCGAGGGGTGCCGGCTTCAGGCAGTCATGCGGGGTCCATGCCGTGGTGTCGCTTCGCGTCGCTGGTCGCTTCCGAGGCCATGAAGGCGACGAATGCCCCGGCCGGGTCCGGTTGGCGTGAGCGCGCGCCGAGCGCTGCCGAGAAGGTCGTGACGATCTCCATCGCTTTGGGCAAGGGACCGACGATGTCGATGCCCTCGACGTGCATCAGCTCGGACAGCTGCTGGAAGCCGAGCTCCACCTCGCCGCGCGCGACCAATTCCCCCACGGGCACGCCGGGGGGCGCCACGATGATGCGCTCGCGCAAGCGTTCGGTGACGCCCCAGCGCGCGAACGCCTCGGCGAGCTGCACGCCGCTCGGGCCGGTGGAATGGCCGATCGTGCGCGCGGCGAGCACGGTGCGTTCGAGGGCCTCTTCGGTGTCGATCGCGGGCCGCGGCGCGCCGGCGCGGACGGCGACGGCAACCCCCGAATGCGCGAGCGCAACCTCTGGTCCCGTGAGATGGCCGGCGGCGAGCAGCTTCTCGATGGCATCGCGGGCGAGCACCACGACGTCGAAGACCTCTCCGTCTTCGATGCGCTTTTTGGCGTCGACGCCGCCCACCGATTGGATGGACACCTCGCATCCCGAGCGCGCCTCGAAAGCGCGGGCCAGCTCGCCAAGCAGGGCCTTGGTGGCCATCGACGAAACCACGGAGATCGGTTCACTCATGTCGCTCGGGGCGTCCGCCCTCGAGTGGAACGCTCGCTAGTATGCGCCTGTGTTCGAGCAGATCGAGCAAAACCGCGACCACGCGACGGGTACGTGAAATTACCTACGCGCGACTCGTATCCTCTCAGCGCTCTTTCGACGTGCACTCGAGCGAGCTCGTGTGCGTGCCGTCTCGTGAACGAAGCGAAAAGCGTTCGGTGAAACAACGTCCCTCCCCTGGCCGCGAGCCGCGAAGCGACGCGCGTGTCATAGTGCGGCGCCGTGAGGCGTTTCGTCGTGCTCGCTCTCGCGATCGTGCTTTCCGGCTGCGGCAGCGGCATCGGGCGACCGCTGCGTTCCGACCGGGGTGCCGCTGACGCCGCGAACGGCGGCTCGGGGGGTGACGGGGCCGGCCTCGGAGGATTGTCGGGCTTCGGAGGGCTCGGCGGCGGCGGCACGGCGGGCGCTGGCAGCGACGTGCCGCCAGGCGACGAATGTTCCTCCGTCGCCGACTGGCCCGAGGACGCGCGCGCCCAGGAGGAGTGGACGCTCACGATCGTCAACGGTTTGCGCCAGGCGGGTCTCGACTGCTCGGGCGACCGGGGTGCGAGCTCGGCGCCCGCCCCCATGGACCCGGAGCTGCGCTGCGCCGCGCGGCTGCACGCGCGCGACATGGCCGAAAATGGCTATTTTTCACACGTGGACCTCGCGGGCGACGGCCCGGAGGAGCGCATCGCGCGTGCAGGGCAGGCGTTTGGCGTCGCCGGGGAAGCCATCGGGCAAACCGATTCCGGGCTGCCCGTCTTCGTGCCCGCCGACGACGCGGACTGCGCGGCGCTGCTCGACGGGCGTTTCGACGCGGTCGGCGTCGGCGTGTTCGACGCGATGACCACCGTCGACCTCACGGGCCCCTAGCCGAAAGGGGCTGCGAGGACCGGCGACGAAACGGCGTGAGCCCTGGCGGGGGCGTTCGGGCACTCTCTTCTGGGCCGTCGAGCGGCCCCTTTCGCGAACGCGCCGCCCAGCGACGGTCATCGCGAAAAACCTCGTAAAAGCGTGAGCATGGAGCCTTCCCCGTTTTCCAAGAGCGCTCCGCACGACGGTGGCCCGGCGCCGGAAGCCAAGGTCGTGCGGCTGCCGCTGCCGGAGACGGACGCGGCGCTCGTCACGGCGGTTCTCGCCGAGCGGCCCGGCGCCCCAGGGCGGTTCTTCGAACGCTTCAGCGACGACGTTCGAACGCATCCTCTGGCGCGTCCTCGGACCGGACCCCGAAATCCCGGATCTCTTGCACGACGTGTTCCTCGTTGGACTGACGACGCTCGCGCGGCTCAGAAACCCGGACGCCGTGCGTAGCTGGCTCGTGGGCATCGCAGTCCACAAAGCCAAAAAACAGATCCGCGATCGCCGGCGCGCACGCCGGCTGGAAAGTACGGCGCCTTCGGACCTTCCGGAGCGGACGGCGCCGAGCACACCCCCGGAGGCGAGCGACGCGCTCCGGGCGACCTACCGCGTGCTCGGCCAGCTCCCCGTCGACGAGCGCATTGCGTTCGCGCTCAGGCACATCGACGGCATGGAGCTCACCGAGCTCGCGGTCGCGGTCGGGGCGTCGCTCGCAACCGTCAAGCGTCGCCTGCGGCGCGCGCACGACGGGTTCGTCACGCTCGCCCACGACGAAGGCGCGCTCGAAGGCTGGCTCGACGAAAGGACGTTCCGCCGATGAGCCCGCTGGACCCGCCGTTTCGGCGCATCGCCGAGGAAGAGGACCGCTTGCGCGCGGACGGTCGCGCGCGCAAGGAGGCAGGAGCGCGCATCGCCGCGTTTCGGGCGCCGCCGAAGCGCCGCACCCGAGCCTTCGTCGCGCTCGCTGCCGCGGCGGCCGTGCTCGCGCTCGTCACGGGGGCGGCTTTTGAGCTCGGGGGCCCGGCGCCGCTCGGCGTCGAGCTCGTCGGCGCGGAGCGGCGACCCCTCGTGGGGGTTTGGCTGGGTGCTCCAGCGGGGGCGTCGGTACCGCTGCGCTTTTCGGACGGTACGCGGATCGAGCTCTCGCCGAGTTCGCGCGCGCGCGTCGCCGAGGTGCGTCCCGAGGGTGCGCGCATCGAGCTCGAACGCGGACGGCTGCACGTCGAGGTCGTGCCGCGCCCGGGGGCGCACTGGGATCTCGTCGTCGGCCCGTTCGCCGTGCTCGTCACGGGCACGCGCTTCGACGTGAGCTTCGACCCCGAGCGAGACACCTTCGTGCTCGCGCTCGAGGAGGGTTCGGTGAAGATCTCGGGTTGTGCGTTCGGAGCCGCTCGCGAGCTCGCGGCGGGACAGACCGTGCGGGCTACCTGCCAGAAGCCGAGTGTGTCGGTGAGCTACGAGCCGCCGTCGCGCGAGGACGAGCGCGCCGCCGAGGTGCTATCGGCGCCAGCAGCGTCCGACCGCACTCGACCCCCCGCCGCGGCCCAGGACGAAAGTGGCCCGCCGGGTGACGCGCTTCCACCACGCGCGTCACCGGGGCCGGCTCCGAGCGCAGCGCGGGCGCCGCAGGAGTGGGTCGAGCTCGCGCGGCACGGCGGGTACACCGAGGCGATCGCGGCGGCGGAGGCGGCGGGGTTCAGCGCGGAGGCGAAGAGCGCGAGCCTCGAGGAGCTCGTGTTGCTCGGCGATGCTGCCCGGCACGGGGGCGCTCCGCGGCGCGCCGTCGAGGCCTTCACGCTGTTGCGCTCGCGATTTCCTGGCACGAGCGACGCCGCGCTCGCCGCCTTCACGCTCGGTTGCCTCGAGTTCGACGCCTTCGCGGACTACCAGCGCGCCGCCGGCTGGTTCCGCACCTACCTCGGCGAGCAGCCGGGCGGCCCCGTCACGCGCGAGGCGCTCGGACGCCTCACGGAGGCGCTCCACCGCGCCGGCAGCGAGAACGATGCACGCGAGGCCGCCCGCCGCTACCTGAAGCAGTACCCTTCGGGCCCCCATGCGGAGCTCGCGTCACGCCTTCTCGAAGCACCCTGAGGGCTGGCTCCGCTCGGCGCGGATGCCGCTTTCCATCGTGAGCGTGCTCGTCGCGTTCGGCGCGGGCGCGGGCTCGGCCGCGCGCCCAAGGTGCGCCGCAGGTTGCCGCCGGGGGCGCGCGCGCACCGAGCACGGAGCCCTCGATCCTGCTCGTGAGAACGCCGGGCGACGATGCCGTCGTCGCGCGTCTGCGCGCCGAGCTCGCGCCGAGCCGATGGGCCATCGTCGAGCTCCGTCCCGATGCCCGGCGGGCTGCGCTGCCCCTCGCCGAGTTGGCGTTGCGCGAGGGCGCCACGGCCGCCGTGCGAGCCCACGCCGCGCGCGGCGAGGTCGAGCTTTTCGTCGCGCACGAGGGAGGCGGCGTCGAGGAAACGGTCTCGGTGCCAGAAGGACGAGAGAATGAACGCGTGCTCGCGCTGCGTACGACGGAGGTGCTCCGCGCGCGCGGGCTCGATCTCGACCGAGCGCCGGCAGCAACGAGCGCCGAGGTGCCCGCGCTGCCGACGCGCGGGGCCCCGGCACCGGGCCCGCACGACAGGGGCGTGGTGCCTCCGCCCGCGACGCTCGGCACCGCGCGCCGGCCCGCGGACCGCAGCGTTTGGCTCGAGGTCGCCCCCGCAGCATCGTTGGGGCCCGGCGGATTGCCTCCGGCCGTCGAAGGGGCGCTCGCCGCGCGCGCCGACCTGCTGGGCCCCTGGTCAGTGGCGCTCTTCGCGACGGTTCCGCTCGTCCCCCAGACGCTCGAGGCCCCCGAGGGGCGTGCGCGAGTCTCCACGTTCGTCGCGGGCGCGGCGCTCGACGGCGCGTGGCTCGGCGGAAGGGTCGCCGCGTTGAGCTCGGGATTCGGGGCGGGCCTTTCGGCCACCGGGATGAGCGGCGAGCCGAACGCCGGTTACCAGGGCGCCGACGACACCGTGCTCGCCGGGATGCCGTTCGTTCGTTCGGCGGCAAGCCTGGTCCTCACGCCGACGCTTCGCCTCGTGGCCCGCGTGAGCGCCGGCGTGACCGTTCCCCGCGTCCGGGTCTATTTCGGCGACCGCGAGGCGGCCACCTGGGGTGGGCCCGTCCTTTCGGCGAGCCTCGGGCTCGAGGTCGCCCTATTTGGCCTGGGAGGCACCCCGGCGCCCCGGTCGTCGGCGAGCGTGAGCCGTCCCGACCGGTCTCGGTGACTGTAGGTTCGACTCAGGAGGTCCTCCGTATGCAACGACGAAATTATCCGATCGCCATCCTCTGCTCGACACTCGCGCTCGCGGTCGGCTGCGGCTCGGGGGACGACGGGGGCGGCAGCGGTGGCAGCGGGGCGACGGGCGGCAGTGCCGCGGGCAAGGGCGGCTCGACCTCGACGGGCGGCACCGGCACCGGTGGCGCGACGGGCGGCACCACGGCGAGCGGCGGCAGCGGCGGCTCGGCGGGCACGGGCGGGAGCAAGTCGAGCGGCGGCAGCGGCGGCTCGGCGGGCACGGGCGGGAGCAAGTCGAGCGGCGGCACCTCGGGCACCGGCGCCACCGTGGGAGGGTCCGCTGGCCTCGGCGGGGTGGGAGGCATCAGCGTCGATCCGGGCGAGTGCGCCACCGCGAACCCGATGAATGGCGAGCCCTGCGATACGAGCGGCGTCGTGTGCACCGGCACCAACGGCGGCTGTGCCTGCTTCGATCTCGGCGCCGGGCTGGTCTGGACCTGCCTCGACGGGATCGCTGCGGGGGGCGCCGGTGGGCTCGGCAACACCGGCGGCTTCGGCAATTTCGGCGGGTTCAACGCCGGGGGCATGGCCAACGCCGCGGGCAGCAACTAGCGCTCGCCCGGCGTCCTTGGGGGCCGGCTTTGGCCCAGCGCCGTAGCGGCGAGCTGCCTGTCACGCCCGCGGGCGCCCAGAATCGGTGCTCAGCGAAGGCGTCGTGCCTCAGCGCCCGAGCGCTTCGGCACGGTTCACGATGCGCGGCGTGAGGAAGATCACGAGCTCGCTGCGCTGGTCACTCGCGCGACGGCGCTGGAAGAGCAGGCCGAGCAACGGAATGTCCCCGAAGAACGGCACCTGGTCGAGGTTCCGGCCGGTATTGCGCGAGTAGATGCCGCCGATGACCGCCGTGTGACCGTCCATGACGAGCAGCTCGGTCTCGGCCTCGCGCTTGAGGATCGTCGGATCACCGCGCGCCGAGGTCTGGTTGAAGTCCGGCTCGTCGCGATTGATCTTCACGTGCATGCTGACGCTGCCGTCGGCGGTCACGTGCGGTTGCACGAGGAGCTGCAGCTTGGCTTCCTGAAAGGTCGTCTGCACGCCCTGCGCGCTCACCTGCGAGAACGGAATCAAGGTGCCCTGAGCGATGCGCGCCTCGTGATTGTCGAGCGTCAAGATGCGCGGGCTCGACAGGATGCGCAACAAGCCGCTCGCCTCGGCGGCGGAGAGGCGCACGGCGAGGTTCAGCGTGTTGTCGACCGAGCCGAAGGAAAGGCCGAGCGCACCACCTTGGCCCGTACCGACGGCGGCCGGCAGGTTGACGGCGAAGTTCGGGTTCGCGACGGTGTTGGCGAAGGGGCTGAGGCCAGCGGTCGGCGTGTTGCCATCGCTCGCACCGCCAACGACACCGACTGAATTGGGGAAAGCGAGACCGGTGGGGTTGCCCGTCGCGGCCGAGAAGGTCGCGTCACCGCCCCACTGGATGCCGACGTCGCGGATGTACCGGCTCGTCGCCTCGACGATGCGCGCCTCGACGAGCACCTGGGGCGTCTGCGTATCGAGCGAGCGGATGAGCTCTTCGACCTGGTTCAAATTGCCCGAGATGTCGCGGGCGATGAGCACGTTGGTGCGCTCGTCGACCGCCAGCGAGCCGCGCTCGCTCAGCATGGGCCGCGCGCGCTCCTGGATCGAAGCCGCCGAGGCATAGCTCACGGGGATGAGTCGGGTCTCGAGGGGGGCGAGCTTGACCTCCTGCGCGCGACGCGCAAGCTGCATCTCGCGCTCCTTTTCGAGGTCGGAGAGCGGCGCGACGCGGATCATGTTTCCCGTGCGCACCATGCCGAGACTCTTCGACTGCAGGACGATGTCGAGCGCCTGATCCCAGGGCACGTTGCGCATGCGGATCGTGACGGTGCCGGTCACGTTGTCCGCCGTGACGACGTTCACGTTCCCGACGTCCGCCAGCAGTCTGAGGACGTTGTGGATGTCGGCGTCCTTGAGGTCGAGGTCGATGCGTCGACCCGTGAAGTTTCGCTGCTGCGCGAGCGGCGTCGGAGCGAATCCGGCGGCCTCGCCCGGCCCGGAGTGCTTCTCGACGAGACCCGGATCGTAGCCTTCGACCACCTCGGGCACGCCCTGCATGGCCTGCTCGATGGTGACGGTGCGCGTCCGTCGCGCGATGCCACCGTCGCGCGCCACGCCGCTCTGTGCCGGCGTCTGCTCGCCGGGCGTGAAGAAGCTCCAGACGAGGGACGTGCCGCGACGCTCCACGCGGCTCGCGACGCCGGGGTCGGTTTCGGCCTCGACGAGCACGGCGCCGCGCTCGGCCGGGCTCGGATAGCTCGAGACGGAGCTCACCTTGCCGCCGAAGCCGCTCACGTCGAGCGTCCGCACGAGCGCCTCGGGCACCTGCGCCGACTCGATGACGAGCGACGCGCGCCCCTTGCCGGCGGGCGGCGTGCGAAAATGGGCTGACTCGGCGAGCTGGATGACGACACGATCCTCGCCCGCGGCATGCTCGAAGCGCACGTCGTCGATGCGTGCCACGCCCTTCGACGCCGACCTCGGCGCCGCCGTCGGGGTGCCGAGAGGGGCGAGACCGGCGCTGCTGGGGGCCAGGCGAATGACGAGGTCGTTGCCCTCGACGGCGACCGAGTAGACGGCGTCTTCGAGCAAGGTCACGAGAAAGCGTGCGGTGTGGCCCTTGCCCACGGCGAACGCCTGGGCCATCACGCCGCCGACGACGCCCTGCGCGTCCGTGACGGCCGCCGGCGCGCCCGCAAGCACTGCCTCGGGCACGTCGACAATGAGCCTATTTTTGCCCTTCTCGAGCCGCGCCGTGAAGGTCGGCGGCCGGCTGAAGCTCACGATGACGCGAGTCTCCGCGGCCTTCCCTTTTTCGACCGACAGCGCGGTCGCCTGGCGCTCGGCAGCGCCCTTGCCGAGCGCGGGGGCTGGCGAAAGCAGCGCGGTGGCAAACGCCAGCGGGGCCGCCTGGATCAGCCGGGCAAGCGTCGTCCTCTTCGAGCTAAACCGCATGAATGGGCTCCGAATTCGACAGGTCTCGGGGGGCAACGCGCACACCCGTCAAAGTCCAGCGAGAAGCCTATCGTCTCGCTCGCAAGACGAACAAATTCCGAGCCAAACGAGTTTTGACGAAGGCGCTTCGTCTGTCGAAAAGTTGCCCGTCCGCGTGCCTTCGATGGGGGAACCGGCGCGCGCATCCGGCGCCGTTTTGGTGTCGTTGCGTTTTATCGACACCCGATCTTTCTCGGAGCATGGCTCCGCTTTGCGCGGGCTTGCTAAAGCGCTTAAGCTGGCGGCTAGTGCACTCCTTCTCCACGCGCGCCCCCATCCCTTTTTACCCGACGAAGAGCGCTCGTCCCGTTCGGCCGCCTGCCGGCCGCTCACGCTGGGCAGCGCTCGGTTTGCTCGGCATCGCCTCGACGGCAGGTCTCGGCGCGTGCGCCGCGCAAACCGACACCGGTCCCGACGTGGGCAGCGGACAACCCGGGGCCGGCGGCTCGACGGCGAGTGGCGGCACCGGTGCGACCGGCACGGGCGGCTCCGTGATGGGCTCGGGCGGAGCGGTGAGCACCGGCGGCGCTGGCGGCGGGGCACCGGCATGGCGGGCGCGGCGGGCTCGGTGGCAGCGGGCTCGGGCGGATCCGGCGCGACCGCGGGGACGGGTAGCGGCGCCGATGCCGGCACCGGCACGGGCGCGGCGTCAGGTAGCGGGGGCGCGACGGCGATGGGTCCCGGCCTATCGGTGGGCGGCAAGTGCTTTGCCGCCTGCGCGTTCCCCGAGACCTCGGATCCCGATCCGGAGACGGGCGCGGTCAACGGGTACGGCTGGGAAGGTCAGGCGGCCTGCGTCGATCCGGCGTCGGCCGTCGGAATGATGGCAACACCCTGCGAGCCGCCGCCGCCCGTTGTTCCCCCGACGCCCGGCGACGGCGGCGTGTACACGGGCGACGCCTGCCATCCCTTCTGCTCGAGCACCGCCACCGATCCGGACGACATGGGCCTCAGCGACGGCTGGGGCTACGAGCACGGCCAGAGCTGCATCGTCGCCGGTACCGCCGCGGCGATTGGCGGCGTGGCGTGCGATCCCATGCTGCCACCGCTCGGCACGGGCGACGGCGTGCTCGTCAACGACGGCATGGGCGGCACCGTTTGCCATCCGCTGTGCCGTGACGTCGTCGCCTCGATGCCCGATGCGAACGGCTGGGGCTGGGAGAACGACACCAACTGCATCCTGGCCGGCTCGATAGCGCAGCTCCAGGGCGTGCCCTGCGACGCACCCGATCCCCCCGAACCGCCGCCACCCGCGCCTCCGCCGCCCGGCACCGGCTGGAGCTCCGACTACACGGCCACGATGTTCGGCGAAGTGGACTGCGCGCCGTTCGGTTTCGACGATCCCGGCAATTCCAACCTCAATTTCGCGACCTGCGTGGGCCGCGGCCAGGTTTCACTCAACAGCGACAACCAGAAGTGGTTCGGCGCCGTCGGCGACCTGTCGACCCTCTGGTCGGGCTCGGCCTGCACCTGCACGGGTGGCTCGAGCGGCGACAAATGCTCGACGGCTCCGGCGTGCAACGGCCAGGCAAACTGCGGCACGTGCGTCGAGGTCGTTTGCAACGGCACCGGCACGTACTCGTACGAGGGTGACGGGTACACGCACGACGAGTTCTGCAAGCCGAACACGTCCGTCGTCGTCCAGCTCATCGACGCCTGCCCCCACAATCACCCGAACAACCCTTACTGGTGTACGACCCAGCGCCCGAACCACGTCAACATCAGCTGCTCGGCCTTCAACGAGCTCGTGCAGGGGGACCGCCCCATCGGCGAGATCGGGTTCATCAACGCCTACGCGCGGCCGGTCAACTGCAGCGTAGGGCTCGGAGTGCATGGTTTTTGACCGTTCGACACCGGGTGGCGGATCTTTCGGGATTGACGTCCGGTCGAGGCCCGTCGCGCACCGACGACGCCGCCGTCTGTGCGGGAAACGGCGGAGCGAAGGGAGCAGGCCGAGGAATCCGTCGCTCAGCCCGGGTTCACTTCTAGTGGCGTCTCGCCCTCGGGCCTCAGCGGAATGACCTTCGTGGCCGCGGGGACGTCGGGGTTGTTCGGGTCCTCACGCACCAGAACAACGTCGCCGTCGCGAATGCGATCGAGGCGCCAGTTGAGCTCGTAGGTGGAGCCGCGCGCGCCGACGGTCTGGACGAGGTCCGCACGCCCCACGAAGTCGCCGCGGTGCACGACGTGGCCCTTGCCCGTCGGGTCGACGAGCATGGCGCGAGCCGGGGTGATGCGCGTCACGATGCCGACGAGCTTCAAATCGTCCACCGCGAACTCTGCGAGCACGACCTGCCGCTGCGACTTTATCCGGCTCTTCACTTCCTCGGCGAAGCTCCGCGTGTAGGAGCGGAACGGATCGCGGCTCCGTTCGGTCTCGGTAAACTCCGCTTCGGGGAACTCGCGGTGAATGGGCGCGGCCGAAGCCTGTGCCTTGGGGTTGGGGGCGGCCGCGGGGGCGGCGGCGGCGGACGCCGACGAGAAGGGCGTGAGCTTCCTGTCCTTGACCGGCTCGTCCGACCCGCACGCGGAGAGACAAGCCGCGACACTCAAGAGGAGGCCTAAACGGAGCAGCATCAATGTCCCGCTCCCTTCTTGGCGGCGCCGCGCTTGTCGGCTCCGCCAGCGCCCTTACCGCCGTCGGTCACCGCGCGGAACGCCGTGGCGAGAACGTCCGCGTGGATCAGCACGTCTTCGCCCTTCACCTCGGGCCTGCCGAGGTTCACGTTCTCGAGGTTGATGATGCGGTCGAGCTGGCTCACCCCGTAAAAGAACTTCGCGATCTGGTGGTAGCGCCCCAAAAGCTCGAGCTTCATCGGCACGCGGACGTAGAACTGCTCGGGGACCTCGGGGCTCGGCGTCCAGGCGGTGAGCTGCACGCCGGCGACGTTGGCCACGTTCTGGAGCGCGCTCAGGAACGCGGGGTACTCGCTCTGTAGCGGTAGAACGCGGTTCAGCTCGCGCTGGCTCTGCTGCTTGTCGGTCAGCTCGGCCAGATCCTTCTGGTAGGCGAACTCCGCTTTGCGCGCGTCGGCGAGCTCGCCCTTGAGCTGGTGCTCCCGGCTCTTGGCGGCCTCGATCGCGCTCGAGAGCTCGCCGTAGAACACGACGTAATAGGCGACGCCGGTGAGCCCGAGCACGACGAACGCCACGCCGGTGCGCGCGAGCACGGGAAGCTTGGTGAGGGAGTCGCTCAGGGCCATCAGTACTTCACCTGGGCTTCGAGCGAGAAGCGGATCACGGGCAGGCTCGTGTCCTTGTCCTTTTCCTGCTTGCCCGGCAGGAGCATGACGTTGCTGAAATAGTCGGACAGGTTGAGGCGACGGGCGAGCTCGCTCACGTCCTCACCGTCCTGCGCGGTGCCCTCGAGCTTCATGCGCCGGGCCGACTCGCCGAACCCCTTGATCTCGAGGCGACGCGGATCCCAGTTGGCATTGAAGACGGCGAGCGGGTTCTCGCGCCGGAGCTGGCTCAGCCTGTCGGGGGCGACGGAGGGGCCGCGCCCGGGAGTGAGGATGTGCGACAGCTCGAGCAGGATCGCGGTCGGCCCCGTACGCGCCGTCTGCAGCTGGGTGATGGCGGCCTCGCGAGCCCTGAGCTCGTCGAGCTTCTTTTTCACCTCGGGATGGTTCTGCACGCTCTTTTTGGACTGATCGATCTGCGATTCGAGCTCGGCGTTCGCCCGCTTCTGATCGTCGAGCTCCTCGTTCTTGAAGCCGTGGAACACGAACAGCCCGGCGATCTCGGCGAGGAACGCCACCATCACGGCGACGAGCCAGAGCTGCCGCTTCTCCTGCTTGGCCTCGGCGCGGCGCTTCTGCGGGAGTAGGTTGACGCGAATCACGAGTGCGTCTCCTTTTCCTTGCGCAGTGCGAGGCCGAGCGCGACGGCAAGCTGGGCGGCGCGCGCCTGGAGCAGCGTGCCGTTCGACCTCCTTGGCCTCGATGGCCACCCGCTCCGTGGGCGCCCACGCCTCGACGGGCACGCGGGCCCTGCGCTGGATGGCACTGCCGAGCGCGGCGAGGTTTGCGGTGCCGCCCGTGACGTAGATGCGCGCGATCTCGGCTTCGCCGCTCGTGGCCATGTAAAAGTCGAGGCTGCGCTGGATTTCTGCGGCGATCGAGTCAGCGACCGCATCGACGATCTGCACGACCTGCTGCGGCACGATCCCCCCGCTCGCAGGGTCGCCGCCACCGCCGCATTTGTAGGTCTCGGCCTGCTCGAAGGGCACGCTGAGCTGGCGCTGGATCTCCTCGGTGATCACATTGCCGCCGTTGGCGATCTCGCGCGTGAACGCGCTCACGCCGTTCGACACGATGTTCAACGAGGAAAGGCTCGCGCCCACGTTGATGAGCGCGATCGTCTGATCGGGCGGTAGCCCGCGGGAGTATTCGAACAGGTTCTGAACGGTGAAGGCGTCGATGTCGCACACCAGCGGCTTGAGCTTGGCGCTACGGGCGAGCTGGGCGTAGTCCTCGATCTGGTCGCGCTTCGCGGCGACGAGGAGCAGATCCATCTGGCTCGTCTCGGGACGCTTGCGCAAAACCTGGTAATCGACCTGGACGTCCTTGATGTCGAAGGGGATGTGCTGCTCGGCCTCCCACTGAATCTGCTCCCCCAGCTGGACGTCCGTCATCATCGGAATCGTGATCTTCCGGATGATCACACTCTGGCCGGAGACGCTCACGGCGCATTCCTTCTGGCGGATCTTGGCTTCGGCGAAGGCGCGCCCGAGGGCGTCGATCACCGCGGACTGGTCCATGATCTGCCCGTCCACGATCGCCTGCGGGCTCAGGGGTACGAAGCCGAGGCGGAGCAGCCCGAGCCCTTTTTTGGACTCGCGCAGCTGACAGACCTTGACCCCGGAGGCGCCGATATCCACGCCGACCAGGTTTTTTCCTTCGCCCATGGCTTTCTTCTGCCAGAAATTCCGCGGGAATCCGCGCGTACAAACTTTGGCATTCTGAAAGGCCCACAGCCAAGAAACGGGCGTAGGTCGCTCTGGGACGGGGGGTGGCGAGGTCCGCCACGGGTTTCATCGAACCCCGGGGGGGTCATCGATGACCCACTTAAGACCACAAAGTCTCAAATCGGGCTCCTGGGGCCGATTTCTCTCAGCTTTCCCAGTTTAGAACAGTCGCGTCGGCGCCCAAAGAGAGGGTCGTCAGCGACCCACTAGGGACCATAAGTGATTGAAATCATTCGTTGCCCGAGCATGGAACGAAAGCTGCTTATGTCCCAGGCAGAGGAGATAGAGGAACATGGCCGACGCGAGCTTCAACTACGGGACGACTGAGACATGGGGCGCCCTAGCGGCGACGAGGGAAACCAGCACGACCCCGACGTGGCATTCGCTCCCGCCGGCAGCTCGCCGGCGAGCCTCCGCCGCGGTGCGGCTCTCGCGACGCCCGGCGTCGGTCCGGCCAGCAGCGCTCGTCAAGCGCCCGCCCACCGCGCGTCCCCGCTCGGTCACCGACCCCAACACCGCTCGCCTGCTCGATCAATACACGACCGTCGTTCACAAGATCGCGTCGAGCTTCCAGCGTCGCCTGCCCCGCAGCGTCCTGCGCGAGGACCTCGTCGCGGCCGGCATGATCGGACTCTGGGACGCCATCCGCCGCCACGGCGAGCATCCGAACGAGGGCTTCGCCTGGTACGTCCGCGTGCGCGTCCGCGGTGCCATCCTCGACGAGCTCCGCGCGCAGGACTGGCTTTCGCGCCGTGTGCGCAAGGCCGCTGCCGAGGGGGCTCCCCCGCGAGTCGTCCGCTTCGAGGACGTGAGCGAGGCGGACCAGTCGCGCTGCCTGGGCACGCATGCCGACACCGGCGCCGAGCTCGAGCAGCGCGCCAACCGTGAGGCGCTGACCCGCGCCGTCGAGGCGCTGCCCGAGCGCGAGCGCCTCATCGTGAGCGAGCACTACTTCCACGAGGTCAAATTCACCGCCCTCGGCGCCCGACTCGGCGTGAGCGAGCCGCGCATCTCGCAGCTCCACTCCCGCGCCATGCGCCACCTGCGCGAGATCGTCGCCCGCGAAGACCCCGAAGCCCTGAGCGCCTAAGCCTGAGCGGCGTCGACCCGGCCCGAAGAGCCTCCTACGGGAAAATCTCGCGGTCCTGGTACACCTGAACCAAGCGCCCGAGCGCAACGCCGTAGCAGGCGATTCGGTTGGAGCAGCCGTGGAGCTTCGCAAACTGAGCCACCCGGTCGTACGCGTCGAGCATGGCGCGCTCGAGCCGCTCCTCGACTTCTTCGAGAGGCCATTGCTCGCTGCGGCGGTTTTGCACCCACTCGTAGTAGCTCACGGTGACACCACCCGCGTTGGCGAGAACGTCGGGCAAGATCTCGATGCCGCGGCGCGCGAGCACTGCCTCGCCCTCGGGTGAGCATGGGCCGTTGGCGCCCTCGACGACGAGCCGCACCTGGAGCGCCTCCGCCTCGACAGGACCCACCTGGTTTTCGAGCGCCGCGGGAACGAACAGGTCGGCCTGCACGGAGAAGAATTCCTCGCGCGTGATCTTCTGGCCGTTGGCGTAGCCGGCGATCGAGCCGTTCTGTCCGACGTATTGCTTGAGCCGGTGAACGTTGAAGCCTTCGGCGTTGTAGAGGTACCCGGTGTGGTCACCGACGGCTACGAGCGACACGCCCAAGTTGCCGAGCAGGACGGCCGTGTTGCTGCCCACGTTGCCGAAGCCCTGGACGATGAGCTTTTTCCCCTCCAACTTGAAGCGGGAGCGACGAGCCCATTCCGCGATGCAGTGAACGACCCCTTGCCCCGTCGCCGTTTCGCGGCCGAAGGTGCCGCCGCTCGACACCGGCTTGCCCGTGACGACGCCCATGGCGGCTTCCTTCTTCACCATGCCGACGGTGTTGACGTAGGTGTCGAGCGCCCAGGCCATCACCTGCGCGTTCGTGCCCACGTCGGGGGCCGGAATGTCGTAGTCGGGCCCGACGTTCGAGCCGAGGGCGTGGATGAAGCGCCGCGTGATGCGCTGGAGCTCCCCGTGGGATACCGCTCGTGGGTCGAACTTGATGCCGCCCTTGCCACCGCCGAACGGCAAGTTCATGAGCGAGCACTTCCACGTCATCATGGCCGCCAGCGCCTTGAAATCGTCGAGGCCGGCGTGCTCGTGGTAGCGCATGCCACCCTTGAAGGGCCCGAGGATGTTCGAGTGCTGGATCCGATATCCCTTGAACAGTCGAAACTCCCCGCTATCCATCCGCACCGGAAAATGAACGATGATTTCGTTCTTCGGCTGGCTCAAGATCGTGCGCACGTGCTCGGGCACGTTGGCGAGGCGAGCGGCCTCGTCGAGGTAGCCCTGAATCACGCGAAAGAAGTCGTAGCGTTCGCCCGGCGGGGCCTTGCTCATTCCGACGACGCGGTCGTCCGACGGGGTTCGTTGCGAAGCCGGTCCGGGAAAACCAGTGCTCATGCTGCTCTCAACGGCCGAGGCAAAATAGAGAATAGAGGTAGACCATCGGCGTTATCACGAGGAGGGCGTCGATGCGGTCGAGCATGCCCCCGTGACCGGGGAGCAGGCCTCCTGAGTCCTTGATGCCAGTCGAGCGCTTGAGCAAGGATTCGGTGAGGTCGCCGGCCTGGCCGAGCAGCCCGCCCGCCACGCCGAGCGAAAGCGCATCCGCGATGGGCACGGCCGGCGCGTACCAGAACGCCCCGACCACGGCGCCGATCAGCGAGCCGACCACGGCCCCGACCAGCCCGGCGCGGGTCTTTTTCGGGCTCACGGCCGGGTAGAGCGGCGTCTTTCCCAGGAAACGTCCGAAAAAATACCCCCCCGTGTCGCCGAGCCAGGCAAGGGTGAGCGCGAGCAGCACGAGGCCGGCTCCCCGTTCGGGGACGTCGGCACGCAGTCGCGCCAGCATCCCGAGTGAGCCCCCGACGTACACGGGCACCGCCGCACCGGCGAGGACGCGCAGCGCGGCCGTCGGGATCTCCCCGAGCCGCACGAGCGGCACGAGCATGCCGAGGATGGGCGCGAAGCCGAGCGCGGCCCACACCACGCGCGGGTCGGTCCCGGCGAAGGCGAGCGCAGCGGTCACGCTCGCGGTGAGCACGGCGAGCCCGGCGATGGCAGGGCCATCGCCGGGATGCGTCATGTGCAGAACCTCGCGCGCTGCGACCAGCGACGTGACGACGACGAGCAGACTGAACCCCCACGCCGGCCCTCGAAAGAGCAAGAGCAGCAAGAGCGGTGCGGCGACGCCGGCAGTCGCCAGCCGGACCGCTAGGTTGCTTTTCGGCACGGGTGCATTGATTTACCCGGGTCGGGCGCGCGCGCCAACCGGACGCACGCCGGGTCCCGCTGCGTCACGCGGCCTCGACCCCCTGACGCGCGGGCCCCGCCGCCGCTGGCAGACCGTGAGGCGCAGCCGGCGCGAGCCGCCGCGCCGCGCTCGCGCGTGCGCCGCGGGCCGGAACCGGCTCGAAAATCTTGCCGAGCCCGAAGCGCGGCATGTTGACGTAGATCGACTCGAAGCCCCCGGCCGGCACGACGAACGTCTCGTGCCAGATGCCGACCGAGCCATCGGTGCCGATGCGCCGCTGGAAGGCCGACCAGGCAGGATAGTGCGCGTGGTCGCGGGAGTGCGCGTACGAGAGCAGCTTTTCGGTCGATTCCCAGTATTGAATCGACATGCCGAAGAGCAGCATGCCGCCGAGGTAACCCGACGCCGGGTTTGCCTTGAGCTCCCGCACCATGCGCGGCATGGCCATGGCGACGGGCAGCCAGCGGTGGACCGAAAGGGGACGGTTGATACGCATACCGATCAGGAAGACCACGATGGGCTTGTCGTTGAGGACGGTGACGCGATCGGCGACGACGGTGGATGACATGGGCTCGGTTCCTCTCTTGTTAACAGTGTTCACTTAGCGGGCAAAAAAAGGGGGGCGGGGCGCCACCGCACGACGACCTCGAACCTCAACTCCGGAGCGCCGCCTCTCGCGAGCGCAGGGCGAGCTCGACGCGATCGAGCACGAGCGCGACCATGGCGTCGAGGCCCGCTCGATCGAGGCGACCCTCGAGCTGACCATTTAGCCACAGGATCGCGAGCCCGTGCACTTGCGACCAGACGTAGAGCGACAGCGCTACCGGGTCGCCCGGCGCGAACACCTCCGCGTCGAGGCACTCACGCACACGATCGACGAGAAAACGGAAGGTACCCTGCGCTCGCTCCTCGATTTCAGCTGAAATCTGCACGTAGCCGAGCGTTTTGCAATCGGTAGAGAACATCAGCTGGTAGTCCCGGGGGTGCTCGAGCGCGAACGCGAAGTACGCCTCGCCAGCACGCCGAAACCGCTCGAGCGGCGTGCGCCCCGATAGGGCCCGGACCAGATAGCCGGCGAAGGTCGAGAAGCTCTCGTCGATGAGCGTCGCGAGCAGCGCGTCCTTGTCGGCAAAGTGACGGTAGATGGCGGGCGCCGAGACGCCGACGCGCTCGGCGAGCACGCGCATCGAGAAACCCTCGAGGCCTTGCCGCACGAAGAGCTCGCGGGCCTCGCTGAGGATCCGTTCGCGCGTCGTCATGTAAACAGTGTTAACTTCGCCCCTGCCCGGCGTCAAGGCGGTTTTTGCACTTGGGCGCGCCCGGCCCTCGGGCCGCCACGGGGCCGCCCGCTGCGGCAGGTGGCAGGTGGCGGCCGGGCACTCAGCCCGAAACGAGCGTCCGGCCTGCGATGCCCAGCATCGAGAGCACCTGGGTTTACTACCGGCTCAACGTGTTCCCGATCGCGATCCCACCGCTGCGCGAGCGCGACCACGACGTCGACGAGCTCGCGCAAGCGTTCCTCGCCAAAGCGGCGCGGCGTGGGGGGCGCGAGATCGACCCGCTCACGGAGCCCGTGCTCGCGCGGCTCAGGGCGTACCCGTGGCCCGGCAACGTCCGCGAGCTCGAGAATGTCATCGAGCGCGGTGTGATCATGTCGCGCGAGGGCCGCTTCAACGTCGGCCGCGCGCTCGGCGACGCGACAGGGCTCGTACCGGCCCCGCCCGTGGCAGCGACCGCACCGGTCGCGCCCGGCGGCGACCTTCTCACGGCCGAGGCGCTGCACGCGTTCGAGCGTCGGAACCTCGAGCAAGCTCTCGAGAGGACGGGCTGGAAGGTGTCGGGGCCCGGGGGTGCCGCGGAGATTTTGGGCATACATCCCTCGACGCTGAGCTCACGGCTGCGCGCGCTCGGCATGCGACGCCCGGCGCGCTGAGCCCGAGTGCTCGCCCCGCACCCCCTGCTCTTGCCCCCGACCGGCCCGAGGAGGTTGCTGGCGCGCGCTTTCCACATTACTCCGAGCCCCCGTGTCACGCGCTCTCGCCGGCCGCTTCACGGCCTGGGCTCGCTCGCGGGGTCAGGCGTTCGGGCTCGTGGCCTCGGCCGCGGCGTTCGTCGCGTTCGCGAAGCCGGCCCCCGAGGAGCCCTCGCTCCCAGCCCTCGAGCGGCTCGTCGGCAGCGCCGCGGGCGTCGAGGTCATCGACGGCGCGCTCGCCTGGGAGCCTGGCGGCGGTGCGCTCGACGAGCTGTTCTTCGGCCGCCCGCTGCTGTTTCTCGGAGCGCAGAGCGGAGGACGGCGCGATCTGTACCGGGCCTTCGTGCGACTCACGCCGCACGGCGCACCCCTCGCCGTCCGCCGCATCAGAGACCTGACGAACACCCCCGACGCCGACGAGACGGGGCTCGTCGTCCGCGGCGACCGCGCAGCGTTCGCGACGCTGTCGGCGGGGCGCGTCGTTGCCGTCACGACGCTCGAGGGCCTCGGCGGTCGCCCCGCGCCCACACGACCCCGCGGGTTCTTCGCGCGGCTCGCCGCCAGGGTGCGTCAGGGCAGCTTCACGCCGCTCGCTCGTACGGATTTCGTGCTGCTTGCGCCGAGCGATCGGGTCGTGTTCTCGCTCGTCGACGAGCGGCTCGAGCTCGACCTCGGCGCGCAGGGTGGCGCCCGGGCGATCGACTTCGTTCGGCGCCGTTTCGACGGCCCGGGCAAGCCGCCGCTCGAGCCGCTCGCGCGGGGCCTCGTGCCCGCAAGCGCGCTGCTCGCGACGGTCGACGCCGCGCGCGAGGCGTTCGGCTCGGGCGTGGTCGGGCTCGCGGGACGCGCCCTCGCCGGGGTCGCGGCCTTTCGCCGGCGCCTGCCGCTCGTGGGGGCCGGCATGGCGCGAGCCGAGGCCCCGCGCTCGCTCCGAGGGCCGATGAATCCACCCCCGGCCATGGGCGGCGCGGCGGCCGAAGGGCTCTTCACGCGACGCGTGGTGCTTCCGGAACCGGTCGCGCGCGGCAGCCGGCTCGTGCTCGTGACGATCGACATGCGCGCGCTCGAGCTCGGTGTGGTCGCAGGTGCTTCGCTGCCGCGCGCCACGGCAAGCGTGCCCGGCGACGGGCGGCTGCCGCGAGACCCGGCGCTTTTGTCGCGCGTGGTCGCCTGCTTCAACGGCGGCGACGAGGAGCCCGCCTCACGCGTCGGGGCGATGGCGCGCTCGCGCCTGCTCGCGCCGCCCGTGGCGTCGCTGCCCAGCGTGAGCCTCACGCTGGGGCACGAGGTGCTGTTCGGCACCTGGCCGTTCGGTGCGGCCGTGCCGCCGAACCTCGTGGGCTTCGAACAGCGCACGCGGGCGCTCGTCGGTGACCGCGCCGGCTCCGGTGCGCCGAAGGCGGGGGACGAATCGCGGCGGCGGCGCTCGGCGCTCTGCGCGCTCGGAGGCGGGCACCTCGCGTATGCCTACGCCGAGGGCATGACGCGCGCCGGGCTCGAGCAAAGCCTCGAAAGAAGCGGTTGCGTGTACGCGTTGCCGCTCGCCGCCGATCCCGAGCGCCTCGGCTTTGCGCTCGCCCACGTGCCGTCGCCCGGCGCGGGTCGGTTCGAGCTCGCGGACCCCGCCATGGACTTCGACGCGGACGCGACGCTCGCGGGGTTGACGCGCGGCTTCTTCTACCTCTCGTGGCGGAAGCTTTCTCCGGAGCTCCCGGCGAGCGTTTCCTTTCACCCCGACGCTGGCAAGCAGCCGCCTCCCACGTGGTCCCCCGCGATCTTCACGGGGACGCTCGCGATGGGAAAGCTCGTCGTGACGCTGGTGTCGCTCGAGCGCGGGCACCTCGACTACCGCCTGCGCGCGGGACCGCGCGAGCTCGGCGCGCGCGGTGAGCCATGGGCCGGTGCGCTCGACGACGCCGCCGTCGCACGGGCGCTCGCGGCCATCGAGCTCGGGCACGCCACGGCCGCGAATCGCTTCGGGCTCGTTCTCGGCGCCAGCGTGCCACTGCCCGTGCGAAGCGAATACGCGACGCTCGTCGTGGGCGAGGAAGTGCCGCCGCGCATCCTCTTGCCGGGCGAGTCGGTGACGCTCGCGCACGGCGAGCAGGCCGTGCAGCTACCGCTGCTTGCCGACGATCACGACATCACGGTGCGCGCCCGCGCGCGGGGCGGCTTTCGACCTCGCGCGGCACTCGGTATCGCCGAGGGCGGGCGCGTCGTCGTCGCGATCGCGAGCCACGACAGCAGCGACCCGCTGGCCGTCGCGCTGCGGGCGGCCGGCTGCCGCCGCGTGGTCGAGCTGGATCGCGGCTCGCATCACCCGGCGTTCATCCACCGCGCGGGAACCGACACGCCCCCGCGCACCGACTACGAATCCACCACGCTCTGGGCGCTCGCCCGTCCCACGTTGCCCGCCGTGGTCGTCGCGCCGTGAGCTCGACGCGCAGCGCGCCGGCGGAGGCAGAGCGCTCCGTTACTTGCGAATGCGCTTCCGCTTGACGATTTGTTCGTCGTTGACACGCATGATCTCGCGCGTGTCGCGATCGCGGTAGCGCACCTGGAGCACCAGCCGCTTTTCGGCCTCGTAGAAGTAGTGTCGGACCTCGCGCACGAGGCCCTCCTTGGCGGCGGCCTCGGCGGCGGGCGAGGCGTCGTCGGCCGTCCACGTGCCGGTGCCGGGAGGCAGGGGCTCGAGCACGCCGAGCCTCTCTTCGGCCGCGCCGGGCACGAGATTGAGCATGAAGAGCACGTAGACGCCGATGCTAAGCACGCCCACGATCAGCAAGAAGACGTAGAACACGCGCGCTGCCCGCCCCGAGACGTTAGACGAAATCCGAGGGGCGCGCCTCGGCCTCGGCGATCACCTGGGGAATGCGCTCGGCCTCGACCCCGGACCAGAGCACGGTCCACGCCGGCGTGCGCGCCATGCCGTCGCAGACGCCGAGGTACCAGCCGAGGATGGGATTGTCGTGGCGGGTACGCCAGAAGAAGCGCGCGTGGTCGCGCACGAGCGCCTGCCAGAGGTCGTAGCCCATGCCTTCGCCCTGGGCCTGCGGCAGCACGGCGAACTTCGTGAGGTACGGCACCGTGGCGCCGGGGTGCAGGATGGCGGCCCCGCGGTACTGCTCGTCGACGTACACGGCATGCGGCGGACGCTCGAAGAAATCCGGCGCGAGCGTGCGACCGAAGCTCTTCTCGACCAGCGTGCGCAGACGCGGCAGGTCGAGCGACGCGTAGTCGTCGTGGCGCCCGATGGGCGTGCCCGGCTTCACGAGGGTGCCGGCGCCCTTCACCGTGAAGAGCTCCTTCATGAGGTTGAGCGGCGACGCGACGCTCACCAGCAAGGGGTTCGGCGCCACGAGCTCGATGAGCCGCGCCGCGACGTCGAGCAACTCGCCCTCACGCTTGGACAAGCGCTTGGACGCGACGAGCCCGGCGCGGTCGGTGCGCAGGTTGACCACCGAGAGCCAGCCGCCCGGGCTGAGCGGCGGCCTCGGACCGGCATCGGCGGTGCGCTCCGGGCGGAGTGCAATGCCGCCGCGGCGCCTGAGCAACACCACCTTGCGAGTGTCGAGCACACGCGCGATGGCGCCGAGCCGCTCGACGCGCGCATCGCGCGTGTCGCCCTCCTTCACCGGGAAATAGACGACGGGGACGCGTTCGGCACGGAGCTCGTTGATGAGCTCCTCGACGAGCGTCGGCTCGTCGGTGGAATGGATGTACGGCACGAGACCGGCGCCGGAGAGCCGGCGCGCGAGCCGCTCGGCGCCGGCCGCCGACGACGCGGGATCGAACAGGCCGAGCACGAAGGTCGTGAAGAGGTCGAGATCGGCGAGGAAGCGGATCTCTTCGACGAGCGCGCCGAGGCCGTCGCGCAAGACCTGCGGCCCGGGCGCGATCATCGCGAAGCTTTCCTTGGGAAGCTCGCGGAAGATCCGAAGATAGAGCTCCGCCTCCGCGCGGCGCCCCAAGCTCTCCAGGAAGGTGAGGACGACGTCGGCGGGCGTCGCCGGCTGCACCGGCGCCGTCACTGCACGAGACTCTGCACGAAGTCCACGAGGGCCTGATTGCCGGCCGTCGCAGTCACCCCCTGGGGTAGCTTCTTCGCGAACCACGTCACGTTGTAGGCCAGGCTCTGGCCCGTCGCCACCGGCTGGTAGGCCCCCTGCTCCTCGACCTCCATGTACGGATTGTCCGTGGCGACGTAGAGCTGGATCTCGGCCTCGCCCGTCGCCGCCTGGCTCTGCTGGATGTCGGTGAATTTCTTCACGACCACCCAATCGCTCGCCGCGTGGGCGAGCCAGCCGCCCGTGCCGTCGGCGTTGAGCTTCTGGTCGGCGCTGGGCAGCGAGGCAGGCGCCGTGTGCCAGGTGCAACCGGCACCGGTCGTCGTCGGCGGCAGCTCGAAGGTTCCGGCGGCAACGGGCGCCGTGCCCGTCGGCCAGAAGGTGACGCCTTGCTGCGCGAAGCGCGTGATTTCCCAGGGCGCGAAGGAGCCCGAGGCCGTCGCGTTGATGGTGTACTCGACGTTGATCGCGATCTTCGCGAGGTCGGCGGTAAACTTCTTGGTGATGCTCGCGCCGATGGCTGCGCTGGCCGTGCCGACGAAAGTGACCGAGGGCGCAGCAACCGTCGCCGTGTACGCCGCGGTGTCGACCTCGGCGGGCGGCGGCCAGTTCCACACGCTCTGCGGGCTCGTCCAGAAGGTGGAGCCGAAGTTCGTCGCGTTGACGGTCGCATCGGTGAGGAGGTTCGCGCCACCGGCGAGGTGCACGTTGACGACGCGGGCCCCGGCCGGGCTCACCTCGAACCAGAGATCACCGAACTCGAGCACGTAGTTCCCGTTTCGCTCGATCGGGTCCGTGAGCATGGCCCCGCCCGCGCTGCCCGCGGAGCCCGCCATGCCCGCGTCGCCTGCCGCGCCGCCCGCGCCAGTGCCCGCGCCGCCCGCACCGTCGCCTGCGCTGCCCGCGTCGCCGCCGAGCCCACCGGCCGCGGGCGTGCCTGCCGAGCCGCCCGCACCCGCTCCACCAGTCGTCGAGCCGCCGGCGCCACCCTGCCCCTCGCCTGCGAAGCTGCCCCCCGTTCCGCCGAGCGCTCCCCCAACACCGCCCGAGGCGCCGCCTGTGCCTGCGAGCGCACCGCCCGTCGAGCCGGCGGCACCCCCCGTCACGCCCGCGCCGCTCGAGCCGCCACTGCCGCCGGAGCCCGGACTGCCACCCGCGCCGGCACCGTCACCGGACTTCGACGTGCAGCCGGCGGAGCCCGCCAGTGTCAAGCCGACACCCCACACGAAAAGCAAGCGCGAAGCGTTCGACAACATGGGATCGAATTACCATCCTCGACAGGGCCCCGCAACCAGCGGTCCACTACCGCCCGTTGGTACTTTTCGGCAAGCGTGGTGGTGCGAGTCGCCCCCGCGCGCCCGCGGCGACGCATCCCTCCCGGGGCGTGACGCCCCCGCGGTCGCGTGCCGGCGAAAGCCTCGGCTCAGAGCTCGATTTGCGCGCCCATCTCGACCACGCGATCGGGGGGAATGTTGAAGAACTTGGTCGCCGGCTGCGCGTTTCGCGCAAGGAATGCGAAGAGATGCGCCCGCCAGCGCGCCATGTCGGGACGCTCGGCGGCAATCAGGTGCTCGCGCCCGAGGAAGAACGTGACGTGCTCGATGGCCGTCACCACGCCGGCGTCGAGCAAGATCTTGGGCGCGTCGGGGTGCTCCATGAACCCGTAGCGGGCCTTGAGTCGCAAAAATCCGCTGTCGAGCTGCTCGGTCTCGAAGCGCTGCGATTCGGCGACGCGCGCGACATCGCCCGTGCTGATCGTGAAGAGCACGATGTGCTGGTGCAGCACGCGATTGTGCAGGAAATTCTGCAAGAGCGCGGGCGGCGTGCCCTCGGCGCTGCTCGTCATGAACACGGCGGTGCCGGGGACGCGCGCCGGGCGCTCGACGCGGATGAGCTCGGAGAAGTCAGCGAGCGGCAGGAGCTGCTCCTGGAAGCGCTGCGCCATGACCTCGCGGCCACGTTTCCAGGTCGTCATGAGCGTGAACAGCGCCGCGCCGAGCGCGAGTGGGAACCAACCACCGTGCCGAATCTTGGCGGCGTTCGCCAGCATGAAGAAGAACTCGGGCACGAGAAAGAGCAAGGTGATGCCGAACACCTTCCAGATGGGGAAGTGCCAGCCGTAGCGCGCGAGGAAGGCCGCGAGCACGGTGGTCGTCATCATCGTCAAGGTGGCGGCGATGCCGTACGCCGCGGCAAGGTTCGTCGAGGAGCCGAAGCCCAAAACGAGGCTTATCGTCGCGAGCGCGAGGAACCAATTGGCAACCGGCACGTAGATCTGCCCGCGCTCGTCGGCCGAGGTATGGCGAATCGAGAGGCGCGGCAGGAGGCCGAGCATGATCGCCTGACGTGACAGTGAGAACACACCCGAGATCAACGCCTGCGACGCGATCACCGTCGCGGCCGTCGAGAGCGCCACCATCGGGTAGAGCCCCCAGCTCGGCACCATGTGATAGAGCGGGCTCTCACGCGCTTCGGGCTCCCGCAAGAGGAGCGCGCCCTGCCCGAGGTAGTTCAAGACCAGCGCGGGGAACACCATGGCGAACCACGCGAGGCGGATCGGTTGGCGGCCGAAATGGCCGAGGTCCGCGTAGAGCGCCTCGCCACCCGTGACGACGAGGAACACGGCGCCGAGCACGAACACGCCCACGGTGCCGTTTCTCTGCAAAAAGGAGAGCCCCCAGAGGGGGTTGACCGCCACGAGCACGCCCGGATTCATGATCAGCTGGTGCCCGCCGAGGATCGCGAGCGTCGTGAACCACAGCGCCGTCACGGGTCCGAACACGGCGCCGACGCTCGCCGTGCCACGCCGCTGGAAGCGAAACAGGCCCACGAGGATCACGATCGTGATGGGGATCACCCAATCCTTGAGGCCGGGTGCCGCGATCTCAAGGCCCTCGACGGCGCTGAGCACGGAGATGGCAGGCGTGATCACGCCTTCCCCGCTGAGCAGTGCGGCCCCGAAGACGCCGAGCACGATCAGAAGCGGGTAGAGGCGCGAGTCGCGGCGGCGCGCGCTCGCGAGGGCCGTCAACGCGAGGATGCCACCCTCGCCCTTGTTGTCGGCCCTGAGCACGTAGATGAGGTACTTGATCGAAACGATGAGCGTGAGCGACCAGATGATGAGCGACAGCACGCCGAGCACGTTCCCGCGCGAGACCGGGATGGGGTGCGACTCGCCGAAGCACTCGCGCACGGCGTAGAGCGGGCTCGTTCCGATGTCCCCGTACACGACACCGAGCGCGCCGAGCGCGAGCTTGAAGCGGTGATGCGAGCGGGGGTCCGCGGCGTCGCCGTGCGTCGCCTCCGGCGGGGCGCTGTCGGTCGAAGAGGCAGAGTCCGGCATCCGAAACCCGGCAAGCTAGCCCCAGCGCTCCCCGGGCGACCAGACCCGTGCCCAGTCCGGGCCGGGGGCCTGGGCGGGGGCGAGCTCCCCGTTCCCCGCGCGCCGACGCCCGGAACTCGCCCCCGCGCGGCAAATGGGGTTAAGCAGGCAGCGGAGCCCCGACCATGCAGCCGAACCGCCAACGCACCCTCGTGACCTGCCTCGTATTCGGGGCGACCGTTCTAGCCGCCGCGGCGGCGTTCAGCGAGTCGGTCGAGGCCCTGCTCAGGCGCTACCCCTACGACCCGGCGTGCGTCTGGGGCCGGCTCGCCAACGGCAAGGGAACTGTCGTGCGCTGCCTCACCGAGAAGGAAGCCGCGAGTCTCCAGGCAGCAGCGCCCCCTGCGGCCCCCGTGCTGCCTGCCGCCGACACCACGCCGAGCGCCACGAGCGAAGCGCCGGCTGCCCCGCCGCCCGACGCCGCGACAACCGGCGGACGGCTCGAGGTGAGCGTCGGGCCCGTCATCGCGGACAAGGGCGAGCTCGGCCTGGGCAAGCTCGGCGCCCCGAAGGATCGCTACGCAAAGTGCATCGAGGACAACGGGGGCATGAAAGGCGACAGCGCCGAGGTCCACGTGCGCTTTCTCGTGAGGAGCAAGGGCATCGCCGAGGGCGTCAGCGTGCAGAAGCGCCTCAACGTCGGACCCGAGGCCGCACGCTGCATCGCCGAGGTCGTCAATCGACGCCACGTGGGCGTGCCCGACGAGCCGATGGTCGGCGCCACCTTGATCGTCAGAATCGCTCGTGTGAGCGAGCGGTGACCGAAGACGAGCTCCGGGCCCTCTACGAAGGCAGGCGGCGCGGCGCGCAGGCGGACGCGGATCGACTCGAAGCGCTGTCGAATCGGGTCTCGAACCTCCGGGGCCTCGCGTTCGCGCTCGGCGCCGGCGCAGGCCTGTCGCTCGTGCTCGGCAAGTTCCTGGGTCCGGCGAGCGCGCTCGCCGGGATCGGCCTCGTGGCGTTCGTCGTGCTCATCGTCTGGCATGGTCGCGTCATCGAGCGCGAGAGCGAGGCGCGCCGTCGAACGGCCGTCAACATAGACGCGCTCTTGCGCATCGGGCCACGCTTTCGCGAGCTGCCTCAGGACGGCAAGCGCTTCGCGGGCCAGGAGCACCCCTACGCCGACGACTTGGATCTCTTCGGGCCGGGCTCGCTGTTCCAGCGACTGAGCGTTGCCCACACGCGCTTCGGGGAGGACGCGCTCGCGCGCCTCTTGCGCGATCCTGCCAAGCCTCACGAGGTCGAGCTGCGCCAGCAGGCGGTGCGCGCGCTCGGCCCCGACCTCGATCTTCGTCAGCGCTTCGAGACGCTCTCGTTCGCTCTCCAGGCGGGCACCGACAGGCGGGGCGAGGCGCGCCGAGCGGTGCCCGACCCCGCACCGCTCATCGAGTGGGCGCGGGCGAAGCGGGGAGTGCTCGACGACCCCTTTCTACGGCAGGGCGCGCGCATCCTGCCGCCGCTGACGCTGATTGCGCTGGTTGCCTGGAGCCGTGGCG
This sequence comes from uncultured delta proteobacterium, assembly GCA_963841435.1. Classification (GTDB taxonomy): domain Bacteria; phylum Myxococcota_A; class Polyangia; order Polyangiales; family Polyangiaceae; genus PMG-095. The sequence goes on from CAWJCS010000005.1 coordinate 164,700, forward strand.
CAAGCCCCCTTTACTTTCTCACCGTCCTCGTCGTGCAGGCGTATCTCCTCCTGCGCGGCGGCGCGGACTCGACGCGCGCCTTTTCGGCCTGCTCGGCTACCGAGGGCGCTTTCCGAAGCTACGGCCCGATGCTGGAGCTCGTCGAGGGCTTCGGTGACGACGTCCCGCTGCTCGCCGAGCTCCGCACGCGGCTCACGAAGAGCGGCGAAAAGCCTTCCCACGCGATGACACGCCTCGAGCGGATCCTCGGCTGGTTCGAGCTTCGCCACAACGGCCTCGTCTACCCGCTCGTGAACCTTCTGACGCTGTGGGATCTGCATTGCACGGTGGCGCTCGAAAAGTGGCGTCGAAAGACGGCGGCCACGCTCGAGGACTGGTTCGCGGTGCTTGGCGAGGTCGAGGCGCTGTCGTCGCTCGCGGGGCTCCACCACGACGAGCCCGCCTGCTCGTTCCCGGAGCTCGCCGAAGACGGGCCGCCGTTCGTCGCCGAGGGACTCAGCCACTTGCTCATCGAGCGGAGCAAGCGCCGCGAAAACAACGTCGTGCTCGAGACAGCGGGCACCGCGCTGCTCGTCACGGGCTCCAACATGTCGGGCAAGAGCACGCTGCTCCGAGCCATGGGCGTCGCCACCGTGCTCGCGTTCGCGGGCGCGCCGGTGTGCGCGCGGCGCCTGCGCCTGAGCCCACTCGTCTTGCGCACGAGCATCCGCGTGAGCGATTCGCTCGAGCGCGGAGTGAGTCACTTCTACGCCGAGGTGAAGAAGCTCAAGGGTGTGGTCGACGCCACGAGCGGCGGCGGGCGCGTGCTGTTTTTACTCGACGAAATCCTGCACGGTACGAACTCTCGAGAACGCCAGATCGGCGCGCGCTGGGTGCTCGCCGAGTTGCTCGGACGGGGCGCCGTGGGCGCCGTCTCCACGCACGACGAGGAGCTCTGCCGGCTGAGCCCCGAGCTCATGTCGCGCGTCAAGCTCGTCCACTTCCGTGAGACGGTCGAAAACGGCGAGATGACCTTCGATTTCCGCCTCCGCGAAGGCCCCGTTCAGGGCGGCAACGCCCTGCGCGTCATGCGCCTCGCCGGTCTAGCCGTACCGCTCGAGTGAGCCACGCGCCCTCGCGGCGAGCGACCTGCCTCCCCTGACCGCAACGGGACCTCGAAGAAAAGTCGCGCTTCCAAGACCGCCCACCTCGAGAGTAGATGGACGGCATGCAGCCTCAGGCGAAGGTCGGGGTGATCGGTCTAGGCATCATCGGCACGGTCTTTGCGAGCCACTACGAGCGCGAGGGCGTGCTCGGCGCGACGTACAACCGCACCCCCAAGGTAGGCGCGCCGCGCGGCGTCGCGACCCCTGATGCGGTCGCCGCTGCAGCGAGCGTTCTGCACGTCGTCGTCTCGGGTCCGGGCGCCGTCAACGAGGTGCTCGAGCGCATCGAGCCCGCGCTCGACGCCACGAAGCTCGTCGTGCAATCGAGCACGATCGACCCGGGGAGCGCCCAGCGCTTCGCGGAGCGCGTGCGCGCGCGGGGCGCACGCTACGTGGAGGCGCCCTTCATGGGGAGCCAGCCCGCGGCCGAGGCGAAAAAGGTAGTGTTTCTGCTGGGGGGCGACCCCGTGGACCTCGACGCTGTCAACCCCTGGCTCGCGCGGCTCTCGGGGGAACGAAGGCGCGTCGGCAGCGTTCCGGACGCCGCAGCGCTCAAGCTCTCGTACAACGTGCTCGTGGGCATCACCATGCAGGGCATCTGCGAGAGCCTCGCGAGCGCGCGCCGCGCCGGCATCCCCGACGCGGTGTACTTCGATTCGCTGCGCGGCTCGGCCCTCTGGTCGGGCCTCGCGGCCATCAAAGAGCCGAAGCTCAGGACGAGCGACTTCGCGCCGCAGTTCTCGGTCAGACACCTGCACAAGGACCTGCTCCTCGCGGGTGACATGACGGGCTCCGGCAGGCTGCCGCTCGCGGAGGTCGTGCGGGACCGCCTTGCCGAGATGGAGGCCGACGGCGCCGCGGACCTGGACATGTGCGCGCTGATCCACGACCTTTTGCCATGACCCTCACGGCGGCCGAGCTGATCCAGACGCTCGGGCTCGAGGCCCACCCCGAGGGAGGCCACTTCGGCGAGACCTTCCGCGCGCCGCCGCTGCCGTTCGAGTTGCCGGGCCGCGGGGCGCGAGCGGCGTCGACGGCCATCTACTTTCTACTCGAGGCGGGAGAGTTCTCGGCGTTTCACCGCGTTCGCTCGGTCGAGGTCTGGCACCACTACCTCGGGTCGCCGCTCGAGCTCCACACCCTCGACGAGCGCTCCGGCCACCTGGTCACTCGCCTCGGCCCGAACGTCGCCTCGGGCGAGAGGCCTCAGGCCGTGGTTCCCGCCGATGTGCTCCAAGCAGCGCGCCTCACGGGCAAGGGCTTCGCGCTCTGCGGCTGTACGGTCGCACCCGGTTTCGACTTCGCGGATTTCGAGCTGCCCGAGCGAAGCACGCTCGTTCGGCGTTTCCCGGAGCAAGAGCGCCTGATTGCGTCGCTCACGCGGGGCCAAGCAGCGCGGAGGTGAGCGCGGAGGCTAGCGCCGGCGAGCGTTCGGGTGGGCCGTCGGCAAAGGACGCCCCCACCAAGGGGCATGCCGAACCACGCCGAACGTCGCCCACTTGCCCAGTCGAGCCGCCGGGCCCATCCTCGCACATCCGTCGCCTCGAAAACACAAACGGTGGACCCCTCCCGCCACACATCGGTGGGGCCCAAAAGAGCCGTTCCGTCCCGGTTCGAGACGCTCCCGCTCACGGGCTCGAAGCTCGGTCACGAATGACGCGCCCCGACGCTGACTCTGGGCTCCGAAAAAACGAGCCAAGTCGAGTGCGCCCGAGCGGCTCGAAACCGGAAGGACAAAGCGCCCGACTTGTGAAGGGAGTCCTGAAGGGAGTTGAAGGAGAGACCCCCAGACAAGGCCGACAAGGCCGGGAAAATTCCACCCAATAATTGTTCGTCTTGACTGAAATTACGCGGACTTGCTATCTTGTGAGGTTGGCCATGTGCAGTGAGAATGCGCCGCCGGCCACTCCGGCCCCGGGTGGGCAGCGTGGCAGCGGCAGGGCGTGAGCGGTGAGCGAAAACGACGAGAAGACACGCGTCACGCAGGTGGTGCAGGCCCCGCCGCCCGATCAGCCGGCTGGAAACGACTGCGTCGTCGTGATTTACGCCGCGGAGGCGGGTCTGCTCGGCAAGCGTTTCGTGCTCGACAAGAGCCCGCTGCGCGTGGGCCGTGGGGGTGACAACGCCATCGTGCTCGACGGCGACTCGGTGTCACGGCGGCACGCGCACTTCGAGCGGCGGGGCGGCGCGTGGCACATCGTCGACAACGGTTCCACGAACGGTACGTTCCTGAACGAGGAACAGGTGCGGGGCGAAGCGCCGCTCGCCAACGGCGATCGCGTGAAAATCGGCCCGAGCATCCTCAAGTACCTGTCGGGGCTCGATGCCGAGGCAAAGTACCACGAAGAGATCTATCGCATGACGATCGTGGATGGCCTCACGCAGATCCACAACAAGCGCTACCTCTTCGAGGCCCTCGACCGCGAGCTCATCCGCGCGCGTCGCTACGATCGCCAGCTCTCTCTTCTGATCTTCGACATCGACTACTTCAAGAACATCAACGATCAGTACGGACACCTCGCAGGCGACCACGTGCTCCGGGAGCTCGCGCGCATCGTGCAGGAACGCATCCGACGCGACGAGGTGTTCGCCCGCTACGGCGGCGAGGAGTTCGTGGTCGTGCTACCGGAAACGCCCTTGCCGGGCGGCGTGGCGCTTGCGGAAAATGTGCGCGCACGCGTCGAAACGCACGGCTTCGCATTCCAGGGGGAACGCATCCCCGTGACGATTAGCGTCGGCTGCGCCATGCTCGGTGACGAGAAGACCGCAGTCGAGCTCATCCAGCGTGCCGACGACAAGCTCTACGAAGCCAAACGCGGCGGACGCAACCGCGTCTGCTCCTAGCGCGCCCGTGCCCACCCCGGCCCCAGAAGGGCGCGGCCAGGAGCCGCCGCTCGTCGTCACGCGCCCGCCCGGTCAGCACTCGCGCAGCTTCATGGTGCGGCACGCTCACGCCACGGCCCCGATGGGCCCGGGGGGCCATCCGAGCACCATCGTCTACGCCACGGCCGAGGGCGCCAACGTCACCTGCGTCAACGGCAACCGCTACGTCAATCTCGCGGGCGGATTCGGGGCCGCGCTCGTGGGCCACCGCCACCCGAGCGTGCTCCGCGCCATCGAGCTCCAATCCGCGCGCCTGTTGCACGCGCTCGGCGACCTCTACCCCTCGGACGCGAAAGTGGGCCTCGTCGAGCGGCTTTCCAGGCTTCACCCCAGCGAGGGCGCCCAGGTGATCCTCGGTCAGTCCGGCTCGGACGCCGTCACGATCGCGCTGAAGACGGCCTGCCTCGCGACGGGCCGTCCCGGGGTCGTGGCGTTCGGCGAGGGGTATCACGGGCTCGGCTACGGGCCGCTCGCGGTCTCGGGCTTTCGGCCGAGCTATCGCGAGCCCTTCCGCGAGCAGCTGAACGCCCACGTTTGGTTCGTGCCCTACCCCGCGACGGACGAAGAGCTCGGACCGGCGCTCGAAGCGGTGCGCACGGCGCTCGCCACGGGAACGGTCGGCGCGATCCTCGTCGAGCCCGTGCTCGGCCGCGGCGGTGTGATCGAGCCACCTGCGGCGTTTCTGCCGCAGCTCTTGGAGCTCGCGCGTGAAACAGGGGCGCTGTTCGTGACCGACGAGATCTGGACCGGCCTCGGACGGGCGGGAAGCCTTTTGGCGGCCGGTGTCGTGCCGGATCTCGTTTGCCTCGGCAAGGGCCTGGGCGGCGGCTTGCCGATCAGCGCGGTGCTCGGCCGGCGCGACGTGATGGCGGCATGGCGGCGCCCCGACGAGGTCGTGCACACCTCGACGTTCGCGGGTGCGCCGCTAGCGGCGGCGGCCGCGCTCGCGACGCTCGACGTGCTCAGCCGCGCGGGTTTGCCCGAGCGCGCGGCGCGGGTCGGGGCGACCTTTCGAGACGGGCTCACGAGCGCTCTCGCCCCATTTCCGGACGTCCGCGTGCGGGGCCGCGGGCTCATGCTGGGCGTCGAGATCGAGGGGCGGCCGGGCGCCGCGAGGCGCGCCCTAGTTTCGCTGCTCGAGCGCGGCTTCCTCGCGACGACCGGCGGCGCGACGCGCGAGACGCTCGTCTTCACGCCACCGCTGACGATTGCGGAAGCTTTGCTAGCCCTCGCGACGACGGCCGTGCGAGAAGCCGTGCAGGAAGCCATTCGATGACGTTCACCGTGGAGTCGGACAACCTGCACCGGCGCGTACGTCGCTTCGCGCGCGGCGAGGGCACTGACGACTTCGATACGCTCGCGCTCGAGATTGCGCGCTACCAGGCGCGACGCTCGCCGCGCTACGCGAAGCTCGTCGCGAGCCGCGGCTCGACGCTCGACGCGGCATCGAGCATCGTCGCGGTCCCCTCCGATGCTTTCCGGCTCGCGCGAGTCGCCGTTCACCCCGAGTCCGAGGACATGGCCCGTTTCGAGACGAGCGGCACGACGGGCAGCGCGAGGGGCGTCCACGCGTTTCGCTCGCTCGAGACCTACCGCGAGCTCGCTCTCGCCTACGGCGAGCAGGCACTGCTCGGCGCGCGACGCGGGCCACGCGTCGTCGTCAGCCTCTCGCCCGCGCCGAGCGTTCCGCAGCGCTCGTCGCTCGGCTTCATGGCGGAGCTGTTCCAGGCTCGCTGGGACGGGCGCTCGCTCGGCGGGGGCCCATTCGCCGCGCGCGCCGCGGAGCGCTGGCTCGCGGGGCCGGGTGGCATCGACGTGTCCGGCCTCGAGCTGGCGTGTCTCGTCGCCGAACGCCGCCGCGAGCCGTTGCTCGTGCTCGCGACGGCCTTCGCACTGGTGGCGTTGCTCGACGCGCTCGGCGGTCGCGTGATCCCGGCGCCATCGGACAGCACCATCATGATGACGGGCGGCTTCAAGGGTCGCTCGCGCGAGGTGGTGCGCGCCGACCTGCGCCGCTCCGTCGCGCAGGCCTTCGGCGTGTCCGAAGCACACGTGGTCACCGAGTACGGCATGACGGAGCTCACGAGCCAGCTCTACGAGGGCACGCTGCCCGGAGCGCGACTCGCGGGGGATTCCGACGTGCTTTTGCCGCCACCGTGGCTCCGCGTCGAGCCCGTCGACCCCGCGACGCTCGAGCCGGTGGCACCCGGCTCGGTCGGCATCGCGCGCTTCGTCGATCTCGGCAACGTGGACTCGGCCGTCGCGGTCCAGACCGACGACCTGGTGCGAAACGCAGGGGTGGGCATCGAGCTCTTCGGCCGGCGCCCCGGCGCGCCGGCACGCGGCTGCTCGCTTGCGCTGGAGGCGCTCGTCGGGTGAGCGCGCGCGCAGAGGCACGGCGCCGTGTCGAACGTCTCGTCGAGGCCGCTCGGCTGATCGCAACACCCGGGAGCGGCCTCGGGCAACGCGCCCGGCGCGAGCTTCCGGAAACGACGGGGCTTTCCGCCCAGGGCGTCGAGCTTGCGCTCACCGAGTGCCTCGAGAGCGAGCCGACCGAGCAGGAGCTCGACGAGCTCGTCGGCGCGGCGGCCCCGGCGCGACGCGCGCACGTGCTCTTGCCCGCGAACGTTTTCGTTGCCGCACACCGGGCCATCGCGCTCGCGCTCGCGGCGTCACCGGAAGTGTTCGTGCGACCTTCGCGTCGGGAGCCGTGCTTCGCGCGTCTACTCGCCGAGGGCGCCCCCGGATTGTTCCAAATCGTGGACAACCTCAAGCCAGAGCCCGGCGACACGCTGCATGCCTACGGGACCGAGCAGACTCTCGAAAGCGTTCGCCGGGAGCTTGTTCTGGGCGTCCACCTCGAGGCGCACGGACCCGGGCACGGCGTCGCCGTGGTCGAGCAGGAGCGCGCCACGCTCGGCGCCGCACGAGCCATTGCTCGTGACATCGTGCCGTTCGACCAGCGCGGCTGCCTGAGCCCACGCGTCGCGCTGTTCGTCGGTACCGTGGATGCCGCGCGTACGTTCGCCCAGGCCGTTGCCGGTGCGCTCGCCGAGCTCGAGGCGCGCGTTCCACTCGGGCGGCTCGACGCCGAAGAGCGCGCCGAAATCGCGCGTTTTCGCGACACGTTCGCCTACGCGGGCGAGCTTTTTCCGGCGGGCTCGGGCTGGGTCGCCATCGGGCCCGAGCGCGCGCCCCGTGTCGCACCGGACGGACGCAATCTGTTGATCCTACCGAGCGCCGACCCCGTCCGAACCCTCGCTGGCTCGGCGCCCGAAGTGACGGCGCTCGGTCTCGCCGCCGGACAGAAGCACGAGGCCTCGCTCGCGGCGACGCTACCCCGCGCGCGATACTCCGCGCTCGGCGCGATGCAGCGGCCGCGCTTCGACGGACCCGCCGACCGGCGCGGCATGGCCTGACTCGCCCTTCTCCCCGCCGCGCGGGGAAACGCCCGCGCGGCTACTTGCCGGCGAGCTTCTTGGCGCGCTCCTTGGCCGTCTCGACGATGTGCTTGGTGTCGGCGTCGGAAAACTCGAGGTGCTCCGCGAGCGACTTCAAGAGCTTCGCCTCGGCCGGCGTCTGCTTGCCGTCGGCGTGCGTGAGAAGCGCCGCGTGCGAAAGTAGGATCTCCCGGCCCTCGGCGTCGAGCGCCTTGGCGACGATGTCACCCTTGATGGTGCGCTTCTTCTTGGCAAACTCGCGGATTTCCGCCTCTTCCTCGTCGCTCGCGCCGAATGCCCAGAGCAGGCTGTCGATCATGCCGGACTCGGGCTCCGCGAGAGACCCGTCCGCCCACGCCACGGCCACCAGCGACTTCACGATCGTCTTCTCGACAGGGGTCATCCAACCGATGGTACCAGAAGCCGTTCACGCGGAGCCACGCCGCCCCGGGGCCCGTAAAACGCCGGGCGCGGGGGCGAAGCCCCCCGCCTGAAGGCCCGGTCAGGAGCGGCGCGAGCAGGCAAAACGCGGCCGGCGCCACTTCGACGCTAGTCGACCAGCGGTAGCCGGCGCGGGGACGCCTGCCGGTCGGCGCGGACGACGACGCTGAGCGGACCGTCAGGAAGCGGCAGATTCTGGTTCTTCGCGTACACGGGGTGGCGGCCGCGCGTCTTGAACCATTCGGCGACCGTCGCAGTGCGCTTCATGCTCTCGACGATCTGACGGAAGCCGACGCCGGTGTTGTAGGCGCAGAACGAGATCTCGCCGAGCTGTGTGCCGTAAGGAATGATGCACATCTCGGTGCGACGAAAGTCGTAGTTGTAGAGATCCTGGAACCACATGCCCGCCACGAACAAGAATCGCCATTCGAACTCGCCGGCGTCGCCCTCGCTCGCGCCCACGCGGTCTCCACTGGCTCCCATCTGGCTCGTTGCCTGGCGGAAGAGCTCGTAAAACGAGTAGCCCTTCGGGGCGCGCTCGGCGCGGTAGTTCCGGAGCAGCGAGAGTCCCATCGCCGTGAGCGTCGCCGGGCGGGAGAGCGCCAGATCCGCAACGGACTGCATGTCGGCGAGCACCGCCTCGATGTCGATGATCTCGGCGAGCGGCACCATTTGCTTGGTGCGCTTGTTGACGAGCAGCACCGTGCCGATGCCGCAGTTCGGGTGACAGCCGCAGTTGAGCGCGCCAAATTGCGCGTCCTTGCCGAGCAAGAGATCCACCACGTCGCTCAGCGAGTTCATGGCCGAGAGCGGGAACCAGTCACGGTGGGGCTCAGTGGCGCCGAGCTGGCGGTGCACGTCCCAGGCGAGGTGCGAGAGCGTGTAGCGCTCTGCGAGGCGCCGCTCGTCCTCGATGTTCTCGTCGCGACCGGTGAAGCTCACGGGCTGAAACGAGACGACCGTGATCTTGTCGGCGTTGTCGATTGCGAAGCGCACGACGGGGCCGACCTGGGCGTCGTTGACGCCGTTGACGACGGTCACGACGAGCACGACGTCGATCCCCGCGGCGGCGAGGTTCTCGATCGCGCGGAGCTTCACGTCGAACAAGTTGCCCACCTTGCGATGCGAGTTCGCTTCGTTCGTGACGCCATCGAACTGCAGGTAGCAGAGCCTGAGTCCGGCCTCTCGCACCGCATGGCAGAGCTCCGGCTCCTGCGCGAAGCGAATGCCGTTCGTCGCGCACTGCACCGAGAAGTAGCCAATCTTTCTGGCATGGGCGATGGCGCGGAGAAAGTGCGGGCTGAGCGTCGGCTCGCCACCCGAAAACTGCACGCTGAGCTGCCGGCGCGGCTTCACGGACAGCGAGTCGTCGAGGATCTGCTGCACGTCCGCCCACTCGAGCTCGTGGACGAAGCCGACCTGATTCGCGTCCATGAAGCACGGGTCACACATCATGTTGCAGCGGTTCGTGAGGTCGACCGTGAGCACGGCACCGCGCCCGTACTTGATCGACGAGGTGCCGTGCTTGCGGAGCGGCGTCGGCGGCGACTTCTGGTCACGCCCCGGAAACAAGCGCTCGATGCGGGACAGGAATGCCGGGTCGATACTGATCACGTCCTCGAAGGCGCCGTGCTTGGCACACTCCTTCTGCATCACGACGGCACCGCCCTTTTCCACGATGTGAGCGCGGATTTCGCCCGGGTGCTCGTGCAGAAAGGAGGACATCTCCATGGCGCCGGACAGCACCGCCGCCCGCGCCTCGCGCACGCATACCGGACAGAGCGAGTCGGTCTGCCGCGGCCAGCCGAGTGGCGGAAATGACTTTTGACGCCGTTTGGAAAGCGGCGCCGCCGCCCAGGGGGGCTTCAAGGTCTGCCCCGGAAGTCGCTCGCCGAGCGACATCACGAGCGGCCAGGCAAGGTTGGCGGCCCGGCCGACGAGCTTCTCGGTTCCGATTCTCAGGGCCCGGAGCGAAGCTGGCATCGGCGCGGAGCATACACGGGGTCGGCCGCGGTGCTACCTTGGTCGGCGCACCCCGATGAACCTGCTCGAGCGGCCGCTCGTCATCGTCTGCGACGTACACCTTTCGCACGACGGGCGACGAGAGACCGGTCGCGATCTCGCTCGTTTGCTCGGGCGTCACCCGGACGCGGAAGTGGTGCTAAACGGCGACATTTTCAACCTGTCGCTCGACCCTGCGAGTCGCGATCCCGTCGAAAGCGTCATGGGGATGCTCACTCCCGAAGCGGAGCTCAAAGAAGCTATGGGGAACCACCTGCGCGCCGGCTCGCCGATCCGCCTCCTGCCGGGCAATCACGATGCCGCCCTGGCGCTGCCGGGCCTTTCGGGCCCGTTTCTCGGCTGGCTCGGGCTCGACGAGCGGGCGCCGTTTTCGATCGTCCCGTGGTTTCTTCGGCGTGGCGGGGTCCACGTCGAGCACGGCCACGTTTACGATCCGGACAACGCGCCGAGCCATCCGCTCTGCGTGCCGAGCGCGGCGACCGAGCCGCTCGGCGTTGCCCTTACGCGACGCTTCCTCGGCCCGAACCAAGCTTTCGACTTCGCGCACGCGACGGAGATCACGCCGCTCGCGGCACTCGAGCGCGCGGTCCACGTGTTCGGCCCGAGGATGCCCATGATGCTCGCGCGCTACTTCCTCGAAGCGGGGCGCTTCTGCCACCACGCTGGGTTTAGCCCGGCGCTCGCCGACGAGCTCCGGACCGGCGACGCACGGCTGGCCGAAACGGCCGAGGCAACGGGCGTCCCCGAAGGCGAGCTACGTGCCTTGCTCGACGATCGACCGCGCCCGACGCACGAAAGCTTCGAGCGGGCCTTCTTCCGGCTGTACTTCGATCGCGTCGCGACCACGGTGGGAGCGCTCGGGCTCGTCGGCCTCGGCCTCGCGACGCGCAGTGTGGGCGTGCTCGGCCTGGGTGCGCTCTCGGCGCTTTACCTCGGGCGATCCGTGCGAGGCGGCGCGAATCGCTATGCCGGGCTACCAGTGCGGCGCTTGCGTACCGCGAGCGAGCGCGTTCGCACGCTAACGGGAGCAAGCTCGGTGATCTTCGGTCACACGCACGTGCCCGACACGGCGCCCGGCTACCTGAACCCGGGGTCCTTCACCTACCGGAGCGGCCCGGGACGACCGTACGCGTACGTCGAGCCGTCCGGTGGCGTGAGGACAGAGCTCATCTGAGGGCGCGGCGAGCCGCGCCTTCTCAGAAGGTGCCGGTCGCGAACAGCCCCGCGCCGTCCGTGGCGACGAGCGGCGTGAGGCGGAGCGTGGGCTCGAACGCGGCTGGCGCGGGTTCCTTCGCGCTCTTGCTGCCGATGATGACCATGCCGACGCCGGCCGCGGCGAGCACGCCGCCGCCAATGAAGAGCACGTTCGTGACGGTGGCGAGCGACTTGGCCGAGTCGAAGTCGCTCGCGGCGCTCGTCCTGCACACTTTGTTGGAGTCGCAGGCGTCAGTCGCCTTCGTTTCTGCCGAGCGGGCCATCACGCCCGTGATGACACCGCCCACGACGGCCGCGACGCCGACGCCGGCGGTGACGAACCCGATGGTGCGCAGTGGCGAGGACTTCTTCGCCGGAGCGCCCTGATCCTGCTGGGCGGGCGTCTGCTGGGGCGGCGACTCACCGGGCTGGGCGGCAACCGCGGGCGCCGCGACGGCCGCGCCGGCCACACTGAAATCGAAGCGATGCTCGACGGTTTTGCCGGGCGACAGCACGATCTCCCACCTCTCTTGGCGACCGTCACCCGCCGTGGCGGTGATGCTGTGAGTGCCCCCACGCAGCCGGAGCGTCAGCGAGTCGCCCTGGAATTTGTAGGCCTGCGGGGGAACGCTGCTGCCGGCGCGCGCGTCGATGACGTTGGCGTCCGGCGAGACGGTGGTGAGGTTCACGACGGCGCTGTTGCCCGAGATGAGCAGCGAGTCGCGCTCGAGGGCCTTGCGCTCCTCGGGGTCGATGTCGTTGCCGCCGCTCTTCAGGTAGTTCGTGTAGTGCTCGAGCGCCTCGCCGTCGCGCTCGAGCTTGAGCGCGCAAAGGCCCAGGTTGCCGAGCACCTTCCAGGACCCGCTCTTCTCGTAGGCGAGCTTGAACTGGTAGTAGGCGTCCTGGTAGTTCGGGGGGGAGCTCTGGATGAGGTTGACGCCGTTGCGAAAGTAAGCCTTCGCCTCGTCCGAGATCTTGTCCTCCGCGCGAGCGATGCTCGAGCCGAAGAGGAGGGAGGCGAGCACCAGGACAGCGAGTCCGCGGCGCGCGAGGAACGTAGAAAGCATGCCCATGGCGAGTGAGAGTGCCAGAGTGCAGGGCTTTTTTCCAGCCCGGCGCAGGTTCCGGCAGGCCTTTCGGGGCCGTTCGGTCACGGGCGGATGATTTGGGTGCCCTTCGGGGGGTTGAACACGAACTCCCCTGGCGGGGCCGGCCGGTTCACTTCCGTGGCGATGAAATCGAAGCGGTTGCGGTTCCCCTGGGCATCGATGAGGAGCACGCGGCGCACCTGGTAGGTTCCGATGTTGACGTACAGGATGAGGTGTTGGTAGGCAGGTGTGGGGTCGAGTGGCTCGCCGAGCAGCACGTATCCGCCCTCGAAGTTGTACTGCTTCGAGTCCCCCTTCTTGAGCTTGTGCGACTGCCGCAGGCTTCCATTGCCGACGAGGAACGCGAGCGCCGCCGGGTAGGGGCTCTTGCTCATCGGTTGCTCGAACATCTGCTTGTTTTCTTTTTCGTAAACGCGGATGAGCTTGCCGTCGGAAACGATGCGGTTGCCGTTGTTCGTGTACCGCCAGCTCATCTTGCCGGGCTTCTGGAAGATGACGGACCCGACGCCCTCCTTGGTCTTGGCGTAGGCCTTGGCGGCGTACACCTGCCGGAATCCGGCCTTGAAGGTCTTCGCCTGGTCGTAGAAGGCCTGGATGCGGTCGGCGATCTGCTCGGCCGTCGGGGCGGCCGCCGGCGGGTCCGACAGCGCGGGGGGCGCCACGCCGAACGCGGCGGCCGCAGGCAGGAGGGCTAGAAGGGAGCGGCGGCTGAGCAACATCACTTTCATTCTACGTCTCGAAACGCCGGAATGTTCTTGCAGCTTGCAGGGTCGCCCGCAAACCCCTGCGGCGGATGCCCGGCTGGGGCGCACTTTGCCGGGCGTGACGCCTCACGCCGAGCGTCGGGCCGCTGCCTGGGCCCGTTGCAGTAACGCTAGAACGGCCGCTTCGCCGGCCGGAGCCGGGCCACGGCGCGAATGAGCGGCGCGACGCGGAGGTGCGTGATGGCGAGCGCCAGCGCGTCGGCGGCGTCCGGCGGCGGGGATTCGGAGAGGCCGAGCGTGGCGCACACGAGCAGCGTCACCTGGCGCTTGTCGGCCTGCCCGCGACCCGCCACGGTGCGCTTCACGCGCGCGGGGGCATACTCGGCCACACCGACCGCGGCGCGCGCGAGGCAGAGCAGCACGACGCCGCGAGCGTGGCCGAGCTTCGCGGCCGCCTGTGGGTCCTTGTGGAAGAAAAGCGACTCGACCGAGCCCACCTCGGGCCGGAAGCGCTCGATGACCTCGGCGAGCCCGCGCTCGATGGCAACGAGCCGGTCGGCGAGCGGCGCGTGTGGATCGAGCACGAGAACCCCGTGGGCGCGGTGCCGGAGACGGCTGCCCTCGCGCACGACGACTCCCCAGCCTAGGCGGCGAGTTCCGGGGTCGATACCGAGGACGATCATCCGAGGACACCTAGCATCACCTGAAAGCGTAGTATCGGTCCCGACCTCTTGAGCGATCCGGACATCATCGTGGTCGGCTCGGGCCCAAACGGGCTCGTGGCGGCAAACGTCCTCGCGCGCCGGGGGCTCCGGGTGCTCGTCGTGGAGGCGAATCCGCGGCGCCCGGGCGGGGCGCTCGGGTCCGAGGAGCTCACGCGACCGGGATTCTTGCACGACGTGGGCGCAGGTTTCTTCCCTTTCTCGCGCTCGAGCCCGGCATTCCGCGAGCTCGAGCTCGAGGCGGCGGGCGTGCGCTGGAAGAACGCCGCCATCGAGAGCTGCCACCCGGCGCTCGACGGCAGTGCCGCGTCCATCGTGCGCGACCCCGACGCGCAGCGAAAATGCTTCGGTACGCCGCGCGACGGCGCCGCGTTCGCCGACCTCGCGCGCTTCCACCGCAGCATCGAGGAGCCCTTGCTCGACCTCCTCTTGTCGCCGTTTCCGACGATCGGTCCCGTTTTCCGGCTCGGCGTGCAGAAGCTCGCGCGGCTCGCGAGCCTGCTCCTCGGCTCGAGCGCGGGTCTCGCGCGCTCGCTGTTCGAGAGCGAAGCGGCCCGGCGGGTGCTCCCGTCCCTCGGGCTGCACGTTAACGTGGGCCCCGAGGACACGCTCGGCGCGCCACTCGGCTACGTGCTCGGGCTGACGGCGACGACCGGCGGCTACGCGGTGCCCGTAGGTGGCGCGCAGAGCGTGACCAATACGCTCGTGACGCTGCTCGAGAAGAGCGGCGGCAAGCTGATGCTCGGCGCGCGCGTGACCCGCGTCCTCGTCCGTCGCAGACGAGCGCACGGCGTCGTGCTCGAAAACGGCGACGAGATCCGCGCCGCGCGCGGCGTGCTCGCCTGCACGTCCGCGCCGTCGCTCTACCTCGATCTACTCGCCCGGCGCGACGTGCCGCGCTGGCTGCGGGCACGGATGCGCCGCTTTCCACTGGGTTTTGGCACGTTCAAGATCGACTGGGCGCTCTCTTCGCCCGTGCCGTGGAGCGTCGAGGCGGCACGGCGGAGCGCCGTCGTCCACGCGGGCGAGAGCATCGACGACCTTTCGCGCTTCGTGCGCGAGGTGCGCTCGGGAGCGATCCCCGAGCGACCTTATCTCGTGCTCGGCCAGCACACGCTGCTCGACGCGACGCGCGCGCCCGAGGGAGCGCACACGCTCTACGGCTATTCACGCGTGCCACACGCCGTGTCGAGCGGCTGGGCCTCGGAGCGCGAGCGTTTCGCGGACGCCATCGAGGCGCGCATCGAGGGCCTCGCACCTGGCTTCCGTGCGACGATCCTGGCGCGACACAGCCTTGCCCCGCCCGATCTACAGGCCATGAACGCGAATCTCATCGGCGGCGACCTGGGTGGCGGGTCGAACGCCTGGAACCGCCAGCTGCTGTTTCGCCCGGTATTTCCCTACTTTCGCTACCGTACGCCGATCCGCGGCCTCTACCTTTGCTCGAGCTACGCGCACCCGGGCGCGGGCATCCACGGCATGTGTGGCTACAACGCGGCCCGCATCGCAGCGCTCGATCTCGACTAATCGCGAGCGCTCAGCGTCGGCGACGGCGCAGCCCGGCGAGCCCGAGCGCGATCAGCAGGAGCTCGGCGTAGGGGCCGTGCGCCTCGCCCGTCGAGACGGAGCAGCCACCGCGCTCGGTCGTCACGGGCTCAGCCTTCGTGCCGGTGCCGCCGTTCGCGTTGGTGCCGCCCGAGCTCTGACCGCCGCTGCCCGTACTCGTGCCGCCGGTCGAGCTCGCGCCCGTGCCGCCAGTGCCCGTATTCTCGCTGCCGCCGGACGTCGTGCCGCTCGAGCCGCCCGTGCCCGTGCCGCCGACGCCACCGATGGCGCCCTGCCCGGTGGCGCCCGAGCCGACTCCACCAGCGGAAACCGAGCCACCCGTGCCGAGCCCGCCGGTGCCGACCGTCCCGCCGGTTTCGAGCGGCATACAGGTCCCCGCGGCGAGCTCTCCCATGCCGCCTCCGGCGCCCGCAGGCGGAGCGGCGTCCATTCCGCCGCCCGTGCCGCTGGTCGTCCCGCCCGAGCCCGTCGTGCCGCTCGAGCCGGCAGTCGCACCACCCGAGCCCGTCGTACCGCTCGAGCCGGCGGTCGCACCGCCCGAGCCCGTCGTGCCGCTCGAGCCGCCCGTGGTCATGGCCGTGCCGGCGGAGCCACTCGCTCCACCCGCGCTACCGCCACCCGTGCCACCCGGCGTGCTCCCGCCCGACGAAGAGGCACCGCCAACCGCAGACCCTCCGCCCGCTCCGGTGCCGCCCGTGCCAAAGCCTACGAACGCGCAGTAGAACCCGGGAGCGCAATCGGCCTCGCTCGTGCATTCGCCGGCATCCGGGCTGCAGCGACCCGTGACCGTGCAGTCGGCCGGACAGCTTGCCGCGGTCTCGTCGCCCGTGCAGAAGGCATCGCCACAGAAGGGAGCGTTCGGGCCCCCACCGGTGCCGGGTGGGCTCGAGACCGCGCACGAGTAACCTTCGGCGCAGTCAGCGCTCGTCTCACATTCGGCGAGCACGCAGTAAAGGGTCGGCGTGCAGTCGTCCGGACACGAGTCGGCGGTTTCTTCGGGGGCCTGGCAATATCCGTCGCCGCAGACGATGGCGGGCACGGGCACGGAGCTCGCCCCCGCCGACGCACCGCCCGTTGCCGCACCCCCGCTACTCGTGCCCGCGGTGGAGCCACCGGAGCCGCTGGTACCACCCGTCGATGCCCCACCGGTGCCCGATGATGCGCCGCCGCTGCCGCTCGTCGGCGGGCTCGCTGGCTCGCAAGCAAACCCGTGACCGCAGTCGTCGTCGGTGGCGCACTCGTCGGCATGCGCCGAGCGCGATACGGTCAGGGCCAGGCCGAGGGCGGGAACCAGGTGGAGCGCGGAGCGGCGGAGGAGACCCATGCGACCGAGAGGAGCAAGCCGTGTGCCACGGCCGCAACTCCCCACTATACGCCTTTTTCGGCCGAGCACGGTCGGCAACGGGCCAATTTGTGCCAAGGCGGTGGTATCGTGCCCCCTGTGATGTCGCGCTCGATCGTCGCGGCGCTCGGTGTCGTCTGCGCGCTCGCCGGGTCGTGCAAGCTCGCCCGCAACGAGGAGCAGTCCGATCGGGCCCTGCCCCCGCCGGAGCCCGCGGCGAGCGCCCTTCCAGTGAAGGTGGAGGAGCGAGACCCGCAACCCGTGGCTCGCCCCCGTGAGACGGAGCACGCGCCGTCGCAACCCGCGCCGGCCGCGGCGCCCGGGCCTGCCGCTACGCCAGCCAGCCCCACCACGCCGACAGCGACAGCGACGGCGGCTGCGCCCGCCACCGCCGCATCGTCGAGCGCACCCGCCCCGCCCTCCTCCGCCCCCGCGGCCGTGGCCGTCCCCACGATGCCGACCGCCCTGCCGAACGCCAATTGCCTCCCGAAGTGCCAGTCGAGCCTGCAGGCCTGCGTCGCTCGTCCGGTCTCGCTGGACGCCGGCATGCCGAGCCTGGAGTCGATGGCCGAGTGCCGGAAGGCCTTCGAGGACTGCCGCACCGCGTGCACACCCTAGCGTCTCGACGCGAGACGGTCCGGCGCGGAGTTTTCTCAAGGAAGCGGCAAAATTGCCGTTCGTTAACGGCGTGTTCGGCGCGCGCCCGAGCTCGAGAAGCGGACCCGTTGACTGAACGCTCGCGCCGGAGCCTGCGGCCGTTTTACACCTTCAGGCTGAAGGGCGTGAACTTCGTGTCGCGGTCGAAATAGTCCTCGTGCTCGGCGCGTTTGAAGAACGCCACGACGCGGTAGGTGAGCGGCGTCGCAACGACCTCCCACCCGACCTTGATCAGGTAGTTTGCCAGCATCACGCGCACGAGCAGGTCGTTGGGCATCCAGCCTTCACCGTAGAAAGCCAGGGGATAGAAGATCACGGTGTCAACGGCCTCGCCGGCGATCGTCGAGCCGATCGTGCGCGAGAAAAGCCAGCGGCCGCCCGTGAGCACCTTCATCTTGGCGAGCGTGTAGGAGTTGACGAACTCGCCACAGAAGTAGGCGATGAGCGAGCCGAGCGCGACGCGCCACGTGGCGCCGAACGCCCATTCGAGCTGGGCTTGGTCGGTGAACTGGTCCGCGGGCGGCAGGCCCACGACGACGAAGCTCTGAAACGCCGCGAACGCGAGCGCCGCGAAGCCCGCCCACACGACGCGCCGCGAGCGCGCGTAACCGTAGACCTCGGTGAGCACGTCGCCGAACAGGTACGCGATGGGAAAGAATAGATTCCCCGCGCCGAACGCGAAGAGCTCCTTCCCGTCCAAGGCGACGTGCGTGATCTTGCGCACGCCGATCAGGTTGCTGCACAAGAGCACGCAAACGAACGCGGCCATGACTAGGTCGTAGTAGCGGTAGCGGCGCGCCGGACGGTGCGCGTCGTCAGCCATTCCACTTGCCCATCGCGGGGCTTTCGAGCGCTTTCGGACGCTTCTCGCCGCGCGCCACTCGGTCGACGAGCTCGTCGACGCACGCATAGAGCATGTCGTTGCTCGTCGGCACGTCCGCGGGGAAGGCGCGACCGAACTCGCCCGAGCGCTCGAGAAACGCGCCGATCGGCTCGGCCTCGAAGCGACGCGACCAGGCGCCCACGCCGAGCGCTTCGAGATAACGTGCGTTCAGCTCCTGCTCGTACTGGCCGGATACCGGAATCGACAGCGTGGGGATCCCGAGGCTAACCGCCTCGGCGAGCAGCGAAAATCCTCCGCCCGCGATCACGGCGCGCGCGCCCGTGAGATCGTCGACGAAGCGCTCCTCCGAGAACGGGCACAAGGTCACGTTCCCCTCGCTGCCCTCGCGACCGAGCCCGTAGACGCGGAAACGAAAGGGCAGTCGCTTGAGCGTCGGCACGAGCGCCTGATTGGTGGTCTGCGTCTGGTAGACGAGCACGTGGTCGCGCGGCTGCCAGGTGCGGCCGAGGAGCTCCGGACGCAGGATGGGAGGAATGAGCGTCGTGTACTTCTTGCGAACCGGCGGAAAGAAGAAGCTCGTGACGAGGTAGTGGTACGCCTTCGGCACCTTGATGCGCACGGCGAGGCGCGCCAGCTCGAAATCGAACCCCTTGGCGCGCACCACGGGGTCGTCGTGGCGACAGCGATTGATGATCTGCATGTTGTCGATGCTGATCACGGGCAGGCCGTGCCGCTTGGCGTAGAGCGCCGCCCACGACTCGAAGTCGCTGATGACGAGCTCGGGTGAAAACCCGGACTCTGCGACCTTGCGGTAGACCCCGACGTTCTTTCTGATGCTGCGCGGCGCGCGCTCGAGGTTGAAGAGCACGCTCTGCGTGCGGTCGAGCGAGTTGCCGAAGTAGCTCAGCACGAGGCCGTGGATCTCCTCGAGCGAGACGTTCTCGAAGGCAGCAAGCTTCTTCCCGAGAAACGCATGGGCCCTGCCGGACACCACGACGCGGATCTGGTGCCCGGCGCGCGCCAAGTGCTCCAGCACGACCAGGCTGCGAGTCGCGTGACCCATGCCCTCGCCGACGACGCCGTAGAGGATTTGCACTTCGGGCGCGCAGGGTTACATCGAACCGCGGGGGAGCAAAGCGAAGAGAGGCAGAGGCCGTCGCCTTCGCCCGGCGGGCGGCGGGGTGCTACCGTCGCGCCCCATGCCCTCTCCCGTACTCGACGGAAAACAGCGCCGCTTCCTGCGGGCGCTCGGTCATCATCTGAGCCCGGTGGTGCAGGTCGGGACAGGCGGCGTCACCCCCGAGGTCGAACGGGCGCTCGACCAGGCCCTCGCCCGCCATGAGCTGGTCAAAGTCCGCGTCGTGGGCGGCGGCAACGACCTCGCGGGCATGGCGCGTGGGCTCGCCGACGGCACGCGCTCGGCCCATGCGCAAACACTCGGCAAGACGCTGCTCTTTTACCGACCGCGCGAAAAGAAGCCCAGCATCGCTCTACCTGCCGGCGCATCGGCCGGCCGAACGCGGGGAACAACACCATGAGCGACGCGAAGACGGTGGGGCGCCTGCAGGTCAACGGCAACCTCGCCTGGCTCGACCTCGAGATGACCGGGCTCGACGCCCAACGGGACGTGATCCTCCAGGCCGCGATGGTGATCACCAACCGCGATCTCCAGCCGCTCGAAGAGCTTTGCCTCGACGTGTGGCAACCCGAAAGCGCGCTCACGAACATGACGCCATTCGTGCGCGAGATGCACGAAAAATCCGGCCTACTTCCGCGCGTTCGAAAGTCGATGATCGACCTCATTGCTGCCGAGCGCGCGCTCATCGAGTGCGTCGTGGGGTACTGCACCTATCCAGCGATCTTGTGTGGCAACAGCATCGGGCAAGACAAGCGCTTCGTCGATCGCTGGATGCCGGGGCTCGCGGGCTATCTCTCGTACCGCACCGTCAACGTGAGCAGCATCAAGGTGCTCGCCAAGACTTGGTACGGTTCGTCGGCGGTCTTCGACAAGCCGAAGGACCACGAGCACGACGCGCTCTTCGACGTCAAAAACTCGATCGCCGAGCTCGCCCACTACAAAAAGACGCTCTTTCGCTGAGCCACGCCATGCGCTTGCGGCCGTTCCTGATCGTTCTCTTCTCGGCCGTCCTCGCCACGCTCGCTTGCTCGCGGGCGAAGCGCCCACCGGGGCTCGAAGGCGAGCCCGAGGCGCGCGCCCCGGGCTCGCAGCCGAGCGACCCGCGAAGCGACCCGAGCGGGGGCGCCGCGGAAATGGACGGCACGCGAGCGGCGGCCGCCAGCGCCGACGCCGCTGAACGAACGCCCACGGGTGTGGCAGCGCGAATGCCGATCCTGAGCGCCGCAGAGCTCCTCGCCAGGATCCGCCCGCTCGGTGACAAGGGCACGCTCGTCAACGCCTGGGCGAGCTTCTGCGGACCGTGCCGCCGCGAAATCCCGATGCTCGAGGCGCTCTCCGCGAATCTGCGCGCGGAGGGCATCGCGGTCTACCTCGTGTCGCTCGACGACCCCGCCGACGCCCCGAAGGCGGAAGCGTTCCTCACGGAGTGGCACATCACGCTCGAAAGCGCGCTCGCACGACCACCGCTCGGCGCCTTCAAGCAGGCCATGAACCCGCGCTGGCCGGGGATGCTACCCGCGAGCTTCCTCTTCGACGCCGCGGGACGGCTTCGCTATTTCTGGGGTGGCGAGGCCTTCGAGCAGGAGCTCGTCCCCGTGCTCGATGCCTTCGCTCAGGGCAAGCCCATCGAGGGCGAAGCCGGCTTCCAGGTCGCCCCCGAAGCCCCCACGCGCGACTGAGGCTGGTACTCCTTCCGCCTCGCGCGTCGACCCGTGGCAGCTCAGGGTTTTCGGCCGCACGCCTCGGCGGGGTAGTCACTCGGCAAAAGGGCGCGGGGGACGCGGTCGCGGACGGTGCTTTCGCTCTCCTCGTTCACGACGGAGTCGCAGAGGTTCGCGGGGTCGCCCGTCTTCCTGGGAGGCCGCCAGGTCGGCGTCGCGTCGGCTTCCTGAGGCCTGGGCGGCGGCGAGCGCTGCGCGCCGAGCGGCGCTCGCACCGACGGTCGCGCCGAGAAGATCCGGCTGTCGGCCGTCGGCGTGTCCATACGGTCACGCCGCGAGAGAAGCTGGTAGGCGAGTGCCTCGGGCAGCGCGCGCGCCGACGACTGCACCGCGTCGATGACGGTCCGCCTCTCGACGCTCATGCGCTCCCGCACGACGCGCGCAACGTCGGTCTCGACGACGACTTCGCCGCGCTCCATCAACCACTCCTCGAGCGCGGAGCGCATCTCGTCCGCGGTCTGGAACCGCTCGGATGGATTCGACGCGAGCGCCTTGACGACGATGGCCTCGAGCCCTTCGGGGTAGTTCGAGCGCAGCTCGCGCGGCCGTAGGTACTTTCCCTGCACGATCTTGCCGAGGGCCGTGGCGCCCCCGCCGAAGGGCCGGAGACCCAGCGTGGCGATGTAGAGGACGCAACCCATCGCGTAAACGTCGGCGCGACGATCGATCGAACGACCGAGGATCTGCTCGGGCGGAATGTAAGCGAACTTGCCCTTGATCTCGCCCGTGCGCGTACGCGAGTGCAGCTGATAGCGCGCCTTGGCGATCCCGAAGTCGCTCACCTTCACGTGCCCGTTGTTCGAGATCATGATGTTCGGCGGCGACACGTCGCGGTGGACGATGCCGAGCGCGTGCCCGTCGGGACCCAGTGCGTCGTGTGCCGCGTGGAGACCCGAGCAAGCTTCGGCGGCGATGCGCGCGGCAATCGGGTCGGGCAGCGGCGCGAGCTCGCCCCCTCGCTGCAAGAGACCGCTCAGCGACTCGCCGGCAATCCACTCGATGACCATGAAGAGCAGATCGCCGTCGCGACCCAGCTCGTACGTTTCACAGACGTTCGGGTGACGAATCGCGGAGGCCACCATCGCCTCGTCGACGAACATGCGGCCGTACTCTTCGTCGGCGCTGAATTCGGGCAAGACGAGCTTGATGGCGACGGTGCGCGCCAGCCCGGCCGTGTCCGGACGGGCGGCCCAGACCTGGGCCATGCCGCCCGCGCCCACGGGAACGAGTAGGCGATAGCGCCCGATGGAGCGGCCCCGCAGAATGCCGATGCGCTCGGCCGTGCTCGACAGGTTGGGCTCGGTCCTGTCCCCCTCCGCAGCTTGCGGCTCATGAGCATCGCTCGAGCGCTTCTCACCCATGCTAGATTTCACCGTACATCACCCGTCTTCGTCGGACCAGAGTCTCGACACACGAACGACCGCTTTTTGTCGTACTTTTTCTCCCCCCCGCACACCAATTTCGAGCGCGCGCCACGCGGTATGAAAAAGTCTCTTCGGCCGCTCCACTACCAATTGGTCCCGCGAACGGCCGGGAAGCGAATCACGCGATGGGCGGAGGACGAGCGATTGGGAGTGCGCCACTTGGAGCACAATGAAGGGTAATGTCGCACCCCGAGTCTGAGCTGCCGCCCACGGTGCCCCCGCCGCCGCGACCACGCTTCGAGCTGGCGATCTACGTGCGCCAAGAATCGCACATGGCCGAGCTCGTCCCGGGGACGGTCAGCATCGGCCGCAGCGTGGACAACGCCGTTCGCATCGAAGACCCATCGGTCTCGCGCCATCACCTGTTGCTGCACGTCGGCGAGAGCGTGGAGGTCGAGGACCTCGGTAGCGCGAACGGCACGCTGCTCGTGCGAACGAGCGCCCATCACGGCGCCGCGGAGCAGACGGCCGGGTCGAGCATCAAGCTCGGCTCCGGAACGACCGAGCGCCTCAACATCGGCGACGTCCTGCGCGTCGGCCAGGTCGTCTTGGTGCTGCAGCCGCGCGGACGCTCGAGCGCCGCGCCGCGAGGCGGGGGCGGGACGGGGCCCGTGCTCGTCGACCCCGAGATGAAGCGCGTGCACGATCTGTTGAAGCGCGCGGCTGGAACCGAGATCTCGGTCCTCTTGCTCGGCGAGACGGGCGTTGGCAAGGAGGTGCTCGCCGAAACGGTCCACCGGTACTCGCCCCGCTCGACGCGCCAGTTCCTGAAGCTCAACTGCGCTGCGCTCACCGACACGCTGCTCGAGAGCGAGCTGTTCGGCCATGAGCGCGGAGCCTTCACGGGAGCTCACGCCACCAAGGCGGGCCTCCTCGAAGCGACGGACGGCGGCACGGTGTTCCTCGACGAAATCGGCGAGCTAACGCTCGGAACGCAGGCCAAGCTGTTGCGCGTCCTCGAGGAGCGCGCCGTCATTCGCGTGGGCGCCACGCGCCCACGCAAAATCAACGTGCGCTTCGTCACCGCGACCAACCGCGACCTCGCGCAGCGCGTGCATTCCGGGCACTTTCGCAGCGATCTTTACTACCGCATCAGCGGGCTCGTCGTGCGCATTCCGGCGCTTCGACAGCGTCACGCCGAGATCGAGCCGCTCGCGCGCTACTTCCTGCGCCAGTTCGCGGCCAGCGGGGGCCAGCCCGAGCCACGCCTGACGCCCGCCGCGCTCGGCCGCCTGATTGCCCACGACTGGCCGGGCAACGTGCGCGAGCTGCGCAACGTGATGGAGCGCGCCATCTTGCTCGCGAGCCACGGGGTGGTCGATGCCGACCAGGTGTTGATCGAGTCGAACATGGGCCAGCCCGCGCTGCTCGACGCGGAGTTCGACGCGGAGACCGCGGTGTTCGCTCCGCCCACCGCGATCTCTGCCGATCCGGAAGACGAGCGCGGGCGAATCATCCGGGCCCTCGAGGCGTGCGGCGGCAACCAGACGCGGGCAGCGCACATGCTCGGCATCTCGCGCCGCACGCTGATCAACCGCATCGAGGAGTTCGACCTGCCCCGCCCCAAGAAGAACCGCTAGTTTGCCGAGTGACTCAGCTCACTGACAACGACCTTTGCGCCGCTCAGGTCAGCGTTTGGTCGAAAACGGGTTCTCGGGGTCGAGCGATCTCACGGGCCTGGTGGTCGGGGTCGGGGCGGTAGGCTTGCTGGAAGCGGGTGTCGGCGGGGCCGCCGTGCGGTGCACCACCGGCGCGCGCGGTTTGCGCGCCGTCGCGCTCGGCGAAGGCGCAAGCGTTGCCGACGCCGAGGGCGCCGCGACGGGTGCCACCGAGGCGACGGGCGAAAGAGGGGCGACCGGGGCGGGCTCGACGCTCGTCTGCGCGGGTGACGAAGCGGCGGTCGTTTGCGCCGCCGAGGCGGGCTCGCCGGGCTCCGTACGTGGCTCGCGCCGGACTAAGGCGAGCGCCCCGAGCGCGACGGCGAGCGCGGCGCCGATCCCGATGAAGAGCGCGCGCGGCGCGCGGCGCGCGGTGGGGCCCGGCAGCGTGGCGCCCGAAAGCGTCGGCTGGATGGCCGATGCCGCGGTGCGGATCACCGGATCCGTAACGTCCGTGTCTTTGGTTGTAAGGAGCGGCGACGCTCCGTCGAGCGGATCGGCCATCGGGTTGTCGATGGCCTCGGCCGCCGATGCGATGTTGCTCGTACGCCGCGCGATGGGCTCGGACAGCGTGCGCCGGACGAGCTCGGAGATCTGCCCGTCGCTCACGATCTTTTTCTCGAGCAAGAGGAAGCGCTCGAGCGCACGTCCCAGCTCCTCGGCCGTGGCAAAGCGCTCCTCGCGCTCGCGCGACATCGCCTTCACGACGATTTTCTCGAGCTCGGGCGGATAGCCGGGCAGTCGCGCGCTCGGTCGGGGAATCGGCTGCTCGAGCAACTGGTAAAGCGTCGCGAGCGCATCCCCACCCGTGAACGGTCGCTCGCCCACGGTCGCCTCGTACAGGACACAACCGAGGGCAAACACGTCCGCGCGCCGATCAACGTCTTTGGTCGTCACCTGCTCGGGCGCCATGTAGCTCAGCTTGCCCTTCACCTCGCCCGTCTGCGTGGGGGCGTGGATTTGGCCCCTGGCCTTGGCGACGCCGAAATCGGTGAGGCGCACCTGGCCACCCGCCGAGATCAGGATGTTCTGCGGCGAAACGTCGCGGTGGACGACGTGAAGGGGGTGGCCGTCCTCACCCATGAGCTCGTGGGCGGCGTGCAGCCCCGCGCACACGCGCGCGAGAACGCGGGCCGCGACCTCGGGCGGCAGGCGGTGATCCGGCAGCGCGTCGAGCAGCTCCCTGAGCGAGCCGCCGTCCGAGGAAATCCATCACCAGGTAGACGACGCCACGCGCGCGCTCCGCGCCGTAGATCACGCACACGTTCGGATGCTCGAGCATCGACGAGATGCGTGCCTCGTCGAGCAGCACCTTGTAAAAGGATTCGCTCGCGCCTTCCTCGGCGAGCGCCGTCTTGATCGCGACGAGGCGCGGCGTGCCCGTGGCTCTCCGCTCACGCGCGACCCAGACCCTTCCCATGCCGCCGGCGCCGATCGGCACGAGCAGCTGGTAGGAGCCTAGCTCGTCGCCGCTCCGGAGTGAGGCACCCGTGCTGGGCACGATCTCCAATCAGGATAGCCGACCGCCGACGCTTCGGCCACGGGCAAGCACGCGGTTTAAGCTGGGGCGCGGCGCAATGGGGTCAGAGGTGGTTGTTCCTCCGACTCCTCGACCGCGCCCGAGGGCGCAACGGACGGGGCTGCCGGGGTCTCGTTGAAGACGCTGCTGGTCCGCCCGCTGCGGATCGCGGCGCGCCCCACACGCTCGAGCAGCAACGGGTCGAGGGCGTCCGCTTCCACGGTGATCGGCGTGCCGGCGCGGAAGGTGCCGAGCTTCACGTCGTCGAGCAAGCAGATGACCGCGTAGCGGCCGCGGTCCACACGCTCGATACGGTAGGTCACGCCACCCACGATGACCATCCCCTTGATGCGTCGCGAAGGAGACATCGGATGCTCTAGCTACCATGACGCAATTTCAAACGAATCGCATCAACTCTTTTTTTCAGCGCCGCTTTTGCAGCGGCGCTCTCCAGCCTGGTTTGAGCCTGGTTTTGTGGGTGGTTCCTCGCATGGTGCTTGGCTTTTCGCGCCTCGAGTTTTTGGTCGCGCAAATGTTTCTCGCGCACCTCTCGCCCGTCTCGCCGGTCGTCACCCTTCAGTATCCGACTCTCCGACTTTTCTCCGACTTTCTCCGACCGTCGACTTCCTCCGGAAGCGCTGCCGTTGCCGTCCGGTGACGCCACGCGGCGCAGCCTTGGCGGCTCACGCGGAGGCCGTACGCGCTCTTGCCGTTTATCGAAGGGCGACACCCGCCGAGCGCAGCCACGCGGGGGGCCCGCGGCCAGGGAGCGGGGCGGCCCCTCTAGAGTCCCACGCAGAGGGAGTCACTCGACTGACAGGTACCGTTGCAGCATACCTGTCCTGGTTGGCACGCCGACGCCACCCCGCAGGTATGGTCGGACAGGCACACCGGAACCTGACACGTTGCGCCAATGATGGGCAGGCCGCCGCCAGGTTTCGGCGGGGGGCAGTCCGAATCGGCGCAGCAGGCGTGACAGGCCCCGTCGGCCTGGCAGCAGAGCGTCCCCGTGTCGCACTCGCGATTGTCGCAACATTCGCGGCAGAGCGGCCCGCCGCTGTTCACGAGGTTCGGACAACACTTCCCCTCCCCCTCGCAGCTTACGCCGCCGTACTCACACTGATTGCCTTGACAGTGAACGCTTTCGCAGGCCGATGCCGGGGGCGGGCAGTCGGCAGCGGATTTGCACTCCCCACCGCTCACGCAGCCTCGCAAGGGGTCACACGTGGCATTGCCGGCGCAGACACCGGGCACGACCTGCGTCGAGCAGTGTCCTCCCGTGCAGACGGGCTGCGTGCAGTCGACGCCGTCGTCCGGGCAATCCTTCGCCGTGCAGCAGCTGCCGCACGTTGCCGAGCTCCGGTCGGTGTTGGGGCAGCAGAGCTCCGTATCGGCACAGAGTGGCATCGTGCCACACACGCCGTCGTTGCAGACATTCACGAGGCAGGGGTCGTCGTCGGCGGTGGAGCATTGTGCGTCGATGCAACAGGCGCCACAGCCCGTGCCCGGGCAGCAGGTACCGCCGTTCGGGCAGAGCGGATGGTCGCAGAAGCCATTCGTGCAGGTGTCCGCGGTGCAGGCGTCGCCGTCGTCGCATTCGGTGTCGGCCTGGCATTCCTCGCGCGGCATGCAGCCACTCGGTCCGCAATAGGCGTCCGGCCCGCAGCTCGCATCGTTGGGCGGGTTGGTGCAGAAGCCCGCGAAGCAGACGTCGTCGGTGCAATCGACGCCGTCGGCGCAGTCCGCGGCCGCGCAGCACGCGCCGCACAGCCCATCGCAGCAAAATGGCTGGTTGCCGGTGCACTTCGTGTCGTGCGCACAGACGCCTTCCGTGCTGCAGCTGTCGATCGTGCAGGGGTTTTGGTCGTCGCAGTCAGCCGTGCCCGTGCAGAGCGTGGTGCCGCCACCCGCCGTGCCGCCCGTGCCGGCACCCACGGTACCGCTGTCGCCGCCCTCGCTCGGCGCGGTGCCGCCCGTGCCGCCCGTGGGCCCTCCCGCCGTGAACTCCGGTGAGCCGCACGAAAGTGCGAAGGCTGCGGCCACGAGCGACCCTCCGAGCAGTCGCAACCAGAAGGCGCGCAAAAGCATGCCTTCAAAGATAGCCCGTTCGCTCCTCGGCAGCCACCCGCGTGCGCGCACGGGCTTGCATCGAATCCCAAAACACGCGCACTACGGCGACTTTCATCTTCCGACGCTCGGTGCAGACCCCAACCGAGAGGTCGCCGAGCTCGTCGTCGACGGAAAGCTCTCTGACGACGGCCCTGAGCGGGCTCTTGTCGATGACGACCTTCGGCACGACACCGACGCCGCAGCCGAGACTCACGAGCGACAGGATCGCCTCGTTGCCCGGCACCTCGCCGTAAACCACGGGCTTGATACGCCGCTTCTTGAGGAAGCGCTCGGCCGCGCTACGCCCTTGCCCGGTCTCCGGCAAAACGAGCGGCAAGCGCTGCCAGGGCACGGGACGCTCTGCCGCGAGGCGGGTCACCTCCGAGTCGACGTTCGGCGCGACGAACACCAGAGGCGTGACGAGCAGCACGCGCGCGACCAGCCCGGGCGGCGTTTTCGCGGGCAACGCCGCGACCGCGACGTCAACGGCACCCCGCGACAACATGCCGAGCGCATCCGCGGCGTAGCCGGTCTCCAGCCGGATGTGGATGTCGGGGTGGCGGCTTCTGAAGTTGCCGAGCACCGCCGGCAAAAAGCTCTGACACGCCGTCACCGATGCGAACACGCTGATCGTCCCCGAGAGGCGCTCCTCGGCGCCGGAGGCGCGCTGCTTGAGCGCCTCGAAGCGCGAGAGGGTTTCCACCGCGTAGGCCTCGAGCAGCGCACCGGCGGGAGCGAGCTCGACGCTGCGGCGATCGCGCGTGAACAGCGGCTTTCCCACCTCGGCTTCGAGGCGATGGATAGTGCGCGACAGCGCCGAGGGGCTCACGTGGCATTCCCGGCTCGTGCGCCCGAAGTGGAGCGTGCCGCAGAGGTGCAAAAACAGCGAAAGCTCGTGCTGATCCATGGAAGGCTGTTGCCCTTTTCGCAACACATAGCACCAAATAAGTCACTTTGAGCAATAGCGTCGGCGCGCTAGCCTACGGCTCGAAGGCGCCGAACCCGAGGCGCGGAGGAACCATGCAAAAGCCGCTCACGTTCACGTCCAAGGTTTTCGCCGTCGAGAAGCTCGACCTCGGCCAGGGTGCCGAGCAGATCGTCAAGGGCGGCAGGCACCTGTTCCCGCTCCTGCCGAAGGCGTTCGCCGGTATCAAGCAGATCGGCGTCATCGGCTGGGGCTCGCAGGGCCCGGCGCAGGCGCAAAACCTCAGGGAGTCGCTCGAGGGCACGGGTATCCGCGTCAAGGTGGGGCTGCGCCCCGGTTCCAGCTCGGCGAAAGAGGCGACGGCCGCCGGGTTCACGAGCGAAAGCGGCACGCTCGGCGAGATGTTCGACGTCGTGAAGGAGTCCGACCTCGTCCTGCTCCTGATCTCGGACGCCGCGCAGGCCGAGCTCTTCGGGCGCGTGTTCGAATTGCTCCGCCCTGGCGTCACACTGGGGCTTTCGCACGGCTTCTTGCTCGGCCACATGAAGAACGTCGGCGCGAAGTTCCCCGCGAACATCAACGTCGTCGGTGTTTGCCCGAAGGGCATGGGCCCGAGCGTTCGGCGCCTCTACGTCCAGGGTAAGGAAGTGAACGGCGCCGGCATCAACGCGAGCTTCGCCGTCGAACAGGACACGGACGGCCGCGCGACGGACATCGCGCTCGGCTGGTCGGTCGCGCTCGGCTCGCCGTACACGTTCGAGACCACGCTCGAAAGCGAATACAAGTCGGATATTTACGGCGAGCGCGGCATCCTGCTCGGCGCCGTGCACGGCGTGATCGAGTCGGTCTATCGCCGCTTCGTCGCCAAGGGCGCGAGCCGCGAGGACGCGTTCCTGCGCTCGAGCGAGTCCATCACCGGTCCCATCTCGCGCACGATCAGCAAGGAGGGCATCCGCGCCGTGTACGAGGGGCTCGACGTCGCCGGCAAGGCAACCTTCGAGAAGGCCTACGGCGCGACCTACCCCGCGGCGCGCGAGGTCATGGAAGAGATTTACGACGAGGTCGCGTCGGGCAACGAGATCCGCGGCGTCGTGCTCGCGGGCGAGCGGCTCAAGCGCCGGCCCATGGGCAAGATCGACGGCACGGAGACCTGGAAGGTCGGCGCCACGGTTCGCGCGCGACGCGAAGCGCAAAAGACGCCGGTCGATCCGTTCACGGCGGGCGTGTACATCGCGACGCATGATGGCGCAGATCGACGTGCTGCTCGATCACGGCCACCCGTTCTCCGAGATCGCCAACGAGAGCGTCATCGAGTGCGTCGATTCGCTGAACCCGTACATGCACGCCCGCGGCGTGTCGTACATGATCGACAACTGCTCGACGACGGCGCGACTCGGCGCGCGCAAGTGGGCGCCTCGCTTCGACTACACCATCACGCAGCAGGCCTACGTCGACCTCGACGAGAACCGGCCGCTCGATCCCAAGCCGTTCGCGGCGTTCGCGGGCCACCCGATCCACGCCGTGCTCGCAGCCTGTGCAAGGCTCCGCCCGACGGTCGACATCTTCGTCGAGTAGGGAAAGGCACCCGGCGAGCTTCGTTCGTCGAGCGCTGGTCCTCGGCCGCCGGCAGCCGGGGGCGGCGGCACAAGAGCCCTCCCATCCGAGTCCGCGAGGATCGGGGAGGGCTCGGCGCGCGCAGGAAGCGACAGCGACCGAAAACGACGCGGGTGGGCAGCTAGCCCTGCTTCTTCGGGAGCTCGGCGAGCCAGGCTTCGAGGTGCTTTCCCGCTTCGGCGTAGACGCGCTCCGTGCCGGGCTTCGGGCTCACGCGCACGGCGGGGTCCGGTGCACAGAAGGCCGCGAAGAGGCTTTGCGCGGTTCCGGCGTCGAGCGCCTCGGCGGCCCGGAGCGCGCCACCGAGCGCCGACGAGTTCTTGACGGAAAGCGCGCGGATCTCGGCCTGAAAAACGTCGGCGAGCACCTGCAGGATGCCGCGGTTCCCCGAGGCGCCGCCCGTGACGAGCACCGTGGTCGGCCGCTCGCCGATGAAGTCCGAGTGTAGGCGCATCGAGAGCACCTGAGCCTCCACGACGGCGCGCGCGGCACGCGCCGGAGCGCGGAAGGCTTCGAATTCGGTAGATCCGCGCAGCATGACGGCGGGCTCGAGCACGCGCGGCGTGATCTCGGGGACGAAGAACGGAAGCATGCGATCGCCACCGTTGCCGGGCTCGGTTTCCTCGAGCAGCGCGCGCTCGAAACCGGGCCAGTCGAGGCCGACCTTCTCGGCGACGGCCTCGCGCGCGAGCGAGCCGTTCGAGAAGCAGATGAGGCACATGAAGCCGCCGAGCGGGTTACCGAAGACGTGCCCGAAGCCGCGCGGGTCCGTCTTCGGGGCGCGCATCGCTGCGAACATCGTGTCGCTCGTGCCGAGGCTCACGACAGCCGTGCCCGGCAGCGCGGCGCCCATGCCCACGAGACTCGACGGGTTGTCGCCCGTGAAGGCCACGACGGGCGTGCCCGCGCGGAAGCCGTAGCGCTCGACGAAGTACGGCGCGATCTCGCCGACCTTCGCCGCCGAGGCGACGGGCGAGCGGAGCTTGTCGGCGAGGCCCGGTGCCGTGGCGTCGAGCAGCGCCGGGCTCCAGGCGAGCGTCGCGAGCTCGAGCAGGTTCATGCCGGCGCCGTCACCGTGGTCGATGGGGGCGGAGCTCCCGGCGAGCACGCCCGCCATGAACGAGCTCACGAGGTGGATCTCGGCCGTCCGCGCGTAGCCCGCGGGGTCGGTGCGAAAGAATTTCCTGATTTGGGGGCCCGTGAAGCGTTCGATGGCGCGCGAGCCCGAGAGCCGCGTGACGACGGCGTCGCCCCCGACGGCCTTCGCGATCTCGGCGCACTCGGCGCCCGTCGAGCTATCCATCCAGATGGGGCTCGTCTTGCGCGAGAGAAGCGGCTCGACCTGCGCGGCGAGATCGCGGTCGGCTTTCCAGACGGTCTCGCCGAGCGGAGCGTTCAGGTACACCGAGCCGTGCTGCTGACCGGCTCCGCTGATGCCCGCCACGCGCCCGAGGTCGAAGCCCTGCTGCTTGACGCGCGAGAGCAAGAGATCGAGTGCCGCGACCCAGAGACGCGGGTCGGCGTGCTTCACGCGCGGGTCGGCGTCTTCGAGAAAGCCGTGTGGCGAGTGGTACTGTGGAAGGTCTCTGCCGAAGTTGACGCTGGCGTCGAGGACGACGCGACCCTCTTCGGTGTCGATGGCGAGCGCGGAGAGGCTCTGGGTGCTCGAGTCTAGTCCGAGGTAGACGGCCATGGCGGGCCGGAGTCTACCCCGACCTCATGGCCCCGCGCTGCGCGACGATCTTCCAGTAGGAGGAAAGCTCGTTCGATGGGTTGACGCGTGGACCCCCGAGTCGCGGCCGCCCCACGGACGCTGAACTTCAGACCGGGCAGCTCGAAGAGCTCAAGACGTAAACCAGAAAAAGCTCGTGTAGTCGGGAGTGCCGGCGCTAAATTCGAAGTAGTAACCGCCGTCCATCTTCGCTGGTAAGGCACCGCCGCACATCGACGCCATGCCGTTGACCTTCACGGTGCGCGTGCCGATGTTCGAGCAAGCCCAGGTGTTGAACATCTCGTCGACGAAGTAGCAGACGGCGTTCGGCGTGTTGAAATTGCCGGAATTTCCGGTGGAGCTCGGCGTGCGCGGCATGTCACACGCGGCGCCGAGCGTGCCGCCACCCGTCGAGCCGCCCTTCCCCGCGCCGCCGCTCATACCGCCCGCCGCCCGGCCGCCGCTGCCGCTCATGCCGCCGGCTGCCTTGCCGCCGTTACCACCGCTCGAATCTGCCGCCCATGCCGGCCGCGCCGCCGTTGCCTCCACTCGTCATGCCGGCGGAGCCTCCGAAGGCGGTGCTGCCACCGCTACTCTTGCCCGCCCCACCGGAGCCCGAGCTTCCACCCTTGCCGCCCGCACCCGACCCGGCCGCACTGCCCGCCTCACCGCCGGTACCCGCGGTACCGCCGTTGCCGACACTTGCGCCACTCGCGCCACCGTTGCCCGCGGCGAGCGCACCCCCCGTACCGCTCACCGCTCCCGAGCTCCCGCCGAGCGAGCCGGCACTGCCGCCAAGCGCGAGCGCGCCGCCGCTCCCGCTGGTACCGGTCCCACCTCCGACGTTGCCGGGCTCCTCGGGCGGCGGCAACGTGTCCTCCACGGCCGTCGCGCACGCCACGGCCGAGAGCAGACCGAGGCCAACGCCGAAGCGATGGTGAAGCGTTCGACGCATCGGTAGGAGCGTAGCGCGAAGTCTGGGCGGCGCTGACCCCGAATTGGGATAATTCCCGCCGGTTCGTACACGCCCGCTGATATTTCGAAGCACGGGTACCTTGCCCGTGGTCGAGCGGCCCCGTGGGTGCCCGGAGGCACGGCCGTCGGCCGCCGCGCCGGGCGGTGAAGAATCACACCGTGCGCGAATCGCCGACGCGCGCTCCGGGCGGTGCGCTCGTACCGTGCGCGCATTGCCGACGCGCGCTCCGAGCGGCGTCAGAAGGTGTTGAACGAGGCGTAATCGGGCTGGCCCGCGCTCGCCTGGAAGCAGTAGCCGCCGTTGTGCTTCGCAGGAGGGGTCTGATTCTGGTAGTTGCACGTCGCCATGGCGCCGTTGACCTCGAACGTGCGACTCATCATGTTGCCGCAGTTGTAACCAGCGATGGTCACGGTCGTCTCGTGGCACGTCGCGCTCGTGCCGAGGCTGCCCGGAGTGTAGCTCTGCATGGTGAACACCACCGGGTTGTCGCAGAGCCCGCCGCACGGTCCGCCGCCGCTCGACGTACCGGCGCTGCCGCTCGTGCCGCTGCTACCGGCGCTGCCGCTCGTCCCCGCGCTGCCACTCGCGCCGCTCGATCCCCCCTTGCCGGCGCTGCCGGAAGCACCGCTCGCACCCGACGCGCCGCCGGAGCCTGCGCTGCCTCCCATCATGCCGGCGCTGCCGCCGAACGCCGTTGAACCGCCGCTGCCGCCACCGGCACCGCTCGTTCCCGAGCTACCACCGGCACCCGATCCCGATCCGCCCTTGCCGCCGCCACCGGAGCTGCCACCAGCGCCCGCGCTACCGCCCGCGCCGCTCGTGCCGCCTGCACCGCTCGCGCTGCCGCCGCTGCCACCCGTGGTGCCACCGGTTCCGCTGGTGCCGCCTGCACCGCTCGCGCTGCCACCGCTCCCGCCGCTGCCCCCGGCACCGCCGAGCCCGCTGCCACCCGTACCGCTCGTGCCCGCGGTGCCCGCATCTGGAACCGCTCCCGTACCGACGGCGTCGTACGTCTCGGCAGGGTTGACGTCTTCCGCCGTGGCCGTCGCGCACGCGAGAGCCGACCACAGGAGTGCGAGCGCGCCGTATTGATTGCGAGTGAGCTGACTCATGAAAAAGATGGCTCCCGACTCTCAAGCGTAGGCCCTGTCCGGCAGCTGGGCAAACACCGCTTCGAAGGATCTTTCGACGCTTCGACGTTTCGTCTCGATGCGTCGTCGGCGCGACGTACCTTTGACCACATTTCGTCATCGGGAACAGCGAGGTGCTGCACGCTGTCGTCTCGTGCGGTGACCATGTCGGTTCTCAAACTCACGCTGGCCGTCTCCCTCGCGTTGCACGCGGCGCTCGGCGTGTGGGTGGAAGTGCGAGCCGTTCGCGCCCCCCCGCCGTCGCCGGAGACGGCACGCGACGCGTGGCGCGGCGGCGGCATCGAGGTCGACGCCGTCGCGACGCTGCCGAAGCCGGCGGGAGTCGACCCCACGCCGGCGGCCGTGCTCGGCGCGGCACCCACGCGCGCGGTCGGCGCCGTGGCGAGGCCCCGCGTTCCCAGCGGCACGGTCCGCGCGAAAGCGGTCGAGCGGGCGGGAACCCGTGGAGCCGTCGAGCCGACGCCGGCTCGGCCCGGCGTGGAACCCGGCCGGGATTCGGGAGCCGTTTCGACGCCCGGCGAGCGTGAAAGCGGGGGTGATGCGCTCGCCCGCGCGGCGGGAAGCGCGGCCTCGTTCGGCGCCGTCGGGTTGCCGGCCGGCGTCCGCCATCTGCCGACTGCCTTCGCCCGTGCGATCGCGCTCGCGAACCGCGGCGATGCGCGCTTTACGAGCCTGCCCGTGGGCGTCGTCGGCGAAGCAAGTGTCACGCTCGGTGTGAGCGAGGACGGCGAGCTCGGCGAGCTCGACCTCGGCGACGACGAGGCCGAGCGGCGCGTTGCGCCCGTGCTGAAGAAGCTACTCGACAACACCCGCCTCATGCTCGCCCACGGGCGCTACTCGGTGGACCGCACGCGCCTTACGCCGGGCGTGATGCGCGTCAGCGTGCGGCTCGTCATCGAGGAAGAGGATCGGAGCGCCGCCCCCGACCGTGACCCCGGGGAGCTGTTCGCCATCGACTTCGAGGCGCCCCGCCCGGGTAAGCCGGGGCACGGCGCGTTCCGCTTGAACTCGGGCCGGCGCGTCGTCGCCTGGGTTGCCCTCGAAGCGTCGCGTGGCGCGGGGCTTCCCGTTCCACTATGATCGGGGGGTGGAAGGCTTCGACGACGCGGACGTGCGCACCCTCGCCGAGCGAGTCGCCAAGAGCGTGTGCGACCTGGATTTGCCAGCGGGAGAAGCCCTGCTCGTGTTGCCGAACGCGGAGTTCTTCCCCGATCGCTTCACGGGCGACGCGGCGAGCCTCGAGCGGCTCGCCGCGCGCATGCAGGGTTACGCCGGGCTCGAAGCGGTGACGGTCAACACGGTCCTCGCGGGCGAGCCCGCGATGGAGGAGGGCGCGGCGTGCGGGAGCGGCGGCTGCGGCTCGTGCGCGCCCGCCGGGGTCGATCAAGGGGGGCCCCGTCTCACGCGGACCGAGACCGGCTATCGCATCACCGTGCCGACCGCCGAGCTCGGCCATCCCATCGTCCTCTCGTCGCGACTCGCGACGGCGTTCGGCGCCGTGGCGCTCTTCGAAGCGGCGAGCGACGCCGAGGGTGCGGCGATCGCCACGGCAGACGCCGAGTGTGCCGCGACGGCTCTCGGTTTCGGCGTGCTCTTGCTCGAAGCCTCGTACCTCTACGCCAAGAGCTGCGGCGGGCCGCGTGTCGACCGCGCGACAGCGCTCGGCTGCGACGAGCTCGCGCTGCTCTTTGCTCTCTGCGTCGCGCGCGACGCCCAGCCGCGGAAGGCCGCCCTGGCTGAGCTCGGGACGACGCAGCGCGCGCTCGTCCGCACTGCGGTGAGCGTCGTCGATCAGAGCCCCGAGCTCGTGCGACTGCTCCGCGAGGACCCAGCGCGGGTCGCGCGGGGTCAGTTCCGCCTCGGCGAGGGTGGTTCGTGGCTCGGGCGCTTGCTGCGCCGCCCCGCCGCTCGACCGACCGCAGATGCCCGCCTCGAAGATGCGCTCGGCGCACTCGAGCGTGGCGCGAGCGTCGACGAGGTCGCCGCGCTGCTCGAGATCGACGGGCGCTGAGCTTCACCACGCACCGGCACCGCCCTTCGCCGCGGGGCGGTGCGGCGAGCGGTCAGAGCAGCGCGACGTTGGGGTCGCCACTCACGAGCAGCCCCTCGAACGCATCGTCCGGCGCCGCCTGACCCTCCTCGAGCACACGCACGAAGAACAGACCGCGTTCGGTGAGGCTCTTGGTGACGGCGACGCGCGCAGCCTGTCGCGCACGACGCCCGGCACCGCCCACGGCGACGGCGCCCGCGCCTTCGGCGGCGCCGGGACGCGCCGCAGCGGTCGGTGGAGCACCGAGCAGACTGGGCGTCACCGCTTTCGGCGCCATCCGCACGGGGGGCGAGCCAGAGGGTGCTTGGGCACCATTCGGCACCGAGGCGCGAGCAACGAGTCTCGATGGCGAGCCGTTTGGCGGCGGCCGCGTCGGCGGCTGGCTCCTCGGGGAAGCGGGCGGGTGCGAGACCGGGCCGGGCGCGGCGCTCTTCGGCTTCGGCGGCTCGGTCTTGGCGAGCACGACGCGCGTCGTGGGCACGCCGCTGCTCTTCGCAGGCTCCGGCTTGGCGACGAGAATCCGCCTTCGCCGGGGCGGTCGGCGGTGCCGGGACGTCGCTCCCGGCGGCCGACGACCGGGCACGCGCGCTCGGTGGCGGCGGCCGCATGCTCGACACCACCGCCCGCGATTCGAGCAGGAACGGCGCCGCGTCTTCGTCTTCCTCTTCGGCGTCGCCCAGCGACGCCGCGGCGCTGCTCGGCGGCGGAGTCGGCAGGCGCTGGTCGGCGCCACCCTCGACGCGGCTCTTCAGCGAGGCCGCCGTTCGAGCGAGCGAAAGCGTGCGTCGATCGTCGCCGGTCTCACCGGCGGACTCGGCGGCGCGCTGCAACCAGCGCAGCGCTTCGGAAGCGTCGCCCTTGGCGCCGAACACGGCGGCGGTCTCCAGCGAGGCCACGACGGCATCGGAGTCGCCCGGCTCCGGCCCTGGAATGTCGAGGATCGAGTCCATCGCCGCCATCATGAGTTTTAGTGACGCCGGCGACGCGGGAGCAGTCACCTCAGCCGGGCCAACTTCGTATCCAGCGAAATTAGCAGGACATTTGTACGACGAAAGCGTGTCGGAAAGGGCCCAGCGGGTGAACGCCACGGCGAGGCCTCTTGCCCCCGGGCGCCGAAACCGGCCAGGCGTCACGCGGTGAGCTCACGAGTGCCACGAGACCCGAACGAACGCGCCGTACGGTTGGCGCCGCTCGCGGCACGTCCTCGGCGCTGCCGTCGGGTCTTGCTCGAAGGAGGTCCCAATGGCGATGACGCTCGGTCAACGCGACTTTATCGGTGGGGTGCGGCGCTGCTCGCAGGATGCGACGAGGTGCCCCGCTCGGACGCCCACATCGCAGGCGCAGGCGCGACGTTCCCGGCGCCGCTCTACGAGCGCTGGGCGCTCGAATACGGACGGGAAACCGGGGTCAGTGTTGCGTACCGCGCGTCGGGCTCGTCCGACGGCATCCTCGCGATCACGACGGACCGCACCGACTTTGCCGGCACGGACGCGCCGATGACGGACGACCAGCTCGACCAGGCCGGCGACGTGCTGCACGTGCCGATGACGCTCGGAGCCGTCGCGATCGCCTACAACGTCCCTGACGTCCCGAACGAGCTCAAGCTCGACGGCCCGACGCTCTCCGGTATCTTCCAGGGTGACGTTCGGCGCTGGAACGATCCGGCCATCCGGGCTCTCAACCCCGACGTGAAGCTGCCCGATCACGCGATCGTGCTCGTGACGCGCGCCGACGGCAGCGGAACGACCAAGGTCTTCACGGAGTTTCTGGCCGCGGCGAGCCCGAGCTGGAAAGAAAAGGTTGGGACCTCGCCGCTCGTCCGCTGGCCGAGCGGCTACGCCGTGCAGCACAACGACGGCGTCGCCGACACCATCCGCAGGAAGCGGGGCGCAATTGGCTACCTCCAGTCCTCGTTCGCCATGTCGCGACGCCTCGACGTCGCGCTCATCAAGAACGCCGCGGGCGAATTTTGTGCTCCGAGCGTCGAAGGCGCCAGGGCGGCCGCCGCCGGCGCCGCCCCGCGCATGCCCGGCGATCTCCGGCTGTCGATCGTCAACGCCGACGGCAAGGACGCGTACCCCATCAGCGGATTTAGCTATCTCTTGATCCGCAAGGAGGCGCCCGAGCCGAAACAGTCGACAGAAGCGGTGCGTTTCGCGTGGTGGGGCCTTCACGACGGCCAGAAATACGGACCGGCGCTCGGCTACGCCGAGCTCCCGCCCGCCATCGTCCAGAAATCGGAAGCGAAGCTCAAAGAGGTCCAGTTCCGCGGCAAGCAACTGTTCGCGGGATCCTGACGGGCGACGACCGGGCTTGCCGACGCCGGTTCGGTCGCGCAACCGCCCCGACTTTCACGAGCGAGAAACGCACGCGGCGAGGCCGGCACCGGCGTCGACCAAGCGTTGTCCAAAGTTCACCCAGCTCGGTGGGAGGGTTCGGTACGAAGGGGCCCGTTCACAGGAGGCCTTCGCATGGCATCGACCCGCTATCATTCGCACCAACTGCTCGTCCCGATCGCGCTCGCGGCGCTCGCCGCCGGCTGCGGCACCTCCCGCGGCGCCGGCCCGTCGGAGGAAACGGCGTCGGAGGCGCTCGCCATCGCCACGCCGACGTTCGCAGCCGAGGACTGCGTGGGTCACGACGACGAGGACGATTCGGCCACGCTTCGCGAGTTTGCTCGGAGGCCCGTGAGCTTCCACGGCAAGCGACGCCCCGAGGGCCGTCAGGTGCCCGTAAAGATCTTGGGCATCAACGACTTTCACGGACAGCTCTCGCCGAAGACCGTTTCGGGGCGCCCGGCCGGCGGCGCGGCCGTGCTGGCCTCGTACCTGAAGGCGGCCTCCGCGGACATCGAGGGGAGGACGGTCATCGTCCACGCGGGCGACCACGTCGGTGCGTCGCCGCCGAATTCGGCGCTCTTGCAGGACGAGCCGGCCATCGAATTTTTGAACTCGCTCACGCGGCACTGCACCGGCCGCCGCAGGCCGAACCCCGACTGCAACGTGATCGGGACGCTCGGCAACCACGAGTTCGACGAGGGTAGGGACGAGCTGTTCCGGCTCATCGACGGCGGCAACCACGCATCCGGTCCGTTTCTCCAGGATCCCTGGAAGGGCGCCCGGTACGGCTACATTTCGTCGAACGTCGTCGACGCGAAGACCGGACGCACCATCCTGCCGCCGTACGCCGTGCGCCGCTTCCAGGGTGTCCCCGTGGGGTTCATCGGCGCCGTGCTCAAGGAGACGCCCACCATCGTGACGCCGACTGGCGTCGCTGGGCTCTCGTTCCTCGACGAAGCCGAGGCCATCAACGCGAACGTGAGGGCACTCCAGCGTCAGGGCGTGCATGCCATCGTGGTGCAAATCCACCAGGGCACGGGGCAAGCGAGCTACACGGGCCCGACCGATGCCGGTGCACCGCCCCCCACCGGGGCGCTCGCCACCATCATCGACGCTCTCGACGACGACGTCGACGTGATCGTCGCCGGCCACACGCATCAGTTCACGAACGCGCTCGTCCCGAATCGGAACGGCAAGGAAATGCTGGTGACGCAGGCGTTCTCGGCGAGCACGGCCTACGACGACATCGATCTCGTGCTCGACTCGAAGACGCGCGACATCGTGTCGATGACGGCCTCGATCGTCACGACCTGGGGCGACGACGGTCCGGGGTTGACGCCCGACCCGGCCATGACGGAGCTCGTGGCGCAGGCGGACGCCCTCGTCGCGCCGCTCGTGAGCCAGGTCATCGGTCAGGCAGCGACCGACATCACGCGCACGCAGTCGCCCGCCGGCGAGTCGGCGCTCGGCGACCTCATCGCCGAGGCCCAGCGCGTTTCGATCGGCGCTGATTTCGCGGTCATGAACCCGGGCGGGATCCGCGCCGATCTGACCGCCGGCACCGTCACCTGGGGTCAGCTCTTCACGATCCAGCCCTTCGGCAACACGGTGGTCGGGCTCACGCTCACGGGCCAGCAGATCGTCGATCTCTTGAAC
The DNA here is from genome assembly GCA_963841435.1 of uncultured delta proteobacterium. Classification (GTDB taxonomy): domain Bacteria; phylum Myxococcota_A; class Polyangia; order Polyangiales; family Polyangiaceae; genus PMG-095. Next base: position 204,760 of record CAWJCS010000005.1, read on the forward strand.
CAGCAGTGGGGCGCGCCGCAGCCAGTGGGCGGTCGTCTGCTGCAGATCGCCGGCTTCGGCTACACCTGGGATTCGTCGGTGCCCGAGGGTGGTCAGCGCATCGTCGAGGTCCACGATGCGGGCGGCAACCCACTCAGCCTGACGACCGCCTACCGTGTCGCCGCCAACAACTTCATCGCGGCGGGTGGCGACAACTTCACGGTGCTGAGAAGCGGCACGAACCAGGTCGGCGGCCCTGTCGACCTCGACGCGTTCATCGCCTACGTCAGCGGCCTGACGCAGCCGTTCTCCGCCGCGATCGACGGGCGCATCACGATGAACTGAGCACGCCTCGGTGAGGCTCGGGGCGGCAACCGTGTCGCCCCGAGCCACCCAGCGTTCATCGTTCGGTCAAAATGCCACGACGCTCCGCCCGAAATGCGGTCGAGCGCTCCTAACGCTCGAGGCGCATCGAGAAACTTCCGGACGTTCCCTTCCAATTGGATGAGGAGCGTGCTTGTCTAAGTGATCGTGCGATACGCGGTGTCAGGCGGGCTCACCGGGCTCGTGCTGGGATTGTTCTCGGCATGTGCGGGCCCGAGCCATCACGCGGCGCTGCCGGTGCCGCAGGCGACCGCCAGCGCGACACGGGCGGCCGAGAGCTCGGCTCCGCCGCCGGCCGCGTCACGGCTCACGCCGGAGCCGTTGGCCTCCGCGGTGGCCGCGCCCTCCCCGACGCCGAGCTGCGGCATGCCGGCCTCGCTCGTGGCAAGGGGCTGGCGCCGGGAGCTTTCGCCGACGAGCACCGAGGAAAGCCCGGCGTTCGTCGCCGGGTCGATCACGCTCGCCGTGCTGCCGGACACCCAATACTACGTGGACTGCCGCTCGCCCCATCTCGAGGCCCAGGCGGCCTTCATCGCCCAGCAGGCGGCCGAGCGCACCATCGCCTGCGCCATCACCTTGGGCGATCTCACCGAGCACAACACGCCCGCGGAGTGGGATTTTTATCGTGAAAGAGTGAGCTCGCTCGCACAGCGTGTGCCGCTCTTGCTCGTCACGGGCAACCACGACGAGGGCGAAGGGGGCACCGCCAACCGCCGCGCGACGCTGCTCGGACGCTACTACCCGACCGCTCCAGGCAGGGCGAGCGAGGTGCTCACCGAAACGGAGCGGCCCGGCGATCTCGAGAACGCCTACTATCGTCTGGCGCTCCCCAAGGTGACGCTTGGCGTGCTCGCGCTCGGCTGGTCACCCAAGCGAAGCACGGTAGCATGGGCGAACGGCGTCCTCACCCGTCATCCGACCGACCGCGTGATCGTGGCGACGCACGCCTACCTCTACCAAGACGGCACGCGCTACGACTACGCGAAGAAGGGCGCGGCGCAGGAATGGAATCCGCTGAGCTACGCGACAGCGCGAGTGCCCGACGGCGACGAAGCCGACGCCGCCTTCGACGGCGAGATGCTCTGGAACGAGCTCGTCAAGCGCCACCGTGGGGTTTTCCTCGTGCTGAGCGGCCACGTGCTCGGCACCGGCACGAGCGTGCTCGAGAGTCGCGGCGAGCACAAAAACCTCGTCGAGCAGGTCCTCGTCAACTACCAGATGCTCCGCGAGGGCGGACTCGGTTACCTGCGTCTCTTCGAGGTCCTCCCCGACGGCAAGACGCTCAGGATGAAGTCCTACTCACCGTCGCTCGGGCTGTTCGCCAGGGAGCCCGATCAGGTGGGCGACCTGACGATCGATCCGCCGCTTTGGCGGTGAAGCGTCAGGGCAAGTAGCGGACGCCGGAATTGGTGAGGAGCGCTCCGTCGCGCCCGCCCCAGACGACGATCTCGCCCGCGGCCCGGCCCACCGCACCGAACGCGTGGGACGCGCCGCTGGGCCAGGCCTCGATGTCGGACCACTGAGCGCGATCGGTGTCGTAGATGCCGCCGTCCGTCAGGTAATTCCCAGGCCCGCTCAAACCACCGAGCACCATGAAGAGGTGATCGTCGACGGCCCACGACCAGCCGGATTCGCCGCGTGACGCGTAGCGAGCGCTCGGCATGGTTTGGCCGGGCATTTCGCGGAAGCGCAGTGAATCGTAGTACATGCCGTCGTCGAACACGTTGTCGATGTCACGGCCGCCCCAGACGTGGAAGCGCCCGTTCACGAACGCGCCGAACCCGCCCCAGCGCGGAGAGAGCGTCGGGTTCGAGCGCGCGCTCCACGAGTCGGAGCCGAGCGAATAGTACAGAGCGGCATCCGACGCGCCGGTGCCACCCCTGCCGCCGAACACCCAGAAGGTACGATCGCCTGCCGCCCAGCTCGGATCGGTGCGACGCGAGGGCTCGGAGCGGTTGTCCGCGATCTCCCAGGTGTCGGCATCCGGGTCGTAGAGCTCGAGCCCGGCAAGCGTGTCGCCAGCTTCGTCGTTGCCTGCCCAGAACAGCACCACGGTCGAGGTCGCCACGCCGATGGCTGCGGCGCGCGGCGTGCTCGCGGGTGCCATCGGCTGCCAGGTGTCGTCGACGGGATCGTCAATCGCGCCGTCGGCATAGACGGTCGGGCCCGACGGTTCGAGCCCGCCGAGCACGATGACGACCGAGCCCGTCCACACGGCCGTGGCGTCACAACGCGGGCTCGGGCTGCCCTCTGTGCTCACCATGTGCCAGCTGTCGGTGCGCGGGTCGTAGAGCGCGCCGCTGCTGAGCGGCGTCCCGCTTTCGTTGAGGCCACCCCACACGAAAAGCTGGTTGCCGAGCGAGACCGACGCCGCCCGCTCGCGCGGAGAAAAGCCACCTGGGGGCGCGGCGGTCGACACCCACCCCGTCTGGCACTCGGTGTCGCAGACGCGCCCGGCGTTGCACTCGACCTGACACGGCGCACCCGCCGTGCCGGCGGTGCCCGCCGTACCCGCGCCGCCCGCGACGTTGCCCGTCCCCGCGCCCTCGCCCGCGAACCCTCCCGCGTCGATACCGCTCGTGCCGCCCAGGTCGGTGGCGTCACCCGCCATGGCACCGGACCCCGCGCTCGTTCCCAGAGAGCCCCCGGTTGCACCGGTGCTCACGCCCGCTCCACCGCTGCCCGAAGTCGACGGCGCAGCCTGAGCGTCCGGGCGGATGAAGTAGTCGTCCGTGGGCGGGCACGCCGTGAGCGCGCACCCGGAGCCGAGCGCGACGACTCTGAGCGCCAGCGCGAACGGGCCGGGTCGCGACACCTTGCCGCTCACCTAAAAGCGTCCTTCCACGCGGAGCGCCGCTGGCGCCATGCGCACCGCGACCTCGCCGTGCCGATCGGACGCCGAGAAGAGCAGGTACGAGCCGGCCGCAGCGCCGGCGATGCCGACGCCGAACCCGACGTAGCTGAGCGTCCGGTTGAGGCGGTAGGCGTCGAGCGTATCCCGCGAGCTTGCCGGGCAGCCGGTGTGGCACGTCGCGTCGAGATCCGACTTCTTGCCGAGCGCAACGACGCCGGTGATGGCGCCGAACACGACGCCGGCGCCACCCGCCGCGAAGGAAGCAATCACGGGGACGTTCGGCCCGCGCTCCGGCGCCGGTGGGGGCGCGAACGTCGCGGGCGGGGGCGGGGGGCGCGGAGGGGGCGCTGGTGGCGGCGCGAGATCGATCACGACCTCTTGTCGCTCGCCTTCCGCGACGGAAAGGTCCCGCTCGTCGAGCACCTTCGCGAAACGGCGCACGCTGACGTGGTGCGCTCCCGGGTCGAGCGGGGCGTCGACGCCCACGAGCGCGCGCGGCAGAACGCGATCGTCGAGCACGACTTCGGCTTCGTTGCTCTCTCCCGAGAGCACGATGCGCACCCGCGGCAGCCGTTGCATCAGCACGGCGAGCTCTTGCGCGGCGTCCGCGGAAGCCCGCTGGAACGCCGGATTGTTGGGGTCCTCCGGGGCGCTCTGAATGGTGGCATAGCGATCGACCGCCTCGACCCAGCGCCCGAGCTCGACGAGTGTGCGCGCCTGCATGAGGGCGATCGTCGGCGCCGGAACGAGCGACGCCGCGCGCTCGAAAAGAATCGAGCGCGCGCTCGTAGTCCTTCTGTTCGAAGGCGTCGGTGCCTTCACTCGCAAGCGAACGGGCGGCCGTGCGCGTGTGCGAGTCGAGCTCCGGCGGCGGGTCGGCCGCGAGCGCCGGGCGCATCGAGAGCAGAAGCAGGCAGCACGAGCCAACCGGCAGGACGAGGCGTCTCATGGTCAGAAGCCGAAGTTCTTGATCGCCTTGGGCTGCACACGGGCGGAGCCGACTGCGCGGCGAGTGGGCTCCGGCGCCGCCGGCCTCTCGGCGCCGGGCTCGGCAGCCTGTGTCTCGGGCGCGGACAGCGCCCGCGGGGTGGTGACAGTGACGCTCGGCGGCGGCGCCACTCGGGGGGCCACGAGAAGGGCCTTCGTGGGCTCGGCGACCATCACCCCATCGGGCGCGCGCTCACTGGAGCTCGCCCGGCTCGTCACCATCAGCGTCACGACGATGCCCGCAACCAGGCCCACGGCGGCGAGCACGAGCGGGGCGGGGCGCCGCGCCACGCGCCTGAGCGACAGGCGCACGCGGGCCGTCGCTCGTGCGAGCGAGCTCACCCCGGCGTCCTGCGTGGGGATGTCCGAGCGGTGCCGGGACGTCGAAGAGCCGCGAGGCGGCGCGTCGGTGGGTACCTCGGGGCGCACGCCCGAGAGGGCACCGTCGAGCCAGAGCGCGCGCACGGAGTTGCCGCAAATGTCCTCCTTGACGCCGTGCTCGTAGAGCCACAGCGCGAGCGCCTCGCCGAGCTCGGTCATGCTGCCCCAGCGATCTTCGAGCGACTTTTCCAGGCCCCGCGAGATGACCCGCCAGAGCTCGCGATCGCACGTGCCAAGCTCGGTGGCGGGCTTCGGGTCGTCGTTGACGATCGACTGGATGAGCGCGTTGTAGTTCGTCTTTTTGAACGGCAGCTCGCCCGTGATCATCTCGTACAGCATCACGCACATCGACCAGAACGTCGGTGCGTGCGTCGATGTCCTGCGAGCCGAGCGCCTGCTCCGGTGACATGAACTCCGGGCTGCCCAGCACGGCACCCATCTGGGTGAGCCTGCCGTTAACGGGCTGCTGGTCCACCTTGGCAATGCCGAAGTCGAGGAGCTTGGGTTGCTGGCGCCCGAGTGGATCGGCCGCGATGAAGACGTTCTCGGGCTTGATGTCGCGATGGACGATGCCCTTCTCGTGCGCACAACGGATGCCGTCCGCGAGCGGCAAGAGCAGCTGCACCGCGCGGATGGCGCCGATGCGTGCCTCGCGCTGCAGGAGCGTCGCCAGCGTCTCGCCCTGGGCGAGCTCCATGACGAGGAACGGGTCGCCGCGCGTCGTCCAGCCGAAGTCGAAGACGCGCACGAGCGCCGGATGCGCGAGGCGGGCCGCAGCGTGCGCCTCGCGAACCATGCGCGACGACTGCCCGGGGGCCGCTGCGCTCGCGCGAATCAGCTTGAGCGCGATGTCAACGCCGAGCACGAGCGAGTGGGCAACCCAGACGACGCCCATGCCGCCCTGCCCGAGCTTGCGCACGAGTCGGTAGCGGTCGCCGATCACGTCACCCGCGAGGTACTGCACCTCGTCGGGCGAGTCGCGCCGTGGCAGAACGCTCTCAGGCTCTGGCGCAATCGGTTCGCGATATTGCGTCCCGACGAGGAACGGGGCTTTGCGCGAAACGGAGGTGGTCATGCCTGGAGCGACGGGGAGTGGATCGGGGTGGGTCGAGCTTGGCGGTGCGCGGGGACGGCGTCAGACACAACGGCCCAGCGTGCCTCGTAGAGTACGTCATTTCCCGTCTCGTCGCCGTAGCGGCGAGACACGCCAGCGAAGAAAAACGAGTGCCCACATCGACCCGCATGTGGGTGACGAACGCCGCTCTCGGCACCTTCGACCACCCGCGCGACGACGGCTATGCTCCTCTCGCGTGCTCGTTCTCGGCCGGTTCGGAAACGCGAAAGGACGCGGGATCGTCGCGTCGCTGCTCTCGATCGCGGTACTCGGCCGCGGCACGGACGCCCCGAAGCCCGCGAACGTCAGCACGCGCCCGGAGGATCTCTACGACTCGACCCGCTGCTGGGGCTGCCACACGGATCACTACGAGGAATGGGCGAGCAGCATGCACGCGTACGCCGCGCGGGATCCGGTGTTCCTCGCCATGAACCGGCGCGCGCAGGTAGAGACGGACGGCGCGCTCGGCTCGCTGTGCGTCGGCTGCCACGCGCCCATGGCGCTCGGCGCGGAGGCGGTCAACGGCGACCACAACAACCCCTTGCGGCTCACGGGGGACACGACGCTGCGCGGCCGCAGCGCCGATCATCTCGGCGGCGGACCGTAAAGTGCGCGGGAGCGTCCGCGGGCGGTCCAACGAGCGACCACGAGCACGAGCCCCGCGCAGAAAAGCCACCTTGCGGCCGGCGGCGAGCGTCGCCCACCCACGCGACAGCCGCAACCCGTGCTCTTGGGCTCGACGGGTGGTGCGGAAGCGTCGACGCCCGCGTCGTCGTTCGGCGCGCCCGCTCCGCCAGTCGTGCAGTCCGCGTCGAGTGGCACACCGCCGGCGTCGAGTGGCACGCCGCCGTCGGCATCGCAGCTGCCGAGCACCGTGCACGACACCGGCCACTCGAACCGGCACACGCCGCCGGAGGTGCACGAGGGACAGTCGAGCGGCGCCTTCACGTCCGTCAGCCTGAGCAGCGGCTTCAGCGGCTGTGGTGCATCGAAAGCGAAGTCGAGCGCCTGCGTGAAACCGAGCGCGTACGCTCGCTCCGCCTGCGACGTGCACACGTAGATTCCGTTCGGCGACCAGGTGAGGCACGACACCGAGCCCGGCAGGATGCGCGTGAAGGCGTTGTCGCCCGCGGGGCCGCGGTAAAGGCCCAGGGCGTCGAAATCGACCTGCCGTGACGCCTCGACCGGGTCGCCGTAGCCGAGCAGCACCTCGCTTTCGTCCGGCGAGAGCGCGAAGCCGAGTAGCTTCGCTTTGGCGCGAAAAATCTCGTGGAAGCTCGCGCCGCCGTCGTCGGAAAAGAGGAGCCCGTCGTTCGCCTCGACGACGGACTCCGCGTTGGTCTGCCAAAGGTTCGTGCGCAGATAGACGACGTCGGGATCCGTGGGGCTCACGGCCGCGATGTACGGCGTCTCTCCGGCGGGGAGCGGCAGGGACGTGACGGTCCAATGCGCGCCGGCGTCGTCCGAGCGCGCGAAGACCGAGGGGTCTTCGAGCCCGAGGCCCGAGACGTAGTAACGGTTCGCATCGCTCGGCGCCACGTCGAGCGTGATACCGAGCGTGAGCAGGTCGGCGGGCAGCGGGGCGCCCTGCACCTCGAACGTCTTGCCAGAATCGTGCGAAGCGTAGAGCTGGTTCACGCTGCCCGCATCGCCACGCTGGACCATGAGGGCAAGCACGTGCGACCGGTCGGCGCGATCGAGCGTGAGGTCGACGACCGAGTCGGTGCGACCGCCACCGAGCACGGGAACGTAGTCGCAAAACGGCGGCTCCGAGCGATTCACGGAGTGGGACGTCCGCACGAGCAGCGCGCCGTCCGCCGGCAGCTCGATGAGCGGATCGATGTCGTCGTAAGCGAAAGCGAAGCCGAGCTCGCACATGTGACGCCACTCGCCGCCGCGGTCATCGCTGAAAAGCAGGCCGTATGTGGCCGAAAGGACGAGCTCGTCGGGATCGCCGCCGCGCTCGAGCAGGCGCTGGGCGCGCGGGAAGCGCCCGTTGGCGCGGGCCGGCGGTGCAACGCTCGTCACGGCGAGCAGGGCGACGAGCATCGAGCCGAACGCACCACGCATGGCTCTTGGCCGTACCACAAACCTCGACCTGGGCAGTCTTGGAAGGCAAGATCCCGAGCGGCGCGCGACGGCGCGCTCAGCCGGGTGGCGCGCCGTCGCCCTCGGCGAGCGCCACCTCGACGCTGAGCGCGAGCTCGCGCCGGAGCGACCCCTGCTCGAGGATCGAGCACACCACCTCCATGAGCTTGCCGGGCAAAAACGGCTTCGGCAAAAAATGGGTCCGCTCGCCGAGCGCGAGCGCGAAGCGCGCCGCGTCCTCGGTGTAGCCCGAGACGAACAGCACCAAGAGCTCGGGGCGCTCGCGCCGGAGCTCCGTCGCGAGATCGATGCCTCCGAGCTCCGGCATGACGACATCGGTCACGAGCAAGTGAATCGCTCCCTCGTGCGCCTTTGCCACCTCGAGGGCGTGCCGTCCGTTCCGGGCCGAGAGCACTCGGTACGCGCGCAACCCGAGCACGCCCGCGAGCAACTCGCGCACGGCCTCGTCGTCGTCGCAGACGAGCACCGTCTCGAACGCGCCGCCGGCCGAGTGCTCGCCGCGGCCCGGGAGCGACGCGGGAACCGCGAGCGCCACCGCGCGCGGCATGAACACCGTAAACGTCGTGCCTTCGCCGACGCGCGTCTCGAGGCGCACGGCGCCACCGCTCTGATTCACGAAGCCCTCGACCATGGAGAGCCCGAGCCCCGTGCCGTGACCGACACTCTTGGTCGTAAAAAACGGCTCGAAGACGTGGAGCATGACGTCGTCCGGAATGCCCGTGCCGGTGTCGACCACGGCGAGTGTGACGTAGTCGCCCGCAGCGAGGCTGCCGTCGGGACGTTCGAGACGCACGTCGCGGGTTTCGAGGGTGAGCCGGCCGCCGCTGGGCATGGCGTCGCGCGCGTTGACGACGAGGTTCAGGATGGTCTGCTCGAGCTGGCCGGGATCGCAGTAGATGGAATGGCGCGCTCCGAGCATCGTCGAAAGCTCAACGTCCTCGCCAATCAGACGCTCGAGCATGCGCCGCAAGCGGTCAACGGTGTGATTGAGGTCGAACACCTCGGGCGTCAGCACCTGCCGGCGGCCGTAGGCGAGCAACTGCCGCGTCAGCTCCGCGGCGCGTTGAGCGCTCGCGAGCACCGTCTCGGCGTGGTGGGCGAGCGGACCGTCGGCGGGCAGGCCCCGCCGCAAGAGCTCGGTATGCCCCATCACGATGAGCAGCCGATTGTTGAAGTCGTGGGCGACGCCGCCCGCTAGCTTACCGAGCGCTCCTAGCTTCTGAGCCTGACGCAATTCCGTCTCGAGCCGTTCCGAGCGAGCGCTCTGCCTGCGGCTCTCGTCGATGTCGATGAAATAGACGACGATCGCGGTCATGCGCGCTTCCTCGTCGCGCTCGACGACGCAGTCCGCCACGACCCAGCGCGGCTCGCCGCCACGCCGAACGATGCGCTTCTCGGTCTGGAAGCGATCCACCTCGCCCCGGGCGGCGCGCTCGAGACCAGCGCGCTCGGCGGGAATGTCGTCGGGGTGCGTCACCTCGAGCCAGATCTCGTAGGCATCGCGCGCCATCAGCTCCTCGCGGGGAATCCCGATGAGCTCGATGTACGCGTCGTTGGCGAACACGTAGCGCCCGCGGCGCGCCGAGACGCACATCGTGGGCAACGGCGACTGAAACAGAGCCACGCGCTCGAGCGCGGCCGGATCGGGGGGCGGAAGCGTGTCGCCGTTCATGGACATCGGGACGAAGGGCCGGACGAGGCACCTTCTCCCGGCGATTTGGGCGCTGTCAACTCGGGCCGGGCGGCGCTACGAATCACGTCCGGTCGCTCTCGAGGCGGCCTGGCGAAAGCACCCACCGGGGAGTCTCGGCGCGGGGCGTTGCTCGAACCCATCGGCATGGCTCACGTTTCGCACAAGCTCTCGGGCTCCTTCCAGGGCGCTCTCGCCGGCGGCGGCGACCCGGCAACTTCGCCGCTCTACGTTTTCGGCCCGTTCCTCAAGCTCATCGTCGCGGCGGGCGTCGCAAGGGTGACGTTCGGGGCGTCGATCTGGCTCGCGGTGCTCACGGTCGCAACCGTCAGCGCGATGTACCGCCTCGTGATGACCTGGGTCACCGACGGCAGCGGTGGCAGCGGGCTCAGCGAGGAGGAGTTCGGCTCGTGGGCTGTCAAGCTGAACGCGGGGATCACCGTCGTCGAGTACACGCTCACGTTCCTGGTGAGCATCGCCGCACTCGTGACGTTCGCGTCGGATCGCGTCCCGGCGCTCGCGGGGCACTTCGCGGGCCTCCCGATGAGGACGCTGATCGCCGCGGCCTTGAGCCTCGGCACCGGCCTCGTCGTGAACCGCGGGCCCCGGATGGCGGCGCGGGCCTTCGGGCCCGCCACGGCCGGCGTGCTCTTGCTCCTTTGGGTGATGATCGGCGCGACCATCTGGCAGCGCGGTCTCGAGCTGCCGCGCCCCACTCTCGAGGCGTTTTCGGGGCGCTACCTGGGTTTCACGCTCGGCGGCTACGCGCACATCCTCGCGCTGATGACGGGCATCGAAATCTTCGCGAACCTCGTCGCCGCGTACGAGGGGCCCGCGCGCGCGCGGAGCCGCCAGGCGTTCGGCAGCCTGCTCATCGTCATGGGCACGACCTCGCTCACGATGCTCATCGTCGGACCCGCCATACGCGATCTCTCCGATCCGCTCGACGCGAAGGTATCGGTCTTCACCCAGACCATGGATCAACTGCTGCCGGCGCCGCTCGCGTACTTCGGTACCTTCGTGGGCATCGCCGTCCTGCTGTCGGCCGCCGCAGCGAGCGCCCAGGGCATCCAGAATCTCGCGCTCGGTTTGCGCTACCGGCAGTACATCCCGGCGTACCTCGGCCAGCGAAACCGTTTCGACGTCGCCGACCGCCCCGTCTGGCTTCAGGTCGGCGTGTGCGTCGCGTGCTTCTTCGTCTTCGGAACCGCCGAGGAGACGTACCTCGCGCTCTATGCTGCCGGCGTCTTCATCTTGCTGAGCCTCACGGGCTGGGCTGCCGTCAAGCGGCTCACGCGCATGCTCAGGGCCGAGCGGAGCTTGTCGGGCGGGCTCACGCTGGCCGGGACGGCGCTCGCGGCACTGCTCACGACCGGCGCGACGGCCATCATCTTCGAGGATCGATTTCGCGAAGGCGCGTGGGCGTACTTCCTGCTCGTGCCCGCCATGTACGCGGCCTTCGGCTACTTCCGGCGGCGGCTCGGCGCGCCCTCGGCGGTCGAGGACAGGCTCGGTCAGCTCATGACATGGAGCTACCTCCCTCCGCTCACGAGCCAATCGCTGTACGCGACGAGCGGGCCGCAGCGCGTGCTCTGCCCGCTCGACGGCTCGCCCGATGCCGAGCACGCCCTGAGCATCGCCAGCCTGCTCGCGCGAGCGTACGGCTCGCGTCTGACGTTGCTCTCGGTCCTCGAGTCCGATCGGGCGGACGCTTCGAGCGACGATGCGCTCTCGCGCCGCTACCTCGCCGACGTCGAGGAGCAGCTGAGCGTGAGCGGCCTGGTCGTCGACACGGTCGTGCGAACGGGCTCCGCACCGTCGGAGATCGGCAACGTGGCTCGCGAGCTGCCGGCTGACGTCGTCGTGATGACGACGCAGGGCCGAAGCCGGCTCCAGCGCTGGTGGGAGGGGAGCGTCACCACGGAGGTCATCTACCAGACGACCCCGCCGCTGATCGTCATCCGCCCCACGGAGCATTTTCGCAGCACGCGCACGCGCTTCGCACGCCTGCTCGTGGCTCTCGACGGCTCCGACCTCGCCGAGCAGGTCTTGCCGCATGCGCGCCAGCTCGCCGAGCAGTTCCACAGCGAGCTCGTGTTGCTCTCGGTCCGCGAAGGCTCGGAATCGGAAGAATACGCGGACACCGTGCAGCGCTACCTCGAGCGCATTCGCGAGCGGCTCAGCGGGGACGGCATCCAGGTGCGAGCCCTCGTGGAAGCGTCGGCACCGGCGCAAGCCATCCTGCGCGTCGCCGAGACCGAAGAGGTCGATCTGCTCATGCTCGTGAGCCACGGGCGCGGCGGCGTTGCGCGCCAGCAATACGTCAAGCTCGGCAGCGTCACCGATGCCGTGCTGCAGAAAACGCCTTGTCCCGTCTTCCTGGTCTCCGCCGTGCCGGCGGGCGCGGTGCTCGCCGCCCCGGAAGCCCCCCCGCCCGAGCCCGCGACGGCCTGAGCCGCTTCGGCTCCGCGTGGGTCACACCGTGGTGTCCGGGCGCCGTGCCCGGCGCTCGGGGTCAGCCGGGGCTCGGCGCGCGAGCCGCCTCGCGGCGGCCAGCTGCGCGCAGCGGCTCGCCGTGCCGCACGAGCACGGCCGGAGGCTCGATGCCGTGCGCACGGAATGCGTCGAGCACGCGCAGGTGCACGTCCGTCTCGAAGGCCTTCTCGTACCTCGTGTCGAGCACGTAGGGCCGCGCCTTGACGTGAACGGCCACGACGTCATTTAGCAGCACCTGCCGCGCGAGCACCGGCACCTCGCGCTCGAGGAACACGTAGCGGCTCGTGAGGCACGCTTCGAGAACGAGCTCGCGCGCGAGCGCGATGTTCTGATCGATGCCCACGTAGAAGTCCATGGGCACCTGCATCTCGAGCGCGCCGTAGTTGCCGCACGAGGTCACATCGGTCAAGATCTTGTTGTTGGGGATGGTGACCACGTTGTGGTCCAGCGTGTTCATGCGCACGCTGCGGAGGCCAATCTTGATGATGTCGCCGTATTCGCCGGCGTACTCCACGCGGTCGCCCACCTGAAAGGGGCGATCGAACATGATGGTGACGCCCGCGATGAAGGCAGCGACGAGGTCGCGCATCGCGAAGCCGACGGCGAAGGCCAGGGCACCGCCGATCACCGTGAGCGCCGTCGAGTCGAGGCGCACGCTCAGACCGAGGCAGACGCCCGCCGTGACGATATAGGAGATGAAACGGATGAACGACTCGATCTTCTGGATCAGGAGGCGCCTGGACGTGAAGCTCTTGGTGATGCGATCGGCGACGCCGCTCACGAGCCTGAGCACCACCGCCGTGCCGACGATGACCGGTACCGACAGCAAGAGGCCTCCCCAGCGAATGAAGCCGGCGAGCTTGCCCAGGTCGGGGGTTTCCTGCGCCTTCGCGACTCCCACGTACGCGAGCATCGAACAGAAGAGCGCGAGCGAGAAAAGCTGGTGTCGTCGCATGGAGATCTCCTTCACGGCGTCGCCAGGAGGTGGCGGCGCTGCAAAAACCGCGTGATGGGGCGGAACCAGGCCCAGGTGATCCGGTAGCGGTCGCCGACGAGCGCGAAGTAGCCTCGCAACAGACCGTAGCGGAGCGCGTCCTCCACCTCGTCGGGGCGCAACATCGTCACCGCTATCACGTCACCCGGGTGCGCGAGCTCGAGCTGGACCACGGCACGCAGCACGAACACCGCGCTGTCCGGTAGCCGCTCGAGCTCGTGCGAATCGGGCGCGTCGAACACCTTGACGGCGACGCGGCCTCCCGTGAGCGAGCCGAGGCAAAGCCGCCATGCATGCAAGGCGACGCCGGGATTGCCGGCCGCGTAGTCCCAGATCAGTCGGTAGTAGCCCGCCGCCGTGCGATCGATGGCCTCCTGGACGTCGATCTCGTCGACATCGTCGGGCAGCTCGGTCAAGAGCTCGTCGAAGCTCGGAGACAGGCCCGCCTCCTTCGAGCGATTGAGCAGGAGCCGGACGATCCCCTCCTCGGTCCAGGGCTCGAGCCGGATGACGTCGTCGAACAGCGGATAGGCGCCGCGCGCTCGCTCCACGAAGCGCCAGATCGACTCGTCGAACGCGAAGACCCACGAGCAACGGCCGCTGCGGTGCCGCGCGACGCGGAGCACCTCGTCGAAGCCGGAAAGCCCACCGATCTTGGGCAAGATCAGCCGGTGCGCGTCGTCGATCAAGAGGCCCGCGTCGCGACCGGCTTTGTCCATCTCGCGAGCCGAGTCGTCGATCGACGCCCCCGCGGGCGCGCCCACGGCCCGCGCGAGCGCCTCGGCGAACGCCGATTCAGCTCCCGCCGGACACTCCACCTTCTTCCCGTCCCGGCAGCGAGTGAGGATGCGATCGAGCAGCGTGGACTTTCCGGCGCCCCGCTCACCCACGACGGCGAAAACGCCGCCGCCCTCGGCGTCGATGCGAGCGATCACGCGGTCGACTTGTTCGTCGGCGACGCTCGGGACGACCTCCCGAGACCGCGTGTTCGGCCCGAGCGCGTCGAAGTCCCGGTCGGGAAGGCGAGCGTACACGGTATGGATGGTCTCGGCACGACGCGTCATGTCGCGACGGAACAGGTACGCGAGCACGCGGCGCGTGACGACGAAGCCGCTCGCCCATTGCCGCACGGTGCGCCCCGTACCGCTCGCGAGCAGCTCGACGCCCGCGAGCAGCGCCGCGGCCATGCTCGTCCAGCCCGATTCCTGGCGGATCACCCAGCGATCGAACGCGTTCTTCTTGCGCTTGAGCTCGACGCGCTCGAACACGATGCCGCGCCACCAGCGCACGAGCACGAGCGCGATGGGGATCGCCGCGAACCAGCAGGTCGAGAGCACCCAAGCGTAGATCGTGCCGCGGCCCACGAGCTTTTCGCTCAGCGAGAGCACGAGCGCGACGCCCACGACGACGCGACCGACGAGACGCAGCGAGCGCAGGCGGACGTGCGCGGTCTGCATCCGACTGCCGCGACGCCCGAGCTCACCGGCGTTGGCGATGGCATCGATGGCGGCGACGACCACGGCGCCCCCCAGCGTCCAGCCGAACACGGCGCGTGCCACGTCCACCTCGAGCAGCGATTGCGCCTCGCCGGGCAGGAGCGCCACCATTGCAAGCAAGAGCAACAGCCACTCGACGGGCGATCGCACGCGGATCACGAACTCGAGCGCGCGTTCGACGGGGGAGCCCTCGACCTCGCGCGTGCGCCGCCTCTCGGTGCGCGCGTCGTCGCGCCAGGCGACGAGCACGGACTCGGCCCGCCGCCGCCACCACATGAAAAGGCCAATCGGCACGACCCACTTGAGCAGCACGACCCCCGCCATCACGGCGCTCCCCGTGCGCGCACCCCCGCGCAAGATCTTGCCGATGAAGATGCGCAACTCCACGACGTGGTGACGCAAGACCAGCACCACCTGGCGTGCTTCAGCCTGCGCCTGGTCGAGGCCGGCCGGCCCGAAGCTCACGATCTGGTTACGTCGGGTACCACTCAGAAACGGGTAGAGCGCCAGGCGATCCTGGTTCAGGGCCACGACGTGGTCGTAGTGAGCAACGAATGCGTCGTTGCGCAGCGATTGCTCGAGCGCGCCGAGACGCGCGGCGTCGCGCTCGACCAGGCGACGCTGCTTCGCCGGCGCGGCGCGATCCATGTCGGCGGGCAGGCTCAACAGGCGATCGTCGCCGGCCACGGGCACTTCGCTGTCGGCTCCCATCGCGCCGATGGCGTCCGCCAGGCGTTCCCGCGCGCCGCGCAGCTCCTTGCGCAGATCGGCGTACAGGTCGTCGACCTCTTGCGCCCCAGCCTCGCCCTGCTCGGCGTGCGCCACGGCCTCGCGAATGCGACGGTGCCAGCCGAGGATGATCTCCTCGTGCGCGCGCAAGGCGGTGCGCTCTTCGACGATACGCTTCTCGAAGATCGCTTGCTTCTGCGACACGGCGAGCAGGCGCGCGTACTCCTCCGCGACGAGGCGCAGCGCTTCGTTGCGCGAGGTGCGAGCCATCTCGAGCGCCCGCTGCCGCTCCTCCTCGGCGGCCTGCGCGCGCTGCTCGGCCTCGTCGAGCTGACGCTCGGCCTGCGCGCCTTTGTCCCCCGCCTGACGAGTCTGGTGCACCTCGAGCAGACGCCGGCGCTCGGCGGCGGAAAGCGCGTAGAAGTCGCGGCGCGCGCGGTCGAGCTCGAGCCGCGCGGCGAGCTCCTCGGGCGTGAAGAGCGGCGGCCCGGCGTTGACTCCCGCGTCGAGCCCGCCGTCCACGCCGGCATCGACGGTAGCCGCCGGCGCGCGCGGCAACCGTTTGCTCCGCTTCGCGCCCGCGTCCGGCGGCACCGCGCCGGCGTCGGTCGCGCCGAGCAGCTGGTCGAGCCGTTCGGCTTCGAGCGCGACGGCGCTCTCGACAGCGAGATCGACGTCGAAGAGCGACTTGGGATCGACGGACGGCGCCAGGCGCTCCGCCATGAGATCGCGAATGCTCGCCGTGGTCTTCGCGAACGCGCCGACCACGGCGCTGACGGGGCCTGCGTCGGCATCGGCGGCCGCGTTGACGCCCGCATCGGACGGTGACGACCCGGCGACGGGCGGCGCGGCGGTTCCGTCCGGCTTGGGCGCACGGGCCGCGACCGGCGTTTTCGAGACGGACTTCGCTGCCGGCGCGGCGGCCGGCGGCGTCGTCGCGGGCGGTTTCGCCGTGGTGCCGGCGGCCGCCGCCGTACTCGCGGGCTTCGCCGTGCCGGCGGCGGGCGGCGGGGCGCTCGCTGCTCCCGACGGCGCCGGAGCGGCGAGCGCGAGCGCCGCGACCGTGATGACGCCGCCCAGGCCGAGCCCGGCGAGCACGCGAACGAGGGCCCGCTCAAACATCGACGCATGGTTGCCAGTGTTCCGAGCAGCTGTCATCCCCGGCCACGGGAGCCGCCATGAGATCGCGGCTGGACGCACCCACGATTCGGGCTACCTTGCGCGAACGGCAGCGACCGGGAGGTGACGCGTGCTCTTTCGACGAACGAACGGGTGGCCCGTGGTGGGGCCGAGAAACTGCATCCTCGCGTTGGGCGTCTTCGCCATGGCGGTTGGGGCCTGCTCCGGCGACTCCAAATCCAATGCGTCGGGCGGCAGCGGTCAGGGGGGAAGCGCTGGTGTTGGCCCCCAGCCGGGCTCGGGCGGTAGCGCGGGCCGCGGCGGCAGCTCGGGAAGCTCCGGCGCCTCGCTCGGCGGCAGCTCGGGAAGCTCCGGCGCCTCGCTCGGCGGCAGCTCGGGAAGCTCCGGCGCCTCGCTCGGCGGCAGCTCGGGCGCCTCGCTCGGCGGCGGCGGCTCGGACGCGGGCAGCGCCGGCTCGGGAGAGGGCGGTTGCGCGCCCACCTCGTGCGAAGACGAGGGCGCGAGCTGCGGCCCCCTTTCCGACGGCTGCGGCAACATGCTCGACTGCGGTAGCTGCGCGAACGGCTGTAGCTGCGGCGACGACAACACCTGCGAAGGCGCCACCACGAGCGACGAAGCGCGTCGCTACGGACAGCGCGGCCGAAGCTCCGGCTTCATGGGCACCGACACGCAGTACTACGAGCTTTACGACATCGGCGCCTGCTTCAGCGTCAACGACTGCATCGATCCCTGTCTCCAGCGCGGCGGCACCCAGGAGATGTGTGCCGCGGGCGAGTGCATCCACTCGCTCGACGACTACTGCCTGCCGGCGACCATCTGGCAAAACCTCGGCAGCCTCAGCGCAGAGGGCGACGATCCGTACACCGAGGCGGCCGAGCTCGTGCTCGTCGGCACGCCGTACCACGACACGCTGCTCGTCAACGACTTCAAGCTCGAGGTGCCCGCCGCTGCCGAAATTCGCGGCATTACCGTCACCGTTCGCCGTGCCGCCGGTGGTGACGACGAAGCGGTTGACGCCGCCGTACGGCTCGTCAAGGGCGGTGTCGTCACGGATGCCGATCGCTCGAGCCCAATCCCGTGGAACGCCCCGCCCTTCGAAGACGTGGACTACGGCAGTGCCACGGATCTCTGGAACGAAAGCTGGACACCCGCCGACGTGAACGCCGCCGACTTCGGTGTGGCCCTGCGCACCGCGTACACGCAGACGGCGGGCAATGGTCGCGCCTACGTCGATATCGTCTACGTCACCGTGAGCTACGATATCGCCTGTCAGTAGCGCCAGGCTTCGGCGAAGCGCTGCGCGCGCGTCTCGGAATGGTGGGAGGGGGGTCGGCGACCGCCGTCACCCGTCGTGCGCGGCCGCGGTGCGCGCCGTTCCACCCGTGCGCTCCGGGCGGCGGCGTCAGTTGCAGGTCGCCGTCGTATCGTTGCCGCCGCAGCTACAGGGGCCGAACCGGTTGACGAGCCGATCGACCTCGCACTGGGGGAGCATCGGGTTGCTCGAGACGCTGAGCTGGCCGACGGACACGAGCGCGTCGAGATTGCCGAGTGTCGGGAGCACGACGTTGCCCGCGATGGCGAGCGCTCCGGCGTTCTCGAGCGCCGAGAGGTCGAGCGAGACGAGCGAGATATTTCCCGTGACCGAGAGCGAATCGGCACTCTTGAGGCCCGGCAGCGCGAAGCTTGCCAGGGCGGCATTGCTGGCGCCGGTGAAGTTTCCCACGTCCTCGAGATCGTCGAGGCCGTCGAGCGCCTCGAGCTTGGCGTTGCCGGCAAGCGTCACGCTACTGGTGGCCCTGATGTGATGGACGCCCTGGAGCGAGGTGAGGGCGTCGTTGGCAACCACCACGAGGCTCACGAGCATTCGTTCGGTGCCGCCGAGCGCCGCAACGCTCGTCAGCGCTGCATTGCTCGAGATCACGAGCGACTTGGTCGCCGAGTTCGAGCCCAGGAGCCGCAAGGATTCGAGCCCCGCAAGGTCCACGAGCACGGGGTTGTCCGTCAGGACGAACGAGCCGTCGATCTGCTCCAGGCCGGCGAGCCCTTCGATGCTCGTGAGCGCCGCGTTCTGATTGACCACGAGATCCGCGGTGATCACGCGAAGAGGGCTCGGTGCGAGCGCATCGAGATCGGCCAGGGTCAACAAATCGATCGCGAGCGTGCCGTTCAGGACCTCGCAACCGAGCATCCGGAACGCCGCGAGGTCGGCTTCGGTCGCGATGGTGACGTCGTCGTCACAGGCGACGGCGCATCCAACACCGTCAACGCACGTCTCGCCCGTGGCGCAGTCGGCGCTCGTCGTGCACTCGCCCAGCGCTCCACCCGCGCCGGCCTCGGCCTCACCCGCCATGCCCATGCCGCTCGTGCCACCTCGCCCGCCCTGCCCCCCGCTACCGCCGCGCCCCCCGCTACCACCCGTGCCGCCCGTGGCGCCTCCACCCGTCCCGGACGTCGCACCGCCGGTGCCGACGGCGGCGCTGCCGCCCGTGCCGCCGGTGCTGCTGCCACCTGTGCCGACGCGACCCGCACCCGCCCCACCGGTGCCGGAGCTCGCTCGCCCACCCGCACCGGAGTCGCTCGCCGTGCTCTTGCCGCACGCAGCGAGCGCGGCCGCCACCCCAATCGAAACCCGCAGACCCACCTGAACCCGCGACACCATGGCGAAAGGGTGCAACCCCAAAACGCGCGTGTCAACGCGTGACACGCGGCCGCCGTCCTCGGCCCAGGAACCAGTTGACCCGGCGCGCGCCCGTGACCATGGTGAGGCCGTGCGTGTCCTCGCAGCGCTCGATTTCGGCGATTCGTCACTCGAAGGGCTACGTCAGGCGCGCACGCTCGCGCACGCCGTCAACGGGACGCTCGCCGTCGTGCACGTGCTGCCGACGGTCTACGACCTGTCGCTCCTGTTCCCCGAGCGCAGCCTGGAAGATGCGTCGGAGCTCACGGACGAGGCCGCACGCGTGCGGAGCGCGCTCTTCGAGCACGCGCGCAGCAAGATCGGCCTCGAGCTCACCGAGGTCTTCGTCGAGCGCGGCTCGCCCTACGCGGAGATCGTCCGTCGCGCCGAGAACTACGGCGCCGACTTCATCGTGGTCGGCAGCCACGGGCGCGGCGGCCTTGCCCGGGCCATCCTCGGCAGCGTGGCCGAGCGCGTGTCGCGCCACGCCCACTGCTCGGTGCTCGTGGCGCGCCAGCCGCCCGCCACCGGCACCGTGCTCGTCGCCACCGACCTTTCCGACCCGTCGCTCCCGGCGCTCGAAGCGGGCGCGACCGCCGCAAAACGTCGTGACGCCCGGCTCGTCGTGGTCTCCGTGCTCGAATGGGCCGGTATCGCGTCCACCGCGGCAGGCGGTCTCATCGGGGGCGTGCCGGTGCTCCCCCCCGTCGAGGTGCGTGAGGAGGTGCGGAGCACGCTGCGCGCCTCGCTCGAGCAAGCGCTCCTGCGCGTCGGCGCCACGGGTGAGGTGCGCGTGCTCGAGGGCTCTGCCGCGACCGAGATCGTGGCCTGCGCCGACGAGCTCGGCGCGGAGCTCGTCATCGTCGGGACACACGGTCGTACGGGCCTCGCACGGCTCGCGCTCGGTAGCGTCGCCGAGCGCGTGATTGCCGGCGCCGGCACGTCCGTGCTCGCCGTTCGTCACGATCCACGTCACTGATCAGGTCGCCATGCGCTCGGCGAGATGGACCGCGATCCGCCGCGCCGTCGTCGTCGGTGCGGCGCCGCTCGTCGGCTGCGGCGGTCGAGCGACGCCGGCCCCCACGGCCGCTCCCCCGCCGGCCTCCACGGCCGCTCCCGCGCCCAGTCGCCCGACGGCCGCCGAGGCCGACGCCTTCGTCGCGAGCGTGAACACGGAGCTCCGGAAGCTCGTGGCCGAGGCGGATCGGACCGCGTGGGTCAAAGCAACCTACATCACGCCCGACACCGAGTACCTCGATGCCAAGCAGCGCGAAAAACTGCTCGAGTTCACGACGCGCACGGTGCGCGAGGCGCGTCGCTTCGAGGGCCTCGCGCTCGCACCGGACACCGCGCGCGCTCTCTATCTCTTGCGCTACTCCGCGGGCGTCCCCGCGCCGAGCGATCCCGATAAGCGCGCGCGCCTCGCCGCGATCGGCTCCGAGCTCGAGAGTCTCTACGGCACGGGCAAGTACTGCTCGAAAAGGCTACGTGGCCAGGGCGACGACAAAAAGAGCGAGTGCCTGAAGCTCGACGAGCTCGAGGAGATCCTCGAAAAGCGGCGTGACCCCGAGCTCTTGCTCGAGGCTTGGCGCGGCTGGCACTCCGTGGCCCCGCCGATGCGCCCGCTCTACACCGAGATGGTCGCAATCGGCAACGAGGGCGCGCGCGAGCTCGGCTTTGCGGATCTATCGGCCATCTGGCGAGGCGGCTACGACATGAGCGCGGAGGCCTTCGAGAAGACGCTCGATCGCCTCTACGAGCAGGTGAAGCCCCTCTACGTGAAGCTTCACTGCTACGTGCGCGCTCGTCTCGCCAAGCGCTACGGCGAAAAGCTCGTCGACCCAAAAGGGCCGATCCCCGCGCACCTACTCGGCAACATGTGGGCACAGGAGTGGCAGGCGCTCTATCCGGAGCTCGAGCCTTACCCCGGCCGCGGCAGCGTCGATCTCACGCGCGCGCTCGTGAAGAAAAAATACGACGCCCTTCGCATGGTGAAGACCGGCGAAAAGTTCTTCGTCTCCCTCGGCATGCAGCCCCTGCCCGAGACGTTCTGGCAGAGAAGCCTGTTCCAAAAGCCCGCCAATCGCGACGTGGAGTGTCACGCCAGCGCGTGGGACGTGGGTCTTTCGGGTGATCTGCGCATCAAGATGTGCATCCGCGTCGAGGCTGACGACTTCGTGACGATCCATCACGAGCTCGGCCACGACTACTACTACCAACAGTACGCCGCCCTCCCGCCGCTCTTTCAGGCCGGCGCCAACGACGGGTTCCACGAGGGCATCGGCGACACCCTCGCGCTCAGCGTGACGCCCGAGTACCTCGCGCGCATCGGCCTCATCGACCAGGCCCCCAACGACCCGCGCGCCGAGATCGACGAGCTCATGCGCCGCGCCCTCGACGGTGTCGCGTTCCTGCCGTTCGGCAAGCTCATCGACCAGTGGCGCTTTCGCGTCTTCGACGGTCGCACGCCTCCCTCGGACTACAACGCGAGCTACTGGCGGCTGCGGCGCGAATACCAGGGCGTCGCGCCGCCCGTCGCGCGCAGCGAAGCCGACTTCGACCCTGGCGCGAAGTACCACGTCGCGTCCAACGTCCCCTACACGCGCTACTTCATCGCGCGCATCCTGCAGTACCAGTTCCACCGCGCGCTCTGCCGCGCCGCCGGCTACGACGGGCCGCTACACCGCTGCTCGATCTACGGCAGCGCCGAGGCGGGCAAGAAGCTGATCGCCATGCTGCGACTCGGCGCGCAAAAGCCCTGGCCCGACGCGCTCGCGGCGCTCTCCGGCGAGCGCGAAATGGATGCCACCGCCATCCTCGACTACTACGCGCCGCTCGCCGCCTGGCTCGACGAACAGAACCGCGGTCAGACCTGCGGCTGGGACTGAAGCGCGGCACCGAGCCCGGAGCGGATGAACCGCGTGTCGCTTCATGGCACAATGCGGCACAGCTCGTGAACGGTGCGGCGGCGAGGCGCGTTGCACGCGGGGCCACGGAGGGGCATGCGACTTGCTCGGGAGACGGACATGACGCGGGTGACGGCGAGCCCAGGGTGCGTTTTCGCAGCGGTGCTCCTCTTGGGCTGCGGCTCGAGCCGCGCCACGACGGCGAGCGATCCGCTGGGAAGCGGCGGTAGCGCCGGCGCGAGTGGAACGGGCGGCGCCGGCTCCGGCGGCACGGCCGCGCACGGTGGCAGCAGTGGAAGCGGCGCTACGTCCGGCCTGGGCGGCACTGGGGGTTTTCTCGAAGTGGGCGGCACCGGGGGCAGCCAGAGTCCCAACCTGTCGGGCTGCTCCACGGATCGCCACAGCGTGCTCGGGAGCCAGGGCGAGGTCCTCGAGACCTGCCCGCCCGACGAGGCCTGCGAGGACTCGACGTGCGTGCCTGCTTGTGCGGCGTTCGCGTCGATCGCGAGCAGCGTCGGCTGCGATTTTCTCGCTGCGACGCCGTCGGTGATGTCGCTCTATCGTCCGGGCTGCTTCGCCGTGTTCGTCGCCAACGCCTGGAATCGCCCGACGACGGTGCGCATCGAGCGCGACGGCGTGACCTACGATGCCTCCGACATCGGACGCATCGTCGGCTCGGGCAGCGACGCCACGACGTGGGCGCCCGTGCCGGCCGAGGGCATCGCACCCGACGAGGTCGCCGTGTTGTTCCTCTCGCACGACCCGATGGCGAACAGCGGTGACGGCACCGACACACGCTGTCCCATCCCTCCCGCCGTCGCGGACGTGGGCGGCGCGGCCGTGTTCGACAAGGCACTCGACGCGCCGAAGCTGGACCCCGCTCTGCAAACCGGGCGCGGCCACGCCTTCGGCATCCAGACCGACAGCCCCGTCAGCGTCTACAGCATGGTGCCGTACGGCGGGGCTCGCTCGGTCGATCCCGGTGCGTCGCTCCTTTATCCGACGGCCGTGTGGGGCAAAAACTACATCGCGGCGCTGCCCCCCGTGATGTACCCGGGCGAGGTCGGCACCGAGCCCTGGGCGCAGATCGTCGCGCTGGAGAACGACACGACCGTGGAGCTTCTGCCAAGCTCGGATCTGCCCGGCGGCGGGGGCGTGCCGGCATCGCCGTCCGGCGCCGTCGCAAGCTTCACGCTCGGCGCGGGGGAGCTCATCCAGTGGCAGCCCACGCTCGACTTCTCGGGCACGGCGCTACTCGCCGATCGGCCTGTCGCGTTCTACGGCGGCCAGAGCTCGTTCCTGCGCAACAGCAGCCAGCCGGAATGCGAAAACGGCGCGAGCGACAACGCTCACCAGCAGGTGCCCCCGATCTCGGCGCTCGGCAGCGAGTACGTCGGAGCTCCCTACCATTCTCGCATCGACATCCCCGAATCGGTGCCTTACCGCCTGGTCGGGCTCGCCGACGGCACGACGCTCACCTACGACCCGCCCCAGCCCGGCGCGCCAAGCCTGCTCGATGAGGGCATGGTGCGCGACTTCGAAGCCGTCCAAAGCTTCACCATCGACAGCCAGGATCGCGACCACCCCTTTTACGTCGCGCAGATCATGCCCGGCTGCGGCATGGGCGACCCCACGGGCGACGAGGAATACGTGAACGTGATCCCGGCTCCGCAGTACCTCGACAAATACGTCTTCTTCACGGACCCGACGTACGGAACGACGAACCTCGTGCTCGTCCGCAGCAAGGGGCCGTCGGGATTCGCCGACGTGACGATCGACTGCCTGGGCACGGTTTCCGGCTTTCGTGACGTCGGCACGGCGGGTCGCTACCAGACGGTCAACGTCGATCTGGTGCGCGGCAACGTGCCGGTCGGCTCTTGCGGAAAATGGCCGCCACGTCGCCGAGAGCGACGTGCCGTTCGGGCTCGTGGTCTGGGGTCTCGACCACTTCGCGTCGTACGCGTACCCTGCGGGCAGCGGCGCCGCACGGCTCAACGAGGTCGTGGTGATCCCGGTCGTGAAGTGACCGCGGTCACGCCTCAGTGTTGATTGATCCGATCGAAGACGGGCTGAAACACCTCCTGCCCGGCCTTGCTCAGCCCCTCGGTAAAGCCGAAAGTGGCCGTCGTTTTCCCTTCTTCGAGCTGCGCGAAGACACTGTCGATGAAGTCCTTCACGGGCGGGGCGAAGTCGTGAATGCCCTTGCCGCCGAGATCGGTATTGAGGGCCGGAGGGACGAGCTCGACCACCTCGACGTTCTTGTCCCTAAGGAGGTGCCGGAGCGCGAGCGTGAAGGAGTGGAAAAACGCCTTCGTGGGGGAGTAGACGGGCGTCTTCACGAGCGGCACGAAGGCAAGCCCCGAGGTGACGTTGACGACGGTGTCGAGCTTGGGAAGCTTCAAGAAGAGGTGCGTGAGATGAAGCGGCGCCTCGATGTTGATGGCGATTTCCGCGCGAGCGCGCTGCATGAAATCGTCGTCGGTCACGGCCATCCAACTCTGGATGCCGGCGTTGTTGACGAGCACGTTGGTGTCCGGGTGCTCGGCGGCGATGAAGCGGTAGAGCCCTTCGCGCCCTTCGTTCGTCGAAAGATCACAGGCGTGAGTCACGAGCGACGGCACTTTGCTCGACGCCTCTCGCAGCGCATCGGCGCGCCGCCCGCAAATGATCACCTGGTTTTGCTTCTGCGCGAAGCGCTCGGCGAGGCCGAAGCCGATGCCGGATGCGCCGCCCGTGATGAGGATCTTGTTGCCGCTGGTCTTCATGCTGCCTCGCTCTCGCCGTCCGTGGCTGACGAGACATGGGGCCGCGCCACGCTGAGCGCAACCCTGCACCCTCAGCGAAGTTTCGCGCGGGCGCGGCGATTCGGTGCTACCGCGTGGAAAGCACGAGGGCGCGAGCATGGCGAACGCGAAGAAGACGGACCCCGAGCTTCCCATCGTCGCGCCGCTCGATTTCTTTCCCGTCTCGAACGGCGAGTTTTGCCCGCGGCCGCCCGAAGCTCGCATGGTGAAAGCCGAGCGGCTGTTCTTCGACATCGTCGAGGACAAACATCGCCGCCTCGGCATGACACGGCGCGAGTTCGCCGAGAGCGCGTGCGGCATGGCGGCGGCCCTGCACGTCCTGAACCTCACGGCGTGTAGCTCCGGCCGCGACGGGTCGGCGTCCGCGCCCACGGGAACCGGCGGCTCCTCGGGTGGTGCCGGGCTCGGCGGAGGAGCCGGCTACGACATAGATGCGGGCATGATGGAGGACGCCGGGCACGCACGCGAGCGGCTCGACGGCGACGAGTTCGTGATGGACGTGCAGGTGCACGTGGCCGAGCCGCTCACGCCCTGGGCGGAGGCAACGCCGCCCGAGCTCGCGCTCGACTTCATCACGCAGATCTTCGTGCAGAGCGACACGGCGGTCGCCTGCGTCACGGGCATCCCCGCCATCCGGGAGCTCGGTCCACCGCACGTCGAGGCGCACGCCATGCTGCAAGCCGTCATCGAGCGCTTCGGTGGCCCGCGGCTCATCTTCCACGCCAATGCCGATCCGGAGCGCGGCGCCTCCGAGCTCGACTACATGGCGGATCTCAGCGAGCCGCTACACGCTCGGCGCGTTCAAGACGTTCCCGTTCGCCGGCGAATTCCGCCTCGACAGCGACGAGGTCGGCGCGCCGTTCATCGAGCAGGTGACGGCGCTCGGCGTCGGCACGATCGCGGCGCACCGCGGTCTCAGCGGCGGCGGCGGTTACGACGTGCCCGGCTCGCCCGTCGATCTCGTGCGCGCCGCCAAGAAATTCCCGGCCGTGAAGTTTCTCGTCTACCACTCGGGCTGGGAATCGGCCGAAGACGAGAACCATCCGTACGATCCGCAAAATCCGGACCCGCGCGGCGTCGATCGCTTCATCCGCGCGCTCATCGAGAACGACATCGGCCCGGGCGGCAACGTCTACGCCGAGCTCGGCTCCACCTTCTACGGCCTGATGACGACCCCCGACGCGGCCGCCCACGTGCTCGGCAAGCTCATCAAACAGCTCGGCCCCGAGGGCGTGCTCTACGGCACGGACAGCGTGTTCGCGGGCGTTCCGCAGCCGCAAATCGTCGCGCTGCGCACGCTCGTGATCCCGGAATCGATGCAAGAAGCCCATGGCTACCCGGCGCTCACGAGCGACATGCGCGCGCGCATCCTCGGCCTCAACGGCGCGAGCGTGTACGGCATCGACCCGCAAGCCGTGCGCTACGCCATCAGTGACGACGACGTTTCGTCGCTACGCCTCGCCTACCTCGACGACCCGCGCTCGATCCGCGTGCCGCACCGCCACCAGTACCGCGGCCCGAGCACGCGGCGAGAATTCTTGTCGATGCTCGCGCGCGGCCTCGGGCACGGCCCCGTCGCGGGGTGAGTGCCCGAAGCCGCAGCGCCCGGCGACGCTCGCATCAACCGAGGAACGGCGCGAGCGCGCTCTGGGTGCGCGCCTGCTGCTCGGGCGTGAGCATGCCGAAGAGGATCTCCGCAAAGCGCGTCTCCTTCACGCCCGAGGTGATGAACTGGAAACGATAGGCCGACAGGAACGCGGCCTCGAGCGCGACCCGCTCCTCGGGGCCGGCAGCGCGCTCCAATGAGGCGCAAAAATAGGCCGCATCCGCGCCGGCCTGGTCGATCAACAGCCCATCGACGGCAGCGACCAGATCGAGGAAATCGGAGAGTGCGGCGTCGCGTTCGCTCTCTTCGAGCTTGGCGTCGGCACGCCGCCACTCAATCTCGTCGAGCTGTGTGTGTTGGCTCTCCTCCTTGAAGTGGAAAAAGAGAGCGTCTTTGAAGACGGGTGAGAGGCGCGGATCCACCTCGATGCTCTTTCGGTAATGAGCCAGGGTGAAAAGCTCGATGTGGCAGGTGAGCGCGAGCACCGCCCAGCTCGACTTGCCGAGCACGACGCGAGCGACGGCGTCCGCGTCGTGTACCTGGCGGTACCCGGGGGGCATGATCTCGGCCGCCATGCTCTCGAGCCGTTCGAAGAGCCGCTGGTGCTTCAGCTCCTCGTCGCTGAAGCGCACCATGGCCTCGAGCGCCTGCTGATCACCGAGGGCGTGCCCGAGCCCGACCTCGAGCATCTTGGCGGCGATGAAGCGCTCGACCAGACCGAACATGGCAGCGTACGTGCGCCCCTGGACCTGGCTGAACAGGCGACGCTCGGCGCCGGAGAAGCCCTCGAGCGCCGCGACGAGCGTGAGCCCGTCGGGCAAGAGCTTGTCCTCGACGTTGAGCGTGCGCCCTCGCAGCACGTCGGCCTCGAGGTCCCAGCGCACGCGCTTCGACCGGGCGACGATGTCGGCATAGCTCTTCTTCGGTGTGGATTGGATGGGTGCATTCATGGTTCGATTTCTCCTTTTTCTCGGAACGAAGGGGTTCGACGCGGCCGCGCACGATGGCGAAGGGCGCACGGCGGCCGCACGGCGCACGGCGGCCGCTGCGTCGAGGCGGCTCGACGCGAAGAATCAGTCGCGCCGCGACTGCACGGCTTGGAGGGCCGCGGGCGGAGCGTTCAGGAGCGCGCGGTACGTGGTCGGAGCTCCACGAGGTCGTCAGCGCAGCCGCAAGGCTCCGAAGCTCTCTCGCGCGGCTCGCACTCGCGAGCCCGCCCGCGAGCATCGACCGAGATCTCGCAGCACTCCTCGAACATGCGGCGGAGCCGCTCGCGCCCGCGCTGCACGCGCGACTTGAGCCCGGAGAGCGACAGCCCGAGCATCTCGGCGGCGTCCTTCTGCGCGAGACCCTCGAGCTCGGTCAGCGTCACGGCGCTGCGGTACGGCTCCGGCAGCTGGCCGACGAAGGCCGCCACGCACGACGTGAGCTCCCCGCGGAGCTCCTCGTCGTCCGCCGACGGGTCGTCGCAGGGCGGCTCGAGCTCGCTGGTCAAGGCCACCAACGGGCGGCGAGCTTTCTTGCGCGCGCTATCGATCACGGCGTTGTGCGCGACGCGGTACACCCAGCCGCCGAATCGCTCGCCATCCTGCAGCCCGGCGGCGCGCTCGTGCAGCCTCACGAAGATCTCCTGGAGCAGATCGTCGACATCGGCGCTCGACGCAACCCGGCGCGCGAGGTACGGCCGCAGCCGACTCTCGATCTCCTTCCAAGCACCACGGGCTTCTGCCGAGATCATCGTCATCTCCTCAGGAGCAACACAGGGGAGCGCAGCACGACCCCTCCGTCTTGCCTTCGACGGCTGCCGAAGGCTTCCGACCTTCGATCACGGCCGAGACCGCGTAACCTTCGGCTCCGGGCATGCACTGTCCGATGATGGCCGCGGTTTCGGGCCGCGTCACGATCCGCACGTCCTCGAAGCCCGATTCCACGAGATACCCGCGGAGCTCCGCGACCGACGCGGCACCGGCCACGCACCCGGTCAACGCTTCGAGGCTCGCCGCGAGCGCCTCCGGCATCGCGCCGAGCGCCACCACGTCGGAGATCGCCAGGCGCCCGCCCGGTCGCAGCACGCGGAACGCCTCCCGGAAAACGCGCCGCTTGTCGGGCGCCAGATTGATCACGCAATTGGAGAGGATCACGTCGACCGACGCGTCGGCCACCGGCAAGTGCTCGATCTCACCCAGACGAAACTCGACGTGCGGCTCGTTCGCCTTCACGGCGTTGTCGCGCGCCTTCTCCACCATCTCCGGCGTCATATCGACGCCGATCACGCGGCCCCCGGGAGCGACGCGCCGCGCGGCGAGGAAACAATCGAAGCCCGCGCCCGAGCCGAGATCGAGCACCGTTTCGCCGGCGCGAAGCTCGGCGATCGCTTGGGGATTGCCGCACCCGAGGCCGAGGTCCGCGCCTTCTGGAGCGCTCGCGATCTCCTCGGGTGAGTAGCCGACCGCCATGCTGCCGACGCCCTCGGTGCCGCAGCAGCCCACACCACAACCCGAAGCGCCCCGAGCGACCTTGGCGTACGCCGTGCGAACCTTCCCGCGAACTTCGTCCTCGTTTCTCTTTTCCATGGTGTCTCCAACCATGAGGACGTTGACCCCCGGAAAAGGACGCAGAGTTTCTTCAGCAAACCTGCAGCAAGAGCGGAAGACGCCTGAACACGGCGGGTCGAGGCACTATTCGCACGGTCCCGTCACCCCTTTTGCAAGGACGCTCGTTTGATCTTCGACAGACCCCGTGAGCTCTCACCGGCCGGGCGCGCCCGCCGCGTCGTCCGCGTCGTCCCCGTCGTCGCATCGCTCCTGTTCGTCCTGCCCGCGTGCGCGTCGAACCCCGATAGCCCCTTCAGCAACGCCGGCACCGGCGGAGCGCCCGCCTCGGGCGGCACCGGGGGCAGCGCCGGCACGTTGCCGGGCGGCGCGGGCGCGGGCGCAGGGGGGTCGAGCGGTGCCACGGCGGGCACCCCGGGAGTTGGCGGCTCGGCCGGAGTCGTCGAGACGGGCGGCACCGCCGGCGTGAGCGGCGGAACGGCGGGCGAAGGCGCCAGCGGCCTCACGGGGGGCAGTGCCGGCACGGCGGGCGAAATCGGAGCGGGCGGGCTGTCCGGCGCGGCGGGCGGCGCGGGTGATGCCGGAGCGGCGGGTCTCGGTGCAGGCGGCTCGGCGGGCGGCGGTGGCGTCAGTGCAGGCGGCTCGGCCGGCATGTCCGGCAGCGCCGGCACGGCGGGTGCGGCGGGCGGCGGCGCGCTCGGCCCCGATCTCACGGACGTGGGCCCCTTCACGCCCGCGACGTGCACCATCACCCCCACGGTGATGACGGCGAGCGCCATGCCGCTCGTCGGCGTCGCCACGTTCACCACGGACCTCGCGGGCGCCGAGCGCGCCATCGTCCAATTCGGCAAAACGGCGACGTACACGCTCGAAGCGCCCGTCAACTGGGCCGAGGCTTCGCACCGCACGCTGATCCTCGGCATGCCCGCCAACACCGACGTGCACTACCGCGTCGTCGTGTTCCAGGGGAGCACCGCCTGCATCGGCCCCGACGCCACGTACCACACGGGCGAAAACGTGAGCGGCGCCCCCGGAAACCAGACACCCACGAAGGGCACGAGCAGCGCGTCCCCCGCGCCCGGCTTCATCATCGCCGAGAACGGCAACTTCTCGTACATCATCGACAACCAGGGAGAGGTCGTGTGGGCGCACCGCTTCCCGATCAGCCTCACGCGCTCGCTCATGTCGTGGGACGGCATGTACATGTACGGTCGCGACGTGGGGCCGTTCAACGCATCGAGCGGCGGCAACGTCTACCGCGTCGCCATGGACGGCTCGGGCGAAACGAAGCTCAGCCTGAACGGCGGCACGCACCACGACCTCGTCGCCATCCCCACGGGCATCGCCTACCCCGCGAAGCAAACGGCGGGCGCGTGTGACTGCATCTACACGGCGGGCCCCGACGGCTCGGGCTCGAAGTGCCTGGTAGACCTCGACATCGTGTTCGGCAAGTTCGCCATCGGCCCCGGCGGCCAGGCCATGGAAAAGTGCCACGTCAACGCGATCCGCTACTACAAGGACACGCAAAGCTACTCCGTCTCCGACCGCGAAAAAGACGCCATCGCCTTCATCTCGAGCACGGGTGAGGTGCTCGGCTCCATCGGCGCCACACCGACCGGCACCACCCCGAACCACGCGAAGGCCGAAGGCGCCGACTCGACGACGAGCTCGACCTGGCGCGTCCAGCACGGCCACGACCAATACGAGCCCCACAAGATCGTGCTCTGGTCGAACGGCAACTTCAGCGGCGGCTCGTCGAAGGTGCTCCACTACACCATCAACGGCTCCACCGCGACGCTCGACTGGCAGTACACGGCCACCGGCAACTCACCCACCTTCAGCGACGCCCAGCACCTACCGAACGGCAATTTTCTCGCAACGAACAGCGGAAGCGGCGCCGTCCACGAATTTGACGCCACCCAAAAGCTCGTCCAGTCCTTCAGCGCCCTGAGCCGCGGCTACTCCTGCCACCGCCCCACACTCTACGGCCCTCCGCCCGGTCGCTAAGCGCGCCCCTTCGCCGCGTCGCAGTCTTCTTTGGATTGAGGGGCGACCCCCGCGCGTCTCAGCAGCCGGCGCCGTCGCGCGCCGTTCCACCGCGCACTTGCGACGTCCCTGCACCCGTCGGTGGGCGATGGCGAACTCGTGGACCGCGGCGACGGCTGGTTCACCTGACAAACGCGAGTGTTGCAGCCGACGTGGCCCACTTTCCCTCGGACCGTTCGGAGGTTCAGGGCTCGACGGGTGGCGTACGGTAGAACAGCAGCCCCAGCTGCGCCGCCGCAACCAAAAATACGCCAACGTAGCCGACGATCCCGATATTGCGCACCCGCATGTCGCCGAGCGCCACTCCCGCCAGTCCTGCCAGTGCGAGGGTGCCCGCAGTCAGAAGCGAGCGCCGAATCCATAGCGAGAGTCCGCTGCCCCGGAACGCCGGCGCCGCGAAAAACATGGCCAGCGGGAAGAACACGTCCCACCCCAGGATATCGACGGCATAGGCCAATGAAGGCCACTTGAAGCCGAACACCAACGCCTGCCAGGGTTGTGCAACGAAAGCGGGCTGGCGGCTCACGCTCAGGGTCACGAAATGCAGGCAAGAGGTGAGCCCTGCCAAAAGACTCATGAAGACCAGCGCCACGAGCGTCAGCGATTTTGCATCCACGGGTGCCCAGGCGTGGACTGCCACCATCAGCGATACCATCGCTGGCATCATCAACAGGATCAGCATCTCGAGTAGCGAAAACATGGGGTCGCCGATCGGTTGCTGCGGCGACTCCAGAGACATGAAGCCGATCGTCAACGTGACCGCGTACGCGAGCCCCAGCGCGACGCAGGCTCCGGCAGAGGACATGCCAAGTCGGCGCGCTATCGGCGAAAAGGTCATCGACGTTGGACTACGGTTGGGGCTGGGGCGAGGAGTGCACGACGGTCAGCAGCGGCAGCGTAGAAAACGGTAGGTTGAACACCTCGAACGCGCCGTGACCCAGGCTGCGACCCAAACGCGCGGCGGGCGACGGCCGGCCCGCGAGCGCTGCATCGAGCACCGCTTGCAGGTCGAGCGTGACGCCAATCAGCACGCGCTGCTCGCGCCGCGCGACACTGTCGGACACCGGTGCGGGCTTGTAGTTGCGCGAGGCAAAGCCGAGAACTGGATTGACGAACTGGAGCCAATCTAGCGGCATTGGTGCCCTTCGAAGGGCTGCGATAGAGCGTGGCTTGTAGGCCAGCAGATAGGTCTGGCCCGAGTAGTCTTCGGCAAAGTCCGCGCTCGGCGTGCTTCTAAAGGCTCGGCTCGGGAACCACTCGACCCGAAGATCGATCGCGTCATCCAGCGCTTGCCAGTTGCTCATCGCCACGGCGGTGAGGGCACCGAAAGCATTCGCGGTCATGTCGCCTGGCGAAAACTCGGTGTAGTAGCCGTCGTTGACTTCGACCATCAGGAACGCTCCGAGGCAAATGCCCGAAGCGATCAAGCTCGACGACCCGCGACTCCAACCGCCCAGCCGCAAGATCTCCGTGCCCAAGCGTGACAGCGCCAGGTTGGTCCACACGTGACCTAGCTTGTCGGCACCGCCCGCGTAGGTCTGAGCACCGAACCAGCCATCACCGCCGAAGCGCCACTCGGGGAGCTTCGGCTGGTCCTTGTACCAGGCGAACCACATCCAGGTGCCGAGCGTCACGTAGCCGCCCGCCAGTCCCAGCACCGAGACCAGCCGAAGGTCCGCGTTCGGGCGGCTAGCGGCGAGCATGGACGGGCCGATCGCCGCCGCGAGGGGTTGCCCGGTCGGAGCCGGCGGGGTGGTGGGTCCGCCGAGCGCCGCGCCGAGCGCCAGCACGGTGGCGCTCTGGAGCATGATCATCCCTAACGCAGCGAACGGGGCCGTTCAACGGCGCGGATGCGGGCGCTGCCGAACGGCGGTACCTTGGGCACACGTGACCCACACGCTCGAAGACGAAATTCGCGAGGTCGAGCAACAGCTGCTGACGCCTTCCGTTCGAGCGTCCGCCGATACCCTCGATCGTCTGATCTCGGATCAATTCGTGGAATTCGGTAACTCGGGGCGCGTTTACACCAAGCCCGATGTCATCGCCCTCTTGTTGGCGGAGCCGACGGTCACGACGGTTGTCACTGATTTCCGCGTTCTCGCCGTCACCGCAGAGGTCGCCCTTGCGACGTATCGGACCCCGAGATCCCGCCGGAGCTCTCTCTGGCGACGCGAAGGGAAAGCCTGGCGAATCGTCTTTCACCAGGGCACACCGACAACCACCGAAATCTGAAACCGTCGGGTGAAGTGATACCGCATGCTTGACCGCGAACCTCACCGCGCTGGTTCCGGCGAGTCGCCAACCCGGCAGGGCGCCCGCGAGCGGCTCGGCAGAGCGCTCCACTGGCTCGGGTTGGCAATGGTCTCCGCTCCGTTCGTCCTGACGCTCGTTTGGATTGTCGCCGAGCGTGTCCTCGGGTGGATACCGGGGGAGCTGCCGATCGCGGCGTTTGGCGTGGTACCGGTCCTGTTCGGCGCAATCGGCGCTCTGCCGTTTTTTCTCCTCGTCCCGTGGTTGAACGCCCGGATCCCGTGGTTCGATCGAAGTCTGTCGGGCGCGCTTGCCCTCTCGGTCCTACTCTCCATTCCGGCGGCACTGACCCCTCTGGTCGTCTGGAGAGGCTTTGCCCCGTTGGCGCCCGTGTGGATCGTCGCCCTCGGCTCGATCGCCGTGCCTCGCCTCGTTGCGAAGTCGCTGCGCCGCGGTGCATTCTCCGCAAGCCCGCAGTGATGGACGGCACCGCCTGGTCTCCGCTCGAGCGGCTCGGGGCCGCGGGCGGCACGCTCTACATCGGGGTCTGCCTCGGCGCAGCGATCTATGCTTTCCCACTCTCCGGAGGCTCCGCTCCGACTCTCGTCGGTAGGCAAGGCGGCTGGCTGCAGGGGCTCGAGGCGGACGCCGACGCCGTCTACTGGGCGCACGATCCCACGCCGGGTTTGCTTCGGGGAGGCATCGAGCGTCGCGACGTGAGCGCTGGCCCGGAGGAGCTCATCGTCGCCGAGGGAACCATTTCTGGCCTCGCGCTCGATCGGGGAGAATTGTTCTGGACACGACGTGCGAGCGACGAGAGCGGAGCAATCCTCACCGCGACGACAACAGGACAGAGCTTGCGCTTCCTCGCGAAGGTACCTGCCGTGGCCTTCGCCGTGGACGAGAGGCGAGAACGCCGTTTACTATCCGCGCGGGCGCGAGATCATCGCCCGCCGCAACGAACGAGCGACGGTGCTCGGGCGCATCGAAGGCACGGTGGGCGGCATGGTCGAAGCCGACGGCTGGCTATACGTCGCCGACTTCAACGAACGCACGATCTATCGCACACCCATCCCAGCGGTGCCGTGAGCACGGCAACCGGTGCGGCGTCGTGAGCAACGACTCAGCCCCAGGACGACGCATGCGGGTCGCGGTCGCCGGCGTACGGGCTTCGGCGCTCGGAGTGACCAAATCTGGCGCTCAAAATTGCATCTTCGAGGCAACGGCGTCCGACAAACTGGGAAAATGGGGGCCCGGCGCCAAAGCGGTGCGTGGGAGATCAACCGGGGCTCGCGCCGGAATATTATGCTGGGTCACCCGACGTACGATCCCGACCACTACGAACCCCGGAATCACAGAGAGCATCGATGCGAGCATTCCTCAAAACCTTCGTCCCCATGAGCATCCTCTTCGCTGCGGTGGGTTGCGGCACTCAAAATGATCAGAGCCCCGGTTCGGGCGGGTCCGGCGCTGTCGGCAACATGGGTTCCGGCGGCACGACGAGCGGCGGCACGACGAGCGGCGGCACGTCAGCGGGCGGAGGCCAGACGAGCGGTGGCGCGGGCGGCACGCTGATGACGGGAGGCTCGGCGGGCGTCGGCGGCTCGTCGGGAACAGGAGGCGCGATGACGGGTGGCACTTCGGGTGGCGGCAGCTCAGCGGGCGGCAGCGGCGCGGCAGGGCTCGGTGGCGGCGGCGCGTCGGGCGGCACGGACTCCGGGGGCGCCGGCCAGGGCGGCGCAGCGGGAAGCATGGCGGGTGCCGGCGGCGCCAGCGGCGGCGCAGCAGGCGCCACCGGCGGCGATGCGGGCATCGCCGGCATCGGCGGCGGCGCAGCGGGGACGCGGGGACCGCGGGGACCGGCGGCTCGGGCGCCACGAAGTGGGTCGCCACGTGGGGCGCCTCCCCCTACTACGACTCGGGCAACCAACCGCCCGCCTCGCTCTCGAACGCCGTGCTGCGTCAGGTCGTCCACGTATCGCTCGGCGGCAGCCAGCTCCGCGTGCAGTTCTCGAATCTACAGGGCAACGGCTCCGTCACCATCAACTCCGCGCACATCGCGCTCTGCACGGCCACACCCGCCGTCGACAGCACCATCGACATGGCGACGGACAAGGCACTCGCGTTCAGCGGCATGCCCAACGTCACCATCGCGCAGGGCATGGAAGTGTGGTCCGACGCCATCGACTTCACCGTCGCCCCGCTCGGCAACATCACGATCACCACGGCCTTCGGCAACGTCCCGAGCCAGGTCGTCGGCCACTCGGGGTCACGCACCACGTCGTACCTCCAAACCGGCAGCAGCAACGTCAGCGCGGCCAATATGTCGTCCGCGACGAAGTTCCAGCACTGGTACTACATCGCCGGCATGGAGGTCATGGCGCCCGAGTCGGCCGTCGTCGCCGTCGCCATCGGCGACTCCATCACGGACGGCCGCGGCACGGACGACGACCACAACAACCGCTGGACGGACATCCTCGCCGCGCGCCTGCAGGCGAACGCCGCCACGAAAAACGTCGGCATGATCAATCAAGGCATCGGCGCCACCAACCTGGTCGGCAACAGCGGCACCGCCGCCCAGGCCCGCTTCAACCGCGACGTGCTCGGCATGGCGGGCGTCAAATACGCCATCGTCCTCGACGGCGTGAACGACATCGCCGGCAACGCCTCCTACAACTCCCTGAAGGCCGCCTACGACGACCTGATCGCCAAAGCCCACGCCAAGAACGTCCTCATCTACGGCGGCACCATCACCCCCTTCGGCGCCAACAGCTACTACAGCACCTCCCACGAAAGCGTCCGCCAGCAGGTCAACACGTACGTGAAGAGCGGCGCCTTCGACGGCTTCATCGACTTCGACGCCGCGGTCACCGACGGCGGCAACCCCCCGAAGCTGAAGGCCGAGTACGCGACGTGGGCGCAAGAAGACGGATTGCACCCGGGTCCGGCGGGGTACCAGGCGATGGGGGACGCTGCGGACCTCATGTTGTTCACGAAGTAGGTGCCTCCACTCGCTGGTGCTCGGCGGCAGTGCGTGCGGTGAGTGAACGGCACTGAGCGGCGGGGCCGCCTGCGCGCCTGCGGTCTCCTCCAAGCGTCCGTCCTCGCGGAGCTGCGGGCGGCCGCGGAGGAGACGACGCGGGGTGCGGCGGGGTGACGCGACGTGTTCGGTGACGGGCGGCGGCGCGGGGTTGCAGGGGTGAGCAGCATGTGATTACATTGTGATCACCATGAAGGCTCGGCTCGTTCGCATCGGCAATTCTCGCGGGGTTAGACTCCCAAAGGCCGTCATCGACCAGGCGGAGCTGGATGACGTTGTCGAGCTCGAGGTAGAGAACCAACGCGTCATCATCTCCGCAAGCCACCCGCGGCGGCACGGTTGGACCGAGGCGGCTCGGGACCTCGCTGCTACCTCGCGTGGTCTTTTGGACCCGCTGACGCCGACGCGTTTTGATGAGTCAGAATGGCGTTGGTGAAGGCACGGTTTCCGAGGCGGGGCGACGTTCATCTGGTCGGCCTCGACCCGACGCGGGGTCGTGAGATCAAGAAGACGCGCCCGTGCGTCGTGGTCTCGCCCGACGAACTGAATGCACATCTCCAGACCGTCCTCGTTGCACCATTGACATCCGCGGGAGGGCCCTACCCGTTCCGCATTTCCTGTCGGTTCCAAGGCAAGTCCGGCTTCATCGTACTCGACCAGATTCGCACCGTCGATCGCGAGCGCCTCGCGCGTCGGCTGGGCTCCCTATCGGAGCGCGAGTTCAACGGGGTCTTGGGCGTGCTTCGGGAGATGTTCGAGGCCTGAGCTTCCCGCAGCGCACGCTGGCCAACAAGGCGTTGCAACTGACGAGCTTGGTCGGTCGAGCTCCGGCGACCGTTTCGGCGTGTACATCCATCCCTACAAATCGCGCGAGCTTGCACACAGGTGCCGACTTGTCATCGCGCTTACGAATTCAGCCTGCAACGTGACGCGAGAACCAAAGCGGTACCCTGGCGCGAACCTCGCGTGGCAGCGGTTCGTGGAGTCCAACTCTGACTCGCGGGCCCGTTATCGGGGCAGTCCCTTTCTCGGCCCCTGAAACGCCTCGCCTTCTTGTCGGGCTCAGGGCATTGCGCGCTGGGCGCGCTTTTCGTAAAACCTCACGCCATGGGCCTCCTCACCTTCGGTCTCAACGTGACCTTGGACGGGTGCATCGATCACACCCAGGCGATCGCGGACGACGAGCTGCACGACTATTGGACCAAGCTCATGGATCAGAGCGGGGCGATGCTCTTCGGGCGCAACACCTACGAGCTGATGGAGGGAGCCTGGCCCGCGGTGGCACGCGACGAAAAGGCGCCGCGCGCGATGCGCGAGTGGGCACAGAAGCTCGAGGCGAAGGCGAAGTACGTCGTGTCGGGCTCGCGGAGCGACTTTCCGTGGCAGAACACGATCAAGGTGGAGGGTGACCTTCGCGAGGCGGTCTCGGCGCTGAAAGCGAAGACCGAGCGGGGTGTCCTCGTCGGAGCGCCCAAGCTCTCGGCTGCGCTCGAGGAGTTGGGGCTCATCGACGAGTACCGTATCGTCGTTCATCCCGTCATCAGTGGCCGCGGGCCGACGTTGTTTCATGGCCTGTCGAGTGCGCGGCATCTCGAGCTCCTATCGACGCAGCGGTTCAAGTCCGGCGTGCAGGCGCTCCACTTCCGTCGCAAAGCGGGATGAGCTCGGGACCCGAGCGCTTAGTGGGTTGCAACGAGCACGGGGCCGGGCCGCGTGGCCGTCTGCCCGGTCACCCTACGGCACGGGGCCGCACACTGCGCAGGCCCAATTCTCGTGCGCGAGATCGAAACTACACGTCGCGCCGCCCGTGCAGTCCGAATCGTCGAGGCAGGTGTCGTTCGGCGTGTGACAATAGTAGGCGTGTCCGCAGCTGTCGCCGCACGCGCAGCTATCCGGCGGATCACAAGGCGAACCGACCGTTTCACAGTAGTCCACGCTCCTGCAGGCGCAGACCTCGCCGAGGTGGCTCGGCGAACAGTAGCCGCCTACGCCGCAGTCGGAGTCGATGCGACAATTGCCGCTGGCGACGCAGCGATTGGCCCTGACGTCGGTCGGCGAGGCCCGGCACTCACAGGGTTCATCGTCGGGACAGTCGGCATCCGTCGCGCATTCGTCGTACGAGCAGGCGACGAGACATCCGACGCGAAAGCGCAGGCAGCGACCCTGCGTCCCGTCGGTGCAATCACCATCCTGCTCACACTCGCGTGTCGGACTCCCGGTGCACTCCTCGGGCGCGGGCTCGGAGCTGCCTCGCTCTTGGGGACAAGCATCGGGCGAAGCCGCGCGGTGATGCGCGGGGGCACGCCCGCTGCCGGCATTGCCGCCTCCTCCGGCTCCGGTACCCGCGCTCCCAACCGATCCTCCCGCGCCGGAACCGTCGCCCCGGATGGATCGCGACTCACCGCCGCAGGCGATCACGACGAGGAAGCCTGCACCCACGAAGACGAACCGCACCGTCTTCCAGGATACCACTCCCGAAGCGGGCGGTCCGCCCCGCTCGAAGCACCGCCTCCGCCCGAAGAAGTGTGGGCGTTCCTGTCCCAGTTCTAGCGTCCCGAGTGCGGCATCCGCGCCGTTCCCGTCGTGTGCCGCTGCGCCTGACTGATGCTCGGGCCACGCAGCCGTAGGCAAGCCGACGATTGCCACGTCACCGAACAGAAGACGCTCGCGTTCGTGCTCGACCCTGCCACGGCGGATTGAGCGAGGTTTCCCGCACGTTCGGCGGGCTCGCGCTCCGGGCCGTTCGGGGGACTCACGCTCCGCGGCGACCTGTCGCCGTGCCGACACGAAGCCGCGCTATCCTCGGCGTTCTCTTGAGCCAGACCACGACGAAAGCACAGAGGGCACGCGTGCTGCTCGCGGCGACGCTCGGTTCGAGCCTTGCGTTCATGGATGGCTCGATCGTCAATGTGGCGCTGCCCGCGCTGCAGAAGAGCCTCGGGGCGAGCGTCGTGGGCGTGCAGTGGGTCGTCGAGGCCTACGCGCTGTCGCTCTCGGCGCTGCTGCTCGTGGGGGGAGTGCTCGGGGATATTTTCGGGCGACGCGCGATGTTCGCCGTCGGCCTGATCGTGTTCACGGGGTCGTCGGCCTGGTGCGGGTTTTCGACCAGCATCACCTCGCTCATCCTCGCGCGCGGGCTGCAGGGCGTGGGCGGGGCGCTGCTCACGCCGGGCAGCCTCACGCTCATCACCGCCTCGTTTCCGGAGGACGAGCGGGGAAAGGCGATCGGCACCTGGTCGGGCATGAGCGGCATCGCCGCCGCCATCGGGCCCGTGATCGGCGGGTTTTTCATCGACCGGTTGTCGTGGCGCTGGGCCTTCTTCATCAATCTGCCGCTCGCGGCGCTGGCGCTCTTCGTGCTCTTCACGGGCGTCCCCGAAAGCCGCGACGCCTCGCGTTCCCGCAAGATCGACCTCGCCGGAGCGTTGCTCGGCACGCTCGGCTTGCTCGGCCTCGTTTATGGTCTGCTCGAGTCGTCTCGTCGGGGCTTCGGTGACTCCCTCGTCGTCGCGTCGCTTTTGCTCGGCGTGCTGACGCTCGCGGCGTTCGTCGCGGCGGAGGCGCGCGTCCGAGAGCCCATGGTGTCCCTCGCCCTGTTTCGCTCGAGAGCCTTCAGCGGCGCGAACCTGCTCACGCTGTTCTTGTACGGCGCGCTCGGCGGCGTGCTCTTCTTCATCCCGCTCAACCTGATCCAGGTTCAGGGCTACTCGGCGACGGCGGCCGGTGCGGCGTTCGTGCCGTTCGTCATGATCGTCTTTTTGCTGTCGCGCTGGGCGGGCGGGCTCGTTGACCGGCATGGGTCGCGGGGACCGCTCGTCGTCGGGCCCTCGATCGCGGCGGCGGGCTTCGCGCTGCTCGCTTTTCCTGGCGTCGGGGGCTCGTATTTCGTGACCTTCCTGCCGGGTATCGTCGTGCTGAGCCTCGGCATGGCCATGACGATCGCTCCGCTCACGACGACCGTGATGGGTGCCGTGGCCGACGAGCACGCGGGCGTGGCCTCGGGCGTCAACAATGCCGTGTCGCGGGCAGCGGGGCTCGTCGCCGTCGCCGCGCTCGGCATCGTGATGTTTCGCGTCTTCGCGAGCTCGCTCGACGACGCGCTCGCCGCCCTGAAACCGCCCGACGCGATCCGGCGCGCCATGCTGGAGCATCGCATCGAGCTCGCGGCGATGGAGCTTCCCGCGGGCGCCGACCCGTCGCTCCGCGCGGCGCTCGACCGGGCCGTGCGAAACGCTTTCGTTGACGGTTTTCGCGTGGTCGTGCTGATCGGTGCCGCGCTTTCGTTGCTCAGCGCCGGCTGCGCGGCGATCTTCTTCGAGCCCAAGCGGCGCGCGGGTGGCGGCCCCGCGAGACCGCTCGTCGAGACGGGCCGCGCCACGGGCTAGTGTCGAGCCGAAAGCGAGGAGAGTCATGAAGACGTTCGACTTGATCGTGTTGGGGACGGGCGCCGCAGCGAGCGGTGTGGCCCGCGACTGCCGCGCAGCCGGCATGAGCGTCGCCATCGTGGATGCTCGACCGTACGGCGGCACCTGCGCGCTGCGCGGTTGCGATCCGAAGAAGGTGCTCGTCGGGGCGGCGGAGGCGCTCGGCTTCGCGCGGCGCATGGCCGTCGCCGGCGTCAGGACCCCGGGCGCCACGCTCGACTGGCCCACGCTCCACCGCTTCAAGCAGACGTTCGTCGATTCGACTTCCGAGCACATGGAAGCCGGCTTTCGCGAGGCCGGCATCGTCACGCTGCACGGTCGCGCGCGCTTCACGGGGCCGCACACGGTGCGTGTCGGCGACGAGGAGCTCGAGGGCCGGCAGATCCACCTCGCCGTCGGCGCCGTGCCGAGAAGGCTCGGTATCGTGGGCGAGGAGCTCTTGATGACGAGCGACGGATTCCTCGACCTCGAGGAGCTGCCGAAGCGCATCGTGTTTCTCGGCGGGGGCTACATTGCGTTCGAGTTCGCGCACCTCTCGGCCGTGGCGGGTGCCGAGGTCACCGTGCTCGACCGCAACGAGCGGCCCCTCACGCTCTTCGACCCGGATCTCGTCGATTTGTTGGTCGAGCACACGCGGGCCGTCGGCATCCGGCTGGAGGCGAAAAACCAGGTGCTCGGCGTCGAGCGGAGCGAAAAGGGCTTCGTCGTGCGCGCCTCGGGGCCCGGCGGCGAGCAGCGCTACGAGGCGGACTTGGTGGTGCACGCCGCGGGGCGTGTTCCGGACCTCGACGATCTCGACCTCGCGGCCGGCAACATCGAGCGCGTCGCGCGCGGTGTCAGCGTCAACGAGTTCTTGCAGAGCGTGTCGAATCCCGCCGTGTACTCGGCCGGCGACTGCGCGGCGAGCGGGCCGCCGCTGACGCCCGTCGCTGGCTTCGAGAGCCGCGTCGTCACGGCGAACCTCTTGAAGGCCGGGAGCCGGAAGGTCGAGTACCCACCGGTGCCGGGCGTCGTGTTCACGATGCCACCGCTTGCCTCTGTGGGCCTCGGCGAGGCGGAGGCCAAGCGCCGCGGCCTCTCGATCAGCACCCATTTCGCGCGCACCGAGGGCTGGTACTCGTCGCGA
The DNA here is from genome assembly GCA_963841435.1 of uncultured delta proteobacterium. Taxonomy (GTDB): domain Bacteria; phylum Myxococcota_A; class Polyangia; order Polyangiales; family Polyangiaceae; genus PMG-095. Next base: position 246,544 of record CAWJCS010000005.1, read on the forward strand.
CGCGTGAACGAGGGCGTCACGGGCTACAAAATCGTGCTCGAACAGGGGTCGGGGAAAATCCTCGGTGCGCACCTGTTCGGCTGGCACGCCGAGGAGGTCATGAACGTCTTCGCGCTCGCGGTGCGCCAGGGCCTAACGGCCGACTACCTGAAGCAGTCGATCTGGACGTACCCGACGGCGACGTCCGACATCGCCTACATGCTGTGATCCCTGCCCCGCTGGGCACGGCGCCCGCGCGCAAGAGCTTCAGCGCGCGACCAGGAGTTGCTCGCTGAAACGCTGGGCGGAATCGGTGAAAACGCGCTCGACCTCGAAGCCGCTCGCGTGCGCGAGGTTTCGGAACTGGTCGAGATCATACTTGTAGCAATGCTCGGTCACGATGTGCTCGCCGGGCTCGAAGCGAACGAGCGTGGTGTCAACGAGCACGCTCTGGCGGCGCTGGCTCACGAGGTGCATCTCGATGCGGCCCGCGCGCTCGTTCCAGACGGCGCGGTGACCGAACGATTCCAGCTGAAAGTGAGCGGCGTGATCGCGATTGAGAACGCCCAGCATGTTCAGGTTGAACGCCGCCGTGACGCCCTCGCGGTCGTCATAGGCGGCTTCGAGCACCTTTGGGTCCTTCTTCAAGTCGACACCGATGACGAGCTTGCCGCCCTGGCCGACGTTGTCGTGGACGCGACGCAAGAACTCGACGGCGGCGTCGGGCTCGAAATTTCCGATGGTGGAGCCGGGAAAGAACGCGGCCACGGGGGGGGTGTGAGCCACGGCCGGGAGATCGAGCGGGGCGGTATAGTCGGCGCAGACCGGGCGCACCGTGAGCGCCGGGTAAGCGGCGGAAAGCGCCATCGAGCTCGCGAGCAAGGCGGACTCGGAGATGTCGATGGGGACGTAGGCGCGGGGCGCCTCGAGCGCGTCGAGCAAGAGGCGGGTCTTGATGGAGGCGCCGCTGCCGAACTCGATGAGGGTTACGCCCGTGCCGAGCGCCCCCGCCATCTCCTCGGCGTGGGCTTCGAGAATGCCGAGCTCGGTGCGCGTCGGGTAATATTCCTCGAGCTCGCAGATGCGCTCGAAGAGCTCGGAGCCGCGCGCATCGTAAAAGAGCTTGCAGGGTAGCGCTTTTTGCCGCCGGCCGAGGCCGCGCAAGATCTCGAGGCGAAGCGTGTCTTGCTCCTTCACGCGCAGGCGGGCCGGCGAGGACGTGCCGTTCACGGCGACCTCGCGAGGCGGATGCCGCTGAACTGCCAGCGTGCGTCCGGTGGGAAGAAGTTCCGATACGTCGCGCGCAGATGCCCCGCGGGGCTTGCGCACGAGCCTCCTCTCAACACCATCTGATTGGACATGAATTTGCCGTTGTACTCGCCGACTGCCCCCGCCGCCGGGCGAAAGCCCGGGTACGGAAGATAGGCACTTGCCGTCCATTCCCAAACGTCACCGAAGACCTGGAGCAGCGGGGCTCCCGCCGCAACTGCCCCGCGCGGGTGAAGCGCCCCGCTCTCGACGAAATTTCCGTTCATGCTCACGCCACGCGCGGCATGCTCCCACTCGGCCTCCGTCGGCAGACGCGCTCCGGCCCAGCGGGCGTACGCATCCGCCTCGTAAAAGCTCACGTGGCACACTGGCTCCCCGGCCGCAACGGACCGCAGGCCGGAGAGCGTGAACAGCTCGGGCTCGGCGCCGCCCTCACCCCGAAGGTAGAGGGGCGCCGCCCAGCGCCGTTCGCCGACGACGCGGGCGCCGTCGGAAAGCCAGAGCTCGGGGCGGCGGTACCCGCCGTCGCGAATGAACTCGAGGTACTCGCCGTTGGTCACGAGGCGCGTCGCGAGCGCATACGGCTCGAGAAACACGCGATGACGCGGCAGCTCGTTGTCGAAAGCGAAGCCGTCCCCCGCGTGGCCGAGCTCCACGACACCGCCCGCGAACGCCTCGAAACCGAGCGCGGGCGCCGGGCGACGCGGCTCGGCGGGCGCCTCCCGGTACACGGGATAGAGCGGGTTCTTGCCGAACAGGTGCTTCACGTCCGTCAGCAACAGCTCCTGATGCTGCGCTTCGTGCTCGAGCCCGAGCTCGAGCAGCGTCGAAAGCTCCCCCAGATCCTCGCGCCGCGCCTCGATGAGCTCGACCACGCGCTCGGTCACGTGCGCACGATAGCGGAGCACGTCCGCAAGGCTCGGACGCGTCATGAGCCCGCGCTCGGCCCGCGGGTGACGCTCGCCGAGCGCTTCGTAGTACGAGTTGAACAGGTAGCCGTATTGGGGGTGGAACGGCACGTAGCCGGGCAGCCGGGCGAGGATGAACGTTTCGAAGAACCAGGTCGTGTGCGCGAGGTGCCACTTGGCCGGGCTCGCGTCCGGCATCGATTGCACGACGGCGTCCTCGGGCGACAGCGGCTCGGCGAGGGACTCGGTCGCGCGTCGCACGCCCGAGAATCGCGTTGAAAAGCCGGGCGTGGGTTCCATCGAGCGCGCCATGACCCTTTCGCTCGGCCAGAGCCTACACCGGAGCGCGTCATCCGCCGAGGGGGCCCGACCAGATGACCCAGGCGTTCCAGGCGCCGTGCAACAGGATGCCGGGAAACAAGCTGCCGGAGCGCTTTCTCAGCCAGCCGAACGCGAGGCCCATCGCGAAATGCGTGACGAGGATGACGGGGCTCAGGTGCACGGCGGAAAACAGCGCCGCCTGGACGATGAGCGCCTCGTTGGGCGAAATGATCTGCGCGAGCTTGGGCTGTATCAACCCGCGAAAGAGCGTCTCCTCCGAGAGCGGGGTGAGGCCGGCGACGCTCAGGTAGCCGACCCAGCGCGGCCAGCCGTCGTTCAGGTACGGCGTGAGGTACCCCGAATAGAACGTGAACCCGAGGTGCTCGAGACTCCAGAAGCCGAGCGAAAGCGCGGGCGCGACGACGAGCGCGACGAGCAGCGTCATCACTGCGTCGCGCGCAGCGGGAAGGCGAAAGGCATCGGCGACGAGGCGTCGGTTCGAGAGTGCCCCACCGAGGGCGACGGCGGACACGGCGCCCCCGGCGACGAGATCCCCGAGCGCCGAGACGCCCAAAACGCGCACGCTGATCGCGTACACCACCGAGATCGCCACGGGCAGCACGCAGAGCCAGCCGAGCTCGCGGAGCAGGCGCTTTTCATCGGGGGCCGGCGGCTCGGAAGCCACGCTGCCGTCGGGGCTGCCCCCTGCCGCGGCGAAAGGCTCGATACCGGCGAGCGGGGCGCCACAATGCCGGCAAAAGCTCGCGTCGCCGCCGATCGTCTTCTGGCACGAGGGACAGCGGCGCGTGGCCGTCAACGCGCCGTCTCGAGCTTGCGTGCCGCGAGCGCCGATTGCACGCCGCGGACGAGCGCGACGATCACGATGATCTTCAAGAAGATCCCCTGAACCAGCGTCGTGGGATCGTACAGCCCGCTCGCGACGATCACGGCGACGTAGATGCCGAGCGCGGTGATGATGGCGGGAACGACGGCGCGCTTCGACCAGATCCACAGACCGCACATGACCGCGGCGAGGAACAGATTGAGCCCGAGCACCTGCCACGGCTCTCGCTCGAGCAGCACGCGGAGCTCACCGACGGTGGCCACGCCCGCCACGCTCTCCGCGAGCGGCGCCGCATCGCTCGCTCCGCTGAGGTTCGCGAGCGCCTTGTCCGCCTGAGCCTGGGTCACGAAGAACATCACGACGGCGCTCAGCACGAACAAGATCGAAACCCCAGCGATGGTCACCTGCGCGTTCTTGAGCTGTTTGGTGTGCGCGGCAAAACCCGAGTGCGAGGCCTCGAGGCGAGCGCGCAACGCGGCTTTCAGCTCGTCCGTCACCTTGGCGCCGCACCCCTCGCAGAACTCGTCGCCGCCTCGAACCGCCCTCCCGCACGCCCCGCACGGCACCGACACATCCATGAAAACGAAGCCTACCGCACTTTCGGGCTCGCTCGGCGCCCGACGGCAAGGAGGCCGGGCGCCGCTTTTCGAGTCGCACGCATCTGCTGGCCGGAACGAGGAGCGCGACGCTGGACCGGCACGGGGAGCTCACGACGACCGTGAGCGCCACCGCGTGGAGGCCGCGGCCTCGCCCGCCTTACCAGGGCTGTCCGGTCCCTGTCTCGACGTACGACTTCAAGCTCGCGACGAAGTGATTCCAACCCTGAGCGACGGGCTCGGGTGCCGCTTCCTTCCAGCCATCGTGCTCGAAGAGCACTTGCGTCGAGCCGCCAGTCTGCTTGAGACGCCACGTGAGGGTCGTGCCGACCCAGGAAGACATGTCGTGCGCGACGCACTGCCAGCGCACGAGCTCGTTCGGCTCGAGCTTTTCGATGCGGTAGCGCATGTTGATGGGGTTGCCGTCCTTGACGAATCGCAGCGTGGCCTCTCCGCCGACGGCGTCCGGCACCTCGGCGACGGCATTCCACCACCCGCGGTAGCCGGCCTGCGTGCTGAGCGCCGCGTACACCTTGCTCACCGCCGCGTGGATCGTGACTTCGTTCTTGATCGAGCTCATGGGATGCCTCCTTGTGCGTTGCTTGCCAGAAAACCTTCGAGCTGCCCGAGGCAACCCTGCCAGCCGCCCTCGTGCTCGCGCCGCAGGGTCTCGTCGGGCGGCAGATCGTGAGTCAAAACGAGCTCCGTCTGCTTGCCGTGGTCCGAAAGCTCCAACGTGACGACGCTGTCCTCGACACAGAGATCGGGGCAGCTCCACGTGAAAACGAGCCGCGAAGCGGGGACGACCTCCCGGTATTCGCCGAACTGAAGGTGCGTCTTGCCCTCGGTGTCGATCATCCGAAGCTCGTAGCGGCCGCCCACACGAACGTCGGCCGTGACACGCGCGGACCAGCCGGCCATCGGATAAAACCAGCGCGCCATCAGGTCCGGCCGCGTCCACGCTTCGAAGACGAGCGAGCGCGGTGCATCGAGCACTCGGCGCACGACGACGCCCGGCGCGACGCTCGTCACGACGCCCCCTTGCCCTGCAGCTCGGCCAGCAGGCGCTCGAGCGAATCGAGCTCACGATTCCAGAGGCCCGTGAGCTCCGCGAGCACCTTCGCCGCGTCACGCGGGGGGGCCGCACCGAGCCGGCAGCGGTACTCGCGGCCCGAGCGCGCCCGCCGGAGCAGCCTCGCCCGCTCGAGCACCTGCACGTGCTTCGAAACGGCCTCGAGCGACATGTCGAAGGGGGCCGCAAGCTCCGTCATCGTCCGCTCGCCGCGCGCGACGCGGCGCAGGATGCTGCGCCGCACGGGGTGTGCGAGAGCGCGAAACACGCGATCGAGCTCGGCGGGATGATGCTCAACCATTCGGTTGAACCTTCTAGCGGCACCGCGGACGACTGTCAACCATTTGGTTGAACGTTTTTGGTGGGGGTCGGCGACCGCCGTGCGGCGGCGCGACGACACGGTGCCGCCCCGTTCCACCGCCCGTGCTCGTCGAAGGTCCCGTCGACGCCGACTTAGACGCTGTGTTCCAGCTCACGCTGCGAGACACCGTGGTCGAGGTGACGCCGCGGCTCGAAGCCCTCGTCGACGAGCGCTTTCCGGACCCTCGCGTGGCCGCCGAAACACTGCGTTCCACGCGCGACTCGGAAGCCGAGAGCGACGGGCTGCGCCTGCGCCGCGCGTCGCTCGGCGTCGACCTGGCGAGTGGGCAACGCGTCACCGCGCGCCTCGAGCTCGATGCCGCGAGGCTCCTGTACGAGGAGGAGCTTTACGAGACCGTGCGCGAAGCGTACGCGGAGCTCGCGCTCGGTGCGGCGGCGGCGCTGCGTGTCGGGGCTTTCGACGTGCCCTTCTCGCTGCTCGATCGGGCAAACAATCCGAGCTTTGAGTTTGCCGATTCGCCGCGCGTGCACGGTCTCGTCGATCACTTGCGCTTCGCCGGGCGTCAGGTCGGGGCGGGTGCGGTTATCGCGCCCCTCGAGGAGCGGGACCGATTCGAGCTGCAAGTCGGCTTTCGAGGAGCTCCGCTTCCGCTACCGCGAGCACGAGCGTGGCGTTGCCTACTCCCTCGCGAGCGAGGTCGAGCTGACGCAGCTGGTCACCCGGGTCGAATGGCTCTCGGGTGATCGCACCGACAACGACGTTGCCGCTCCGGCCCTCCTGCGACGCGGCGACGCTCGGAGCTTTCGCGGGCTGTGGGGCATACGTCATCCGCCGCTACGCAGCCGACTCGACGAGCGGCCTCGTCAACCTGCAGATCGAGCTCTGACGAACGCCATGAGCGTCCGAGGGTCCCCCTCCGCCTCTCTTCGGGCTTGCCGACTCGCTCGCGCCATGTTTGGCTCGTGTCGCTTGCGGATTCGAGCGAATCGAGCACCGATTGGCGCGGCTGGCTTCGCCGCAAGGGTGGCGAGCGCCCTGTTTTCGTGGCTGATCACGACGGCGCACGTCGCGGCCGTGCTGCATTTCGCGCTGGTCGCTCACCACGTTTGCCCGGAGCACGGTGAGCTCGTTCACGACGACGCGATCCACAGCGCTCCCTCTGCGCGCCACTCGAGCAAGCCGACGGCTACGTCCGGCGCTCCCGAGCCGGGGCACGAGCATTGCTCTCTCGTAGCGCGGCCGCGCGAGCAGGCGGCGCCCGCCGGGGCCGCGCGCGTCGAGCTCGCTGCCAATCCCCCTGCGATCACTCTCGCCGTCGCTTTTCGCGCCCCCGGGCGGACCGGGCCTGATCTGCTCTTGATCGCGCCGAAGTGCTCGCCCCCCGTCGCGTGACGCTCTGCTCGTTGCCCGTCGTCTGACGCTCGGCAACGTCGACCATCACCTGCTCGCTCCTCCGATCCGCGCTTAGCGCGCGCCTCAGCTCGAGAGCGACGCCATTTCCTTGCCCCCACCGCGCCAGCGGCCGCGCCCGACCGGCGCACCGTGAAGGCGCCCTGCCCCCGTCGCCGCGTCGGCGTCTGCGCCGCCGCGCTCGACCGCCGTCCCATGCGTGCATCCATGCGTCGTCCCTTTCACGCAACGTTCGTTCTCGCTGCGCTCGCGCTGAGCGCAACCATGCTCTTCGATCCGCGGCCCGTCTTCGCGCAGGGCGTCAGACCTCCGACTCTCGTCGAGGAAGTGGACGCCACGTGGCCCGGAGAGGCTCGTCCGGACGACCTCACCGTCCCGGTCATTGTGACCATCACGAAGGAGGGCAGCGTGTCGGCGGTGGAGGTCACCGCGAGCGCCGGGGCGGACCTCGACCAGGCCGTCGTCGCAGCGGCGCGGCGCTGGCGCTTCGAGCCGGCGCGGCGCGGCGACGAACCGGTCGCCGCTCGCGTGCGCGCCCTCGTGCGCTTTCCGGGCAAACCTCCCGCTCCGCCGCCGGCAGCGCCGACCCATTGGCCTGCTCGCGCACCGGGTACGGGGGTGTCGCCGGCTGCGCCGTCGACAACAGCACCTCGGGAAGCGACGGTGCCCGACTCGGCGACGCCCGTCGGGGCAGCGACGTCGACCCCCGCAGCGGAAGCTGCCGCGTCCACCACCCCCACGGCGCCACCCGAGGCCGAGGCCAGCCCCGAGGAGGTCGTCGTGACGGGCCGCGCGCACGCGCCGCTGCGTGGCGCATCCGACTACGTCCTGCCGATCCGCGAGCTGTCGCGCGTGCCACGCAAGAACGCGTCCGAGCTGCTCGAGCTCGCGCCGGGCATTTTCTTGACGAACGAAGGCGGCGAGGGCCACGCCGAGCGCGTCTACTTGCGGGGCTTCGACGCTCGCGAGGGCCAGGACGTCGAGCTGTCGCTCGACGGCGTGCCAGTCAACGAGAGCGGCAACCTGCACGGCAACGGTTTCGCGGACCTGCACTTCATCATCCCCGAGCTCGTGCACACGCTCCGGGTGCTCGAGGGTCCGTTCGATCCACACCAGGGTAACTACGCGGTCGCTGGTAGCGCCGACTACCAGCTCGGGCTCGAGCAGCGCGGCCTTACCCTGAAGTACGGGCGCGGATCGTTCGGTGCGGAACGCCTGCTCGTCACGTTCGGCCCGCCCGGCGCGAGTGTCCACACGCTGGCGGGCGCCGAACTCTACCGCACCGGCGGCTTCGGCCAGAACCGCAGCGCGCGGCGCGCGAGCAGCATGGCAGAGTACGAGGGCACGCTCGGGCGCTCGACGAGCTTCCGGCTCGCAGGCACTGGCTACGCGACCAGCTACCACGAGGCGGGCCTGCTGCGCGCCGACGATGTCGCGAGCGGCCGCGAGGGTTTCTTCGATACCTACGACCCGCACCAGGGCGGCAACGCCACGCGCTTTCAAGCAATGGCGGACCTCGAGAGCCGCGCCGGAAACTTCGTGCTCTACCAGCAGCTCTTCGCGATCCGGCGCACGATGCGCCTGCGCGAGAACTTCACGGGCTTCTTGCTCGACACACAGGAGGCGATCCAGGAGCCACACGGCCAACGTGGCGACCTGTTCGATCTTGCCGTCGGCGAAACGACGTACGGCCTGCGCGGTCACGCGCGCAGCCAGATCGACGCTTTTGGCCGCCCCCAGGAGCTCGAGCTCGGCTACTTCGCCCGCGGCGACCACGTGGACGGGACGCGCCAGCGCATCGACGCGGCGAGCAACCACCCATACGAGACCGACACCGATCTCCACTCTGAGCTAGCGGACATCGGCCTTTACGCCGACGTCGCGCTCCGCCCGTTCGAGAAGGTGACATTGCGCGGCGGTGCCCGCTCAGACCTCTTTTCCTACGACGTGCTCGACGCCTGCGCCGTCCAGGGCGTGTCGCTCCCCGACCCCGATCACCCGCCGGGCGACGCGAGCTGCCTCGACCAGGAGCGCGGCGGCGAGCACCGCGAGCCGACCCAGCGCTCGTCGACCGCGGCGACCAAGCTGATGCCGCGCGCGGCGGCCCAGATCGGCCCTTTCAGTCACTTCACGCTCTCGCTCGCCTGGGGCCAGGGCGTGCGCTCGATCGATCCTAGCTACGTGACGGACGACGTCCAAACGCCGTTCGCGAGCATCGAAGCGGAAGAAGGCGGCGTCAGCTTCGCAAAGAGCTTCGAAACGCTCGCCATGACGGCGCGCTCCGTGTTCTTCCGCACGCACGTCGACCGCGATCTGATTTTCAGCGAAACGGAAGGTCGCACGATTCTCGGCGGTGGCACCACGCGCCTCGGCTGGACGGGAGCGCTGCGCCTCACGGCACCCTTCATCGACGAGAACGCCAACGTCACGCTGGTGCGCTCGGCTTTCGACGACAACGGGTTGCTCGTTCCGTACGTTCCCGACGCCGTGGTTCGCTCCGACACGGCGCTCACGGCCGATCTGCCGGTTTCAGTGGACGGCACACCGCCGCGCGGCTCGCTGGCCGCGGGCGTGAGCTACATCGGTCGCCGCGCGCTGCCGTACGGGCAGCGCAGCCAGACCATCTTCACGGTAGACGGCTCCGCTGCGGTTCGTTTCCGGGCCTTCGAGCTCACGCTCGAAATCACGAACGTCTTCGACACGCGCTACCGCCTCGCCGAATACGACTACGTCTCGGACTTTCACTCGAGCGACGCGCCCACGCTCGTGCCGGCCCGGCATTTCGCCGCCGGCTCGCCTCGCACCGCAATGCTGTCGCTCTCCGCGACGCTCGGAGACACGCCATGAAACGGATTGCCTTCGCCCTCCCCCTACTTGCGCTCACGGCTTGCGTCGGCTCGACCGGCGGGGACCTGTTCGCGTTCCGAGCCGCTGCCCGCGGTCCCGACGGCGCCGACGGATCGAGCTACACGTTCACGAGTGGCCGCGGCTACCGCGTGACGCTCACGCGCGGAAAGCTTCACGTGGGGGCCGCCTACCTCAACGAATCGGTGCCGACGTCGGTTTCGAGCGACACCACCTGCACGCTCGCCGGCATCTACGTGGCCGAGGTGACCTCGGGCCGCGACGTCGACCTCCTCTCGGCCGATCCACAGCCGTTCCCCGTGCTTGGCAGCGCCACGACGGATCGCGCGATGACGGGCGAAGTGTGGCTGAACGGCCGCGACGTGAACGTGCCGAACGATCGCACGCCCATCCTCGACGTGGCGGGCAGCGCCGAGAAAGACGGCCTCGTCTATCCGTTCGAGGGGGTGCTGACCATCGGCACCAACCGCCAAGCGCTGACGCCGCCGGCAACGCCCGGCGCGAAACCGATCTGCAAGGAGCGCATCGTGACGCCGATCACGGTCGATCTCATCCCCCTGCGGGACGGACAGCTGACGCTCACGATCGACCCCAAGCCGATGTTCGACAACATCGACTTCTCGACGCTCGCGGAGGGGGACGGCGGGGTGCGGCACTTCGTCGACGACCCCTCGAAGGCGACTGCGGCGGACACGGCGCTCTACCACGGCATGCACGCCGCGACCGCCTACCACTTCGCCTGGAGCGACCCCTGAAACACGAAGCAACAAGGAGCACGACCATGGAACATTCGACTATCCAGCGCCTCGTCCCGCTCACAGCGGCCCTCTTCTTCCTACCCGCCTGCGGCGGTGATGACGACGACGCCACGGGCGGCACGGGCGGCATCGCCGTGCAGATCTCGGGCGAGGAAGCCGCCACCGACGGCTTCCTCTTCCCCACGGGCAGCGAGGTCGCGTTCGCCGATGGCTGGGAGCTTCACTTCAGCCACCTCATCGTGACGATCGACGACGTGACCCTGTCTGAAAATCCCGACAAGGCACCGACCGACCAGTCGCAGACGGACACCGCCGTCGCGCGAGCCAAGGGACCCTGGGCCATCGATCTCGCCATCGAGGGCACCGTTCCCGGCGCCGGTGGCGAAGGGCTCGCGACGCCGCTCACGACCATCGCGAACCAAACGCTGAACGGCGGCAAGGCGTTCGCGCTCGACCGGCGCTACGCGTTCGGCTTCTCGATCGTCGAGGCAACCGACGCCGCGACCCGCGTGAACTTCGAGGGAGATGCGGAAGCAAATGCCGCCTACGACACGATGATCAGCGAGGGCTACGCCGTCTACTACGTCGGCACCGCCACCTTCAAGGGCGACTCGTGCGAGACCAGCGACGATGGTTACGACTTCGACGCGGTCCCAGGCGAGCTCTCGTTCGAGCTCGGTTTCGAGACGCCCACCTCCTACCTCAACTGCCAGAACCAGGACAACGACGGCGACCCGTTCGACGGCGAGGAGTACCAGCGCGGCATCGCGCCGTTCGCGGATCGGCCCGCCACGGCGCAGATCACGCTGCACGCGGAACACCCCTGGTTTTCCGATGTCATCCACGACTCGGCGCTACAATTCGACCCGATGGCGTCCAGGCTGGTGGGCAAACCGTCCGGCACGGTGCTCACCCTCGACGACATGACCGACGACGACCCGACCGCGCTGACCGACGGCGCGGGCAGTCCGCTGCCCAATCGCGTGTGCGACGGATCCGACCTGCCCGCGGGCGCTCAACGGGGCTTCGGCGTCGGCTCGCTGCCGGTCAATCCGAGCGGCGACCCCAAGACCGATCTCCGCGACTACCGGGACTTCGTCGCGTACGTCCAGAGCACCCAAGGCCACCTGAACGGCGGGGAGGGACTCTGCTACGTCCGGCGCAATTACCCCTCGCCGCGCTGAGCGCGAGGAGTGGTCCGCGCGGGGACGCTGAGTCGCCCGCGTTCGCCCGCAAGATCCGCGGCTACTTGCGAAAGAGCGTGCTGCCGACGAGCACGCCGCTTGCGAAGTACGTGCCGGACGAGGATGCCGGCAAGATGTCGTAGGTGTGCGAATGCTCGTAGGGGATCGTCTCGACGCTCGCAACGGTTCCCCCCATGAGCGAGCTGCCGGGCGAGAGCGACGAGAGCGGGTGACCATCGGCGAGCGGATGACCCGGGCTCATCTCGAAGCCTTCGCCGTTGGTGAAACGTACGCGCAGCACGCGATGATGGGAGGCGGGCACGCGGTTGATGCGCGCGATGGGCACGGCCCGGATCTGCTCGCCGTCCTCACTGTAGACGAGGTCCCCGACGGCCAGGCTCGCGATGGGGCGTTCGCCGTCGGGCGTTGCGATGAGGGTGTCGGGGGAGGCGCAGCGACAGCCCGAGCACGTGCCGTCCGTTTTGCGGCAGTATCCGCTCGCGACTGGGCCCGACGCCTCGATGCACGCGCCAAACTGGGAATCGTCGCGGCACGTGCACGTGGGTCCCGGCGAGTCGCAGTCGCCCTCGGGGCACGCTTCGGGGGCGCAGCTGCCGACGCGATCCGCGATTGTGGTGCCGCACGGTGCCGGAGCGCCACCGGTGCAAAGCTGCCCGGACGGACAGTCGGCGTCGCCGAAGCAGCCGGTCGACGGCACCGCGCGACAGGTGCCCGGCGCGGGAGTGACGCAGTCCGCGCCGTAGCAACGCTCGCCGTCCGCGCAGTCGGAGTCCTGAAAGCAGACGCAGCCGTCGGGCGCGACGATGCTCTGCGCGCTGCACCCATCGGCGCAGGGGCACTGGCCCTGACAGGCGATCTCGACGGGCACGCACTCCGTGCCGCACGCCGCGTCGTACGTCGTGCCGTCGGTGCCGCAGACGGGGACGTAGGCGCCCTTCACGCACATGCAGTCGACGCCACCCGTGCCACCCGAAGCGGTGCCGCCCGTGCCGCTCGCGCCGCCGTTGCCGCCGCTACCGGCGTCACCGCCGCCAGCCTCGCCGCCGGTGCCGGAGGAGGTGCCCCCGGTGCCGCCGGTTCCCGCGTCGCCGCCCGTGCCGCCCGAAGCACCCGTCCCAGTGCCACCCTTGCCGCCGCTGCCACCCGTGCCCGACGCCGACGACCCCGCCGTGCCGCCGGTCGTGCCGCCACCGACCGCACCCCCGGCGCCCCCGCTCGAGCCCCCGCTGCCACCTGTGCCACCGCGCCCGCTGCCCGAGGCGCCTGCCGCGTCGCTGCCGTCGCCGACGAAGAGCTCCTTGCTGCCGCAGGCGGCGAGCCAGAGCGAGACGAACAGGGCGCCCGACAGCGAGGGCGCGAAACGACGGCGTGTGGCTTTCGGCAAACTCATGAAGGACCTCGTGGCTCCTGTGTCGCGAGCGGAAGAAATGGATCGGTGCCGGTGCCGGACCGGTGCGAAATGACGCTCGCCGAGCTTTTCCCACGCCGGCCCGTCATGGCCACTCGACACCTGCGAACGCGCCCGGCTGCGCCTGCCACGGCGACAGCTCGCGCTCGGAGCGACCGTCGAGCAGCACCGCGTAGTCGATGCGCACGAGATCAACGTCGACGCTCAGGCCGAGCACGAGTCGAAGCGGTCCGACGGGCAGGCCGTGCAGCAGAGCGAGACCGAGTGAGGGGCGCCGGTCGCTGGTCGCTCGTGGTCGAACGTCCGAAGCGGAGCCCGTTTCCGCGTCGATGCTCAGAACGGAAAGCCCCGCCGCGACCTCGAGCGCCGTCACGTGGCCGCTCGGGCCGAGAACGGCCGCGCGGAGCCCGGCACGCGCCGAAAACCCAGCGATGACGAGCTCCAGGCGACGCCCGTTGGCGCGGTGCGGTAGCTCGCCGTGCACCTCGGCGAGCAGCGACAGCCCGACGGGTCCCCAGGCAACGCCCACTTCGCCGCTCACTCCCGGTCCATGAACGAGGCCCTCCGGTCCCGCGTAGCGCGAAAGGTAACGCGCACCGATGGAGCCGCGCAGCACCGTGGGCGAAGCCGGCGACCGCTCGGGCGGGCGTTCCGGGGGCGCGGGCTTGTGCTCGGGCTCGGCGGGGGCAGCGGGAGAGCCTTCGAGCGCGCTCCGCACCGCGGCGGCCGACGTTTGCTCGCGCTTTTGCATGAATGCGATCGCCGCCGACAGCAGCACCTGCGTGACCTGCTCGCGCCCCACTTCGTTCAGCCCGTGCTCGAGCGGCACGTCGCGGACCAGGAAATGCTCGGCGCCGCGATCGGCCATGTAGATCCGCACGTGCTTCGGCGTGGCCGTGACCCACACCCGGACACGACGCTCGGTTGGATCCGACGCGAGCACCTCGTCCACGCTCAGGGCACGCTGCGCCTGAACCTCGACGCGGAGGCCCGTCGGCTCGAGCCATTCCTCGATCAGACTTCCGAGCTCGGGCCCGTTCGCGTCGCCGACCAGCACGACGCTCAAGCGGTTGACGGTCGCTTCGGAGACGCGAGGCGACTCGTCCGGCGGGGCGGCGAGCGCGCGGGTCGCGATGCAGACGAGCGCGAGTGCGGAGCATGGAACCGCCCTCAAGGTGGAGACGCGAGGCGACTCCTCGCGGCGCGTGCCTGGATGGACTTCGGGAAACGCTCGACGAGCTCTTCGAGGGTCCGTCGCTCCGCCTCCGGGCGCCCGAGCGCACGCAACGCCTGCGCCCGACCCTGCAGGGCTTCCTCGACGAGCGCTCCGTTGCGAGCGGCCGCGAGGTAGCGATCGAAATGGGCGAGCGCACCGGAAAAATCGCCGCTTCTGAGCGCGAGCCGCGCGGTGAGCACGTGCGAGAGCAGCGCCTCGGGTGCGCTCGGGTAGAGGCGCTGCAGCTCGCCGTACGAGGCGACCGCCCGCGCGACATCGCCGGCCTTGCGCTCCGAGTTGGCGCGAGCAAAGAGCGTCGCCGCGTCAACCGGTGACGCGACCGACGGCCCGGGCTCGGCGCCGTTGGCTCGAGGCGCAACGGCGACGGCGGCGGGCGACGGCGACGGTTGCGGAGACGTGCCAGTCAACGCCTCGGCGTCCCCGTGCGGCGAAGTTGGCTGCCGCGCGGCGCCGCTCGACACGCCCGCGCCCGGTGGCGGCTCGGCGGGCGACGGGGCGGCGGTCAGCGGCGCGGGCGCGTCCGGGTCGTTCACTTGGGAGCGCGGCGCGCGTGCCGGGGCCGCTCCGGGCGGCCGTGCCACGGCGGACGACGGCGTCTCGTCGGCAGGAGTCGCCTGAGCGGGTCGGTGCGTGCGCTCGATGCCCCACGCCCCCGCGGCCAGGACGCCAGCGAGCAGCACCGCGGCACCGAGCTGGCTCGCGCGGCGCCGCCGGGGCCCCGCACGCCCGGCAAGGTGCACCGACGGGCTCGCGTAGCGAACGGCCGCGCGCTCGGCGAGGCGCTCCACGAAATCTTCGTCGCCGGGCCGTGACGTGTCCATCGCGTCGTAGTCCGAGCCCGCGCCGTGCAACAGCAGCGACTCGTCGGAGCTCTTGAGCGCGAGCTCGAGCCGGCGCGACTCGGGCAGCGTGAGCGCGCGGCGGCGCGACAGAACGCTGAGATCTTCACTGGAGCCCGGCATGTTCAGGATGCTCCTTTCCTCTTCGGCTCGAGCTCGTCCGCGAGCACGGTGCTTTCGGTCACGCGCCGCTTCAACGCCGCCTTGGCGCTCAAAAGACGGCTGCGGACGGTGTTGGGCGGCACGCCGCAAGATTCGGCGGTCTCCGCGATCGTAAAACCGAGGATCAGATGCATCGCGAGCGCCTCGGCTTGGGCGGGTGGCAGCTCGTTGAGTAGCTCCTCGACGGCGTGCCGGCGTCGGCGCGACGCGAGATCCACGATCGGCGACGCGCCGGGGGCCTGGAACGCGTCGAGACCGTCGGGCCCGAGCTCGGAGCTGTGCCGCTCGCGCAGCCGCAAGCGCCGGCGCGCGTTCATGGCAGTGAGCAGCGCCACGCGCGATGCGAAATGGAGCACGCCGGACTCGCCGCGGAAGTGCGGCAACGCCTCGATCACGCCGAAGACCGCGTCCTGCATGACGTCCTCGGCCTCGGGGTGCCGCGCGCCGAGCACCTGACGCACCACTCTGAGGACGCGCGGCCCGACGCCACGCACGAGCTCCCGGATGGCCTCGGCTTCACCGCGCAAGACGGCCGGAACCAGGCCATCGAGACCCCGAGCGTGGGTCGGCTCCACCATCGATCCTCCCTGTACCTTCGCACGCAAAAAGCGATCGGGTATCCCGCCCGGCCGGGGGCGCGAGCCCCCGCGGCTATTTCGCGCCGGGCGACGGCTTCGCGCCGGGCGACGGCTTCGCGCCGGGCGACGGCTTCGCCTCGGGCGGCGGGTAGCTCGGCGGCTTGGGGTTGTCCGCCTCGTGCCGCTTCACGTCGATCTCGCCGAGCACGAGCGACGGCGTGATGATGGACGCGCCGCTCGTCTGATCGACGTTGAACACCGCGGGGTCCTTGCCCGCGCCGAGGACGTCCTTGAGCGCGCGAAGCTCGAGCCCGTCGAGCGTGAGGCCGCGCACGGGCTCTTCCTTCTTGCCGGTGACGAGGTAGGCCTCCGCCGCGACGACGCCCTGTTCGACCGACACGGCCTCGTCGGCCGACATGCCGAACATGCCGCGCATCGCGAACACATGGCGCGGCGAGAGGCGTCTCACGACGTAGACTTTCGTCGCGGAGCCGTGCTTCTTCGCCTCGCGTTGGGCGAGATCGAGCAGCCGGTCACGCGAGAGCGGGCGGCGCGCCTGGACGACGAGCGTGGCGATGCCGGCACCGCGCCCCATGCGAAAATGCGCGTTCGACTGGCGGATTTCCTTGCGCGGCGCGCGCGACATCAAGAGCGTCTTCAAGACGCCTTTCTCGATGAGCGAGACGCGCCGCGCCGGCACGCCCTCGTCGTCGGCCGCGTAGTGACCCCAGAGTGCCTCGCCGCCCGGTCCCGCGGCGAGCGTGGCGTCGTCGAAAACGTCGAGCAGCGGCGAGACGACCTCGACGCCGAGGCGCGACGCGAGGCTGCGGTCGGTGTCCGCCGCCACGTAGCGCATGGGCGGCGTGCCCGAGAGGCGCTGCGCGAGGAGCGAGCGAACGAGCTGCGTCGCGGCGCGGCCTTCGAACAGCACGACGGCGCTACCGCTCTCGGCGAGCGGCGCCGTGCGGAACGTTTCCAGCCGCGCGACGGCGCGCCGTACCTCGGCCTCCATCGCTTCGAGCGACGGCAGCTTGCCCGCATCGTCGCTCGTGAAGTCGACGCCCTCACGCAGCTGCATGCCGTCGTCGGCTTGTGCCATGGCGCTCGCGCTGACGCGAACGCGCCGGTGCGTCTCGTCGGCCCAGGTGCCTTCGCTCGTGAGCAGGCGCCGCCTGAGCGTGATGCTCTGCGCGCCGGCACCCGAATCGACGAGCCCATGCCCCTCGGCGGCGGCGCTCGAAAGCCGTTCGACGACGCTCCGGAGCCGCGCGGCGTCGGCCGCCGAGTCGCGCGGCTTGTCGGGCACGACGGTTTCGTGGCGCGGCTCGGCCGCAAAATCCGGGTACGGGTCGCTGCGCTCGTTGACGCGCGCCGAGAGCGCGTTCTTTTTCTGGGCGAGCGACTCGAGCCCGTCCTTGTACTCGCTGTCGCTCTCGAGCCAGAGCTCGCGCCGCAAGGCGGCGTAGTCGTCTTCGAGCGGCGAGCCGCCGAACCCGACGCCGCGGCGACCGTACCAGACGCTCGAGCTATCGAGATCCGGCGTGCCGACGCGCAACGAGAACGTCGAGCGAGCGCGTGGGCATCGCGGACTCGAACGTGACGGCGCCGTGCGTCGCCATCGCCACGAAGAGCTCGCTGTCAACGGCCGTGTACGCGGCGAAATGAGTGTGCGGCTCGCCGGGCAGCGAAAGCTCGGTCGTCGTGCGCGCGAGCTCGTCGGCGAGAGCCCGGCGCAAAACGGCGTCGCCCGCCGGCGTCTGGGCGGCGGCGAGGCCCGGCGCGCAAACGAGCGCGAAGAGCGCACCGGCGAGCAGCGCGCGCCTCACGGGGCACCTCCCGGTGCGGCGGGCGGCGGCGGCAAGATGGGCGGCTTGTCGTTCGCTTTGTCGCGCAGGGCGACCTCGATCTGCTGGACGAGCAGGCTCGGGCTCACGGCGGAAACCGGCACCCAGCCCGACTCGGCGCCGCAGCTACCGTTGAACACGGCGTAGTGATCGTCGGCAGCGAGCACCTTGGTGAGCGAGACGAGCGGCGTGCCCACGATGTCGACGCCGCGAATGAGCTCGTCGGGGCGCCCATCCGTGAAGATCCGGTACACCATGACGGGCAAGAGCTTGTAGCCCTGCGTCGATTGGCGCGCCGTCTGCGTGTAGCCGCCCTCGATCTCCGCGAACAAGAGACCGTACGGTTTGTGCTGGCGCTTCGCCTCGGCGACGAGCAGCCGGCGGAGCTCGGCGGCGGGCACCATGCGGCTCGGCTGCACGACGAGGTTCGCCTGGCGCGCCGTGGCAGCGCCGCTCAGCCGCCGGCCGTGCCCGTTGGAGCGCACGATGCCGCGCACGGGCACGCGGCTCATCAAGAAACCCTTGAGCACGCCGTCCTCGACGAGCGACGCGCGCTGCGCGGGCACGCCCTCGTCGTCGAAGCGATAGAAACCGCTGAGCTCGGTGGGGCCGAGCGACCGGAGCCGCGGATCGTCGTACACGCTCAAGAAAGGCGGCATGACGCGCTCGCCGAGCTTCTTCGCGAAGGTCTGCCCCTCGTCCTCGAGCTTCTGCCGCTCGCCCTCGATGCGATGACCGAACGTCTCGTGGAAGAAGACGCCGGCGGCGCGACCACTGAGGATGGCTGGGCCCACGAAGGGCTCGGCGAGCTTGGCGCCACTGAGCGCCGCGAGGTCTCCCGCGATGCTG
Source organism: uncultured delta proteobacterium (assembly GCA_963841435.1). Lineage (GTDB taxonomy): Bacteria > Myxococcota_A > Polyangia > Polyangiales > Polyangiaceae > PMG-095. The sequence goes on from CAWJCS010000005.1 coordinate 265,010, forward strand.
TCGGCCGCCGCGCCGAGCTTTTCGTCGTTCGGCAGGCCCGCTGGCGTCGAAGCCAGGAAATCCTCGCGCCGCGAGAGCTGCATGCCGTCGTCGGCGCGCGTGCTCGCACTGACGCTGAGCCGGTAGATGCGCTCACCGGTCTGGATCCGCGTTCCTTCGGAGGTCAGGATCCAGCGCGTGCCCGCGAAGGCCTCGATGCTCGCGTTGCCGCCGTGGATGCCCGGACGCTCGCGCAGCCGCGCGGAAATGGCGCGCAGGCGCCCTTGCCACTCTGCCTCACCGATCTCGAGCGGCAGCGCGGGCGGGCCGATGTGTCGGACCGGCGTCTCGCGCGAAAAGTCACCCGAGTGGTCCTCAATGTCAACCTTGACGCTGCCCTTCGACCGCACGGCGAGGAAGCGCTCGCTGGCGTTGCGATACACCTCGTCGATCTCCTGCCAGGCGAGGTGCCGGAGCGCGTCGTCGGATTCGGGACGATCAGCGGGCAGCATGGCGGTCGAGCCGCCGCCGGTCTCGCCGTCGATTGGATGCGTCGAGTCGAGCTCGTACTTGCCGACGCGCACGTCGGTCATGAGAACGCGCATCTTGACGTGGTTTTTTCCCGTGACGGCGCCGTTCGCCGTCGCGACCCGCACGATGTCGTAGTCGGTGACCTCCTGGCCGATGAAGTAGGGAGCGAGGTCGCCGCGCCCGCCGAGCAACGTCATGGCGCGCTCGATCTCCGCGCCCATGACGTCCATACCGTGCGGAACGGGATGCTCGGGCTCCTCTCCCGGCTCGAGGCTCGAGAACGAAGGTGCGGGCGCCCGGGCCACGGCCGCGCCTGCGGGCGCCCTGGGCGCAGCCGCGCCTTCCCCGCCGCAGCGGCACAGGGAGAGGCCGAGGGCAGCGACCACCGCCGGCCGCGAAGCGAGAAGACGCCCCATGCGTGCTCCCGCCATGAGTAACACAATTGCGCCCGCCCCGGGGGGCCTCCTCGGGGGGCGGCCCCCCGCCGAAAAAAATCCGCCGCCCGTGTCGATCGGGGCTCGAGCCGGACGTCGCCTGGTCACGTGGTCACGTGGTCACGACCCAGAACGACGCCCCTCTGGCGCACCCACGCGTACACCCTTTTTTTTCCTCAATCTCCAAGTTAATCAGCGAGGCCCATGATGTCCACAGCACCCCTTCTGTTGAACGACGACGGCACCGCGTCGATGGCGACCGCGCTCATGCTGTCGCACCACGCCTTCCGCCGTGATCTGGCGCGCTTCGCTCGCGCCCTCGAGCGCATGGCAAAGGGCGACACGTCGCGGGCCGCCGCCGTGAGCGAGGAGTGGCAAAAGCTCCACGCCGCCCTCCACGGGCACCACGAGGCCGAGGACAACGGCATGTTTCCTGGCATGGCCGCCGAGCACCCGTCGGCGCGCGCGACCATCGAACGGCTCGGCGCGGATCACCGCCGCATCGACCCGCTGCTCGAGCGCGGCGACCTCGCGTTCGCCGAGCTGCCGAAGACGGAGGGCGCCTTGGCCGTCGTGAACGAGCTGACCGAGCTGCTCCGTCCTCATCTCGCGACGGAAGAGGCGGAGCTCATCCCGTTCATTCGTGGCGCGAAGCAGTTCCCGCCGCCTGCGACGGAAGCCGAAGCCGAGCTCTACGCCGGCGGCTTTGCCTGGGCGATGCACGGCATCGCGCCCGACGTGCTCGAAAAGGTCCACGTCATGCTCCCCGAGAACCTGCGCGCGAAGCTGCCCGAAGCGCGCCGGGAGTTCGACGCGCGCTGCGAGCGCGTGTGGGGGTCGGCGAAGGCCGGCGCGGCGCGCACGCCGATTCCGGAACTGGAAAACCTCTAGCGCGCCCGCCAAAACCAGCCCCAGATCGTGCGCGTCTCGCGCTGCGAGTCACGAAGAGCAGAAGAAGCAGGGTGAAAACGGCGCCGTTCGGGGCCGGTCGCCGTGCCGTGCGGCAGCTGCAACCCCCGTCCGCGGCAGAGGTGGCGCCGTTCGGTGCTCCCGCCGAGCCGTTCGGTGCGCCCGCGGCGCCGTTTTGAGCGCCCGCTTCGCCGCCGTTCGGCGCCGTGCCGCAGACGAGCGCCCCCGGCGACGGCGCAGGCTTTTCGTCGCCGCACGCATTGAGCTGTGCGCAGAGCCCGACGCCGACGGGCGCCGTCGGATCGCTACTTTGCCACTCCTCGGCGCACGGGCCGCTCTCGCCACCTTCAAAGGGCGCGGGGCCACGGACGTCGCGCAGCTTCAGGAGCGGCGAGAAATCACCGACGCTCGCCGGAGCGCCGCTTCCCGCGTAGAGCCCAAGGTGAAAATCCGCGCTTTCCGCAGCGGCGCCGAGCGGATCGCGCTCGAGGGCGCACGCGTACAGGCCCTGCTCGGCGAAGCGCAGGCAGCTCACGTCCAAATCGGTGACGGCGTGCTCGAACGCGAGGTCGCTCGTGCTCGCCCAGTAGAGCCCGACGGCGTCCGGCGACGAGATCGTCTCGTCGGCGCGCGGATCGCCGTAGCCGGCCGCCACGGCCGTGCCGTCGAGCGAGATCGCGAAACCGAGCAGATTCGCGGGCTCGCGCAACACCTCCTCGAAAGAATCGCCGCCGTCGCGACTCACGACGAGCGAATCGTCGCGCTCGTAGCGCCCCTCGGTCGTCAGCACGCGCCGCGCGACGCGTAAATAAACCTGATCGGCGTCCGTGGGCGACACGCCACCGAGGTACGCGCCGAGCACCGACTCTGGATCCTCGAGCACCAGCGGCGCCTGATGAAACCGAGCGCCGCCGTCGTCGCTCACGAGCAGCACGGGGTCGTTGGCGAGCGTGCCGCTCACGTAGAGGCGATCGGGATCCGACGGGGCCGCGTCGAGCGTGAGGCCGAAGTCGAGCTCGCTCGGCGGGAGTGCCGCGCCGACGCGGTGGAACGCGCCGGTCGCGTCCGACTCGTACAGGCGGTGCTCCGTCGTGAAGCGCTGCTCGTCGAGCATCGCGACGAGCGCGAGCACGGGCGCCGCCTCACCCGCGCCACGCCGGCAAACATCGACAATCTGCCCGGTCTCGGCGCCCGCGGGGGGCGTGGCCTCGAAGAACGCCCAGTTTTCGGGCAAGGACGGCTCGGTCTCGAACGTGCAGCCCCGGTCGCGCGACACGCGCACGGAGTGCCGCGAGCCCGTGAGGATGGCGCCGCCCGGACCGAGCTCGAGCAGCGGGTCCATCGTGTAGGTGCCGGGCGGCTTGCCGAAGATCTCGGACTCGCAATCGTAGTAAAAGTCCGCGCCGCCGTTCGTCGTGACGAGCAGCCCGTACGTCCCCGCGAGCACGAGCGTCTCCTGATCGACGACGCGAAGCTGCTGCGCGTTCGGGTAGCGGCCGTTCGCGCGGGCGGGCGCGGCGACGAGAAGCGCTGCGGCAACGCACGCCGCGGCGCCGACTTTCAGTAAAAGAGGTACACCCACCAGTTGTGCATCGCGCTGCCGTCGCCGCTCGTTGCCTGCGTACCGTAGCTCGGGAAGTTTTGATAGAGGTACGTCGTGCCGTGGCCTCCGCAATCGTCGTCACAGGCGGGCTGATTGGCGGGGCACGTGCGCTGGCTCCTGCCGTAGAACCCGTCGGTCATCGCGTTGGTGTACGTGGTGGTGAGGTCTTTGCCACCGGTGCCGTTCTTCAAGCCGTAGTTCTCGCAGGAGGTGAGCACCGTGGGGTCCGGCATGTTCGCGTCGTAGGAATAGGTCCCGGTCGTGTTGGGGTAGAAGTGCGCGTTGCCGCAGCCCTCCGACATGTCGGCGATGTCGAACGAGCGTGAGGCGCTCGGCCCCGAGCGCGCGTGAATCTGCGAATCCCACACGATGCAGTCGGTGAGCTGCGTGCTGTTGCTGTTGCACGCGTTGTAAAAGTTCGAAAACGGCGCTCCCACGCGCGTGTCGAGATCCCAGTTCAAGAAGCGCTCGGCCTGCTTGGCGAGCATCGGCACGGCGTTCGAATCCATGTAGCGCTCCCACGCGTGTCCCATGGCGTGCTGGTGACAGCCGGATCCGCGCCCTGAGTTGAAGTCGGTGATGCGCACCGTGACCTTGCAGCCGAGGTTCGTGATGCTGTCGCCGTTGGAGACGTTGCGGAACTGGTTGGCCATCTTGTTGCCGTCGGCGTCGTAGGCTTGCTTCGACTCCTGCGTCTCGCCGCACTTCGGATTCGAGCTTGCCATGCACCAGACTTCGTTGATGACGCCCTTCTCGAACAAGCCGCACAGCGTGAGGTTCGGGCCGGTCGGATCGGCGGGATCCTTGATTTGAAGATTCGTGTCGGCGAACGACTGCGAGTTCCACGACGTGTAGTCGATGCGCGTGCCCTTGCTCGCCTGGGCAACCTTGACGAGCTCGTACGAGAGCATCGGCGTCGCCGCGGCGTCCTTGTATTTGTGGAAGCTGCTCGCCTCCTTGAGCGCCGCGATGTGCTGATCGACGAGCGACTGCGCGCTCGCGGTGTTCTCGAGGTCGATCACGAGCACCTTGGGCCGGAGCTCGACGATGCGGTCGTGGTTTTCGACGAGCCACGGATCGGAGTTCGCCTGACTCTCGTCGTTCGGCCACACGACGCCGCCGCCCGCGCCCGCCGTGCCGCCCGCACCGGCGCCGGCACCCGCGCTGCCACCTGCGCCCGCGCCCGCGTCGCCGCCCGACGCGCCGCTTGCACCGGCCGTTCCTCCGCTGCCCGCGCCGAGCTCGCCCGCCGTCCCGCCGGTCGCTCCGGCGGCTCCGCCCCCTGCGCTTCCGCCGACGCCACTGGTCCCTCCCGCGCCCGCAGCGAGACCGCCCGTGCCGCCCGCAACCGCGCCCGACGTGCCACCCGTCGCCGCGCCCGACGTTCCGGCGCTGCCGCCAGTTCCGCCCGACGCCGGCGTCCCCGCGCCCGAGCTCCCGGCCGACGCGCCGCCGGTTGCCGTTCCACCGACTCCCACACCGCCCGTTCCACCCGACGTTTCCGTGGTTGGATCGCTGCTGCAGCCGACTCCGAGAAGACAAACGGAGCCGAGCAGGGAGACGGCCACGGCGGAGCGATGGTCACGCTTCATCGACAATCAGGTGCCGGCCCGACAGACTGAAGACCCAAGTTTCGAGGTCGGGGTCCTTTCGCCCTCGCGCGCGGCCGTCTGCGACGAAAAGATTCGCCGACCCGAGAAGCCATCGGCGGCTACTCGGGCCCCGAGTAGAGGTCCTTCGCCAGCGTGTCGAAGCCGAAGGCGTAGCCGACGCCGCTGTTGAGCTTCCACTTGGACGTGCCGTCGGGGGACACCCGCTCCATCTGTCCCGCCGCCGACCAGTTCACGAACGTGTCGCCGTCGGCGAGTCGCGCGGGCTCGCCGAGCACGAACGTGTAGACCGGAGGGTCGGCCGTGTAGCGCCACACCTCGGTGGCGACGTTCGCCTCGAAGTCGAGCTCGTACTCGAGCACGCGAGATTCGTCGCCGGAGCTACCGTCGTTGTCGAACACCAGGATGTGATTTTGGCGGACCTCGAACTGGTGCTGGTGGAGAAAGTGCGCGGAGCCGGGAGCGAAATCGAACGTGCCGCCGAAGGTGCCGAGCACCCACTCGCAGGCACCCGAGGCGCGGTCGATCTTCACGATGCTGCTGAAATTGCGCATCCCGAGGTAGTACGCCTCCTCTTCGGGGTCGTAGTCGAGCGCGTTCGCGAAGGTCCAGCCGAGCTCGATGTCGTCACCCGGGGTCGTCGCCGGATCGAAGCAGTCCCAGGCGCTCCACACCGTGCTGATCTCGCCCTCGGGGTCAACCTCGACAATCTCGTCGCCGCGCAGCGTCTTGCCGTCGAAGTCGCGATACTCGACCACCATCGCGCCCAGCGTGCCGTCCGGGTGCTCGACGAAGTCGTGCGCGAGAAGCGGCAGCGGCACCGACAACGTCTGCGTGCCGTCGAGCGACACGCGCACGAGCTCCGACGCCTCCGACGGTGTGCCCGAGATGCTGGCGGCGTTGTAGAGGATGCTCTTTCGGTCGACGGAGAGCCGGGCCCGGTAAAAATCGAGATCGCGATCGTCCTCGTGGTACCAGACGATCTTGCCGTCGGCGTCGATCACGAGCACGGCCGTCGTCGCGCCGAGCACGGGCACGAGAACGAAGCCGTCGTGCCCCTCGCCCGTGAGCGAGAGCGGTGGCATCCCGAGTGGCAGATCGCCCGTGCGGATGCTCAGCGTGCCGCTTGCCGAGCCGCCCTCGCCCGTGGTGACGACGCGATAATAGTAGGTCGTGTCGGCTTCGAGGCCGAGCAAGTCCTGCTCGTGGGCGGTGCTCGCCGCGCCTTCGAGAGGTGTTCTCGACCCCAGGCTCTCGGTCGGGCCGTACTCGACGTAGGCCGTGGCGGGCTCGCTCGTCCTGAAGCTCACCTTGACGACCGTCGAGATGGCGTCGCTCAGGCGCGCCGAAATGTTCTCGGGCGCGCCGCCGTCCGACCCGCCGCACGAAACGATGCAACAGACGGCGACGCTCGCAACGAGCCACGTTGCGGCACGTCCGGCGCTCAGAATCCCTCCGCGCTCGGCTCGAGCACCGTCAAGAGAACGGGCGACGGGTTCTGGCACGTGCCGCAGAGCAGCGCGAACAGCCAAACGCCCGCGTCGTCACGAGCGAACCCGGAGAACGCCTCGCCCGTGGTGCGCTCCGTCGCGAGCGCCAAATCCGTCGTCCGCCCACCCTCGAGCGGGATCTCGTAGAGCTCGGTGGCCGTCGTCTCGAGATCGAAGATCCCCGCCTCGAGATCCTCCACGCTGCGCCCCGCGTAGAACGCGACGAGCGCTCGGTCAACGGCAGCGTACGGAACGGGATTGCCGAGCCCGTTCCGGCCAAGCTCGTGCCAGTCGAGCGGCCATGGCCCTTTCTCCGGCACGACCAGCGGCTCCGCGCTCGCAAGATCCGCCGAAAAGTCGAGGATGCCGCAACCCGGCTCGGCGTCAACGCGCGTGTTGTCGGAATCTGCGGTCGGCTCGATGAAGATCATCGAGCGCGCGCCCATGCCGGGCACCGTGCCCGTCGTGAAGATCAAGAGGTAGCTGCGGTCGTTGCTTTCGACGTACTGCTCTTCGAGATCGATCATCGTGTCGAAGAACGAAAATGACGAGAGCTTCGTGCAGGTGTCACCCTCGCTCGTCGGGTACTGGACGTAGCCGTCGATCGCCGATTGCTCGAGCGTGTCGGTCGCGAGCTTCGACTCGACCTCGGCCTCGTCGAGGTGTATGATCCTGAGAAGTCCGACGTTGTCAACGTCGCCACTCGGGGACAGCTCGTGGCACTGGATGTCAGTCTCGACATCCGCCCAGCAGATGTCCAGATCCGTCGCCGGCGCCGTGCGCACGACGGGGATCGAGAGGCTGCTCGTCGCCTGGTAGTTGTTGGCGTCACCGATGCTGATGGGTGCGGGCTCGGCCTGTTCGGGGCCCCCGTTCTTGGCGTCTTCACCGCAAGCCGCCGCGAGGAGCGCCGCCAGGGCGACGGGCGCGCACGCGCGAGAAAACCGGCCACTTTGCCGTGCGCGCGAGGCGTCCGAGTGGGGGGCCTGAGCAGGCAGGTGCGGTGTTTCTGGCTGGGGCGCTTGCACGAGCCTCGCTCAGTAGTTGCAGAAGCCGTTGCGGCGCTCGAACTTGAGCGTCTCGGCGTCCGGGTCGTAGGTCGCGTTGCCGAAGGGGCCCCACGTCGAAAGGTCGTCGTCGTACTTCATGAGCACGCTGACGTGCCCGGCGTACTCGTTGACGAAGCCGTACGCGGCCTCCGAGCCGTCGAGCGCGGCGATGGCGTCGGCACCGAGCATGAGCTCGCTGTTTTCGCACACGCCGTTCTCGTCGAGCGTCACGCTCGGATTCGAAAGCACCACCCGGTGCGACCACAGACAATCCGGGCAACCATCCGGCGGGTCCCCCGCGCGCTCAACGTCGAAGTGGACGATGCAGATGTCGGCACCCAGGCCATCCTCGCCGATCAGAAAATACTCCTCGAACCCCGAAAACTCGTCCGCGTTGACGCTGGCCTCCCCCCGGTGCCCGCACACGCCGACCTGGGTGAAGCCGCTTCCCGACGAGCCGCCGCTCGCCGCCGTGCCGCTCGTGCCTCCGGCGCCGGTCCCCGCAGCGCCGCCGCTCGCCGACGCTCCCGCCGCTCCGGACAATCCACCGCTCGCCGAGGCTCCTGCCGCTCCTGCCAATCCGCCGCTCGCCGACGAGCCTCCGCCGGAAGTGCCGGCTGCCGCAGCGCTGCGCGCATCGTCGTCGCCGGAGCCACAGCCGGCCGCGACCGGCAGACCGCCGGCGAGCGTGGCGAGGACGACGAACCGGCTCGTGGCCGAACGCGTCGCTTCGATCATTCGGGCCCTCCGACGTTCAGCGCGTAAAGGTCGTCGATGAGCACCGTGTTGCCGACCATCTTGTTGTACGCGTCGTTCCCACCGTCGTAGTCGAACTTCACGTAAAAGACGGTCTGCTTGTCGGGCGTGATCTCACGAATCACGCCGCCCGTGCCGTAGTTGCCGAGCGTGTTCCCGTTTTCGAGGCGAAGTGCCATGCCCTTGGCGCGCGGCCATTCGGGGCCCTCGGTGTAGCGCCACTTCTCGACGAGCCGCTGATTCTGCCGGTCGATCGTGAACTCCAGGAAGGCGTGCTGATTGGGCGTCGGCGTCGTATTGCCCGCGGTGTAGCCCGGCATGTGGCTCGAAACCATCAACGTACCGTCCTTGCTGATGTTGGGATCGTGCTGGTAACCGAAGCTCCAGGCGTTCGGCGGCATGGTGAGCGGGGGTGCGAAGGTGTAGCTGCCCGGCGCTTCCCCGTACTGCCCGATCACGGTGCCGTCTTGGCGGCTCACCTGGATCACGGTGTTCTCGTCGGGGTACGACATGATCACGCTGTCGTCCGCTTCGTTCCAGTTGATGGTGTTCGTGTAGCAGACGAAGTTGCGACCGAAGTGATCGGCGCAGCTCCACACGGTGCGAAACACGCCCGCGCGGCTCATCTCGCGCAGCTCGTCGTTGGCGTCGTAGAGCAGCGCGCCGTCCGTGGTCACGTCGATGGCGTCGGCGAGGTTCGGCACCTCGATCTCCTCCTCGTAGGCGTGATCGAGCGTCATCTTGAGCACGGACTCGGTGAAGTTGCCGCAGCCGAAGCAGCGCTTTTCGATCCAGATGTAGCCGCCGTCGCGCGCGATGCGCTGGAACGACGAGGTCGCGAGTGTCGAAGGGTCGGCGTAGTACCAGACGACGCGGCCCTTGCGATCCATGATGTAGAGCCAGAACGTGTTGCGGTAGTAGTTGTTCGGCCCGCCGCCCTCGGAGTCCTCGACCGAGCCGAACATCCAGCGATCGGGGCTCGCGCGCACGGGGTCGTAGTCCATGACCGTGGCCACGGGCATGCTGCTCGGCACCGGATCGGTCGTGCCCTCGTAGTCGTGCGTCGCGCAATCGGTCGAGCCCTGGCGGCTCACGACCCGCACGGTGACGGGCGTCGCGCCGGGCACGCCGAGCACGACGTCGCTGTGGGCGCCGGCCACGCCGGGCTTCGGGCGCGAGGTCATGACGTTGCCGGGCTCGAACGTGAACTCGAGCCACGTCTCGTCCGCGGCGACCGTCTGCGTCCAGTCGACGACGAGGACGGTGTTCACGTCGTCGTGAACGCGGATGCTCACGCCGCTCACGAACGCGTCACCGCAACCTGCTCCGCCGACGCCGCTGCCGCTGCCCGCTGTGTCGCTCGCTCCGGCCGTGCCCGCGGCGCCGGCTGGCGTCGCCGTGCCGTCGCCCGCGGTGCCGCCGCCGCCCGTGCCGGCGTTGCCCCCGCCTCCGCTCGCCGAGCTCCCGCCTGCGGTCCCCGACCCTCCTGCTGCCGTACCCCCCGAGGTTCCTGCGTCGCCGGCGCTACCCGCACCGCTTTCGGAGGTGCCTCCTTGGCCCGCGGCGCCGCCCGCCGTCAGGGCGCCGCCGGCGCCGCCCGCGCCAGCGCCTGCACCCGGCGCACCGCTCGTCCCGGCGCCCGCGCCGCCGCCCGCATCGGACGACGTGCAGCCGGCGGCCGACGCCAACAGAGCGAGCCCGCCCGCGGTCCCGGCGACAAGCGCCGAGACCCGACGCCTCATTCGCATGCGCCTCATACGTTGCAGAGAGACGCGGGGAGCCGGTGACGCGCCAGGTTCCGCTAAGCCTCCAGGAATTTACCGCCGCCTCGACGACATTTTCGTCCCAAATCTCGCTGCTACCGGTAGGCTTGGTAGACAAGAGCATCCGCGGCGCACGGTCGGACGCCTGCGGGGTGCTAGGGCTTTTCGATGGGCCGTCTCTACGATTCGCTCGAAGAAGTCAGGGAGTTTCTCGAGGCGCAGCACCTTTTCTTCGTCGCGACGGCGCCGGCCGGTCGCGAGGGGCACCTGAACCTGTCGCCCAAGGGGCTCGACGGATTCCGCGTGCTCGGGCCGACGACGGCGGCATACGTCGATTATCCGGGCAGCGGCGTCGAGACGATCGCGCACCTTCGCGAGAACGGCCGCATCGTGCTCATGTTCTGCGCCTTCACGGGCTCGCCGAATATCGTGCGCCTCTGGGGTCGCGGCGAGGTCGTCGAGCCCGACGACGCGCGCTTCGCCGAGCTCGTCACCCAGTTCACGCCGACGCTCCACGTGCGCTCCGTCATCCGCATCGACGTGACGCGCATCGGCTCGTCGTGTGGGTTCGGCGTGCCACTTTACGACTACGCTGGCGAGCGTGACGTGCTCGCGCGCTGGGCCGAAAAGAAGGGCGCCGAAGGGCTCGAACGCTACCAGGCCGAGAAGAACGGGCAGAGCATCGACGGCCTTCCGGGGCTCGCGCCACGGGCGAGCCCCGAGCCGCGCTGAGCGCACACCCGCTCAGAGGTTCATCACGTTGAGACCGAGCGTGACGAGCCCCGCGACGAGCGCCACGCTGCCGGCGACGTGGGCACGGCGCGTTCCCACGTGTGCGCCGTGCGAGGCTCGGAGCGCCGCGCGCCAGTAGAGCGCCGCCCCGCCGAGCACGAGCAGGAGCTCGAGCGCGATCGAAACGGCCTCGAAGCGCCAGATACCGAACCCGAGCCGCGGCAGCCCCCCGGCGTTGCCGGGAAGGAGCGGCAGATCGGCCCGGTGGACGACGAGATCGAGCACCCAGTGCGAAAAGGACACGCCTGCGAGCGTGACGGCGCCCCCGCGACCGAGCCGCCCGAGGAAGAACGCTCCGTAGAGCGCCGACAAGAAGAGCGCGCCGACGAGCGAGTGCGTGTAATCGGCGTGGATGATCACCTCGCCGTAGTGGCTGTCGGCGCCGTGGAGCGGCGTGAGCGTCTCGATGCCCGCAACGAAGAGGGGCACGAAGATCACGTCGAGCCATTGCGTCGCGACCATGAGCGCCCAGAGCGGCACCGCGGGGCGCCTGGCCTTGACCATGGCCGCGAAGCCAAAATGCCCGGCGATCACGGCGCACCCCCTTTGCCGGCGGCCGTGCCACCAGCCCCTCGCGAGACGACGGGCCAGGGAAGGCGCCGATCGATGCGGCCGAGCACGACCGCGAACAGTAAAAGGCCGAGAACGAACGACATCGTGACCACCTCATCGTAGGTGAAGGCCGAGGTGAACGGCGGGAAATACGAAGAAGGGCGAGCGACGCCACCCGCGAGCTCGAACCGAAAGCCCGCGTCGACGCCCACGCTGAGCGTCGTTTGCCGGTCTGCGAGAGCACTCGCCTTCAAGCGTACGAGGCGCCTCGCCACGCCTGCATCGACCCCCACGAAGCCGCCCGAGCGGCCTGAGCGCAGCACCCGTTCGGCCGTGCTCGGAGCGCTCCAGCGCGGCCGTCAGTGCGCGACGTCCACGGTGATGCCCTGTCGCGCGGTGAGCGGAGCCTCGCCGTGCGGGCCGCCGTGGTCGGTGTAGACGAGCTCGATGCCGTAAAAGAGCCGCTCGGAGCGGTCCGTATCCCCATGATCCCCGAGATCGGGGACGAAGGTCACGCTGCACCCCGTGAGCGAGGTGACCGGGTGCGTGTGGGCGTTGTGACCGAGCCCGATGTTCCAGACGAGCTCGTCACACGCCGCATCGCCGTCCTCGGGATCGTGTCCCCAGCCTTCGAGCAAGGTGCCCCCGCCCGGGACGAGCACCACGCCGGGATCGGGGCTCACGATGTGGACTTCGGGTGGCGCGTTGCCGACCACGATCGTCTCGCCGACCGGCAAGCTTCGCTTCCCGGAGCTCGACACGACGACGAGACCCACGCCGTAGTTGCCCGGCTCCTCGAAGACGTGGCTCACCCTTTCACCCGTCGCGTCGGCGGCGCCGTCGCCGTCGAGGTCCCACAGGTACTCGACGAGCGTTTCGCCGTCCCCGTTCACGTGAGACCCTGCGGCCGAGAGCTCGACGGTGAGTGGTGACGCCCCGAAGGTCGGCGAGGCGCCGAGCGTCGCCACGGGCGAAAGCGCCGTGCCGAATTCGAGACGGCTGATCGCCGCGTCGGGGTTGTCGCCCCAGAAGGCGCTCCCGTATTCGAGCACATAAACGGCCCCGTCCGGTGTCACCTCGATATCGATGGGTCGGTGGAAGGCCTCGCCGGGAAAGGGCCGTTCGACGCCCGTGAGCGCACCGTCCCCGTCGAACGTCACGGCGGCGATGACGTCACGCGTCCAGTCCGTCATCAACAGAGCCCCCTGGAAGCGAGCGGGCAGCGCGTTCGGGGCGTCCTCGCTCGAGCGGTACACGGCGCCGGCCATGGCCGCGCGACCGACGAGCATGCCCGTGTCGTCGTACCCGTCGCCGAGGGCGTCGTAGCTCACCGTGTCGTAGTCGTAGGCGAGGAGCGACGGCTCGGTGCCGGCGCAATCGAAGGGCGCGCCCACGACACTGGTCGTGAAATCGAAGTCCGAATACGCAAGCCCATCGGCGATGCAATACGGCCAGCCGAAATTGCCCGGCGCGGTGGCGCGATCGATCTCGTCGTAGCCGCGCGGACCGAGGCTCGAGTCCTCCAGCGCGTCGGGCCCGATCTCACCCCAGTAGAGCGCCCCGTTTCGAGGATCGACAGCGAGGCGGAAGGGGTTGCGATTGCCGAGCGTGTAGATCTCGGGGCGGCCGAGCTCGCCGCTCTCGGGAAAGAGGTTGCCGGGCGGGATGCCGCCATCCGGCGCGATGCGCAGGATTTTCCCACGGAGATCGAAGGGGTTCGGCGCCGTGCGGCGGGCGTCGTACGTCTCGTGGCCGGCACGCCCGTCGAGGGGCGCCGCGCCCGACGAGCCGAACGGGTTCGTGTTGTCGCCCACGGAAAGGAACAGCGTGCCGTCCGGCGCGAACGCGAGACCACCACCTTCGTGGCAGCAGAGCCTCTCGCTCGGCACGACGAGGAGCTCGACGCGGCTCGCAGGGTCGAGCGCGCCGTCCTTCGAAGCCGTAAAGCGCGCGAGCACGTTCTTTCCGGGCGGCGCGTCGAGGGGAAGCGGCTCTTCGAGCGGGAGCGAGTAGTAGAGGTAGACGTAGCCGTTTTCGGCGAACGACGGATCGAGCGCGAGGCCGAGTAGCCCGCTTTCGTGACCGGTGTCCACGGCGAGCACGAGCGCGTCCTTCACGAGGCCGGTCTTCGCGTCGTAACGCCGCACCTCACCCGTGCGTTCCGCCCAGTACACGTCGCCCGCGGTCGAGACGCCGAGCGCCATCGGATTCTTCGGCGCGCGCGAGAGAAACGCGCGGCCGATGCGCACCTCCCCTTGCCCACCCTTTCGCACCTCGGGGTCCGAGCACGCACCGATAAAAAGCAAGAGTGCGACCGTGAGGAGCGCGGGGCATGAAAGGGGAGGCTTTCTCATGGGCGGGCGAAAGGGTAGAATAGTGGGATCCACGCGCCGGCGGTCGTCGGCGCCCCCGCCGCAGGGACAGCAAGCATGCAGAGGTCACGTGCGCGCGCCGCCATGGTCGTCCTTTCTCTACCACTCGCCGGCCTTGCGCCTGCATGCGGCGGCTCCGGCGACGGGGGGAGCCCGGGCGGCGACGCGGGCAGCGCCGCCGCAGGCGGAACGGCCGGACGCAGCGCCGCGAGCGGCGGTCTAGCGGGCGGTGGCTCGGGGAGCGGCGGCTCGGCAGCGACGGGCGGCAAGGGCGCGAGCGGCGGCGACGCGGGACGCGGCGGCAGCTCGAGCGGCGGCGACGCGGGGAGTGGAGGAGGCGGCAGCGCCGGCAGCTCGGGCGCCGCGGGTGCAACGGGCGGCGAGGCGGGCGGCGCCGGAAACCCGGCGAACCCGCTGACCGTCTGCGACGAGCCGGACCTCGCCGACACCTCGGCGCCCGACCACGTCGTAGGCGACGGCTCACCCGAGAGCTGTACCGAGGAGGCGTTCGGCTCGGCCGCGGCGCAGGGCGGCGTGATCACGTTCGACTGCGGGCCCGATGCGATCACGATCACCGTAAGCTCGACGGTCGTCTTCACCAAGGAGAGTGTGCTCGACGGAGGCGGCCTCGTCACACTGAGCGGCGGCGGCTCGGCGCGTATCCTCTACCTCGACTCCGGCTACGACCAGACGACTCCCCGCCTCACGGTCCAACGCCTCACCTTTCGTGACGGAAGAAGCCCCCCGGGCGGCGACGACACGGCCGTGGGAGGAGGCGCCATCTACCGCGACGGCGGCAGCCTCACGGTGCTCGACTGCGATTTCGAAGACAATCACGCTCCCGAAACGGGACAGGACCTAGCGGGCGGCGCCATCTACGGCTTCGGCGGCGGCGAGACCGTGATCGTCGGCAGCACCTTCACCGGCAACTCGGCGAGCGACGGCGGCGCCGTCGGCAGCCTGAACGGCGATCTCGTCGTCATCGACTCGGTTTTCACCGGCAACGCCGCCACGGGCACGGACGGCAACCCCGGCAACGGCGGCTGCGGCGGCGCGCTTTACATGGACGGCGGCGACGAGACCACGACGCTCTGCGGCGTCGTCATCGCCGACAACACGGCGGGCGCCATCGCGGGGGGCGTGTTTCGCGTGTCGAACTCCGACGACGGCACGTTCACGATGGAGCGGAGCGTCGTGCGCGACAATCGCGTGACACCGACGGACTCGGGCAACGCGGGCGGCCTGTACCTGCAGGGCCTCGCTCTCACGATCGAGGCCAGCACGATCTCGGGCAACCAGGCCTTTTACAACGGCGGGCTCTGGATCTCCGAGCGCGAGGCGAACCTTACCAACGTGACCATCGCCGAGAACGTCGCATTCGGCAGCAACGGCGGCGGCCTCTGGCTGAGCCACGACCCCACGGGGACGCTCGAGAACTGCACGATCGCGAACAACCATTCGACGGCCGACAGCCAGGTGGCGGGCGCGATCTTCGGCTCCGGGCTCGCGCTCAAGAACACCATCGTCTCGGGCAACACGGCGATGTACACGCCCGGCTGCGACGCCAAGCACCCGGACCTCGGTGGCAACGTGCAATGGCCCGCAGGAGCGCTGTGTGCGGACGGCATTCTCGTCGAGGACCCCGAGCTCGGCTCGCTTTCCGACAACGGCGGCGTCACGGAAACGCTCGTGCCGTCCGCGGCGAGCCCCGCCATCGCCCTCGGTAGCGACTGCCCGCCGACCGATCAGCGCGGCGTCGCGCGGAGCGAGCCGTGCACGGCGGGTGCCGTCGAGGCCCCTTAGCACTACTGTCAGAGTCTTGGAGGAACAGATCACGATCCGGCAGAGAGAACATGAGCCACGAAAGCAACTGGCGCGGCCAGCGGGCGGCCGTCTTCGAGCACGAAATGGACGCAAGACGTGGGCGCCGCCGTCCGAAAAGTTCGCCGCCCGCCAATCTGCGAATTTCTCGAAGGAAACGCGAATCTCTGACAGTAGTGTTAGCGCTCCGCCAAAGCGCCGTCCCGAAGGCGTGCGGGGGCACCGCCGGCCGGGCTCAGTGTCGCACGCGCTCGAGCTTCGCCAAGGCGCGCGCACCCGTCGGGGCGCCCGGTGCACGCAGCGTGTCGCGCTCCTGCCCGACGAACGAGGACCAGCCGTCGACGAGGTCGGACAGCTCGCCGACGACGGACGAGATTTCGTCACTCGACGGGGGGGCGGACGTCATGGCGTCGCGCGGAGGCTGACTCACGCCGAGCGCGTTCAGGGCTCGTTCCAATGTCGCAACGAGCGTCGTCGCGCGGCCGAGCAGGTCATGGCGCAGCTTGGCGCTTTCGCGCCGGCGGCCAGCGATGTTGACGGCTTCGAGGCCCGCGCAGATCGAGGCGCGGAGCGCTTCGTAGAGCGACCCGTCCGCCGAGCCCATCTCGAACACCGCGACGCCAAGCGAGCGCTCCCCGAAGCATAGCGGGGTGACCAGGAACGCCCGCGGGGCATCGGGGGTGAGCAGATGGCCCAAAAGGTCGGCCGTGGGGAAACGGCGCCGCTCGTCCGAGAGGGATCGCGGCCCTTCGGGCGTGAGCGCGAGAACGAGCGCGACGTCGCCGCGCCGCTCGTCCTCGGGGGTTTCGTGCAGCGCCAGGTAGGCCCGCGGAATGCCCATCGTGGGAAGCGCCCCCCCGACCGTACGAAGCAGCGCGTCGAGGTCGCTGCAGAGGATGAGCCCCTCGGCCAGATCGGCGAGCCCGTGCATGGCCCTGAGATCGGCGAGATGCCGCTGCGATTCGCGGTGGTGGATCTGGTTCGCGAGCAGGACGCGCGCTTCGTGGAGCATGGTTTCGGCGCGAATGAGCAGCCCCCCGAGCTCGATCAGCGGGGGCACCGCGCCGCGGCGCAACGCCGTGATCACCGACTGAAAGCGGCGAAGGTCTGCGTCCGCGCGCTCGGCCTCGACGAGGAGATCGTCCCACACCGTCGCGAACGCGACCGTGCCCTTGCCGCGCACGCCGGCCACGAAGGCGTCGACGAGAGCCCAAGCAGCCTCTTCTGACACGAGGCCGGGCGCCGCCGCGAGCGCCTCGCTCACGAGCTCGGCACGCTTTTGCATCAACGGGCTTTCCTCGGCTGCGCTGTCGGGGCGACGCGGCGGGTCGACGACGAACTCGCGCTGATCGAGGGGGCAACCGCAGGAGCGCCGCATCACGATCTCAGTCTTCAGCTCCACGCGCTCGGTGGCAGCCTCGCCGCGGACCTGCGCGAGCACGCAGGCGACGGCGGCGGCGGCCTGCTCTTGAACCGCCTGGCGCGCGGTCGTGAGGCCCGGCAAGGCCTGGCGCGCGGCCGGTCCGTCGTCGAACCCGACGACGGCGCAGTCCTCCGGCACGCGAATGCCCCGCGCTCGAAGCGCCATCAACGCGCCGAGCGCCATCTCGTCGTTGGCGGCAACGACGGCGTCGAAATCCCGGCCCGAGGCGAGCAGCGCGTGCACGGCCCGCTCACCCGAGACCTGCAAAAAATCTCCGACGACCGCAAGCGCCGGCTCGAAGTCGATGCCAGCCGCCTCGAGCGCCTGGCGGTACCCCTCGAAACGAGCCTCCGCCTCGTCGTTCGCGATCGGCCCGCGCACGAATGCAACGTTCCTTCGGCCATGCGCCTCGACGAGGTGCGTCACGAGCCGTCGGGTGCCGTCGGCGTTGTCGAGCACGATGCTGGGCACGCCCGGCAGCGGCACGCCGACGCTGACCCGAGGGAGCGAGCTGAAGCGTTCGGCGAAGCCTGCGAGCACCTCGGCGCCCACACCGGACTCCAACGTTCCGGCCGACAGGATCAGTCCGTCAATCCGTTCCAGGTCGATGGATTCGTAGACGCGATTGCGGAGCGACGCGGTTGCGCCGGGCTTGGCGGGCGCTCCGCCCGCGAAGCAGAGCAAGGTCGCGCCCTCGCGACGAGCAGCATCGGCCACCGCCGTGCAAAGGGCGTTCTGGTAGCTATCGTTCAACGCAATCGACCACGAGAGCGAGCGTCGGGTAAGTTTGCGAGATCGGCTTGGCCACGATCCTCCATGCTACGACCATTTTCGCCTCGCCCGCTACACTGACAGCGCGCGCTGAAGAGATACCCATAACGCGCGCGCGGGGCCGGGGGGCTTCGAAGCGACGACGGCGCCCGAAGCGCCACGCTTCAGCGCCACGCTTCGGTCAATCTCTCGTCACGTAACTCGACACCACGGACACCACACTTGGCATCACTTTGTGTACACCACTTTACACTCGCACACATCGAACGACATCGGCCCCCTAGACCGACGGGAACCAGGAGAACGGCCCGGCGGTTTCGCTCGCGCAGAGAGGACGGAACGTGTAGTTCTGGAGCTCCGAGGAAGCGTCTCCCAATGGACGCCCCGGACCACCGTTGCGCGCACCCAGGCACTACGTCAGGCACTGGCTCACAGCCTGCGCGTGCCTGTGCGCGCTCGTCGTCACGAGCCGGGCTCGCGCCGAAACGCCGCGCATGCGCACGACCTTGGGCGGCGCGTTCTCGGGCGCGCGCGACCGCGCGGCACGCCTCGGCCGGAGCACACCCGCGCATCGTGCACGTTTGCGCGCGGGGCGCCCCGCGCGAGGACTGTTCCGGTTCGTCGCGGTCGGCCCTTCGCCGAGCAGCGCGCTCGCGGCGAGGGCAGCCAACCTTCCGCGCGGTGCCGGTCTCGAATGCCGCGCTCACTGCACCGACGGTCGCGTGACGAGCAACCGCTCGCTCGACGTCGCGAGCCGCGTGCTCGCCGGTGTCGCGGGTGCCGCCGTGGCGACGGGCGTCGTCCTGTGTTTCGCGCAACCGTCAGCGGGCGAGCGCAACGTGGTGGTACCGGTGTTCCGACTCAAGTTGTCGGGAAGCCGCGCGGTCGCGAGCGCGGGCTGGCAATTTTAGGGCGTCAGAAGGAAAGCACGAAGGGGCCATAATCGGCCGAGCTCTCGCTGTGGGTCTGGTCGCCGTCGCTCATGATGCCGATGCCGACGAACGCGGGCACGTCGGCCGACGGGTCGCCGCCCTCGAAGTGCCTGCGGAACTCCGCACGGAGATCGAGATCCACGGACCGCCAGGTGCCGAGCGGCGGCCCCGACTGCAAGATGACCGTGTCCTGCGCGACGAACGGATTGCGCTTCCGATCGCACACCGCACCCTTCCTGCCCACGGCGCTCCAGACGTACTTCAGCGTGTAGTAGCGAAGGC
Organism: uncultured delta proteobacterium; assembly: GCA_963841435.1. Taxonomy (GTDB): domain Bacteria; phylum Myxococcota_A; class Polyangia; order Polyangiales; family Polyangiaceae; genus PMG-095. The sequence goes on from CAWJCS010000005.1 coordinate 284,079, forward strand.
CTCGCTTCCAGGTGACGTACACGACGGCCGCGGAGTCGCCCTTGCCACTCACGCACTCGTCACCACCGCTGGGCAGCGTGCGGGCGCGCCAGGTCCAGCCGAGGCGAGACGCCGTTTCGCGCGCGCGGTCGGGAGCTTGCCAGCCGAGCACCGTGGTCTTCATGGGCGGGCGATAGCGAGAGCGAACGAACGAGGCGTCGCCCTCGCGAACGAGGGAGTAGTAGTTCGTCGGTCCTGACTCGCTCTCGACGACGCGCCAGGCGCTCGGCTCGATCGTGACCTTCGCGGCGGCCCACGCGGGCTGAGCGAGGGCAGAAAGCCCCAGGCACGCCCAGAGCGCGCGACCGACCGAGCGCCATCTGCGCATGAGTTTCATTTCTAGCTCGCCGCTCCCGCCTCGCAAGCGGCTCGACGAGGCGTCGCGCGCGAAACGCCAAAATCCGTGCAAACGCCGCGTCCGTTGGGTGGCGGTTTCGTTCGCGAGCGCGCGAAGTGGCGAGGGCGGGGACCGTCAGCTGCCCGTGTACGCGCGCGCGAGCGCCGCGATGTCGAGCTTCTTCATTTGCATCATCGCCTGCATCGCGCGCTCTGCCCCGTCGCGATCTGGTCCGCCCAGGTACTTTCCGAGCGTCTTCGGCACGATCTGCCAGCAGACGCCGAAGCGATCGGTGAGCCAACCGCACTGGATCTCCTTGCCGCCGCCCTCGAGCAGCGCCAGGTAGTAGCGGTCGATCTCGTCTTGCGTGTCACACGCTACGAACAGCGAGATACCCTGCGCGAAGCCGAAGCTCGGGCCGCCGTTCATGGCGATGAAGCTCTTGCCGAGGATCTCGAACGTGAGCGAAAAGACAGGTGAATCGGGGCCACCGGCGCGCGTCGTGCTCGTGATCGTGCCCTCGAAGATCGACACGTACTTCTGGACCGCCTGCTCCGCCTCGTGGTCGTAAGTGATGAACGTCGTGATTTCGGCCATTTTATTGTCTCCGTGTTGGGGGGTTCGGTGCCGCCGGGCCCCTGCCCGGCTTCCTCCCACGGTCGGAGCCGACCGCACGGGCTCGACACGACTTCGGTTCTTTTTTGCGGCAACGTAGCCAAGCCTGCGGCGTGCGGGCGCAGTCCCTTCGTGGTCAGACGAAAGGGCTCCGAAGTTCGGATGAAACCTACCCCCACGCCAGGCGTAGGTAGAGCGAGCCCCGAAACTGAAGCGGCACGGAGGCACGCAGGCGATGTGCGCCCGGGAGCGTCCTGCCGCAGCGGGGCTGCGGGCCGCTCGGCCCAAAGGAGACTCATGTTCACGCAGTCCGTCGTGCGGAGCGTTCTCGCGACCGCCTTTACCCTGACCCTCACCGTCAGTGCGTTCGCGCACGGTCACCCCGCGCTGACGCGAGCCCAGGCTCGCGCTGCGCACGCCGCCGCCTGCGACGCCAAGAACGTCCGCCCCGGCGCGGGCTACCGCGATGCGATGCGTCGCTTCGGCCCCGCCACGGCGAGATCGAACCGCGTCGCCAGCGCCGGCTACCGCGATGCGATCCGTCGCTTCGGTCCCCGCCAGGCCCCGACCGTGGCGTGCACGACCTCGACTCGCTCGGCGAGCCGCTGAGCACGGGCGAGCCGCAGCCACCGGGTGACCGGCGTGCCGCGGCTCCGTCCGCCGCGAGAAGCGGCCGAGCCGCTCAGCGGCTCTTGCCGTCGAACTGGGTGACGTTGAGCGCTCCGAGCTCGGCGTCATCCAGGCAGCGCGTGTTGACGGCGACCGTGGCGCCGCCGTCCCGCCCAGTGCCGCGCGCGAACGATTTGATGCCGCAGACGCGGCAGAACAAGTGGTGGATGACGTGATGGTTGAACTGATAGTCGGTCAGCGCGTCTTCCCCCGAAAGTAGCTGGAATTCCGACGCCGGAACGAAGCTGAGGAGTGTGCCGCTCCGCCCACACATGGAGCAATTGCAAGCGATGACCGGTTTCGTCAGATCGAGCTTCACCTCGTAGCGAACCTTGCCGCAGTGGCAGCCGCCCGCGTAGGTCTTGATCGCGCCCATGCGTCAAAGCTAGAGCGGCGAGCGCCTGCCGTCACCCCTCGGACCGCGAAAGGGGGCCACGGACGCTTCCGGCGCCGAGCGAGCGTCGGGGCGAAGACCTGATACGAACGGGGTCGATGAGGCGACTCGTCTCGCTCCTGCTTTTCGCTGCGTCGTGTGCCCCGCCATCGGCCACCCCCACCGGCGGCGCCCCGGCAGCGCTCGCCCCTCACGCTCGAGCCGAGTCAGGGGCCGCGAGGTCGCACGCTCGAGTCACCGGCGCGGCTGAGCGCGACGCTCCGGGCGTCGGCCGCGCGTCGCTGCCGCTGGAGCTCGTGGTCGATGCGCCGCTCCCCGGGCGCGCCGTGCGCTTCGACTACCTGGAGCTCGACCGGACGACGAAGAACCTCGTCATCGCGCACATGAACGACGCCTCGGTGCTCGTCGTCCGGGCCGGCGACGGCTCACTCGTGAAGCGGGTGTCGAGCGTGCCGATACCGCGCGGCGTCGCAATCGCAGACGACGCCGGTCGCATCTTCGTGAGCAGCTCGCCGCATGCGCTCGTGATTCTCGACCGTCGGTCACTCACGGAAATCGCCCGCGTCACGACGGGCACCGCGCCCGACGGCGTGGCCTGGGACGGCACGGATCGCATCGTCGCGGTATCGGACCAAGGCGACGGCGCCGTATCGCTCATCGCCCAATCCGGCAGCGGCGCTCGAACGCAAGTGCAGCTCGGCGGCGAGCCCGGGAACGTGGTGTTCGATGCACGGCGCCGCGCCTTTTGGGTCACGGTCGCGACCACTTCGGCGCCTGATCGGCTCGTGGCACTCGACCCGCTCGAGGCGCGCATCACCGAGAGCGTGGCCCTCGGCCATTGCTCGGGGGCGCACGGCCTCAGGCTCCACCCGAACGGCCCCAGCGCCTTCGTCGCGTGCGAGCGCAATTCGAAAGTCGTCCGTGTCGACCTCGCTTCCCGCTCGCATGATCAGCGCGTCGCCAGCTGCGGCAGGCATCCTGACGTCATGGCGATCGATGCGGGCCTTGGCTGGCTTTACGTCGCGTCAGAGAGCGGCGACCTCCGGGTATTCGACCTGGGCCAACCTGGGCTCGTGCAAATCGCAGAACAGCACCCTGGCGACGGCAGCCACTCTCTTGCAGTCGATCCCGAAACCCATCGGGTCTATTTTCCGCTGCCGCGCGGCCCTTTGGGCGCCCCCGTTCTGCGAATCATGAAGCCGTCGGGAACGTGAGGACGCGCGCGTCGACCGCGCGCTGACGACGCCGCAAAATGTAGGCTTTCGCGGCCGGCGCTCGACCCGCGACGGCGCGCGGGAGTAGCATGAAGATTCGGTAGGGCGCTCATGGCAACGGGTTCGAGAAGGAGCAGGTGGCAGAACGCATTCGCCGTACTGTTCGCGGGCACCGCCGTCGCGGCCGTGGCGTGCGGCGACGACGAGCCGGGGAGCGGCACCCAGGCGGCCTCGGGGAGCGGAGCCATGGGCGCCGCGGGCGGCCCGGGGGGCGCGAGCGGCAGCGCCGGCGGCGGCGGCGCTGGCACGGCGGGGAAGGGGTCGGGCGGGGCGAACGGTGGCTCGAGCGGCAGCGGCGGGAGCGGCGGCAGCGACGCGGGTGGCGCGCGCGACGGCGGCTCGGGCGGGACCGGCGGCGGCAAGGCCGGCAGCTCGGGCACGGGCGGGAGCGGGCCCATGCAGCCCACCGAGTGCAACGACGGCATCGACAACGATGGCGACGGCCTCGTCGACTGGCAGGAAGACCTCGGCTGCTGGGGCCCCGGCGACGGCACCGAGGCCGCGCTGCCACGCGACCAGGAAGACGGCTTTTCTACCTTCGACATCGGCCCCGACAGCGTGGTCGTCTACGTGAGCGAGAACGGTGACGACGCGGCGAGCGGCACGAGCCCGAACGATCCGGTGAAGACGCTCGCGCGCGCGGCCGCTCTCGTTCGCGACGGGGAGAACGACTTCATGCTGCTCGAGCGCGGCAGCACCTTTCGCGACCAGACGCTCGGCCGCTTCAAATCGGGCCGCGATGCGACGCACCCGCTCGTCGTCGCGTCGTACGGCGACTCGATGGCGCTTCCCCGCGTGGAAGCCTCGGACTTTTTCATCAACCACGACGGCCAGGCGCGAAGCTTCGTGGCCGTCGTGGGCCTCCACTTCGTCGTCACCCACAGTGACCCGGCGGATGCGGCCTACGATGTGGGCGCCGAGGGCGTCTTCCGCTACGTGGGCAGCGGCCAGAACCTGCTCATCGAGAGCTGCCACCTCGAATACGGCGAGATCGCGCTGCAGAGCTACGGCTCGGGCACGTACCAGGACGTCGAGGTGCGTCGCAACGTGGTCGAGAAGGCGTTCCACGCGGACACGTGCTCTCCCGGCGATCCGAACGGCGACTCGACCTACCGACCCTCCGGCATGTACTCGAGTCACGTCGAGGGCCTGCTCGTCGAAGGCAACCTCTTCGACCACAACGGCTGGAACGAGGACGTTCCTTCCGCCTGCGCCACCATCTACAACCACAACCTCTACCTGAACGGCACGGACGTCGTCATACGCGACAACGTGCTCACGCGCGCCTCGAGCATTCACATCAAGCTGCGCTCGGACGTGACGGGCGACATGCAGGGCACGGTGATCGAGAACAACTATTTCGTCGAGGGCGAAATTGGCGTCTCGATCGGCGGCAACAGCACCGAGCCCTTCCGTTTCGCGTCTTCGACCATCAAGAACAACGTGATGTCGGACATCGGCCGCAGCCAGCCGACGACGCGCACGCTCGCGTGGGGCGTCGAGGTCCAGGACAACGACGGCCTCGCGATCGAGGACAACCTGTTTTTGAATCAGCACCAGAGCAGCGTCGCCAATTCGTACGCGCTGAACGTCGCGGGCGACAGCGAACGCGACATCGGCGTGAAGAACAACCTCTTTTATCGCATCCAGACACGCGCCCTGCAGGTGAGCGCCGTGTCCGGGCACGAGACGATCACGATTTCCGGCAACGCCTTCGTCAACCCCGATCAGGACTCGTGCCTCGTCGATCACAGCGGATCGTTTGCGAGCTACTCGTATACGGGCAACGGCTATTTCAGCTCGGCCGCGGCGGGCTCCTGGTTCTGTCTCGACGCGGGGCGCGGCTCAATCGACGACTGGAAGGCGACGAGCGGCGAGAGCGACGCGACGACGCTCGACCCTGCCGACTTCTCCGATCCCGACCGCACCATCGAAACCTACGCCACCTCCCTCGGCCTCGGCTCGACGCTCGCGAGCTACCTCGACGCAGCCCGGAACCAGACGCGTCTCAATTTCGATCCGCGCCTCGGCGCCCCCGCGATCAACGACTACATCCGGGCCGGTTTCCAGCCGTAGCCGGCGATAGGCGGTCCGGCCTGCTAGCGCCGCCGTGTCGGGTGCGCGGCGAGCAGCAGGCGGTAGCAGGTGTCGAGCGTCGGCATCGCCACGCCGAGCTCGGCGGCGCGCGAGAGAGCGAAGCCGAGTGTTTCCTCGATTTCGAGCGGGCTGCCTCGCAGCGCATCTTGCTGAGCCGACACGCGGTGCTCGGGCGCGCCTTCTCGGTAGCGCTCGCCGACGCGGCGCACCAGCTCGATGGCTTCGTCGTCGGTCGCCCGCGCGATGCTGGCCACCGGCAACGGCGACGCGTCCTCGATCGCGATGCGCTCGGCATCGGCCAACGCCTTGGCCTCGCGGGCCATCCGCACGATGACGCCGGCGCCCGCCTCGTCGGTCAAGAACTCCCAGGTGTAGCGCCCGGTGAGCACGGCGAGCGGCAGCTGGGCGATCCAGCCGACGAACTTCGACCATTCGCGTGTGCGGATGTCGGGCGCCACGGCCGAGCGCACGCCCGCGGCGTCGATGAGTAGACTGAGAGCGCTCGTTCGCTCGCTCGTGCCACCCCCGAGCTCACCGAGGTGAAGGCACACGTTGCGCGTGAACTTGACGGCACCGCCCGGCAAGAGCTCCCCGCTGAAGTCCGCCATGCAGCCGAGCACGCGCTCGGCCCCGAACGCTTGGGCGAGCAGCTCGTCCTTGAGCACGCCGTTCTGGACCGAAAACGCGCAGCCGAGCTCGACGTGGGCGAGCGCCGCCAAGCTCTCGGCGGAGCCAATCGCCTTGGTGGCGACAATCAACGTGTCGGTCTCGCGAAGCTCGCGCGGATGACGCAAGATGTTGGGGCGTGCCTCGATCGCGGCGAGGCCCGTCACGATCACACCGTCGCGCTCGAGCGTCGCTACGCGCTCACCGCGCGCGAGAAGCGTCACGTCGTGGCCGGCGCGGCAAAGGTGCGCGCCGAGAATGCTCCCGAGGGCACCGGCTCCGAGGATGGCGAAGCGCATGCCGGCAAATGTCCGTCTCGGGACGGCGAAGTCAACCGCGCGCGCGTCCGTCGCCGTCGGTCGTTCGGCCGTACACGCTCCTGCGCCTTGCAGCGCGCCGACGGGCATAGGACGCTACGCTTCGGATGGCGCTTCGAGCGGGGCTCTTCGTCGTTGTCGGGCTCGGTGTGGCCTGCGGTGGGGGCGCACCTTCGAAATCCGCTGCCGACTCGGCAGGCCCGCGTTCGTCGCACCACCAGGATCGCGCCGCCGACGCGCACGCGGCTTCCACGGAACGGACCGACGAACCGATGAGCAACGCCGTCGTCGAGGCTCGCCTCAGGAAGACACTGGCGGAGCTACCGAAGAACGCCCGCGTGGAGCGCATCGCCCTCGCCGACATCGCGTACCCGGAAAGTGCCGAGGAAAATCACGCGCTCGGGGGCTTCGCGTTCATGATCGTCACGGCCCTCGCGCAGGATCCGGCCGATTTACCGCTGCGCCGCGTGCACTTTCACAGCACGCGGGGCGAGCTCGATCTCCCGGTGCTCTTCGAGCGGGTGGGAACGGTCGAGCCCGAGGATCTGCGTCGAGCTTTCGGCGCCACCCGAACGGACGGCCTCTATGCCATCCCGCTCGGTGCGGCGTTCCTCGAGGGCTCCGTGATCGCGAATTTCAAGGCGGCACAGGGCGACTTCGAGATCCTCGCCTTTCACGGCGGGAGCCCGCCGACGAACGTCGAGCCGATCGAGCCGAGTGAGCCCGACGCCGACGCCCTCGACGCCTTCGTCAATCGCGAATTTCCCGTGGCCCGCGAGCGTGAGCTCGGGAGCACTCGCTAGTCGGGCACGTGCTCACCTCGACGAGCGGCGCGCGATGACGGCAGGCAAGGCAGGCGCTCTGGGCGGGGTGCTCTTGGCGCTCGTCGTGCTTGGAGGGCTCGCTCTCAGGGCATCGCAACGTGCCCGCGAGGGCACGCATCGCCCGCCTGGCGCTCTCTCGGCTTCGCCGGCGAGGGGCCCCGCCTCTGGCAACGTGCCCATGGCCTCGCCGAGTGCGAGCGCCACGGCGAACGCCCCACCGAGACCCGCGCTGCCGCGCTACACCGAGCCGGTCCGCGACCGGGCGCGCGCCGACGCGCTGAGGAAGCTCTTGCTCACGCTCTACGCGGCAAAGCCCGAGCCTCGCGACGGTGGCCGACGAGCGCTGCCAAAGCCCGCGCACGCCGGTGCCGCAACGCAGGGCATGCCCGCGCCCGAGGGGACGGGAAACCAGGCGAACGAGGCGCTCGGCCGCTACGTGGGTCGCGTCATGCGGGAGCAGTTCGTGCCGCTCGCGGGCTCCTGCTACGAGGAGCTGCTCTCGCGACACCCGGAAGCAAAGGGCAGCGTGACGCTGAAGTTCTCGATCATGGGAGACGAAAGCGTCGGCGGCGTCGTCGTCGACGCCTCGCTCGGCAAGGGCGCGGACCTCGGCGACGAGCTCTTCTCGGTGTGCGTCCAGGAGTCGCTCTATTCGGTCGTGTTCGAGCCACCCCCACCCGGCCACCCCACGGTCACCGTCAACCAGTCGCTCGATCTCGCTCCGTAAAGCTCCGATTCGATGACACCTGTCGCGCGATGATCGGCCTTGCTCGAGGCGACGCGGTCGCGCCCGCCGTTCGCGCCGGCCACGGCGACGAACGGCCCCTCGACCAGCCGACGACACCAGGCGCTCGAAGCCACTCGCGCGCTCTCCTGGCTTCGACTCGGCCTTGCGCCGTGTCCATGGGATCGGAGCGTCATGTCGGAGCGTTCGCTCGGCTCGCACCTCGCCGAGCAGTGCCAGCGCGCCGCGCGGGTTCCGCGGCCTTTCGTTCGGCTCGGCCGAGCGTTGCCGCGAAAGCGGCCACGTGGTAAATTTATAAGCCGAGTTGACGGCGAAAAGTTCCGCATGAGCGCCTACGCCTCCATCCAGAAGGACATCGCCGAGTACCTGGCCGCGAATTACGACATCAAGCTCGATGCGGTCGCTCCCGAAGCGACCCTCGAAGAGCTCGGTTTCGATTCGCTCGGCCTACTCGGGATCGCGACGTTGCTCGAGAACAAGTACGGGCTCAAGTTCGACACGGCCTCGATGTTCCGGGTCGAGACCGTCACGGACCTCATCGAGCTCGTAAAGAGCAAAAGCGCGGAGATCGCCTGATTCTGCCGAGTGAGCGCGCCGAGCCCGATCGGACGCGGGTCGCCATCACCGCGATCGGGCTCGTCACGCCGCTCGGCATCGGCACCGATGCGTTTTTCGAGAAGCTCGTCGCCGGCGTCAGCGGCGTTCGCCGCATCACGCTGTTCGACCCGAGCTCGAGTCGCGTGCAGATCGCCGCCGAGGTGGACGGCTTCGAGCCCCGTCGCTGGCTCGACTTCAAGGATACAAAGCGCCTCGCGCGCGTCGCCCAGCTCGCCGTGGCAGCATCGGAGCTTGCGCTCGCGGACCAGAGCCTCGACGGCCTCGACCGCGACGACGTGGCGACCATCGTGAGCAGCGGCCTCGGCGGGCCGGACTCCATCTTCACCGCCGTGCGCGCGCACCTCGCCGACGAGGCCGTGTCGCCGCTCTTCATTCCCATGGCCATGGCGAACCTCGCCGCGTCCGTGATCGCCGACCGCTTGAAGCTCGGCGGTCCGAGCTACGCGCCCGTGAGCGCCTGCGCTTCGTCGGCCGACGCGATCGGGCAAGGCTACCGGCTGATCCGCGGCGGCTATGCCACGGCCTGCGTCGTGGGCGGCGCCGAAGGAGGCATCAATCCGGTCGTGATGTCGGGCTTTGCGAGCATGCGGGCCCTGTCGCTTCGCAACGACGACCCCGCACGAGCCGCTCGCCCGTTCGCCGCGGATCGCGACGGTTTCGTGCTCGGCGAGGGCGCCTGCGTGCTGCTCCTCGAGTCGCTCGATTCGGCGAAGCGGCGCGGGGCTCACGTCTACGCCGAGGTGTGCGGCTACGGTCAGACGAGCGACGCCCACCACCTGACGGCGCCGCGCCCCGACGGAGAGCGCGTGACGCGCGCCATGCTGCTCGCGCTCCGTGAAGCGGGGCTCGAGCCTTCGAGCGTGGACTACATCAATGCCCACGGCACCGGCACGCTGCTCTCGGACCCCGCCGAGACGCGCGCCATCCGCCAGGCGCTCGGGGAGCACGCTGCAAGGGTCGCCGTGAGCTCGACGAAGTCGATGCTGGGGCACCTTCTCGGAGCGGCCGGCGCCGTCGAGGCAGCGATCTGCGCGCTCGCCATCGATCGCGGCGTCATCCCGCCGACCATCAATCTCGACATCCCCGATCCGACCTGCGACCTCGACTACGTGCCGAACCAGGCACGAAAGCAAGCCGTGAAGGTCGCCCTGTCGAACTCGATGGCGTTCGGCGGGCACAACGTCACGCTGGCGCTCAGAAACCATGCGCTACCGCTCGCTCGCGTGTGACTACGACGGGACGCTCGCGAGCAACGGCGCCGTTTCGGCCTCGACTCGCGGGGCAGGCGTGGAGGAGCTCGTCGAGCGTTTGCTCTCCGGCGGCAAGCTCCCGCCGCGACGCGCCTGACGAGAGGCGACGGCGAACGAAAACGACGCACGCACCACGCCCTGGTCCTCCGTGGCGGGATCATATGCCCCAGCGTGCGCCACGCTGGGCTCGCCGTGGATTGTTGCCGCGCCTGTAACCGGTGACCTTGCGCGGCTTACTCGCACCGGGCCGGCACCCGGCCAACTTGCAACAGGAGGAGCCATGCGTTTCATGGGAGCAGTTTGTCTCGCAATCGCCATGCTCACCGCCGGATGCGGCGGTGACGACGACGCGCCCGTCGTGCCGTCGGGCGACCACGCAACGGATCCCGACACGGCGCCGCGCGCGGCGGTGGATCGTTTCAGCGCCGATGCGGGGATGTTGATGGTACGCAGCGACGAAAACGACCTGCCGGGGCCGAACGAGCCCATCGACTTCGATTCGGGAGAGCCGTTCGTCACGCAGGGGCTCGGTCCCGATGGCGAGGTCGTGAAGTACTACAACTTCGACGTCCAACCGACCGCGCCGGCGCCCATCTACGCCTTGTTCCGAGCCGGCGAAAGCTCGCCGGTTTCGGGGCAGCTCAACATCGTTGATGTCGTACCGGGCGACAAGGGATACAACGACTTCTGGCAGGTGATGAAGGTGACCGTCCCCGCCGACTACGTCACCAACAGCGTGACGAGCGCTTCGGCGCTCCGCGCGGCCGGGTACCCGATCGACGAGACCGACATGCTCGTCAATTGCCCCATAGTGCCCGACGGCTCGACGGCGACGATGAGGCTAGGCGACGAGGATCCCGGGCTGAGCCGCGGATGGTACCGCGACGGCGTCGTGTTCTACTTCAACTTCTCGGAGGCCATGCTGACGACAACGGGGGGCAACGTGCCGGTTTCTCCGATCTTCGTCACCTTCAACGTCAATCCCGATCCCAACGACCCCATGAGCGGGCCGGCCTCGGGCTTCGAGGTCGAGCCCAACAGCGCGCAAACTCACAATGTCCCCGCCACGTTGCCCGACGACGCTGGCTACTCACCGCTCTGGGGCGTGCAGATCTACGACAACGCCGATTTCGAAACCGTGATGGACCTCGCGTCCGTGGAGCACGCGTCGATTCTCGTGGACGATGGGCCCACCGTGAACTGTCCGATCGTCTCGATCGAATGATCCCCGAGTCAGGCGCGCGCTTCGACGCGCCAGGGCCTGTGAAATCGATTCCGCATTCGTGCTCGGCGGCTCGGCGGCGCCAGCCGGAGCGTGCGTGGTCTCTGGCCCACGCCTGCCAATGTTGCGGAAAAGTTTGGGATCGAACGGAACCCGAGCGGCATTCACCACTCCGTGGTACCGGCGAGAGCGACAGGGTCTTCGACAGGCGTCAGGGCGCTCGGCGCGGTCGTGCTGGCGTGGGCGGTGTCGTGTGCCGTGCCGGACTACACGTTTTCCGGTGACTCGCCGGATGGCGGCGCAGGGGTCGGCGGCACCGAAGCGAGTGGTGGCGCGAGCGGCGAGGGCGCCGGCGGAGAGACGCCGACGAGCCACTGCGACAACGGCGTCGTCGACACGGACGAGGGCGAGACGGACGTCGACTGCGGTGGCGAGTGCCGGCGCTGCTCGCTGCTCGGAAGGTGCCGCGCCGAGGATGGTTGCGAAGAGGGGGATTGCATCGAAGGAGTTTGCCAAAAGCCCGACTGCGACGACGGCGTAAAGGACCTGAAGGAGACGGCGGTGGATTGCGGGGGCGGCGACTGCCGGCCGTGCGCCGCGGGCGAGGCATGCAGGCAGGCGCGCGACTGCGAGAGTGGCGTGTGCGGCGACGACGAAACGTGCAGCCCAGCCGCGTGCGACGACGGCGTGACGAACGGCGACGAGACCGCTCGCGACTGCGGGGGCACGCGGTGCCCCGGATGCAAGACGGGCGACGCCTGCGAGAAGAACGGCGACTGCGCGAGCGCGCACTGCGGCGACGGCAGGTGCCAGGTCTCGTGCTTGCCGGGAACCGCCGAGTGCGATGGCGACCTCGCCGAGGAGTGCGAGACGAACACGCTGACCGACCCCGACCACTGCGGCGGCTGCGGCATGCGTTGCAATCTCGCGCACGGCGCGGCGAGCTGCGTGGGCGGGACGTGCCAGGTGTCGAGCTGCGACTCACCCTACGAGGACTGCGACCGCGACCCGACCAACGGTTGCGAGGTGAACCTCGGCAAGGACGCCGACAATTGCAGCGCCTGCGGCGCGGCGTGCCCCGCGATCAACGGTGTCCCGTCGTGCGAAGGGTCACGCTGCCTCATCGAGTGCGAGCCTGGCTTCGCCGATTGCGACGACGACCGCGGCAACGGCTGCGAGAAGCGCGTCGCCGCCGACGCGCAAAACTGCGGAGAATGCCGCAACGCCTGCACGGCGAACGCCGGCGAGACGCCGTTCTGTCTCGACGGGACCTGCGGCTCGACGACGTGTGAAGCGGGCTTGGGCAACTGCAATGGCGACCCCATGGACGGCTGCGAGCAGCCGCTCGACGACGTGGACAACTGTGGGGCATGCGGGAGCCGCTGCGTCGCCGCGCACGGCGTGGCGGCGTGCAGTGCGGGGAAATGCATCGTCGAGAGCTGCGACGCCGGCTTCGGCAACTGCAACACGGGAGACGCCGACGGCGGCTACTCGGACGGTTGCGAGACGAACACGAACGCGAGCCTCTCGCATTGCGGCGCCTGCGGGGCCGCCTGTTCGATCACGCACGCCACGGCGCGCTGCGAGAGCGGCCAATGCCGCGTCGGCAGCTGCACGGTTCCGTACCAAGACTGCGACATGGACGGCACGAGCTGCGAAACGGACACGAGCACGAGCGTGATGAACTGTGGCGGCTGCGGCATGGCCGGACTGCGCTGCGACACACAATTTGCGCATGCGACGGGCAAGTGCGTCGCGAGCACCTGCCAGCTCGGCAGCTGTGATCAGAGCTTTGGTGACTGCGACGGTGGGGCCCAAAACGGCTGCGAAACCGCATTGTCGAGCGACGAGCTTCACTGCGGCTCCTGCACGACACAATGCCTCGCCGTGGGCGGCACCAACACGTGCACGAGCGGCGCGTGCATGCCGAGCTGCGATGCGACCCACCTGAGCTGCAACGCATCGACGAGCGACGGCTGCGAGGTCGATCGCACGACGGCGGCCCACTGTGGCACGTGTGCCAACAGCTGCGGCGGCGCGGCGCCCTACTGCGTGAACGGGGCCTGCGCGTCGATGCCCGCCACCATCTGCGGGCTGCCCGGCTGGGCGTTCTGCGACGACTTCCAGGACGGCAACGCGAACGGCTGGTCGCCCACGGCGGGCAGCTGGTCGGTCGTGACCGACTCGAGCCTCGTCTACCGCTACGCCGGCGAGTCCGGCTCGCAGCGTTCGGTCGTCGGCTCTGGCAGCTGGACGGACCAGACCATCGTCGCCAAGGTGAAGGTGCTCCACTTCGACGGCTCGAGCAGCTCGTACCGCGCCGGCATCCTCGGGCGCTACGCCGGTTCCACCAATTACTACGCGCTCATGCTCGACGGCACGGGAGCGCTCACGCTACGCCGCGGAACGAGCTCGATCAGCGGCTCGGGCTGCGGCTCGGTCTCTCCCTCGCCGTCGCTCTCGGGCGGCGGCTTTTTCTGGCTCGAGCTGCAAATCTCGGGGCCGGCGAGCAGCACGCGCCTCGTGAGCTCGTACAGCACGAACGGCACGTCCTTCAGCGCGGCCCACAACTGCACGGTGTCGGGCGGCACCCTGGGCGGCGGAAACACGGGCGTGCTCACCGTCGGGCAAAATACCTCGACCGAGTTCGACGACTTCGCCGTTTCGACGCCGTGACGCGCCGAAAGGCGAGCCGCACGGCGAACGGACTTCGGTAGCGTCCGCTCGAAGCGTTCACCATGGCCGACTGCGCCGCCGCACCCGCCCTGTTCTACGCAAACCGCGTCGCGCCCTTCACGAAGGACCACCCAGAGCTTGCCCGCTACTTCGCACGGCTCATGGAGCGCCCCTCGGTCGCACGCGTCTTCGCGGAGGCAGAGCCGTATTTTCACCTTTTCCCGGGGTGAAAGAGCTCGGACGCCGTCACCGCTTCCGGGCTCGCGGCGGCTTCGCACCCTGCGCTTTCGTCGCGGCTCGTCCCTGCGTGGGCGCTTTCGGCTTCGCGGCTCGTCCCTTCGTGGGCGCTTTCGGCTTCGCGGCTCGTCCCTTCGTGGGCGCTTTCGGCTTCGCGGGCGCTTTCCGCTTCGTGGGCCGGTGCGACGCAAGGCCGGCGATGCCGAGGTCGACCCAAACGTCGAGCTGCCGCGCCGTGCGGATGGCGTCCGCGCCGACGTACACCATGCCCGCCGAGGGTCGCCCGGTGAAGTCGAACGGCCTCACGTGCGGCTTGGCGAGCGCGGCCGGCTGCCCTTCCTTGCCCACGCGAACGATGAGCTCGTCGGCAAGCACGCCGCAGCACATGCTTTCGCTCACCATGAAGCAGACGCCGCCGAACATCTTCTGCTCGACGACGCGCCGCGGCCGCTTCTCGAACGCGCGGCGCACGCGTTCGGCGAGCTTTTCGTCGTAGGGCATGCTTTGCGTCCCTTCGGTGACCGCGATCACCGCCCGGCTCTCAAGCACCCTGGCGAAGATCCACGAACTCGATGCGCTCCGAGACGGAGCCGGCGAGGGCGCGCAGAACATCCATGGGGACGACGATGCCCGCGAGCGTCCCGTCGTCGTTGACGACGAGGACGCGGTGGATGTTCTCGTCGAGCATCAGTCGGACCGCGGCGAGCACGGGATCGCTCGGTCGCACGCCGTAGGCGACGCGCGTCATCACCTCGCCCACGATACCGCCGGCGTCAGCGCCGCGGCGCCTCGGATCGGCGAGGTCGGAATTGGAGAGCACGCCGAGCAATCGACCCTGAGGGCTCTGCACGGGCGCTCCGGTGAGGCCCGCTTCGTGCAAGCGCTGCCAGGCCTGGTCGAGCGGCTCGTCCGCTTGCAAGACCAGCACGGCCTCGGTCATCACGTCCTTCACTCTCAACGTCTCGAGCATCGCGACCTTCATGGAGCCACCTCCGCCGAGCAGTCTACTCCCCGACCCGTCTCGCACGGGCGCGCAACGATTGCGCCCTCGCGCACGCTCGTCGTGACGCCGCGCTGACGGCTACTTCGGCACGCGTCGCAGCGCTTCGCCGTTGACCCAGAAGACGCTCGCGTCGTCGAGCGCGATGTCGAAGAAATGGGTGTCGTAGGCGATCTCGGTGGGCTCGCCACCGTCCTTCGACACGCGCGACAGGCTGCCGAGGGCCCCCGCGAAGTAGACGTTTTCGTCGTCGAGCGCGCTCACTTGCAGGTTAAGGCCGCCGGAAAAGAGCGCCACACGCGCGCCGCCGTCGAGAGAGAGCTTCTCGACGGTGCCGCCGGAGTAGGTCGTGAAGAACAGATCGGTGGCATCGACCGAAACGCTCGACGGTAGGGCGAGCTCGGACGCCAGCGTCGCCATCGGCCCGCCTTGTTTCGGCACACTGTGGATCGTTCCGACGCTGCCCTGCCCACCGCGCCTCGCGAAGTACACGTCGTCAGGGCCGAGCGCGAGCGCGGTGACACCGACGCCGTCCGTGACGAGCGGCGTCACGGGCCCGCCGTCGAGCGCAACGCGGCTCGGCTCGCCGAACTGGCCCGCGAAGTAAACGTCCGTCGCGTCGATGGCGACGAGGTCCGCGCCGGTCGCGAGCTCGGTGGGCGGCGTGCCGTCGAGTGGGATCTTCAAGAGCGAGCCCCAGCTCGCGCTCGCGAGGTAGGCATTCGTCGCGTCAACGGCAAGCTCGCACGTCCAGGGAAAGTGCAGTCTCCACCGGCCACGCCGGCCACGCCGACAGCGCGCCGGGGCGACACGCCCCACCGGAGAGCCAGGGCGCCGCGGCGGCACGGGGCGCGGCCGGCACCGTCTCGGCGCGGGACAAAGCCGTCTCACCGCCCTCGTTTGCGGCCGGAACCTGGAAATGTGCAGGCGGCGCGAACCGTCTGGGTGCACGCTGGCTCCAACCGGCAAGGAGCAACATCATGTGCCAGCGGGTTCAATGTTCGAGCTGTGGAAAGCCAACCTACGCCGGCTGCGGCCGCCACGTGGAGGCGGTGCTCGGCGACGTTCCGACAGAGAAGCGCTGCCGCTGCCGCGAAACGAGCCGCGAAACGCGCGAGTCGCAGAGCGCCGCGCCCAGAGGGAGCCGGCTCGCCGCCATCCTCGGCGCCCTGCAGGGAAGGTAGTCGTGAAAGCGAGCATCGAGTCCGCGGGCGGCGTCGCAAGTCGCGTTCGCGTGGGCTCGCACGAGCTCCTGTTCGACCAGGCGAGCCCGGTGCCCGGCGGAGAGGACCGCGGGCCATCACCCCTCGATGTGATGATCGTCGCCGTCGCCGCGTGCGCGCACTACTACGCCGCCGCGTTCCTGTTTGGGCGGCAGCTCTCGACCGAGGGCCTCCGCGTGGACGTCGAGGCCGAGAAGACTCGCGACCCGGTCCCCCGCATCGCGTGCCTCACCATGCAGGTGAGCCTGCCCAGCGGCTTTCCCGAGCGCTACCTCGGCGCCATCGAACGCGCCATCCGCCACTGCCCTGCCTACGGTACCCTGACTCACCCGCTCGAGGTAAAGCTCGAGATTCGCGCCGACGCGAGCGGCTCGGCGGCCAACGTCGCGTGAGCTAATCGAGCGGCTCTGAGCCGGCCCGGGCATGTTATGGCCGGGTGGTGGGCGCGCGGGCGTGGTTGGTTCGGCTCCTGTGGGGAGCGCTGTCGGCGACGGTGGCCCTGCCTGCAGCGCGGGCTGACGAGCCGGCACCGCCCAGCATCGTGCCACCCGCGCCGCTTTCGCCCATCGAGGTGCCGTACCCGAAGGGCGCGCACGGTGACGCCGAGGTCGTGCTCGAGGTCGTCGTCGCCGAGGACGGCAGCGTGTCGCGTGTCGCGCTGCGCCGCGGCGCGGAGCCGTTCGCGGCGGCGGCGCGCCGCCATGCCGAAACGCTGCGCTTCGTTCCGGCAACGCGGGGCGGTTTGCCCGTGCGCGCGCGCATCGCCGTACGCATCGCATTCCACGAGCCGCCGCCCGACGAGCCCGCGACGCCCGCCGCCGCGCAACCACCCGCCGGGCCGCCGAAAGCCTCTCGAATGGACTCTTCGTCACGGCCACGATGGAGTGGTTCAACACGCTGCTCGCGACCGAAGTCGTCGACGCGAATTACACGCCGTCCGGGCTCGTATACGAACGGCAGTCGGCACTCACGGTGCCGAGCGTCGGCGTGGAGCTCGGCTGGTGACGCCGGCGCGGCCCACCACGCACCTGGCGGCGGCGCGCGGGCGGCGCCGCGCGTGAGGAGTCAGCGACCGAGCGCCGCCATCATCGCTTCGGGGTAGCGCAAGCCAGAAGCCGCCCCCGGAGAAAATACCCGATCGATCTCGGCGAGCTCATCGTCGTCGAGCACAACGTCGAGCGCGCGGACGTTCTCTTCGAGGTACTTTCGGCGCTTGGTGCCCGGAATCGGCACGACGAATGGAGCGCGCGACAAGAGCCAAGCGAGCGCGACCCCCGACGGGGCCACGCCCTTCGCCTTCGCGAGCTCACCCACCTTCGCCACGAGATCGAGGTTCTTCTGGAAGTTTTCGCCCAAAAAGCGCGGTGAAAAGCGCCGGTAGTCGCCCTCGTCGAAGTCCTCGAAGCGTTTGATCTGCCCCGTGAGAAAGCCCCGACCGAGCGGGCTGTAGGCGAGAAAGCCCACACCGAGCTCGCGACACTTTTCCAGCACGCCGTCGGTCTCCGGATCGCGCGTCCAGAGCGAGTACTCCGATTGCACGGACGCGATGGGGTGCACAGCGTGCGCCTTCGCGAGCGTCGCCGCGCTCACCTCGGAGAGGCCGACGTAGCGCACCTTGCCCGCCTTCACGAGATCGGCGAGCGCGCCTACCGTGTCCTCGATGGGCGTTTCCGCATCGACGCGGTGATACTGGTAGAGGTCCACGTAATCGACGCCCAGGCGGTAAAGGCTACCGTCGATACAGCGCCGCACGTGCTCGGGCTTGCCGTTGAGCCCGCGACCGGCCGGGGTCGGTCCCCGGATCACGCCGAACTTCGTCGCCAGCACGATGCGGTCGCGCGGCCTGCCCTTGAGCGCACGGCCCAGGAGCTCTTCGTTCGTGAACGGGCCGTACGCCTCGGCGGTGTCGAGCAGCGTGATGCCGAGCTCGAGCGCGCGGTCGAGCGTCGCGAGCGACTCGGCGTCGTTTCGCTGCCCGTAAAATTCGCTCATCCCCATGCAGCCGAGGCCGAGCGCCGAAACCGTGAGCCCGCCGAGCTTCCGAGCTTGCATGCGAACCTCCTTCAGGGACCCTAGGGGCATGCAGGGACCCTAGGGGCATGACCGTCGAGGTCAAGGGCCGACGGCGCGCCCGGGCAGCGCATTTCCAGGTGATCGAGCGGCCTGCGGCGCGCATTTAGCCATTCGCCATGGCATGCCCCCGATTTTTCGCGATTTTGCTGCTCTTGCCCGCGCTCGGCTGCGGCTCGAACGAGCCCGCGGCGGAGCAATCGGCGCCCCCGAAGGACCTGATGCTCGCGCTGACGGGCGAATTCCCGGCCGCCGGGGCGAGGGACGTCTGCGCCGACGCGTCGCTCACGCTGAGCTTCACTTCGCCGCCCACCCTCGGCAAGAAAGGCAAGCTCCAGGTGTTCGACGCCGCCGCGCCCGACGCGGCGGTCGTCACCATCAATCTCGAGGCGACGTTCTACAGCGCCGTCATCGGCGGCCAGAACCGCCAGCTGCTGCAGCCGGTGAGCATCGACGGCTCCGAGGTGTCCGTGTACCTCGCGGGCACGCCCCTCGAGCCGGACCACGACTACTTCGTGCATGTCAACGACGGCGTGTTCCTGGACGAAAACGAGAAGTCGCTCGGCGCGATCACGGCGCGCGACGCGTGGCAGTTCACGACCGTCTCGCCCAGTTTGGCGACCCCCGGCGAGCTTCGCGTGGCCGGGGACGGGACAGCCGACTTCTGCTCCATCCAGGGTGCGATTGACTTCGTGCCCGCCGGCAACACCGAGCGCGCCACCATCTCCGTCTCGCCCGGAACCTACCGCGAGATGCTCGTGCTGGTCGGCAAGCAGTTAATCACCCTTAGCGGTGAAGACCGCGAAACGACGATCGTCTCGTACCCCAACAACGACGACCTGAACCCCGGCACCCACGGCCGCGCCATGGTGAACGCCGAAGGCTCGAACGACCTCGTGATCGAGAGCATCACGCTCGAAAACCCCACGCCCGAGGGCGGCTCCCAGGCCGAGGCGCTACGCGTCGAGCCCGGCCAGCGCGTCGTGCTCCGCAACGCGACCTTCCGGAGCCGGCAAGACACGCTGCTCCTCAGCGGCCAAGTCTACGTGGCCGACTCACTCGTCGAGGGCAACGTCGATTTCATCTGGGGCAAGGGCGGCGTGTTCTTCGAGCGCACGGAGCTCAAAACGATCGGCCGCGCGGGCTACGAGGTGCAGGCCCGAAACCCCCCGGGCCAGTACGGCTACGTGTTCGTCGACTCGAAGCTCACGGCCGACGAGGGCATCGCGGGCCAATGGCTCGGACGCATCGACGTGACCGAGTACCCTGGCAGCCAGGTCGCGTACATCGACTGCGAGCTCGGCGCGCACGTGAACCCGGTCGGCTGGCTCATCACGCCGAACGGTGCCGAGGCGCCCGCGGACCTTCGCTTCTGGGAATACGGCAACGTCGACACCGAGGGCCTGCCCGTCAACCGAAGCCGGCGCGCTTCGTTCTCGAAAGAGCTGACGGAGGAGGAGGCGATGCCGCTCCGCGACCCGTCCGTCGTGCTCTCGGGCTGGGATCCCCTGAGCGTGCCCTAGGCTCGACCTAGGCAGTCTCGAAAGGCGCCCGCTCGCGTCCTCGGCACGCCACGTTGGCGTCACGTCGCAGCCGTGCACCCCTGGTGAAACCAGGGCGGGCCCAGAACCCACCGGGAATCATTTCGAGACGCGGGCCGTTGACAAGGGAAACGCTCGTCCTCAAATGAAAGAGCGGACCGTGGAAAACGAGACACACGTGCACTTCGTGGAAGAGGGGGCGGACCTCGCGGCAGTCGAGAATCGACCAGCCGCGGCGGCGTTCGCCGGTCATCTCGCGACTGCATGGCGCGTTCTTCGCGCTCGGCATCGTGGTCTCGAGCTACCACGTGCGCGCGCGCGGCAACGGTATCGTCGAGCGCCTCGTGATCCATCGCCGCGACGGCACCATGGTGAGCGGCGAGCTCGGTGTGCAAGCGCGCGCCGCGGTGCTGCCCGTTGCGCTGGAAGTGCAGGGCTGACGCTCCGTCGGTCGTCCTCGCTCCGTAGAATCCGAATAGCAGTGCGGCGAGCAGCAGGGCGTGGACGGCCCGAAAGAGGGCGCGCTCGGACGACGCGAGCGGAGGCTCCACGACGAACAGGCCGTCGTCGCGCGCGATGCGAAAAACGAGCACGTTGGCGGCGTCCATGGCGAAGTGCAGCGCGGCTGGTACCCAGAGGCTCCCCGAGAGCAAGTACGCGGCGACGAGAACGAGGCCGCCGAGCGTCCAGCTCGCGATCTGCGGCCCATCAACCCGATTGGTCGGAAAGTGAGCGAGCACGAAGATCGACGTGCTCAAAACGGCGACCCACACGGGCGCGGCGCCCACCAACACGAGCGCCAGATAGCCACGAAACAAGGTTTCTTCCTGGAGAGCGACGAGCAGCAGCACGCCGAGGGCCAGCGCGAGCATCGACCCACGTTTCGGCACCTCGAAGCTCGACCCGTCGGGACGCGCCGCTCGCACGAACACCGCAGCGGAAAAGAGCGTGAGGAGCCCCGCAGTGAGTGCGAAGGCCCCATCGCGCTGCGACAGCCCGAGGCCGAGCGCCGAGAGCGGGCGCCCGAGGAGCCAGTGAGTCAACCCGAGCACGCCTCCCAGGACGAGGACGTTCGCGGCGCCGCCAACGAGCAGCACGGCCGGGCGCGAGCGACTCTCGAGCTTCGACAGGTCCTCGCCGAGGCGCTTGACCAGAACGAGCGCTGCGACGGCACCCACGAAGTAGGCGCCGAGCCCAGCAAGGACCGCACCCACGCGCAGCACGCTGCTCACGGCGAACCTTCCGGCAACGGGCAAGCAAAAGGGGACACGAGCCGAGATGCCCTGCCGTCGCTCGCTCAGCGCGACGGAGCGTGCGCGGCGTGCTCGCCCAGCGGGTGGCCGTGGCTCCGCGCCTCGGCCGCCGCCGACGGGTTGCGATGGTGATCGATCCAGGCGGCAACCACCGCGAAGACGAGATACGACACCAACGCGGCGGCGGCCGCCTGGTTCGCGCTCTCGGGTGGGCGTCCGAAGAACATCGTGACCTGGACGGCGCAGAGCGCCGATGCAAATACCCAGGGGCCGATGCGCCCGATCGCATCACGAGCGCGCGTGGCCCCGAGATAGAGGAGCATGCCGCCCAGGAGCGACCCCACTTCGAGGGCGAGCGCGAGCGCGGGATAGTTCCAGAGGCCGAGTCCGACTTTCCCGACGCCATCGACGATCGGCAGATCGGGTCGGTGGACGAGCAGGTCGAGAACCCAGTGGGAAAATACCGCTACGGAGATGGCCGCGAAGACCCGTTTGAAGGACGAGCGCGGCTTCGCGAGCGCGTACAGCGCGCCAAACCCGAGCGCCCAGGCGAGAGCCCCGACGAGGCTGTGCGTGTACGGCATGTAGTAGAGATCGAGCGGGTTCGTTTTGGTGATGCCGGGCACGATGCGCACCTTCTCGATCCCGAGGGGCACGAAGATCGCCCAGGCAACGTCAACGAGCTGCACGGCGAGGAACAGCACGAAGATCGGAATGCGAGGCTGCCACCGTTTGACGGCGTATGCGGGACCATAGTGACCGATGAACATGCCCGCGACACGGCAATCATCGTTCCATCCGCAGGCCCGCGTGAGCCGCCGTACGCCCGGAACGAGCAAGCAACAATGCCACGCCGAGGCATATGGCCGCGGCGCTCTTCCCCAATCGTGCCTTTATTCGGTCAGCTCCCGCTGCGATCAGTAGTGCGGCGGCTTCTCGTTCGGCGCGTCGCGCGGCTCGAGCTCGGCGCGCACCCAGCGTTCGAGCGCGTCGAGGCGCCGCTTGAGGTCGGAAACGGCTCGGCTCAGATCGACCGTGACCTCGTTGAGGTCGAGGATGGTCTTTTCCTGATAGGCGAGCTTGGTTTCGAGGGCCACGATCGCGCTTTCGGCATCGGACATGCGGAAAGTCTTGGCCGCGATCCGCGCCACTGTCCACGGCATCGAGGCGAATCGTTCGCCAGGGTCCGACGCTCAGGCCGGGGGGTCGCCGAGCTTTTCGAGCTCGGCCTCGAGCGCTTCGACGCCACCCCGCGCGGTCTCGGCAGCCTGCTCCGCCGCGGCGGCTTGGCGGCGCGCGTCGGAGAGCTCCTGGGTGCGTGCCTCGAGCTCGCCCCGCGCGAGCCTGAGGCGCCGCTCGACTCGCTCGCGCTCCGCTCGAGCTTGGGCGCGCTCCTGCTCGAGGCGGCGGCGCTCGGCCTCCACTTCCTGCTTTCGCCGTGCCGCGGTCTCCGCGTTCGCCGGGGCAGCGCCGCGCGGTTTGCTCGGTGCGCCCACCGACAGGCCCGCGACGTCGAAGCCCGGCGGGTCGCGATCCGTCTTCAGGGCTCCCGGCGGATCCGGGTCGAAGCCGCCGGCAGCCCCGAGCGCCGTGAGCGTCGTCGTCGCGCGCCTGAGCGTTGCTTCGCTCGCCGGCTTGCCCGCCTCGGCGAGCAGCGCCGCCGCACGCTCGCGGAGCTCGCCGAGTGCCTCGCGGTACGCGGTGCTCGCCGCGGGGTCCGGCTCGCCGTGCCGCAACCAATCGGCCGTCGCGAGCAGCGCGTCGAACGCCGCGCGTTCCTTGAAATAGAGCTGATTGACGACCCACGCCGACACCGGCGGTCGCCGGTGCTTCTTCAGGTCCGACGCGCTTTTGGCCTCGCCCTGCTTCGCGAGCTCCGCCGCGAGCCGGTCGCGCTCGTTCACGAAGGCCTCGAAGGGCGCCGCGTGGAGCTTTTCGAGGGCGTCGTCGTACGCCGTGGTCACGGGCGCATGATAGCCGTTCGTCGCTGGCGACGGTGACGGCGCGCGCTCGTCCCGCGCTGGCGCCGCGCCCACGCCCCTCGACGATCGTCGGGGAGCTCGCCCTACTGGCTGTAGCTCGGCGTCCAGCCGCCGAGCACCTTTTGAATGGTATAGTTCCCGGCCTCGCTCGAGCTCATTTGGTAGCCGGAGTGGGCGCTCGCGTTCGCGCCGGGGCCCGTGCTCTGGTACTCGCGGAAGCGCGCGTTCGCGGGGTCGTTGCTGCTCATGGGGACGAAGCCCGCGGACGCGATGTGCGTGCCGAGATTCACGTTCAGGTAGGCCCCCGCGCCGTCAGCGCCCCAGGGCCTGCCGAGGGCCACGGAGTTCGCCTTGACGGAGGAGACGGCCGTGAAGTTGCCGCCCAGGAAAACGATGCCGTATGGCAGCGATACGTCGGTGTTCGGTGCGGCGACGGCCGAGCCGCCCTCGACGTTGCGTACCTCGCAATTCTGGAGAATGGCCGTGGCGCCGCCGAAGACGTAGTCGGTGTTGCCCTGCACGTAGCAGTCGCGAAAATACTGGAGCCCGTGGTGCGTGTAGAGGGTGTCCTGGTAGCCGACGAAGCGGCAGCCCAAGAACTGCTGGCGATCCCCGTTGGTTCTGAGCGCAACGGCCTGCGAGCCACTCCCGAAGCTATTTTCGATGGTGAGGTTCGCCGCTGAAAAGTCGTCGGCGCTCACGTAAACGCTCGCGGTGCCGCTCGTGCTGCCCACCTTGGCGTTGTCATCGTCGTAGGTGAGCACCGTCAACATTACGTTCTCGCCGACGAGGCAGAGGTTGCTGCGGCTCGCGATGGTGATCTTTTCGCGATAGGTACCCGCGCGGATGTCGATGCGGATGTGAGTCGAGCTCCCGCTCGAGATGGAATCGATCGCCGCTTGCACGGTGCTGAACTGGCCGCCGCTCTTCGCCACCGTGATGGTCTGCGTGATGCCGGGCGGGCACAGGGCCGAGCCCGAGCCAGCCGCGCCTGCGCTGCCCGACGAGCCAGCGGTTCCACTGCTGCCGCCCGCGCCGCCTGCGCCCAACCCTCCGCCTCCCATCGACCCCGCAGTACCCCCCGCCGACGACCCCGCGCCGGAGGCCCCTGATGTGCCCGCGCCGCCGGCGCCACCTGCGGCAACGCCGCCAGCGCCCGAAGTCCCGCTGCTGCCGCTCTCTCCCGCAGCTCCCGCACCGGCCGCTCCAGCACCGGACGTCCCCGCGCCGAGACTCCCCGCGACACCTGCCCCCCCGGTGGTTCCCGATTGTCCGCCGCCCGCCACGCCGCCCGTGGCTCCCCCCACGCCCGCCGTTCCGGCTCCGGACGCACCGCTCGTGCCGCCCACCCCCGCCCCGGCGAAGCTCGCACCGGCCGACCCACTACCTCCCCCCGCCGTGCCACCGGCTGGCGCGCCGCCCGACGCAGACACGGCTTCCTCGGAAGGCTCCGCACCCGAGCAGGCCACGGCGCCCAACAGGAGCAAGAGCTGGGGAAGCGAGTGCGCGCGCTTTGCGATCATGCGGACGTCGTTGCCGTGCGCGCGCGGCGCCCGTCAGGAAAGTGAGCGCCCAGAGCGGAGGTGCCGGGTGCCGGAAGCTCCGCGCGCGCATCCGGCAGGAGAGTCTCCAGGTACGGCGCGCGCTATTCGAGGACGGCCGAGGCTGCGGGCGGGGCGGCGTGCGGCTCGGAGGCTGACGGGGGCGGCGCTGCTGGCATGACGGTCGCGCCGGCGATCTCGAAGGCGTGCTTCGTCTTCCGGCAGGTCGAGGTCTTCGTGTAGCCGTAGATGGCCGAGCCGGCGAACAGGGTGGCGAAGGTCAGGCCGAGCGCGATATCGGCCTCGCGACTGATCGGGAAGTCCTTGTAGTCCTTGTCATCGGCGCTGGCGGCGTACGCCATGCGCACGACCTCGAGGCCAGCGGCGATGCTGTCGAGCGCCGGCGCGGCCTTCGAGGTGGTGCAGTCGACGGGCGCTGGGCGCGACCCTTCCGCCACTTTTGGCGGCGGCTCGACGAACACGAGCGAACAGCCCGCCGTCGGGGTGAGCACGAAAATGCCGAGAACGCCGAGGAAACGAGAGGGTGATTGCATGGGATGTCCTCCGGTCCCCCGCCGTATCGGCGCGGCGGCGTCGGCGGTTGCGTCGGCGGCGATGCGGTCGCGTCTCGGGGGTGATGCGCCCCCCGCCCACCGCCCGACGCGCCTCGCGTGAACCAACCCCGGACCGCGACGACCGGGTGCCCCGGTCGAGCGAGAGAGGAAGATTCCTCTGTCGCGGATTGGGGCGCGTCCGGGGTGCATTTTCAATCGAAACCCGGCCGCTGAGGGCGCCTGTACAGATGGAGGATCTCCACGATGTCATTCGTCTCCCCCACCCAGGTGACAGGCCTACTCGGGACCGCGGGTCTCCTGGCCGGCCTGCTATCGGTAGGCTGCACCGGAGAGGTCGGCGGCCCCAACGGGCCCGGCAATCCGATGGGCACCGGCGCATCCCAGGGAGCCGGTGCCACGGGCACGGGCGGGAGCGGCACGGGCGGTAGCTCCGGTGTGGGTGCGGGTGGCAGCTCCGGCGTGGGCACGGGCGGCAGCTCCGGCGTAGGCACGGGCGGTAGCGCCGGCACGGGTGGCACGGGTGGCACCGGGGGCTCGAGCGGCGCGGTCGGTTGCGTGGGGACGCACGTCACCACGAGCAAGCGCGTCGTGCGCCTCACGGAGTACCAGCTCTACAACTCGTACACCGCGCTGTTCGGTTCCACCGCGGCCGCGACGATCGCAAAAGACGAGGATCCTCCGTCGCTCCTCGAGCGCGAGTTCCCGCCCATCAGCGGTGAGATCAGCGTGAGCGAAGGTCTGTTCGCTCTTTACGATCGCCTCGCGCAAGCGGCGATGAGCTACGTGTCGGCGAACTCGGCGACCGTCACCTCGTGCGGCGCAACACCGTCCGACACGGCGTGCGTCCAGCAGTACCTGCTCACGTTCGCCGAGAAGGCCTTCCGCCACCCTTTGAGCGCGGAAGAGCAGAGCGCCATCACGGGCCAGTTCTGGACCGAGATGACCGCCGCGGGGGCAACCGCTGCGGAAGCGCTCGCGTATGGCGTCTACGGCGTCTTGAGCTCGCCGAGCTTCATCTATCGCACCGAGTTCGGCAACGACGTGGCGAGCGACGGCGCGCTCACCCCGTACGAGCTCGCCTCGACCGTCTCGATGTTCCTCACCGATCAGCCGCCGGACGCCGAGCTCTTGACCGCGGCCGCTGCCGGTCAGCTCGCCACGCCCGACCAGGTGCGCGCTCAGGCCACGCGTCTGCTCGCAACGCCCCAAGCACGAGCAAACCTCGAGATTGCCCTGATCCGCTACTTCAAGCTCACCAACGCGCCCAACGTCATCCTCAACCCGGAAACGGTGCCGGGCATCACCGTGACGGGCGGCCTGCTCGCCTCGATTTATCACGAGAGCGAGCTCTTCATGAAGAACACGCTCTGGACGGGGCCGCTCGACGCGCTGCTCACGTCGCGCGACACGTGGACCACCTCGCAGGTCGCCACGCAGATCTACGGGGTCTCGGCGCCCACCAACACCGACGCGGATGGCTTCGGGCTCGTCCAGCTCCCCGCCGATCGGTCCGGTCTGCTCACGCTCTCGACGTTCCTCACGTCAACCGCGCGCTCCACGGGGACCTCGCCGGTCACGCGCGGCCTCGCGGTCAATGGCTCGATCATCTGCGAGGTGAACCCGCCCTTCCCCGAGGTGATCAACCCCGACACCGGTCAGACCGAGCCCGACCCCGAGGTCGCGGCGGCGATCGCGTCGCTCGCGAACAAGAGCGAGCTCGAAAAGACCCAGTTCCGCGCCATGACGCCCAAGTGCGCGGGCTGCCACTCGCAGTTCGACGCGTTCGGCATGGTGCTCGAGCCGTACGACTCCGTCGGCCGCTACCGCACCACGGACCTCGAGGGTCGCGCCATCGACGCGACGTGGACCACGACGACGCTACCGGACTCGGTGGGCGGCGCGATGGTCACGAGCGCCGCCGAAACCGGCCAGGCCCTCGCCAAAAGCGGCGCGCTCGATCGCTGCATGGCCATGAACTTCATCAACTTCGCGCTCACCGAAGTCTCGAAGGGCGGCGCGAACAACACCGACCTCTCCCAGGGCCCGCAGACGGCAAGCTGCGCCGTGCAAGGGGTCCTCGACAGCTTCGAAGCGACGGACAAGAGCTTCCCGTCGCTCATGCGCGAGATCGCGGCGTCGGAAACGCTAGCCGCGCGCTCGAAAGGACAGTGAGATGAAATCGTATCGCTTCGCTCGACGCTCGTTCCTCGCCGGCATCGGTGGCGCCGTCGGTCTCGAGATCCTGCTCAGGAACATGGAGGCCGCAGCGATGGGCGCCGGCGCGCCGCCGCGCTTCTTGATGATGCACTGGCCCGTCGGCACGATCAGGAACCAGTTCATCCCCACGGGCACCGGCACTTCCTACAGCACGTCGAAGACGGCTCAGGGTCCCGGCTACATCATCTCGCCGTTCGATACGCCGGAGCTTCGCCCGTACACAATCGCGATGCACGGCTTCAACATGAACGGCATCAGCGGCCAGGGGGGCGGCCACGAAGACGGCACGCCGTTCGCCACGACGGGCTCGAGCTCGCCCGGGACGCGCGCCAACGGCGGCGAGGCCGACGACGGCTGCGCCGGCGGGCCGTCGTGGGATCAGATCATGCTGAAGAACGTGCCCGAGCTCTCCCGCAAGGACGGCATGGGTACGATCATCGGCAAGGGGTATTACAACACGATCTGCGACAAGCGCATCGACTCCTACGAGACGTCGACGCGCTGCCTTTCGTACAGCTACGAGAAGCAGTCGATCAACTCGGCACGTCCCGGCGGCTCGATCACCGAGAACAAGCCACTCCCGCCCGAGCTCAGCCCGCTCCGCGCCTTCAACGACCTCTTCAGCGGCTTCATGCCCGGCGGCACGATGAGCGATCCGCAGGCGCTCAAGATCCTGAAGCTCCGAAAGAGCGTGCTCGACTACTCGCTGCGCGAGCTCGACCGGCTCAAGACGCTCGGCCCGGCAAGCGAGCGGGACAAGATCGATAGCCACGCGGCGGCCGTTCGCAAGCTCGAAGCCCAGCTCACCGATCAGATCAGCAACGGCGGCACCGGCACGACCGGGGAATGCACCCTGCCCCCGATGCCGGATTCTTCCCTCACCGGCAAGACGGGCGACACGCTCGGCGGGGACTACAACAATCCGGTCGCCAACCAGTCCGACGAGACGACCCACGAAGCCGTGGGCAAGGCCCATGCAGCCATCATCCGCGCCGCATTCGCCTGCGACCTCATCCGCGTGGCGACCTTCCAGTGGTCACCCGGGACCAATCACGTCTCGTTCAAGGGGCTCGACCCGAACAGCCCGAACACGATCTACATGCACCACCCGCTCAGCCACCGCGTGGGCGACGCGAACTTCTACAACGGCGCGCGCCCCTCGACGAACGCGTACATCTGGGACGCCATGGTGAATGCCAACCGCTGGTACTTCCAGAAGACGGCCGACATCCTCAACGAGTTCAGGCTGCAGATCGATCCGCTCGATCCGATGGGCGGTAGCCTGCTCGACACCACGGTGATCCCCATGATCACGGAAGTGGCCGAGGCCGCTCACACTCGAAACGGGCATGGCGCGTTCATTTTCGGCGGCACCAAGCTCGGCATGCAGGGCGGCCAGTACAAGAGCGTCTCCGGCATCCACAATCAGTTCTGGGTGACGGTGGCCCAGGCGTTCCTCGGCTCGAACGCCGTGAGCGCGCTGTCGGGCGAGAGCTACGTGAAGAACGGGGCGAACCCCATCGCGGGGATCTGGTCCGCTCCGGCCTGAGACGTTTCCCCGCACGGACGAGCGCCGCATTTGCGCCTCACCGACGCGTGAGGGGCGTCGAGCACGACTCGAAAGCCGTTGAGTAACGGCTTCGAAAGAGGGGGCCCCCGGCGTCCCGAAGCCTGGAAACCGTGCGGCGGGCATGGGGTCGCGCGACGTCCGCGGAAGATTTCGGTGTGGGCACCGAGGGGCGGCCCGACGTAATTTGCGGCCACCGCCGACATATTCTCCGAAAACTCGTCGCCGCGGCTCCACGTTTCTGTTACTTGACGGCCGTTGCTAGGGAACCAAGAGGCTCCCCGGGGAAAAGCAGAGGGTTACGCACGATGTCAAAGCAGACCATGCGCTTTCGAATTTTTAGCTGTGCCGTGCTTGCCGCGGGCAGCGCGATGGCACAAGAGGCGCCGGCGGCCGGTGGCGGTGCCTCCCTATCGACGGGTGACGGCGCCAAGGCCAGCATGGAGACGAGCGGCGCGGCTCCCGCGGACGGGTCGGCATTCGAGCCCTACGAGGAGGGCTACCCGCCGGAAGGCAACGTGCTCGAGATCGGCATCTTCGGCGGCGTCCTCTTCCCGAGCCCGATCCACCAGCTGCGCAATCACGAGCTTTACCCCACTCACTACAAGTACAACTCCGGGCTCGAGGGCGGCGGGCGCCTCGGATACTACCCGCTGTCGTGGGTCGGCATCGAAGGCGAAGGCATGGGCGCAAGCTCCAAGGTCAAGGGCGTGGGCGACCTCGCCGTGCTCTTCGGGTACCGAGGCTTTCTGGTCGTGCAAGCACCGACACCGTACGTCGCCCCGTTCCTCGTCGGCGGCTACGGCAGGCTCGGCGCCGTGAGCCACGCCATGGGCGGCGACGTTGATCAGGGCTGGATGTTCGGCGCCGGCGCGAAGATCCCGATGACGCACATCCTCGGCCTGCGTGTCGATTTCCGCGACAACCTCACGCCGAACAAGCACCTCGGCAAGGGGCAGGGGCACAGCTTCGAGCTCCAGCTGGGCCTCTCCGCGACGATCGAGCGGTCGCGCAAGGAACCGCCGCCTCCGCCGCCGGATTCCGACCACGACGGCGTCGGCCGATCCGATGGACAAGTGCCCGAACGACGCGGGCGTGGCGCCCGATGGCTGCCCGACGGACATGGACGCCGACGGCGTGCTCGACCGGGACGACTTCTGCCCGCGTGAAGCCGGGCCCGCTCCGAAGGGCTGCCCGATCATCGACCCGGATCCCGACAAGGACGGCGTGCCGCTGCCCTGCGATCAGTGCCCGGACGAGGCGGGGATCAAGCCCGACGGCTGCCCGGTGCGCGACAAGGACGGCGACGGCATTCCCGACGACCGCGACAAGTGCCCCGACGCTGCCGAAACCAAGAACGGCTTCGAGGACGACGACGGCTGCCCCGACAAGATCCCCGAGGCGGTTCAGAAGTACTCGGGTGTCGTGCCGGGCATCTACTTCGAGAAGGGCAAGGCCGTGATTCGGCCCACCTCGAAGCGTGTGCTCGATGCCGCGGTCAAGGTTCTCGAGCAGTACCAGAGCATCTCCTTCGAGATTTCCGGGCACACGTCGAGCGAAGGCGACCCGACCGTCAACGACGAGCTGTCGCTCGCGCGCGCCGACGCCGTGAAGCAGTACTTCGTCGACAAGGGCATCGCCCCGAATCGCCTGAAGACGCGCGGCGCCGGCTCCTCGGAGCCCGTCGCCGACAACAAGACGCGTTCGGGCCGCGAGCAGAATCGCCGCATCGAGTTCAAGGTCCTGCAGTAGGCGCCCTCGGCGGCGCCGTGCCGGCGGCATCTCTGCCGGCGCGGCGCCCCGTGGCTCGACACGGGGCCCGAGAAGCCGCAGCATTCGGCCGTGGACGCCTCGGGACGAGCCGAGCACGACGAGCGTTCCGCGTCGGCGCGCGGCTTCGCCTGGACCGAAGCGCCCGAGCCGCACGCCGAGCGGCGCCGCGCCATGCTGCGCGACCATCCCGAAATTCGCGCCCTCTACGGCCCTTCGACGCGCACCAAGTACGTCTGCACCGCGCTCGTCGCCGTTCAGCTCGCCGTCGCATACCTCCTCCGCGACGCTTCGTGGGTGTGGGTCGTCATCGTGGCGTACGCCTTCGGAGGCGTCGTCAACCAGTCGCTCCTGCTCGCGATTCACGAGCTCAGCCACAACCTCGCCTTCCGGCGGCCTGCGTACAACCGTCTGTTCGCGGTGTTCGTCAACCTGCCGATCGGCGTGCCCGTGGCGGAGACGTTCCGCTACTACCACCTCCTGCATCACCTCAATCAAGGCGACGAGCGGCTCGATACCGATCTACCCACCGAGCTCGAAGGCCGGCTCACGCGCGGGCCCGTCGGCAAGCTCCTCTGGCTCAGCGTGCAGGGGCTCGCGTACGCCCTTCGCCCGCTCATCGTCCACCCGAAGCGCCCGAGCCTCGCCGAGCTCGGCAACCTCGTCGTCGTTTTCGCCTTCGACTGGGCGGTGCTGCACTTCTGGGGCGTGAAATCGCTCGCGTACCTGCCGATCGGCTCGCTCGCCGTCATGGGTCTGCACCCGATCGCCGGCCACTACATTTCCGAGCACTACGTGTTTCGCCCGGGCCAGGAGACGTACTCGTACTACGGGCCCCTCAATCTCATCGCCTTCAACGTGGGCTACCACAACGAGCACCACGATTTTCCGTACGTTGCGGGCGCGCGGCTGCCGGAGCTCCGACGCATCGCGCCCGAGTTCTACCGCGACCTTTTGCACCACGGATCGTGGACGGCAACGCTCGTTCGCTACGTCACGCGCCCGAGCCTCGGTGGTTTTAGCCGCGTCAAACGCCGCACGCGCGGGGACGCGTCGTCGCGCACGACGCCCGCCACCCGCTGAGGCCCGAGGCTCGCGCCATGGTCCGGTCGAACCTCGCCGCGGCGCTCTTCGCGCTGGCGCTCGCCCACGCGTGCGGCGGCGAGTCGAGCCTCGTTCACTCGGGCGATGCCCGTGGGACGAACGCCGAGGACGCCGGCGCCGCCGGCGAGGGTCCGGCGTGCGACCCGTCGAGCGAGCACCAGCGCCGCTACATCGGGCTCGGGGCCGAGTGCCCCGGCGTCGAGTTCCGCTGCTACGATCCGACGACCGTCTTCTGGAACGACTGCGGCTGCGGCTGCGAGGAAGACCCGAATTGCCCCGAAGTCTTCGACTGCTCGCCGCGCGCGAGCACGCCCTGCACGCCCGAAGAGCTCGCTCACTGTCCGTTCAGCCGGGTGCTCGAATGAGCGAGCACGCGGTTACTTCTCCATGAACCGACGCAGCGCTTCGAACCACACGAGCTTGTGCCGGAAGCCCGGAAAGCTCGCGTTGAGGCCGCTCGGGTTCGGCACGACGAAAACGCGCGCCCCCGCGATCGTCTCGGGCTTCTCGCCGGCGCCGCCGCTTCGCGGCAGGCGGAAGTACGTCTGGTAGAGGCTGAGGCCCACGAACGCCACGACGCGCGGCTCGAGACGCGCGATCTTTCGCGCCAGCGTGCGCCTGCCGCGCGCAATCTCGTCGCTCGTGAGCTCGGCCGCCGAGCGCGTGGGCCGCGGGCAGAGGTTCGTGAGCGCTATGCCGGACTCGGCGAGCCTTGCGTCGTCTTCGTACGTGAGCCGCTTCGGAACGAGGCGCGCCTCGTCCAGGAGTCGCCAGAACGGGTTGCCGTTCCCCGCGAAGTGGTGCCCGAGAGCGGCCGAGCGCAGCCCCGGGTTGATGCCGACGAGCAAGAGCCGTGGGCGGGCGACGATCACGTCCTTGAGGCGCGGCATGGCGGACGAAGGCGCCTCGCGGGCTCAGCCGACGACGGACACGACGACGCGCCGCGTGGGGCGTGGCCCGTCGAACTCGCAGAAGAAGACGTTTTGCCACGTGCCGAGCCCAAGCTCCCCGGCCGCGACGGGGATGGTTTCGGACGGACCGACGAGCGCGCTCTTGATGTGCGCAGCGGCATTGTTGTCGATGCGATCGTGCAGCCAGCCGTCGTGCTCGACGACCATTTTGCCGAGGGCGCGCAAGAAGTCCTTTCCGATGTTCGGATCGTCGTTCTCGTTCACGGTGATCGCGGCCGTGGCGTGTGGTGTAAAGATCGATATTTGACCGTCGCGCACACCGGACTCGCGCAAAACACCGCGCACCTGGTCCGTGATGTCGACGATTGCCTGCTTGTCGCGCGTCGGGAACGTGAGGGTGCGAGCGAAGTAGGTCATGCCGAATCCTTCCCCGTTCTCGGAGCGGCGCAAGGGTTCGGCGCCGGCCCCCCGAGCCCCGAGCGTCTCCGCCCAGCGCGACGCGCCCCGGTGAAGCGTCTCACAGGGTCGGCCGAAAAAAGCACCGGCACCGCGATGCGCGCCAAGCAATCGTCCAAAAACCGCGGGAGCTTTGACCGTCCGAGCCGGGCGAGAGCGTCCATGGAACGAGCCCCGGCTCGCGTCGAGCACCGTGGCGGGTACCGCCAGATTGAAGAACCGCTCGGTCGATTCCAGACGATCCCCCGCACGGGGCCGGGCCCGTACGGCGCGAGGGCTTCGCCGCGCCGCCGCCTGCTCGGTCTTCGCCCTTTCGACGGTCCTGGCTGCTCCAGCAAAGGCGCACCGCACGGGCATCGTGGCCAACAACTGCAGTGGCTGCCACTCCAACGAAGGGGCATCCGTCGAGGTGAGCGCGAGCCCGCAGACGTTCGAGCCGGGCGACGACGTGACCTTCACGGTGACCGTGGCCCGTTCGCAGGGGACTGCGGCCGTCGGGGGCGTCTTCGTCGGACAGCCCGCCTCGGGTGAGCTTCGCACGATCGCCGGTGAGGGTCTGACGCTCGTTCCGGGCTCGGGCCTCACGCACTCGCAGCCGAAACCCGCGGTTTCCGGTGTCGTGACCTTTCGCTTCGGCTGGCGTGCTCCTGCCGAGCCCGGCGGTGTCACCCTCGCGGTCGCCGCGCTCGCTGCGAATGGCGATGGTCGATCGTCGGGCAACGTCGCCGGCGTGGCACGCTACCTCGCCGCGTTCGGCTGCACCGCCGAGCTTCTGTACGGCGACCTCGATCTCGACGGACACGGTACCGATCTGTTCGAGACGAGCATCGGTTGCGCGGGGGCACCGCCTCCCATGGGGTTTTCGCCGCTGAACGACGACTGCAACGACAACGACGCCGCCATCCACCCCTTGGCGGTCGAGAAGTGCAACAAGAAGGACGACGACTGCAACGGCGAGACGGACGAGAACGCGGAGCTCCTCGAGCTCTGGCCCGACGCCGATGGCGACGGCTACTATCGCGATCGGACGGGCACGCCGCTCGTCGGCTGCGTCGGCACGGTGGGGTACGCCGCAGAGCCGGGCGACTGCGCACCGGACGACCCGAACATCCATCCGGGCGCGACCGAAATCTGCAACATGCTGGACGACAACTGCGACGGCCGCATCGACGAGCGCGTGCGCCCGCAGTGCGGCATCGGCTTTTGCCTGCGTGAAAGCTACGACTGCGATCCGGCGCACTGCACGCCGGGCGCGCCAAGCCCGGAGAAGTGCAACTACCTCGACGACGACTGCAACGACAACGTCGACGACGGCGAGACCTGCGCCGCCGGAAGCGCGTGCCTCGCGGGCAGGTGCATCGAAAGCGAGGGCGTCGGCGCTGCGGGCGGGGGCGGCGCGCCACCCGGCGGCGGTGGCTCGGGGCTCGGAGCCGACAGCTCGGGTGGCGTGGCGGGCGGCGACGCTGGCGCTCGGGGCGGCAGCTCATCCACCGCAGGCGCGGCGGCGGGCGGCGGGACGGGCGTCGGCGGCTCGTCGCCGGGCGCCGCGAGCACCGAGGGCACGGCGAGCGGCGGCGCGCGAGCGACGCCGGTTAAGCCGAGCACGAACGCTCCGTCCGGATGCAGCGTGGGCCATGGCCGAGCCTCTCGGCGCTTCGGCCTGGTCGCCCTGCTCGCGCTCATGGCTGTGTTCGGAACGCTCAGCGCGGGCCGTCGTCGCCGCCGATGAAGCCCTTCTTGCGAAAGTAGACGACCATGCCGACCGCCGTGGCCAGCATCATGAGCAGCACGAGCGGGTAGCCGAGTGGACGACGCAGCTCCGGCATGTCGTCGAAGTTCATGCCGTAGATGCCGGCGATGAACGTCAGCGGAATGAAGATGCTCGCCATGATCGTGAGCACTTTCATGACCTCGTTGGTCCGCATGCCGACGAGCGAAAGGTACGTGTTGAGGAGGCCGTTCGCGAGGTCGCGGTGGGACTCCACGACGTCGGCGAGCTGCGCGCAGTGATCGTAGGTGTCCCTGAGATAGAGCTGCACTTCGGGCGTGAAGCCCGAGGCGTCGCCCCGTTGCAGCCGCGAGAGCGCCTCGCGCTGCGGCAAAATCGCGCGGCTCGTGCCGGCGAGCGACGCGCGGATGCGGTTCAAGCGGTCGAGGTCGGTCCGCTGCGTGCGCTGCATCATGCGTGTCTCGAGCTCGGCCAGCTCCTCGCCGAGCCGCTCGATGATGGGAAAGTAGCCGTCGACGATGGTGTCGAGGATCACGTAGGCGAGGTAGTCGGCCCCCTGCGTCCGGATCGGTCCGATCCCGTCGCGGATGCGACGCCTCACGGGATCGAGCACGTCACCGTATCGCTCCTGGAACGAGAGCACGTAACCCTGATCGAAGAGCAGGCTCACCTGCTCGAGCTCGAGTGCCAGGTCGGCTCGGAGCTTTAGCATGCGGGTGATGAGCAGGTGCTGGTCGCCGTAAGCTTCGACTTTCGGCCGCTGGGGAATGTTCGCGACGTCCTCCAGGGCGAGCGGGTGGATCCGGAACGCGGCCGCCATCCCGCGGAGCAGCGGCTCGTCACCCAGTCCCTGCACGTCGATCCAGGTGACGCTCCCTTCACGCACGAGGGCGCGAGCATCCTCCGACGAGAACACCTCACAGTCCTTCACGCCATCGCGATCGTAGCGATAGGCGTGCATCCTCGGCGGCACGGCGTCGCTCCCGAGCACCAGCGTGCCCGGGCGCGACCCGACCGGCGGGTGGCGCTTCTTGAAGACGGGGATCAGACCCCGATGATAGCGGATTGCGGCGCGACGTCTCGCCTGCCTCTCTGCGCGGTCGCGGACATTGCTCATGATCCGCCGCGACGAAGCGCCCGGCGGCGCGGCGACCTGACCCGAGCTAAGCTCGGCGCGCATGGAGATCGAAGGGCGACGCCGTTCCAGCAATTTCGAGGATCGCGGCCGTGGCAGTGGGGGCGGCGGAGGCGGCGGGCTTCCCATCGGAGCGCTCCTCTCGGTGGCCCGGCTGCTCGGTCCGAAGGGGATGCTCATCGCCGGTGTCGTCGCGGCGGGTGGCTACTTCCTACTGCCGTCGAGCCTCCGGCAGCAGCTGTTCGGTGCGGTTTCGGGTACAGAAGGCTCGGGTCAGGGCGCACAGGGCGCCGGCAGCGTGTGCCAGGCGTCACCTGCGAACGGCAAGGCGTGCGATTTTTCTCGCGTCGTGCTCGCTTCGACCGAGGACGTCTGGACCGCCAAGTTCGCGAGCGGCGAGCTGCCGAGGTACGGCGCAGCGCCGGGCGCCTACGCTCCACCGACGCTCGCCGTGTTTTCCAACGCCGTCTCGACTGGCGGCTGCGGCAGCGCGACCTCCGACGTGGGGCCGTTTTACTGCCCGGGCGACAAGAAGCTCTACATCGATCCGAGCTTTTACGGCGTGATGGAACAGAAGCTCCGCGCGCCGGGCGACTTCGCCCAGGCCTACGTCATCGCGCACGAGGTCGGGCATCACGTGCAGAACCTGATCGGCTCGAGCAGGCTGCCCGTGAGGGGCGAAACCAAGAACCAGGTCTCCGTGCGCGTCGAGCTCCAGGCAGATTGCTTCGCCGGAGTCTGGGGCCACAGCGCGCGCGCCTCGCTCGCCATCACCGACGACGATCTCGCCGAAGCCCTGACGGCCGCTCACGCCATCGGCGACGACACGCTCGGTCATTCGAACGCCGACGACTACACGCACGGCACGAGCGCCCAGCGCATGAAATGGTTCCGCCGCGGCTTCTCGGAGGGCGACGCTCGCCAGTGCGACACGTTCGCCGTTACCAAGCACGCCGAGCTCTGATCGCGAGCGGCACCGCCGAGCGGCGCACCGGCCGCCCACGGCAGAGGTGCGATGGAGTCCTACACGGTCGCGGTAATGAGCTCCGAAGACGCCTCGTTCGGACGAGACACCTCGTGTTAGGATGAGGGCTTCTGGAATGTCGAAGTGGCGACCTCCTTCGACTGCGAGGCAGCCACTGCCTTGCCGACACTCCCGGGACTATCCGGGTCGTTTTGGACATGGGCGATCCCGAAGCGATTGGCCATTTTGGAGGATGAGGAAATGACGAGCGAAGAAGCTGTCTGCGCGGCAGCGAAACGTTTCTACGAGGGTATCGAGCAGATGGTGAGCGGCGGGGGCATCGGCCTCGTCGAGGAGTGCTGGGACCACTCCGATCGCGTCACCGGTGGCCATCCGAGCGGTGAATGGTCACAGGGCTGGGACGAGGTGCGTGCCACCTGGGAAGTGTTCTCGGGGTTCGGCCGGCACGATCGGGGCGGAAGCCAGGTGAAGGGGATGCGGGCCCACGTTTACGGTGACATGGCCTACACCACCTGCCTGTTCGTGGCGTCGCCCGGGTTTGGCGGCGAGACCCTGGCGTGCACGAACGTGCTCGTGAAAAAGGACGGTGCCTGGAAGGTCGTCCACCATCACGCCGACAAGTCGCCGGCCATGGGCGCAGCGCTGGAAAAGATCGCACACGGCGGTTGATCCGGAGCGGCGCGACGCGGGTCGCGTCTTTCGAATGTCACTTGCGCCCTTTGCTTCGAGAATATTAGAACAAGACCGTGGCCTCGAAGCTCGAGCGGTGTGCCGAGAAGCTGGCAGCGCTCGGGCACCCCGTTCGCCTCGCCATCCTCAGCTACGTCGTCCAGGCAGGCCGTGGCGGCAGCCCCGCAGGGGACATTCAGACGCACGTGGATTTGCCGGCCTCGACTCTGAGCCAACACCTCAAACGGCTGGTCGAGGCCGGCGTGCTCGTGAGCCGACCCGAGGGCACGTTTCGTTACTACAGCGCGGACTACCGGGACCTGCGAGCGCTGACCGACTACGTCTGGGAAGACTGCTGCCAACGTGGGCAGGACAAAGAGGCCTGTTGCTGACGAAGCCGTCGCTCGCGCGCCGGTATGTCGCCGAAGGGCTGGGCACGGCGTTCCTGCTG
This sequence comes from uncultured delta proteobacterium, assembly GCA_963841435.1. Lineage (GTDB taxonomy): Bacteria > Myxococcota_A > Polyangia > Polyangiales > Polyangiaceae > PMG-095. The sequence continues at coordinate 322,238 of CAWJCS010000005.1, forward strand.
GCTGCGGTGATCGGCTCCGGCGTGATGGGAGAGCGACTCTCGGGCGGGAGCGTCGGGCTCGCGCTGCTCGCGAACACGCTCGCCACGGGCGCAGCGCTCGTCACCCTCATCCTCACCTTCGGGCCCGTATCGGGCGCCCACTTCAATCCCGGCGGTCACGCTGGCGGAGGCGACGCAGGGTGGCATCGCTTGGCGTGACGTGCCGGGCTACCTGCTTTCGCAGGTGCTGGGAGCTCTTGCGGGGACCGCAGCGGCGCACGTGATGTTCGGTGAGCCGCTGTTCTCGGCCTCGACGCACGTGAGGTCGGGGCCGGCGCAGCTCTTCAGTGAGCTCGTGGCGACCTTCGGGTTGCTGTCCGTGATCTGGGGTTGTGCGCGGAGCCGGCCGTCGGCGGTGCCGTTCGCCGTCGGCGCGTACATCACTGCAGCGTATTGGTTTACCTCGTCAACGTCGTTCGCGAACCCCGCGGTGACGCTCGCCCGTGCTCTGAGCAACACCTTCGCGGGTATTCGTCCGGTCAACGCGCCCGCCTTCATCGCCGCGCAGCTCGTTGGGGCCGGAGCTGCCACGGCGCTGTTCCGCTGGCTCGTGCCCGCTCCGCCGGAAGCATGAAAGCCAACCCGCCGACGGTGCTCTTCGCCTGCGTGCACAACGCGGGGCGCTCGCAGATGGCGGCCGCCTGGTTCAACCGGCTGGTCGATCCGGACAGGGCCACGGCCGTGTCCGCCGGTACCGAGCCCGGAACGCGCGTCCACCCCGAGGTCCTCGCCGCCATGCGCGAGGTCGGCATCGAATCTCGCGGCAGCCACGCCGCGCTTCTTGTCGGACGAGCTCGCGCGGTCCGCATCGCTGCTCGTGACCATGGGTTGCGGCGAGGCCTGCCCCTTCGTTCCCGGGCTGGAGCGGGACGACTGGCCTCTCGAGGATCCGAAGGGCAAGCCCGTCGAACGGGTTCGGGAGATCAGGGACGAGATCCGGGACCGGGTCGCCGCGCTGCTCCGCGAGCGCGGCTGGCAGCGCCGCTGACCCGACATTCCCCCGACGGCTCAGGTCGGGCCGCCCAGCGGGCACTCACTTTCGAGCCTCATGCGACTACCCGCCAGACTCCGTGGTGGAGGCGCTGCGTCCCCCGCGTTTCGCAGGGCTGAAGTCCATGGAGTTGCTGGGAAATGCCCGCCCTCGCGCCCGACCACCCATTGCGCGACCCGCCGACGACCTGCATCGTTGAACCGAGCTTACGAACGTGCCCGCGCCGCGGGCGCCCGTGGGCGACTCGCCATGAAGGGTCCGCGAAACGCCCCCGCTCTGCTCTCGTCGGGGCTGCTCCTGCTCGCCCCCGCGGTGCGAGCGGCACCGACGATGTGCGCGGACACCCTCGAGGTCGACGCGCCGCCCGGGGCGGCTGCGGCGCTCCGCCAGGAGGTCGCCCGCGGGCGCCTTGCCTCGATTCCGAGCGTGGAGTGCCAGGACTCCGTCGCGGCGCTTTCCCCACGCGGTGGCGGTTGGAGGCTCACCCTCGACCGCGGTGGTCAGCAACTCAGCCGAGACGTCGACTCCATTCCACTCGCTGCCGTGTGGCTCGAGAGCTGGCTCGACCCCGGCTTCGAGGCCGCCCGGCCCGCCCCGGAGCCGGCCCCGGCACTGCCTCCACCCGAAAAGGATCGGGGAGCGCTCCCCACGACGACGTCCGTCAGGAAGCCCGGAGGGCCCGGTCTGGTCGTCCTCGCCGGCGGCGCCACGTCACTTGCGACGAACCGCGCCTCCTTCACGGGGCCCGAGCTCGTGGTGGGTCTGCGGCCAGCGCGCGCGCTGTTCTTGGGGCCGGAGCTCGGCGCTTCGTTCCGGCTGCCGGCGGCCCAAGGAGCCGGTGAGCGGCTGGTGCGTGGCGGCCTCGCGGTCGGCGTCATGGCGCCCCTGCCGGCAAAGCTGGCTCTGGTGGGCACCGTGGCGGGCGGCGTGGCCTCGTTCAGCGCGCCCGACACGGCGAAGGGAGTCTCGAGCACCGGCGGGTACGCTGGCTTCCGCGCCGCGCTCGCGCGAGAGATCGCCCGTCCGCTCTGGGTTTTTGCGGGGGTAGGCGGGACCTGGGTTGAACGCGCCGGCGGTGCGATCGGGTCCCGCAGCGAGCCCGGCGATGCCCGTGACGGCGGCCGACGGCGAGGTCGAGATGGACGGCGAGGACGGTACGACCGTTCCCGTCACCGCGCCCGAGACGACGGCCACCTTCCCTCGTCTTTCGGGAAGACTCGAGCTCGGTCTCGCACTTTCGTTCGGGGGACCATGACCGCTCGCGTCGTGGCGCTACGGGCCCCGACCCGACAGGAGTCGAGCCTGAGCGACGAGGCGGTCGCGCTCGCGTGCGGCAGCGGGGATCCCGAAGCGATTGCCGAGCTCTACGATCGGTTCGAGCGCTCCGTCACTCGCTACGTCTCGAGGCATCTGCGCGACCTATCGGACTGCGAGGACGTCGTGCAAGCGACGTTCGTCGAGATCGCGCGCGGGCGGGCACGTTTCCAGCAGCATTCGAGCGCGAAGACGTGGGTCTTCGGGATCGCCACCAACGTCATCCGCCACCACCTGCGGTCGGCCTCGCGGCGCCGCAAGCTCTCGCTCGCCTTCGGTTTTGCGCGCTCGGGTAGCACGGCGCCGCCGCAGAGCGCCGCCGTCGAGGCTCGCGCCGAGCTCGCGCGCGTCGAGCGGGCGCTTGCGGCGCTGCCCGAGGCGAGACGCCTGGCGTTCGTGCTGTGCGAGGTCGAGGGGCTCAGCGCTCGCGAGGCGGCCGAGGTGCTCGGCACCAGCGAGACCGCCGTCTGGCGCCGCGTCTGCGACGCTCGCCGAGCGCTATCGCTTGCAATCGCGGAGGACGCCTGATGGCCCGCTGCGCCGAGCTGCCGCGCATCGAGGCGTGGGCCAAGGCCGGCGCCGCCGCGGGCGCCCCGCCCCGCGAGCTTTCGGAGCACGCCGAAGGCTGCGCCGCCTGCGGACCGCTCTTGTCCGAGGTGCTCGCCGTGCGCGGTGCCGTCCGGGGCCTCGAGGCTCACACGATGAACGAAGAGCGTCGCGACGCCATTCGGTTCAGCGTCACTGCCGAGGCCAGGCGAGCTTCACAGGGACGCGCGGCCCGTCCGCTCACCGGGCTCTTTCGCCGTGTCGCCTGGGGTATCGGCCTCGCCGCCTCCCTGGCGCTCGCCCTCTACGCCTTCCAAGCGCGACGCGAAGCAACGAGCGGGACACCCACGCGCGGGCGCTCGCTCGCGGCGATCTCCCTTTTGCCGGGGGCCCTCGGTCACCACGAGCGCAGCGCTCCGGACGAGATTTATCGGCTCGAGCAGGGCGAGGCCACATTCCGAGTCACGAAGCTCGAGAAGGACCAGCGCTTTCGGGTTCTCGCCGGTGACGGGAGCATCGAGGTTCGAGGGACGCGCTTCCGCGTGCACGTCGAGCAAGGTCACCTCGAGCGCGTCGACGTCGACGAGGGTGAGGTTCTCGTCTGGCTCGGGAATCGCCCGGTCGCGGATCTTCTTCCAGGCGACGGCTGGGTCCGTCCCGCCGCCCCGCCCGCGGCGGCTTCGGCGAGCGGCGCCGAACCCGAGGGACCGGCCCCCGTACCGACCGTCGACGACCGCGTGACGCCACCGAGCACGCGAGCGACCACGACAGCGAGTGCTCCGGAAAGGCCAGCAGACGCCGCGTTCGCCCACGCCTGGAAGCTCCTCGGCTCCGGGCAACCAGCCGAGGCCGCCGCGGAGCTCGATGCGCTCGCGCTCTCCCCCGGTCTCGATCGCGCGCGCCTGGCCGATGTCCTTTATTGGACGAGCCAGGCGTACGCTCGATCGGGCAATCGTGCGGCGGCAGAGTCTCGGGCGCGCCGGCTGCTGCGCGATTTTCCGAGCTCGGTCCGGGCCCCCGACGCGGCACTGATCGTGGGGCAGACGGCGCGTGCGCGCGGTGACCGTGCGGAGGCAAAGTTCTGGCTCGACCGCGCCGTGACCTCGGTCCATCCGGCGGTCCGGTCGCGCGCTCTCGCAGAGCTTTCGGCGCTCGGCCCGCCCTGAGGCAACACGGCGCGGCCGACCAAGACCTCGACCTGCCAGCGAAATTTCGCGATGAGCGGCGTTCCCCTCAGGATCTCGGGGGGCGGGGCACCCACGAGAGAGCTGCTCCGGGTGACGAGCCCGGGTGTGGCCACCTCCCGTCATGGACGACCCCCGCAGCCGGAAAGCTCTCATCGGTACGTTGGCCTTGCTGGCGATCGCGCTCGGCCTCGCCGGATACAAGCTTTTCGCGCTCGACTATCGCCTGAGCGACGTCCTGCCGCGCTCGAAATACACGGTCGAGTACCAGCTCTCGGTCGACGGCCACGGCGACGAGGCCACGGTGCGCTCGTTCTTGCCGGTGACCGACCCCCGGCAGACGATCGGCGACGAAACCGATTCGTCGCCCGGGTTCGCGTTCGCATCGGACGTTGATGCCCAAAATCGCAACGCGACCTGGAGCGGTGATTCGATCCGGGACGGCGCGGCGATCGTTCATCGCTTCTCGGTCCTCTCGCGCGCCGTGCGCTACGAGATCGATCCTGCTGTCACCGTTCCTGCAACGTACCCCGACGACGCGGCGATCGCCCTGCGCCCCGAAAAGGACATCCAGGTCGACGACCCGGCCATCACGACGAAGCTCAAGGCACTCGGTGCCGAGCACGGCACGGTGCGCGAACGGCTCGAGCGCATCTACGCGTTCACGTCCAAGTTGCCGAGCCGGCCGTTCAAGGGAACGACGGACGCGCTCACGGCGCTCAGGCTGGGCGAGGCGAGCTGCAACGGCAAGAGTCGCCTCTTCGTGGCGCTGGCGCGCGCCGCCGGCATCCCCGCGCGGCTCGTCGGCGGTCTGATCCTGGAGACAGCGACCAAGAAAACCTCGCACCAGTGGGTGGAAGCCTACGTCGCGGGTCACTGGGTTCCGTTCTGCCCGCTGAACCATCACTTCGCCGAGATCCCGCAGCACTACCTCACCCTCTATCGCGGTGACGAAGCGCTCTTCACGCACACCGCGAGCATCAACTTCCAATACGAATTCCGCATCAGCAAGGAGCAGGTCCCTTCGGAGCAGGCAAAGCACGTCTTTCAGGCCGTCAACGTGTGGGCGCTCTTCGAACGGCTGAAGCTCCCGTTCTCGTTGCTCGGCACGGTGCTGATGCTGCCCGTGGGCGCGCTCGTGGTCGTCTTGTTCAGGAACGTCGTCGGCCTGCCCACGTTCGGCACGTTCCTGCCCGCGCTGATCGCCGGTGCCGCCGCGGAGACCGGCGCCCTGTGGGGCCTCGTCGGAGTGGGCATCGTCGTAGCGGTCGTCGGCACGGTCCGCTTCGTGCTCGAGCGCTTCGAGCTGCTGCATTCACCCACGCTGGCGATCCTGCTCGCGGTCGTGACGACCACCCTACTCGCGACCAGCCTGCTCGCGGAGCGCGTGGGTCTCACCAACCTGTCGCACGTCACCTTTCTCCCGATCGCCGTCCTGGCCATCACGGCCGAACGCTTCTACCTGTCACTCACCGAGCGGGGGTCGGCCGTTGCCGCCGCGGAGCTCGGCGGCACGCTCGCCGTGATCCTCGCTTGCTACGTGGTGATGAGCTCGCTCGCGCTCCGCGTGCTCGTCGTCGGCTTTCCCGAGGTGCTCCTGGTCGTGGTGGCGCTCAATCTGTATCTCGGGCGCTGGACGGGCATTCGAATCTCGGAATACATCCGCTTCCGCGGCGTGCTGGGGCTCTCGAGGGCGCGCGCATGAACCGCTTTTCGGCCGCGCTCGGCGAGGCGCTCGTCAGGCGCCGGCACCTCTTCGGCCTGAACCGCCGGAACCTCGAGCTCGTTCACCACGAGAACCCACGGCGTTTCTATCCGTTGGCGGACGACAAGCTGCTCGCCAAGGAGCGCCTCGTCGAGGCGGGCGTGCGCGTGCCCGAAACGCTCTGCGTTTGCACGGGGCTCTTTTCCGTGGCGTCGGCGCTGCGCTCGCTCTCGGCCTGCGACGAGTTCGTCGTGAAGCCCGCGCGGGGCTCGGGCGGTGACGGCATCCTCGTCGCGACGGAGCGCTTGCGAGACGGCGTGTGGCGGCGGGCAGGCGGCGGCGAGCTCGACCTCGGCCAGCTCAAGAAGCACTTCGCGGACATCGTCTTCGGTGCCTTTTCGAATCAGCTCGAAGACCGCGGTTTCGTCGAGCGACGGGTCAGCGGCCATCCGTCGCTCCACGAGCTCTGGCCCGACGGCCTGTGTGACATCCGCGTGCTCACCCGTCGTCGCGCGCCCTTCATGGCCATGCTCCGCGTGCCCACGCGCGCGTCTCGCGGTCGAGCGAACCTGCACAGCGGGGGCCTCGGGCTCGCCGTGGATCTCGCGACCGGCCGCGTCACCCGTGGCGTCAAAGATGGCCAGCCCATCGTTCGCCACCCCGACTCGGGCGCCGCGCTGCTCGGGCTCGAGCTGCCGGCGTGGGACGACATCCTTTCGCAAACCGCGCGTGCCGCGGCAAGCGTTCCGCTCGGGTACCTCGGTGTCGACCTCGTCGTCGATGCGTCGGCGAGCGCGCTCGTGCTCGAGATCAACGCGCGCCCGGGGCTGGAGATCCAGAACGTTCACGGCCTGGGGCTCGGCGAGATGTTGGCGAGGATCGGATGATGGAGGCGACCGGCGATCGCCTCTGGCCCGTGCTCCTCATGGTCTCGGCGCTGTTGGGCGGTGGCGCGACCCTCGAGTGGTACGCGCGCCACAGCGAGACCGTCGCGAGCGTGATTCACATCACGCAAAGCTCGAAGAGCGGCGCCTCGAGCACCGAGGAAGACGAGACGGCGAGGGCTCCGGAGGTCGACCGAAGCGTTCCGGTCAACGACAATCACGCGCAGGCGCGCGTCGCGGCCAAGCGTGGAGAGCTCGGCGCCGCGCTCCAGCACTTCGGGCGCACCGTCACCGCGCATCCCGACGCAGCCCCCTTGCTTTCCGAATACGGCTACTGGCTGCTGCGCGGCGCGAAGGCCAAGGAAGCGGTCGCGACGTTGACGCGCGCGATCGAGCTCGCACCCGACGCCTACGTCACTCGCTACAATCTCGGGGTAGCCGCCCGAAAGGCAGGCGACGCCGCGGCATCCGAGGCGGCTTTTCGCGCGACGTTGAAGGTCAACCCGGCCTTCTCACCGGCGAGCCAGGCGCTCGGCTCGTTGCTCCTGCGCCGCGGAGCGGTCGAGGAAAGCATCGCCGTGCTCGAGGCCGCGACGCGCTCGGGCAGCAACGAGGAGCGCGCGGCCAGCTGGGTCGCCTTGGGGCGCTCCTACCTCAAGGCGGGGCGTCGCCCCGACGCCGTCAAGGCGTTCGACGAAGCCATCTCTCGCGCGCCGTCGCTCGTTGACACGCGCGTCCGCATCGTGCAGGCCTGGCTTTCGACGGGGAAGGCCGAGGACGCGAAGCCCGCTCTCGAGGCGGCGGAGCTCGTCGCAAAGCTCGCCCCGGATCAGGCCTTTTCGCACATGACGCTGGCGAAGGCCCGAGAACGCTCCCAAGACTCCGGCGGAGCGCTCGACGAGTATCGCCAGGCGCTCGAGCTCGATCCGACCCTCGCGCTCGCCTTGCGGCGCATGCTGAGGATCACGCTAGGACGTCAGGAGTTCGAGCAGGCCCGAAGGTTCGCGAAGCAGCTCGTCAAGCTCGACCCCGAGGACCCCGAGCATCACTTCCTCGCCGGGCTCGTCGCGGCGCGGGAACGTCACTTGGACGACGCGCGAGCCTTCTACGGAGCGGCGATCGAGCACGCCAAGGGCGATTACCCTGAGGCCTACTTCAACCTGGGTCTCCTGGAGAAGCGCGCCGGAAACTACGACGCAGCGGTCCAAGCCTACCAGCGTGCCATCGAGCTTAGACCCAAGTACCTCGCCGCGCACAACAACCTCGGGTTGACGTTTTCCGCGATGGGGCGCGCAGCCGACGCCGAGGAACGGTTCCGCGCCGCCGTCGCGATCGACGCGGGGTACGCACCCGCCTGGCTCAATCTGGCGGAGCTCTCGATCGCTCGTGACCAGAAGGAGGAGGCCGTGGCCGCGCTCGGCAAGGCGCTCGAGGCGCGACCCGACTATCCGGCCGCGAGCTTGATGCTGGCGCGCCTCGAAGGCGACCTCGGCCGCGCGAGCGACGGGCTCGCCAGGGCGATGAAGGTGGCGGCGGCACACCCGCGCCACGCGGAGGCGTTCCAGGCGGCGGCGTCACTCGCCGAAAAGGCAGGCAAGCTCACTGACGCCCGCTCGGCCTACGAGCATGCCATCACCCTCGACCCGGACAACGTCGCGTACCTCGCGGGCCGTGCGGCGCTGCTCGGCAAGGCCGGGGATCTCGCGGCCGCGCGCACGGCGTACGAGGACGTTCTGGAGCGCGCCCCGGCGGATCGCGACGCCCGGCTCGCGCTCGCCGAGCTCGCGCGCCAGAGCGGCCAGCTGGACGAGTGCCTGCGGGAGGCGGAACGCGTGCTCGAGATCGCGGCCGGTGACGCGCGCGCCGCCGAGCTTCGCGGCCTTTGCGGACGGAAGGCGACGAATTGAGTCGCGTTCATCACGGAGACCTCATGCATCGCTCGATCACCACGACGATACCCAGCCCGCTCGACCTCACCTCGCGACTGCTCGCTGCATTCGTGCTCGCCCTACTGGCGGCGCCGGCGTGTGGCCACTCCGAATCTCCGCTCGCGGGGTCGAACCAATCGCTGGCGCCGGACGAGCGGCTCTTCCAGGACGGTCTCGCGCTCTACGACCAGAAAAGCTACGCGCCGGCTCAAGCCAAGTTCGACGAGCTGCTCGCCACGTACCCCTCCTCCAAGCGCCGGGACAACGCGGGCTACCTCGCGGGCCGGTGCCGCTACGAGCTCGGCGCCTATCAGGACGCCATCGTCGTGCTCGAAAGCATGCTCGTCGAGGCGCCAGGCTCACCCTTCGCCGACGCCGCGCACTATTTCGTCGGTCGTTCGCGCTACCAGCTCGGTGCGTACGCGGCGTCAACGGCCGATTTTCGAGCCTCTTTGAGCGCGGATCCCCAGGGGGTCTTCGCCGACAACGCGCAGTATTACGTCGGCCGGTCGCTCTACGAAGCGATGGACTACGTGACGGCCAAGGCCGAGCTCGCCAAGGTCGAGGTCGCCTACCCCCAGAGCTCGTACGTCAACAACGCGCGCTACTACCTCGGTCGCTGCGACTACGATCAGCACAGCTATCAAAGCGCGGCGACGGCGCTCGCGCGAGTGCTGGAAGTCCCGGGGTCGAGCTACGCGGACGACGCGAGCTACTACATCGGCCGCTCGCACTACGCGCTCGGGGACCTCGCGACGGCTCTCGCTGACTTCGAAAAGCTCCTCGGCGACTTCGCCTCCAGCCAGTATCGCGACAACACCGAGTACTACCTGGTCCGCATTCACGTCGATCGGGGCGACTGCGCTGCGGTGGACGGCCTCGTGCAGACGCTCGCATCCGAGGGCAGCCCCTACGAACAACAGGCTCAGGACTACGCGGCGGTGAACGGGTGCTGACCCGAACCGTCGCCAACCAACGTTTCACATCGACCTTGTCTTCGGAGGAATCTTCATGAAAACCACCATCAATACGAGCTCGGTCATCATCTTGGGCCTCGCGCTGCTTCGCTGCGGCGGCGACGGCTCGGGCGGCGGTGCCTTCTCGAACCCGGTCGCAAGCGGCTCGGGTGCCAGCGCGGGCGCCGGGGGCACGGGCGGAGCCGGCGGCAGTCAGGCAGGCAACGCCGGGAGCGGCAACGCGGGCTCGTCCGGTCAGGCGAGCGGCGGCGCTTCCGGCTCCGGCGGCGGGGGAGCCGGCGGCACCGCGGGAACGGGTGCTGCAGCGGGAACGGGTGCGGCCGCAGGCGCGGCGGGGAGCACCGCAACGACGCCCGACGAAGCGCTGTTCCAGGAAGGGCTCGCGCTCTACAACGCCGGTGACTACGCCGGCGCGCAGGCCAAGTTCGACGAGCTCCTCGCCACCTACCCGGATTCCATCCGACACGACAACGCCGGGTATCTCGCCGGACGCTGTCGCTACGAGCTCGGCGCCTATGCGGACGCCATCACGGCGCTCGAGGCCATGATAGCCGCCCATCCGACCTCGCCTTTCGTGGATCAGGCAGACTACATCATCGGTCGATCGCGCTTTCAGCTCGGCCAGTACGCCGAAAGCACGGCTGACTTTCGGGCGAGCCTCGCCGCCGACCCGGCGGGCGTGTTCGCCGACAACGCACAGTACTACGTCGGTCGCTCGCTCTACGAGGCCATGGACTACGCGGGCGCGAAAACCGAGCTCGCAAAAGTAGAAACCGACTTTCCGACGAGCAGCTACGTGGACAACGCTCGCTACTACATCGGACGTTCCGACTTCGATCAGCAAAACTACGCGGCCGCGGCGACCGAGCTCGCGCTGGTGCTCGATATCGCGGGCTCCAGCTACCTCGACGACGCCTCTTACTACATTGCGCGCTCGCACTACGCCCTCGGCGACCTCGGAACGGCGCTCACCGAGCTCGAGGCGCTCGTGTCCGACTACCCGACGAGTCAGTACGTTGACAACTCGCAGTACTACCAAGTTCGCATTCACGTGGACCAGAATGCCTGCTCCGCCGCGGACCCCCTGATCAGCACCCTCACGAGCTCGGGAAGCTCGCTCGCCGCGAACGCGCAGAGTTACTACACGGCCGGTGGCTGCTAGCTCGCGCCACGCGCGGCTCTTCGGCCTCGCGGTCGCGGTGCTGCTCGTGACGGGGAGCGCGCGGGCCGAAACAGCCGAGCCTGCGTCCGCCGAGAGCCCGGCCGGCCAAGCCGCACCCACGGCATCGGACACGAAGACCCACTCCAGCAAGAAACCGCATCACAAGCCGCACCGTGGGAAGAAAAAAAAGCCGACCTCGGCCAAGCCGCACCGCGTCCGCCGCAAGCGTCAGACACTCGGATTCGTCGTGCGGACACGCGTGACGAGCGGATGGCTCCACGGTCGCGGGATCCGGCGCTTCGACGCGGCGTTCCTCGAGACGAGGCTCTTCGCCATGCCGAAGTTGCGTTTGAAGAACGTCTCGTTGTGGGCGCCGCTCGCTTACAGTCAGCGCACGACGGCCCCGTCCGTCGTGCCGGAGACGCGTGGCAGCGCCGGGTTGGAAGGACAATGGCGAGTGGTTCCCAGCGTCGCGCTATCGGGCGGGGCCGGCGCGCACGGCGCCTTCCGACCGAGCTGGCCCGACCCCTATCAGCCGCTTCTGGACGGCAAGCTCGGGACGAGCAACCGCGCCAGCTACTTCGCGAGGGACCTCGAGGTCGGCACGGCGCTCGGACGACGCCGTACGGTCGAGCTTCACTACGAGTACACCCTGATCGACGGCACCGACGACCCGACCTTCGAGCCCATCGAGCGACCTTCCCACCTGGTTCCCGCGGACCGCGACGAGCATCGGGCGGGAGCGGAGCTGCATCTCCGCGTCGGCGCGTGCACGCTGGAGCCGTCGTTCGAGTTTTCGCGGCGACACTACTTCTTCGAGTTTGCGCGCGACCGCTTCACGGGTGCGACGCACGCCGCCGCGGGTGGCCCGCCTCCGAACCCCCTGCTCGTCCTCGATCGCTTGCAACCCGCCGCCGAGGCCACCTGCGGCGAGCGCTCCCGAGAGCTCGCCGTGCGCTTCGTGTACGACGTGATGATCGACGAGTTCGAGGGCTACGCGTCGTACCAGGGGCCACGCGCCACCCTCCGGGGCAGCACGCGCGTCACCCACCGACTCGAGCTCGAGGGCACCGTCAACGCAAGCTACTGGCGCTACGGGGCAGGCAGCTACCGCCCCGAGCCCCACGAGCCCCCACTCGAATACGGCTCTCGGCGTAGCGATCGACGACTGCGCGCGTCGCTCGACACGGCCCTCGATCTAGGTGCAGGTTTCACTGCGTTTTTCGAAGCGAACGTCAGCGCTCGACGAACGAACTTTCCGGACTACGTTCCCGGCGTGTTCCCGCGCGGCGCCGCGTATCGCATCGACTGGGACTACGTCAACTACGGCCTCGGCATCGGCCTCCGCTACCGCGCGGCTCGCTAGCGAGGCAATCCGATAATCGGCGCTCAGAAGAGCTTGCCGGCGAGGCCCTTGATCTGGTCGACGGCGCCGGAGACGGCGTTGCCGGTGAGAGCACCTTCGACGGGGCCCTTGAGAGGCTCGGGGAGCTTCTCCGCCAGAAAGCCACGGACCACGTCCGCGACCTTCTTGGCCTGGTCCTCGTTCAGATTGGCCTGAGAAATCAACCGCGTGATGAGCTCGCTCATGCGTCGGGCCTACGCGCGTCTCGCGTCGCGGGCAACCCACTTTCGAAAGGCACCCACGACCCGGTCGTCACGTGTGCGTCAAGTGAGGCCCGCGCGGCGCTTTCAGCCGCCCCGTGCGCCGCTACGAATCTTCACGCTCGTGCGCGTGACGAACCGCTTCGAGCAGCGCCGGGGCGAGCTTCTTTTTTTCGAGCACGAGCTTGCCGTCGTGAGCCGAGTGGATCTCGGGAGCGGAGAGAGTGAAGTCTCCCGTGCCCTCGACGTAGACGACGACGTAGTCGGCCCCCACCTCGCGCACCGCGCCAACCTCCTCGCCGCCCTCGTCGAGGTAGACCTGGGAGCCGACTGCAACCTGAAATTTCGCGTGTGGCATGCTTCTCCGTCGATGAAGGGGGATCGTCGCCTCACTCGCGCGGGGCGTTGGCGGCAGACAAGCGCGGCGGCGGCACGAAGGGAAGCGCCAAGCACCGCGAGCGAGACGGCCGCTCCCATCTCGCGAGACTTGGGCTAAGGGGCCGTTCCCTCGAAGTAGAGTCGCGCGCGGTCGAGCGCCTCCGTGCCGACCTCGGCGCCCACACGCCGTCCGTCGAAGTCGTCGGGGCGTACGTGGATGCCACCCCAGAGCCGCGACTGCCCGGCCTGGTCGGAGGCGTCGAAGTAGGTGGCCCACCGAAGGTCGAGCGGGGCGCTCGGACCGCTCTCGAAGTAGAGGTAGCCGGGCTCGAAGTGGTAGCTGCCGAGCCCGCCCGGAAAGGCGTCCGAGCCCGTGATGCCCGCGAGGACGACGGCGGCCGCACGGCTGAAGGTGCTGTGCCCCGAGATGTAGCCGGGGAAGGCAGGGGTAACGAAGGTGCGGCGCTGATACGGGATCCACTCCAGGGCACGCACCCAGCCGACGCCGCCGATTTCGGTGTTGCGATCGCCGGGCTCCCCGCGCCACGAGCGCACGGCGATCTCCCCGACGTAGCGCCGGAGTGCCGCGTGGCGCTCACCGGGCGCCGAGCTTTCGTCGGTGATGACCTCGATCAAGCCATCGATGAGCGGGAGGCCTTCGGGGTCGTAGGAGGGGCCGCCCGGGTCGGTGCGCTGCCCGCGCTCGGCCATGTAGCGGATCAGCGTGATGGGGCGCGACGACAGGTACGTGCGCTTGAGCTCCCAGGCCGCGATCGCGGCGTCGTGCACCGCGCCGTTGAGCGCGAGGTAGACGTGCACGTCCCAGCTCAGCGCGTCGACCTCGTCGCCTTTCCCGAACAATCGCCGGTGAAGCTCGGGCGAATCGGCGACCAGGTTCGCGATGGTGTTCCAGTGCCCTGGCGGGGTCTCCGAGGTGGGACCGTCCGCCCAGAACTCGGCCATCACGCGGCCGAAGTCACTGCGGGGCACGAGCTCGGGCGGGTAGGGCTCGCCCGTGACGGGGTTTTCGGCACGGCCGTGGCCGTCGTTCTGGCCGAGGGAGTTGTTGCCGAGAGCACCGGGCGAGATGTCGATCTCGGTCGGGTCTTCGGTGTCGAGCTCGGAGGAACGGCGGATGGTTTCGACGGCGGCGTCCACGAGCGTGTCGTCCAGCTCGAGCGGCGGCGTGCCGATGTCGAGGTAAGGCTCGCCCTCGGCGGGGCGCTGCATCGCGAAGGGAGTGACGCTTCGCCAGTGCGCTCCGATGTACGGCTGCGCGCCCGCGTCGGCCGGGATCCCGTTCTGGGTCTCGGCCTTCGCGAGCACGAGCCGCTGCCAAACGCTCGGATCGACCGCGTCCGTCCCGGGGCGATCGATCACCAGGTTCGGCGTGTCGGGGAAGTAGTCGTCGGGATCGGCGTAGTCGTTCGCCTCGTTCGCGCCGTCGTCCGCGAAGGCATCGATGACGGCGAGCCCGACGCGATTGCCGAGCGCGCGCGGCGTGTCGCCCTGGTCCTCGAGGTCCGACGGGTCGTAGCCGAGGCGCCGCATGAAGGCGTCGAAGCAAGCCTCGGAAACGGCGCCGCCGACGGCCGTGGCGTAGCGGTGCGAAAGAACGCGGTACGCGGCGTAGGAAATCGCCTCGCGCCGCGCGGCGTCGAGGTCGCCGGCGTCCGCGTGCTCGTCGACGACGTAGCCCGAGGCCTGCGAGTCGTAGGCGGCCCACGCGTCCCACATGGCCACGGAAGAGTGAAACAGATTGCGGGCATGAACCGTCGGGCGTGGGGTGTCGCGACGGATCGCGTTCAGGACCTGCTCGTTCCAGCGCCGAGCGATGGAGCCCTGCGGCGCCGGGTCAACCGCTTCTTCGGGGCACGTCGGCGGCGCCGGGGGATCGGGCTCGATGACGATGGCGCCCACCGCTTTTCCGAAGTGCAGAGCGACCCCCTCGTCGAGCTCGGGCGTCAGAACGTCGCCGCCGACGGTCCACACGCCTCCCGAGGGGTCGACCCAGACGCTGTGCAGCGACTGCGCGGCCGTGAAATCGATGCCGGTGTCGAGCGGCTCGAAGGCGCCGCCTTGGCCCCTGTAGACGCTGCCGCCATAACCGACGGCCCACACCTCGCCGTCACCCGCCACCGACACGCCCTGCAAGAGCGGGGCTCGCTCGGGCGTCTCGTCGGTCAGCGTGTCGCCGGTCGCCTCGAAGAGCACGCCCCCGCTCTCACCGCCGACAATCGCCACCTTGCCGTCGGCGCAGTGCACCGTGAAGAGCGTCGCGTCGGTGCCCGATTCCACGCGCTCGAAGCCGTCGGCTGCGTTGCCCCGCAGCACGACCCCGCGCGCTCCCACGACCCAGAACGTCAGCCGGTGACTCGCCGGATACCTTGAAGAGGCCGGGCGTGTCGCGATATTCGTCGAGCGGCAGAGAATCGGGCAGCGGCACGTCAACGAACTTTTCGCCGTCGTAGTGCCAGACGAAACCATTTCGCGCCGCGACCGAGCCCACGAGGTAAACGTCGTCCGGCGCCGCCGCCCAGACGCCGTACACCGTGTACCTACCGAGCCCCGGCGTGTGCACGCGCTCGAACTGCCCGTCCTCGTAGCGTAGCAGCGTGGCCCCCGACCCGCCGAAGAACACCGGCCCACCCTCGACCGCGTGGACCCACCAGAGGTCGCCGCGCATCCCGGTGTCGCGTCGCTCCCAGCGCCGCCCGTCGTAGTGGAGCACCACGGGCCCCTTGCCGTCGTCGCCGCCGCTGACCCACACGTCGTTCGGCCCCGTGCCGTGAACGCCGAGCAGCGCGGCACCCTCGGCGCGACCGACCACGCTCCAGCTCGCGGTGGCGGGCGACGACGCAGGCTCACCGTCGCCACAACCCGCCGTGGCGAGGGCCACGATCAACCCCACAAAAAGCTTCTGCATCGCATCCTCCTCAAAGATCAGCCGTGCTGAGCACGACCTGGCTCGTGTCACTCCCCGTGACCCCGTCCTGATTTTCCACCGTGACGGCGAGCAGCACGTGCAGGCCGTCGCGTTCCTCGTCGGGTCCGGTGAGCCCGCCGGTCATGACCGTCACGGGCACCAAATCGCACACCCCGTTGTCGTCGCAGAAGAACAGCTGTGGGCGAACCGGCGGCGGCGCCACAATCTCGATGCCCGTCGTCTCGTTCGTGAGCGAGAAGCCAACGAAAGCGCGTGAGCCGAACCCCACGGTGTGCACGCCGAGCAGCACGTGCGTGCCGCCCTGCCCGAAGGTCTTCAGGCGAAGCTCGGCGCCGTCCTCGAGGGGTGCGAAGTCGAGGCCGTCGGGCCCCGCCGGGACTCCCAGCCTGACGCTCGTCAGCTCGCCTTCTCCGCCCGCACCGCCCGTGTCCTGCATTTGGGGCGCGGCCTCAGGCGGCGCGCCCGCACAACCGACGAGCAGCCAAGAGAGAAGAAGGGTGCGAGCGTGCAACACGGCAGCAGCCCAGAGCAGCAGCAGAAACCGTACCACCTGGCACCTTCCTTGCTCCTAGAGCCAAGCGTGGGTTTTTCGAGCGGATCCTGTGCCGCAATGTGCCAAACGCGGCAGGTCCGCGCCTTGGATGTCCGGGTGGATCCGGTTTCTGGAAGGACTTGAGTCATGAACCTCGGAGTCAAATCGCTCTTGGTCGGCTCGGCGCTCGCCGGTGTCCTTTCGAGCGGCACGACCGCCTCTGCTTGCGGCGGATTTTTCTGCAATCAGGCCCAACCCGTGAATCAGGCGGCCGAGCGCATCATTTTCGCCGACAACGGGAACGACACGCAGACGGCCGTCATCGAGATCATGTACGAGGGCCCCTCGGAGAGCTTCTCGTGGCTGCTCCCGATCTCGTCCGTGCCCATGGGCGACCAGATCGGCGTCGCCTCGAGCGCAGCGTTCCAGAGGCTACAGAACGCGACCAACCCACAATACACGCTGACCGTGCGCGTCGAAGGCACGTGCCTGACTCCGGGGGCGCCATCGGGGTCCGGAGGCAGCGGCGGCAGCGCGGCCATCGGTGGCAGCGCCGGTATCGGGCGGTATGAGCGGCGGCCCGCCCCCGGTCACCGTCGAAGCGAGCGGCATCGTCGGCGCGTTCGACTGGGTGGTCATCTCGCTCGACGATACCCTGACGAACCCAGCCGACGCGGCCGCCACCTGGCTCAACGACAACGGCTACGACGTCCCCTCCGGCGCTCCCGCCCTGCTCCGCCCCTACCTCGAAGACGGGCTCTATCTGCTCGCGCTCAAGCTCACCAAGGGCTCCGACGTGGGCTCGATTCGCCCCATCATGCTCACCTACGACGCCACGCGGCCGATGATCCCCGTGAAGCTCACCGCCGTCGCCGCCAACGACGACATGGGCGTCATGACGTGGGTGCTCGGTGAAACGCGCTCGGTGCCGCAGAACTACCTCGCGCTCGAGCTCAACGAGGCGCGCATCAACTGGTTCAACGCCTCGCAGAACTACAACTCGGTCGTGACGGCCGCGGCCGACGACGCCGGCGGGCAGGGCTTCGTCACCGAGTACGCCGAGCCGACCACGGCGCTCGCCAACCTCATCTGGTCAACCGGCGAGGACGCTCAGTGGACGGCGTTCAGGACGGCGATTTACTCGAGCTTCAGCGAGCTCTTTCTGGCTTCCTACTACGCTTACGGCCCGTACGAAGGCTACTGGGACGCTGTGCGCACGGCGGTCACCCTGCCGGACGGCGTGCTCTTCGAGGATTTCAAGCTCTGCCCGAGCTGTTACGCCGACAACATCCAGTTCAGTCCCTCCGCGTTCATGGACTCGCTCGAGAGCGGCGTGATCGAGCCGATGCGCGCGGTCCAGAAGCTCATCGACGCACACCCGATGATCACGCGCCTCTACACGACGATGTCCGCCGATGAGATGACGCTCGATCCCCTCTTCACGTTCAATCCCGACTTGCCCCCGGTGAGCAATTTTCACACCGCCGAGCGCATCATCGAATGCAATGCGAACGTGACGCAGTTCGAAGCTCCGTGGCGCATCGAGCTCCCCCAGGGTGGCGTGGTGCGCGGGACGGGCGCCACCGTGGGCACCTGGCCGGCGGAGTTCGCGGATCAGCCGCCGAACCGCACCATTTTGCGTCTCGGTGAGAGCGGCGAGGGCAAGGTGATCGAAGACAACGGCGACGAGATCGACGCAGCCATCGATGCCTACAACGGCACGCTGCCGGACCCGACCGGCGAAGCGGGAGCGCCGGGGACGGGCGGCTCGACCGCGGGGACGGGCGGCTCGAGCGGAGGCAGCGGTGGCACCACCTCGAGCGGCGGCTCCGTGAGCAAGGGCGGCTCGAGCGGCTCTAGCACCGGTGGGTCGAGCACGGGCGGCGCCGGGACGGACGTCGTCGCAGGGCCGTCCGGAGACGGCTGCTCTTGCCGGACCACGTCGCGGGGCGGCTCGAGCGGCTGGCTCGCGGCGGCTCTCGCGCTCGTCGCCGTGGCGCGCCGCCGACGTCGGCGGTGAGCATGCGGACGAGCGAAGGTTCGGACGAGCAGCGTTTTCGCAGCGTTGGTTCCGTCGCTCGGCTCGGGCTGTCCCTGGCGACCGCTTGCCTTGCGGTCGCCACGGCGTGCGGTGGTGGAGGTCGAGCCGTCGAGAATTCGCCCGCTCCGGGGGATGGGGGCTCCGGAGGATCCGGCGGGGGCAGCGCAGGTCACGGTGGCGTTGGTGGCACGACGGGTGGCGCCGGAGCCACCGGAGGGACGGCGGGCGGGGGAAGCGGGGGAAGCTCGGGGAGCAACACGGGCGCGTGCCCGAGCACAGCACCAGCGGTGGGTGCGGCATGCGACCCCCAAGCGCTCGTGTGCACCTTCGGGGCATCACCCTTTCCAGAATGCCGCGACCAGCGCGTCTGCTTCGCAGGGAAATGGTCGGACGGAGTCGCTCCCGGCACCTGTCGGGAGACGCCCGTCAGCGTTTGCCCGCCGTCGGTTCCGTCAGGCAACCCCGCGTGCGAAAGCGAAGAGCTCGGCGCGCGGTGCGCTTACGACCCGGGCACGCTCTGTACTTGCGTGAGTGAGCTCTGCGGTGGCACGGGATGCACCCAGCTCCCCTCACCTCAATGGTACTGCCAGAGCGTCTCCGCGGGTTGCCCGCCCCTCGCGCCCAACGCTGGCACGGTCTGCGACGGCACGCATCCAACCTGCGAGTACGAGTACTGCGGGCTCACGGCGCGGTGCGTCGACGGAGCTTGGATCTGGCTGTTCGGCTGCGCTTGAGTCCCGCGCTCGGCGGCGGCTCTGGCGCAATTTTCAGGGCGGTGGAGCGAGCTCGACCGCCGCGCGGACGAGATCGCTGCTCGTGACGATGCCGACCAAGCGGTTGGAGGCGTCGACGACCGGCAGGCATCCGATGCGCTTCTCCAGCATCAATCGACCGGCATCGCGAATCGACGTGCCGGGTGCCACGGTGGCCACGTCGCGCTGCATGACGTCGCGGACGTGAAAGCGCTGCTGCAGCGTGCGGTCGGCCTCCTCGCGGTGAGGGAGCAGGTTGCTGGCGGAAAATCCGAGCACGTCGCGCTCGGTGAGCAGCCCGACCAAGGCGCCGTCGTCGGCGACCGGCAGGTGGCGGTAACGCAAGGTGTGCATTGCCTGCAAGAGGTGCCAGAGATCCTCGTCCTCGCCAACGGTCACCACATCGCGAGTCATGATGTCTTCGACGGTCCGAGGCATTGCTTGAGCCATCACGCTACGAGCCATGCAAGCCGCGCACCAATGCAGGGGGCGGCTACGGTGGGGGGCGACCTCGCTCGACAGAGCTCCCGCGCGCAAGCGATGCACCCTGGCCCGGATGCGCCGCAAGCTCTGCGCGCGGCTCAGTTTCGCTGATCCAGGTTGCCACCCGACAGCAGGATGTCAGCAAGCGCGTTGACGACCGTGACGTCGTCGATGTCCGTGTTCCTGTCGAAGTCGCGGTAGAGCGGCACGAACGCGAAACCCCCGAAGCGATTGTTCTGAAAGACCAGCGGGTCCGCATTCGCGCTCGGCTCGGAGACGTGCACGGTGCGGCCGACGCGGATCAGGTTGTCGAGGTAGATCCCCCCGCCGAGGACGATGCCGTAGCCGACGTTGGAAAAGCCGGACCACGCGATGTCGATGACGTTGCCGTCAACGTATTGAGCGCCCGTGATGCCGGTCTCGAGGTTCACGGGCGGGCGCGGCGGAAAGTTGCCTGGCGCGAAGAGCGGGCAGGTCGCCTCGTCGTAACCGGACACCCTGTTCAAAGAGACGCGACCACCGTTGGCGATGCCCGTGGAGGTCGGCGTGCAGGAGCCGCTGATCGTATTGCGATCGACGTACCTCCCGCCGACAACGCCGGTTCCCCTGCGAGAGCAGGCGAACTCACAGTACGTGGCAGGGCTCAGTGGCCGCGCGTAAATCGTGTTGCGACTGACCCGGGCGCAGGTCGTGGAGGAGCACTCTACCCCGTAGAGCTTCGGCCGCGACGGGACCAGAGGGTTCAACACCTCGGCGCTGATGGAGCCATTCTCGGATACCGTGCAGCGACTCGGTGTCCCGCCGTAAGATTCGCAAACGATACCCACCGTCGGAAAGTCGATCTGGGCGGAAGCCCAGGCCGAGATCACCGCATTCGAATCCCGCTTCGCCGCCATCCGGTCCCTTACCGGCACCGCCAGCGACGGCCGAGGGCGCGGCGGGGCCCGTGACCTGGTCGTCACCGCAGCCGAGCGCGAGCGCCAGGCATACGGCCCCAAAGGCGACCAGCCTGCCAGGCGGACTCAACCTCACGAATACTCAATTGTACGCCCGCGTCGCGCATGATCACAGTGGGTTTCGGGAGCCGGGCCAGGCTGGTGCTCGACCGCGGTGGCGCCCCCTGGGACAGTCCCATGGGACAGACGCGCCGGGCCTCCCCGATCCGTTGAATTTCAGGGCGAATTCGTGCGGCGGCGGGCGGCGCGGGACTTGCACCGAGCTCGGTCGCCATGAGTCATCCCACTCTGATTGAAAGCGAGCCCCTGACACCGCGCAGGCGAACGTACCGAGAAATCGAGAGCGACGGCATCGACGTCCAAGCGGTTCGACGGCACTTCCCGTTCGTCGAGCGGGGCCGCATCGCGACGAACAACGCCGCGAGCACGCAGGTACCTCTCGAGCTCGTCGAGCTCCTGCAGTCGCTCGCGCCCGGCTACGAGAACGTCCACCGCGGTCAGTCGGCGGCGTCACGAAACATGAGCGCGCTGCTCGACGATGCGTACGAGACGATGGCGCAGTTCGTCAACGCGGAGAGCCGCAAGAGCATCGCCATTTATCGCAACACCACCGAGGCCATCAACGCGGTCATGTACTCCCTGCTCGGCGAGCTCCGCGATGGAGACAACATCGTTACCACCTTGCTCGAGCACAACTCGAACTACGTGCCGTGGTACGCCCTCTGCCGCGAAATTCTGCCGCGTTTCGGCATCCGGGTCGAATGTCGGCTCGCGCGCTTCGATCAGCGAGGCAAGCTCGATCTTTCGCATCTCGCCGAGCTAATCGATTCGCGAACGAAGCTCGTCAGTGTCACGGGGGCGTCGAACTTCTTCGGCAGCAAGACGCCGCTTCACAGCGCCGGCGAGCTCGCACGCGGCAGCGGCTATCGCCAGCCGAGCGGCGTCCGGGGATCGCTGTTCGTCGTGGACGGCGCGCAGCTCGCACCGAGCTCGGCCGTCGACGTGCGAGCGCTCGACGTCGACTACTTCGCCTTCTCGATGCACAAGATGCTGGCACCGTTCGGCGTGGGCGTGCTCTACGGCAAGGAAGAGCTCTTGCGCGACGCTCGCCCGTTCTTGTACGGCGGCGACATGATCGCGGAGGGGCAGGTCTCGCCCGAGCGCGTGGAGTACGGCCCGCTACCGTGGAAGTTCAGCGCAGGCACCCCCAACATCCTCGGTTCCATCGTTTCCGCAGAAGCGGTGCGGCTCTTGCTCGATCTTTCGCTCCACCCCACCGAGCATCGCTACTTCGGCACACGGGCCCGCCTCGAGCGCGCCGCCGTGGAGCGCGCCATGGACCGCATCGGCAAACACACGCGCGCCCTCACCGCGCTTGCGTTGACCGAGCTCGGAAAGATCCCGGGTCTCACGGTGTACGGCCCGGCCGATGCGTCGCAACGCACGCCGCTCGTGGCGTTCAATGTGTCGGGCCTCGATCCGATCCGGCTCTCCGAGGCCCTCGATGCGCGTGGCGTCGAGGCGCGCGGCGGCTGCCACTGTGCAACGCTCGCCCACCGCGAGCTCGGGCTCGATCCGCCGGCGAGCTGCCGCCTGAGCTTCTATCTTTACAACACGACGAGGGACGTGGAGCTCGCGGTCGAGGCGGTGCGCGACGCCGTGGCCGAAGCCCGGCGCGGTTCGGGTCCGGTCAGGTCGCTCCGCCAGCACGGCACGCGGCAACGCCCGCCGTCCGTCGCCTTCGCTCGCGCGCAGGAACGCTGACACTTGTATCGGCAGGTCGGCGGCGGGAGACTCGCCCGAGCGATGAAGGACCGACCGGTCGGTTCGACACACCCGAGCGCGCCGGCTTCCCTGGCGGAGCCCCGCCGCCTCGCGCTCTATTTCGTGTACCCGCCGGTGCTCGACGGGCTCACCATCGATTCTCGAGCCAGGGACCGAGCTCGGTCGCGAGGCCCCCGACGCGTCCGGTGGGCGCGAAAAGCCCGTTCGCCACGCCGTCATCGCTCACCCCACGGTGTCGCGGCAGCACGCCACCATCGGCGCCCCCGTGGGCGGCGGCATCCCGACGCTCATCGACCGCGGCGGCCGCAACGGTACCTTCGTCAACGGCAGCCGGCGACAAGGCACCGTGCCGCTGCTCTGCCACGCTGTCGTACGCCTCGGGGACACGCTCTCCATCGTCAACGAGCGCGCGCCGACGGTCGCCGAAGACGAGGGTCCCCTGCCCGGCCGGAGCCCCGCCATTGCCGCGATCAGAGCGGCACTGCCGCGCGTCGCGGCCGACCGCGCGCCCGTGCTCGTCTGCGGGGAAAGCGGAACGGGCAAGGAGCTTCTGGCGGCCGAGATCCACGGGAGGAGCGGCCGGCGGGGGCCACTCATCAAGTTCAACTGCGCAGAGCTGTCGCCGAGCCTCGTCGAGTCCCAGCTCTTCGGCCACGAGCGCGGCGCGTTCACGGGGGCGACGGCCCCGCAGCCCGGCCTGTTCGTGACCGCGGACGGTGGCACGCTCTTGCTCGACGAAGTC
Organism: uncultured delta proteobacterium; assembly: GCA_963841435.1. GTDB lineage: Bacteria > Myxococcota_A > Polyangia > Polyangiales > Polyangiaceae > PMG-095. Next base: position 345,189 of record CAWJCS010000005.1, read on the forward strand.
GCGGAAATCCCCCTCGAGCTCCAAGCGAAGCTCTTGCGTGTGCTGGAAGAGGGTGAGGTACGTCCACTCGGCAGCTCGCAGGTTCGTCGCGTCAACGTGCGGTTGGTCTGCGCGACCAACGTGGACCTGCTCGAGCGGGTGGACAGCGGCCGCTTTCGCCGCGACCTTTTCGCGAGGCTTTCCTACCTCGAGCTTCGCTTGCCACCGCTCCGCGAACGAAAGCGCGACATCCTGTTCTGGCTCGAGCACTTTCGCCGTCGTTGGTGTGCCGAGCGCCGGGAGGACACCGAGCTCTCGCTCAGACCCTCCGTGGCAGAGCGCGTGCTCGTGTGGCCCTGGCCCGACAACCTGCGTGGACTGAATCGCCTCGTGCACCGGCTGCTTTCCTCGGGCGAGCGGGGCGACGTTGGCATGCGCGCGCTCGAGGCCGCCATGCCGGAGCTTTGCCCGCCCGGCGCTTCCGGAAGGCCGTCGGAGCCGTCGGTCGCCGCGCCCGCGCGGCCGCTCTCCGACCGGCCCACTCGCGACGAATTCATCGCGGTCTATCGAGCGAACGGCGAGAGCGTGCGCGCGACCTCGAAGCATTTCGGTCGGGACCGTCGCCAGGTCTATCGCTGGCTCGAACAATTCGGCATCGAGCGACGCGCGGCCGACGATGACGACGGAGGCGACGAGCCGGACTGAGCTCGACCACCGACGGCCTTGCGGGCGAGCCTCCGTGAGGCGAGGTTGACGCGCCCGGTCCGCTCAGGTCCCCTGCCCTCGCCCTCGCTCCATGCAAGAACCCGACGCTCCTTACGAGCTCATCTACTGGCCGGGCATCCCCGGGCGCGGCGAATTCGTGCGGCTCGCGTTCGAGCTCGCTGGCGTGCCGTACACCGATCTCGCGCGCCGCGGTGAGGATGAAGGTGGAGGTGTCGCCGCCGTGAGAAAGGCCCTCGCACCCTCGAGCGCGACCCTCACTCCGTTCGCCGTGCCCGCGTTGCGCCACGGCGAACGGCTGATCGCCCACACCGCCGCCATCTTGCAGTACCTCGGACCGCGTCTCGGCCTCGTGCCGGGCGACGAGGACAGCCGGCTCCGCGCCCATCAGCTGCAGCTCACCATCAGCGATTTCGCCGCCGAAACGCACGACGTTCACCACCCGATCGCGGCGTCGCTTTACTACGAAGACCAGAAGAAAGAAGCGCTCCGCCGCGCGCCCATCTACGTGAACGAGCGGCTCCCGAAATTCCTTCGCTACTTCGAGCACGCGCTCGACTCCAACCCGGCGGGCGGCGGCGTGCGGCTCGTCGGGTCGAAGCCGAGCTACCCGGATCTCTCGCTCTTTCACCTGATCGGGGGGCTTCGCTACGCGTTTCCCCGCGCCACGGCGCGCCACGAGGCAGCGTTGCCGCGTCTTCTGGCGCTCCACTCCGCCGTCGCGGCGGAGCCGCGCATCAGGGCGTATCTCTCGGGGGAGCGGTGGCTCGGGTTCAATCAGCACGGCCTGTTTCGCTACTACCCCGAGCTCGACGCCGACCCCGCGTGACCCTGCTCGGCGGCGCGGGCGCGCGGAGCACCCGCGTGCGGCTCCACCGAGGCTAGCGCTTCGTTCGGACCGGCGGGGCACGCGGGGGAAGGTCGCTGCGAATTGCGGCCAGCAGCGCGTGCCGCGTGACCTTTCCGGGCGCGCTGCGGCTCCGCTTGCCGGGCGCCGTGACGTCGTTGACCGGGACGGACGCTGGAGCCTGCTTGGCTGGCGTGGGCTTCGCGGGCGGCTCGTCGAGCACGCTTTCTTCCACGAGCGAGGCCAGTGGGCCGACGGCCTCGTCCTCGCAAGGCGCGACGGATTGGCGGGGGCGTGTGCCCGACGCTGGCTCCGCGAGTGCTGTGCTCGATGGGGGGAGCGCCCCCGCCGTCGCCGTTACCTCGTCGATCGGCGAGCGATGAAACCACGCCGACGCGAACACGAGGGCCGACACCACCGCGAGAGCCGTGACGCCCATCGCCACGGGGGGCAAGAAGCGGGCACGCCTGTCGGCGCGGAGGTCGTCAATCGCCGCGTCCGCGTGGTCCGCCTCACCCTCGAGCGTGACGGGGCGCAAGCTGTTGGCGCCCTCGAGCCCGTCGGTCCCGCGGAAGAAAGTCTCCTCCGTTTCGTCGAAGGCAGCGTCCGGCTTCATCCCAAGGGAGTGCCCTCTTGGCGGCTCGAGCAGGCAGGCTCAGGCGCGTGCTGCTCGCCCGCCCAGTGCTCGGCGTCGGGAACCCATTCGTGACGCAAGCGCGACACGAGCGGCGACGACGCTTGCATTCAGACGGTTGACGCGTCCGCTTGCCGATGTCGGCGCTCCAACCGCAGCGCATCGACCAGGCGGTCGACGAGCGCCGCCACCTCGCGCTCGAAGCCGGGACCCAGCGCGATGGGCTCGCCGCCGACAATCACCGCGCTCACGGCGCCGAGCGTCTGGGCCAGCGCCTGCAAGCCGCGGCGCCCTCGCTCGCTTGCAGGCACGGCGGCCGTGATGGCGACGACCTTGCCCTCGAGCTCGCCGGAGCCGATCACCCAGTCGATCGCGTTCTTCAGCACACCCGGCAGGCTGTGACCGTATTCGGGACAGGCGATGAGGACCGCGTCGCTCGCGGCGAGCTCACGCCGCCAGGCGACGACTGGCTCGGGCGTTTCGCCCCGTGCTTCGAGGTCGGGATCGAAGTGCGGGAGCAAGCCGATGCCCTCGAACACTCGCACTTCGACGGAGCCTTTTCTTGATGCCGCCGCCACGCGCAAGAGCGCACGGTTCTTCGAGCCCTGTTGCAGGCTCCCGGAAAGAGCGAGCAGTCGCATGGGCAGAGGTGTTGGTCCCTGGGCGAGATTGTCAATCCATCTTGCCGTGAAACCAGCACCCGACGACCCGCGTAAACCACCTGAAGCATCGTTCGCTCGGCCGACTTTCGTCTCGAGGAGCCCACGTGAAGTCATGCTGAGCCGTTTGGCGCTGGTTCTGTCCCTCGGGGTGGTTCCGTTCGGTTGCGGTCAGGACCGACAGGACCACGGGGAACCGAGCACGGGTGGAAGCGGGGCGCGCGGCGGAACGTCCGGGGGCGACCGGAATTCGCAAGGGGGCGTCGCCGGGGGTGGCAAGGCGGGGGCTGCGGCAACGGCGGGCGGTGGCGATGCGGACGCAGGGATGGCGGGCGAGGGCGCGGCGGCAGCGGGAGGCACGGCAGGTAGCGCCGGCCGCGGCTCGTCCGGCGGGGGAACGGGTGGGAGCGATGGCGGTGCTTCCGGATCCGACGAGGGAGGGTCCGCCGGCGAGGATGTCGCCGATGCGGGAGCTTCCGGAAGCGCCGACAACGCGACCGCTCTGATCCCGGGTTGGTCCGTTCGTAAGATCGTGCGGACGGAGCGCGGGAAGGAGCTCGTGCTCGAAGAGGTGCTGCAGAGCTTCCTCGAGGCAGCCGCCGGCAAGACGCGCATGCGCGAGCTCGGCGTCAACCTGCAAGACGTGCACGTCTGGACGGCGCCGGAGGGCAGCTACATCTCCGATTTCGCGCGGCATCCCTCCGGTGACATTTCGGCGGTGCTCATCGCCGACGACAGGACCCTGGCGATCGTGAGGCTCGGTCCGGACCTGTCGCTGCGTTCGACCGCGGCTCTCCACGACCCCGACATGGCGGACGACCCTCACCACCTCGTGGACGTAACGGATATCGTGGCGAGCGGATTTCCGCCGGACGCGGCCCGAGTCGGCGCTGTCGGCGAAACGGCAGCGGTCGCGGTCCTCTCGTCCGAAAATTCCCTGATTCTCTACCGCTCGAGCTTCGACGGCCTCGGCTGGTCCGCGCCGGCACGCACCTTGATCGAGCCTGCGACTGGGCTCACGCCGTTCTTGCCGATCGGTGGCAGCTTCGACACCTTCAACGCGATCACGGACTGGTTCCGCCCTGCGCTCAACGTCGACGAGGCGGGGAACGTCTACGTCGCGATCTGGGCCGGCCAGAAGCGGCTGCCGTCGCACGAGGACGTGTTCCATGACGGGCTCGTGCCGCTGCCCCCTGACCCCGCGGCGCCGCTCTTACAGCATTCGGATCTCCTGCTCACCAAAACGACCCCGGAAGGAGAACGCCTCTTTTCGCGCGTCGTTGGCACGGAGCACGAGGACGAGCCCTACGCGATCCGCGCGCACGGCGGATTCGTCGCGGTCGTGGGGCGCGCGCGGCGGTTTCCCGGCCAGGACAACACGATCTGGGACGCGCTCTTCAGCGTGAGCACCGCCGACGGCAACCTCGTCGGCACGCGCACCATCCCACTGAACGCGTCGGGCATCCTGCTCGCCGTCGACGCGCTCCCGGAGGGCGGCTGGCTGCTCGGGGGGAGCGACGGCTGGTCGCAGAACCCGGACGGGCTCAGCGTGCTCACGAACGGAACCAAGCTCCTTCTGGAGCTCCCTGCCTTCGACGCCGTGCCGCTGCGAGACGGGCTCCCGGCGGGCCCGCGACACAACGAGAATCCGCGCCGTCGTCGCGGAGCCCGGGCGGCTCTTTTTCGGCGGCCACGAAGACGGTCCCATCATGCACACCGGCGACGGCGACCGGAGCCAGATCCACTCGACCGGCGTGCTTGGCTTTTCGTCACGGTAGGTGCCGCGCGGCGGGTATAAGAGGCCCATGGCCGACGCGGCGAACCGTCAGAAACCCGTCGTTCGGGGTGTGCTCGGCGCGAGTCACTTTGCGCTCGCTGCGGCGATTCCAGCGATGCGGGGCGCGCCGCTCGCCACGCTTGGCGCGCTGTCCTCGCGCTCGCTCGACAAGGCTCGGCAAGCGGCGGCTCGAGCCGGCGCCCCGCGTGCGTACGGCTCCTACGAAGAGCTCGTGGCCGATCCGGAGATCCCATTCAACGCCCCGCACGACCGGCCGTGTCGCGTGTTCGTCAACGGCGGCGTCGCCGAAGCGCCGGACTTCACGGGCGCAAAGAGCTCGGACGAGCGGCGGGAGCTCTTGCCGCTCGAGCGTGCGAACCACTACACGCTGCAGTGGCAAGCCTTCTCGGAAGCGATCCGCAACGGCACGTCCGTCGAGAACGACATCGAGAGCGCCGTCGCCAACGCCCGCGTCACCGAGGCGGTCTTTCGTTCGGCCGATTCCCAGCGCTGGGAAGCCGTTTAGGAGAACCGCTCGGGAAGCCAGGATGTCTCGCGACGAGCGACGCAAACCGGAACTTCGGCCTGCCGTTTTCGGACTTTCTTCGGGTCCGGGTCGCGATCGGCGGGAGTGGGGAGGCCTGACCCGTGCGGTGCGCCGCCCGTTGTTTTGCCGTCTGGTGATCGGCGGCTGACTTCTCGGGAATCGCGCTCTGTCCCGCTGTTCCGGGCGACAGTTGATCTCACTTCGCCGACCGGCGCAACTAGAAGACCATGCTGATCGGCACGCGGCGGCACCCGCCTCAGAGGAGCTCCTTCATGAGTCAGGTTCGACGCCCTGCCTTCGGTGGCCTTGCCGCATCCATCGGTCTCCTTTCGGCGGCGCCCGCGCAGGCCGCCTCGTTGCAGAAGGTGAACAACTGGGGGGCCAGCGGGGTGCCGGCGACCGCCAGCATGTACATCTACGTGCCAGACCAGGTCGCCGCGAAGCCGCCCATTCTGGTGGTCGCGCACTATTGCGGCGGCACAGCATCTGCCGTTTTCGGTCAGGCGCAGGGCGGCGGCATCGTCAAGGCAGCCGACCAGTACGGCTTCATCATGGTCGTCCCACAGACGACCAACAACTGCTGGGACGTCGGTTCCACCAAATCCCTGACGCATGACGGCGGCGGCGAAACGCAGGCCGTCGCGCAAATGGTAAAATACGCGATCACGACGTACCAGGCGAACGCCGATCGCGTCTACATCACGGGTGACTCGTCGGGTGGCATGATGACGGAGGGGATGCTCGCCGTTTATCCGGACGTCTTCAAAGGCGGCTCCGAATTCGCGGGCGTGCCCGCCGGGTGCTGGGCGGTCGGCAACCCGGACGGCTCGTGGAGTGGCCAGTGCGCCGGCGGTCAGGTCACGCACACCGCTACGGAATGGGGCGACATGGTTCGCGCCATGTACCCGGGATACACCGGACATCGCCCGCGCGTGCAGCTCTTCCACGGCGACGCCGACGGGACCATCAACTACAAGAACCATACGGAAGCCATCAAACAGTGGACGAACGTGCTCGGTCTGGGCACGGACCCGACTTCGACCGACACGGTCACTCTCGGGTCGCACCAAGCTACGCGACAGAGGTGGCAAAATTCGTGCGGCTACGTGGTTCTCGAGGCCTTCACGTCGATGGGTGGCGATCACGGGCCGTCCGACGCCATCTTCAACGCTTCGTTCGTCGTGCCCTTCCTGGGCCTCGACAAGACCGATGCCACGGACCCGGAAGTGGCAGCGTGCGACACGGGTGGAACGGGTGGCGCTGGAGGAACGGGCGGCGTGGCAGGCTCCGGAGGCGCCGGCAACGGCGGCGCGACGATGGGCGGCGCCACGAGCTCGGGTGGCACCGCCGGCAATGGCGGCGCGGCGACGGGAGGCGCCGCTGGAGCGGCTGGACTATCCGGCACGGGCGGCACCGTCGCGATGGGCGGCATGTCCGGCAACGGAGGCGCCGGCGCGATCGGCGGCAACCTCGGTGCGGGAGGAACTGCCGCCGCGGCTGGTGTCGGCGGTGTCGCGGGCACAACGTCCGGCGTGGGAGGAAGCAGCGGAAGTGGGTCCGGCGGCATGGCAACGGGCGGCTCGACCATGAACACGGGCGGCAGCAGCAATGCAGGCGGCCCCTCGGGAGCTGGTGCCGAAGGCAGCGGTGACGCGACGCCCGCGGACACGAGCGGTTGCTCCTGCACGGTCGTCGGCAAAAAGAGCACGCTCCCCGGCGCGCTCCCGCTCGCGCTCTCGCTCCTACTCGTGCTTCGCAGGCGTCGCGCGTGTCGATCGCTGGATGTCGAGGGGTAGCCCGCAGAGGCTACCTCGGAACCTCTAGCGTATTCGCGGGAACAGTCCGACCCAAAGCTCGGTCACGAGGTCGGCGTCGGACCGGCGAAAGCCGAGGGCCAAGCGCTCGTGCGCTAGGTCCGTCGTCACGTTCGGGTTGGACCGCACGTTGGCTCGTGGTACGCGATCGCGGAAACGGCGTAGCCGTCGAGCACGGCCTCGGCGTCCTCGGTCGGGGACCCCGAAACCGGCGGCAGCTTCAGCTCGAACCGCTCCAGCGTCGCGAGGTCGAGCGCGCTGACGGCGCTCCCGTCGTTCCACACCAGCGCTCCCGTCTGGGACTTCGACTTGAGCTGGCAGTCCGGCACCGACACACGGGCGATGGCGGGCGCTGACACCGCCCCGTGCCGATCCGCAAACACCTCGAGCACTCCATCGCGGCAGACCCACGACTGCGCCGCACCGCCGGGTCCCGAGAAGAGCCCGTAGTCGTAGTGCCCGCCTGCGAGCGCAGCTCGGCGGTCCATCCGCAGCGATGAAGAGTCCGCGGGTGCCGGAGGGAGCTCCGGAGGAAGCGGCGCGACGGGTGGCTCCGGGCATCGATTGTGTCGCGCTCTGCCAAGACGATCCGTATTGCACCGGCGTCACCGACTACTTCTGGCTCGATGAGCCCGGCTTCGGCTGCTACCTCTACCGGTCGACGTGTGACGCGCCGACCATGCCGGATTGGGCCGAGGAGGACGGCGGCAAGGACTACAAGAAGGTCTGTGACGGCTGAGCTGGTAGGGCGTGCGTCGCGGGAGTGGTAGCCGGCGCGCGGGCGCTCCCGGATTGCTCCAAGCGATAGCGACCATGCGCGTCGAGATCGAGCGCATCCGGAGGCAGGTGAGCGAGTCCTTCCGCAGCGGCTTCGAGCAAGAGCTCGGGTGTCGGCAGGCGAAGCAAGCGTCGTGCGAGCATGCCACCGTCAGGCAGAGCGCGGCAGAGAAAGCCGAGGTGCTCCTTCAGTGGACCAGCGAGGCGCCCCGGAGGGCCGTCGAAATTGGCGCGCTGCACTCGTTCTAGTCGCTCGAGGTGTGAAACAACGTCCGCCCCGCTCGGAGCGAAGGGCTCGCGGCCGGCGCGCAAATCGTCAATCTGGCGAAAGATCCAGGGGTTTCTGAGCGCCGGCCGGCCGATCATCACCGCCGCACAGCCGGTCTCGTCGAGCATGCTGAGCGCATCGGCGGCGTACCAGAACGTCGCCGTTGCCGACGACCGGGATCGAGAGCTCACGCCGCAGCAACGCGATGATGCGCCAATCGGCGACGCCACGATAAAAGTCCACGCGGCGCCGCGGATGCACCGCGAGAAAATCCGCGCCCGAGCGTTCCACGGCGCGAGCATTCTCGAGCGCGCTGTCGGCGCTGTCGAAGCCGGCTCGAAGCTTTGCCGAGAACAGGCCGGGCACGGCCGCGCGAAGCGTCGTGAGCAGCGAAGCGAGCTCGCGAGGATCCTTGAGCAGCGCGGCGCCAACACCCTTCCTCGCCGCCGTCTTGGACGGACAGCCGAGGTTCACATCGACGACATCGGCCCCCGCAGCGGCCATCACCCCCGCGGCCTCCGCCATCAGCCCCGCATCGTTGCCCATGAGCTGCACGCTGAGCGCCACCCCCGGCGCCTTCTGCACCTGGCGCTCGAGGTGCCGGCGCGAAACCCGCTCACCCGAAACCCGCACGAACTCCGTGCACACGAGACCGAGCGGCCCGTACCCGGCAAGCAGGCCACGAACCGGCTGGCTCGTTACCCCTTCCATCGGAGCGAGCACGAACGGCGGTTGGAAAGGGAAAGGGGCCACGGGAGACTCGATCCTGGCGCGACCTGTGCCGGGGGCCAAGCCCCACCGCGACGCGAGCACCAGGGTTGTGCCAAACGCCCGGTGGCACACGGACAAGATCGGCGAGCATTTGGTACGCTGCGTGCGGCATGTCGCTTGCTGGTCGGATCGGTGTGGGCAAGAAGCTGCCGCTCGGGATTGCGTTCGCTTCGCTGATGGCGGGAGCGAGCTGTGGCGGCAAGGAGGTGCCCGGAACGTCGCAGCAGGCAGGCGATAGCGGAGGTCCGAGCCGTGGTGGGGAGGGAGGCACCGCGACGGGCGGCGCCAGCGGGAGCGGCGGGTCGGCAGCCGCAGGGAGCGGAGCTGTCGGGGGTACTCCCGGCGTGGGGCAGGGCGGGCGGGGAGGAATGCTCGGCTCGGGCGCGCTCGGTGGTGCTGGAGTCGGTGGATTCGCGGGCGTGAGCGGAGCCGGGTACGCAGGCGTCGCCGGTACGGGGGGCTACAGTGGCAGCTACTTCTCGCAAGGATGCTACGGACCGGACGACACCACCGCCTGCATGCCGGCCTCGGCGACGCCTGGCCCGCAGGACTGCATGCCAGCGACGGCGGGCGCCGGGGGCGTCGCTGGTGTCAGCGGAACGCTGCCGGAAGCAGGGACGGCTGGTGAGGGCGGCGAAGCTGGCAGCCCTGCGCTCGACTGCCCCATGTGCGGGCCGTACATGTCGTTCTACACACAGGTAGGAGGCCCCACCAGCAGCGGCGACATGTGCTGCTACTCGTACCACTGCTTCATCCGCTGACGCATCGGCGGGAGGCTCGCGCGTTCGCGCACGGAGGACAGCTTGCACCGCGCAGGCGGAGGGCGGGCAGAACGCGCCAGCAACTCGCGCACTCTGGTGGCCACGCGACAAGATGAATCGCGCCGGCGCAAAAAGCCGGAGCAATCGCGCTCGCCGCCGTCGACCTGGGCACTGGGTCGCCGCGCTGAGCAGTTGCTGGTGATCCTGCGAGCGGGGCAACGCTGAACTCGCTGGAGGCGTCGTCGGGTTGTGCGAGCACAGGTCCGCTGATGAGAGCGAGTCTGAGCGATCGCTTTGCGCGAGTGTGAAGTTGATGGTTGACGAGCAATCCACGCCGGGCGTAAGAGTCTGGCCCTAGTTTGCCAGTGAAGCGGGGCGAGGGCGCTCGCGAACGAAGTGAGGAGGTTGCCATGCGGAGGTGGATGACGGGATTCGTTGGTGCTAAAAATGCTATTGTGATCGCTCTCTTGTTCCCAGCCGCGTGCGCGGGCCGGGGCGACGAGGTGGGGGGGGGTGAGACAACCTCCTACACGCAAGAGGCCCTGGTGGTTCCGTTCACCCTTCCGAGGAGTCGGTGACGGAGAAGGGCGAGATCGACACCAACACTCCGGGCCCCGCTGAAATTGCTGCCGCTGTGCTCACGCCGAGCCTCGCCTCCTGTGCGACGCCGGACCCCTACGTCTTCGTGAGCTACTCTTCGAGCTCGGTGCTTCGTGCGTCCCTTTCCTCCATGGGATACTCGGGAGGCCCCCTGGCGCTTCTCCCCGAGGGCTCCCTGCCGATCACCGCGAGCTGTATCGGCAGTCTTCTTCCCGGTTACCCGCCGTCGCCGTACGGCCCCCTCTACGGCTATCCGATCCAACCGGGTGGCATCCCGTACTTGCAGCACAGCTCGGGCACCGACAACGTCATGGCGCGGTTGCCGACGGGGAACTTGCTGGAAGTGGGGGGAATCGAGCGCGCCTGCCGGGACCCGATCTCCGAAACCCTGTCCGGATGCCCCACCACCGCCCCCGCTGAGGGCTCCGCCTGCAGCACCGGCACGAACCCGCCGCGCTGCTCGTACAAGCCCATCACCCCGCCGGGTGATGGCACGGATCGAGTCTGCGGTTGTTACTTCAACCCGGCAGCGGACATCCCCGCGGTCCGTAGCGGCATGGGGCCGGACGTGACCATCACGGGCACGGCCGTGTCTGCGGCGCTCGGGCTCATCACCGTCACGAACAGCGGCGCCCTCGGCACGGCGCTGATGAGCTGGTCGTACGGCGCCCAGTCCGGGACGTCCGTGCCGATCGCGACCACCGTCACGCTCGGCACGACGGGCCAGACCGCCAATTTCCCGGCGGGAAACTACGTTGCCGGGACGACGTACAGCTGGACGCACGACACCTGGCACTGCTTGCCGAGGCGGCTCGAGGCAGGCGGCCTCGGGGTCCGACTCTCCAACGACTGCGGCGGCAGCTGGGATGCCCGGACCATCTTCCCGTACGAGCTTGGGGTCACGGGCGGGCGCGCGGTCAACCGCTTCGAGATGTCCGTGGACCCGTACGAGGACCGCTTTTTCATCACCAGCTACGCGGGGGCGGGCGCGGCCGCCAATCGGAACGTCATCATCAAGGGCTCGCCAAAAACGGCCACGAGTCTCGGAGCCATGAGCTTCACCTTGTACCGTGACGAGGAGCGCACCGGCCTGCCGGTGGCGCTCACCACCGTACTCGACGAGAAGGCGCGCCTGCCGGGCGGGACGTTCGGCAGGTGGGTGCACGTCGTAACGGCGAGGTGCCCGGATGACCCCACGAGCGGCGCATTGGTTGACATCGAAACGCCATTTGGTCGCCGCACGGTGAATCTCAGCATGGGCCGCTCGGCGGATTTTCGTTGCGATAACGCCGTGTCACTCCCACTCTTCAACGGCTTCACGTATCAGCGGTCCCCCAATATCACCGCCGCCGGCATCCCCTCCGTTCCACCACGTGTTCGCGTCGTCTACCACGGCGTTCGGCAATCGGACGGCGCGCAGGTCGTGCACAGCTTCCTCGTCACCCTGTCCAGCCGCAACGACTACGACGCCGCGGCCATCCAGGCCGAGCTCGTGCACGAATTCACCATCGAGGACACGGCGGGCAGCCGCCACGTGGCGCTGCCGGCGCTGCTGGGCGTCGATGGCCTCGCAGGCTCCGACGCTCTCACCGACACGCCGATGGTGCTTCGCTACGCGCTCGCCGATGCGACCACGGTCGATGCTCGAGCGACGGTCATCTACTCGGGCCTGCGCGCATCGACGGACCTCGACCTCGGGTCGTCCAACATGAACCAGATGTTCGGAGGCGGTTGCCCCGGCGTGCTCGATCCGGTCAACGGCTACTCCGACCCCTGCTTCTTCGGCGACTACCAGTATGGAGCGTTCTTCGACAAGAGCGCCTCGGGTGAGCTCAGGTTCTTTACGCCGTACGGTGGGCAATCGCTCGCCATGCCGCCAGCAGCTGGGATCTTTGCGATTGGGACGGTCGTCGATGTGGTGCCGTAGCGCGTTGCTCACGGTTGCGCTCGCCGCCGCGACGGCGTCGGCCTGCGGGCGATCGATGTCGGGTGTGGAGCCAGCGGCCGGCGAGGGCGGGGAGCCCGCCGGTGCGACAATGGGCGGAGGGAGTCAGAGCGGCAGCGGCTCCGGCGCCGGCAATACCGCCGGCAGCTCCGAGAACAGTGGCCGGGGGGGTGCTGGCACTGCTGGAACTGGTGGCGGAGGCGGAGGAGGCTCTGCTGCCGGCGCCATGGGTGGCGGCGACGCGAGCGCAGGCTCGGCGATGAGCGGGGGCGCCGGAGCGGCGGGTGAGTCGAGTGCAGGCGAGAGCGGCGGCCTCGGTCCGCCGGGCTGCGTGCTCGGTAGCAGGTCATGTGGTTCAGGAAGCGTAGGCTTCGAGTGTCCGCCAGAGACCTACTACGATCTGCCCGAGAGCTGCTCCGGCTGCATCGACCCCACGACACAGGACCTTCAGTGTCCCACAAGGGGGTACGGCAACTGCACAGGATGTTGTTGCGAACCCACCCGCGGGGGCTGTGAAGCGCAAACCATCACTTGCGTTGGCTATCCGTCCACGCCAAACCGTTATCGATGCATCGGAGCGTACGACCCCCCTTCACCTGGCTGCGTCCTCGATACGACACTGAACGGTATCGACGCGCTCTGCTGTCCCTGATGGGCACGACGCTCTCACCGACACGCCGATGGTGCTTCGCTATGCGCTCGCCGATGCGACCACGGTCGATGCTCGAGCGACGGTCATCTACTCGGGCCTGCGCGCATCGACGGACCTCGACCTCGGGTCGTCCAACATGAACCAGATGTTCGGAGGCGGTTGCCCCGGCGTGCTCGATCCGGTCAACGGCTACTCCGACCCCTGCTTCTTCGGCGACTACCAGTATGGAGCGTTCTTCGACAAGAGCGCCTCGGGTGAGCTCAGGTTCTTTACGCCGTACGGTGGGCAATCGCTCGCCATGCCGCCAGCAGCTGGGATCTTTGCGATTGGGACGGTCGTCGATGTCGCGCCGTAGCGTCGTCATCGCGCTCGTGCTCGCTGCTGCGACGGGCGCGGGTTGCGGGCGGTCGACGTCAGGCGCGCAGCCTGCGGCCGCAGAGGGAGGAGAGACCGCTGCTGGCGGCAGGGGCGGCAGTGGAGCACCAGGCTCGGGCGGGTCCGAGGCTGGTGCAGACGACGGCCGAGGGAATCAGAGCGGGAGCGACTCGGGCGCTGGCAGCTCGCAAATGGGCGGAAGCGGTGGTGACGGAGTCGCCGGCGCTGGCGAGAGCTCTGGAGACGCTGGAGGCGGGGCAACGGCGAGCGGCGGCACTGCAGGCTCGGAGACGGGTGGAAGCGCCGGCTCGACGGGGGGCTCCGGCGCCGGCGGGGACGCCTGTCTGGGCCCGCCGGGCTGTTGGCTGCGGGGCAAGTCTTGTGGCTCAGGGGCCGTGGGCTTCGAGTGTCCTGGCTGGGAGCCTCCCGACGGCTGCTTCAACTGTCTTGATTCGTCCACGGAAGACTTCCAGTGCCCTCATGGACCACCCTGCAACATCTGCTGCTGCGAGCCCTCGCGGGGGGGGTGTGAAGACGAGGTGCCGGGGGGATGCGTGGGCTATCCGTCCACTCCCAACGCCTATTTCTGCATCACGCCGTACGACGTGCCAGAACCCGGCTGCATATTCATCAGGACGACCGATGGTATCGACAAGGTCTGCTGCCCCTGACGCACGCCATTTGCGCAGCTGCTTCGCGCCGCGGCCATGCAGGCGCAGCTCGTGCACGAGTTCACGCTCGAGGATACCGCCGGCAGCCGGCACATGGCGCTTCCAGCGCTGATGGGAGTCGACGGCCTCGCCGGCTCCGATGCCCTCACCGACACGCCGATGGTCCTCCGCTACGTGCGCGCCGACCCGACGACGGTCAACGCGCGGGCGACGGTCGTCTACTCGGGCCTTCGCCGTTCGACGGATCTCGACCTCGGATCGTCCAACTTCAGCCAGATGTTTGTAGGCGCCTGCCCGGGGATGCTCACCCAGAGCAACGGCTGGACCAATCCGTGTGCCTTCGGCGACTATGAGTACGGCGCGTTCTTCGACAAGAGCGCCTCGGGCGAGCTCAGGTTCTTCACGCCGTACGGGGGGCAGTCGCTCGCCATGCCGCCCCCGTCCGGGATCTTCGCAATCGGGACCGTGGTCGATGTGGCGCCGTAGCGCGGTCATCTCGCTCATGCTCGCCACCGCGACGGGATCGGCCTGCGGGCGGTCAACGTCCGGAGTGGAGCCGGCGGCCGGCGAGGCAGGGGAGACGGCCAGTGGTGCGAGCGGCGGCAGAGGAGCAGCCTCCGGGGGATCCGCCGCGGGTGCGACGGGCGGTCGTGGAGGTCAAACCGGAGGCGGCTCCGGTGGCGGCGGCTCCGGGATAGGGGGGGGCTCGGGCGGTGATGGGCCCGGTGGGACTGGCGAAGTGTCCGGTTCTTCGGGAATCAGCGGGTCACCAAGTGGCGGCGGCGGTGGAGCCTCGGGCGCTGCTGCAAGTGGGGGCTCCGCGGCCGGCTCGAGTGCGGGTGAGGCTGGCGGCTTTGGTCCGCCGGGGTGCGTGCTGCGAAACAGGTCGTGTGGCTCGCAAGCGGTTGGCTTCGAATGTCCACCGGAGATCTACTACGACCCTCCCGATACTTGCACCAACTGCATCGACCCCACGATGGAGAACTTACAATGCTATCATGGGCAGCCCTGCACACCGTGCTGTTGCGAGCCGTCCGGGGGAGGGTGTGAAGCCCAGACCGGGACCTGCGTTGGATACCCATCAACTCCGAACCTTTTGCTTTGCATCGAACCATATGAGCCACCAGCGCAGGGGTGCATCACGCTCGGCTCCGACGATGGCGTCGAAACGGTCTGCTGCCCCTAAACTGAGGAATGCCCTGATGTACGGCTTCACGTACGGGCGGTCCCCCAATATCACTGCCGTCGGCATCCCCTCCGTCCCGCCGCGCGTTCGCGTCGTCTACCACGGCATTCGTCCGGATGGCGCCCAGGTGGTTCACAGCTTCCTCGTCACCCTGTCGAGCCGCAACGGCTACGACGCCGCGGCCATGCAGGCGCAGCTCGTGCACGAGTTCACGCTCGAGGACACCGCCGGCAGCCGTGACATGGCGTTGCCAGCGTTGATGGGCGTGGACGGCCTCGCCGGCTCCGACGCTCTGACGGACACGCCGATGGTCCTCCGCTACGTGCGCGCCGACCCGACGACGGTCGACGCGCGGGCAACGGTCATCTACTCCGGCCTTCGCCGTTCGACGGATCTCGACCTCGGCTCGTCCAACCTGAGCCAGATGTTCGGAGGTGCTTGCCCGGGGATGCTCACCCAAAGCAACGGCTGGACGAACCCCTGCGCCTTCGGCGACTACGAGTACGGCGCGTTCTTCGACAAGAGCGCCTCGGGTGAGCTCAGGTTCTTCACGCCGTACGGGGGGCAGTCGCTGACCATGGGCACGGCCGGTATCTATGCGATTGGGACGGTCGTCGATGTGGTGCCGTAGCGCTGTCATCACGCTCGCGCTCGCTGCTGCGACGGGGGCGGCTTGCGGCCGATCCACGTCAGGCGTGGAGCCTGCGGCCGCAGAGGGAGGGGAGACCGGCTGCTGGCGGCAGGGGCGGCAGTGGAGCACCAGGCTCGGGCGGGTCCGATGCTGGCGCGAACGGCGGCCGAGGGAATCAGAGCGGGAGCGGCTCGGGCGCTGGCAGCTCGCAGATGGGCGGAAGCGGCGGTGGCGGAGTCGCTGGCGCCGGCGAGAGCTCTGGAGACGCTGGAGGCGGGGCAACGGCGAGCGGCGGAAATGCAGGCTCGCAGACGGGTGGAAGTGCCGGCGCGACGGGGGGCTCCGGCGCCGGCGGCGACGCCAGTCTTGGTCCGCCGGGCTGTTGGCTGCGGGGCAGGTCTTGTGGCTCAGGGGCCGTGGGCTTCGAGTGTCCTGGCTGGGAGCCTCCCGACGGCTGCTTCTACTGTCTTGATTCGTCCACGGAAGACTTCCAGTGCCCTCATGGACCACCCTGCAACATCTGCTGCTGCGAGCCATCGCGCAGTGGATGCGTGGCCGAGGGGGCTGGGGGGCCTTGCGTCGGATACCCGGCAGCGCAAAAATACTATTCCTGCATCGGGTCGTATGATCCACCTGCGTCCGGCTGCCTGGTCAGTTCGACCGTCGATGGCATCGACGCGGTCTGTTGCCCGTGACGAGCCGGGGCGAACGGCCGGCAGCCGGCACATCGCGCTTCCAGCGTTGATGGGCGTGGACGGCCTCGCCGGCTCCGACGCTCTGACGGACACGCCCATGGTCCTCCGCTACGCGCGCGCCGACCCGACAACGGTCAACGCGCGGGCAACGGTCGTCTACCGTCCTTTCGAGCCACTCGCGCTTGCGCAAAGAGGTCGTCCCGCTTCCGCCTCCCAGCGCATCGGTCCCGATTCGCCCTCCGCCGACTCCGCCACCGCGTCCGCGAGGTCAGCTCGAGCTGCCGCTCGTTCGGTGAGTCGCTATGCCCACCGAACGCCGCGGGCGTGTGCGCTGCGTTCGGCTACCAGCCGCAGAGGCCGGGTTCATCGACGATGCGTGCACTTTTCCCACGCGAACCTCACCGCCCTGGGCCCCGCCTCCTCTAACGACCGCTTCGCCCGCCCAACGGCCCCGCCGTTTTCCCAGTTCGATTTTCCTTCGCGCCGCCACAACTGGCCCGTCACCGCCCCAACGAGACGTAGTACCCCGCCCGCAAGACGACACCGGCCGACCACGAGGCGTAATCGCGCGCGTAGGCGGCCTCCGGTGGAGGGGTGGCGACGGCTTGTGCCGACAGGCCCGGTACGAGCGCTAGGGTAAAGTCCGAGATGACCAGAGTCATCGGAGCCTCGACGCCAGCGAAGGGTGCGTACTGTTCCTGGGTTTCGAACCCCAGACCCGCGCGCGGGGTGTCGATCGCAACCAGCATTCCAGCGAAGATACCAATCGCAGGCTCGAAGATGCCGAACCTGAAGGTTCTAAGCCCGCCAATGCCGACGCGGAAGCGCCGGTGGCTCGTCACGTCCGTCTCGCCCGACCACCCATAGCCGCCGACGACCAAGAGCTCCCAGAGTGGCGCGAAGCGCCAAGCGGCACCCGCGTCGAGCCTCCAAAAGAAGAGATTCGAGCAGCTCCGCACGGTTTCGAATTCGCTACAGGAGGGCCGGAGCTCGACCTCGCCACCTGCGTCTGCCAGGATACCAATCGCAAGACGCTCGACGGCGCGCTGGCCCTGTCGTGGGTCGCTTTGAGCCCAGGCCCGCCCTGGCAGCCAGAGGAGCCCGGCGAGACCGGACAAGGCGGCCCGCGTCAGAAAGCACGCAAGGTCGCGAGGCACGTGGGGCCTTCGGCTGCTAGGCGAGTAGTGCCACGCCCGTCAGGGGCCATACTCTTTATACTCCTCGCACTGCGGCGTGGTGAAGTGTTCGTCGAGTGCCATCGCGACGCCCTCCGAGGGTTGACCAGGCGTCTGCTCGCCTTCGTTCGAAACTTCTTGGGCGTTCACCCAGCACCTGACTTGGAACCTGGCACTGATACTGGCGGCCACGCTGTCGGCGTCTGTATCTACTGCAACGTCAACTCGTTGTCCTTCGGCAAAGCTGTACATGAGTGTTCCAGAATCGGGTTGAGCTACGGGATAATCGCCGCGCTTCCGCTCCACGTTGGCGATGCCGACCTCCAGCGGGGCGCGCTTGATCGTTGCTGTCCCACCTCCGTTACCGAGAAAGTTTCGGTCTATCTGAACTTGCGCGGTCCACACCTCGTTGCCGTTGCCCGCCAAGAACACCATGACCGACTTGTCAACGTAGCCAGGAGTGCCATAGTTGTACACGTCAACGGCAACGTCATCGCCGAAGAACTTGGTACCATCTCGCGTCGAGATGACGGTCCCCCGGGCTTCTCCAGTCGTTTCCTCCGGAGTGGAGGTGGAGCGCTCCGATCGGCCGCAGGCGACGAGCCCCAGGGCCGCTATGACGACACCGCAAATACCTGATTGGTGCATTTGTGGGTTTCTCCTCAGATGCAGACTCTGCTGAGCGTGGTTGCATGATGAACAACGTTGTCGGTTTCGCGTGACTCAGCGTGGGCGCTGCCCGTGTCGACTGTGTGAAACGTCCAGAAGGTCGTATTGCATGCCATTGAGCCGACTGGCGCAGTCGTACTGTGTGCCGTAAACACTTGATTTCTATTGTTTACAATGGCCCCAGTCCAGTTGGTCCAGGTAATGCCGCCCGTCCCGCAGGTCGGGCAGGTGTTGATGTGTTCGCGCCAATTGAACGTCAAATTTTGCGTACCATGATTCACGAGCGCGTAGTTCATGTCGACCACCGTTGTGAGCGTCACGAAAATGGTCCCTGCAAACGACGTGGTGGTCACTGCGCCCCCGCTGAAGCGCTGACCAGATGCGAGGAGATTCTTGAAGGATGAGGGGCCGCCGTAGAGGGTTGCGGCGCCGTTTCGGTCGTCTCCCGAAGGGGTGGAGTGCGTGCCTGTTCCGCCGACGCGGGGTTTCAGACCCCCGGGGATCATCACGTCGTATCCGGTCTGATGCCCGAGGCCGAGGACATGCCCCCACTCGTGCACGAAGACGTCACGGCCGGAGAGAGGCCCACCCACGGCCACGTCCCAGCCGCTCTCATCCGGGTTGCCGAAGAGGAGGTCGCTCGCGACCATGGGGTCCGCCTCGTCCATGTCGTTGCATCCAATGAAGCAGGTGCCCCATTGAATGACGGTGAGTCCGTTGTTGCCTCCAATCGTGGAGCGCGCTACGACTCCTGCTTCCCATTGCCCGTCGCCGTGGGTGATCACCGTATCGCTTGTGGTGCCGCTGACGTTGACGGGTGATCGCGACATCACGCGCGTATTCCACTCGGTTGAAGCATTGAAAAGGTCGGACTCCCTAGCGCCTCCGGCCGCAATGCTAGAGAGATTTTGTCGAACGTGCTCTTGGCTCGACCCGATCTTGCCCGTGCAGCCATTGCACGTGTAAAGGAACGTGAACGCCTCAGCGCGAACCGCTACTGCCAGCGTCGCGAACCCAGCGGCCGCACCAGCGACCAGTTGCTTGAGCTCGATCATTGAAGCTCTCCTGACACGGGAGTTTCGTTCCAGCGCGACCAAGTTGGTTTCGTCGAGCCAAGCGCTCCGGCAAGCCGAACGCCATCGCTGCGCAAGACTGCGCGAATTGCGTCAACCGCTTCGGAAGTCTTCAGGGTACGCGTCGAGGGCGCGGCGGCAAGCCGCGTAGCACGTTGAAATGAGAAGCCATCGAATCGCGGGCTCTGGAAAAGCGCCTCGCTCCCAAACTTTGGGCCCAATACGCCGATCGACACGACAGCGCGACCCTCGTCGCCGATCAGCATGTCTTCCCCATCTACGGACTCAATCGAGAACCCGTAGCCAGGCACGATGGGTGACCAGAATGCCGACTTGTTCGTCAGCAGCAACAAGCAGCGTTGACCTTCGGCAAAGACGGGTGTTTCGGAGGTCGTCATGAACTGGCCGCTAGGCAAGTACCCGCCGAACACCGACAGCGTGAGCTGGCTTGCAGGGATCGAGCCCTCATGGAGCTTGTCGACGAAGAAGTGGACGTTGGTCCGCGGCCCGGTAACGTCGTCGTAGGAAAACGTGATCGTCCCTACCGTTCCTTCGACCAGCGCGGCGCCATCGACCAATTGGCGCCCCGCCGGGCTGATTGACGTTGGAATCGCGACGGCCGAGCCGTTGAACGCTGCCTTCGCATCCCGGCTGGCCAGCGATGGCAAGCCCACAGCCGCGAAGCCAACAAAAGTAGCCCCGAGCGCGCCCAATGTGGCGCCGGTTTTCCCCAGTTTACCCATACCCATGCTGCACCTCCCGCAGTTAGCTCTTTAGTTACGTCAAACCATGTTCGTCGTCAAGTGCTGAGTTCACGGGGACCAGCAAGTCATTGCGCAGCCCCTCACGAAAGTCTACCCCAGGATTCGTTGGGCAATTGCGACGCTCGCCTCGCACGAGACAAGCGCAGTCCAACAGATGGCGTGGATGCCGCTAACCAATTGTGTCGAAACGGCCCACGGCGCTGGCAGGGCAGCGGAGTGAATCCGCGGTCCTTGCGCGGCGTGTGCCTGTCGTGGCTGAAAAGTGATCGCGCCGGCGCCAAGGTGAAACGAACTGGGAAATTCGTGCTGAGGGACGGCAGCGAGCCGGGGTAGGGACTCAACTCGAAACCGGGCCCAAGGGGTAGCCGGGCCGAATGGCCGCGTGATCACGCTGGGCACGTCTCTGGCCAGCGGACTTCGCCGTGGGACACCCGGCGCACAGTTTTGGCGACGCTCGACCCCACGTTCGAGCCGATGGCTACGCGCGGCGCCGGCCGGAGGAGAATGCGCTCTACCAGACGGTTGCCCAGAGCTGGCCCGCGTTTCACGACCGCGTTCAGGACACTGGCGGCCTGCCGAAGTTCATCGTCAGGGAGTTCGAGGAGTATCTCAAGTGCGGGATCCTCGAGCACGGCGGCCTCCACCTCGTGTGCCGGAGCTGTGGCTACTCCGAAGTCGTGGCACTCAGCTGCAAGAAGCGCGGTTTTTGCCCGTCCTGCTTGGGCCGGCGCACGGCCGACACGGCCGTGCACCTGGAAGAGCGAGTGCTGCCGGCCGTGCCCATCCGGCATTGGATCTGCTCTTTGCCTTGGGGCCTCCGGGCCCTCGCGGGCTACGACCGGCGCTTGTGCGCGCTCATCGCGAGCGCCTTTGTCGGCGAGCTCAGCCGCTCACTCAAGAGGCGAGCGAAGAAGGAGCTCCGGCTGCCGAGCATCGCCGACGCGCATCCAGGTGCCGTCGCTGCCGTGCAGCGCACTGACGGCGCGCTCCGACTCAACGTGCACTTGCACGTGCTCGCGCTCGACGGCGTGTACGTGCGTCACCAAGGGAGCGGCGAGCTTCGTTTCCACGCGCTCCTCACGCCGACCCGAGCGGACGTCGAGGACGTGGCGCGCCGGACGGCAGCTCGCATCGAGAAGATCCTCCGAGCGAGTGGGCGCACCTTCGGTCCTGAAGAGGACGACGCTCCGCCGCCGGAGCTGACGCTCGATGAGCCCGGGCTCGCCGCTTGCTACGCCGCTGCCGCGCAGGGCATTTCGGTCAGCGGCGACCGAGCGGGCCTGCCCACGCTCAGACTCGTCTTGCCGCCCGAGCGGCCACCTCGCGGCGCTGACACCGGCCCTCTCGCTGATGAGCCCGTCGCCGAGGTGCGCGGCATCAACGTGCACGCTCGGCAACTCGTCGACGGCCGCGATCGGCGACAACTCGAGCGGCTGTGCCGCTACATCACGCGGCCTCCCGTTGCGCAGGAGCGCCTCGAGCGGCTCGCCGACGGCCGGCTCGAGCGCAGGCTCAAGCACGCGTGGAAGGACGGCACGCGCGCCCTCGTCCTCGAGCCCGACGACTTGATGGTCCGGCTAGTCGCCGCGGTGCCCCCGCCGTATTTTCATTTACTGCGGTATTTTGGCGTCCTTTCGAGCCACTCGCGCTTGCGCAAAGAGGTCGTCCCGCTTCCGCCTCACGACCCGGGCGCCACCGCGCCGCCGCCGGCACCCGGCGATCAGCTCGAGCTCGAACTCGACGCCGAGAGCGACGAGCCTCCGGCCGGACGCAAGCGCTGGGCCTGGCTGCTCAGGCATGTGTTTGCGGCCGACCTGGATACTTGCCCCCGCTGCTCGGGACCGATGCGCTGGCTGCAGGCTGCCTCCACCCAGGAAGATGCCCGCCACCTGCTCGCCCGGCTCGGGCTCGCGCCTCGCCCTCCGCCGACTCCGCCACCGCGTCCGCGAGGTCAGCTCGAGCTGCCGCTCGTTCGGTGAGTCGCTATGCCCACCGAACGCCGCGGGCGTGTGCGCTGCGTTCGGCTACCAGCCGCAGAAGCCGGGTTCATCGACGATGCGTGCACTTTTCCCACGCGAACCTCACCGCCCTGGGCCCCGCCTCCTCTAACGACCGCTTCGCCCGCCCAACGGCCCCGCCGTTTTCCCGCCCAACGGCCCCGCCGTTTTCCCGGTTCGATTTTCCTTCGCGCGCAAACTGCCGGTCCGTCGTTCCGCTTCTGCCTCCTCCCTGCGTTCTCCGGTAGCGCCCCCCTCCGGCACCTCCAACTCAGCTCGCTCCGCCCAGCTTCTTCGCAGTTCGAATGCCCTTGGCGCTCGACGTACATGGCGAGGCGTTCCCCGTGCGGGAGCCCGACCTCCAAGGGCTCGAGAACTTCATGTTCCAGCTCGACGCCCCGTATACGAAGAGCGTGACGAAGACCGGTGGCGTCGAGATCGAAGCGCGAGGCCGGTCGGCAGTCGTGCTCGGGGAGTGGCTTGATGGCTTCCTTTCATCAGCAGACGAATGACAGAGGAATCTGGGCCGCCGTCCGGGCAAGCGCGATCGGCCGATTGGGCAGGCCGCTCTTGCTTGCCTACGCCGTGCTCCTCGTTGTCGGGATCGCGGCTGTCCTGGGCTGTGTGGCTTGGATGTTCCTGGGGGCGGGATGACCGACTCCGGACGGGGAGCGGGCATTCTGTTCGCGTCAGAAGGAGCTGTGAATATGGACCGTCGTTACTTTGGCTGTGCCCCTCGCGGGGGCGATCGCAGTAGTCTCCCAAGACACGGACGCGCCGGCTGCGATGAGCGACGTCCCGACGAGCTGACCGATCCCGTCTAGGGCGAGCCCCCAGTGCGGCCGGACACCACGCACAAGGGCACCGAAGGGACCCACCACCGGAACGGCACACCACTCGCGCCCGTCGGAGAATCCCTTGCGCAGGGGAAGGCTGAGCGCGAGCCCGTAGGTCAAGCCCAGAATCAGGATGCCACCAACGCGCGCACGGGAGAGCCCGCTGGAGCGAGAAGCCGCGGGTGGATGTACCGGAAGCGCCTGGGCAGCGTTGTGTTCTTCTGCCGCCGCCCGAGTGGACACAGCCATCATGACTAGCAAGACAGAAAGTGAAAGCGCCCACCCCCGCGCCAACCGGGCTGTCAGCGGCGGAAGGTCCACCCTAGGTCGTGCATTCGACCACCGCAACGCAGGTATTCCCTCCAATCTTGCAGGTGGCTGCCCCAGGAGCCCCGCAAGCGCAGGCGCACGCTTCCTCAATGGTCGTGAAACACGCGTGGGCCCAGGGCAAGCTGAATGGGCAGCTCTCGCATGATGGTGCGTCATCGACCCGCGCGCCGGAACACTCCGCGCAGATCTCGACGCACTGCTCATGGTTGCTCGTGTAGCAGACGCACTCGCTGAGACAAGTGCCGCACGATCCACAGTCTGTGCCACCTCCGCAGCTACTCGGTAGGCCCGCGTCTAGGGGGGCTACAAGGTCGCACCGACACGGCTCGAACGACCCTTGGGGCGTGCAAACTTGCTGCCCGAACCCGCCGCCAGGACAACGGCAGTCGGCGACATCCCCCTCGGCGCACTCGGGCGATTCGACGGCTCCAGCGGAGCCACCGTTGGGCGACCCCGCTGCACCTGGCGAAGTGCCGTCGGCCCCGGCCGCCGCAGTGCGCCGTGTATCGGAACGCCCGCTACATCCAAGCGCGGCGCTGGCAGCGAGGATCGCACCCGCTGCCCAGACCTCAACTTGAACTTTGGTCAATGTCCTCGATGGACCCGCATACCACACGCTGTGCCTCGACGAGACGCCTACTCCGCCACGCCTTGGTCCTCTACGAAGCCACCGTTCCCGTTTCCGTCGCCCGTGGGACCCTCCCGGAGGTCTTCGTCGGTGAGTCGGCCCTCCTCCAGGTCCATCGCATCGGTGCGCACGGCCCCTTCGCCGTCCGCCTGTTGCGGAGCCGGCAACGCGGCAAGGTCTTCCGCCCGGGTCGGTCTGCCCGCGGTCCCATCATCCCGGAACCGACCGGACTTCTGCACGGCCGTTGCGTACGCGATTGCGGTGGTGCTCACCAACGCAGCCGCCACAACCACGCAAACCGCTTTCCAGCGCCCACTGTGAACTGGAGTACTTCTGCGCTTGCTCCACATGAAAAGCCTCACTTGTTCCATTGGTTGTACCAAAAGCACTTCCCCTGGCCCTTGACGCCCGAACCGGAGCCGCCCTGGGTTGACTTCGCGTACCACTGATACCGATTGCCCGATGCCACCTGATATATCCGCACCGACTCCCCGGCGCCGGCAAACCTGCCGAAGATCCGCGTGAAGAAACACACTGCCTCATCAGAATAGATGCCAAGAGGAAGCGTATAGTTCCCCTGAACCCAGAAGTCCGAGCCGGTGAAGAGAGCGAGCTGGCCGCTGCTCGGAGTTCCGACGAACAGGGAAACGGCGCGACCAGTGATGAACCGGCCAAGGCCGTCGTGGTAGCAGTCCGCCGCATGAATGGCGGAGGCGCTGAACGCGTTGTTGGATTGCACGACCTGCGTATTCTCCCCGGAGCCGTTCGTCCCACCGGGGCCCGGCCACCACCGCAGCACCGTCGCGGCGTCGCCCCACCAGGCGGTGTAGTTGGTATCCGTGTCGCACGACCCATTCGCGGTCGCGATTGCGCTTATGTTGTGAGTCGAAATCCAGACTTCATCGTTCACGCCATCACCAGTGAAACAGGAACGGGCAACGCACCGTGCCTGCGCGACCCCGGCGCCTGAGTAGGCACGATTCACGACCCACCAATAGCCATCGGACTGAACCTCGACACCCAGGCCCGTGTCGTACCAAGAGTCAGGCTGCTCAC
This sequence comes from uncultured delta proteobacterium, assembly GCA_963841435.1. Lineage (GTDB taxonomy): Bacteria > Myxococcota_A > Polyangia > Polyangiales > Polyangiaceae > PMG-095. The sequence goes on from CAWJCS010000005.1 coordinate 370,029, forward strand.
CGTCGAAATTCCCAGATGCCATGGTCAGCCAGCAGAAGTGTGTGTCCAGAGGCTTCATCTTCTTGGGCAACCCCGCCTCATAGATGGTCTGCGTGGCCGTGATGCATGACGAAGGGAGCGCCTCCCGCGTTTGCGCAACGGACTCCTCGTTTCCAGGGTCAACGGCGCACCCGGAGAGCACCGCCGCGGCGACAATCCAGCCGTGTTCGAGCTTCATCTCATACCTCCTCCTGCCTGCCGGCACATGGCCTCAGGGTCTCGGGGAGTCTACTCAGCGTGCGATGGTCCGTCTGTTGGAAACGGGTGCGGCTCTTCCGCCAGCAGAAACCAGAGCAAATCCGGACCACTGAGCACCCAGTCCGATTCGATCGGGCGCCGTGGTCGGCGGCGTGCTGGTGGTGTCGGGTCTCACGGCGTTGCTCCAGCTCTAAGGGGGCGCGGTCCCGATACGCTCGAACACCCCGTCACCCTTGGTCACGAGGACGACGTCCCCAGGAAGATGCCCGCCACCTGCTCGCCCGGCTCGGGCTCGCGCCTCGCCCTCCGCCGACTCCGCCACCGCGTCCGCGAGGTCAGCTCGAGCTGCCGCTCGTTCGGTGAGTCGCTATGCCCACCGAACGCCGCGGGCGTGTGCGCTGCGTTCGGCTACCAGCCGCAGAGGCCGGGTTCATCGACGATGCGTGCACTTTTCCCACGCGAACCTCACCGCCCTGGGCCCCGCCTCACCGCTTCGCCCGCCCAACGGCCCCGCCGTTTTCCCGCCCAACGGCCCCGCCGTTTTCCCAGTTCGATTTTCCTTCGCGCCGCCCGGCGCCCGAACGCATTCTTACCTTCCGCACGGTCATGTCTTGAGCGCGATGTCTCGAAGTCGGCTGGCGAGGTCGTCGCGATACTGCTCGAACTCGGTTCGAGTCAGCGGCTTCAGCATCTCCTTCCGCGCAACCCGGGGCGAAGCATGGGGGCGCGGCCGCTGTTCCGGTACCGGCGTCGAACTTTCCAAGCAGGGGTGCTGGCTCGGTCGATGGGTTCATGCGAAACTGCCGACTACACCTCTGCTCATGGCGTTTGTCCTCCCGCACCGGCCAAGTCGATGAACGTGAACGGAACCATACTCTTGACGCGCAAGGCGCTCGTGACCCGAAAGTTCGGTGCAGAGGCATGGCATGGGCTATTTCGGGACACGGCCCTCAACCACCACTGCTTCCGCCGGCCGATCACCGGGAACAGCAACGTTCCGCTCGGCGATTTCCTCGCGTTCCACGACGAGCTCGTTCGGCGCTTCTACCCTGACGGCAAGCAGGGGCTGCTGGAGCTCGGCGCAGAGGCAGCGCGCTGGGTCCACGTTGACGGTCCGCTCAAGCACTACATCGCGGACCCTGACATCAATTCGTTGCTGGGGACCATGTTAACGCTTTGGCAGCAGTACTTTCCAGACGCCGGCGTTCGCTGCGAGGCGAGCCTCAGCGATGGCGGGCTGGAATACAGAGTTTACGATCTTCCAGCGTGGCACCCGTACTTCGAGCACCTCGTGGTCGGCTACCAAAAAGCGCTGCTGGAAATCTACTGCGCGAACCCGGTCTCGACTCATCGCCTGACCGGGGGACGCGGGCGGGCCTATGGCTACTTGCTCGCGACGGATCCGCTGGCGGGCGCCGCGGTTTCCGAGCCCGGAGTCCGGAAACCGCGCCAGCTGCGAACACCGAAACGCATTACCGAGCGCGAGCTGGAAGTCTTGCGGTTCGTCGGCACCGGGAAGACCAACCGCGAGATCGCGTTCCTGCTCGGCATTTCCGAGAAGACCGTCGAGCACCACGTTACTCACGCCTACGACAAGCTCGGCCTCTACAGCCGCGTCGGGGCGGCGTCCTGGTTGGCAGAGCAAGGGCTCGCTGACTGAAAGAGCGTCCGCCCGGCGTGGCGGCCCGTCGCCCGTTCTAAAACTGCTTGAAGGCGTCAACGACCATCACTGAGCGATGCAGTGCTCCTGCATCACCGCCCAAACTGCTTGTCCCACCGCGTTGCCACCCTCGGTGGTCGGATGAATGCCATCTCCCTGCATGTACTCCGGATAGTGCCCTTCGAAGACGGGCCGGAGGTCGATGAAGTGGCACTGGGGTGCGGTCAGCCCGTCGCAGAGGGCTTTCATTTGCGGGCGTTCCTCGTCGAGGCACTTCCGAAGGGAAGTGCCCGCTCCGTAGCTGCCCTGCGTGTCGGGATAGAAGAAGTACACGACGTGCTCGGTGTCGTTCTCCGCCATGGTCTGGAAAAGCGAGGTTCCCGCGGTCACGGCTGCGTCCGGGTTGTTGTTCAGCAGGCAGTCGTTCCCGCCACCATTCATCAGCACCACTTTGATCGGACCCTGGTTGACGGCGCCCGTGTACTGGCTGGGGATCTGATTGTTGGCGAGCGTCGTGCCGCTTACAGACTTGTCTTGATAGTTTTCGTTTTGCTCGAGCGCCCCGGCAGCGCGAGCCAATCTCTCGACCTCGTTCGTGATCGCATGATTGATCGCGATGAACGAGTCGCCAATGACGAGCACCTCGTTACCCGCGACCAGACCCTTTTGACACGTTCCGCTCCCACCTGCCGCGCCGCCCGTCCCGCCGGAGCCGGAGGTCGCGCCCGAAGTGCCGCCGCCCGACGCGCCACCGGCTGGCATTCCGCCCGCCGGAGCACCTGCTCCGCCTTGGGAAGCTCCGCCGCCTTGGATCCCCCCGACGCGGAGGCGCCGCCAATACTGCCGCCTTGGCCTCCGGTGGCCGCGCCCGAGACACCTCCAGAGGTGGTACCTGCACTCCCGGAACCTCCTCCCTTACCGGCGGCTGAACTACCAGCGGCTGAACCACCGACGCCGACTGAGCCTCCCGCTCCCGCGGACCCGCCGGAATGGGTACCGGCGCTCGCATTGCCAGCACCGCTCCCGATGCCGGCGGATGCGCCTCCTGTCCCCGCCGAACCCGCGGTGCTCGCTCCTCCGCTTCCACCAGTTCCCGGGGGCTGATTGTCGCCACTGCAGGCCGAAGTGGTGAGCATCACCACGGCAGCGATAACGCGTTTCATGTTGGCTCCTGATGGGTACATCGGCATTGTGTGGTCGCGAGCCGCCCTGCGCGCCGGACCTACAGTGAGTCTGTACCCGCGCGCAGGATTCCCGGCATGGGGGAAGGTCCCTACCGATGGCATCCACCGGCCCGCGTCCTCAGCGCGTCAGCCTCCCCTGGCCCGGGCGCAGCCTTGCTCGCCCAAAAGGTCGTCGATCCGCGCGCTGGATCAGAAAAGTGAAACGCTTCGGGACGTCTCAGGCGGATCGACTGACGCTGAGCTGGGGAGATCCCCCTATTGCAGAAGATATGTCTTCTTTCGGAGGACTCTACCGCTCGGCCCGTTACCAACCCGTTGCAACCACCAAGCGATCTTCGAGTGCCTTCCCGTGCCGTCAGCGGCCACCCTCCTTGGCCGGGTGCGCGCGACCGGCGACAAGCTCTCCGTGAGCTGACATCGCGGCCACGCGAGGGTAGACTTGGGAGATGCTTCCGCCCACGAGCTCCAAGCTTCTGGATCCGAACGCGGTGCCATACTTCTTGTGGGACGACCACATGACCGTAGCGCGGGCGCGGGCCATCCTTTCGGCCTCCGAAACACGACCCCGCGACGAGCTTATCGCTCGCATTCTACGCGAAGCGAACACGCGAGACGTGTGGGTCTTTTTGGATTGGAGCATGATCGACGAAGCATGGCCCCGCATTGAAATGCGCCTCGGTCGCGCCCGCGGGATGTGGACTCTGCTGCGGTCGCGTCACCTCGAGAATGTCCGTGTCCCGGCTGCCTAGCCTCGTCGAACAGTTGGTGCTCGCTGCTCAGGCCGCGTGCCCGGATCTGCGGCTTGCCGGTGGCGCGGGACTGGCGCTGCTCCTTGAGCATAGGCGTTCGGACGATATCGACTTGTTCTGTTCGAACTCGGAGGACGTGGAGATCGTTGCCCAGACGCTGGAAGCCGAAGCTCGCGCGCGAGGGGCGACGCTCGCTCGCGTGCGAAAGGGGCCCACCTTCGTCCGCTTTGAGGGCTACGGAGAGGGCGCGCCGCTTCGCGTCAACGTTGCCCAAGACGCTGCGCCCCGCATCACTGCCGGTGCCGTCGTGGTTGGGGGCATCAAAGTCGAGTCGCTCCAAGATCAGCGCGCGAACAAGCTCTCGGCCGTTCTTGGCCGGTCGGCTCTCCGTGATCTCGTCGACCTTTACTTTCTTTCGAAGGCCGGCTGGCCGCCGCTCGACGGGCTGTCCGAGGCAGCTACGAAGGAGGGTGGCATGGATCCGGGCTGGCTTGCTTGGGCGCTATCGCAGATCGAAATCACGCCACTTCCAGGCATGATCGTCGAACTCGACAGCGACGACCTGCGACAATTCCGCGACGATTTGGTGGGCAAGCTCCTCGACGCTGCGGGAGCACGAGTCTGAGCTCGACGCTGCGATGGTGCGCGCATGTGGTGCTCGCAAGGAACGGCGGACACAAACTCCACCGCTCTTCCGCTGAGCTACGGGCGCGGAACTTCGAGTTCGCACGACATTTGGCACAGTAGCGGGGGTGGTTCAAACGTGGGCGAGCGACGCCCCGTGGTTCTCGCGGCGGCGAGCCGCGAAGGGGCGGAAAATCGCGTGGGGAAGTGGCTCGCACCCGGGCACAGCGTCGTGCTGCCGTCGCCGGTTCGGCTACGACGACCGAACGTCTCCTCCGACGTGATCAAGTTCTTTCGTTTCCGGGATCAGGTCCGCCTAGCGTCGGAGGGCAGTCGCGGGGACTTGTTTTTTGAGCGCTCCTTAGCGGGTGATCACGGGTCGACGTGTGTTGCGTACGAGCGTTGCACCGGCACACGCCCGTGGGCGCGTTCGACAGCGGCAGTGCGCTACCGGGCGGCGGGGAGATGGGGGAGCTGATTCGCGCGCTCGATTGGTCGCGTACGCCGATTGGCGCCGTCGAGACCTGGTCGCCGGCGTTGAAGATGATGGTGCGGTTCCTGCTGGCGAATCGCTTCCCGATGCTCCTCTGGTGGGGACCGCGGGGATGATCGGATTTTCGATGTGTGCGCGCGACGTGATAGCCGGCTGGCGCCGGGTCGCCGGGCTGCCACCCGCGCGTGCGCTCCCGAGCGGCGGACTGCGCCGCGCCAACGCGCCCGAACGACGACACCAGGAGCAGCGCGCTCGCAGCGGCGAAAGACTGCGTCGCGATCCGTCGCCCGCATCTCGCCACCGGCGCTCTTCCCGTCAAGCCCGAAAAGCATAGCGCGCGCCGCCAACGCCTCCACGGGTTTCAGCCGGGCCTAGGCGCACACCTTGCGATTGTCGCGGCCGCCGTCCCCGTCCGGCAGCGGGACCATCACGGACGCGGAAGACATGGAAGACGTGGCGCGCCGCACGGCCACCCGCATCGAGAAAGTCCTCCGAGCAACTGGCCGTATCTTCGAGCCGCCCGACGGCTGCGCTCGCGACGGAGCCGTACACGACGCTCGGCTGGTCTCGATGCGCGTCTCCGGCCCCGGCTTCGCCGAGGGCCGTGCTCGACTTGCGTCAGCGCGCCCTTTCGGGCGCGCCGGAGAGGGCGGGATGCGCGGCGGGGTTCGATGAGGGGCCGTCGGGTCGAACCCGCCTCGATGCAGCTCGACGAGCATGAGGCCCGACAGCGGGCCGCGACGGTTCGAATCCCGCCCGAGCGACGGGAGGCTTGGGGCGGGAACGGTGGGGGCTGTTTTGGAACGTTGCGGAGAGGGCGGGATTCGAACCCGCGGTAGGCTTTTGGCCTACGCCCGCTTAGCAAGCGGGTACCTTCGGCCACTCGGTCACCTCTCCGGTTTCCGCCTGGCGGCTGCCGGAAGGTAGCCGGGCGTGCCCTCACGTCAAGCGGCAGGATCGCTTCGACCCGGGAGTTCCGCTATACGCCGCCGGTGCTGCTTGCCGCCGCCGTGGCCTTTGCTGCCGTCGGGCTCGGGCTGTTGCTCGGGCTTGCGCCGGCCGCCCGGGTGCAGCTTTCGGGGCCCCTCCGGACGTTTGCGCTGGCGGCAGCGCTCGGGGTCGTGGTTTCGCACCTCCTGCCCGAAGCGTTCGCCAAGCTCGGCGCGCCGGGGCTCTACATTTTCGCGGCAACCATCGCCGTCCCCGGCTGGATGCGTGTCGTTTCGCGGCTCGTCGGGAGCGCACCGCACGGCGGACACGGGCACGTGGGCTTGAAGGCCGGCTACCTCGGGCTCCTCGTGCACCACGTGGGCGACGGGCTCGGGCTCGGTGCCTACGGGTCACTCCCCGGGGGCGCTCTGGCCCACGCCGACGTGCTGCTCGCGCTCGCCGTGCACACCGTGCCGCTCGTCGCCGTCGTGACGCTGGCGTTCCGCGCGTGGGCGGGCACGCGGGCGGCAGTGATGGCGAGCGCGGGGCTCGCGGTCGCGAGCCTGGTGGGCGTGGGGGCCTCGGGCTTCGTGCCGGCGGACACCCTCGAGTCCATCTCGGGGTACGTCGCTGCCGGCGTCGCGGCGTTGCTCGTACACGTCGTGACGCACGATCTCAATCGCGATCTGCCGTCGGACACCCGCTCGCGCACCATCGACGCACTGGCAGCGGTGCTTGGCGTCGCAACGGCGCTCGTCGGTGGCGAGCCGGAGCTTTTCGCGCTGCGCGTGGAGCTCGGGCGACTCTTGCTCGACGAGCTCTTGCCGCTCGCGCCGGCACTCGTGCTGGCGGTTCTCGCGTCGACCCTGCTCGCGCGCACGTCGAGCGAAGCGGCGCTCCGGTGGCTCCGACCGATGCCGTCGCCGGCCTTCGGGCTCGATGGGGTGCTCGCCGCGTTCGCCCTGGGTGGTGCGCGCTTCGGAGCCCTGTTTTTCGTGGGGCTTTTGCTGGTGACGCGAGCCGTGGCGCTGCGCGGCGGCGGCGCTTCCAGTGCCTTCGTCGAGGCATCCGAGCCCTTCTCCACGGCGGCGCTCGGGCGCCTCGGACGGCTCGCGCCGGGGGTCGCGACAGGGCTGCTCGTGGCGGGTCTCGTGCGGCTCCTGCCGGACGCTGCGCTCGCCGACTTGCCGCGCGCCGTGGCGCTCGTCGCGGTGCTCGCCGTCGCGCTGCCCTCGGGAATGAATGCGGCCTCGGCCGTGCTCGTGACGCTCGCGCTCGTCAATCGCGGGCTCGCACCGGGCGTCGCTCTCGGGTTCGCGCTCGTCGCCGCTGCGCCGACGCTCGCGGCGCTCGAGGCCGGGCACGGAGTGCGCGGGCGCGCGCTGTGGACGCTCGGCGCGACCCTGCTGGTCGGGCTCGGCGTCGGCTGGGGAAGCGCGGGGGCGTTCGCGCTGCCGCCGCCGTTGCCCGAGGCGGCGTCGTACGCGGCGCTCGCGGCGCTCGTGCCCGCGCTCGCTTTCGTCGCATTCCAGCGGGGCGTGCGAGGGCTCCTGCTCGCCGTCGTGCCGTCGCACGACTCGGCGGAGCCACCCGCGCGCCACGCGCACGACGTCAGCGCAGCGTGAGCGCGAACGGCAGCGCGGCGACCACGGTTTCGCCCGCGAGCAGCGGACCGAGAGCGGCGGCGAACGGGCGGAGCTCGGCGGGAAGTGCCTCGAGCGAAAGGCTCGGCCGCGCGCGGAGATCGGCGAGCGCCGCGGCGATGTGGGATTCGTCGGCGCCTTCGTCGAGGTTCAACAGGTCGAGCAGCCCTTCGGCCGGGCCGACGACGGCGACCGGCGCCTTGTCCGGCAACCCCCCGAGCCTGCGCGCCGCTCGAATGGCGGCTTCGAGCCCGCCAATCTCGTCGACGAGGCCGCGCTCGAGACCCTGCGGTCCGCTCCAGATGCGGCCCTCCGCGCTCGCGCGCACGCGCTCGGCCGGCATCTTTCGCCCTTCGGCGACGCGCGCCACGAAGAGATCGTAGATACCCTGCATGAGCGCCCGCACGCGCCCGCGCGTCGGCTCGTCCCAGGCAATGAGCGGCGACAGGTAGGCCGCGCGCTCGGCGGCGCCCGGCGCCGTGCTCGCCGGAAACGTGACGTTGTTCACGCCGATTTGCTCGAGCGCCGGGCCGAGCACGACCTTGCCCCCGAACACGCCGATCGACCCGACGATGCTCGAGTGCTCGGCGAAGATGCGCTGCGTGCCCGAGGCGATGTAGTACCCGCCACTCGCCGCCATGCCGCCGACCGAGGCGACCACGGGTTTCTTCTTCCTGAGCTCCATGAGCTCGTGCCAGATGAGATCGCTCGCGAGCGGCGAGCCGCCCGGCGAATCGATGCGCAGCACGACGGCCTTGGCGGCATCGTCATGCTGTAGCTTGCGCAGCACCTTCACGAAGGCATTCGACGTGATGCCGCTGGCGCCGAAAACACCCCCCGATGCCACTGAAATGGCGCCCTGCGCGGGGACGACGGCAACGTGCGGGCGATTGCCCACACCGTCGTTCGCACCCGAGAGTACGCGCACCACCTCGGCGAAATCGAGACCATGGTCGGCGCCGCTCTTCGGTCCGAACGCCACCTCGAGGGCGTCGACCTTGGCGTGCTTCTTGGCGTCGGCGAGCGCGTCGGACTCGTAGCCCACCGCGTCGACGAGACCGCGTGCCTTGGCTTCGACGGGGCTGAAAGGCCCGCTCTCGAGTGCTTCGAGCGCCGTCGGCGGCACCTTCGCGTCAACGGCGAGCCACCCTTCGCGGATCGAGCCGAGCGTGCTCTCGAGCGACTCGCGCGCCTCCTTACTCGGCCCCTCGTTGGTGAGCGGTTCGGGTCCGCTCTTGAAGCGCCCCACGTGCAAGAAATCCACTTCCACCTTGAGGCGATCGAAGAGCCCCTTCAGGTACACGACCTGCGCGGCGATACCCACGGTCTCCGCCTCGCCCGCCGCTCCGAGCCAACGCCGCGTGCAGCCCCTGAGCGCGAGCGACGCCGTGGCGTTCGACAGGCCCTCGGCATGGCAAACGACGGGCACCCCCTTCTTCGCGAATCGCGCGAGCATCCCGCCAATCTCCTCGGCCTGCGCAAGATCGAGCGTTGCGCCCGAGAGGCTCACGAACACGCCTTTCGTGGTGTCCTTGTCGAGGCCCTGCTCGAGCGCTCGAACGAGGCCCGTGTACGTGCGTGACGCCGGCAACTGGAAGAGGCCGCCCGAAAGGGCTTCGGGAGCGCCGGCCCCGAGATCGATCTGGAGGATGCGCGGATCACCGGTGCCGGGCGAAGGCGTGCTCGTGCCGTCCGCGCTCGCGTAGGAGCGCGGGCGCGGCGTGCACGCGATCGACACGACGACGAGCGCGGCAAGCGCGACCCGTTTTCGCTTCACGGCGGCGCGACCCCGGGCAGATCGGAGGTATCGATGTAGGGCGTGGGGCTCGGCGCGGGTGTCGTCGGCGCGCTCGTGGCCGTGGGCGCGCTCGTGGCCGTGGGCGCGGGCTTGCTCGAGCCGGATTCTTCCTTGCTCGCCGCCGACTCGGCCTTGCTAGCCTCGGCGATGCGTGCGGCGGCGCGCTGCCCGTAGTCCGTCGAGGGCCCGACCTGCTCGACGACCCTGCGGTAAAGCACGAGCGCGCCTTTGTGATCGCCCGAGTGCCACTTCTGGTCGGCAAGCGCCATCAAGGCAGGCAGGTAGCTCGGATTCGCGTCGAGCACCTGCGCGTAGAGGCGGCTCGCCGTCGCCGGATCGTTGCGCCGCCGCGCGACGTCAGCGAGGCCGGACAGCGCCTCGGTGTTGCCAGGCTGCTCGTTCAGCACGCTCCGGTAGAGCTGGTCGGCGCGCGCGAGGTCGCCCGATTGCACGGCTTCTGACGCCTGGGCCAGACGCCTTCTGAAGTCGCCAGGCGCAGCCGGCTCCTCGGCCGAGGCACCCGAAGGCTCGGCGGGCTGTGCCTCGGTCGGGGGCGAAGCGGGGCCCGCGACCGGGCCCGGCTCGGTCACGGCGGCGTCAACACCGCCGTCGAGCGCGGCGCCGAACCTCGCGACGAACGCCGAAAGCTCCTCCACGAGCGGGTGAGGGTGCTCGGCGTTCTTCACCTTCGCAAGCTCCGTCGCGGCCTCGACGACGCGGCCCGCGCGAACGAGCGCGTAGATGAGCGTCGCGCGCGCCCGCCCGAACGTCCTTACCGGACACAGCGGCTGCTCGCAGCCGCTCGATCACCGTGCTCCAGACGGGAGACGCCTCGGCGAGATCGAGCGCCGCGAGCACGAAAGCGTTGCGCGGATCGGTGGGGTTGGCCGCGATCGGCTGGATCCACTCGCGGGCCTTGGCCTCGTCGCCCGCCATGCGAAGCACGTCCACGCGCGCCCGGACCACGACCGGATCCTCGGGCGACACCGCGAACGCCGCGTCAACCGCCTGGCGCGCCTTGGCGACGCGCATGCCGAGCTCGCGTTGCGTCGCGAGCACGAGCTCGGTGGCCCCGGGGTCGAGCAGCCGCAGCTTGAGCCAGTACACGTCGGCCCGCAGCGTTTCGACCTGTGCGAAGCCGGCGAGCACGGCAGGGTCGCGCTCCACGAGCGCCTGAGCCTTCACGAGCTCCTCGCGAGCCTCGTCGTACCTCGACTGCTCGACGAGCTTGAGCCCTTCACCGAGAAAGCGGGCGGCGCGTTGATCGCGGGCGCTCGCCTCGGGTTTCGGTGCGTTCGTGAAGCGCGCGAGATACTTGTTGCCGACCGTCGCCGCGAGCAGCCCCGCGACCGCGAGGAACACGACGCCGGCAATCCAGCGCGAGCGAGCGCGCCGGCCGGCGTCGGGAGGTGGGCCGTAGTTGAGCTCGTCGTAGGAGGGCATGCGCCCGCGAGGCGTCGAGGGCGGCGGCGCGATTCTCGGCACGGAGCGGGGGGCCCGGCCGACCTCGAGCGTGGCGTCGAATGCGGCGCTCGACGGCGCGGGCCGCTCGCGGACGGGCTCGGCGGGGCGGCCGGCTGACGGTGTCGTCGCGGGCGCCGGCGGCTCGACGGGCGGCTCCGCTGCGGGCAGCGTGTTGTCGAAGAAAGCCGGTACGGTCGGCTGCTCGTCCTTGCTCTCGTAGCGCAGGGTGCCGGTCGAGACGGCGACGGGCCTCGGGCCGCCGGCGGCGCTCCCGATATCGGGCGGGGACGCCGCGGCGAACGGCTGGTCGGGCGTGCGCTCGGTCGGCGCGAGCGCGCTCGGCACCTCGCTCGACTCGCTGCCCTGCACGAGCACGTGCGGTGCGGAGGTCTGCTGCTGGAAGCTTTGCGCTTCGGAATCCGTGACGGGCAACGTAAACGACAGGCCGGCGTCCTTTGGGGACGCCTGATGGGGGGCCGGCTGACCCAGGCCGGCTTGCGTCTTGCCGGCCGATGGGCGCGGCGCGCCGCTCGGGGGTGGTGCGACGCCGTGGATCGTCCGAGGCACGCTCATGAGCCCCCGCGCGACGCCCGCGGTCGAGGTGAAGAACGGCTCGAGCTCGGGAATGGACCCGAGCGGGCGCGGCGGCTCGGCCCCGCGCGAGAGAAGGTCGCGCGGGCCGACCTTGTGATCGCCGATTGCCCGCTGCAGATCGCGGAGCGACGTGTACACGTGCTCCTTGCCCGACGCCGTCCTCACGAGCCAGCGCTCCGGTGAGCTCTTGCGACCCTCGGGGTAGATCTTGAACTGGAAGCCGCAGTTCGTGCACTGCACGGTGGTTCCCCGATCGGAGATCAACGTGTCGTCGAACTCGTAGTCGGTCCCGCAGCGCTGACAGCGAACGTCCATGCTCGTTGGGGCTCGAGGGACCAAGACGCTAGCACGATGGAGAGAGCAGACGGAGCCATCGAGCAAGGAGAGTCGAGCAAAACGCCTTCTCGCCCCATTTGTGCGCACCCTTGCGCCTTGCTACGCTAGGGGTCGGAGCGCTTCGCGCCCCTTGCCCATGTCGCGCTTCGCTTCGACGCTCATGGTGGTTTCGGCGCTCGTCGTCGCGGGGTGCCCCGTGTACGGCGGCAGATGCGACGGAGACGCCGACTGCGGCCCCGGCTACTCGTGCCGGGCGCCGGCGGGCGTGTGCGTAGCGCCGTCCAACCCCGGACCCGAGCGTTGCGCGGCGCCGAGCGACTGCGCCGGGGACGGCACCTGCGACCGTTTCGGACGCTGCCGCACGGAAAGTTGCCGTGAGGTCGGCTGCATCGAGGGCTTCGTCTGCCATGTCGAGGCCCTCGGCGAGCGCTGCGTCGCAGGCCCGGCGAGCAGCGGCGGCGCGGCAGGCGAGGCTGGATCCTCCACCAATTCCGGCGCATCGGCCGAGGCCGGACGCGGCTGAGGCGTCGTGCGGTAGACCGCCTCGAGAATCGGCGCTTACTTAACGACCCTGAGGTAGGGCGGGAGCGCGCGCTTCTTCTTCGACCCCGCGCCGGTCTGGGCGTTGCCGCCCGCGGCACGTGCCTTGGGGACGCGCTCGGCGACGGCTGGCTGCGCCGCGGCCTGGGGGCGCGGCGCGGTGACCTTCTCCGCTGCTGCGGGCTCGGGGTGCGGCTGCGCGCTCTTCTTTTGCGGGCGAGCCTTCTTGCTCTCCGCCTTCTTCGACGGCCGCGTCGGACGCGCGGCGCGCGCCTTGGCTCCCGAGCGGGCTTTCGCAGTGCTCGACTTCGCCGCAGCGGGCGCGTCCTTCTTTTCCTCCGCGGGGGCGGGCACGCGCGAGAGGCGCGGCTCCTGCTGCTTCTGCGCCTGTGCGGCCACCTCGGGCGGCACGTCATCGGGCCAGACCATGCCGCGGCCCGTCTCACCCACGAGGGCGAACACCGCGCCCCAGGGGATTTTGCACCAGTGCGGCGAACGGTTGAAGCTCAACGTGCACGACAGCCCCTGGTCGGAGACCTCGAGGTCCGGAATCGGCACCGGCATGTTGAGGCCGATCTGTAGGACGAGCTGCGGCTGCCGCTTGAACCACGTCGGCACGAGCACTTCCGAAGGGCGCGGGTCGATGTGAACGAACACCGATGCCTGCTCGAGCAGCGCGAGCGCGACGTCCTTCTTGCGGGGGAGCTGCGTTGGCTGCATCAGGGTCCATAGCTAATAGCAGTCTCCGGATTTCGCAATCGCGAACTCGGCGACGGCGCTCGGCGTTAGTCGTCCTTTGGGCAAAACTTGCGGCGAAGAACGCCCGGGCCGTGCTCCGAGATTTCCGCCCAGTCGCCGATGGAAAGCTCGCAGTAAAGGAGCGCCGCCGTCGGCAGCGCCACCCCTTCGCCGGTGAGCCCGTGCACGAGCGATTCGAGGCCGGGATTGTGGCCGATCACCATGACCGAGCGCGCATCGCCGCCGCGCTCGGCGAGCGCCGCGAGGTACGCTTGCCGCTCGGCGAGGTAGAGCTCGCGCATGATGTCGATCGGGCCGTCGAAACCCGAGGTCTCCTGCAGTAGCTCCAACGTTTCGCGCGTGCGCGCCGAGCTCGAGCAGAGCACGCGATCGGGCATCAGGCCCTCGGCGAGCACGATCTCGCCCGCGCGCCGCGCCGCGCGCCGCCCGCGCGACGTGAGCCGGCGCGCGTCGTCGGCAACGCCATCGGCATGCTCGGCTTTGGCGTGCCGCAGAACGAGCAGCTTTCTCACGGGGAGATCATGGCCCACGTGCGGTCGGGCGACAATCGCCGGCGCCCAGGGCGGGCGGGAAATGCCGACCTGGTTTGCGGCTGCGAGCGCGCGGCGTTAGAAATCACGGCGGACGAGTAGCATGAGCGCAAGAGTGCTGGTGGTGGAGGACGAGCCGGCGATTGCCGAGTCGGTGGCGTACGCGCTCCGCCGCGATGGCTACACGGTGACGCTCGCCGCCACGCTCGGTGAAGCGGAGGCGGCCCGCGAGCAAGCCGACCTCGTGATCCTGGATTTGATGCTGCCGGACGGCAGTGGCTTCGACTGGATTTCCGCGGTGCGGGCCGAAGGGCGCGGCAAGCCCGTGATCGTGCTGTCGAGCCGCGACGGCGAGGCGGATCGCGTGGCCGCGCTGGAAACGGGCGCCGACGACTACGTGACCAAACCGTTCTCGCCGCGCGAGATCGTCGCGCGAGTGCGAGCGGTGCTGCGCCGCGCCGCAGGGCCCGGCGCCGCGACACCCACGGCCGCGGCGGGCATTCAGCTCGACCTTCCGGGGCGCCGTGCACGCGTGGGGATGCAGGCGCTCGAGCTCACGCGCGTGGAGTTCGACCTGCTCGCGTGCTTGCTCGAGGCACCCGAACGCGTGCACACGCGCGCCGAGCTCATCGACCGCATGTGGGGTGACGGCTTCGCCATCACCGATCGAACCATCGACTCTCACGTGAAGGCGTTGCGTCGCAAGCTCGGTGAAGCGGGCGCGGAGCCGGGCACGATCGAAACGGTGCGCGGCGTGGGCTACCGGCTCGGCCAGTCGGGGACGGAGAGCGCGTGATTCGCCTCGTGACGGTCGCCGCCGGGGCGATCCTGCTGATTTTGTTCGTCGCGTTCGTCGTGTCGCGGCTGCTCCGCACGCGCTCGCGCGGCATGTCGATCCGCATGCAGGTGTTCCTCGCGCTGGCCGTGATCGTCGGAAGCTTCGCGTTCGGCCTCGGGCTCATGGTGATCGACCGCATCGAGGCGCGCGCCGTGCGCCTCGCGACGCAGGCGGCGGGCGACGAGGCGGCGGCGATCGCCGGCATCCTCGCAGGCGAGCTCGACCGCACCGGCGGCCAGCTCGGGACCGTCGCGCGGCGGCTCGAGCTCGAGCGGCAGCGCGGCGCGGACCTCAGGATGGAGCTCGTCGACGACAAGGGCCGGCGCGTTTTCCCGGGCGGCGCGCCCACGCGGGGCGTCGAGGAGCCCGCGAGCGTCAGCGTCGAGGCGCCCATCGTCGTCCGAGGCAGGACGCTCGGTGCCGTGCGCGTCATCAAGCCCACCGTCGTCATGCGCGGCCTGCTCGCGGACTTCGCGCCGACCGTGCTCCTCATCAGCGTCGTGCTCGGTGCCGCCGCCGCGCTCGCCGCCGCCTGGATCGGGCGCGCCATCGCCGCACCCATCGAGGCGCTCGGCGCCTTCAGCGAGCGCGTGAGCGAGGGCGACCTCACGGCCGCACCACCACCGGTCCAGGGTCGCGAGCTCATGCATCTTTCGCGGTCGCTCGATTCGATGCGAAGAAAGCTCGAGGGTCGCCCCTTCGTCGAAGCGTTCGCCGCCGATCTGTCGCACGAGCTGAAAAATCCCGTCGCGGCGATCCGCGCGAGCGCCGAGGTGCTCGAGGAGAGCGCGCTCGACGAGCCCCACGAGGCGCGGCGCTTCGTCGCGCGCATTCGCGAATCCACGGCGCGCATCGAGCGGTTGCTCGGTGACCTCCTGAGCCTCGCGCGCATCGAGGCACGCGGCGCCGAGGGCTTCGACCCCGCCGACGTGTCCCGCCTCGCCGAGCGGGCCGTCGAAACCCTGGGAGAAGGCAACGCACGCGTGACGTTCGACGGAACGAGTGGCGCCTTCGTGCGAGGGGACGAGACGTGGCTCGGTCGTGCCATCACGAACCTGGTCGACAACGCGCTCGTGCACTCCGAGGCGGGCACGCCCGTGCGCGTGGAGGTCCGGCGGGACGGCGACAACGTGCGCGTGCTCGTTCAGAGCGCCGGCAGCGTGCCTCGCGCGATCGTGCCGCGCCTCTTCCGCCGCTTCGTCACGACGCGCTCGGACCGAGGCGGCACCGGTCTCGGGCTCGCCATCGTGCGGGCCGTCGCCGAAGCTCACGGCGGTCGAGCGGAGCTCACGAGCGCCGGTCCACCCAAGGTGGAATTTCGGGTGACGTTGCCGTCGGCGTGGCGGAGCGCGGGTGCTGACCTGCTCGACGCCGTCTCCGGCACGCGGCGGAGCCCGAGCACCGTTCCAACCACTGAAAATGCCCAATGATTTCCAAGAACGGGCGTGCGTCCAGGCGTTGACGCCGCGGTGTCATGTCCGCCCGTTCTCCATGAAATCTCCACGGTTTACGGGGGCCCTTCGTGAGGCATAGTCACCTTCGGCTTTCCGCCTCGCTCGGAGGGGGCCCTGCCAGAAGGACTTAGCACCGTGGGAACGACCAACGGCAACCGCCTCCCCCAGCACGTCGCGATCATCATGGACGGCAACGGCCGCTGGGCCACGGCGCGCGGGCTGTCACGTGCGCAGGGTCACGCCGAGGGAGCCCGCGCCGTGCGCGACGCCGTCGAGACCGCGACGCGCATCGGGATCCCCTACCTGACGCTCTACGCGTTCAGCGTGGCGAACTGGAATCGGCCCCGCGCCGAGGTCGAAGCGCTCATGGGGCTGCTCGTCGATTTCGCGAAATCCGAGCGCGCGGAGCTGCGCCAGAACGGCATCCGCGTGAACGTCATCGGCTCGATCGAGGATCTGCCGACGATGACACGCCACGCCGTTCAAGACCTCGTGCGCTACACGGCCGAGGGTGATCGCATGACGCTCACGCTCGCGCTCTCGTACGGCGGTCGGCAGGATCTCGTCGAGGCGGCGCGCGCTCTGGCCGTCAAGGCACGCGCGGGCCTGGTGCTGCCCGAGGAGATCGACGAGGAGGCGTTGCATCGGCACATGACGACCAACTCGCTTCCCAACGTTGACCTTCTAATCCGAACCGGCGGCGAAACGCGCGTGAGCGACTTCTTGCTGTTCGAGTCGGCGTACGCCGAGCTCCTGTTCCTTCCCATCATGTGGCCCGACTTCCGGCCGCAGACCCTGCTCGACGCCGTGGCGCACTACGGCACCACGGAGCGGCGCTTCGGCATGACCTCGGAGCAGGTCTCGGGTCGCTCGGTGCATCCTTTCGATCCGTACGATCAGGCGAGCTGAGGGGCGGGCTCGTGAGCTTTTCTGCCAAGACCGAAAGGTCTTGGTGGCTCAGAACTGATATTCGACGGTGTTGAGGGCGCGGACCTTGTCCGGCCAGGTGAGCTCGCGGATGCGGCCCTTGATGCATTCCTCGAGCTTCGGGTTCTTCGGCGTCGAGCTCATGTCGAGACCCACCGCCTTGCCGTTCCAGACGGCGACGGAAAACTTGAAGTGGCCGTTGCCAGGCTTGCAGGGCTCGTAGAGCGCAAAATCCTGGAGTGGCTTCGCGAGCGCTTCCTGCTCGATGTTCAGGCGCTTGGTGCCGACGGGGACGGCCGCAATGGCCTCCGCTACGGTGCCGTTCTCCTTGAACTCCGGATCCTTGGGCTCTTCCTTTTCAGGCTTCGGCTCGGCGGCGCCCTCCTCCGCGGCATCGTCGTCGGGAGTTGCTTCGTCGGGGGCAGGCGCCGGCGGCGCTTCCGCGCTTTCGTCGGCGGATGCCGCGTCTTCGGGCGGGGGCTGAGAGCCTCCGCACGCACCAACGATCAGAGCAGACAAACCGCTCACGAGCAGCCAAGCCCTCGGCATGGGCGCGACAATAGCTCTCACGAGGGGTCGAGTAAAGACGACTGCGCGGGTAGCATCGAGTCATGGTGCACCATCCGGAACCACCCACCGTGGGCTTCATTGGGCTTGGCGTCATGGGCGGCAGCATGGCCGGGCACGTGGTCGCCGCCGGCTACCCGCTCGTGGTCTACGCGCGCCGTCCCGAGCAGGCCGAGCCGCTGGTCCAGAAAGGGGCGGTGCGCGCGGCGTCCCCCGCCGAGGTCGCGCGCCGCTCGAGCGTGACGCTCACGATCGTCGGCTACCCCGCCAACGTCGAAAGCCTGTACTTCGGGACAGGGGGTTTGCTCGAAAATGGCGCACCCGACGCACTTTTCGTCGATCTGACGACGTCGAGCCCGGCGCTCGCCGTTCGCATCGCCGCGACGGCTCGGACGCTCGGAAAGCACGCGCTCGACGCACCCGTTTCGGGAGGCGACGTCGGAGCGCGCGCCGGGACCTTGTCGGTCATGGTGGGGGGCGACGCCTCCGACCTGGAGCGCGCCCGGCCGATCCTCGAGTGCTTCGGCAAGACCATCGTGCACCAGGGCGCCGCGGGCTCGGGTCAGCACGCCAAGCTCGCCAACCAGATTGCAATCGCGGGCACGATGCTCGGCTTGTGCGAAGCGCTCGGCTACGCGGAGCGCGCGGGGCTCGATCTCGAGCGGCTCCTCGCGAGCATCTCCGAAGGCGCCGCCGCGAGCTCCGCCATGAAGAACCTGGCCCCACGC
This sequence comes from uncultured delta proteobacterium, assembly GCA_963841435.1. Classification (GTDB taxonomy): domain Bacteria; phylum Myxococcota_A; class Polyangia; order Polyangiales; family Polyangiaceae; genus PMG-095. The sequence continues at coordinate 388,084 of CAWJCS010000005.1, forward strand.
ATGCTCGCCGGTGACGACCGGCCAGGGTTTTACGTCAAACACTTCTTGAAGGACCTCGCTCTCGCGCGCGACGAAGCCGACACGCGCCTCGCGTTCGACGCACCCGGACTGCGGCTCGCGCTCGCGCGCTACGAAGAGCTCGCGCGCCGAGGCCACGGCGACCACGGCACGCAGTCGCTCTTCCGGCTCTACTCCGGCGAGAAATCCGGATAGTAGCGAGCGAGCTCGGCGAGCGTCTCGTCGAGCTCGAGCTGGCCGGGGGCCGTCGCGCGGCCGAGCGACACGAAGGAAAACAGCGAGCCTAACGCAGGAAAGAGCACGCGTGTCTTCTTGCCGTGCGGGCCCATGCCGATCACGACGAGCCGCTCACCCGGATGCCGCGCGAACAGGGCGGCGAGGCGCGCGCAGGCCTCGTCGTCGGGAAGCTCGACGGCGATCTTCGTGATGTCGGCGCCTGCGCGATGGCTACGCCGCACGATGCGGTCGAGGGCGCCGGCGCTCGGCGTCGCGGCGAAATCGTGGTGCGAAAGCACGACGGGGCGGCGGGCGCGGCGAGCGGCACGCACCACCTCGGCACGGATCGGCGCGTCGAGCTCGACATCGACGGCGGCGGCGAGCGGCAAGAGCGCCCGGTAGACCGCCAGACGCTCCTGTTCGTCGCCGGCGAAATGGCCGCCCTGCTCGCTCCAGCGCGGCGTGACGAGCACGGGCAGCACGGTGCCGGCACGCTGGAGCACGTTCGCGACGTTTCGCGTGTCGCTATCGTCGAACAGATCGACGCGCGCCTCGAGCAACGCGAGGCCGCGCGCCCGAGCCTTGCGAAGCACCGAAAGCGGCGTGCGATCCGTGAACGGCGCGATCAACGTCGGCTCGAACGGTCGCAACGTGACGCTGCCGATGCTGACGGGCCTCCTCGCCATCCTGCTCACGATTAGCACAGACGCCGTCCGGCGCGCTCGGGGTCCCGCGCGCTCAGGGTCCGGCGAGCACGCCGACCAGTCGGTCGATGGCGCGCGGCAACCGGGCGTCGGCGGCGATGAGCTCGATCGGATCGTGGTCGAGCTCGCGACGGATGTCGCGCGAGCGGCCGAACATGGCGAGAAACAGCCGCGCCGTGTCGTAGCGAAACTCGGGGCTCATCACCATCAGGCCGTTGAGCGCCGAGCGGAGCTTTTCGGCGGTCGGACGGCCGAGCCCGCCGAGCCGAGCCGCCCCGCAGAGCCTCTCGAAACGCTTGCGGTCGAGCCTGTTGACGAGAAAATTGTTGTAGAGGAACGCGAGGAGCGCGGCGCGACACACGGGCTCGAAGCCGAGGCGCTCGATGAGCTCCCCCACGGCCTTTTTCTTCGGAGTGCGACGCCGGTAGGAGCTGATCGAGAAGAGCCAGGCGTGGAGCGTGCCGCTCACCGCGCAGCCGGCGAAGTACTCGGCCGTCATGGCGAACGCCTCGCCGAGCACGATGCGCGCGAGCGCCGAGGGATCGCGCAAGGCGTGAGCCACGCTCGCGGGACGGCCGAAGAGCTCGCGGAACGCGACGGCGTGCGCCGACTCGTGCAAGAGGTAGCTCGGAGCGGGGCGATTGCCGCGCAGGTCCGAGAGCCGAAAAAATCCGGGGCGAGCGTCTTCGAGGTGGCAGAGGGCGACGAAGCTCGGCCGGTAGGGGATGCGCCGCGTCTCGAGGACGGTATCGAGGTGGATCAGCGGGAAGCCGAGGTACCCATGCGGGTCGTCGAGCGAGTAGCGGAAACCCGCTCGGAGCGCCGCGTCGCGCACGCGCCGGAAGTAGGGATTTTCGAGGTACAAGAAGCCGTCGCCGACGCAGTCGAGCAGCCGTCCTTTGCCGTGACAGCGGCGCTGCAATAAAATCAGCTCGGCGAGGCGAATGGCTGCATTTCTAGCATCGCGCGCCTCCGTCGGGTCGGCGGAGCGCCGGAGCATGATGCGGGCAGGGCGCGAACGGGCGGCCCGCGGCGGCGCATCCCCGTTGGCAGCGTTCGCGTGAAGCGGCGTTCACGGGCGGGGTCGAGACGCAGGGATTTCCGCGGCCCAGGGCTTGGTACGGCTCGTGCTGTGACCAGGGCATGCCCACCTCGCCGCGTCCCCTCCCCTTCGTTCCCTTCTGCGCCCTCGCCTGCCTAGCCGTGGGGCTCGCCGGGTGCGGCCCGAGCGAGGAGGACTTCGCGAGCGCGGTCGTGACCTCCGCACTGTCGGCACCCGAGCATCAGCAGCTCGCTGACGACGTCGTCGATGACCCGTGCGGCGCGCTGAACGCCGAGGCGTTCGCCGCAGAAGCGGCCCAGCGCCCCGCGGCCGGGCTCTACCCCGCGAGCTGCGTCGAGAAGACGGCCGCGGGCAGCACGCTCGACTTGAGCTTCGACGACTGCACGGGTCCGTTCGGCCGCGTCCACCTCGACGGCACCGTGCGGGCGGAGCTCAGCGTGAGCGGCGAGTGCCGACTGCACGCCGACGTGCACGATACGGGACTCACCGCCAACGACCGTCCGTTCGCGCTGACGGCGCGCGCCGACATCCAGGTGCTCGACGGAGCGCACGAGGTCTCGTGGCACGGGCACGAAAGCGGCACGACGCGGCGCGGGCGCAATATCGAGCAAACCTCGTCTCTCGACGTGCTCGTCGATCGCGCGACCGGGTGCCGCGTGATCTCCGGGAACACCGACGGCGAGGTGAGCGGGTTCGAGTACGACTGGGGCGTGCGCGACATGGCGATCTGCCCGGGCGAGTGCCCGTCGGGGGGTGTCGTCGATGCGGCGTGGCACCGAGGGCTCCGCGAGCGAAACTTCCACGTGGCGTTCGACGGCTCGAGCGTCGCTCACGTGACCTTGCCGAGCGGCCGGGTGCACGACGTTGCCATGGCATGCGACGCCGCTGAAGCCGCCGACGACGAGTGACGCGGGCTCGCGCCGCCCGCCGGCCTCGCGATGCCGCCCGGGTAGCTCCGCGAAGCGCCGAGGGCAGGACCGCTAAGAATTACTCGCATACTGGAATTCACGCGGCGGCCTTATCATCGCAATCCTGGCGTAAGAGATTTCATTTTTGGCGCTTCGCGAGGCGGAACGAGGACCACATGGTAGTTTCCAGGCACCTCTGTGGCGCTGCGACGACGCGTGGATTGGCCGGTGATCCTGGGCGCGGACGCTCCGCGACCGGCGATGGTGGCGAGCGCCCAAAGCGAGCTCGCCGAGGTGCTGGCCGCCTGCGACGAGCTGATGGCCATCGACGACTCCGATCTGGTGCTCCGCCGTGCCGTCGAGCTTGCCCGTGAGCGGCTGGGGCTCGAGCGCGTGGGGCTGTTCTTGGTCGACGAGCCGCGCGGGCTGATGCTCGGCACCTGGGGTACCGATCTCGAAGGGCGCTCGGTCAACGAGCACCACGTGATGTACGAGATCGGCGGCAACGATCGGGAGGCTTTCCGCCGGGCGACCGAAGACGGCGCGCCGTTCACGCTCATCGACAACTGCCCCATCGTCGTCCAGCTCGAGGCCGAGACGAAGATCGTGGGCCGGGGCTGGGTGGCCTGCACACCGATCCGCTCGGCGCGGGGCAACATCGGTATGCTTTTCAACGACTCGGGGCCCGACGGACCGCCGGTCGACGACGCTAAGCAGGCGCGCGCTGCCATCCTGTGCTCCGTGCTCGGCACGATCCTCGAGCTGAGTCACGGGCGGCCTGGCCAGGGCGTCGCCGGCCAGCTCTCCACGGCCGGCCACCCCGTGGTCGTTTCGAGCCTGCGGCTCCTGGCGAAGGATCCCACGCTCACGGCGCGCAAGCTCGCGCCAAAGCTCCACATCAGCTCGAGCCGTCTCGCGCGGGTGTTCAAGGCGGAGATGGGCATGTCGCTCGTCGAGTATCGGAACCGCCTCCGCCTCGAGCGCTTTCAGGTGTTGCTCGACGCGGGCGGCGAGAACCTGCTCGAAGCCGCGCTCGCGGCGGGTTTCGGCAGCTACGCGCAATTTTACCGCGTGTATCGCGCAGTACGCGGCGCGCCGCCGCGCGCGTCGCTGCGCGAGCGACCCTCGTCGCCCGCCAACGGCCGCCGCCCTTCATGAGCTTCGACATCAACGGGATCCTCGGTAGCGGGCAGAGCCTCTCCGTGGGTGCGCCGTTCTCGGGGACGGCCGTCGTGGAACCGATGCCGGGACCGACGTGCCACCTCAAGCTCTCGCTCGACGGCGCGCGCGTGCCGCCGTGGGACCCCGAGCAGCCGGGGCTCGCGCTCGTCCCGTACTCGGAGCCGATCCGACCGCTTGGCACCGAGTATCCGAGCCCGTATCCCGACAACCTTTTCGGTGAGACGCTGCACGCTGCCATCACGCGACAGCTCAGTGCGCTCACGAGCGCGGCGGGCCTGCCCGAGCACGTGACGGTGCACAGCGTCGTTGGCGAATGCGGGCAGGGCATGGCGGCGCTCTCCAAGCATTCCGGCGACACCACGGGCACGACGGGGCGCTCGTACGCCGCCGCGATCTTCGAGGTGGCCGCCATCGCACGGCTCGCGCGGGCCACGGGACGCTCGTACGGCGTGCGCGCCCTCGTGATGACCCACGGCGAGACCGACTGGCAGAGCCCCACTTACGAGCGCGAGCTCGTCGAGCTGATGAACGACCTGAATCGCGACGTCCCGGCGCTAACGGGGCAGTCGGAGCCCGTCGTGATGCTTTTGTCGCAGCAGTTCGCTTTCCCGACGGGCCGCGGCGAGCGCCCGCTGGGGACGCTTTTACAGTGGCGACTCGGCGTGGAGCGGCCTGGCGCTTTCGTGTGCACGGGACCGCGGTATCACCTGGCGGGCGCCGGCGACGGCATTCATCTGTTGCTCGAGGGCTACCGCGCGCTCGGCGAGAAGACGGCCGAGGTGTACTTCGAGCGCTGCGTGATGGGCCGCGACTGGCGACCCCTGCAACCGACGGCCGCCTCGCGCGACGGGCGTGTCGTGACCGTGCACTTTCACGTGCCCGTACCGCCGCTCGCCTGGGACGACACGCTGCCACGGCCGCTCGCCTGGGAGCACGGGCGCGGTTTCGAGCTCTATCGCGAGAACGAGCGCATCGGCATCGTCTCGGCGGAGATCGTCGGCGACACCGTGCGCTTGCGCAGCGATACGGACCTCGGCTCGGGCGAGCTCACGGTTGCCTACGCGATGGCGAGCGCCGGGGAGAGCATGCGCGGCGCGTCCGGCGCGTACCGCTGGGGCCAGCTCCGGGACTCCGACCCCCTCGTCGGCGTCGCGAGCGGCGTGGCCCAGCCGAACTACGCGGTCTCTTTCGAGCTCGACGTGCCCGGCTGACGAGAAGCGCTCGCGGGGGCTCCGCGGAGCCCGGCATGCGGAGCGGCGCTCGGACGGCCCGCGGCGAGCCGAGCCTCGGCGTAGCGCAGCTTGAGCTCCCGATCCTTGTTGATCGGGTCGTGGGCGTGATCGAACGGTACCCGCCGATCGATACCGCAGAAGTTCAGCATCTCGAACATCTGTAAAAGGTGTCGGATGCGAACCTCGGCGTCGCTCGCCGGCGGAGCCGTCGAAAACTTCTGGCTGAAGAGCAGCTCGAAGAGCTCGGCTTCCCCGGCGACTTTCGACTGATGGAGCGCTTCGTTGAGCGCGCGCTTGAGCTCCTCGTCCGGCTTGTCGCGCAGCGCGATGATCGCGTGCTCGTCGAGCGGGAAGAGCGCGTCCGTCTGCTTGAAGTAGTGCAGCTCGAAGGCGTACGCGTGGGCGTGAATGCAATAACTGCAACCGTTGAGGAGTGAGGCTTCCACGCACAGAAGGTGGGTGCGCAGGGGGCCCCACCGCTTCATGGTGTCCTCGTAGCTCGGCAAGTTCCGAGCGAACCACTTGATGGCGCCTCCGGCCCCCAGGTGATCGACGATCTCTTCGATCAAGAAGGGTGGGTCACCCCACAACACACGCGTCACCGCGCGCAGCACCGTGGTGGCTGCGCGGTTGGAGAGTGCGCGGCTCACGTCCCCGCCTCACCCAACCACGAGCTCATCGAGTCCGCCGAGGCGAACGTCTTCCAGGGCAACCCCGCAACGCGACGGCCAATGAGCACGCTCGCACCGCGCGCCTCCGGCGTTCCCGAAACGAAGCCAACGCACCTGAGGCGGTCGCGGTAGCGGGTGTGCAGCGCCGCGATCGCCTCGATCGCAGTCGAATGACTGCTGCTCTGCGGGTCGAGCAGGTAGCCGATCGCATGCGACCCCGGTGCGTCGAGCGCGCGCGCCACCTGCTCGATGCACGTCCCGACGGATTCCGGCGTCCACTTGCCGGACACGCGAACGTTGATGGCATGAAGCGACCCGTCCACTTCGATCGAGAAGGGGGCGCGATTCGTGCGATCCTTCGGGCCCGTGCCTGCTTCGAGCACGACGAGTAGCTCGTCGAGCGCCCAGAAGCGCTCCCTGGGAAACGGCGACAAGGCGCGGCGAAGCGCGCTGTCGAGCTCCGCGTGCACGCTGATGGTCTCCGTGGGCGCCGGTGAATGCCCGAGCAGCAGCCAGGCGACGAGCGCCGCCAGGGAGTACTGATCGACGTGCGGCTCGAGCCGGTGCAGGGAGGCTTGCTCGGGAGCGGCGAAAGGCCCCTGGGTGGGTTTGGGCAGGAGCGCGAAGTCGACGACGATGGGCTCGTCGGAGGGGCCGAACAGCACGTTTTCCGGCTTGAGCGCACCGTGCGAGAGCCCCCGGCAGTGGGCGACCTCGAGCGCGCGGCCGATCCTCGCCCCCACGCTGAGCTTGTCGGCGAGTGTCAAGCCCTGGGCCAACGTGGCGAGCGAGCTACCCAGCAGGTACTCGCGCGCGGTGTAAAGCGTGCGGCCGTTCTTGCCGCGATCGATCAGGGTGACGACGTTCGGGTGCGAGATCGCCGAAAGGGCGGTCGCACGCGACGTGAACACGACGACCTCGTCACCCCGGCTGTTTGCAGGTAGCTCGTGAAGCTTGAGGACGACGTCGCCCGCCACGCCCTTGGCGAGGAAGCTCGAGCCCTGCCCCTGAGACAGCGCCCGCAGCACGTCGTAGCCGACGATTGCCGGAGGCAGCACGACTCACCATGTTACCCGAAGTCCGCTTCGGCACGCAATCGTCGGCGGCGACGGCCTGGGACAGGGCCATCGCGGGGCTTTCGAGGCTCCGCGGCGCCGGACCCCGCCGAGCACCGTGTCGTTCCGGGGCACCCCGCACGGGGGGCCCACACACGCTCACGAGTGCCCCTCTTCGACGTCCGCGAGCGCCCGATCCACCTCGCGCGCGAGATCCTCCAGCGCCTCGCTGCTGATCGTCCCCTCGCGATGCGCTCGCAAGAGCTCCGCCTTTTGAGCCACGAGCAGGTGACGCCGGGCCGCCTCCCGCTCCTCGCGTAAAAGAGCGGTGCTTTCCAGCTGAAGCTCCGTCACGGCGGAGCGCGCTGCGGAGAGCTCCGGTTCGAGCTCTGCCTGCACTTCGTCGAGCACGGCCTCGCTCGCGACCCCACTGCCGCGCATGCGCTGGATCTCGGCGAGCGAGGCGGTGAGCGCCAACAGCCGGCCACGACGGCGTTCGTATTCGTGGCGGTCGTGCTGGACGCCCGCGAGGCCGAGCCGGCGGAGCAACGGAGGCATGGTCATGCCCTGCAGGAGGATGCTGATGAGCACGACGCCGAAAGTGGTCGTCACGAGCACCTGACGGTGCACGAACGTCGCCGGCAGGCTCAACGCAAGCACCATCGAGAGGCTGCCGCGCAGGCCGCCCCAGGTGAGCACGGCGGCCCAGCTCAGCTTGAGCCGCTCGCGCGAGCGCGAGAGGGCGAGCGTGACGATGCCGATCACGGCGGCGCGCGCGAGGAGCGCGACGAGCCAGGCCGTGACGATGGCCGGAGCCGACGCGAGCAGCGTGCCGAGGTCCACCTCCAGCCCCACGAGCAAGAAGACGATGGAGTTCAGCGCAAACGACACGTACTCCCAGAACGACTCGACCGCGATGCGGGTGGAGGGGCTCATGCCCGTGCGCGCGCCGTAGTTGCCGCACAGCATGCCGGCGATGACGGTCGCAATCACACCCGAAACCTGGAAGTGCTCCGCGACGGCGAACGAGCCGTACGCCGCGATCGTCGTGACCGTGATCTCGATCATCGCGTCGTCGACCTGCTGGATGACCTTCGACGCGGCGTAGCCGATGAGCGCGCCAATCGCGCCACCGAGCCCCACGACCACGAAGAAGCGCACGATGGCGGCCGGCACGCCGAGCGCTCCCGAGAGCGCGAAGGAAAGCGCGAGGCCGAACACCACGACCGCGGTGCCGTCGTTGAGCAGGCTCTCGCCCTCGACGAGCACGGCGAGGCGTTTCGGCGCGCCGAGCGACTTGAAGAGGGCCACGACGGCAATCGGGTCGGTCGCCGCGATGAGCGCGCCGAACAGGAGGCCGTCGGTGAGCGTGAAGCCCTCGACGAAGTGCAGGCCGTCGAGCACGGGCGTGAGCAGCACCGCGGTGAGCGCGATCGACACGACGAGGCCCGGCACGGCGAGCGAGTGAATCGCGACCTTGTTCGCCCAGAACTTGCCGAACTCGAGGTGAAACGCGGCCTCGAACAGGAGTCCGGGCAGGAACAGCCCGTAGAGCAGCTCCTTGGTGAGGTGCAGCGGCGCGAGCGCGTCCGTTCCGCCGAGCAAGAGGCCCGCGATGACGAGCGCCACCGTGTAGGGGATCTCGAGGCGCCGCACCAGGAGCGCGACTCCGGTGGCGACCGCAAAGAGCCCCACGAACGCGAACTCGAGCGACATGACGCGCCGAGTCTGAACGAAGAGCACCGGTTCGAAAACGCCAAAGTTGGCGGTGGCTGTGCTATCGATGGGAAGGTCGAGGAGCGCGCATCGAGCAGAGCATGGGCCTCAGAATCGAGGATTACGGGCTGATCGGCGATTGCGAGGGTGCTGGGCTCGTGGGCAGCGACGGCTCGATCGACTGGCTCTGCGTGCCGCGTTTCGATTCGAGCGCCTGCTTCGCGAAGCTTCTCGGCGACGAGAACAATGGGCGTTGGCTCGTGGCGCCGCGCGGGCCCGTGCTTGCGACGCGCCGGCGCTACATCGACGAGACGCTCGTGCTCGAAACGGAGTTCGAGACCGCGACGGGCGTGGCAGCCGTGATCGACTGCATGCCGCGCGGATCGGAGGCCGTCGATATCGTGCGAATCGTCGAGGGGCGTCGCGGCACGGTGCCGATGCACGTCGAGCTCGTGATCCGCTTCGACTACGGCAGCATCGTCCCGTGGGTCACGCGCGAAGGCCAAGATCTCACCGCCATCGCCGGGCCCGACATGCTGCACCTCAGGACGCCCGTCGATCTCCATGGCCAGGGCCTCGGCACGGTGGGGGCGTTCGAGGTGAAGGCGGGCGAGCGCGTACCGTTCGTGATGACGTTCCACCCGTCGCACCTGCCGCGCCCCGCGCCGGTCGACGCAGAGTTCGCCGTGAAGGACACGCTCGAGCGCTGGCGAGAGTGGTCGGCGCGCTCCACGTACCAGGGCGAATTTCGCGAAGCCGTGCAGCGCTCGCTCATCACGTTGAAGGCGCTCACCTACGCGCCCACGGGCGGCATCGTCGCGGCCCCGACGACGTCACTTCCGGAGCGGATCGGCGGCGTCAGAAACTGGGACTACCGCTTTTGCTGGGTACGCGACGCCGCGATCACGCTCTACGCGCTGCTCGCGTCGGGCTACCGCGAGGAGGCGCGCGCCTGGCGCGAGTGGCTGGTGAGAGCCGTGGCGGGTAGCCCTTCGCAGATCCACACGCTCTACGGCATCGCCGGCGAACGGCGCACCAACGAGATCGAGCTCGACTGGCTCGCCGGCTACGAGGGCTCGCGCCCCGTGCGGGTCGGCAACGCGGCCCACAGCCAGCTGCAGCTCGACGTGTTCGGCGAGCTTTCGGACGCGATGCACCAGTGCCGCTCCGTGGGCCTCGAGGCACACGAAAGCTGGCACGTCGAGCGCGCGCTCGTGGAGTTCCTCGAATCGGCCTATTCACAACCCGACGAGGGCATCTGGGAGGTCCGTGGCCCGCGGCGTCACTTCACGCATTCCAAGGTGATGGCCTGGGTCGCGTTCGATCGCGCGGTCAAGGCCGTGGAGTGGTTCGGTCAAGACGGGCCGCTCGAGCGCTGGACCAAGGCGAGGAGCGCGCTCCACGCCGAGATCTGCGAGCGTGGCTACGATGCGAGCATCGGCGCGTTCACGCAGTGTTATGGCTCAGGCGAGCTCGATGCGAGCCTGCTCTTGATTCCCCTCGTGGGCTTCTTGCCGGCCAGCGACGGGCGCGTGAAGGGGACGCTTGCTGCCATCGAACGCCGTCTCTTGCGCGAGGGCTTCGTCTATCGCTACCAGACGAACGAAGGCACGGTCAACGGGCTGCCCGAGGGCGAAGGGGCTTTTCTGGCCTGCAGCTTCTGGTACGTCGACAACCTCGTGTTGCAGGGAAGAATGGCCGAGGCGCGCCACATGTTCCAGCGTCTGCTCGACATCCGCAACGACCTCGGGCTCCTCGCCGAGGAGTACGACCCTGTCCTCGGGCGCCAGACCGGCAACTTTCCGCAAGCGTTCTCGCACCTGGCGCTCATCAACAGCGCGCACGCGCTGTCGAACCCCGCCGAGAGCCCGGTGGATCATCGCTCGCTCACACCACCGCCCGCGTCCGCGAAATACTGACGCTCGGCGGAGGGCGAGCGGCTCGCGTCCGCACGACCGAGCGCGGGCGGGTCAGCGCCCCACGTCGACGGTCGCGTCGACGGAGAGCCCGGCGAAAAGGTGCACGTCCTTCGGCAGGTTGACCCAGGCGATGCGCACCGGAACGCGTTGCACGACCTTGACGAAGTTGCCCGAGGCGTTGTCGGCGGGAAACAGCGAGAAGCTCGCGCCCGTGCCGCCCGAAAGGCTCTCCACGCGCCCTTCGAACTCGCGATGCGGGTAGGCGTCGAGCTCGAGGGTCGCGTGCTGGCCGGGATGCATCGCGCCGATCTGCGTCTCCTTGAAGTTCGCGACGACGAAGGTCTCCTCGGGCACGAGCTCGACGAGCGGCTGGGCCACGTTGACGAGCTGCCCCTCCTGCACCGCGAGCTTCGAAGCGGTACCGTCGGCCGGCGCCGTGACCTTCGTGTAAGAAAGCTGCAGGCGCGCGATGTCGAGGGCCGCCTCGGCGATCTTCACGCGCGCGTGGGCGAGGTCGGCGCTCGCCTGCGCCGCGGCGATCTGCGCGTCGATGGGCGCGCTCTGGGTCACGCGCCCCGCCGCCTCGGAAACGTGCGCGAAGGCGGCGCGCTTCGCTTCTTCGGCCGCGGTGACCTCGGCACGCGCCTGCGCGAGCGCCGCTTGAGCGGAATCGGAGGCGACCTGCGCGTCGTCGAGCTCCTTCTCCGCGACGGCGTTGACGGCGCGAAGCTCGTGCGCTCGCCTGAGGTCGGAGTCCGCCTTGCGCCCGTCGGCTTCGGCGCGCACCAGCCGCGCCTTGGCGGCGAGCAGCTGCGCGTTGGCCGACGCCACGCCCACCGAGGAGCCGGAATAGGCGGCTTTCGCGCTCGACAGATTGCCCGTGGAGGTGGCCGTGACGATCGAAACCTGCGCGTCCCCCTGCGCGGCCTGCGCTTGTGCGCTCTCGACCTCCGCCTCGGCGCCCCTCACGCGCGCGACGAGCTCGGCATCGTCGATGACGGCGATGATGTCACCCTTTTTGACGTGCTGGTTTTCCTTGATCGAAAGCTTTTGGATCCGGCCGGCCACGCGCGCCGCAATGGGCACGAGATCGGCGGACACCTGCGCGTCGTCGGTGCTCACCTGACCCGCCGTGAGCAGGAGATAGCCCCCGATCGCCAGCAACGTCACGAGCAGCACGCCGCCGAGCACGACGAAGGGGCGTCTTCCCGTGGGCCGGGGCGCTGGAGGAGGAGGAGGCCCTTCCTTGGGGCTCGGTTCGACGACGGCAACGGGTCGCTGTTCGGCTTGCATGATTCAGATCTCCGCGTGCGCCTGCACGGGCTTCGGAGCCTCGTGGTCGGGCGACTTCAAAAAGACGAGCACGGGCAGCACCAGCATGAAGAGCACGCCCGAAAGCAAGAACAGGCGATCGAAGGTGATGACGGTGGCCTGCCGGCCGATCGCCCCCACGAGCGCGCCGCGCGCGGCGGCGTCGGCGGCGACGGGGTCGAGACCGTGTGCCTCGAACGCCTGGCGCATGGCCCCGAGCCGCTGATAGAGCGCTGGGTTGCCCGGCGAGAGGTGCGACCCGATGGCGGTCGCGGCGTGCTTCGAGAAGCGCGGGATGAGCGACGCGAACACGGCGAGGCCGAGCGACCCACCGATCTGGCGAAAGAGCGAGTTCAGGCCCGTGGCGTCGGCCAGGCGGTGACGCGGGATGCGGCTGAGCGCCACCGTGGTCAGTGGGATGAAGAGACAGGCGAAGGCGACGCCCTGGATGGCAAGCACCGCCACCACGTCACTCGACGTCGTGTCGAGCGTGTAGTGGCTCATCATCCACGCGCTCAGCGTGAAGAGCAGCACGCCGAAGGCGACCGTGGCCCGCGGCGAGACGCGATTGTAGATGCGACCGACGATCGGCATCATCACCATCATCACGAGGGAACGGGGCATGAGCGCGAGACCCGCCTCGACGGCGGTAAATCCAAGCAACTCCTGCATGAACACGGGCAAAAGAAACGTCAGCGACAAGAGCATCGCGAACATCACGGAGCCGATCAGCGTTCCCGAGGTGAACACCGGATCCTCGAACAGGCGAATGTTCACGGCCGGGACCTCGGCGGTGAGCTCGCGAATCACGAAGGCCACGAGCACGCAGGCCGAGGTGAGCGTCAAAAAGACGATGAGGCGCGATTCGAACCAATCGTTGCGGTTGCCCTCCTCGAGCACGTACTGCAGCGTGGCGACGCCGACCGACAAGAGCGCGATGCCCTGCCAGTCGAGGTGCCGGCGCTGGCGCTCCGCCATGGCCAGGTTGGCGACGCGGATGTCCTCGGGCTCGTGCACGAAGCGGCTCACCATGAACAGGGCAAGCGCCCCCACGGGCAGGTTGATGTAGAAGATCCACTCCCACGCGAAGTTGTCGACGATGTAGCCGCCGAGCGTGGGACCGAAGGCAGGGCCGATCACGACCGTGACACCGTAGAGCGCCATCGCCATGCCCTGCTCCTTGGGCGGGAACGTCTGGCGCAGGATGGCTTGCTCGGTGGGTTGGAGGGCGCCAGCACCGAACCCCTGCACGAGCCGGAACGCGACGAGCGCCTGCAAGCTATGGGCGAGGCCGCAGAGGCCCGAGCCGACGATGAACAGCATGAGCGCGGCCATGTACACGCGCTTCTGCCCGAAGAAGCGCCCGAAGAACGCCGTGAGCGGCATGACGACGACGTTGGCGATCACGAACCCGGTCGTGACCCACGTGATCTCCTGCACCGTGGCGCCCATGGCGCCGCGAAGGTGCGGCGTCGCCACGTTGACGATCGAGGCGTCGATCGTGCCCATCAACGTGCCGAACGTCACCGAGATCGCGACCAGCCACTTGTTGACGGGCGGGCGGTCCGCTGCGGCTTGGGTCATGTGCCGCGCCCCGCCCCCTCAAGGAACAGCGAAACGAGCGACCGCGCCTCGGCTTGAGGAAGCAGCGCCCGCCCGTCACGGTGGAGCAGACCCTTGGCGGCCCCCAGCAAGCAGAACGAAAACGTGCCGTCGAGGTCCCTGCGCAGCGATCGCTTTCGGTGGCCGCGCCTGAGCACGCCGTCGAGGCGTTCGAGCAGCGCTTGCGACATCTCGGCCCGCCCCTCGTCAACGCGCACCTCCCGCTCGAACACCAGACGGAAGAAGGGCCGATGCTCGTCGACGTGTGAAAACAGCGTCGTGAAAAATCCGATGAGCTGCTCCTCGAGGCTCGCCATACGCGACGACTCGAGGTTCTCGTCCAGCTTTTCGAGAAGCTCGCTGCGGCGCTCCTGGACGAGCGCGGCGACGAGTGCGTCGCGGTCCTTGAAGCGGTTGTAAAGCGTGCCGACCGCCACACCCGCGCGCTCGGCGATGGCGGCCATGGTGGCGCGCTCGACACCCGCCTCCGAGAGCACCGCCTCCGCGGCGGCGAGGATCTCGCGCACGCTCGCTTCGCGCAGGCGTTCGAGCAACCGCTGACGACCGGGTCCAACTCCTGAACCACGATTCATGAACTGAACGTTGCTTATCATCGGCGGCCGCGGCGTCAAGCCGGAAGACCGCGTGCCCGTCAGCCGGTCGGGCGGGGGGTTTCATTTGCAGCTTCCCGCGCGCCGAAACCTCGCCGATACACCGACCGTGCGCGTGTAACCGCACGGGACCAACAACGTACCGCGGTAGACCCGGCCCTACGCGACGGGTCTCAATCGAAAGGATCCGAAAGCGATGCAATCTCTTAAACGATCGATCGTGGGCGCTGCGCGCGCGGGGCTGATGCTGGGGGTGCTCGCTGGCTGCAGCACCGAGAAACCTGCGGAGTCTCCCGAGGCTCCGGCAGCCGAAGCCCCCGCCGCGGAGGCTGATGCACCGGCGGCAACCACCGAGGAAGCCGCTGCCGCCCCCGAAGGCGCAGCGGAAGCCAAGGAGTGCTGCAAGGCAAAGAACGAGTGCAAGGGCAAGGGCGGATGCCGTGCCGGTCAGCACTCCTGCGAGGGCAAGAACGAGTGCAAGGGCCAGGGCGGCTGCAACGCCCACTGCCCGAAGTAGTACCGCGAGCGGCCGGCGCTCGACGCCGTCTGTGCGGAACGTCACCTCAACGTCCCGAGCGCCGGCTAGCTCCATTGCCACGGGCACGAAGCCCTCGACTCCCGCGCTCGGACGTTTCTTCCCATTGAACCGGGGTGGGTTTTCCCGCATGCTCCGGAGGCTTGGGGCAGCCTAACGCGGAGTCTGGTGAGTAGGCGGCGCAAATGGTTCCGCGCGCTGCCCGTTGCCGGCACCCTGACGGCGATCGGCGGTGGAGCCGGGGCCGAGCCAGCGCAGACCAACGCGCGGCCCGAGCCTGTGTCGATCGTGGTGGAAGCCCCGAACGCCTGCGTCACGGCTCGCGATTTTTTCGACCTGGTCCGTCGGCGCACGCCGAGGATTCGACGGGCAGACGCCGCGGAGCCTGCTCGCCGCTACCGCCTGACGATCGAGGACGATCAGCCCGTGGTCGGCAGGCTCGTCGCCGAGAACACGGACGGCACGCTCACTCCGCGCGAGGTCGAAGGTGCGAGCTGCCAGGAGGTCGCCGACGCGCTCGCCCTGGTGCTCGCCGTGACTTTGGATCCGCTCGCTGAGCTTGGACCAGCGCAGGCGCGGCCGTTGCCCGGGCCGCCGGAACGCCCATCTCCACCTCGCGTCGTCTACGCCACGGCTTCGCAAGCGCACTTTCAGCACGCCATTGGTGCCGAGGCCACCATCGCGGCGGGGCTCGTCAACAAGGCGATGCCGGGACTAGGCGCGCGCTACTGGGGCTCGCTCGTCCGGGAAGGCGCCGGGAGCATGCTCTTCACGGTCGGCGTCTTCGCCACCCTCGCCGCGGACGCCGCGGCGACGTATCCAGGTGGCGGGGCGATTCGGTACCGGCTACAGGCGCTGAGCGCCGACGGGTGTCCGCTAGGCGCTCGCATTGGGGCGCGGGTGGGTCTCTATCCTTGCATCGCGCTGACCGTGGGCCGACTGCAGGCCCAAGGGATCGACCTGCCTGGCCAGCAGTCGGACACCGCCCTTTTCGTGGCCGCCGGGCTCGGGGGTCGCTGGATGATCCGCCTCGCCGGGCCGCTCGACCTGCTCGGCGCGGCCGGACTGTCCATCCCGCTCGGTAAATACCCGACGGTCGTGACGAGGGCCGAGCAGCCGGTCGGCGGGACGAAACCCGTGGGATTCACCGGCGCGCTGGGCGTCGGTTTCAGCACGCCCTGACCGAAACTGATCAGAAAGCCCCCCTCGGTCCATGGCGCCCATGACGACGGTGGACACGGCGTTCGACACGGAAAACCTCGGGGTTGCGCCCGCCGCCACTCGAGCACCCTTGGCGCCCAATCAGACCCTGCGGCTCCAGGAGCTCGTGGATCGGTACTTCGACTTTGCCTGGCGGTCGCTGCGCCGCCTCGGCGTGCCGGAGACGAGCGTCAACGACGCCGCCCAGCAGCTCTTCTTGGTCCTGGCGGCCAAGCTCGACGTGATCGACCCTGGTCGGGAGCGCTCCTTCGTCTTCGGCACGGCGCTACGTGTGGCGTCCGACTGGCGCCATGCGCTCCGCCGCGAACGCAAGCGTGGCTCCGACGACGCCGAAGTCCTGCGCGATCCACTGCCCGGACCCGACGAGCTCCTCCACCACAAGCGCGCCCGCGAGCTGCTCGAATCGATTGCTCGACGCGCTGCCAATGGAGCTTCGCACCGTTTTGGTGCTCGCCGAGGGCGAGGGTATGACCATGTCCGAAATCGCTCAGCTTTGCGAGATCCCGCAGGGCACCGTGGCGTCGCGGTTGCGTCGAGCACGGAGCTCCGTGCTCGGGATGCTCGAGGCGCTGCAGACCAGGAACGGCGCGGGAGGCCCACGATGATCGAGTCGGACACGCGGGGACCGAACGACCCCGAGCGCACTTTGGAGACGCTGCTTCGCTCGATGTCCGGCGACGCTCCGTCTCCTTCCGCCAAGCGCGCCACCCTCGCCGCCCTGGGGCTCGGCGCCGCCGCGACGACCACGGCGGGAGCCGCAGGCGCGCTCGGCGTCGCCGGCACGGCGAAGCTGCTCGGGGTGGGCGCCCTCCTGGGTCTCGCGGTGACGGGCGTCACCGTGGGGATTCGACACGCCGTGTCGCAAGCGCCGCCGAACCCGACGCACGCGGTTGCCGTGAGGCGGGCGCCACCAGCGGTCGCGCAGCGCTCGGTGCCAGTGAGCGCACCGGCGCCAGTTCCTCCCGCAACTCGGGGCGAACCAAGCGAACTTTCAAGCACCCGGGCGGCACCGGTTCGTACCGCGCCAGCTCGTTCATCGTCCGATCCGCGGCCTGGCTCCGCGCGGGGTCCCGACGGCAACACGTCCGCTCGGGACGCGTCGCCATCGGTCGCGCAATTCGACCTCCCCCCACGCGCCGACTCTTCGCTTCGCGACGAGACCGCAGCGCTCGATCGGGCGCGGTCGGCTATTGCCGCCAACGATGCCCGAGCGGGCCTGATGGCGCTCGATCGCTACGATGCCGCCTTTCCACACGGCGCGCTCTCGCCGGAGGCCGAGTTATTGCGCGTCAAGGCGCTGGCCATGACAGGCGATCACCTCGGCGCGCAGGCGCTCGCGCGGGCGTTCATTGCCAAGCACCCGGAGGCTCCGCATCTCGAGCAGCTCCGTCCCGTGCTCGAGCCGTGATCAATCGGTGCGGGTCGGCCCATAGCGGCTGTGGAGGCACACGGGAACCGATGAGAACAACGACCAGTCCGAGTTGGGGCACGCTGACCCTCTTGCTCGTCGCGTGCGGGAGCAATCTCACGGTTGGAGCGGAGGCGGGCGCAGGCGCGGGGGGCTCTGTCGGGACCGGCGCGGGGGGCGCCGGCGGGACGGGGGGGAGCGGGGCGAGCGGGGGCGCCGCGGGCTCTGCTGCTGTGACTGGAGATGCCGGGGCGAGCGAACCGAGCGGGGTGGGAGGAACCTCTGCAGCCAGCGGCGGCTCGACGAGCAACCCGGGCGGTTTGCCCTGTGACGTTTTGAGCGAGGTCGGCCACCCTTGTGTCTCGGCGCACAGCACGGTGCGCGCCATCGTCAGCAACTACGCGGCAAACCTCTACGAAGTTCGCCGCGCGGACGGCCAGACGAGGGACATCGGGGTCGTGGACGGTTACGCCGACGCGGCCTCGCAAGCAGCCTTCTGCGCTGGTTTCGCCTGCACGATCTCGGTCATCTACGATCAGTCCGGACAGGGTAACGATCTCACTCCTGCACCCGCCGGCGGGGCCAAACCGAATCCCGACGACCCCGCGAACGCCGTCAAGCTGCCGGTCACGCTCAACGGACACTCGGCCTACGGCGTCCTCATCGAACCCGGCATGGGCTATCGCAAATTGGTGGGCAACGGGACGGCAGGCGGTGACGAGCCCGAAACCATCTACATGGTCACGAGCCAGAAGGATCAAACACCGGGGTGCTGCTTCGACTACGGCAACGCCGAGACGACCGCGAACGACGATGGTGACGGCGCCATGGAAGCCGTCCACTTCGGGAGCGTCACGATCTGGGGCAGCGGTGTCGGCAACGGCCCATGGGTCATGGCTGACCTTTCGAACGGCTTGTTTGCCGGCTGGGAGGACGGGCAGGAAAGGGCCATCTCGACCAACATGCCCGTCCTATACGACTTCGTCACGGCGGTGATCGTCGGCGACACCTCGGACGAGAACGGCGGGAAGGGTCGGTTTGCGCTCTATGGCGGCGACGCGACCAACGGCGCGCTCCAAACCATGTACGACGGCGTAAGGCCCGGCAGAGGCACCTACGCCCCCATGCACAAGCAAGGCTCCATCGTCCTCGGCATCAGCGGCGACAACAGCGCCGTCGGTGGGGGACGCTTCTACGAAGGCGCAATGGCGAACGGCGCTGCCACGAACGAGACCGTCAACGCCCTCCAGGCGGCGATCGTTGCGGCAAGATACGGGCAGTAACCCGGGCGGGAACGACGAACACCGCGGCTGCGCCCTTCGGGTCACGACTCGATGTGCGCGGCCTGGCGCGCAACGGATGGACGACACGACCATCCCTCGTCCTTGTGCGCCCTGCCGGGATGTGCCAAATCTCCCGTGACTTCAACGATTTGCGCCCGTAGCTCAGTGGAAGAGCGGTGGATTTCTAATCCACTGGTCAGGGGTTCGAATCCCTTCGGGCGCGCTAATCGCCAAGACCGCGAACAACAACGAAAACACCGGCCGCTTCCGCTTGTTTGGCTTGGTGCGGCACAGCGAGCGGCAGCGCGCGAAGCAGGACGGACCCGGACGGATCGGGACTGGCGGGACGCGTGCGGCACGGGTGAAGGATAGTATCGGCGCGTCCCCTCATGCCACATCCGCTCACGAGCGACGCCCCGCCCCCCGCACTTCTCGGGGCCGCTCACAGCACCTCCGGCGTACAAACCTCCACACTACTCAACATCTCCGTCCCGTTGTTCCCCCCGATGATCAGCACCCGCCCGTCGGGAAGCAGCGTCGCCGAATGACTCCACCGCGCGGTGTTCAGCGGGGCCGTGTCGGCAAATTCGCCCGTGGTCTCGTCGTAGAGCAAGGCGCTCGACATCGCTGAGGGCCGGCGCTGGAGCTGCCGCCGACGAGGAGGACGCGGCCGTCGTGAAGCAGCGTGGTCGTGTGGATCCAGCGGGGTGCGGGGAGTGGTTGACCCGCGGACCAGGCGTTCGTTTGGGGATCGTAGATTTCGGTCGAGGCGGCGGGGGTGGGGTCGGGGGCTTGGGGGTAGCCGCCGGAGACGAGGACGCGGCCGCTCTTCAGGAGGACGGGGGCGTGGCCGTTGCGCATGCGACTCATCGTGCCGGCGGAAGACCAGGTGCCGTGGGTTGGGTTGTAGACTTCTGCTTCGAGCACGGCGGGGGAGTAGGGCTCGGTCGAGAAGCCGCCCGAGACGAGGACTTTGCCGCTGGCGAGTAGAGTCGGCTCGAAGCCCCAGCGCGGGGTTTCTTCGGCGCCGGTGGCTGACCACGTTTCGGTTGCGGGGTCGTAGAGGGCTGTCGTGTCGATGACGTCGCCGCCGATGAGCAAGACCTTGCCGCTTTCGAGCAGAACCGCCGCGCCGGGACCTGGGGGCGGAGCCGTCGGTGTCCAGGTGTCGGTGGACGGGTCGTAGAGCTCGGCCGATTCAACGGACCAGCCCTCAGCCGTTCCGCCCTCGACGAGCACGCGACCGTCCTTCAGAGGGACCACCGCCGGGCCGCTGCGCTTTTCGCCCATGGCGGCAGCAGAGGACCAGGTGTTGGTGCACGGGTCGTAGAGCGCTGCGGTCGCGAGATCCGTCGCGGTGCTCACCGAGCCGCTGAAACCACCGACGACGAGGACCTTGCCGCTTTCGAGCAGAACGGCCCCATGCTGACCCCGCGTTTCGTCCATCGGGGCGACCAGGTCGCAGTGCGCTGGACCCGATACCGCCGCTCCACAGTTGGTCGGGATCGGGGTGCGGCCGGTGCCGCCGGTGCCGCCGGTGCCGCCGGTGCCGCCGGTGCCGCCGGTGCCTGCACTGCCGCCCGTCTCACCGCTGGTGTTACCCGCGCTGCCGGATTCTCCCGCAGCGTTGCTCTCACCCGCGCTGCTGGTGGCACCGGCGCCGGGGTTCCCGCCCGAGCCGGTTGCGCTCTCTCCCGCGTCGTCCCCTGGCTCGCCACCGGTGCTCGCCTTGGTTCCCGGGGTGCCGCCCATCGCAACGCCGCCGGTGCGTCCCGCCGCTCCTGAATCGTTTCCGCCAACAGGCTTGCCGGGGGTCAACATGGGGCGAGTGCCCCCTGCCCCGGCAACGCACCGCGCACCCTGACATGCGGAACCGTCATCGGTCCCTGCACTACCGATCGACCTGCCGCAGGCAGCAGCGAGGAGTACCGGAACGATCAGATTTCTCAAGCGAGACGGTGTCCGAAGCATGGGCCTAGCCTCCGAAGCCGACCCCGAGCGCGCGGTCGAGGTAGTGCGTGAGGCGTGGATGATCGCCGACGATGTGGATCTGGTAGCTCGGGTTCAAGCCGACGAACATCTGGATCGGGCGGTCACGGAAGATGCCCAGCATAATAGATCCCGAGGCGAATCCCCGTGTATTGGCCGCCCCGGTAGCTCCGTCAGCGACCCTGAACTTGTACTCAATCGGCGGATCCGCTTCCTCGATCACCTTGAGGCGGAGCTGGATTCGCTTGCGCGCCTCGGCCGCGGCGACCCGCTTGCCGTCGATCGTGGCGCCGGCGAACAGGGCCTCGATAGCACGGAGCTTTTCGAGCAGGCGCGCTTCGTCCACGACGCCCTTCGCGTATCACGGCAGGGTGAAGGGCGGAGTGGGCTTTCCTCCGACACCAGATTGTCCACAGCGAGCCGAGCGACGGAAGGCAACTCAGTCCGCTGTCCGACCGAACGGAGAAGGCGATGCGCCTCCTCTTCGACCACGGGACCTTGGTTCTCGCCGAAGCGCCCGATCTGAATCTTGATTTCGTGCCGGGGTTGCTCTGGGACGACCGCGTCGCCCTCTTCCGTGCGCCGGCCTGGCGCTACCCCGACGTGGTCGAGTCGCTAACGCGGCGAGGGCTGCCTTTTCGCGATGAAGTTCGCGCCCCTACCACGGCCACCCAAGCCACGGGACCGTGGTGCGCGGTCGAGCTGCGGCCCTATCAAACGGCCGCCGCGTTCTCCTGGGAGCTCTCTGGTCGGCGCGGGCTCGTGGTCCTGCCGACAGGGAGCGGCAAGACGCGCGTCGCTATGGCGGCCATGGCGACCACGGGGGCAAGAGCGTTGTGCCTCGTCCCGACGAGGGTACTTCTCGAGCAGTGGCTCGCCGAGCTCCAGAGAGTCCATGAAGGGCCGGTCGGGTGTCTGGGCGACGGTCAGCGGCGCATCGAGGCCGTCACGGTGGCGACGTTCGAAAGCGCTTACCGCCACATGCCCCGCATCGGTCGAGACTTCGAGCTCTTGATCGTGGACGAGGTTCACCACTTCGGAGTCGGGATCCGTGATGAGGTGCTCGAGATGTCCGTCGCACGTTTTCGCCTTGGGCTCACCGCGACACCGCCCGAGAATCAGGCCCTCACTCGACTGAACGAGCTCGTGGGACCCGTCGTGTACCAGCTGGCTGTGGGTGACCTCGCCGGGACTTGGCTTGCCGAATTCGACCTCGTCGTCCTTCAGCTCGGAATGAACGCTGACGAGCGCGAGCGCTACGCCGCCGATCATCGCGTCTTTTCAGAGGTCAACCGCCGCTTCCGGCGTCTGCATCCCCAGGGAACCTGGCAGGAATTCGTCTTCGCCGCGTCGCAGTCGAGTGACGGGCGAGCGGCGCTCTCGGCGTGGCGGAGGACCCAACGGCTGATCGCTTTCACGCGGGCGAAAGCCGACGCAGTGGGCGTGCTGCTCGAGCGTCACCCCGACGCGCGGGTTCTGATCTTTACCGGAGACAACGAGAGCGCGTACGCGATTGCGCGCGAGCACTTGATCATGCCGATCACCTGCGATGTCTCGCGCACCGAACGCGCGCGCGCCCTCGAAGCCTTCAGGAGCGGTGAGCTCCGTGCCCTTGTCAGCGCGCGCGTGCTCAACGAGGGCATCGACGTGCCGGATGCCGAGGTCGCCATCATCGTGGCGGGTGCGCACGGAAAGCGCGAGCACGTTCAGCGCGTCGGTCGGCTGCTCCGCCCGGCACCCGGGAAACGGGCGGTCGTGTACGAGCTCGTGACCATGGCGACGGGCGAAGCGAGGAGAGCGCGCGAAAGGAGGCACGCACTTGCTGCCACAAACCCTGCTGGCGCTTAGTACTCGAACCGACGGGGAAAGCATCGTCCCGCACTACCTCACCGAGCGTGATCATCCGTGGCTCCGGGCGGTCCTCGACGAGCACGCTCGCTTCGTGGGGCGGAGACGGAGCGAGCTCTCCGAACGGATGCGAGAGCCCCTTCCGGTCCGGGCACCGCGGGCCAAGTTGCGCGTGGTGTCCCATCTCTTGGATGCGCTGGGACGCGACCACACCGCTACCGCCGTGCCGCCACGTGAAGCACGCTGGTCCACCTTTCGAGCGGCGACTCGGCGTCC
This sequence comes from uncultured delta proteobacterium, assembly GCA_963841435.1. GTDB lineage: Bacteria > Myxococcota_A > Polyangia > Polyangiales > Polyangiaceae > PMG-095. Next base: position 410,852 of record CAWJCS010000005.1, read on the forward strand.
AATGGTCCGCAGCGCCGTCCTCGCGAACGCGGCGCGTGCCCTCAACGTGAGCCCCAGCGACGTCGAATCGGCCCTGTTCGGAGATCTGAAGAGCGAGCGCCGGGTCGCAGCGCTGCCGGAGGATCTCGGCCCCGCGCGCCTCGCCGTCGAAGCCAACCTGTCAATCGTGGGCTCTCTGCTCCGGCGCGCGGCGCGCGTTCGCATCACGGCTTGGGGGAACACGCGCGCTCTCCTTCGGCAGGCACGACTCATGGGGCTCATCTGCCTGGTGAAGCGAGCGCCACCGCCCGGGGAGGAATGGCGCTCTGCTGTCGCTGGGTTCGACGAGGTGCCATGCAGCGAGCCTGCCGAAGGCGTCGTTCTCGACGTGTCGGGACCCTTCACGTTATTCCGACACACCGAGGTCTACGGCCGAGCCCTCGCTGGGCTCGTTCCGCGAGCAGCCTGGTGCAACCGCTTCGAGCTCGTCGCCGATTGTGCGCTCGGTCGGGGCGGCCACACCGCGAAGCTCGTGGTGCGCTCGGGGGACCCAATTGCCCCCGGCCGCGAGCTCGCCCGCTACGATAGCCGTCTCGAAGAGCGCTTCGAGCACGACTTTCGCCGTGCGGCGCCCACGTGGGACCTGGTGCGCGAGCCGCGCCCCGTGGAGGCCGCCGGCACTCTCATCTTCCCCGACTTCGAGCTCTTGCACCGGCGCGATCCCGAGCGCCGATGGCTGCTGGAGATCGCGGGCTTCTGGACGCCGGAGTACCTCGAGTCCAAGCTCCGACGACTGCGCGCAGCAGGTCTTCATCGGTTGGTGCTCTGCATTGACGAGCGTCGGCGCTGCACCGATGCGGAGTTCCCTCGCGACGCCTGGGTCGTACGCTACCGGAACCGGATCGACCCAGCGGCGATCCTGGCGATCGTCGACCCACAGAGCACGAAACCACCGTGTCGCGCGTGAGACACAGCGTGGCGATTCGCCCTCGCCGGGCCGCCGCTGAATTCGCGCTACGCTGGAGTGACTCGCAACCAGCGGGGGCGTTTCCTCGGGTAGAATGGCACCGCAACGAAGTTCATGTTACTACTCAGTTCGTACCTACGTATAACGCCGCATCCCATGATCAAGAAACTCTCCGCCGTCGGCAACAGCCTTGGCCTCATCATCGAGCGCCCGATCCTCGAGTTGCTCGAGATCACCAAGGACACGCCCCTCGAGATCAAGACGGACGGCAAGGCCCTCATTATCCGTCCGTCCAGGCTCAACAAGAAGGAGCGGATCCGTGAGTCCACGAAGCGGATGATGTCGATCCACGAGCAGACCCTTCGAAAACTGGCGAAGTGACCTTGGCCGAGCCGCTCTTCCTCGATGTCGAGGACGTCATCGCGATCCACGCGACCCAGCTGGAGGCGTACGGAGGCTCAGCAGGTCTGCGCGACCGTGGGCTGCTCGAATCCGCAGTGGCACAGCCGCAAGCTTCGTTCGGCGGCGAGTTTGCCAACGAAGGTCCGTTTGCAATGGCGTCAGCGTATCTTTTTCACATCGTCAGCAATCATCCATTCGTCAACGGGAACAAGCGAACGGGGCTGCTGGCGGCTGTGGTCTTCCTCGACGTGAACGGCATCAGCCTCGAGCAGCCGTCCGACGACCTCTACGACCTGACGATGGGCGTGGCCCAGGGGCGCCTCGACAAACCAGCCATCGCCGCCGAGCTCGAGCGCATCGCCAGAAAATGAGCCTCAGCGCGATTTTCGAGGACGGGGCCGCTTCGTCGCCGGCGTCGGGCTCCCGCGGCGCGTCGCCGAGTTCGCCGGGGCCGCGGAGCTTGCTGAATATCGGGTGGCATTCTTCCGGGCACGCTCCGGTGCGGTCGCTTTCGCTGAGCGCGCGGCCCCGGTCGCCGGCACGGCGGGCTTTCCTTCTTCGATCTCAATGCCAAACAGCTCGGGCAAGGAAGCTCCGGCGAGCGTGCCGCGCCGCGCTGCTCCTCCAAGTCGGGGCTCGCGCACACTCTAGCGACGAACCTCTTGCCGAGCTCGCGGAACCACGCCGCGCTGGCGGGAAGCGAGGTTTCGAGCTCGCTAGCTCCGAGGTTCAGCACTCCGTGGGACCAGCCGCGCTCGAACGCAGCCTCAATGCGTGTCGCGGCGGCCGAATCAACCGGTAGGTGCCGACGAAGAGCACGGGCGGCGGCTCCGGCGGGCTGAGCAAGTCGATCAGCAGCCGTACGCTGTCGTTGTCGGTCCACTGCAGGTCGTCGACGAACAACACCACTCGTACCCGGTCCGCCATCCGCGAGAGGATCTGGCGCAGGGCTCCGAACGCCCGGCGCCGTAGCTCGTTGGGATCCGCGGTGGCGTCGGGGCGACCGGGGGAGCGCGCCACGACGTTGACTCGCGTGAGAACGGGGAAGATGCGGGTCAGCTCGTGAATTTCGCGCGGCACGAGCAGCGCTGCATCCGCGGGCGGCAGCTGTCCGAGATAGCGGGTCAGCGCATCGATCGCGCCGTCCAGCGCCTTGTAGGGCACTGACTCGCGCTCGTAGCAGCGGCCGGCGAGCACGACCGCCCCCCGAGCGCGAGCGTCTTCGGTAAACCGTTCCACGAGCGCCGTCTTGCCCATGCCCGACGCACCTTGAACGAACACGAGTCGAGGCTTCCCTTCGAGCTCCTCCAGCGCATCCCGCAGGCTCTGGAGCTCGTCCCCACGACCGACGAACGCCACGTCGCCCAGCGACGGCGAGGCCGGGTGACCGCCGACGGAGGGTGGGCGGTCACCGAGGCACCGGAGAATCTCGTCCCCACCCGGCCGGTCCGCAGGCGCGCGGCAGAGCAGCCGCATGCAGAGCTCGGTTCAGCGAGAAGGCGAGCGCCCCGGGTCTACGAGCGCGAGGTCCCCTCGACTTCGAGGATCAGATCGGGCCCATACGCCTTGGCGGGTGTTTGGAATCCGACCGGAGCATCGCCGCGTGCGGCTCGCTCTGCGACCATCAGCGCGGTGGTGACCGTCACCTGATAGCCCTCCGGCGTTCGGAGGTGAGCTTCGACGGTTTCGCCCCGGTCGTTTTCGACCTTGCCCCACAGGCGCGTCTCACCGGTCGTGCGCGTCGCCTCGTCGGGTCCCCCCTCGGGCACGCGGCTCTCGAGGAAGCGTTGCATGGGCGCTGTGCGAAGAAGGCCTCCGAGGTATCGACTCACCTTCAGGAAGCGCCGGAGACCGGACGGAGCCGCCGCGAAGACTTCGATGTTCCCGATGCCCGTGCTGTAGAAGGCCGTCGATACGTCGCCCCATGGGATCGTCACGCACGTGCGTATCAGCCCTTCGAAATCGACGTCCATCGTCTTCCACGCGGCGGGTACGCTGACGATCTTCCCGTCCCTGCGGACCGCCCCGGTGCCGAGGTGCTCGATCGACGTGACGGTCGTACCGTGCGAGAGCTTGCTCGAGCCCGCAAAGGCCAGGGTCAGCCGCGTCGCATCATCGAGCCGCCGGGCCAGATGAACGGCGAGGCAATCGGTCGGAACCACGTCGAACCCGACGCCGGGCATGAGCATGACCCCAGCCGCCTGTGCGGCCTCGCTCCGAGCGGCCAACGCTTCGAACACTCCAATCTCTCCGGTGATGTCCAAGTAGTGGGTCTTGGTGCGCAGGCAGGCATCGACCATCGGTGCCGCAGTCCGGGAGAAAGGCCCGGCGCAGTGCAGCACCACATCCACACCCTCGAGTGCTTCAACGAGCTTCTTCTCGTCGTCGAGTGCGACGATCCGCTGCGAGCAGCCGAGACGCTCGGCGAGCGGCTGGATCTTCGCCCGCGAGCGCCCAGCCAGGATCGGCCTCGCGCCTCGCGCCACCGCACGCTCGGCAATGAGCGCGCCGGTGTATCCGGCGGCGCCGTAGACGAGGACGTTGTCCATGGCGCTTCGCGAAGGAGGGTGCATGACAGCCGATTCGCAGGCTAGCGCAGGAGTCCCGCCCGCTCGAAGACCGAATTCCGAAAACGCGTCACGCTATTCCGGAAACGCGTCACGAGCCTGTGGCGCTTCGTTCCCGCGCCTCTTGACTCGGTCCAGGCGATGTCAGTACGGATGAGCGAGGTGGGGTCGAGGTGTCCATGGCTGGTCTAAGAAAAAATTCTCTTCTTCGGGGGCTTCCGCTCGCAGCGGCAATGTTTCTTGCAGGCTGCGGTGACGAAGCCCCAAGTACTGACGGGAACGCGGCGGGGGAGAGCTCGACGATCGAGCGGCAGATCACGAGCGGGGTACCGACGGAGATCAACTTCGCGCTGGCGCCGCACGCGCAATGTTTGGTGAAGGAAGCGCCGAGCGAGACCACCCCGGTACCGCTCTTCGCCGACGACACGGGCGTGGTGAGCTTTGATTATCTGGCCGAAGGCGACGCGGGCAGTCACCGCCAGCTCGAGCTGGAGTGCGAGGCCGACGGCGTCACGTTTGCGCGCACGCTGGACATCGAGCTCACCGCGGAAGCCGTCGAGCCGGTGCGCGTGGTCGGGACCGTCAATGGGCGAATCCGCCCGGCGCTGCTTGCCCCCGACACACTTTCCGACGACGAGCTCGTGGCGAAAGACTATCCCCCTCGTCCCGGACCGCTCAGCTCTCTGGAAGCACGGGAAGCCTGGACGAGACTGGTCACCACGCCCGCCGAGTTCATCGAGCCGAGGCTTTCGGACGCAGGCCGACAGTTTGCAACGGCGCGGACCTCCTCCAACTGGAGCGGGTTCGTGTTCAGTAAGCCGGCCGGTACTTTCCGTCTCGTCATCGGGACGTTTACGGTCGTGCCCCTCCTTTCGACCGTCGCGGAATGCGCGACCATATCCAAAACCGAGGCGGCCTCGTGGGTTGGCATCGGCGGCTGGGGATCGAGCGATATCGTCCAGCTTGGTGTCGATGAGATGTCGAATTGCTGGTACAGCGGCACTCGCAGCGGATACTACTCGCGAGTCAACTCGTACCGGACTTGGATTGAGCTCCTTCCGAAGGAGCCTCAGTGGATCACGAGCTTCACGGTCAAGCCAGGCGATCAAATCATGACTGTGGCGTATGCTGGCGATTCGGACCAGACCGTCAACACGGCGGGGCGCTACGGTTGGTTTCAATTCAACAATCTAACCCGCGGGACCTACACGAAGCTCTCGGTCTCGTTCCCCTCGGGCATATCCCTCACTGGCAATTCAGCCGAATGGGTCGTCGAGCGGCCCACCGTCGGTGGCCAGCTCAGTTGGCTTTCGCGCTACGGAACCCAGACGTTCACCAATGCCTACGCCTACACGTCAACGGGCGTCCTCGCAGGAACCAGTGCCGACCCGGTGACGATGAAAGCGGGGAGCCGTGTGCTCTCCCAACCGTCCATTTCGGGCAGCAATCTGAACGTAACCTGGAAAGCGTACCACTAGATCGACGCCGCTATCTCGGCCGCCCCCCTGCACCCGGTAGGCGTGCAGCAGACAATGCTTCACCGGCAGAGCGTCGAAGAGCAGATGGGCTACGGGTACCTCGACACGGAAGCGCCCTGAGCGAGCTCAGCTGGACGACCGACGAGTGAGCGCGTGATAGCCGATCAATAGAACGACGGCGCCCAACAGGGACATCAAGAAGCCGGCCGACCTTCCGTCGCCGTAGAACCCGAGCCCTCGCCCGAGGAAGCCACCGACGAAGGAACCGGCGACGCCGATGACGAGCGACGTCAGCCAGCCGCCCGACTCGCGTCCCGGCACGAGGAATCGAGCGATGGCGCCCACGACCAGACCGAAAAGCAGAAAATAGAGGAAATGCATGTGATGGTCCTGGGCGCCCTGGTCGGCGCGTCGCGGTTCGTCGGGTGTCGCCCAGTCGGCGACGCAACGACTCTTGAATGCGTTTGGAGCGTGCGACGAAGAAACACGCCTTCGCCCCAAGGCGCACGCGCACCCGCGCCGCACGGCGTGGTAAACACAACCTGCGCACGACGCGGCTCTTCCGCAAGGCCCAATTGAGAGCGCGCGCGACCGCGGGGTGCCCCTCCCCTGTTTTGGGCGTCTGGGCTCGCCGCGCACCCTCGCCGAACGGAGCGAACTCGCGGCGAGCCCCGCTCCGTTCAGGGCGATGCGGAGGGACTCGAGAGCAACAGCGGCGCTACGGCGAGCGCTTCGCGACGGAGCGCGATTCGCTTGGCTTGGTAAAAGAGCACGGGGTAGACGAGGAGCTCCATGACGAAGCTGGTCGCGAGACCACCGATCATGGGCGCGGCCAGGCGGCGCATGGTGTCGGCGCCGGCGCCCGTTCCCCAGAGTAGCGGGACGAGGCCGACGAACACCACCATCACGGTCATCATCTTGGGTCGAATGCGCTGAACCGCGCCGTCATGAATGGCGTGCCAGAGATCGCGCTCGTCGCGCATGCGTCCCTCGCGCTGGAAACGTGCGAAGCTTTGATCGAGATAGAGCAGCATGACGAGTCCCGTCTCCGCGTCGAGGCCCGCCAGGGCGATCACGCCCACCCAGACCGCCAGCGATAGATTGTAGCCAAGCAAGTAGAGGAGCCACGAGGCGCCGATCAGGCTGAAGGGGACCGCGAGCAGCACGATGCCCGACCCGCAGCCAGCTCCTGGTCGCCATGTAGAGCAGCACCAGAATGCTGACGGCGGCCAGCGGCACGGCAATCAGCAAACGCTTGCGCGCAGCTTCCATGTACTCGTATTGCCCGGACCAAACGATGGTGTACCCAGGAGGCAAGCGTCACCTTGGCCTGCAATCGCGCGCTGCGCGTTGGCGACATAGGTGCCGACGTCGATCCCCGCGATGTCCACGTAGACCCAGCTCGTGGGGACCGCGTTCTCGCTCTTGACCATCGGCGGGCCCTTGTGGATCTCGAGGCTGGCGAGCTGGGCGAGCGGGATCTGCGCCCCGCTGGGAGTAGGGACCAGGGTCTGGCGGAGCGCGGCCAGGTTGTCGCGCAGCTCGTGCGGATAGCGGACGTTGATGGGATAGCGCTGCAACGCTTCGACCGTCTCGCTGATGTTCATGCCGCCCGTGGCGCTCATGATCACGTCCTGGACATCCCCGACGCTGAGCCCGTAGCGGGCGATCTCGTCGCGATCGATGTGGATGTCGAGGTAGTTACCGCCCACGCTCTTCTCCGGGAACGCGCTCACCGTGTACGGGCCCGTCCCGTTCGCCGTGCGCACGACCTGGGAGATGCGCTCGGCGAGCTCTGACAAGCGTCGCGAGAGTCGGGGCCGAGCACCTTGATGCCCACCGGCGTCTTGATGCCGGTCGAGAGCATGTCGATGCGCGTCTTGATGGGCATGGTCCAGGCGTTGGTCAGCCCGGGGATCTGCATGACCTCGTTCAGCCCCGGGACGTGCACGCCGCCCGGCAGGTTGTAGCCGTAGATCAGCTCGCTGACCGTGATGGGGCGCAGTATCTGGCCAGATCCGCCGGAACGGTGTCTGCAGTCCAGTCGGGCCAGACAGTCGTAGAAGCGCGACTCTGGCACCTGGCGCCACCGCGATCTTGTCCCGACGCAAACGAATCGTCGTCTCGAGCATGCTGGGCGGCGCCGGATCGGTCGCCGTTTCCGCGCGGCCCGCTTTGCCGAAGACGGTCTCGACCTCGGGGAATTGCTTGATGAGCGCGTCGGTCTGCTGCAAGAGCTCGCGAGCCTTGTCCACGCTGATGCCGGGATCGGTGGTCGGCATGTACAAGCAGGTCGCCTTCTTCCAGCGGCGGCATGAACTCGCTGCCCAGCTGACTGAACGGCCAAGCGGTCGACGCGAGCAAGAGCACCATACTCGCCATCACGAGCAGCGGGTGCGCCATGGCGAACGAGAAGGCCGGACTGTAAGCTCGCTGCAAGAAGCGGCTCAGCGGGTGCTTCTCCTCGGCGTGAATGCGCTGGGGCAAGAGCACGATGGCGGAGAGGACCACCCAGCCGAGCACCAGCGCCACTCGGTAGGCCGACAAGTGAGGCAGCGGTATCAGCGCGAGCAGCAACGCAGGAGCGAAAATCCCGCCCACGTAAGCCAAGAGGCGACGCCGCGGGGAGACGCTCTCGGGGATCGTGCGCTCCGAGACGAGATACACCATCAAGACCGGGATGATCGTCACGGCCAGCAGCGCGCCGAAGCCCACGGCGAAAGTCTTGGTGAAGGCAAGCGGCTTGAACAGCCGTCCCGACTGCTCGCCGAGCACGAAGATCGGCAGGAAAGAGACGGTGATGATGAGCAGGCTGAAGAACAGCGTGGGGCCGATCTCGGCAGCCGCCTCGGCGATGACGTCGATGCGTGGCCGAGGTCGTCCGCCTTCCGCGACCCGCTGCGTGCTCGCGGTCGAGGTGCTTGTGCGCGTTCTCCACCATGATGATCGAGCTGTCCACCATCACGCCGATCGCGATCGCGATGCCGCCGAGGCTCATGATGTTGGCGTTGATGCCCAAGCAGCGTTCATGACCACCAGGCTGCCCAGCACGCCGATCGGCAACACCAACACGGCGACGAGTGCGCTGCGGGCGTGCAGCAGGAACAGCAGGATGACCAGCGAGACGACGGCCATCTCCTCGATCAAGCGTGTGGGTGAGCGTGCTGACGGCCCGTTCGATCAGGTCGGAGCGATCGTACGCCACTTTCGATCGCCACACCGGGCGGGAGGCCCCGCTCCAGATCGCCGAGCTTTGCCCGCACGTTCTCGATCGTTTGCGCGCGCGTTCTCGCCGAAGCGCATGACGATGATGCCGCCCACCGTCTCCCCCTCGCCGTTCCAGTCGGCGACGCCGCGGCGGATATCCGGCCCGACGCGGACTTCGGCCACGTCGCTCAGGTAGATCGGCTTGCCCTCGGCGTTTGCGCCCAGAGAGACTTGCGCGAGCTCGCTCTAGCGCCTTTGCGCTGCGCGCCTCTTCGATGGTCTGACCCGCGCGCCGCGCCTCCGCGAGCTCCCGCGTCCGTGAGGCTGCCGAGGTAGCCCACGCCGCGCACCATGTACTCGGTCTCGCTCATCTCGAGCAGGCGCCCGCCCACGTCGACGTTGGAGCGCTGGATCGCCAGCTTGATCTTGCTGAGCGGAATGTTCAGACCGAGCAGCTTCACCGGGTCGACCACGACCTGGTACTGCTTGACGAACCCACCGATGGGAGCGACCTCGCTCACCCCATCCACTGCCGTGAGCGCGTAACGCAGGTACCAGTCCTGCTGGCTGCGCAGGTCGGCGAGGTTCTGCTTGCTGTCCAGGAGCGGCTGCCCGTCGAGCGGGCATTTGTCGTAAGAATGCCCGATTTCCTCGGCCTCGAGCCGCGAGCGCACCTCGAGCGGGGCATCTTGTGGTGAGTAGTAGCGCTTGTTCTCTAGCGGGTCGCGGTACAGGTAACGCGCCGTTTCGAAGACGCGGTGATGCACGAGCCTGGGCTGCGCTTCCTCGGGGGCCGCGTCGGGTGAGGCGTACCAGCGATTTGTCCTGCGGGTCGTGCCACGCGCCGTCCGGATGGGACGCGCAGTACTTGCCGGTGACCAATGCATACTCGTAGACCCAGCCCACGCCCGTCGCGTCGGGACCGAGCTGCTGGGGCTGGCGCCCCGCGGCAGCTGGCCGGCGACGGCGCTGAGCTGCTCGAGCACGCGGCTCCGCGCCCAGTACAGATCGGTGCCGTCCTCGAAGATGATGTAGACGAAGCTCGTCCCGAACATGCTGTAGCCGCGCACCACCTTCGCGTAGGGCACCGCGAGCATGGCGGTCGTCAGCGGGTAGGTGACCTGGTCCTCGACGATCTGCGGCGCCTGCCCCGGGTACTCGGTGCGGATGACCACCTGCACGTCGGAAAGATCCGGGATGGCGTCCACGGTCAGGCGGTAGGTGCTCCAGACGCCCCCCGCGACGAGCAGCGACGTGAGCAGGATCACCAGTGCTCGATTGTGCGCGCACCAGCGGATGAGCCGGGCGATCATGGAGCGACCTGGAGCGGCCGTTGCCAATCCGAGCAAGTGGACATCGCCGTGCCGAAGTAGGGGTTCTTCACCACACCCGCCGGCTGGATCCAGACCGAGCCTTCCTTGCTATCGGCTGGGTACATCGGGCAATGCGCATCCTCGAGCTTCCGCGCGTAGGATTTGGGGATGCCCGTCAGGTGGACGAGCGAGGAGAGTGCGCTGCTCAGCTTCGCGAAGGCCGTTCTTGCCTCGGCCAGGGTGGGCGCCGCTGCCAGCGCTCGCCCGGCGTCTTTGACCTCGCTTGCCTGGGCGTGCTGGTGCCAGTAGTGCGGCTGATCGGTAGGCGGCATAGCCACGAGCGCGTCGACGGCCTCCGTGAGCTTGCGTGCGGACACGCCGATGTCGGTCGTGGTGTCGCTCGCCAGCGCCTGACCGGCTGCGAGGTACGCGTCGAGGGCCACTCCGAGGGCGGTGTTCGCGGCATCCGGCAGGGTCAGCGCTGCGCCCTCGGCGGCGGGAGGCGTGGGCGCCGCCGCCTCGCCGACCGGCGCGCCCTTCATCATCTTGGCGAGGGCCTCGCGCATTCTGGCCTCGCTGTCGATCAGGAATTGGCCGCTGACGACCACCAGCTCTCCTGGCGCGAGCCCGTCCAGGATCTCGACCTTGCCGTTCTCCGCCTCGGCACCCATGTGGACCAGCCGCGGCTCGAACCGGCCCTGCCCGCGCGCCACGAACGCGACTTGCCGCTCGCCCGTGTCGATGACCGCCGAACGCGGAGCGAGAGCGCGCTGCTCGGTGGCGGTGCCCTGGAACGTCACCGTTGCATACATGCCCGGCTTGAGCTTCAGGTCGGGATTGGGAAACTCGAGGCGCACCTTGAGCTGGCGCGTGCGCTCGTCGAGAAACGGATACACGTAGATGACCGTGCCCTCGAGGGTCTGCCCTGGAAGGTAGGTGAGCGCCATCGTGGCCTTCTGCCCGACCTGGATCTGCCGGCTCTGGTACTCGTAAAGCGTCGCCATCACCCAAACGCGCGAGAGATCCGCGATGCGATACGCCGTCATGCCCGGCGAGACCTTCATCCCTTCCACCGCGTTCTTCTCGATGACCACGCCGCTTTGCGGGCTACTGATGGTGAGGTTCTTGAACGGTTTGCCGCGGGCCTCGAGCGCCGCGATCTGCTGGGGCCCGATGTCGAAAAGAGCCAACTTCGTGCGTGCCGGCTCGAGTAGCTCGTTCACGAGTGCGCTCGCGGCCCCGGCAGCCCCGCGCTGCGACGCTCGATACGCGAGCAAGTACTCGCCTTCCGCGGCGTAAAGCTCGGGCGAATAGAGCTCGAACAGGGGCTGCCCCCGCTTCACCGGAGCGCCCAGGTAGTCCACATGGAGCTTTTCGATCCAGCCCGAGACTTTCAGATTGACGTCGCCGAGTAGCGTCTCGTCATAGGTCACCGTGCCCACCGTGCGCATCGAACCAGTCTCGGACCCCGCGCTCACCTTCTCCACCCGCACCCCGATGTTCTGGGACACGACCGGATCGATCGTGACCTCGCCGGAGAACTTGGCTGGATCGAGGGGCACGAGCTTCATCCCGCAGATCGGGCAATCACCCGGCTTTGGCATGATCACCCAAGGGTGCATGCCGCACGTGAAGTACTGCGTGGCACTCGAGCCTGGTTCGCCCGCATCCTTCGAACCCCGGAGCGCCGACCAAGCCTTGTGCCAACCGGCGCCCAGCGGCGGGCCGAGCAGCGCGCCAACGTAGAGCGTCAGCGCCAGGCCGGCGAGTATCACGACCAAGCGTTTCGTGCCCATCGAGTGAGGGATCGGCTGGCTCGGCTGCGGCTCGCTCGCGGCTGGCTCCTTCGGAGTCGTATCGCTCGGGCTCCCTTGGGCCGCGGGAGCCTGCGAGGTGCTCGGGTCGTCGGGCGTGTCACTCATCACTCGACTCCTCCACCCACCAGCGCTTCGGCATCCACCTGTGCGTCCGCGGCGCGTGCCTCGGCCATGAGGGTCGTGCGTTCGAAGTTCAAGAGCTGAAGCTCCGCCTGGAACAGGGCGGCGAAGTCGGCGCGACTCACCTGGTAGGAGGAGAAGGTCGCTTCCAAGGCCAGGCGCGCTTCCGGTGTCAGCTCCTGACGATAGGTGCGCGCCTGCTGTGCGGCTCGCGTCCACGCCGCGACGACCCGGCCGAGGTTGCCGCGGATGCTGTCGAGATCGGCGGCGCGCGTCAGAACGGCGGACTCTGCGAGCTTTTCGTTGCGCCGCTGTTCGCTGCCCGAGCGTTGGTCGTAAAAGAGTGGAATGGGCAGCGACACGCCGAGTGAAAAAAAGTCCGTGCCCATGTCCGTCCCGGCCTCGGTTCGCACACGGTATCCCGCCCAGAGTGTGATGTCCGGGTAACCGTCGCGCTCCGCCCGGCGCGCCGCGGCGCGGTACGTCTCGGCTTCCACCACGGAGCGCTGAAGCAGTGGGCGCCCGCGTGCGGCTCGCCCGGCGAGCGCTCCGGCATCCGCGACCGGAGCCTTGACGACGGTCTGTTCGGGCGTTGGCACGGGCACGTTTGCCCTGCGGTGCAACGTTGCGTTGATGACCGCCGTCAAGGCTTGCTCGTCCTCGTCGAAGCTCTCGAGGTCGTCCTGGAGCTGATCCACGAGCACGCGGAGCCGAAGCAGCTCGTGTTGCGCGGCAACGCCGGCCTCGTTCTTGACCCGAACCACGTCGAGAAAATCGCTCGCGAGCTGCGCGTGCCGCTGGGTCACGGCCCGAAGCTGACGGGTCAACGCCAAACGGTAGTAGGCATGCCTCACGGCCGCTCGCAGCTCGAGCTTCTGCTCGGCGAGTGTCAGTTGCTCCTGCCGCACGCGGCTGCGCGCCTCGACCTCGCGAGCGTCGATCTTGCCGGGCCACGGGAACGTTTGCCTGAGCGTCAATTGGATCCCGCTCATGGGGTGTTTGCCGGGGACCGGAGCGTTGATGGGCATGTTGCTGTATTCAGCGGAAAAAGTCGGATCCATCCAGGCCCCGGCCTGGCTGACCTGTTCCTCTAGTGCCTGAATGCGGTCCCGGGTGGCGCCGACGGCCGGGTTCGCTTGAACTGCCAAGTCACCGAGCGCCTTCGAAATGTCCGCGGCGCCCTTCGAGGGCGGTGGGACGTCCGTCGGGGCGCCGCTGCCTGGTTCGGCGGAGGCGTCGGCAGCAACGCCCCGCGTCGCCAGAAGGCATAGAGCCAGGGCGACGCCGATGCTGGTGAAGGAGTGTCCTTTGTGCTGCGGCTTGATCGTCATCCGTAGTCCCATGGCGAGTCCAGCTTCAATACTGCGAAACGGTGCCACGAGACATAGAGATGCGCGACTACTGCCCGACGACGACGGAGCCGCGCAGCATGTCCATGCCGCAGGCGAACGTCAGCGCTGGACTCTTGGCCGTGACGGTCACCTCGACGTCTTCGTTGAGCGGAAGGTCCTTGCGGATGCCGAGGTCCTTGAACACCACCTGCTTGGCGCAAGTCGCATCGGTCACGCGGCGAAACACGAGCGTCACGTTCTGGCCGGCCGCGGCGGTGACCTTCTCCGGATGGAAGCCGCTCCCATCGACCGTGACGGCTTGCCGCAAAGCCTTCTCAGCTGCGGGCTCGGCCTTGGCTTCGGAGGACGCCTCCTGCGCCTTCTGCTCACAAGCACCAAGCAGCAGCGGGAGCGCGACGACGGCAGCCAACAGCTTGGAAAATGCTTTCATCGTTCTGAATCTCGCTCGACTAGGGTTCACGGTGACGCATGGTGTCAGCCGCACGATAGCAGCAACAGCCGTGCCAACGGACCTTGCAGGCCAGGCTCCGTACGCGGTCCGCATGCAACCTAGGGTGGCACCACAACGGCCGTGAGCCCCGCCGTACGCAACTCCTTCGCGCAAGAGATTGCCTTGCGCACGGGATGCGGCGGCAGAAGCGCCCGGGGGCCTCGGCGGTGACCCGAAGCTCGAAGCAGCGGCTGTCTGCGGACGGGGACCGTGGTAGCGAAGCCACCCCCCATGCTCGCTGAGAGAACGTCTCCGAGCCTCGAGAGCAGCGAGGAAGCACGCGCCTTCCTTCAGACCAGGGTCGCGCTGTTCTGGAGGGTCCTTGCCGTCATCATGCTGTTTGCGAGCGTGCTGGGCGCGGTCGGTGCGCTCAAGCGCCCCGGCGCGGACCTGGTCCTCGACATCGTTCTCGCGGCGGAGGCCGGCGCTTTTTGGTGGCTGTGCCGGAACGGACGACGCTCCGTTCGGTTCTCGCGAACGGTAGAGGCCGCGGGGCTGCTGCTCTTCTTCACCGGATCCTCCTTTTTGGGGCGCTACGTGCTGGTCGGCTTCGTCCGGGAGCGTTCCCTCTCCACGCCGGAGGGAGCTTTGATGGCGGACGCTTACCTGTCCGTTCTCGGGTTGGTCGGGACCGCGCTGATGATCCTGGTTCGCGCCGCCCTGATCCCCTCGTCACCACGTCGCACGATTCTCTACACGGCGATGGTCGGCGCTCCAGTGATCCTGACGCCGACGCTCCTCGTGCCGAGCTCGCACGGCGGGTTCGCCGTTCGCGCGCTCGATGCTGGCGCCTATCCCTGGTTCCCTGCAGCGCTCGCCATCGTGTGGAGCATCGTCGTCATCACGAGCACGGTCATCTCGAAGGTCATCTACGGCCTTCGAGCGGAGGTGCGCGAGGCGCGCCGGCTGGGCCAGTACGTGATCGAGGAGAAGATTGGCGAGGGCGGCATGGGTGAAGTTTACCGCGCACGCCACGGGATGATCCGCCGGCCTTCGGCGCTCAAGCTCTTGCGGGCGGATCACGCTCAGGAGCGCGACCTCGTTCGCTTCGAAAGGGAGGTCCAGCTCACCGCACGCCTCACCCACCCCAGCACCATCACCATCTACGACTACGGGCGAACCGACGACGGCGTCTTTTACTACGCGATGGAGCTCCTCGACGGCGCCAATCTGCAGCGTGTCGTCGAAGTCTCGGGCCCCCAGGCGGAAGGCAGGGTGGTGCGCATCCTGACGATGGCATGCGGCGCGCTCGCCGAAGCTCATGCCATCGGCTTGATCCATCGTGACATCAAGCCGGCGAACATGATGCTGTGCACCCAGGGCGGAGAGCGAGACGTGGTGAAGCTGCTCGACTTCGGCCTGGTCAAAGAGCTCGCCGTCGACGGAGACGCCGGCGTGTCCGTCGCGAGCACCCTGATCGGCACACCGCTCTACATGGCTCCAGAAAGCATCACCCGGCCCGACTCCGTGGACGCCCGTGCCGACATTTACGCGCTCGGGGCGGTCGCCTACTACCTCTTGACGGGCACCGAGCTCTTCGACGGGCGGACGATCGTCGAGGTGTGCAGTCAACATCTCCATCAGCTGCCGGACGCCATGGCAGAGCGCGGTGTCACGGTCTCGGCGGGGCTCGAGACGATCGTGCGTGCGTGCCTCGAGAAGAAGCCCGAAGCTCGACCCGCGAGCGCCGTCGAGCTTCGCCGCCTGCTCGAAGCGTGCAAGGTCGAGCCGTGGGGCGACGACCAAGCGCAGAAGTGGTGGCTCGAGCACCAACCCGCGCTCGACCGCTACGCGGCGAGTGGCAGAAACGGCCCCCGGACCATCGCCATCGACGGACGGTCGCGCCAAATCCCCGGGCCTGCGGGGGTGATACCGACTTCCCTCGCGAAGCCAGCATGAGCGAGACCGTCGAATTCGTCGTCCGGAGCGTCGTTGTCGGCGTGGGTGCCACGCTGACCATGGATGTCTGGGCCGCGGTGTTGCGTCGCTTCGGCGTGCCCTCGCTCGACTTCGGCCTCCTCGGTCGCTTCATCGGTCATCTGCCGGAAGGGCGCTGGTTCCACCAGAGCATCGCGAAATCGGCACCGGTTCGGGGCGAGAGGCTCTTGGGCTGGTGCGCGCACTACTCGATTGGCGTCGGCTTCGCGGCGCTCTTGCTCGCCGTGTTCGGCTTGACCTGGGCGCGTTCGCCCACACCCGCGCCGGCCGTCCTCATCGGGATGGTGACCGTCGTCGCGCCGCTGTTCGTTCTGCAGCCAGCCCTCGGTGCGGGCGTCGCTTCGTCGAAGACGCCGAGGCCGGTCTTCAACAGCGTGAAGAGCCTGATCACTCACCTTGTCTTCGGACTAGGACTCTTTCTCGCCGCGGACGCCACAGCGTCGCTCGTGCCAGTGCTCCCCTGACGGCCCCGCACTCCGGGGGTGCACTATTTCTCACCCCCATCTGGAACGCCCACCGAGTGAGGCAGGCGCGAAAGCACTCACCTTCCGACGGCCCGGGAAGCGGTGCGAGCTGAAAAGGCAGCCCGCGAAACAAAGGGGGCGAAGGGGGCATGAAGAGTTCGGTGCATAGCGCGCGTCCGACCGGATCGGACGCCGAACCCTTGCGAATCTGCCTGACCGAGGTCGCCCGATGACGAGACCGCCAAACCGAAGACTTTTCCTGCGAGGCCTGGGCGGAGCTTGCGTGGCGGCTCCTTTCCTCGGCTCGCTCTTCGACCGCCCGGCGAACGCGCAGGCCCGGTCCGGTCCCAGGCGATTGATCGTGATGTTCACGCATTACGGCTGCGTCACGACGCGGTTCTTCCCCGCCAAATCCCACGGTGCGCTCACCGCCGCGGATCTCGAAGCCACCACCCTCGCGCCTCTCGCGCCCCACGCAGACAAGGTCCTCATCCCTCGCGGCATCCGCGCCATGAACGAGTGGACCCCCACGATGATCCGCGGACAGGGCAACGACCCCCACACCCAGGTGGTGGGCTCGTATTTCACGTGTCAGCCGGTCACCCCGAACGGCACCGAGCCGTTCAGCTTCGATCAGGCGACGAAGTTCAACGCCAAGCCCGTCGGTCGTTCACTGGATCACGTGATCGCGGAGCAGTTGAGCCCCGGTGGAAAGCCGCTCCTCGTGCGCGTGGGCAACAGAACCGATACCCCCCAATCGGGGATCTCCTACTCCGCACGCGAGACGCCCTACGACGGCGTCGGCACGCCCGCTGAGGTCCTGAGTGGCCTCACCGGTCTCTTCCAGGGCGGCCCGATGTCCCCGGACACGTACCAGGCCGTGCGTGGCAAGAGCGTCATCGATATCGTCAGGGACGACCTGGACACCCTCGAGCGCTCCGACATGAGCCAGTCGGACAAGATGAAGCTCGAAGCGTGGAAGCAGCTGCTCGACGAAACGACGACGATGGTGCGGTCCGCACAGTGTAGCGACGCGGGCGCCACGCAGCTAAAGGCGACGCAAACCGACGTCGATGCGTTCGGGAACGCGGACAGCACGGGTGACGTGCTCTCCAGCAAGGTCACCGCAACGGCGGACGGCGCGGACCTTTATTCGAACGTCGCGGTGCTCGCGGCCGTGTGCAACGCAAACCCCGTGATCTTTCTCAAATACCCCCCGAACTTCTTGTTCTCGGGTCTCGGCCTCAATGTGGAGAGTCACTCGGTTTCGCACCGCGTCGCCAACGCCGGCATGGCGGGCACCTGCATTACCAACGCCATCGACCTGATCCTCACGATCGACGATTTTTACGCGAGGAAGTTCGCACACCTGGTGGACCTGCTCGACGGCATCGACGAGGGTGACGGGAAGGTGCTCGACAATACCGCTGCAGTCTGGTTCCAGGAGTTGTCGGACGGAAACCAGCACAACCTGAATAACCTGCCCATCGTCCAGGTCGGCAGTGCCGGGGGTTACTTCAAGACGGGTTGGGCCGTGAACGTCGAGGACGGCTCCGCGGACCTATCGCCCGGTCACAGCGAGGACGGGTGCACGAACGACATCATGGATGCCGAGGCCGGCACGGGCACCAACCCGTCTTTCGCCAACGCGCCGATCAACAAGTACTTTTACAACCTGATGAACGCCCTCGGCGTGAAGGCGGGCGCCGACGGCTTTCCTCTGCAAGGTGGCTCGGCGGAAGTGACCAGGTTCGGCATGTACGACAAGACCGAGGACTTCGTCGGCGGCGGCACCAACCCTCCCGCGATCCACAGCCCGGGCGAATACGCCGAGCTCAAGGCGAACGCCTGAGCGCCCCGTTTCGCGAGTGGCACCCGAGTCAGCCGAAGAGCTCGGGCACGGTCCCGTTGACCTCGCCGAACGTGTCGCCCTGGTGCCCGACCGCCTGCATCGCGGAGAGGATCACGTTGCCGGGGTGCTTGCCGGTTGCCGCAATGTGCTGCCCCGGAGCGAGACCCCCTGCACGCCCACCAACGAGCAGCACCATGCGCTCGACCGAATGAGTCTGATTGGTGCTCGTGCCGTCGTTGAGCTGAATGCCGTGCCCGGCCTCGGGCATGAAGAGGATCGCCGAGTTGTCGAGCAGCGTCCCGGCACCTTCGGGCGTGCTCTTCAGCTTGTCGAGAAGGTACGCGTAGTGCGACGCATGCCAGCCGAGCAGAAGGCTCACCGGGAGCTGGCCGCGATTGTCGGTGTCCCCGTTGTGACCGCACTCGTGGAGGTCTGCGCGCACCGGCGTGCCCAGCATCTCGGTCACCGGGTACACGTTCATGTGCGACTGGAACACGGTGATCTGGAGCGTGGCGACGCGCGTGAGATCGCAGACGAACGCCATGTGCAGGAGGTCCGCGAGCAGCCGCGCGCGCTCGTGCTCGTCGCTGTAGCCGGTGTTGGTGGCGATCATGTCGGAGCCCGCGCCCGCGTTGTCGCCGCCAATGGGGGGGTCGTCAGGGGGCGCCATGGGCTTTTGGCACGCTCCCCCGCTTGCCGGCATGGCGGCGATTCTGAGCTCGAGCGCGCGGATCTCGTCGAAATGTCGCTCGAGGCGAACCCGATCCGCGGCGCCGACGCGGCCGAGGAGGGCGTCACGCTTGTCGGTGATGAGCGAGAGCACACTCTGCCTCGCGCGAAGCTCGAAGTCGTGGCGCGCCGTTTCGGCAGAGTCGCCGGGCGTGAACGCGTCGAACAGCGAGCGGTACGCGATGAGCGGGCTCACCTGGGCCTCCACCGGATCGGCGTCGCCGCGGTAGGAGACGTACTGCCGGCCGGAAAAGCTCGAGCCGCTCAGGTACCAGGCGGGCTGGGCGCGGAGCACGAGCGAGTCGAGCGTGCTGCCCGGATTTTCGGCCGCGAGGATCTGATCGGAGGTCGCGCTCCGACAAGTGAAGCTCGCGCTCAGCGAGCGCGTGCCGCACAAAAGCGGCCCCGCGCCGCCGCCGTGAAAATCGCGAAAGGCACCGCCTGCGGGAACGTCTGCGGATTCCACGGAGCTCGCGTTGAACGGGATCTCGAGCCCCGAGACCAGGCTAAAGTCGCCCATCAGCCCGAGGTCCGCGAGGGGCTCGAGCGGCGTCGTGACGCTGTAGCCCGCGCCGGTCTCCGGAGGCACGATGAAGTGGCCGGTCTCCTGGAAGCGCTGTCCCCCGACCATGTAGCGATCCTCTTCCCAGTCGTCGCCGCCGAGCGCCTGGCCCGCGAAGACGACGGCATAGCGAAGCGGCAGCGGGCCAGATTGTGCGAGCGCCTCGCCGTGCGAGTCGAGCATGCACTCGAGCGCCGGCAGACCGACCGCGACGCCGCCGAGAGCTCGGAGCATGGTGCGTCGGGGCAAGCGGAACGTCATGGTGAGGGCTCCTCGCGCCGGAGCGCGAATCGATCGCTCGCGGCGTAGTCGGCAAGCAGTGTCTGGGCGTCGTAGCCTTCGGCCCGAAAGCCCGCCGAGAGATCGGCGACGACCTCGGTCTCCTCCGGCTTGAGCGCGCGCCCGAGGGCGAAGCGCACGACGTGCTCGACGAAGCACGATTCGAGCTCACCCGTCTCGACCAGCATCCGACCCAGCTCGCCCGGCCCGTTGAAGGTCCCGTAGCCCGGGAGCTCGCCGTTGCCGTCGAGCGCGCATTCGTCGTGCGCGTCGTCATGCGTGCGGAACCGGCCCGCGATGTCGTACTGCTCGAGGCCGATCCCGATCGGGTCGAGCTGGGAGTGGCAACCGGCGCAGCTCGGCGTGGAGCGATGCTCCGCGTAGCGCTCCGTCTTGCACACGGCGTCGGCGCTCGAGGGCGGCTGATCGACGTTCACGTTGGCGGGTGGCGGATCCACGGTGTTGCAGAGCAGGCGCGTCTGCACGAAGATCCCACGCTGGGTGGGGCTCGTGTCGCTGAACTTGCTGAACGCCGCGAGCACGCTGCCATGCGAGAGAATACCGGCGCGGCCGCTTGCGCCGTAGCTCACCCAGCCTTCGCCTCCCGGCGGGGTCGATAGTCCGTAGTGGTCGGCGAGATCCTGGGTCAGGTACGTCTCGGGCGAGAGGAAGAGATCCAGGTAGCTCGACGGTTCGTCGAACACGACCTTGTCGATGAGCTTCGTCGTCTCGAGCTCGAGGTCGGCGAGCAGCGCGGGTGTTCCCGGAATGGCGCGATAGCCGAGCCACATCGCGTGGAAGCGGTGCACGGTCGAGCGCGCGCGCGGATCGGCGAGCAAGCGAAGTGCTTGGTCGCGACGCCCGGCAGGATCGACGAGGAGGCCTCCCGTGGCGGCCGCGCGCAGCGCGTCGTCCGGGGCGCTACCCCAGAGCAAGAACGAGAGTCGCGTCGCAAGCTCGAAGTCGGTCAGACGCTCGGTGCCGGGCTCGCTGCCCGGGGTGCCGATCTCGATCCGGTAGAGGAACTCCGGATCTTGCAGCATGCTCCTTAGCGCGAGCTCGACGGCGGTATAAAAGTCGTTGTCGACGAAGTCGTTTTGCTCGGTGGCGAAGGCACCGAGCGCGAGATACGGGGCAGCGTCGCTCGTCGAAAAGGGTCTGCGGAACAGCCGCTCGCCGAGGTAAACGACGGTCTGTTCGAGACACGCCGCGTCGTCCGGGCCGCTCGGCGTGCAGGGCACGACGAGCGCGCGGTGCTCGGGAAGCACGGCCCGCGCGGCCACGTCTTCCGCGAACGCCTCGAGTGTGTCGATGAGCGCGCTCGAGGCGCGCTGGATCGTGTAGTCGTTGTCGAAGGGACGAAACTCGTCCTCCGCGAGATACTTGGACGCGGGAAACGTGTCGTCAGCGAACAGATCGCGGACGACATTGTCGAGCTCCGCTCGCGTCAGACGACGCGCACCGCTCTCGAGCGCTGTCGGGGCCGTCCCCTGGCTGCCGCTCGACCCGCCCGTCGCTCCGCTCGACCCGCCCGTCGCTCCGCTCGACCCGCCCGTCGCTCCGCTCTTCCCGCTCGATCCTGCGCTGCCGCCCGCTCCGGGGCTGCTGCCGCCGTTCGCGGCCGGCGCGGGCTTCTGGATCTCGGCGCTGCAGCCCCCGAGCACCGCAAGCCCGGCGAGCGCCCCGGCGAGGGGAGCGACGAACCGGGTGAGCCTCGAAGAAGCTCGGATGCTCATCCGATCAAGTGTCGCCTCGGCCGCCACCAAACCAAGACAATTCGCTCGCAATCCTGCTGTTTTGTCCCACCTTTTCGCACCCGTGGATCACCAGCAGCCTGCGCTTAAACGGGGAGGAAACAGTTTCTGCATTCCCCACCCTCGGAGCCGTCGGTGGGGTTGCCGTCGTCACAATCCTCCAGGCCGGGCTGAATGATGCCGTCGCCGCAGTACGGGGGGCGGCGGCAGTTCGGTCCGCAGGCATCGGTTCCATAGGTGCCGTCGTTGACGCCGTCGTCGCACTCTTCACCCAACGTGACGATCGAGTCGCCGCACACGCTGGTGCACGTGCTGGGCCCGGCGCTCGAGCTTTTGCAGGCAAAGCCACGCTCGACGGCGCAGCCCGCGGAGCAGCCGTCACCGGTCAGCAAGTTGCCGTCGTCGCAGGCCTCCTCGCCGGCTACGACGCCATCGCCACAGCGCGGGGCGCACGGGCCGTTCGGCTGACCGCCCTCGCCCCCGGCGGCGCTCTCACCGCCCGCGCCCCCGGCGCCGGCCTCCCCCGTATTGCAGGTGGGCTCGAGCTCGCAAGTCGTGGAGCAGCCGTCACCGGGCAAGTTGTTCGAGTCGTCACAGCTCTCCCGGCCCTCGCGCACGCCGTCGCCACAGCGCGTGGGGTGGCAGAAACTGGGCTCTCCCTCGCAGGTCCAGCCGAGCTCGGTGATACAGACTGGCGAGCAGCCATCGCCCGGCGAGATGTTGCCGTCGTCGCAAAGCTCATTTGGGTCCACGCGCGAGTCGCCGCATTGAAAATAGTGGATGCACGCGTGTGCCGGCGTGCAGAGGTAGCCGGGCTCGACCGAACGGCAGTCCGCTGCGCAGCCGTCGCCGCCGACGGTGTTCCCGTCGTCGCAGGCCTCCAGCAGCGCTTGGATTCCGTCGCCGCAAGGAGGCATCTCGTCGGCACAGGCTGACGAGCACCCGTCGCCACTCTGCGTGTTGCCGTCGTCACACTCCTCGCCGATCTGCAGGATGGCGTTGCCACACGCCGGAGGAACGATCCCATTCCCGCCGGATCCGCCGCTCCCGCCCGGGCCGCTTCCGGCCGTTGACTGGCCCCCACGAGCACCCGCGGCTTCCGAGCGCGGCGCAGATTTGCCGCACGACATCACCCCTACGCAAGCCAGGGTCACGACCAGCGCACGCGCGCGCCATCTGACCGGTCGCGGCGCCGGCCCGAACGGCGCCCCACGCGTCCCTCGCATCGGCAGCGTGCCTCGGACCACCGACCTCCCGTCGGGCATCACGGGAGCATACTCCCCCGCTTCATCGGCGGCGATGGGGCGCTTCAAAATCGAGCCTGAGAATCATAGACCCCGCCGACGACGACCCCACACCCGAGACCGACGACGACCTTCCCCCGGATCAAGTCAACTTCGTCACGGTCGCCATGCACGAGCTCGGCCACCTCCTCGGCGTGGGCAGCTCGGCTCAGTTCGATGCGCTCGTCGAGGGGCAGACGTTCTGAATCGGGCGGAACGGGTGCACCGTCACGAGCGAGGACGTTTCGGACGCGCTGGGTGCGACGCCGGGCGACGCTCCGGCTCGGCCTCGAGCAGCGTGGCTAGAATGGTGCGGAGGGTGCGCACGAAGACCTCGGGTTGATCGATGCCGGCTCCGAGCACGAGCGAGCCCTGGATGCGCACGACAGCATCCTCGGCGCGGGCGCGCGAAACGGAGCGCGAAAGCCCGGCTTCGACACACAGCGCCTCGAATCCCGCGAGCAGCGCGCCGAAGGTGCTCTGCAGGGGTCTCGCGAATTTCTTCCGGTCCGCGCTCGCGCAGAGTCGCTCGAGCAGACACGCGAGGCGGCCGGAGTCGTAGATCGACTCGACCACCAGAAGGAACGCGGCAAGCTTCGCGCGCGGCGCGCCCGGTCCGTGGACGGCCGCAAGCGCGGGCGCGAGCTGGCTCGAAAGATGCGCCATGACCTCGCGCGCCATTTCGACCTTCCCGCCCGGAAAGTAGTGATAGAGACTAGATTTGCCGAGCCCGGTCACCTTGGCAATCTCGGCAAGCGAGGCGCCGTCGTAGCCTTGCTGCCGAAAAAGCAGCATCAGGCGATCGAGGATCTCTGCTTTCGAGAGGAGCGCGGCCGGCATGCCCCGACGATCCTTCACATGCCGAGAGGGGGGTTGAAAGGGGAACGATCGAGCAGCTCCCAGCGGAACGTTTTCGGCAGCAAGAGCTCGGCGAAGCGCGAGATCTCGAAGTCCCAATACCGCCCGGTGTCGGCTCCGGTCTCGCAGTGGGGGCCCGCCGCGCTCTCGAGCGCGCCGTGCGGCGGCTCGAGGACCACGTTGGCATGGCCCGTGAGCTGAAGCACCCGCCCGCCTTCGAAGTCGACGATCGCAAGGCCCGCAGCGCTCGAAACCATCAGATTGCCCAGGGTGTTGTAGAGCCCGTTGCCGGCGTACTCGGGGACGCGGATCGTCCGCTCGTCCCTGACTTCGAGAAAGCCCGGCTCGCCGCCGCGGTGGGAGGCGTCCGCACCGCGCGTCGGGTGCCGGCTCGCGACGAACATGGTGTCCGCCCGCCGCACGAGAGCCATTCGCTCGGGGTCGAGTCGCGCGCCGCTCGCGCCGAGGGCGCTGGACGGCGACGGGGCGTCGAGCTCGACCAAGTGCCGGCGCTGAATGTACTTCGGGCAGTTCACGTACGCCTCGCGTACGCTGACCTCGACGCGCTCTTCGTTCGACGAGGAAACGAAGCCGTTGATGCGGTAGCGTCGGCGCGAGCCGAGCTCGATCGCGAGCATCCCGAGCGCGGCGCCGACCCCGAGATTGCCGACCACCGCGTCCCCCGGCGCGATCCAGGAACGCCGGCGGTCGAGCACCACGACGTCGCCGCCCGCGACGCTCGCGAACCCCTGCTCACCGAAGATCAGCGAAGCAAACACCGCGCCGGCGTCGTCGACGCTCGAAAGCACCAGCATCCGTTGCTGTGCGAGGAACGCGGCCGGCGCCGGCGGGACCGCGTTCGATAGCATCCGCGCCGTCCGCTCGGCGATCGCGCGCTCTCCCGTCGCTTCCTGAACGCGGAGCTCCCCTTCGTGAAAGAAGCCGTGCTCGCCGTTCGGTCTCGAAAACCTCGCTCTGGTCATGACGCCTCCAGCGGACCGGCGCGCCGCATGCTCGGAGACGGCGCGCCGGGTCCTCGTGCGCTCAGAAGGTCAAGATGGTGTAGCCGTCCGCAGCGTACTTCGCGAGGCTCGGAAGCCCGGCGGTACCCGGCACGGGGTTGTTCTTGATCAGCGTGAAGCCATTTTGCTCCGCGGACTCGAGCGCACCGAAGACGGTTGCGCAGGCGAGCGACGCGCCCGCGACCTTGTCCGCCACCGCCTCGTACAAAGCGTGGGCGGGGTGCTCCCTGTTCGTGAGCACCCCTGTCCAGCGTGTACCGGCCCCCTGAAAGACGAGCGCGACCTCGTGGTTCTGGGCTTTGAAATCATAGGTTGCGGCCAGGGCGTTGAACACGCGCCCGAGAGCCTCTTCCCCCCCTTTGGGGTCCGACAACACGATCACGGCAGTTTTCATGAGATTCTCCTATGCTGAACCGAACGATCGGTACAATAGAACCAGGACCGGCGCGTGTCAAGGCCACCCGTAACCCCGCGAGGGGCGACTCGGCGTAGAATCGGCAGGCGTAGCCGTAGCCACGGGCGGCGTCCTCGAGCACGACGTTGCCCTCCGAGTCACCCGATACGTAGCGCACGCCGCCCTCCGAGTCTCGGGGTCGGTGCGCTTGGCTAGTCCGACGGCCGAGCGTCGGCGACGTACACGCGAAAGAGCGGGGGGAAGCTGCGGTCGCGCTTCAGGCGCAGTCGTCCGCGGCGCAGGGTCTCACCGAGGCGGCGTGCGTCCTCGTGCGGCATGGGCGGCTCCGGCCCGAGCCAGGCGCGGCCGTTGTAGAAGACGACGGCGCTCTTCACGCGCGCGTAGCTCCTCGAGCGGTGCGCCGGCTCGGGTGGTCCCCATTCGAGCGCGCTCTCGCAATCGTACAGGCGCAGCGGGGACTCGAGAAAG
Source organism: uncultured delta proteobacterium (assembly GCA_963841435.1). GTDB lineage: Bacteria > Myxococcota_A > Polyangia > Polyangiales > Polyangiaceae > PMG-095. The sequence continues at coordinate 436,168 of CAWJCS010000005.1, forward strand.
CCGTCCGTCTCGACGCGGCGGACGCCATGCGCGAGGAGCGCCGCGTAAAGTCCATCCGAGCGGACGAAATGGTTGCTCGTCTCGATGAGACGCGTGCCGACACGAAAGACGCTGAGGCCGCCGTCGCCACGCACGAAGGGGACGAAGAAGTTCGCGCCGAGGTAAAGGAGATTCAGTGCCACGACGCCGGCAGCGAGCGCGCGGCCGCTCTTCTGTAGCGTTGGCGACGCATCGAGCAACAACGGCGCGAGCACCACCGCGAGCAGCACCGGTATCGCGGCGTGCAGCACGATGACGTAGCGAATCGATAGATGCGGCGCGATGCGCGTCGTCAACGCGACCGCGATCAAGACGGCGAGCAGCGCGTAGCGCTCGAGCGGCGTGAGAAGCCCGCGTAGCGCAGCGCGCGCCGTCATCCCCCTGCGCCGGACGCGGTAGCGTAGCGCGAGCGCGACGAGCAACACGAGCTCGGGGTACGGAAGCACCGGGATGCGGCTCTCTCCCACGAAGCGCCGGTAGATGAGCCCTCCGTCCCAAGACCGGAGCAGCACGCCGAACAGCGGCAAGAAGTCCGGCCAGTGTGGCAGCCCGTTGCCCTCGCTGAGCCACATCCTCAAAGCGCCCGGCTCGGCGAGGGTCACGAGGCGCGGACCGAAGCCGAGCACGAAGCCCGCGAGCGCCGCCAGGGCGAGCCGCGAGCGCAACCATCGCACGCCGTGCTTGGCAAGCAGCACCGCGAGCAGCGTCAGCGGGACGGGCAAAAGGACGATGTGGTTGTACGGCAGCGCTCCGAGCGCCACGCCGCCGAGTAGCGCGAGCGCCGGGCGCGGCGCCCGCCCGGCTTTCGCCGCGAGACACGCGAACGCGACGGCTGCGAAGAACGGAGACAGCGCGGGGACCTCGATCCCGAAGCGCGACATGGTGACGAAAGCGGGCGCCGTCGCCAAAAAGCAGCCCGCCACGAGCGCGGTCCAAGCGCCGTAGAGGCGCAGCATCGTCAGCGCAACGAGCGCCACCGTCGCGACGTTCAGCAGCGCGCCGGGCAAGCGGATCGCGAGTGGCGTCGCGCCCAGCGCCTCGACGAACGGCCAGGTGAGGTACTGGTGCATGGCGGCCGTGTAGAAGGTCATGCCGCTCAGCGGACGCGCACCGTCTCTCAGCTCGGCGATGCGTCCGATGATCCACGGCTCGTCGCCGTTGACGCCCGGGATCTGCCCGAGCGCCGGTAGAATCAGCGCGGCCGAAAGCGCGGTCGGCACGCCCACCGCGGCAAGTCGCCGTGTGGAAGGGCGCCGGGACGTGGCGGATTCGGCCTCCGCTCCGAGAGGCCGCGCGGGTGACGCGGGCCCCATCTCGGTCGAATGCGCTGGCCACACGGGAATCGCTCTTGCCGCGGCACGCTAGCTCGAAGCCCTTCGGGGTACCAGCGACGCCCCAGGACCGTCACGCGCCACCACCCTACCCTAATCGCCAAAAAAAAGGCCCCTCCCGCTAGGAAGGGGCCTTTGGACTCAAGCGTGCGCCGGTAGAGGTCAGGCGCCTGCTTTGAGAGCGTCGAACCCGCCGGGGCTGTGGATCGTGGCCCCGCTGCCCCCGCCGTGGATGAAGTCCTCCGTCTTGTCGGAGAAGCCGAACTTCGTCACCTCGGCCGAGCCGCCCTTGGCGGCGAAGCCGTCGGCGCCCGCCTTCATGCCCATGGCGTTCATGATGTTCACGAAATACTTGTTGATCGGCGCGTTGCCGACCTTCGCGTCCGTGCCGGTCGACTGGTTGATGCCGTTGACCTGGTCGCTGCCGCCGTTGCACTGACCCTCGCTGTTGCCGCGAGAGAGCGTCGGGGACGCATCTTCGACGTTCACGGACCAACCCGTCTTGAAGTAGCCGCCGGCGCCGCCCGCCTGAACGATCGGGAGATTGTTCAGGTTGTGGGCGTTGCCGTCCGACATCTCCTGGAACCAGACGGCGGCGGAGTTGTCGAGGGCAGTGCCGTTGCCCTCGTCGATGCTGTCGAGCATTCCGACGAGCTTGGCGAACTTCTGCGCGTAAAAGTCCTGGATCTTCGTGAGCATGCCGAGGACGCCGTCCACGCAGGTGCCCGACATGTTCGCGTTGTTGAGTCGGTGCGAAGCGGAGTGGCTCTCGAGGTTGATCCCGAGCCCGGAGAAGACGTAGCTCCCCGGGTACTTCAGGAAGATCACGGGGTTGGCGTTGCAGATCGCCGCCAGCGCCGCGAGGCTCGAGTAGATGTCCGCGCCGTCCAACGTGCTGCTGACCGTGGCCGTGAGGACATCGGTGTTACCCGCCTTGACCGCGTTGACGTTCGTCGACGTGGCGCCGAGCATCGTTGCAAGGTCCTGATTGCACTGCGCCGAAGCGACCACACCCGTGGTCTGGTTGAGCAGCTCCTTCCAGGCATCGAGCTTCATCTTGTCGGCCTGGCTCATGTCGAAGCGCTCGAGGGTGTCGAGATCGTCCCGCACGATGTCGATGACGCTCTTGCCGCGAACGGCCGCGTAGGTGTCCGGTGTCATCGGCGCGGTGTTGTCGAACAGGCCCGTGAGCCCGCTCAGGATCTGCGAGGGCTGACCCAGCCCCGGGTAGCTCGTCTCGGGACCCGAGTACGAGATGGCCGACTGGGGGCTGTCGTTCCTGTTACCCACGCGCATGAACAGCGGGTTGCCGTCCGAGCTCAGCTGGTCGGCCATGACGTGATCCAGCGAGGCTCCGACGGGCTTGGCGTTGAACTTCGTTGCCGAATCGAAGCTGAACGGATCGTCGCTGTTCGGTGTGACCGGCTGGCAGGTGAAGAACGACCCCACCACCTGGGTGTGGGGGTCGTTGCCCTGTCCGCGCACCATCGACGCGGTCCACTCGTTCATGGAGCGAATGCCGCGAGGCAAGAGGACCTTGTCGGCGTACGGCGCCAGGGGTGCCAGCGTCGTTGCCTGGAGGTCGGCCGCGGTGATCGGACCGTGCGCCGCTGTCGGGAAGAACTTGGTCGTCAGGCACCCGTAGTGGGTGAACATGGCGATGAAGCGCTTCGGAGTTCCAGGAGGAGTCGCCGACTGGGACTTCGCCACGCGTTCGGCAACGGAGCTGAGGAACGGCGCAGCCACGCAAGCTCCGCCGAGGCCTCGGAGGAAGATTCTTCGGTTCATGGGCTTGGTCATGTTCGGGTTTCCTCGGTCTTCACGGAGTTGCACGGACTCGCAGACGGAACGAATCTGCCTGGGTCAGATCCGCGAGCAGATTGAGAACGGTGTAGCCGTCGGTCGACAGGTTGATGTCGAGCATATCGACGGTGCAGGCGTCGTTCGCGTTGGGCAGGCGCCCGGTAGCGAAGGTGACCCACTTCTCGGCGTAGATGCGCTTGGCGGCGGGCGTCTCCACGATCCCCTGCATCAGCTCGAGGGGGCCGTTGACGGTCTTGGTGTTGCCTTCGCTGAAGGTCACATCGACGGTCGTATCGATCGCGCCGGCGACCGCATCGCCGTTCGCACGCGGATCGACGGTCTGCCAGGCTCCGATGGAGTCGAAGTTCTCGAGCGCGAACCCGGGCGGGTTGACGTACGGGATGTGGCAACCCCTGCAGTTCGGTTGATCCGTCAGCGCTTCGGTGTACGCGCGCTCCGTGTTGTAGGTGCCCTCGGGAGGCGGCGTCAGGAAGAAGTTCGGGTCGGGAGCGCCGGGGTTGACCCCGATGATGTTCACCGTGATGAACGCGCCGCGAAGGATCGGGCTCGAGGAATCGTAGTGCGAGTACGAGCTCAAGAACCCGAGGCGGGTCAAGAAGCCCGGCCGCGTCGCCGGGTCGAGCTCCACTCTGGTGAGGGTGGGGCCGTACGCCGCGGGGTCGAGCCCGTAGAGCGCCGCGGTGGCGTTGTTGACGTAGGCGACGCTGCTGAGGAAGAGATCCTTGAATGTGCCGCCTGAGAACGCGACGTCCTCGAAGAAGTCGTCGAGCTCCTCGGCGTAAGTCGTCTTCACGTCCTCACCCGCGTAGAGCGGGTACTTGGTCTTGTCGTGGTCGACCTTCCACCAATGCGCGTCGGCATTGTCCATCTCGAGGTAGCTGCGATGGAACCCGGCGATCAGCGGCGCGGTCTTCTCGCGGACCGCAATCATGCGCTCTGCCTGAGCCAGGATCTGCTCCTTGGTCGTCAGCTGGTTGCTGTCGGCCGCCACGTTCAGGGCGTCGTCGGGGACGGAACCCCAGAGGAGGAACGACAGCCTGGCGGCCACTTCGTACTGCGAAAGCTTGATGGCGCCGGCTTCTTGCTCCTGCGTCAGCTCGGTGATCTGGAGGAACGAAGGCGAAACGAGGAAGGCGTAGAGGGTCGCTTCCGCCACCTCGGCGGGCGTGCCCGCGGGGGTGAGAGCGCCGAGGCGTGCAAAGCTTGCCTCCTCGTCGGGGGTGAGCGGCCGCCGGAACGCCTTGCGCCCGAAGTCCTTGATGGTGTTCGTCAAGCAACCCGCTGCCGCCGGGTCGCAGTTGATGAACATGGCCTTGTTCGCACCGGCCATCACCTGGGCCGCGATCTTCGCGCCCACGTCCTGGTAGAACCGCCAAGCGTCGGTGTTCAGGGGGCCGTCGAAGTCGGGGTAGAGCTCATCCGACGGCAGCTTGCCGTCGGTCAGGGTGGTGATTCCGAGGAGATCACGCACCGCGGCGTCGTACTGCCGGTTCAATAGCCGCGGGATCTGCGACGATGTCGGGATACCGGGGACGCACGTCGCGGCACCCGTGCCCGCTGCGCCCACACCCGCCGAGCCGCCCGTTGCCCCACCGGCGCCGCCGGTCGTGCCTGCGCCCGCGCCGGCCGTGCCGCCGGTCGGTGCCGAGCCACCCGAGGCTCCACCGGTGCCCGTGCCGCCGGTGCCGGTAGCCGACGATCCGCCGCTAGCGGTGGCGCCCGAGCCACCGACGGCGCTCGCCGCTCCGGTGCCTGCATTCCCACCACCGACCTCTCCCGAGCACGCTGCAAGCGCGGAGGAGAATGCTCCCAGAGCAGCCAGGTATCGCTTTTTCATCATTGGCAGACCTCTCGACGAACAGAACCCCGTTCGATGAGTGGTTTTGGCGCCAAACTGCGAGACCCGACAGACGAGTTCTTCCACGCTCGGGGTTGCATAATTGCGGTGGGGGGCGACAAGAATCTCACCCAACAAATAAAACACAACAATTACATAGCCTTAACTCCCCGTGACCGATGCTCTCAAACCCCCAAAATCCGGGCCGATCCTGCCCCCAGCAGGGTCCGATTTCGACGTTCCGCGCACGCCGTCCCACATCGGAACGAAACTTTGTTGACCAGAATCAACCCGCTCGGGGCACTGCGCGACGCCATTTAAACGCTTGACAGACCGCAAAAAATACCCCGCATCACACGAACGATCGCACGGCGCGCTCACCCTCGATCTGCTCGCTGCCGAGCGCACGGTGTGGCGCATCCGACCTCTCCGGACATCGTGCGCTCGAGCGGCATGAAGAGCGTCAACTGCCCCCCTGTGCGTCGACTCGGGCTACGCGATCCCGGACGGCTGCTGGGCGCTGATTCAAGGTAGCTTCTGAGCTAGCCGTGGGGACGGTGGCCCCGCATTCCCGCAAATCGCCCACGCGATCTCGCCGTTGGCACCAAAGCGCGCGATGGCCGGCCCACTGGCCCCGAGGCGCAGTGGTGCGAAGAGCTACGGCGCGCCCCATTTTGGGGGAGTGGGAAACCTCTCGGCAATCCGAGGGATAGCGCCGAGCCCCGTTGCGGCGAGCGAGACAAAGAATCGTCAACGCCAAGCCTGCTCCGTTTGGGGTCGAGGGACTAGGTGTGTCGAACGGCGTAGCCAAAGCCGGTCAGCGCGCTGCGTCCGCCATAATGGCGGGTGCCGGATGCGCGTTTAGTGAAGGAGCGTCTTCGAATGCGGTTCATGAACATCGGTTTCGGGCTCATGGTTTCCGGCGCAGTCGCCGGTATCGCCGTCGGATGTGGTGGCGACGACAAGTCGGCGACCACCCCGGGAGCTGGAAGCGGTGGCAAAGGTGGCACCGCAGGCGCGGCCACCGGCGGCACCTCGGGTGCAGCAACGGGCGGCACTTCGGGCGCAGCCACCGGCGGCACCTCGGGTGCAGCAACGGGCGGCACTTCGGGCGCAGCCACCGGCGGTACCTCGGGCAGCGGCGGGCGTGGAGCCTCCGGTGCGTCAGGAACGACTAGCGGCGGCATGGGCGGGACGACCATGGAGGCCGGCGCCGGCGGCGAAGGTGGTGAGGCGGGTGCCGGAACGCCAACTGGCGGAGGCGGTGGTCGCTTCGGTGGCAACGCGGGCACTGCAGGCGGCGGCGGTCGCATGGGCGGCAACGCGGGCACCGCGGGCGGCGGCGGTCGCATGGGCGGCAACGCGGGCACTGCAGGCGGCGGCGGTCGCATGGGCGGCAACGCGGGCACCGCAGGCGGCGGCGGTCGCATGGGCGGCAACGCGGGCACTGCCGGTGGCGCCGGTCGCTTCGGCGGCAACGCGGGCACCGCAGGCACCGGCGGCCGCGGCGGCTGACCCGAACAAGTCGCGCGACTTCCGCCGAATCCGGGCGAGCGTCGGTCACGGCGGGCTTTCGTCCACTCGAACGCGCCGGCTGGTACAAGCGCGCGCAGGTCTTTGCGCTCGGCGGCCCCAACCGTCGCTACGAAGCGAAGGTTCGGGACCGTAAGCTTTCGCTGTTCTCGGGCCTCGCCGGAACCATCGTCGAGATCGGACCCGGCGGCGGCGCGAATCTGGGATTCTTCGACCGCGACACGCGGTGGATCGGCGTCGAGCCAAACCCGTTCTTTCGGCCCCTGCTCGAGCGCCGCGCCCGTGAGCTTGGCCGTTCCATAGAGGTTCGCCACGGCGCCGCGGAGGCGCTCCCGCTACCGGACGCGAGCGCGGACGCCGTCGTGGCATCCCTCGTGCTCTGCTCGGTGCGCAGCGTCGAACGGACGCTTGCGGAGGTCCGCCGCGTGCTGCGGCCAGGCGGACGCTTCGCGTTCGTGGAGCACGTTGCTGCGCCGCTCGGCACGTTCCGCCGCTTCAGCCAGCGCGCCGTCGGCCCGATCTGGGTCGCGCTCGGCGACGGATGTCACCCGGATCGCGACACCGCAACCGCCATCGAGCAAGCGGGGTTCGGCGACGTCGCGCTCGAGCGCTTCGACACCGGCACGCCGTTCGTCGGCCCGCACATCGCCGGCATCGCCCGCTGACGTCGAGCCGCCTCCCCGAGCCGGGACGTCAGTCGGACGGGGCAGCGCCGTAAAGGGGCGCGGGGGACGCGCCGTAGACGGGCATCGGATTGCCCGCATCGACGTCCGGCGGGATGCCGTAGGGAGGCTGGACGCCTCCGTCGAAGGTGCCGGCGCTGCCGCCCGCCCCCATGCCGGCGCCCGCATCCAAATCCGAGCCTCCGGTACCGCTCGTCGAGCTACCGCTGCTGCCGGCCGCGCCGCCCGTGCTCGACACGTCGCCGGCGCCGCCGCCCATCGCCGGGATGCCGTAGACCGGGCCGACCGAGCCGCCCGCGCCGCTCACGCCCATGGTGCCGCCGTTCGCGCCGGCTCCCATGGTGCCACCCGGACTCGAGCTGCCACCCGTCGAGCCGCCGCTGCCCATCATCGCGCCCGTGCCGGCCGACGCGTCGCCGCCCTGCTCGTCCTTCTCGCTGCGACCCGCGCACGCGATGGCCACGGCCGCACCAGCGAGCGTGGCGTTGAACGCGAACGTCGCCGCGCGGCCGAGCCGCTTGGTCGGAAGTAAAGGCGGCGGCAGGTGCGAAAGCTCGAGCCCGACGCCGCAGAAGGGACAGGTCGCTTCGCTCGTGCGCACGTGACGCGCGCACCCGGGGCACGGAACCAAGTGAGCCATCAGATGTCCTCCACCACCACGTCGAAGGGAGCATAGTCGAAAGGCACGCCCGGAGCCAGCCCGGCGGGAACGAGCCGCTCCTTCTTGCCTGATTTTTGGAGCTCGAGCGCGCGGTGATGGCAATAGGGATTGTTGCCGGCGCGTCCGAAGATCAAAAACGAGGTCCACGTGCAGCCGGCGCGGCACTCGTCGGCGTAGTAGCAGGTGCGGCAGAAACCCCAGAGGTCCTCGACCGTGCGATCGCGCGTGTAGCGGAGCGGCGCGCTCCGCTCCCAGATGTCGCGCAGCGAGGCATCGCGGATGTTGCCCCCGGTCCACGCCTCGGTAGGTAGCGACGGACAACCCTTGATGGCGCCGTCGGACTCGACGCCGATGGTGGTGCGGCCGGCGCCGCACGACGCGCCATGCCCGCGCGGCATGCCGCCCTTCAGGAGTGTCTCGTACGGACCGAAGTAGCCGATGTTGTTACCGGGCCACAGACGCACGCCAAGCTCTTGCATGCGACCCTTGAGGCCCGCGAGCAGTGGAAAGAGCTCGAGCAAATCGTGGGGCTGGAGCAGGACGTCGGGCTCGTCTGCGGCGCGCCCCATCGGCACGGTGAGCTGGATCTGCCAGCTGTGCGTGCCGCGCTCCGCGATGAGCTCGAGCAGCTCCGGCAGCTCCGGCATGCTGAGGCGGTTGATCTGCGTGTTGCATGCGACGCGAATGCCGGCCGCGCGCAGGTGGCCGAGCGCCGCGAGCCCGGCGCGGAACGAGCCGTCGAGCCCCCGCAGGCGATCGTGCGTGGCCTCGAGCCCGTCGAGCGAGATACTGACGCTCTCGAGCCCGGCACGCCGCGCGGCCTCGGCCAGCTCGGCGGTGATGCCGCGACCGCCGCTCGTCATCGTTGCGCTCATGCCGTGCGCGCGGATGGCGCTGACGATCTCGAGCCAATCGTCGCGCAGGTATGCCTCACCGCCGATGAGCGTCACCTCCCTCACGCCGAGCTCCGCCATCTGCCGCACGAGCTCGAGCGCCTCGGCGGTGGAAAGCTCGTCGGCGCGCTCGCGGCCCGCCCGCGACCCGCAGTGCCGGCAGGCGAGATCGCACTTCAGCGTCACCTCCCACACGACGTAGATGGGGATCGCCCTCTGGTCGATCGGTCGCGCGGCGTCGGCGAGCGGCAGATGCCGCCTACCGGGCGGCGCCTTGGGCACGAGCGGCAAGTGCCGCGGACGCGGCCGCTCGAGCAAATCGCGCCGTGCCTCGGGCGACAGCACGTCCGGTCCACGCACCATGCGCTAGAGGGTAGCGCGCTTCCGACCGGCGTGCCCGAACGACGGCCGGCCCGAACGATCCGGGCCGGCCGCGCCGAATGCATCGCCTACGGGACGATGCGCTGCCAGCTGAACGGACCGAACGCGAATTCGCTCGGAGCGGCGTTCGCGCGCGTATCGATGCTGACCTTGAGCCACTCGAGGGGCTCGGTGCTGCCGTGCACGACGACGCGACGGAAGTTCTGCACGTCGTAGCCGGGGTGGATTGCATTCGCTGGGTCGGAGGCCGACAGGGGATTGTCGGACAAGAACTCGTGCGAATCGCCGTTGAACATGAGCACCGGCCCGCCGTAGGCGCTCACATCAGCCGCGATCTTGGCGACGATGCTCTCGAAGCCCGCCTGATGCGCGGCACCCTTCTCGGCGTCCCACATGTCCGCCTGCAGCATGAGCACGACGCCCTTGACGCGCAGAAGCCGCGCGGCAGCGAAAGCCGTATCGAGCCAGCGCAGCGTCGCGCCGGTGCGCTCGTCGCGTTCCTGGGCCTGGGCTGCCGTCTCCGTCGGCGCTCCGTACCAGACGTCCGTGTCGTTGTTCGAGCCGCCGGGCACGTTGGTGGCGACGAACAGCACCTTCTCGTCCAGAAAGAGCACGTTCTCGACGAACTTCCTGTCACTCGGGTGGCGCGGATCGAAGAGGAAATGCTGGGAAACGACGGCCTTCTTGCCGCCGAGCGTGCGGCCGGGCTTGGCGAAGAAGATCGAGCGAACCAGGTCGAGATTGTCGACCGGGTTGCCGGCCGCGTAATCGACGAGCATGCCGTTCGTGTCGACCACGTAGTCGATCGCTTGCGTCGTCGTGTTGTAGGCCCCGCCGCCCTCGGCTTTCTTGTGGCAATCGAGCCACTCGTTGTCGCCCGGCGTGTAGACGAGGGGGTCGCTGAAGAGCGTCCAGAGGTCGTACACCGAGCGATCGTAGGCCTCCGTGCAGTACTGCTTGCCCGAGTGGATGTCGCCTGCGTGCAGCACGAGCTCCACGTCGGGGTCGGCGTTGATCGAGTCGATGAACGCCGGCGTAGCGTCGAATTGCACGGTGTCCGTCGGCGTCGTTCCGTAGGGGGCGTCGCCGTAGACGGCGAAGGTCATGCCCTTCGGCTTGGCCGCGGCAAAGGACGTGACCAAAAGCGTCGTCCCGAGCGCGCCGCACACCAAAGAACTCAGCATCGCATTTCGCATCAGAAGCTCCTTTTTCGAGAGACGACTGGCGCTTTTTGCCACGGATTTCGTGGACGTAGAGGTCGGCGCCGTCGCGGGTTTGCTGCGTACCCGAAGCCACGCTCACACGCGGCAACATCTCCATGAAGGAGAGGTGCCATTGTGGCCCACCACCGGAGCTCGAATCCTTTGCACGCGTTCGGGCTCTAACGAAAGCAATGCTCCAAGCGCTCCCTTTCGTTGTCGGCGGCTCGGCCCTCGGGTACGCCTACTATCGGCTCGTCGGCTGCCGCACGGGCGCGTGCCTGATCACGGCGAACCCCGTCGTCGCGACACTCTACGGCGCGCTGATGGGCTTTTTGGCCTCGGGCAGTCTGCACTGACCCGTAGGCTCGCCGGCCAACGAAATCGGGCGCTAGATTCCCGTCATGCCCGGTGAGCGACCGTTCCGCACCGGTACCCTGCTCGCACTGCTGGCCGCCGCGGCGTTCGGCGTCACCGCGCCGCTCGTTCAACGTTTCGGCAAAGAGGCGGGGCCGTTTGCGACGGCCGCGCTCATCTACTTCGGCGCCGCCGCCGTGAGCCTGCTCGGCGCGAGGGGTGGTCGGGCGGGCGCCGGGCTGGGCCGTCACGCGGGGCGCATCGCCGTCGCGGCGTTCTTCGGTTCGTTCTTCGCGCCGGCGTGCCTCGCGTTCGGGCTGCAGCGAGCGAGCGGAACCGCAGCCTCGCTGATGCTGAACCTCGAGGCACCGTTGACGGTCGTGCTCGCCTCGCTGCTGCTCCGCGAGCCGCTCGGCTCGCGCGTGCTCTGGGCGTTGCCGGCCATGCTCTCGGGCACGACGGTGCTCGTCCTCGGGGAAGGGCTCACCGGCAGCGCGAACGCGCTCGGACTTTCGGCGGTCGCCGCCGCGACGCTCGGCTGGGCCATCGATAGCGTCGTCTTTCGCCCGCTCGCCGACTTCGATCCTGGCCGAGCCGTGTTCGCGAAGACGGGGCCCGGCGCGCTGCTCGCACTCGGCGTCGCGCTCGCGCTCGGCGAGCCGTTCCCGTCGCTGCTTCCGGCAACGCTGCTCGTAGCGTGCGGTGGGCTCGGCTATGGACTGGCGCTCCGCTTCTATCTCTTGGCCCAGCGGCGCATCGGTGCGGCGCGCACCGGCTCGCTCTTTTCGCTCGCACCGTTCGTCGGGGCGCTCGCCGCGCTCGGCATGGGCCAGGGCAACCTGCGCGCGGCGACGCTCCTCGCCGCCGTCTTCTTCTCCGTCGGCGCCTACCTTCACGCCACCGAAGCCCACAATCACGAGCACACCCACGAGCCGCTCGACCACGAGCACGCCCACCGGCACGACGACGGACACCACGATCACGTGCACGACCCGGCCGTGCTCGGCGAGCACACGCACCGCCATCGCCATGAACCCGTGACGCACCGGCACTCGCACGCACCCGACCTCCACCACACCCACGGTCACGACTGAGGGCGGGGAAAGGCGCGGGGGCTGCGCCTGCCCCCACCCGCCTTCGACGAGCCGGAAGTGCCGCGCACCAACCGCTGCATGGTCTGACCCCCGCGGTCTCAGACTTCCTTCGTCTCGCCGTTGACCTCGTAGACGATCTTGTAGAGATCCTTGCGGCGGTCGTTCCAGTTCTGCGTGGCGCCGCGATAGCGGTGGTAGCGGAGCAGCTCGATGTCGAGGTCGTGGATCACGAGCGTCTCGACGTTGGGTTGGCACTCGGCGGCGATGCCGTCGCGCGCGAACGGGAAATCGCAGGGCGTGAGGATCGCCGATTGCGCGTAATGGATGTCGGCGTTCTGCACCTGGGGCAGGTTCCCCGTGCACCCCGAGAGCGCCACGTACAGGTGGTTTTCGATGCAGCGCGCCTGCGCGCAGTGACGCACGCGGAGGTACCCCGCGCGCTCGTCGGTATTGAAGGGGCAGAAAAGGATCTGCGCTCCCTGCTTCGCGGCAATGCGTGACAGCTCGGGAAACTCGATGTCGTAGCAAACGTTGATCGCGACGCGCCCGCAATCGGTGTCGAACACGTTGACTCGCGAGCCGCCCTCGACGCCCCACCAGCGCCGTTCGGCGGGCGTGACGTGGATCTTGTACTGGCGCTCGATGGTGCCGTTGCGACGAAACAGGAACGCTACGTTGTAGAGCTTGCCGCGGTCGAGCGTGAAGTGGCTGCCGCCGACGATGTTGACGCTGTATTTGATGGCAAGCTCGGTGAAAAACTCGAGATAGCGCGGCGTGTGCTCGGCGAGCTTTCGCGCCGCCTCGCCAGGGCGGCCCGCGGGCGTGATGGAGAGCAGCTGCAGCGTGAAAAGCTCGGGGAAGATCACGAAATCTGCGTGATAGTCGCTCGCCGCGTCGACGAAGAAACGCACCTGACGCTCGAGCTCCTCGAACGACTCGATGCGGCGCATCTCGTACTGCACGGCCGCAACGCGCACGTTGTGCGTGGGCCGGAGGCGCCGTCGATCCTCGGGTGAAAACGCAAGATTGAGCCACTCCATGTGCGTGGCCCAGCCGGCCGAGTCCTCGTCGGAGGGCAGGTAGTCGGCGATCAAACGCTGTACGACGAAGCCGTTGGCAATCTGCGTCGTGAGCACGGGGTCGTAGAGCTCCTTGCGCTGCACGCGCTCGACGTACTCTTGCGGCGTCATCTCCTCCGCCTGCGCCTGGTAGCCCGGGATGCGCCCGCCGATCACCATGCGCTCGAGGTGCCGGTCGCGGCAGAGCTCCTTTCTTGCGTCGTACAGGCGGCGCGCGAGCCGCAAGCCGCGATACTCGGGGTGCACCATGATTTCGATGCCGTAGAGCGTGTTGCCCTTCGGTGCGTGATTGCGGATGTAGCCGCCGTCGGAGATCTTTCCCCAGTCGTGCCACTCGCTGTAGAGATCGAAGTCGAGGATCAGGCTGGAGCTCGACGCCACGAGGAGCCCGTCGAGCTCGATACCGATCTGCCCGTCCGGGAACACCGTGAGCATGCTCTCGAACTGTTCCCGCACCCAGGGCCGCATCTTGGGAAAACAGAGCTTCTGCAGGGCGACCACGGCGTCGTAGTCCGTGAGCTCGAGCCGCCGCACCTTGACCCTCCGCTCGAAATCCTTGTGGTCGATCATGCTCCGGAAGGTAGCAGACTCCCCGGGAACGCTACGACGGAACCCCGAACCCCACGGCCCCTCGCGGTGCCTCAGCCGTCCGGATCGAGCTCGGCCGCCAGAGCGCGCAACAAGGCCCGCGCACCCTCCACCTGAGAAGCCGGTGCGGCAGCAAGCACTCGGCGCACGGTGGCTTCGACGGTACGCCCTCGCTTGCCGTTGAGCGAGCGCCCCTTGGCCGTGAGCGTCAGGATCGCGCGCCGGCCATCCTCCGGATCACGCCGCCGCGCAACGAGCCGCGACTGCTCGAGACGGCGCAGCACCCCGGTGAGCGAGCTCGGGTCGACGTGCAAGAGGTCGGCGAGCTCACCGGGTGAGAGCCGCGCGTAGTGTCCGACGAGCCTGAGCACGAGACGCTGCGGCCCCGTGACGCCGATGTCGGTGCGCATCTGCTTGGATGCCGACTCCAGACCGTGCGCGACGGCCCAGAGCAGGCGCATGAACCCCAACACTTCGCCGAGGGATTCGATCCCAGTCGGCGAGCGGGAGCTGACGTTTTGTTTGCCCACGGCCTGCCATCCTAGCTTAGGGCCCTCTCGAGAGGGCAAGTCGCTTCATACGGGCGCCCCCAAAACGGCCTACATACTGGACTCCACGCACTGCCCTTCCTGGCAGCGGTGGTGGGGACCGCAGGAAGCACTGGTGACGCATTCCACGCAATGGTGGCGCACGCAGTAGGCCCGCCCCTCGTCGGCGTCGGGGCAGTCGGAGTCGTTGCTGCAGCGCGCGGTCTTCGCGTCCGGGGCGCAACGCAGCGTCCCCACGAGCAGCAGGAGGCAGGTCAGCACCAAGGTTGCGATTTGCCGAAACATGACGGCTGAGCGTAGCAAAATATAGTTTGAAGTTCAACTTTTATCGCCATGGTGCAATCGACGGGGTTGCGCGAACCGCCGCGCTTTGGTAGCCCGGGCAGAGCGCGGGCCAGCTTGCCCGCTTGCAAAAAAGGAGGTGCCCCATGAAAACGCGAGCTTCATTGTTCATCGCCGCCGCGCTGGCGCTCCCTGCGTGCGCCAAGAGCGAGCCTCCCCCTCGCGCGCCCGCTACCGCGGCGCCGGCGCCCGTGCCGCCACCGACCGCCTCGAAGTCGCCGACACGCGGCGTCGTGCAGATCTCGGCAGACATTCGCAAGGCTTGTGGGATCTCCGACGCGGATGCTCACTTCGCGTTCGACTCCTCGCGGATCCGCTCGGGTGATCAGCCCGTGCTCGAGAAGCTCGCGACGTGCTTCTCCACGGGCCCCCTCAAGGGTCGGCAGATGCGCCTCGTGGGCCACGCGGATCCGCGCGGCGACGAGGAGTACAACCTGGTGCTCGGCGGGAGCCGCGCCGCCGCGGTCAAATCGTACCTGGTCAGGCTGGGCCTGCCCGACAGGCTCGCCGCGACGACCTCGCGGGGCGAAATGGACGCCCACGGGACCGACGAGGGGTCCTGGGCCGAAGATCGGCGCGTCAACGTCTTACTCGTCGACTGAGCCGGCTGGCCGAGCCAGGCTCCACGGGAACATGAAAGCCTCCGGGGCCTCTCCTTTCGGCGCGCTCCTCGCGGCGGTGATGATCGCTCCGCTCGGCAGCAGTGAGCCGCCGAGCTCGCTCGCGCCGCCCGGGGAGCCCGCGAGGCTCAGCCTCGTGTTCAGCAAGCGCGTGGTGAAGGCGTGCCTTCCGACGGAGGTGGAGGGGCGGGCGGCGTGCCAGCCGCGCACCGAGCTCGCGGCGGGAACCGCGGAGGTGACGCTCTTGCCCGTCCACGAGGCTTCGCTGCGTGGGCGCGAGGACCGGCGCTCGGCGCTGACCTTCCGCATCCAGGCGACGCGCGCCACGGACGCGGGCGCTTCGGGCGAGACCCGCGAAGCGACGCTGGCCCCCGGCGTCTGGCGCGTCAGCTGGCTCGGGGCGAGCCGGCAGCCGACGTTCGAGGCGCGGGCCGCCGTGAGCTACGTGCTCGAGCTCGAGGGGCTGCAGGGGCGTTGCCGGCGAACGGACGCCACCTGCCGACTCGACGAGGCGCCCATCGATCGAACCGTGAAGGTGAGCGAGAAGCCGGCTGGCTGACGCCGCCGGCGCGAGGCGCTCGAGGCGTCACGCGCGCGCGGGTATCCCGCCGGAAGCGATGTGCAGCGTGCGCGTCGGGAAGGCGAACGAGGTGCCGGCGGCCTCCACGACGCCCATGAACGCGAGGAACATTTCCTGGCGGATCACGAGAAACTCGTTGAAGTCCGTGGTCTGAAACCAGGCCATGATGTCGATGTCGAGCGAGGAGGCGCCGAACCCCGCGAAACGCACGTTCACCGTGTCCGGCCAGATCTTCGGGTGACCGCGCAGGACGCCCTCCAGGTTGGTGAGCACCTGCCGCATCTGCGCCTGCGTCGTGCCGTATTCGAGGCCGATCGAGAGGGACAACCGGATGCGGTCGCGGGCGGCGTAGGTTTCGATGGGGGTCTCGGAGAGCTTGGCGTTCGGAATCGTAACGAGCGTGCGGTCGAGCGTGCGGACGCGCGTGGAACGAATGCCGACGGTCTCCACCGTACCGACCACGTTCTCGACACGCACGAAGTCGCCGGCGCGGCAGGGCCAATCGACGGCCAGCGAGAAGCCGCCGAACAGGTTTTCGATCGTCTTCTGCGCGGCGAGACCGATCGCCAGCCCTCCGAAGCCCGCCCCAGCAACGAGGCTCGCCACGGGGAAGCCGAACGAAGAGAGCACCGCAATGGCGCCGACGGCGAGCACGGCGAGCTGGGCGAGGCGCCCGCCGAGCGAGATGAGAGCCACGGAGCCGGGGTTGTCCGTGGCCCACGCTGACGCGGCGGCGACGTGCTTGAGCACGCTGACGCTACGGTACAGGCCCCAAAACAGCCCGAGGAGCAACGCGGCGCGCAGGGCCTCGCTGGCCGCCGACGCGACACGGGGCGGCGCCTCGAGCTGCCCGAGCGTGACGTGCAGAATCGCCGCGAGCAGGGTGAGCCGGATCGGTCCTGCGAGAGCGACCGCCCACTCGTCGTCCCAGCCGCCCTCCGTGCGGGCGGCGAGGCGGCGCAAGATCGCCGTCGTGATCGCGGAAAGCGCGAGCGCCACGAGCACGGCGAGCCCCAGGAGCAGCGCGATCTCCGCCCATGGCGCCAAGCCCAGGCGCGCAACGAGCTCGGGGCCGACCCTCACGCCGCCGCCAAGAGCGAGCAGCACCGGTGCGTTCGACGCTTGCATCGGCCCCGTCTACCGCGGGCCGTCGGATATGGCTAGACCCGAGCTCGGCGAGCGAGGCAGAGAGTCGGAAAGCGGCGCCCCAGGGGAAGGTCGCGCGCCCGTCGCGGAGCTGAAACCGAAGCATGGCGCCGGCCTCGCGCGGCTCTTCGCCTGGCGCGCCCGCTGCGCAAAACACCGAGGAAATCCGTATTTTTCGCACGATTTGATTTGACTTCCAACTAATTTTCGTGGCACGCTGGAGGCTCAAGGAAGGAGGTCACCGTGCGGCTCCTACTCACTGGACCGTCCGGCTCGGCTCGGATTTCGTGGAACCTTTACGCCATGCTGCGTGACAACGTGCAGCATCACCTCGAAGAGGGCGCACCGAGCGCGAGGTTTCGCGCGCTCCACGCGCTCGAACAAGCCATCGACCGCGGCACGCACCAGGTCAACGCGGCCCGCCTGCGCGGGGAGGTCATGGGCGCCTGGTACGGCCTTTCGAAGCTCGGCGTCGGCGAAGCCGCCGTCAGCTTTCGCACGCGCAGCATCATGACGGGCTGTCCCGCGCCGCCCGTCCAGCGCGGGACGGCGAAGCGTCGGCTCACGGGCTGGAGCCTGCCGGTGCCGGCGAGCAAGGAGGAGCCGTCGCTCGTCGAGCATGCGCTTGGTTTCGTCCTTGCCGTGCTCCGCATCACCGAGACGGCCGTCGATGGCGACGTGGTGGTCGTGACGCGCGAAGGCAGCGCTCCTCGCTTCGCTGCGGCCGCTCCGGCCAGCGCCGCCCGCTGAGCCCCTCCGCGGAACGGCGCGCCTCGACCTCATTTCGGTGAGGAACCGGGGTCGCCTCAACCCATCGAGACTCCGCGCTAGCGGCGAGACGAGCGGCGCGGAACGCCGGCGCGCGAGAGCATCGCGACGGCGATCGCGACGACGAAGCCGATCGTGGCGTGCCCTAGCACGAGGTGCGAGCGCTCGTTCATCGGACAATGAAACAAGAGCGCCAGGTTGGCGACGAGGCCCGCGAGACCGCCTGCGAGCAACGCGTTGCCGAGGGGCAACCGTTCGTGACGCTCGACGCTCCAGGCGACGATCAGCACCGGGAGCGACAGCATCGCTCCGTACGAGAAGCAGCCGAAAGCGTGGCGCAGGAACGACGGGTCATGACCGACGGCGCTCGCCACGGGCTCCATCAGGCCGAGCGCGTAGAGCGCCGGTAGGACTAGCGCGACCAGCAGTGCCACGCCCTTGGCGGCGTCCGCGACCGCTGGGCGACCGGGCGACGGAAGCAGGAGCCGCACCATCGCGAGCGCTGCGAGCGAGAACAACGCGAGCCAGGTGGCGAGCGAGAGCGCGGGATAGGTCGCGAAGTCGGGCCGCAACTTGGCGGCGGCGGAGGCGACCCCGAGTGCGCCCGCAGCGACGAGCAACCCGCCGCGCACGCGCGTGGGACGGCTTCGGAGCCAGGCACGCGGCCCCACCTCGGCGGTCAGCGAGCGCTCGAGCGACGCCCAGAGCTCCTTTTCCGGAGCCGGCACGGGCTCGTTCGACGCGAGCGCACGGCCGAGCTGCGCTTCGTCGGCGAAGAGCTCGGAGCAAGACTCACAGTCTGCCACGTGGTCGGATACCTCCGGACCCTCGGGAAGATGTCCGGCACGGAAAGCATCGCGAATCTCGGAGCAGCCCACGGGTCGTTCCGTCATATGCCTGCTCCATGGGCTGGGTTACCGCCGTGCCGCGCGGCCCGGAGGTCGCCGAGCAGGGCGCGGAGCCCGTTGTAGCCGCGGTGGGCGCGCACTTTGGCGGCCGTGGCGCCGATTCCGAGGCACTCGGCAACCTCCGGAAACGAAAGGCCACCGAACCAGTGCAGCTCGATCACCTCGCGCTGGTCGGCGGGGATCTTCTCGAGCGCCCAGGAGAGCGTCTGCTGCGCCTCCGCGCGCTGCTGGCCGAGCGGCGGCACGGCGATCTCGACGGGAACCTCCCCGGCGGGCGCCTCGGGACGCCGCTTGCGGGAGCGGAAGTATTCCCGCTTGAGGTTCAAGGCGATGGTGAACATCCAGGGTTTGAAGCGCTGCGTATCGTCGAAGTCGAACCTCGCCCGATGCAGCTGTAAAAAAGCCTGCTGGACGAGGTCCTGCGCTATGTCGGGCTGGCGGAGATCCCGGGCCAAAAGACGCACGAGCACGCTCGCGTAGCGTTGAAAGAGCTCGCGAAAGGCGCCAGGGTCCCCTTCCCTGTAGGCGCGCATTAGCTCTTCGTCGGAACGCATGGCGAACGCAGGGTACCCGCTCGGGACGCCCCGTCAGGTACGGTGGGCCCCCGCGGGCGGTTGCAACCGAACGTTCGATTCCACGAGGGCGCGCTCTTTTCCGGCGGCGGGCGCCCTCAGCCGGGAGTTCGCACCGCGAGCACGGGGCACGGCGCGAGCCGGACCACGCGTTCGGCGACGCTGCCGATCAGGGCACGCGAGAGGCCCGTGCGGCCGTTCGTGCCGATCACGATGAGGTCGTAGCTGCCCGCCTTGGCCGCCTCGACGATGGAGTGCGCCGGCGAGCCCGGCTCGGCGCGCGCGGAGCCGATCGGCAGACCGCGCCCCGTCGCGTCGCTCACGAGCTGCTTCAGCGCTTCCTCCGCGCCGCTCCGCACCGTCTCGACGAGCGAGTGCACGGGTGCGCCCAGGTCGAGCGTCGTCCCCGGTGGCACGAAGCTCGGCACCTCCCAGACGTGCAAGAGGTCCAGCGTGGCGCCGAACGCGCGCGCGACGGTCGCTGCGTAGTCGAGCGCGGCGCGCGACGGTTCGGAGAAATCGACGGGCACGAGGATGCGGCGAATCGACGACATGCGCGCGGTAGTGTACACAGTCGGGCGACCCTGGCACGGGTCGTGGAGGCGCAGGCACTCATGCCCCACGAGGACGCGAAGCAAATGAACGCCGGTTCGTCACCCGCGAGCGGCGGGCGCGTGGAACGGCTCGTCCAGAGCGTGCTTCCGGGAGCGCAAATCCTGCGTGTCGTGCCCTTCCGCCCGGACACCGCGACGGACGACGAGAGCACGAAGGCTCAGGGCTACGGAGCTCCGCTGCGCATCGACGCACGGCACGGCGGGCGCGACCTGTCGCTCGTCTTGCACACGGTGACGGCCAACGACTTCGGCCACGATCGGCGCGCCGACAGGGCCGCTGAGGTGCTGCTCGCTGCGGACACGTTCGGGAGCATCCCTCGTCACGTCAACGTTCTGGACGTGGGGGCTTATCGTGGCAAGGGCTTCGTGTCGCTCGCGGGCACCGGCGAGTTCTACCTCTTGACGACCCACGCACCCGGTAGCGTGTACGCCGAGGATCTGCGGCGCATCGCAAGCCGCGGCAGCGCGGAGCCGGGCGACCTCGAGCGCCACCGAGCGCTCGTCGCGTACCTTGCCGGGCTGCACGAGCCCGTGCGCGGCGGCTCCCCGGCCGCGTACACACGCTCCGTGCGCGACACGTTCGGCAGCGGCGAAGGCGTGCTCGGCATCGTCGACGGCTATCCGGACGAGACGCCTGCGGCGCCCCGAGCGCGCCTCGAGCGCATCGAGGAACGCTGCCTCGCCGCCCACTTTCGGCTCGAGCGGCAACACGGGCGGCTGCGGCGCATTCACGGCGACTTTCACCCGTTCAACGTGCTCTTCGGCGAGGAGCCGGAGCCCTTTGTCCTCGACACGAGCCGCGGGTCACTCGGTGACCCGGCCGACGACGTTGCGTGCATGGCCATCAACTTCGCGTTCTTCGCGCTGGGACACCCGGGAGCGTGGCGCGGGGCGTTCAGGACGCTGTGGCACGGCTTCTGGAACGAGTACGTCGAGCGTACGAACGACGGCGGGCTCTTCGAGGCGGCGCCGCTGTTCCTCGCCTGGCGTGGCCTCGTGCTCGCGAGCCCCGCCTGGTACCCCGAGCTCGAAAGCGCCAATCGCGAGCGCCTGCTCGGCTTCGTCGAGCGCGTGCTCGAGGGTGCGTTCACCCCGGCAGTGGCCGAGGAGTTCTTCGACTCGTGAGCGCCGGCGTCGTGATTTGGGTCACGGGGCTGCCATCGGCGGGCAAGACGACGTTCGCGAAGCGCCTCGTCGAGGGCTTGCGCGCTCGCGGCGACGCCGCTTGCCTGCTCGACGGCGACGCCGTGCGCGAGACGCTCGTGCCGAAGGTCGGCTACGCGCCCGAGGAGCGCGACGCCTTCTACGCGACGCTCGCCGGGCTCGCGGCGCTGCTGGCGAGCCAGGGACTCACGGCCGTCATCGCGGCCACGGCGCATCGGAAAGCGTTCAGAGAGCGTGCGCGCGCCCTGTCGCCGGCGTTCCTCGAGGTGTTCGTGGACACGCCGCTCGAGGAGTGCGAGCGACGCGACGCGAAGGGGCTCTACGACGAGAGCCGCGCCGGTAAGGTGCGAGCGCTGCCCGGCGCGGGCGCCGCCTACGAGCCTCCCGAGGCGCCCGACGTCGTGGCCCACGGCGGTCGCGACGCCGACGCCCTGGGGCGGGCGCTCGCGCAATCGGTGCGCTCGCACTCGGTCGATC
Organism: uncultured delta proteobacterium; assembly: GCA_963841435.1. Classification (GTDB taxonomy): domain Bacteria; phylum Myxococcota_A; class Polyangia; order Polyangiales; family Polyangiaceae; genus PMG-095. Next base: position 457,406 of record CAWJCS010000005.1, read on the forward strand.
CGAAGGGCGCGCACTAATTACCGGTCGCTCAGGGCACGAGGCGCTCCCTCGTCGCTCTTCCGAAAAAAACCGCGACTGGTACGAGCCTTGCTCGGCGGAGTCCGCGTGTCGCCGTTCGGTCGTGCCCCCACCGCCCTAGCCGGAGCCCCTTCGGATGCACTGCTTTCGTGCCAGGGGATCAAGAAGGTCTACCGCATGGGGGAAGTCGACGTGCGGGCGCTCGATGGCGTGGATTTCGCGCTCAAGGGCGGCGAGCTTCTCGTGCTGCTTGGCGTTTCCGGCAGCGGAAAATCCACGTTGCTCAACATCCTCGGGGGCCTCGACGTGCCGACCGAAGGCCGGGTGATCTTCGGCGACACCGAGCTCAGCGACGCGGACGAGGACGTGCTCACGGACTACCGCCGCCACCACGTGGGCTTCGTGTTCCAGTTCTACAATCTGATTCCGAGCCTCACGGCGCGCGAGAACGTGGCGCTCGTCACGGATATTTCGGACGACCCGCTCGATCCCGAAGAGGCCCTCGAGCTCGTGGGTCTCGGCGAACGGCTCGACCATTTCCCCGCGCAGCTCTCGGGCGGCGAGCAACAACGCGTGGCCATCGCGCGAGCGATCGCCAAACGGCCCTCGGTGCTGCTCTGCGACGAGCCGACCGGGGCCCTGGACTTTCGCACCGGCATCCTGGTTCTCGAGGTGCTCGAGCGCGTGAACGCAGAGCTCCGCACGGCGACGGCGGTCATCACGCACAACGCACCGATCGCCGACATCGCCGATCGCGTCGTGACGCTCGCCGACGGGCGCGTGCAGAGCGACCGCATGACGACCGACCGCGTGCACGCCCGAGACCTCAGGTGGTGAGCGAGCCATGTGGATGACGACGCTCGACAAGAAGCTCTTGCGCGAGACCTCGCGTCTCAAGGGGCAGATCATCACCATCGCGCTCGTGCTTGCGAGCGGAATCGTCTGCTTCATCTCCTTGCGCGGTTGCTATGCCTCGCTCCAGCGCGCGCGCGAGGCCTACTACGACCGCTATCGCTTCGCGGACGTGTTCGCGCGGGCGGAGCGTGTCCCCGAGGTCGTTGCACGCCGCATCGAGGCGCTGCCCGGCGTCCAGACCATCGAAACCCGCGTGGCCGAGGAGGTGACGCTGCCCATCGAGGGGATGCCGCGCCCGGCCTACGGGCGCCTCTTGTCCCTGCCCACCGCCCGCGAGCCCGCGACGAACGCCCTTTATCTTCGCCGCGGCAGGATGCCCGAGCGCGGGCGCGACGACGAGATCGTCGTGCTCGAGTCCTTCGCGGAAGCGCACGGGCTCGACCCGGGCCACCGCGTGCCGATCGTCTTGAACGGCAAGCGGCGCTCGTTTCGCGTCGTCGGCGTCGCGCTCTCGCCGGAGTTCGTGTACGCGATCCGCCCCGGCGCCATCGTCGACGATCCCAAGCGCCACGCGGTCTTGTGGATGGAGCGAACGGCGCTGGCGTCCGCCTTCGAGCTCGGCGGCGCTTTCAACGACGTGACGCTGAGGCTCGCGCCCAGTGCCTCCGAGCAGGCCGTGATGAAAGCCGTGGATCGCATCCTCGCCCCCTACGGAGGCACCGGCGCGATCGGGCGAAAGGACCAGATTTCGAACAAGATCGTCACCCAGGAGCTCGACCAGCTCCGCATGCTTTCGACGATGATCCCCGCGGTATTTCTGGGGGTCGCCGCGTTTCTGGTCAATCTCGTGCTCGGGCGCCTGATTCGCCTGCATCGCGGCGAGATCGCGACGCTGAAGGCCGTCGGGTACTCGAACGGCCAGGTGGGGCGCCACTACCTCGGGCTCGTGCTCGTCGTGCTCGTGCCCGGCAGCCTGCTCGGCGTGTTGCTCGGCATCGCGCTCGGCCGGCGCGTCCTCGCGCTCTACGCGGCGACCTTCCGCTTCCCGGACCTCGCCTTCGACGCGTCGCTGTCGCTCGTGGCGTCGGCCGTGCTCGTGAGCGGCGCCGCGGCGCTCGTGGGCGGGCTCGGCGCCGTCCGCTCGGCGATCAAGATGCCCCCCGCCGAGGCGATGCAGCCGCCGGCGCCAGCCCGCTACAGAAAGAGCCTGCTCGAGCGCTTCGGGCTCGGCATGCTCTTCGGCACGAGCGGCCTGATGATCCTGCGCGAGGTCGCGCGGCGCCCGCTGCGCACGCTGTTCTCGTCGCTCGGCGTCGCGGGCGCCGTGTCCTTGATGATCCTCGCGCACTTCGGCTGGGATTCGATCCTCGCCTACTTCGAGGGCACGTTTCGGCGCGAGCAACGGCAGGATCTTTCGGTGCTGTTCGCGAAGCCCGTGTCACCGCGCGTCGTGACGGAGCTGCGCGGCACGCCGGGGGTCATCAGCGCCGAAGGCGTACGCGCCGTCCCCGTGCGCATCAGTCATGAGCATCGCCAGCGCGACAGCGTGATCATGGGGCTGCCGCGCGGGGCGACGCTGCGCCGCCTCGTGGGGCGCGGCGGCAGCGAGGTGCGCCTGCCCGAGGACGGCATCGTGCTCGAAAAGACGCTCGGCCAGGTGCTGGGACTGCGCGTCGGCGACCGCGCCGAGATCGAGGTGCGCGAGGGCTCGCGCAAGACGGTGTACCCCGTCGTGGTCGGCTTCGTCGACGAGGCCGTGGGGCTCTCGATGTACGCGCAAGCGGGCTACGTGGCGTCGCTCGAGGGGGATCTGGGTGCCGTTTCGTCGGTGCTGCTGCGCGTGGATCCGCGCGAGGCGGATCGCATCGACGAGCGCCTGCGCCGCTCGCCGCGCATCATCGACGTATCGGACGTGACGGGCGACATGCAGCGCATGCTCGACATGAACGCCTCGATCATGGACGTGTGGACGGCCGTTTCGATAGCGCTCGCGGCGAGCGTCGTGTTCGGCGTGGTCTACAACAACGCACGAATCGGGCTGTCGGCACGCAGCCGTGACCTGGCGAGCCTGCGCGTGCTCGGCTTCACGCGCCGCGAGGTCTCGATCATCCTGCTCGGGGGCCAGGCGCTCGAGGTGGGGCTCGCCATCCCGATCGGGCTCTACCTCGGTCGCGCCTGGGCGCGCGCGTTCATGAAATCCGTGGATCAAGAGATGTATCGCTGGGCCGTGACGATCGCGCCGCGCACCTACCTGCTCTCGGCCTCCGTGACGCTTTTCGCGGCGGTGGTGAGCGGGCTTTGGGTGCGAAAAAGCCTCGACGATCTCGACCTCGTCGGCGTGCTCAAGGCCAGAGAGTGAGAGCAACATGAACCTTCTACCCGCCGAATCACCTTCGTCGCCGCGCGACGCGGCAAACGACGCACCTCGCCGCGCCGAGCTCGACGCCAAGCGGCGCCACGCTCGCGAGCACCGCCGGCGCCTGGGCCGCAACGTTCGCTATGCGGTGCTCGGGTTGCTCGCCGCGGGCGCCGCCGTCGCCGCCGTGCTCGCGCTCAGGCCCCAACCCGTGCCGGTCGACGTTGCAGAGGTCGCACGCGGCACGCTGAGCGTCGCCATCGAGGAGAGCGGCGTCACGCGAGTGAAGGATCGCTTCGTGTTGTCGGCGCCCGTGACGGGCAGCGTGTCGCGGCTCGGGCTCGAGCCGGGCGATACCGTGAAAGCCGGCGATGCGCTCGCCGAGATAGCCCCCGCGCTGTCACCGCTGCTCGACGCGCGCACGCGCGCAGAAGCCGAGGCGCGGCTCGGGGCGGCGCTTTCCGCGCAGGGACAGGCCCGCGCCCAGGTGGCGCGCGCCAAGGTGGCCCAGGAACTCGCCGAGCAGGAGCTCGTGCGCGCGAAGAAGCTCGCTCAAACTCGCTCCATCCCCGCGCAGGCGCTCGAGGAGGCGGAGTTCGTCACGCGCCTGCGCACCGAGGAGCTCCACTCGGCCGACTTCGCGAGCAAGGTGGCGACCGAGGAGGTGCGCGTCGCACGCGTTTCGCTCGGGCGCGATTCGAAGGGGGCCTCGACGACGGGTGATCGGCATGTCAACGTGCTCTCGCCCGTGTCCGGTCGCGTGCTCCGCGTCCACCAGAAGAGCGCGAGCGTGGTCCAGGCCGGCACACCGCTCGTCGAGGTCGGTGACCCGGAGCGACTCGAGGTCGTCGTCAACGTGCTCACGACCGACGCGGTCCGCATCGCGCCGGGCACGCCCGTCGCGATCCGCGGCTGGGGTGGCGACCACGACGTCGCCGGTCGCGTGAGCCGCATCGAGCCCTCCGCGTTCACTCGTCCGTCGGCACTCGGTGTCGACGAGCAACGCGTCAACGTCGTCGTGGCCCTCACCGACCCGCGCGAGCGCTGGGCGAGCCTGGGCGACGGCTACCGGGTCGAGGCGCGGCTCGTGCTTTACCGGGCGGACGGCGTGCTCAAGGTGCCGCTCGGGGCGATCTTCCGGCGCGGCGACGGCTGGGCCGCCTACCGCGTCAACGGCGGCGTCGCGCACCTCGTCGACGTGAAGGTGGGACACCGCGGTGAGACCGAAGCCGAGCTCACCGGGTTGCCGCTCGGAGCGTCGGTTGCCGTGCACCCGGGCGATCGCGTCAAGGAGGGCGCACGCGTCGAGCCACGCTAGAGTGGCGCCTTTCGGGCTTGGAAGAACCGATCGCTTGTAGGGGCTACGCAGGTTCTGCGCCGCGGCCCGCAGGCAACGCAAGTTGCGCGGGAGGTTGCGCGTCGGGGGAGCGCGTCACGCCGGATTCAGGGTCTCGGGCGACGGCACGGTTTCTGCTTCTGCAAGAGGTCAGGAGGTCCCGTCCCCATGAAGTGCAACGTGAACCACCTCGACCGTGCCATCCGCCTCGGCGCAGGCATGTTCCTGCTCGCGACCCCGCTCCTCGATCTGCACACGTACCCGGTAAACCTTTTCGGGATCGTGCTGATCGGCACTGGGCTCGCAGGGTTCTGCCCGCTCTACGCCGCCATCCGCGCGCTCGTGCCGAAGCGTGAGCACGGCCTGCGCGAGGCGCACGCCACCGTTCGCCACTGAGCCACGAAGCGCGGCCGCGGGCGCCCCGTCAATCCCGATCGTGGCAGAGGGAAGCGCGATGGGAAAGCTCCACCTCGCCCTGCTCTGGCATCAGCATCAGCCGCTCTACCGCGACCTCGGCCAGCGCGAGGCCGCGGGCGCCTACCGGCTGCCGTGGGTCCGTCTCCACGCCCTCCGCGACTATTACTCGATGGCCGCGCTCGCGGGGGCCCGGCCGGGGCTCGCGCTCACCATCAATCTGACGCCCGTGCTGACGTGGCAGCTCGAGGACTACGCCGAGCGCGGCGCCACCGATCGCGCGCTCGAGCTCACTCTGAAGCGCGCCGAGACCCTCGATGCCGACGAGCGACACGAGATGCTCTCGACGTTCTTCCACGCCAGTGTCGAACGCCAAATCGCGCCGTATCCGCGCTACCACGAGCTCCTTCGGCGTCGTGACGAGCGGGCGCGCTTCGCCTCCGAAGATTTGCGCGACCTCGCGGCCTGGTTCAGCCTCGCCTGGTTCAACGAGGAGTTTCGCACCGGCGCCGTGCGCCTCGTGACGGGCGAAACGGCGAGCGTTGCGCGGTTCGTCGAGCAGGGCGGCGGTTTTTCGCCGGCCGATCTCGAATCGATCGTCGGCGAGCAGCAGAAGATCCTCCGCGCTGTCATCCCGCTCCACCGCGCCCTCCAGGAAGCCGGCAGCATCGAGATCTCGACGACACCGTACTTTCACCCGATCTTGCCCATCCTCGTCGACAGCGACACGGCGACGCTCGACGCGCCGGGGAGTCGCCCCCGCCCCTTTCGACATCCGGAAGATGCTCGAGCCCAGATCGCTCTCGCGATCGAGCACCACGTGGCGCTGTTCGGTGGGCGCCCTCACGGGATGTGGCCCGCCGAGGGTGCCGTGAGCCAGGCGACCGTCGGGCTCCTCGCCGAACAAGGCGTGACCTGGATCGCCACCGACCGGGGCGTGCTCGAGCGCTCGGGGCGCTTCGGCTACCGCGCCGACGACCCGAACGTGCTTTGCCGCCCGTACCGCGCCGAGGAGGGCGGCCAGGCGCTCGCGGTGTTTTTCCGCGAGCGCGAGCTGTCCGACAAGATCGGCTTCGACTACCACCGGTATGCCGACCAGGACGGCGCCGCGCGCGAGTTCATCGACCACCTGCACCGCGAGCTCCTCGACCGTCTCGACCCCGGCGAGGACCACGTGGTGTCGATCGTGCTCGATGGGGAGAACGCCTGGGGTGCCTACCCGCACGACGGACGGGATTTTCTGAGCGCTCTCTACGGCCGGGTCGTGGCCGATCCGGACATCGTTCCCACGACCTTTTCGGGATACCTCGCAGGAGATGCCGCGCGCCCGCCGCACGGCCTCGCGGACCTCACGCGCGTTTACGACCTTTACACGGGCTCGTGGATCGACCAGGCGGGCTCTGCCCCGGGCGTCAACCTCGGCACGTGGATCGGTCACGACGAGGAGAACCGAGCCTGGAACGCGCTCGGCGACGCACGCGACGCTCTCGAGCGGGCGGGCAAGACGCCCGAGAGCTTCCCCGCCGCATTCCACGCGCTCTATGCGGCCGAGGGCAGCGACTGGTTCTGGTGGTTCGGCGAGGATCAGGGCTCGGATTGGGATCCCGAGCTCGACGCGCTCTTCCGCGCACACGTGCGGCAGGCGTACCTCGAGGGCGGCCTGTCGCCGCCGGCAAGCCTCGAGCAGCCCATCGCCGCGCGACTGAGACACACGGGAAGCTGACCCGAGCGAAGAGCGCCCCATGGGCAGCGGCACGGAATGCGCACCCGGACCCGAAACGAGACGTTTCTTGCACGCCGAGTGCCCCGGCGCGCGCCAACGCGCACGTCGCGCTTGGTACGCCTGTTGCTTACATCCGAGTCATGGCGACCCACCGAGTCCAATCGACGCGCACCGACGCCGCCAAGCCACTGCGGGTGGCAGACGTGATGCGACATCACGTGGCGACGGTATCGCCCCGCACGAGCCTCGCGGAGGCCTCGCGGACGATGGAGGAGTGCGGCTGTGGCTTCCTGCCCGTCGTCGATGCGCACGGTGCGGTGTGCGGCGTGGTGACCGATCGCGACATCGTGGTGCGTGCCTGCGCGAAGGGGGCAAACGTCGCCGAAACCAGGGTCTCGGAGGTGATGACGGTCGACGTCGTGAGCTGCCCGGTTGGGCGCTGACCCCTTTCGGCCTCGCCGGCTTCGCCGCCTGGAACGCGCTCGTGATCACGATGTGCGCGCTCGCGCTCGTCGCTCTCCGTCGCCGGGCGAAGGGGGAGCGCTTCGTCCTCCAGCACGCGACGCAGGGCACATGACGGAGCTCGCAAACACCACGCCAGGCAGGCTCGGGGACGGCACGGCGCCAAGCAGCGCTTGCGCGCACTCGGTGGGTTGCCGCAGCGTTTTCGCGCCACCCTGCTCCGTTGCCGGCAAAAATTAGCGCCGCCGCGTGGCACGCCCCGTGCACGGTGTTTCCTCCGGAGGCCAGCCATGATCGCAAGAGAAATCATGACCCCGGATCCGTACACCGTGAGCGTCACGACGAACCTGCGTCAGGTGCTGCGAGCGCTCCGGGAAGCGGACGTGCGCCACCTACCCGTGGTGGAAAACGATGCGCTCGTCGGCATCATCAGTGATCGCGACCTTCGCGACGTCGTGCCGGACGCGCTGTCGTCGTTTGCGAGCCCCGGACGCATCGAGGAGATCCTCGCGCGCCCGGCGAGCACGCTCATGACGGCCAGCGTCGTGTCCGTGAATCCCGAGACCGAGCTCCCGGAAGTCATCGACTTGATGATCGAAAATCGCGTGGGCGCCGTGCCCGTCGTCGAGGCCGATAGCTCGAAGCTCGTGGGCATCGTGAGCTACGTTGAACGTGTTGCGCGCCGCGCGCGACGCTGTCTGACGGCCCCCATCAGGCGCCCGGCGCGTCGTCCGGCCGAAAGGAGGACAGCACACGCAGGTAATTCGCGCGCTCGTACACCCCCGGATCGGGGCAGCGCGAAAGGTTCATGCTGCCCTTGGCCTGGCGGAGAGATTCGTAGTCATGCTCTTCGAGCCACCTGACGAGCTCGGCGCGAATCTCGCCGAAACGGCGTGGGCCGTGCTTGAGGATCTCGGAGACGAGCTGCACGGCGTCGGCACCCGCCATGATCGCCTTGAGCGCGTCGAGCATCCCGTGCACGCCGCCGCTCACGCCGAGCGAAACCTCGAGCTGCGCCGACAGGATGGCGAGCCACCTCAGCCGCAAGAGCAGCTCCGAGGAGCTCGAGAGCTCGAGACGATGCGCGACCTCGAGCTCCTCGACGTCGATGTCGGGCTGGTAGAAACGGTTGAACAGCACGAGACCGTCCGCGCGAGCGTTCGCGAGCCGTGCCGCGAAGCTCGCAAGCGAGGTATAGAACGGCGAGAGCTTAATGGCGATCGGAAGCTTGGTGTAGCCCTTCACGCTCGTGAGCATGTCAACGGTGGTCTTCTCGATCTCCTCGGCCGAAGCTTCGGGGTCGCTCGCCACGCGGTACACGTTGAGCTCGAGCGCGTCCGCGCCCGCCTGGTCGACGAGGCGCGCGTATTCGAGCCAGCCTCGATTGGTCACACCGTTGAGCGACGCGATGACCGGCACCCGAACGGCGCTCTTGATGCGACGAAGCTGCTCCAGGTACTCGTTGGGCCCGAGCGCGAACTCGGCGCGATGCGGCCGAAAATACAGCGCCTCGGCGAAGGAGTCGTCGTGGCTCGCGACAGCGCGGGAGGCGGCGTGCTCGAGCGCGATCTGCTCCTCGAACAGGGAGTGCATGACGATGGCCGCGGCGCCGGCGTCCTCGGCGCGCCGCACGGCGTCCAGGTCGTTGACGAGCGGAGAGGCGCCGAGCACGAGCGGATGCGGCAACTCGAGGCCCAGGTACGTCGTCGAGAGATCCATCAGCTCGTCTCCTTTTGGGCGCCGCCCTGGCGGATTGCCGAGAGCGCGGAGTAGAGCGCGATGCGATGCTCCACGTCACGCTCGGCGGCTTTCAGTAGCCGTTCGTAGCGGGCGGGGTCGAGCCGCTTCACGGCGTGGAAGCGCGCTTCGCCCGCCATGTACTCGCGTGCCTTCGCCTTGCCCGGCACCGCGTCGAGCGTGAGCGGTGGCTCACCGGCGGCGAGCCTGCGCGGGTCGAAGCGGAACAGCGGCCAGACGCCCGAATCGACGGCGAGTCGCTGCTGCCGCGCGCCAAAGGCGAGATCGTAGCCATGCGCGATGCAGTGCGAGTACGCGATCACGAGCGAGGGGCCGGGGTGCGCCTCCGCTTCGACGAGCGCGCGAACCGTCTGCGCGTCGCGCGCCCCGAACGCCACGCGCGCCACGTAGACGTGCCCGTAGCTCATGGCGTGAAGCCCGAGATCCTTCTTCTCGGCGTCGCGGCCGAGTACCGCGAACTTGGCGGCCGCGCCGCGCGGCGTCGCCTTCGACTTCTGGCCACCGGTGTTCGAGTACACCTCGGTGTCGAGCACGAGCACGTTCACGTCGAGGTCCGACGAGAGCACGTGGTCGAGCCCGCCGAACCCGATGTCGTACGCCCAGCCGTCGCCTCCCACGATCCAGACGCTCTTTTTCACGAGCTCGTCGGCGACCTCGCCGAGGTGCCGAGCCTCCGGACGCGAGATCCCGCCGAGGGCCGCTCGCAGCGTCGTCACGCGCTCGCGCTGCTCGACGAGGCCGGCCTCGCTCGTCTGGTCGGCGCCGAGCAGGGCCGCGACGAGCGCTGGGTCGAGCTCGCCCGAGAGCGATTCGAGCAGCGTCCGCGCCTGCCGAGCCCGGGCGTCCAACGCGAGGCGCATGCCGAATCCGAACTCGGCGTTGTCCTCGAACAGCGAGTTCGCCCAGGCGGGGCCGCGACCATCCGCGCGCGCCGCCCAGGGCGTCGTCGGGAGGTTGCCGCCGTAGATCGAGGAGCAGCCCGTCGCGTTGGCGACGAGCAGCCGGTCGCCGAAGAGCTGCGTCAAAAGCTTGAGATACGGTGTTTCGCCGCAACCCGAGCACGCCCCGGAGTACTCGAAGAGCGGCTCGAGCAGCTGAGAGCCCTTGACGTCGAGATGCACGCGGCGCCGGTCCATCTCCGGCAGCGAAAGGAAGAACTCGTAGCGCTCGCGGAGCGCCTCGAGCGTGTCTCCGATCGGCGTCATGTCGATCGCCTTGTGACGCGGATTGCTCTTGTCCTTCGCGGGGCACACCTCGACGCAGAGCCGGCAGCCCGTGCAGTCCTCGGCTGCAACGGCGAGCGCGTACTTCTCGCCGGGGAAGTCGTGGCCCTTCCACGCGGTCGCCGCGAAACCGGCGGGCGCCTTCAGAAGCTCGGGCTCGGCGAAAACCTTGGCCCGAATGGCGGCGTGCGGGCACGCGAGCACGCATTTGTTGCACTGGATGCAGAGCGCCGCGTCCCACGCCGGAACGCTCGTCGTGAGTCGGCGCTTCTCGAACCGGCTCGTGCCGACCGGCCACACGCCGTCCACGGGAAAGGCGCTCACGGGCAGTCGATCACCCCGCCCGGCGATCATCGCCGCCGTCACGTGCTTCACGAAGTCGGGCGCAGCGTCCGACACGGGCGGCCGCCGCGGCTTGCCGTCAGGGAGCGCGGCCGGCAGCGCGAGCTCGACGAGCGCGCCCTCCGCTCCGGCAACGGCAGCGAGGTTCTGGCGAATCACCTCCGGTCCACCCTTTTCGTAGCCGTGCTGGATGGCCTCCTTCATGCCGAGCCTCGCCACCTCGGCGGGCAGGAGCCGCGAAACGGCGAAGAAGCAGGCTTGCATCACGGTGTTGATGTGACGACCGAGCCCGGCCTCGCGAGCCACGCGATAGCCGTCGATCGCGAACACCCTGAGCCTTCGCGTGACGATCTCCTGCATCACCTCGCGAGACAGGCGCGAGAACGTCTCCTCGGGTGAAAACGGCACGTTGAGCAGCAGCACGGCTCCCGGACGCGCGTGCTCGACGACGGGCATGCGATCGAGCAGCTCGAACTGGTGGCAGCCGACGAAGTCGGCCTGCGTGACGAGGTACGGCCGCCCGATCGGGTGCTTGGCGAACCTGAGGTGCGACACCGTCACGGCGCCCGCCTTCTTCGAATCGTAAACGAAGAATCCCTGCACCTCGTGCTCGCCGCGATCCCCGACGATCTTGATCGTGCTCTTGCTGGCGCCCACCGTGCCGTCCGACCCCAGCCCGAAGAACACGGCCTCGTAGGTGCCCTCGTGCTCGAGCTCGAGCTCCACGTTGACGTCGAGCGACTCGTGCGTCACGTCGTTGACGATGCCGAGCGAAAAATGCCGGCGCGGTGCCGCGCGAGCGAGCTCGTCGACCACGGCCTTGACCATGGTGGGCGTGAGCTCCTTCGACGAAAGCCCGTATCGACCGCCGCTGACGGACACCTCCGGGCGACCCGCCTCGGCGAGCGCGCCCACGATGTCGAGGTAGAGCGGCTCGCCGACGGCCCCGGGTTCCTTGGTGCGATCGAGCACCGCGATGCGCCGCACCGACCGTGGCAGCGCTCGTGCGAAGCGCTCGACCGAGAACGGCCGATACAGGCACACCTTGACGGCACCCACACGCTCACCGCGCGCCGCGAGCGCGCTCACCGTCTCCGCGACGGTCGTCGCCGCCGACCCCATGGCCACGACGACGCGCTCGGCCTCGGGATGCCCCGCGTATTCGAAGAGGGCGTGCCTTCGTCCCGTGCGCTGGAACAGCCGCTCCATCGAGCGCTCCACGACGTCGGGACAGGCAGCATAGAATCGGTTCACGGCTTCGCGCGCCTGAAAATAAGTATCGGGGTTGTGCGCCGTACCCCGGACGCTCGGACGCTCCGGCGTGAGCGCGGCACGGTGCCGCGCGCTGAGCCAGTCGTCGTCGAGCAAGGCGCGCAGATCGTCGTCGCTAAGCTCGTCGACGGGCGAGAGCTCGTGCGAGGTGCGAAAGCCGTCGAAAAAATGCAGAAACGGCACGCGGCTCTCGAGCGTGGCCGCGTGCGCGATGGCCGCGAAATCGTGCGCTTCCTGGCCGCCGGACGCCGCGAGCATGGCAAAGCCCGTCTGCCGGCACGCCATCACGTCGGAATGGTCGCCGAAGATGCTGAGCGCGTGCGTCGCCACGGTGCGCGCCGCAACGTGAATCACGCAGGGCAAGAGCTCGCCCGCGACCTTGTAGAGGTTCGGTATCATGAGCAGGAGGCCCTGCGACGCCGTGAAGGTCGTCGCGAGAGCACCTGCCTGCAGCGCGCCGTGAACGGTGCCCGCCGCTCCGCCCTCCGACTGGAGCTCCATGACCGTGGGCACCGAGCCCCACAGATTTTTTTGCTCGCGCGACGACCACTCGTCCGAAAGCTCGCCCATGGGCGAGGCCGGCGTGATCGGATAGATCCCGATCACTTCGTTGAGGCGGTAAGCCACCGACGCGACCGCCTCGTTCGCGTCCATCGTCCTTCTGCGGCGCACGGGCATCGTCACGGGGCCGTGCAGGGTTCGTGCCCGCGAGCAACTCGCGTTCACATCGAGCAAGCCGCGGCGCGCACGCGCAAAAGTTGCGTCGCCCCGCCGACAACGGCGCTTTCTGCGCCCCTCACGCGTCATGCATGCGATTCTCGCTGGCGCGCTCCTTGCCCGGTCGTGCCGCGTTCCCTCCTATGCGAGATGTCTCCTTCGACCAGCGTTACCGCGCGCGCCTGCTCTCGCCGGCCGAGGCAATCGGCAAGATCGCTCCGGGGCGCCGCATCCTCATCGGGTCGGGCGCCGCCGAGCCGACGACGCTCGTCGCCGCGCTCGCCGAGCACGGTGCCCACCTCTCGGACAACGAGATCGTGCACCTGCTCACGCTCGGCCCCGCGCCCTACGTTCGTGCCGAGCTCGCGGCACGTTTCCGGCATACCGCGTTCTTCATTGGCCCGAACACCCGCGAAGCGGTGCAGGCCGGGCGGGCCGACTTCATGCCGGTGTTCCTTTCGGAGGTTCCGCGGCTCATTCGCTCTCGCCGCGTGCGCATCGACGTCGTGCTGCTGCAGGTGACGCCGCCCGACAAGCACGGCCAGGTGAGCCTCGGCGTCTCCGTCGACGTTGTGCGGGCGGCGGTTGACGCCGCGGACCTCGTGATCGCCGAGGTGAACCCGAACATGCCCCGAACACTGGGTGACACCGTCGTGAACGCGGAAGACATCGACTGGCTCGTCCCCGTCAACACGCCCATCCTCGAGCTAACGCCCGACCCCCCCGACGAGACGACGCTCGCGATCGGACGCCAGGTCGCGAGCCTGATCCCCGACGGCGCGACGCTCCAGACGGGCATCGGCGGCATCCCGCACGCCGTGCTAAAGGCCCTCGAGAATCGACGCGATCTCGGCGTCCACACGGAAATGCTGTCGGACAGCGTCGTCGATCTCGTCGAGGCCGGCGTGATCACCGGCCGCAAGAAGACCCTCTTGCCCGGCAAGGTCGTCACGTCGTTCGTGATGGGTACGCGACGCCTCTACGACTGGGTCAACGACAACCCGAGCGTGGAGCTCCGCCCGAGCGACTTCACGAACGACCCGTTCGTGATCGCGCGAAACGACAATATGATCGCCATCAACTCGGCGCTCGCCGTTGACCTCACGGGGCAGGTCGCGGCGGACACGATCGCCGGTCGCTTCTTTTCCGGGATCGGCGGCCAGGTCGACTTCATCCGCGGCGCGGCGCGCAGTCGGGGCGGTAAGCCCATCATCGCGCTGCCTTCGACCGCCAAGCAGGGCAGCGTGAGCCGCATCCAGCCCGTGCTCGAAGCGGGCGCTGGCGTCGTGACGAGCCGCGGCGACGTTCACTACGTGGTCACTGAGTACGGCGTGGCGGACCTCTGGGGCCGCAACATCCGCGAGCGAGCGAACGCGCTCGTCGAGATAGCTCACCCCAGCTTTCGCGCGGAGTTGATGAACGCCGCGAAGGAGCGCCACTACGTCTTCGCGAACCAGGTCGTGCCACGCGGCGAGCCGCCCTGGCAGGCCGAGTCGAGCGTCACCCTCGCCCGGGGGGAGCTCGTGCACCTCCGCGCCGTGCGCATGGCCGACGAGGACTCCCTCAAACGGCTATTTTACCAGCTTTCGGACGAGAGCGTCTACGAGCGGTTTCTCTGCCACAAGCGCAGTCACCCCCACGACGAGATCATGGCGCTCGTCAACGTCGACTACGAGACGAGCATGGCGCTCGTCGGCGAGATCGAGCGCGGCGAGGAACGGGAGATCGTCGCCATGGCGCGCTACGACGTCAACCCGGCAACGCGCCTCGGCGACGTCGCGCTCGTCGTGCTCGATGCCTATCAGGGTCAGGGGCTCGGGACGTCACTCTTCCGGCGCCTCGCCGAGCTCGCTCGCGCGCGTGGCATTCTCGGTTTCACCGCCGACGTGCTACCGACGAACGCTCGCATGCTCGCGATTTTCAACAAGAGCGGGCTCAAGGTCGAGAGCCGGCTGGACGCAGGGCTCTTTCGCGTGCGGATGGAGATCGAATGACGGTCGCTCGGAGCACGGCGAGCCCGAGCAAGCGCTGCCGGCTCGTGCTCACGGGAGGGCCGGGCGGCGGCAAGACCACGGCGGCCGACCTCTTCCGTCGCGAGCTCGGCGAACGGGTCGTCGTCGTGCCGGAGTCCGCGACGATCCTGTTCGCGGGCGGGTTCCCGCGCACGCACGAGCCGGACGCGAGGCGCGCGGTCCAGAAGGCGATCTTCCACGTCCAGCGCAACATCGAAGACGTGCAGTCGGCGCTCTTCCCCGACCGCGTGTTGCTCTGCGACCGCGGCACGATCGACGGCGCCGCGTACTGGCCCGACGGTGAGGCGGAGTTCTTCGAGGCGATGGCGACGAGCTTCGAGGCGGAGCTCGGACGCTACGACGCCGTCGTGTTCTTCGAGACGGCCGCGATTGCTGGCAAATCCATCGAAGGCGGCAATCCCACGAGGAACGAAACGTTGGCGGAGGCGGTCGACCTCGATCGTCGCTTGCGCGAGCTCTGGTCACGCCACCCCCGCTTCTTGCTCGTTCCCCACACACCCTCCTTCATGCACAAGATCGGCACGGGGCTCGCGCTGCTCGAAAGCCTCGTCGCCGAGCTCGGCCCCGTCGTCGCCGAGCCGTGACCCCCTTTCCGGGGTCGCGCGCCGCAGCGGTTGACGTCGCCTTGCCGGAGGCAAACGCTCGCGACCATGCACCTCCTGATCAACACGGGCGGGGGTGACGCCCCGGGCCTCAATGCGGTGATCCGCGCCGTGACGCTGTCGGCCGTGCGTCGCGGTTTTCGTGTGACCGGAATTCGCCGCGGTTACTCCGGGCTGCTCGAGGAGGGCAGCGGCGGGCTCGTCACTCTCGATCGCGACGTCGTGCGCGGCATCGCCGACCGTGGCGGAACGCTACTCGGCACCGTGAACCAGGGCCAGCCCTTCGCGCGACCAGTGAAAGGGGCCGACGGCTCCGTCGTGCTCAGCGACGACAGTGATCTCGTCATGCGGCGTTACCGCGAGCTCGGCGCCGACGGGCTCATCGCGCTCGGCGGCGACGGGAGCCTCGGCATCGCCGCGCGTTTCCAGGAAAAGGGCATGAACGTCCTCCTCGTACCGAAGACGATCGACAACGATCTCGGCGGGACGGAGGTGACCTTCGGGTTCGACAGCGCAATGAGCTTCGCGACCGAAGCCGTCGGGCGACTCCATTCGACGGCCGAAGCGCACGGGCGCGTCATGGTGATCGAGCTCATGGGCCGCTACGCTGGCTGGCTTTCGCTCTACGCGGGTCTTGCCGGCGCGGCACATGCCATCTTGCTGCCCGAGATCGACTTCGACATCGACAAGGTGTGCGCCTCGCTCGTGCACCGCTGGAACACCGAGCGGCCGTTCGCCGTCGTCGTCGTCGCGGAGGGAGCGAAGCCACGGGGCGGCGCGTTCGTGCTCAAGGGCGAGGAGCCGGGCAAGGAGCCGACGCTCGGCGGCGTCGGGGCACTCGTCGCAAGCGAGATTGCTCGGCGTACCGGGCTCGAGACGCGCAGCCTCGTGCTCGGCCACCTGCAGCGCGGCGGCCCGCCGACCCCGGCCGACCGGCTCCTTTCGCTACGCTATGGCGGCGAGGCCGTGCGGCTCGCGGCGGCGGGGCAATGGGGCCGCATGCTGTCGTGGCGGCCGCCGCACATGACGTTGATCCCGCTCGGCGACGCGCTTTCGCTGCGCCACACCGTGCCACCGGACAACGACGCCCTGCTCACGGCGCGCGACTTCGGCATCTGCTTCGGCGATTGAGGCGACCCTACGGGGTCGCGACCCTGCGGATCAGGCGGGCGTGCGCGTGCCGGAACCGACGCGCTGGTCGCCGTGAATCGTGACGTTGCCCTCGGTGTCGAGGGCGACGGCGAAGTGTGCGAGCGGATCACGCGCGGGGCCCTGTTGGACGTTGCCGTTGGCATCGAAACGACTGCCGTGACACGAGCAGTAGACGCCCGTCGCGCCGACGTTGCCGTCGATGGCCATGTTGCAGCCCTGGTGCGGACAGGTGAGCGTCATGGCGTAGAAGCCCTTGCCGTCGCGCCCGAGCGCCACGGGGAGCGTGCCCACGGCTTCCAGGCTGCCGACCGCATAGCTTGCCGCCGCCCCCACCGAGACGTCGTGCACGGGCTCCGGCTCGACGCCCGCGGGCGCACCGCAGGCGACGACGCCCAGCGTGCTCGCGCCCGCGGACGCCACGACCTCGAGAAATCGACGACGGGATGGATCACTTTTTGTCATGGGTCACCTGCGCTGCCAGCTTCTCCGCCTCCTGCTTTCTGAATCCCGAAGGGAACCTCGCGAGGTACGAGCGGGCGGCGCGCACGGCCTGCTCCGTGCGTCCGGCGCGCGCGAGCGCCACCATCGTGAGGTACGCGGCATCCTCGCCGCGCCGATCGTGAGCGCACGCGCTCTGAAAGCGACCAAGCTCGCTGGCCGCGGTCGCGTAGCGACCTTGTGTGAAGGCGACCAGCCCCACGTCGAACGCATCGGCTTGCGCGCACGGCGCGCCCGGCTCGGGAAGGACGCCCGGGGCCCGGGGGCCCGGCGAAGCGCTCGCGTGGCCCCCTCGATCCCAGCTTTCGCCGGCGCCGAGCTCGATGGCGTCGAGCCCACTGAGCCTGAGGCTCACGCGCCCTTCCTCCACGCTCACGCGGTCCGTCCGTCCGTCGTTGACACGGACCACGAACACGGTCCCCACGTCCACGAGCTCGCCGTCCGGCAGCCGCACGACGACGCGCCCGTCCGCCGCGCGGTGCCGCACGGCGACGCGGAGCTGACCTGCGCGCAGCACGAGCGTCTCGCCGCCGGCCGTCGCCGAGCGCGACCAGTCGGCACCTCGACTCGGGTCCACTTCGACGCTGAGCGCCGCGAGCGGGGTCGGCCCCGGGGCTGACACCGCGCGATTGGGCGAACGCTTCGCGGGCGCCGCGGGCCCCGTGACCGCGACCGCGGGCTCGTGGCTCCGCTCCACGCCCGACAGCGCGTCGCGCGCGCGCTGCACCGCGCCCGTGCCGAGCATCAGCGCGGCGCTCGCCGCGAGCGCGAGGGTGACGGCCAGGGCGGCGACGCGCCGAGCCGCGGGGCGACGAGCGGGCTCGCTGCCGGCGGCAAACAGCAGGGCCTCGCGCTGACGGGCCACGTCGGCCGTGCTCGGCTCGTCGAGCGGCAGCGAGGCGAGCCCCGCGCGCAATGCTTCGAGCCGCCTCGCTTCACGCCCGCATGCCGGGCAGGCGCGCGCGTGCTCGACAAGCAGCGAGGCCTCGACCTCCGGCAGTCGGCCGTCGCGCATGAGCTCGATGTTGACGGTTTCGGGACACGACGGCGCCATCAGGAGTCCTCCTCGTGCGGCACCATCCCGGAGAGCTCGCGCCGGGCGTGATGCAGTCGCGTCCAGACCGTACCGATGGGGATGTCGAGCGCCTCGGCGATCTCCGCCCCGGAGAGCCCCTCGACTTCGGAGAGCAAGAGCACGGCCCGCTTCGCCTCGCTCAGCGCTGCAAGCGCCGACTCGAGACGCCCGAGCTCCTCGCGGGCGGCGAGCGCCCCTTCGGGATCGGCCGTCGCCCCCCACGCCGACGGACGCAGAGTGCCAAGCAGCCTCGCTCGGCGGGCACTGCTCGCCCGCGCGCGCTTGGCCTGATTGGCCGCGACGCCGAAGAGCCATGCCCGCAGCGAGCGCGAGGGATTGAAGCTCGCGGCGGAGCGGTAAGCGGCGAGGAACGTCGCGTGCACGGCGTCGTCCGCGTCGGCGACGTTCGGCGAGAGGCGCACGAGGAAGCGCCGCACGTTCGCCTGGTAAAGGTCGTACAGGCGCCCGAGCGCATCCATGTCACCCGCGGCGAGGCGGGCCATGAGCGCGCGATCCTCGTTGACCGACGGGCTCGCCGCCGGCGCCGACGGCGCATCCGACGCGGGAGCGAACATCAGCGTCGGCGAAAGCTCCCCACCCATCACTTCGGACTCCACGCGACGCCGAGCGACGCGCCGAGGTCGTAGGCGGCGAGCTCCGGAACGGAGGCACGCGAGGCGCCAAAGCGGTAAAGCGTGCGGCCGCCGTCGAGCTCGAGGTAGGCGCGCAGGGGCCGCGCGAACGCCATCGAGAGGCGTGCGAACGCCCCAGCGTGGAGCGCGAAAGCCGTCGCCGACACCATCTCGGTCTGGGGCGCGGTGGGCGTGACGCCCCCCACGCCAGGGTCGTCGCCGTCCGGCTCGGTGTCCATTTCGGTGCTCGTCGGCGGAGGCGCAACGGGCGCCTGCGCGAAGTGCGTGCGATCGAGCATCACACCCGGCGCTTCGAGGCCGAGATCGAGGTCCATCGAGCCGATGCCGAAGCGATGGCCGACCTCCGGTGAAAGCGAGAAGCGCAATGCGCTCTGGATGGAGCTCGTGGAGTCGCCGCCTCCGAGGCTCGTGCCGGAAAGCCCGAGGCCGAAAAGCCAGCCTCCCGCGCGCAGATTCCCGAGCGCCGAAGCGCCCGGCCCACGCAGCGCGCCAATCGATCGCCCGGCGGCAGCGAGCCCGAGCTCGAAGCCCGCAGCCGACGAGGCGGCGAGCGCGAGAGGCGCTCGTTCCGAGCCGCGGGGCGAAACGCGCGGCAGAGGCTCGGGTGTGCGCGGCGGTCGGGGCGACGGAGCAGCAGCCGTCGCGGCATCGCCGGCCGGCGAGGGCTCGCTCACGGACCCGGCCGTTTCTGCGTCCGGCTCGCCGTTCGCGCCCGTCGAATTTCCCGGTGGCAAAGCTGAGGTCGCACCATCGCGCGCCGTCGGCGGCAGCACGAGCAGCGCGACGGCGGTCGCCCCGAGCTCCTGAGGCCGAGCGAGCTCGCGCACCGCCGAGCGACCATCGCCCGCGCGCACCCGCAGCGCGACCTTGCTGCTCTGCCTTGTGACTCGCAACACCGCGCATGCATCCACGTCAGAGAGCTCCGCGACGCGCTGGCGTGCGGCCTCGGCTGCCTCCGACCATTCCGCGGAACGCGACAGTGACCCTTCGAGCACGATGCGCGGCCCGGTGCACCCGGGAGCGCGCTCGCGCGGCACCGCCCCTGCAGCGGCCGAGCCGAGCACGAGAGCGACCGACCACGCGGCACCACGGCGCATGCCTGCAGTCTAGCGCCGACACGGCTGATCGCTCGTAAGAGTTGACCCCTGGATTCATGGCACCATGATCCGCCCGGGCGCATCCTCTGCACCGCTTTCGGTGTGGCAGGCGTTGCAGTCGCCACTCGTCTGCTCGGTTGACATCAGTCGCTCGAGGGTGCCGCGCACGACTTTCGCGCGGTACGGCAGCGCGACGGCAGTTCCACGCGGCTCGTAGAAAAAATTGCCGGCACCGTTGACGTTCGAGCGTGTAGGTCCGGTCGTTGGCGTCCAGGATCACGACCTTCACGTCTCCGGCGCTACCGTCGAGGCCATTGCAGTCCGTGGGCTCGTGCGCCGAAGGGTACGCGGTGCCGGCGAAGGCGAAGACCGGTCCTTCGCCCTGCTTCTTGTGGCAGTCGATGCAAGCCCCGCCCGGGTGCATGTTCGGCGACTCGGCGTCTCCGCGGGTCCAGTGCACCCCGCTCGAACAGGTGACGGGCGTGTCGTACGGGTTGACGACGGGGCCCGACCCGCCCGTCCCGGAGTCGCACGTCGCCGGCATTCCGGCGGCGACCCAGTCACCGAGCAGCTGTACTTCCTCGGGCGTCGCGGGCGTCGCCGGCTTCGGAGGCATCGGCCGCACGGGGTTTTGCATCCGGCCGAGCGACATCACGGCGTTCGTCTGCGCGGGATCCGTCGCGGAGGCCGCCGCGAGATCGTCGGCAGTGACGAGCTGCATGGGGACGTCGGTCGCCAGGGGGGTCGAGTGACAGCTCCAGCAGCGGTCGTGCAGCATCCGCTCGACGTCGCACCACATGCCGGTGCCCATGATGTCGGTGCCGCCCACGCCGCCCTCGGCCGTGCTCGCCGTGCCACCGGAGCCCTGATCCGTGCCAGCGACGGCGCCCGACGACCCGCCCGATGCCGTGCCGGCCGTGACACCACCGATGCCGCTCTGTGCTGCAGTCGGAGCGCCGCCGGTCGGGTCACTGCCGCCAGCAGCAGCGCCACCCGGACCCGCCGTAAAGGCCCCGCCGATGTTGCCGGTGCATCCGCCGACCAGCACGGCCGCGGTCGCCACCAAACCGAATCGCATACACGGCTTCGCGCGGCCCCGAGCCGACCTTCACCGGGGCCCGCGCATTCGGCCCGCTGGCCGACTCACCTATCGCGGGCCCTCGGTCAGTTCCCGCTGGCCGCGCGCTGCTCGGGCGGGGGCTCGCTCCGGCTGCGGTGCGCCGCGCCGTACTCCTGGAGCTTGTACTGCACCTTGCGCACGCTGATGCCGAGGATCTCGGCGGCCTTGCTCGTCGAGCCGCCGACGGCCTCCATCGTCTTCAGGATGGCGTAGCGTTCGAGCTCGTCCATCGTCGCGCCGGGAATGGCAGGAACGCCGGGGCGCCGCGCTGCTGCACCGAGCTCGGGCGGCAAGTGCTGGACCAGGATCGAGTCGCCTTCGGCGAGCACGACGGCGCGCTCGATGACGTTCTCGAGCTCGCGCACGTTGCCGGGCCACGTGTAGCTGGCGATCAGCGTCAGGGCCTCGTCGCCAATCGTCTTGACGGGCTTGTCGTTCTCCTTCGCGTAGTGGCGGAGAAAGTGCATCGCCAGCGCGGGCACGTCCGAGGGGCGCTGGCGCAGGGACGGCAGGGTGAGGTTGATGACGTTCAGGCGATAATACAGGTCCTCGCGGAACTTGCCCGCCGCCACCATTTCCTTGAGATCGCGGTTCGTGGCAGCAATCACGCGCACGTCGACCTGGATCGTCTGACTGCCGCCCACACGCTCGAACTCGCGCTCCTGAAGCACGCGCAGGAGCTTGACCTGGGTTGCCAGGGAAATTTCGCCGATTTCGTCGAGGAACAGCGTGCCTCCGTTGGCGTGCTCGAAGCGTCCTTCGCGCTTCCGGTCGGCCCCGGTATACGCACCGCGCTCGTGGCCGAACAGCTCGCTCTCGAGCAGGCTCTCTGCCAGCGCTGCGCAGTGCAGCCGCACGAACGGACCCGCGGCGCGCGGCGAATGGTGGTGGATCGCTGCGGCGACCAGCTCCTTGCCGGTGCCGGATTCGCCCGTCAAAAGCACGGTTGCCCGGCTTGGCGCCACCTGGGATATCGACTTGAACACGCGCTGCATCTCGGGCGAGGTGCCGACGATGTTGTCGAACGAGTAGCGGTCACGAAGCTGCGATCTCAGATCCTTCGCTTCGCGCCGGAGCTTGGCGCGCTCGATGCAGCGCTCGAGCACGATCGAAAGCTCGTCGATGTTCAAGGGCTTGGTGAGGTAGTCCTCGGCGCCATCACGCATGGCCGCGACGGCCGTCTCGACGCCGCCGAACGCGGTCATCAAAACGACCGGGAGCTCCGTGTCCTGCTCCTTCACCTTTCGGAGCAGCTCGACACCGTCGATGCCCGGCATGTTGAGATCGGTGAGGACGGTATCCGGACCAAATTCGGCAAGGCGCCCGAGTGCCTTGAAACCGTCGCCGACCGCCTCGACCGTGTAGCCCTCGCCGCGCAGGATCTCGGCGAGCGAAGAACGCGCGCCCACCTCGTCGTCGACAATGAGGATTTTTCCCTTGCTCATGGCTCTCGCTCCCGTTGGGGACCTGATGACTCAGCCAAGGTACGAGCGAAAATCGTGCCGTCCACCCCCAAGGGCGACGTTCTTGCAAAAGATTCTTTTAAATCCGGATGCTTACGATGTCCTTCTCGGGAGAGAGTGCATGCAGAATTTGCGCAACTCGCCTCACGCGTTGGGCTTTTGGCGCAGGACATGCGCGCGTTTTCGGGCAGGCTCGCGGTCACGTCGTTCGGCTTGTGACCCCCGCCCCCTCCGGGCTCAGAATGCCGCCCATGCCCGACCGATCGACCACCGTTGGCGACGTGATGACGAAGGAAGTCGTCACGCTCGACCGCAACGAGAAGCTCCAGATTGCCGACGACGTGATGCGCCTCGGCCGGATCCGCCATCTGCCCATCGTGGACTCGGACGGGAGCCTCGCCGGGCTCGTGAGCCAGCGTGACCTTTTCCACAGCGGCCTCATGAGGGCGCTCGGCTACGGAAGCCACGCGCAGCGCAACGCCCTCGACATGGTGCTCATCAAGGAAGCCATGAAGACCGAAGTCGTGACGACCTCCGCCGAGACGCTGCTCTCGGACGCCGCGAAGCAGATGCTCGAAAAGAAGATCGGCTGCCTCGTGGTCGTCGAGGGAAAAAAGATCGTCGGCATCCTCTCGGAAGCCGACTTCGTCAAGCTACACGTGCTCGAGTAGAGCGCGACTGGACGTGCTCTCGGGGAACCGCCGCCGGACTCGCAGCGGCCCCTCCGCGCTTCACGCCGCTTGCCGGACGAGGCGTTCGAGGGCGGCCTTGCCCATGGCACCGGTACCCTGAACCGCCGGGCGACCCGCCTTGAACACGACGAAGTGCGGAATGCCTCGCACCCCGTAGCGCGCGGCGAGGGCCTGGTTCCGATCGGTATCGACCTTGAGGACGACGGCGCGCCCCGCCCATTCGGACGCGAGCTTCTCGACCTCGGGAGCGACCATGCGGCAGGGCCCACACCACGGGGCCCAGAAATCGACCAACACGGGCACTTTCGCCTCGCTCACCACGCGGTCGAACGCCTCGGTGTCGACCGCGAGCGGCTCCGCGACCGGCGGAAGACCCCCCTTGCAGGCGCCGCAGCGCCCCTGGTCCGCGAGGTGTCGCGCAGGAACGCGGTTCTCACGTCCACAGCTCGGGCAGGTCCTGACCATCCCATCAAGGTGTGCACCCTCTCCGCGCCGTCAAGGGGGCGAGCAGGTGCGGCGTCGAGACTACTGACTCAGGAGCTCGGCGAGCGTTTCGAGCGCGTCCGTCGTCGTGAAAACGCCCACGACCTTCGTGCCATCGACGACCACGGCGGACCCGAGCTTTCGCGACGCCATCTCGACGACGACCTCCTTGAGCGAGGTCTTCGGCCCGACGGCGTAGACGTCCTGACTCATGGCGTCTTCGACGCGCACGCGCTCGGGGTCCACGTCGGGGAGCGTCTCGACGAGGTAGAGGTCGCGCACCGACAGGAGGCCGCTCAGCTTGCCACCGTGCAGCACGGGAAGGTGCCGGATCTGGTGCTCGCGCATCAGGTCATGGGCCGCCCTCATCGACTGCTCTGCACCGATGAGGTGCGGTGTCTTGGTCATGCGGTCGGCGATCGTGAAATCCTTGTGTGTCATGGTCGGTTCTCCTGGTTCTTGGTGATCGAGGAGCCTTCCGCGGGCTCGTCGTCGCAGAGCAAGCGGACGGCGGGAGTTTCGAGGTCGTCGAATTGGCCCGAGCGCGTAGCCCAGACGAACGCGAGCGCGGCGAGCGCGGAGAGCGCCACTGCCAGGGGGAGCACGACGAACAGCACGGTCATGAGGGGCTTGCCTCCGTTCGGAAGGTGCGGGCCTCGAGCGCGAGCGTCACCACCGTGATCGAGGAGAGCGGCATGAGCACGGCGGCGAGAAGCGGTGAGACCCAGCCGAGCATCGAGAGTCCGACGCCCACGAGGTTGTAGAGGAGCGAGAACAGAATGCCGCGGCGGATCACGCCGAGCGTGCGGCGAGCGCCGACCACCGCCCCAAGCACGCTCGCGACACCGGGCCGCGTGGTAAATCCGTCGGCGGCGGCGAGACTCGCTTCGGCGCCCCCGTGCACGGCGAGCGACACGTCGGCGGCGACCATGGCGGCAGCGTCGTTGACGCCGTCACCCACCATGACGACGGGCCCGCTGCGCCTGCGCCGCTCGACCCAGGCGAGCTTGTCCTCCGGGCTCATGCCGCCCCGCGCCTCGGAAAGCTCGCCGAGCTCGGCGGCGATCGTAGCGACGACGGCGGGGCGATCACCCGAGAGGACGCAAAGCTCGTAACCGAGCGCGCGAAGCGCACGGAGCGAGGCGCGTGCGTCGGCACGCAGCGGATCGTGAAAAGCGACGACGGCACGAACCTCGCCGTCAACCGAGGCGACGACCCCGGGGCGACCGAGCTTTGCCTGGCGCGCGAGCGTGACGGCGAAGGCGGGTGGAAGCGGGCGTGCCCCCGCGACGAAGGCCGGCGACCCGATGCGCACGTCGCGTCCGGCGACGCGCGCGGCGACACCTCCGCCGGGAACCTCCTCGACGTGGTCGGCGCGCAGGGCCGGCTCGCCTGCGAGCGCGGCCGCGAGCGCGCGCCCCATGGGATGCGACGCGCGCTCCTCGGCGGCTCGGAGGTACGGGCGCACCTCGGCGTCGCCCACGAAGGCCGCGACCGATAGCGCCCCCTCGGTGAGGGTGCCGGTCTTGTCGAACGCGATCACGGCCGGCTCGGCGAGCTTTTCGAGGAACTCACCGCCCTTGAAGAACAGCCCCGAGCGCGCCGCGCGCTTGAGCGCCGCGCTCACCGCGAGGGGCGTCGCCATGCCGAGCGCGCAGGGGCACGTCACCACCAGGAGCGCCACGGCATTGTCGAGCGCACGCGTGGAGTCGATGAACGTCCAGATGACGTACGTGAGCGCGCCAAGGCCGAGCACGGCGCTCACGAAGACGCCCGCGATGCGATCGGCAAGACGCACGATGGGCGCGCGGCGCTGCGCTGCGGTCTCGACGCTCTGCATCAGGCGGCCGAGGCGCGTTTCGGACCCGACCGTCTCGACGCGCACGCGAAGCGGCGCACCGACATTTTCGGTGCCCGCGTAAACGCGGGCTCCTGGCGACACCTCGACGGGCAGCGATTCGCCGGTGAGCCACGAGGCGTCGATGCTCGAGCTACCCTCGACGACGATGCCGTCGGCGGGCAGGCGCGCGCCCGCAGCCACCTGGACGAGGTCGCCGCGCTCGAGCGCGTCGGCGACGACCTCCAAGAGCGCGTCGCCGTCGACGCGCTGGGCCGTCGCGGGCGCGAGCGCCGCCATGAGCTCGAGGGTCACGGTGGCGCCCCGATGGTGGCGCTGCTGCAGCCAGCGCCCCACGAGCAGGAGGAAGATCAGCACCGTGATCGAGTCGAAGTAAACCTCGCCGCTCGCCGTCACCGTATTCCAGGCGCTGCGCGAGAAACCCGCGAGGATGCCGAGCGCGACCGGCAGATCCATGTGCGGCGTGCGGGTTCTGACGGCGGCCCAGGCGCCGCGCAGGAACACGGACCCCGCGTAGAACACGGCCGGAATCGACAACACGAGGCTGCCCCAGCGAAACAGGGCGCGGTACTCGGCGTCGGCACTCGCGCCGCTGTAGAGGGCAAGCGCCATGAGCATCACGTTGCCCGCGATGGCTCCCGCCACGCCGAGCCGGACGAGAAGTGCGCGGTCGCGTTTTTGGTCGCCGCTGCGTTGCGCGATGACGCTCGGATGCGGCGGGTAGCCGAGCCGGTCGAGGGCACGTGCCACGGCGCTCGGCTTCGCGCGCTCGGGGTCGAACGTCACCGTGAGAGCGGCCCTGCCGAGGTCGAGCCGGGCCTCCTTGACGCCCGGCAAGACGCGCGGCAGCCGCTCGACGAGCCACAGACAGGCGCTGCAGTGGATGCCTTCGAGGAAGAGCTCCATGCGCGCGCCGCCGGGGACACTCGAAAGGTGACGCGCCGCGAACGCTGGGTCGTCGTACTCGGCGTAAGCACGGCCGGTACCGCGCGCGGGCCCGGCTTCTGCGCCCGACTGCGCACGATGGAGGTAGTACGCCCCGAGCCCTGCCTCGTGGATGATGGCGTGAGCGGCCTCGCAGCCCGCGCAGCAAAATGCGGGCGAGCCCGGCGCTGCCTGGGCGGAGCGTGGCAGCGCATCCCCGCAGTGGGCGCACGTCGGCGCGCCCGTGCCCTCGGCGACGAGCTCCGGCGAGGGGGCGCGCCCGACGCGCGCCGTCGCCGTCATGGCGCCCTCGTTCCGGAGCTCGAGGCGCCGAGCGGCGCGGTCATGGTCGGGAGCTCGGAGCCTTTTCGCGGCGTGCCGCAGTAGGCGGCGGGAACGCGAGCCCCCACCGAAGGCACGGTCGGGTGGGTCGTGGCGGCGAAGGCCGGGAGCTGCAGGCGCGTGAACAGCGTGAGACCGCCGACCAAGAGCACGAGGGCCGAGCGTAGCCGCGGCAACCGGCCGCCGAAGCGACGTGCCGCGAGCCCGAGCGACATGCCCACGCCGAGCAGCATCGGCAACGTGCCGAGCCAGAACGTGGCCATGAGCAGCACGCCGTCCTTCGCCGAGCCGGTCGCCGCCGAAAGCGCCACGAAGGCGTAGAGCCAGCCGCACGGCAGGAGCGTCGACGTGAGGCCGAGCAGCGCCGCACGCGTCGTCGCAGCGGTGGAGCCCAAGCGCGCGAGCAGCGCACCGAGCTTGCGCGTGGGTGACCAGGCCGGGCGCGCGCGCAACCTAACGAGACGCGAGCGCGGCGCCAGCCCCGCCGCACCCGTGACGAGCAGCACGACGCCGGCGACGACACCCGCCATATCCGCGAGCCCCGCCGCGCGACCGGCGAGATCGAGCGCTCGACCGAGCGCGCCGGAAAGGGCGCCGAGCACGGCGTAGGTGACGAGACGCCCGCCATGATACGCGACGTGCGACGCCGCGCGCCGTCCCGGAGCGCTCTCCGTGCCCGAGTACGCAGCGACGAAGCCGCCGCACATCGCCGCGCAGTGCACGCTGCCGAGCACGCTGGCGACGAGCACGGGGAAAAGCGCGGGACCGTTCATGGCGCGCTCTTGGGCGGTACGTCCACACGCACCGCTTCGGTGAAACGCTTGCCGGCATGCTCGACGACGAAGCGCACCTCCCAGAGCCCCGGTCGCGGCGCGGAAAGCCCGGTCCGGTACGCGCCCGAGCCCGCTTCGCGGAAAGCGAGCGCCTTCACGTCGCTGGCGCGAGCATTGGCGAACGCCTCGGCGCGGACGCTCGCGCCCTTGACGGGCGCACCCCCGCCGTCCACGACGCGCGCGACGACCCCGAACGAGTCCCGAGCGGGCTCGAGCGCGACCGCCACGTGCCACCCGAGTCGCGCATTCTCGGCGAGCTGGGCCTGCTCGGTGTCCCAGTGAACGGCGCGCGTGTAATAGTCGCGCTCGAGGGAAAATCCGGGATCGTGCGTGGCGATCGACGCCATGATCGAGATCCCCACGACGCTCGTCGTGAGCAGGGCCACGGGCACGAGCATCCAGAAGAGGCCGTTCTTGCCGCCGCGGTGCGCGGGTCGCGAAAGGTCGGTCACGGTGTCCCTCCCGTGGGGCCGAGCAGCCGATAGGGCGTGTCGATGTGCGAGCCGTGCTCGTCGGACACACGCACCGTGACTTCGAGGCGACCCGCGGGGAACGCGCTCTTCGGTGCCACCGCGAACACGGCCGTCGTGCGCTGGGCGCCGGCGCCGACCGGCAGCGGATTCTCCGGCGCGATGAGCTCGACGGTGGGCTTCGAGAAAAGCTCGATGCGGTAGTGCTCGTCGTGATCGGCACGGTTTTGCACCTTGACGCGAAGCTCACCCGTCACGAGGTCGCCCCGCAGCGTGAACGGCGCGCCGATGCCGCGCAGCACGGTCACCTCCGCAGCGTGGTGCGTCGAGCCAAACGCGACGAGCGCTCCGAGCAGCACCGCCAGGAGCACCGGGTACACGACGACGCGAAGCCGCAGAATGCGCGTCGCCTCTTGCGTCTCGAGCTGCTTCTGCGAGCCGTAGCGCACGAGACCACGAGGCTTTTTGATTTTGTCCATGATGGTGTCGCAGGCGTCGACGCACTGCGCACAGGCGATGCACTCGAGCTGGAGCCCCTCGCGGATGTCGATGCCCGTCGGGCACGCGACGACACAGGCGCCACAGTCGATGCAATCACCGCGCCCGGGTCCCGGCTTGCCCTTGGCACGTGGCTCACCGCGCAGGCGATCGTAGCCGATGATCAGCGAGCTCTTGTCGAGCAGCACCGACTGCAGGCGCGCGTAGGGGCACACCACCGTGCACATCTGCTCGCGGAAGAACGCGAAGTCGAAGAAGACGAGCCCGGTGGTCGCCGCCACGACGAGGAAGGGCGTCCAGTGCTCGAGAGGCGAGAGACGCGCCCAGGCGAGCAGCCGGTTGACCCCGACGAAGTACGACAAAAAGACGTTGCCGAGCACGAACGCGAGCAGCAAGAACGCGACGTTCTTCGCGACGCGCCGCGGGCTCAGGCCGGCGCGATCGAGCCTCAGCTGGTCCTCGCGCCGCCCCTCGAACAGGCGCTCGATGGGCCGGAACAAGAACTCCATGTAGACCGTCTGCGGGCACGCCCAGCCGCACCAGCCGCGTCCGACGACGGCCGTCAGCCAGAAGATGGCGACGAAGATCGACAGCAGGAGCAGCATCAAGAGCACGCCGTCCGTCGGCAGAAATGTGCGACCGAAGAGAATGAACTCGCGGTGAGGCAGGTCGAGCAGCATGAGCGGCTTGCCACCGAGCTTCAGCCAGGGGATCGCCGCGAACAGCCCCATGAGCGCCCACGCCACGATGCGGCGCGCCCTGAGGCGCGGACCTTGGTACAGGCGTGGCCGGATGCGGCGCCGAGTGCCGTCGGCGTTGAGCGTCGGTAGGACGCGTTCGGGAGCAACGGGTGCGGCCATGAAGGACCTCAGGGCGTGCCCGTGACGAGCGTGCCCTCGGGCGCCTTGCCGGGCTGATTTTGACCGCGCAGCGAGCCCACGAAGCCGGCGAGCTCCCGGAGCTCGATGCTCGAAAGCTGCATCTTCCACGGCGGCATTCCCTTTTCGGGGACGCCCTCGCTCACGGTGTGAAAGATGTCCATGAGCGTGCCCGTGCCGTGAATCCAGTAGCCGTCAGTGAGGTTCGGCCCGATCGCACCCTGACCACGCTCGCCGTGACACGGCGTGCAGCGCAGCAAGAAGAGCTTGTGGGCGTCGCCCATCAGCGCCGTGTCGGCCATCAGCTTCGCGAGCGCCTCCTCGCTCACCTTCTCACCGAGCGAACGCTTTGCCTGCTCCGCGCGAGCCTCGGCCATGTCCTTCTCGTAGGCCTCGGCGACCGAAACGCCGTTGCCCGAAAGGTGGAAATGAAACACGTAGCCGAGGGCGAAGAAGAACGTCCCCCAGAAGATCAGCACCCACCAGCCGGGCAAGGGATTGTCGAACTCCCGGATGCCGTCGTACTCGTGGTCCAACAGCTGCTCGGCCTTTTGTTTTGTGTCGCGGGCGCCCTCGGAGGGCGTGTCGTCGGTCGTAGGGTCGGACATCGTCACTCCTTCGGGGTGCTTTCGGGCTCGGGCGAGGCGCCGTCGTCGAGCGGCAGGAAGCGCAGCGCCTCGAGCCGGCTCCCGCCGAGCCACACGTAGAGGCCCACGCCGGCGAACACGGCGAAAAAAATCAAAAGGGCAATCTGGGCATAGGTGGCAAGGCCCATGCCCGACATGAGGTCACTGAGCTTCATCGGTCGTCTCCCGTGGTGTTGACGCGCGCCAGAGTGCCCGGCGTCGCGTCGGCTTTTGCCTGGGCGGGCGCGGCCGGTGATGCCGGCGGCATCTTCTTGATGTCGGTACCGAGGCGCTGCAGGTAGGCGACGAGCGCGATGATTTTCTTGTTTTCGAGCCCGCTCGGTCCGCCCTGCTTCACTACCTCAGCGCCCATCTCGCGAGCCTGAGCGCGAGCCTGCGCTTCGGCGTGCAACACCGAATCGCCGTACGGGACGCCCAACATGGCCATGGCGTCGACGCTCTTCTGAATGCGATCGAACTCGAGGTCGTCGCGTAGGAGCCAGGCGTACGCCGGCATGATCGACTGCGGCGTGATGGCGCGCGGGTCTTCCATGTGCCGCACGTGCCAGAGGTGCGGGTACTTCCCGCCCACGCGGTGAAGATCGGGCCCGATGCGGCGCGACCCCCACTGAAACGGATGGTCGTAGACGAACTCACCGGGCTTCGAATACTCGCCGTAGCGCTCCGTTTCGGCGCGAATCGGCCGAATCATCTGCGAGTGGCAATTGTAACAACCCTCGGCAACGTAGATGTCACGCCCCGCGAGCTCGAGCGGCGTGTAGGGCGTGACGGAGGCAATCGTCGGCACGTTCGAGCGAATCAAGAACGTCGGCAGGATCTCGAACAGCGACGCCGTCGCGACCGCAACCACCACCCACACCGTGAGCGTCAGCGGACGCCGCTCCCACATGCGGTGCCAGGTGGCCTCCGCGAAGTAGCGGAGCTTGTGGCCCGTATCCGCCATCATCGTATGGCGCGGGATGACGAGCTGCGGTTCCGGGCCAGTGTACGGCCCGAGCGCCGGCGCCGTCTCCACCGGTTCCGCGTAGGTCGCGGGACGGCCGCGGGAGGTCATGAAGATGTTCACGCCCGCGAGCACGGTGCCGAGCATGAACAGCGACCCGCCGAGCGCGCGCACCCAGTACATCGGGATGATGCGCACCACCGTCTCGACGAAGTCGGGGTACGCGAGGCGGCCCGTTTCGTCGAAAGCGCGCCACATCAGGCCCTGCGTGACCCCCGCCGTGTACATCGACACGATGTAGAGCAGGATGCCGATGGTCCCGATCCAGAAGTGCGCCTCGGCGAGCTTCTTCGACCAGAGCTTCGCCTGGAAGACTCGCGGCGCAAGCCAGTACAGCATGCCGAACGTCATGAAGCCGTTCCAGCCGAGCGCGCCGCTGTGAACGTGGGCAATCGTCCAGTCGGTGTAGTGCGAAAGTGCGTTGACGCTCTTCACGGATAGCATCGGCCCCTCGAAGGTCGACATGCCGTAGAACGTCACGCCCACCACGAAGAACTTGAGCACCGGATCTTCGGACACGCGGTTCCACGCGCCGCGCAGCGTGAGCAGCCCGTTCAGCATGCCGCCCCACGACGGCATCCAGAGCATCACGCTGAACACCATGCCGAGCGTCGAGGCCCACTCCGGCAGCGCCGTGTAGTGGAGGTGGTGCGGCCCCGCCCAGATATAGAGAAAGACGAGCGACCAAAAGTGCAGAATCGAGAGCCGGTAGGAGAACACCGGACGATTCGCCGCCTTCGGCAAAAAGTAGTACATCAGGCCGAGAAACGGCGTCGTCAGGAAGAAGGCGACGGCGTTGTGGCCGTACCACCACTGCATGAACGCGTCCTGAACGCCGGCGTAGATGCCGTAGCTCTTGAAAGCGCTCACGGGCAGCACCAGATTGTTGAAGATGTGCAGGATCGCCACCGTGATGATGGTGGCGATGTAAAACCAGATCGCGACGTACAGGTGCCGCTCTCGGCGGCGCGCGATCGTGCCGAAGAAGTTGATGGCGAACGCCACCCACACGACGGCGATCGCGATGTCGATCGGCCACTCGAGCTCCGCGTATTCCTTGCTCTGGGTGATGCCGAACGGCAGCGTCAGAGCCGCCGAGACGATGATGGCTTGCCAGCCCCAGAAGTGGAAATTGCTGAGCTTGTCGCTGAACAGTCGTGCCTTCAGAAGCCGCTGGCTCGAGTAGTAGACGGCGGCGAAGACGGCGTTGCCGGCGAAGGCGAAGATGGCTGCGTTGGTGTGCAGGGGCCTGAGCCGTCCGAACGTGAGCTCCGGGCGGCCGAAGCTGAGCTCGGGCTTGACCAGCATCACGGCGAGGAACAGGCCAACGAGCGTCGCCACGATTCCCCAGAGCACCGTCGCGAACACGAATCGGCGCACGATCGCGTCGTCGTACTTGAAAGTTTCATTTTGCTCGGACATCTGGGCGCCCCCTACGCAAGCGGCGTGCCGGGGCTCCAACGCAAGAAACTCACTGGATCCGGCTCGATCCGTTTGGTCTCGAGCCGAGACGACGCAGTCCTTGCAGGCGGGAGGCGGGCTATGCGCACGTGTTGCGCGCCTTCGTGTCGGTAAACGATGACGACGCCCGCGCGCCCTGGCATGTCGGCTACACGTGAAGGATCGCGTGACCGAACAGGCGCTTTTACCCCTCGGCCTCACGGCCAGCGAGGCCCGGTCACGCCTTCGGACCTTCGGTCCAAATGCGCTGCCCGAAGAGAAGCGCCCGAGCTTCTTGCTCCGACTGGGGCGGCAGTTCCAAAACGCGCTGCTCTACCTTCTGCTCGTGGCGCTCGCTTTCGACGTCGCGGCGTGGATCTACAACGGAGCGCACGGCGCCCCCGTCGAGGCGCTGGCGATCCTCGCGGTGCTGATGCTGAACGCCGGCCTCGGTGTCGCGCAGGAGTACCGTTCGGAGCGTGCGCTCGACGAGCTGAAAAAGCTGGGATCGCCCCGCGTCTGGGCGTTGCGCGACGGCGAGCTCTCTCGCATCGACGCGCGCGAGCTCGTGCCGGGGGACGTGGTCAGGCTCGAGCCGGGCGACCGGGTACCCGCGGACGGAGCTGCGGCGGGCGCCGAGGCGCTCTCGGTCGACGAGTCGCTGCTCACGGGGGAATCGCTGCCCGTCGACAAGCCCGACGGCAGCGAGCTTTTCAGCGGTAGCGTCGTGATGCGCGGACGCGGCGATCTCGCGGTCTCGCGCACGGGGAAAGAGAGCACCATGGGGCGCCTCGCCGGCAGCCTCGCGGGCATCGAAGTCGGCAAGACGCCGCTCGAGCTGCGGATCGACGAGCTCGGCTCGAAGATCGCGCGCTACGTGGGAGCGCTGAGCTTTCTGCTCGTCGTCGGCGGCGTCTTGAGCCAGGGGGTCTCCCATTTTCCCAACGTCGTGATGTTCGCCGTCGCGTTCGGCGTCGCCGTCGTGCCGGAGAGCATGCCGGCCATGATGACGTTGGCGCTCGCTTTCGGCGTGCAACGCATGGCACGCCGCCGGGCGGTGGTGCGGCGGCTCAGCGCGGTCGAGGCGCTCGGCGCCGTCACGGTGATCGCCTCTGACAAGACGGGCACACTCACCTCGAACCAGATCGTCGTCGAGGCGCTCCACGCGGTCGACGAGGACGAAGCCTTGCTCGCGCTCGCCCTCGCCAACGACGCCGAGTATGGGCACGAAGCAGGTGACCCCCTCGAGCGCGCCCTGGTCGAGTACGCCCGGGGGCGCGGGGCCGATGTCCACGCGCTGCGCACGGCGTACCCGCGCGTTGCGAGCCGGCCGTTCGACAGCCGCTGGAAGTACATGCGCGTGTCCGTGATGGGCCAGGGGAGCGAGCCGAGGAGTTACGTGAAGGGCGCGGTCGAGGTCGTGCTCGAGCGCTCGCGAATCGACGCCGAGGCGCGCCGCTCGTGGCTCGAGCGAGCGGCCGAGCAGGCCGGGGCCGGCTACAAGGTGCTCGGCTTGGCGCGCGGCCGGCACGACGCCGAGACCGAGCTTTCGTTCCTGGGCTTCGTCACGCTCTGGGACCCTCCCCGTCCCGAGGCACGTCAGGCCGTCCAGGCGGCGAAGGACGCCGGTATCACCGTGCTGATGGTGACGGGCGATCACCCCGAAACGGCGCGCGCGATCGGGGAGCGCGTCGGAATCGAATCGGCCCGCGTGCTCACCGGAGCCGACATCGAGGCTCTCTCGCCGGAAGAGATCGCCGCGTCGATCGACGGCGTGAGGATCTTTTCGCGCATGCTGCCCGAGCACAAGCTCCGCATCGTCGAGGCACTGCAGGCTCGCGGCGACGTGGTCGCGATGACGGGCGACGGCCTCAACGACGCCCCGGCGCTCAAGCGGGCCGACGTGGGCGTCGCCATGGGTGAGCGCGGCAGCGAGGTGGCCCGCGAGGTGGCCGACGTCGTGCTGCTCGATGACAACTTCTCGACCATCGTGGCGGCGATCGAGGAAGGGCGCGTCATCTACGAAAACATCATGAACTTCATCCGCTACACGTTCTCGAGCAACGTGGCGCTCATGCTGCTCGTGCTCGGCGGCGCCGCGGGGTCGCTCATGCTCGGGCTGCGCACGGCCGACGGCGGGGTGCTCTTGCCGCTCACGGCTCTGCAGGTCTTGTGGATCAACTTCCTGGGCGACGGGCCACCCGCGCTCGCGCTGTCCGTCGATCGCAATCCACGCGTGATGCGGGCACCGCCCCGGGCGCGCAACAGCACCCTGCTCGACGCGCGCGCCGTCAAGTTCATCCTCGTCAACGGCGGATTCAAGGGAGCCGTGGGGCTCCTTTTGCTCGTGCTGCTGCCCCACTTCGGCGTCGGTCTACCGGCGACGGCCACGGTCGTCTTTCTGTACGAGTCGACGGCAAAGGTGCTGAGCGCCTACCCCGCACGCAAGATCGGCCCCTCGCCACAGATGAACCTCGCGCTGCACGCGTCGATCGCCGCTGGTGTGCTGCTCGGGTTCCTCTGTGTCCTCGTCGAGCCGCTACGCCGCACGCTGGGCCTCGCGTCGATCGGGCTCCACGAGGTCTGGCCACTCGGCGTTGCGACGCTCGTGACGGTCGCGAGCGGCGAGCTTTTGGCACGCTCGATCGGCCGACAAGCCAAGCAGTGACGAGCGAGGCGCGGGTTGCGCACGCGGCGCAGACTTTGCGCGGAACCGACGCTGGCGGCTTCGCAAGCGAGCGTCGCGGGGATGACCGCAGCGCCCAGGGGAGAAGGCCTGGATTTTCTCACTCGCACTATCTGCGCGAGCGAGCCGGAGCGCCGTCTACTCGTGCACAATTTGCAGCCACGGACAGCATCGGCGCAAACCTTGCCGCACCAGGCGAACCCGTGTGCGAGATCCTCCTACGATCGGCGCTGGCACGCGTGATGCACCTGTCGAGGCCGAAGGAGAACCACGTCATGACCGACAAGCCCTATGCCATCGTTTGCGCCGTCGATTATTCCCAAGCGGGTGATCTTGCGCTCGAACGGGCGTTCGAGCTCACCTCGGAACGTCCGCTGGCGCGTCTTCACGTCGTCAACGTTCTCCCGGTCTACCAGCCCGGCACGGCCACGGACGCCGCGTGGAGCGGTGCGCTGCCGTCAGTAGCGCAGGCCGCGGAGGAGCTACGCGGGTACGTCGAGCGGAAGAAGGCCGAGTACCGGGCGGCTCACGCCGGCCAGAACCTTCAATTCCTCGACACCGTGCTCGCCCACCAGCGGGTGGAAGCACCCGCAGAAGAGATCGCTCAGCTCGCCGCCGATCTGGAAGCCGACCTCGTGGTCGTGGGAACCCACGGGCGCCGCGGGCTATCGCGGCTCGTGCTCGGCTCGGTAGCGGAAGCCACCGTGCGTCTGGCGCCCTGCCCCGTGCTCGTCGTGCGGCCGAAGGCCGTGCCGGCGCCCGTCCCGGCGATCCAGCCACCCTGCCCGGTTTGCGTGGAAACGCGCAAGGCGACCGGCGGCAAGGAGATGTGGTGCGAGCAGCACCGCGAGCACCACGGCCAGCGCCACACGTACCACCAGGGCGACCGCGGGGGCGCCGACACGAACATGCCGCTCGTCGTGCACAGCTAGCCTCTGCCCAGCTCGTTCGCGACGGCTTCACGCTTCGTTCGCACTGAATGTCCGTCTCGAGCCGGCGGGCGTAATCCGCAACGCTCGTGGGGTGTGTCCCCGCGTGTGGCGGAGCTCGCCTCACCGGCGATTGAACCGAGGAGAGGAGAACCGCCGTGACGCAGCACATCATCCCGTTTCGCGAGCTCGACATCGGCCGCGTCAGCGAAGTCGGCGGCAAGAATGCTTCGCTCGGGGAGCTCATCCAGGCGCTCGAGCCGAAAGGCATCCGCGTACCGGACGGGTTCGCCATCACCGCGGAGGCCTTTCGGCTGCACCTGAGAAGGGCGGGGCTCGAGGAGCGTATCTATCCGGAGCTCGAAAAGCTCGACGTGGCGGACCTCTCACGCGCTCGCCGAGGTCTGCTCGGGCGTGCGCGAGGCCGTGCGGTCTGCGCCGCTGCCGCCGGAGCTCGAGGCCCGCATCCTCGAAGCCTACCGCGCCTTCTCCAAGCGGTACGAGGAGGACGAGACCGACGTCGCCGTGCGCTCGAGCGCGACGGCCGAAGACCTTCCGACGGCGTCGTTCGCGGGGCAGCAGGAGACGTACCTCAACGTACGCGGCGGGGAGAAGCTCGTGCAGGCCGTGCGCGACTGCATGGCATCGCTCTTCACCGATCGCGCGGTCGTTTATCGCAGCGAGCGCGGTTTTTCGCATCGCGATGTCGCGCTGTCCGTCGGCGTCCAGAAGATGGTGCGGAGCGATCTCGGCTCGGCAGGAGTGATCTTCACCCTCGACACGGAGACGGGCTTTCGCGACGTCGTGGTGCTCACGGGAGCCTTCGGTCTCGGCGAGACCGTCGTGCAGGGCCGCGTCGATCCCGACGAGTTCTGGGTCCACAAGCCGGCGCTCGCGAAGGGCTGTGCGGCCATCATTCGGCGCGAGCTCGGCGAGAAGGACGTGCGCCTCGTCTACGGTAGCGGCGGAAACCAGGCGCTCGTCGAGGAGCGCGTGCCGCGCGAGCTTCGACAGAAGCCGATCCTCGAGGATGCCGAGATCCTCGAGCTTGCCCGCTGGGCGGTCCGCATCGAAGCGCACTACTCGGCGCGCGCCGGCCACCCGATGCCCATGGACATCGAGTGGGCCAAGGACGGCCGCACCGGGAAACTCTACATCGTCCAGGCGCGGCCCGAGACCGTGCACGCGCAGAGCGGACCACCGAAGTTCGAGATGTTCCGACTGCGTGGCAAGGGCCGCCTGCTGGTTCAGGGCAAGAGCGTCGGCAGCAAGATAGGCCATGGCAGGGCCCGCGTCGTGCACTCGCCGAGCGAGCTGTCGTCGTTCCGCGCGGGCGAGGTGCTCGTCGCGGCGATGACGGACCCGGACTGGGAGCCGGTGCTCAAGCACGCCGCCGCCGTGGTGACGGATCACGGCGGGCGCACCTGCCACGCCGCCATCGTCTCGCGCGAGCTGGGCATCCCCTGCGTCGTCGGCACGGGCGATGCCACGTCGACACTCGTCACGGGCGACGAGCTCACCGTGTCGTGCGCCGAGGGCGACGAGGGCAAGGTCTACGCGGGGCGGGTCGAGTTCGACCGCACGGAGGTGGACCCCGCGACGCTGCCGACCCCGCGCGTGCCCGTGATGCTCAACGTCGGCAACCCCGAGTCGGCGTTCCTGCTCGGCCAGCTCCCGAGCGACGGTGTAGGCCTGTTGCGTATCGAGTTCTTGGTCTCGAGCTGGGTCGGGATCCACCCCATGGCGCTCGTGCACCCCGAGCGCATCGAGGAGCCGGCGGTCCTCGCCGAGGTCAAGCGGCGCAGCGCCGGACACGCGAGCCCCGCCGAATTCTTCGTCGATCGCCTCGCCACGGGCGTCGCGCAGATTGCCGCGGCGTTCTACCCGCGGCCCGTCATCGTGCGCTTCTCCGACTTCAAGACCAACGAGTACGCGGGGCTCGTCGGCGGCAGGGCCTTCGAGCCCGTCGAGGACAATCCCATGATCGGTTTCCGTGGCGCCTCGCGCTACTACGACGAGCGCTACCGCGAGGGCTTCGCACTCGAGTGCCGCGCCATGCGCCGCGTGCGCGAGGACATGGGGCTCACCAACGTGAAGCTGATGATCCCGTTCTGCCGCACGCTCGGAGAGGGCCGCGCCGTGCTCGCCGAGCTCGAGAAGAACGGCCTGCGACGCGGCGACCACGACCTCGAGGTGTACGTGATGTGCGAGATCCCGAACAACGTGATCCTCGCCGAGGAGTTCGCCGACCTGTTCGACGGCTTCTCGATCGGCTCGAACGATCTGACGCAGTTGACGCTCGGCATCGATCGGGACTCCGAGCTTTTGGCGTCGCTCTTCGACGAGCAGGACCCCGGCGTGAAGCGCTCCATCGCGCTCGTCATCGAGCGCGCCCACGCGAAGCGCCGCAAGGTAGGGCTGTGCGGCCAGGCGCCGAGCGACCACCCGGAATTCGCCGAGTTCTTGGCGTCGGCTGGCATCGATTCGATCTCGGTGACGCCCGACGCGCTGCCGCGCGTGCTCGAGGTACTCGCGATTTCCAAATAAGCGGGTAGCGGCGGGTTCTGCTTGCAGGCGCGGCGGAGCATGAGAAAAAGGGAGCGCCGTGGAGGAAAGCAAGGCACGAAAGCCGACGTGGACGCGCGCGCGCGTCCTCGCGTTCGCCGTGGGCGCCGCGCTGGTGCTGCTCGGTGCGAGCGCCTGGCGGACCTTCGTCGACGATACGGCGCTCCGGCTGGTGTTCGAGTCGCCGTATCAGGGCCGCTGCAAGCAGATCGTGACGCGCTCCGCGATCGATCGCTCGGTCGAGCTCGGCACACGCTTCCTGCTCGTCCACCAAAAGCCCGAAGGTAATTTCGACTACGAGTACGACTGGCGGGAGAAGCGCTACTCGAGCGATGACAACGAGGTACGGCAGGCAGGGGCGCTCTGGGGTCTCGCGCTCCTCTACCGGGATCACCCGACGGCTGAGCTCGGCGCGGCGGTCGAGCGAGGCCTCGCGTTCTTCGAAAAGCACGCGCGCGCGGCCGGGGGGGCGCGCTGCATCGCGTACCCGGGCCGTGCCGAGCCGGGGATCGGCACCGTGGCGCTCGTCGCGTTGAGCTACATCGAGTACCTGGCCACGCCGGGGGCCGCGATCGCTCCGCCCCTGCGCGCCATGCACGAGCAGCGGCTCGCGGGCTACCTCGCCGAGCTTCAGGCCGGCGCGAATCCGGACGGCCTCTTTTTCGGGGTGTACGACGCCGCGACCTGCGCCCCCCGCGGCGCACCCTCACCCTACTCGGACGGCGAGGCACTGCTCGCGTTGATCAAGGCCGCGAAGTACCTGGGCCACGGCGAGCTCCGGCCGCTCGCCCTTCGCACGGCGGATGCCGGTCACCGCCTGAACATCGAGCAAGCGCGCGAGGATGAAGACGATTCCGATGTCACGAAGGGCTATTACCAGTGGAGCTCGATGGCCTTCTACGAGCTCGCGACGAGCGGTTGGCCCGACACGGACCGCTTCGCTCCCTGGGTGCTCGATCTCGCCGACTGGCAAATCGACGTCCACAAGACCCTCACGCGTCGCCGCAACACCGGCTACGCCTACGAGGGGCTGATCCCCGCCTACGATCTCGCGCGTCGCCGAGGTGACGCGACGCGCGCCGCGAAGTACCGCTGCGTGATCGACCTTGGCCTCGGACGGCTTCTTTCGTGGCAGGTGGGTGGGCCCATGGCGTCGAGCTACACCGCCGCCGTCGACGCGGGCGACCGTGCAGCCGTCGGCGGCGTGCAGAACGCCAAGGACGAGCCGGCCTTGCGCATCGACGTGACGCAGCACCAGCTCCACGCGCTCTTGTACGCGCGCGCGCTCGTCTACTGAACGGCGACACGCGAAGCACCAGCCATACTCCGCCCCATTGTCGTTTGGCGTGGCTGTTTCGCCGGATGGGTCGTCCCAAGGCACATCGAGCAGCGACTACGACGGCGGCTCGGGCTCCCCGAGGTATTCGGCGAGCATGGCGGCCTCGGCGCGCTCGTGAACGCGAAATCGCGCGACGAGCTCGACAGCCCCTGCGGCGAGCGACTCCCCACCGTCGTCCATCCTCGTGAGCGAATCGAGGTGCGCCAGGGAATCGCGCATCGCGGCATGATCGGCCCTGAGGTCGACGATCGCCGGCAAGAGCGACGGCCGATCCGCCGAGATCGTCTCGAAGTGCGCCGGCCCTTCCTCGGCGGCGAAGTGCTCCTCGAGCTCTAGGCGCGAGAGGCGCAAGAGGCCGTGCAGGGACTCGGTGGGGTCCGTCGGCCGGCGCTCGAGGTCGAGCACCGTGCGCGCTGCCTCGTCGAGGCGATGCAGCAGAGCCGCGAGGCTCTGGTGCTGGGCGTGCACGAGCGTGAGGCGGCCGAAGAGGCTCGGTGGCGTGTATCCCATCATGGCGAGAACCCTCCACCGTCGCGAATGGCGCCATAGCGGTTGGCGCGCGCACGACTCCAGGCTATCAGAGCCGCAGACTCGGGAGCACGGAGACTCTTTGTGCGCTTTTTCACGGCTACCTCGCTCGCCTCATCGAAGCACGAGGCATGCCAGCGGCCCGTCCTTCGCGCCGCGCTCGCACGCTATGCACAAAGCTCGCAACGCTGCCGAGGAGCGCCTGGCGCCACGCGACGCAGCACTCGTGGAGCGCGCAGAATCTGCCGCTCCGAAGCGTCTTCGCGCGAGATGCGCGTGCGTATTTCGACACCCGTCGGGTTTACCGAGTGAAGAGAGGACTTACGTTGCCCGCTAGAAGGATCATGCGCGACGAGAAGAAAGAGCCTGCGGCGATTTTGATCGTCGACGACAACGCGGACAATCGCGCGCTCGCGAGCGCGACGCTCGAGGGCGAAGACTACCGCGTCGCTTCGGTATCGAGCGGCGAAGAGGCGCTGCGCGCCCTCGGAGAGGACCACTTCGACTGCGTGCTTCTCGACGTGCGCATGCCGGGAATGGACGGGTTCGAGGTATGCTCGCGCATTCGAGCGCTGCCTGGGGGCTCGCAGCTGCCCGTCGTGTTCCTCACCGCGCTGCGCGACGTTGACACCTTCGATGCCGCCGTCCGGGCAGGCGGCGACGACTTTCTCACGAAGCCCGTGCGCCCCACCGAGCTCGCGCTGCGCGTGCAGTCGGCACTGCGCCTGCGTCGACTCCACGCGACGAGCCAGGAGTACTACGAGCTGGCGCGCCGGCAGCGCGACGACCTCCTGCGCCTGCAGCTCCAGCAAGAGCGCCTCATGGCGTTCGTCGTTCACGACCTCAAAAACCCGGTCAGCACCGTGGATCTGCACGCCCAGCTGCTGCTGCGCGACAAGGAGCTGCCCGAGCGGCTGCGCCCCGCCGCTCAGGGCATCCGCGACGAGGTGCGAAGCCTCATGCGGCTCATCGTCAACCTGCTCGACATCAGCAAGGGCGAGGAAGGCAAGCTCACTCCGAATGCTGTCACGGTCGAGCTCGAACGGCTCGCGGGCGAGGTGCTCGAGTCAGTGAGCCCCATCGCGCGCACCGCCGAGGTAGCGCTCGAGCTCCGGCTCGAGGCCGCCGCGGCCAAGGCGGATCCGGACCTTTTGCGACGCGTCCTCGAGAACCTCGTGGAGAACGCCGTGCGCCACGCGCCCGAAGGCTCGACCGTGCGGGTGACGAGCCGGGCCGCCGACGGTGGCGTCGAGATTCGCGTGGCGGACGAGGGACCGGGCGTTCCCGAGAACCTTCGCGAGGCCATCTTCGATCGCTTCGTGCAGGGCGCCTCCGCCAAGCGCACGGCTCGCTCGGGGCGCGGGCTCGGGCTGGCTTTTTGCCGCATGGCAGCCGAGGCGCACGACGGTCGCATCTGGATCGAGGACGGCGCGCCCGGCGCGGTCTTCGCAGTATGGTTGCCCGATGGCGAGTGACGACGCGACCTCCGGGGTCGCCACGTTCGGCGACCAGCTCTTTCAGCGACTCCTCGAAACCGCGCCCGATGCCATCGTCGTCGTCGACAGGAACGGCCGCATCGTGCTCGTCAACGCCCAGACCGAGCGCCTCTTCGGTCACCGCCGCGAGGAGCTCATCGATGCCTCCGTCGAAGTCCTGATCCCGAACCGTTATCGGGACACGCATCCGATCCACCGCCGCGGCTACGGCGCCGGTCCGGTCCCGCGCGGCATGGGCTCGGGGGTCGAGCTCTACGGGCTACGCAAGGACGGCAGCGAGTTTCCCGTCGAGATCAGCCTGAGCCCGCTGGAAACGCCGAGCGGCCTGCTCGTCTCGAGCGCCATTCGTGACATCAGCGATCGCAAGCGCGCCGAGGCCACGGCGCGCCTCGCCACGGATCGCCTGCTCAGCGCGATCGAGAGCATCCAGGGAGGCCTCTCGCTCTTCGATGCCCGCGATCAGCTGGTCCTTTGCAACAGTGCGTGCCGCGAGCTCTTCGGGTCTGGCATCGAGGGGGCCATCGTCGGGCGCACGTTCGCGGAGATCCTCGACGCGAACCTCGACGCCGGCTTCTTCGAGCTCGGCGACGAGCCGCCGGAGGCCTTCCGGGCGCGCGCGCTCGCGTACCACGAAAACCCCATTGGCTCGCTCGACGTGAAAACCAGCGACGGGCGCAGCCTGCGCCTCACGCACCGGCGCACCCTCGAGGGCGGCATCGTCTCAACGGCGCTCGACATGACGGAGGACGCCGCGCACGAGGCGGAGCTCAAGCGCGCTCACCAGCAGGCCGAGGCGGCCAACGCGGCCAAAAGCGAGTTTCTTGCCTCGATGAGCCACGAGCTCAGAACACCGCTGAACTCCGTGCTCGGGTTCGCGCAGCTGTTGCAGCTCGATAAGAAGACCCCACTCAACGAGCGCCAGCGCGAGAAAGTGGACCACGTCATCAAGGGCGGCGAGCACCTCCTGCACCTCATCGACGACATTCTCGATCTGTCGCGCATCGAGGCCGGACGCGTGCTCATCTCGCCGGAGACGGTGGGAGTCGCCGAGGTGTTGCTCGAGGTGCAATCGACGCTCGACCCGATGGCGGAGCGCGCCGGCGTGAGCTTCACCGTGGCCCCGCTGCCCTCGACCGCGCTCGACGTGATCGCGGACCGCACCCGTTTTTCGCAGATCCTCATCAACTACGGCTCGAACGCCATCAAGTACGGACAGCCGGGCGGCCACGTCGTTTTGCGCGTGTCGATGCCCACTCCGAGCTGCATTCGCGTCGGCGTCGTCGACGACGGCATGGGTATCCCTCGGGAGCATCAAGAGAAGATCTTTCAGCCGTTCCATCGCGCGGGTCAGGAGACGGGGCCAATCCAGGGAACCGGCATCGGGCTCGCCATCACGAAGCGCCTCGCCGAGCTCATGGGGGGCACGGTCGGATTCGCGAGCACTCCCGGCGAAGGCTCCGAGTTCTGGGTGGAGCTCCCCGTGCCTGCCGTCGCGCCGAGCTCGCCACCGCCGCGAGCCCAGGTACGCGCCGCACGCTCCGCGATCGAAGGCGCCAGTCGGTCGTTCACGATCGTGTACATCGAAGACAACCCTTCGAACATCGCGTTCATGCAGGAGCTCGTCGCCGAGCTCGAGCCCGTGACGCTGATCCCAGCGCCCACGGCAGAGGTCGGTATCGCCATCGTGCGCGCCAAACTGCCCGACGTCGTCATCATGGACATCAACCTGCCCGGCATGAGCGGCTACGAGGCGACGCACCAGCTCGCGGAGTGGCCCGAGACGCGCGACATCCCCGTGATTGCGCTCACGGCCGCCGCCATGCTCGGTGATCGCAGGCGCGCGGAGCAGACCGGCTTTTACCGCTATCTCACGAAGCCCGTGAAGGTTCCGGAGCTGCTTCAGACGCTCGAAGAGATCTTCAGCGGCGCCGACGATTGATCAGCTCACGGCGAGCCCGAGCTCGTGCAGCGCGCGACGCAGCTCGTCCCCCGAGGCAGGCAGCATCGCGCCCAGGCGACGCGCATGCGTCCCGAGCCAGGGCGGAGCGTCGGGCAAGAGGTCGTATTTCACGTGGAAGCCGAGCAGCTTGTGCCACTCGC
Source organism: uncultured delta proteobacterium (assembly GCA_963841435.1). Taxonomy (GTDB): domain Bacteria; phylum Myxococcota_A; class Polyangia; order Polyangiales; family Polyangiaceae; genus PMG-095. The sequence continues at coordinate 501,286 of CAWJCS010000005.1, forward strand.
GCTGGTGGCGGGCGCCGTAGCCTTCGAGCAGGCCGACGTTGCTGCCATGGGACACGCAGGCGACGATGCGCTCGATGAAATCGTGGGCCTCGAACAAGCCGTTGTTCATGCTCTGCGCGCCGAACGGGCTCGTCACGTGCGCGGCGTCTCCCGCGAGCCACACCCGACCGCTGCCGAAACGCCGTACCAGGCGTCGCTCGAACTGGATGACCGAGCCCCAGTCGACGCGGCTCGCGCCATCCGGGTAAAAGGGAATGCGCTCGCGCGCGAGGCCCTTTAGTCGAGCAAGATCGGGCAACACGTCGAGGCCCTGGTCGATCTGGAAGCCGAGCCGCGCGCGGCCGCCCGTGAGCGGCACGACGGCCGACGCCAGGCTGCCCGCGAGGACGAGCTCCATACGCTCGCCCGGATCCTCCTCGACGGGCGCTTCGAACATCGCGAACGTTTCGGTGCGTCCGAGCTCCGCCGCCTCGATGCCCAGCGCGGAGCGGATGCGCGATTCGTAGCCGTCCGCGCCGAGCACGAAGTCGGCCGTCACCTGCGACGATTCGACGGGCTCCCACTCGCTGTAGTCGGCCGGCGAGCCGTGGCGGGCGAGCTCTCGGCGCACGAGCCGCACCTCGACGTTGGCAGCGCTCTGGCGCAGCGTCGTCGCCTGGAAGGGCGCAAGGAGCTCGACGTTCGCCTCGCGGAGCGCCGTCAAGAGCTCCTCCTCGAGCACGGCCTGAGGCACGGCAAGGGCCGGGGACGAAAGCGCTAGCTCCACGGGATCTTGGTCGTCGGCGCGCAGGCGCACCGTCCGCACGGGACGCCCGACCTCGCGCAGGCGGTGGCCGACTCCGGCATCCGCAAGCAGGCCGACCGAGCGCGGATGCAGCAGCGTGGCGTAGCCGCGGCCCCAACCACGGAAGGTCTGATCGATCACCTCCACCTCGAGGCCGGCGCGAGCTGCTTCGAGCGCCGCGAACATACCCACGGGGCCTGCGCCCACGACGAGGAGCTGGACTGAGCGATCGCGCGCGGTGGCCATGACCTCAGTCCCTGCATGGGAGCAAAGATCGGGCCGAGGCCGCGTCTCACGTCTTTCCCCCTATGAAGGCCGAGGCAGCGACGCGGCCTGGAAAAAACCGCGCCGGCTGCGCAAATGTTGCGCCGGCGTGACCGGCCGACGCAGCCGTTGCCGCACGTCGCCTCGGCAACGAGCCCCGGGATCCGAAGGGGCCCCGGCGAGAACGCTTGGATCGAAGCTTGCTACCAGCTATCCCCAAGCCCACACGCGATGACCATCCGGCGCATCCTCGTCCCCGTCAACTACTCGGCCTGCTCGCTCGAGGCGCTGCGTTATGCCGCGGAGCTTGGGCGGACCCTGCGCGCGACGATCGACGTGGTGCACGCCTGGGATCGGCCCACCTACGTTTCCGACGCCGTGATGGTCCGCCACCCCGACGGCGGCTCGCGCTCGCTCGCCGACATGATCCGGGCGAACGCCGAGTCCGATATGGACAGTTTCCTCGCGACGGCGAACCTCGGACCCGATCTGCTCGGAGAGCGCCGGTTGATTTCGGGCGACCCCACGGGCAGGGTGCTCGAGGAGCTCGCCAAGGGCACGCACGATCTCGTCGTCGTCGGAACCCACGGCCGCACGGGACTGGGGCACGCGCTGCTCGGCAGCTTCGCCGAAAAGCTCGTACGCCTCTCGCCCGTCCCCGTGTTGACCGTCCGACAGCCCAAGTAGTCCTCCGCTCGCACGTTGCTGTCCGAAGCCTTGGAGCACGACCATGTACAAGATTGGCAAGATTCTGGTCCCGGTTGACTTTTCTTCCTGCTCTCGAGCAGCGCTCGAGCATGCCCTCGCGATCGCCCAGACCGTGGGCGCCAAGGTCGACGTGCTTCACGTCATCGAAATTCCGTATTTCAGGGAAGAACCGCAGGTCACGTCGTCGAGCGGAACGGCCTCATTGGGCGACTATGCGCTCGCCGCGGCCAAAGCCGAGCTCGACGAGTTCCTCGGACAGCTGCCAGCCGACAGTCGCTCGAAGCTCACGGCCTACGTCGCCGTGGGGCGACCGCGAGACACGATCCTCGAGCACGCGGCGAAGGGCTACGACCTGATCGTCGCCGGGACGCACGGTCGCACCGGGCGCGCCCACTCCTTTGCGGGCAGCCTCGCGGAAAGCTTGGTCCGCAGCGCGACGTGCCCCGTCCTCACGGTGCGCGAGCCCGACTGACGCCTCAGCCTCTTGGACGCTCGGCGCGCAGCGTCTCCGCGAGCGCGAGGAAACGGGCGCGCGCGGCGCCGTGCTCGACGATCGGCGCAGGATAGTGCTTGCCGAGCACGATGCCGGCGCGCGAGAGCGCGCCGCTCGGGGCGAGCCAGGGCGTGTGCACGTGCCGGGCACCGAGCCCCGCGAGCTCCGGCAGGTAGCGACGCACGTACACCCCATCCGGATCGAATTTCTGGCCCTGCAGGGTCGGGTTGAAGACCCGAAAGTAGGGCTGCGCGTCGGCCCCCGAGCCCGCCGACCACTGCCAGCCGAGGTTGTTTTGCGCCCAGTCGCCGTCGGTCAAAAGGCTCATGTAGTGAGCCTCGCCCCGACGGTAGTCGGTGAGAAGGTGCTTGGTGAGAAAGCTCGCCGTGATCATGCGCGCACGGTTGTGGACGAAGCCTTCGGAGGCGAGCTGGCGCGCCGCCGCATCGACGACCGGGTAGCCGGTCTTGCCCGCGCACCAGGCGTCCCACGCGCTCGTGGCGTTCTGGTACCCAAACTCACGGAACTCGGCGCGGAAGGGTTCTTCGAGCAGCTCGGGGCGCGCGTACAAGAGGGCGTGCGAGAACTCGCGCCAGACGAGCTCGTTGTGGAACGCCCGGAGCGCGGGCTTCGCCGAGCGCACGAGCGCGTCGTTTGCGGCGTGCCACACGGTGCGCGCCGAGAGCGTCCCGAACTTGAGATCCTGGGAGAGACGGCTGGTTCCGTCGAGGTCGAGGCGGTCGCGGGCGGTGTCGTAGCGGCGCCCCGGCCCGGCGACGAAGCTTAGGAGCCGCTCGCGCGCCGCGCGCTCGCCGCCACGCAGAAGGCGCGGATTGCCCGCGATACCGAGCTCGGCGAGCGTCGGCAGGGGTAGCGACGGCGTGCGCACGTCGGCGGGCAGCGCCGGGAGGTGGGCAGGAGCCGGCAGCGGCCGCTCGAGCCGCGCCTCGCGCGCAAAGGCACGCAAAAAGGGCGTGAACACGGAGAACGGCTCGCCCGCGCGCGTCCTCAGCGCACCCGGGGGGCACAGCGTCTCCCCCTCGAACAGCTCGAACGGCACCCGGAGCGCCGCCCCGACGCGCCGATCGCGCTCGCGCGCGAATGGCTCGGTCCAGCGTGCCGCGACCACGCGCTCGACGCGCCACGCGCTCGCTAGCGCCGGCACGGCGTCGGCACTGCGCCCGGCCACCACCACGAGCCGCGATCCGAGCGCGGCGATCGTCTGCGCGAGCTCGACGAGCGACTCGAGCAAGAACTGCATGCGATGCGGAATGCGGCTCGCACGCTCGGGCGCGAAAAAGTACGGATCGAGCACGAACAGCGGAATCACCTCGCCTTTTTCGACGGCGTCGGTGAGCGGCGCGTGATCGGTGACCCTCAGGTCCTTGCCGCGAAACCAGACCAGGGTCCGCATCGAAGGCACGAGCTAGCGCGGATGGCGCGCGGGCGCAGCCGTCAGGACGAAGACGTCGGCGCCGACCGGTGGACGATTTGGCTATTTGGTCGTCGTCACGGTCACGCGGACGAAATCGCCCGCGTCGGTTTCGCCCGTGATTTCACGGAGCACGCCGTAGCCGTCGGTCGAAAACGGTCCGTCACACTGCATGCCGGGCGGGCGGCCGCTGTAAAAAATGTAGAGCTCGGAGAGGGTGAGCTCCTGCCCGAGGGTGTACACGCTCGTGAAGCTCGGCACGACCCCGCACTCGGCGCCGTCCCCCAGGCCCTGGAGCAGCGCGAGATCGGTGGGGCAGCCGCCGTCGCCGCACGCCGCGATCTGCGTCTGGCAGCCGGCGTCCGAATAGTAGAGGTTGAACGGAGACTCGGTCGTGACGCTGCTCGGAATGCAATATTGCTCGAGATCGGTGTAGCGCCTGAGGTCGCAGCTTTCGTCGAAGCTCGTGTCGAAGAGCCCTCCCTCGCTCGCGAACGCCGAGCCAATCGGTGCTCCGGCGGCGAGCAGCGTGCCGTCGGCATCGCGATACACATCGTGGCGCAAGCGCCCGGTGCCGAGCCGTGTGCTCGCGACGCCGGGGAAGCTCGACGCCATGACCTCCGCCCCGACGCGGTAAAACGGTCCTTCACCCGTCACCTCCGCGCAGCTCGCCGTGCTCCCACCGTAGACCGTGCCCTGGTATTCGTCGCCAGCCTCGTAGAAGACCCACGCTCCGGGATCGCCCACGAAGTCTGCGACGTAGAGCGGCTCAGTGCACGAGATGAGCGACAGAGGCACCTGACACTGCTCGTCCTCGAAGCGATAGTCACGGCCGCTGAAGACGGGCGCGGGAACGCAGATGGCACCCGAGCCGCGAGCGAACACCCGACATTCGCGATCGGCCTCGGGGTCCGCGAGCGCGAGGGTCTGGAACGCACCATCCGCCGCCTCGACGCGCTGTACCGAAAGCCGCGTCGAGCTCGGGAGCACGCGCACGTGGCCCTCGACGAAATCGGCCGGAGCGGCGTCCGAGAGCACGTAGTAGCGAGACGCAGCCGTGGTCTGGCCCTGCTGGGAGCAGCCCCCGTTGTCGGCGTAGAGCGTCACGCCGGTCGCGAGCAACGTGGCGCGGAGCGGCTGGAGCGTGCTCGTGCACGCGGTGCTCGTGCCCGATTCGCTCGTGTAGGTGTCGGTGGCCGGCGCGCAGCTCGGGTCGGCCGTCACGACGCGCTCGGTGCAAGCGGCGTCGGCGAAGAGCTGCGAGCCCATCGCGAGCTCCGGGCGGGCGTCGGGTAGGCAGCGCAGGTGACCATCGGTCGCCGTACGAAAGCTGCAGTCGACGTCGAGCTCGGTGTCGTGAAAGCCCACGAACACGGGCGGCATGTCGCCCGAGCGGATCTCGTTGACGGCGAGGCGTGTTCCCTTTTCGTACGAAGGCAAGAACGATGCTCGGTCGCCGACCTCGCCCCCGGCGCCGCCTGCCTCGTTGCCGTTCGCGCCGCCCTCGCCGGAAGCGCCCGCGGCGCCCGCCTCGCCGGCACCGCCACCGGTTAACACGGCACCGGCGCTGCCACCGCCACCCGCGCGGCCCCCGGAGCCGCTCGCACCGCCGTCCGCCTTACCTCCCGAGCCGCCCGCGAGATCGCCCGCCGCGCCGCCCGTTCCGGCGGCGTTCGGCTCGTTGCCCGCGTCCTTCTCGCCGCACGCGGCGGCCGCGGTTGACACCACCACCAAGCACACCCCGAGCCGCACCGCTTTCATGGAGCCTGCGAATCTAGCCAAGCTAGGTCCGCGCTGAAAGCCCTGTTTGTCAGTGGATCACCGGCGCCTCATTTCGGAACCTCTGTGTGGAACGGCGGGGCCCGTGGGCATTTCGTCGGAGCACGGTGGTCGCCTCAAAAGACCAATGTTCGAAAAAGGAGTACTAACGTGTGATCCGTGCGGCGCGTCCTCACCACCTTCGACGCGACGTGCCTCGGCGTGAACGCCATCGTCGGGAGCGGTATCTATCTGTTCCCGGGCAAGCTCGCGGACGCGCTCGGCCCGGCCTCGATTCTCGCGTGGGTCGTCACCGGGGCGCTCTGCGTGCCGCTCGCGTTCACGTTCGCGCTGCTCGGCGCGGACGAGGACCGCGCGGGCGGACCGTTTCGCTACGTCGACAAAGCGTTCGGCATCGTGCCGGGCTTCGTGGTCGGTTTCTCCGCCTGGGTGACGGCCGTCATTTCCTGGGCCGCCGTCGCCAACGGCTTGCCGCACTATCTCGCGCCGTTCGCGCCGTCGCTCGCCGAAGGGGCCGCGGCGCGGGGCGTTGCCGCCGTGCTCGTCGTCGCGCTGTGTGCCCTCAACGTGGTCGGGGTGAAGCCGGGCGCGCGGTTCACCGATTTGCTCACCGTGGGCAAGCTCGTACCGCTCGCGGCGTTCGTCGTGCTCGGGCTGTTCGCCGTCAACGGCGCACGCCTCGCGGCACCGCTACCGCACGGCCTTTTGCCACTGCCCGCCATGACGCTGATGACGATGTTCGCCTACCAGGGTTTCGAGGTCGTGGGCGTTCCGGCCGCGGAGCTCGCCGATCCCCGCCGCGCCGTGCCGCGCGCCATCGGGATCTCCATCGGCCTCTCGGCGTTTTTCTACACGCTCGTGCAGGTGGTGTTCGTCGGCGTGGGCGGGGGCTCCACGGGTTTGCCACTGCCCGACGCCGCGCGCTCTTTCGCGGGGCCGTCGGGCGCGGCGTTGCTCGGAGCGGGCGGTGTGGTCTCGATGCTCGGGTTCAACGCCGGCACGGCGCTTTCCACGCCGCGCTACCTCGAGGCGCTCGCCGAGAAGAAGCTCGTGCCACCGATCCTCGCGCGGGCCCACGCGCGTTTCGACACGCCCGCGGCCGCCATCGTCACGAGCGGCGCGGTCGCGCTCGTCCTCACGCAGGTGCTCGACTTCGAGCATCTCGTCAACCTCGCGGTGCTCGCCGTGCTCGGCCAGTACCTCGCGAGCTCGCTCTCCTTGTGGCGGCTCGGCCGCACGCGGAGCGCGCGCGCTCTGGGCGCGGTGTCGGCCGCCATCAGCCTGGCCTTCGCGAGCGAAGCGCGCCTCGTCGAGCTCGTCGTGCTCGCAGCGCTCGTCGGCGTGGGGGGAGCGGTGGCGCTCTTCACGCGGTGGGGCGCCGAGCGCACCCGGCGCCTCGGCTGAGCGGCCACTCGGCGTTTGTGCCATTCTCGCGCCCGCATTGAGCGAATCGATCGGCGAGCCCGGGCGACGCGCGGCGGTGGGCGACGCATGGCGGCGCCTCACGCTCGCGCTGACGCCGCTGCTCGGCGCCGCGCTCGCCGTCGTGCTCGCGTGCCGCGCATTGCCCGAGGCAGCGCGCGCGCCGTTCGACAAGTCCGCCGTGGCGCGCGTCGCCAAGCGCCGGCCCGACTACGTGCTGCTCGGCAACTCGATGGTTGAGACCCGCTTCGACGAGTCGCCTCGGCGCGGCGCTTCGACCCCGAGCGCGCGCGCTCGGCGCTGCTGCTCGTCGCCTGGGGCTACTTCAAGAAGCTCGTCGTCGCCGACAATGTCGCGATCGTCGCCAACAAGGTGTTCGCGCTGTCGGAGCCGACGTTTTCGCTGATCTGGGTGGGGACGCTGGCCTTTGCCGTGCAGATCTACGCCGATTTCTCGGCCTACAGCGACATCGCCCGCGGCACGGGTCGTCTGCTCGGCTTCGAGCTCATGACGAACTTCGACCACCCTTACCTCGCGGACGGCCCCGCGGATTTCTGGCGCCGCTGGCACATCTCGCTCTCGAGCTGGTTTCGCGACTACGTGTACGTCCCGCTGGGCGGCAATCGCGGCTCGCGGGCAAGAACGAGCCTGAACGTGCTCGTCACCTTCGTTCTTTCGGGCTTCTGGCACGGCGCAAGCTGGAATTTCGTGTTCTGGGGCGCGTACCACGGGACGCTGCTCGTCGCGTACCGCTGGGTCGATCAACGCGCCCGCGCGCTCACCCGGGCACCCACACTGCGACCGCTGCGCGTGCTCGTGACCTTCGCGCTGGTCAACGTCGGCTGGCTGATGTTCCGCGAAACCGACACGCGCCAGTTGCTCGCGGATCTCTCGCTCTCACCCCTTCACGACTCAGCGGACGCGCTCGCCGCCGCGGCGCATCTCTTCGCCCTGACGGTCCTCTACGCGAGCCCCCTCCTCGTCAACTCGTCGCTCGAGCTTTTCGGGGTCTATCGCCGCGCGGGGAACACGCGGGGGTGGGCGCTTTCTTTCGGCGTGACGGCTGCCGCGCTGGCCGTGCTCACGAGCGCCTTTTACAGCACGGTGCCGAGCGACTTCATCTACTTCCGCTTCTAGTCGTGCTGCGCTGGTCTTCGGCGAGAGCTGGCGTCGTGCGGCCGGGCGCCGAGCGGGCGGGCGCACCAAATTCCGGGTTACTCTCCCCATGATGGCTGCCTACCCCACCCGACTCATCGGCGTGGCTCTCGTCGCTTCGAGCTGCGTCGCTCCGTCCAAGAAGGCGCCCGCCCCTGCCGCCGTTCCCTCGTCAGCGCCGACCGCCATGCGGACGGCACCCGCGCGCATGGCGACGCTCGTGCTCACGACGGCCGAGGTCCCGTTCGCGCGCTCGACCCTCTCACCGAGCACCGCAAAGGCCGGCCCCGCGACGGTTTCCGTCGACGACACCGCACTCGCACAGCGCATCGAGAGCTTCGGCGGCGCTTTCAACGAGAAAGGTTGGGACGCGTTGTCGGTCCTCGACGAGACCGACCGTCGGGAGGTGCTGCGCTCGCTCTTCGAGCCGGCGAGCGGGCTGGGCTTCGACTATTGCCGCACGCCGATCGGCGCGAGCGACTATGCGATGAGCCGCTACACCCTCGACGAGGCGCACGGCGACTACGAGATGAAGCGTTTCTCCATCGAGCGTGACAAGGAAAAGCTCATCCCTTACATCAAGGCGGCGCTCGCGATTCGTCCGGACCTCGAGCTCTGGGCCTCGGCCTGGACGCCACCCACGTGGATGAAACAAAACGGCGCCTTCGACGGTGGCGCCATGCGCGACGACCCGAAGGTGTACGCCGCCTACGCCCTTTACCTTTTGAAGTTCGTCGAAGCGTACCGGGCCGAGGGCATCGACGTGACCATGGTGGTGCCCCAAAACGAGCCCGGGCAGCTCACGCACTACCCGAGCGCCGATTGGCAGCCCGCTCAGTACGTCACCTTCATTCGCGACCACCTCGGGCCGCTCCTCGCGAAGCGTTCGCCGGCCACGCGCGTGTTCGTCGGCACGATCAACCGCGGCGATTGGGACGTCGCGGCCGTGCTCTCCGACCCCGGCGTGAAAAAGGTCGTGTCCGGCGTCGCGTTGCAGTGGGGTGGCCTCGATCTCCTGCCCGCGGTGCGTGCGAAGTTCCCCGAGCTTTTCGTCATGCAGAGCGAAACCGAGTGCGGCAACAACCACTGGCAGCCCGGATTCGACCCCGACCGGCCACCGAACGACTTCGGCTACGCCGCGCACACCTGGCACAAGCTCCACGATTTTCTCGCGGGCGGCGCCTCGAGCTACATGCTTTGGAACATGGTGCTCGACACGCACGGAAAGAGCATCGACGCCGTGCGGCCCTGGCCTCAGAACGCCGCCGTCGCCATCGACCGCGACGCCCGCCGCGCCATCTACACGCCGATGTACTGGGTGACCAAGCACTTTTCCGCGCTCGTTCGGCGTGGTGCCCGCCTCGCCAAAACGAGCGGAAGCTTCGCCGATTCGCTCGCCTTCGCGAACCCGGACGGCAGCGTCGTCGTCGAGCTCATGAACGAAACGGAGTCGCCGGTCGGCGTGACCGTCGTCGCACGCGGCCAGAGCCATGCGCTCGGCCTCCCCGCGCGAAGCTTCGCGAGCCTCGTCGTCCCGCCCGGCTGAGCGTCGCGCCGCCGGGCGCGGCGGTGCCCGAGCCGGACGAGCCACCCGTGCCCCCGCGCGTAGTAAGCTCGGCCGACGACGCGAAAAAGCGCCATGAACGCCCACTGCCCGCACTGCAATGTCGCGCTCACGCCGGGCGCCAAGTTCTGCTCGGAGTGCGGCGCCAAGCTGGGCCCGGGTACGTCGCGGCGGCCCGTGGCGCCGGGCGGCGAGCGGCGCCAGGTGACGATCCTCTTCGCCGACATCACGGGCTACACGCGACTCTCGTCCGAGATCGACCCCGAAGAGCTGCATGCGCTTTTGAACCGCTACTTCGAGCGCGTCAACGCGCTCGTGCGCGATTTCGGCGGCACCGTCGACAAGCACATCGGCGACGCCGTGATGGGTGTCTTCGGCGCGCCCGTGTCGCACGGTAACGACGCCGAGCGCGCGGTGCGCGCCGCCCTCGCCATTCACGACGCCATGCCGGCCCTGAGCCACGAGATCGGGCGGCCCCTCTCCGTGCACATCGGCGTGGCCAACGGCGAGGTCGTCGCTGCGACGAGCGGCAGCGAGGTGCACCGGGAATACACCGTGCTCGGCGACGCGGTGAACCTCGCGTCGCGCTTGGACGGACTGGCGGGCGCCGGCGAAACCGTGGTTTCCGCGGGGGTGCAGCGCGCCGTCGCGCGGCTTGTCGACGCCGAATCGGTGGGCGAGGTGAGCGTGAAGGGGCTTTCGGAGCCCGTGCGCGTCTACAAGGTGCGCGGCCTCGGACCCGCGCGCCCTCGCTTCCAAGCGCCGCTCGTGGGCCGGGACGGCGAGCTCGTCGCGTTTTCGCGGCTCGCCGCGTGCGCCGTCGACGAGAGCCGGGGCGCGGTGCTGTCACTCTGCGGCGAGCCGGGCGTCGGCAAGACGCGGCTCGTTGCCGAGATGTGCGAGCGCGGGACAGCGCGCGGGTTCGAGATCCACCAGGGTCTCGTGCTGGATTTCGGCACGAGCCGCGGCACCGATGCCGTGCGCGCCGTGGTGAAGAGCGCGCTCGGGCTGTCGCTCGACGCTTCGAGCGCGGAGCGCGACGCGTGCGCCCTGGAAGCGGAGCGCGCCGGCTCCTACACCGACGACGAGCTCGCGTGCCTCAACGACCTGCTCGACCGTCCGCAGACGGCGGCGCTGCGCGGCCGCTACGACGCGCTGAGTGACGCCATGCGCGCCACGACGCGGGCGCGGGTGGTCGCCAGCGTCGTCGAGCGAGCGAGCCTACGCGCGCCGGCGCTCGTCGTCGTCGAGGACGTGCACTGGGCCGATCCGAGCACGCTCGTGGAGCTTGCCATGGTCGCTGCGAGCGCGCGCGCGGCGCGCATCCTGTTGCTCGTCACCGCGCGCAGCGAGGGAGACCCGCTCGACACGGCGTGGCTCGCCCGCACCGAAGGGGTCGCGTTCGAACGCATCGACCTCTTGCCGCTCGACGCGAGCGCCGCCCAGAAGCTCGCCGAGCATCTCGGCGCGCCGGACTCGCGCAGGCTCCGGGCGTGCGTCGAGCGCTCGGGGGGCAATCCGCTGTTTCTCGAGCAGCTCCTCACGAGCGACACCGAGGGCGTGCTGCCCGATTCCGTCCAGAGCCTGGTGCAGGCCCGCATGGATCGCCTGGCACCCGCCGACAAGCGAGCGCTCCAGGCCGCCGCCGTGATCGGCCAGCGTTTTTCGCTCGAGCTCGTGCGCCACCTGCTCGGCGAGCCGGAGTACGGCCCCGCCGGGCTCGTCGAGCGCGACCTCGTCCGGCCGGCGGGCGACGCCTGGCTCTTCGCGCACGCTCTCGTGCGCGACGGCGTCTACTCGTCGTTGCTCAAGCAGGCGCGGCGCGAGCTGCACAGGCGCGCTGCCACGTGGTTCGGCAGCTCGGACCCGGGACTGCGCGCCGAGCATCTCGATCGCGCCGAGGATCCCGCCGCGCCGAGCGCCTACGCCGCCGCTGCCGGGGAGCGCGTCGAGGCGCTCGACTACGACCGCGCGCTCGTCTTGCTCCGACGCGGCGCGGAGCTCGCAACGCGACCCGAGGACGTGCACGCCCTCGCCCAGCGCGAAGGCGAGCTGATGCTTTACCGCGCCGAGCCCGACGCTGCGAAGGCAGCGTTCGAGCGGGCCCTCACGCACGCCACGAGCGACCTTTCGCGCTGCCGCGCCTTCATCGGGCTCGCCGACGCGCACCGCATCGTGCAGGCCACCCCCGAGGGTCACGCGGCGCTCGACCAGGCACTCGCGCTCGTCGCGCAAAGCGGCATGGACAGCGAGCTTTCCCGCATCCACCGCATTCGCGGCTCGCTGCTTTTCACGCTGGGCAAAGACGGGCACGAGGAGCAGGAGCTCGCGCTCGAGCACGCCGTCAGCGCCGGCGACCTCGAGCTCGAAGCGCGCGCCTTGAGCTGCCTGGGTGACGCCTTTTATCTGCTCGGGCGCTCGCGCGTCGCGCACGACTACTTTCAACGCTGCATCGACCTCTGCCGCCGTCAGGGCCTGGGGCGCGTCGAGCTCTACCAGCACTACATGCTGGGCATCACGCGCATGTTCATGGGCGACCTTCGCGGTGGGCTGCTCGCCGTCTTGCACGGGCTCGAGCTCGCGAGCCGCGCGGGACACCGCCGTGCCGAGATGATCGCGCGCGAAAGCAAGTGCCTCATCCAGATCCAGATGGGCGCCTTCGAGGACGCACTCGCCGAGTCCGAGCTCGCGCTCGAGCTCGCGCGCGCCACCGGCTCGCGCATGTTCGAGGGCATGCTGCTCACCGAGCGCGCCGAAGCGCTCCTCATGCTCGGCCAAGAAGAGGCCGCGCGAAGGGACCTTTCGAGCTGCAAAGCCCTCGAGCCGGCTGCCGACTGGTGGTTGGTCGGCCCGCTTTCGTATTCGCTCGAGGTCTTTTTCGTCGCCGACGAGGCCGAGGCCGAACGCACCCTGTCGCTGGCCCAGCAAGGGCTGTCGGCGTCGCCGCGCGGGCTCATGGCGCTCTTTTTCCACGCGCGCGCCGCCGACGCCTGCCTCGCACGCGGCTACGTCAATCTCGCGGAAAGCCAGGCCAAGCTCGCGCTCTCGAGCGCCGAAGACGCACCGCTCGTCAACCTCCTGGCCCGGCGCACGCTTGCGCTCGTCGAGCATCGCCGGGGCTCGCGCGATCCCGAGCTCATCGCGCGGCTCGCGGGTTACCGCAGCGAGGCGGAACGTATCGGCCTCGTGCCCACTGTCGCGCTCATCGACCGAGCGCTCGCGTCCTAGGCGCGACCCTGCCGCACCCTCCAGAACCGGCAGACGACGAGCAAGCCGAGCACGACGAGGAACGACGGCACGCCGCTCGTACCGCTCGCGCCTGGAACGACGGCGCAGCCACCGCGCGACTTCGCGTGGCTCCCCGACGGCGCTGCCGCCGCCGGCCGAGCGCTCGAAATGGGCGGCTCGGGCGCCTTTTCTCGCGACGGGAGCTTCTCGAAATCTGCACCGAGCTCGGGCAACGGCAGCTCGAGCACGTCGGTGAGGAGCGCACGGTCGCGTGATTTTTCGGGAAGATCGAGCGCCAGCGGGACGGCACGGGCGGCGCGCGCTGCCGACGGCCAGGGCTTGCCCCAGCGAAAACGCACGGGAGCCGTGCAGTCGGTCGGGCCGAGGAACGGGTGAAACGCGGCGAAGCGCACCTCGAGCGCGTTGTCTTTCGCGGGCGTCGCGGGCCCCTTTAGCGCGCCGTTCGCGCCCGAGGGGACGCCGGAGCCCCCGCCCACGGGCGGCGCTGGGCCGAGCGTCACGTCGCGGGGCAGCGCGTCGGGCGCATAGCGATAATGCAGGCGCGACACGACGTACGTCTGGCGCGCCATGAGCGCGCGGCGCCGCGCGATCTCGACGCGGTCCTTCGCGTGCTCACGTCGCGCGCGCGGTCGTTCGGTCGGGGCGAGCGCCTCGAGCTGGTCGTCGAAGGCGCGGCGCTCGCTCGCCGTTTCCCGGGCGGCCGGCGGGACGCGCTCCTTGTCCGTCGTCGTGCGCGCCTCCATGACATCGCCGCCGAGCGTCAAAAGCTCGTCGAGCCCGAGCGGGGCGTCGGGGCAAGGCTCGCCGCAGCCCATGCTGGGCCAGGCATACTCGGCGACGAACGCACGCGGATGCCGCGCGACGAGCGCGTCGAAAAGGGCGTTGTATGCGCCGGCCACGCGCGCCGCGGCGCCCTCGCGGACGACGAGCGAGCTCGGTGGCAAGACCGTTTCGTAGCTCTTCGCTTCGTAGCGCGACTCACGGTCGAGGACGTAGACGAAGAGGTCCTGCACGCCGGGTGAATGACGCGTCCCGAGCGTCGAAGCGATGGGCGGAAGCGGCCGATGCGACACGTAGCGGATGCCGCCGAGCTCCACTCGGTTCTTACCCTTGAGCTCGACGTGCTCGAGCGACACCCTGGCGAGCAGCAGGCGCTTTTGGGGGCCGACGTAGGGCGCGAGCGCGGCGAGCGCCTCGTCCGCAACGTCGTACTCTCGCTTCGTGAGCGCTTCGCGCAGGCGCTCGAGGCTCTCGCCGGAAAGGAGCTCGTACGAAAACTCGCTCTCCTTTGCCTTGAACGAAGGCTCGACAGCGAGCGAAAGCTCGTTCGAGACCGCGTAGCGCCGGTCGAGCGGCGGCAGCCAATCGGGCGTCAAGAAGCCGCGCCCGCGCGCGGGGTGTCGCTCGTCCCAGGACTGCTCAGAAGCGCCCGTCTCGCAGGGATCCTTTTCGTAGAAGGCATGAAAACGCGGCGCGCTGGTTTCCTCGAGCCGGGAAATCAGCCGGCGCTTCACCGTCTCCACGTGCCCCGCGTCCACGTCGCCGGGCACGGGCAAGAGGAAAGCGAACGGCGTGAGCGGCCCCTCGTAGTCGGCCGCCACGGTCACGACGACGTAGCCACGATGCTCGAGCACGACGACTTCCGTCGTCGGCACGTGCCGCACGGCGCGATCCTTCGCGATGACCACGCCCGGAAACGCCAGCAAAGGCGGTGCCGCGAGCAGTAAAAGCACGGCGAAGAGCAGCGCGACACAGGGCGCGCCGCAACGACCGAGCGCGGGCCGACCGGCGGCAGCGGCGCCGCCCGGCGCGCTATTCGTCTTCGAGCATACCGATCTTGGCGTCGTACTGCATCGGCCCCTGCTCGGGGTCGTTGACGACGATCGTGTAGTCGTTCGGCAGAGCAATCGACAGCGTGCGCGGCACGCGCGCCATGGGCGCGATACCCTTGTCCTTGCCGATCAGGTTCAGCTTGATGCTGTCGTTCGTCTCCTCTCCGGGCTGGTACTGCACCTTGTGCCACTTCAGGAGATTGCCCTTGTAGCGGTTGTATGTAACCCACCAAAGCGCCCCCGAAGACTCCTTGATGAAGCGCACGGATTCGACGGCTACCTTGCCGCGCGCCTTCTCCATGCACGCCGCCATCTCGCGCGGCGCATCCTGTGCTTCCTCGGCGCAGCGCTCGCGTGCGGCCTGACCGACGGCGGACTCCTTGAAGTTGAACATGTAGACGAGGTTCGGGCCCGTGATGAGCTCGGCAGGCGGGCGGCTCGGCTTCCTGAGCCCGTCGGCGCGCGGATCGGCCTCGGACGGCTCCGACGCCGTGGCCGCTCGTGTTTCCGCCTGGGCTGGCTTCGGGTCGGGTTTCGCGGCGTGAGCGACGGCCTTTTCGGGCGTCGCGGGGGGCTTTTCCGGCGCGGCGGCGCAGCCGGGGGCGAGAGAGGCGAGAATGAGGGCTTGGGGCAACGTGGGGAACGTGGGGAACGTGGGGAACGTGGGGAACGTGATTCGCATGAGCCTTTGGTTCGACCTCGGCCGGCGGGCGCCGAGGGCTCCTTCGACCACTACTACGGCGCGAAACCTTCGTGCTTGAAGCGGAGACCACGAGAAAGGTGGGAGGTTCGCGGCGTTTGGGAGCCGCTTTGCCCACGCGCGCCCACCTCGCCCGCGCGCTGGGGTGGTTTTGCTACGCTTCGAGCATGCTGCTCGGTCGCCCCGACCTGCCCCGACCGTCCGAGAGTGCGCGGGAAAAAGCACTCCTGCTACTCGAACGCGCGCTCGGGCCTTCGAAAGTCCTCACGGGCGACGACAAGGTGCACGCCTACGCGCGCGACGAGTCGGAGGCAGAGGGCACCGGTCCCGATGCCGTCGTTCTCGCCGAAACCGCCGAGGACGTCCTCGCGGCGCTCGGCGTCGCCCGCGAGGCGAACGTGCCGATCACGCCCCGCGCCGGCGGCACCGGCCGCACGGGAGGCGCCGTGCCCGTCGCGGGGGGCATCGTGCTCGCCACGATGGGCATGAACGCCATCAAGGACATCGACCGACAGAACGGAATCGCCGTGGTCGGGCCGGGCGTCGTGCTCGCTGATCTCCACGCCGCCGTCGAGGCCGAAGGCTGGTTCTACCCGCCGGATCCGAACTCGCTCGCGACCTGCTGCCTCGGCGGCAACGTCGCCGAGAACGCGGGTGGCCCCCGCGCCTTCAAGTACGGCGTGACGCGCGACTGGGTGCTCGGCGTCGAAGCGTTCCTGATCGGAGGCCAGCGATTCTTCGCGGGGCGGCGCACCACGAAGGGCGTGACGGGCTACGACGTGACGGGGCTACTCGTCGGCAGCGAAGGCACGCTCGCGGTGTTCGGCGACATCACGCTGCAGCTCATGCCGAAGCCGCCCGAGGTGATGACGCTGCTCGTGCTCTTCGACGACGTGCGTGCCGCGGGCGAGGCCGTTCAGTCCGCGATCGGGCAAGGGCTCGTGCCACGCTGTGTCGAGCTGCTCGACGCCGCCACGCTCGACGCCATGCGCCGTGCCGGCAACGCCATCGACGACCGCGCGGGGGCGATGCTGCTCGTCGAAGTCGACGGCGACACCACGGCGTGCGAGCGGCAAGCCGAGCGCTTCGCGGCCGCCGCCGAAACCGCAGGGGCCCTCGAGGTGCTCGTGGCGCAGGACGCGAGCCAGCGCGAGAGGCTCTGGTCCGCTCGCCGCGACATGAGCCACGCCGTGCGCAAGCTCACGAAGAAGAAACTCAGCGAGGACGTCGTCGTGCCGCGCAGCCGCATCGTCGAGCTACTCGACACGGTGCGCGTCCTCGGCGAGAGCGAGCGCGTGAAAATGCTCACCTACGGGCACGCCGGTGACGGCAACCTGCACGTCAACTTCCTCTGGGACGACGACGCCGAGGTGCCGGCCGTCGAGCGTGCCATCGAAGCGCTGTTCCGCGAGGTCATCCGGCTCGGCGGCACGCTGAGCGGTGAGCACGGTATCGGCGTGCTCAAGGCGCCCTACCTACCGCTCGAGCAGTCGCCGGAGCTCATCACGCTTCAGCGCGACTTGAAGCGCGTGTTCGACCCGGGCGACCTTTTGAACCCGGGCAAGATCTTCCCGAGCGGCGCGCACCGCGCCTGCTGACGGCCGAGACGCATGGCTGAGCGTCGTCGCCCCGCGCTGATCCCCCCGGGCGGGCCGCTCGTTTTTCCGAAACCGGAGCAGGCCGACAAGGATGGCCTGGTGGCCGTGGGCGGGGACCTCGAGCCCGAGCGCCTGCTTCTCGCGTACGAACGGGGGATTTTTCCCTGGTATGGCGAGCGGCTGCCGCCCCTGTGGTGGAGCCCCGATCCGCGCGCGCTCATCGACGAAACGTCGCTCCATGTTTCGCGTCGCTTCGCCCGCGAGCTCGGGCAACGGCGCTTCGAGGTGACGTTCGACCGGGCATTTTCGCGCGTCATGGAGGAATGCGGGCGCGAGCGCGGCGACGGAACCTGGATCTTGCCGGAAATGCTGCACGCCTACACACGCCTTCACGAGCTCGGCCACGCGCACAGCTTCGAAGTGTGGCGCGACGGGGCCCTCGTCGGCGGGCTCTACGGCGTGCACCGCGGCTCCCTGTTTGCTGCAGAAAGCATGTTCCATCGAGAAACCTCCGCGTCGAAGGTGGCGCTCGTCGCGGCGGTTCGGAGCTTGTTCGGCGCAGGTATCACGCTGTTCGACGTGCAGTTCTTGACGCCCCATCTTGCCTCGATGGGCGCCTACGAGGTGTCGCGCGACGAGTACCTGTCGCGCGTGCGAAGAGCGACCCAAAGCGCGGTCCCGCTCCGAAACCTGGAGCTCGTAGGCCTTGGCGGGCCAGATGCATGACCTGTTCCGCCTGGCTTATGCTACCTAGTCCTTTGCCGAGCGTCGCTCGGCCTTACGCGAAAGGACACCCCCATGAGGACCCTGCTTTTTCCGACGCTCGCTGCTCTCGCCCTGTCGCTGCCGCTCGGTACGGCATGCAGCAGTGGTGACGACGACACGAACGCAACCGGAGGTGGGGCGGGCACGGGCGGTGCGACCGGCGGCTCGAGCGGCGCCGGCTCAGGAACGGGCGGCACCGCGGGCGTTGGCGGCAGCTCGGGCACGAGTGGCACCTCCGGTTCCGGTGGCACTGCAGGCGCAGGCGGCGCGGCGGGCACGGCAGGCACGGCGGGCAGCGCCGGCTCCGGTGCGACCGAGTCGCCGAGCGATACGTCCCAGGCCGGCCTCGAGGCGTTCCTCGACGCCATGATGTACACGGGCGCCGACTGGGTGAGCGGCACGGATGCGATAAACCCCGACAGCGGGTCGCTGCACGGCGCGGATCGCATCTACTACAACAAGACGATGCGCCAAGACCACGCCGCCAGCACCACTCCGGCGACGGCCGGCAGCATGGCCGTCAAGGAGATCTACACCGGCACCACGATGATCGGCCGGGCCGCCATGCTCCGCACCAGCGCCAACCAGTGGATCTACTACTGCAAGGCCGGCGAGGCGGGCCGCTGTGCATCGACCTCGATGCCCGACATGGCCATCTACGGCACGAGCGCGAGCAGCTGCGCCTGCCACGGCTCGGGGACCATCAACAGCGCCGCCATGATCCCCCCGCCCTGATGAAATTTTCCGAATTTCAATAACTTGCAGGTACCCGACCTACCCGATTGATTGAGTGCTACAAAGTCGGGCGCCCATGCCGCCCGACAGCACGGCCGAACGGCTCCTCGATCATCGACTGAGCCACCTTCGAGCTCTCGAGTCCGAGAGCATCCACATCCTGCGCGAGGTCGCCGCGGAGTTCGAGCATCCCGTGATGCTCTACTCGATCGGCAAGGACTCCTCCGTGATGCTGCATCTCGCGAGGAAGGCCTTTCACCGCGGCAAGCTGCCCTTCCCGCTGCTCCACATCGACACGACGTGGAAGTTCAAGGCGATGATCGAGTTCCGCGATCGCACCGCGAAGGAGCTCGGCCTCGACCTCAAGGTGCACACCAACCAGCAGGGGGTCGCCGACAACATCAACCCCTTCGACCACGGTAGCAACAAGTACACGCAGGTCATGAAGACGCAGGCGCTGCTGCAAGCGCTCGCGCTCGGGGGTTACGACGCTGCTTTCGGCGGCGCGCGGCGCGACGAGGAGCGCTCGCGCGCCAAGGAGCGCATCTACTCGTTCCGTGATCGCTACGGGCAGTGGGATCCGAAGAACCAGCGCCCCGAGCTCTGGAACCTCTACAACGCCAAGCTCAACAAGGGCGAGAGCATCCGGGCCTTCCCGCTCTCGAACTGGACCGAGCTCGACATCTGGCTCTACATCTACCTCGAGAGCATCCCGATCGTGCCGCTCTACTACGCCGCGCCGCGCCCGGTCGTCGAGCGCCAGGGCACGCTGCTCATGGTGGACGACGAGCGCATCCCGCTCCGCCCGGGCGAGAAACCACGCACCGAGGTCGTGCGCTTCCGCACGCTCGGCTGCTACCCGCTCACGGGCGCCATCCGCTCGAACGCCACGACTCTGCCGGAAATCATCCGCGAAATGCTGCTCACCAAGTATTCCGAACGCCAGGGCCGGCTCATCGACTTCGACGAGGAAGGCTCGATGGAGACCAAGAAGCGCGAGGGGTACTTCTGATGGCGGACGAGAAAGAGCTCATCCAGAACGACATTCTCGCGTATCTCGAGCAGCACCAGGAAAAGGAGCTGCTTCGCTTCACGTCCGTCGGCTCGGTGGACGACGGTAAGTCCACGCTGATCGGCCGCCTGCTCTTCGATACGCACGGCATCTACGAGGACCAGCTGTCGGCGATGAAACGCGCGTCGACGAAGACGGGGCGCGACCTCGACCTGTCGCTGCTCACGGACGGCCTGAAGGCCGAGCGCGAGCAGGGCATCACGATCGACGTCGCTTACCGCTATTTCTCGACGGCCAAGCGAAAGTTCATCATCGCCGACACGCCGGGGCACGTCGAGTACACGCGCAATATGGCGACGGGCGCTTCGACGGCGGATCTCGCCGTGGTCCTCATCGACGCGCGGCTCGGCGTGCTCGACCAGTCGCGGCGCCACGCCTACATCGCATCGCTGCTCGGCATTCCGCACCTCGCCGTCTGCATCAACAAGATGGACCTCGTCGGCTACGACGAGAAGCGCTTCAACGAGATCCGCTCGGTGTTCGCCGACTTCGTCGGGCAGCTCGGCTTTCGGGGCGCCGTGTTCATTCCCATCAGCGCGCTCGCGGGCGACAACGTGGTTCATCGCACGCGCGCCATGCCCTGGTACGACGGCGTGACGCTGCTCGAGCACCTCGAAACCGTGCCCGTGGCGTCGGGGGTCAACCAAGAGAACTTCCGCTTTCCCGTGCAATCGGTGCTGCGCCCCGACCTCGACTATCGCGGCTTCTCGGGCGTGATCGCGTCGGGCGTCGTCGAGCAGGGCGACACCGTCATGGTACTGCCATCGCGCAAAAAGAGCACGGTGGCGAGCATCGACACGTTCGAGGGCGCGTTGCCGAAGGCGTTCGCGCCCATGAGCGTCACGCTCCGGCTCGCCGACGAGGTCGACGTGAGCCGCGGTGCCATGCTCGTGCACCCGAACGATCTTCCGAGCGTCGACCAGCGCTTCGACGCCATGCTCGTGTGGATGAGCGAGCGCGCGCTCGACCGACAGAAGGGTTATCTGCTCAAGCACACGACGCAGGTCGTTCGTGCGAACGTCGAGCAGGTCGCCTACACGACGAACCTGGAAACGCTGACGCAGTCGCCCGCGAGCCTCCTCGTCTTGAACGACATCGGGCGCGTCACGATCACGTGCCACCGTCCAATCTACTTCGATCCGTACCGCCAGAACCGCGCAACGGGCGCTTTCATCCTGATCGACGCACTGACGAACAACACGGTCGCGGCCGGCATGATCCTCGCCGGGGAGGCCGCCGAGCCCTACACCGAATCGCAGCGCCCACCCGCGCTCGAGCGCCCACGCTCCTCCGTTTCGAAGGACGAGCGCAGCGAGCGCCTCGGCCAGAAGGGATGCACCGTGTGGCTCACGGGCCTGCCGGCGAGCGGTAAGACGGCGATTGCCTTCGCGCTCGAACGACGACTCTTCGACCTCAAACGCCTCGCGCTCGTGGTCGATCCGGACGACGGGCTCTCGAACGGCGTGCAGCCGGACGGCTCGAGCCCGTGGCAGACGCCGGAGCTCGCGCGCCGCTTCACCGACGCCGGCCTCATCGCGATCTTCGCGTATGCTTCGCCGATTCGCACCGATCGCGACGCGATCCGCGAGGCGGTCGGCAGCGAGCGCTTCGTCGAGGTGCACGTCTCGACGAAGCTCTCCAAGCGGCAGAAGCGCGACGCCCGCGGAGTGTACGGCCCCGGGCACGTGCACCCGAGCGAGGAGCCGCCCACGAATCCCGATCTCGTGATCGGCCTCGATGCGGCCGAGGCCGACGAGGTGGCGCTGCGCATCGTGCAGGTGCTCGTCCGGCGCGGTCTCTTGCCGTCGCTCTACTCGCTCTAGCCTCGCGTTGGGCGCTCGCGGAAAAACGGGTCCTCGGGCGAACGCTGAGCGTCGCGAAGGCCGAAACGCTTGGGTCGCCGTCGGGGTCGACCTAGCACTACTGTCAGAGATTCGCGTTTCCTTCGAGAAATTCGCAGATTGGCGAGCGGCGAACTTTTCGGACGGCGGCGCCCACGTCTTGCGTCCATTTCGTGCTCGAAGACGGCCGCCCGCTGGCCGCGCCAGTTGCTTTCGTGGCTCATGTTCTCTCTGCCGAATCGTGATCTGTTCCTCCAAGACTCTGACAGTAGTGCTAGGGCAAAGTGCACGCCATGACGCGCGCCGATCCCAAGCTTCTCGGTGGACCAATCGCTTCTCGCCGCACGCTGCTCGCCGGCGCGCTGGGCACGGGCTTCGCGCTCGCCGTCGAGCCCGTGAGCGCACGCACCATCACGACGAGCAGCGCGGGCCTCGAGGCGGGCGAGGTCACGATCCCCGCGCGCGACGGTAGCGTCGCCGCGTATCGCGCCGTGCCCAAGCCCAAGGCAAAGAGCCCCGTTCTTTGCCCGCTCGTGCTCGTCGTGCACGAGATTTTCGGCGTTCACGAGCACATCGCGGATGTCTGCCGAAGGCTTGCGAAGCAGGGCTACTTCGCCGTCGCGCCGGAGCTTTTTTCGCGTCAGGGTGACGTGAAGAAGGCGGCAGGCATGGAGCAGATCCGTCCGATTGTCCAAAGCGTGCCCGATGCGCAGGTGCTCACCGATCTCGATGCCACCGTCGCCTGGGCCGTTTCCACCGGACAGGCCGACCCCGAAAAGCTCGCCATCACAGGGTTTTGCTGGGGCGGCCGCATCGTCTGGCTCTACGCCGCCCACCGCACACGGCTCAAGGCGGGCGTCGCGTGGTACGGACGTTCTCGTCGGCGACAAGGACGATCGCCACCCGCGCCAGCCGCTCGACATCGGCGCGTCGTTGAACGCTCCCGTGCTCGGCCTGTACGGCGAAAAGGATCCGGTCATTCCCGTGGCGAGCGTCGAACAGATGCGCGCCGTGCTCGAAAAGGGCAACGCCGCGTCGAGGGCGTCCAAGATCGAGCTCTACCCGGACGCGGGGCACGCCTTCTTCGCGGACTACCGGCCGAACTACGAGCCCAAGGCAGCGGCCGACGGCTGGAAGAAGACGCTGGCCTGGCTCAAGGCGCACGGCGTCTAGCCGTCACGCGCCGTTCCGCAGCCGCGCGGCACCGTTCCGCAGCCGCGCGGCACCGTTCCCCTCACACCCTCAGGTCGAGCCGGCGGCGCCGCCCGTGTTGCCGCCCTGACCCGCTCCGCCCTGACCCGCGACGCCTCCCTGGCCTCCCTGGCCTCCCTGGCCGCCCATGCCTGAGCTCGCGCCCGCCGCACCGCTCTCCCCTGCCGTCGCACCGCCCTGGCCCGAGCCACTCTGTCCCGCGCCACCCTGCGCGGCGCCGCTCTGTCCGCCACCTCCCTGCCCGGCGCCGCTGTTGCCGCCGAACGCCGGGGGCGCCCCGTACGCACCACCCGTACCCATGAAGCCCGCCGTGCCACCCATCTGACCGCCCGTGCCGGCGTTGCCGGTGCCCGACATACCCGCCATGCCGCTCGCGCCGCCGCTCGTCGGGTTCACGCCGCCGACGCCGCCCGCCGGCGGACCGCCGTAAACGACGCCCGCGCCACCGAATCCGCCCGTGCCCACCGAGCCCGACGCACTGCCCGATGTGCCGGCGTCGCCGCCATTGCCGGAGGTCGCTCCTCCGTTGCCCGCGTTGCCCTGCGTGCCGCTCGAGCCCGCCTTGTTGCCCGCGCCGTCGTCGTCTTCGGAGGCGCCGCCGCAAGCCGACGCGATGGTGCCCGCGAGCGTCGTCCCCACGACGACGAGCGCCGCGCGACTGACGCGCGGCTGCACGAGGCCGGGCGACCGCGTTCTTCCCACGGCGTCGAGCAACTGCCCGCAGAAGGGGCAGCGGCTCGCGCGAACGAGCACGTGGCGGCTGCAAGCGGGGCACGGCAAATAGCGGGCTTTCGTCATGAGTCGATCTCCCTCGATTCCGGCGCGGTGCTGCTCGCCGGTAGGTCTTCCAGGATCAGCCGGAAGCGCCCGGCGTCGAAAGGCAGGCCGGGCGCCGCTTCGACACGCTCGATCCGCTCGCGCTGGCCGGCGCGCTGGAGCTCGAGGGTGCGGTGGTGGCAAAACGGATTGTTGCCTGGTTTACCGAGCAGCGTATCGCCCATCCACGTGCAGCCGGCGCGGCAGGTGTCGGCGTAGTAGCAGGTCCGGCAAAATCCCCAGAGGTCGTCAACCGTGCGATCGCGCGTGTAGCGGATCGGACCGCCACGCTCCCAGATGTCGCGGAGGCTCGCGTCGCGCACGTTGCCAGCCGCCCACTTCTCCGTGGGCAAGGACGGGCAGCCTTTGACGGTGCCGTCCGCTTCGATGCCCATCAGCGTCTGGCCGGCACCGCAACCGCGCCCGTGACCGTCGGGCATCCACGCCGCGATCAGTGCCTCGTACGGTCCGAAATAGCCGAGGCTGTTGCCGCGCCAGATGAACACGCCGGCCCGGTCGGCGCGCTCCTTGAGCTTCGGCAAAAGCGGGAACAACTCGAGCAGATCGTAGGGCTGGAGCAGCACCTCCGGCTCGTTGACGGCGCGCCCCATGGGGATCGTGAGCTGGAGCTGCCAGGCGCGCGAACCGTGCTCGATCATGAGCTCGAGCTCTTCCGGCAGATCCGGCAGCGTGAGGCGATTGATCTGGGTGTTGTTGTTGACGTTGATGCCCGCGGCGCGAAGGTTGTCCATGGCGTCGAGCGCCGCGCGAAAGGACCCCGTGACGCCGCGCAGCCGATCGTGCGTCGCCTCCAGGCCGTCGAGCGAGACGGAAGCATCGCGGAGCCCTGCGCCAAACGCCGCGCGCGCCCGCTCGAACGTCATGCCGCGGCCGCCGGTCGTGAGGTTTGGCAGCATACCGTGCGCCGTGATCGCATGAATGACGTCGATCCAATCGTCGCGCAGGTAGGCTTCGCCGCCGATGAGCGAGACCTCCTTCACGCCGAGCTCGGCGAGCTCGCGCACGAGCGAGAGACACTCTGCCGTCGAGAGCTCGTCGGGTCGCGCCTTGCCGGCGCGCGAGCCGCAATGTTGACAGGCGAGGTCGCAGGCGAGCGTGAGCTCCCACACGCAGTAGATCGGCCGCACGGCGTTGACGGCGCGCACGTCGGAGGCGAGAGGCAGGTTGCGCTTCGCCTTGGGCGCGAGCGGCGCGAGCTTGAGCGCGCGCGGTCGCTCGGCGTCGAGCAAGGCGCTACGCCGCGCCGGGCCGAGGGGATCGGGTCCGCTCTCGGCCGAGGCTTTCGCTGCGCGGGGGTCGGTCACGATGAGCCCCCCTTGGAAGCAAGACGCGAGCCACGCCGGGCACGAGCGTAGGCGACTGAAATCGTTGCAGGTCCGAACAACGCGCTTGTGTCAGCCTGTGCCACCGCTGCCACCGTCGCCCCTCGCTGAGACTGCGCCGGCCGCTACTGGGGAATGGAGTCTTTGGCAGGCCGGGCGCGCACGGCGCCGCGAATGGCCGCCGTGAGCGGGTTGTCGTTCGGACGCGCCTCGGTGGCTTTCGGGCGCGCGGGCTCCGCGGGCTTGGGCGCGGGCTTCGGCTTGGCGGGCGCCGGCGCGTCGTCAAGCGAGACCTTGGCGGCTCTGGCCGAGCCGGTGCCCGAGCGCGGGGCGGCGGCGGCGCGCGCCGGAGCCGGGGACTCGGCGGATGAGGATACCTTCTGCCCCTGGACAGGCAGCGAATCGAGCGACACAGGGCTCAGGCTCTCGGGCGCGGCGGGAGCGAGCGCACTGAACGGAATCGGTACGAGAGCCGTCGACTCCGGAGATGGGGCCGGCGCTTGCACGACAGCGGGAGCTGCGGCGGGTGGGGCGGCGATCGGAGCGGCCGCGGCTTCGGCTGGAGGGCTCACGACGGCCGGACGCTCTGCGCCCGGCGGGGACGCCGCGACGGGTGGTGCCACTGGAAGGTCTGCAGGGTCCGCGGTCGCCGGCTCCGTGCCGGCAAGCACCGGCTCCATCGAGCGCGGTGTGCCCCAGCCGGGACTGCCGACGAGATACTGCTCGGCAGCGAGGTAGCGCTTCTCCTGGCCGGCACGCTTCGCGAGATCCCGAAACACGTCGTTACGGTAGAGGGCCGCGATGGAGCCGGCGATCGCGGCGGCGACCAGCAGCTGGCGCACGAAGTAGTAGCCGCGCGGCGCACGCTCTGCGTAGCGCGATGGGCGACCCATCGCCGCGTACTGGTCGTACAGGTCGGGAAGCGATGCCACGAGCAAACAATCGTACCACGAGGAGCCGTCGGCTCGCACCCCTGCCCGATCGGCGCCATTTTCGTCAACCGCTTCGCGAACGTGGGGCGCTTACCGAAGCACCCGAGATCATTGGCGGCACGACGGGGACGTCAGCGGTTCACGACGAGCTCGATCTTGGAGGCGGGCGCGACCTTTTCGCCCGCGCCTGGCTTCTGGTTCAGGACCACGTAGGTCGGCGTCTCGGCCATCGACACCCAGCGGAAAGTGGCCTCGAGCCCGAGCTTTTCGAGCTCGGTCTTCGCCTTGCTGACGGAGAACCCTGCGAGCTTCGGCACGGCAACGTCACCGGGCCCCGCCGATACGTCGACGCTGATCGTCTTGCCCTTCTCGAGCACTGAATCGGCGTCGGGCGACTGCTTGACGATCTGTCCGGCCGGGACCTTCGCGTCGGCGATGGGTGGGTTCGCGGCGAGCTTGTAGCCGAGCTCCTCGACACGTCTCGTCGCGTTGACCACCGTGAGCCCGGCGAGCGCGGGAACCTTGGGCGGCGCGTCCGCAATCACCACGCTCACGGGGTGCTCGCGCGGCACGTTCTGGCCGGCGGGAATCGACTGGCGCACCACGGTGCCCGGCCGCGCTTCCGCGCTCGGCTCGTGAGACCCGACGAGCAGGACGATGTGCGACGCTTGCGCGTTGGTGCGCGCGTCGGCCTCGTTGAAGCCGCGCAGATCCGGAACGACCGTCTCGGCCACGGGCTCCGGGTGGTGAAACACGTTGAAGCGCTCGATCACGTAGACCGTGCCCGCAGCCGTCACCGCGGCCGTGAAAAACGCGATCAAGAACGCCGTGGAGCCGTGCACGCCCGTCGCCTCCGGTCGCTGGTAGATTTCGTCCCAGTCATCGCGTCCCAAGCCTCGTCACTCTACTCCGAGCAACGCCGCGCGGGAAAGCCGCTTCGATTCGCGACCTCGCGGGCTCACGAGGGTCTCGACGCCGCGCGCTGAGGACGCCCAAATCGGCCGCGAACGACGCGCTCGCCACCGATCGCGCCGGCAGCGGGCGCGACGGGCTTCAGCGCTGCGCCCGCCTGCGCCGACGAGCCGTACGCCGACGTCCGACGACGAAACCACCGAGCGCGAGCGCACCAAAAAAGGCGAGCCGCGAGCTTTGCCGCGCGCCCGCGACGCGACAGCCGCAACCGGCCTGGTCGTCTGCCGTGGCAGGCGCGGCGGTCGAACCGCTGCCCGACGACCCGCCCGTGACGGCGCCGCCCGAGCCGAGCGGAGCCGTGCCGCTGGACCCGGCGGTTCCAGCGCTGCCGCCGACGCCCGCGCCGATCGTGCCGCCGGTGCTGACGCCGCCGCCCGCGGCGATGCCACCCTGACCGCTCGCACCGCTCATGCCGCCGATGCCGCCGATATCGACACCGGTGCCGCCGAGCCCACCACCGCCGAGCCCACCCTGGCCGCCGTCACCGGCACCGCCCGCACCCGCGCCGCCTGCGCCTGCACCGGCCGTCGCGGCACCCCCATCGCCACCCGATTGCCCGCCCGCACCGCTCGCGCCACCGGCGCTCATGCCGCCGGCCCCCGACGCACCCCCAATCGAGATGATCGCACAGTGATGGTAGAAACACGGCGCCGCATGGCTCGACATGAACTCGATCACTTGCAGCGTGCAGTGGTCGCACGTCACGTCGCTCGGCAGCGTGACGGCGATCGTCTGCGGTCCGCTGAAGGCCATGGTGTGCTCGAGCATGCCGTCGGCGAGGACCGGAAAGACCGCCGGGTCCTGGACGGGGACGCTCCCACAGGCCGTTGCACCGGCTGTGACGGGTGGCTCGGCTGGCAGCTCGCTCGCATCGTTGACGGCGAGGGCAACGCGGTAGTGACCCGGGTGGGTGACCTTCTCGTCGATCGTGATCATGATGGTCTCGCCAGCCTGGTACGGCGTGACGGCGTTGGTCGGTGTGGGGTTGCCCTCGTTCCCGCAGGGACCCATCTTCTGAGGACTGCCCATCAGGTCCTGCTCCGCCCAGCTCTCGGGTGACATGAGCTGAAAGTGCGCGTGCGCCGTGCCGGCCACCGCCGTGAGACAAAGCGCAATGGCCCCGCCGGCGAGCTGCCGGCCGATGGTTCGTGTGGGCGCGAAGCGGGACATGATTGAATACTCCTCGTGTCGCGCTGGACGACGAACGTCGACCAGGCGCCCAAGCATACGGCAAAGGTTTGGATGGAGAAGCCGGCGACTGCGCTTCTCGTAAAGTGGATCCGGGGCGGATTTTTCGGCTATCCGCGGCGCTTTTTCGCACCGTGCCAACGAGGCGAGAAATCGAGCACAATCGCCACGACCTTTGGCACGAGCAAAGCACTGCC
Organism: uncultured delta proteobacterium; assembly: GCA_963841435.1. Lineage (GTDB taxonomy): Bacteria > Myxococcota_A > Polyangia > Polyangiales > Polyangiaceae > PMG-095. Next base: position 529,339 of record CAWJCS010000005.1, read on the forward strand.
TCGGATTTTTCGAGACCGACACTAATCCAGAGTAGTAGTAGCGGTCCCAATGGATCCGCGCATCCCGCTGCAAGGCGTGACACCCGACGAGCTCGCCCGGCTGATCCCCGAGCTGCGCGTCGAGGAAGCGCGCAGCGTCGTCGCCGCAGTGCATCGCGACGAGGATCCTGGGATGCCGTCGTCGGCCGTGCGGCGGGTGGCTCGCGAGGCCGTCCGGGCGCGCGGCGACGTGCCACGTCTCGAAACAGTCGAGCAAACGGCGAGCCGCCTCGACCCGTTCATCAAGCTGCTCCTCAGAACGACCGACGCTCGGCTCGTCGAGACCGTGCGCATTCCGCTCGAAAAGCTAGGGCGATTCAGCGTCTGCGTCAGCTCCCAGATCGGCTGCGCTCTCTCCTGTGCGTTCTGCGCGACAGGTCGGCTCGGGCTGTCGCGCAACCTCGAGACCTGGGAGATCGTCGAACAGGTGCGGGCCGTGCGCCGGACCCTCCACCGCCGGGCGGGAGAGCGCGTCCACGGCGTGGTCTTCCAGGGCATGGGCGAGCCGCTCGCGAACCTCGAGCGCGTCGTCGCCGCGGTGCGCGTGCTCACCGATCCGAGCGCCTGCGCGATCGATGCGCGCAACGTCACCATCTGCACGGCGGGGCTGCCGGCCGGCATCCGCCGCCTCGCCCACGAGCTACCGAAGGTGCGCCTCGGCTGGTCGATCGCGACGGCACGCCCCGGCGCGCGACGAACCCTCATGCCCGTCGACGACGCGCACCCGCTCGAGGCGACATTCGAGGCGTGCGTCGAGCACGCGAGGGTCACGGGGCTTTCGCCGCTCTGGGCCGTCACGCTGCTCGCCGGGCACAACGACGGCGAGGACGACGCGCGAGCGCTCTCGGCGCTCGCCGAGCGGTTTCGTGCCGCGGCCGGGCGAGCGCCGCGCATCAGCGTCATCCCCTACAATCGCATCGCCGACGACGCGTCCGACCCGTTCCGCCGCTCGAGCGAAGCTGCCGAGCAGCGTTTTCGGGCGGCGATGCACGCCGCCGGGGCTTTCACGCACAAGCGCTACAGCGGCGGCTCCAACGTCGCCGCGGCGTGCGGGCAGCTCGTAGCGCGCGCCTCATGAGGGAAGCGGTTGCGATCGCGCTGTTGTCGCTTTCGTGCGATCGCCCGCCCGCGGCGCTGGTGCCCGCGGGTGTCGCGTCCGTGCATCGAACGGCGGTGACGGCGGCGCCGAGCAGCGCTCCACCGGCGGCCGCGCCGGACGACACGCCGGCGCCGGCACCGCTACTGCTCGTCACGGAGCCGAACGTGCTCGCGAGCCTCGAGTCCCGCGGCCTCGCGCTCGCGCGCTTCTTCGGCGCGAGCACTGGCGACGACGGCGCGACCCTCGCACGCACTCCCGGCTACGCGCCAGTTGCCCGCAGCATCGAGCGCGAAGCCGCCGAGCTCGCACGGCGCGACCCGAGCGCCGGAGTGCGCGTCGACCGTTACTCACACCGGCTCTTCGACGTGCGGTGGCTTCGCGCGCCGAGCACGCGGTTCGAGCTCGTCGGCATCGTGAATCGCTTCGACCGCGCGCCGTTCGCCGCCGGCTCGTGCGGCGAAACGCGCCTCGTTTACCGTCTTTCGTACGCGACCCAGGTCGGCGACAACCCGGTCTCGTCGCGGCTCCCGATGACGCTCGCCCTCGAGCTCGTCGTCCCCGACGACGGCGCGAGCTGTCGCACGACCGTCGCGCGCTGGCAGCCGCCCCGAACGCTCGAGGGCGAGGCGCTCGCTGACTTCCTCGTCGGGCCCCGCGGGCCGCTCTCACCCGCGCTGCTCGACGCGGGTCGCCGCGGACCGCACCGCATCGTCACGAACACACAGCTCGTGCGCTGGCCCTCGACGGTGCGGCCGGACCTCGGCGGGCACGCCGAGTACTTGCTCTCGTCGTTCCAGCCGACGCCCGAAGGCGGCTACGCGCCGGCACTGCTCGAGAACACGCCGGACCTCGTGCGGCTGCGCCGGGACCCGTCGCTCGTGAAAGAGCTAGCTCGCGCGCTCTCGACGAAAGCCGCGCGCGAGGCGATCGACGACGGAACGTTCCTGCTCGAGGACCGCTTCCTCGCGAAACGCGCCGTCTCGGTCACGCCGCGCGGCCTTTCGCGCGGCCAGAACCGCCCCTTTTCGGCGCTTTTGGGCGAGCGGGATTTCGTCGGCATGGAGCCGCTCGCGGGCAAGCACGTTCGGTCGCTCGAGGGCCTGTTGCGTCGGCTCGATGCGCTCTCCTGCCCGGGGTGCCACGAAGCGCGGAGCGTCGCGGGGTTTCACCTGCTCGGCGACGACCCGACGGACGCACCGGCGGGCACGGCGCTCGCCACGGGAGCCTCGCCCCATCTGATCGGCGACCTCGACCGCCGGGCGAAGGTCGCCGCCGCCGCGCTCGCGGGCGAGCAGCCCGATTTCGCTCAGGGCTTCCCCGAGCGCTCGTCGAGCGGCGGCTACGGCGCGCACTGCGGGCTCGACGGCGAGCCGACCTTTCGCGAATGGGGCTGCGACCCTGGTCTCGTTTGCCGTCCGTACGACGCGCCCAAGGGCGAGCACGTCGGGCAGTGCCTGCCCGGGGCCGCGAGCCGTGCGGGCGACCCTTGCGAGGTCGGTCCGCTCGCGCGGAACACCGACGGCACGCGCGACCGCGTGGCGAGCGTCGTGCGCGAAAGCTGCGCGGGCAGCGCCGTGTGCAATCGCAATGCCGTGGGCTTTCCCGGCGGCATGTGCACCGAATCCTGCGACGCGCTCTCGCCGGGCAGTGCCTGCGGCAAGATCGCGATCCTCGAGCCGTTCAATGCCTGTGTCGCGCGAGGCGAACCGTTCGTGACGTGCCTAGCAAGCCACGCTCGCCCCGCCGGCCTGCGCGCCTGCGGGCGGGAGACCCCCTGCCGCGACGACTACGTCTGTGCGCGCGCTGACACCGGCGAGACCGGCGCCGGCCAGCCAAGCCCTGGCGGAAGAAGTCCCGCGTCCAAGACTGCGCGAGTCGATCCTGGCGGCGCCTGCATCCCGCCGTATTTCCTGTTCCAGCTCCGGGTCGACGGCCATCCGTGAGCGCGGCGAAAAGCCGCGCCATACCGGTTGCTAAGCCTCCCGGTTTTGGAGGACGCTCTCGTCCGATGCGAAACGACCGCACGCTCGGCGTCATCCTGCTCGGCGCCCTGGGGCTCGTGGTCGTGTTGCTCGTCATCGTCCTGTTGCAGCTTCACAACGTCGAAGCGCGCTTCATTGCCCAGGGGCAGCAGCTGCGCGCGCTCGGCGACGCGACCGACAAGCTCGTCGCGGGCGGCGTGCGCGTCGGCGGGCAAGCTCCAGCCGCGAGCGACGCGATCCCGCCCGGCGTGAAGCTCCTCCACCCCGACGTCGAGAACTTCTTGAAGCCCGCGGACACGCACTGGCCCGCGCCGGGTGCGAGGACGGACGGCGTGCTCCTGCGCGGCTGGTGGACCGGTGATCCGAAAGGTTTCAACCCGCTGCTCGAGAACAGCGCGTACAACACCGAGTACATCGAGATCTACGCCGCGCAGAGCCTCGCGTCGCCCAACGCCTGGACGAACCCGAGCGTGTGGCATGCGGACCTCGCGTGGCGCGTCGAGATCACCGACGACTACAAGGAATTCACCTTCTACCTGAAGCACGGCGTGAAGTGGCACCGCCCCGCGGGCGTGAGCCTCGACGATCCCAAGTACGCCTGGCTGAAAAAGGACCACGAGGTCACGGCCGGTGACTTCGTGTTCACGCTCGACATGATCCTGAACCCCCAGGTGGAGAGCGGCCCCACGCGCAACTACTACGCCGAGCTCGAGACCTGGAAGGCGGTCGACGACTACACGCTCGTGCTGCGCTGGAAGAAAAAGCAGTTCACGAATCTCGACCAGAGCCTCGCGCTCGCGGCGTTGCCCAAGTTCATCTACGCCTATGATCAGGACGGCAAGCCGTTCCCGAAGGAAACCCTGGGGCTTCGCTTCAACCAGCACTGGTACAACAACAAGGCCTTCGTCGGCTCTGGCCCGTACCGCATGGACAGCTACGAGCCCGGGACGAAAATCGCGGTGGTCCGCAACGAGGACTACGTCGGCGAAAAGCCGGCCATCCAAGCGATGCTCTACCCGATTTACACGGATCCGAACCAGACCCTGCTAAAGCTCAAGGCGCACGAGCTCAACGTGGGAGAGCTCATGCCCGGGCAATACCGCGAGGAGATCCAGAAGTACGAAGCGCTCGGGCAAAAGCCCGCGAACAGCCCCTTCTTCGACGGTCGGATTCACTGTGAGAAAGTACCCGACGCCGCGTACCGCTACATCGGGTGGAACGCGGATCGCCCGTATTTTTCCGACAAGCGCGTGCGACGCGCCATGACGTACGCCTTCGATCGGCAGCGCATCCTCGATACGGTGTACGTCGGGCTAGGAACGCTCGCGACGGGCCCCTTCCCACCGGATGCGCCCTACAACGATCCGGGCGTCAAACCGATCCCGTACGATCTCGAGGCCGCGAAGCGCCTGCTCGCGGAGGCCGGGTGGGCCGATACCGACGGCGACGGCCTGCTCGACCGCTCCCTTCACGAGGGCGAGCCCAGGAAACCTTTCGAGTTCAAGTTCCTCGTCCCGGCCAGCTCGAAGGAGCCCGGCGTGCTCGCCAACATCTTCCGCGACGACCTCTTGAAGATCGGCGTGAAGATGAACATCGAGTCGGCCGAATGGAGCTTGTTTTTGAAGCGCATGGACGAAAAGGCGTTCGACGCCTACGTCGCGGCTTGGACGGTCGGCTGGAACCCCGACCTCTACCAGATCTGGCACTCGTCGCAGGCCGACGTACCCAAGGGCTCGAACCGCGTCGGGTTCCGCAACGAGGAAGCGGATCGCATCATCGAGGCGTTGCGCGTGAGCTTCGACCTCGACGAGCGCAAAAAGCTCCTCCAGGCATTTCACCGGCTCGTCCACGAGGAGCAACCGTACAGCTTCTTCGCGGCCAAAAAGACGGTGCTCTGCACCTGGCGCGAGGTGGACAACGTGCTCGTGAGCAAGGTCTTTCCCACCGTCAACGCGCTGCCCTGGTCCGTGGCCCGCACGGAGCAGTGAGTCGGCAGCCGAAGCGAGCGCATGAAAGCTTACGTACTGCGCCGCCTGCTGCTGATGATTCCCACGTTCTTCGGCATCTCCCTGATCCTGTTTCTCGTGCTGAATCTCGCACCCGGACGCCCGGGGCAGCAGCAGTCGGGGGACCTCGCGCAGAGCATGCGCGGCGAAGTGACGCAGGAATCGTATCGCATCTTTCGCGAGCAGTTTCACCTCGACAAGCCCATCCTGCTCAACACGCGTTTCGCGCTCGAGCGAGCCGACGTGGAACGGCTCCTGGCAAAGGTCGCGCGCGTCGTGGACGCGACCGCAGCCGAGCGCGTCGAGGCGCAGGACGCGCTCGAGGATCTCGGGGCGTACGCGGTCCCGCACTTGATTGCGTTGCTCGACGCTCCCGACCGTCGTCTGCGCGACGCGGCAACCTACTTCTTGCGGCTGAACGCGCTCCGCCCCCTCGAGGATCCGTTCAACCCCAGCCCGAGCCCCGTGGTCCAGGCAAGAAACCGCGCCATCGACCACGAAAACGCCACGCTTCGCACGCTGCGCTTCTCGCTCGACGATCCCGAGCCCGAAAAGCTCGAGATCGTCGCCGCCTGGAAGCGCTGGTACGCGGCCCACGGCGAGCGCTTCTCCTACGGCCTCGCCGACGAGGTGCGCATCTTCTTTTTCGACACGCGCTTCGCCGCCTACTGGAAGAACCTCGTCAGGCTCGACTTCGGCGTCTCTCTCACCAGCCGTGAGCCCGTGGTGCGCACGCTCGTCTCGAAGCTCAAGTACTCGCTCTCGCTGTCAGTGGGCTCGCTGCTCCTCGCGTACGCCCTCGCGATCCCGCTCGGCATCTTCTCGGCCGTGAAGAAGGGCACGCGCGCGGATCGCATCGTCACCACCTTGCTCTTCATGCTGTATTCGCTGCCGAGCTTCTTCGTCGCGACGCTCTTGCTCTACTTCTTTTCGGCGGGCTCGAGCTGGGAGAGCCTGCGCTTCTTCCCCACTGGCGGCTGGGTCAGCCGCGACGCCGCGGACTTGACGACGCTCGGCCGCCTCGCCGACGTGCTCTGGCACCTCGTTTTGCCCATGGCGTGCATGACCTACGGCTCCCTCGCGGCGCTCAGCCGCTACATGCGCGCCGGCCTGCTCGACGTCATCCAGGCCGACTACGTGCGCACGGCGCGCGCCAAGGGGCTGAGCGAGCGTGTCGTGATCGGCAAGCATGCGCTCCGCAACGGCCTGTTGCCCATCCTCACGCTGCTGGCGGGCCTGCTGCCGGCCGTGCTCGGCGGCTCGGTGATCATCGAGTACATCTTCGGCATCCCCGGCATGGGCCTCTGGACGGTCGAGGCCATCTACCAGCGCGACTACAACGTCATCCTGGCGGTCGAGCTGTTCTCGACGCTACTCGTGTTGGTCGGCCTTCTGCTCACCGACCTGAGCTACGCGCTCGTCGACCCGAGAATCCGCTTCGAATGACGGCGCCGAACCGTACCCCCAGTGTCGGCTACTTCACACTCGCCCTGCGCGAGCTCAAGAAGGACCGCCTCGCGATGACCGGGCTTTGGGCGATTCTCGCGCTTTCCTTGCTCGCGATCTTCGCCCCCGTGCTCGCGCAGAACCAGGCCTTCGCCTTCCGCGAGGCGAGTGGCTGGCGTTTTCCCTGGTTCGAGTCGCTGTTCGACCGTCTGGTGTTCGAGAACGCCGTCGACATCTTCTTCAACCTCTTGCTCGTCTCGTCGCCGCTGCTCGTCGGCGTGTACCTGGTCGCGAGGCGCCGGCTCGGCAGCCGCTTCGCGGGCGCTCGTCCGAGGGTGCTTCGCCGCCTCGCGGCCGCCGTCGCCATCGTCTACGTCGCGATCGCGCCGACGCACTTCGGGCCGGTCGAAAACCCGCTCTCGTACTCGCGCCCCGTCGTCAACTACCGCACGCTGTGGGAAGCCGCTCGCGCCCAGGGCCACGCGCCGGCGGCCGTGTTCCCCCTGCATCGCTACAGCTACCGTGAGACCGACCCCGCGCGCTCGCTGCTCGGCCCGAGCACGGAACACCCTCTCGGCACCGACACCGAGGGGCGCGACGTGCTCGCGCGCATGCTCTACGGCACGCGCATCTCGCTCACGATCGGCGTCGTGGCGGTCGCGCTCTATGTCGTGATCGGCGTCGTGATCGGCGCGCTCGCCGGCTATTTCGGTGGCGCCGTCGACGCCGCGCTGAGCCGCCTCATCGAGGTGATGATCTGCTTTCCGACGTTCTTTCTCATCCTGACGCTCGCGGCGCTCATCGAGCAGAGAAGTATCTTCCACGTGATGATCATCATCGGCATCACGAGCTGGACGGGCGTGGCGCGCCTCGTGCGCGCCGAGTTCTTGAAGCACAAGAGCCTGGAATACGTGCAGGCGGCGCGCGCTCTCGGTGTCCCGGCGCGGCGCATCATCTTCGGCCACGTGCTGCCGAACGCGAGCGCACCCGTGCTCGTGAGCGCGACCTTCGGCGTCGCGTCGGCGATTCTCGTGGAGTCGAGCCTCGCGTTCCTGGGGGTCGGCGACCTCACCGTCGCGAGCTGGGGCGAGACGCTCAATGCCGGTCGCCTCGAGGGCAAGCTTTGGCTAATCCTCGCCCCGGGGCTCGCGATCTTCGCCGTGGTGACTCTGTTCAACCTCGTCGGCGAGGGACTGCGCGACGCGCTCGATCCGAAGCTCAGGCGCTGACCTGGCGCGCCGGCGCGGACGCGATCCTCAGCGCTCGCTCTGCATCACGAACACGTCCCCGTCGCCGAGCGTGCCCTGGAACTTTCGCAGGCGCGAAAATTCTCGCTCCACGACGGCCATCACGTCCGGGAAGCGGCTCCGGGCGTGACCCGAAAACGAGTACACGACGAAGGTCGGGCCGGGCTGCTCGCGCAGCGCTTCGAGCTCGGCGGCGTCGTTCACGACGGTCCAGCCCGTTGAATAATATCGGGTATAGGGCAGCGCCGCGAGCCCCACCACCGCGACGGCGCCGTCTCTGCCCCGCCGAGCTTGGACGAGCTCGAGCGCACCGCGGAAGTCCTGCTTCGGGAAACGGTAGTTTTTCGGCAGGAGTAAGAGCGACGCGACGATCGCTCCTCCCACGGCGAGGTAGCCACCGATCTTGGCGAGGCGTTCGAGCGGGCCGCCACGCCCGCGCTCGACCAGAAAATCGACGCTCACGAACAGGCCGCGAGCCACGCACCAGAGCAAGAACGCCATGTCGAGGAAGAAGTAACGCGGCCAGAGTCGGAAGCCGGCCGCCACGAGCACGAGCAACGTGAAGGGGATGTTCACGAGGTAGACGGCCGTGAGCACGCGGTTTTTCCGGCACAAGCTGACGCCACCCGCGATCACGAACCCGATCGCGAAGGGCAGCCCGACGACGAGCAGCGGCCCGAGGTCGCCGAACCCGCGCACGACCTCGAGCACCGTCCACAAGGGGTTTTTCCACTGACCGTCCGACGGGCGCACGACCGCCTTGGCGGCGTGAACGGCGGGCGCGCCCGTGACCTTGGTGAAGGCGGCGAGCATCTGCGGCACGAGCGACGCGTGCAGGAGCGCCGTGAGCCCCGCGCCGAGCCCCAGGCCGATCCACGGCGCGCGCCCCGTGAGCGCGCTCGGCGGCGGCGCCGGGCGACCGCGACGCCGGGCGAGCCAGCGCTCGGCGTAGAGCCAGACGAGCACGATGCCGTGCGAGGCGAAGAAGAGCGCCGCGGTGAGGTGCGTGTAGCCGGCAAGCGCCACGGCAACGCCGTAGAGCACCCAGGGCCGGAACGAGCGATGCCGCTCGGCGCGCACGAAGATCCACGTCGCGGCCAGGCTGAAGAAAAACAGCCCCGTGTAGCCGCGCGCGTTCTGCGAAAACCAGATGTGATGGTACGAGAGCGCCAGAAGCAGCGTCGAGAAGCGCGCTTCCCAGGGCCCGACGGCTTCCCGCACGACGTAGTAGGCCATCGCCACCGAGCCGACGCCGAAAAGGGCGGCCGGCAGGCGCAAGGACCACGCATGCTCCCCGAACGCTGCGATGCTCGCCTGTGCCTCCAGGCTGAAGAGCATGTGGTTGTTGAGCGACGTGTACGTCGTCAACAGCTCGCGCGTGGGCAGCCGCACGAACTCGACGAGCGTCAGAATTTCGTCGTACCAGAGCTGCGCGTCGAGCGCGTAGAGGCGCAGCACGAGCGCGAGAAGACAGATGCCGAGGAGCCAGGGTAGCTCCTCGCGCCGAACCGTATCATCCCGCGTCATGGTCGTCCGCCCCTGGGTCGCTCAGCCCGCTTGCGGGCGCGCGGCCTTCTGCACGCGCGCCGTCACGAGGACCTCGAAGTCCGGGTCGGTGTCGTCGAGCTCGGCGTGAGACAGCTCTTCGGTCGCGAGGCCGTGCAAGAACGCGATCGCGGCGAGCACGTTGCCGCGCGACGCCACGTCGATGCGCGCGCCCGGGAACGTCTCGCCGAGCATGGCGCTCAACGATTGGGTAGTGAGGTGAAAGTACTCGCCCCAGTCGTCGCGCCCGAGCCGGCGGCCGATCTTCGCGATGCCGGCGGACGTGATCAAGACGACGCCGCCCGGCTTCAGGATGCGATGGAGCGTGCGAAGCGCGGCCTTCATGTCGTAAATCATCTGCAACGACTGCGTGAAGATGATGCAATCGAAGCTATCCGACGGGATGTGGTCGGCGTTCGTGAGGTCGGCGACGATCGTGGCGATGGGGTTGCCCGCGACGACGTGCAGCACGTCGGCTTGGGTCACGCGGTCACCGCCGAACCTCTTCGTGTAGCTCGGGTCGCCGAGCTCGAGCGTCCTGCCGCGCACGTCGGCGGCGTTCGCGGAAAGAAAGCTCTCGATGTAGTAGCGGTCGATCGCCTGGCCACGCTCGAAGCCGAAGATCGCGCTGATCGGCGTCACACGCCGGAGATCGCCGAAACGCACCGTGCCCGTGCGGACCCACTGCAGCCGATACTGGCGGCGCTTTCGCGTGACCCAGGTGCCGAGCTCCTTCGGTAGCACGCCCTTCAGCGCGAGCTTCGCCTTGTCACCCAAGCGAATCGCCATCGTGCCTCGTCAAGCGCTCGCGCGGCGGGCCACCGCGAGAGCCCGCGCGCGCCGGCCGAGCTGTCGCGCGCTCAGGTACCAATCGGCGCGCCCCGCGAGGTACGCGCGGAACAGCGCGGGAATGCGGAAGTAGTGCATCTCGATGCGCGGCGCGTCGGTGAGGTCGGCGTCACGGCGGGCGCGGTCGAGACCCGTGCCGACCGAAACGCGGCTGTGGCGCGCGAGCTCGGCGCGCACGCGGGCGTCGGAGCGGCCGTACGGCGGCGCGAACGTCTCGGTGGGGCGACCGAGTCGCTCGCCGATCTCGGCCTGCGAACGCTTTATCTCGTCCTGCAGCCGGTCGAGCGGCAGCGCGGTGAGATCGGCGTGCGTCACCGAGTGACCCCCGAAATCGACGCCAGCCGCCGCGAGGTCCACGACCGTGCTCCAGCTCATGAGCTTTCGCGGCGGCGAGTTCTTGCCGACCCAGCTTTCGCTCCCGCCGAGGCAGCCCGTGGGCAAGAACACCGTCGCGGCGAGGCGGTGTTGCTGGAGGAAGGGGAACGCCGCGTCCGCGAAGTCCTGAAAGCCGTCGTCGAAGGTGATGACGACGGTACGTTCGGGGAGACTCAGCTCGCCACGCTGCCAGGCCGCGAGCGCCACGAGCGGGACCACGTTGGCGCCCGATTCGACGAGCGCCTCCATGTGCTGGCGAAACAGGTCGACGGGAATGCTGGTCGGCCCTGGATCGCTCGCGATGGAGTGGTACATGAGAATGTCCACCCGCGCATCCCAGCCGCCATCAGTCCTCGACGACATGCGACTCGAATTCCTTTCGGTACTCCCCCCAGCGCGCGTGGTCGAAGCTGCCGTCGGACTTGAAGCAATCGCTCGCGGCGTACGCCATGGTCATGGCGTGGTGGGTGTTGTCGTGGGCGAACAGGCCCTGCCGGCCGAACGTCAGTAGGTTTTCGAGCTCCGAGAACCAGCGGTCGACGATGCGGAAGCGCCCCTCGTAGTCGCGATCGTAGACGGGGTAAGCGAAGCGTAGCTTGCGCGTGACGGTCTTCAGCACGGGCGCCTTCACCGGCAATCCGACGCCTTCGAGCCACTCGCAGAAACGCCGCCCGAGCTCGTCGTCGCTGAGATCCCACTCCGGCTGGCCCGGATCCGACGGCAGCTCGGCGCAAAGCACCGTCTTGCCCTCGGGCTCGGTCGTGCCGCTGTAATTCTTGGGCTCCGACATGCGTGAGATGGGGATCGACTGTTCGGGGAAATAGTGCGCGTCGTACTCGGTGAACTGCGAGGTGCCGAGCACGAGGTAGATGAGGATCATGCCGCGGAATTTGATGCCCTTCGCGGCCTCGACGATCTCCACGGGCGGCGCCGGGTCGAGCATGCGAACGAGCGCCGTGACGGGCAGCGTCAACCAAACGGCGTCGGCGGGCGCGACCTCCACGTTGCCGTCCTTCTCGAAACGGACCGATTTCACGCGCATGCCGTCGCGCTCGATGCCGACGACGCCGGACCCGAGGCGGATCTCGGCGCCGAGCTCCTTGGCCGACTCGGCGAAGCGCTCGGAGATCGAGCCGAAACCGTGGCGGGGGTACAGAAAGCCGACGCCCTGCTTGCTGCCGAAACCGGGCACCTGCCTCAGCACCTTCCTCAGGATCTTGGGAATGGAGCTGCCCGAGACCCGGCGCTTGGCGAGCGTCACGGCAAGCTCGGTCGGCTCGAGGCCCCAGAGCTTGCGCACGTACGGATAGTAGAAGGCTTGGCTCATCGCGGGCCCGAGGCCGCGCTCGAGCACCGTCGCGAAGTTCTCGTCGTCGGCGGGGGCGCGCGGCACGAGCTTTCTCAGGCTGTCGAAGGCAAGCGACGCGATGAAGCTCTTCGGCAAGCGCACGGCGAGATCCACGGGCTTGAGCGGGAAGTGGATCCAGCGCCCCTTGAGCAGGATGCGGCCGTGGCGAGGGCGCCAGAGCAGGTCGTCGCCGAGCAGGGCGCGGATGTCGTCCATCACGCGCGGCTCGACGACGGGGTGAAGGCGGTGGCTGCCGTGATCGCAATGCACACCCTCGAGCATGAAGCTGCCGGCGTTGCCGCCCACCTGCCCACGCTGCTCGAGCAAGAGCACGCTGGCCTGCTCATTTTTCACGAGGCAGCGCGCGGCGGCCACACCCGCCGGTCCACCGCCGAGCACCACGACGCGCGGGCGCGCGCCCTCGGCGGAACCATTCGACACGGGGCCTTGAGCGTTGCTGGTCATCCGTTGGTCTCGTCCGTTCCCAAAACCCCCGCCACGGTGCCGGCGCTCGCGCCGGGCACTCCTTTGTGCGCTTCTACCTCTCGGCGCCGCGACCTGGAAAGCACCATCATGAAGAGGCCGCCCAGAAGGCCGCTCGTAAACAGGATGGATTGCCAGAGCAAACCGACCGCCACGACACGGGCCGGCGCCGCGCCGAAGGGCGCGAGCAGCGCCGCGAGGCTCGCCTCGCGCACGCCGAGGCCCCCGACGCTGATGGGCAGCACGGCGAGCAGCTTGGAGGTCGACCAGGCGAAAAACCAGGCCGCGGTAGGCGCGATCACCCCGCTCTCGCGAGCGAGCATCACGTTCACCCCCACGAAGGTCAACTGGATCGAGAGCGACAGCAGGAAACACAGGGCGAGCGCGCCGCGGCGCCGGCTCAGACCCCCGAGCGCGGCACGCAGCTTGTTGAACGAGGGTGCGAAGACGTCCTTTGAAGGGCAAGCGGTCGACGATCACGAGAAAGCCGGCCCCGCAGAGCAGAATCAGCAAGAGCACGCCGCCGGCCCGACCGAGCACGGCGCCCGTGTCAGCGCCGCCCGTCGCGAGCGCGCCACCGACGCAGGCCAGCGTGAACACGCTGAGCGTGTCCACGAGGCGGTCCGCGAGCGAGCCGACGGCGACGCGCGTCTTGTCGGTGGCGTTGCGGATCACGAGCCCGGCGCGCACGACGTCACCCCCGGCGGCGCCCGGCAGGCAAAGGTTCGCCACGAGGCCCGCGAAATGGGCCCGGAGCGCCCGGCCGATACCGACCTCGCCGTCCTCGCTGATCAGCAAGCGCCACTTGAGCGCCGACACGACGTGACCCGAAAGGAAGATCACGAGCGAGACGAGCCACACCGTGAGCGATAACCGCCGTACCGCGCCGACCACCTCCTGCGTGGGCAAGAGATAGAGCGTCACGGAAAGCACGACCGCCGACACCGCGATCCGCACGGCCCAGCCCGTTGGAATGCGCCGGGCCGGCTTCGATTCGGGTGCCGTCACGCAGAGGCTCCGCTCACGGACGCAAGTGGAGTCTCGAGATCATGTCGGCGATCAGCCCGAGCGACCAGGCCATCACGCCGAACAGGAACGCGAGCACCGCGCTCTCGGACAGGTTCCAAAGGTAGATGTCGTACGCGAGCTTCACCGACCCGAGCAGCATCCAGGCCGCCCCCATGGGCAAAAACACGCGGAGCGGCCGGAACAGCGTCACGACCCGCAAAACGAGCAGCACGAAGGCGAAGAAATCCGTGGCCCGAATCTTCGAGGTACCGATGCGACGCCCGTAGGTGATGGGGAAATAGGTGACGTCCAGATCCGAGCACAGCATCGCGAGCGTGATCGTGGTCGTGAAGGAAAAGCCCTCCGGCAGGAGCGGCAAGAAGGGCGTGAGCGAGCTGCGCTTGAAAACGCGGAGCCCAGAATTCAAATCCGGGATCTTTCGCTTCGCGAGGTAACGCGCGAGCGAATTCAACATGAACTTCGCAGGCCGCCGGATGAGCGGGACGTTCTTCATGGCGGCGCCTCGATCGGCAACCACCATGTCGACCGAGCCCGCCAGATCGAGCATGCCGGGGATGGCGGCCGCGGGGTAGGTGCCGTCGGCGTCGGTGATCACGACGAACGCGGAGTTCCCGGCGAGGATGCCCTTCTTGAGCGATGAGCCGTAGCCGCGGTTCCTGAACTGGTGGAGCACGCGCGCGCCGGTCTTCTCGGCGGCTTGCCCCGTCCCGTCCGTCGAGCCGTCGTTGACGACGATGACCTCGTAGCTCAGCCCGAGCCGCGACATCACGTTCTCGACCTCGGCGACTCCGTTCGCGATACCGTTCTCTTCGTTGTAGGCCGGGATCACCACGGAAACGTTAACGTAGGGCGCTGGCTCCGGCTGGATCGGATGCGCCCGACGGCTGGGCGGCACCGCCAGCGTGGTCTGCATCAACGCCGCCGCGCCCGTTTCGTGCGCTGCCACGGCGCTTTCCTTGGGCGCGGTCATCCCGACAGATCCTCCAGCATATTCGTTCGCAAGCCCTGCCTATTACCTTACCTATAGCCTAGTCGCGCGGGTCAACGTGAGCCGCATCCGTGACAATGCCCCTAGCAATGCCGGGAGCGCGTGTCACCGTGGTTTCGCGAAGGCCTCGCACGCGCCAAGGCGAGGAGGGCCTTCGCGGGGCGCACGGGGGGCTTCGGCCGTTGCTGGACCGGCCCTCCAGGTTAGAGTGACCCCATGCAGGTCGATCCGTCGGCGGCGGGGCCTTCGGGCGCGAGCAACGCGCCGGACGCTGCAGTGCGGGCGCCGGGCTCGGGCGGTCTGCGCTTCGCGATGGTGACCACGTTCTACCCGCCCTACAATTTCGGAGGGGACGGGCTTTACGTGCGAAGGCTCTGCCACGCCCTCGCGCGGCGCGGCCACAGCGTGCACGTGATCCACGACGTGGACGCGTATCGCGTCGGCGGCGGCAAGGCGGAGGAGCCGTTGCCCGAGCCGCCGGGCGTCGTCACGCACCCGCTCCGGAGCCGTTCGGCAATGCTCGCAACGCTCGCCACCCACCAAACGGGCCGACCGCTCGTGCACGGTGAGCGCATCCGGCAGATCCTCGCCCAGGGTTTCGACGTCATTCACTTCCACAACGTCTCGCTCGTGGGCGGCCCGGGAGTGCTCGCCTACGGAGACGGCATCAAGCTCTACACGGCGCACGAGCACTGGCTCGTGTGCGAGAGCCACATTCTCTGGAGACACAATCGCGAGCCCTGCACGGGCCGGGAGTGCCTGCGCTGCGTGCTGCGCGCGAAGCGGCCCCCGCAGGCCTGGCGAGCGACGTCGCTCATCGCCGAGAAGGGCCGGCACGTTCGACGAGTTTCTCGCGCTCAGCGAGTTCAGCGCGCAGAAGCACCGCGAGTTCGGCTTCCCCTTCCCGATGCGCGTGCTCCCGTCGTTCTTACCCGACGACGAGGCCGCTGAGCCCGACGCCGAGACGGCGCTGCCGAGCAGCCGTCGCCCGTACTTCCTGTTCGTCGGGCGGCTCGAGGTCATCAAGGGCCTCGAGGACGTGATTCCCCAATTCGACGACTCGCTCGGGGCAGAGCTCTGGATTGCGGGGACCGGCGCGCACGAGGCCGCGCTCAGAAAGCTCGCCGAGGGGCGCCCCGGGGTGCGCTTCCTGGGCCGCCAGACGCCCACCGCGCTTCGCTTCCTTTACCGCGGGGCCGTGGCCCTCATCGCATCCTCGCGCTGCTTCGAAGTGTTTCCTCTCGTCGTCCTCGAGGCGTTTCGCGAAGGCACCCCCGTCGTGGGCCGGCGCCTCGGCCCCTACCCCGAGATCCTCGAGCAGGCCGGCGCCGGCCTCTTGTTCGAATCACGGGAGGAGCTGCGCGGGACGCTCGAGCGTCTCTTGCGCGAGCCCGGTCTGCGTGCGGAGCTGGGCGCGTCCGGTGCCCGCGCGTTCGCGAGCACGTGGTCGGAGCGGGTGGCGCTCGACGCCTATTTCGGGATCATCCGCGACGTGGCGTCGCGGCGCAGTTTGACGGGCGTGCTCGCGGCTCTCGACGCGGGTGATTGTGTTCCCCGGCCCGCCGTGTAGCATGAACGTGGGGCGAGCAAGATTCACGAGGAGTCAAAGATGAAGGTCGGCCAGGGTATCGAGGCTGAGAACGCGGGCTGGAGCTTCGGAGGCAAGGTGCCGGACACGTTCGTGGAGCACATCGTGCATTCGGTGCCGCTCTACAACGAAGGGCACGACTTGATCTGCCAGATTAGCGATTTCTTCTGTGGGAAGGAGAGCGTCTGCTACGAGCTCGGCGTTTCCACGGGGGAGCTGATTCGAAAGCTCGCCCTCCACCACAAGGCGAAGCAGGGCATGCGCTGGGTCGGTCTCGACGTCGAGACGGCCATGGTCGAAAAGGCCCGCACCCATTGTGCCGATCTCGCGAACGTCGAGCTCCACCTCGAGGACATTCGCCTGTTCCCGTACGAGAAGGCGGACATGTTCGTGTCCTATTACTGCATGCAGTTCGTGCCGCCGCGAGACCGCCAGGAGATCATCCAGCGCGTCTACGAGTCCTTGCACTGGGGCGGAGCGTTCATCATGTTCGAGAAGGTGCGCGGCCCCGACGCACGTTTTCAGGACATCCTCACGTCGCTCTACAACGACTTCAAGGCGAAGAATGGGCTTTCCGCGGACGAGATCCTCGCGAAGACGCGTAGCCTCAAGGGCATCCTCGAGCCGTTCTCGACGGCGGGCAACATCGGGCTTTTGCAGCGCGCGGGGTTCGCCGACATCCTGACGGTGCAGAAGTACCTCTGCTTCGAGGGCTTCCTCGCCATCAAGTAGCGGATGCCGGGCGGATCGCCCGCTCGATCACCAGCACCGCCATCGTTGCTGCGCTGTAGGTGAGGTGCACCTGATGAAACGCCCAGCCGGACAACCCGAACAGCGGCCCCTCGGCACGAGTAAAGAAACGGATCATCGGCAGGTGGAAAAGCAGGCTTGCCGTCACGGGCACGAGGAAGACCGCGGTGACGATCGGCGCGCCGAGCACCGCCGCGATGGGCGCGCCCACGAGCCCCACGAGGCAGAACGGCGCGAGCGCCGCCGCGAGACGTTGAGGCCAGGCGAGGTTCAGATCGTTCGGCAGCTCGCCCGTCGCGAGGATCAAACGCCCCCAGGGGATCGCACGGTTGAAGATGTCGGCGCGAATCACGCCCGCGATCGTCCAATGCTTCAGGTGCGTCACGTGGAGGGTGGGGTCGAGCACCGTGCGACCCCGCGGCTTGAGGCGCAACGCGAGCTCCACGTCTTCCACCATGGGCGCCGGGAACTGGACGGCGTCGAAGCCGCCCACCTCGCGGAAGACGCGCGTTCGTACCGCGCCGAGCCCCGCCCAGAAGCTCGCCCCCTCGCGTCGCGCGCGCTGATGCACGAAGTGGTGGCGCAGGTTCATGTAGAGCGACGCGAAATTCCGTTCGGGCGGCGTGTCGTCGTAAGAGCCGGTAATGCTCACGAGGTTCGGATCCTCCGCGAACGCCTGCTCGACCCGGTCAACGATGTCGGCGTGCGGCACGCAATCGGAGTCGACGAAGAGCGTCACGTCGGTCGTGACGGTCTCGACGCCGCGATTGCGCGCGAGCGCCGGGCCCGCGCGGTGGCCGAGGCTCAACACTTCGACGCCGAGCCGACGGGCCACCTCTGCGGTGTCGTCCGACGAGCCGGGATCGACGACCAGCACGCGGCGCCCCTTGGCCGCGGCCAACGCGGCGGGGAGCACTCGCGGCAAGTGATGGGCCGCGTTGTACGCCGGCATGACGAGGGTGACCGAGCCCGGCTCCATGCGGCCCTCCTTCTACCACCATGTCAGCGCGGCCTGGCAGCCGGCGCGGCTCGGCCCGCGATTGCGGGCGCTGCGGGCCAGAAACACACCGGGGGGATTGACTTTTCCCGATCGCTCTTGCAAGGGCATTGCGAAACGTCATGACTAGCGGAGCGCCGACTCAGTCGCCGGGGGAACGCGCCGTCATCATCGGGGCCGGGCCGGCGGGGCTCACTGCGGCCTGGGAGCTCTGCAAGGCGGGCCACCCCGTGCTCGTGCTCGAGAAGGACGGCATCGTCGGCGGTATCTCACGAACCGAGACGTACAAGGGCTACCGCTACGACATCGGTGGTCACCGCTTCTTCACGAAGGTGAAGATGGTGGACGACTGGTGGCACGACATTCTGAAGGACGACTTCTTGGCGCGGCCCCGGCTTTCGCGCATCTACTACAACGATCGCTTCTTCGACTACCCGCTGAAGCCCCTCAACGCGCTCACGAACCTCGGCCTGATCGAGGCGATCCACTGCTGCTTCAGCTACGTTCAGGCGCAGCTCTTCCCGAGCCCCGAGGAGAAGAACCTCGAGCAGTGGGTGAGCAACCGCTTCGGCAAACGGCTCTTCCAGATCTTCTTCAAGACCTACACCGAGAAGGTGTGGGGTATGCCCTGCAGCGAGATAAGCGCCGATTGGGCGGCCCAGCGCATCAAGAACCTGAACTTGATGAAGGCGATCACCAACGCCTTCATCGGCAAGGCGAAGTCCGGCGGCGAGGTGCTGACGACGCTGATCGACAGTTTCCAGTACCCGAAGCTCGGGCCCGGTCAGCTCTGGGAAAAGGTCGCCGAGCAGCTGGAAGAAAAGGGCTTTGCTCCACTGCTGAAGACCGGCGTGAAAACGCTGCACCACGACGGCACGCGGGTGCTCGCGGCCACGGTCGTCGGCCCCGACGGCGCCGAGCGGCGCGAGGAGGGCGCTCACTTCATCTCCAGCATGCCGGTCCGCGAGCTCTTGCAGTGCCTCGATCCGAAGCCACCCTCGGAGGTACTCGAGGCCGCGAAGAAGCTCCGCTACCGCGATTTTTTGACCGTCGGTCTGATCATCGATCAGCCCGATACCTTCCCGGACAACTGGATCTACATCCACGCGCCCAACGTGAAGGTCGGCCGCATCCAGAACTTCAAGTCGTGGAGCCCCTACATGCTGCCCGACGAGACGAAGAGCTCGGTGGGCCTCGAATACTTCGTGCAAGAGAACGACGAGATCTGGAGCGCGAGCGACGCCGACCTCGTCGAGCTCGGCAAGCGCGAGATGCAGACACTCGGCCTCCTTCGCGCCGAAAAGGTGCTCGACGGATGCGTCATCCGCATGCCGAAGGCGTATCCCGTCTACGACGACATCTACAAGGATTGCCTCGCGACCATTCGTGCCTGGCTCGAACGGCTGCCCAACTTGCAGCTCGTGGGTCGCAACGGCCAGCATCGCTACAACAATCAAGACCACTCGATGGTCACCGCCATCTACGCCGCGAAGAACATCCTCGGCGAGCGCTACGATGTCTGGGACGTCAACGTCGAAGCCGACTACCACGAGGAAGTCACGAAGGAGGGCGCGCAGGCCCGCGGTGGGGACCGACTGGTGCCGGCGCGGGTCGAGAACGACCCGCTGCTCGACATCGTCGAGCGCTCCTTTGCGCGCTACGACGCCCTGGCACTCGGTACGTCCTTCGGCACCGTGCTCGGCAGCGGCCTGTTCGCGGCCACCGCGATTCTCTGCCTGAAGGGCGGGAAGGAAGTGGGCCCCAACCTTGCGCTGCTCGCCAACTACCTGGTTGGCTATCGCGTGACCTGGAGCGGTGCGTTCATCGGGCTCGTCGAGGGCCTGGTGACGGGTTTCCTGGTGGGGTACGTGCTCGCGTGGCTCATCAATGGGGTCGTCGCGTGGCACGAGCGTGGCCTCGTGCGGCGCCTCGAGATGAAGGCGGCGCTCGATAGCGCTGCCGGTGACGCCGGTTGAGGCCGATGACCACGATTTTCCGCACTGCGGGTAGGAATTAGGAGCAAGCCTTGGACGACAAGCAGTGGCAGATCATCAAACCGGTCATCGCGCGCCTCCGGGCTTCCGTGATGGCGGTGGCCTTCGGCGCCCTCGCGGGCCTCGGCCTGTTCTTGGCAACGGCCTGGCTCGTCGTGCGCGGCGGCCAGGTCGTCAAGGGAGAGATGGTCGTCGGGCCCCACCTGGGGCTCTTGTCGAACTTCTATCCGGGGTACGAGGTGACCTGGCTGGGGGCCTTCATCGGGTTCTTCTATGCCGCCGCCACGGGCGCCGTCGCGGGGTACACCATCGCCTGGGTGTACAATGTGGTGGCCCTGCGCGGTGTGAAGGGCGAAAACGCACGCGACAGCTGACGGACTCGTCGGTTGGGCTAGGCTCAGGCTGCTACCCGAGCGCCGGGGCTCGGGTTTCCGAAACGTTTCGATGCTCGAGACCAAGAATCTACGCGTCGTCAACACCACCGTCCTGAAAAGCCCGGACGAGGTGGCAGCCGAGTTGCCCGTCGGCGAGCGCGCGCTGGAGACCGTGCTTCGCGCGCGTCGCGAGATCCAGGAGCTGGTAACGGGGCGCGACAAGCGCCGGCTCGTGATCGTGGGACCTTGCTCGATTCACGACCCCGACGCGGCCATGGACTACGCCGGTCGTCTCTTCGCCCTGCGCGAGCGCGTGGCAGACCAGCTGCTCGTCGTGATGCGCGTGTACTTCGAGAAGCCGCGCACGACGCTCGGCTGGAAGGGGCTCATCAACGATCCGCATCTCGATGGCAGCTACGACATCGCAGCCGGCATCGGCAAGGCACGCTCGCTCTTGCTCCAGATCGCGGAGATGGGCCTGCCGGCGGCCACGGAGATGCTCGATCCGATCATCCCACAGTACCTTTCCGATCTCGTGTCGTGGGCGGCCATCGGAGCCCGCACGACGGAGAGCCAAACGCATCGTGAGATGGCGTCGGGGTTGTCGATGCCCATCGGCTTCAAGAACGGCACCGACGGCGGCCTCAACGTCGCCATCAACGCCATGATTGCGGCTTCGCGTCCGCACAGCTTCCTCGGCATCGACGGCAGGGGCCGGGTCGGCATCGTGCGGACCCGCGGCAACAAGCACGGCCACCTCGTGCTGCGCGGCGGCAGCCGCGGACCGAACTATCGCTCGGAGGAGGTACGGCGAGCCGTGGAAGCACTGTCACGCGCCGGCGTGAGCCCGCGCGTCGCCATCGATTGCAGCCACGACAACAGCGAGAAGAAGCCCGAGCGCCAGCCGGAGGTGCTCGCCGACGTGAGCCTACAGATCCGCGAGGGAGCGCACTACGTCGTGGGGGTCATGCTGGAGAGCAACCTGGTCGCCGGCCGGCAGGACCTCAAGTCACCAGGGAACCTCAACTACGGGCAGAGCATCACGGACGCGTGCATCGATTTTCCGACGACGGAGCGCGCTCTGCTCGACCTCGCGTCGGCCGTCGCCGCTCGGCGGGGCTCGCCCCCGAGCAGCCCAACGGCGGGCTGAGCGGTGCCGCCGGGCGAGGCTCCCCGCGCTCGCGCCGTGCCACGACGTCAGTTCAGCGGGAAGCTGGTTCCGTAGCTGAGGGCGATGAGAATCGCTTCGCTCGGCAGGATGTCGGGCCGGCCGCCGTAGCGCTGGTACGCGCCGCGCGCTCCCGCATCGAACGCGAACCCGTGCCTGAGATCGTAGCTCATGGCCGCCTGCGCGGTGAACGACTGCGAGGAATACGGGTTCGCGGACACCAGCGAGGCAGCAGCCTGAGACCCTAGTGAAAGCGTCAAGCGGCTGCCGGTCCAACGGACGAGGAGCGATGACGCCACGCGCCAGTCGAGCGTCCCCGTGGCCGCGTCCAGAACGGGGTCGAGATTCGTGGCCAACTGCGACCCGAACGTGCCCCTGCCGAGCTGCGTGGTGTAAAGAAGCGAGACTCCGCCCGTAGGCGACAAGCCGTCGTCCGTCGGCTGGCCCGTCTGCATGTTGCGGATGTAGCCGGCGCCGCCACCCAGCGTGCCTCGGAAATTCGGAGTGAACTGATGATTGATCGACTCAGTCACCGTCACGCTGTAGCTGCGCGTGGGAGCGACGCTACGCCCCGCGTTTTGACCGAGCTCGCTCCTGTAGTAGCGCCCAGCGGCAACGCTGGAGACCTCGTCGCGCGGGCTGAGGGTGCTTCGCAGGGACACTGAGCCGTCGGGACCCTGGATGAGAGGGTACTGGCGGCGGGCCTTGACCCCCAGACCTCCGGAAACGGCGTAGCCGAGCCCCAATGCCGAGCTGTTGTTGGGCGACAGCAGGTGAGTTGCACTAAAGCTCGTACGCTCCGACCCGTAGCTCACGGCTTCGGCGACCGCACGCGACGTCAACGTGCCAGGCGGTGGCGTAGTCGGCTGCTGCGGGGTCGCGCCGCCGGGACTGATCGGCTGGTTCGACAGCGCCTCGCGCTGGAAATTGCGCTGGGCCCACGTCACGTTCTGCGTCAGGGAGTAGGTCGTGCGCGGGGAGCCGAAGTTCACGTCACCCTGCGCGTCAACGGCGTGGAGGAACTCGATTTGCCGATCCGGCGTGGTGCGATAGAGCCGCTCCCTGGCCGTGGAGTTCTCGAGCGGAGCGACGAGAAACGTCGGCGTGTAGCCCGCCCCGAGGTGCGCCCGGGGCCAGGTGAGCGACAGGCGCGTGTAGGGCCGCGTTTCGGCTTCGAGATCGAGGCGCGTGCGATTGTGGACGAGGCGCGTCTCGGTGCGATCGCCCATCGACAACGCGATGGTTTGTGCAAGGACGGGCACGACCAGCGCGAGCATGGTGTCGAAAGCGGAACGCTCGGGTTCGTTACCAGAGTTTCACGCGGGGGCCAACGGCACCCGGCGCGGGCGGAGGGTGAAGACGTCGCTCGCGCCCCCGGCGACCAGGCAACGCTCGGCACGCGCGAGGGCGCCCGCGTTCGCCACGTCGCGTCGCGTTCGCGACGGCACCGTCCCGAGCCATACCGAGCCCTACGATCGATCGCTTGCGCCAGCAAGCCCCGCGGGCCCACCGGGTGTCGCCGGGGCGGGTGGTGCTGCCATCGCGCCCTCGGCTCTGGAAGCGGCTCGCGAGCGCTTCGCGAGCAAGAGCCCGATGGTACCGAGCGCTGCGGCCCACGCGAGCTGAACGGCATGAAAAACGACACTTGCGGACACCATCGAAGCGGCGGCGACCCCGAGCGCCGGCCCGGCCACCGCGAGCGCGGCGTCGGTGGGGCCAACCTGGCCGGGAATCGCGTCGCCGGCCGCCGACGCCATCATCGTGACGGCGAGCGTCATCGCGCCGAGCGCCGGCGAAAACGGGGCGCCGACCGCACGCAGGATGGTCGTGAAGAGAGCGATCTGGAACACCCGAGCGAGGATCAGTGCGAGCGCCGCCGTCGGAACGATCATGCGCTGCGCGCGCACCGCGCGGCGGTACTCACCGGCCGCGCGCAAGAAGCGCGGGAAGCGCCGCATCATCAAATCGGGCAGCGTGCTTTTCACGCCGAGCACGATCAAGAGGAACAGCCCCGTGCACACGGCGGCGAACCCGAGCAGCGTGAAGGTGATGGGCGAGAGACCGAACCGCAAAAGCGCGAACACGAGCGCCGCGATTCCCACGCAGGCGTCGGCGAGGAGGCTATTCGCCTGGCTCGCGCCGGCCACGGCGACGACGCGGAGCTTGCCGGCGTGAGGCGCGAGCAATGCGGCCTTGGACACCTCGCCGACGACACGCCCACCCGGAACGACCGTGGCAACCGCATAGAACACTGCCTGAGCGCGTAGCAGCGCGCCGAGCGGCACGCGCCGCGCCGCCGAGCCGAGGAGCGCATGCGTGGCCAGGCTCTCGAGCGGCAGCCGCGCACCCTCACACAGGAGCAAGATGGGAACGAATGGCCCCGCGAGAACTAGCGCGTGCTGGACGCGCCCCGCCCCTGCCCACGTGACGGCGAGCACCACGAGGGCGAGACCCAAGACCAGAAGCAGCACGCGCCGCGCGTCGAGCCGCATGACTGAACGCCTATTTAGCATGCCTTCGTGACGAACGTGAAACCGTCGCGCAAGAACGTCAAGGCTTCGTGCCAAACGCGACTGCTCGCCGACGCTGGCGACGCCAGGGCTACTTCGCGAGATCGCGCTGGGGCGTCGACGACCTTCTAGCGCCGTCTCGGGGACGACAGGAGCCAGGTGATGCCGCTCGCGGCAAGACCGACAACGAGCGTGAAGAGCGTCCAGAGCGGGCGCGCCGTGAGCAGCGCGCGCCGCTGAATCACGACGAGCAGAAGCTGCACGAACAGCGCCGCGATGCCGTAGGCCGCGGCGCCGTAGAGAACGGTGCCCCGCAAGCGGGCCATGGTTTCTAGGCTCCGCGGCGTGCTCGGCCACACGACGCGCAAAAGATACCGGAGCCACAGCACGAGCGGCGTGACCAGGGCCGCCGCCACGCCCACGAGCGACAGCACGGCTTCCACCTGGCTGAGATCGGTCACGTCGTCGCCCGAGTAGCGGATGGCGCTCCCCACGAGCACCGATAAGCTCGCGAGCAACCACAAGAACCCGAGCGAGGTGAACAGGAGCAGCCCCGGCCGCGCCACCTGCACGCTCTGCTGCGTGCGTTCGAGTGCGTCCCTAAAGGCTTTCGGCGCGAAGCGCCGCACGGCCGTCGTCACCGCGCCGTCGGGCGTGGGCCCTGGCGGCAAGGAAGGCGGCAATGCCGACGGCCGGCTCGCGAGGTCCGGATCGAAGCCCGCGAGCTCGCGGTCTAGCTCGGCCATGCTCTGGTAGCGGTCGCGTGGCTCCTTCGCCATGGCACGCTGCACGACGAGCTCGAGCGAAAGCGGCAGCCCGGGAAGCAAAGTCGTCGGGCGATCAGGCTCCTGCACGAGCACCGCCGTGAGCGTCGCCATGGGGTCGAGACCCTCGAAGGGCTTTCTACCCGTGAGCGCGCGGTAGAGGATCGCTCCAACGGCGTAGACGTCGGCACGAGTGTCGACCTTGTCGCCCCGCGCCTGCTCGGGAGCCATGTAGTCGGGCGTGCCCATGACCATGCCGGTCTTGGTGAGCGACTCGCCACCCGCCGTCGCGACCTTCGAGATGCCAAAGTCCAGGACCTTGACGTGCGTGTTCTCGAGGCGCGTCACGTCACCCGTCAAGAACACGTTCTCTGGCTTCACGTCGCGGTGCACGACACCCTTCTCGTGTGCCGCGGTGAGTGCCTTGCAGATTTGCCGCACGATGCGCACCGCGTCGGCCGGGGCGACCTTGCCGACGCGATCGAGATACTGGCCGAGCTCCTCGCCCGACAGGAGCTCCGCCACGATGAATGGCTGGCCGTCGTTCGTGACGTTCACGTCGTGAACGCCGAGCACGTTCGGATGCGAGATGGCGCTCGCCGCCTCGGCCTCTCGCTGGAAGCGCGTCACCACCTCGGGCTGCCGCGCCAGATCGGCATGCAGGAGCTTCACGGCGAAGCGCTTGCCCGGCAGACGCAAGTGCCGCGCCTCGTAGACGCGCCCCATCCCCCCCTCGGCGAGCAGCCGCGTCACCTCGTACGAATCGCCGAGCAGCTGCCCGACGAGCGGATCTTCGCCCTCGGGAGCATCTTCGAGCGGCACGGCGTCGCGCGGGCACACCCGAAAGTCGCTAGGGAAACGCCCGCCGCAAATCGGGCAGCGGCGCGACTGAAGAGCGTGCGACGACGACCTCGCCGACGGCGGCGCGGGCGAGGCAGCTGCCGCGAGCGGCCCGGGGGCCGAGGGGTCCGGCATGGGTTCTTCATATTACCCTAGCTCACGCGGCTTCACAGCGGGGCCGCCCGGCGCCATGACGAACGAGCCGTTGCTCCGCATCGACGACCTCTCGGTGAGCTTTCGTACCGGGGCCGGAGTGGTGCGCGCCGTCAACGGCGTGAGCTTCGTCGTTTACCGCGGGGAGACGCTCGCCGTGGTCGGCGAGTCAGGCTGTGGAAAATCAGTGACGGCACTTGCCGTGCTCGGGCTCCTGCCGAGCCCTCCGGCGGAGATCACGCGCGGCTCGGTACGCTTCGAGGGTGAAGAGCTCGTCGGCGCGAGCGCCGAGCGTCTGCGCAAACTGCGCGGCAACGAGATCTCGATGATCTTCCAGGAGCCGATGACGAGCCTGAACCCAGTGTTCAGCATCGGCGATCAGATCGGCGAAGGCCTCGTGCTTCACCGCGGCCTCTCCGAGGAGCAGGCTCGAGTGGAAGCCGCACGCCTGCTCGACCTCGTGCGCATCCCCGCGCCCGAGCGCCGCCTCGACGAATACCCGCACCAGCTTTCGGGTGGCATGCGCCAGCGCGTGATGATCGCGATCGCGCTCGCCTGTCGGCCGAAGCTGCTCATCGCCGACGAGCCCACGACGGCGCTCGACGTGACCGTCCAGGCGCAAATCCTCGAGCTCTTGCTGGACCTGCAGAAAAAGCTCGAAATGGCCATCGTGCTCATCACGCACGACCTCGGCGTCGTCGCGGAGACGGCCGAGCGCGTCGCCGTGATGTACTCGGGGCGGGTCGTCGAGAGCGCGACCACCCGCGAGCTTTTCGCGCACCCGCGCCATCCGTACACGGCGGGGCTCTTCCTCTCGCTGCCGCGCGTCGATCGCGAGGGGGCCCCGCTCCGGCCCATCGAAGGTAGCGTGCCCGACCCGATGCATTCACCGTCCGGCTGTCGGTTCCACCCGCGCTGCCCGTTCCAGATGCCCGTGTGCAGCGAGCGCGAGCCGCCGCTCGAGACGCGCGGCTCGTCTTCCGAAAGCACGCACCGCTCGGCATGCTTCTACGTAGACCAGCATCCCGACGCCGATCTGGTCGCCGAGACGCTCGGCCGCGATCACGTGGCCGCCGCTGCCGCCGCTGCCGCCGCGGAGGAAGCGTGAGCTCGGAGCCGCTGCTCTCGGTCGAGGGGCTCACCAAACATTTTCCGGTGACGAGCGGCCTGTTCGGCAAGGTGAGCGGCTGGGTGCGCGCTGTCGACGACGTGAGCTTCGAGCTCGGGCGCGGTGAGACGCTCGGCCTGGTAGGCGAATCGGGGTCGGGCAAGACGACCGTCGGGCGCTCGCTGCTCCGGCTCATCGAGCCGACCTCGGGCCGCATCGTCTTCGACGGCACCGACGTGCGCGCCGCCGGCGCCTCGGACCTGCGCCGCCTCAGGCGCTCGATGCAGATCGTGTTCCAGGACCCGTACAGCTCGCTCAATCCGCGGCTTCGCGTGCTCGACATCGTGGGCGAGGCGCTCGAGGTGCACGGCCTGACACGGGGCGCCGAGACCGAGCGCCGCGTCGCGGAGCTGCTCGCGAAGGTGGGGCTCTCGCCGGGCTGGATCAACCGCTATCCTCACGAATTCTCCGGCGGCCAGCGGCAGCGCATCGGCGTGGCGCGCGCCATCGCGCTCGATCCGAAGCTCGTCGTGCTCGACGAGCCGGTCTCGGCGCTCGACGTGTCGATTCAAGCTCAGGTCGTGAACTTGCTCGCAGAGCTGCGCCGCGACATGGGTCTCGCCTACCTCTTCATCGCGCACGACCTCTCCGTCGTCCGGCACTTGTCGCACCGCGTCGCCGTGATGTACCTCGGCGAGCTCGTCGAGCTGGCGACGACGACGCGCCTGTTCACCGCACCGTCGCACCCGTACACGCGGGCGCTGCTTTCCGCGATCCCGATTCCCGATCCCACCGAGCGCCGCAAGCGCCTCGTGCTCGTGGGGGACATTCCGAGCCCGCTCGACCCGCCCTCCGGCTGTCGCTTCCACACGCGCTGCCCCGCCGTCATGGAGCGCTGCAGGAGCGAGCCGCCCCCGAGCTACGAGCCCGAGCCGGGGCACCTGATCCGCTGCTTTCACGCCGAGGGGCTTTCGGGCACCGGCTACTTTGCCGAGCTCGAGAGTCGCATCGAAAGCCGACAGGAGAAGAACGCGTGTGCGGCGCCGCCATCACGCTCTGCCTCCCTCGGCGAGCTCATCGAGCCGAGCGAGCCCGTCCCGAGCCGGGCGGGCGAGGGCGATGCCGAGGCCCGCGCATCGCCACCCCGCCCGCGACGCAAGGCCCTCGCGTGGGTGAGCGAGCGGCCAGCGCGCCGCAACGCGCTCGCCATGGCGCTCGTCCTTTTGCTCATCGTCGGCACGAGCGTCTGGCGCTCGACCGTGCGCCGCGAGCGCGCCGAGCGCGTGCTCAATCGCCTCACCGCTGAAATCGTCGACCGCGAGCGCGTGACGGGCACGCTTCCCGACACGCTCGCCAATCTCGGCTGGCGCCTGCCGCCCATCGTCGAACGGGACGAACGCCACGGATCCGTGGGGGCACTCCATCGATTTTCGGGTGCTCCCCGCGGCGCCCGCGAGCGCGCCGCGTTTCGAGGTGCGAAGCCTCGGACCCGACGGCAAACCGAGCGCCGACGACCTCGTACGACAGGGTCGCTGAGCGTCGCGTGCCGTTCGCCGCGGACTACTCGGCTTCGAACGCGCCGATATCCGGGTCGCCGTCGTCCGGGCGCGGCCGCCCGGACGCGGGCTCGACGTACTCGAACGACACGGGGTGCCCGCTCGCGGCCGAGGGCAGCGCGCCCGCCACACCGATGCACGGCGAGCCCGGAGCCAGCGAAAAGTCCTGTGCGGCGGCGTCGGCGAAGCCCGGATCGCTGCCCTCGAGGTTGCCGCCGTCGCCAACGGAGCCGGTCAGCGTGTCGTGCGTGTCAACCCAGCCCGACGGCAAGAAATTGTCCGCGAGCGAGACGCTCCCCATCCCCGCCGAGACGGCCAATCGATCGCCCCCCGCCGTCGCGTAAAACACGTTGTCACGCGCGTCAACGCTTTCGTCCTCGCTCGAGAGCCGAAAGAGCGTGGTGTTTCCGTTGCGCGTCGAGACCACGGTGTTGAAGTAAAAATAGAGCGTGCCCTTGCGGTACTTCGATTCGTCACCGCCGTCGCCGCCGTAGTGCGCGATCTGACTGTTGCCGGCGCCGTCGGGCTCGAGGAGCAGATTGCCGTAGACGAACGTCTCGCGGTAGCGCGGGTCGCCGATGAGCTCGTCGTAGTCGCTCTCGACGAGGTCGAGCTGCCGGTTACCGGATTCGATGAAATTGTAGCGAATGACGGTGCCCGCCGAGCGATCTTTGAGGTTGTTGCCGTCGCAGCCGTCGCAGAGCGGACCGTAGTGGTTGTATTCGAAGGTGATCGCCGTGCTCTCGGTGTAGCTATTGTGCTCGTAGATGCTACCGGCGTTGCCGTTGTCGTAGACGTGGTTACCCGAGATCAGCACGTTGGACGTGCCGCTCGACGCGAAGATGCCGTTGCCGCAGCCGTGGATCTCGTTGTTCACGACGCGGATGTCGTCGCCCTCTTCGAGGTAGACGCAGGCGGCGTTGTCCGCGTACTCGGCGCTCGAGCCGCCGCTGTCCGAAAAGGAGATCCCCGGGCGCGCCGCCTGGATGTCGAGGCAGGCCACCACGACGTGCGCCGCGCCCGCGTCGGGTACGTTGGCGCCGCCGATCTTCACGATGCCGCGCTCTTCGTTCCAAAAATCGAGCACCGAGCGCGTGCGCGCCCCATCGCCCGAGATCACGGGCAACACGCCGTTTTCCGGCACACCGAGCACCACGATGGGCTCGCTCGCCGTCCCGGCGGCGTTCAGCACCCACTTGTCGGCGTAGGGCGTGGGCCGCGCGTGGATGCGCACGAGCGTGCCGGCGGCGAGCAACTCCCACGCGACGTCGGAGGGTGTCTCGACGTCGAGGCCGGGGCCCACCTCGATGACGGTCGCGAAGTCGCCGGGCTGCCACGGCGGGTCGGCGCAGCCGGGCGGCGCGGTCGCCCCGCCCCCGGTGCCCGCGCCCGCGCTCCCGCCCGACGCGGGTGCGCCACCCTCGCCCGCAGCGCCCGCCGTGCTCGTGCCGCTTGCTCCACTCCCGCCTCCGGTACCGCCGCCCGCTCCGCCGCCCGAGGCCCCACCGCCGCGCCCCGAGGCGCCGGCTCCGCCCGAGGTGCCCGCCATGGTGCCCCCGGACGCCACGGTTCCCCCGGCCGGCACGCCGCCGCCTCCCCCGGTGCCGGCACCAGCACGACCGGCGCCCGGCGCCCCACCGCTCGAGCCACCGCCCGTCTCCGACGACGAGCTACACCCAAACGCCCACCCGACGACCACGACCACGAGCACGACGGCACCACGAGCAAGCGAGCGGCGACGGACCCCGAGAACGCGACGAACCACAATCTCGCATTTTACTCCTTCGACCCCCGGAACGCGAGAGCTCCCGTGTGAACGCGCGCTCTTTCGCGGCCCATGTCCGGCGCCGAGCACGGCACGCTGCCCCGAGGCGTGGGCTAGGCTAGGCGCGCCGAATCATGTACCGGACGCTCCTCGGCATCGTCGGCGTGCTCCTCGCGGCACTGTCCGTCGCCGCGCTGACTTTCTCGACGACGCTGGATCGACCGGCGGATCTCAGGATCGTCAACGGGACCGAACCCCAGTCGCTCGATCCACAGCTCACGAGCGGCGAGCCCGAGGCGCGCGTCGAGGAGGCGCTCTTCGAGGGGCTCACACGCTTCGACCCCGAGACACTGCGGCCCGCGCCCGGCGTCGCCGAGTCGTGGGAAATCTCCGCCGACGCGACCACCTACACTTTCCACATCAGAAAGAACGCACGCTGGAGCGATGGCCGCCCCGTGACCGCGAAAGACTTCGTCAAATCGTGGCAGCGCGTGCTCGACCCAGCGATCGGCGCGGAGGTCGCGTACATGCTGTACCCGGTCCGGCTCGCCGAGGCGCTCAACACCTTCGATGCGCATGCGGCGACGCTCCGCGGCCACGTGCTCCCGGCGCTCGCACGCCTGAAGGAGCAAGCACCCGTCGTCGCCGAGGCGTTCCAGCGCTTTCTCGTGGACGAACAGGTCGCCGATCCACTGCGCGCCGCCTCGGACGACGGGCCACACGAGCTCCTCGAGCGACGCGCGGGCAGCGTCTCGCGACGCGAGCTCGAGGGCTTCGAACGAGAGCTCGCCGGGGCAGCCGAACGGCTCTCGAGCGCGGCTCGAGATGCGAAGCGGCGCTTCGGGCGAGACGCGGGCGTCATCGCCGTGGACGACCACACGCTCGTCGTCGAGCTCCGCGCGCCCACGCCTTACTTCCTCGAGCTCATGGCCCATCACGCGAGCTACCCGGTGCCACACTGGCTCACCGCCGACCCCGTCGTCGGCAGCCGCTGGTTCCTCCCGGAAACGCTGGTCGGCAACGGCCCGTTTCGGCTCACGCGCTGGGTCGTCAACGATCACATCCGTCTCGAGCGCAGCGACACGTATTGGGGCAAGGACCAGGTACGCCTCGAGCGCATCGATCTGCTCTCCACCGAGAGCCTGACGACGAACCTGAACCTCTATCTGACGGGAGCCGCCGACTGGCTGCCGAAGTACTTTCCGCAGGAGCTTGCGCCCGTGCTGAAACAGCGCGCGGATTTCTACGGAGAGCCGGGCCTGGTCGTCTATTTTTATCGCCTCAACACGCGAAAGCCGCCGCTCGACGATCGGAGGGTACGAAAGGCGCTGAACCTCGCCATCGATCGCGATCTCATCACGAAACAGGTGCTCGGGCTCGGGCAGCTACCGGCGACGACGTTCGTGCCCCCGGGCCTGCCCGGCTACAAGCCCCCGCCGAGCGCCATCAAGACGGACGTCGCCGAGGCCCGCCGCTTGCTCGCGCAGGCGGGCTACCCCGGGGGCAAGGGGTTCCCGCGCATCGGCGTGCTCTACAACACGAGCGAGGACCACAAGCGTCTCGCCGACGTCGTCGCGGACCAGCTCCGGCGCGCGCTCGGCATCGACATTTCCGCCTACAACCAGGAATGGCAGTCGTACCTAACGACGACGCGCGCCGGTGACTTCGAGATCGCACGCGCCGGGTGGATCGGCGATTACGTCGATCCGAACACGTTTCTCGACATGTGGGTGACGAACGGCGCCAACAACTACACGGGCTTCAGCTCGCCGCTCTACGATCGACTGATCGAGCTCGCGGGCAATCCGGCGGCGCTCGCGCGCGATCCCGAGCCCACGCTCCGAGAGGTTCGCGAGCCCGAGCCGCTTCGAAAGGCGCTCGCCGAGGCAGGGGCCGGGTCGCCGAGCGAACGCGCGGCCGCCGAGGAGCGCATCCGCATGCTGCTCTTCCGCGAGGCGGAGGCTATCCTCGTCGACGACGAATTCCCCATCATTCCCGTGTATTTCTACGTCAACGCCGGGCTCATCCGAAAGCACGTGCACGGCTTCTCGATGGCGCGCGTGCTGCCGACCGGGGAGCGCGCCATCAACTCGCAGGACCTTCACCCGTTTCGCGACCTCTGGGTGGACCGACCGAACGCGGTGGCCCCGTGAGCGGCGGTCGAAGGCTCGCCCTCGGGCTCGTGTTGCTGACGTTCGCCGGGCTCTCGGCGCTCGTGGGGGTGCTGTCGGCGGGCGTCGTGCTGGCAGGGCTCGGTGTGCTCGCGGGCACGGCGTGGCTCGGGCCGCGTGCCGTTCGCATCACGGGCGGCCTCGCGATCGGCGTCGTCGCCTTCGGCGTCGGCCGGGCCATGGGCGGCCTGCCCGTCGGCGTGGCGCTCGCCGTCGCCGCGGGCGCGCTCGGCGGGTGGCGTGCGCCGAGCGTCGTGCTCAGGCGCGTGACCTTTCTCGTGCCGTCGCTCGTGCTGCTCGCGTTCGTGACGACGCTTCTCATGTACCACGCGCCGGGCAACCCCTTCGCCCACGAACGGGCGACGACGCCACAGATCGAGGCGGCGCTGCGCGCGCATTTCGGGGTGCCGAAGACCGCGACGGAATTCTTCGTCGTCTACATGCGCCGGTTGATCGTCGAGGGGTCGCTCGGGCCGTCGATCAAAGTGCAGGGGCGCACGGTGGAGTCGCTGCTCGCGCCGGCGCTACCCGTGAGCATCACGCTCGGCCTATTCGCGCTGTGCCTCGCCTGCGCGACGGGCCTCTTGCTCGGCGTGCGCGCCGGGTTGAAACCGCGCTCGCTGTCGGACTACGCGAGCATGGGCGTTTCGATGATCGGCCTCTCGTTGCCGAGCTTCGTCATCGGCGCGTCGCTCGTCATCGTGTTCGCGCTCGGCCTGGGCTGGCTGCCCGTGGCGGGGTGGGGCGGCTTTCGGCACCTGATCCTGCCGGCGGTCACGCTTTCCCTGCCGTACACGGCGTACATCGCGCGCCTCGCGCGCAGCGGCACCATCGAGGTCATGCAGCAAGACTTCGTGCGCACGGCGCGCGCGAAGGGTGTCCCCTCTTCGGCGATCGTGCTGAAGCACGCGCTCAAGGGGGCCATCTTGCCGGTCGTCTCGTACCTCGGGCCGGCGGCCGCCGGGATCATGACCGGTTCGTTCGTCGTCGAGACGCTGTTCTCGGTGCCCGGCATGGGGCAGTGGTTCGTGAAGGGCGCCATCAACCGCGACTACTCGCTCGT
Source organism: uncultured delta proteobacterium (assembly GCA_963841435.1). Classification (GTDB taxonomy): domain Bacteria; phylum Myxococcota_A; class Polyangia; order Polyangiales; family Polyangiaceae; genus PMG-095. The sequence continues at coordinate 562,576 of CAWJCS010000005.1, forward strand.
GCTCGGCACGGCGCTCGTCTACGCGAGCCTCGTCACGGTCTTCAACCTGCTCGTCAACCTCGCGTACGCATGGCTCGACCCCCGCCTCCGGACGGAGCTTTGATGAACGCCCCGGCCGCCTCACGCACGGTCCCCCGAAGCCCGCGCGCCCGCGCCCTGCACAGGCTACGCAGAAACCGCTTCGCGCTGGTCGGCGCCGTGCTGCTCGCCCTGGTCGCGCTCTCCTGCTTCCTGTTGCCGGTCCTGCTCGGCCTCGACCCGCTCACCACGCACCCCGCGCTACGGCATCAGCCTCCCTCGGCCGCGCACTGGTTCGGCACCGACGGCCTCGGGCGCGACTACTTCGCCCGCGTGCTCGCCGGCGGCCAAACGTCCCTGCTCGTCGGCCTCGTCGCGACGATCACCTGCGTCGTCGTGGGCGTGCTTTACGGCGCGCTCGCGGGCTACTACGGCGGCCGCGTCGACGAGGTGATGATGCGCTTCGTCGATTTTTTGTACGGCATCCCTTACATGTTCCTCGTGATCCTCATCATGCTCCTGTTCTCGGAGTCCGCGCGGGGCGACCCGGTGCCCGTCTTCGTCGCGCTCGGGCTCGTGGAGTGGCTCACGATGGCGCGCGTCGTGCGGGGGCAGGTCATCGCGCTCCGTCGCCGCGAGTTCGTCTTGGCCGCGCGGCTACTCGGGGCGAGCGATCTGCGCGTCATCTTGCGGCACATCGTGCCGAACGTGCTCGCCGTCGTGATGGTCTACGCAACGCTCACCGTCCCGACGGTGATCATCCTCGAATCGTTTCTGTCGTTTCTCGGGCTCGGCCTCAAGCTTTCCTGGGGCCAGCTCGTCTCCGAGGCCGTGGGGGTCGTGAACCCGCTCGCCTTCTACTGGTGGCTTCTCCTGTTTCCGAGCGGCCTGCTCGCCACGACGCTGCTCTCCCTGAACTACCTCGGCGATGGCCTGCGCGACGCCGTCGACCCACGCACCTCATGAGGCCCCAAAACGAAGCCGTTGGCCCCGCGCCGCCGCTGCTCGAGGTGTCGCACCTCACCACGGAGTTTTCTACCGAGGCCGGTACGGTGCGCGCGGTCGAGGACGTGAGCTTCGAGCTTTCACCCGGTGAAATGCTCGGCATCGTCGGCGAGTCCGGCTCGGGCAAGAGCGTCACGAGCCTCAGCATCATGGGGCTCTTGCCGCCGCGCGGACGCGTCGTCCGCGGCAGCGTGCGCTTTGCGGGGCGCGAGCTCTTGGGCCTTTCCGAGCGCGAGCTCAACAGGCTGCGCGGCGGGCGCATCGCCATGATCTTCCAGGACCCGATGACCTCGCTGAACCCGTACTTGCGCGTGCGCGAGCAGCTCGAAGAGAGCGTCCACCTCCACGCCCGCGTCACTCGCGCCGAGGCTCGCGAGCGCTCACTCGCGCTGCTCGAGCGCGTGCGCATCCCCGATGCCCGGGCCCGGCTGGAAAGCTACCCGCACGAGCTCAGCGGTGGCATGCGCCAGCGGGTGATGATCGCGATGGCGCTGCTCGGCAACCCCGACGTGCTCATCGCCGACGAGCCCACGACGGCCCTCGACGTGACGATCCAGGCGCAAATTCTCGATCTTTTGTCCGAGCTCCAGCGCGAGCGCGGCCTAGCCGTCGTGCTCATCACGCACGACCTCGGCATCGTGAAGGCCACGTGCGATCGAGCGCTCGTCTTCTACGCCGGGCGTATCGTCGAGACCGCGCCCACCCTGGCGCTCTTCGACCGACCCCTGCACCCCTACAGCGCCGCCCTCATCCGGAGCCTGCCGCGCCTCCACGAAAAGAAACTCCCCGAGCCGATTCCCGGCCTGCCGCCACGGCTCGATCAGGAATCGTTCACGGCCTGCACCTTCCTGCCGCGCTGCCGCTACGCTCACGATGCCTGCCGGCACGGCGACCCCGAGCTCGTCGAAGCGGAGCCCGGCCGGTTGCGACGCTGCGTGCTTCCCGTCGAGCGGCTCACCGCGACGGGGCCGCCCGTCGCGTGAAGCGCTGCGGCGCGTGGCCTCGACGCCGACGTCGAGCGACCACACGCCGCACCGGCCGCCGTCACATGTCTTTGACGCTGACGAGGGCGATGGTGAATGCCGCTGCCGCTGCTCCCCCGGGGACGATGAGCTGTACGGCATCGATCGGCTGCATCGCATACGCAGTCCCCATGCCACCTTCCCAGCATTCCGTGTTGAACATGGTGTAGGGGATGGTCGCGGGGCTGCTCGTGAGCGGCGCGCACCAGCGCGTCGAGCCTGCGGCGATCTGAACGCGAACGGCCGGGCCGGTGCTCGTGTAATTCACGACCAGGCTGGTTCCGGCCGGCGTTACCGTAGACGTCGTCCCTCCGCCTGCGGCCTGGTTCAGGTTGAAGCCCAACCAAATCGTGCCGGCATAGTCGGGGGCCACCGCGGGGCCCACCGTGCCCATCGCCGTCAACATGCAGCCAGCACCGCACGCGGCGAAGTCCTTCGGCGTCACGGTGCTCGCCGTGTCACCACCGACGGAAGAGTAGCCGTGCCAGCATCCACCACCGGCGGCAGGCGCTCTGACGAACCCGTCGGGATCCACCACGAACGCGGCGTCGCAGGCGACCGCCGAGGTTCCCGCTCCGCTACCTGACGCACCGCTCGCGCCGGCGCCCGACGCTCCACCCGTTGCGACACCGGCGCTGCCGCCCGCGCCCGCGACGGCACCGCCCGTACCCGCGACGGCACCACCGGTACCTGCAACGGATCCGCCGGCGCCGCTGAGCGTCCCGCCCGTCCCTGCGACGGCACCACCGACGCCACCGGCTCCGCCGACGCTCGTCACGCCACCCGTGGCACCGACGCCGCCGCCCACACCGCCGACGCCGCTGCCAGAGGTGCCACCCGCCCCGGTGTTACCGGTTCCACCCGAGCCAGGCGGAGGCGCGGAGTCCGGGACCTCGAGCGGGGCAGGCCCGCAGGCGACCACGGCAGCGACAGCTAGTGTTAGGTAGGAAGCAAAGGAAATGGCGGAACGGTGCATTTCGGGACCTCGACTCGTCTTTGCTACTCCCCGAAACGGGGCTCGCCAAGACGCATTTCCCATGGTGTGCGCAACTCGCAAATTTGGTGCGGCGAGCGCGCACCCCGGCTTTGAACGTTGCTGGAAGATTTGGACATAATGGTCACTTCGGACCCCGGGGTCCCGGCGCCCCTCCTGGTCGTGGAGGACCTGGCCGTGCACTACGCGGCCACCCAAGGGCCCATCCGTGCCGTCGACGGCGTGAGCTTCGATCTCGCCGAGGGTGAGACCCTCGCGCTCGTCGGTGAGTCGGGCTGCGGGAAGTCGACCCTGGCCCGCGCCATCGTCGGGCTCGAGACGCCGACGCGCGGGCGGGTGCGTCTCGCGGGCGAGCCGCTCCTGCCATTTCCCGCCGCCACGCGCCGCGCGCAAAGCAAGACCATCCAGATGGTCTTTCAGGATCCCGACGCGAGCCTCAACCCGCGGCTCCCGATCTTCGCCGCCGTGAGCGAGGCACTCGAGCTCCACGCCGAGCTCGACCGCGACGAGAGCACGCGGCAAGTGGAGCGACTGCTCGAGAACGTCGGTCTCGATCGCGCGCTCGGCGATCGTTACCCGCACGAGCTTTCGGGCGGCCAGAAGCAACGCGTCTGCATCGCGCGCGCGCTCGCGGTCGGTCCGAGGTTGCTCGTGTGCGACGAGGCCGTGTCGGCCCTCGATGTCTCCGTCCAGGCGCAAATCATCGGTTTGCTGGTCGAGCTCCGGCAGCGCCTCGGCCTCTCGTATCTCTTCATCACGCACGATCTCAGGGTGGTACGCCAGATAGCCGACCGCGTTCTCGTGATGTACCTCGGCAAGCTCGTGGAGCTCGCGAGCGCCGACGACCTCTACGGCGCGCCCGAGCATCCCTACACGAGCGCCCTGCTCGAGGCGGTGCCCACCCTCGACCGCGGCGCGCCGCCGCGCGCGGCCCTCGGCGAGGTGCCGTCACCCTCCAATCCTCCGGCAGGGTGCCACTTTCACCCTCGCTGTCCCAGCGTGATGGACCGCTGCCGCCGTGAGCCCCCGCCGCTCTACCGCCTCGGCACGCGACGCTCGCGCTGCTTCCTGTCGGAGCCGAAAAGCATTTCCGAAAACCAGAGCTCAGCCTCTTGAAGATCGGAATGTCGGTCTTAAGTTATTGGTTGAATCACTGAGAGCGAGAAGCCCTCTTCGGCTTTCCGCTCCCGCCGAGAGCCGCGCGATGCGGCGTCGCGCGCTCGAATACGGCGCAGATCTCTCCGCCGAGAAAGGAGCCCTCCATGTACCAGTCTTGGGTAGCAGCGGCGGCCCTGGCGGCAGGCACGGGCGTTTTCGCCTACGCCATGACGCTCGAGCGGACGCCCGACATGCCGTCCCTCAGGCCTATGCCGGATTCGGTGCACGTCGTGCCGCCCCCCGCGGCAACGGCGGTGCCGGAACCAAAAAGCAACGTCGTCGAGGTGCCGCCGATCACCGTGAAGGCTCACCCGCGCGAAGCGCGCTTGGAGCCGAAGCCCGAACCCGTCGCGACGCGCCCCTGTTCCACTTGGCGCGAAATCGGGCCGGCGCACGTGATCCGCGGCCAGCCCAGCGGCGCGGTCAGCGTACGCGAGCTCTGCCTCTGAGCCCCGGGTGCCCGGCAGGCCCTCGACTGCGCCGGCGCGGTGCTAATGTCGCGCCCCCGCGTGTCGAAACCCACCGAGCCCCGTAGCACCTTCCGCCCCGTGCCCCGCACCGGGGTCATCTACGTCACCGTGGAGGCGCAACGTGCCGGCTTCCGGGCGGAAGATCCCGAGTGGTGCAACCTCGGACAGGGTCAGCCGGAAACCGGCGAGCTCGACGGCGCGCCACCGCGCGTCACGAACGTGTCCATCGCCACGGCGGACCAGGAGTACGCTCCCGTCGCCGGGCTCTGGGAAGCGCGAGAGGCCGTAGCGAGCCTGTACAACGACCTCTTCCGGCGCGGCATGCCGTCGCGGTACTCGGCCGAGAACGTGGCGCTCTCGGGCGGCGGTCGCGTCTCCATCATGCGCGCGTGTGCTGCCATCGGGCAGATCCACCTCGGCCACTTCTTGCCGGACTACACCGCGTACGCGGAGCTGCTCGATATCTTCCGGCGCTTCACGCCGATCCCCATTTTGCTCGACCCCGAGCGTGGCTACGACTTCTCGCTGGGCGAGCTCAGGCGCGAGATCTCCGGGCGCGGGCTGGGTGCCCTTTTGCTCTCGAACCCTTGCAACCCCACGGGCAAGGCCATCCTCGGCCCCGAGCTCGAAGCATGGGTCGCCACGGCGCGCGAGCTCGACTGCACGCTGCTGCTCGACGAGTTCTACTCGCACTACATCTGGCGCGGCGCCGAGCCGCTGATGAGCGCTGCGGCGTTCGTGGAAGACGTCGAGCGCGATCCCGTCGTGATCTTCGACGGACTCACGAAGAACTGGCGCTACCCCGGTTGGCGCACCACCTGGACGGTCGGACCGCGCCGCGTCATCGAATCACTGGCGAGCGCGGGGTCGTTTCTCGACGGCGGCGGCTCGCGCCCGCTGCAGCACGCCGCGCTGGAAGTGCTCACGGCCGAGCACGCCCGCCGCGAGGCCGAGGCCATCAAAAAAACGTTCGGCAGGAAGCGCGCGAGGCTGCTCGACGGACTGCGCGCGCTCGGCGTCCGCTTCGAGCGCGAGCCCGACGGCACCTTCTACGCGTGGGGGAACCTCGAGTCCTTGCCCCCCCCGCTCGATACGGGTGAGGGGCTCTTTCGGGCCGCGCTCGAGCAGAAGGTCATCGTCGTGCCCGGCAGCTTCTTCGACGTGGACCCCGGCCAGCGCCGCGTGGGCCGCGCCTCGCGCTTTTTGCATCACGCGCGGTTCAGTTTCGGACCAGGGGAAAGCGTGGTCGAGGTCGCGCTGGGGAGGCTCGAGAAGCTCGTGCGGGGCTGACCCCCTTGTCCCCGCGGCCAGCCTCCTCAAGGATGGCCGCATGAGATTTTCGCACGGCATCTGGAGAATGAGGGACGGCGTGCAGCCGTACTGGGCGGCGCGTGTGACGCGGCACTACGTCGAGCACGGCGAGCTCGTGCTCCGCTGCGTGCACAAGGGCGAGCCCAAGAACAATCTCAACAACTACGGCATGACCGTGCGGCTGAGCTCTCCCATGCCGGGGGTCGTCCGCCTGCGCGTGCAGCACCAGACCGGTCACAAGAAACTGGGACCGAACTTCGAGGTCACCGAAGATCGCAAGGACGGCGTCGCCGTGTCCGAGGATGCCGATGCGATCGTCTTCGACGCCGGCGGCGTCTCGGTGCGGATCGGCAAGCTCCCCTTTTCGCTCACGTTCCTCGACGGGAAAAAGAAGCTCACGTTCACGCGCGACAACTCCGTCGGCGTGATGGACGTGGCCGGCGACCGCCCGCACGTGATGGCGCGCTTCTCGCTGGGTGTCGGCTCGCACGTTTACGGCGGAGGTGAGCGTTTCGGACCCCTGGTGCGCGACGGCCAAACCGTGAATATCTGGAACGAAGATCCCGGAACCGAGACCGACCAAGCCTACAAGAACATCTCATTTCTGCTGACGAATCAGGGGTTCGGGCTGTTTGCCCGCGACCCGGGCCGCGTGGACTTCGAGGTCATGACGGAGCGCGTCTCGGCCATCCAGCTGAGCGTCCCTGGCAGCGAGCTCGACGCGTACGTGATCGCCGGGCACACGCCCAAGCAGATCCTCGAGCGTTACACGGCGCTCACGGGTCGCCCGCCCTTGCCGCCGCAGTGGAGCTTTGGTCTGTGGCTGAGCACGTCGTTCTTGACTGACTACGACGAAACGATCGTCGGTGGCCTCATCGACGGCATGTTCGAGCGCAAGATCCCGCTGAGTGTCTTCCACTTCGACTGCCTGTGGATGAAGGAGCACCACTGGTGCGACTTCGAATGGGACGAAGCAAAGTTCCCCGATCCGAAGGCGATGCTCGACCGCCTCAAGCAGCGCGGCGTCAAGATCTGCGTCTGGATCAACAGCTACGTCTCGGAGTTCTCGAAACTGTTCGACGAAGGTCGCGACCGTGGCTACTTTTTGAAGACGAAAGACGGCGACGTCTACCAGCGCAACGATTGGCAGCCGCAGATCGCCATCGTCGACTTCACGAATCCGGACGCCGTCGAGTGGTACCAGAGCAAGCTATTTTCCCTGATGGAACAGGGGGTCGACTGCTTCAAGACCGACTTCGGCGAGCGCATCCCGCCCGACGCCGTGCACGCCGACGGCTCGGACCCGGAGCGCATGCACAACTACTACCCGTTCCTCTACAACCAGGCCGTCTTCTCGCTGCTCGAGGAGAAGCGCGGCAAGGGCGAGGCCATCGTGTTCGCGCGCTCGGCCACGGCGGGCTGCCAGCGCTTTCCCGTGCACTGGGGCGGCGATTGCGACGCGCGCTTCGAGGCCATGGCGGAGACGCTGCGCGGCGGTCTCTCGTTCGGACTATCGGGTGGCGCATTCTGGAGCCACGACATCAGCGGCTTCAACATGACGGCGCCCCCCGCGCTCTACAAGCGCTGGGTCGCGTTCGGACTCTTGTCGAGCCACAGCCGACTGCACGGAGCGACGAGCTTACGGGTGCCCTGGGCGTTCGACGAAGAGTCCGTCGACGTGCTGCGCCACTTCACGAACCTGAAGCTCAAGCTGATGCCGTACGTCTGGGCCTGCGCCGTCGAAGCGCACGACCGTGGCCTGCCGCTCCTGCGCGCGATGCTGCTCGAATTTCCCGAAGATCCCGTCGCCGAGCTGCTCGACACGCAGTACACGTTCGGCCCGTCGCTGCTCGTCGCGCCCGTCTTCGACGAAGGCGGGAGCGTCCGCTACTACCTGCCGCCCGGCGAGTGGACGGATTTTTTCACGTCGGAGCTCGTCGCGGGGGGCCGCTTCGTGACCGAAACCGACGTGAGCTACTTTCGCATCCCGCTGTTCGTACGACAAAACACGCTGCTCACCGTCGGCGCCCGCGACGACCGCCCGGACTACGACTTCATGGACGGGCTCGAGCTCGAGCTGTTCTCGCTCGCGGACGGCGCGGAGGCGAGCGCCGTCGTGCACGCCGTGAGCGGCGCCGAACGGGCGCGCTTCACGGCGACGCGCCACGGCTCGAGCGTCGAGGTCCGCGGGACGGCCGGCAAGGACCTCCACGTCCGCTTCCGGCAGAGTCAGCAGGCGCGTGTCACGACGGGCGGCGCCGTGGTGGAAAGCGATGCGCACGGGACGCGCGTCGCCTGGGCGGACGCGACAAAACCATTGCAGGTCGTGCTCGCTTCCGGCTGATTTCCTGACGGCGCGTTCCGGCACACGCTTCGACGACGCCATCAGCTCGCCGCCGCACTTGGGCGAGCAAAGCGCCTTCACGAGCAACCGCATCGCCGGGGTGCTGGCCCGAGCGGATCCGGTGCTCGACCGGATGCGCGTCTTTTCGCGCGAGCTCGGACCCGCCTGCCCCGGTACCGGGGCGCGCCAAAATTGCGTTTTTCTGCGCCCACCGTCGTTTTCGGGCTATCTCACCCGACACTTGGGCCTCAGAGATCGCATCCGCGACCCGAACGTCTTCCGCGTCTACTGGGCGACGCTGCTGCTCGGCATCGCCTACGGCATGGCGCTGTCACGCTTCGCGTTGCTGCTCGGCTCGCGCGGCTTCGACGAAAGCGCCATCGGCACGCTCGGCGCATGGTTCGCCGGCGGCATCCTTGCGCTTTCGCTGCCGATGGGCGCGCTCATCCAGCGCTTCTCGGCCAAGGCGACGCTCGTCACGGCGCTCGCAGGGTACGCCGTCAGCGTCAGCGTGTTTCCGTTCCTGCCGTCGTACGCGGCCATCGCCCTCGTGCGCGTTTTCGATGGCGCGTGCTCCGTCGGCGTCTGGGTGAGCTCCGAGACGATCCTTCTGTCTCGCTCGAGCAAGGACAACAAGGCGTTCGTCACGAGCCTTTATACGAACACGATCGCCGTCGGGTACATTCTCGGACCGCTCGCCGCGTACGGCCTCTTGAACCTCGCGCCACCGTGGGCTCCCTTCGTAGTGGCCGGGTTCATTGCGCTCGCGAGTAGCGCCTACGTCGCGCTCCGACTCGACGCCGAGCTGCCGGCGGGCACGCTGCACGATGTGCCATCGCCGGGCCCAGCGCGTGACGCTGCGCCCGTGAGCGCGCCGGAAGGCGAGGCCCCGACGTTGAGCGGCACGATCCTCGGGCGCATCAAGAACTCCTGCTACGGGACTTTCGCGTACGGCTATTTCCAGTCGAGCGTCGTGCTCTTCTTGCCGCTCTACATGAGCGTCGAAAAGGCCATTCCCGAGCAGAAGACGACGCTGAACCCCGCTTTCTTCGCCGCAGGCATGCTGCTCTTCGCAAACCCCTTCGGTCGCATCGGCGATCGCCACGGTCATCTCAAGCTGATGCGTATCCTCGCGGTCATCGGCATGTCGATGATCCTCGGCTTCGTGTTCCTCGACCACTACGAGCCGATGGCCTTCGCCGTCTTCGTCGCGGGGGCTTCGCTCGCGAGCATTTCGCCACTCAGCCTTGCGCTGCAGGGCGTCGTCGTGTCGCGACGCGACTACCCACGGGCGAACGCGCTCTACAATGCGTTTTACGGCGCCGGCATGTTGCTCGGCCCGCCGATCTCGGGCCTGCTTTACGCGCGGTACGGCGGCGCGGCGATGCTCTATCACCTCGCGGCGCTCTGGCTGGGCTTCGTCCTGTTCTCGATCGTCTTTTACCGCGACGATCCGGCAGCACGCCCCGCCGTTGCTTCCCTCGAGGCCGGACGGAAAGATCCCGCGGTGACGGACGCCTGAGCACGCGGTGCGGCTGGCGCCCACCTGAACCTGGTAGACCGGACTCCAGAGCGCGCGCGGCTGAGCTAGAATGATGGTTCGTCGTGAGCGAACGAGGGCGCTTCTTTCCAACGGTCTCCGTGTCGCGGCAGCGCCTGTCTGGCGCGCTCGTGGCGTCGCTCGTCTGCACCGCGCTCGGTTGCTCGGGATCGATCGATGCGCCCGCAACCGGTAACGGCGTCACGTCGTCGGGCTCCGGCGCCACGAATGGCAACGGCTCCGGCGGCTCAGGCGCGACCGGCGGCAGCGCCGCGAGCGGCTCGGGCGCCACGGGCGGCTCCTCGGCCGCGACGGGCGGCTCCACCGGCACGACGGGCGGCTCCTCGGGGAGCGGCGGCTCCACGACCGGCGGCTCGGCCGGCACGACGCCCGACCCCGCCTGCCAGACGGCCGCACCCGACACGGACGCCACCGTGCTGCGCCGCCTTTCGGCGCTCGAGTACCAGCGCACCGTGCAGAGCCTCTTCCAACTCGGCGATCCGCCGAACGTCAACGGCATCCCACAGGACACCGAGCGCCTCGGCTTCAGGACGTACGCCGAGTTCCAGACCATGTCGTCGTCGAACCTCCGCGCGTATCTCGACGCGGCGACCGAGCTCGCCGACGCCCTGCTCGCCGACAGTCCGCGGCGCACGGCCGTCATCGGCTGCCAGCCGAGCGCCGCGGGCTGCCTCGCGTCGTTCGTCGCGGATTTCGGCCGCCTCGCGTATCGCCGCGCCCTCGAGCAGACGGAAATCGACGCCATCGTGAGTGACGCCACGGCGAACGCCCTCGATGCCGACGATCAGATCCGCTTCGCCATCGAGGTGCTGCTCTCGTCGCCGAGCTTCCTTTTTCGCGTCGAAGTGGGCAACGCCCCCGAAGGTCTCTCGACGCTCACGGCCCCCGAGGTTGCCTCGCGCCTCAGCTTCGCCCTGCTCGGTCGCTCGCCTAGCGCCGAGCTGCTCGACGAGGCCGGCACGGGCGCGCTCGACACGCCCGAGGGGCTGAGCGCGGCCGCTACCGCCATGCTCGGTGATGCCGACGCCCAGAGCTTCTTCGCGTCGTTCTTCCGTCAGTGGCTGGGGTTCGGCACGCTGCGCGCCCCGGCCACGCCGCCCGCCGGTTGGTCCAACGCCCTCATGCCCGACATGCAGGCCGAGACGGACGCGGTCGCGCGTGACTACGCCTGGGGCGGCCAGCGCTTCCTCGACGTGCTCACGACGAGCACGACGCACCTCACGCCCGCCCTCGCCACCTACTACGGCCTGCCGGCGCCCGACACGAACGGCCTCGTCGCGATTCCCGCGGGCGACGTGCGCTACGGCTCGGGCCTCCTGACGCACATGAGCCTGCTCAGCGCCAAGAGCGACGGGGATCTCATCGCGATCCGCGGCAACTGGCTGCGCCGCACCTTCCTGTGCGAGGAGCTCTCCCCGCCCGCCGACCTTGCCGATCAGATTGGCGACCTCTTGGTCGGTCTCACGCGCACCGAGATCGTCACGACGCGAAACTCAATGGCCGAATGCCGCGGCTGCCATGCCGCCATCGATCCCATCGGCGTCGGCTTCGCCAAGTTCGATGCAACGGGCCGCTACGACGACACGATCGACGCGTCGGTCTTCGGGATACAGGCCGCGCTACCCGACGCCGACGACGCGCCGTTTTCGACGATCGCCGAGCTTTCCGCAAAGCTTCGCGCCATGCCCACGGTGCCCGAGTGCCTCACGAAGCGGGCGTTTCTCTACGTGAACGGCCGCGAGCCGACGGCGCTCGACGCGTGCACCGTAGCGGCCGCGTCCCAGGCGTTCGTCGCCGGCTCGGAAACCTTCCCCGCCCTGCTCGAAGGGCTCGTCGAGGCGCCGGCCTTCCGGCTCAGGAGGGCTCCCGCGGCGACGCCGTGAGAACGACCACCATGCGGATCCGACCTCTTTCCCGTCGCGCCATGCTCCGAGGCGCCGGTGCGTGCCTCGCGCTGCCGTTCCTCGACGCCATGCGGCCCGAACGCGCGAGCGCGCAGAGCGCCACGGTGCAGCGCTTCTTCGGCTTCTTCTACCCGAACGGCACCGATCCTTCGCGCTGGGATCCCACGCCCGGCGCGCTCAGCGCCTCGAATCTCACCGAGTGCCTCGTCAACCTCGGAGGCTTCGACGCCGAGGGCATCTGGCCGGCCGGCAACGCCATCGTCAACGACGTGACGGTCGTCACGGGCATCGACCACTCGGGCGTCGCGGCGGACATCCACATCCCGTCGATGGCGTTCTCCGCGCACAAGGGCGCCGGCAACAACTACACGCCGTCGGCGCCGACGCTCGACCAGTACCTCGCCGACGATCTGCGCGGCGAAACCCCTTATCGGAACCTCGTGCTCTCGGCGACGTCGAGTTCGGACATCGCGCAGGGCACGCTCTCGTTCAAGGCCGGCGGCCAGCCCGACAGCGTCGTCCGCAACCCCAAGCAGCTCTTCGACACGCTGTTCAGCGGCGGCAGCGTCGGCACCATGAACGACCCGGCGGCCGACGCCGCCCGTAAGCGCCAGCAAAGCGTGCTCGACCTCGTGCGCGGCGACGCCCAGCGCCTGAGCGCGCGCCTCGGCGGCGCCGACAAGCAGCGCCTCGACCAGTACCTCGAGTCCGTCTACGAGCTCGAAGGCCAGGTGAACGCCACGCCGACGGTCTCCTGCACGGTGCCGAGCCAGCCCGCCTCGGGCGGCAACTGGCACAGCAAGGCCAAGCTCTTCATCGATCTTGCCGTGACGGCCATGGCCTGCGACCTCACACGCGTCGTCATCCTGCAATACAGCGACAGCTGGGGCGTCAACTACAGCGATTACCCGCTCGGCTCGGGGACGGACGCGCTCAAGGACTGGAGCGACCACTTCATCTCCCACAAGCTCGACGACACGGATCGCGCGACCGACCTCGACGGCCTCGACCGCACGCAGGCCATGGCGATCGCCAACGCACGCGTCGTCACCACGTCACGCTTCAAAGTGCGCCGCTACGCCTACCTCGTGAACGCGCTGAAAAGCGTCCCCACGGCCAACGGCACGCTGCTCGACGAAAGCCTCGTCCTTTACGCCTCGGAGAACGGCGACGGCGACAGCCACGCCCGCAAGCGCATGCCGACGCTCATCGCGGGCCACGCGGGCGGTTTCGAAACGGGCCGCACCGTCAACGCCGCGAACAAGACGACGGGCGCCCTGCACGCCTCGCTCATCTCGCGCTACGGCCTCTCCGTTTCGAGCTATGGCGACCCGGCGGGAACGCCCATCGCCGAGCTCTAGGCGGAGCCTCGACGCGCCTTGCCGCGTTCCGACGCTCGCCCGACCTGAACGACCTCTTGGCGCAAAAAGACGTGGCCGGGTCCTGCTCGAAGCGTTCGTGCCACACGACGCGCGTCGGGTAGCGCGGCAGGGGCAGCGGGACGCGGTGGACGATCTCTCACTCCACGTTCACGTCGAAGCTCCGGAACACCGCGCCCCCGCGCTGATCATTGACGGTGACCCACAGCCGCACGACGCCGACCGGGCTCGCGGGAGCGCGGAACGAGCCTGAATAGTCACCCACCTGGCCGAGCGACTTGTCGCTCACGAGCTGCGTGTCGGCGGTGAATTCGCCCGCCGTCGCGTAGTAGCTCGCCCAGAGGATTTCGCTGCCGCCGGGGATGGCCTCGATGCTGCCGGCCGTCACGTGGGGGGCGACCCGGTGGACGGGACATTTCCCGCGGTCCGCGCTGACGCACGGCGAGACGCGCGGCAGGCAACCCGGATCGTCGACGCAGTCGAGATCGGGAACGTCCGTGCCGTCGAACGTGAGCGCATCGAGCTCGGGGTTCTGATTCACGTCGCCGTCGTAGCTGTAGAGCGTCGTGAAGCCCACGACGAAGTCGCTCGCACCCCGCGACGCCCCCGTGTTCGGATCGACGCAGTCGATGGGCAGCCGATCGGTGAAGTCGGGGCGCAGCACGAGCTTGCCGGCGCACACGGCGAAGAACGCGTACGAGACGCCGAAATGGATCGGATCCATCTCGAGCTGGGGCGCAGCGCTCAGGATGTCGTCGGGGAGGTCGAAGCTTGCCCTAGGTCCGAAGGCGACGGTACCCGGCGGCAGCTCGTCGAGCGACGAGACGCTCGCCGCGAGCTCACGAAGGGGCGGGATGCAGGCGTAGTAGAGGCGCGAGGGGGGATTGTGGCAGCCGAAGAGCCAGGCCATCTCGAGCGGTCGGGGCGGCTCGCCCGGCCCCGTTTTCCCGTCGGCGACGAGCATGTCGAGCGAGATCGTCGCTCCCGGCGACCCGGAGGCAGGCTCGGGTCGCACGGCGAGCACGCGCAGGCCGTGGACCTCCGACTGCGGGTCGAACCCCGCGTCGCAGCCGAGAGCGGCGACCGCCAAGGCGACCGCCACCAGATGGAAGCTCCGGGGCCACTCGCTCGTCATCAGAACTCTCCTCGCAAGCCGAGGCTCGGCACGATTGGCAGGCTCGCGGTCGCGGGTTTGCGTTGGCTGTAGTCGAAGTTGTACCCCATGAAGTCGGGATTCGTACGGTTGTACGCGTTGATGAGGTCGAGGTAAGCGCCGAGCGTGAAGCTCGAGAAGACCCAGCGCTTGTCGACGCGCACGTCGAGCTGATGAAACGGTGGGAGCCTGTCGCTATTCGTGGGGCCCTGCAAGCAGAGGTACTGCGTCGCGATGCTGCTGTAGAGACCTCCGTTGCACGGCGTGTAGAGGTTGCCGGAAACGAACCGGAAGCGCGCACCGAGCTCCCAACCCGCGCCGAGCGTGTAGCTGCCGAGTACGGTCAAGATGTGCGGCTGATCGAGGTCGAAGAGCTCCGAAGGCTCGCCCGGCGACCAGGTGCGCTCCGAGCGCGACAACGTGTAGGAAATCCAGCCGAAAAAGCGCTCGTCGGCACGGTAGCGCAGCATGAGCTCCGCCCCGAAGATGCGCCCCTTGGCGAGGTTGTTGTAGCGGATGACGCCGCTTTCGTCCGGCGCCCGACCGATCACGTCGTCGAGCAAGTTGTAGAAGCCCTCGAGCGACGCTTCGACGTGATCGCCGATCTCCTGCTCTATGCCGAGCGAGTTCTGCCACGAGCGCGTCGAGCGAAGGTGCGTCTCGCGATCGGAGAGCACCGTTTCCCCGAGGCCGGGCGCCTGGAAGAACAGGCCGGAGCCACCCTTGAGCGTCGTCCGGGGAGAACCGGGCACGAGATCGTAGCGCGCCGTCATGCGCGGGCTCACGTTGACGTTTCGCCCCTCGTGCGTGTAGTCGAGGCGCACGCCCGAGACGAGCTCAGAACGCTTCGAAGGCCTCACGGCGAGCTCTCCGTACACCGCCGGCAAGAAGAACAGCGCCGAGTGGTCGAAGCTCCGCGTCGGCACGGTGATGAACGGACCGAGATCCTGCCCGCCACCCGGATCCTCCGGCAGCTGACCCTTCAGATTGTAGGGGGCGAGCAGGATATCGTAGCCCGTGCGAAGCGTAGTATTCGGCAGGATCTTCGTCACTAGCTCGCCGCGCGCGAGCACGCCGAGCGCCTCGGTGTCGGCCAAGATGGTGCTGATGGCGATGCGCTGCCGCGAGCGTGCAATCGACGTCGTGAACTCGACGTCCGAATCCTCCGAGAGATGCACCTTGTAGATGGCGCCGACGCCGAAGGACGCGTTGCTCGACGCGAGCGCGCCCCCGCTGGCCGAGCTTTCGTTGACGAGACGGATGCGGTCGTCGTAGCCCAGCATGCCGATGCGGAGGTAACTGTTCTTGGTGGGGCGGCGGTCGAGGATGAGCTGCCAGTCGTAGTAGACGGGAGCGCCCTCGATCTGGGTATCCTCGTTTTCGATGAGCGGCACGAGCCACGCATCGACGTGGCTTCGACGAAAGCCGCCGATGAAGTTCCAGCCCGAGGCGAGCGGCACGGGCCCCTCGGCGAGCGCGCGCACGTCGATGAGGTCGAGCTGCAAAAGGCCATGGTAGCGCCCGTCGTTGCGCGTTTCTCGGAGGTGCGCGTCGACGACGCCCGCGAGTGCGCGCCCGTACTTCACGCCGAAATTGCCGGGGTAGAAGTTGACCTCGTCGAGCATCTCCGTCGGCACGACGCTCGAAAGTCCGCCGAAGTGATAGATGGTCGGCACCCAGAGACCGTCGACGAAAACGGGCGTGGTCTGATCGGCGTTGCCTCGCACGACCAGCAACCCGGAAAGCGCGGGGGGACGCGCAACACCCGGCAGGTTCTGGATCGCGCGCAGCGCGTCGCCCGACGTGCCGGGGACGCGTTCGAGCTCGCGGCGCGAGATGCTGCGCCGCGTGACCTCGCGGTGCGGACGGGCACCTTGGACCACGACTTCTTCGCCGTCGGCAGGTGCGGTCGGCGCCACGTCGTAGCGAACGCTCACGCGCTCGGACGGCAGAAGCTCCTCGGAGCTCGCGAACGGCTCGTACCCTTCCGCTTCCACCTTCACCGTGTAGCGTCCTGCGGGGAGCCCGGGCGACTCGAAGCTGCCGTCCGCGCCGGTCACGAGCGTCGAGACTGGCGCGCCGTCGCGGCTGATCTCGACCGCTGCTCCGGCAAGCGGTGTCCTGGTCCCGGCGATGAGCACGCGCCCGCCGAGAAGCGACGGCGAAGGGCTGCCCTCGACGGGCTTTTCAGGGGTAAAATGGAACGAGTAGCGATAGACGATGCGCGACTTCACGGGGCGCCCGTCGAGCGTCGCGGGCTCGAAGACGAACTTCAGCGCAGCGGCCTGTGCGGCCTCGTCGAAGCCGTGCCCCGCGGGCGAGAGCACCTCCGCCTTCTCGACGTGGCCCTCGCGGTCGATCTCGAGCATGAGGTCCACCTCGCCTTCGAGCTCCTGGTGCTTCGCCTGCTCCGGATAGGGCGCCGGCACGAAGGTCAAGAGCTCGGGCTCGGTGACCTTCGACGACCCCGCGGGCGTGGACGGCTCCTCTGCGAGCGCCGGACGCACCACCCCCAGGGCGACACACACCAAGCCCCCAAACAAGAGCCGCCACCGGCCGAGCACCCCGACCCCCGGTGCTCAGCCGATGACGCTGATGGCCTGAGTGGGACAGTCCGCCATGGCCTGCTCCACCTTGGCGCGTAACGCCTCGGGTGGCTCTTCCTCTAGAATGTAGAGGAAGCCGTCCTCACGCACCTCGAACACTTCGGGGCAAGCCTTCATGCAGCGGGCGTTGCTACCGCACTTGTCGAAGTCCACCACGATCTTCATGCGCCGGACCGTACATGAGCGATGCCGCGGCGCCAATCCGATCCGCAGCCTTTCTTTAGGTCGGATCTGCCCCGGCACGATGGGCTCAGCCGAAACGTCCCGTGATGTAGTCCTCGGTGCGGCGCTCCTTGGGCCGCGTGAACACGACCTCGGTGCGGTCGTACTCGATGAGCTCGCCGAGGTAAAAAAATGCGGTGTGGTTCGCGACGCGCGCCGCCTGCTGCATGTTGTGGGTCACGACGACGATCGCGTACGCCTGGCGGAGCTCGTGAATCAGCTCTTCCACGCGCGCCGTGGCAATGGGGTCGAGCGCCGAGCACGGCTCGTCCATCAGCAAGACTTCCGGCTCGAGCGCGAGGGCGCGCGCGATGCACAACCGCTGTTGCTGGCCGCCCGACAGGCCGACGCCGGAGCCGTCGAGCCGGTCCTTGACCTCGTCCCAGAGCGCGGCCTTGCGCAACGCCTTCTCGACGAGTGCTTCGGAGTCGGGACCGACCGATCCGTTGAGGAGCAGGCCCGCGAGCACGTTGTCGCGGATGGACAGCGTGGGAAACGGATTCGGCTTCTGGAACACCATGCCGACGCGGCGCCTGACGACGACCGGATCGACCCCACGCGCGTAGATGTCGGCTTCGTCGAGGAGCACCTGGCCCCCGATGCGGGCCCCCGGCACGACCTCGTGCATGCGATTGAGCGAGCGCACGAAGGTCGATTTGCCGCACCCTGACGGGCCGATCACCGCCGTGACCTGGCGGTCGAGGAGCGGCAAATCGATGCCCTTCAAGACCTCGAGCTCGCCGTAGTACGCGCGGAGCCCGACGGTCCGCATCTTCGCGTGCGCCGTGAGCTCCGCGGCGCGCGGCTCGGACCCGAACGCGCTGTCGTCCTCGAGGCCCGTCGGCGTGCGCAGGCGCGGAGCAGAAGCGCGCTCGGTCACGTCGCGCGTAGCCTTCGCCGCGACAGGAAGTGAGCGCCAACGTTCAAAAGCAGTACCATGCCGAGCAGCACGAGCGCCGCGGCCCAGGCTTGCTGGTGCCACTCGGGATAAGGCGACACGGCGTACGTATAGATGCCGACGGGCAGCGAGGCGGTCGGCTCCGTCCAGCCCCAGGACCAGAAGCGGTTGTTGAACGCGGTAAACAGCAGGGGCGCAGTTTCGCCCATGGCCCGCGCGATGGCCAGCATCACGCCCGTGACGATACCGGGCGCCGCCGTCGGCAAGACCACTCGCAGCGTCGCGCGCCATTTGGCCACTCCGAGCCCGAGGGCCGCTTCGCGCAGCGACCCCGGCACGAGGCGCACCAGCTCCTCGGTTGACCGGGCGATGCCCGGCAGCATCAGCACCGCGAGGGATAGCGCCCCCGCGAGCGCCGAAAAGCCGCCCATGCGCGTCACGAGCAGCTGGTAAACGAAGAGCCCGACGACAATCGACGGCACCCCAGCCATCACGTCGGCCCCGAAGCGCACGAACTTGGCGAAGCGGGTTTCGCCGAACTCCGCGAGGTGCACCCCCGCGAGGATACCCGCCGGAACGCCGACGAGCGCGGCCAGACCGACGATACGAAGCGTGCCGAGGATGGCTTGACCCATGCCGCCGCCCGACTCGCCCACGGGACGCGGCAGCTCCGTGAAGAACGCGAGACTGAGACCTCCGAGCCCGCGCACGAGCAAGAAGCCGAGCACGCTGAACAGTGGCACGAGCGCCAGCAGCGTCGCGAAAAGGCACGCCCCGCGCGCCAAGCGATCGAACAACCTCCGCTTGAGCGCCCGGTCCATCAGCGTTGCCTCAAGAGGCCGTTGTTGCCGACGACACGCGAGACGAGCAGGCGCGCGAACGCGTTGAGCAGCACCGTCACGATCAAAAGCACGAGACCGAGCTCGGCTAGCGCGGCGAGGTGAAGCTCGCTCGTCGCCTCGGCGAACTCGTTGGCGATACCGCTCGCCATGGTGTAGGAGGGCGCGAAGAGCGAAGCGCTGATCTCGGCACGGTTGCCGATCACCATGGCGACGGCCATCGTCTCACCGAGCGCGCGACCGAGCCCGAGCAACGTCGCCCCGAGGAGTCCCGAGCGCGCGAACGGCAGCACCGAAAGAGCGAGCATCTCGCTCTGCGTGGCCCCGAGCGCCAGGGCTCCCTCGCGCAGCGACGACGGCACGGCGCGCAGGACCTCGCGCGATACGGAGGCGATTGTCGGCAAGATCATGATGGCGAGCACGATGCCGCCGGTGAGCATCCCGAAGCCCTGGTAGGGACCGCTGAAAAACGGAAGAAACCCGAACGTCCCGGCCAACCACGGCTCGATGAAGCGCCGCAGCCACGGCGCCAGCGCCAGCGCGCCCCACAAGCCGTAGACGACGCTCGGCACGGCGGCGAGCAGATCGATCAGGAAGCCGAGCGGCGCGCGCTGCCAATCGGGTGCGAGCTCCGAAAGGTAGATCGCGGCGCCGAGCGCGATGGGCACGGCCATGAGCAGTGCGAGCGCGGAGGAGACCAGCGTGCCGTACACGAAAGGCAGCGCGCCGAACACCGAGTGCACGGGATCCCACACACGGCCCACGACGAAGCCCAGGCCGAACTCCCGCAAGGAGGGCCACGATGCACGCGCAAGCTCCGCGGCCATGGCCGAGAGCCCGAGCACGACCACCAACGCGAACGCCGCCGTGACGGCGTAAAACACCCGATCCGCGTTGTTCTTACCCGCGGGCACCGAGAGCGGGTAAGAAGGAGCCGCCGGAGGGCTCACGCCACGGCCCGCGTGCTCGCGGGCTCCGCCTTCTTGAGGCTCACGCTGAAGCTCGTGCCCTCACCGGGCGCGCTCACGACGCCGACGGTGCCCCCCATTGCTTCCGACAGGTGCTTCACGATGGAGAGTCCGAGCCCCGTGCCACCAAGCTCACGTGAGCGACCCGCGTCGACGCGGTAGAAACGCTCGAACAGCCGCGGCAGGTGCCGCTCCTCGATACCAGGGCCGTCGTCCGACACCACGATCTGGATATCCGGCCCGGTGTCGACGGCGCCGAGCGAAACTCGGCACCCGTCCGGGCAATACTTCACGGCGTTGTCGACCAGATTCGTGAGAACGTGCTCGAGCGCCCGGCGGTCGGCAAGGACGCGCGCGAGGCTGACGGGCGCGTCGTTCACGAGCTCGACGTGCTTCTTGTCGGCTCGCTCGCGAAACAGGCTCAGGACCTGCGCGAATATCGCGCGCGGCTCGAGGGGCTCGGGCACGAGCTTGAGCTTTTGCGACTCGATGCGCGAAAGGTCCAAGAGGTCCTCGACCAGGCCGTGGAGCCGCTCGGCGTTCCTCGCCATGATGCCAATGAACTGGTTCGACACGGTCTCGTCCTCGATGCCGGCCTGCAGCGTTTCGGCGGCCGAGCGAATCGCCGTCACGGGCGTGCGAAGCTCGTGCGAGACGTTCGCCACGAAATCGCGCCGCAGCGACTCGAGCTTTCGGACCTCGGTCACGTCAACGAACACCGCAAACACCTGCCCCTCTCGCCCGGGCAGCCGCGCCGCACGCACCAGGAGGCGCCGAGGCTTGAGCCCTTCGAGCTCGATCTCGCCGACGATCGCCTCGCCTTCGCGGGCGTGCTCGATGAGCTCCTTGAGCTCGGCGTGGCGGATGGCTTCGAGCTGCGTCTTGCCGACGGCATCGGCTCCGAGCAAAAGCATTTCGCGCAGGGCGCTGTTGATTAGCGTGATGTGGCCCTGCTCGTCGAGCAGCAAAACGCCTTCCTCCATGCCCGCGAGAATGCCGCGCAGGCGATCGCGCTCGTCGGTGAGCTCGGTGAGCGCCGTGGCGAGTGCCTGACCGGCGCGCGCCTCGGCCGCCGCCCTGTGGTCCTGGTCCCCGTGCGACACGCGGCGCAGCGCGAGCAGCGCGGTGCCACCCGCGGCAATCACGCCGAAAAGCGCGAGGGCGGGCAGGTGCTGACGCTGCTCCGGAACGAAGACGTAGGCGAATGCGAGGAGTGCTGCGACGACGCCAAGCGCCCTGAGAAAGAGCCAGGGACCGAGGCCCGGCCTCACGGCACCGCCTCTTCGGGGGTCGCGACGAATCGGTAGCCGACACCACGAACCGTCTCCACGTACTCGCGTGCCCCCTCGAGCTTTTCACGCAGACGCTTGACGTGCGTGTCCACCGTGCGCGTCGTGATGTCCGCCTGGATGCCCCACACGTCGTCGAGCAGCGCCGAACGCGTCTGCACGCGGTTGCGACGATCGTAGAGCGTCACTAGCAGCTTGAACTCGAGAGCCGTCAGCTCCACCTCGGTGCCGTCCACCCAGATGCGGTGTGCGCCGCGGTCAATCTTGAGCCTACCGAACTCGATCGTGAGATCGCCCCCGCGCGAATCGGGGCGGCCCCGGCGGAGAATCGCCTGAATGCGCAGCATCAGCTCGCGCACGCTGAACGGCTTCACGACGTAGTCGTCGGCGCCGAGCTCGAAGCCCACGACCCGGTCGATCTCCTCGCCGCGCGCCGTCAGCATGATCACGGGCAGGCCGCGCGTCGCGGCGCCGTTCTTCAGCTGCTTGCAAACCTCGGTGCCCGAGATGTCGGGCAGCATGAGATCGAGGAGCACCAGATCGGGACTCAGCTCGCGCGCCAGCTTCAGGCCGTCGGCGCCGAGCTGGGTGACGGTCACCTCGTGGCCTGCCTGGCGCAGGTTGTAATCCAGCACCTGCTGCAGGTCCTGCTCATCTTCGACGACTAGAATGCGGCTCATACACCTCGGTAGCCCGATCAAGTGACGGGATTGTGACACCCCCCGCTCCTCACCGCTACGTCCCGTCCCCGACCGCGGACAATGGGGTCTCGGCGAACCGATAGCCCACCCCACGCACGGTCTCGATGTAATCCCGGGCAGCCCCCATCTTTTCCCGCAGACGCTTGACGTGGGCGTCGACCGTGCGGGTTGCGATCTTCGTGTCCATCCCCCAGACGTGGTCGAGGAGCGCGCCCCGCGACTGAACACGGTTTCGCCGATCATAGAGAGTGACGAGCAGCTTGAACTCGAGCGCCGTGAGCTCGACCTCCGCCCCTTGCACCCAAACCCGGTGGGCGTCGCGATCCATCCTGAGGGTTCCGAAATCGATCACGCTCGACTCGGGCGGCCTCACCTCGTTACGGCGCAAGGTCGCGCGGATGCGGAGCACGAGCTCGCGGACGCTGAAAGGTTTCGTAACGTAGTCGTCGGCCCCCAGCTCGAACCCGACGACGCGGTCTATTTCCTCCCCCCGTGCCGTGAGCATGATGATGGGGGTGGCGCGCATCGACACATCGTCCTTGATGGCGCGGCACACCTCGGTCCCCGAAATGTCGGGAAGCATCAGATCCAAAAGCACGAGATCGGGCCTCTCCTGCCGCGCCAACCTGAGGCCGTCCTGGCCACGCCCGGCGGAAACCACCTCGTGACCGGCCGTCCTCAAATTGTGGTCGAGGATCTGCCGAATGTCCGATTCGTCTTCGATCACGAGAATGCGGGCCATCCGCCCGCCTCGATATCGTTCGGCTGTGACCGCCCGGTGACGACTTAGTGCCAGTCAACGAACTCTCTTCACACGGAAAAGCCGCTCTGTTGCCGTGGCGTTGCGTCATCGATCCATCACGGAGCCGCCATGTGACAGTCATGGTGTTTTTGCCGGCGAGTCACCGAACCGTCACGGATCACCCCCATGCTCCCGTCCGGCTCGCCCATGGACTTCGATACCTGGACCGTCCACCGCGTTGACACGCTCCGCCTCCGACGACTGCTCGTCGGCTCCGTGCTGGGATCGTTCATGGTGGTCGCGGGGCTCGCCTTCGTGATCCTTACGAGCAAGGGCGCGGCCGCGGAAGAAGAAGAGGACGAGGGTCCGATCGAGGTCGCGCTCGCCGAGGCGCCCGAGCCGGAGCCGCCGCCGCCTCCTCCGCCCCCCGCCGCCGACAAGCCGAAGCCCGCACCGAAGCCGCGCATGGCCTCTCCCATGGCCGTGCCCGACGACAAGCCGGCCGAGAAGATCCGACGCCCGCCCAGATGCTCCCCGAGGTCGAGGAGGATGAGCACGAAGCGGCGCCCGCCGTCGCGAGCAGCGCACCGCCTCCGCCGCCTCCTCCACCCAGGCCGAAGCCCAAGCCGCAGATCAAGAAGCCCGTGCGGCTGACCGAGGACATGCCGCGTCCGGTGCAGACGCTGATGAAGACGCCGGAGTACCCGCCATCCGCCAAGGCGGCCGGCATCGAGGGCGTCGTGATCGTCAAGTACGTCGTGGGCGAGGACGGCTCCGTGCGCGACGCCAAGGTGCTCAAAGGCCCGGACGAGCTCAGGGAAGCCTGCCTCGTCGCCGTCCGGAGCTGGCATTTCCAGCCCATGATCGTCGATGGCGCACCGATCGCCTTCGTGAAGATCGCGCGTTTCCCGTTCCGCATCCGCTGAGACAAGAGAGCAACAGGAGAGCCTAGAATGTCGTTCAATCTCGTTCACATTTTTTCGACGATGTCCCCTCTCAGCAAGGGCATCTTCGTCATCCTGCTCTTGATGGCGGTGCTGTGCATCGGCGTCACCGTCGAGCGCTGGATCTCGTTCCGCAAGTCGGCCAAAGAATCTCGGCTCTTCGCGCAGGGCGCCTCGCCGCTCATCGACGAGTGGAAGGTCGACGAGGTCGAGGCGCTCGCCAGGAAGTACCAGGGCTCGGCGCTCGCGCGTCTGTTTCAGGCCACCATCGAGCGCTACATCCGGGGCTTCGAAGGTCTCGAGGGGGCGCTCACGCCGGTCGAGCTCGCGCGCAACGAGTCCGAGCGCAAGAAGGAGCAGCTTGCCGCCGAGCTTCGCCGCGGCATGAGCATCGTCGCGACGGTCGGTTCGATCGCGCCGTTCGTCGGTCTGCTCGGAACGGTGGTCGGCATCATCGCCGCGTTCCAGGGCATCGGGGCCTCGGGCTCGGGCGGCATCGGTGCGGTGTCGGCCGGCATCGCCGAGGCGCTCGTCGAAACCGCGTTCGGCCTCATGGTCGCCATCCCCGCCGTCATCATGTTCAACTACCTGACCGGTCGTGTGGCCGGCATCGAGCTCGCGCTCGGCCGTTCGATCGGCGAGCTGCTCGACGAGATGGAGACCCACCAAGGTCGGTCGGCGAAGAAGGAAGGCAAGGCCGCCGCCGCGTGAGGCGCCGGCACGCCCCTCTTCGAAACGAGAAGCAGCATGGCAGGCGCTAGGGTCTCACCGTCCAAGGTCGTCTCGAACCCGGAGATCAACATCACGCCCCTCGTGGACGTGTGCCTGGTGCTGCTCATCATCTTCATGGTGATTGCCCCCGCACTGAGCGAGGGCGCTATGCTGGAGCTGCCGAAGTCGGTCACCGCGGATCCGAAGCCCAAGGACGTAAACCCGATCGAGCTCGCGATCGGCACGGACGGGGTCATCGTGCTCGACAAGCAGCACGTTCAGCGCGCGGAGCTAAAGCCCAGGGTCCAGACGATGCACGACGCCGAACCCAAGCGCGCGTTGATGCTGAAGCTCGACCACAACGCCCCGTACAAGCAAGTGCGCGAGCTCTTCGGCATGCTGCAAGAGGTCGGATTTCAAGGCATTTTGCTCAAAGTAAGCGACAAGAAGGAGTAGTGGCGCCATGGCGATGACCCCGGCCGATTCCGGCGGCCCGAAGAAGCGGCCGAATCCCGTGATCAACATCACGCCGCTCGTCAACGTGGTGCTCGTCGTGCTCATCATCTTCATGATTGTCACCACGATGATGACCCGCACGCTCTCGCTGCACATTCCGAAGTCCGAGAAGAAGGAAGACCCGAGCGAGATCGACGTGAAGCCCGTGGTCCTCACGATCGACAAGAAGGGCGTCATCCGCGCGAACCAGACCGTGCTCACGAAGCAAGAGGTCAAGGAGCGCGTGATCCGCATGATGGCCGCCAAGGATCAGCGGACGCTCTTCTTCGATGCCCACGACGAAGCGACCTATGCCCAGGCCGTCGAGGTCATCGACCTCGTGCGCGCGGGCGGCGTGAAGTCGATCGCGATGCTCACCGAGAACGTCGCCAAATAGGGCGACCGGCCGTTCGGGAGCGAGCGGCGGCGGGACGCTCAGGCATCAGGTCGCCACCGGCAATTTGCGTGTCCTTCACAGGGACGTCACGAAACCTTTGCACGGTGCGGGCGCCGCGCCATGCATACCTTCCGACGCTTCCGCATTACTTTCGGCGTTCTCGCCGTCGTCGTTCCCCTTCGTCCCGCGTTCGCCCAGGCGCCCGCCGCACCGAAAGCACCCGCTCCCGCAGCGCCTTCGACGCCCTCACCGCCGAGCGCACCTGCAGCGCCGGCGCCGTCCCCTGCGCCCGCTCCGAGCGCACCCGCTGCGCCGGCAGCACCGTCCGACGACGACGACATGGACGAGGGCGACGAAGGCGACGAGGTCGCGCCCGAGGGCAGCGCCGCGCCGGACGAAGCGACCGAAAGCGCAGGCACCGAGGCCGGAGCCGACGAAGGCGACGACCTCGGCGACGAGGATCTCGGCGAAGAGAACCCGGGCCGCCCGCCACCCAAGGGCAAGGGTGTCGTGTGGGGTAACGTCAAGGACACCGAGGGCGAGCTCATCGAAGCGCCGGTGCAGGTGCTGGGCACCAAGACGACGGTGGTCACCGATCTCGAAGGCCGCTACCGCCTCGAGCTTCCGCCCGGCACCTACAGCCTGCGCATCTCGTACGAGCTTCACAAGTCGGTGCGTTTCGACAAGGTCGTCGTCAAGGCCGGCAAGGTGCAGCGGCTCGACACCCAGCTACTCTCCGACGAAGAAGCCGTCGACGTCATCGAGGTCGTGGTGGACGCCGATCGCAGCACCGTCGAAGGGACGCTCCTCGCGCGCCAGAAGGCGACCGCCGTGGGTGACAGCGTGGGCCGCGCGGAGATTTCGAAGACGCCCGCGGCGAACGCCGCGCAGGCGGCCGAGCGCGTGCCGGGTGCCACGATCATCGGCAACCGCTTCGTCTACGTGCGCGGCCTCGGCGAGCGCTACACGAACTCGCTGTTGAACGGCGCACCGCTGCCGAGCCCCGAGCCCGACCGCGCCGCCATCCCGCTCGACGTGTTCCCGTCGCTCATCATCGACAGCCTGTCGATCGTGAAGACCTTCACGCCCGACGTGCCTGGCGACTTCGCGGGCGGCTCCGTGCGCATCCAGACGCGCGAGCTGCCGACCAAGCCCTTGCTGCAAGCTTCCGTCGGCCTCGGCTACGACGACAAGGCGACGTTCCGACGCCGCCTCGCCCAGCGCGGCAGCGGCACCGACTGGCTCGGCTTCGACGATGGCACGCGCGACCTGCCGGAGGGTCTCAAGGGTAAGGCCGGTCTCAGCGAAGCGCAGTTGGAGGCGAACGCGCAGGGGATCAACTCCTACATGTCGGCGCTCCGTCAGGCATCACCGCCCAACTATTCGCTGAGCGCTGTCGCCGGTAATGGCTGGGCGTTCCCGAACGACCAACGGGTCGGTGCGCTCGTCACCGCGAACTACGGTCGGAGCTTCACCAACATCAACGATGCCATCATTCGCTCGTACATTCCGCAAAACGGCATCGACTACGGCGTGCAATACGGCGCCGACAAGGTGAGCTGGGGAAGCCTCGCGAGCGTCAGCTACTGGCCCTCGGCAAACCATCGGCTATCGCTGCTCGGGCTGCACACGCAACTCGCCGACTCGACGGCGCAGATCGTCCAAGGGTACAGCGAAGAACGATCTGGCATCATTGCTGACGCGGGCTTGCGCTACGTCAGCCGTGCTCTCAATTTCGGCCAGCTTCGAGGAGAGCACGACTTCCCCGCGCTAGCGAGAGCACGCTTGGAGTGGAACGGCGCACTCTCGCGCGCGGATCGAAACGAGCCAGACACTCGCCACGCGGTCGTGCAAAAAGATGCGAGCGACCCGACATCCCTCTTCGCCAACGTCACGACCCCGGAAAGCGGATCCCACCTGCACGCGGAACAATACGAGGTGAGCCGAGGCGCGGGCCTCGACTGGACGCAGCCGTTCTCCAGAGATCCGGAAGCCTCGAAGGCCAAGTTCGGCGGTATCATCAGCGTCAAGTCTCGCAGGTTCGAGCAGAAACGATTTCACCTCGAGCCGAACGGCCTGCCTTTTCTTTGCGGGGTCAACTACGCCCGGAACTGCCCGGATACGATCTACACGCCCGAAAACATCGACAACCAGCGACTCCTGCTGTCCGAAGACACCCGCCCGGAAGACGCCTACAGGGCATCCCTCAACGTCTATGGTGCCTACGCGATGGTGGATGTGCCATTGGCGAAGGACTTACGCGCGATCGGCGGCGCCAGGCTCGAAGTGACGGATCAACGGCTGGAGCCCTATACGCAGTTCGACACGGGGCCGAATCCGCCGGGAGTCACCCTCAAGCAAAACAACTGGTTGCCCGCGATCTCCCTCGTCTTTTCACCCACCAAGAAGACCAAGGTCCGTGTGGCGGCAGCGCGCACGCTCGCCCGGCCCCAGCTGCGAGAGCTCGCACCGTACGCGTTCGCGCAGTTCGTCGGCGCCATGCCTTTTGCCGGCAACCCCAACCTGCAGATCACCCGCATCAACAACTTCGATACCCGATTCGAGTTTTATCCGAGCCTGCGTGAGGTGCTCGCGTTCAGCTTCTTTTACAAGACCTTCAAAGACCCGATCGAGTACGTCGTGTTTCCTTCGGGTCGCGGCATCCTGAAGCCTGAAAATTCGCCGGGCGCGACGCTCGCCGGGGTCGAGTTCGAGGCGAGGAAATCACTCGGAGACTTGGCTCCCGTGCTGAAAGACTTCAGCGCGATCGCGAATTTGACCCTCGCGAGGTCCGCGATCCGAATCCAACGCCAGATCGAGGGTGATCTGAACAACCAGGTGACGAGCCTCGACCGACCGATGGTCAACCAGGCCCCCTTCGTCGTGAACTTCGCCGTCGATTACGCGAACGAGGCGAGCGGTTTCGGCGTGAGAGCACTCTACAACGTCGTCGGCAGGCGAATCGTCGAGGTCGGAAGCAACGGTTTCCCCGACGCATACCAGCAACCGCGGCATGTGCTCGATCTCACCCTGAGCGAAGACTTCGCCAAGCACTGGCAGGTAAAGCTCAATGCCACCAACCTTTTCGGATCGGACACGCGCGTGACGTACGGTCCGGAGAACAACGATGAGCACATCGCAAGGCTGCACAACGTCGCCCAGACCGGCGGCGAAACCGGCTTCTTTGCGGACAGCCGCGTGTTTACTCTGTCAGGAGCCTTCACGTACTGATGCAACGCCGGCCACGGGTTGAGGCGTTCCTCACCAATTGGGCGTGAAATCGTCGAACGCCGACATCGATTAGTCATGGAAAAGTTACCGATGATGCACTCGGAGTCCATGAGTGAGCCGCTATGGTCCCCCGGTTCCAAGGATCCCTTGATCCCCAAGGAGGAAATATAGATGACCAAGCTTCGTTCTAGTGCGCTGATGGCGTGCCTCTTAGGATTCGCAGCAGCAACGGCATGCGGAGGCGACGACAGCCCGCCCGCAAACACCGCTGGCAAGGGCGGCACCGGCGGTTCGACCGGCGGCAAGGGCGGCTCGGGCGGTTCGACCGGCGGCAAAGGCGGCACGAGCGGCGCGGGCGGTTCGACGGGCGGCACCTCCAGCGGCGGCAAGGGCGGCTCGACGGGCGGCACCTCCAGCGGCGGCAAGGGCGGCTCGGGCACCGGTGGTTCGACCGGCGGAACGGGCACCGGCGGCTCTGGTAACGAAGGTGGCATGCCGGAAGGCGGCACTGGCAACGAGGGCGGCGGGGGCAACGTCAGCGGCTGCACCATCTACGACTCCGCCCGCGAGGTCATGGACATCCCGACCGACGTCGATAGCAACGTGGACTTCGGCAGCGCGGACGAGATGACACTGACCAGCGACAAGACCTGGCGCATCAGCGGCCGCATTTACGTGCCCGATGGCAAGACGCTCAACATCGACGCCTGCACGCTGATCGTGGCGACGGGCAAACCGAACGCGGGTTCCCTCTTCGTCATGCGCGGCGGGAAGCTCAACGCCGTGGGCACGCCCGATGAGCCGATCGTGTTTTCGAGTGAGGACTACCATTACCACTCGAACGCCCGCTGGGGCGGCGTCGTCCTGCTCGGCAAGGCGCCGATCGCTCCGACGCCGACGGACATCACCAATGCGACCACGCCTCAGCGCGTCTTCGAAGGTATCGAGGATACGCGTGCTACCTACGGCGGTGATGACCCCGAGGACGACAGCGGCACTCTGCAATACGCCCGGATCGAGTACGGCGGTGACATCATCGTGGCCGACAAGGAGGTCAATGGCCTGACGCTCGGTGGCGTGGGGCGCGGTACCACGGTCAACCACGTGATGATCAAGCGCCAAGGTGACGACTGCATCGAGTTCTTCGGCGGCACCGCGGACGTCGACCATCTCATCTGCGAGAACACCGGCGACGACATGTTCGACACGGATGAAGGGTACACGGGCCACCTCCAGTTCCTGTTCGGTCGCCTCACGACGACCGGCACGTCCAGTGACCCCAACGGCTTCGAATGGGACGGCAACCAGCAGTGGGGGACGTTCACCCCGGCAGGCGTGGATGCACACGGAGGTACGCCGCACGCCTCGAACGCCACGCTCTGTGGCCTGGGCTCGTCGGCCGGCGTTTCGGCCCACGGTGCGGTCCTCCGACGGAACTTCGATTCCGCCGGTGGGACCTTGGTCCGCAACACCATCATCACCGGCTTCGACGACGGCTACGACGTTCGCGACGATGAGGGGGCAACCACGGCCGCGTACTTCGGTTTGGATCACAGCCTGTTCTTCGACAACTTCAAGAGCAACGTCGCGCCCGTGGAAGTCGACCCCGGGAACGATTTCGGCTTCGATGAGCTGGCCTTCTTCGCCGATGCAGCCAACAGCAACGATACGACGAAGCCGGCTGGGTTCGACTGCTACACCAATCCGCCCCATCCCTTCCCGGACACTACCGTTGACGGCGCAGCGGCGGGAGACGGGTTCAAGAC
Organism: uncultured delta proteobacterium; assembly: GCA_963841435.1. Lineage (GTDB taxonomy): Bacteria > Myxococcota_A > Polyangia > Polyangiales > Polyangiaceae > PMG-095. The sequence continues at coordinate 592,704 of CAWJCS010000005.1, forward strand.
ACCGACGGCCGACTACGTGGGCGCGTTCAAGGACGCCAGCGACAACTGGATGACCGGCGCCTGGGTGGACTGGTCGAGCGGCAGCTGATTCCAGTCACTGCCAAGCGCCCCTGATTCCAGCAGGGGCTGGAACGGGGCGGTCTTCACGGACCGCCCCGTTTCGCATTTTGTCGGCGAGCCGCTAAGCGCGGGGGCGGTCGGACCGCCCGCCCGCGAAATCCCGAGCCGGGTACGGCCGACTCCCGTCGCCGCTTTACACCGCCGAGCCGATCCTCGAAGGTCGGGGTCCTTCGCCAATGCTATCTCGCCTCTGGAGGTTCGGTTCCGTGGCTCGTGCTCTCTCGTTTTTCCTGGTTTCGCTCGTGCTGCTTGCCTGCGGTCACTCCGAGGAGGAGTGGCAGGCCGAGCTCGCGAAGTACAACAACCTCGTCGCTCAGCATCAGCGGGAGATGGCGACGCGCCAGGCGACCGAGGAATCACTCGGCCAGGCCCAGGCGCGGGTGGCGGCGCTCAAGGGCGAGCTCGAGAAGATGGGCGTGAGCATGGAGTCGCTCAACGAGCAGGTGCAGCAGACTGGCACGCAGAACGAGGCGCTCGCCAAGAGCGTTCAGGACATGCAGCGCGCGCTCGACGAGTACAAGACGCGCGCGGCGCAGCTCGAGCGCATCAAGCAACGCTTCGAGCTCCTGCAGCAGAAGCTCAAGAAGCTGACGGAGCTCGGCCTCAAGGTGGAGATCCGCAGGAACCGCATGGTGATCCGCCTGCCGGGCGACGTGCTGTTCGCTTCGGGGCAGGCCAAGCTCCGCCCCGAAGGCAAGCAGGTGCTCGACCAGGTGGCGGAGGTGATCCGCAACGACAAGCAGCTGGAGGCTCGCTACTTCCAGGTGGCGGGCCATACCGACAACAAGCCGCTCGTCGGGGGGCGGTTCCTCGACAACTGGGGGCTCTCCGTGATGCGGGCCCGAGAGGTGCTCGTGTACCTGGTGACGCCTTTCGACCCGAAGGACCCGAAGAAGAGCGGCGGGGGTCTGTCGCCGACCCGCCTACATGCCGCCGGCTACGGGGAGACCGACCCCGTGGTGAAGAACGACACCGACGAGGGCAGGCAGCAAAATCGGCGTGTCGAGCTCGTGCTGATGCCGGATGTCGAGGAAATGCTTGATCTTAGGTCGCTGCTTTGAAAGGTGAAACTCCGGCCGGTCAGCTGGCGTAGCAGTACCGTCATGCTGTCCGTCGCTGGCACACCCGCTTGGGGCGGTCTAGGGATCGGCGGTGTGGACACGCGAGCGGACGTCGCGACGCTCGAAGAGCTCATGGAGCGGTACGTCGAGGGGAGCCCCAAGGCGTTCGACGAGCTCTATCGCCGCGTTTCCCCGAACTTGATGGGATACCTCCTGCGCCTGACGCGCGACAGGGGGCGCGCCGAGGATCTGTTGCAGGTGACCTTCTCGAAGGTGCACCGCGCGCGCGCGAGCTACCTGCGCGGTGCCCCGATCTTGCCGTGGCTGTTCGCCATCGCGCGGCGATCATTTCTGGACGAGCGCCGCTCGGCACGTTCGCGCAGCGAGGATCTTTCCCCCGACGGCACGCTGCCCGAGCCGCGGCCGGAGCCTGAAGGTGTTTCGAACAACGTCTCGGACGCCATCGAGCGCGCGGTCGACGCGTTGCCCGAAGCGTACCGTGAGGCGATCCAGCTCACCAAAATTTCTGGCCTCAGCATCGCCGAGGCCGCATCCGTGCTCGACTCCAGCGAAACGGCGGTAAAGCTCCGGGTGCACCGGGGCTACAACCTGCTGCGCAAAGAGCTCGAGCGTTTCTCGAGGAGCCGATGAGCGAAAAAGAGCCGCTCGACGATCTTCCGTGGCCGAAGCCGGTGGAGCCGGGCGTGGCAGTGAGCGACACGATCCGGCACCAGTGCACGCACCGCCTGAGCGGTCAGCGTTGCGCGCGGGCGCACCAGCGCGCGGCGCTGTCGCTGCTGTTGCCCACGCTCGTGATTGGTCTTTTGAGCTGGTTCGGCGCCACGCACTCCGAGTCCGAGGCCACGCTGCGCACGGCGCTGTTCGGGGTCGCGGGCTGGGCCGTCGTGCTCGTGGCCGTGCTCGCCGCGGGCCTCGCCACGCCGCCCGGGCGCCGTCCGGCGCGAGCCGTGCGGCTCGTGATCGCCGTGATGGTGCCGGTTCTGTTCGTGCTCTACATCACGGCGACGGCACAGGCGCACGAGACGTTCGGCGCGTTCTCACACGGGGCGACGGCGGAGCACGCCGTCCGCTGTGGCGCGTTCTGCCTCGCGCTCGGCGCGATCGTTTCGGGAGGCGTGCTCTTGCTCTGGCGTGGTACGGATCCGCTGTCGCCGGGGCTTTCGGGTGCGTTCGCCGGGCTCGTCGGGGGGCTGAGCAGTGCGCTCGCGGTGGGGGTCGCCTGTCCGAGCCACGAGGCGTGGCACGTCGGGCTTTCACATGGGCTCGTGGTGGTGGCGATGGTGGGGTTGGGTGCTGCGGTGGGGCGACGACTGCTCGCACCGTGAAGAAAAGCCACCGTCTGCTCGACATCTTGATCTGGACCGCGCTCGCGGCTTCCGTCGTCGTGCTCGTGCGCCGGCGTTCGTCCGGCCCCGACGAAGGCACCGAGGCGGCGCCCATCAGGCTGGCGCTGCTGGGAGAGGACGGCCATTTCGACCTCGCGAGCCAACGGGGCAAGCCCGTCGTGCTCGAGGTATTCGCGAGCTGGTGCGGCACCTGCCGCCGTGCGACACCCGTGCTCGCTCAGGCGTACCGCGACCACGGCAGCGAAAAGGCGACGTTCCTCGGTGTGAGCGTCAACGACTCACCCGCGGCGGCCCTGCGCGCGCAAAAGGAGTGGGACATCCCCTATCCGGTGGCGCTCGACGACGGACAGGTGGCGCGCGCGTACCACGTGTCGCTCTTGCCGACGGTCGTGCTCATCGATCGCGACGGCAAGGTGCGGCGCGCCTCGGCGGGCGTGCCCACGCGCGACGAGCTCGATCGGTTCATCGCCGGGGAGTGACGTGCCGGCGCGCAGGGCAGCGGCGTGCGACGCCCTGGCGCCTCCCAGAGCGGCTCGAGCGCGGCGCCCGACGTGGGCCCGCTGACGCAGGCGGAACCGTCGGCGTGCCGCCGCCGTGAACGGCTACGGGCTCGAGGCGGGGGCCGGCGCGGGCGGCACGGGCGGGTGGCCCGGCGGCGGCTTGAGCATGACGGTGTGGCGGCTCGAGCCGCTCGTGAGGGGGATGGGCACCGCGGAGCCGAGCGGCACGACGGAGCCGCTCGGGGCTCCCGAGAGGCTCGGAGGGGGCATGAGCTGCGACCCGAAGGCACCCTCGGCGCCAGAAGGCGTGGCGTGGAAGGTGCCGTCATCGGGCTCGCGCGACATGACCTTCCAGAGCGAGCCCGAGCGCTCGAGCTTGAGCAGGCTCACATCCTTCTTGCCGCCGGGCATCTCGGTGGTCACTCGCACGACGGCGCTCGTGGCCTGACGCTCGAGCAGGGCCGGCGTGCTGGCGACACCCTTTTCCATGTGCTTGCGCTCCATGGCGCATTCCTGGCTCTTCGCGTCACAGTCGGCCTTCGCCTTCTGCACGGCCACGAGGGCGGAGCCGCTCGCTAGCTCGGCGGCGCCGTCGAAATCGAGCTGCAACAGTCGCTGCTGCATTTCGAGCGCGGCGTCCTTCGGCTCGCGTGCCAGCTCCTCGGTCTTGACGGCGCGCGGGCGGCGCGTTTCACGCGGCGGGTGGTAGTTGCACCCGCCCCGCGCAAACCCCCAAAGGACGAGCGTCACGACGCCCATGAAGCCGAGCACGACGAGCGTCAGCTTGTCGGGCGCGTCGATCTGGTCTTCGTTCTCGGGCAGCGGGGGCCTCGGGCGCTTGATCTTCTTCGACCGCGCGCCGGTCCGCCTGGCACTCTTCGTGTCCGTCGCGCCTTCGTCCGCCTCGCTCACCATGGGGGCTCTTGAAACCACGCGGACGGGGGCCGCGCAACAACGATCGGCAGGGTTTTACCCCCAAAACCGGGAAACCGCCCACCGCGGGCGACCGACTGGCCCGCCATGCGCCATCTCGTGCCCTCCTTGCTCGTCATCGGCTGCTCGGCCGGGGCCCCGCTCCCGCCCCCGGCGGCCGCCCTGAACCGTGCCGGCATCGAAGCGCTGGCCCAAGGCGACCTCGAGACGGCCGACGCCCGGTTCAGCGTGGCCCTCGAATACAGCCCGCGGTTCGTCGACGCGCTCGTGAACCTCGGCACCGTCGAGCTCGAGCGGGGCAACTTCGGCCGGGCGAGTGTGCTCTTCGAGCGGGCACGGCGCCTCAATCCCAACGTCGCGGAGCCGCACCACGCGCTCGGTGTGCTCGCCGAACGCGAGCGCCGGCCCGATCGAGCCTCCGAGCACTACTACGAGGCGCTGCGCGTCGACCCGGGCTTCGCGCCCGCGCGCCACAACCTCGCGCGCTTGCTCTTCCAAGCGGGCGACCTGGAGGAAGCGCTCGTTCAATACCAGCGTCTCGTCGAGATCGCACCCGACGATCCGGCCGCCGCCGCCGGCATCGTCGAAACGCTCACGCGGCTCGGCCGCACGCACGAGGCCGAGGCGCGGCTCGCCCCCGCGCTCGCTCGCCATCCGGACGATCCCTCGCTCCTCGTGCTCGCCGCGCGCGCCGAGCTGCGAGCGCATCACATCGAGTCGGCCATCGCGCGACTCCGTCCCCTCGGCGCGCGGCACGACGAGCACGGCGCGACCGCGCTCGCCTGGCTCGCCCTGGCCGAGCTCCTACGAGAAAAGCCGCGCGCCGCGGTCGACGCCGCGAGCCGCTCACTCGCGCTCGACGGCGAGCAGGAGGTGGCGACCTTCGCCCTCGCCGTCGCGCTCACCAACCTCGGCGCGCCCGAGGCCGCGAGCTGGGTCGCGCGAGCGCGTCAAATCGCCCCCCACGACCCGCTGCTCGCGCGACTCGCACGCTGAATGCTATGAACCGGGCGTGCACCGCGTGAGCCCGTCCGCGCGCGACCGCGAGCGTTTCATTGCGCTCGTGGGCGTCTGCGATCGACGGCTCGGCCACACCTTCCTCGCCAAGGGCGCGCGTCTGTACGGATTCGGCATCGCGGCAAGCTACGCCATCCTGCTCTTGTTCGACCCCGCCGACCCGCTGCCGATCCTCCGCCGCGCCCTCGGCACGCTCGCGTGGATCGTCGGAGGGCTCGTGAGCCTCGCCGCGGCGAAGGACGCCGGCGCCGACACCACGAGCGGGCTCGCGTTGCTAGCCCGCCAGCGTGGCGTGACCCGGCACGAACTCGAAGCGGCCCGCTGGGTCGGCAGCGCGCTGCGCATCGCGCGGCTCACCGGTGTGCCGGCGCTCGCGCTCGCCGCGATCGCCGCGGCGCACGCACCGGCAAGCGTGGGCCTCGCCGAGCCGCTGCACTGGGCCCTCGGCTCGGCGGGGTTCGCGATCGCGCTCGGCGTCGGCCTCGCGACGCTCGCGCGGGGGGCAGCGTGGCTCTCGCCCGAGCGCGGGCGCATCGCGCTCGTCTGCCTCGTGGTTCTGCCCGTTTTGGCGGCCGAGCTCTGGCCCGCGGCGCCGCGGCTCGATGCCGCCTACGGGCGACTGCTCGCACTGACGCTCGGGCGGGGGGCGGCGTGAGCGAGCTCGTGCTGGAGCGCGTGGGCCAGGGCGCACTCGTGCTCGCCGACGCGCGGTTCGGGCCGGGGCTGCACGTCGTGGTGGGCGACGCCGCCGCCGCCCTTTCAACACTCGTCAACCTCGTCGCGGGCACGTCGTCGCCCCGTCGCGGCCGTGTCCTGTGTGACGGCAAGAACCCGCACGCCTCACCCGAAGCGCGCGCGGGTATCGCGGCGCTGCTCGCCACCGAAACGCTACCGATGGCGACGACGGTCGCCGCCGCCGTGGAGCGGGTGCTCCTCGCGCGGGGCCAGGCACCGTCGCCAACGGCCCTGCTCGCCGAGCAAGGCCTCGAGGCTTGGGCCCGACGCCGGCCCGCCGATCTCGACGCCGCCGAGCGCCGGAGGGTCGCGCTGGCGCTCGCCCTCGCGCACCCGCGCCCCGCGGTGATGGCGCTGTTCGAGCCGTTCCAGGCGAACGGCGCTGCTTCGTCGGAGCCGCTCCGCGCCGCGTTGCTCGGCCGCGCGGCGGGCGGCGCCGTCGTGCTCGTCGCGACGACCAATCCGACGGCGCTCCGCGCGGTACCCGCCGCTCGGCTGTCGCTCCAGGGCGGAACGCTCGTACCGGCTCGACCCGAGGCGCTTCTCGCGCCCGGCCTCGCGTCGCTTCGTGTGCAGAGCGACGCGCCCCAGCGCCTCGTCCACGCGCTCTCGGCCGACGAGAGCGTGAGCGGCGTTCACTGGCACGAGGGGGCAGAGCCGGGCGTCGTCGTCGCGTTCGGGCCCGAGCTCGAAGCGCTCGCGGCGAGCGTCGCGCGCGCCGCCGAGACGTCGGGCGCGTCGCTCGAGCGTCTCTTCCCCGCGACGGCGCCGCGCCCGCCGGCACCCGGCGCGCCGCCGCCCGCGGCGGCGCAAGCAATGGCGCCCGGCGCGCCGCCCCTGCCCTGGCCGTCGACGCCGAGCGGTGCGCCGCCTGCGGCACCCGACGCGACGAGCTCGAGAGCTCCCGACCAGTCCGTCCGCATGCCAACGTCCTTTGCGGATCCCACGCGGCCGAGCGGCGAAAACGGTGACCGATGAGCGTCTGGCTCGGCACCCGCATCACCCTCGACGCGCTCCGACGCCCCGCGGTGTGGGTCCTCGCGGCGCTCGGTGCGCTCTTCGTCGTCGGGCTCGGGCTCGTCGAGCGTACCCAGGAGCCCGTGCATGCCGCGGATCGCACGCTGCTCGGCGTAGCGTTCGGCTTCGTCGCTCCGCTCTGGTGCTACGTCGCGTTCGAGGCGGTGCACCAGCGGCAGAGGACGCGCGCGCTCACCTTCCCCGTCGCGCGCCACGGACGCAGTCGGCGCGCCGTAGCGCTCGGGCTGCTCGGCGCGCTCGGCGCCGTTTGCGCCACGACGGGCGGCGTTCTCGGGCTGCTCGCGATCTTGGCCTCGCGGCCCGTCGTCGCAGCTGGCTTCGCCGCCGACCTCTACGCCTCACTGTGGGGTGGAGCGGCCATCGGGGCAGCGTATGCCGGGCTCTTCGCGGTGGGGTCGCTCTTCGGCCGCCCGGGACGCCTCGTGGCCCTTGCAGCGGACTTTCTCCTCGGGTCGGGCGCCGGCTACCTGGCGCTGCCGTTTCCGCGCGCGAGCGCCCGCGATTTGCTCGGGGGGGAGCCCGTGCTCGGTCTGCCGCAACTGACGGCGCTCTTTTGCCTGTTCGCGCTGAGTCTCGCGGGTCCCCTGATTGCCGCGGCGCGCGAGCCACGTTGACGTAGGGCGAGACGGTGGCAAAGTACCCGCGAGTGCGCGGTATCGCCTGCGAATTTCCCGGCTTCCACAGTTTGGAGGCTGCCATCGAACGCGGTGCTGACGAGCACGAGCTCGACCTGCCGTGCTGTCAGGCGGTGTCGGACGGTGAATGGCTCGTCGTCACGATCGTCGTGGGCGACGCATGCACGGCGGTGGCGAGCCACGCCGAAGATCGGGGCACCGGCGTACGCCTCACCTTCGTCGAGCGCGACTGGCAGCGGCTCGTGGCCTTCGCCGCCGACGGCAGCCCTCCGTCACTACCACCGAGCACGCCCGAGGCCGTCCCCCACCCCGTGCAGGCCGCGCCCGGCACGCGCGTGCTGATCGTCGACGACGATCGGGCGCTGCAGTCGATCGTGAGCCGCATGCTCGAGGGCTCGGGGATCTCGGCGCTTCACGCGGAGAGTGCCGAAGAGGCCTGGGACCTCATCGCGGGCGATCCGGTCGATCTGATGGTGCTCGACTGGTCGCTGCCCGGCATGAGTGGGCTCGATCTGTGCAAGAAGGTGCGGGAAGACGAGCGGCTCGGCCCGCTGCCGATCCTGTTTCTTACCTCGCACTCGGGCAGCGACGATCTGGTGTCGGCGTTCGACGCGGGCGCCGACGACTTCGTGAGCAAGCCCTTCCGAGCCCCCGAGCTCAAGGCGCGCGTGCTCGGGCTGCTGCGTCGCACGCGGTCCGCCATCCCGTTTGCGCCGAGCTGACGCGCTTCTTGCGACGACTCACGAGTCGAAGCCGCGCCCTCGGGATCGTCTCTCCGCCCGAACGGTCTTGCGACGCTCGTGAGTCGGAGAACAAGGGGCACCAGCCGCGCTGGGCCCCGTTTTCGGTTGGCCCTGGCTAGAGATTTTCCCGAAAAGCTTCCGCGGGGCGAAGCCGCGCGGCGTACTGGGCCGGGCGGAGCGTCGCCACGAGGCACACGAGGATGGCGAACAGCCCGACCATCGCGAAATCGCTCGCGCGCATCAGCACAGGGAGCTTCGAGATGAAGTAGACCTTCGGATCGAGCGGCAGACCGTACACCGTGAGGAGCTTGCAGATGCCGTAGCCGAGCGCGAGGCCGCACAGCGTGCCGACGATGCCGATGATGCCGCCCTGGTACAAGAACGCCCGCAGAACGGCGCTGTTCCTCGCGCCCATCGCCTTGAGCACCGCGATCTCGCGCTTCTTGTCGAGCACCACCATGATGAGCGTCGCGATCACGGTGAACGCCGCCACGACGATGATGAGCGCAAGCACGAGACTCATCAGGATTTGCTGGATGCGAAGCGCCGTGAAGAGCCCGTGGTTCAGCTCCTCCCAGTCGAGTGTGTGATAGACGCCGTTGGCGAGCTTGGCGTCGACGAGACCCTTGACGTCTCGCGCGTGGTCGATGTCGGCCACCTTCATTTCCACGCCGGTCACACTGTCGCCCGAGTCGTAGAACGCCTGCGCCTCGTAGAGGTCGGTGTAGACGAGCTTCGAATCGTACTGGTCGAACCCCGCATCGAAGATCGCGATCACGCGAAATTGCTTGGCGACGGGCGCGTGCATCGCGCCACGCGCGTAGACGAAGCCGATCGTCGGCGAGGTGACCTGGATGCAGGCGCCGAGGTCGGCGTTGAGGTTCTTGGCGAGCGTCGACCCGACGACGATGCCCGGCAGGCGCGCCACCGCGCTCGGGCTCTTGCACGGATCGGGGTCGAGCTCCTCGGGGATCACGTCGTCCTCCGGGAGCTTCGCGCTGAAGCCGCCGTCCGGCTCGATCGCGCCCACGGGGGCGTCGGGCGGCAGATCGGCAAGAATGTCGGGGTCACCCGCGTCGAGCGGCTCGTCCAGATCGGCGAGAGGATCCCCGAGAGCGGGCGCGCCGCCGTCCTTTTTCGCGGGGTCGCGCGCCATGAGCTCGAGTTCCGTGAGCAGCCCACCGGTCTTGCCCGGTGTCCCCGCGTCGGCGCCCTTCTTGGGCGGCGGCTCGATGCCGATCGAGCTTTGACGGCGGCGCTCGGGCGGCTTCGCGCTGTCGAGTCGCAGGCCGTGGAGGTTTCCCTTCACGATGTGCCGCGGAAGGTCCAGGACCGACTGGACACGCGCCGGATCGATGCCCTTGAGCAACACGCCCGTGGCCGTGCGGCTACCGTGCGTCACCATCATGGGGTTGATGACGAAGGGCGCGACGCCGATAACACCGGGCACGGTGCGCACCTGGTCCATGACTTTTCGGTACTCGCGAAAGTCGCTCGAGTACTTGAGCACGAGGACGTGGGCGTTCACGCCGAGCACCTTCTCGCGAAACTCCGCGCGGAAGCCGCCCGTCACGCTGATCACCGTCGCGAGCGCCGCAACGCCGAGCGCCACACCGAGGATCGCGAAAAGCGTGCCGACCGACACGCTCGCCTGCTTTTTCGAGCGCATGTATCGGAGGGCGAGCGAGAGGGGGAAACCCATGGAGGCCGCGCGGATCTACCACCCCCGCCGCCGGGGGCCGTCGACGCTGGCGGCGAGGCGGTGTGGCGTCAGGACCCGGCGGCGGGGGACGGAGTGACCGGCCCGTGACGCCGGGGTCCGCAACGGTTGCGCACCCTCACCCATTCGGGTGCCAGCGAACACCCTGAAAACACTGAGAAATTATGGCAGGCCGGACGGCCGAAGCCTGCACTGGACTAGGCTCGCCACTTGCATCCATGCTTTCGTTTGTCCCGCGCAAGGAAGACTGAATTTTCTTGCTGAGCGTACTACCGCTCCCAGGGACACGGTGACGAAGACCCAATGACGGAGGCCAAAAACAAGCCGACTCCCCGGGAGGGGACGCCGAGCTCCGGCTCCCGACGTGTCACCGGCCCCCGCCTCGCGACTGGCAACACCGACCCGGGAGCCGTCTCCGCGGCGACGCCGGTGCCCGACGGCACGCGCCTGCGCATCGTCACCGTCTCGCCGGGCACGCAGTCGTTCCCCGACATCGAGGCGCCGAGCCGAGACCGTCGCGATCCGTACGTCGGCTCGGTCATCGACGGCCGCTACAAGGTCGAGACGATCCTCGGCGAGGGCGGCATGGGCGTCGTCTATCGCTGCAGCCACACGATCATCGGCAAGAAGCTCGCGCTCAAAGTGCTGCGCGCCGACCTCGCCCGCGACGGCGAGGTGACCGAGCGATTCCTGAACGAGGCACGGTCCGCCTCGGCGATCGGCAACGCCCACATCATCGACATCAGCGATTTCGGTCAGCTGCCCGACGGGTCCACGTACTTCGTCATGGAGTTCTTGATCGGCATCCCGCTCACGAACCTCATCGCGCCCGAGCAGAGCATGCCGCTGCCGCGGCTCTTGAACATCGCGCGCCAGCTCGGCGAGGGGCTTGCCGCTGCGCACGAAGCCGGCATCGTCCACCGCGATCTGAAGCCCGACAACATCTTCCTCATCGAGCGCGGTAGCGAGAAGGACTTCGTGAAAATCCTCGATTTCGGCATCGCGAAGGTGTCGAGCACCGAGGGCAAGCTCACGCGCGCCGGGGCCGTTTTCGGCACGCCGCACTACATGTCGCCCGAGCAGGCCGCCGGGACCACCGTTGATCAGCGGGGTGACATCTACTCGCTCGGGGTGATCCTCTACGAGCTCGCGGCCGGTCGAACGCCGTTCGACGCCGACAACTTCATGGGCGTGCTCACGCAGCACATGTACAAGCCGCCCCCTTCGCTGCGCGAGGGCGCCGCGAACCCCGAGGCGATCTCCGAAGGCCTCGAGGCCATCATCGCCAAGTGCCTCGCGAAGAAGCCGGAGCTTCGCTACCAGTCGATGGCGGAGCTCGTCGCCGACATCGAGCGGTTGCGCGGCGGGGCGGCACCGGGTGCCACCTTCGACACGCGCCAGGCCGAGCTCACGAGCCCGGCCGCGTATTACCGGGAGGACGGCACCGCCCCTCTACCGCCGCGCTCGCGTGGGCTCGGCATGACCCTCGCGGCTCTCGCCGTGCTCCTTTCAGCCGGCGTCGGAGCCTACGCGCTCACGCGACCGAAGAGCGCTCCCACGGCCGCGGCGACGCCTGCACAACTGGCCGCCGCCCCGGAGCCGCCGGCGCCTAGGGAAAGGCAGCCGGAGGTCACGCCCGAACCGGCCATGCACGAGGTGTTGATCGCGACGGAGCCCGTTGCGGCGCACATCTACCGCGGACAGGAGGATCTCGGCATCAGCCCGGTGAGCATCGACGTGCCGGAGGGCAAGACCGTCGAGCTTGCGATCCGCGCCGACGGCTTCAAGGACGCCCGCGTCATCGTCGACCAGACCTCCGAGTCGCGGCAGTCGATTCGCCTCGAACGCATCACCACCGCCAGATCGAAGCCCAAGCCTGCCACCCCGGCAGCGCCGAAGCCGGCGCCGCGCCCGAAGCGCCCGAGCATGGGCGGCGGCGAAATCATCGATCCCTGGAGCAAGTGACGCCGACGCGCCGCGGCTGCGGGGCCCGGCGGCCGCCGATCAACGTCTGCTCCTGCCCAAGACTGGCGGAGTAGTACTAGGCTCGCGGCATGCGCGACACGGCGCGCCTGAGCGCATCGATTCCCGGGGAGGTGCGGGAGCTCGCCGAGCGACTCCACGAGGCAGGCCACCGCGCGTGGATCGTGGGCGGCTGCGTGCGCGACGAGCTGCTCGCCGAGCTCCGGGGCACCCCGAGGACGGTAGCGAGCGACTGGGACGTCGCGACGGACGCTCGGCCCGAAGCCGTGATGCGGCTGTTTCGTCGTGTGATCCCCACGGGGCTGCAACACGGGACCGTGACGGTGCTGCTCGGCCAAAACACCTACGAGGTCACGACCCTGCGTGGCGAGACCAGCTACAGCGACGGGCGTCGACCGGACGCGGTCTATTTCGTCGACGACATCAAGGACGATCTTTCACGACGCGACTTCACGATCAACGCCATCGCGTACGACCCACTCGCCGATCGCCTCATCGATCCATTCGACGGCCTCGGCGATCTCGAACGCCACGTGCTCCGAGCCGTCGGTGACCCGGCCGCTCGCTTCGCCGAGGACGGCCTGCGCGTGCTCCGGGCCGCCCGCTTCGTCGCGACGCTCGGCGTCGAGCTCGACCCCGAAACCGAACGCGCGATCGAGCCGTCGCTCGACAGCTATCGGAAGGTGAGCGCCGAGCGCATCCGCGACGAGTGGCTAAAGACGATGAGGGCGCCCGCACCGAGCCGCGCTTTTCGCGTCATGCAGACACACGGCCTGCTCGCCATCACGGCGCCCGAGCTCATCGAATCGGTCGATTGCGAACAGAACCGCTTCCACGCCTACGACGTGTGGAACCACGCGCTCGCCTGCCTCGACGCCTGCCCGGCCGACGCCGTGCTGCGCGTGGCGGGCCTGCTGCACGACATCGGCAAGCCGCGCTCACGCGCCTTCAGCGAGAAGAACCAAGACTATACGTTTTACGACCACGATCGCATCGGGGCCGAGCTCGCGGACCCGCTGCTATCGCGCTTGCGCTTCTCGAACGACGAGCGCGCCCGCATCGTGGCGCTCGTTCGTCACCACATCCTCTGCTACGACGAGACCTGGTCGGATGCCGCCGTACGACGCTGGCTCAGGCGCGTCACGCCGGAGCTTGCGCCCGCGCTCTACGTGCTCGGTCGCGCCGACGTGCTGGCCAAGGGCCGCGACGCCCCGCAAGACCTCGAGCGTCTCGTCGCGCTCGAGGAGCACGCGAAGCGCGTGCTCGAAGCGGGCACCGCTCTCGCCGTACGCGACCTCGCGATCGACGGCCATGCCCTCATGGGCGAGCTCGGCCTCGCACCCGGCCGCGTGCTCGGTGACCTCTTGAAGGCACTTCTCGACGCCGTCATCGAGGGCAAGGTCGAAAACGAGCGCGAGGCCCTGATCGCGCACGCGAAAATGCTCCTGTCCGAGCGAAAAATCTGACCACATCTGCCCACACATCGGCGCCACTGAAACCGGCTTTCCCCGCACATTCCTTGCGGCGTCAACGGCGTCTGCAACTCCGATCGCTCCACCTCGTCGGTGATCGTGCCGCGCGGCGCCTATCACCTCACGAGCACTCGCCCCGTCGCGGCGTACCAGTTCAATCCCCTCGAATTTCAGGCCCAGGGCGGGCTCCCGGCAAGGTGTGGAGCTGCGATCCGAACGCCATCTGCACCTGCAACACCTACGCGAACGACGCGTCGCTGCTGTTGCCGAAGAATGCTCTCACGCCGAACTACTTCGCGTTCGCCGTCCGCGACTCGGGGGCGAGCTCGAAACCCTCGTACGTCGCCGTCACGGCCATCGAGGACGGCACGGAGGTCGTCGTCAAAGTCGGCCCCACCGGCACGATCCAGGCCGGACCGCCCGGCTCGACGCTCGTCGAGGCGGGGCCGGGCACGGTGTTCACGCTCGCCATGAACGCGCTCGACGTCGTCGAGCTCATGGCGGTGCCGGGCACGGACTGAGCGGCACGCAGGTCCAGTCAACCAGCGACAAGCCGCTCCAGGTGATGAGCGGCAACCCGGCGGCGTACGTGCCGGATTCGAGCACGCCGTCCGCCGACCACCTCGAGGAGATCGTCTTCCCGGCCGAAGCCGTCGGGCACGACTACGTCGTCACGGTGCCGACGGGCCCCCACGGCGCACCGGTGGAGCACGTCGTGCGCCTGTTCGGCCACGCGGCGGCGAGCGCGCTCAGCTACTACCCCGCAAAGCCCGTCGGAGCCCCGGACAGTATCGCACCCGGCGCCGTCGCGGAGTTTCGCGTCGCCGATCCCCGCGACAGCACGGGTGACCCATCGCAGAGCCTCACGACGGGCAGCGCCCAGTTCCGCGAGCGCTACGTGTTCCTCGCGCTGCCCGACTACCCGAAGAGCTACGTCAACATCGTGGCGTTCGCCGGCACGGTCGTGAGGCTCGACGGAGCGACCCTCGACGCTGCTTCGGCGACGACGCTCCTGGGGCGCGCCGCCGACGGTATGACGCCCCAGGCGCACGAAATCTACCGCGAGGAGCTCGCAGCGGCGCGCGCCGGCCAGCACGAGCTTTCGGCGACCGAGCCGGTCGGCATCCAGGTCGTCGGCTACGGGCGCTTCACGAGCTACCAGTATCCGGGCGGGCTCAACTTGAATCTCGTGAGCGACCCGCCCCCGCTACCGCCCGTGCCGAAATGAGCGTCTCGGCGGCGACCGCCGCCGCTCAGGGCAAGAGTGGCTCGATCGCCTGGTACCAGACAGCGGCCATGCGCGCGTAGCCCTGCGTGTTCGGGTGGACCCCGTCGGCGAGCTCCGACGTGGGAAACCCGGTGTTCTGGTCGATCAAGACGACGTGCTTGCCCTCCTGAGCACGCATCGAAACGACGCCGGGCAGGGCGTCGTTGTAGGTCTTGATTTGTGTGGTGTTCGAGCTCATCGGCGTGAGCTTCGCGACGACGACGAGAGCGTCCGGTGCGGCGCTGACGATCATATCGAGCAGGGTGCCGAGCCGCGTGGGCGCCTGCGCCAGATTGTCGTTCTGGTTGATGTCGTTGGTGCCGATCATGAGCAGGACGATGTGCGGCTTCGTGTTGAACGCGGGAGTCGGGGTCAGATCGAACAGCTGCGCGATCTTCCAACCGCTGTGACCCTCGTGACGCTGGGGGAACATCACGCCGTCGACCATCGTGGGGCCGTTCATCTGCGAGCCGACGAACGTGATCGCGTGGCCGTCGGCGTGGGCGCTGCGAAAAAGCTCGATGCGGTAGCCGCCCGCGATGTTGTAGCCGTCGGTGATCGAGTCGCCGAACGGCAGGATGATACAATCGCCGGTCATCGGGCAGGGCTGGTACCCGCCCGCACCGCCCATCCCCCCCGTGCCGGCATTGCCGCCCATGCCGCCACCGGCCGCCCCACCCGCTCCCGCTCCGCCCTGGGCCAGCCGCTCCGCCCTGCCCAGCCGCTCCGCCGGCTCCCGCTCCACCCGCCCCCGCTCCACCCGCTCCCGCTCCAGCCATGCCCGCGATGCCGCCCGAGCCGGACTGAGCGGGATCTCCGGCGCTCCCCGCCAGACCGCCGGCGCCACCCCCACCAATCCCCCCACTGCTCCCCGCCGTGCCGCCGGGCGCTCCTGCCACCCCCGCCGCTCCCCCATCGGTACCGCCGCCGGCGACGGCACCGGAGGCTCCCGCCGACGCGGCCGCCCCACCGACCGAAGTGCCCGCCGCGCCGCCCAGCACCGTGCCGCCGCTACCCGCGGGCCCGCCCGCCGCGCCCCCGACGCCCGAGCCACCGGAGCCCACGGTCGTCGTGGGCTCTGCGTCGCCGGAGCAAGCCCCCACGCCGAGAAGTAGGAGCAAGGTCCCGAAAAACGAAAGGAGCCGTTGCTTCGACATCTTGTCTAAAGTTGCACGTTGCGGGCCGTTCCGTTCACGAAACGGCAGCGAACGGGCTCGACGCCGCAGAGCCTGCTGGACCCGACGCGTGCGCGTCCTCGACGCATGAGAACGAGCGACGCGGAGCGCACGGACGCCGCGCGCCAAGAAGCCAGGGTGGCGCGAGCCGAGCCGGCCGGAGCCAGTCGCGTGCGGTGCGGGCTCAACCGGAAGGAGCAGGCTTCGGCGCGCCGAACAGGCTCGCCGGGCGCTTCTTGTCGGCCTTTTCCTTGCTGCGCTTCTCCGACCAGGTCGGGATCACGACCCGCTGGCGGCGCGGCAGCTCGCGGCCCTCGAGCGCGGCGTCGATCTCCTCGGCGTCGAGGGTCTCGCGCTCGAGCAGCGCCTGCGCCAAACGGTCGAGCCGCTCGCGGTTCTCGCTCACGATACGACGGGCGAGCATGTGCTGCGACTCGACGATGCTGCGCACCTCTTGGTCGATCTCGCGGGCGGTCTCTTCGGAGTAGTCCTCGCGACGCGAGGAGATCTCGCGACCGAGGAACACGCTCTCCTCGTTCTCGCCGTAGGCGATGGGCCCGAGCTTGCCGCTCATGCCAAGCTCGCACACCATCGCCCGCGCGAGGCGCGTGGCGCGCTTGATGTCGTCCTGAGCGCCGGTCGTGACCTCGCCGAACACGACTTCCTCGGCCACGCGGCCGCCGAGCGCCATGGCGATGCGCGCCAGCGTCTGCCCACGGGTCATCAGGTGGCGATCCTCGGTGGGCAAGAACATGGTCACGCCGAGCGCGGCGCCGCGCGGAATGATCGACACCTTGTGGACGGCGTCGTTGCCCTCGACGAGCTTGCCGATGATGGTGTGTCCGGCCTCGTGCCAGGCCGCCGTGCGCCGCTCGGCGTCGCTCATCACCATGGAGCGGCGCTCGCTGCCCATGAGGACCTTGTCCTTGGCGAGCTCGAAATCCTCCATCGAGACCGCGTCCTTGTCCTGGCGCGCCGCGAGCAGGGCCGCCTCGTTCACGAGGTTCTCGAGGTCGGCGCCCACGAAGCCCGGCGTGCCGGCCGCGAGGATGCCGAGGTCGACGTCCCCGACGAGGGGCACCTTCTTCGTGTGCACGGCCAGGATTCCCTCACGGCCGCGAATGTCCGGGCGCGGCACGGTGATGCGGCGGTCGAAGCGACCGGGGCGCAAGATGGCGGGATCGAGCACGTCGGGGCGGTTGGTGGCCGCGATGATGATGACGCCCTCGTTCGACTCGAAGCCGTCCATCTCGACGAGCAGCTGGTTCAGCGTCTGCTCGCGCTCGTCGTGGCCCCCGCCGAGACCGGCACCGCGGTGGCGACCCACTGCGTCGATCTCGTCGATGAAGATGATGCACGGCGCGTGCTTTTTGCCCTGCTCGAACAGGTCGCGCACGCGGCTCGCGCCGACGCCGACGAACATTTCCACGAAATCCGACCCGGAAATGCTGAAGAACGGCACGCCTGCCTCGCCGGCGATGGCGCGCGCGAGCAGCGTCTTGCCCGTGCCTGGCGGGCCCATCATGAGCACACCCTTCGGAATGCGCCCGCCCAGGCGCTGGAACTTCTTCGGATCCTTGAGGAAGGCGATGATCTCCTCGACCTCGTCCTTGGCCTCGTCGATGCCCGCGACGTCGGCGAACGTCACCTTGTTCTGCGACTCGCTGAGAAGGCGAGCGCGGCTCTTGCCGAAGCTCATGGCTTTCCCACCGCCCGCCTGGATCTGCCGCATGAAGAGGTAGAACATCACGATCACGAACAGCATCGGCAAAAGGATCGTGAGCGCTGGGGTCAGGAAGGACCCGTTCTCCTCCTTCTGGAAGGTGATCTTGACGTTGCTCTTCAGGAGCTGTTCAGCGCTGTCCTCGCTCGGACCCACCGTGCGGCCACGCTCGTTCGCGGTCTTGCCGCCCGGGTTCTTGATGTTGAACGAGTAGTCACGGTCGCGGATCTCGACCTCTTCGATGTGCCGCTGGTCGTGAGGCGCCTTCACGAGCGCCATGAACTCGCTGTACGGGATCTCAGTGCGTTGAGGTCCGTCGGCGTCGTTCAAGAACTGCCAGATCGCCAGGAATGCGACGATCAGGACGACCCAAAGCAGTAACGTCTTGTGGGGTTGCCTCAAGGGGGACCTCGGCTTTATCGAACCGTTATCATGCCATCCGCGTCGGCCGCCGTCGATGGCCGGGCGCAAGCGCCCGCCAGCGGCCGGTTCCGATAGGAACCTGAAACTCTTACGCAATCCCTAGCGCGAGAGTTTCGATCACGCGGCGCCAGGCGGGCCCCCAAGGGGTTTCCGGCGCGGCCGGCCGGGCCTAACCCGCCCTCGGCGCGACCCGTAGCGAGCCCGTCGCCGGGTCGAGCCGCGCCTCGAGCCCACCCTTCAGACGGACGCGCGCGCTCGTTTGCCGCCGGTCGAGCGCGCGCCGCAGGCTCCGCCGCTGCGCGCGCCCGAGCCCGGCGAGCGCGAGCACTCCGCCGAGCTCGTGGTCGAGCTCGGGCTCGGCGCCGGCGAGCAACTGGTCGGCGAGGGCGTTGAGGTGCCCGACGATACCCGGCGAAAGCTCGACCAGTAGCGGCATCACCTCCTCGCGCACGCGCACCCTGAGAAACCGGCGGTCGCGGTTGGAGGGGTCCAGGGCAAAGGCGACGCCGTGCCGCGCGAGGTGCGCGAGCACGTCCCGACGGCCGGCGCGCACGAGGGGTCGCAGGCGGTTCTCGAAGCGGGGCGGCAGCACGGCGAGCCCGGCAGGGCCCGCGCCCCGGAGCAGCCGCAAGAGGACGGTCTCGGCGCGATCGTCGGCATGGTGCGCCGTCGCGAGCAGCTCGGCACCCTGGGCCACCTGCGCCGCCGCCAGCGCTTCGTAGCGGAGCGACCGGGCCCGCGCCTGCAAGTTGCCGCCGGGGGACACCTCGACGTGTGTGCGCGCGAACGGGACCCCGAGCCGCGCGGCGTGTGCTGCGGCGAGATCGAGCTCGGCCGTCGCCTCGGGACGCAGACCGTGATCGACCCCGTGCGCCGTGACTTCGACGCCGAGCCCGGGCGCCAGGCGCGAAAGCACGTCGAGCAGCGCGAGGGAATCCGGCCCGCCCGACACCGCCACGAGAATGCGAGCGCCGCGCTCGACGGCGCACTCCTCGCGCAGCGTGCGCTTCGCCAGCGTGAGCAACGTTGGCGGGTGGGAGCGCCGCATGACGAGCCCGTACCCGAGCTCAGGCGAGCTCGAACTCCTTGCAGAACTCGAGCTTGCGGCACTCGGCCATCTCGATGCCGCGGTGCGGCTCGACGGGGTAGCCGTTCGCACAGGCCGCGCGCTCGGGGCAGAAGTGAACGCACTCCTCGCAACGAAATCGCAAACGAAAGCGGGCTGCCTCGGAGCGCAGGCGTTCGTCGACGACCGTGATCATGTCGGGCGCTCGGTCATTGGAAAGGCTGCGCGGGCTGCCCCCGCTCGAAGAAGAAGCGAAAGTACCCGGTGACGCGGCTCTGGTAGGTCGGATCGTTCGCACCGTCGCCGAGTAACAGGCGGGGGTCGGCGAAGGTCGCATCGAACGAGGCTTCGGTCAGGCGCTCGTCGGCCTGGTCCTCGTTCGGATCCCCGCTCCAAAGGGACTGGAAAGTGATGGTGCCCCCCACGGAGTACACGGTCCCGTTTTGGATGTGGCAGCTCGCGTGCAGATAAAGTGCGATGCTGACCGGCGCCGGATCCGGGTCGAACTCGATCGGCTCACCGGGTGCGTGGACTCCGGCTGGGATGCCGACCTCGATCGGCGTCCCGATGAGCCCGCGGAGATGGGCGAGGTCGTTCACGACGATCAGGACGCCGTCGGAGAGCTCTTCGGTGTTGTCGCCCCGCTGAATGCGGAAGAGCAACGACTGCGCGCGGAACGAATTGCCGGCGAAGAAATCAGGGCCGAGATCGAACGTCCCGTTCCAGCAATCCTCCATGTACAGCCGATCGCTCTTGACCCAGCCCTCGCCGTCGCCCACACCACAGCCGAGCAAAAAGAGCGCCCCCACGAACGCGACGGCCCGCATCAAACCGAGCCCCCCGCCTGGTCGGCGAGGCCGATCGCTTGCGCTTCGGTCGCTCGCCCGAGCGCCGCGCGGATCACGCCGCCGCCGAGCACGCGGTCGCCGGCAAGGAACACGGCATATTGGCCGGGTACGACCGCGCTCGCGGGCCGCTCGAGCTCGACGCGCAGGCCGTCGGGCACGCGGCTCACGCGCGCGGGGTGCCGCGCGCCGCGGTAGCGAACGAGCACGTCGCAGGAAAACGGCGGCTCGACGCCCTGCTGCAGGCTCACCTCGCCGACGAGCGCCCCCGTCGCGAGCAGCGCCTCGGCGCCGCCGAGCCGCACTGTGCCCGAAACGGGCTCGATGCCCGTCACGTACGCCCGCCGCCCGAGCGCCACACCGAGGTTCTTGCGCTGACCGATCGTGAAGCCGTGGACGCCGCCGTGCTGCCCGACGGTGCGACCGGTCTCGTCGACGATCGGCCCGGGGCGAACGCGAGCACCCGCGCGCTCAGCGACGAAGTCGTCGTAGCGACCCGCCGGCACGAAGCAAAGCTCCTGGCTCTCGCCCTTGTCGGCGCCCGGCAACCCGAGCGCGCGAGCCTCCGCGCGCACCGCACGCTTGTCGAGCTCACCGAGCGGCAGCACGAGCCGCGACAGCGCAGCCTGATCGAGCATGTGCAAAAAGTAGCTCTGGTCCTTGTCGAGGTCGCGCGCGCGGTGCAGCTCGAAGGTGTCATCCCGGCGCGCGATGCGCGCGTAGTGGCCCGTCGCAACGCCCTCCGCTCCGAGGCGCTCGGCGAGCCCGAGCAACTCCGGTAGCTTCACGCCACGGTTGCAGCGCACGCAGGGGCTCGGCGTGGCCCCGGCGAGGTACCCGTCGACGAACGGATCGACCACTTCGCGGCGGAACAGGGCGCGCCGATCGAAAACGTAGTGCGCGAACCCGAGGTGATCGGCCACCCGCCGCGCGTCGTGGATGTCCTCGGGCGCGCAGCAGCGGCTTTTGACGCTCGCGTCATCGGGGTAGTCCCAGAGGTGGAGCGTCACCCCGACGACCTCGTACCCCTCTGCGTGCAAGAGCGCCGCGGCGACGGACGAGTCAACGCCACCGCTCATCGCTACGAGAACGCGCGAGGTCACGGGTCGAAGGGTAGCAAAGAACGGCAGACGCGGAGCGCTCTAAAAAGGACCGCTTGAGCTTGCTGGAGGTCCCGAGGAGGCTGCCCGCGGCGAGCGTCGCGACGAGCGCCGTGGAGCCGCCGCCCGAGGCCGAGCTGCCGTTGAACGTGGAACAAGCTGCGCCTGCCCGGAAGAAGGCGTCCGAAATTTTCGCGGGTCTCGCGTGACGACGCGCCTATCCCGGGACGAGCTCCGCGACGACGAGCTCGGGTGGGCAGAACAACCTCAAGGGTGGTGCGTCGGCGCCGATGCCCGTCGAGACGACGAGGTGCGTCGCGTCGATGACGAAGTGCCCGCGATCGAAGCGCCTGCCGTAGTCGGACGGAACGAGCAAGGCACCGAACCATGGCACGCGGAGCTGACCGCCGTGGGTGTGCCCGGCGAGCACGATCCCCACGTGCTCGCCGGCAAGCTCGTACACGTTGTCGGGCGTGTGGCTGAGCACGACGGTCGGCAGCGGCGGCAGCACACGGAGGTCGGGGGCGGCACGCCCCCAGGGCGCGTCGGTGCCGCACAGTCTGAGCGGCGTGCCTTCGCCGACGTCGAGCGTCCGGCACTCGCCCGTCACGAGCTCGACGTGCGCGGCGCTGAGCACGGTGCGCACGCGCTCGGCCTGGCCGGCCCAGTAGTCGTGGTTGCCGAGCACGGCGTAGGTGCCGAACCGTGCGGGCGGCAGCGCATCGAGCCAGCGCTCGAACGCCGGGACGTTCTTCGCCTTGGACACGTAGTCGCCCGTCAGGACCACGAGATCCGCATGGGCGTCGCGCATGGCGCGCCGCACGCGCTCGACGTATTCGGGGGGCACGCGCGGCGTCACGTGCAGGTCGCTCAGGTGCAGCACGCGCAGCGGCGCGCGGAGCCCAGCGAGCGGCAGCCGATAGCGGCGAACCTTCAGATCGGTCGTCGTGACGATTGGCCAGACCTCGAGCGGCTCGGCCTCGAAGCGATAGACGTGCCGGAGCCAGAGGCGATGCGCCTCGCCGAGCACGAAGAGCGCGAAGACGAGGAGCCATGGCAGCTCGGCGCGAAAGCCGCGCCTCAGCGAGTAGACGCCGAGCGCCGCGAGCGCGAGGCCGAGCGCCACCTGGATCGGGACCTTGGGGACTCGATCGTCCCACTGCAACACCATGTGGCTACCGGAGTACGCCCACACGGCGAGCGCTGCGCCCGTGAGGGCCGAGAGCCGCAAACCGAGTCGGAGGCGCCGAGCGAGCGCGCTATCCCGAGGCACCCTTGAGCCGCTCCGTCAGCCGCTTGATGGCACGCGTGTGCAAGCGGCTCGCCCAGCTCTTGCTGAGCCCGAGCTCCTTGGCCACGAGGTCGAAGCGCTCGCCCTCGAGGTAGTGCCGCCTGACGAGCTCCGCTTCCTCGCGTGGCAGCTCGTCGATCGACCGCCGCACGAGCTCGAGCAGCTCGGCGCGACCGAGCGCGTCCTCGGGCGTCGACTCGTCGGACACGGGGATGCGCTCGTTGCCGTCGCCGTACCCGGTCTTCGACAAGAGCCCGACCGCGACCGCCGTCGCCATGGCCGCAAGATGCTCACCGAGGGCGCGGTCGGCGTCGGCGGGCGTCGCTCCCGGCGGACGCGGCGCGAACGCGTCCTCGAGCGAGCCCTCGCTCAGCCGGGCGGCCGCGGCCATCCCCGAGAGGCGCTCGTGCGCCCGCCGTGGCAGACGCGCGCTCGCCCGCACGCCGTCGATAATGGCGCCCCGCACCCGAAAGCTCGCGTAGCCACGGAACGGCACGCCGCGCGAGGCATCGAACTTTCGCGCCGCGTCGAGCAGCCCCTCCCGACCGAAGCTCTTGAGCTCCTCGAGGTCGGCGCTCGGCCCGAGCTCGCGCGCAATGCGGCGCGCAACGGCGTCCACGAGATCGAGCGCCGACTCGAAGCGGGCCACTTCCTCTGGCGCCTGCACGGCGGGGGACTCTACCACCGCTTCGTGCGCCGCGGAGAGGCGCGTGGCATAGTGGCGGGGCCATGGCGCGCTGGGGCCGCTTCGCCGCCGCATACGCTCTGATGGCGCTGATCGCGTCGGGCATCGCGCTCGGCACGCGCGGCCAGCTGCCACTCACCGTGAGCCCCCCGTGGCTGCCGCTGCGGCCGCCGCTCGATGTCCTCTATAGCCTCGGCCTCGGCACCTGCGTCGGCCTGCTGGTCGCCATCGGCACGCGCTACGCCGTGCCGCGCTTCGCCTGGGCCCGAAACCTGCACCGGGAGCTCCGGCCGCTGACGAGCGGCCTCACGACGCCGGGCATCGTCGCTCTCGCCGTGACGAGCTCCTTCGGCGAGGAGCTACTGTTTCGCGGGCTGCTCCAGCCCTGGCTCGGCCTGTGGCTCTCGGCGCTGCTCTTCGGCGTGCTCCACCAGCTCGCCGGCCCGAGCCGCTGGGTCTGGGCGGGGTGGGCGACCCTGATCGGCCTCGTCCTGGGCGGGATCTTTGCGCTCACCGGATCCCTGGTCGGGCCGCTCGCCGCACACGCGCTCGTGAATGGTCTCAATCTCAGCTACTTGCGTACCCATGATCCCGAGCCGCGGCGGGGTCTCGGGGGCCTGCTCGGGTCACGCGGATGACGTGTTATCGTGGGGACGGTTTAGCGTAGCCGCCACCATGAGCCAGATCGATTCGGGTTTGCCCGAGGATAGGCCGCGGGTTCTCGTCGTCAACGACGAGAAATTCATTCGCGACATCATCGCCGACTTCCTCGGCATGGAGGGGTACATCGTCCGTACGGCCGAGGACGGGTCGAGCGCCGTGAGCGAGCTCGAGCGGGCGCGCTACGACATGGTCATCAGCGACCTGAAGATGCCGCGCATGGGTGGCCTCGACCTGCTCAAGGAGGTGTCGAGGGCCCACCCGGACACGCTGACCGTCATCATGACGGGGTTCGGCACCGTCGAGACCGCGATCGACGCCATGAAGCGCGGTGCCTACGACTACATCCTCAAGCCTTTCAAGGTGGAGGAGGTCGTCCACATCGTGCAGCGCGGGCTCGAAAAGCGCCGTCTCACGGCCGAGAATCTGCGCCTGCGCGAAGCGCTCTCGCTCTACAAAGTGAGCGAGGCCATCGCCGCGAGCCTGTCGCTCGACGAGGTGATCACGACGCTCACGGACGGCGCGCTGTCCGAGGTTCGCGCCGATGCCGCAGCGACCTGGCTCGACGACGGCGAGGGCGGGTACTTCCAGCGCCGCCTCACGCCAGCGTCCACGCTGCCCGCGGGCGAGGATTTCGGTCAGCTCGACGAGACACGCGTCGTCGAGCTGCTCAAGGCCGGGACGCCCCTCGTGGAACATGGCGCGCGCGCTCGCGACCTGTTCCGCGAGCACCCCGCGCGCCAGGTCTCCAGCGTCGCCATCGTGCCGCTCAAGATGCGCGACCGCCTGCTCGGCTGGATCGCCGTCATCTCGCTCACCGCGAGCCGGCGCTTCGACGAGGGGCAGCGCAAGCTACTCAGCATGATGGCATCGCGCGCCGCCGCGGCGATCGAAAACGCGCGCCTCTACGAGGACCTACAGGCGACGTTCCAGCAGACGATCCAGACCCTCGCGCGCACGATCGATCGCATGGATCACTACACGGCGGGGCACTCCGAGCGCGTTGCGCGCTACGCCGTCGCGCTCGCTCGCTGGCTCGGGTTGCCCGAGCACGACATCGACGTCGTGCGCCACTCCGCGCTGATGCACGACATTGGCAAGATCGGCTGCGTGATGAACCTCAACAAGCCGGGCAAGCTCACGCTCGACGAGTACGAGATCTTCAAGCGCCACCCGGTCTACGGTCGGGAAATCCTGGACCCGATCCGCTTCTTGGGCCCGGTCGTCCCCGGGGTCTACCTGCATCACGAGCGCTGGGACGGGCGCGGCTACCCGCTGGGCCTCGGCAAGGGCGAGATCCCGCTCATCGCGCGCATCATCTCGGTCGCGGACACCTACGACGCCATGACGAGCGACCGCTCGTACCGCCGAGCGCTCCCCCACGACGTGACCGTGACCGAAATCGAGCGTTGCTCGGGCACGCAATTCGATCCTGATCTCGCGGGCACGTTCGTCGAGGGCATCGAAGATTTCCGCGAGGAGGCGCTCTCCTCGGGCGAGCAGGTGCCCGAGTGAGGCTCTTGCGCGGCGTGTGGCTCGGCCGGCAGCCGTACGCCCCGCTGCAAGCCTTGCAAGAGCGGCTGCTCCGAGCGCGTCAAGAGGGCCGCATCGGGGACACGTTGCTCCTTTTGGAGCACGAGCCCGTCGTGACGCTCGGGCGCGGCGCCAAGGCCGAGCACGTGCTCGCGACGGCCGCAGTGCTCGAGGAACGCGGCGTGGCGCTCGTATCATCGAGTCGCGGCGGTGACGTCACGCTGCACCTGCCCGGACAGCTCATCGGCTATCCGATCGTCAACCTTTCCCCCGATCGGCGCGACGTGCGGCGCTGGGTGCGCCTGCTCACCGAAACGATGCGACGCGTCGCCGAGGAGCTCGGGGTCGCCTCGGGACGCCACGAAGAGCACGTGGGGCTGTGGGCCGACGCCGCGACACCTGGCACGTTCACGAGCGCCGAGGCGGCCCAAAGGCTCGTGAAGATCGGCGCCATCGGCGTGCGCATCTCGCGCTGGGTCACGATGCACGGCTTCGCCCTGAACCTCGCGCCCGAGCTCGACCTCTACGAGCTCATCGTGCCTTGCGGCATCCGCGAGCACGGTGTCGGCTCGATCGCATCGCTCGGGGGGCGCGCGGTCTCGGTCGAGCAGGCCGCCGAGCGCGCCCTCGCCGTCTTCGCCGAGCTCACGAAAAGCCAGCCGGCCTTTCTCGAGCGCGCAGCGAGAGGAGCGCTCGAGCCGAGCGAGGCCGCGGGATTCACCGCCTGAAAGGGCCCACTCAGTTACCGGTCGCCCCGGCCTCGCCCGCCTGGCCGCCCTGCGGCGAGCCCCCGTTCGATTCGCCGCCCTGGCCGCCCTCACCGGCCGCGCCGCCCTCGCCCGTGTCGGGGCAGCGCCCCGAGGGCTCCTTGCCCCAGGCGAGCGCGCCGTCGATGTAGACGGTGATGTGGTCGTTGGGGGCGGGTGGATTGCTCGTGAGCGTCGGCGCGAACGAGTAGTCGTTCGACTGATCGAAGCGCGCGCCGTTTCGGCCCTGGATGCGAAACTGTACCTCGGTCGGGTTGAGATCCGTGTCGTTGTGCGGGGGGACTTCGTTGCCGGAAAACGTGATGAAGAGGTGGCTGAGCTCACCGTCGTCGACGTACGTCGCGTGCTCGCCCGAGACCTGCGGCCCGCGGTAGTCGGTCACAGGGCTGTCGAACTCGGGCTCCGCCGTCATCCAGTAGCGGACGGTGACGTGCGCGAGGTCCAGCGGCTGGTCCGACTTGTTCTCGAAGTAGAGGTGCATGAACAGCTGGTCCGACATCGCGCTCGCGTTGCCGACGATGTAACGGAGCACGACGCCCGCGTCGTCGATCGCCCCCGAGCCGCAGGCGGGGAGCCCCCCCGAACCACCGGCACCCGACGTGCCGCCCGTGCCGGCGCCGGAGCCGCCGCTGCCGCCCGTGGCGGCGCTACCGCCGACCCCGGAGCTTCCGCCCTTGCCCGTCGACGTGCCACCCGAGCCCAGCGTGCCGCCGACGCCGGTGCCCGCGGAGCCGCCGCGTCCCGCGCTCGGCACGGCGCTTCCGACGAGCGGCGAGTCTTCCGCCTTGGCGCAAGACCAGACCAGCAATGCCAAAGATCCCCCGATCGAACACTTAGAAGCCAAGCTCATGTTGGCTCGCCACTAGCATCGAGTTGGGCGATCGTGGAAGCACAGAACGCGGGCGGCGCACGCCGCAAAGACACCCGAAACATACCGGTGAGGCCGGCACCGGTTGGCTCCCTTGCGTGGCGAATCGCCGCTCGCTTCGAGACCTTGCCTTCCAAGAATGCCTACGTCAACGCTAGCACGGCGCCTGCGACGCTCCACACGTTCCGCTCCGGGCGGATCGACTCAACGCCGACCTTTGAAGTCCATCATGCGCTGGACGGCGGCCTCGCTCTCCTCGCCGACGGCCGCCTCCTGCTCCGCGCGCTCCGCGCAGTCTTGACAGAGCTTCTTGGTGCGTCCGGAAACGCGAACGCTGACCAGCTCTTCGACCTCGTCACCACACGACTTGCAGACAGGCATGGGGCACCTTGGAACGGGGACGCTACGACTGGGGGGGACGCTCCGAGCTCGCCAGGCGGCTGCGCACGACCTTCTGGTACATCTGGGCGCTCTTGTGGTCGGGATCCTGGGCTAAAACCGTGCCGAATTCGGCATCCGCCGCCTCGAGCTCCCCCGCCGAGAGCAGGGTCACCCCGAGCAGCACCCGCGCCTGGGCGTAGCCGGGATTGGAGGCACGCGCGAGCTCGAGCTGCTCGCGCGCGCGATCGGGCTGCCCCGTGTCGCGGTAGAGCACGGCGAGGCGCGTGCGCAGATCGGCAAACTGTGGACACAGCGCGACGGCGCGCTCGAGCTCTGTCACGGCCTCCGCCGCCATGCCTGCGTCTTGGTACGCCTGACTCAGCTCGGCGTGCATGTTCGCGATCTTGCCCTTCGCGAATGGATCACCCTTGCCGCCGGCGGCACCGCGACTGCGAATGCGCGCGTACACCTCGCGCGCGGAGTCGTACTTACCGAGGTCGTTGTAAGTGACCATCAGGTTGAGCTGCGCTTCGGTGTAGTTGGGATTGAGAGTCACCGCTCGCTCGAAGTGATCCTCCGCTTGAGTGAAGTCACCACGGCTGTGCGCCATCACGCCGAGCATGTCGAAGACGTCGGCGAAGCGATCGGTCTGAGCGACCACCTGCTTTAGCAGGTACTCGGCCTTGTCGTACTCGCGCTTCTGGTAGTGCTCACGCCCCAACAACAAGAGCTGCTTCAGGTGGTCATCCATGCTCGCAGGGCTCTGCTTTCGGAACGCGCGGGGACGGAGTGCCACCCGGCGCGCACGGCCGATGATGGCGTTTCAGCGCGTGGTCCACAAGTCGGAAAATCACGACGCTTTGTGTGCCATGGCCGGGATCACGGGTTGCCATGCACGCCCACCACTGCTACCGGATGGCCGCCGTGGCCTCGCGTCCTACCGACCCGAGCAGCCGCCACGTGGGTAAGATCGTCGATCCCCTGGTGCGCGAGGACGGTGAGCTCGAGCCGGAGCTGTCGCTCGAGGCACCGCCGCCAGCACCCACCGACGTGGCAGACGAACCCAGCGATTCCCCGGAGCCCGCAGAGGGACCCGTGCGCGGAGCAGCCCTCCGCGAGCGGCTCCTCGAGCGCGCAGCGACGGCGCGGGACGAGACGACCGGCGGCACCACCGGCGGGGCGCCCACCGAAGACGACCTCGACGCCATCGGCCGGCGCGCCTTCGACCCGACCGGCAACGAGGGCACGCCGCCGGTGCGCGCGCCGGGAGCACCGAACGGCGCGGGGCGCTCGTCGCTCTCGCCGACCATCGTCGCGCTGTTCGGCACCCTGATGGGGATGGCGGTGATCGCGTCGGTCACCGCCGTGGCGATGCACGTCGCGCCGCATCGCGACGAAGCGGAGGTCGCGAGCACGCAACCGTCGGCGACGCCGCCACCCGTGATCGTGAAGACGGAGCGTTCGAAGCCGAAAAAGCGGGAACGGCATCGCCTCCCCGGTCCCTGGCGCGTGAGCGAGGGGGCGCACGATCCGGCGCTTCAGCTCGTCGAGGGCAAGATCGGCCGCGAAGCGTTCTTGACGGCCGTGCAGGAGGCTGGCGTGCCGGCCAAGGAAAGCTACCGCATCGTCACCGCCTTTCGTGGCATCCGCGACTTCGATCACTGCAAGCGATCGGATCGCTTCGTCGCACTCTTGGATCGTCAGAGCCAACGGCTCAAGGCGTTCGAGTACATCGTGAGCGCGGAGGAAGTTTATCAAGCGCGCGAAGGCACCGACGGTCTCCTCGCGGCGGGCAAGCTCGATCTCAAAGTCGAGCGAGCGCCGGTCGCCGGGGCGTTCGTCTACGACGGCAAGAGCCTCGACGACTCTGCCGAGGAGGCGGGCTTCGAGCGAGGCCTCGGCCGCGTCGTGCTCGCCGCGCTCGACGGACATTCCGCGGCGGAGGAGCTCGAGCGCGGCGACGTGATTCGACTCATCGTGCAGGAAGTCACGGTGCTCGGCGACTTCGCGCGTTACGCGGGCGTCGAAGCGCTCGAGCTCAAGCAAAAGGATCGCTCGCTGCGCGTCTACTACCTCGACGTGCCCGGTGAGCGCGGCTACTACGACGCCAAGGGGCGCTCGCCGCACGAAGGGGGCTGGCGCAAACCCATCCCGGGTGCTCCCATCACGTCGCGCTTCAACCTGAAGCGTCTTCATCCGATCTTGAAGAAGGTCATGCCGCACCTCGGCACCGATTTCGGCGCGCTCACGGGCACACCAGTCGGCGCCTCGGCGCCGGGCACGGTCATCTACGTCGGTAACGCAGGGCCGGCAGGCAACCTCGTGAAGATCGCGCACGCCGGCGGCGTCGAGACGGGCTACGCGCATCTTTCTCGGTTCGCCGACGGCCTCAAGGTCGGCGACAAGGTGCGACGCTTGCAAGTGATCGGTTACGTGGGGTCGACGGGGCGCTCCACGGGGCCGCACCTGCACTTCAGCGCGAGCAAGAACAAGGAATTCTTCGACGCGGAGAAGCTCGACCTCGACGGCATGCGCACGCTGGGTGGCGCGCTGCGCGCGACGTTCGACGAGGTGATGGAGAAGTACAACCCGCTGCTCGACGCGATCACGCTGCCCGACCCGTTGCCGGAAGAGGCGGCACCCGCGGCGGGCACCGCGGCGCCGAGCGGCGCGCCCGCCCCCGAGCCCGACGAGGAGGCGGACGACGACGAAACCGCGGCGCCGCCTGCGCCACTCGCAGCGCCACCAGCAGCGAGCGCCCCGCGTCGCGCGGCCTCGAGCATCTACCTGACGGACAAGGAGCTGCTCGAGATGCAGCGCGCCACCGACGACGGCGAGAGCAGCCAGTAGCTTGCCGCAGCGAGCTCAGCGCGTCGAACGCGGGTGCGAGCGACTCATCGCGCTCGAACGTCGGCGCGGCCGCGCCCTGAGCCGACAGCACCACGACGAACACGCTGCCGCGCTCCGCGCCGGCCTCGACCCAGACGCGCCCCCCGTGCGCCTCGGCGATGTGCTTGACGAGCGCGAGCCCGATACCGCTGCCGCGCACCTGGCGCCCGTGCGTGACGCGCCCACGCACGAAGCGCTCGAAAATTCGCTTACGATCCTCGGCCGCGATGCCGGGGCCCTGGTCGGCCACGCGGATCTGGATCTCGCCGCGCCCATAGCGGACGGCGACCGCAATGCGGCGACCATCGGCCGCGTACTTGAGGGCGTTGTCGACGAGGTTGATGACGGCAATCTCGATGGCACGCTCGTCGCGGCGGATCGACGGCAGCCCTGGCTGCACGTCGAGCTCGATCTCGACGCCCTCCCGCTCGGAGCGCAGGCGACAAGCGTCCACCGCGCGCGCCACCACCTCGCCGATCGGCCCGTGCGTGAAGTCGTAGGCCTGCCGCCCCCGCTCCACCTTGGCGAAGTCGAGCACGTTCTCGATCAGCGCGGCCAGGCGCTCGCTCTCGCCCACGATGATCTGCAAGTACTGCCGGCGCTTCTCGTCGCTGTCGACGCGCCCGCTCTGCAAGAGCTCACTGAACATGCGCACGAGCGAAAGCGGCGTCTTGAGCTCGTGCGAAACGTTGGCGACGAAGTCGCTCTTCAGGTTCGAGAGCTTGCGCTCGCGAGCCGCCGCCACGACGACGACGATGAGACCCAGAATCACGACGAGGCTCGAGAGACCCACGAGCACCATTTCGAGCACGCGCCGGCGCTGCACCGCTGCGGCGAGCTCCTCCCCGGACGCCATCGTCACGTTGACGGTCCACTTGTAGAGCGTGGTCTCGAACTGGCGCCCCAGCGTCATGCCCGTGCGGGCGAGCGGAGGGCCGAACACGATGCGCCCGTCGGCATCGACCACGTTGACGCGGCTCTGCTGTGCGTCGGCGTAGAGCGTGGGAAAAAGCGCGTGCACGATGCGCGGCACGTCGTGCCACACGACCACCAGGTAGCGGCGGCCTTCGTTTTCGCGTTGCCAGTGGCTGCACAAGTAGGATTGGCCGCGGCGCACGGCGTGCAGGTGACGTAGCTGATCGTACGGCGGCGCGTCGATCTTCATCTCCGCGAGCAGCGCGCCCACGAGCAGGCGCCGGAAACGCTCCTCCTCGGGCCCCGGTGCGCGGGACGCGACGGCGACAACGTCGCGCCGCGGCGCCGTCAGATCGATCAGGAAGACGGCTCGCACCGTCGGCGTCTGCAAGACGGCGTTCTCGAGCCAGCGCGAGCCGAACTGCTCGCGTTCGGTCACGTCGATGCTCGAGCGCACCGCGTTGTCTTGCTCGATGATGTTCTTGTCCAGACGATCGGCCTTTTCGTTCGCGAGCAAGAGCGTCGCCTCGACCACGGATTGTTCGCGCAGCTTCTCGAGCTGGAAGCTCGAGCGGAACATGACGCCGGCGAGCACGAGTACCGCGACCACGATCGTGGGCAGCAGCAAGAAGGTGAGCAGCCGTTCGCGTCGCGTCGGGTCGGCCATGGGCTACTGCCCGAGCACGACTTCCGGATCGAGCACCACGGGTCGCTGCGCGACGAACTCGGCGAACTGCTCGCACACGTACTCCAGGGCGCTCGCCTCGCCCTCGTGGAAGGGCGTGCCGCCCTGCGGATTCGCGAGCTCGATGAGGCCGAGGTCGCGGCCGCCCTGCCGCGCCGCGCCGCACAGGACCGCCCGCGGCTCGATGCCGATCCGCTCGAACGCGTCGGAACGAACCGGCGCGGCGCCGTTCGATGCCAAGCTGCGATGGCGCATGATCTCGCGGATGCGCGGATCGCTATCGGGCGTGCGGTGGAGCAGCGCGTCGCGTCCCCGCGGGCCCTTGGCACGTATCACGACGAACTCGTGCCGCGCGAGGTCGAAAGCGTGGATGACCGTGCCTTCGCAGGGGATGAGCTCGGCGAGCACGCGCACGACGTAGTCGGCGCCGGACACGAGGTCGACCATGAAGGAGAGCTCGTGCATGCGCTCGAAAAGGTCGCCGATGAGATCCTCGGACGGGGCGCGGCGCCGCGCGATGCCGGGGTCCGAACGGCGCGTCGGCGGGTCCGAACGGCGCGTCGGCGGGTCCGAGCGCCGTGCCGGCGGATCGGAACGCTGGGCGGGGCGCTCCGACGGCCCCGTGGGCGGCGCATCCGCCTCCCGTCCGTCCGCCGGAGGCGCGGCCGGGGGCATGGCGCCCGCCACGCGTGCCGCCTCGGCCATCTCCGTCGCGGGCAGCGTTGGGGCGAAGCGCGCCGACACGGCGCCGGCGTCGCGCTGGCCCTCGGCTTCGAGGAGTGCCGTCATGGTCGAGTCGGGCGGCGCCTCGCCGATGGCCACGTGAGGCGCAGATGCCGGCATCGGCTCGCCGAACTCCACGTGCGGCGAGACGACGGCGGCCCGCCGAGCTCCACGTGCGGCGATGACGACGGCGGCCCGCCGAGCTCCACGTGCGGCGATGACGACGGCGGCGGCTCATCCTGGTCCGCCACGACGACCAGCGTGGGCGCGACGCTCGGAGGCTGGGGCGCGGCAGGGCCGCCCGGCGGCGGGCTCGTCGAAGGCGCCGGCACGGGGGCCTTGGACACGCTCGGCGACGAAGATGCCGCAGGGCTCGGCGGAACGCTCTTTCCGACGGAGACCACCGGGATGGGCTTGACCGATCCGGGGCGCATCGGCGCGACACTCGGTGACGCCTGAGTGGCGGGGGCAACCGACGAGAGCGCTGCGGGCTCGCGCCGTGGCTCTGCCGCCGAGGGCCCGCTCGGTCCCGCGCTCGGTGCGTGAGCGGGCGGCGGCGACGACGCAAGCGGCATCCAGCTCGGGGCCCGACTCGACGACAGCGGCGACGGCCGCGGCGCCTCCGACGGCGAAGCGAACCCGGGAAACGCGAGAGCTGGCTCGCCGCGCCATTCCTTCCACATCAGCGTGGCGAGCGGCGGCCGCACGGGGCGCTTGATGAACATGTGATCGAAAACCGCAATCTGCACGTACCGCTTCGCTTCGGTCGGCATCGCCGCCTTCGCGTCTGCCAGCCGAGCGAAAAGCAGCTCCTCGACCTCTTCTTTCGTGGCACCCGGCTTCACCGCGAGCGCAAGCTCGCGATAGGCGATGGGATCGCCCTCGGGTCGCTCGTCTCGGTGCCGGATCACCTGCGCATCGAGGGGCCGGGGGGCGTTGCTCGTCGCCTTCGGCGGCGCGCTCGACGCGGCCGCTTTTCTGGGCTCGGCGGGCAGCGCGACCTCGACGGGCGGCGGGCGCGTCGAGAGCATCACCTGCGACCCTTCGGTGAGCGGCATGTCGGGTGGCGCTTCAGTCACCACGTAACGAACGTGCAGGGTCGGATCGACGGCGCGATAGCCGTGATCGAGCAGCTCGATGGTGAGCTTCGGCAACGCCCCGGAGTCTCCCCGGAGCCGCCGCGCCTCCTGGAGCGCGGACTGCCAGCGCCTGGCTTCTATGCAATAGCGCTCCGAGGCGGCTTCTTCGCCAGCGCGGGAGACCTCAACGAGCCAGTGCATCGTAGATTTTTCCCCCACCGAGCGCGGGGCACGCAAGTAGAGCGCCTCTCCACCCCCGGGGCAAGCTGCTGCCGGCTTCGCCATGATAAACGGGGATGGCCCCGGCATGCCAGCAACGCCGCCGAAACTCGAGCTCCTCCGCCGCCGGTTCGGTCGCCTTGCGCAGTGGGAGCCAGCCCTCTACGCCTTCGTCGCCGGGGTGGCCACGCTGTACGTCGCCACGCGCTTCGCCGGGTCGGCGCGCCTGCAGACGCTCTACGCGACGTACTGGTCCAGCCCGGAGCTCTTCCGTGAAGCCGCCG
Organism: uncultured delta proteobacterium; assembly: GCA_963841435.1. Taxonomy (GTDB): domain Bacteria; phylum Myxococcota_A; class Polyangia; order Polyangiales; family Polyangiaceae; genus PMG-095. The sequence goes on from CAWJCS010000005.1 coordinate 626,606, forward strand.
AGCGGCGCGTCGGCCCCTGGTCGGCACCGCTCGACGACGTCTTCATTCATTTCGATTTCGCCCGGTCGGCCGCACGTGGCCACCCGTTCGAATGGTGCTCGGGCAACGGCTATTCGAGCGGTGCAACGAGCCTTTTGTACCCTTTCGTGCTCGCAATCGGTCACCTATCTGGCTTCCGTGGCCTCGAGCTCATGGAGTGGGCCTCGATCGTCGCGTGCGTGACCGTGTTCGCGCTGCTGCTCGCGGCCCGCCGGGCGTTCCGCGGCCTACCGCGCTTCACGAGTTACCTGTTGCCCGCGTCACTGCTCGGGATTGGAGCCCTGGCCTGGTCGCTCTTCAGTGGCATGGAAATCGGTTTCTTCCTCTGCCTCTGGGGGGGTGCGTTTGTTTCGTGGGATGCTCTCGGGGAGGGGGCAGCCGACGCCCCGGCGCGCTCGCTCTGGCTCACCGCCGCGGCGCTCGGCGCGTGGGGCGCCGCCCTCGTCGCGACGCGACCCGAGGCGCTCGGGACCGTGCTCGTCTTCGCGGGCACGAGCTTCTTCCGCCTCCGCTCGCGTGGGCCCAAGGTGTCGCTCGGCGCCTCGGCGCTCGTGGTCGTTCCGGCCGTCGGCGTCATCGCAGCCATGGCGCTGGCGAACCTGTTCTTGACGGGTGACGCGGCGGCGGCGGGTGCGATCGCGAAGCTCGAGGTTTATCATCCGTATCTCACGGCGAGGGAAAAGTGGGACCTCTGGTGGTTCTTCCTCGGGTACCAGGCGCTGCGCATCACGCAGCAGCACCTCGAATCGATTCCCGTCATCGGCTGGCTGGTGTGGGTGTTCGGGGCGGCGGCGCTCTTGTTTCGCGAGACCCGCCGCGTCGCGGTGCTGCTCTGGGGCAGCGTGCTCGCCTGGGCGATGACGGTCGCCTTCAACGGGCAGGTACGCTGGCAAAACGAGCGCTACGTCATGCCGGCCGTCGCTTGGTTGATGATGGTGGCGACGCTCGGGGCGTCGGCCTGCCTTGCGCGAGGCTTGAAGCGCCCACTGAGGTGGCCGGCCGTGGCGCTCGCGACCGTCACGACCGTGGCCGTGGTCGCGTTCGCATGGCAGGCCGTCGCGAACTTCCGTTTCCAGGTCTGGTACTTCGGCCGCGCATCGCGCAACATCTACGATCAGCACGTCAGCGTGGGCCGCATGCTCCACGACGGCCCGCGCCCTCCCCCGCTCGTGATGGTCGGCGACGCGGGCGCCATCCCGTACATGAGCGACGGGCCGACGCTCGACATGATCGGTCTCGGTGGCTACAGGGGGCTGCCCTTCGCGCGAGCCACGCGCGCGAACGTGGCCGCCGCCGTCGAGCTCATCGAGCACCTCCCGAGCGCCGAGCGCCCGAAGCTGCTCGCGCTCTATCCCTCGTGGTGGGACGAGTTCCCGCTGTGGTTCGGCAGCCGCGTCGGCGAGGTTCCGGCGCGGGGCAACGTCATCTGTGGGGCGCCGAGCAAGGTCATCTACCGCGCCGAATGGGGCCCGCTCGAGGGCAGCAGCACCCCGTTTCGCCTTGCAGAAGGTGAGCGCATCGTCGCGGAGTTCGACTGGGCCGACGTGATGAGCGAGCGCGCAGCGCACTACCAGCGCTTCCCCGCGCGCGCCGGCCGCGTGGCCCCCAAGCTGCTGCCACATCCGGACCACCCCGAACGCGACGTCTTCGACGCCGGACGCAACACGCCCGAAGGCCACCGCGAGCGCTTCGTCATGGAGGGCATCCTGCCCGACCGCCCACTCCGACTGGTGTTTCGTGCGGCACCCGTCGCGAACGTGACCGTCCCGGTCAGCGTCGACGGCCAACCGGTGGGGATGCTGCAGCTGCCGCGCACCGACGGCTGGTTCGAGGCGAGCATCGAGGTAAAGCGACGCGTTGCAGCGCGGATCACCGTGGACCTCGGTCCGTCGGGCGAGCGCGTGCTCTATCACGCTTGGGCCCTGCAGAGGCCCTGATGCCGGGCCCCTACGCGACGCTCGGCCCGAGCTCGGACCCGGTCGGGCTCGCGACGCTGGTGCTCGGGGGCGTCGCGCTCGGCGTCGCCTTCGGCTGGCGGCGCGTCGGGGCGCGCGCCGGCGCCGTCTCGAGCCGCGTGATTGTCGGGGCGCTCGCGCTCGGTGCCGCAGCGCTCTCGCTCGGGTACGTTGCTCACTTCTTGCGCGGAGGGCCGCGCATCATCGACGCCACGAGCTACTACCTCGAGGGGCACGCGCTCGCACAGGGACACTTCGCCTTTCCGGTCGCGCTGCCGAGCGCCGCGTTCCGCGGCCGCTTTTCGCTCTACCAGGACGGCGCGCTCTCCGTGATCTTTCCGCCCGGCTATCCGCTCGCGCTCGCCGCCGGATTCGTCGTGGGCGCGCCGCTCGTCGTGGGGCCGGTGCTCGGCGCGCTCCTGGTTTTTGCCACCTACCACGTCGCACGCGACCTTTTCGACGACGAGGCGGCGGCGCGACTCGCGGCCACGTGCTCGCTGCTGTCGGCCGCGCTCCGCTACCACACGGCGGACACGATGGCCCACGGCTTGAGCGCGCTCCTGCTCATCGTGACACTGGGCTCGGCGCTCGGCGCGGGTCGGCCGCGCGCAGTGCTTGCGGGGCTCGCCGCGGGCTGGCTCATGGCGACGCGGCCGCTCAGCGGGCTCGTCGCCATCGCGATCGCGCTCGCGGCGGTGGGGCGGCGGCGTGGCGATCGAGCCGCGCGGCTTTTCGGCTTCGCGCTCGCCGTACTGCCGGGCGTCGCGCTGCTCGTCACCCACCAGGTCGCAGCGACGGGCTCGTTCTTCGCGTCGACCCAGCGCACCTACTACGCGCTCGCCGACGGCCCACCCGGGTGCTTCGCCTGGGGGCTCGGTCAAGTCGGCTGCCACTTCGAGCACGGTGACGTCATCCAGCGCGACTTCCCCGACGGCTTCGGGCTCGCGGCCGCTGCCAAGGTCACGCTGATGCGGCTCGTCCTACACGCGACCGACTTGGTAAATTTCGCGCCGCTCGCGCTGCTCGTGCCTTGGGTCGCGTACCGGCACCGCCGGGTGCCGGGCGTGCTCTGGCTCGCCGGCACGGGGCTCGCCATCGTGGTCGCGTACGCCTTCTTCTACTATCCGGGAAGCTACCCCGGAGCTGGAGCTCGGCTTTTGGCCGACGCACTGCCCCTCGAGCACGTGTTGCTTGGCCTGGCCCTCGCGCGGCTCGGAGTCGGTCGTTTCCTCCCGGCGCTCGCCCTTCTCGGCTTCGCGCTCCACGGCGTGCACGCCCACGTCGCGCTGCGGGATCGCGACGGGGGCCGCCCGATGTTCGAGCCCGCGGTGCTGCGAAAGGCTGGGATCGAGCGCGGGCTCGTTTTCGTAGACACAGACCACGCCTTCGCCCTCGGCCACGACCCGGCGATTCTCGACCCGAGGCACGGCATCCTCGTGGCTCGCCACCATGGAGACGCTCACGACGCTGCCCTGTTCCGCGCCTTCGGCGAGCCGCCGACGTATCGCTACTCGTTCTCCGCGCTCACGGGACACACCTCCGTCGCCGGCTACCGGCCCGGTGCCGACCCCTTTCGCGAGGAAGCCGAGGCCGAGTGGCCAGCCCTCGGCGTGGCGGAGGGATGGGCACACCCGGACTTCTCCCCCTGCCTCTCGGGCGGGCGCGGCCTCCGGCTGCACGCGGCGCCCGCAGCCGACGTTCGAGCTCGAGCTCGTGTCGCCCGGGAGCCAGGAGCAGGACCTCGTTCTCGGCTGGGCGGCCGACCCAGGTGCCACGCTCGTTGCGTCCGTGGGAGGCCGCCAAGCAACCGTTTCGGCGCCGACCGGAGGCTGCCGCCGCTCCGCGCTCTTCGCGATCCGCGTGCCCCCGGGAACGCGCATCCGTCTGAGGACCCGAGAAGACGTCGTTCTTGACTACCTGGAGCTGTCCCGCGCAGAATCGAAAAAGCGTTGACAGTTCAGCGCTTAGGTCTGAGCATGAGTGCTCCCAGTGGGTCGCGAGGGCTCTTTAGGGAAGGCGTAGCTGGATGACGAAGAGCGAACTCATCGAGGCCATTGCGGCCCGAGGCGAGCTCACGAAAGCTCGCGCCGAGCTGGTGGTCAATTGCGTGTTCGAAGCGATGACCGAAGCGCTCCAGAAGGGGGAAGGCATTGAAATCCGGGGGTATGGAAGCTTCACGGTGCGCCCCTACAAGCCATACGCCGGTCGCAACCCGCGCACCGGCCAGCCCGTGCCGGTTCCGGCGAAGCGGCTGCCGTTCTTCAAAGTTGGCAAGGAACTGAAAGAGCTCGTGAACGGCAGCCGGCATATCCCCATCACCGGCGGCAGCGACGGCGACGACTGACCCTGAGGATCCGAGCTTAGCTCGTGCGCGCCCTGGCGATCGCTGCGTCCCTGGCACTCAGTGTGGGGTGTGCCGGTCCTAAGTCCGCCCCTCGGGCGCCGACACCAATCGTCGCGGAGCGCCCTGGGGTACTCGGGCACGTCCCCGCCGCCGGGCTCGAGTGGCTGGCGTTCGTGCGGCCGGCCGCGATCGAAAAGCGCGAGGACATTGCCTCTTTAATCAAGGAAATCGCAACGGAGGAACGCCTTGCCGCGTTCGAGGCCACGGTGGGCATCGACCTCGAAAAGGTGCGCGGGCTCGCCGTGGCCAGCTTCGGTCCCGGGACGCTCTACGTCGCCGATCTCGGAGCACCCAGCGCCCCCCTGGCGCGAGAACAGTTCGCAGATCGGCTGGACGGCGGTGGACTCTCGCGCAAGACAAAGGCGAACGTTCATCGCGTGTTCGGCACGATCCACGGCGAGCCGGTCGCAATGGTGTCGGTCGACGACGACTTCGTCGCGGTCGCGAAGAACGACACGTCGCTGGCGCGCATCGTCGAAGCGTACTCGGCGCATCGCTTGCGCTCACCAACGGCCCTGCACGGTGTCGCGCTCCGGGGGCTCCCCGGGCCGCCGGCGGACGCGCTGGCCGCCTTCTATGCCGCGTACCCATTCGGTGAGGACGCGGAGCGCGCAGCCAGCGGCCTGTTGCGCAAAGCGTCCGCCGCGTCGCTCGTGGCACGGGGCGGCGCGCCAGGCGTCCTCGAGCTCACGCTGTCGCTGGCGGGCGACTTCGCGCCGTCCCCAGAGCGCGCCGCCGCCGACGTCGCCCGCGCGTGGCAGGAGCTCTGCTCGACCTCGTTCGGCACCCTCCTCGCGCTCGACCAGGCGAGCACACCAGAAATTAATTCAGACTTACATCTACTTACACTGTCCACTCGCATGCCGTTACGGCCGCTGGTCCGGGTCATCGCCGCGACGATCGACGGGGACGTGCATGAAATCTTTGACGTTGTACCCAGTCCTCCAGCGCCAGCTCCCGCGGACCCCCGGTAGACCTAATGGCCGGCCTGCCGTGGCGTGCCCGATAACTGCAGCGATTTCGGGCGGCTGTGGCGCCGGAAGCCTCGCAGCGCAATTGACCTGGGGCCACCGAGAATGGTACGAATCCCGCCGTGCTGCACCGCAAAGGTCGGAACGGAGGCTGACTCGGCCCACGCGACTTTGGCAGACGCAGGGCGGACCGCGCTAACCCCAAAAGCGGATTCGACCCTTTCCAAGATGCGAATCGCCCCGCAACAGCGTGCTGCGGCGGCCCGAGGAGGCGGAATGCAATCTACCGTCAATGCAACAGCGGCCCGCAACAGTTTCAAGGTCGGCGACATGGCCGTCCATCCGAGCCACGGTGTCGGCGAGGTCGAGCGGCTCGAAGAGCGCGACTTCGGCGGGAAAGCAACGTCCTGTTACGTCATCAAGATCCGTGACACCGGTCTCAAGGTGATGATCCCCACGGACGCGACCGAGCGGGTGGGCCTCAGGCCGGTCATGAAGAAGAAAGAGGCTCTGAAGATCCTCGACATCTTGCGCGCCCCCGAGGTCGCGGTCAACGTTCAGCCTTGGAACCGCCGATTTCGGGCCTACACCGAAATGCTCAAAAGCGGGCAGCCGTCGGAGATCGCAAAGGTTCTCCGCGACATGTACCGCCTGAAGTTCGACAAGGACCTCTCCTTCGGTGAGCGGCGATTGCTCGACCAGGCGCGCAGCTTGCTCGTCCAGGAGCTCGCGCTTGCCAAGAAGGTCGCCCCCTCCGCCATGGAGGGGGAAATTCAGCAGAATCTTCTCGGCGTGACCCGAAAAGGCCCGTCCCGTGGCAAGGTCCACGGCGGGCCATGAAAATCTACACGCGGACCGGGGACGACGGCACAACCGGGCTATTCGGCGGGGCTCGCGTCGAGAAGGACGAGCCCATCGTCGAGGCGTATGGCTCCATCGACGAGCTGAACGCCTGCCTCGGCATGGTCACCGCTGCGCTCGCCGAGGGCGTAACGCGGACGAGGCTCGTCTCGATCCAGAGCGACCTGTTCCGGCTGGGCGCGGAGCTCGGGTGCGCGCCGGGCAAGGAAGACAAGCTCGGGCTCACGCTGCTCGGCGCCGAGGACGTGGCACGGCTCGAGGCGTTCATCGACGACGCCGAAAAGGGGGTTCCTGACCTCAAAACCTTCATCCTGCCGGGTGGGTCCGAGGCCGGCGCGCGCCTGCACCAGGCAAGGACCGTCTGCCGGCGCGCCGAACGGCGTGTGCACGCTGCACGGCGGGCGCGCACGATCCGCCGCGAGGTCATCATTTACCTGAACCGGCTAGGCGATCTGTTGTTCGTCTGGGCTCGGCTCGCAAACTTTTCCGAAAAGGCGCCGGAGATCCCCTGGCCCGTCAACAGCGGGGGCGGCGCCTCGTGACGCAGGGGCCCGTTTCCTCGGGGTCGGGCCGGACACCATGCTGAGCCCGGGCGACATAGTGGGCGGCAAGTACCGCATCGTGCGTCTGATCGGCGATGGGGGCATGGGCAGCGTGTACGAGGCGCGTCACGAACGGCTCGGCACGGCCGTCGCGCTCAAGTTCCTGCACGCCGACATCGCCGACCGTCCGGGGCTCTCGGAGCGCTTCCTCCAGGAGGCCAAGGTCGCCGCGGCCATCGTGAGCCCACATGTCGCACACGTCACCGACATGGATGCGGGACCCGACGGCCAGCCGTACCTCGTGCTCGAGCTCGTCGTCGGAGAATCGCTCGAGGACCTGCTCGAGCGCGAGCACAAGCTGCCGCTCGAGCGAGCCATCGACTTCTCCACGCAAATCGCGGCGGGCCTCGAAGCCGCCCACGCCATCGGCGTCGTGCACCGCGATCTCAAGCCCAGCAACGTGCTCGTGACGCAGGGCACGACCGGACCCCTGCTCAAGGTGATCGACTTCGGGATCGCCAAGCTGCGCGAGACGCCCGGCGCCCGCGGCCTCACGCGCGCAGGCGTCCTGCTCGGAACTCCCGAGTACATGCCGCCCGAGCAGCTGTTTTCGGCGAGCGAGGTCGACGCACGCGCCGACGTCTACGCGCTCGGTGTGATGTTGTTCGAGATGCTGAGCGGCCGGCGGCCCGCCGAGGCCGAGGGCGCCCAGGCCATCGTGGGCAAAGTGCTGGCGGGCGATGTCCTGTCACTCGCGGCGCTCGAGCCGGCCCTTCCTGCGCCGCTCGTCAACGTCGTAGAACGCGCCACCGCAGGCGACCGCGATCGACGCTTCGCGAGCATTCGCGAATTTTCTGCGGCGCTCGCGCCGTTTTCCCACGGCGGACCGCCGCCGCAGACGATCGCGCCCGAACCACCGGCATTCGGCAAGGGCTCGACCCAGGACGCGCCCCCGCTCGGCCCCGGACTTTCGCCCGGAGCGGTTCGCGTCTCCATTCCCGTGGCGCCACCGACACATCGACCAACGGGCAGGCCACGCCGAGCGCGCAGCGTCGCCGTGCTCGCGCTCGTGCTCCTGCTCGTCGCCCTCGCCGCCGGCGCGGTCGCGCTCCTCGTCGTAGGGAATGCGCCAACCGAGCCGCCACCGTTGCCGACGGCGAATCTACCTCCCGAGACACCGTTCGTCGCCGAGGTGCCCGAGGTGACACCCGCGCCACCTGCACCGCCCGGCGTCACACCCACGACACCCCACACCACGCCGGGCAGACCTCCCGCAACCGCCGCCGCTACCGGCGCGACGGCTCCGGACGGCGGCACCTTTCCGATCCCGCCGCTCACGTTCCCGAGCACGCTGCCTCCCCTGCCGTCGGTTCTTGCGCTGCCCTCCACATTTCCCACGACGCTGCCGACGGCGTTCCCGACCACGTTCCCCGGCCTACCCATGCCGGGTCAGGCACCGGCCCAGCCACCCAAGGTCCCGACCGATGGTGGATGATCGAAAGCCCGAAGGTCACTTGCTCGACACGCGCCCGAAATCGGCCATACGCTAAGGCTTATTTGGCTGCCATGCCAAACGCCCTGGCGAGACTCCCCGTGACCGGCACTGCCCCGCCCCCCGCTGATTTCCGCGAATCTCTGCCTGAGAGCTATCGCCGCAACTTCGATCTCCAAGCAAGCGAGGCGCACGCGCTCGTCTCGGCCGAGCGCGGGGCCCGAGCGGCTAACGTGGGCATCTTCCCGTCGAACCGGACGGGCACCGCCCTCTGCGTGGTCGCCGACGACCGCCCGGGTCTGCTCGCGACGATGAGCGCGGCGCTCGTGCTCGCCCACCTCGATGTCATCGAGGCGGAGGCGTACAATCGCAAGCTCTTCGAGCATCCCGACGAGGCGGTAGACGTCTTTTGGGTTCGTCACGATCCCACGTCGAATCGGACGGGGCCGGTCGGTCCGGAGTACGTGGCGGAGTTTCGCGACACGCTGATCGGGCTCCTCGAGGGCAAGGTCGATCGTGGCTCGCTCGCCGACGCCACGGGCCATACGGGTGTCACGCCGTCTGCCGCGGAGACGGTCGTGCGCTTCCTCGAGGATCGTCAGGGAGCCTTCGCGACGCTCGAAGTCGAGACGGGCGATCGGTCGGGCCTCCTGCTTGCCCTGGCCCAGGCCCTGTTCCAGCAGCGCGTGCAGATCATTGCATCGCAGGTGAAGACCAACGGCACCCGCGTCTTCGACCGTTTCAGCATCGTCGAGCTCGACGGCTCCCCCATTGGCCCGAGTCGCCGCCTCGAGATCCAGGTGGCCGTGCTGAGCGCCGTGGATCCCGTCACCCTCGCTCGTCCAGCTCCCGCCGAAGCGTGACCGCGGGGCAACCGCGCGGCGGCTGGCTGGAGGCACCGTGGCGGCCCCACGGCGCTGAATCCAGCGGAAAGAAAAAATAACGCCACGACGCGACGCGCCCTCGAACCGTCGGCTCAGGCGCTGGTTGGGACGCTTGGGGTACTAGGCTAAGGTGCGGCGGCGGCCCAGCGTGAGCCCGGCCGCGGGAGAATCGTCGATGACCATGAGTCCTACTCGTTCCTTCGTTTCGCTTGGCGTGATCGGCGCCCTGTGCGTCTTCGCGGCCTGCAGCAGTGATAAAACCGACAGCAAGAAGACAAGCTCGGGCGTCGGAGGGACGGGGACGGCCGGCAGCGCCGTCGGCGGCACGGTAGGCGCTGGGACAGGCGGAGTGGGCGGAACAGCAGGGTTGGGTGGGACAGCTGGCATGCCCCCGGGCGGCGCTGCAGGCAGCCTGGCAGGAACTGGCGGTATCGCTGGGGCGGGGATGGCCGGCATCGCCGGGATCTCGGGGACTGCGGGCGCTGGCGCTGGCGGGATCTCGGGTGATGGCGGCACGCCGGGTGGCGGTACGGCAGGTGGCGGCACGGCAGGTGGCGGCACCGCGGGCACCGGCGAAGGTGGCGAAGGCGGCCAAGGCTCCTGCATGCCCCACGACGGCACCCTTTACGACGGCGCCGCAGCCTTCGACGACCCGGGAACGACGAGCGGCTGGGTGCTGGCCCCTGAAACCGGCAACCTCGGCGGGCTCGGCGACGGGTTCATCCAACGCAACCTCACCGAGGGTCACCTCTGCCCGGGCGCGCTTGCGGCGACGATCCCGTTCACCGTGTACGGGGGCACGGAGAAGGCGAGCGTCGAAAGGACGATGGACCTCGACTGGACCGGGAAGACCACGATGCACGTCTGGGTGAGGATTGGAGACCCTGGCACGGGCAACATTTCCTACCTGAACGGGATACAGCTCTTCGTGCAGTCGATGAGCTACGCCGTCTACTCTCCGCAGTTCGTGAGCGCCGCTACCTTCGACGACTTCGCCTGGCACGAGATCGTGCTCGACCTCACGGCGACCCCCGCCGTGGTCCTCGATAGCGTGAACAAGCTCGGCATCCAGGTCCTCGCCCAGGAGTCTCGCCCGCCGAGCGCGCCAGCGGCTCCGATGACGACCGTCGTGTACATCGACGACGTGTACGTCGAGTAGTCGCCACCTTTTACAAGAGCTCGAGGAACGCCGCGAGATCCGCGCGTTCTTCGGCTGCGAACGCGCGAAGGTCGGCGCGACCCGTGCCCCCGGCGTGAAAAAGCTCACGGTCCGAAAAGCGCACGCGCTCGAGCACATCGTCGAGCGTCGGGCTCAGCCCTCGCGTCAGGTAGGGTCGCTTCAGATACAGGCGCCTGAGCGACGGGATGCGGGTACCGCGCGGGTCAACGTACGGCTCGACGCCGGTCTTTTCGTAGTCGCCGCGGGCCCACACGACGGGGCCTTCCGCGGAGAGCACGAGCTCTTCCCAGCGCTCGAACGGCACCTCGCTTTCGGGGTCGTCCGCCACGAGCCGCGGGGCATGACAGCGCTCGCAGCGACGGCGAAAGAGCAGGGCCCCGCGAGCCTCGCTCGCGTCGAAGCGCGGCGCCGGTCGCGCGAGCACGGCGGGATTTTCCTCGTGCGTGAAGCGCGCGAGAAATTCGAGCAGGGCGCGCCGGAGCTCGAGCGGACCGAGCGTGCGCTTCTCGATGCCGAGCGCGCTGAGCCAGGGGAACTCCGCCACGTCGAGCGAGAACCAAGGATCGACGGGGTTGCCTCGGCTCGCGACCCGAAATTCGTTGTCGCAGACGGAGGTGAGATCCCAATCGTGGGCGCGCGAAAAGTGCGGCGCGTCGTTGAACAGGCCGAACAGGCCTCGGGTGCTGACCCGCACGTCGCCGCGACCCGTGTGATGGACGCGGCCGTCCGCGCCGCCTTCGAAGTGACACGTCTCGCAGGTGAAGCGGCTCAGGCGACCTCGGCTCGACGCGCGGGGCGCCATCAGCGTCGTGAAAAAGAGCGCTTCACCGAGCCGTTCGCGCGCCGATGGGTCGCGGGGCTCCGCGGGCCGCACGGCGTGGATCTCGGGATCGTGCCCGAGCGCGACCCACGCGTCGAGCAGCGGATCGGCGCAAACCAACGCGTCCGGCTCACTCGCTGCGTCCGCGCAGCCCGGCACGGCGGGCCGCGTGCGAACGCTGGGTGCCCCCGGGGTTTCCGGTGGCGCGCTCCACGAAAGTTCCAGACGCTCGGCGCTACCGTAGCCGAGCAGGGTCGCTTCGAGGCCGGCACCTCGTTGCCGGAGCCTCACGACCTTGGGCGTGACGAGGCCGAGCGCGGACGTGTTGACGCTCGAAACCTCGTTTAGGGTCCGACGCGCGCCGAGCCGGTAGAGCCAGACGAACGAATCGACGTAGCCGAACGCCCTATCGCGGCGCTCGAGCGGATGGTTCTCGACACCCCCTGCCGCGACCCAGAGCGCGCCGTCACTTTCGAGCAGCGAAAGGCCCCAGAAGGGTCCGTCGTGAACGACCCGCGACACCTCGCGCCCGGGACGCCCCACTTCGTCGCGCTCGAGCACGACGAGCGCGTGGTCGAACAGGCAGAGCACGCCAGCGTAGCGCGGCGACAGCGCGAGCCGAATCGGACCGCGGCAGCTTCGCGACGCCGTCACGGAAACCTCGGCACCGCGCGTCGCGAGCTCCGGCACGGAGAACGAAAGCAAGCTGTCAGCGCCGAAGTCCGCGACGACGACGGCTCGCTCGTCCGCAGCGAGCGCCCGCGGGACGCGCGCCGACCCGAGCGGGACCGATGCTCCCGGCGCGAGCTCGCCGCCCAGCACGCGATACGTCGCGACGCGACGCTCGAGCGGCCCCACGACGAACAAAGTGCCGTCGGGCGAGGCCGCAAGGGCGCTCGGTGACGTTGGCGCTTCGACCGAGCTTTTTGTCCGGAGCCGCTCGTCGAGCAAGACGATGCGCGAGTCACCGCGCAGGATCCCCGCGAAGCGCGGGGCGAGACCGTTCGCCGGACCAGTGCCACCAAGCGCGACGATCGCCACGGGGTTCGCGCCCAACGCGCGGCTCGACGGCGGCTGGTCCGAAAAGTCGGTGGCGCGCCTGAGCGTGCGCTCTTCCCGCCTCAGCGAAGCGAGCGCGAGCTCGACGCGGCTCGAGCCCTCGGCGGGGCGTGCTCGCGGCGCGCCCGGGCGCGTCCTCGTGAGCGCGCCCTGCTCGCGACAGCCCGCGACCGCGAGCGAAAAGAGAAGGACGAGCCCGAGGGCGCGCACCGGGCCCCCCTCAGAAAAAGTCCGCCATCGTGGGCGGCGGGCCCCCGAAAAGCGCACCCAGGAGGCCGAGCGAGCGACCATCGGCGGTCAGCGCACCCGCGCGCAAAAGCTCGAGCGGGGACAGAAAGCCGGTGTAGAGCGCGGCGAGCGCCCGAACGTGCAGGCGCACGCTGCCCCGTCCGCCGCGGGTCGTCGTTGCGAGCCCATTTTCAATCTCGAGCCGGATGCGCCCTGCGTTCTCGGGCAGGATGTCGTCCGCGAGCTCGAAGTCGAGCAGAGCGGCGATGGGCGGGTACCCGCGGTCGACGAGAGCGCGCTCAACGTCCACGATCCGCAGCATGAAATGCTCCGCGAGCTCGATCCTCCCCGCCCGCTCCGGCAGCGCGAACAGCAGCGCGTCGGAGCCTGCACCGTAGGCGACGGCGCTCGAGAGCGTCGTCTGGTGGTCGGCGAGGAGCCGGAGCAACCGTGCGAGCGCCGCAGGCGTCTGTGCGACGAGATCGCTCAGCGCGAGCTCACGGCGATCCTCGGGGCCGCGCGCGGACAGGTAGGCGTAGCCCTCGACGTTGCCGTCCTCGCTTTCCGTGAGATAGCCGCGCGTCTCGCGTCCGCGAGGGTTCCTCACGCGGTCCCAAACGTAGTCGCCGCGATCGAGGTAGCCGTTGCGCTCGCTCGCGACACGCCGATAGAGAGCCTCCACGGAGGCCGCGTCCGCGGCGACGATCGGCCGCACGCTCGGAAGACCCGTCGGTCGGCCGAGGCGCTGGCAGTCCAGCGTCCAGCGGAAGCGACTGCCCGCGAGCTCGTAGCCCGCGGCCCGGTACAGCGCGACGTTCGCCGGGTACAGGGTGCTGACGGCCGTGCTCTCACGACGCGCCGCGCGGAGCGACGAGCTGACGAGCTCGAGCGCGACCCCACGGCCGCGCGCTTCGGGTGCGACGGCCACGCCCGCGATGCCCACGTTCGAGACCGAGCGCGACCCGAACCACTGCCCCATGGGGATCTCGAGCAACCCGCCAACGACCCCACCCTTCTGCCGCGCCACGCGAACCTTGGCGGAGCCGGCGCGCTCGAGCCACGCCCGCGCATCCGCCATCGAAAATCCGAACGCCCAGCCAACGATGCTCGCGAGCGCGTCGAGCTCCGTGCCGGGGTCGAACAAGCCGATCTCGCTCGTTGTCACGGTCCGCGCATCGTACCAGATGAACGACGCGGCGCCTCGTCACGCTGGCTGTCGCCCCCTCGGGGGCTACACTCTCGAGCGTGAGCGACCTCGACGCCAGAGTCGCAAGCCTCTTGACCGTGGGCTTTGGCGGAAGGGTCGTCGACCCGGATCTCGACGGCTTGCTTGCGCGCGGCGTGGGGGGCGCCGTGCTCTTCTCGCGCAACGTCGGCGCGGCGCGTGAGGTCCGCGAGCTGACGGTCGAGCTAAAGCGCCGAGCCCGCGGGCCGCTCTTCGTGGCCGTCGACCAGGAAGGCGGGAAGGTCGCTCGGCTGAGGGAGGGCTTCACCCGCCTGCCCCCACTGCGCGCGCTCGGCGAACGCAACGATCCGGCGCTCTCGCGTGACTATGGGCGCCTCGTCGGCAGGGAGCTCCGTGCCGTGGGGGTGGACCTCGACTTCGCGCCCGTGCTCGACGTGGACACGAACCCCGAAAATCCGGTGATCGGCGAGCGCTCGCTGGGATCCGACCCTACCCGCGTGGCGCTCCACGGCGTCGCATTCGCCGAGGGGCTCATGAGCGAGGGCGTCGCGGCGTGCGGCAAGCACTTTCCCGGCCATGGCGACACACGGAGCGACTCGCACCTCGAGCTACCGCGGCTGCCGCACACGATGGAGCGCCTCGAAGAGGTCGAGCTGGTACCGTTTCGCGCCGCCGCTCGCGCGGGGTTTCCCGCGATCATGACCGCGCACGTCGTGTTCGAGGCGCTCGATCCGACTCGGCCCGCCACGTTGAGCCCCGCGGTCGTCGGCGGGCTCTTGCGGCGGACCATCGGTTTTTCGGGCGTCGTTTTCAGCGACGACCTCGAGATGCGTGCGATCGCCGATCACTACGCCATCGAGGAGGTCGTCGTTGGCGGCCTCGAGGCGGGGGTCTCTGCCTTCCTCGTGTGCCACGACACGGCGCTCGCCCATCGGGCCATCGACGCTGCTGCGGCCGCCGTGCGCCGCGGCGTCCTTCCCGAGGCGCGCATCCACGAAGCCGCGGACCGCGTCGCGGCTCTCGCCCGGCGATTCGCGGGGCCGCCCGCAGACGAGCCAGCACTGTCACGGCTAGCATCCGAAGAACACCGGGCGCTCGTGCGCCGCGTCGAGGGCGAAGAGCGCGGGGCAGCGTGACGGCCGCGTCCTATGTGGCGCGCCAAACACCGCCGCCACACACTGATGGCGCTCAGTGCGAGTGCGCGCCACCCTCGGCGTGCGCCCCACCCGCGCCGCCCTCACCGCCCGCGCCGCCCGCGCCGCCCTCGGGAATGACCGCTGCCTCGCAGAGCGCGATGCACTCGTCGTACACCTTGAGGCACTGCTTGCCGTCGCCATCGTGGCCGGTTTCGTGGCATTCCTCGTAGCGGCCGCCGAGCGCCTCGGCGACCTCATGGCACTTCTCCCCGAGTTCCAGGCACTCGGCTTTGCCGTCGTGAAGAGGCGCGACGACCGTCTCGTCGCACGCGACGATCGCAATCACGCCAAGGGAGGACGCAAGCAAACAAGCCTTCATGAGGTGACGCATGCGGTCGTCATAGCCGGTGGTGTTTTGACGCGCAACGGCCGGCGGGGCCAATTTTGGGGGGACGATACCGCATTGCGATCGGCTAGCCTGAGGCCGTGAGGGCCTTCCCGACTCGCCTGTTTCTATTCGCCTTTCTCGGCTGGGCGTTCGACTTCTACGATCTCGTCCTGCTCGGTTTCATCAAGGGCGACGTCGGGCGGGACCTCGGCATCTCGCACCAGGCCGAGGCGTGGCTGCTCGGCGTGGCACTCAGCACTTCGGGTGTCGGCGGGATCGTGGGAGGCCTGCTCGCCGATCGACTGGGCAAGCGCCGCGTGCTCGCGCTCACCATCGCCCTTTACTCACTGGGATCGCTGGTGTGCGGCCTTTCGCCCTCCATCGAGGTGTTCGTCGCCGGGCGAGCGCTCGTGGGTCTCGGCGTGGGCGGTGAGTGGGCCGTGGGGCACGGCATGCTCGCCGAGGCCGTCGAACCGGGGTACCGCGGTCGCGCTTCGGCGGCGCTGCAGGCCGGTGAGCCCGTCGGTGTCGCGCTCGCTGCGTTCGCAGGCTTCCTTTTGGTGCCGCTCGTGGGTTGGCGATGGGTGCTCATCGGCTCGAGCGCCACGGCGCTGCTCGCGCTCGCCGCGCGTCGTTCGCTGCACCTGCCGGACGAGCCGGTGACCCAGCGCCCCCCCTTCTCCGCGCTCCTCGGCTACGGGCTACCGTCACGCATGTTCCGGGCCTGGATGCTCGGCGTCTTCAAGCTCGGCACGTACTGGACCTGCTACACGTGGCTGCCCACCTTCCTCCTGATGCAGATGCATCAGTCGGTCGGCCGCAGCCTGACGTGGGTGGTGACGGCGCAGGTCGGCCAGTTCATCGGTATGCTGACCTTCGGACGCGTCGCCGATCGGGTCGGCCGACGCATCGCGTACTCGGTCTATTCCGTGCTCACGGCCTGCGCGCTCGCGCCGCTGGCCTTCGCCTGGCAAACGCTGTCGGCGTATCCGCTGCTTTTCTGGACGACGATGTTCCTGCTCGGCCTCGGCTCGGGCTGCACGGCCGGCTTCGGCGCGCTGCTCGCCGAGCTCTTCCCGACCGAGGTCCGCGGCACCGCCATGGGCACGACGTACAACCTCGCCCGCGCCGCCCAGCTCGGCGCACCCGTGATCGTGAGCATGGCGGTCGACCGTGGCGGGCTCGCGGGCGGTCTCAGCGTGCCCATCGTCCTCGCTTTGCTCACGGCGTCGTGGGTGTGGGTACTGCCCGAAACGCGCGGGATCGCGCTACCGACGCTCGCAACCAGCGGTGCCCGCACGAAGTCCAGATAGAGAGACGCGGAGACCCCGCGTCGCAAGCCACGCACGGCGAGCGCAGCTGCCGGGAAGCTCGGTTCAGGTGATCGACGGGCTCGTGAGCGGCCCGGTCACGTACTGGGAGTTGCCGAACGTCGTCCGGTTGTCGCCGAACAGGTTCAGGATCGAGACGAGCAGATTGTTGTGCGACTGCCCGGGGTACTTGACGAACCGCCCCGTGCGGAGACCGCCGCCATTGCCCGCCAGCATGAACGGCATGTTCTGCTTCTTGTGCGAGGGCGGATCGGAAAGCTCCGAGCCGAAGAACACGACGCTCTCGTCGAGCAACGAGTGACCGCCCATATCGACTGCGGCCATCGCCTGGATGAGGTGCAGGTGCATCTGCGAGTACCAGATGCCGATCTTCTCGCAGGCCGGCGCGTTGAAACCGCCGTCGTGCTGGTAGAAGTGGTGGTGCTCGCTGAGGCTCAACCAGGGGAAGGTGTGCTTCGCCTCGGTGTCGCTCCATTGCAGCGTGGCAACGCTCGTGCGGTCGCACGCTAGCGCCATCACGAGCATGTCCATCATCAGCGTGCCGACCTTCGGGATCGCGGCGTCGGTCTGCGTGTCCTTGATGGAGCCGTCGTCCGCGGAGTTCAGGCCCGACTTCGCGTTGTAGTCGCTGGTGTCGATCAGCGTGGGCGGCATGCACCCGCTGCCCGTCGTCGTCGTGGTCATCAGGCCGTTTTCGATCTCGCGGATCTTGTCCAGGTGATCTTGCAGCTTGATGCGGTCCGTAGCGCCCACCTTCGCGGTGAGCGCCGTGTATTTCTTGTCGACGAAGTCGAGAATGGACTTCTTACGCACGAGCGCCGTGTCCATGGCGGGGGTCATGGGCATCAGGCTGCCGAACAGCGAGTCCCAGATCTCGGACGGCTCGAGGCGCGGGGGAATGGGCGCGTTCTGCGACGTGTCCTCGAAGTTCATCGAGTTGATCGGGCTCAGCAGGCCGTGCGATTTCCCCGTCGCCCAGCGAACGGCAATCTGCAGGCTCGACATCGGCTTGACGCCCTTGGAAATCTTGGTGGCGATCACCTGGTCGATCGACGCGCTGTCGGCGCCGGCGCGGCCGGCCGAGTACTTCTGCGCCGTTCCCTGCACGGCGCCCGTCAGAAACCCGATGATGCCAGCCTGATGCTGCTCACCGACCGCGCTCTTCATCTCGAGCCCGTCGATGATGAGCAGCTTGTCCTTCACGGGCTCGAGCGGCGCGAGGATCGTGCCGTAGACGGGCGCCGTTTCCGTGCCCGTCGGTCGCCACTTGTCGATCACCGTGCCGCCGGGCTGATACACGCCGATGAAACGCTGGGCGGTCGCGGGCGTGGTCTGGGCCGTCGCGTCGTCCTCCATGCATTCGAGCCAGGGCAGCCCGATCGCAATCGTGCCCGCACCGCGAATCACGGCTCGTCGACTGAGGCGAAACTTCTTCGTGGTCATCATTGCGCGCCGAGGTAGAGAAAGCCGTCGGTCTGCGTGAGATCGAGCAGCATCTTCTTGATGTTGAAGCCGGACTGGCGAAACGCTGCGGCGAGGGCTTCACGCTGGCACACGTCCTGCGGGCTATCTGCCTGGAGCGTCTGTCCGTAGGCGTAGTCGAGCCACTTCGACACAAAACAGTTTTGAACTTCCTGGTTCTGGGCGAGCTTCTGCACGAGCTCGATGGGACCGCTGACGGCACCGTCCGGCATGTCGGGGATCTCCCCGCTCGCGTCGATGGTCTCGCCGTTCTCCGTGGCGCGGTACAGGCCCACGGCATCGTAGTTTTCGAGCGCGAAGCCCATCGGGTCCATCTGCGAGTGACAACCGCGGCACGATGGATCCTGGCTGTGCAGCGTGTAGCGCTCGCGGCCCGTGGCGGCGGAGTATGGATCCGGCGGCGTCACCATGAGGCCGATCGGGACCTCGAGGCCTCGGCACATGAGCTGATTGATGACGAAGGCACCGCGCCGCACCGGGTTCGTGAAGTTCGTGACGGTGGTACCCGTCATGACGCCGCCTTGCGTGAGGAGCCCGAGGCGCTGTGTCGTATCGACCGGAGCCTTCTGGAAGGTGTCACCCGTGACGCCGGGGATGCCGTAGTACGCAGCGAGCTGCTGGTTCACGAAGGTGTACGGCTCGGTGAGGATGCCCGTCCAGGTGCCGGGACCGTCGAAGACCTCGTAGTCGAGGTAGGTCCGAGTCTCCTGGACCATGAGTGAGCCGATCGTCGAGTTGAACGTCGGGTACTGATTTATATCGCGCGCTTCGTCGGTCAGGCCCGTGAGCGGCAGCAGGCCATCGAAGAAGAAGCGCACGATCTGGCGGGTCTGAGGATCGGCAAGCAGGCGCTGGGCCTGAGCGAGCACACCCTCGTTCGTGAGAAGCTCACCCGAGGCCGCGGCTGCCGTGAGCTCGGCGTCGGGCATCGTGCCCCAGAAGAAGTACGAGAGGCGCGTCGCCATCTCGGGGCCCGTCGGTCGCTTGACGGCGGGATTTTGCGCGTCGGGGGTGCCGAACTCGACGCGGTAGAGGAAATCCGGCGACTGGAGCGCCGCTTCGATCACCGCGGCGATGGCGCTCGCGAAGTCGTTGTCAACTCGCACGGCGTCGAAGAGCGCGAGGTATTCGTCGGCCTCGCCCGCCACGAGCGGACGGCGATACGCTTTCGGCACGAACTTTTCGACGATGGTTCGCGCGCAAGCCGCTTCGTTTGCGCTCGTCACGTTGGCAGCGCACGCGTCGAGCGTCGTAGGCGTCGCGGTGACGCGCGCCGCGATGTCGGCCGCGACGGCACCGTAGCCCTCGGCGAGGACGACGGGGACCGGCTGCTGATCGGCATCGTTGCCGAAGCCGTTGCCCGTGAGCTCGGCCGGGAACGCGAATGCCGGCTGCGTGTCGTCGCCCAGCAGATCGCGAACGGTGTTGTTGTACTCGACCTTCGTGAGCCGCCGGAGTGGGGCTCTGCCGGGAGTGATGGCTGCCTGGTCGGCGCACTGCGTGGGCAGGGGCGGTGCACCGCCGCTACCGGCGCCCGTTCCACCCGCACCGCTCAGCGCGCCGCCCGTGCCAGTGTTCCCGGTTCCGGCAACGCCACCGGTTCCGCCAGTGGCGCTCGTATTGCCCGAGCCGCCGGCCGAGGGTCCGGCTCCGCCCGCTGCACCCGCACCCATGGTCGCGCCCGACCCGGTCATGGCGCCGCTGCCCTGTGTTCCGCCGCCGTTGACCTCCCCCGTGCAGCCCGCGAGCACGAGCAGAGCAAAAGGAAGCCCCAGGAACCTTACGGAGGCGTGTGACGGTCGACGGGCTTTCATTGGGCTGGGGCGGAGGCGCTCAACGTAAATCATCGCATTTTTTTCGGGCAGTCGCATCCTGATGGCACCCACGTGTAATGACGGTCGGTGTCAGCCATTTGAGTCACGAATCTTGCGAGGAGAAATGCCCGCGCTTCCTCACACGGCATTTCGAGGGGCGGATGAGGTGTGATCCACAAAGGGTGCGCTCACTGGACTTTTCCATGCAGGAAAGAAGCGGGGCGAACTGCGGGCGCTGCGGGCGGGCCGCGTCCAGACGCGCCTACGCGAAAAAGGGCTTGAGAACACGTCCCGTGGGTGTGGCGCGACGCGCCACCCTCTGGGGTGGGCCGCTCGCGACGAGGCGCCCGCCGCGCTCGCCTCCCTCGGGGCCCAGCTCGACGAGCCAATCGGCCCCGGCCATCACCTCCGGGTGATGCTCGATGACGACGAGGGTGTCGCCGCGATCGACGAGCCGGCCGAGGACGCTCATGAGCTTTTCCACGTCGGCAACGTGCAAACCGGTCGTCGGCTCGTCGAGGACGTAGAGGGTCTTCTCGTGACGGGCCCCGGCCGTGAGCTCGGAAGCGAGCTTGAGGCGCTGGGCCTCGCCGCCTGACAGCGTGTGTGAGCCCTGCCCGAGGGTGACGTAACCCGCGCCGAGGTCGCACAGCGTCTGGAGCGGCGCGTTGATCGGGGGGTGGTGCTCGAACACGCCCACCGCTTGCTCCGCGGTGAGGCCCAGCACCTCGCCGGCGGAGAGCCCCCGGTAGCGCACGCCGAGCGTCTCTGGCTCGAAGCGCTGCCCCCCGCAGGCCGGGCAGGCCGTAACGACGTCCGGCAGGAAGGACATCTCGTGGGTGATCGCTCCCTGCCCTTCGCAGGAGGTGCAGCGGCCTCCTCTCTCGACGTTGAAGGAGAAACGGCCCGCGGCGAAGCCTCGGATTTTCGCCTCGGGCGTCGTGGCAAAAAGACGCCGAATGTGGTCCCAAATCCCGAGGAACGTCGCTGGGACCGAGCGCGGCGTGCGGCCGATGGGCGACTGATCGACCGAGATCGCCCGCTCGAGCGCGCGGTGGCCTTCCAGGCGCCCGAAGGCGCCGGGCTTCTCTGTCACGAGCCCGAGCGCTTGACGCAGGGCCGGCAAGAGCACGCCGCGCACGAGCGTGCTCTTGCCGGAGCCGCTGACTCCAGCCACGACGACGAGCCTGCCGAGGGGCACCCTGAGCTCGACGTCCTTCAGGTTGTGCTCCCGTGCTCCGGCGAGAACGAGCTCCGGATGGTCGCTCTCGACCGTCAACGCTTGTCGCGGTCGCGCCCGGCGCGCGAGCGCGCGACCCGTGGGTGAGGTCGGGTCGCGGAGCACCGCTGCTGCAGGGCCGCTCGCGACGACGTGGCCACCGCGTGCGCCACCGCCCGGGCCGAGATCGATGAGGTGGTCGGCCGCGCGGATCGTATCGACGTCGTGCTCGACAACGAGCACGGTGGAACCGATGTCGACGAGCGCTCGCAGATTTTCGAGCAGGCGCCCGGTGTCACGCGGGTGCAAGCCGATGGTGGGCTCGTCGAGCACGTAGAGGGCGCCAGTGAGGCCGGCGCCTAGCTGAGCGGCGAGGCGCAACCGCTGCATCTCGCCGCCCGAAAGGCTGCGCGCGGCGCGATCGAGAGAGAGATAGCCGAGCCCGACCGTCCCGAGGAACTCGAGCCGACGCAAGAGCTCGGCGAGAGGCGCGCGGGCAACGAGCTCGGTGTCGCCCTCGAAGTGCCACGCGCGCACGCGCTCGAGCACCGAAGCCACAGAACGCTGCGAAAGCTCGTGGTAGCGCTCACCTTCGAGGCGGACCGCGCGAGGCAGCGGCG
Organism: uncultured delta proteobacterium; assembly: GCA_963841435.1. Taxonomy (GTDB): domain Bacteria; phylum Myxococcota_A; class Polyangia; order Polyangiales; family Polyangiaceae; genus PMG-095. The sequence continues at coordinate 648,217 of CAWJCS010000005.1, forward strand.
AGAGGCGGGCGCCGTGGCAGTCGGGGCAGGGCCGTTCGACGGGCGGGGGTGCGGGTCCGCGCACCTTCTTGCGCCCCCGCTTGGCCTCCTCGACGAGCACGCCGGCCCCCTCACAGCGCTCGCAGCGACCCTGGCGAGTGTTGAACGAGAACCAGCGCGGATCGAGCTCGGGGACCGAGAACCCGCACACGGGACAAGCGCTCGTCGTCGAGAAGAGTGTCTCTCGCCCGGCCTCCGATCGGAGCTTGAGCGCCCCTTCTCCCCACCCGAGCGCGCGCTCGAAGTCGCCGGGCTCGAAGCGCTTCGCCTCGTCGGGGCCGGCGATCACCAGATCGATGTCGTGCTCGACGCTCTTCTTGAGCTTCGGTGGATCGTCGGTCGAAACGAGCTTGCCGTCGCAGAAGGCCTCGGCGATGCCCGCGCGCTGCGCAGCCGAAAAGACCTCGAGGTAGGTGCCCTTGCGCGCGCGAACCACGGGCGCGAGCAGCCGGTGCCGCCCGCGCACGCGCGCGACGCTCGCGCGGACGGCCGCCGGCGTCGTGCGCGCGATGGGCTCTTCGTGATCGGGACAGTGCGGCGTTCCCACCTTGGCGTAGAGCAGTCGGAGGTAGTGCGCCACTTCCGTCACCGTGGCGACGGTCGAGCTCGCGCCCGCACGTGCCGTGCGCTGCTCGAGAGCGATGGCGGGGGGGATGCCCGTCACACGGTCGACATTCGGCCGCGGCATCGTGGGCAAGAACTGGCGCGCGTACGGTGTCAGCGTCTCGAGGAACCGGCGCTGCCCCTCGGCGAAGATCACGTCGAACGCGAGCGTGCTCTTGCCGGAACCGCTCGGACCCGTGACCACGGTGAGCGCTCCGTGTGGAATCGCGACCGTCACGTCTTTCAGGTTGTGCTCCCTGGCGCGCGAAACCTGCAGCGAGCGCGGCTCTCGGGCTTCGCGCGGGCGCTCGGTGGGCGCCGCGCGCGGGGCCTCGCGCTCGGCGGCGTGCGCCGCGAGCGCCGTGCCGGTCCGGGTCGGGAGCTTCGCCACCTCGGCGGGCGTGCCGGACCCCACGACGAGGCCACCGTCCGCACCCGCACCGGGGCCGAGGTCGACCACGAAGTCCGACGAGCCCACGAGGTCGAGGTCGTGCTCGACGACGATCACGCTGCCGCCGCCCTGCACGATGGCGTCGAAGGTCTCGAGCACGCGAGCGACCTCGTCGGCGTGCAGCCCGGCGCTCGGCTCGTCGAGAATCAGGAGCGAACCGGGGCGATGGTCGGCGAGGGCGCGCGCGAGCTTGAGACGCTGGGCCTCGCCGCCCGAGAGCGTAGAGAGCGGCTGCCCGAGCCGCAAGTAGCCGAGCCCGAGCCGCTCGAGCGGGCCGAGCGCGCGGAGCACGGCTGCTTCGCCAGCGAAGATGCCCAGCGCTTCGCTCACGGTCACCTCGAGCAGCTCCGCGATGCTGACGCCGCGATGCCGTACGGCGAGCACGCGGTCTTGAAACCGCTTGCCCTTACAAACGGGGCAAATGAGCCTCACGTCCGCGAGAAACTGCATCTCCACCGTCTCGTAGCCCTCGCCCGAGCAGCTTTCGCAGCGACCCGCCGCCACGTTGAAGGAGAAGCTCGACGGCCCGAGCCCGCGCGCGACGGCCTCCGGCTCCCGGGCGTACAGCGCGCGCACTACGTCCCACGCCTTCGTGTACGTCGCCGCGTTCCCGCGCGAAGTGCGCCCGAGCGGCAGCTGATCGACGAGCGTCACGTGCTTCACGGCGTCGGCTCCGTCGATCGCGGTGTGCTCGCCGGGCTGCTCGAGGTCGAGGTCGCCCAGGCGGCGAGCGAGCGCCCGGTAGAGCACGTCGACGACGAGCGTGCTCTTGCCCGAGCCGCTCGGACCGGACACGGCGCAAACGACGCCGAGCGGCAAGCGCACGTCGATACCGCGCAGGTTGTTTTCGCTCGCGCCGCGCACGACGAGCTCCCCGTGCGGTACGCGGGACCCGCCCGGGAAATCTGACGCCGCGGAGCGCGCGACCCGTGGCCGTTTCGCTGCTCGTGAACGCCGAAGGGGGCCCGTCACGCACGATGCGCCCGCCCTGGCTACCCGCGCCCGGTCCGATCTCGAGCACGCGGTCGGCGGCGCGGATCAGCGCCGGATCGTGCTCGACGACGAGCACGACGTTGTCGCGCTCGGCAAGCTCGCGCAGCACGGCGCCGAGCGGCGGCACGTCGCTCGGGTGGAGGCCCACCGTCGGCTCGTCGAGCACGAACAGCGCGCTCTCGAGCGACGTGCCGAGTGCCGCCGTCAGCGTCACGCGCTGGGCCTCACCGCCCGAGAGGGTGCGCGCCTGGCGATCGAGCGTCAGGTAGCCGAGCCCGACTCGCTCGAGGTACGTCAGGCGCCCTTCGAGCTCCCGCCGCGCAAGCTCGCCCTGACCGGTGTCCGTCGCGAGGACGGCAATCTCCCGGCGCGCAACGCCGATCTCGAGGCCGTGCCAGGCGGCGAGATCGCGTCCCCCCACGCGGAACGAGAGTGCCGTGTCGTTCAGTCGCCGCCCGCCGCAGGTCCGGCACACGTCGTACCGGCGATAGCGCGCGAGCAGCACGCGTACGTGAAGCTTGTACGTCTTGGTCTCGAGCCAGCGGAACCAGCCAAGCACACCCGGGAATTTCCCCTTGTTCCAGCTGCCGTCGCCTTCGAGCACCACGAGGCGCTGGGCGGCGGAGAGCGCGGACCACGGCTCGTCGAGCGGCACGCCGCTGCGCTTGCAGAGCTTTGCGAGCTCGCTGCGCTCCCAGCGCGTGGAGGCACCGCGAAAGGGCCGCACCGCACCTTTCGCGATCGAGCGCGTCGGGTCCGGCACCACCTTTTGAACGTCGATGCCGAGCGTGCGACCGAAACCGCGACAGGTGCTGCACGCGCCGATCGGCGAGTCGTACGAAAAGAGCCCGCCGCGTGGTGCCTCGAGCGCACGCCCGCAGCGCGGACAACCGTACCCACGCTGTACGGCAAGCGTGCGGCCGCCGGTATGCGCCCGAACGCGCCCCTCGGCACGCGCCCAGCCGACCTCGACCGCTTGCGCGAGACGCGCGGTGTCACGCGCGGGAACGAGCCTGTCGAGCACGACGGCAAGCTCGGGGCCGTCGGCGAGCGCGCGGGACGGGGCGAGACCGTCGAGATCGACGGCTTCGTCGCCGCACAGCACGCGGCGATAACCATCGCGGATCAGCGACTCGCGCACCTCGAGGTAGCGTTCCGCGTCTGCGACGGAAAGCGGGTAGGTGAGCACGGTGCGCTCCGTGCCGAGGGCCTCCGCTACGCGTTTCGCAGCGGATTGGGCGTCGAGCCAAACGGCGTCGACATGGTGCTCGGGACACACGGGCCGCGCCTCGCGCAGGAACAGCGCACAAAGGTACGGATCGATGTCCGCCATCGTCGCGAGGGTCGAGCGTGAGCTCTTGATGGGCGCGCGGCGGTCCACTGCGATGCCCGCGGGGACCGGCTCGAGCCGCTTGAGGGGTGGGCGCTCGAGCCGCTCGAGAAACTGGCGCGCGTAGGGGCTGAAGCTCTCCACGAAGCGGCGTTGCCCTTCGGCGTAGAGCGTGTCGATGGCGAGGCTGCTCTTGCCCGCGCCGGACACGCCCGCAACGACGACGAGCTCGCCCGGCACGAGCTCGAGGTCGACCCCGTGCAGGTTGTGGGTCTCGGCGCCTTCGAGCAGGGTGTGGAGCATGCGCTTCGGAGCGCTACTCTGTCGGTCCGGTCGGGGCCCGCCGCAAGGCCCCCCCAGCGTTTTTGCCGCGGCGGTGCCGAGGGCGGCGGGCCCGGTCGGCGGGCTCGTGCGCCCGGCGCGCTACTTGAACCACTGGCTCGGCGGGGGGATGTAGATGCCGCCTGGACCGGTCTTTCGCTGTGGCGCGGCCGTCTTGCGCGTCAACTTCTTCTTGCTCTCGGGGCGCGCAGCCGGACGGCTGTCGCTCGCGACCGCGCTCGCGGCCGCGCTCGCGGCCGCGCTCGCGACCGCTGCGCGCGCCGTGTTCGAACGTCGCAGATGGCTCGAGCTCCGCCGCGGCACCCGCGGCAGGGGCCGAAGCGGATGGCGCGACCGCGGCGTCCGCCAGCGGCTCCCGCGTGGCTTGCTCCGCGGCGTTGCCCCCTCCGCTCATGGCCGCGAGAACGACCGCGACGAGCGCGACGACGAAAAGCCCCACGCTTGCGTACACGATCGGGTGCGCCGGCCGCGCCGGCAACACGCGCCCCGACGGCGTGCTGAGCGCGGAGAGCCGCGCCAGGACTTCCCGCGCCGTCTGCGGTCGATCGGCGGGCGCCTTGGCGAGCAGATCCAGAACGAGACGGGAGAGCGGCGCCGGCGTGGTGTCGGGCAAGGGCGGCGGAGGTTCCACGAGTTGGCGCGCGAGGACCTGCGTGGGAAGCTCCGCTTCGAAGGGCGGATGCCCGGCGATCATTTCGTACATCATCACGCCGAGCGCGTAGAGATCGGTGCGCCCGTCGAACGGGCTGTCCCGTCGCCTGCTCGGGCGACATGTACGCCACCGTGCCCATCACGACGCCCGCGCGCGTGAGATGCGTCGCATCATGCTGCGCGTCCGGCGCCGAGACGCGCGCAATCCCGAAGTCGAGCACCTTCACCCGCTCGCCGCCTCCCGCCTCGGGGAGCAGCATCACGTTGTCCGGCTTGAGGTCGCGATGCACGATGTCGGCGGCGTGGGCGGCGCTCAACGCGAGCGCTGTCTGGCGCGCCACCTCGAGCACCCGGGCGAGCGGCAGAGGGCCGCGAGCCATGAGCTCCCTGAGGCTCTGGCCGTCCACGTACTCGAGCACGAGATAGAACGAGCCATCGGCGAGCTTGCCGAAGTCGCTGGCGGCAACCACATTCGGGTGCTCGATGCGCGCAGCGGCGACCGCCTCGCGCTCGAAGCGCGCCACCACCTCACTCACGCCCGCGAGCTCCGGGTGCAGCACCTTGAGCGCGACGGTCTTGCGCATGTGGACGTGCTCGGCACGGTAAACGGCACCCATGCCGCCGGTCCCGAGCAAGCCCTCGATGCGATACCGACCGGCGACCACCGTCCCCGGCGCGAGGCCAGGGGCGCCGGAAGCCGGCGGCGGGTCACCCTTCGAAGGATCCATTCGACCCACGAGTCTACGCCATCGCCGCTCCGCTGCAGAGCGGGCGGATCTCGGCTATGACTCCGCCCCCATGGCGCGCCAAAAGACGGACAAGGCGAGCGGCGGCGACCGCCTGGTGTCAAAAAACCGGCGCGCCTACTTCGACTACGAGGTGGGCGACAGCTACCAGGCGGGGCTCGTGCTGATCGGCAGCGAGGTTCGCTCGCTGCGTGAAAATTCCGCGGACCTGTCGGATGCGTGGGTCGATATCGACGGTCGGGGCGAAGCTTGGCTCAAGGGGCTCAGGATCCCGCCGCTCAAGCACGCGGCGTTCGGACACGAAGAACGCCGGCCGCGCAAGCTCCTCCTGCACCGGGAGCAGATCGACCGCCTGCGCGGCGCGAGCCAACGCGACGGCATGACCCTGATTGCGACGAAATGTTTCTTCAAGGACAACCGCGCCAAGGTCGAGATCGCCGTCGCGCGCGGCCGCAAGAAGCACGACAAGCGGCAGGCTCTGCGCGACCGCGACGCGGTGAAAGAGGCCCGCGCCGCCGTGAAGCGCGGGAGACGCGATTGAAAACACTCGCTCTCGACGACGGCAGCGAGGCGCTCCTCGTGACGAGCGAGGGTGACCACGTCGTGTTGCTCGCGAAGGCCGCGGCGCCGCCCGGCTCGCCGCTGCGAGCCCTCTTCGAGGGCGCACCCGTCGTCGTGAAGGTGCGCGGCTCACGGCGCGTCGAGCCGGACGGCGAGGGACGCGCGTTCAGGGTCGAGGGGCGGTTCGTCGGGCTGACACGCGAGCTTCGCGCACGCCTGCAAGCACCCTGACCGGCCCGCGCCGGCGCTACCTGAGGCGTCCGAGCATAACCAGGACGTAGACCGCTGCGAACCCGATGAGCACGGCGGGGATGAGCCAGACGGCAGACACGTTGATCTGCTCGATCTCGTCATCCTGCGCAACGATTTCTACTCCCATAGTGCCAACTCCTCTGCTCCTCGGCGCGCGCCAATCAAGAAAGTACCACCACGCCAGTCATAAGTCCTCCATTCGACGGGAGGCGATGCGCTCTCGAAAACCTGGTGTGTCACAAGGAGACACGGGATGGAGCTAAAGCGCCGTTACTCCCAGCTTTGTTGACACAATACCGAAACCGACCACCTGCGCTCGAGCGGCCGCCCTTGGGGTGGCGCCGAGTTTTTTTCATTGCCGCCACCGAGGCGAGCAAGCCCGAGACCCTCGAGGGGCGGAGGGGCAGGGGCCACGGCAATACTCCAGCGAGCCCGCCCCACCCTTCCCTCGCCGAAGTGCGGACAGCGAGTCGCGGGCTCGGAACACTAGGTGAGGTTCGGAAGCGGGCCCGTCGCGCCGGACGCGTCGCCGAAGGACGTGAGATCTTCGGCGCCCATGGCGTGTGCCATCGAAACCAGCATCTGGTTGTTGTCCCGGCGGGCGTTGCTAAAATCGAGGTAGCGCCCCGTGCGGATCTTCCCGCCGGCGCTTCCCGCGAACACGTACGGCATCAACGTGAGATCGTGCTGCGTCGACTCGCCAATCTCGGTGGCCCAGAGCACGAGCGTGTTGTCGAGCAGCGTGCCGTCCCCCTCGGGGTATGACGCGAGCTTGCCGAGGAAGTACGCTAGCCGATCCGCGTACCAGGTCTGGATCTTGTTGTACGCGTCGTAGTTCGTGCCGCTCGACGAAAAGTCGTGCGAGATGCCGTGGTGGTTGCCGCTGATGTTCAGGAACTGGAAGAGGTGCTCGCTCTCCGAGTACGACCACTGGAACGTGAGGATGCGAGTCTGATCGCAGGCCAGCGCCGCGGCGGCGAGGTCCATCTGAAGCTCCCCGGCCTGCAGGTACTGGTCGTCGACGGTGAGGTCGACCGCCTGCATCGTGGGAGGCGAGCAATCACCGGTGGTCGGCATCCCCGAGCTGCCAGGCGTACCCACGAGCCGCTGCTCGACTTCGCGCATGGCGGCGAGGTGAGCGTCCAGCTTGTCGCGATCCTCCGCGCCAACCAGGCCCTTGAGCCGCTCGGTCTCGGCGTTCGAGATGTCGAAGACGCTCTTGCGCTGCGCCCAGAGCCGCTCGAGCACCGGGTCGCTCATACCCGTTCCCGGCATCAGGTTGCCGAAGAGCGTGGTGAAAACGTCTTGCGGGTCCTCGCGCGGCGGGATGGGCTGATTGGAGGCACGATAGGCGATGCGCGCGCGGACCTCGGTGTCGCGGACGTGGGCACCGAGCTGCAGGCTCTTGAAGGTCGTCGGCGGGTTCAACGTATCGACCAGGTACTGGTCGAGCGACTGGCCGCTGCCCCAGCCCGAGGTCGTGTCGCCGAAGCTCTTGAACTGGGTGCCCGAGTTGAGCGGCCGCGCCGTGAGCATGCCGCCCGTGCCTCGAGCGTGCTCCGAGCCGAGCGTGCCACCGAGCGCGCCGTTCTGCAGTGAGTCGTTGAGCTTGATGCCCTTCAAGAAAGTGAGCTTGTCCTTGTAGGGCTCGAGCGGCGTGGTCAGGGCGCCGAGATTGAAGCTCGTTTCGCTGCCGGTCGGCCAGAACATGGCGTTGCGCGTGCCGTTCGGGGTCGTGAAAACCACGAGCCGCGTGGGGGGTGTGCCCGCCTCGCCGCGAACGCGCTGCGCGTCGAGCAGCGGAATGGCCGCCGTGGCAGCGAGTGAGCCACGGAGCAGATTCCTGCGGGTGAACCGGAGCGGATTCATGGGGCGACCTCGTGATGTCACGGCTTCACCTGGCTTCGATACATGAAGGCGTCCGTCTGCGTGATGCCGACGACGAGCTCGGCCAGGTCCCCGCCGGTGCTCTGGAAACCTGCCTGGAGCGTTCCGAGCGAGCACGAGTCCGGCTCGACCTCGGTGCGACCGAGGGCGTAACGGAACCACTGGGTCGCCATGCAGTTTCGCACCTGCTCGCTGCCGGCAAGCTTCTCGGCGAGCTCGCGAACGCCGTTGAACGGACCCGCGAGGGCGGGATCGTTGGCATCGTTGATCTCGCCCGACACGTCGAGCGGCTGGTTGTTCTCGGTCTCGCGGTACTGGCCCATCGCGTCAAAGTGCTCGAAGGAAAGGCCGATGGGATCCATCAGACTGTGGCAACCGTTGCAGCTCGCGCCGGCCGTGAGGTGACCGGAGAAGCGCTCGCGCGCCGTGCCGCCCTGGTTGATGTCGGGTACGGAGATGTTCACGTCGTTCGGCGGCGGTGGCGGCGGGTCGCAGAGCAGCATGCTGCGCACGAATTTTCCCCGGAGCACGGGCGAGGTCTGATCCGGATGACCCTGGACCGAGAGGAAGCCTGCCTGGGTGAGCAGGCCCGCGCGACCCTGGCTGTCGGGCAGCGTGACCATCTGCGGCGTGGTTGCGCTGCCCGCGGGCGCCTGGACGCCGTAAAGGTCCGCGAGCGGGCCGCTCACGAAGGCCACCTGCGACGTGAGCAGCGAGGCGAGCGTGTGATCGCCCGCCCAGAGCACGTAGTCGACGAACGCCGGGAGCTCGCGCGCCATGGCGTCGCGCAGCTCGGGAGTGAAGGTGGGAAAGAAGGAGGTATTCTTCGTCGTGATGTCGAGGCGCGTGGTGCCGGACCACTCGTTGAAGAAGTTCTCGAGCGCCACGCGCGCCTTGGGCGACCCCAGCATTTCTCGGGCTTTCGCCGCCACGGCTGCAGGGGAGGAGAGCGCACCGCCGGCAGCCGCGTCGAGCAGCGCGTCGTCGGGACCGGACGCCCAGATCAGGTACGAAAGGCGGGTCGCAAGCTCGAACTGGCTGAGCGGCACGAGCGCGGCGCTCGGATCGGCCGGGGTCGTGGTCTCCAGCCGGTAGAGGAAATCCGAGGACTGCAGCGCCGCCCGAATCATGACCTCGATGCCCTCGGCGTAGCTGCCACCGTCGTGCCCGGCCTGGTAGGCGGCCATCAACGCCTGCTCGTCGTTCGGCGTCGTCGGGCGGCGGAAGGCACGGCGCCCGAACGAGCGGGCGAAGTCGAGAGCGCACGCGTCCTCACCCTGGGCAACGGTGTCGCACGCCGTGAGGGTGGTGAGGTTTTGCACCGCGGACTTGGCGAGTGACTCGGAGACGAGCACGTACTTTTCGGCGTGCAACGAGGACACCGTCAGCACGGACGCGTTGTTGTCGTACCCATTCGTCACCTCGTCGGCGGGAAGCTCCGCGGCGGGTGCGGGGTCGACGTTCAAGAGGTCGCGCACCGAGTTCGCGTACTCGAAGCGCGTCAGACGCCGGAGCGGCGTGCCTGCGAGCAGCTGGGTCGGACAGGCGTCCGTCGTGGGCATGACCGCGCCACCGCCGCCACTATTGCCGGCGGCGACCCCGCCGGTGCCGCCCGTGGTGGCTCCCGTGCCGCCGGACGAAACGCTCGAGCCACCCGTGCTCGGCGTGCCGCCGCTCGTGGCGCCCCCCCCGCCCGTGGCGCCGCCGGTCGCGCCGCTGGCGTTCGACCCGCCGCTACCCGGCGCGTCGCCCAGAACGCCGCCTTTCGAGTCCACGGCACCCGAACAGGCGGTGGCCAGGAACAACAAAAAGGCCGGCTGGATGAGATCGCGGCGCATGGCTTGCCCTCGGAACACGTCCCACTGATCGTACCGGAGGTCGAGCTTTCAGGGCAGCCAAATGACCTCGACACCAAGGTTTGTTGTCGCGCGTCACGTGCACCGACACGCGATTCTGATCCGAGCAAAGCATTCCAAGCGGGGATGCGCCAACCTTCACCTTTCTGCTCGCTCGCCACCCGCCGAGGCACGCTAGGCTGCGACGCGCATGATCCCGTGCCCGAAACGACGGCAGCATGCGCTCAGCGCTCTCGTGATTTTCGCCGCGATGGCGTGCGCGAAGAAGAGCCCCGAAGCTTCGTCCGAGCCGGGCCCGCACGCGCAAGCGTCGAGCTCTTCCATCGACGCCAGCAAGGAGACGACCGTGCACCTGCAATCGAGCGCATTCCAGGCAAATGGGAAGATTCCCAAGCAGTACACGTGCGAAGGCTCGGACACCGCGCCACCGCTTTCCCTCGACGGAATACCTGCGGCCGCGCGCAGCCTGGCGCTCATCGTCGATGATCCGGACGCGCCCGATCCAAGCGCACCCAGGCGGGTGTGGGTCCACTGGGTGCTTTACGACGTGCCGCCCGACGCGCGCGCCCTCGGCGCGGGACAGGTTCCCGAAGGGGCGCTCGAAGGCAAGAATGATTGGGGGACCAAGGGCTACCGAGGGCCGTGCCCACCCATTGGACGCCATCGGTACTTCTTCAAGCTCTACGCGCTCGACGTGCGCTTGCCCGACCTCGGTGAGCCGAACAAGGCCTCGCTCGAAGCAGCGATGCACGGCCACGTGCTCGCCCAGGCCGAGCTCGTCGGCACCTATCAGAAGGGCGACTGAGCGTGCAGCGCCGACTGAAACGAGCCCTGGGCGTCGCCGCCGCGGTGCTCGTCATCGCCCTCGGCGTGGCCGCGTTTCGCTTCGTCCGAATGCGCCTGCCGACGATCGTGACCGTGAGCACGACCACCCGCTACCAGGTCATCGACGGATGGGGCGTCTACCCACGCTACTGGGAGGACGACAAGAAAGGCGACCGCTTCGATCGCTCGTTCGAGCGCTTCACGCAACCCACCTCGGAATTTCTCGTAAACGAGCTCGGCATCAACGCCGTGCGCATCGAGATCTGGAGCGGCCTCGAGAACCCGCACGATTATTGGATCGAGAACTACGAGGGGAAGATCGGTTATCGGGAATATGCGACGCATCGCTACGAAAAGGTCAACGACGACGGCGATCCGCACCACGTGAACCTCGCAGGCTTTCAGTTCTCCCGCTTCGACCATCGCATCGACAAGATGGTGTTGCCGCTGCTTCGAGCCATCGAGAAGCGAGGCGAGAAACCGTTCATCAACGTTTGCTACGTCAACTTCAAGTGGAAGGAATCGGATCGGCAAGGCAGCCTGAGCCACGCTGACGAGCCCGAGGAGTTCGCCGAGTTCGTCAGCGTGTTCTTCGACCGCCTGCGCGACAAGTGGGGCATCGTGCCCGATAGCTTCGAGATCATCTTGGAGCCGGAAAACACCGAGCGCTGGCGTGGCCCGCAGATCGGTCGCGCGCTGCTCGCGGCGCGCGCTCGCCTGGTGGAGCACGGCTTCGACGCGCGCATGATCGCGCCGTCGAACACGTCGATGTCGAACGCCATCAGCTACTTCGACGAGATGATCACCGTGCCGTCGGTGCTCGAGCACCTCGACACTTTCGCGTACCACCGTTACCACCTCGAGCGGACGAGCAACGTCGAGAGCATCTGGCAGCGCGCAAACGAGCACGGCCTCAAGACGGCGATGCTCGAGAAAGTGGGCGCGGGCATCGACGTGCTCTTCGAGGACCTCACGGTGGGGCACGTGTCGGCGTGGCAGCAGTGGGGCGTCGCGGATCGGCTCGGCGCGCCGGACGGAGGCGCCTTCTACGCGATGGTCAACACCAAGGACGCGGCGCATCCACGCGTCCTACCGAGTAAGGGCGCAGAGCTGCTCGCACAGGTGTTCCGCTACGTGCGGCGAGGCGCAACCCGTGTCGGCGCCGAGAGCGACAATGGCGACAAGCGCGTCGTCGCCTTCGTGAACGCGGGGGGCCGCGCGGCCGTGATCGTGCGCGCCAAGCGCGCCGGGGGAGCGGTGACGGTGCGCGGGTTGCCGCCCGGGCGCTACGGCCTGCGCTACGTCGCCGACGGCGGTGCGCCCGTGGACCTCGCGGACAGCGTCGTCGCCGAGGGGGGCGAGCTCGCGACGAAGCTCCCCGGACCTGGCGCGCTCGCCGTTCACGCGCGCTGACGCCGGGGCCCGCTTCCACCCTCGCTGGAACGACGCGAGTCGCGACGGATCCCACCGCGACCCGCGTTGAAGGGGGACAACGCCGGTCGTTCGGATCGGCACCACCAACGAGGAAACACCATGAAATCCATCCCCTTCGTCGCCACGCTCGCTGCGCTCACCACGTTCGGCGGGCTCGCCCTCGCCCACGGCGGTGGCGAAAAGTGGTTCGACAAGATCGACCAGAACCACGACGGCAAGGTCACGAGCGCCGAGGCTGACGCCGCCGCGAAGGCGCACTTCACCGCACTCGACAAGAACAAGGACAACGTGCTCGCCGGCGACGAGCTCAAGGGGCGCGGCGCCCGGATGATGCAGCGAGTCGAACACCAACCACGACCAGAAGATCACGCTGGCCGAGATGCAGGCCGCCCGCCAGGCCATGTTCGCTCGGCTCGACACCAACAAGGACAAGGTCGTGACGCGCGACGAGCTCGCCGCGGGTCACGAGCGCTCCAAGGAGCATGCGGGCAAGCACGATCGTGGTCACTGCCGCGACAAGTGAACGTGGTAGACGTGTCCGTGCAGACGACGTGGCCACCCAAGAGCCTCCGATCGACGACGACGCCGAGCTCGTTTTGCGCGTGGGTCACGGTGACGTGGCCTCGTACCGCGAGCTCGTGCGTCGTCACGCCAGCAAGCTCCAGAGTTTCTCGAAGCGGCTGCTGCGCGACGAGACCGAGGCGGAGGACGTCGTCCAAGAGACGTTCCTCCGCCTCTGGCAGCGCGCCCGCGACTTCACGCCGAGCGCGCGCTTTTCGACCTGGCTCTTTCGCATCGCACACAACCTGGCCGTCAACCGGCTCCGCGCACGCGGCCGGCTTTCGGCTCTCGACGACGACGCCCAGCCGGTCTCGGCGGCGCAGCCCGCGCTGCTCGACGAGAAACGTCGGGCCGAAGCACTCGAAGCGGCGCTGCGCGAGCTGCCCCCACGCCAGGGGGCGGCGATGACGCTCGTGCATTTGCACGGTCTGAGCGGCGCCGAGGCCGCCGAGGTGCTCGGCATCGGCAGCGAAGCGCTCGAATCGCTGCTCGCGCGCGCTCGCCGCGCCCTGAAGGCCGAGCTCGCGCAGAGCCTCTCGAACGAGGAACCGAACCGATGAAAGAGCCGCTCACGCTGGAACGATTTCGCGCTTTGCTCGCCGCCTACGGCGCACGGCCGGAGCGCTGGCCCACCGAGGAACGAGAGCAGGCGCTCTCGCTCGTCGCGAGCTCGCCCGAGGCCGAGGCGCTGCTCGCCGGAGAAGCCGAGCTCGACGGGGCGCTCGCGGTGCTCGAGCCCCGAGAGGTCGGTGCTGACCTCATGCGCCGGTTGAACGAGATCCCGGTGCGTTTCCCACGCGAGCGGAAGGCGTCGGCGCGCTTCGGTGTGGTCGCGGCGCTCGGCTGGGCGATGGCGGCGGCGTTCGGGATGATCCTTGGCGCGCGGTCGGTGGACGTCGAGGCTATGACGGCGGAGCCCGGCGCGTCGGACACGTTCGCCGTCCAGGCCGATGACGGGCAGTCGCCGACGACCGCGAGCGACCAGGACGACGACATGGTCGCCCTCGCGCTCGGATCGATGGGAGACCTCGGAGAGGAGCCATGATGCTGTCGCCTTCCCACTACCGGCTATTTTTCGCGATCTCGCTCGGCGTGAACGTGCTGTTCGCGGGGCTCTGGGTGGGTCGGGCCGTGGAGCGGCACCGCATGGCCGCACGCGCGCCCGAGCGCCACGCGCTACGCCATCGACCGCGAGCCCTCGGGCCGTGGGCGGCCGTCATCGAGCATCGGCCCGAGCTGTCGGCCCGGCGTGGCGCCACGCGCGCGGCGCGCGCCGAAGCTCGCGCCGCGCTCGCGCGGGAGCCCTTCGACGCCGCAGCGCTCGACAAGGCCCTCGCCGGGCTGCGCACCGAAACGATGACGAGCCAGGAAACGCTGCACCGTGCGCTCGTCGAGACCGCGCGCAAAGCGACGCCCGCAGAGCGCCACGCGCTCGCGCGAACCTTCGACCTCAGAGCTCGCCCCACGCGCTAGCCAGGTCTCCACGGGAAGTCACCGTGCGGGCGTGATGACGACGCCGAGCTCGGCGCCGAACAGGCCTCCCCCGATCCGCAACGTGCGCGCAGCGTCGATACCAACCGGCACGCGCCGAAGCGCCACGCCGCCGAGCACGCCGAGCTCGAGCCTCACGCTTCGCGTCAAGCGCCGCTCGAGCCGCACACCCCCCGCGGCGCGCGCCCACCAGCTCTCGCGCTCGCCACGCATCCCGTTCACCGACTCGACGCCGTCGAAGGCAATCAGCATGGCTTCCGTCCGGAGCGCGAGCTCGAGATCGGTGTGGGAGCCGAGCACGATGCGGTAGGCGGGGCCCGCACGGAGCCCGAGCGCCGCCACCGCGGTGCGGGTCGGGGACAGCGCGCCGAACGTCCAGGCAGTGCCGACGTCGAGGCGGAGCCGCCGCCAGACGTGTAGCTCGGCGTCGAAGGTTGGCCCCGCGAGGAACAGGTCGGGCACGCGAGTCCATTCCACCCCCGCACGCAGCGCGCGCGGGCCATCGAGCGTGCGCATCGCGAGGAGGCGTGCTTCGCGCTCGGCGCGACGCCGCTTGCGCTCCTGGGCCGCGGCGTCGGCGTAGCGCTTTTGACGCAGACCGCGCGCTAGCTCGGCGGCAGCGAGCGCCACGCGGCGCGCAGCCACGGAAGGCGAAGCGCGCACACCAGAGACCAGCCGGGCCCCGAATCGTTCGCCTCGTTCCCAGAGCTCCACGCGCAGCTGGCTCGTGTCTGCCGACAGCACGCGCACGAACAGGGCCGCCTCGGTCGTGCCCGGACGGGGGGGCACGAAAACCTCGGACAGCTCGAGCTGGATCAGCCTGCGAATGGCACGCGCATCGAGCATGGCCTCGACGCGCGGCTCGACCTCGATCGCGACCACACGCGTCGCCGCGCGACACGGGGCCGCGACGAAGAGAGCGCACAACAGCGTCGCGACGAGCGCGACCGCTCGACTATTCCCGAGGCTCCTCGTGCGCGGGCGCCGAGGTCTCGTCAACCGAGGGGTCGGCGTCGTCGGCGGGCAGCTCCGAGTCGTCCGGGGACGACGAGGTCGCACCGGCGGCCTTGAGCGTACGCCGCTCGAGCTCGGCACGGAGCTCAGTGAGCCGCGGGCCGTTCGGGAACTCGTGTTCATATTGAGCGACAAGCCGGGCCGAGAGCTCCAAATCCCCGCGCGCGAACGCCGCGTCGACTTCGTGGGCGAGCGCATCTTGGGCGAAATCGCCGCTCGGAGACAAGCGCCGGTAGAGGGAGAACGCCTCCGCGGCGCCCGCCTGGTCGCCGGCCTGCTCGAGCAAGTTGCCGAGCGTCCACGCGGCGTCGGGCGCCTCGGGCGCGTTCGGGAAGCCGCCGACCACGCGCCGGAGCGCCAGCACGGCGCGCTCCCGGCTGCCCGAGGCGCGCGCGATGTCCACGAGCGTCATCAGCTCGGGCGCCGAGGCGACCTCGATGGCGGCCTCGAAGCCACCCTGCGCCTCGAGCGCGGTGCGCGCCGCCTCGAAATCACCGGCTTCGGCCAGGCGCTCCCACGCGGGCGGCGCCGACACGGGCGCGGGCGCATCGACGACCGTCGGCGCCGGCGCTGCGAGCGCCACGGGAGAGCTCGCGAGCACGGGCGCACGGCTGCGGAGCGGCTGACGCGCCGTCGGTGCGGGCTTCGGTGCCTCGGGACGCTGGATCCCGGGCCGCGCGGGACCCGCTGCTGGCTCGAGCACGACGGGCTGCTCGGCGCTCAGCGACGGCGCCGCCGCGGGGCGGCTCCAGCGCGAGCCCACGAACACGCCGCCACCGAACACGAGCACCAACGCCGCAGCGCGCAAAAGTGGCTCGCGCCGCGGCTCGCTCGTCGTCGAGAGCCGGCGCTCGAGCCGCCGCCATCCGGCGTCGACACGTAACCGGGAGCCGTGGTCACGCAACGGCAGGCTGTCGAGGTCCTCGAAGCGCCGCGTCATGAGTCCTCCCCGAAGGGCGAAACGAAATGCTCGTCGAGAAAGCGCTCGGCGCGCAAGATGCGACGCTTGGCCGTCGCGAGCGAGCAGCCCGTGAGCTCCGCGACGGCCGTCAGGCGGTGGCGTTCGACGTGTCGAAGGGTCCAGGCGATGCGCTCGTCGGTCGGCAGCGTCTGCAGAAGCGCATAGGCCTGGGCGAGGAGCGCGCGCACTTCGGGATCGGCATCCGGCGAGGCGATCGCGTCGAGGTCGACGGGCTCGGGCGCGGACAGACCGAGCAGCGCCGTGAGGCGGCGACGACGAAGCCGGCTGCGCACGAGGCGCACGACGATGCTCCCGAGCCAGGACCGGAAGGCGGCGGTGTCCCGCAGCTCGTCGAGGCGCTGGTGGGCACGAAGGAAGGCGTCGTGCACGATGTCCTCGACGTCCCCCGAGCTGCCCTGGATGCGGACGGAGAGATTGAGGGCGAAGCCCGCGTGCCGCCGGTAGAGCCCTTCGAAGGCCGCGGTGTCACCGCGCCGCGTGCGGCTGACGAGCTCGGCGTCGGCCGGCTCCTCCGGCGGGCTGTCTGCCTGTTCCGCAGCGGCCCGGGCGGCGACGAGCCGAAGGCGGGGGACCTGAGGGGAGCGCTGAGCCATCGCCAAGGTGCTTTGAGAATGGACGCGAAGAGTAAACGTTTCGGCTCACGGCCCCCACTCACAATCGTAAAATATCGTAACCATTATACTTTTTTCTTTTTTTGGTCGGGCGTGAGCTGCTTCGACTAGACCGGGCGTCTCAAAGACGGCCCGAGCGCACCCCTTATTGGCGTCTCGGCAGGAAGGAATTAACCAAATGTCGAAGATTGTTGCACTCTTCCCGGTTGCGCTCCTTGCGTTTGCTTGCGGCGGTGGCGAGGCCACTCCGGAAGCTGCTGCCCCCGAGGCTCCCGCCGAGGCTGCTCCGGCTCCGGCCGAGGGCGACGCGGCTGCGGCTCCCGCCGAGGGCGACGCTGCTCCGGCCGAGGGCGGCGACGCTGCGGCGGCGCCGGCTGAGGAAGCGAAGTAATTCGCTAGCCGTAAGGCGAGGATGCGGCCGGGGCGCTCAGGCGTCTCGGCCGTTTCTTTTTGTCGGGCCCGGCCCGACCGCGACGCACAACGCTCGGGCGGCGTCGTGGCTCAGGCCGCGCGCCCCGCCTGATAGTCGACGACGAGCCGCGTGCGCCCCACGAGAAGCTCGTCGCCGTGCGAGAGCTCTTGCTCCCCGCGCACACGGACGAAGACGCCCGTCCGCGAACCGAGATCGGTGAGCACCATCGTGCCCGCCTGCTCTTCGATGAGGCAGTGCTGCTCGCCCACGAGCGGGTCGTCGGGGAAGACTAGGTCGCCGATAGCCGAGCCAATCTGCAGCGTGTTGCCGCGCGCCACCACGCAGCACCCCGGCGCACCTCCTTCGAACATCTGGAGCACGCGGAACGACGACGGCCACTTCGGTGACGAGTAGAAGTAGGTAGGGTTCGGATCGGGGCCGTCGTCCGCGACCGGGTTTCGCTGGATGCTGAGCAGCTGGTCTCCGACGATGAACTCGTCGCCCATCTCGAGCTCCACGGGCGTGCGGATGCGCAGGAACACCCCGTTTCCCCCATCGAGATCCTCGAGCAACAGGTGGCCGTCGCGCACGCTCACCACGGCCTCGCGCGGATGGCAGAAGCGCTCTCCGGGCAAGCTCACGTCGCCCTCCGCACCGATCACCGACGGCGTGGCGGGCAGGTCGTAGCGCTCGGGGCCGCCCGTGAGGCTTCTGAGCACGTGTAACGTGTAGAGCGCCTGCGCGGCCCGGGCAGCGGTGGGCGCCGCGGGAGGCTCGGGCGAAGGCGCCACCGAAGGGGACGTCGCGTCCTTCTTCTTCGCGAGCTTCTTGATGTCGTCGACGTTCGGGGGCTCGGTGAGAAGGTCCATGCCCCCCATCGCCTTGCCCGCCATGATCGCATCGAAGCGCCCCTGCCTCAGCATCAGCACCATCTCGAGGTGCTGCGCCTTCATCAGCCCGCGCACGAACTCGGCCACGTCGGCGCGGAGTACCTGCTCGGCGTAGGAGCGCTTGTGGCTCTTGATGATACGGCCCCCGTCCGCGAACAGGTGCGTGACGACGTGCGGCTGATCGAGCCCCGAATCCTCGGTCTGAACGTGGAAGACCTGGTTCAGGAACTTGATGTTGTTGTTGAAACCCATCTGGGCGCGCCGAAAGCTCGGCCGGCGCATCTCGGCCTCGAGCTTGGCGAGCTCCTCGGATGCGTAGCGCGCGATCGTGGCGTCGAGCTCCGCGTGCTCACCCGGGACGCCCTCCATGCGCTCGAACGCCATCTGCGCGATACGCGCCGCGGGATCAACGCGCAGCGCTTCCGCAAGCAGGCCCTGCCCCTCGGCGTCGTTCGGGCCGTTGGCGGCCCAAGCGGCGAGCAGTGCCACGCTTTCGTCGGGCCGGCCTTTTTCGACCAACCACTTGGCGACACGCAGCGCCACTGCGCGCTGGCCCTGGGGGTCCGCCGACATGCGGAGGCGAGCTTAGCTTATCCGGGCCCTTTGTGAACCGATCGCGCCCGGGCGTCCCCTCTCAGAACGCCCGACCACCCATGGCGAAGCTCCCACCGGCCCCAGCCTGGCCGCCCATGCCGCCGGCTCCACCGGAGCCGAAACCGCAATCGAAGGGGCAGCTCTGCTGTGTTTCTCCGCTGTCGCACGTTCCGTTGCCGCAGAAGCAGTCGTAGTTGCAGCTCGAGGTGCTCTCCGGAAAGGTGCACCAGCGGTCGCCGCACGACATGCAGTCGTTCGGGCACGAGAAGGGGTCCTCGAACGGGCTGCAATAGCCGTCGCCGCACACGGGGCAGTCGTAGGGGCACGACTCGCCGGCCGAGCAGACGAAGTCGCCGCAGTAGCAGTCGCTGGGACAGCTGCGCGGGTTTTCCTTCGCGTCGCAGTAGAAGTTGCCGCAATACGCGCAGTTGACCGCGCAATTGTTGGCGTCCTCGTACGCGCCGCAAACCTTGTCCCCGCAGTATCCACAGTCGAACTGACATTGCTCACCCGCCGAGCAGGTGTAGTCGCCGCAGTAGCAGTCGCTGGGGCACGACTGTGGGCCCTCGTTGAAGTCACAGAACCCGTTACCGCAGGTGAGCGGACACTCCCAGGGGCAACCGTTGTTGAGATCCTCGGGGTCACATTTGCCGTTGCCGCAGTAGTTGCCGCACTCGGTCGGGCAGAAATACCAGTCGTTGCCGTCACAGATGCCGTTGCCGCACGTGTAGCCGCACTCCTCGGGGCAGCTCTGCCAGTCACCGCTGTCGCAGCGTCCATTGCCGCAGCTCATGGGTTGGCACTCCCAGGGGCACTCGGTGTAGTCGCTCGGTTCGCAGAAGTTGTTGCCGCAACCGGCAGGCGAGCACTCCTCGGGGCACGGCTGATCGGTCGGGTCGCAGCGGCCGTTGCCGCACGTCTGGCACTCGTTCGCGCAGCCGTACTGCGCGTCGGTCGAGTCGCAGCGGCCGTTGCCGCACGTCGTCGGCTGGCACTCCCAGGGGCAGCTATTCGTGTCACCGGGATCGCAGCGACCGTTGTTGCAGCTCGAGTTGCACTCGCCTGGGCAGACCGTGCCGTCGGTCGGATCGCACTGGCCGTTGCCGCACGAGCACTCCCAGGGGCAGGTGTCCCAGTCGATGTCCTCACAGACGCCGTTGCCGCACGTCAACTTGACGCACTCCCACGGGCAAATCGCGAGATCGTCCGGCTCGCAGCGGCCGTCGCCGCACGTCGTGTTGCCACATTCCCAGGGGCACGGGCCGTAGTCGGTAAACTCGCAGGTCCCGTTACCGCAGGTGTTGACGCCGCATTCGTTCGGGCACTGCTGGTAGTCGGGGAAGTCACAGACGCCGTTGCCGCAGGTCGTCCCGCCGCACTCCCACGGGCACTCGGCCCAATCGGGGTTGCCGTCGCAGACCAGGTTGCCGCAGGTGCTCGGCTGGCATTCCCAGGGGCAGGCGACCGCGTCCGTCTGATCGCAGGTGCCGTTGCCGCAACTGAAGATGCCGCACTCCCACGGGCACTGGATGTAATCGAGGCGGCCGTCGCAGACGCCGTTGCCGCAGGTGTTCACCCCACACTCCGGACAGATGCCTTCCTCGCCGGGTGCGCAATAGCCGTCGCCGCAGCGGCCGCCGCAGTCCGAGCAAAAGCCTTGCTCGCCCTCGTCGCAGCGACCGTTGCCGCAGGTCGAGACGCAATCGGCCGAGCAGTTTCGGCTGTCCTCGCCCGACAAGGAGTCGCAGTAGCCATCGCCACAGACGGGCAGGCCGGGGCAGTCGAACGCACAGGTCCGGTACCCCTCGCCAATGTCGGGATCGCAGATGCCGTCGCCGCAGTAGCCGTTGTTCCCGCAGTCCGGGATGCACGATGAGTATTCGTTGGGGGCGCAGAAACCATCGCCGCAGAACCCGGGCGAGCCCCCGGTGCCCCCGCCCCCAGTGCCGCCGCCGCCCTTGCCGCCAGTGCCCCCGGTGCCGCCCTTGCCCCCGGTCCCATACCCGTAGCCGACCGCCAGATCCGCCCGACCGCAGGCAGAAACCAGCGTCGTGAGCCCGATCGCGAGGGCGAGCGCGCCGTCCCGTAGCCTCGACATCAGCGACTTCATGAAATGGGGTCTCCCACGGGGGTGAAAAGCAAAAAGCGCGCCGCCGGCCTGTCCTCGCGGCTCCCCCGATTAGTGCGGTGATTGTGGCACATCCATCACTCCATGTGCCAAACCCCGGCTGGAACGTCTGGCACAGCTCCCGACAAATGAGACGGTGGCGGACGAGCCCAGGAAGGGCTCACTGAGCTGTTGCAAGGAACCCCCGCGAAGCCCCGACTTGCTGGTCGCCCCGACTGGAGCTAGGTTCCGCCCCCCCGCGGGCCCCCCGCGGCGAGAGAGAGCCCACGCCATGAAGGACGGCATCCACCCCGAATACACCCTTTCGACCGTGACCTGTGCGTGCGGGAACACGTTCCAGACGCGCTCGACCAAGAAAGAGGTCGCCGTCGACGTGTGCGGCGCCTGCCACCCGTTTTATACGGGCAAGCAGCGCCTCGTCGACACCCAGGGCCGCGTCGATCGCTTCCGCCGAAGGTACGCAGGGCAAGCCGCGCTCAAGTGATCGAGGCGGGTTGCTGACCGCCCTCGAAAGCGCCTTTCTGCCCTGCGTGCCGAGCGGGGCGCGCGCTCTTGCTGAATCGATGCGGGCAATCGCGTCGCGCCGCTAGCGATCCTGCACGGCGTATTTATACTGATCGGGATGTCGAACCAGCCGGCCGTGATCGGACCCGACGGGGTCGCCCGCCCGTACATCGGGGGGCAGGCGCTCATCGAGGGCGTCATGATGCGCTCGCCCCACGGGTACGCCGCCGTCGTGCGCCGCCGGGACGGCTCGCTGCTCGTGCGCGAGGAGCCGATGGTGGACCTCCGGCGGGGCCCCCTCGCCTGGCCACTGGTACGCGGCGTCGTGGCGCTGGTCGAGGCGCTGAAGCTCGGCTCGCGGGCGCTGCGTTTTTCGGCCGAAGCGTTCGAGCAGGATCTCGCGGCCGAGGAGACCGAGAAGAAGGCGACCAAGCCCGGGCTGCTCAGCGTGCTTTCGCTCCCCATCATCGCGCTCGTGACCAGCGACCCGGAGCTGCCTTCGGCGACCACGGGCGAGCCTAAGAATCGCCTCGCTACCTGGCTCTCGATCGGCTTCGCGCTGACGCTCTTCGTGGCGTTGCCGCAGGCGTTCGCTCAGGGGGTGAGCTCGGGGCTCGACCTCGGCCTCGACGTGCGCAGCGCGCCCTTCCAGCTTCTCACGGGCGCCGCCAAGATGCTCATCGTCGTCGGCTACATGCTGGCGATCCGGCGCATCCCCGAAATCTACCGGGTGTTTCAGTATCACGGCGCGGAGCACAAATCGATCTACGCCTACGAGGCTGGCGATCTCCTCGCGCTCGAGGGCGCCCGACCGAAGACGACGCTCCACCCGCGTTGCGGCACGACGTTCATCGTGATGGTGGCGCTCGTCTCCATCGTGGTGTTCGCGGCGATCGGTCCGCTCTTGCCGCACTTCGGGCTCGGCAGGCTGGCCGACAACGTGGCTTTTTTCCTGATGAAGCTGCCGTTCTTGCCGTTCATCGCCGCCATCACGTTCGAGCTGCAGCGCCTGCTCGCGCGCCACGCGACGAAGGGTCCGCTCCGCGTGCTGCTCTGGCCCGGCTTCCTCGTGCAAAAGATCACCACCATCGAGCCGGACGACGCCCAGCTCGAGGTTGCGCTCGCCGCGCTCTCGGTCACGGCGCGGCGCGAGCAGTCTCCCGACACCGCGAGCTCGGGCGAGCGCTCCTTCGCCGACTTCGGCGCGCTGGTCACCGGCTGAGCCCCGGCGAAGGACGCCCATGTTGCCGCGGCAGAAGCTCGAGGCGCTCAGCCGCCGGCAGAGCGAGATCGAGCAGCTGCTCTGCGAACCGGGCGTGCTCTCGGACCCGCGACAGCTCGGCGTGCTCAACCGGGAGCGCGTCGAGCTCGCGCCGATCGTCGAGACCTTCGCGCAAGTCAAAGCGCTCGAACGCTCGATTGCCGAAGATCGTGAGGCGCTCTCCGACCCCGAGCTCGGACAGCTGGCTCGTGACGAGCTACCGGGGCTCGAGGCGAAGCTCGGCGAGCTCTCCGAGCGGCTCTCCGTGCTGCTCCTGCCGCGCGACCCGAACGACGAGAAGAACACGCTGCTCGAGATCCGCGCCGGTACGGGCGGTGAAGAAGCCGCGCTGTTCGCCGCAGACCTGTTCCGCATGTATTCGCGCTACGCCGAGCGGCGTGGCTGGCGCGTCGAGATCATGAGCCAGAGCGACGCCGCGGCAGGCGGCATCAAGGAGGTCATCGCGCTCGTCAGCGGTCAGCGCGTCTACTCGAGCTTGAAACACGAGGGCGGCGTACACCGCGTGCAGCGCGTACCGACCACCGAAGCCCAGGGTCGCATCCACACGTCGACCGCGACCGTCGCCGTGCTGCCGGAGGCCGACGACGTGGACTTCGTACTCGACGAGAAGGACCTGCGGTTCGACATCGCCGCCTCTGGGGGCCCCGGCGGCCAGGGCGTGAACACGACGAACAGCGCCGTCCAGATCACGCACCTGCCGACCGGCATGATCGTCAAATGCCAGGACGAGCGCAGTCAGCTAAAAAACCGCTCCAAAGCGCTGAAGATCCTGCGTAGCCGCCTGCTCGAAATCGAGCGCGAGAAGCAGGACCTGGCCGTGCGCGACGAACGCCGCGGGATGGTGAAGTCAGGCGATCGCTCCGACAAGATCCGCACCTACAATTTTCCGCAGAACCGCGTCACCGATCATCGCATCGGGCTCACGCTGCACGAGCTCGACCGCCTGATGGAGGGCAACATCGAAGCGCTCGTGGACGCGCTCACCGCGCATCACCAGGCGGCTCTCTTGCAAGCAAGCCAGGCCGAGGCGAACCCATGACGTTCAGCGCCGATGCGGATGCCCTGCTTTGCGCGCTCATCCTCACGCCCACGACCTACTCGCGCAATCGCTTCTTCCAGCTCTTCGAGCAGCCCGAGCTTCGTCGTGTACGGCGGCGTGCGACGCGCGTGCGCGGCATCCTGCGGCAGCTCGCCGGGGGCGCCGAGGTCACCGGCGAGATCGAGCTCGCGGACGGACGGCGCCTCCTGCGCTACCGCGTGCAGCGGCTCCGCTTGTCGCGCTCGGCCGCGCTGTCGCCACTCGAAGCGGCGACGCTGCGTTTCGCGCTGGCGCGAGCCGCCCGCCGCGCCCCCGACGCCGCGGACCGCGCGCTCGTCGAGACCGCGCTCAAGCGACTCGGCGATGGCATGAAGGCGGCGGCCACCACCGAGCTCAGCGCCGACTGACCACGCCGGCGGGACGGGCGCACGGCCTCAGAGTCCGGTGTACTCGACGAGCTCTTCGCGCACGTCGCCTTCCTCCGTGAGGACCTGTCCGATGCCCGCAGAGTAGTACTTGCGCTCGTCCATGCTCGGGTCGAGCACGGAGCGGTCGCGCGTCTCCACGCAACCCGTGAAATCTCCCGCGGGCACGCTCGCGCTCGCGGCGAGCGACAGCACCTCGGCGTCGTCTTCCGCCTCCCCGGCGAAGTACTCCTGGCGATAGCGATCGCCGACCTCGGGGTGCGCGAGCATCACGACGCCCGGCAGCGCTCCGTCGACTCCGGCCGTCCACGTGCCATGGGTGCTCACGACCTCACCGTTTTCGTATTCGGCGGTGTCCTCACCCAGGTACCAGACGTTACCGTGAGGATCCTCGGCATAGTAGTCGGTGGTGTCCTCGATGAGCTCGCCGTCGAGGTAAGCCGAGTCGCGAACCACGCGAGCATCCACTCCCCAGACCGCTTTGGTGTCGTCCTCGACGGACACCTCGATGCGCTCCAAGCCATCCGCGGTCTCGGACTCGTAGGCCCAGGTCGCGCCGGGCGGTAGCGGCAGGAATCGGTTCGTGATGTCCGGCGAGAGCATCGCGGGATCGACGGTGGGCGCGTAGGGCGCATAGGGCGCGGGGTTGTGCGTATCGGTGACGAGGGGACGGTCGTCGTCCTTCCCGGCTTCGCCCTCGTCGTCCTCGGCCCCGCAGCCGATGACCGCGAGCGCGAGAAATGAGCCGAATGCCAGACGGGCGGGGTATCGCAACATGGTGCCTCCGCCGGTGAGTGCGCGCGGCGTCCAAAGACGGCTCACGGAGCGCGTCGCCGAGTCGCCCGGCCCAAGGCCCCAACGATACGTTCGCACGCGTCGGCCTCGCCCGCCGTGACCGCCGGCGCGCGCTCGGCCGCGTACGGAAGCGCGCGTGCTTTCGGGGCGCCGAGCTGCGCCGCCGGTAGCCAGGCGTGCTCGACGCTGCCGATGCGCGCCCCGGCGCCCACGAACAGCGCGCTCGGGTCGGGCCCGGTCGCGCGGCGCGGCGCGGGGCGAAGCGAGAGAGGTTGCCCGCCGGGAAGGAGCGCACCAAATCCCGCGACACGCTGGGCCACAGGGTCCGAGAACGGGTCACGCGTGCCGGGTAGGCCCTGCGCGACGAAACGAGCCACGTCGAGCCCGCCCGAGCGCTCGAGCCCGAGTGTGCGATGGACCGCAGCGAGGCGACGCTCGACTTCGTCGAGCGACATGCCGCCGGGAGCGCGCACGAGTGCCGACTCCTCGTCGAGCAGGAAGCTCGAATCGAGCGGCGGAGAAGACGAAGGATGCTGCGGCGCGGCGCCGAGCGGCGAGGCCGGACACAGAATGCCCGCAGGATCCCAGGCTGCTTTCACGGCGGCGAGTGCGGAGAGCGAGCCCGCGCCGAGGTCGGCGGCGAGCGCCTCGGCGCGCAACCGCCCGATGCCGTGGTGATGACTGATGGTACCGCCCGCCGCGATGGCCGCTTTCATGGCGTCCTGCCAGAGCGTCACGTGCCGGTCGACCGCCTGCGCGCTCTTCGAGGCGCCGACGAGCGTGAAGTAGATACTGCAACCGTCCGGATAGGCGTGCGAAAGGTGCGCCATCACGAGGGCATGGCGGGCGAGAGCACGACGCACGCCGTGGTAGAGCGCGCCGACCTGGGACCACGGCGCCGCCACCTCCAGCGTGTCGCTGAACGCCTGGTGGCGAAACACCCGGGACTGTTCGTAGCTCACGGCATAGCGGCGCTCGAACCAGACTCGCGCCGGTTCCTCGCCGAGGGCCGTGCCGCCTTCTTCGCGTGCGATCGTGCGGGCGCTGAGCGCGTCGTCGTCCACCTCGCCGTGCCGACCTTCGAAGACGAGCACGAGCTTCGCGGCGCTCATCACGGTGCGCTCGAGCAATCCGAGCGCCCCCTCGAGCAGCTTCGGCGCGCCGAGCCAGCGCGTGACCCCGACGTGGCGATCCGGATCGATCGGACCTTCGGCGAAGGGGGGGGCGGCAGCGGGCGCGGTTGCCTTGAGCAACACCGAATCGAGCGGGTCGTAGAGCCGGGCAACCGCCGGGCGCAACCCCGCCTGGTAGATGCGCCTGAGTGTAGAAAGCCCGGCAGCGAGGTGCGGCAGCTCGAACGCGGAGAAAGCGCGCGCCTCTGGAATCGGGTGCAGGCGCAGCTCGACGCGCGTCAGGATCCCGAGGGTGCCCTCCGACCCGACGAGGAGCGGGGTGAGGTCGAGCCCCCCGGCGCGCCGGTGAAAGGTGACCCTTTCGCCCGTGCCGAGAACCGAGTCCGCGGCAACGAGCATGTCCTCGATCTTGCCGTAGCGTCCCGAGCACTGACCCGCGCCGCGCGCCGCGACCCAGCCACCGACCGTCGAGCACAGGATGCTCGACGGAAAGTGCCCGATGGTGACGCCGAGCCGGCCGAGCGCTTCTTCGAGCGTGACACCGAGCGCGCCGGGGCCCACCGAAAGCACGTCGCCACGCCGCTCGAACGTGCGCATCCGTTTGGTATCGACGATGAGCGTGCGGGCGTCGGGCGCGATGGCTCCGCACACACCGCTGCCCGCACCGTACGGGACGAGCGGAATGCCCTCGCGGCGCGCGAGCTCCACGAGCAAGGCGACGTCTTCTGCCGACGAGGGCCGCACCACGCCCGCGGGCAAGGCGTCTGCAACGGCCGGTCCGTGCTGGAGCGCGATTAGGTGCCGCTGCCAGAGGTCGCGCGAGCCCGCGAGGCGGTCGGGCAGCGCCGTGGAGGTCTGACGCCGCAGTCGCGCGGGCAGAAGCGACACGACATCGGCCACGCCGGCAGCTTGGCAGAGCGCCCCCCAGGAGGCGAGCCCCGCGAACCGCGCGGCGCCCGAGCGCTCGGGGCGCAGGAGAACGGTCACGCGCTCGCCGGTGACGTCGACTGGAAGCTCCATGACCGCCTCTGCTTGACGCGCGGGAGGTCGAGGACTCGGGGCTCTGGGCTCCGCCATGCGAGCGGCGGTCCGGCGAGCTGGCGGCCGACCATGAGGTTGGACCTTTCGAGTCGGCGTCAACGCGCTATCCTAGAAGTATCGTGCCTTCCTTACCTCGCTCGTTGGCGCTGCTAAAGACCTTTGGATTTTGCGCTTTCATCGGGTGCAGCCCCGCGGAGAAGTCCTCGGACACGGCAGGTGGCAAAGGCGGGACGCCCGGCACGGGGGGCGCCGGCACTGGTGGACAGGGCGCGGCCGCGGGGGCAGCCGGCCTCGCTGCAGGCGGTGCTTCGGGCGGCGCCGCGACCGGTGGCACGGGCGGAGGCGCCGGCGACATGGCAGGAGCGTCGGCAGGCGGCGGCGTGGCCGGCGCGGGAGCAGCGGGCACGGGCGGCATTTCCGGTGGCAACGGCGGCGCGGGCAGTGGTGGCATCGCGGGCGACGGCGGGGCGAGCGCAGGAGCGGCCGGTGACACGGGCGGCGCGAGCGGGGCGAGCGGCGCGGGAGCGGGGGGCGTCGGCAACGTCTGGCACGCCGCGAAGGCGTCGGCCGTGACGGATGCCATGCTCGCGAGCGAGTACACGACGTGGAAGGGCCGTCATGCCCAAACGTGCAGCGATGGTAGCGCCGTCGTGAAAAAGGACGCTGGCTCGGTGGTGTCCGAGGGCATCGGCTACGGCATGTTGCTCGCCGTCGCCCAGGACGACCGCGCCTTCTTCGACGGACTCTACAAGTACTACGGCGACCATCTCGATCCGAAGGGCCTCATGAACTGGTCCACGGGCGTGTGCGACCCGGCCGGGAACAACAACGCGAACGCCGCGGCCGACGGGGATCTCAACGTCGCCATGGCGCTCGTGCAGGCCAGCGCCCGCTGGACCGACGGCGGCTACCTCACGCTCGCCGAGACGCTCGCCGACACGATTCTCGCCGAGGAAACCGAGATCTGCAGCGGGCTGGCGATCCTCCGGCCCGGCGACAATTTCGGCGGCTGCAGCGATACGTCGAGCCCACGCGATCGAATCCTTCCTACTTCGCGCCGGGCTACTACCGCGTGTTCGCGGCGCGCTTCCCCGCCCAGGCGGAGCGCTGGAACGCGCTCGTCGAAGGGACGTACGAGCTTTACCCTATCTACCAGGCGCGGATGGAAGGCCTGGTGCCCGACTGGAGCGCCATCGATGGCTCCGACTGGTACGGCGCAGGCTACTCGTACGATGCCTGCCGCACGCCCTGGCGCGTGATGGTCGATTACGCCTGGAGCGGCGACCCGCGCGCGCAAACGTTCCTCGGCAACGTCAACACGTGGGTGGCGGCACACGGGCTCACCGGCAGCACGCTACCGAATAATAGCGCTTTCGTCGGCGCGCTTTCGCTCGCGAGCGCGGTGGATCAAGCGGCGCTCGACGCGGCCGTGACGACGTGGCTCGGCTCGAACGGCGACGACATGCCGTACTTCCAGGGAACGCTGCGCGTGCTCTACCTGCACGCCGCCGCCGGCAAGTTCCCGTCGACGCTCTGAAGATTGCTCGAGGATCGTCTTCGTCGCGCGCGGCGCGAGGCGCGCGGACCGGCAGCCCCTCGCTCGATCCCAGTCCTACGGTGCTCGACCGACGGGGGTCGAAAGAGTCCGCGCGCTCGTTGCAGACGCGGCCCGTGGGCATTAATCTCCTCGGCGATGCCCTCGCCTCGCTGGTTCGTTTTCGCGCTCACGGTCCTTGCCGTCGCCTGTGGGGGCTCCGAGCCGGCGGCTCGTTCGGCCGACTCCGCCGATGGGAGCGCGCCGAGCGACGCGCGCGCCGACGGCAGTGGCACGGACGAGAGCAGCGGCGACGGCGAAGAGAGCACGGCCGAAGCACCGAGCGCGCCGAGCTGCGACGACGGCACCTGCACGACGTGTGGAGACGCCCTCTGCCCGAGCGGCTGGTACTGCGACGAGGGTGCCCCGGGCGGTCCCGCCTGCGGCTGGCTCCCCGAGTGCGCCACGAAATCCACCTGCGCCTGCGTCAAGCGTGCCTTCAGCGGCTGCCGCTGCGAGGACGAGGGCGGCGCCGCGCACCTGAGCTGCCGGTAGTCGTGGCCGCTCGTCCCGTCGCCGACGTGATCTCGGAGCAGGTCGGTGCGAATGCAAGCGCCGAGGGCGAGCGGGCTGCGTTCGCGTCGCACCGAGCCCGGCTCACGCGCCTGCTGGTCGAGCGCGCGCGGCCCAATGCGTCGCTTTGCGTGCTCGGCGCGGGCAACTGTCACGATCTCGAGCTTGCCACGCTGCTCGAGCATTATGGCGAGATCCACCTCGTCGATCTCGACCCCGCCGCGCTCGAGCGCGCCCGCTCACGGCTCGAGGAGGGCGGCGAGCGCATCGTTGCCCATGCCCCGCTCGACGTCTCGGGGGTGCTCGACAAGCTCGAGCGCTGGGCGGCGTTCCGCGTCACTCCAGAGGAGCTGATCGGCCATGGTGACGCCACGGCACGCTCGGTCGCCGCAGCCTTGGGGGCTTCGTTCGATGTCGTCTTGTCGTCGTGCTTGCTCACTCAAATCCAGCGGGCGCCCGTGGCGGTGCTCGGCGATAAACACCCGCTGTTCGAGGCCGTACGCCACACGCTCAGCGTCACCCACCTGCGCGTCTTGCGCGCGCTGCTCGGCCCCGAGGGACGCGCGCTGCTCGTCACCGACGTGACCGCCGACCGCATCGCCAAGCTCCCCGAGAGCGACGGCGGCGAAAGTCTCGTCCCGCTGCTCGACGAGCTCGTTCGCACGCAGGCCGTCTTCCAGGTGGCGCAGCCCGAGCTCTTGAAGGCCATGGTGCGCGACGACCCCGTGCTCGCTTCGAGCACGGAGGCAAAGGGGCCGCTCGATGCCTGGCTCTGGCAAAATGGGCCGCACGAACGCTTCCTCGTGGCGGCGCTCGAGCTCGTCCCGCGCCGCTGACCGGGCCCGGCGAGCGCGACGGGCGCTTCTCGGGTTTTCGACGTGGTTCGTTGCGAACGACGCCGATCGAGGCTGCTCCTGCCAAGGACTGGCGGGGTGGTGCTACGGCTTTTGCGCGAGGACGATGAGGCGCGGCGAGAGCTCGCCGAAGAAGACGCCCGGCATCGAGGGTTGACCGCTCGCCTCGGTGACGCGAAAGCCCACGTCGTGCAGCAGCTTGCCGAGCTCGTGGAGCGAGTACAGCCGCACCGAGTACGTGCACTCGCGCGAGCGTCCATCGTCGAAGATCACCGAGCGCTTCACGCGCAGGCGGCTCGTGATGAAATCGAGGCTCATGTCATCCATACAGACGCACGAGTCGCCCTCGTACCAGAGCTGACTGGGCGAATACCCCGCCGCAAAATCCCGATTCGCAACGTCGACGAGGAACATGCCGCCCGGCTTGAGCGCGCGGAAGATGCGCTCGGCAACGGCCAGGTTCTTTTCTTCTTCGAAGTAGCCGAAGCTCGTATTCCAGCAGTAGATCCCATCGAACATGGCCTCGAAGGCCATCTCGCGCATGTCGCCCTGCAAGAAATTGATCTTTTGGGCGCGCTCCTGCGCCATGTCTCCGGCGAGCGCGAGCTGATACACGGAGAGGTCGTACCCGACGACGCCGTAGCCGCGCGAGGCGAGCTCGACCGCGTGGTGACCCGACCCGCAGGCGAGATCGAGCACGACGCCTCCCTTGGCGACGCCCAGCGATTCCTCGATGAAATCCACTTCGCGCGCGATTTGCTTGTCGGTGAGGCGCGGAATTGCACGCGAGAAATCTTCGCCGAAGATGTCTTCCCACCACGGGCGCTTGAGGGTGCGGCGAGCTCGAGGGCGATCGGTGTCGGGACGTCGCGGGGGCTGCGGGCGTCGCGGAGGTGGAGGCGGCGTGGGCGCGCCGGGGGTCTTGTCGGTCCGCGACTCGGGCACGGAGGTCGCCTCGGTGGCGGGGAACTCGGGCACCGACAGGGCGTCATCGCGCCCGAGCTCCGTGATCTTCTCCAACGTTGGCCTGTCCTCGGAGTCGGAGTCGGGCGCGAGGTCGGCGTCATCGAGCTCCGTGGCATCGTGCGCCACGGGCGCCTCCGTCGACTCCTCGGACGAAGACAGGGGCTCCCGCGCCCCGGTCTCGACGCCAGCGAGCGCGGGCGTCGGGTCATCGTTGTCGAGCTCGCTCTCGACCTCTTCGCGCGATTCGCTCCCGCGCGCCCCCGGGGCTGGCCCGGCGCCCGGCGTGCCGATGGCAATGATGCGCATCACCTGGATCGCGGGGGCGGGCGTGGGCTTGCTGGGCGGCGCTGCGAAGTCGGTCGGGACGATGACGTGAGCCGGAGCCGGGGGCTCACTGCGACGGGGTGGAGGTCGGGTGGTGCGGTTCGGCGGCTTCACGCGCGCGGCGCCACCCGATTCGATGCCGAGCGCAGCGGGAACTGGTGGCGGCGGCGGCGGCTTGACCACGGGGGCACCTGCCGCCGATGGAGGCGGCGGCGGCGGGGGCGAGGGCGATTTGACGGCGGGCGGGGTTGCCGCCGGCGCCGGTGGGCGCGGCGAGGGCCGTTTGACCGCGGGGGCACCCGCCGCCGAAGCAGCGACCGCCGCTGGGGACGGCGAAAGGACGGGACGCGGCGGCGCGGGCACCGGACGCGGCGGCACGGAGCCGGGCAAAAGCGGCGACTTGGGCATGGCGACGGGGGGTGGCGCCATCGCCTCGGCCGCCGGCTTGTCGCTCGACTTGCGAGCGGGCGCATCGGGCCCGGCGGGCACGGAGTCGCGCCGCGGCTTCGGCGGCGGCACGAGCTTGCGCGACGCGGGCGGCGTCGACTCGAGCCGAGGCGACGACACCGGCGGCACGACGAGCTCCGGCGTGATCGCTTCGATCTCCGGAGCGGATGCCGCGCTCGAACGCGCGGGAGGAGCCGGCACCGCACGCGGGCTCGAAAGCGCCGGACTCGAGCCGGGTGGGCGGCTCGGGGTCCCGACAGAGAGCACGCGGTGGCTCGGGATCTTGGGTGGCGCGGGTGGCGGCGTCGGCGGCTCGCTGATGGGCGTCTCCGCATCGTCGCGCGGGGCGGGATCGCTCGGCTTGCTCATCCGGCCCTCAACAGCGACTCACCGAAACGGATCGCCCCCGGGCGCCGCGCCACCGACAAGCCCGGCTCGAGCAGCAGCACGACGGTGGAGCCGAGGTGGAAGATCCCGAGCTCGTCGCCGCGCGCAACGCTTCGTGCCGGCTCGATCGGGTGCTCGCCCTCGGGCACGTCGTCGCCGGGCAACACGCTCACCGTCACGCGGCCCACGATCGTCGCGCCTACCATCACCACCGTCACGCGCCCGAGACCGTCGGTATCGACGACGATCGCGACACGCTGGTTTTTGACGAAGAGCTGCGGAACATGACGCTCGCCAATCTTGTTGACCGGGTACAAATCGCCCGATAGCCCGCGCACCAGCGTCACCTTGCCATCGACCGGCGAATGAACGCGATGGTAATCGCGCGGCGCGAGGTACACGACCGCGAACTCGCCCCCCGCGTAGCGGGCGGCGTCGCGCGGATCACCCACGAGCTCGCCCACGTCGTAGGGCTGCCCTTTTACGAAGATCCGCGCGCCCGAATCGACGACGCCGAGTGACGACAGCGCGCCGTCGGCGGGGCTCACGAGCGAGTCGCCGCTCACGGGCCGGGCGCCTTTTTTGAGCGGGCGCGTGAAGAAGGCGTCGAAGCTCGGAAAGCCCTGCGCCGGTAGCTCTGCGTCGTCGAGCTCGACGCGGTAGGTGCGACAATACGCCGAGGTCACCGCGCGCGAGACCGCGCGGGGAAGGGGTTGGTCGCACAAACGCCCCATGGCCCGGCTGATTCGGACCCTGGGCAGCGCGCGCAGGACCTGTGCGGCGAGGAGCGTGGCAATGCCCACGGAAGTGTTTCGAAGCCGGCTTGGACTCGAGCTTTCATCGTACGGCTTCTCGTGGACTCGGGTCAATTCTCTCGTCTTTTCCCGGACTTTGGTACAGCGGCCGCGGGCGGGAATTTTTCGATCAGAGCGGCTTCTCGGGCTTCTTCGGGGCTGCTTCGCGCGCCGATTCGCACAGGGCGCGCCGACGCGGGTCTTTGGGTACGACCCGTACCCCTCCTTCTATGCCCCCTTCGCAGGCCACCGTGCTGTCGAGCGGGTCGAGACCGAGGGCGTGCTCGAGCTCGGCCCTGGCCTCCTCCGCGTGCCCGGCGTCGGCGTCCAGGCGACCCCGGAGAGCCATCCACCCCCCGTGGGGCCCTCGAATGTCCGAAAGCGTCCCCAGCCGGGTGCTCGCCTCGGCCGCCGTGCCGAGGACCATGGCCGTCCGGGCGGCCCGGTAGCGCACCGACGCCTCAGCGGAACCAAGCGCGAGGGCGGCGTCGTACTCGACCTGGGCGGCCGCGGCCCGGCCTCGTTCCGCCAGCAGATCGCCGAGCCGGACGCGGCGAGCCAGGGCGCGCGGGTCCTTGACGGGCGCGGGCCGTGAGCGCGCCTCTCGCGGGTCGCGCGGCGGGACATCGAGCATGCTCTTTTTCCAGAGCCGGCTCCAGTCGCCGAGACCATAGCCGCTCACCGAGCGGAGCGCCGGATCGGCGCTATCGGGCGATGTCTCCGCCATGTCGGAAAAGAGCAACCTCAGCGCCGGACTTCCGTTGAGCGCGAGCCAGTACGTGACGAAGCTCTGCACCTCCGCGTAGGCAACCGACGCTTGCTCGGGGCTCGGCAACATGGCGATGGAGGGGCCGAGCTCGTCGAGCCCGATGAAGCGCCCCGTCAGCAGGGCCTCGAAGGCCAGCTGCTGGGCGGCGCTCGCGTCGTCGAACGCTCGTGCTGGGCGCCAGCGCGTTTCTTCGCGCTTGGCGATGCCCTCCTGAAGCCAGAGCGGCGCGCGATCCGTCGAGGCGCGCGTCACGATGAGGTGCGTGATTTCGTGGGCAAGTGTGTCCTGCCAGGGGTAGCCGAGCGGCGTCGCGCGTGGCGTGATCGCGATCACGCGGCCCCAACGGGCCACGGCGAGCGTCCCCGTGGTTTCGGCGGCGGAGAGCGGTAGCCCCGAAACGGCGGCCAGCGAGAACAGGTCGCGCACGAGATCGATGCGCAGAGGCCGTGGAAACGCTACGTCGAGCTCGGCGGCGATCGCGTCCCTCGCCCGGGCGGCGGTTTCGATCACGAACGGCGCAAAGGCGCGATCTGCGTCGTCCTGCAACCTGACCCACACGCCGAGCTTCTCGTCCTCGACGACGAAGCCGCTCACGGTCGCACGCGCGCAGCTTTCGGCGAGCGCCGAGAGCGGCGCGCCACCGGGCGCCTCGGCGAGCGTCGGCGCCGAGAGCGCGGCAGCGGCGCGGTCGCAGTCACCTCGATAGATGGCGAGTCGCGCGCGCTCGAGTGCCAGCTGGGTGGCGTCGCCCTTCGCGACGTTCGAGCAGCTTCTCGGCACGGTCGAGGTCGAGTCGGGTGATAGCCTCCGAGACGCTCGCGTCGGGCGCGGAGGGCAGTCCGGCGGCGGCCACGGCCGAGAGCAACGCGCCGCCCGAGAGCAGCGCCACGAACCAAGCGAGCCCGCGGCCCGTCATTGCAGAAGGCCCTCCGCGTAGCGCCGGATGGCCGGCTCGAGGCGCGAGCCGCGCTCCTTGCCGAGCCCCTCGAGCACCCGACGGCGGAATTCCTGGGCTCGGCGCCGATCGTCGGCCGCCGGCACCGCCGCGTCCGTACCCATCCCGTGACCGTTTTCGCCGTGACGGTCGGCGTGGCGCTCGTCGCCCGCGCGCTCGTCGCCGTCGGTGGTGCGGCCCGTGCCGCCCTGCTCGAGCAACCGCTGCGCCTCGCGCTGATGCGAAAGGCCGGCCTCGCCGCGCCCTTGCCCGAGCTCGCTCGCGGCGTCGCGCATGGCGTCACGCGCGCGACGGAGCTTGTCGAGCATGCTCTCGGGCAGGCTCGCCTCGGACTTCTCGGCACGCTCGCCGAGCTCGCCCGTGCGGCGCTCGATGGAGCGCTCGCGCTCGGCGGCCTCGCCCAAATGCCCGCGCGCGCGCTCGCGAGCGTCGTTCTTGAGCGCCGCGCGCGCGCGTTCCGCCCACGCCTTCGCCTCCGAGAGCGCCTGGCGCGCCGTCTCGAGGGCGTCGCGGTCGGTCACGTCGGCGATGCTTTCAGGACGCTCGGCCTTGCTTTTCGCTTCGTCGGCGAGCCCGAGCGCCTTGTCGCCGCTATCGAGCGCCTCGTCGAGCTCGAGGCGCTCGAGCCGCTCGGCCATGGCCGCCCCGTGCTCGCGCGAGAGGGCCGCCGCCGCGCGCCCGGACCCTTCGGGAGCGCCGGCGCGCGGCAGACTCTCGAGCGCATCGCGCAGCGCCTTGGCGCGCTGCTGAGCCTCGCGCCGCATGGCTTCGTCGCCCGCGGCCTCGCCGGCCTCGACGAGGTCGCGACCGACCTGCTCGAGCAGCGCGCCGTGCTCACGCGTGAGCTCCGAGAGCTCGTCCGCGATCTCATCGAAGCGGCGATTGGCGTCGGAAGGAGGAACGTTGGCGTCGCCCTCGCCGGAATCCCCCGCCGCTCTCGACGCCGCCGGCACCGTTGCCGCCCGCGACCGAGAACGACGGGTCGGGCCGGCGGAGCCGTGCGGCGAGGTGCCGTGCCGCGAGCTCCGCGTGATAAAGTGAGTGATCGGCGACAGCGCGTCGGATGCGAGCCAGCTCACCTCGCGTCACGCTCGCGAGATCGTCACCGAGCTCGTCGAGGACAGCGAGGTTCCCGCGGCCCACGTCGAGCACGGCGAGAGCGGCCTGGGCCCGCTCGGTCGCGAGCGCCGCTCGCTCGCTCGTGCGGCCGTCGGCAAAAGCATCGGCGGCCTCCTCCGCCACGTCGCCGAGCCGCTTGGCGACCCCGCGCGCGTCCCGCGTGCCGAACGCGCGCACGGCCGAGTCCACGGCGAGCGCCACGTCCTCCACTCCCTCCGAGGCCGATTTGGCCCGGGGGGGCATTTCGAGGCGCCGCGCCTGACCGACGAGGAAAGTGCGGAGCCCCTGCGGAAACCGTGCCGCACCGACCGAGCTGACGCCCGCCGTGCGCAGCGCCTGCGCGGCGACGGCCCGTCGCTCGCCGAGCCCGCGGCGCCGCGTGGCGGCGTCGGCCTCGGCCCCCTCGACGGCCAGCCACGCGAGCACGTCGAGCACGGCCCCCCGCGCCTCGACGAGCGACAGGTAGCGTGCCGCCTCGGGGGCCCCGACGGGCGGCGGCCGGATCGTGACAGGCTCGCTCCGCCCCCACTTCGCCCCCGACAGCACGTCGTTGTCCTTGGCCTCGATCGTGACGAGGACGGGAAGGAACATGCGCCGGACGAAGGGATCTCCGGCGTCGAGCGCCTGGGCACCCTGTTCGGTCCGACCCTGTCCGTCGAGCTTCTCGAGCACGCGCCGCTCCTCCCGTCCTCCCGAGCGCAGCACGAGGTCAATCTGGCGCAGCCCATGGTCGTCGGTCGCGCGATAGGCGAGCTCGAGGCGTCCGAGTCCCTCGAGATCCACGGTGCGCGGGGCGCCGTCGAGCAACACTCGGGGCGCAGCGTCGGGCACAGCCGCGATACGGATGGGCTCCGGCTCCCGCAAAAGGACGTCCCCGAAGCGCGCAGCGACGAAGAGCTCGACGTGGTCTTTCACTGCAAAACGCGCCACGACCCCTTCGCCGCCCTCGGACCCGAAGGCGACCTCTTCGTGGCCGTCGGTGAGCACGAGCCGGCGCCCCGGACGCGCCGGGATCCCCCGGACCACGAGGGTGCTGCCGACTGGCGCCTGCGATCCGCTCGGGTCGGCGTGTCGATCGGCGAGCCTGAGGTACGGGGGGGCCTGGACGAGGACGCTCAGACCGTCGAGCCAGGGAAGCGACAGTGGCGCGACGCCACGGCGCGCCGCGAGCACGTCGAGCCCCTCGATGACTCGTGCGGGATCGGACACCACCGCGCCGGCACCGAGCAGGGCAAAAAGGAGCGCGCCGAGCCGGAGCCGCGAAGCAAAGCGCTCGCCGCGGGCGCGCGAGAGGTCGCGCGGGATGCGCGCGATGGCCCGGCTCGCGTGCAATCGCGCAAGTGAAAGCGAGCCCACGTCCACCCCCGCGACCGCCTGATCCTCGAGCGCGAGCGCCCGCAAAATGCGCTGGTACAGGGCGCGGTCCTCGCGGACAAGCAGCCTCTTTACGACGAGGTCACGGCGGCGCGTGGCACGCCGGTCCCGCAGGCGAGCGACAGCGAACCCGAGCACGACCGAGCCGACGAGCGTCGCGGCACCGACCCGAAACGCCGTGGTGCCCCGCCGCGCGACGAGCCCGGCGGCGACGACGGCGCAGAACGAGCTCGCGAGCAACGCGAGCCGCCAGGCAGGGCGGACGCGCGCGCGAAACGTCGCGAGGTGCTCGGCGAGCGTCGGGTGCCGATCCAAGGTGCCGGAGTCTAGCAGCGCCCCTTGCCTGGCGCCTCGGACGCGGTCATCCTGAGCACGTGAGCTCCGAGCCACGGCGCATGCAGCGCGTCATCCTCGGCCTTCCCGAGATGGGGCTTCGCATCGAGTGGCTCCGCGACTACCTGACGACGACGCCCTGCGAACGCGCGGCGGGCGAGCTCGAAGCAGTTTGCGAGGCGAGCGAGCGTTCCGATCCGAGGGCTCGCGAGACCGTTCTCGCGCTGGCGCTCCTTTTGGCGCGCTTCGGCGACCAGAGCTTCGTCGGGCGCCTGCGCGAGCGAGCGGAGCAGCAGCACCTCTTGAGTCTCGGGCGGCTGCTGCGGCGCGCGCCGGCGCAGCCACGCTCGGTGCCGCCGCCCGGGCAGGCGCCCGTTCCCGACTATGGCCGGGGCCGCGAGCTGACGGTCGGTGAGCGCCGCAGCCTCGCGCGCATGCCGAGCCGCAGAGCGTTCGACAAGCTCCTCTCCGATCCACACCCCCTCGTCATCCGCCAGCTGCTCGAGAACCCACGCCTGACCGAGGACGACGTCGTGCGCATTGCCGCGCGCCGTCCCGTGCGACCCGAGGCCGTCATCGCAATCGCGCGCTCGGAACGCTGGCTCAAGCGCCCGCGCATCCGCCTGACCATCCTCTTGAACCCCGGCTCACCGCCCGACGTCGCGATGCCGCTGCTCGCCGCCTGCACGCGCACCGAGCTGCTCGAAATCGTCCACGGTCCCGACATGAGCAAGGTGCTGCGCGCCACGGCGCGCGAGCTGCTCGCGCGCCGTCCACCCCTGGACCAATCGGACACTGCCGACCACGTGCTGCAGTAAGGATCGGGACGGAGCTCGGCGCCGCGGGAGTCGGAGCTTCGCCCCGTCCGCCGCTAGCCTTCGTCTTCGCCCTCGGCGTCCCACTTCAAGAGGGCCCCGACGGTGATCTCGGACGCACAGGCTTCGCAAAGCGGCGGCTCCTCGTAGCGGACCTCGTCGCCTCGCGTCCAGAGGAACAGGCCCGACCCCGCGGGCTCACCTTCGAACCATTGGCCGCAGGCGTCGCAATCGAAGCCGCGGCGCGGCCGCGAGCCAGGGCCGCGCGCGCTGCCGGGCTCGTCGGCATCGGCGATGGTTCTGACGTCGGGCGCGGGCATCACTGGTCATTATACCGCCCGTTCAACGGCGCCGCGCCACCCCGCGCGCTTTTGCTACTCTGCCGCCGCGGGCCGCGAGGCGCCCTCCCCGAGGCCGCAGGCTTCGGCGAGCAGTTCCGCAACGTCGAGATTTTTCACCTCGGTTTCCTTGGACTCGGCCTTGATACCGTCCGTGAGCATCGTCATGCAGAAGGGACAGGCGCTCGCGAGCGTGGTCGCACCCGTGTCGATGAGCTGCAGGGTTCGCTTCACGTTTACGCGGTTCTTGTTCTGCTCCTCCATGAACATCTGGGCACCACCCGCGCCACAGCAGAGCCCGCGCTTCTTGTTGAAGTGCTCGACCTCCACGAGCTCGACGCCCGGGATACTCGCGAGCAGCGCTCGAGGCGACTCGTAGCCGTCGTTGTAGCGGCCGAGGTAGCACGAATCGTGATACGCGATGCGTCCGCGCACCCCGGCCCCGGCCTTGGGCACGAGCTTCCGCTCGGCGAGCAAGCCGAGCAGAAAATCGGTGTGGTGGACCACCTCGAGCTTGGCGCCGAAATCCGGGTACTCGTTGAGCAGCGTGTTGAAGCAGTGCGGGCAGGTCGTGATCACCGTGCGAGCGCCGCCCTTTTCGCGGTACCCGTTGAGCGTCGCGGCATTGGTCTCCGCGAGCATGCTGAAAAGGTACTCGTTGCCCGCACGGCGCGCCGGATCGCCCGTGCACGTCTCCTCGTCACCGAGGATGGCGAAGTCCACGCCGGCGCTCGACAGCAAGCGCGCCGTGGCACGCGCAATCTTCTTGGCGCGGTCGTCGTAGCTCGCGGCGCACCCGACCCAGAAGAGCACGGGTGCGTCGGGCTTGTCCGCCATGCGGGGCACGTCGAGCCCCTCGGTCCATGTCGTGCGGTCGACGCGCGCGAGGTTCCACGGATTGCCGTTCACCTCCATGCCCTCGAACGGCTTGCCGAGCTCGGCGGGAAACTCACCGCGGATCGTCACGAGGTTTCGCCTCATCTGCACGATCTTGTCGACGTAACTGATGTTCACGGGGCACTGTTCCTCGCACGCGCGGCAGGTCGTGCAGGCCCAGAGCACCTCGGGCTTGATGAGCTCGGGGACGAGATCCTTCGGCCCCTCGTTTTTGCCGTAGAGCCGGTCGCGCAGGTCGAGGGTCAGCTGCTTGGGCGAGAGCAGCTTGCCCGTGACGAACGCCGGGCAGTTGTCCGAGCAACGGCCGCACTCCGTGCAGGTGTAAAAGTCGAGGTAGTCCTTCCAGCTGAAGTGCTCGATGCGGGCGTAGCCGATGCGCGCGGCCGTGAGGTCCTCGCCCTCGGTGGCTTTCTCCACCTTCGTCATCAGCTCCTCGGTGCTCGCTGCCAGAGGCCGCAGCCGACCCTTGGGCGTCAGATCGCCGAGCGCGACGTTGGGCAGCGCCGTGATGATGTGGAAGTGCTTCGTGTAGGGCAGGATGTTGAGGAACACGAGCACGAGCGACGAGTGGGTCCAGAAGCCGGCGTGCGCCACGCCGACGAGAACCCCGTCGGGGAGCCGGGCGAGCAGCGTCGCGGCGAGCATGGCGCCGGGCTCCGGAAACCATTCGAGGGCGAGCGTCTCGCGCGGTGCGCCGAGCGGCGCGACGAGCGCGGCCACGTCGGGGCAGAGCTCGGCGAGCGCGGGCGGGCAGCCGAGCGCGTAGCGGGCATGGAGAACGACCGTGGCGCCGTCGTAGGCGAGATCGGCGACCATCATCGTGACGATGATGCCGAGGATCACGAGCCCCTCCCCGCTGAGCGTCATCCGTTTCTCGCGCCGCACGGCGCGCAGGTAGACGAACGCGAGGGCTCCCGCGATGACGAGCAGAGCCATGACGTCCTTGAGAAAGCCGTAAGCCTCACC
The DNA here is from genome assembly GCA_963841435.1 of uncultured delta proteobacterium. Classification (GTDB taxonomy): domain Bacteria; phylum Myxococcota_A; class Polyangia; order Polyangiales; family Polyangiaceae; genus PMG-095. The sequence continues at coordinate 688,534 of CAWJCS010000005.1, forward strand.
GAGCGGCAGCCCGAAGACGGGCGACGGACCGAGCACCCACAGGTTGAAATCCTGCGAGAAGCCGCGCCCCCACAGCACGAGGCTCCGCAAGAGCAAGATGACGAAGCCCCAGAAGATCGCGTAATGCGCGACGGCCGCTAGGGGGTAGTTCGGCATCTTCACCTGCAGGAGCGCAAACCTCACGACGGCTCGCAGGCGATCCAGCGGACGATCGGTGCGGCGTTCCCAGGTGGGCGCGCCTTTTCTCAGGAGCTTCAGGCGGCGTGACGCGCTGACGGCGAAAGCCCCCCAGAGCCCGACGAGCAGGGCGCCCATGAAGAGCGGGTTCATGGGACCCGATCGTAGCAGGGGCGTCGCCCGCCCGGTCGGTTCGTCGTCAGCGCGGGTGCGTTAGCGCCCAAACGAGCAGCGCGAGGCCCACGACGATGGCCGCGGCGAGCCAGGGCGGCCACCGTTTGCGCTGGGTGAGCGGCGCCGGGGGAGGTACGGAGGCCTTGACGACGCGCGCGGAGCGCACCGCGAGCGCAACGGTCGGGTCGGACTCCGTGCTCGGCTCGACGCGCAAGAGCAGATGCCCCCGGGGCAGGTCGGAACCCGCGGGGGGTAGTCCCCCGTGCTCGGGAATGCGGATGACGAACGGCACGTCCATCTGCCCCGCCGGTAGGGCGACTTCGACCAAGTCGACCGGGTCCTGCCGCCCGCGCACGGTGATCGCCCCCGAGCGTTCGCAGGTGTCGCAGCCGCCCCCGTCGCAGGCGGCGCACGTGAGGTTTCGGGGCAGCTCGACCTCGATGGTCACCCCCCGCTCGACCCAGGCGCTTTCCACCCGGACGCGATGCAGCGCATCCGGCCCCCGCGGGGACCCGAGGTCGGTGACGACGCGCCCTAGGACTTCGGGCATGGTTTCATGTTAGACCGAACGCGCTACTTTCGGGAGGTTGGATTCTTGGACCTGATTTTGAGCTTCTGGGACGTCCTCAGCCACCTCGACGTCCATCTCGCGGAATGGGGACGCGCGTTCGGCCCGTGGCTCTACGTCATCCTGTTTGCCATCATTTTTGCCGAGACGGGGCTCGTGGTGACGCCATTTCTGCCGGGCGACTCGCTGCTCTTCACGATCGGCACCCTCTGCACCGTCGCGGGCATGCCGCTCGACGTGCTTTTGGTCGCGCCCCTCTTGATGGCCGCCGCCGTGCTCGGAGACGCCGTGAATTATTCGATCGGCTACAAGCTGGGGCCGGCCGTGTTCACGAGCGAGCGGTCGCGCCTGTTCAATCGTAAGCACCTCTACCGCACGCAGGCGTTTTACGAGCGCTACGGCGGCAAGACCATCATCATCGCGCGCTTCATCCCGATCGTGCGCACCTTCGCCCCGTTCGTCGCCGGCATCGGCAAGATGCAATACCGACGCTTCTTCGGCTTCAACGTGGTCGGTGCCGTGGCGTGGGTGGGGCTCCTGATCGGCGCGGGCTACCGCTTCGCGGAGCTGCCCGTCGTCAAGAAGCAGTTCCACTACGTGATCTTCGCGATCATCCTGCTCAGCATCCTGCCGGCCGTCGTGGAAATCTCGCGAGAATGGCTGCGCGCCCGCAAGGCGAAGGCCTAGTAGCGCTCCCCCCGCCGTTCCGCGGACCGTGGCATCGACAGCGTGCAATCTGCCAGGGCGCTTCAGCGCGCCGACGGGCACTGACTCGCGCGAGGCGTCGGCTCAGGCGCTCGTCTTCGGCTCGCCCGACTGGTCGCTCGACTTCTCGGGCGCGTCCTTGTCGGGGCCCTTGTCGCTGAGCTGCTTCGAGTCCTCGGGCTTTGGCTCGGGATCGTCCGTGCTCAAGCCCTTCTTGAACGAGCGAATACCCTCGCCGAGACCTTTACCGACACCTGCCAGCCGGTTGGGGCCGAAAACCAGCAAGACGACGAGGATGACGAGGATCCAATGAACCGGGCTGAGCGTTCCCATAGCGGCGGCCTCCTGGCCGAGAGCCTGGTTAGCATAGCACCCAGGCGATCGAAAACATTCCCGGGCGCGCCGCGGGCCCCTCAGGGCCGCAGAACGCGTCTCCAGTCCTCTTCGACGCGCCGCAGCGCCAGCACGGCGCCGTAGGACCGTTGGCCGAGCCGCGCCGCGAACCGCACCTCGATCGGGGGCTCGGCGGCCCCCATCGACACCAGGCGGACGAGCACTCGGTAGTCCCCCGCGAGGAGCTCGCCGCGCTCGAGATACACGTTCTCGAGATTTCTCCCGCGACACTCGCCGTCGCGACCCGGGCAGTCGCGCTCCTTCACCAGGCCGCTGCTCGTCGGGCGCCCACTCTCGGCAAGCTCGCCGTTCGGGTCGATCACTCTTCAGATCGACGTCCGCGGTGGGCTCGTCCCAGGACACGAGAAAGTCGGCAAGCCCCGTCGGCAGCCCGCACCCTTCGTCGGCGAGCCCGTTGCCGTCGTCGTCGAGCGCGTTGCCGCAGAGCTCGGGCGCCGTGGTCACGGCCGGTCGCAAGGGCAGCTCCGTGGGCTCCACGGCGCTTTGGGGCGCCGGCGGGCGCGACGGCGCGCAACCGACGTGCGCGCCGAACAGCGCGAGCGCGAGCCAGGGCGCGCGCGCTCGCTCGCCGGTCACGGGGCGTCCGGCATCTTGATCCCGGTGACGACCTTCGGGTTCATGAGCTCGAAGTAGGCCTGCCGGGCGGCTTCGCCCACGGCGCCGGGCTCGTTGCGCAGCGCGAGCAAGACCCCCTGTTCCTTCATGAACTTCAGGGTGCGCAGGGCGCCCGCACGCTTGGTTTCGTCGCTGCCCTTCGCCATCTGCCAGAGCCGATAGCGCAAAACGACGCGCGTGAACGAGTGCGGGCCGTTGTCGTAAAGCAGGTTGTCGAACTGCTTCGTCAGCATCACGCGCGCCCACTCCTGCGGCGTCTGATTGATGCTCACGTGCGACATCGCCTCGGCATTGTCCACGTACTTGAACAAGAGGCCGGCCTCGAGGTCGTCGGTGGACCAGTAGCCGAAGGTCTTGTACCAGAGCTCGCCGAGCTCATCGAGCGCGGGCTTGGCGACGCTCAGCGGCTTGGTTCCATAGAAAGCAACGGCGCGAGCCGCCGTCTCGGGCGAGCCGCCGAGGATCAAGGCCAGCGCCGCATCGTTGATCAACACGTCGCTGTTCATCATTTCGAACAGCTTCTGCTCGATGGTCGCGTCGAAGCCGCCCTTGGCGAGGGCGCGCGCCACCTGGTGCCGCGTTTCGATGGCGGCTTCTGGCGTGAACAGCGAGAGCAGCGCCGGCGCCGTGCCGGGCACGGGACGCTGGATCAGCGACTCGAGCAGACACTCGCGTCGGAACTCGTCGGGCTTCTCGTTGCCCTTGTACTCGTCGATCTTCTTCGCAATCTCGAGAAAATCGTCCTTCTCGGCGACCCAGGCGAGCGCGGCACACGCGGCCTTCCGGCTCTGCTCGTTCTCCTTCGTGTCCTCGATGTACTCGAGAAGCATTTTGAAGGCCTTGTTGTCGCGCCATTCGGAGAACCCGTCGGCGGCGCCGACGCCGATGGCGCGCAGCGACATGCCGAGGATTGCGAGGCCGCCCTGATAGAGGCCGTCCATCGTGACGTCGAGCTCGTCAGGCTTGGCGTGAATGGCCTTGTCGAGGCTCTTCCACGACTGCTTGTCCTTGAGCCACCCGACGTAACGCAGGGCGCTCTGCGCGATCACCCACTCCTCGGGCATCGGAGGCTGCTGACCTTCCTTGGGGAGCGGCTGGTCGGGATCCGCCCACTTGCGGAAGGCGTCGATGTCCTTGGTGGAGCCCATGGCGGCGAGCGCGCGCAGGCCGTTGGCGTGCGGCGACGGCAGCTCGTGGATCCAGAAAATGACCGCGTCCTCCGCCTGCTCCTGGATGAGCGGGAGCTTGTCGGGATGCAGGATCGCGAGGTCGGCGATCATGCGGGCCGCCATGACGCGCTCGTCGTCGGTGCGCTTGAGCCCCATCTCCCAGTCGTTCTGGTCGGAGTAGATCTTGAGCGGATCCATGCGCAGCCGCTTGGCGAGCGTCGGCACGGCGCGAATATCGCCGATGGCCGCCAGCGCGAGCGCTGCGTGCGTCTGCAGGTGAATGTGCGGGTTCGACTCGATGTACTTGTAGAGCGCGTCGGCGCCGCTCGGATCGTTCAGGCCCTGGCCCGGCTTGAAGGCGTCGGTCGCCTCGATCACGTGGATCATGTTGAGCAGCTGCTTCTTGAAGTACCAAGCAGCCTTGCCCGGCTGACGATTGTCGTCCGGCGGATCCTCGGTCGGCGCGGCCTGCAGCGCGACGACGAGACCCTGGGTCCCGATGCCGTCGCGGATGGCCTCGAAGTACTTGGTGCGGCTTTCCTTGTCGACGCCGCGCAGGGCCGACACGAGCGGCTCGGTGGCCCGCGCGTCGCCGATGCGGCCGAGGCCCGGCGCCGCCTGGCGCGCGACCTCGGCGTCCTTGTCCTGCACGAGCTTGATGAGCGTGTCCGTGTACTTGGGCTCGGCGTGATCGGAAAGCACGGTGGCCACGAGCTGGCGCACGGCCGCGCTCTCGTCGTTGGCCATCGTCGCGAGCTTGTCGATACCGATGAGGTTCACGATCTTGTTGGGATCGAAGGCAATGCCGCCGCCGAGGCGCTGCACCTTCGCGAGGTGCCCGAGCCGATAGAGCTTCATGACCTCATCGAGCGCTCGCGTGTCACCCAAGACGACGAGCGCCCAGGCGATCTGAGGCCTGGCGCCTGGCCCCGCCTTGGCGAACGCCGCGAGCAAGCTGTCGCGCGCGCCGTCGGCCATGGGCCGCCCGTACTCGGCGAGCGCGACCGCGGCCATGCCCTGCACGGCCTCCGACGGATAAGCGAGCGCCGCCGCGGCGGCCGGGACCCCTTGGGGATCCCTTTCCCACGCGAGCTGTTTGAGCGCCTCGCAGCGCAGCTCGTCGCTCGACTCCTTCGTCGCCCACTCTCGCCACGCTGCAAGCTGCTCGGCCTTCGGCTTGACGAAGATGTCCTTCTTGATCGCCTCGCCTTGCTCGATGGTCAGCCGCTCGGCGTCTTTCTTCATGCCGAAGAACAAGAAGCCGGCGAGGCCGAGCACCGCGAGCACGCCCACGGCGATCACAGCGGGATTGAAACGGCCCTTCTTGAAATCGCCGTCTCCGCCGCCGTAGCCGCCGAAACCGCCTCCGGCGGGAATGCCGGGACTCGGAGCGCCCGGGATGTCGTCGTCGGGCGGCCATTTCGACAGGTCAACCTTGGGCACGAGCGCGACAATCGGCGGCTTCGGGGGAGCAGCGTGAGGGATGTTGGGTTCGAGCATGAGTCCTCGGGCGTGGCGGTCCGGTGGCGCCGCGTACGCTGGCACACACGCCCCGGACGGGCGCAGGGCCGGAACCTTAGCCCAGGCTGCTTTGCGTGTGGAGCCCAGGTTTCTCGCTCTCGTGAGCGCTTTTCGCGCGCGTTCTCGGCTCCGTTCGCGATGGAAGTTTCTTCCAACCTCCACGCGGTCGCTCGGCGCGGTCGTGGCGCGGTCGGCCCCACAGCCGGCGTCGCTCGGCGTATTAGGCTCGGCGGGGCTCCCGACGGCATGATGGTCTCCTCGAAGGCACTCGCGCCAATCGGCGTTGCGCTGCTCACGACCGTGGTCGTGACGGTCCTTTCCTATGCGCTGCCCCCGGCTCATCAGGCGACGGGCGTCGGCCTCGCCTTCCTCGTCGTCACCTACGTCATGGTGCTGCGCCATGACGGCGATGCCGTGGCGCGCCACGGGCTCGCGCTCGGCGGGCTCCTCGAGCCAGACCCAATCTCGCTGAAGCGGCTCTTGCGGGATGCCGTGCGCGCCGTGCTTTGGGCGCTCGCGCTCGCGCTGCTGATTTTCCCGCCTTTCTGGCTCGGGTGGCTTTGCTTCTGGCACCCGGAAGGCGGCTTCGCTCGCGCTTCGTTCCGCACGCTCGCCGCCGACGTGCCGGGTCAGCTGCTCGTCATCGCGCTGCCGGAAGAGGCGTTTTATCGAGGTTACCTGCAGAGCGCCCTCGACGAGGCGTTTCCCGCCCGGCTTCGCGTGCTCGGGGCGCCGCTCGGCGCCTCGCTGCTCGTCACGAGCGCCCTCTTCGCGCTCGGCCACCTGGCGACCGAGGTGGATCCGAATCGGCTCGCGGTATTCTTCCCCTCCCTGGCGTTCGGTTGGCTGCGCGCCCGCACGCGCGGCGTCGGGGCGTCAATCGTCTTTCACATGGCCTGCAACCTCTTCACGGCGTTTCTCGCCGCAAGCTACGGGTTCTCTTCATGACGTACGGAGCGCTGCTCGATGATGTCGTCAACCGCGCCCTCGCCGAGGATCTCGCGGCGGGCGACCCGACCACCGAGGCGGTCGTCGCCGACACCGCGCGCGCCGTCGGTCGCGCCGTCGCCAAGTCGTCGCTCGTGGTCGCGGGTGGCGACGTGTTCGCGCGCGTCTTCTACCGCGTGGACCCGGGGGTTCGCGTGGAGCGCTGCCTGCCCGACGGCGCTCGCGCCGCGCCGGGGGACGTGCTCTGGCTCGTGGAAGGGGCAACGCGCTCGCTGCTGTCCGCCGAACGCACGGCGCTGAACTTCGCGCAGCGGCTCACCGGCGTCGCCACCCTCACGGCGGAGTACGTGAGCCGGATCCCGGAGGGCACCTCGCTCCGCATCGCGGACACCCGCAAGACGACGCCGGGCTTGCGCGGGCTCGAGCGCGAAGCGGTGCGCGCGGGCGGCGGCAAGAACCATCGCAACAATCTCGGCGCCGCCGTGCTCATCAAGGACAACCACGTCGCGGCGGCCGGCGGAGTGCGACGCGCCGTGGAGCTGGCGCGGTCGCGCGTCTCACATACGGCGAGGCTCGAGGTCGAGGTGGAAACGCTCGCCCAGCTCGACGAGGCGCTCGCCGCGGGAGCGGACTGCATCCTGCTCGACAATTTCGCAAAGGGAGACGTGGCGGCAGCGGTAACGCGCGTTGGCGGGCGCGCGCTCGTCGAAGTTTCCGGCGGCGTCACGCTCGACCGCATCGCCGACCTGGCGCGCGCGGGCGTCAACGTCGTGAGCGTCGGTGCGCTCACGCACTCCGCCCCGGCAGCCGACATCTCGCTCGAGATCGAGCCGCTCGGTTGACGGCGTTCGATGCTGCTCGCTTCCGCGCGCTGCTCGCCGCGCGTCACCCGGGTCTCGGCGAGCCGCTCGAGCACGTCACGCTCACCGACTCGACCAACGACGATGCCCTGCGCGCCGCCGCGAGCGGCGCCCCGGACGGGGCGCTGTTCGTCGCCGAGGCGCAGCGAGCAGGCCGCGGACGGCGTGGCAGCACCTGGCTCTCGGAACCCGGTGAGGGGTTGCTCGCCTCGCTGTTGCTGAGACGCACGCTCACCCCGGAGACGGCCGCGCTCTTGCCCCTCGCGGCCGGCGCGGCCGTGCGCGCCGCCGTCGCGCTCGCTCTCGCCCCGAGCGCGGCCGCGCGTTCGGTCGGGGTCAAGTGGCCGAACGACGTGCTCGTCGATGGTAGGAAACTCGCTGGAATTCTCGTCGAGAGTCGGCTGCGCGGCTCGGGCGAAGCCGCAGTCGTCGTCGGCCTGGGTCTCAACGTGGGACGGCTAAGCCTTCCGGACGAGGTCGCGGCTCGTTCAACGTCACTCGGGGCGCTCGGCGCGCTCGAAATCATGAAGGAAACGTTGTTGCATGCCATCCTGACCGAGATCGCGGCGCGCCTTTCGCTGCTCGCTCGGCCGACTGGCCCCGCTGCCCTGATTGAGGAAATCCGGCAGCACGACGCGCTCGAAGGAAAGCGCGTCCGGGTCGAAGGGCGCCAAGGGATCGCGTCGGGAATCGACATCGACGGGAGCCTGTTGATAAGAGACGAGCAGGGTGACCTCCACTCACTGCGTGCGGGCCACGTCGAGCTCGTGTGAAGGCGGAGTCGGCCGGAGGAGGCCGGCCCGAGCTGGGCCGGCGCGGGTGAGGTCCCGGCGCCCCACTTGACGAGAAGACCGAGCGGAGCAAGCAGGAGCGAACGAGAAGCGCGCGAAGCGTCATGACGGACGCCCCCCGAAGGCGACGCCTACCGGCATCTTCGCGGTGCGGCTTGCAGTCGATACGAAGACGAGGCATAAAAAGGAAAGCTAAGACCCACGTCTCGGGGGCGTGGTTGGAGGCCAACAGTATGGCAACCGAAGAAACGGTGAGTGCGATCGCTAAGGCCCTAGGCGAAGCGGACGAAATTCCGCTCGCTCAGATTGCTGGTGTGGTTCAGGCGCTCGGGGAAGAGCAAGCTCGTACGCTGCTCACGGAAACTCTGGAGATCGAAGGCAAGGGCGGGATGATGCTGCCCGACGGCAGCCGCAAGCGCTCGCCGGGCGGGGTGTTCTTCTTCCTCTCGCGGCAACGCTTGAGTGTGGATGACAAGCACCGCATCTTCCGGGCGCCGAAGCCGGCGAAGCCTCCGTCTTCGTCCGCCCCTGAGACGAGCCCGTTCCCGCGCCGCCGCGTGATCGAGGTCGCGCCAGCACGGCCTGCGCCCGCAAGCCGGCCGCCTCGTCCGGGCTTCTTGCCGCCCGAGCTGCCCGTGGCCGTGAAGCGCGTGAAGGTGCGGGAGGCCATCCAACAGGCGCTCACGGCTCTACCGGCGGAAGATCAATACGGTCTGTTGCTCGATTTCCTCGCCGACCTCCACGAGCGTCTCGGCTACCGCGTGCCGGAGTCTCAGCGGACGCCGTCCGTCTTCGAATCCGCCGACGCGTCCCGGCGCCGCCATGGGCGAGCCGCCGTCGTCGCAGCGTCCGATCCCCGTACCGGAGTCGGCCCGCATCTCGACGAGCGAGCCTCCCGTGAGCCAGGCGGCGCCGAGCGAGCGCAAGCGAGCCGCGGCCAGCCGCTCGAAGCGCAGCTGACGCCGCGCTTCGAGTGCTAGGCCGCCCGCCGGGCGGGCGTGACCTCGACGCGTTGCTCGGAGGTTGCGCGCCGTCGTGCGCGAACCTCGTCGTGCACCACGCGAGCCGCACGACGAGGCCGCGGAGCGGGCAAGCTCCCCGGCTCGTTCGGCGCGGCGTCTCCGGGCTCGCTGAGCCGGAGCGCGAGCTGTCGGCGCCCGCGGTGCAGCCGGCTCATGATCGTTCCCACGGGAACACCGAGCTCGCGAGCCGCATCGCGATACTCGAGCCCGCCGAGGTCGACGAGCTCCACCGCGCGCCGATAGCTCTCGGGCAAGTCACGGAGCGCACGGCGCACGGCGCGCCCCACGAGCGCGGCGGGCGGCGGCCCGTCGGCGTGAACCCAAGAACAGGGGTCGAAGGTGACGCGCTCGAGGGCACGATGCTCGCGCCGTAGCCGCCGGTAGCGGGAGACGAACAGGCTCGTCTGGATCTGCCGCAACCAGGCAAATAGGTTCGACCCCGGCTCGAAGCCGTGCGCGTAGACGAGCGCGCGCAAGACCGTATCCTGAACGAGATCGAGCGCATCGCTCTCGCACGCGCAGAGACGACGCGCTCGCGCGCGGAGGCGCGGCAGCTCCGCTTCGATCGCGAGACGAGAGCTCGCGACGCTCGTCGGAACGGCATCGGGAACCAGTACGGTGGTCGGCGTCGGGGTCATGCCTCGGTGCTCTCGCAAACCGCGTGCCACGTCCGAAGCGCACGCTCCAGCGCGGATCCGGGCCGATCTCTGCGGCTGGCGAGCCACCGTCGCGTGTCAAACTGGCAAGCGCGCGTTTCCCGCTGACAGCACGTCCAGCGCGCGAGGGCCCGCCGCCCTCGCGGGACGATTCTCGAGCATCGTCGAGCACTCCGCTCGCGCCGCACGGCCGACCGCGCGGCAGCAACCGATCAGAGCACGACCATGCGCCCGCTCATCGTGATGAACGCGAGCAGGCCGAACAGCCCCGGGTAGTACCGGACGGAGCCCGGCGGCAGATTGAGGTCCCAGACCGCCTGCACGAAGTCAACGCGCTCCGCCCTCGTCGCCGGCACCGCCGCGATCCCGTTCGCGAAGATCAGGGCCAGCTCGCGCGACTCGAGGATCGGCGTGCCGTCGAGCTCGTAGCTCGTCCCGTATTTCGTCAATCCCTGGGAATAAAAGAAGCTGATCAGGAGATCGCTCTCGGCCGCGGCCCAAGCGCCCTCGTCGGTCCAGATCGCGTCGAGCGTCACGTTGAGGTGAGTCCGGTACGCTTCCGGTCCGAAGTAGCCCCAGCCCTCTTTCGAAACACCATCGAAGTAGGCGCGCACGGGCGTGAGCCCCGTGCGGGCGTGGGCGACGAGCTGGATGTAGGCGCGGCCCGCGTCCGCGGCGTCGAGCCAGAAGTCGTCGCCCGTCGCCTCCGCCCAGAGCTGGTAGTAGGCGGGCATCTCGATCGACGGGCGGGTGAAGATGGCGGCCTTGGCATTGGGCACGTCGAAGACGAGCTTCGTCTCGCCGTCGAAGGTGTTCGTGACACCATCGACGATGCCGCCGTTCCGATCTTCCTTTTGACGCATGACGTCGAGCAGCTCGAGTGCGTCTGCTTCGTAGTCGATCGCGCCGTCGCTACCCCAGCGATCGTGCGCGAAGATCAGTGACATCGTGAATTGCTGATAGCCGAACGGATCCACGCAGGCCGTCGTCGTCAACGGATCGAGCGTGTCGCACCAGGAGTCGAAGTAGCCGGCGTTCGCTCCCGAAGCGGCCATCACGGCCTTCGCGTAGCTCCAGAGCTTGTCGAACTCCTGCTGCTTGTCGAGCTCCACCGTGATGAGCATCCCCAAACCGACGCCCTCGGTGCGCACATCGCCGTGGTAGATGTCGCGGATCTCGGCCTGATCGGGATGGTCCGGATCCTCGTAGTAGATGGCGCGCGTGTCCGGATCGCCGTGGAAGAGCTGTTTGAAGGCGCCGTCGATCTTGTCGCTGATCTCCCGCTCGCTCTTGCCGAGCAGGTCGCGAAACACATTCGGGTAACTGCTCCTCGGGCTCAATGGCCTGAGGCTCGATTCGGTCGGGCCCCCATCGGATCCGCCCTCGCCGATCGCGTCGGGCCCCGTGTCAACGCCCGCGTCGAGCTGGTCGCACCCGAGCGAGTCCACCGTGGTGGAGCAGCCGCCGAACGCCCCGACTGCCAGCACGCAGGCGGTTCCAGCCGCACGAAGGCACGAAAGGATTCCGGTCATCGCCGCCCGGGAACCCTGATGAACGGATGCTACTCCGTCAAGTACGAGCGAACGCGCGACGCGAGGACGCTGTTCGGGTGGCGCTTCAGGAATGCGTCGGCGTGCTTCCCGGCCGCGGCCTTTTGCCCGCTCTTCGCGAGCGCATCGATGCGCAGTACCTCGGCCTCGAGGACGAGGCGCCCCCGCGGGTAGGTCCGCGCGTAGTCGTCGAGAAGCGATAGCGCATCGCTCGCGTCCCCCGAGCCGAGCCGTGCCCGCACCCGGTCGAGCGCTGCAAGCTCCTGAGCGAGCGAGCTTGCCGACGAGACACGCGGCTCGGCCACCTTGGACGGCGCGGCCGCCGGGGGTGCCGCCGCCTCGTCGCCGTTCGCGACCTCGGGCTCGGGGACGGCGGGCCGCGGTGTGGGCGCCGCGTGCGGTACCGGTTCCGTCGCCTGGGCAACGACGGGAGTCGCAGGTGCCGCAGCCGTCTCGCGGTGCTGCCAGACGTAGTAGCCCGCTGGCGCCGCCACCGCGGTACCGAGCCCCGACACCACGAGGAACTTCGCCCAACCCGCCTTGGCGAACAGCGCGGACGAGGCGCCGCCGGCCGTACCGGCCGTGAGCGCCGCCGACCCCGCGACCCCGAGCGCCGCGAGCGTTCGAGCACGCACGGCGTCCGAGCTTCGATAAGAGGACCCCGCCTCGAGCAAGGCTTGCTCGAGCGCGCTGCCGCCCTCTTCGCGCAATCGACGCGGCCCGTTCATGGGCCCACCTTCGTCAGGCCCGCTTCGAGCGCCTGCACGAGGTCGCGAAACTGGGCGCGCGCGCGGCGGAGCCGCGAGGCCACCGTCCCGGACGGGATCGACAGCACGACGGCAATCTCGGCCATGCTGAGCTCTTCGAACTCGTAAAGGACGAAGACGGTACGCAAGTCGAGCTCCATCCCATCCAGTACCCGGTCGAGCAATCTTCGGGCACGCTTTCTGTCGGCAAGCTGCTCGGGAGTGGACGGGTCGACGAGCTCGGGAGCCTCGTCCGCCGCGACCTCGCGACGGCGTGCGGCGGTACGCCGCGCATGGGCCGCAACGTTGAGGGCTGTCTGCAAGAGGAAGCTCTTTTCCGACCCGTGTCGCACGTCATCGAGACGGCGCGCGACCGTGATGAAGGTACGCTGCACCTCGTCGTCAACCTCGGCGGGCGGCGTACCGGCGTTGCGCAGCACGCGGGCGACGAAATCGATGTGCTCGTCAACCATGCGCCTCAGGCGTGACTCTCGCTCGCTCGCCAAATCCTTCGCGCGCAGGCTCGACCCGACGACGAGCGGACGCACGCCCGACTTCAGATCGACAAGCCCCGTGGGGGCGTGCAAGGCGAGCTCGGTCATCGATGAGTCTTCGGGAGCGCGGGTGGGCGCCGGGGGGCCGCTGGAGGGTGCGCGTTTCATCAATTCCCGACCTAGTCCCAAATGATCACCTCAACTGCGGCGTCCGACAACCCGAGTCGCCAGAGAGCCTGGAAATTCCAGGGGAGTCAGAAGCGAACCGACAGGCCGACCCCCCCGAACGGCGAAACCGCCGGAGTTTCACCCAAGGGGCGCTCGGGCAGCCCGACGACGAATTGTCGCCTCGCGAAGGGTACCGTGAACCCTCCGGAAACCTCGAGCGCGACAGGATCGATTGGCAACCCCAGCGTGAGTGATCCGCCCGCGGCGTAGTACGCGCGGACGACGGAGGTCGTGTAGGACAAATCCTTACCCGCGGCGCCCAGCCACCCCGCGACGAACAACGCGCACGGCTCGACGGTGAGCACGTCACGGAGGGCCCAGCGTGCGGGGCAGCCCGCGAGCTCGAAGGCCGTCAGCCGGATGCTGGCGTCGTGCGGCTCGCCGAAAAGGTCGTTTTGCAGTCGCACGAAGTTGACGCCAATCGAGGGACCCTGGTCGCTTTCGTCAACGAAGCGCAGCCGGGCGACCAGCTCACCGCCCACGGTGACGAACGACGAAACGACCTCGCCGATCATCACCTGCGCGCCGAGCTCGAGCGCGAGCGACAAGGGCTCGCTGTCGGTGGGCTCTTCCTCGGGTGGTGGTTCGGGCGGCGGCTCGGGCGGCGGCTCGGGCGGCGGCTTGCGCGGCGGCGGCTCGGGTCGCGGCTTGGGCGGCGCAAGACGCGCGGCGGGGTCGAGCGCGAGCGCGGCCGTGAGCGACAGTGCTTCGACAATCTCGTCGCAGGTCCCCCCATCGACGCGACGCGTGTCGCTCTCGCCGTGCTCGCCCAAGAGCCTGAGCTCACCGTGGGCGCTGCCGCCCGCCTCGTTCAGACGCACGCGCAGCTCCATGGCGCTCTCGCCCGGCGCAGCGAGCCGCACGCGGTCAGTGCGCGCTCGCACGCCCTGGTAGAAGGCTTCGAGGCTCGAGCAATCGCTCGGCGCTTCGAAGGCGATCCTGAGCGGGATGGGCGATGGCGGCGGCGGGGCGGCGGCGTCCGGAGTGCTGAGCGCGACGACGAGCTCGAGGAGCACGATGCCGCCACCAGAAGTCACGCCGTCAACCTGACACGAACCGCCCCGCGGGCGAAAGCCCTGCGATGGCCCCTGGCAGCTCGTCGGCCACCTCGTGCGCGAGGGCTCCGCGGTCCACCCCGCGCGCGCCCGCCAAGCGCTCCGCGGCCCGACCGTGGACGAAGGCGCCCGCGCACGCTGCCCGGTACGGATCGGCCGCGACCAGGAGCGCGCCGATGGCCCCGGAGAGCACGTCGCCCGAACCCCCGGTCGCGAGGATGGGATGGCCCGGCTCGCTCACGGCCACCCGCACGCCGGGCGCGCCGACGAGCGTCGGTGAGCCCTTGAGGAGCACCGTGGCCTGGGTGATTTCGACCGCTTTGGCGAGCGCGGAAAAGCGATCGCCTTCGATGTCGGCCGTGGTCATGCCGAGCAGCCTCGCGAGCTCCCCGGGGTGCGGGGTGAGGACGAGCCGGCCCGCCGCGGCCGCAAGGTCCCCGGCCCGCCCGGCGAAGTGTGTCAACGCATCGGCGTCAACCACGACCCGCCCGGTCCACGACGAGACGACGTAGGCGACGGCCCGCCGCGCGGCCTCGGACATGCCGACGCCCGGCCCCACGACCGCGGCGTCGGCGTGCTCGAGGAGCAGAGCGAGCGCGCTTTCGGGACCGCTGGGGTCGAGGCGTGCGGTCATGGCTTCGAGCACGCGCGTGTCGAGAATCGCCGCGGCTTCGGGTGGAGCAGCGATCGTGACGAGGCCCGCGCCCGTGCGCAGCGCGCCGTGTGCCGAAAGCAGCGCCGCCCCGATCTTCCCCGGCGAGCCGGCGACCACGAGCACCCGCCCCGAGCTGCCCTTGTGCGACAGCGCCCCACGCCGGGGGATCGCCGCCGCGGCATCGGCCGGCTCGAGCGCGGCGACACCGTAGCCGAGCCGCTCGGCGAGGCCGCCGGGGATACCGATGTCGACGACCTCGACGCGACCGCAGAAGCTCCGACCAATCGGCGTCTCGAGGCCGCGCTTTCGATGCGCGAAGGTGAGCGTCAGATCGGCATGCAGCGCGAAGCCGAGCGGCACGCCGCGATCGGCGTCGAGGCCCGACGGCAGATCCAGCGCCACGCGGGGGATCAACGCCGTGTCGAGCCGTTCGAGCACGGCGCGCTCGAAGCCCGCGATGTCGCGCGTGAGACCCGTGCCGAACACGGCATCGACGACGGCGTCGGCCGTCGAGAGCGCCCCGTCGAGCGCGGCAAGCGTGCCCGGGCCGAGCCGCTCGTAGACGCCGCCGAGCCCCGCGAAGCTTTCGAAGCTCGCTCGCGCATCGCCCTCGAGCGACGCGGGATCGGGCAGGACGAGCACGCTCGGGCTCCTCCCGTTCACGAGCAGCCGCCGCGCCACGACGAAGCCGTCACCCCCGTTGTTGCCAGCGCCGCACACGACGACGAAGCGCCTCGCGGACGGGTACGCGGCGAGCAGCGCCTCTGCTGCGCCACGACCCGCATTCTCCATCAACACGAGCGAAGGCACCCCGCCCTCCTCACTGGCGAGCCGATCGAGAGCTCGCGCTTCGACGCGCGACAGAACCGGAATCACCCAGCGACTCTGGATCAGTCGCGCGCGGGTGTCGAGCCGCGCCGTGCGACGCCGCGGTCAACGGCGGCGCGCAAATCTCGCACGGCGCGATCGAGTCCGACGAGCACGGCGTCCGCGACCACCGCGTGACCGATGTTGAGCTCCTCAATCTCCGAGATGGCACTGATCGCGGGCACGTTGTCGCGCGTGAGCCCGTGACCGGCCGCAACCTCGAGACCGAGCTTCCGTGCATGGCCAGCCGCTCGCGCGAGCCGCGCGAGGCTCTCGGCGCGACCCGTGCCTCGCGCCTCGGCATACTGTCCCGTGTGAAGCTCGATCTGGCGCGCGCCCAGATCGACGCTCGCCTGGACTTGATCCGCGTCCGCTTCGATGAACAGGCTCAGCTTGATGCGCCGTGCCTCGCACGCGCGCGCTACCTTTTCCACCTGCTTTCGCGTCGCGAGCACGTCGAGACCACCCTCGGTCGTGAGCTCCTCGCGACGCTCGGGAACGAGCGTCACGACGTTGGGCACGATGCGCTCCGCAAACGCGATCATCTCGTCCGTCGCCGCCATCTCGAGGTTCAGCATCGTGGTCAGCGACTGGCGCAGGCGCTCGATGTCGGCGTCGCGCATGTGCCGGCGATCCTCGCGGAGGTGGGCGGTGATGCCGTCGGCGCCCGCGAGCTCGCAGAGCCCCGCGGCGAGCACGGGGTCGGGGTACACCGTGCCGCGGGCGTTGCGGATCGTGGCGACGTGGTCGATGTTGATGTGGAGGCGGACCATGTTTCCCGCGCAGCCTAGCCTCGCTCGGCGCCGTTCCAAGGGACAGCCGCACGATCCCGGTGGGGACAGACGGGGCGCCCGGCCCGCGCGCTGCGAAAGGCGGGCATTTCGCCCCGGTTTGGCAGGCGGCGGCTCGCCGTTCTGCCGGTCGGCTACGCTCCGCGAAAGAGCCGGGTGACGACGACGCATCCCAAAGAGCGGCCCACACGGCGCGCGCGCCGCGTGACAGCGGCAATCGTCGTCGTCGAGGTCATCGGGTTCGCGCTCATCATCGCCCCACCCGCGCCGAAGGCCCCGGTGCCGGCGCCGAGCGCGTCCAGCCGCGCACTTTTGGACCACACCTCCACGGCGGAGCCAGGCGACGCGGGCTCACCCGAAGCCCCGACGCCCGAGAGCGCGCCGCTGCCTTACGTCGAGCTCGACGGGGGCACGCTCGAGGAACGAAATGACGTGCTCATCGTCAACATGCAGCGCGTGCTCGGGCTCTCGGAAGAACAGGTGGGCACCATCCAGGCCGTCTTCGCGGGGTCGGATCGCATCGGCCAGGGGAACCCCAAGATCTCCCGCCATCCGCTCACGCGCGCCGAGTGCCTCGTGCGGCGCGCGGAGGCGCCCCACCTTGCCGCCGCGGATCCGCGCTGCAGCGCCCCGAACATGGTGCCGCTCTACGATCCTGGCGCGGGGCAAACGCCGGAGCAAGCGCGCGTCTGCATCGATCAGTTCGAGTTTCCGGACATACCCTGTGAGCTTCCGGTGGTGTGGGCGCGCGCCAACGAAGCAGAGGACCTTTGCCACGCCGTCGGCAAGCGACTCTGCGACGCGCATGAATGGGAAGGCGCCTGCGCTGGCGCCCTGAAGAGCCCGGAAAGCGAATACGCCTTCGGCGAGCGCCGCATCATGATGCAGTACCTCCACAACAAGAGCCGCGAGATCGTGTGGGCCTACGGCAAGGAGCAGAACCACGCGCTCTGCGCCACGGGCTCGGCCAAGAGCCCGAAGTGCTTCGCCGGCGGCTGGCACCTCTGCGGCACCAACGACTACCCCGCGGGCTCCTTTCCCGAATGCGTGAGCCCGCTCGGCGTCTACGACCAGCACGGCAACGCCGCCGAGCACATGAACTTCCCCATGAAGCCCGAAGAGCTCGGCAGTCGCGGCGGCTCCGGCGAAACGGAGATGAAGGGCAGCTGGTTCATCTTCGCGCACGCCAACGTCCACGAGGACGACTGCCGCTTCCGCGCCCCCGACTGGCACGTCACGCGCATCGACGACAAGAACAGCCACAGAAACTACCACCTCGGTTTTCGCTGCTGTCGCGATTTGCCTGGCGGGTAGCCATGCTCGACGGCAGAGGGCGGCCCGAAGCGCACCACGTTCGTCAACGGCGAGGCCGCGCGATCGAGCGCCGAGCCGGCGGGCTCACTCGCCGCCGGTTCCGAGATCCCAGTCTTCGCCCAACGTTTCGGCCTTGGGCGTCGGCAACGGCTCGCCGTTCGGTCCGTCGCGGCGCACCACCATGGTGTGACGGGTCGCCGTGTCCTCGCTCTCGCGAGCGACGACCGTGATCACGTTCATGCCGGGCTGAAGCTCGGCGTCGAACGCGAACTCGAGCCGCTTGGGATCGGCAGCCTTGCGATTGGACTGGTAGAACACCTTGCGCGGGCCGACGAACACGAACACGTCGCGCACCTTGTCGCTGTCGGTCGCGTGCCCGGCGACGTGGATCTTGGTGTCGCGCGTGGAAAGGCTCGCGGGCGCCACGTCGAGCAGGGGCGGCGAGTGCGTGAGCACGGGCTCGAAAACGATCTTCGGAGCGCCCGCGGACGCCGGTTTCAGCGCGCGCGTCTCGACGAAACCGAAGCGCGCGTCCCCGAGGCTCACCTTGGTGAAATCACCGAGCTGACCGAGGCGCTGGACGACGGAGCCCTTGTCGAGCTGCCCGACGACGGGCGCCACGCCGATTGGCTGGCCGCGCACCGCCGCGAGGACGGGCACGCTCACGAAGCCGGAGCTCGGCGTCACGGGCAGGGCGCTCTTCGAGACGCTAAGCTTGGCCCGCTCGCTCGACACCACGCGCAGATCGCGATCGGCCACGCTGATCTCGACGTTGGCCGCCGGATTCTTGCAGGGAATCGAGCACGTCGAAGGTGAAGGCCACGTTCTTCACGTCGCCGGGTTTCATGTTGGAGATGTCGAAGCGGCCCGCGTGCAAGAGCAGACCGTCCCCCGTGAGATTGCGCAGGTTCGCCTGCGTCTCGTAGGACGCGCCCTTCCCCACGTTCTTGACGTTGAGATACACGGTGACCCCCTCGCCGAGCGCGAGCTGCCCGTCGCCGTTGCCGGGCCGATTGTCGGCCACCTGGTAGTTGTAGGCGAAGATCGGGCGCGGCTCGGCCGTGATGGTGGGCCGGAGCTCGGCGTCGCGCGGTGGCTCGCCACCTTCGGCGAAGAACTGAATGCGCACGACGTCCGCGCGCGTGTCGGCGTCGAGCGGGACGCGGCACACGCGCTTCGCGTCCTGCGGCACCGGCTTGGTCGAGCCGGGCTTCTTGCCGTCGACCTCGCAGAAGCCGAGCGGCGCCGTGGCCGTCTTGGTCTCGCCGGGTCCGATGCGACCGAACGCGAGCTCCTTCTCGTCCCAGTAGGGGCCGTCGCTCTTCGTGACGGCGCGCAGCTGGTAAATCGGCGCCTTCGACTTGTTCTTCACGGACACGCTGAGCGACATCCCATCGCCCGCGACGATGGTGTCCTTCGCGCGATCGGTGGACACCTTCACCTCGTAGTCGCCCGCGCCCGGACCGCCCGCGAAGTCCTTGGGTGGAGCGGCCCAATCGATGCCAAGCTTCGCGAGATCGGCGCTGATGGCGTCGATCTCGGCGGTCTGCAGCTTGTCGAGATAGCCCTTGGCGGCACGCAGCTGGTCGCGCCGCTTGCCGCCGCTCAGGCGGCTCACGAGCCCCTGCCCGACCTTGATCGCGAAATCGAGCTCGAAATCTTCGTCGAGGTCGTCGCCACGATCGCGGATCTCCGCGCGCGCCTTTTCGGGCAGATCGTAGCGAAGCGTGAAGGTCGGGCGCTCGGGGTTTCGGCGCGCGGCGCCGCTCAGGCTCTTCGTGAGATCCCGCTCGCGTAGCGCGCGGTCGGAGCGGAAGAGGTCCATCTCGAGCACGTCGGCGGTCATCGGGTCGAGCTCGACGTCGGGCGTCACGCCCACGCCCTGAATCGAGTAGTCGCCCGGCGTGAGGTACTGGGCGATCGTCAGCTTGAGCGCGGCATTGTCGGGTGTGACGCGTGGAAAGACGAGCTGCACGCTACCCTTGCCGAACGTCGTCTGACCGACGATCACGGCACGATCCAGGTTCTTGAGCGCGCCCGCCACGATCTCGCTCGCGCTGGCGCTGGCGCCGTTGACGAGCACGACGAGCGGGTAGTCGGGCTCGGTGCCGGGCCGCGTCGCGCGCTTCTCGTCGCGACCCTCCATCGCCCCCACGGTCGAGACGATCACGCCGTCGTCGAGGAAGCGGTCGGCGACGAGCGCCGCCTGTTCGAGCAAGCCCCCCGGGTTGCTGCGAAGGTCGAGCACCAGGCCCTTGAGGCGCTCCTTCTTGCGCAGCTCCGTGAGCGCCTGGTCGAGCTCGTCGGAGGTGCTCGACTGGAACTGCTTGAGCCGCACGTAGCCGATGCCTGGCGCGAGCGAGCGGCTCTCCACCGATTTGACCTGAATGTCCTCGCGCGTCAGCTCGAAGGGCCGCGAGCCTTGCCAACCCTCGGCGCCGTCACGCTGAATCCAGATCGTGACCTTGGAGCCGGGCTTGCCGCGCAGGCGGGAAACCGCGTCGTCGAGCGGCATGTTGAGTGTCGACTCGTTGTTGATCTTCGTGATGCGGTCGAGCCGCCGCAGGCCCGAGCGGCCCGCGGGCGTTCCCGCCATGGGCTTCATCACCGTCAACATCTGATCGCGGATCGAGATCACGATGCCGAGCCCGCCGAAGTGCCCCGAGGTCGAGAGGTTCATCTCGCGGTAGGCCTCGGGGCTCAGAAACACGCTGTGCGGATCGAGCGTGCGCAGCATGCCGTTGCACGCCGCGTATTCGACCTCGCGCAGATCCGTGCCCGTGCCCTTGAGGTGCAGCTGCAAGAACCCGAACACCTCGCGCAGCCGCGCCGCGACGTCCCACGGACCCTGCACGTTATCGACGCGGAAATCTTTGGACTCGGTATCGACCTGCACCCAGACCTTGGCGTTCTTCTCGTCGAAGCGGACGATCACCTCGGCCACTTCCTTCTGGATCTGGTTGAGCGCGCTCAAGAACATCAGCCGCGGCTTCACGCGACCGGGGTCGACGTACTTGTTGCGGATCGTGTTGAGCGTTTCCTTGACGGCGAGCAGCTGCGTCAGATCGTAGGGCGCGGGAGGCTGCCCGGGCGCCGCGACCGCATGCGCCGCGGCGAGCCCGCGCCACAGGCCGCCCGTACCGAAATGCAGGGCGAGGTACGACGCGACGCCGAACACGCCGAGGACCACGATCAAACGGCCCAGCCGTTCTAGAAAGCGCAGCATCGTCGGGGGAGTCTAGTACAGGCGGCCCGGCGAGGTCAGGGCGCCGGAGCCCGCGCCTCGGCCGCGATGCCGCCCGAGACGGCAGCGCCCTGCCCTCGTGCGCCTTGTGCGGCTCGGCTCTCTCCGGCCCCGGGATCCTGCACGGGGGCCGCGAGGTCATCACGTCGGATCGAGTACCGGACGAGCGCCCGGAGAGCCTTGTTGCGCTCCACGTTGCCGAGCACGAGCTTCAGATCCTCGTAGACCGAGGGGTCGACGAGCAGCGCGCCGAGCGTCCCCTTGCCGGCCCGCACGTCGGAGACGATCTCCTTCAGATCCTGGCTCACGGCGTTGAGGTTGTGCATCAGGGCCTGGGACTGGTCGTCGCCGTAGATGATGCTCCGTGCGACACCGTTGCCCTCCCGGATGCCCTTGAGCGTCAGGCGGAGCTCGTCGGCGGCACCGCCGAACTGCGCGATGGCCCGCTCCGAGTCCCCCTCGTAGAGCACCTGGTGCACGAGGCCGGGGCCGGTCCGGATCTGGGCAATCACCTGGTTGACGCCCGCCACCGT
This sequence comes from uncultured delta proteobacterium, assembly GCA_963841435.1. Taxonomy (GTDB): domain Bacteria; phylum Myxococcota_A; class Polyangia; order Polyangiales; family Polyangiaceae; genus PMG-095. The sequence continues at coordinate 709,631 of CAWJCS010000005.1, forward strand.
CTGGCTGAGCTCGCCCGTCGTCCGCTCGAGATTCGAGGCGATTTTCGACAGGCGCTCGGCCTCCGCGGGGTCGGAAAGGACGCGGCCGAGGTACCCCTCGCGCCGGTCGAGCGACCCGAGCACGCCGTTCAGCGACGACGCGACGCCCTTGATGTCGGTCGTCAGCCCCTCGTCCGACAGCGCGGCCGTGGTGCGCTCCAGGTTGTCCACCACCTTCTCCACCTTGCCGGGCAGCGCGGCGAACTTGCCCATCATGGCAGCCAGGTCCTCGCTCTCGCGCGCCTCGATGGGGCTACCGGGCGGCAGCACGGCGGTCTTCTCCGTGCCAATGCTGATGGAGAGCATCTTGTCGCCGAGCAGCCCCTTTCCCTCGATGGTGGCCACGGAGTCCTTCTTGACGCGCTCCGCCTGGTCCGAGAGCACGGCGAGGGTAACGTGGATTTTGCGGTCCTCGGTGTCGTTCCCGTAGCCGACCTTGGTGACGCGGCCGATGTCCAGGCCGCCCATGCGCACCGTCGACCCCACCGTCAACCCCGACACGTCGTGAAACGACGTCTCGAACTCGACCTTCTTCTTGAAGAGCTGCCGCTCTTCACCAATCAAGAAGATCACCCCGCCGATCGCCATCATCCCGGCGAGGACGAAAGCGCCCACTTTGTATTCGCGGCTCTTTCTTGCCATACGAGCGTCGAACAAGTGTTGCGCGTTCGGGGCCCGCCGTCACGTCTGCCCTTCACCACCCCCATTCCCGCGGGTCTTGCCTGCTCGAGGACCGCTTTTCCGTGACGGGCGATTCGAGCGCGTGTCTGGCTTCTTCGGCCCGACACGGCGCAAGTCGTTCGGCACCGCCCCGTGGTAAGTCCGTCGCCATGCGGCTTTCCACGCTACTCGCGCCCGACATCAAGCGCATCCTCGAGGAAGATCCAGCGCAGGTGTACGACCTGCTCGACGAGATCCATCCCGAGGACCTCGCCGATCTCGTGAGCGAGCTCGAGCCGCACCAGGCGGCAATCTTGCTCGGGCGCATGCCGGCCGAGGGAGCCGCGCCGATCTTCGAGCGTCTCGAGGAGCACGAGCAGGAAGAGCTCGCCGAACACATGAGGCCGGAGTCGGTCGCCCGCATCGCGAGCGAGATGGCGCCCGACGATCGCGCGGATCTGTTCTCGATCCTGCCTCCCGGCGTCGCCGAGGACGTGCTCGAGAACCTCGCGAAGGTCGATCCCGAGGCCGCCGAGGACGTGCGCGAGCTCGCCAAGTACCCAGAGACGACCGCCGGTCACTTGATGACGACGTTGTACGTCTCGGCACCGCCCACGGCGACGATCGCCCAGGCGTTCGACGCCATTCGCCTGCACGCCGAGGAGACCGACACGCCGATATACAGCGTGTACGCCTTGTCCGACGACGAGAGGCTGGTCGGCCTCGTCCCCCTGCGTGACCTGATCGTGGAGTCGAAGAACGGCACGGATCAACCCATCGGCGAGCTGATGCACACGAACTTCATCACGGTGCCGCCGGACATGGATCAGGAGGAGGTCGCGCGCCTCATGGCAAAGTACGACACCAACGCGATGCCCGTGGTCGACGGCGACGGCGTCTTTTTGGGCATCATCACCATCGACGACATCGTCGACGTGCTCACGGCCGAGCAGACCGAGGACGTGCAGAAGATCGGCGGTGTCGCGCCCCTCGAGGAGCCGTACTTCCAGACGAGCTTCGGAGCGTTCATCCAGAAGCGCGGCGTCTGGCTTTTGGTGCTGTTCTTCGGCGAATTCTTCACACAGATGGCCCTTCGCCGACACGATCGCGTGCTGAGCGCGATCCACGGCGCCGCGTACTACGTGCCGCTGCTCATCAGCGCGGGCGGCAACTCGGGCTCGCAGTCGTCCACTTTGATCATCCGTGGCCTCGCGGTGGGCGAAATCAAACCGGGCGACTGGTGGCGCATTCTCTGGCGCGAGGCGGGCATGGGGCTCGTGCTCGGCACGGGGCTCGCCATCATCGGCTTTTTCCGCGTGCTCATGTATCCAGACCAGCACCTCGATTTCGCAACGACCGTGGGGCTTGCCATCGTCGGCATCGTGTTCGCGGGCTGCACCATCGGGGCGATGCTGCCGATCCTGCTCCGGCGTCTCGGGGTCGACCCGGCGACGAGCTCCACGCCGTTCATCGCGAGCCTCGTCGACGTGACGGGCATCCTCATCTTCGTCTACATGGCGCGCATCCTGATGAGCGACGTGATCGCCGCCTATCCGTCGCACTGAGTCGCACTGATCGGTCGAGCGCCGGGCGTCGCAACCCGCGCGCGCGGAGCGCCGGACGGCGGCGCGCAGCGGCGAAGCGGGGCGCGGCGGGCGCAACGCGTCGCGCCACGTTCTTTTCCGCCGGAATACTTTAGCTTCGATGAACTGGAACCGCTTCCGGAAGTTGGCCTCGGGGGAGCAACGGAGTTGACAATCCGGGGACGGGCGTGGTGGGGGCGCGAACGCCCGAGCCTAATTTGGCTCTTTCGTGCTCCTCGGCGCGCCCCCACGACCCGGGGCCTCCCCAAACTCGTCACGTCCCGGACTCCTTCTGGCCGACCGCGCCGGGGTCAGAAAGAAACGATAATGAAAGTCGCCTTGCCAAGGTGCGAACCAGGTCGGAGATTAAGCAACAACATGGCTTTCAGCACGCGCCTTTCGCTCCTCTGCTCCACCGTTCTCCTGGTCTCGGGCATCAGCTGCAGTACGGGTGTCGACAAAGGCAAGGGCTTCGACGACAACGCGGGCGGAACCGGTAACAGCGGTGGAACCAGCGCTGGCAGCGCGGGGATCCGGCCGGGTGGCGGCAGCGGCGGCATCTCCGTGGAGAGCGCCGCTTGCGGGGACGGCAAGCACCAGGACGGCGAGCAGTGCGACGACAGCAACAAGAACGACGGCGATTGCTGCAACTCGTTCTGCAAGGTCGAAGCAGACTGCGAATGTCCAGAGGTCGGGGCCTGCATGAGCTTCACGGCGTGCGGCGACGGCAGGCTCACGAGCGCCGAAGCGTGCGATGACGGCAACACGGTGGATGGCGACGGCTGCGCCGCCGACTGCAAGACGGTCACGCCCGGCTGGCAGTGCCGCGTGCCCGGAAAGAAGTGCGTCCCGTTCTGCGGCGACGGGCAGATCATAGGCGGCGAGAACTGCGACGACGGCAACAACGTCTCGGGTGACGGCTGCTCGGCCACGTGCCTCATCGAGCCGGGTGCGACCTGCACCGGCACGCCCAGCGTGTGCACCACCGCGATGTGTGGCAACGGCATGAAGGAAGCGGGCGAGGGCTGCGACCTCGGTCCGCAGAATGGCCTCTTCTACGGCGACGCGACGGGCTGCTCGAAGACGTGCACGCAAGAGCCCAACTGCCGGCCCAGCGGGACCACGCAGGCCTGCTCCACCGCGTGCGGCGACGGCAATGTAGACACGCCCGACGGCGAAGAGTGCGACGACGGCAACGCCTTGAGCGGCGACGGCTGCTCCGCCGACTGCAAGATCGAGGGCGGCTTCACCTGCACCGACGAGGAGAAGCCGGACACCGAGCCGTGCCCGAGCAACCCGAGCCTGCAGTGCCTGGTGCTCCCGGTCACCTATCGCGACTTCGACGGACAGCAGGCCGGCTCCACCGGTCACCCCGACTTTTTCTACATGGGTGCCGCCAGCACCGCCGGCACGCCGGGCAACATCGGCACGAAGACGGCATGCGTCCCGAACGCCAGCGGCGCCAAGCTCCCGTGGGCTGCGGGCGACTCGTGCCCGAACACCGACGCCGTCGGGCCGTGCACCGGCATCGCGGCGGCGGCGCTCAACGCCATGGGCAAGCCCGCGCTCGCCAAGGACACCTGCCCGTGCGTGTTCACCGACTGGGATCAGACCGGCGTGCTCACGGGCGTCACCGGGGTGCAGCAGTGCTGGGTCGAGAACGAAGGCAGCATGCGCGACCGCATCGACACGACGGTCAAGGTCGTGAAGGACGCTACGAGCTTCGCCCAGTGGTACACGACCTCGACCATGAGCACCGAGTCGCACGGCACGCTCGAGCTCGCCGACACGGGCGCCGGCACCTACCAGTTCTCGAGCAGCGTCCCGGGTGCGGCCGCAGGCGCCATGGGCAGCACCGTCTCCGACGACATTCACCAGAACTGCCTCGGCACGGCGACGCCCCTGCACAGCGGGTTCTTCCCGCTCGACGGCAGCACGGGCACCGGCTCGACGACGCTCTGCAACCTCTGGCCCTACTGGAAGGCGGGGCTCACCCCGGCCAACTGCACGGCGGGCGCGGGCAACACGATCCTCGCGCAATGGGATCCGCTGGCGGCCTGGGACGCTTGCCCCACGCTCGGCGCGGGCGGCGGCTGGGTGCCGAAGTCGGACGGCACCGGCACGGCGCTACAAGGCGTGGCGCACGACTTCTACTTCTCGACGGAGGCGCGCTATCTCTTCCGCTACACCGCCCCCGCGCAGCTCGCGTTCTACGGCGACGACGACGTTCTGGGTGTTCGTCAACGGCAAGCTCGCCCTCGACCTCGGCGCCCCGCACGAGCGCCTCTCCGGCACGGTCATGATCACCGACACCGCCTTCGGCCTCGAGGTCGGCCGCATCTACGAGATCGCCGTCTTCCACGCGGACCGCCACCCGCGCGAGTCGAACTACCAGCTCACGCTCTCCGCCTTTGCCACACAGAAGTCGGCGTGCGAGCCGCGCTGCGGCGACGGCGTCGCGACCCTGACCGAAGAGTGCGACGAAGGCGCGAACAACGTGGACGGCGTCTACGGCGGTTGCAGCGCGACCTGCCACTTCGGCCCGTTCTGCGGCGACGGCAACACCGACACTCAGGTCAACCCCGACACGGGCTTGCCCTACGAGCAGTGCGACAAGGGCCGCGACAACGTCAACGTGTACGGCACCGTGGGCGGCTGCTCGCCGAGCTGCCAGATCACGCCCGCCTGCGGTGACGGCATCATCGACAGCGCTTTCGGCGAGACCTGCGACGACGGCGCCATGAACGGCCAGGGCGCCTGCGGCCTCGACTGCACGAAGATCGTCCTCTAACCCGGCACGAACGGGGGCTGCCCCCGCGCGGGGGCGGCAGCGAACGTCCCGCGTCCTCGGCCTCACGGCCTCCGGGCGCGGGCGCCCGCCAAGCGTCCGCTCCGCGGCCGCGGGGGCGCAGCCACGTTTCCGTCCTCAGCTGTTCAGCAGCGCTTCGACGCTTTCCTTCACGGGCGCGCGGCCCTCGATGAAATCGGTGACGCGCGCGTCCGGGGAGGCGCGAAACTCGTCGACGGTGCCGGCGCAGATCACGCGACCCGAGTGCACCATCGCGATGCGGTCGCTGATGCTGAAGGCGCTCCGCATGTCGTGCGTCACGACGATGCTCGTGATTTTGAGCCTCTCCTGCAGGCCCGTGATGAGATGGTTCACGCGCGCCGTGTTGATGGGGTCGAGCCCGGTCGTCGGCTCATCGTACAACAGCACCTCGGGCTGGACGGCGATGGCGCGAGCGAGCCCCACGCGCTTGCGCATGCCGCCCGACAGATCGGCGGGCTGCATGGCCTCGATGCCCGGCAGATCGACGAGGCCGAGCGCCCAGGCCACGCGATCTTGTCGCTCCTTGACGCTCAGCTTGTCGCGAAAATGCTCCTCGAGGCCGTAGCCCACGTTTTCGCCGACCGTGAGCGAGTCGAAGAGGGCCCCACTCTGGAACAGCATGGCAATCCGGCGTCGCACGTCGGAAAGCTTGGCCTCGTTGAGCTCGGTCACATCGAGGCCATCGAACTGGATGTGCCCCGAATCGACCGCCAGAAGGCCGATCAGCATCTTGAGCATCACGCTCTTGCCCACGCCGGAACCGCCACAGATGGTGAGCACCTCGCCACGCCGCACGTCGAGGTTGAGCCCGGCGTAGACGATCTTGTTGCCGAACGCCTTGCGCACGCGCGAAAAGCTTATGTACGTGTCGTCCGAGCCGGCCATCTCCGACCGGCACCATAGCGCGGGCCGGGCGGACGCCCCAGCGGAGCCGTGCCGAACCTCACGAAACGCGCGAGAGCAGGAGCTCGACCGCGTCACCGCCGCGGAAGCGATCGCGCCGCAAGCGACCCGCGACGAGCACGCGGCCCGCAACGGAGGCCGCCCGAGCGCCGAGCCCGGGTCCGAAGGCGGCGAGGCGCTGACTTCCTTCCACTTGGAGCTCCAGCTGCAGGTGACCACCCTGCACCTCCCTCGCGCGGAGCACGTCGGCGGTCAGCTCGAGCTCGGGCAAGGGGTTGCCCTCGCCGCACGGCTCGAGCAGCGCGAAGTCGTCGAGCACCCGCGCGAGCGTGTCGCCCGGGGCGAGCGCGACAGAGGGCCCGTGCGCGGCGGGAGCGTCGCTGGGCGGCCGGTTGCCGATCGCGGCCACGAATGCCTCCCGCAGAGCATCGAGCTCTGCCGCCGCCACCTCGAGACCGGCCGCGGCCTGGTGCCCCCCGAAGCGCACGAGCAAGTGCTGAACCTCGGAGAGGGCGTCGTGGAGGCGGGCACCACGCGGCCCGCGGACGGAGCCCCGCCCGTGCCCGCCCTCGAAGCCGACCACGATGACCGGCCGCGCGAAGCGGTCCGCGAGCCGCCCCGCGACGATGCCCACGACGCCCTGGCTCCAGCCCTCGCGCCCGAGCACGATGGCCGGGCGTTCCGCATAGCCCCGCTCGTTCACCTCCGCGAGCGCTTCGCCGAGCATGGTGTCCTGCAGACTGCGACGCAGAGCATTTTGCTGCTCGAGGTCACCCGCCAGGGCGTCGGCCCGCGTCGGATTGGTCTCGAGCAGGAGCTCGAGCGTGAGCGCGGGCGACCCGAGCCGTCCGGGAGCGTTCAAGCGCGGCGCGATGCGATACGACACGTCGTCGGCCGCGAGCCTCGCACCGCGCTCGATGCCGGCGAGCTCGAAGAGCGCGCGCAGCCCCGGACGCCGCCCCTCGGCGAGCACGCCGAGCCCTGCGCGCACGAGCGCGCGGTTGTCGCCCGTGAGCGGCGCCACGTCGGCGATGGTCCCGATCGCAACCAGATCGAGCACCGCCTTCAGGTCGAGCGCACGCCCGAGCTCGGCACGCACCGCTGCGCCGAGGGAAAGGGCGAGCCCGCAGGAAGCGAGCCCTTTGAAAGCGAAGCCGCAGCCTGCGCGGTGCGGATTCAAAAAAGCGAGCGCCGGCAAGGGCTCGTCGGGCACGAGGTGATGATCGATGACGATGGCCTCGAGCCCGCGCCGGCGAAGCTCCGCAAGCGCCGCATGATCGGACGAACCGCAGTCGCAGGTCACGACGAGCGTCGCCCCCGTGGCGACGATGCGCTCCACGGCGGCCGGCGAAACACCGTAGCCGCCTTCGTAGCGCACCCCGACGAGCGGCGCGACCTCGGCACCGAGCGCACGCAAGAGCTCGGTGAGCACGGCCGTCGCGGTGATGCCGTCGCAGTCGTAGTCGCCGAATACGGCGATGCGCTCCCGCGCGCGCACGGCGCGGGCCAGACGCTCGGCTGCGACGGCACGGTCGAGCATCGCGGTCGGGGTGCTGAGCTCGGCGAGCCGCGGCGAGAGAAAGCGCCGAACGGCGTCGGGCTCGGACCAGCCCTGGCTCGTGAGCCAAGTACAGAGCGTCCGCGAGAGCTTGAGCGTTCGGCCGAGCTCGGCGGCCGGTCCGTCGAGCTCACTCGCCGCCGCGTCGCTCACCGTTGCCATAGCCCTCGGTAGCGTCCCCGTGGGCAGAGGGAAAGCGGCTTCCACTCCGCCCGCGCCGGACCGAGCGCGTCTCGTGACCCTGTCCTGCAGCGCGAAGCCCCTCGCAGCGGGTTGGGCCGGGCTCTAGTTGAGCTCTCGGGGATCGACCTCGGGAGCGTCGAGCGGGCGAGCCACGAACACCCAGCGGACCTGGCCGTCGGCGCCGTGGATGCGCACGTGCTCCTCGGGGACGGCGAGCAGCGTCACGCGAGGGCCCGACTCCGACGGCTCGACATCGACGAGCTGCATGCCGTCGAGCACCTCGAGACCGCGCAGCGCCTCGTCCATCTCGAGGCCAGCGCGCTTGCGCACCTCCCTGAGGCCGAGCGTCCGGTCCATACCAAAGCCATCGAGCAGCGCCTGTGCGCTCTCACAGGCCGCTCGGTACTCCACCGGCATGGCCGCCCAGACCTCGGTCGGGAACGTGAGCGGCGGCGTGGACGCCTTGGCGTGCGGTGAGGCGGGAAACATGGAGGCGAACATCTCATTGAAACTTAAGGTCGCCTGGCCGGGTGTCAACGGGCGCGCCAAAAGGGGGCCAAGTGGGGGCGGAATTGGGGGCGCATCGCTGAAAGTCGCCGGCGACCGCCCTCTTTCGTTCGACTCAAGCCGAGGCTTCCGCGGCGCGGCGCGCTGACTTCTGCCGCCCGCCACCACGACGGCCCCCGCCCTTCTTCCCACCCTTGCCCATGCGGGCAAAGATGACCTTGTCGAACCATTCGGTGGTCGGGAGGGCGACGTAGATCGTCGAGTACGTACCGAAGACCAGCCCGATCGAGATCGACAGGGCGAAGTTCTTGAGGGTGCCCGTGCCCCAGACGAAGAACGCGAGCAAGCTCATCTGCACCGTCGCCGTCGTGAGGATCGTCCGGCCGAGCATCTCCGAGGTGCTCACGTTGATGAGCTCGCGGAACGTGGCACCGCGCAATTTTCCCAAATTTTCGCGCACGCGGTCGTAAATGACGACGGTGTCGTTCACCGAGTAGCCGATGATCGTGAGCACGGCGGCAACCGTCGTGAGGTCGATCTCGCGCTTGAGCAAGATGAGGGCGCCCACCGTCCCCGTCGCGTCGTGCACGAGGGCGACGATGCCGCCCGGTGCGAAGCGCAGATCGAAGCGGAAGGCGATGTACGCCATGATGAACACGATGGCGATGAGGATGCTCTTGACGGCGCTGTCGCGAAGCTGGGCACCCGCGCGCGGGCCGATCCACTCCGCGCGCAACGCGGTGTCGGGCGCGCGTTCGCCGAGCGCATGCTTGAGCCCCGCGAGCAGCTGATCGCCCTTGCTCATGAGCTGGATCTCGACCTTGTGGTCGCGGGCGTTCTGCACGAGCGGGTTGTTGTCGCCCGGGCGGAGCCGGATGCCGCCGACGCCGGACGCTCGCTGCTTGATCCAGGCGAGATCGGGCGCTTGCTCGAAGCGCGCCGTGATCTTGTCGCCGCCGGGGCTGAACCGGACCTCGGTGGCCCGCCGCGCTTCGGGGCAGTCTGCCGGCGGGGCGTTGGGCCCGAAGCAGAGTGCGCGCTCGGCGGCGGCCTCGGTCTCGAGCGAGAGCGTCGAAACCTCCTGAACGCGGATCATGTAGCGCGCGGGATGCTTCGGGTCGTCGACCTTGATGACGTCGGGCGTGCTGAAACCGGCCTCTTGCACGGCATCGCGGATTTCCTGGACGCGAACGCTCCCCTTGAAGGCGAGCTCCACCTCGGTGCCACCGCGAAAGTCGGTGCCGAGCATGGCTTGACCGCTGACCAAGAGGACGATCGACCCGATCGTGATGAAGATGCTGAGCCCGACGAATAGGCCCCGCCAACGCATGAAGTCGTAGATCTTGCCGCTGGCGAAGAAGCGCATCGTCCTATCCCAGCGCCAAGCGGCCCTGACGGCCGAGCAGGCGCACCCAGAGGTCGAACATGACGCGCGTCATTGCGACGCCCGTGAAGAGGCTGCACACCACGCCGACGAGCAACGTCGCGGCAAAGCCTTTGATGGGCCCCGTGCCGTACTGGGCGAGCACCACGCCCGCAATCACGCTCGTCAGGTGTCCGTCGAAGATGGCGCTGAAGGCGCGTTTGTAGCCGATTTCCACGGCCGCTCGGGCCGACTTCCCGAGATCGAGCTCCTCACGAATACGCTCGTTGATGAGCACGTTCGCGTCCACGCTCATGCCGATCGTGAGCGCGAGACCGGCGATGCCGGGCAGGGTCATCGACGCACCGAGCGAGGCGAGCACCGCAAGCTGGAGGAACAGGTTCACCACCACCGCGATGTCGGCGATGAGGCCGGCGCGCGTGTAGTAGATGACCATGAAGATCAAGACGAGCACGCCGCCGCCGAGCGCGCCCTGCACGCCGAGGTCGATGGCGTCGCGCCCGAGCGATGGCCCGATGCGCTGCTCGTTGGACGGCGAGATGGGCGCGGGCAGCGCCCCCGAGCGCAGCACCAGCTCGAGCTTGCGGGCGTCGCGCAGCTGCACCTCGGGGTCGCTCGACCCCATACTGATTTGCGCGTGACCGCCGGGGATGCGCGTCTGGATCACCGGCGCGCTCTCCACGCGCCCGTCGAGGATGATGGCGAAGCGCCGCTTGATGTTCTCGGCGGTGATGCGCTCGAAGATGCGGCCGCCCTGTTCGGTGAAGGTGAGCGCGACGTGCCAGCCGCCCAGCGAGCCCGTCCCCTGATCCGGCTGTGCTGCAGCGTCGCGCACCAGATCGCCAGTGACCTCGGCGCGCGCCTTGAGGAGGTAGGTGCGGTAGCCGACCTCTTCCTCCTTGAGCGTGACCTCGTCGACGGTCCGCCGTTCGATCTCGAAGCCGAGCTCGCGATCGGGCGGCAGCTCGAGCGTCGATGCCCATTCTTTGAGGCGCTGGAGCGTCTGCTGGCTCGTCTCCTTCGCGCCCTTCTTCAAAAACGCGTAGGTGACCTGACGGTGCTTCACGTCGGACGACTTGTCGAGGCCGACGCTCACGGACTCCGTGTAGAATTCGAGTCCTTCGGGCAGGCTGTCGGGCGACGCCTTCTCCTGGACCGTCTTCATGTAGTCGGAATCGTCGTCGAGTAGCTTGAACTCGAGGCGCGCGGTCTGGCTGATGATGTCGCGGATGTTGGCGAAGCTCTTTTCGTCCTCGCCGGGCACCTCGATGACGATGTCCTCGTCGCGAGTCGAGACGGCCGCCTCGCGCAAACCGAGCTCATCGACGCGGCGGTTGATGATTTCACGCGCCTGGCCCACGGCGCGCTCGCGGATGCTGCTTTCGACGCTCGAGCGGATGCGAAACTCGTAGTCTCGCCCATCCGAGCGGCGCGTGTACGAAAGCTCGCTCGTGAAGTGGGAGAGGAAGCGCTGATCGATCTTGGAGGGGTCGACGTCGGGCCCGAGCGTCAGATGGATGATGCCTGCTGGGCGGCGGGGCGCCTCGAGCGTCACCTTCTCGCGGAGCTTCTTGTACGTCTCCTCGGTCGGCCGCTCGTCACCCTGGTGCAGGCCGAGCACGCGCGTGAGCTCGAGCCGCATGTCCTCGTAGTAGTGGTCCCGCTTGTCCTTGACGGCCTCTTCAACGTCGACCGTGTAGACCAGGCGCATGCCGCCGCGAAGGTCGAGCCCCGCGACGAGCCTGAAGCTCACGTGCTCTTGGACGTAAGCGGGGCACGGGATACGGCCGCCGCTCATGCTGTGGAACGTGGGCCAGAGCGCGAAGATGCCCATCGTGACGACGGAGACGCACAGCGAGGCACGCATGCGCCAGCTCAGATCCAGCACGTCGACGGCTGCAAAGGCCGCCGTGAACGCCATCAGCCCGAGCACGACCATCGGCCAGAAGCTGGCGACCCAGGCCGCCCCGGCCGCCGAGGCCGCAAGCACCGCAGCGAGCCACAGCGCGACGCGGTGCCCACGTGCGACCCCGCCCGCCACCAGCAACCCGAAGGCGATGGCACCGAGGATGGCGGTCAGGACCTGCGACGTGTCGAGCGCGGGCATCGTTGCCTACCGCTTCTCCGCGGCGGCCTGCGTCTCGGGGCTGTCTTTGCCCAGGATACTCGAGCGAAGCACGTCGACCTTCACGCCTGGGGCGATTTCCACCTTCGCGACGCGCTCGCTCATTTCCAAAAACTTTCCGACGATCCCGCCCTGGAGCACGACGCGGTCGCCCTTGGCGAGACCGGAGAGCACTTTTTCCTGCTTCTTCTGCTGCGACCGGCTGCTCCAGAACATGAGCAAGAGCAGCGGGGCGATCATCAGCAGCATGATCCACATGCCGCCGGGAGCCGGCTCGGACGGGGCGCCGCCGGCAGGCGCGGAGGGCTCGGGGTGGATCTCCCCCGGCTGGCGCCCGGGCGCCGGCGGAACGATCTGAGACAAGAGCGCGGCCGATGCCAAGAGCGTGGGTCCGGGCTGAAAGCGCGGGGCCGGCCTATACCCAGAATCCACGACCCGCGCAAGGACGGTGGAGGCGTGCCACCAGAACGGCACCGGGCGGTGCTTGACAGCCCCTCGACCGGGTTGTACTCCCTCTAGCCTGTTTTCCGGGAGATTCAGAGTTACGGCGGCCGAACGGGCCGCTGACCCGCAGGCGCGTAGCTCAGTGGTAGAGCACTACCTTGACACGGTAGGGGTCGACAGTTCAATCCTGCCCGCGCCTACCACCTGGGAAGGCAGAGAAAACAACCGGATGCGCCCCCGCACGGGCCTCGCCGCCCGCTCGCGCACCACCACGGCATGATCGCTGAGCCTGCGCGCAAGACGCCAGGCGAGCTGCTGAGGGAGCGCGGTCAGCTCGCCGACGACATCGTGGCCGTCCGTACGGGTGGTCGGGTCGTCGACCTGCACACGCCGGTCGCCACCGATGCCGAGCTCGTCCCGGTCCGTGCGAGCGAGCCCGACGGGCTTCGAGTGCTCAGGCACTCGGCCGCGCACGTGATGGCCGACGCCGTGCAGCGCCTCTTCCCCGGCACGCAGGTGACGATCGGCCCCGCGATCGATTCCGGCTTCTACTACGACTTCGATCGCCCGAGCGGTCCGTTCACCGACGCCGACCTCGCGGCGATCGAAGTGGAGATGCACGCGATCATCGCGGCGAAGAAGCCCTTTTTCCGTGTCGAGGTCAGCCGCAGCGCGGCGCACGAGCTGTTCGAGGGCATGGGCGAGAAATTCAAGCTCGAGGTGCTCGACGCCATTCCGGGCGACGAGGCGATCTCGCTCTACCGCCACGGCAGCCCGGGGCGGCCGGAAGGCACCTGGGTCGATCTCTGCGAGGGCCCCCACGTGCCCGACACGGGCCACATCGGGGCCGTGAAGCTGCTTTCGGTGGCGGGCGCCTATTGGCGCGGCAGCGAGAAGAACCCGATGCTCCAGCGCATCTACGGGACGGCGTTTCCGGATCAGGCGAAGCTCGACGAGCACCTGAAGCTGCTCGAGGAAGCGCGCGCCCGCGACCACAGAAAGCTCGGCAAGGAGCTCGAGCTCTTCATGTTCCACGAGTGGGCGCCGGGCATGCCCTTCCTCTTGCCGCGCGGCGCGGGGATCTACCACCGTCTGATCGAATATCTCCGCGGGCTCTACCTCGAGCACGGCTACGAGGAAGTGATCACCCCGCAGATCTTCGACAAGCGTCTGTTCGAAACCAGCGGCCACATCCCGAACTTCGTCGAGGGCCTCTACTTTCCGACGACGGCCGATGCCCTGCACGAGCACGGCGCCGAGCCCTTCGGCGAGGGCGCCGCCGTCGCCGAGCACGCGGCGCTCGGCTTCGGCCTCAAGCCGATGAACTGCCCTGGCCACTGTCTCCTGTTCGGGCACCGGCGGCGCAGCTACCGTGAGCTGCCGTGGCGCGTGGCCGACTTCGGGCGGCTCCATCGCTACGAGCGCACGGGCGTGATGCACGGCCTCGCACGCGTCAGAAGCTTCTGCCAGGACGACGCGCACATCTTCTGCACCGACGATCAGATCGAGGCCGAAGCAACGTCGTTCATGCAGCTCGTGCGCGACGTCTACGCCGTGTTCGACCTGAAGCGGCTCGACATCAAGCTCGCGCTGCGCCCCGAGCATCGCATCGGGTCCGACGCGCTCTGGGACAAGGCGGAGGCGACCCTCGAGCGCGTGCTCCGTGCCGCGGACATGAGCTTCGAGACGATCGTGGGCGAAGGCGCCTTCTACGGCCCCAAGATCGAGTTCCACGTCGTTGACGCGCTGGGGCGAAGCTGGCAGCTCGGCACGATTCAGCTCGACTACTTCTTGCCGGAGCGCTTCGGGCTCGACTATGTCGCGAGCGACGGCGGGCTACGCCGGCCGGCAATGCTCCACCGCGCGGTGTTCGGCTCGCTCGAGCGGTTCTTCGCGATCTACGTCGAGCACGTCGCGGGAAAGTTCCCGACCTGGCTCGCCCCCGAGCAGGCCGTGCTCGTCACCGTGAGCGAGAAGCAGGCCGAATACGCCGAGCGCGTCCGGCGCGAGCTCGCCCAGCAAGGGTTGCGCGTGAGCGTCGACGCGGGGGCGGAGAAGCTCGGCGCCAAGATCCGCACCGCGCGGCTCATGCGCCACCCGTACATCGTCGTGCTCGGCGACAAGGAAGCCGCCGCGGGGACGCTCTCGCCGCGCTCGCGCGACGAAGGCGAGCTCGGCTCCCTCGCGATTGCCGAATTTGCCGCGCGTCTGCGCGCGGAAGCCAAGCCGCCCCGTCCGGGGGCAGGGTGAGGCACAAAAACCTAGCGGGCCATCCGCCCGCGGAGAGGACGAGAGCGACACGTACATGCCTGTAGCAGGAGGCCGCCGCTTCAACCGGGACCCGCGAGGGCCCCAAATTCGCATCAACCACCGGATCCGCGTGCCGGAGGTGCGGGTCGTCGCCGAGGACGGCTCGAACCTCGGCGTGCTCTCCACCGAGCAGGCGCTCAGGCGAGCCCAGGAGGTAGGCCTCGATCTCGTCGAGGTGAACCCGAAGGCAACCCCGCCCGTCTGCAAGATCCTCGATTTCGGCAAATACAAGTACGAGGAAAAGAAGCGCCAGCGCGAAGCAAAGCGCAAGCAGACGATCGTCGAGGTGAAGGAGATCAAGATCCGGCCCAAGACGGACGACCACGACCTCGACGTGAAGCTCCGAGCGGCGCGAAAGTTCGTCGAAGCCGGCAACAAGGTCAAGATCGTGTGCCGCTTCCGCGGACGCGAGATCACCCACCCCGAGCGCGCCAGGATGCAGCTCGATGCCATCATCTCCAAGATGGAGGACCTCGTTAACGTCGAGCAGCGCCCGACCATGGAGGCGCGCACGATGGCCGTGCTCGTGGCGCCGAAGCCGATCGTGTTCCAGCGCCTCGCCAGCGAGCGCGCCCAAAAGGAGCGCGAACGAGGCAAAGACCAGCCGGACGGGTTCGACTCGGGCGAGGAGCACGACGACCAGGAGCACGACGAGGAGCTCCACGACGCGGACGACGCGGACGACGCGGACGACACGGACGACACGGACGACGCGGACGGCACGGACGGCGCGGAGGCCGCAGAGGCCGCGGAGGGCACGAAAGACGGAGACGCCGCCGACGGCAACGCGAGCTGAGCGCTCGCGCGCTCAGTGGGGGATGAGACCGCCGAAGTAGGCGGCCGCGGCGGCAGCGATCGCCACGACGACCACGACGACGCCGATGAGGCCGCTCTTCTTCGATCGCCCGACGGCGCTCAGCACGTCCTCGGGCGGTGCGTCCACGGCGCTCGGAGAAGAGCCCGGCGGCGTCGGCAGCGGCGCCGTCGGTTGCAGCCCCGCGGGCGTCGGCCTGCGGGGCAGCGACGGGCCGTCGTCCTCGTCCTCGAGCGCGGCCAGGTTGCCGAGCTCGTAGCTCATCGGGGCGCGGTCCCGAGCCCGGGGCGGCTCAGCGGACATCTCGTCACCCCAGTTGTGCACGTCCTCGAACGAGCCGATGCTGACGGGCACGGCGCCGACCGTGCTCTTGCTGGCGCGGTCACCGCTTTCGAGCGAGGAGAACTCGAACAGCGCCTCGTCGATCAGCGAGCCGATGATCGCGCCCTTGTCGACCTTGTCCTTCTTCTTCTTCTGCCGCTCGCGCCAGATCGGTAGGACGAGCTGAGAAACGTCGAACGACGAGACGGCGCGACCGATCTGAAACAGGATCTGGTTGAGATCGCGGCCGAATTCGCGCGCAGTCTGGTAGCGCTTCGCTGGATCCTGCGTCAGGCTCTTCGCGAGCACGCGCTCGAGCTCAGGGGGGACCTTCGGGTTGAATTGGCGAAGCGGCGGGATTTCCGCCCGCTGCACCATGCGCACCGTCTCGAGATCGGTGTCGCCGAGAAAGAGCCGCCGGCCGGCGAGCATCTCCCAGAGGATGATACCGACCGCGAACACGTCGGTGCGCGCGTCGACGGGCTGACCCTGGGCGGCTTCCGGCGACAGGTAGCTGAATTTTCCCTTGATGATGCCCGGCTCGCTGTGCTCGAGCTGGCTGTTCGCCTTGGCGAGACCAAAGTCCACGATTTTCACTTCACCGAACCGCGTGAGCAGCACGTTCGGCGGAGACATGTCGCGGTGCACGATGTGCAGGTTGCGGCCCTTGCTGTCGGTGAGCTCGTGGGCGTAGGCGAGGCCCTCGCAGATGCGCACGCAGATGAGCGTCGCCTCCTCGACGGGGAACGGCTTGCCGCCCTTCTTCCGGTGCTCGATGACACCCTTGAGGTCGGAGCCGTCCACGAACTCCATGACGATGAAGTACGTGTTGTCGCCGACGCCGATGTCGAAGACCTGCACGCAGTTCGAATGGGAGAGGTGTGCCGACACGCGCGCCTCGTCGAGGAACATCCCGATGAACTGCTTCTTCTCCGACAGGTGCGGCAGGACGCGCTTGATGGCGACGAGCTTCTTGAACCCCTCGAGGCCGGCGCTCTCGGCCCGGAACACCTCGGCCATGCCCCCCGCAGCGATGCGCTCGAGCACCTTGTAGCGCTGGGCGGGTTGGGCCATCGACGATCGTCCACCACGCCCCAGGTGGGCGCGGCCAAAGAGCCTAAGGCCCCGGCTCCACGACGGTCAAGCGAGGGGGCGCTTCGCGGGGGCAGCCGGGAGACGCGAGAACGCGGAAACGTTCGCTTGACCCCTCGAAACGAACGTAGAAAGACTCCCTCCGCGATGAGCGATCCGAGTCACCACGGCCCGAGCGGGGCGAGCGCCGGACACGACGACCATCACTACGACGGCATTCCGACGAACGAGCCCGGTCCGGGCGAGCCGCGCACGCCGGGCTGGCTCACACTCCTCGGAGTGGTCCTCGTGCTGGGCCTCCTCTTCGCACTCGCACTGGGGAGCCCCGAGGGCGAGAAGACGGCCGTCGCGGCCGCCTCGCCGGACACGACAACGACGGCGGCCGCCGAAGCGCCGGCACCGCCGGCGCCGCCCGTGCGCCGGCCGCCACCCGCCATGCCCAATGGCACCGCGCCGCGTCCCGTCCCCATGCTGAGCGCGTTCCCCCGCGTGCCGCGTCCGCCGGGCGCGCCCCGTCCGGGACCGCGTCCGCCGCGCGCCCCAAATGCCCGTCCTCCCGCCGCCCAATAGCGCGTGGTCCGAGCGGGCAGCCGGCCCTCGCCTTTGTGCTCGGGCTGTGCAAGGCTCCCGCTCCCTTTTCCCGGGGCCGTAGCTCAGCTGGGAGAGCGCATGACTGGCAGTCATGAGGTCTGGGGTTCGATCCCCCACGGCTCCACCCCGTCACCGCTTCACGCGGTGCGCGAGGCCGTCGCGAGGCGCACGCCGAGCTCGATGGCGTGCATCATGCCGCGCGGATCGGCCTTTCGCTGCCAGGCGATGTCGTAGGCAGTGCCGTGGTCCACGCTCGTGCGCACGATCGAAAGGCCCATCGTGACGTTCACCGCCTCACCGAAGGCCACGAGCTTCATCGGGATGGTCGCCTGGTCGTGGTACATCGCGACGACGCCGTCGTAGACGCCGGCGCGCGCCTTGCGAAAGGCCGTCTCGGCACCGAGCGGCCCCGTGATCTCGAGGCGTGCCGAGCGCCGGCGGGCCCGCGCGACACCCGGCGCGATCGCGCGGCGCTCCTCGGCTCCGAACATCTCGCCCTCGCCGGCGTGCGGGTTGAGCGACGCCACGACGATCTTCGGGTGGCGATGGCCGAGCCGCTCGAGCAATCTGCCGAGCTCCACGGTGGCGAGCGCCACGCGCGCTGGCGTGAGGAGCGAGGGCACCTTCGCGAGCGGCACGTGCGTCGTCACGAGGCTCGTCGCGAGCCCGCCGCCGACGAAGCACATCACGCTCCCGCGCGCGTGATCGAGGCGCTCGAGCCATTCGGTGTGTCCCGTGAACCGCTTGGCGTCGGGAGCGCCCGAGGTGGCGACGGCATGCTTGCTCACGGGCCCCGTGACGAGCGCGCTTCTCGGCGTGCGCACGGCGAGCTGGTACGCCGCGTTCACGGCGAGAAGCTGTGCGGCCCCCGCCTGACGCCCGGGACGCCCGGGACGCCGGGCGGCACGTGGCAACGGCGGCCCCGCCTGCACCACGCCGATGCTGCCGGGTTGCGGCGGTGAGCCGTCGAAGGGCGTGAGGCGACGCTCGGCCACGCGGACGAGCGCCGCGGCCTCGAGCAGCGTGCCGATGTCGCCCACGATCACGGTGGGCACGCCGCGCAGGCGTGCCGCGGCCAGGACGCTCACCTCGGGGCCGATTCCCGAGGGGCACCCCATCGACACGATCGCCATGGTCCTCGACGCGCGCTTGGCCATCGAAGAAAGCGTAGCACCGGGCCCAGCGGGACCCCTCAGCCTTCGCTGGCCTCAACGTCCCGGCTGCGCGACGATGAGTCGTCGGCGTCGGGGGCACGCAGCTTGTAGCCGGAGCCCCGCAGGGTCTCGAGGGGCAAGGCCGGGCCGAGCTTCGCGCGCAGGCGGCGCACGTGGATGTCAACGGTACGCGGACCGCCCTCGTAGCGGTTGCCCCACACGCGCGCGAGCAAGTGTTCGCGCGAGAGCACCTTGCCGCGCCGCTCGCAGAGGTACGCGAGCAGCGCGAACTCCTTCGCGGTGAGCGGTACGGAGCGGCCGTCAACGTAAACCTCGTGGCCGGCCTTGTCGACGACGATGCCGGCAACCTTGTGCCGCTCCTCCGTCGCAAACTCGCTACGCCGCCACTCGAGCGCGCGAATGCGCCCGTAGAGCTCCTCCGGCACGTAGGGGTGCAACACGAAGTCGTCGAAGCCGCTCGACGGTTCGATGCGCGCGATCTGCCCGACGGTCACGGCAATGATCGCTCCCACGTTGTCGAAGTAGGGCTCTTTGCGCACCGCGCGTAGCGCTGCCACCGCGAGGTCCGGTCGATCGAGAGCTTCGAAAACGAGTGCACGGGGGCGAATCTCGAGCTCGTCGTCGTCGTCGTCGATGAGATTGACCGGATCGTCCCACAGGTCCAGCGTGCGCACGGTGGAGCCGAGCTGGCGCAGCGTGGTCGCCGCGCCCTCCTCGCGCTCGAGCATCGGACCGTGCCCCACGACGGCCACGAAGCTCTTCGGTCGACCCAGGGCTTTATCGAGTGATTTCGGTGCCGCCAACGGTAATCCGCCCGATTTTGAGGGTTGGGCAGCCGACTCCGACGGGTACGCTCTGTCCATCTTTTCCGCAGGTCCAGATTCCATCTGAGAGGGCTACGTCGTTACCCAGCATGCTTACCTCGCGCAATGTTTCGGGACCGTTGCCAATAAGGTTCACGTTTTTCAAAGGTGCAGTCAGTTGTCCGTTCTCGATGAGATAGCTCTCCGTGAGCGAGAACACGAAGTCCCCATTCGAGATATCCACCTGACCGCCGCCGAACGTACGCGCGTAGATCCCACGAGAAACACTCTTAATGATGTCTTCCGGCGCTTCGGTCCCGGCCAGTAAGACGGTATTGGTCATGCGGGGCATGGGAGCGCAGGCGAAGCTTTCGCGTCGGCCGTTGCCGGTCGGACCCACGTGGAAGTGCCGCGCTGACAATCGATCCTGCAAGTACCCGAGCAGCCGACCGTTTTCGATGAGGACGGTGCGCTCGGGTGTCACGCCTTCGTCATCGACGTTGATCGAGCCGCGGCTCTGCAAAAACGTGGGGTCGTCAACGACGGTACAGAGCCCGCTCGCGACGAGCTCGCCGACCTGGCCGCTGTAGTTGCTCGTGCCCTTGCGGTTGAAGTCGGCTTCGAGCCCGTGACCCACGGCCTCGTGGAGGAGGATGCCGCTGTCTCCGGGGCTCAATACCACGGGCATTTGCCCGGCTGGCGCGGGGCGGGCGTCGAGCAGGACCAGGGCTTGGCGCGCCGCCTCCGCCGCATGCATCTCGGGGGTCTTGTCGTCGAAGTACGCGAGGGTCTTTCGCCCCCCGCCCCCGCTGCGGCCCGACTCGCGACGCCCCCCCTGCTCGGCCACGGCCGACACACCGAAGCGAAGCAGCGGCTGCACGTCGTACGCCGAACGCCCGTCGCTCGTGATCACGAGGATCTCGCGAATCTCTTCGGCGAAGGTGACGCTCACCTTGACGATGCGCGGGTCGAAGGCGTGGGCGGCTCGGCTCGCGCGCTCGAGCAAGGCGCGCTTCTCGAGGCCGGCGACGTCGATGCTCGGGACGTCGAGCCCGTAGCGATCGGGCAGCGTGAGGGGTTCGATCGCGACGGGCTCGAGCGTGGCGCCCGAGCTCGCGATGCGAGCTGCCGTTTCGGCGGCGCGCTGCATCGACTCCCACTCGAGATCCTCCACGTGGGCGTAGCCCGTGGCGTCGCCCTTTTGTACGCGCACGCCGAGACCCAGGCTCACGCCGCGCGACGCGCTACGCGTGATGCCCTCCTCGAAGGTGAGCCCGCCGCCGGCCCGGTACTCGAAGAACAGATCCGCGTACTCGCCGCCGCGCGAGAGGGCGATGCCGAGCAGTCGGGTGGCGAGGTCGTCGCCGATGGAGTGGCTTCCACCGGCACCGAACGGGGCGAAATAGCGCGAGGAGCGGGTCACGACTCCAAGCATAAGGCCGGAGGCCCCGCGCCGCGAGTGTGGGTCAGCCGGGCTGTCTCAGCTCGACGACGAGGGGCGCGGGGGAGGGGAACGCGGGCTCGTCAACCTTCGGGGCCACGATCGACTCGAGCCACGCGAGATGGGGCCGGATGCGATACCAGATGCTCCGTTCGGGCGTCCGGAAGGCCTCGAACTGCCAGGTTTGCAAGAGCGGCCGGCCGGGATTGCCCGCGAGAACGATGGGCTGCCCCGTGAGCGGATCGGTCTCGTACACGAAGAACGAGTGAAAGTGCATGATCCGCGGCTTCCAGGGCTTGTCCCAGGGCGCGTAGCCGCGAATGAGAACGACGTCCCCGACTTGGAAACGGTCGGCCTCGCTCACGAGGGAGTCGGAGAGGCGTCGCGGGAACTTGAACGGCACGCGGTCGGCCTCGGGCACCTCGTAGAAATCGAACGACTCTGGATGGGCGCGTGCGTAATCGACGACGCTCGTTGCCCGACGCATGGTCTGGTCCTCGAGGGTTTTGAAGTCGAGACGACCGACGACGCGCTCGCGAGGAGCGCCACGGCGCCGCCACCAAGTACCACTCGCGCGCTCGAAAGTGTCGAAAACGAAGTCGACGCACACTTCCGGAACGAGCGGCTGCCCGGCGTACCCGAACACCTGGTAGCGGTCCTTGTTGAACACGTAGTCGTTCTGACCGGCGTCGTAGGCCATGCGCCAGCGCGGGCGGAGCTTGCCGTCTTGCTGACCGTACTCGGTCAGGGGCTCGTCGAACGGCAGACCGTCGGCGATGCCGTCGGCGATGGCGCTCCGAAGCCCTGAAAGCACGGGCTTTCTGCGTTCGTGCTCGGCGCGAACGGCCGTGACGACCGAGGCGGCTTCGGCGCTCGGCGCCTCGCACTCGAGCTCGAGGTGTGCCCCCTGGGAGCGCAGCAGCGTACGGACCCAAACGCTCCGATAGCGCAGATCGGCGACGATGGCGTGCTCGCCCAGCCACACGAGCTTCGCGCGGTCGAAGCCGAGCCGCTCGCGCAACGCCCGGAAGTCGCGGTGCAGCGGCGGGGCCGGCGTACCGGTGCCGATGCGATCGAAGAGCAGGAGCTTGACGGGCTGACCCCGCTCGGGCCCGTCGGCGTACTCGTACTTGCCTGCCTTCGTGCGCACGGCCGTCAAGGTTCGCTCGCCGCGCTGGATCCAGATTTCCCTATCGCTGAAGAGCTGCTGCGCGGCGACGAGATCGACGAGCGCGAACGCGAGCTCCGGTTTTTCGGCGTAGAGGTACCCTTCACGCAGGAGCACCGAGCGACCGAGCTCCGGATTCGCGGAGAACACGCCCCAGAGGCGCTGCAGGTTGCTCCAGGGCGAGCCCGTCGTCGCTAGCAGCTGGCGATAGGCCTCGGACACGGCCCCACTGTGGGCGGGGGGCAGCGGTGTCCGCACGAACGCCGTGGGCTCGGCCTTCGTGTAAAGCAGCACGACGGCGCGGTTCTTGTCGAGTTTTGGCGTACCGGGCAGCGGGTGCTCCGCCAGCGCTTGCGCGAGCTGTCGCTCGCAGCTCAACGCGGGCGGGAGGAAATCCTCGGGTGGCTCCGGCGTGGGCGTATCGCGCAGCGGCGCCGGCACGCGCGCGGCGAGCGGCGATGTTAGGCTCTCGGGAAACGCGCGCGCCGGCTCCGACCGCCCGCCGGTAACGGCGACCGCAGCGATGCCCCAGAACAGGGCGTGCACGAGCTGGAGGGGAGTGCGCATGAAACCGCGAGGAGGGCGGTATTCGCCCCCATGCTACAAAGTGTGCGGCCCGAGAGGCCTCGGCGCAAGCATTGCGCCCGCTCGGGTGTCGTCCCGAGACCTACACCGCGGGCTCGCTAGTCGACGAGCTTCGAGAGCAGCCGGACGTAGGACGCCTGGTAGTAGATGGCAGGCTCGGTGAGCTCCCAGGACTTGTCGTACGGGTTCGACGGCTCGTAGCTCGTGTTCGAGTCGAGATAGGCCTTCTCGGGCGGCTGATCGCGGACGGGAGACTTCGCGCAGGCGTGCTCCTTCGGGTCCTGACCCTCGCAGTAGCTCTTGTTGGGGCCGCCCGTGACGTAGCCTGGCGCGGGACCGAGCTCGGAGGTGCGCGCGTTGTCCCACTTGGGGTCCTTGTCGCGAAACCACGTGTGATACGCCTCGTCGGCGCAGGCGTCGCCACCCACGGCGTACATGTTCGTGAGGTAGACGAGCTGCATCGGGTTGACGCCGTGGAACGAGCTCACGATGCCGGCGACCCGCTCCTCGATGCTCGCACGCGCCGCCGGCTCGACGAGCCCGTGCTGGACGAGATCGTAGTTGGTGTTGCCGAAAGCCGCCCGCGCGTTGTTGCTACCCCAGTGGTAGGAGTCCTTTCGCATGTATGCACGGTAGAGATCGAGCTCCGGGCGAAACCCGTAAATCTCGACACTCGCCGCCTGGGCCTTCTTGCGCTCGACGATGGCCTTCTTGGTGGCGGGGTCGGCCTTCGGAAGATCTGCGTAGTAGAGCAGGGCGTCGCCCTGGCTCTGGTCATAGACGGACCAGCGGTCGTCTTGGAACGGGCGCGTCTCGGTGAAGTGGGCGTTCACGTAGTCGCCGTAGGCGGCGTCACCCGTGAGCGCGAACAGGTACACGGCAGAGGCGACGGCAGCCTGGTCTTGCTCCTTCTGCGAGCGGTCGGCGTCGCCCGACTTGATGGTGCCGTCGTCGCAGGCGTCGCTCTTCGGATGGGTCTGGTAGTACTGCCAGGCGCTCTTCGCGCGCGCGACGAGCTTCGGGACCTCGGCCTTGAAGCGCGGGAACCGCTCGAGGACGAGCGCGGCGTGAGCGAGCTCCCCCGCCATGACGATGGTCGAGGAGGAGCAGGGCTCCGGGTAGTAGTAGCGCAGGAATTTGCTCTGATCGGGCACGGGATCGCCATACTCGACGTTGCCCATCTTGATGAGCGCACCGCCCTTCAGGTCGGCGGGCTGCATCTTCTTCAGCCACTCGAGCTCGACCACGATTTCGTCGATGAGGTCGGGCAGCCCGTTGCCGGATTCGGGGATGCCGAAGTCGTCGCCGAAGGTCTTCGGACGCTCCTCGTAGGCCGTGAGAAGCTGGTGAAACGCGTCGTTCGAGAAGGTCACGTACTTGTCGGTGTCGCCGGCGTCCCACCAGCCGCCGCTGAGGTCGCGCGCGGTCTTCGGGTTTTCGCGATCGGTAACACTGCGCGCCTCGCGGTCCTGGCCCTTGCCGACGTAGTCCGCGCCGAGCGACCAGCAGCGCTTCCCGACGCACGAATACGGCGGCTTCTTCGCGAAGTTCGCGCGATTGAAGTAGAAGGCCTTGAATGCGCTGACGAGCACGCTCCTGTAGACGTTCGCGGCGATCTCGAAGGGGTGGGAGCGGACGGCGTTCTTCGAGTCGAACACGTAGTAGAGGCCCGGCTCCTTCAGGCTCGAGAAGTCGAACCAGGCGCCGCGATCGCCCGCCGTGTCGTCGAGCGCACCGCCGTTCCAGGGCGTGCTCGGCGCGTGGAAGACGACCGCGCCGTCCGACCACTTGCGAACCTCGAGCTCGGGGCCCGGCGAGTACGCGTCGGCCGCGTTCCAGCCGACCTCGGGGTTCACGAGCACGGCGACCTTCTTCATCTCGGGCCGGTAGCCGAACTGATCGACGACGATGTAGCGCTGCAAGGTCACGGCGAGGCCCTGGCCGGGCGGCGGCGAAACGGGAGGCGGACCCTTGGGCGCTGCCGGATACGGAAACGACGCTCTCGTCGAAGGGGCTCTAGCCGTGGGCGCGGGGCTCGGGGTCGCGGCGGGCGGCGGGGCGGCGGGCGCGGCCGCGGGCTCGGGCGCCATGCAGCCGGAAAGCACGAGCGGCGGCAGCAGCCGGGCGACGAACGGCAGACGGAGGGAACGGGACATCGGCTCTCCTGGCTGGGGAAGATAGGGGCGCGCAGGATAGCCCAGGAGTCCGGTGCGCTCGCAAGCGTCGAGGCCGTGGCCGCGCTCAGAGCCCGATGCGCACGGCAACGCCGACGTCGAGCGAAGGCTCGGGGCGATCGTGCGTCACCCAGACCATGGGCTCGAGGAGCATCAGCTCGAGCACGGCGCTGTCGCTGATGACGCAATCGATGCCCGCCGAGAGTCGCAGCGTGGGCCCGTTCCTGGGCAGGAAGCCGGCCCCGAAGCGCAGCGGCACGCCGAGCGCCGGACCCGGCAGGGGCAGGCGGTAGAAGAACGACACCTCGGGCAGCACGTTGTGCGCGCGACCTTCCTTGCCGCGCAGATTCGCGTACGAGACACCCAGCTCGAAGGCGCCGCGCGGCGTCCACGCGAACCCGAAGCGCGCACCGACGAGCTCGTTCACGAACTTCCCGCCGCGCAGCCCGAACGCCGTCGTCTCGGTAGGGACGAGCTGGTAGCGAGCCTCCATGCCGGTACCGCTCGCGGCGGGAGGAGCTTCCGGCGCCGTGGCAGCGGGAGGCGAAGGCTCGGCCGCGGCGACCCTGGGTGGCGCCGGCGAAGAGGCCGCGGCAGGAGGCGGCGCGGACTGAGCGAGAGCGCGCGCCGGAGCAAGCGCGAGCAGGAGCACGAGGGGCGTGACACGGCGACGAGTCATGGTGCGTGTGCGGGGGCGGCGCCTCCGGCAGAGAGCGCCGCCTCGGCAGCGGCGAGCAGCATCCTCGCATAGCTCGGGTTGTGGACGTCGGCGGCGGGATCCTCGAGCACGAGCTTCACGTCGCGAAGAGCGCGCCCAAGCGCGACGTCGGGCGGGCGGGCGGCACCCGTCGCGTGCGGCGGCTCGCCGTTCCGGGGTGTTTGGCGTGGAGCGCCGAGCCGTTCAGCGAGGTCGCGCGCGCGGGCCGCGAGCGTCCGGTCCCGCGCGGGAGGTGCAGCGTGGCACGCGGCGCACGCGGCGGTTCCGGCGGCGAACGCATGGTTCGCACCGCGGCCGAGACCTTCGGGGCCTTCCGCGTGACACGAGAGGCAGCCCTGCGAGGCCGAGGCGTGGGGTGCGGTACCTGAAAGCGCCTCGCCCGTCTTGGGATCGACTCCGCCGCGGCCGAGCATGAGCGCCGCAGCGCTTGCCTCCGGCGGGCCCTCGGCGTCGGCGGGCGCGTGGCAATTGAGGCAGACCCGACTCGCCCCGGCGAGGCCCTCGGGCAGCGCACCAAGCGCGGCCGGAACGGGGAGCGCCCGGAGAAGAGACGGGCGCACGCCGGACGTCGAGCTCCGCTCGGTCTCGTGGGGGTGCACGTCGTGGCACGTGGCGCAGCCTAGACCGAGCGTCGTGTCGTCGGGCGGGCGGTGGGAATCACGACCGAGCGCACCGAACGTCGTGTGACAGCGCGCGCACGGCGCCGCGCGAGTCCGCGGGTCGTGATCGGCTGTCGCCATCCTCGAGGCTTCGAGCGCGCGAACGTGGCCGTAGCTCGGAGGCGCGTCGTGGCACACCGCGCAGACGCCACGGCCGAGCAGCGCGAAGCGCGAGCTCTGGTCGGGTATGGCGCTCGGGCCGTGACACGCGAGGCAGCCCACGCCACCGAGCCGTCGGAGCGCCCGCGGCAAGTCGGAAAACGCGTGCGGTGGCGCGAGGTCGAGCTCGTCCTTGACCTGCTGGAAGCCGCCGTCGCGCGTGCCGGGCTCGCCGGTCGTGTGGCAGCGGAGCGCGCAGCCCGGATCCGCGAGGGCACGCGGCCCGTCGAGATCGCGCGCATACGCGTGCGTCATCGGCGAGCTCGCCGCGCTCCGCGCAATCGTGCCGTGGCAGCCCGCGCGGCCGCAATCGAGCGGGGTCTGGTCGTACGCGCCGCTCTCGATCACCGTGCGGCGCCCTCGGCCATCCTCGACCACGAAGCGTCCGGTGACGTCCGGCACGAGCTCGAAGAGCGAGCCGACCGCCCGAAGGTCGGCACGGGAGCCGTCCGGGACTTCGCTCAGGCGCAGCTCGTCGCCGCGCAGGAGCACCGGGTGGGTCACGGCGACGTTGCCGAGGCCGCTCGCGCGCGAGGTCGCCGTCACCTCGAGCGTGCTCCGGTGCGTGCGACCGTCACGCAGGCGAATCATGAGCTCGATGGCCGTGCGCCCGACCTCGCCCGCGGCAATCGGCACGATGCCGTGGCCGACGTGTGGGGCGAGCGAACCGGGCGGAAGCGTGCGAAGACCGAGCGCGCGACCGCCGTCCGCCACCGCCACCGACCCGAGCGGCTCGCCACCGATCACGGCCAGCGTGGCGCTCGCGTCCGCCGCGCTCGGGCAAGCGGGCTCGGCGCGGATCTCGAGCGGTTCATCGAAACCAAGGACGCGGACGCGGGGTCCGGCAGCAAAGAGGGCGCGCAGGCGGTGGCGGACGACGGTGCCGGGAGTCGGTGCCGGTTCTACGTCGATGGGACAGGCGAACGGCGCCTCGAGCGTGACGCGCGACGGGGCAGCGAGCCCGAGCAGCAGACGCCCACCCTGCTCGTGTCGCTCGGCCAGCGCGCTCGCCGGCTTCACCTGGACCTCGCCGAGGTCGAGCCCCGGCTCGGCTTCGAGCCACACCCAAAGCGTCACCGCCGGGTGCGGCGCGCAGCCGAGCACGAAGAGCATCGTGAGCAGCAACAGCGGCGTCGCCGTGCGCATCACGACTCCTCCCCGCAGCGACCACGATCGCAACGCTCACCGCCGCAATCGCGATCGAGCCAGCAGTCGGGCGCCCGGTCGCTCCGCGGCGGCACGACGGCGCTCTTGCGCTCGTCGCACACGCGCTCGATGCCGCGCTCCTGGTCGAAGCGGCAAGCGTATTTTCCAGCACGGCCGCCGGGATAATCGGGTGACGGGTCAACACAGACGCGCTCGCCCGCCGGGTGACCGGCACCGCGCCGCAGGCCGCAGGAAAACCCGCGATCGGCCGGTGCTCTTACGACGCCGGCTGCCGGCTCCCCGCCGGCACACCAGACGACGCCGTCGCGCTCGGCGCAGCGCCACTCACCGTCGTCCGGCAGGCGGACGTGACGCTGGACGCAGCGACCGCCGTCGCAGACGAAGTCGCTGGCTTCGTCGGTGCGGGGGCGCGAGCGCCGGGCCCCGCCCACGCCGGTCTCGAGATACCCGAGCGCGGTGGGCGGCGGCAGGCACCGTGCGACGCGTCCGCCCGGCGCCGCGCAAAGCTCGCTCTTGCCCCGTGCGCCGGGCTCGCGAGCACACCCCGAAAGGAGAAGCAGGCCGAGCAGGGCTCGGACCGGGCTACTCGCGCGCGACCGCACACCGAGACCCTCGCCGCCGCCGCCCGAGCGCTGCCAGACAAGAGAGCAAGACGACGATCGAGCCTCGTGCTCCAGCGCGACGCGACACGGAGCAACCATCGAACCACGGCGACTCGATCGTCTCCTCGCACACCTCGACGTTCCCGCCCCCCGAGACCCAATCGACGAGGTCGCGTGTGACGGCGGCGAAGCAGGTCCTTCCAGCGTGCGTGGTCGAGCGAGCGATGCGAAGCTTGCCATCCTCGGGAAACGGATAGATCCCGATCTGCTTCGGCGGGCCGCTCTGGCCCGGGCTCGGATGCTCGGTTTCGAAGAGCAGCACGGCGAGCAAGCTTGGGCTCGCGTCGTCCTGCGCATGTCCGAGCTCGAAGTCGAAGAGGTAGCGATCCTCGAGCTCGTCCGTGCACGGATCACGGTCGCGAGACAAATCCCAGCTCGCGCCCGCGAGCCCGGAAAAGCGTGGTGACTCGAGGTCATCCGAGCTGCCGACGCTGAACCCAATCTCCTTGGAGCGCCCCGAGCCGGTCGCGCTGCCGCGCAGGCTGGGCCACGCGAGCCGGTACGAGCCAGCCGAGAGGGGCAAGAGGGGCACGGCACGCAGGAGCCCCTCGGCCTCGTCGTAGGTCACGTCGACCGGCTGCTCGCCGAGCGTGGGCGACGTGAGCGTCACGGGCTCGCCGGCGTAGGCGGCGGGTGCGGCGTAGTGTGCCGATAATCGCGCATTCCGTGGGACCATGGCCGCTCCGTCCGGCGGGTAGGTGGCGTCGATATCGGGCACGCCGCACGGCGCACCCCAGGCGGGGAGCGCGATGCTGGCCGCTGCGCTCGCCAGAGCGACGAGCGTCGCGCGGGGAGCTCGCGTCAATCGCACCTCACGTCGTCGCAATGTCCGACCATGTCCGAGCGACTGCCGTCGCCGTCGAGGTCGTAGCTGTCGAGGCAGCAATAGCCGTTGTCGAGGCAGCACTGCTCGAGCTCGCGCGAGGCCTTGTGCTGTCGAGCGATCCCTGCACATTCTGGAGGCGGCTCGGCCTCGCGGCACGGGCCGAAGCTCTGCCCGTCCCCGGCGCACTCCTGCTCGCCCCAGAAGGTGCAAAACGAATGCTGGCAGATCCGAACGCCGCCCGGCATGCACACCTCGCAACGTCTGGGGCATGCGCTTTGGCTGCCGGCGATGCAGTAGCGAAAGCCGCCGTTTTCGCAAGCCTCGGGCGGCAGATCGTCAACCACGCCGTTGCAGTCGTCGTCGACGCCGTTGCAGCTCTCCGGCGACGGGACGCAGTGCTCGACGGGCGGCTCCTCGGGCTCGGGCACGACCGCGGCGTCCATCGGGACCTCGGCGTCGAGGTCGGCGTCCGGCGGCATTTCGGCATCGATGCCGGCGTCCTCCGGCGCCTCGGCGTCCGGCGTTACCTCCGCGTCGCGCCCACCGCTCGAGCCTGCGTCGAAAACCGGGCGCGAGCCGCCGCCGCCAGGGACCTCGTCGTGATCGCCCGGCTCGAGCCCTGTCCGGCCGCAGCTCAGGACCAAAAGGAGCACGAAGGCCGCACCAACCCAGCGCACCGGCCAAGCGTGGCACGCGTTTGGCTTTCGAGGGACCCTGATCGGTCCGTGCCTTCGAGGATCATTCATTTCGCATCGGCGCTCCGCCTGGCAACGGGGGCCTTTGCATATTTCGTGCTCCTCGCCGGTACCCCCCGGGAGGCGGCGGCGCAGGCAGCCGCGCCACCGGCCCCAACCGCAGTTGACACCCACCCTACAACCGCAGGTCACGCCGAGCCCCCGGCTGGGCCGACCTTGGCGCCCGCACCACCCCCCGCACCGGTCCCCGCGCCCGCTCCCAACGCGCCACCACCGCCAGAGCCGGCAGCACCCGCCCCAACACCGGCGCCACCCGCGCCGCCCGCGCCCGCTGCGGCCGTCACGCCGCGAACGACTGCCCCCATCCCGACCGCGACGCCCACGCCCGTGGCCCCGAGCGGGCCCATCGAGCCCCCGCTCCCGCCAACGCCTCCGCAAAACCCGCTTCCCCAGAGCGAACGCGCACGCAACGCGCACGCCGATCGCCTCCTCATCGCACCGACGGCGGAAACCAATCCGAAGGGCTCCTTTTGGGGCACGAGCTACGAGATCCTCTTTTTGCAGGTCGGCTACGCGCCGACCGACGACACGCAGATCTCGCTCAGCGGGGTGCCACCGCTCGGCGAGGATCCCATCGTCCCGCTCGACCTCAGCGTGAAGACCGTGGCGCTGAGATCGCCGAGCCTCAACATCGCCGTCATGGCCTCGGCGAGCGGGCTCGTCTCGGGCGAAGCGTCGGGCTTCATCGGTCGCGCTGGAGCGGCCGTGACGCTCTGCGACCCACCCGATGCCTGCGCACGCACGCTCACGCTAGCGAGCAACGTCCTGCTCATCGGCCCAGCATCGCTCCTTTTCACGGGGGCGGGCGCGACCATGCGGGTGTCGGATTCTCGCGACGTTGCTGTTCGAGGTCGACTCGGCGCTGCCGCTCGGCGACGCGGTCGGCCAAGCTCACGGGCTGCTGGGCGGTGCGGGCGTGCGCCTTTCGGGGCCGCGTTTCGGCGTGGACCTCGCGCTCCTGCGCGGCGGCAACGTGGGCGGCTCGCTCACGCCGTTCATCCCGTACGTCGTCGCGACGTACCGCCACCTGCCCTGACGCGGACGCTACGGCGCCGGTGGGAGCGCGCTGAACGCATCCACGCGCTTGTTGATCCGGTAGCCCTCCTCGTCGAGGCGTGTGAGCACTTCGCTCAGGTGCTCGGGACCGCGTGTCTCGAGCACGAGCTCCACGAGTGTCTGGCCGAGCTCGACGCCCGCGAACGTTCGGTCGTGGTTGATGGCCATGATGTTGGCGCGCACGCTCGCGACGAGCTCGGTCAGCCGAGCGAGCTCGCCCGTCACGTCCGGCAGCACGAGTGACAGGCGCGCCAGGCGACCGGTCTTGACGAGGCCGCGCTCGATCACGCGCGACATCAGGTTCACGTCGATGTTACCGCCGCTCACGACGACTGCGACGCGTTGCCCTTGAAGCGAAAGGTGCCCGCGCACGAGCGCCGCCACACCGACCGCGCCCGCACCCTCGGCCACCGTCTTGTCACCCTCGAGCAAGAGCAGGATCGCCTCTGCAATCTCCTCCTCCTCCACGAGCTCGACGGCCTCGACCGTTTGCTTGACGAGCGCCTCGGTGAGCGCTCCAACGCGCCGCACGGCGATGCCGTCCGCGATGGTCTTGCCACCGAGCATGGCGGGGTAGAGCGCGCTCTCTTCGCTCGAAAGCGAGCCGCGTACGCTCGAGAGCGCTCGCTTCATGCCGGGAAACGCGCGTGACTCCACGCCATACACCCGCACGTGCGGAGCGACCGCCCGGAGCGCGCAGGCGATGCCGGCGATCAACCCCCCGCCGCCCACGGGGACGACCACGGCGTCGAGATCCGGGAGCTGTTCCGCCAGCTCGAGACCGATGCTCCCCTGCCCCGCGATGACGTGGAGATCGTCGAACGGATGGATCAAGACGAGGTCGTGCTCGGCGGCGAGCGCTTCAGCGTGCTCGGCCGCTTCGTCGTAGCTCGAGCCGTGGAGCACCACCCTGGCGCCCAGGCGATGGGCGGCCGTCGCCTTCACGAGCGGCGTCGCCTGGGGCATCACCACCGTGGCCGGGATGCCGAGCCGAGCCGCGTGGCGAGCCACCGCCTGGGCGTGATTGCCGGCGCTCGCGGCGATAACGCCGCGGGCGCGCTCGGCCTCGGAAAGCACGAGCAGCCGATTGCACGCGCCCCGCTCCTTGAAGCTGCCCGTCGCCTGGAGCGACTCGAGCTTGAGGAACACGGTGGCCCCACAGAGCTCGGAAAGCCGGGCGCTCTCGCGGCACGGTGTCTCGAGCACGTTGCCGCGCAACCGCACGCGAGCCTCCTCGAGGAAGGGCGCGAGCGAGGCCGGCGAGGTCATACCCGGGAGTATGCCAGGTCGTAGCGCCGCCCGCGTGCCGGGCTTCTGCTGCCCCGTGCCGCCCCATCGCCGGTCACCGCACCCCCGACGGCCGCGCCAGGACGTGCACGTCAGACGCGGCCGAGCCCCCTTAAGCAGTTTGAGGTCAAACTAAATGCTCGCCCGAAGCCGTGGGGTTTTCTGGCGCGCACCTGGCGTTCCGGCGGGTGAGCCCGCCTCGGTCCGAGACATGGTGAGCGAACGTGCGCCCTCCTCCGACATGCCCCCCGCACCGCCCGCGTCGGGAACGCGGCGTCTCGCGGAGCCAGGCGGAGCGTATTCTAGCCCAACTGAAAAGCGCTCGTGCAGGAGCGCGCCTCGCCGAGGCCACGATGGGCGGCGTCCGAGCAGGCGGCCGGTGCAACGCCTGCCGGCGCCCGAATTCGGCAGCGAGCCGCCGACGCATCAACCGTCCGGGTGGCGCGCCGCACCGATTGCCGCGGCAAACTCTGAAAAGGGCGAGAGCACTCGGACGCTTTCAACGGACGAGGCCAGGGTGCCGCGCCGGCCCCGATCGAACCCGCGGTAGGCTTGCCCCGAGCGCTCGGGTCGCGCCCATCCAGACCCCGAGGAGGGGCGATCGCGTCGAGCCGACACACCCGAAACCCCCTCCTACCTCGCCGTGCTCACCGGGAAAATCCCCAAGGATTTTGCCGAGCATCGCGTTGACCGTGGGGGCGAGGGGCCCTATGCTTTTGTGCTCCGGAGTGACCCTTTGTCGCGCGAGCACCCGCGCGCCCGGGTCGCCCGAAATTGTCGCCACCCGTGTCCATCGACCGCGAGAAAACGCTGCAGGCTGCCCAGAAGTACATCGAGAAAAAGAAGTACGACCGGGCCATCGCCGAGTACCAGCGCCTCATCCAAGAGGATCCGAACGACGCGCGCACGCTCCTGAAGATCGGCGACCTTCAAGCGCGCCTCCAGGCGTACCCCGAAGCGATAGCGACCTACGATCGCGTCGGCCAGTACTACTCCTCGCAGGGCTTCGCGCTAAAGGCCATCGCCGTCTACAAGCAGATCCGCGAGCTCATCAAGAAGCACGCGCCCGATCTCGCCGATCGCTACGGGCACATCGTCCCCAAGCTCGCCGAGATCTACCAGCAGCTCGGGCTCACGAGCGATGCGCTCGCCGCCTACGACGAGGTCGCCACCCGCCTCCAGCGCGGCGGGCGGGATCGCGAGGCGATCGACGTGTTTCGCAGCATGGTGGCGCTCGATCCGTCCAATCCCCTGCCGCATCTCAGGCTCGCGGAAGCGTGCTGCCGCGTGCAGAGCCTCGACGAGGCGATCGACCTGTTCTGGCGCGCGGCAGAGCTTCTGCTGGGCCTCGGCAGGCGCGAGGACGCGCTCAAGGTCGTGGAGCGCATTCTCCACTTTCGCGTGGACCCGCGCTTCGCGCGCGTCGCCGCCGAGCTCTACCTCGAGCGGGGCACGCGGGAAGACGGGCTGCAGGCGCTCGCCAAGCTGCAGGTTTGCTTCCAGGCGGACCCGCGCGATCTCGAGACCCTGGGGCTGCTCAGCCGCGCATTCCAGACCATCGGGCAAGAGAACAAGGCGCTCGAGGTCTACAAGGAGATGGCGCGCCTCGCCCGCGATCAGGGCAAGAACGACCTGTACAAGCAGCTGCTCGGCCACCTGCGCAAGATCGCGGGTGACGACGAAGGTGTCCGCGCGCTCGAGAGCATCCGCGCGCCGAGCTCGGCGCCTCCGTCAAGCCCGTCCTCCGGCATTCCCGTGAGCCTCAGCGACTCGGGGGTGGACGTTTACACGGAGGATTCCTCGCCGAGCAGCGCGGGCCGGCGTTCCTCGCCGAGCAGCACGGGCGGGCGCTCCTCGCCCAGCATGGCGCCGGACATCATCGTCGTCGAAGAGCACAACGACTTGGTCGAGGACGACGACCGGTCGTTCGACGCGCGGGCCCACGCGCGCAAAGCCATCGTCGACGCGGACTCCTTCCGCAAGCTCCGCCTGTTTCCCAAGGCCATCGAGACGTTGCACATCGCGCTCGAGATCGAGCCCCGCTCCATCGAGATCCGCTCGCGGCTGCGCGAGATCCTCATCGAATCAGGCGACCGCGACGGCGCCATCGCGGAAACGGTCAACCTGGCCGCGCTGCACCTCGATCGCGGAGACATGGCAGAGGCGGAGTCACTCCTGCGCGAGGTGATCGAGGTGGAGCCCACGCACGCCACCGCGCTCGCCATGCTCGAGCAGCTGGGCCCGACCGCGCTCGGCACGACGGAGGTCACGAGCACGACGACCTCGCGCGGCCGCCACGCGCTCGACACGTTCGACCCCGATGCACCGCTGCCCTCGTACGACCTCGAGGAAGTCAGCGCCGATCAGGCCTTGCATCGCGGCACCACCAACACGACGTCGCCGCGCCTACTCGTCGTCGACGAGCCCTTCGGCATGGATTCCCAGCCGCCACCCTCCGACGCACCGGGTCCCCTGCCAAGCTACCCGCTGAGCGAAGGCGGCACTGGCCCGGGTGAAATCGACATCGACGAGATCTCGGTCGTCGAAGAGCCGCCGCCTCCACCCTCGCGCGTCTCGGCCGAGGTCGAGGCGCTCGAAGACGTGCTCGACGAGGCGGAGTTCTTCGCCGCGCGGGGCCTGTTCGAGGACGCGCGCACCATCCTGCTCGAGCAGCTCAAGAAGACGCCGCATCACCGCCTCGTGCTCGAGCGGCTGCGCGAGGTCGAGGAGTCGCTCGCGGCGTCGGGTGCGAGCCAGACCATCGAGCGCTCGATGCTGGGCGCCGCGGCCGACGCCGGTGCGCCCGAGGTCGACGTCGCCGCGTCGCTCGGCGCGCTCGATCAGGTCGATTTGCCGCCCGAGAGCCTGGCCGCGTCCCAGGTGACCTCGAGCATGGTCGAGGTCGACGTTGACCAGGTCTTCGCGAAGTTCAAGGCGGGCGTGCGCGCGCAGGTGCAGGAGACCGACAGCGCAACCCACTACGATCTCGGCGTCGCCTACAAGGAGATGGGGCTCGTCAAGGAAGCGATCGCGGAGTTCGAGCAAGCTGCGCGCGACCAGCATCGCGAGTGCATGTGTTACGCGATGATCGGCCTCATCTACCTCGAGAAGAACGACCTCGACCGCTCGGCGGAAGCCTACGTGCGCGCCCTCTCCGCGCAGTCGAAGACGGTCGAGCAAGAGATGAATCTGTACTACGACCTCGGCACCGTTTACGAAATGAAGGGCGACAGCAAGGACGCTCTTTATTACTTCCAGAAGATTGCCCGACGCGACCCTGGCTATCGCGACGTCGCCGACCGGCTGAGCGCGCTCGACCCCGGCGCCCCGCCGCCGAAAGAAAAAGTGTCGCAGCGGGCCGTCAACGACGACGACGACTTCGAGCGAGCCTTCGACGACCTGTTCGAGGGCAAGTCCTGAGCGTTCGGGGGGCGACCTGCTAGCCTTGTCGCCCTCATGGCCGAGCTCGTAGCGCTGCGCACGGGAAAGAAGGGGCGAGACGCCCTTCCCCGCTCGGCGTTCTTGCCGACGAACCGCGAGGAGATGCGCGTGCTCGGTTGGGACGAGCTCGACGTCCTGATCGTCACGGGCGACGCGTACGTCAACCACCCGGCGTTCGGCCCGATCCTCGTGGCGCGGTTCCTCGCCGGGCGCGGCTACCGGGTCGGGGTCGTCGCGCAGCCGGACTGGCGAGGGCCGGCAGACGTGTCGCGCATGGGAGCACCGCGGCTGTTCGTGGGTATCAGCGCGGGCAATCTCGACTCGATGCTGAACAAGCTGACCGCACAGAAGAAGGTGCGCTCGGAGGACCAGTACTCGCCCGGCGGGCGGCCCAACCAGCGCCCGAACCGCGCGACCATCGTCTACGCGAACCTCTGCCGCCAAGCGTTTCCTGGCGTGCCGGTCGTCGTCGGCGGGATCGAGGCGTCGCTGCGTCGCATCGCGCACTACGACTACTGGTCGGATGCGGTGCGCCGCTCGATCTTGCTCGACGCCAAGGCCGACCTTCTCGTGTTCGGCATGGGCGAGCGAGCCGCCTGGGAAATCGCGGAGCGCCTTGCCCAGGGCGCGAGCGTCGGCGAGCTTTGGGACGTGCGCGGCACTGCGCACGTGAAAAATCCAGGCGAATGGGAGAAGATCGCGGCGCGTCCGAGCCGCTTCGTGACGGACGGCCTGCCGGTGCTGTTGCCTTCCTACGAGACCGTCCGGGAGGACAAAGCGGCGTTCGCGAGCATGTCCCGCGCGTTCCAGCTCGAAACCAACCCTCACAACGCGCGACCCGTGCTGCAGCCGCACGGAAGCCAGGCGGTGTACATGAACCGACCCGCGCTGCCGCTCGCAGAAGCCGAGATGGACGCGCTCTACGATCTCCCCTTCACGCGGCTCCCGCACCCGAGCTACGAAGAAGAGCGCATTCCAGCCTACGAGACGGTCAAGCACTCGATCGTCACCATGCGCGGCTGCTTCGGCGGCTGCACCTTCTGCAGCATCACCGAGCACGAAGGGCGCATCATTCAGAGCCGCTCGACCGAGAGCGTGCTCTCGGAGGTGCGTAAGCTCTCGCGCATGGAAGGCTTTTCGGGCGTCTTGAGCGACATAGGCGGCCCCACGGCGAACATGTACAAGCTCCGCTGCAAGGACGAGCGCATCGAGAGCGCTTGCCGGCGGCTATCCTGCGTTCATCCCAAGGTCTGCGAGAATCTCGACACGGATCACGGACCACTGCTCGAGCTCCTGCGCGCCGTGCGCCGCGAGAAGGGCGTCAAACGCGCGTTCATCGCCTCCGGGGTGCGCTACGATCTCGCGCAGAAGAGCCCCGAGTTCATTCGCGAGCTCGCCGAGCACCACACGGGGGGCCAGGTGTCCGTCGCACCCGAGCACACCGATCCGGACGTGCTCAGGCACATGAAAAAGCCCGGTATCGAAAGCTACGAGCGCTTCGCGAGCGCGTTTTGCCAGGCGAGCGAGGCGGCCGGCAAGGATCAGTATCTCGTGCCCTACTTCATCACCGGGCATCCCGGTTCGACGCTCAAGGACACGATTTTTCTCGCCCTCTACCTGAAGAAGAAGGGCATGCGCCCGCGCCAGATCCAGGACTTCATCCCCACGCCCATGGCGGTCGCCACGGCGATGTACCACACGGGCATCGATCCGTTGACGGGGGAAACCGTACCCGTCGTCAGGGACCTCAGGGAGAAGCGACTGCTCAAGGCGCTACTTTTGTGGTGGGACGAAGCACAGTGGCCGCTCGCGCGCGAAGCCTTGATCAAAGCCGGTCGCCGCGATCTCATCGGGCGCCGCCCCGAATGTCTCGTGCCGCCGGCGCAGGGCGACGGCCGGCGTCCGCGAGCGGGTGAGGCTAGTCGGCGCACTCCACGCGCGCCTCGGCCCACGCCGCGCGATCCCGCGCCGTATCGTCGACCCCGTTCGTGACCCGCAGCTTGATGCGGCTGTGACCCGTCACGGTGACGTCGATATCCTCGGCGTCGTCGCTGCCGCGCTTCACGTCACTCCGGTAGAGAAGCTCGTTGTCCGACCATACCTCGAACACCACCGAGCCCTCGTCGCCCTGGTCGTCGTCGACGCCGATGGTGGCCTTGAACGCCATGCAATCGGGCCCGAGCCGGTAGATGAGCGCGGACGGCGCGGCGATGCCGAGGCCCTTGTCGAACGTCTGCCCGCCCACGCTGAGCGGTCCGCCGTCGCCCGCCTGGTCGGAGCCGTTGTTCCGATCCTTCTCGTAGGGGCCGAGGGCGTTGACGGCGTAGATCGCGGGATGATCGGAGAGGTACACCGTGCCGTGAGGCCGGTTCGGCTCACTGCCCGTGACGCGCAGCAGGCGCACGTCGTGCGACTTTACCGTGCCCGTGAAGTTGTCGCGGAACGTGCCGAGGTCCTCGTGCGACCAGAGATCGCGGACGTTGGCGTCGCCGCGGCGCAGCCCCGCGTCCGTGAAGCTCGCGCTCATGGACACGTCCTTGCCCGTGGCATTCAAGAGCAGCACGGCGCGCGCCCCGCTTTCAGCGAGCGGCTTCGACCACACCATCAGGTTCCCGTCCTGCCACACCGGGACGGCCTGGATGCCGAGCGCATCCTGGTCGATGCCAATCACCTCTTCGTTCGTGAGGGTCTCACGCGTCACGTCGGACATGTTCGCGAGGTTCGTGCCGGCGATGAGCGGCGCCGAAAACATCGCCCACAAGCTGAAGTGAGCGCGCGATTCGGCCTCGGCGCGCGCGCCGACGATGTTGCCGACCTCGAGCATGTCGGGGTCGTTCCAGCCGTTCGGCCCGTTGTACGCGGCGAACGCGGGAGTGCCGCGCGCGATGGTCATCACCGACCCCTGGTTGGGCATGTCGATGAGCGTCGAGTCCCAGACCGGGGTGATGTCCGTCGTGGTGCGCCAGAGCTCGCCCATCGTCGTGCCCCACTCGAAGAAATTCCACGCGCAGAGACTGAAAACGATCGGCTGCGAAACGCCCGCGAGAGCGTCGCTCATGCGTTGGTAGCCGGCCTGGCCCGCGGCGCTCGTGTCCTCGCCGTCGGCGATGTCCTCGTCCGTGAGGCAGTTGTCGTACTTCACGTAGTCGACGCCCCAGGAGGCCCAGGTCTCGGCGTCGAGCACCTCGTGTTGGCGCGAGCCGGCGCGGTGACCGCACGTCTGGCTGCCACGATCGGAGTAGACGCCCAGCTTGAGACCGCGTTCGTGGACGTAGTCGGCGAGCGCGGCGATGCCGCTCGGGAAATCCGGGTCCGGCTGGAACACGCCGTCCTGGTCGCGATCGACCTGGGCCCAGCAGTCGTCGATGTTGACGTACTGGTACCCGACAGAGGCCATGCCGGACTCGACCATCGCGTCCGCGGCGGACTTCACGAGCGCCTCCGTCACGTCGCAGTGGTGCGCGTTCCAGCTGTTCCAGCCCATGGGCGGCGTCGGCGCGAGCCCCTCCGTCACGGGCAACGCGTCCTCGTCGCGCTCGACAGGACCAGGATCGACGTAGGGCGCGGGCCCCGCCTGGTCGCCGCCGCAGCCCGCGAGCGTCAACGTCCACGCGGCCACAGCGAGTAGCCGGCGGACCCTCGCTGCCTTCATCCCGAGAGCTCGCTCAGGGGGCCGTGGGCGGGGTCAGCGTGGGCGCCGTGAGCGGCTTGGGCATCCCAACGGGCTCCTTCGCCGACTTGGTGTCGCCGCCGTCGCCGGGTGCGCCCTGGTTGTACATGGTGATCACGCGGTCGGTGAGATCTAGGTCGCTGCGCACGTACGGCACGGCCTGCTTGTCGACGACAACGTCGTAGCCGTCCTGAGTCGCGAGGCGGCGGATGATACCCATCGCCTTCTGGAAGATCGGCTGCGTGAGCTCGTTCTGCTTCTTCTGCAGCTCCTTGTTGTACTCGACGAAAACCGTCTGGAGCTGCACCATCTCGCGCTGCCACTTGTCGAAGCGCTTCGCGAGCGCCGTCTTGCTGAGGACGTCCTTCTGCTTGTCGATGTCGTCGCGCTCTTTCTGGAGATCCTCCTGCTTCTTGTCGAGCTCGCGCTGGCGGTTGTCGAACAGCTTCTTCAGCGTGGCTTGCAGGCGCAGGCCATCTTCGGTCTCCATGACCGCGCGTTGCGTGTCGATGACGGCCACCTTCATTTGCTGGGCGGACGCGGGCAGCGCGTAGAAAAGCGTGGCGAAAGCCAGCGCGAGGAACGGCAAACGAGTGACGAAAGCGAGCATGGCGCGGGGAGTAGCGTTTGGCCCGCGGGCCGTCAAGGGCAGTCGCCAGCTTTTGAGACCCGAGGCGCCCATTTGCCGCTCTCGCGGGGCTCGGGTCTCAGACCAGGATCAAATCGTCGAGGTCGGTCGCCTCGAGCGCGGCGGCGGCGGCCGTCTCCTCGTCCCGGGCCACGGCGAGCTCGTAGAGGTCCACGAACACCTTGGGATGGGCACGCACGGTCTCGACGAAGCGGTCGCGGGGCAAAAGCAGCGTCACCGTCGGATGATGGGCGATGGCGCTGGCAATGGCGGGACGCCTGAGCACGAGGGCAACCTCGCCGAGCGCATCGCCCGGACCTAGGCGGGCAACGACCGTTTCGTCGTCCGTGTCGTCGCGATGCACGATCGCGACCTCACCCGAAGCGATCAAGAACAACCCGTCCGTCGTGTCCCCCTGCGTGATGAGACGCTCACCGGGCTCGAAAGCGCGGATCGCGAAATGCTGCACGAGGTCGGCGCGTTCCGCGTGGCTGACGCTGCGCAGGATGGGGCTCGTCTTGACCAGGTTGTCGAGCATGCGCCGCCGGCAATGCTCCGCAAACTCGCGACCCAGCTGTGGGTTCTTCTTGACGGCCCGGTCGAGCGAGTCCTTGCTCGCGACGAGCAGGAGCGCGGGAGAGGCGGAGGCGACCGTGGCGGCGCGCGGCGCGCGAGAGAGCAGCGCCATCTCGCCGACGAGCGAGCCCGTGCCGAGCCGCGCGAGGTGCACGGGACCCGACTGCCCGAGCGCGAAGCGGCTCACGTCGAGCTCACCCTGCGCGACGACGAAGGCCTCCGTGCCGAGCGCGCCCTCCTCGACGACGGTCGTCAACGCCGCGCAGAGCCTCGGCTCGAAGATTTCGACGAAGTCGCGCAGCGCGGCCTGATCGAGCGACGAGAAAAGGACGGCCGGCGACAGCGGAGACTGACCCGACGCCTCCGTGAGCAGCGACTCGCTGGAGGCTGCGACCGCCTTTTGTGCGCGCGCCACCAGCGCTGCGCCCGACAGCGAATCGGGGACCACGGCGGGCTTGGGGGCAGGACCGGGGAGCGCCGGCGGGGCCTTTCGCTTCAGCCGGGGCGAGCCGACACCGAACGCCTGGGCGGCCTGCTCGAAGATGGGAGCCGCTTCGAGGCCGAGCTCGCGCGCGAACGCGCCCGCGGCAACGGCGAGCGGCAAGTTGCCGGCTTCGACGGCACGTTCCGCTGCGGCTCGCAGGCCCTCGGCGAACGGCGCGGCGTCGCCGC
The DNA here is from genome assembly GCA_963841435.1 of uncultured delta proteobacterium. Lineage (GTDB taxonomy): Bacteria > Myxococcota_A > Polyangia > Polyangiales > Polyangiaceae > PMG-095. The sequence continues at coordinate 750,597 of CAWJCS010000005.1, forward strand.
CGACCTTTGCGCCGAGCACGGAGCAGAAAAGGAGCGCGAGCGCGTCCTCCTTCTTGACTTCGAGGACGCCGATGCTCGCGCGCAGCCCGGGTGCCAGGTCTCCGGACGCCCACGCCTCGAGCGCGCGGTCCAGCGGTCTGATCGCGGCATCGGCCATCGCCATGACGAGGCTAACACAGACGGCGGCGCGCCTACCCCGACTTCCCGGGCTCTCCGCCGGGCTGTCGGCTACGCGCGATGGCCGTGGTCGCGGCCTCGGCAGCGGCCGCCACGAGCGGGACGACAATCGGGTAGTCCATGCGAGTCGGCCCGATGACGCCCACGGCCCCGCCCGGCTCGCCGTGCTCCTCGTAGCGGGCCGCAACCACGCTCACCGGGTACGGGGCCGCCGCGTCCTCGGCACCGAGGAAGACCTCGACGCGATCGGAGCTCAGGGCGCGGTCCAGTAGGCCAACGAGGCGCTCGCGGTCTTCGAGCGCGCGAAGCAGCTCCCGCATGCGCTCGACGCTCGCGAACTCCGGCCAATCGAGCAAGAGCGCGCGCCCCTCCATCACGACCTCGCTGATCCGCGGCGCGCTGACGGCGGCCGACCGCACCAGCTGGTAGCCGAGCTCGTGCAGGGTGCGGAGCTCGTCGCGCTGGCCGCTCATCCCCTCCGACACGGCGTCGCGCAAGTCCGCGAGTGTGCGCCCCGGGGTCATCTCCTCGAGCATCTCGTGAAGCCGGTCGAGCTCCGCGTCCGAGATCGGCCCCTCGACCCGGATGAAGCGATTCTCGACGGTGCCGTCCTCGAACACGGCGACCGCCAGGAGCTCGCCCGGGCGCGTGGCGATGAAGCGCAACTTCAAGAGCACGCGGCCGTCCGGCGGCGAGCGCATCACGACGGCCGGGGCACCGCTGAGATCGGAAAGCAACTTCCCAGTTTCGCGAGGGATGTCGGCGTCAGGGCGCAAATCCGCGAGCCACTCGCTGATGCGACCCGCGTCGTTGGCCGGCAGCCGGCGCACCTGCATGAGCGCGTCGATGAAGAGGCGGAAGGCCGCATCGGTCGGCCGGCGCCCCGCCGACGTGTGGGGCTGCCGGAGGTACCCCGCATCCTCCAGGTCGGCGAGCACCATGCGAATCGTCGCCGGCGACAGCGAAAGACCGTACTTCTTGCTGAGCGTGCGGCTCCCGACGGGCTCCCCAGTGGCGATGAACTCGGTGACCACCGCGTATAGAACGGAGCGGGCGCGCTTGGAGAGGGGGCTCAGCATGCTTCGATAAATGACATTTTGGCTCTTTCACCCCCGGCCGGTCAAACGGAGGGCCGAGCGCGGGCCGGCGCCTTCGGGGGCGCGCAGGCGATACGCGGGCCGAGAGCGCGGAAGACCGGACGGCTGACGAGCCTCCCCGTTGAAATCCTTGACAGTATTGGGACCGAATCCGATGATCGCGCTCCGTCCGCTTTTACCCCTCGGGAAACCCTGACTTGACCACCACCCTGCTGGCCGTCGACGACAGCAAAACCATGCGGAAGGTGATTGAGATCACCTTCTCCGGCGAGGACTATCGTCTCCTCGTGTGTGCCAGCGCCGACGAGGCGATGGCCAAGCTCTCCGAGCGGCCGAGCATCGCGCTCGTCGATGCCGGTCTCGACGGCACGAGCGGCTACGAGCTTTGCCGCAGGCTCAAGGCGGCGCAGCCCGGGCTCGGGGTCGTCATCCTCTCGAACAAGCAGCAGCCGTACGATCGGGCGCTCGGGGGTCAGGTCGGTGCCGACGACTTTGCCGACAAGCCCTTCGACACGCAGCAGCTCATCGACAAGATCGTCGCCCTCGCCAAGAAGGTAGGCGCCAGCGCCGGGACCCCTGCCGCCGCCCCGGTCGCGGCCGCACCGGGACCAGCAGCTCCGCGTACTGGCGCCACCACGCTTCAGTACGGAGCGAGCCCAGTCGCCGGAGGCATCCCCGCCGCACCGGTGATGGCTCCCGTGGGCCCTGCCGGAGCAACCCGCCCCACCGCGCCGGGCATGCCGGGCGGCACCGGTTTGACGCCGCGCGCTCCCACGATGATCAGCACGGGAGGAGCACCGCCCGAGATAGCGCGGCCCGCAGCGCCGGCCGCCCCCCTGGCGCCCGCAAAGCCCTCACCGGCCGCGCCGGCCGCACCCGTCGCCGCAGCGTTCTCGGGAGCAAACGGCGCGGACTTCGCCAAGAAGCTCGGCGGGCTCGGCCTTACCTCGGAGCAGGTCGAGGGAGTGCTCAACCTTTCACGTGACGTGCTCGAGCGTGTCGCGTGGGAGGTCGTGCCCACGCTGGCCGAGACCATCATCCGCGAAGAAATCCAGCGCCTGACGCGCGAGTGACGCGGCAAAAGGGCCGTGCCCGGCCACCCCTCACGTGACGCGCTTCGTCTACAAGGCACTCGGCACGGTCGCGGGATTGGCAGCGGCGTCGTCGGCGCTTTTCCTCGCCATGCCCAAAGCGCGCCCCGAGGCCGATCGCGCGGCCGTCCTCGCGGTGAGCGCCGAGTGCCAGGTGCTCGTCGTCGGGCCAAGCTACGTGAAGGAGGTCCTACCCGAGGTCTTCGACGCCGAGGCCGCGCGCGTCGGCTTCGACAAGCGAGCGTGCCGGCTCGGGCGCACGAACCTGAGAGGCTACGAGCTCGAGCACGAGCTCGACGTGCTGCTCTCGCACCGTTGGCCGAAGCTCGAGCGCGTCGTCATCGACATCACGCTCGGTGACTCGCTGTCGTTCGATCCGGAGAACTGGTTCAAGCCGCGCGTCATCGCCTGGCACACGTTCAGAGCCATCCCCTGGCTCCATCGCTACTACGTGCAGCATTTCGCACGGGAATCGAACCCCATCACGATGATCGCTGCCCACGCGGGACACATCGCCGCCAACTATCTGTCGCTGGGCCGCGCGGCGGAGCTGTTCCCCGGCGGGGGGACGACGACCGAGCCCACGCGCAAAACGCCGAAGGCGCGCAAAGGATCGAACCGCTCCCACCAGGCCAAGCTCTCGGCGCTCAAGCGGAAGAAGCGCCTCATCACCGCCAAGCACCAGACCACGTCCGCGCGCTGGGCTCTCGAGCTGCGCCGCGTCGTGCGCAGGCACGGCCACGAGCCGATCTTTCTCTACAGCCCGGTTTGGTCGGGCCTCAAGCCACCGCTCCGCGTGGGGCACGGCGAGGACCCGCTCGTGCTGCTCGACTTCGACGACCCCGCGCGCTTTCCGGAGCTTTACACGGCTGACGTGCGTGGTTCCACCCAGCACCTCAACGATCGCGGCGGCCACATCTATTCGAAGCTCTTGGTGCGCGAGCTCCAGGCAATCTGGGACGAACCCAAGTGATCTTCACCCAGCCGGTCTTTTTCTTGTTCTTCGCCGTGGTGGCCGCGGTCCATTGGGCGCTGCGCGGCAACGCGTGGCAAAAGCGCTGGCTTCTCGTCGCGAGCTACTTCTTCTACGGCTACTGGGACTACCGCTTCTTGGGGCTGATCTTCCTTTCGACGTGCATCGATTTCGCCGCGGGGCTCGGGCTCGGCACGGTGCAGAAACCAAGCGCTCGGCGCGCGCTCATCACGCTGAGCCTGTGCGCGAACCTCGGCATCCTCGGCTTCTTCAAGTACTACAATTTCTTCGTCCATTCGGGGACGCAGCTCCTGCGCGCCCTCGGGCTCGACGTCGGCGAGGCGACGCTTTCCGTCGTGCTCCCCGTGGGCGTGAGCTTCTTCACCTTCCAGAGCATGAGCTACACGATCAACGTCTATCGGCGCGTGCTCGCTCCGGAGCGGCGCTTCTTCGACTTTGCGCTGTTCGTCTCGTTCTTCCCGCAGCTCGTCGCCGGCCCGATCGCGCGCGCCAGCCACTTTCTGCCACAGCTCGCGACGACGCGTGCCTCGAGCGCGATCGACGGGCGACGCGCGCTGCTCCTGTTTCTCGTCGGGTACTTCAAGAAGGCCTGCGTCGCCGACAACATCGCCTCGGCGATCGATCCCGTCTTTTCGCACCCGGCCGCGCACGCCGCCGGCTCCAGGGTGCTCGGCTCCACGCTCTACTCGGTCCAAATCTATTGCGACTTTTCGGGCTACACGGACATGGCCATCGCCGTGGCCGCGCTGCTCGGCTACGACCTCGCCAAGAACTTCGACGCTCCCTACCTGAGCCTGAACGTGCGCGAGTTCTGGCAACGCTGGCACATCAGCCTCTCGAGCTGGCTGCGCGACTACCTGTACATCCCGCTCGGCGGTAACCGCGGCGGCCCATGGCGAGTCGCGCGCAGCCTCATGCTGACGATGCTGCTCGGCGGACTCTGGCACGGCGCGAACTGGACCTTCGTGCTGTGGGGATTCCTTCACGGCGCAGCGCTCGTTTTGCACCGCTTCTTGCCGCGCCGTCAGGAGTCGAAAAGCCGCGCGGTGCGCTTCGCCTCGTGGTTCGCGACGTTCGCCTTCGTGGCGTTTTGCTTCACCATCTTCCGTTGCCCCGACATGGGCACGGCCTGGGAGCTTTTCACCGCGCCCACACGCGCGAAGGGCGCATCGCCCGTCTCGTCGCTCTGGTGGCTCGCGATCTTGTCGCTCGGCGCGATCCACGCACTGCTGTTCCGCTATCGCGCCGAGCTCGTGCGCCGAGCGCGCGCTCTCTCCGACGCGCTCTTTTACCCCGCGTTCGGAGCGTGCTGGGCCTTGCTCCTCTTCATGACGCCGCTCAGCGCAGAGCCGTTCATCTACTTCCAGTTCTGACGCCGCAGCCGTCGGCGGCCGTGGCGAGCTACCAGCTCAGCGATTTTCGGACCACGATGGGCTCGCCGCTGTACGACGGCATGTGAGCACGCCCGAACGCGCGCAACACGCAGCCGTTGACGGCAACGCTGTCGAAGGACTTGAGCAGCGCGACGGACTGGACGGTACCGGTTCCGGAGAAGGTCACCTCGACCCTGCCGGACTGGGGGCCCTCCTCACAGGAACGCGCCGCGTAGCTGGCGCGACCGATGGCCGCGGCCACGCTCTCCCGGGGCGAGGGAGGCGGACCCGAGCGCCGGCGCCGGGTGGGGGTCGGCGCGGACTCCGTCGAGCTCTTTTCTGTCACCGAGCGGCGAGGCGCTTCGGTTTGCTCCGATGTCGTGGCGCGCTCGGTCGTGGTCTGGAGGGAGGCTCGCGACACGGCGTGTCGCGACTGACCGGCGAGCGGGAGTGCGTCGAGCGGCACGGGGCTCGGCACGGGCGCTTCGTCCGAATTTGCGCTCTTTGCGTCCGCCGTGGCCGCGTGAGCGCTGCGAGCCGAAGCCGAAGGAACGGGACAGCGCGGCGGTGCGGTCGCCGCGGCGGCGACCACGGACGTGAACTGTGGCGGCGTCCCCTCCGAATCGGCGGTCGCGATCCGGCTGCGCACGCCCCAGGTCGTCAGCGCGACGAGCGCGCCGATGCCGGCGCTCAACGCAATCGTGCCGAGCAGGCGCCAGCGTCCGACCCAGTCGGAGGCGCGCGACGGTGGCACCGTTCGCGCGGACTGGGTCATCGCCATCGGCGGCAACGAGCTCGGCGCGACGCGCGGCACCATCTGTGGCGCCACCGGCTGCACCGACGCGGGCGGGATGGTCGACTGCAGCGCTCGCGATGACGGATGCGGGACGACCACGGCGCTCGGCGGAGGCGGCGGCATGACCCGATGCAGCCCCGCTCGCGCCGGCGGCGCCGAGCGGCGCGCCATTTGGGCCAGCGTTTCGAGGGACGCGTTGGTCGGCTCCTCGTCCGGGGCGGCCGGCGGAGGGATTGTGTTCTTGCGATGCTCGAGCCGAATCACCGGGTTGGTCTCCGGGTCGGCCGGTGGCTTGTCGCCGGCGTCCGGAAGGTCGCGGAGCGATCGCCGGCGAACGCGCTCGCTGCTCGGTGACGTGCTGCGCGGCGAGCGCTCGTCGCGCACGACCTTCGCGGCATCGCTTCGTCTAGTCTTGCTCCGCCCTGCCATTGCCTGTCTCCGAGCCTCGCCTATTTTCCTGTTATGCCGATATCGGCCGGTCAGCAAGCCGAGATTTCGCTCGCGAGAAAACCTTTCGAAACGCGAAGTACTGGAAAATTAACCGCCCCGCACTGGGGCATTCCGCGTGCCGACATCTTATTTGCATTACTGCCTTTCACTAAGAGCGTGCTGCAGTAGCGATATCCTCGCTCTCACGACGCACTCGTGCGCCGCCGGTCGCGAGAAATGCGCACGCCGCCCACGGCGACCGAACGCTGCGGCACCCGCGGTTCGCCACGGACTGCTGAACGAACGAACCGCGTGCGTCAGTGACCGAGCAACGAGCGTTCACCCAGAGGTATGAAGAGGGCTCCACTGGGACTGAACTTTCGATGACGGAGCCCGTGCCCGGAGCGGCCCGCGCGTCCGCGGAACGGACGCGAGAGAACCCGCAGGGCGGCCAATTTTGCCTGGGATCGTGCCGGATGGCAGCCGTCCGAGGCCGGCTGGTCTAAGGGGTGCCGAGCCCCTAAACTCCGCGCCCCATGTCCGAGCTTCCGAAAGCCTACGACCCTGCTGACGTCGAGCCGCGCTGGTATGCGTTCTGGGAGGAAAACGGCGTCTTTCGGGCCTCGCTCGCACCAGATGACGCGCGCCCGACTTACGTCATCCCGATGCCGCCCCCGAACGTGACGGGGTCGCTGCACATGGGGCACGCGCTCTACACGATCCAGGACGTGCTGATCCGCCATGCGCGCATGCGGGGGCTCAACGTGCTGTGGCAGCCCGGCATGGACCACGCCGGCATCTCGACCCAGGTCGTCGTCGAACGGCAGCTCAAGCGCGAGGGCAAGACGCGCCACGACCTCGGTCGCGAGGCGTTCATCGAACGGGTCTGGCGCTGGAAGGAACAGAGCGGCGGGAGAATCTTCGAACAGATGCGCGTGCTCGGCTTTTCTGCGGACTGGGAGCGCGCGAAATTCACGATGGATGCCGATCTGTCGCGGGCCGTGCGCGAAGCGTTCGTTCGGCTGTACGAGGAGGGGCTCATCTACCGCGCCACGCGCCTGGTCAACTGGGACGTCGAGTCGCGCACCGTGCTCTCGGATCTCGAGGTCGAAACCGAAGAGAACGTGCAAGGCGAGCTCTACGAGTTCGCGTACCCCGTCATCGACGCTGATCCCCGCGAGGGCGCCGTGGAGCTCGTGGTCGCGACGACGCGCCCCGAGACGATGCTGGGCGACACGGCAGTCGCCGTCCACCCCGACGATCCGCGCTACCTGCATCTGCACGGAAAAAAGCTGAAGCACCCGTTCGTACCCCGCGAGATCCCCGTGATCACCGATCCAGTGCTCGTCGACATGGCGTTCGGCACGGGCGCGGTGAAGGTCACGCCGGCCCACGATTTCAACGATTTCGCAACGGGCAAGCGCCACGGCCTCGAGGAGATCAGCATCCTCGCGCTCGACGGCACCATGAACGAAAAGGCCGGGGAGTTTGCCGGGATGGATCGCTTCGCGGCGAGAAAGGCGGTCAAGAAACGCCTCGCCGAGAGCGGGCTCGCGCGAGGCTCGAAACAGCACATGATGACGCTGCCCCGCTCGCAACGCACCGGCACCGTCGTCGAGCCGCTGATATCGACCCAGTGGTTCGTGAAGATGCAACCGCTCGCCGAGCCGGCGCTCGAGGCCGTGCGCAGCGGACGCACGCGCATCGTGCCCGAGGAGTGGGTGAAGACGTGGGAGCACTGGCTCACGAACATCCAGGATTGGTGTATCTCCCGGCAGCTCTGGTGGGGGCACCAGATCCCCGCGTTTTACTGCGCTGCCTGCGGGGCGGTCGCCGTCACGCGCACCGACCCCGAGGCGTGCCCGAAGTGCGGCACAGCCGGGCCCACGCGCGACCAGGACGTGCTCGACACCTGGTTCTCGAGCGGCCTCTGGCCGTTCTCCACGCTCGGCTGGCCCGACGAGACGCCGGCGCTTCGGCGTTTCTACCCCGCGAGCGACCTCGAGACCGGCTACGACATCCTGTTCTTCTGGGTCGCCCGCATGATGATGATGGGCCTTAAATTCACGGGGGAGGTGCCGTTCCGACGCGTCCTTTTGCACGGGATGGTGGTCGACGAAACCGGCGACAAGATGAGCAAGGTGAAGGGAAACACGCTCGATCCGCTCGATCTGATCCACGGGGCCGAGTTCGACGCCATCGTGAGGAAGCTGTTGCCCGACGCGCCACCCGAGGAAGCGCTCGCCAAGTTCAAGAAGGCGTACCCGTCCGTGGCCCAGATGGGCAAGGGCTTCGCTGCCTGCGGCACGGACGCGCTCCGCTTCACGCTCGTGAGCTATTCGCCGCAGGCCAAGCGCATCGCTCTCTCGCCGGCGCGCATCGACGGCTATCGAAAATTTTGCAACAAGATCTACAACGCCACGCGCTTCGCGCTCGACTACGTCGAGGGGGAGAAGCCGAGCGGGCATCCGCCCGTCGTGACGCTGCTTTTGAACCGCTGGATCCTGTCGCGCCTCAGCGCGGCCACCGTCGCAAGCACGCGCGGCATCGAGGACTTCAGGCTCGACGAGGGGTCGAGCGCCCTCTACCACTTCTTCTGGGACGAGCTTTGCGACTGGTACCTCGAAATGACCAAGCCGGTTTTCGCCGAGGGTAGCGCCGAGGCCAAGCAGGAAACGCGGCGCACGCTGGCGCACGCGCTCGAAGCGGCGCTGCGCGCGCTGCACCCGTACGCGCCGTTCATCACCGAGGAGCTCTGGCAGCGCCTGCCGCGTCCCGAAGGGCGCCCCCTCTCGATTGCGCTCGCCCCCTACCCGGGCTCCGGCGACGGGCGTCTCGACCCGGAGGCCGAGCGCGAGATGGACCTTTTGATGGGAGCCGTCAGCTCGGCGCGCACGGCGCGCAGCGAGCACGAGATCCACCCCGCACAGCGGGTCAAACTCGAGCTTCGCGCCGCCGACCCCGGCGTGCGGGCGCTTCTCACGCGCGAGGCGCGCTTCATCGAGTTCCTCGTCGCCAGCGAAGGCTCGCTGACGGTCGGCGAGACGGGCGGTCCGCGCCCGCCCGGAACGGTGATGGACGTGAGCCATGACATCGAGGTGCTCGTCGGACTGCGCGGGCTCGTCGACCCGAGCAAAGAGTCGGAGCGCGTGGCGCGCTCGCTCAAGAACGTCGAGAAGGACATCGCGGTGATGAAAAAGCGCCTCGAAAACCAGAAATTCTTGAGCAATGCGCCGCCCGACGTCGTCGAGGCGGCTCGGGCGCAGCTGGCCGAGCTCGAGCGCAAAAAGGAGCGCCTGCTCGACGCCGCTCGGCTCGTCACGGAGCTCTGAGGGCCATGGCGGACAGGGGGTACGCAGCGGACGTTGTGAGAAACACGCTCGTGGTGGTGTGGAATGGCGACCCGACGATCGACCGACTGGAGGCCACGTTCAAAAAGCTCGTGGACCTTTCGAAGCGCTACCCTGACGGCGTGTTCATGTACAACGTGATCCTGCCGAGCACGGGCATGCCGGGGCCCCATGCGCGCAAGCTCTTGCAGCACCAGTTCGAGTCGATGCGCGGGGCGCTCAAGGGGGCCGTCGTCGTGCTCGAGAAGTCCGGCATCGAGGGCACGCTGTCACGCACGATCATCTCGACGCTGCTCGTGCTGAGTAGAAAGCCGTTCGCCATGAAGGTGTTCGGACTGCGCAGGGAGGCGAGCGAGTGGCTGGCCAGCCACGGCAATAGTCGCGACGGCGAGCTCTGGATAGCGCGCGCGGCTGCGCTCACGGGACAACTGGAAACCGAGGCGAATCGCTCGGCAACCCGCTTTGCGCCCTGACCCCGAGCGCTCGAGTCAGAAGCGGAAACGGCCGAGCAGGCCGATCTGACGGATATCGAACGTTCCGCCGCTGCCGAACAGGTTGTTGAACTGCAGCACGCCGCCGAGATCGACGTTGTTCGTGAGCGACACGATCACCCCGCCTTCGAGAGGGATCTCGTGCCGGTTGCCGAAGCCCTCCAGGCGCCCGCCGAGCCCAGTCCCCACGAACGGCGCCACGCTGCGCGTCACCTGGAAGTAGAACCAGACGGGTAGCCAGAGAAAATCCTTGTTGCCGCCCTGCGCGTCGTCACGCCGGCTGAGGCCGATCTGCAGTGACGGATCGAAGACCAGGGCCACGACGGAGCCGAGGTTCGCGCGCATGAGCACGCCACCGCGCACGGCGAGGAAGGTCGGATCGAGCGACAGGAACTCGGGCGCGGTGACCTCGAGGTCGGCCTCGAAGCCTGCCGAGCGCACGAGACGGTACAGGATGCCGAACCCCACGTCGTTGTAGACGCGGCCGCAGTTGAAGCAGGGGCCTCCCCAACGGTAAAATGGGCCCACCTCGTGGGTGATGCCCAGCGTGAGGGAGTCGGTCACGCCGAAGTACACGTGGAGCGGCACGTGGAACGGCTCGAGGTGCGAGTCTTGCGAAATGTCGAGCCCGAGGATCGTCGGGCGCGCAGGCATGCCCGTGAGCTCGACGGAATGCCGGGGCAACACGTAGCTGCGGCGGGTAAACTCCTCTGCCATCGCGGTGGGGGCGAAGAGGACGACCAACGTCGAGAACAGCGAAAGGAGCACGGCGCGCATGGCGCCGGGAACTTTAGCCCGGGTTGAACATGATGGGGTAGCTCACACGCACGAGGCCGTCTTTGGGCGCTGGGAACGAGACGCCGTAGAACGCGCTCACGACGCAGCCGACGACCTTGCTGTCGGGCAGATCGCTGCCGCCGTTGGTCGCGTTCGAGACGACCCCGTCGCGGTCGATGATGAAGCGCGTGGTGACGCGGCCCGTGAGGTTCGGATTCGTTCTGAGCCCGAGCTCGTAGCAGCCGCGGAAACGTCCGAAGTTCTGGCGCACGACGCGCTGGATGAGCTCCGGCGCGAGGTGCCCGCCGAGCACGGTTTCGCCGACGGCACGCAGCGTCGGCCCGGAGGTGTGGTGCCCGCGCCCGAGTCGCCCGAGCCCCGTACCTTCCCCGTGCCCGCCGCGCCCGAGGCCGCCCCCACCCGTTCCCATGCCACAGTCGGTGCCGCAGGTACCGATGCCGCCGAGGCCAATCCATTCGCCGCGGTCGCCGCCGCCGCTGCCGATGCCGCTGAGGTCGAGGCCGCCCGCGCCGCCGCTCTCGCCGATGCTCTCGCCGTACAGGTTGCCCCAGGCATCGGTCGCGTCAGGTCCGTTCGCGACCGACGCGCCCCAGAGCGCCGTGGGGAGCGCACGGCCGTTCATGCTCGCGAGCATGCCGACGAGTCCGAACGTGCGCGCCTCGGCGATGGCCGCTTCGCGCGACAACACGCGCTCGCCGCTACCGGCGATGGCGACGCGCTTGTCCGTGACGGGACGGTTGGGACGCCCCATCGCACCGCGTGGACCGGCCGCTTCCGCGCCGGGCGTCCCACCGCCCGGCGTCGCATCGCCCGGCACCTCGGGGCGGCGCTCCTCGCGCTCGGCGAGCGCGTCGAGGTAGGGCCGCAGCACGGCCAGCTGATCCCGGTCGAGCCCATCGTCGAGCGAGGCGCCGAGGGCGGGCGTGTAGTACGCGAGCACACCGAGGAACGCCGCCACGGCCCCGAACGAGCAGGCGAGCGCCGCACCGAGACGGCCGGAATCCTGGGCCATGGCGCGAGGCACGCGCGCGCCCGCCGTCACGGCGGCGATGCGAAACGTGATCGCCCCGAGCTCCAGATCGACGCGAACGTCCGGGACCGAGCGCGAGATCACCGTCGGCCGCCGCGCCCTCCGCGCGGCGCACCCTGCCGCCGGGTGGCACGACGACGCGCGGCCCCGCGGGTCCGAGCTCGACGATCGGCGCGCGCGCGAAGCCAGCGACCTCAGCGGGCAGCAAGAAGTTGACCGTCGCGCCGTCGCCGTGCCCGACGAAGAAGGGTCGCGGTGGCGCGAGGTGAGCGACCTCGAGCACACTCGTACCCCAGAGCACCAACACCTCGACGGCCTCGGTACCCACCTGCTCGCACTCCCCCGCGGCGAGCGGCTCCGCGCTCCGGACGAGCACGTAAGTGTCGCGCTCGGCACGCGGAAGGGCGGGCGGCGCGTTGACCGGAACGGCAGGGATGGACTCGAATGAGGTGGACGGAAAAAGGGCAGACGGGTGCTCGGTGGCCATGGGCAAAGCTCCTTGGTTCGCGACGCACGCGACCCGGCCCGGCGGTTTCTCCGCTGCCTCGCGCGTGATCTCGTCGCTTGCTCCAGCATCGACAGGTCCGCGCCGCCGAAGTTCCTGAGCAGCAATATTTGCGGACGGGATCGCGCCGGCCGAAATTCGACTGCACCGGCCGGCACGCCTGGTGTAGGTTTTGATATGAGGCTCTCGTGAGCGACGACCGCGCCCCCGGAGACTATGCGCTCGAGGAGGACGATCCGGCGGAGCGTACGGCGGTCGTTTCGCTTGGCGATCTGCGTAGCCCACGCCGGCAGGCCAAGGACCGGCACCTCTTGATCCGCGCGCGCGGCGCGCAGCTCGGCCACGTGACCCGCCTCGGTGTCGGCGCGCACAAGGTAGGCCGCGCCACCGACTCGGAAATCTGGTTGAGCGACGATGGCGTGAGCCGCCGCCACGCCGTGGTGACCCAGGAGGGGCACGGCTACGTCATCGAAGACACGCAGTCGGCGAACGGCACGTTCGTCGCCGGCCAGCGCATCGAGCGCGCCGTGCTGCGCGACGGCGACCTGATCCAGTTCGGGCCGCAGGCGATGTTCCGCTACTCGATCGCCGACGAGGCGCAGGAGCAGCTGCTCCGGCAGCTCTACGAAGCGAGCGTCACGGACGCGCTCACCGGCGCCAACAACCGGGAGTCCTTCGACAGCCACCTTCGCATGGAGCTTTCCTACGCGCGCCGCCACAACACCGACTGCGCGCTCGTGCTGTTCGACGTCAACCACTTCAAGCGCGTCAACGACGGCTACGGGCACCCCGTGGGTGACGAAGTGCTCGTCGAAATCTCCAAAGCGGCGCGCCGTGTGGTGCGCAACGAGGACGTTTTTGCCCGTTACGGCGGCGAGGAGTTCGCGTTGATCCTGCGCGGCATCGCGCTCGATGGCGCGCGCGCCGTCGGGGAACGGCTGCGCGAGCGCATCGCTGCCCTGAGCATCCCGACCGAGCAGGGGCCGCTCACGGTCACGGTGAGCGTGGGCTGCGCCTCGGTGAGCACGACGCCGGACCTGAGCGCCGAGGCACTCGTCCAGGCCGCCGACCGACGCCTCTACGTCGCCAAGCGCAGCGGACGCAACCGCGTCGTGGCCGCCGACCCGCCTGAAGAATGAGCTTGGGGCGGGCGAGCGGTGGAGTTAGCCGCCCGAGCCGCGCGCGCGTCAGGCGTCGCGCCGGTACACGACCCAGCGCATGTCGATGGGCGTCTTCTGTGCGGGCAACGCGAACACGTTGACGCCGCGGGTCCATTCCACGAACCAGCCGGTCGGTGGCCAGGCACTCTCCGGCAAGCGCTTCTGTTCGTAGTCGCACACCGACTCTTCGGAGATCTGACTGAGCCCGAGCCCGGCTGACGCGTCGGCAAGCTCCTGTCGCGTGTAGAGCGTCGACCAGAACACCTGCGAGAGCTCGCGGGCGAGCGCATCGGGCTGGTAGCCGCCCACGGGCAAGAACACGCTGAACGCGAGCAGCCCGCCGGGCGAAAGCAGCTCCGAGGCTCGCTCGAAGAGCCGGCGGAGCTCGTCCACGCCCCGGAAATGCGACACCACCTCGCAAAGGACGATCAACCTGAAGTGCGAGGCGGGCAGGCCGAGCGGCGCGCGCAGCACGTCGCCCTCGACGAGCTCGACGTGCAGGCGCTCCTTCTTGGCATCGTCACGCAAGATCTTCGCGAGATCGGGGCTCAGCTCGACGGCGCTCGTGGGGTGGCCGGCCCGCGCGAGCGGCAGTGTGTTTCGACCCGTGCCCGCACCGACGTCGAGCACGGGAGCAGACCCGGGAGGTCCGAGGCTCTTCGCGAGGTCCATTACCTTGCTGTCGGGGTGCGTTCCGAAGAGCGGCGGCGTGCGTTGAGCGACCCAGGTCGCGTACTCCTGTTCGATCGTCGAGAGCTCGAGTGAAACGAAGTAGGACAGGCTCGTCTTCGGCGGGTCATCGGTCTGGAACCGCACGATGACGTACGAGTACGGTGAAGACGCGAAGCCTTCGCTGAGCTTCTTCTGCAAGATGCCGCGAAGCGCTTCGACCTCCTCCGGCTTGAACTTCCGCCCGTGGACCGAGAAGATCCGAACGAGGCTCTCCGTGTAGTGGTCGAGCAACGCCGGCACGGCCGGCAAGCGCAAGCGGCCGGAAGCGTGGAGGCGCTTCGGCAGGCGCCGGATCATCGACTCACGAAGCGTCGACGCGTCGAGCTCGTGCCCACGGGCGACCTTCGGGGGGCTTTCGCTCATCGCCGGCCGAACATACGCCGGGGGTGGCGAAATGGGCAGCTTTGTGCCGCGCGCGGCGCCCGGCGAGCAACCGCGCGCGGACCGCCGTCGCTGCGCTACGCTCCGCCCGCCCCATGCCCGACGAGCAACGCGGCAACGAAACCACGGTCCCGCCGGAAGGTGTGACCCCGCCGGACGAGGCGCCCGCGACACCGGACGAGAGACCCGCGACGCCGGACGTAGCGCCCACGACACCGGACGATGGCGGCGAGCAACGCCTGTTCCCGCGCGGCAATCCCACGCGTCCGCGCAGCCTGGTCGCCGCGCTCTTCGCCTTCGCCGTGCCGTTCCTACTCATGGCGACCGACGGGCATCATGCCGTGTCGATCCCGCTCGGCACCCTCGCGTGCGTCACGGGGAGCCTCGCGCTTCTCGACTTCCTCGGCACGTTCGACGACCCCTACGAGGGGGCCCCGCGCGAGGTCGGACGACTGCTGCCACGGCTCGGCGAGCTCACCGCCAGCATCGTGGTCGTCGTCGCCGTGCTGCGGCTGGCCGTGGCCGGACGTCTGCCGTGGTCCCTGGCGAGCGCGGCGCTCCTGATCACCGCGAGCAGCTTGTGGGTGGTGACGAGCGTCTTTCGCCTGCTCGTTGCGCTCGGCGCCATTGACGGCTCACGACCGCTGACGAAGCGCTGGGGATTCTGGCTGATCGTCGCCGGCACGCTGCTCTACCTGCCGCTGCTCGGCAGCTACTCGCTGAGCGACCCCTGGGAGACGCACTACGGCGAAGTGGCCCGCGAAATGCTGGCGCGCGACGACTGGATCTCGACCTGGTGGGCACAGGAAAACTGGTTCTGGTCGAAGCCGGTGCTCGACTTCTGGCTGCAGGCGCTGTCCTTCTCGCTCTTCGGCGTGCGGTTCCAGCCGGACCAGATGCTCGCCGCGGCGACGCACGGCCTCGTTCCGCGGCCGGAGTGGGCCGCGCGCCTGCCGAACGTCGTTTTGACCCTGGTCGCCGGCTACGCCCTCTACCGGGCCGTGGCCCAGCGCTTCGGCGGCCGCGCGGGGTTTCTCGGCGGGCTCGTGCTCTTCACCCTGCCGTATTGGTACGTGATCGGCCGGCAGAGCATTACGGACATGCCGTACGTCGCGCCGATCACCGCCGCGCTTTCGTTCGTGCTCGTCGCCATGGCGGCCGACCCGGACGCCACGGTTCGTGTCCATCCGATCCGCATCGGGCGGCGCGTGTTCGGCGTCTCCGCGTACCACCTCCTGTTCACGCTGATCCTCTGCAGCGTGGTGCCGCAGATCCTCTACCTTGCCTCGCGTCACCTCACGCTCGTGCTCGAGGCGCCGCCCTACGGCTTTCGCGCCCACCTCGACGAGATCCTCTACGGGTCGCCGGGCAACTGCGGGCTGCCGGGCAACGACGATTGCCGCATGGTGGCACCTGCCGACCCCGCGCTTCAGCCGGGGCTGCTCGGGCTCGGGACGGCGCTCGTCATGACGCTCTTTCTCTGGGCAAATCGCGGCGAACGCCGGCTGCAGCGGCTCGCCTTCCTTTCGGCCTGGTACGCGGTGGCGCTCTCGGCGGCGGCAAAAGGTGCTCCGGGCCTCGTGCTGCCGATCGTGGTCGTGCTGCTCGCGCTCACCGTCGCGCATCGCTTTCGCGACTTCGCGCGCGCGGAGCTCGTCGGGCTCGTGCTCTTGTTCGTGATGGTGTGCTTGCCCTGGTACACGGCGATGGTCGGGCGCCACGGCTCGGCCTTCACCGATCGACTGCTTTTTCACGACATGTACAAGCGTGCCTTCGTGCACGTCCACGACACCAACACGGGCGACGACGTGAGCTTCCGCTACTACGTGTGGCAGCTCGGGTACGGCCTCTTTCCGTGGACGGGGCTCGCGACGTTCGGCCTTTTATCGTACCAGCGGGAAGGCAACGAATCCCGGAGCTCGCGTGCGGAGGCGCTCGCATTCCTGGCGCTCTGGTTCGTGATCGCCTTCTCGCTTTTCAGCTCGTCGCTCACCAAGTTCCACCACTACGTGCTCCCGGCGGTGCCGCCCATCGCCGTGCTCACCGGTATCCTGCTCGACAGGATGCTCCCCGAGAAGGGGCCCGGCGGGCGACGCCTCGTCCCCTACCTTCTGGCGGTCGGAGCGGCCGCGCTGCTTCTGCCCTACGGCCTTTTGCGTCTCGCGGGTGGCTCGCTGCTCGGCACCGTGCCGGGGCCCGGGCCCGCGCCACTCGTCGGAGCGCTGAGCCTCGCTGGCGCTGCGGGCCTTCTCATCGTCGCCCGGCGGCTCTGGCCCGCAGAGGATGCGGCATCGCCGACGCGTGCGTGGGACGACGCCATCACGGGCGCCTTCGCGATCGCGGCGGCCGCGCTCGTGTTGCTCGTGGGCCGCGACCTCTTCTCGCCCGACGACCCGGAAGGCCCCGCACGCCTCACGCAGCTTGCAAGCTACAACTACCGGCGACCCTGGCCCGCGACGCTCGATTTCAAGAGCACGCTTCTCGCGCTCTCGCTCGCGGCGAGCCTCGCAACGATCGCGCTCTCGGCGAAGGCGTTCCGGCACCACGCCGTGGCCCTGATGGTGGGCATCGGCGTCTGGGCCGCCGCCTGGGGCGCGGACGCGTACGTCGTGCGGGCGGCCCCCCATTGGGGTCAGCGCGACACCATCATCGAATACTACCGCCGGCGCCGCGGCCCCGAAGAGCCGTTCGTCGCCTACCAGATGAACTGGAAGGGCGAAAATTTCTATACCGGCAACCATCTGCCGGCGTTCGTCGCCTCGGGCGCAAAATTCAAGAGCTGGCTCGCCGAGCAGCGCGACCTCGGTACGCGTGTCGTCTTCTTCACGACGGAGCACTCGCGTGAAAGCAGCCTCAAAGCCGACCTCGGTAAAGTACGACGCTACGAGCGGCTCACGAACAAGGCGCTCGACAACAAGTTCTTCGTCGCCCGCGTCGAGCTCTGAACGGGCGACCTGCGCGCGGCGGCGGAGCGTCGCCGGGCGCCGCCGTTCCACGCTGCCGGGGCGGCCTAGTCCGGCGCGCGGGGCGCCGCGCCCGCGAGGTGCCGTTCGAGCGCATCGAGCAGCCCCGAGACGGTACCGTCGGGCCCCTCGACGTTGACGCGCACACCGAGCTCGCCGAGCGCGCGACTCGTCACCGGTCCGACGCTCGCGACCGTGATCGCGGAAAGCACCGCGGCAAAGCCGTCACCGACCGCGTCGGTGATGGCGCGCGCCGTCGAGCCGGACGTGAAGAGCACGACGTCGACACGCCGCTCGCGCAGGGCCGCCGCGAGTTCCGCCTGGCCTGGCGCGGGGCGCGTCTCGTAGACGGGCACGTCGTGGACCCGGGCACCCGCCTCACGGAGCACCCGCACGATCTCGCCCCCGGCGACCTTCGCGCGCGCGAGCAGCACGCGTCCCGGCGGCCCGAGCGCCGCTACCTCGCGACCGAGCCCCTCGCCCACACGCTCCTCGGCGACGAGGTCGGCGCGAAGGCCGTGGCGCGCGAGCGTTTCGGCGGTCCGCGGCCCCACGACGCCCACGCGGGCCTTGCCGAAGGCCCGCGCGTCGCGACCCGCGCGCGTGAGCGCCGCGAAGAAGTGCTCCACGCCGTTCGAGCTCGTGAAGAGCACCCAGTCGTAGCCGGCGAGCGCTGCCACGGCGCTCGCGACGGGCTCCTCGTCGCTGACCGCGGCAATCTCGATGGCGGGAAGCACGAGTGGCTCGGCGCCCCGTTCGCCGAGCTCGCGGGCCGTTTCGTCGGCTTGGCCGGGCGGGCGTGGCACGAGCACGCGCTTTCCGAACAATGGGCGCGCGTCGTACCAGCGTAGCTTTTCGCGCAAGCTCACGACCTGGCCGACGATGATCACCGAGGGATTGGTGAGGCCCTCGGCGCGAACCCGTTCGGCCACGTCGCCGAGCGTGGCGACCAGCACGCGCTGCTCGGGCCGCGTGCCCCAGTGAATGACCGCCACGGGCGTCTCGGGCGAGCGCCCTCCCTCGACGATTGCACCCGTGATGGCCTCGATATGGCGCATACCCATCAGGACGCAAATCGTGTCGGTAGCGGTGGCAAGCTTGCGCCACGCTTCGGGCGACCAGGCGACGCCAGCGCGATCGCTGCCGGTGATGAACGTCACGCTCGAGGAAAGCTCGCGGTGCGTGAGCGAGATGCCCGCGTACGCCGCCGCACCCACGGGCGAGGACACGGCCGGCACAATCTCGAACGGGACGCCCGCGAGCGCGAGCTCGAGTGCCTCCTCGGCGCCGCGCGCGAAGAGCAGCGGGTCGCCACCCTTCAGTCGAACGACGCGCCGCCCCGCTCGGGCGAGCTCGATGAGCTGGGAGGTGATGGCCGCCTGGCTCCCCGTCCGCTGCCCGGGCCTCTTGCCGACATCGATGAGCTCGGCGTCCGCCCGGCAGGCCTCGAGCAGCCCCGGGTGGGCCAGCGCGTCGTACAGAACGGCGTCGGCCTGGCCCAAGAGCTCGCGGCCCCGCACCGTGATGAGGCCGGGATCGCCAGGGCCAGCGCCCACGAGCCACACCTTTCCGGGCATCACTTCGGGAGGGTAGCCTCAACTCAGACGATCGGCGCGCCCCCCCTCATGCGACTAATTCCAGGTAGACGCCAATCAGAGCCCTCAGGCCGGCCACCTGGCTGGCAACAGACCACCGGAGTGGTAGACTGTAGGTTCGTGTATGCTTTATCCGACAAGGTACGATTATTCCGCGATGGGCACCTTTGATCGATCGCTAGAAACGGCTCGTGAGGAGACCCTGCCGCCTGCCAGCGGTCGCCGCAGCGATCGCTGGTTCGTGACCAACGGCGTGGTTGCGGTCGGACCCGTCTCCTTCGAGCTGCTAACCCGCGGGGTGTCAGGTGGCCGGCTGCCGAACGGGTCCTTCGTCCGCCATGAGTCCTGGCAGGTCTGGCGCCGACTCGACGAGATCGGCTCGCTACCCCCGGACGGGCGCGACGAGACGGTAGAGAGCCTGGCCACCCACAGCGAGGGGCTCGAGTCGCGGGCGAGCAGCGTCCACGACAGCGCGCCTCCCGCGCCGCCTCGTGACCTCTCGGTGACCCTGCGCCCGAGCGGTCCTCCGCCCGAACGCCACTCGACGTTCCGAGCCATGGCGGTCGATCCGGCCGGGGTTCTCGCGCACGCGTTCGATCTCTCCGAGGCGCTGCTGCTCACCGTCTCCACGGCGGTGGCCGCTTCGGGCGCCGAGGTCGGGCTCGTGCACCGCGCTCGGCGCGACCTGCGCTCCGTGGTCACGGTGGGCGGACACGGCCCCGGTACGGAACGCCTGCTCGGCGAGCGCATCGCCGAGACGGATCCGACACTTGCGGCGGCGCGCAGCGGCTTCACCATCGTCAGCGAGCCGGGCCTTGGCGCCGAGAGCCGCTACGTCGTGGGCCGGCTCATCCGCTGCCTGCCCGACGTGTGTGGCGCCGCCATGATCCCCCTCACTCTCTACGGAGAGCTCGTCGCGCTGTTCGAGGTCGGGCGTGGCGGACAGCCGTTCCGCGCGCGCGAAATCGCTCGCGTCGAGGACGTCGTCGAGGTGCTGGCCGAGCGCGCCGTCACGATGGGCTGGCTCGAGTAGGCGAGGGAGCGCCGGAACCCGAAGCGACGGCGCCGCCCGGCCGTCTCAGGCCGAAACGGTCGGCGAGAGGGAAACCGGCGCCGCGTGCTCACGCGAGAACTGCAGCGTGTGGAGTCGCGCGTAGAGGCCGTCCTGCCGCAGGAGCTCGTCGTGCGTTCCCTGCTCGACGAGGCGGCCCGCCCGCAAGACGAGCACGCGGTCGGCGGAGCGGATCGTGCTCAAACGGTGCGCGATGACGAGCGCCGTCCGCCCGCGCAAGAGCTCCTCGAGAGCGCGTTGCAGGCGCGACTCGGTGTCGCTGTCGATGCTCGCCGTCGCCTCGTCGAGCACGAGGATCGGCGCGTCGCGGTAGAGGGCGCGTGCAAAGGCGATGAGCTGCCGCTCGCCCCCCGAGAAGTTCCCGCCTTGCTCACCGACCTCGGCGTCGAGCCCGTGGTCGCGCGATAGGAACAGATCGAGCGCGCCGAGGCGCCCGAGCACGGCTCGCACGCGCTCGAGGTCGGGCTGCTCGCCGGCCGCGACGTTCTCGGCAATGGTGCCGGGAAACAGCACGACGTCCTGCGGGACCACGGCGAAGCGGCGCCTCAGCTCGTGGCGGTCCAACGCCGTCACGTCGTCGCCGAGCACGCGGACGACACCGCGCTCCACGTCGTAGAGCCGGAGCAAGAGCGCCGTGATGCTGGTCTTGCCGGACCCGGTCGGGCCCACGAGCGCGACGTGCTCGCCGCGACGCACGCGGAAATCGATGTCGCGGAGCACGGGCACGCCCCGCTTGTAACTAAACGTCACGTTGGAGAGCTCGAGCGCGTCGCCATCGTCGCCGCGCGCGGCGCCCGGCCGGAGCTCGGCGTCGACCTCACCGGTGGAGAGCAGCGAGAACACGCGCTCGGCGCCCGTGAGCGCGCCCTGCACGAGCGTGTAGCGCTGCGCGAGCTGGCTGATGGGGTCGAAAAACTGCGTGAGGTACGCGCTGAACGCCACCACCGTGCCGAAGCTCACGGGGCGATAGCCGAGCGCCACGATGATGGAGGCGAGGCACACCGAGCCCACCATGTCGATGGCGGCATCCTGAATCGCCTCCCACTTGATGCTGCGAACGTTGGCGTCGCGGTAGGCGGCGTTGATCTCGTCGAAGTCCTCCTGGGCGGCGTGCTTTCGCCCGTACGCCTGAATCAGGCTCATCCCCGCGACTTGCTCGTTCATGACGGCGTTCATGCGCGACGTCCGGGCACGGATCTCGCGCTGCGCCTCGCGCATGGGGCGTCGCATGAGATAGACGAAAAGCGCCACGGGCGGCACGGCGATGAAGCCGATCAGCGAAAGGCGCCAATCGAGCGTGATCATGAGCACGACGATGCCGACGAGCCGCACGATGTCGCCGATGCCGTTCACCGCACCCGACGCGAAGGCCTCGAGTATGGCGTCGACGTCGTTGGTGACGCGCGAAACGAGCCGCCCGACGAGCTGCTTGTCGAAGAACGCGAGGCGTCGCTCGTGCAAGAAGCGGAACACGTGCCGCCTCAGATCGGCCATCGCACGCGCTCCCACGATCTGCATGGCGTACATGTGCAGAAATCCGAGCACCTGCTCGGTCAGCAAAAGGCCCGCGAACAAGAGGCCAATCTTCATCAGCTCGTGGCGATCGCCCTTGAGCACCGCCTCGTCGATGCCGCGCATCATCACGAGCGGCCGCAGGAGCGAAAGGCCCGAGGTGACGAAAAGGACGCAGACGCTGAGGACGATGAGCGCGCGGTGCGGCTTCAAAAACGCCCAGATCTGCCCGATCAGCCGGCGGTCGAAGCCCTTTGCGAAGCGTTCCTCGTCGTGAAACGCCTTGAGGATGCCCTCGGTACGGCGCCGTGTTTCGTCGGACGCCTTGGCGGAGACCTGCGCGCTCGGCGGAACGCTCATGCGACGGCCGACTCACTCTCTCGACGGCTCAACGCCTGGAGCTCGCTCTCGATGCGTTGCTCCTCGGCAAACGTCGCGTAGACGCCGCCGCTCGTGCGAAGCTCCGCGTGCGTGCCGCGCTCCACGATGCGCCCGTCGTCGAGCACGACGATCTCGTCGCAACGGGCGGCCGCGGCCACGCGGTGGGTGATGAGCAGCACCGAGCGCTCGGCCCGCTGGCGGTCGATAGCCTCGAGAATGGCACGCTCGGTTCGCGCGTCGACGGCGCTCAGAGGGTCGTCGAGAATCAAGATGCGCGGCTTCGACACGAACGCCATGGCGAGCGCCACGCGCTGCTTCTGCCCGCCCGAAAGCTGCACGCCGCGCTCGCCCACGACCGTATCGTAGCCGTCCGGCAGCGCCGCGAGCTCCTCGTGGACGTGTACCTCGCGCGCCGACGCTTCGATGCGCGCGCGGCTCTCGACCGAGTCCGGGTCGTCGAGCGGGAAGCCGATGTTGCGCGCCGCGGTGGTCGAGAACAAAAACGCGTTCTGCTGCGCGTAGCCGATCGCGGACCGCACCGCGGTCAGCGGCAAGTCGCACACGTCGACGCCGTCGAGGAACACCGTGCCGCGCGGCGTGGGCTGCAGGCGCGCGAGCAACACCGCGAGCGTGCTCTTGCCGCTCGCCGTGCGCCCCACGATGGCGAGCGACTTTCCGGGCTCGAGCGTGAGGCTCACGTCCTTGAGCACGGGCTGCGTGCCGTACGAAAACGAAAGGTGCCGCACCTCGAGGCGCCCCGCGACGCGGGCGGGCGCCGGCGCCGGACCGTCTACGATGTCCGGCTCGGCGCGATAGACGTCGAGGAGCCTGTCGAAGGCGGCGCGACCGCGCTGCACCAGGCCGACGACGAAGCCGAGCGAGAGCAGCGGCCAGGTGAGCCGCCCGAGCGCACGGTTAAACGTCAAAAATGCGCCCGCGTCGAGCACACCTTCGAGAACGAGCGTGCCGCCGTACCAGAACACGACGAGGATGGCGACGGCGATCGTCACCTGCATGATCGGGCCGAGCGAGCCGCGCAAGCGCGCCAGCGAAAGGCTGCGCTCGAGATACTCGCGGTTCGTGCGCTCGAACGCCGCAAGCTCCGCCTGCTCGAGCGAGAACGAACGGATCACCCGCACGCCGGCAATGCTGCTCTGCACGCGCGCGCTCATCTTCCCGAGGGCCGCCTGGTTGTCGCGCGTGCGCGTGTAAAATTCCTGCGACAGTCGGCGCGAGATCAGCAGCAAGAGCGGCAGCGGGCACAGGGCCGCGAGCGTGAGCTTGCCCGAGATCGGCACGGTCACGGCGAGCGCGCTCACGAGGGCGAACACCGTATTGATGAGGTTCAGCACGCCGAAGCCGAGCAGGAGGCGCACCTGCACGAGGTCGTTCGTGACGCGGCTCATGATCTCACCCGTGCTCATGCGGCGGTAGAACGACGGCCCGAGCTCGAGCAGGCGCGCCTCGAGCTCGCGGCGAAGCTCGTACTCGGCGATGCGGCCCGCGTTGAACACGACGACGCGCGAGAGCACCCTCACCACGAACGCCGCCAGCATCACCGCGATGAGCCAGAGCCCGAGCTCGATGGCCCGCGCGTGCTCGGTACCGAGCACGTCGTTGATGGCGACGCGGAGCCGGGTATCGAACCAGTACTGGCAGGCCTGGTACGCGGCGAGAAGCAGGACCCCGACCCCGTAGCGCGGCGCGTGGCGCCGGAACTGGGCCGTGAGGCTCGGCGTCTGGGGCCCTTTCGCTTCGGACATCGGCGGGGTGACTTAGAGCCCGAAACGACCTGCGGCAAGAGCCCAACTGGCCGCCCGGCGGGTCTTCGGCAGGTTGGCGCGTGGTTTGTCGCGCCGGGCTCCCCGTCAGAATACGCCGATGCTGAAGTGAAAGGCGCCGATCGCCTCCCACGTGCGCTTGCCGGACCGGCTGGGAAACAGCTCGTCGAGCACGCGATCGGCGTTCAGGCCGTAGTCGAACACGAGCGGCCCGATGGGCGTGCCGATGCGCAGCCCGCTGCCCGCCGAGTAGCGAAGATCGAAGGGGTTCACGAGCCGTGGATCCGTCCACAGGTTGCCGGCATCGACGAAGATCGCCGTTTGGACGTTGCCGGTCAGCGGGATGCGCAGCTCGAGGCGCGGGTTGACGTAGGCGTCGCCACCGCGAATCACGATCTCGCTCACGTCGAGGTGCGCGTTCGGATCCAGGAGCTGGCGCGCGATGTCCTCGGGGATGAGCGAGTCCTGGGCGAACCCCCGCACGCTGTCGGCACCGCCGAGGAACATCAGACGATCAGGATAGGTGCGCGAGTCCTTGATCAGCTGGTCGACCAGGCCGCCGCGCAGGCTGATGGCGAGCGCCATGCCGCGCTCGCTGAGCCGGAGGTAGCCGGCGATACGGCCCTCGTAGCGCATGAAGTCGCTCGTGGTGGCCGCGAACACGCTCGTGCCGCCCGAGGCCGTGCCGGCGACGGGCGTCGCGTGCACGTGCTCGGCGCCTAGCGCAATCAGCGTGCCCGCGGTGGCGTCGAGCGGATTGTCGCGCCGGTCCCACGCCGCTCGAAGCTGCTCCGCAATGGCGCGAGTCGTCCCTTCGGGAACGCGAAAGGTGTTGGCCTGGGAGGGATTTTTCTGCACGTAGTCTTCGAGCGCGCCTTTCTCCGTCTCGCCGAAAATCGCCGCGTCGTTGAGCTCGAGCGAGCCGCCGATCTGGAACGTGAGCCCGCGCGTGGGGCGAAAATGCAGGGTGACGATGGCCGCGTCCTTGGTGAGGCCGTAGTCGCGCGCGTTGTCGCGCACGTCGACGCCGTCGACCGCGAGTCGAAAGAGCGGCCCGAGGCCGATCTCGGGGAACTCGACGGTCGCCGTGTTGCGACGCTCGAGGCGCTGCCCGATGTCGAGCTCGTCGTATTTTCGCTGTACGGAGCTGTCGAGGATCAGCGCGTTCGGCAGATAGCCGAGCTGGCTCGCGAGCCTGAGCTGGATGGCCTCGCCGCCGGCGTTCCTGTGGCCGTACTCGAAGGTGATGCGCACGCCTTCGCCGGTGCTGAAGCCCGGCCGCACGTCGAGGTACTGGGGCTTTCGCTCTTCGACGCGGACGGCCACGGCCTTCTCGCGCGCCGGCACGTACGGATCCTCGAAGCCGACGTTGACCGACGAAAAGACGGCGAGCTGGCCCAGGCGCTCCTCGGTGAGCCGCACGAGGCTGCGCTGGTAGAGGCCCCCGACCTTGAGCGCCACCCGGCTGCGGATCAGCGCTTCGCTCGTGCTGCGCGCCCCGATGATGTCGATGCGCGAGACCTTGACCGGCTCGCGCTCGCTGATGATGAAGCGCGCTCGCCCGCGCGTGTGGTCGGCCGAAAGGTCGAGCGTCACGTCAACCTCGGCAAAGGCGAACCCCGACTCGGCGTAGAGGTCCATCAGCCTGCGACGCGCCTTCTCGAGCTCAACCTGCGACACGGGCGCCCCGAGCGTGAGGTCGGCCGCTTCGGCGAGCTCGCGCTCCACGAGCACGCGGTTGCCCTCGAACGACGTGTCGTAGAGCATGGTGCGGGGCCCGAGCTTGATGGGCAGGTGCAGCACGGCTTCAGGCTCGCAGCTGACGCCGCGCCGTGGATCGGAATGACAGGTGAGCGCGGGGTCGCTGGGGAGCTCGTTGAACGGGTAACCCAACGGCGTCGTAGCGACACTCGGTCGCGGGCCGGAGCCGCGGACCCTTCGCTCGGCAGGCGCCGGGCGGCGAGTACGGATCGCAGGTGCGGCGCACGAGCGTCGCCGGCCCCACGCTCGCCGACAGATAGCCCTGAGCACGGAACAGATCCTTCAGATGCTCGATGGCTTTGTCGTAAACGTCCGCCGCGTAGCGGGTCCACGGGCTGCCCGCGGGGCGCGCGCGTCGAGGCCCGTAGCCGCGGTCCGGACCGTAAACCTGCCCGACCGCGGCCTCATCGACGGGTCCGATGAGCTCGCTGCCCGGCAAGTCCGAGAGAAAGCTGTCGATTTCGCTGCCGACGTCGGAGGGGGTCCGGTCGCCGCTCAGACAGGGGTACTCGCGCGCCACGACGCGCACTTGCGCCCCTTCGCGCACGCGGAATACGAGCTCGTGAATGCCGGCGTCGGCGGCACCGCGCTCCTCGCTGACGACGGTCGCATCCAGATAGCCGTGCTCGAGGTAGAAATCCCGGACGCGGTCCGCGAGCAGCACCGGGTCGCGTTCCTCGGAGTCGTCGAGATCGAGCGCTTCTTCGAGCGCATCGGCGTCGAAGGCGTGATTGCCCTCGAACACGAGGCGGATCAAAGGCCCTGCGCGCACGTCGACGTCGAGCAACGTGGCGGATCCGCGCTTCACCAGGCGGTGCGAGACGGTGGCGCGGAAGAACCCACGATCCTTGAGGTCCTCGGCGAGCGCCTCGTCGGCGGCCTCGAGCTCGACGGCGTCCGCACGGTCTCCCGCGTCCACGTCGTACCCCGAGAGCGCTTCATGCAGCCCCGGTGCGTGGGGGTCGGGCCACACCCCGAACCAGCGCTCCTGCAGCCTGAGCTCGGGGCCCGCCCTCACGTCGAGGAGGAGCACGACGTTCAGGGGGTCGTCGGTGTCGAGGCTGCGTGCCGTGACGTGCGCGGCCGGGTAACCCCGCCGCTCGAGCTCGCTCTCGAGAAGGGCGGCAATCCGTGGCAAATCCTGGAAGGTGAGGTCGTCGCCAATCTTGGGCGCGCCCTCCCCGAAGAGCTCGTCGCGCGGGAACGGCGCGCCCGCGAGGTCGATGCGCCGGATCACGCGGCGTGGCAAAACGACGTAGCGCAACACCACGCCACCGTCCTGGTTCTCGACCTCGATGCGCGCGCTCGCAAAGCGCCCGCTGTCGAGCAGATCGCGCAGACCCTGACGCGCGAGGTCGGGCGAAAAGGGCTGCCCCGGGTGAACGCGCGTGACGCGGCCGTAAGAGACGAGGCGCCCGGATTCGCCGACGACGAGGACACGCGTGACGGGGCGACCGACGAGGGCTTGGAGGTTCGGCGGGGGGGCGAGCGTCGGGACGCGGGGGCTCGCTGCCGGGGTGAGCACGGGCTCGGCAAGGGCCGCGTGGGTGAGCGTCGAAGCGAGCGCGACCAGCCGAAGCGCTCGCGCCTTGCTCATCGCGCTTGTCTTACCACCGACCGTCGCCGCGCCCGAGCCCGGAGGTCGGTCGACCTGCTCGAGATTCGCCGGAGCCCGGGGATTGGGCTATTCAGACCTCGATGACCGAGGCCGCGCTGCCCGACAAGCCCGTCGCCGCGCGCTCGCGTGCGGCCGGCAGGCTGAGGCGCTACTTGCCCCGCGCGGCTGCGTTTCTGGGCGTGGCCACGGCGCTGTTGTGGTGGGCGGTCCACCGCTTCGATTGGATGGGCCCGCTCGTGGCGAACAGCCTGAGGGCCGTGGTCGGCGTGGACGCCGTCGCCCACCTCGAGGACTTCGTCTACGAGCTCGAGGACGCGAAGAACCGACTTTTCCGGCGCCACGAGGCGCCCCAGGCGCGCTGGACCGTCGCGCCCGTGAAGCCCCCGCCGCCGCCCGCGTCGGCCGCCGCCGAAACGCCGGGCGAGCCCGTGCGCTTGCCGCCGTTCCAGCCCAAGGACCCCGGGCCTGCCCTCAAGTCGTGGTCCGCGCCGGGCGACGGCGTGTGGGTGCCGATCGTCGATCCACGCAGGCCGTCGGAGGAGCCGTACATGATGAAGACGCTCCTCCACCCGGATCCCGAGCGCGGCTGGGCCGAGGTCTTCGTCGTCGCAATCGACCTCAGGCGCGTGAGGCTCGAGATCGTCGCGGGGAGCCAGGAGCCCAAGGCCGACAACCCCGAGGGCGAGGCGCTCGAGCGCCCGGCCGTGATTCCGAGCGCCGACCACGAGGAGCTGCTCGCGGCGTTCAACGGCGGCTTCATGACCGAGCACGGCGGCTACGGCTTCAAGCTCGGCTCGCTCACCGTCGTCGAACCCAAGGACAAGGCGTGCGCCATCGCGGCGTACCCCGACGGCGGTCTGCGCATCGCGCCGTGGCCGGAGCTCAAGGCCGACGAGCCCAAGCTGCTCTGGCTGCGCGAGGCACCGGAGTGCATGGTGCACGAAAGCAAGCTCCATCCCGGCATCCTCTACGTGACGGGCAATCGCAAATGGGGCGCGACGCTCGACGGCGAGACCGTGATCCGACGCTCGGGCATCGGGCTCGACGCGTCACGCCAGGTCCTCTACGTCTCGATCACCAATCACACGAATGCGCGCGTGTTCGCCGAGGGGATGCGCCACGCCGGCGCCGTCGACGTGGCGCAGCTCGACGTGAACTGGTCCTACCCGAAGTTCGTGCTCTTCGAGCCGAAGGAACCGGGCGGTCCGAGAAAAGCGGTGGCGCTCGCGAGCGGCTTCGAGTTTTCGGAAGACGAATACATTCGAAAGCGCGCGCGTCGGGACTTCTTCTACCTGGTCAGAAAGCCGCCGGGCGTGACGCCCGCGAAGAACGAAGCCAACCAAAAGACGGACTGAACCGTGCGCAGGCGCGAAAGCGTCGGGGTCAGAGGGAGGCCGTCGCCGGCGAACGAAGGGGCCGAATCGTGGGAAGGGCGTGGGCTCGCGTCGCGGGGCGCGCCGTTGTAAAATGGTGAAAATGCGCGATCGTGCCGACGGGCGTCGGTTGCCAAGACCTCTCGTGCGCTTTACCCCTCCCCTCGTCGGTGCGTGCCTCGTCGCGGCCGCCGCAACGGGCTGCGGTAGCAGCGACGACGACGCAACCGGCACCGCGGGCGCGGTGTCAGGCGGGTCGGGCGGCACGCCGGGCAATGGCGGCAGCTCGGGAGCGGCGGCCGGGTCGGGCAAGGGCGGCACGGCGGGAAAAGGTGGCGGCGCGAGCGGTGGTGCCTCGGGCGGCACGGCGGGCGCCCCGGGGGGAAGCGGTGGAGCAGGCGGCGATGCAGCAGCGAGCGGCAGCGGGAACAGCGGCGGGAGCGGGGCGACGGGCGGCACCGGTGGCATGGCGGGCGTCGGCGCGACCGGTGGGGCCGGAGGCAGCGGTGGCTCACCGACCGGCTGCGACGCGGGTGACCTGCTTTCGGCGCTCGGCCAGGACCACCTCGTCATCGGTGCGGCGATGGCGGACGAGACGGCGACCGCGACGCCGTTCGAGCTCCGCTACATCTATCTCTCCGGCGGTTTCCCGGACGGCAGCGCGCCGTGCTCGCGCTGCGACTCGGGCTGCAGCACAGCGGGCACGAGCTGCGCCAACACGGCGGGCTGCGCCTGGTGGGGTTGCTGGCAATACGACCAGGATCCGCCGGGCGTGTACGCCCGCGACTTCGTGGCCAACGCCGAGAGCGACGGGCAGATCCCGATGTTCACCTGGTACGAAATCCTCCAGGCTTCGGGCGCGAGCGAGGGGCGAGGCGAGGTCAACGCCGCAAACGACGCCACGTTCATGCAGCGCTACTACGCGAACTATCGCTTCCTGCTCGAGCAGATCGGGCAGAGCGTCGCCATCGTCCACCTCGAGCCCGACTTCTGGGGCTACGTCGAGCAGGCGAACGACGACCCGACGAAGGTACCCGCCGCGGTCGCGAGCGCGAACGCCGTGGATTGCGGCGACCTGCCGAACGACGCCACGGGGCTCGGCCGCTGCCTCGTGCGCATGACGCACAGCTACGCGCCGAATGCCAAGGTGGGCCTGCACGCGTCGGGCTGGGCCACGAATATGGACGTGCTCAGAAATAGCGATCCGGGCCTCAACGTCGCCGGCGAGGCCCAGAAGCTCGGCGCCTTCCTCGCCGCGCTCGCGCCCGACGCCGACCTCGTGATCGCCGACATCGACGACCGCGATGCGGCCTACTGGGAAGCCAACGGCCGCGATACCTGGCTCGACGACACGAACCAGACACTACCGAGCTTTCACCAGCTCTTCGCCTGGGCGACGGTGCTCGCCGAGACCACGAAGCAGCCTCTCTTGTGGTGGCAGGTGCCGGTCGGCAACATGGACCTTCCGAACCAGAACCAAGCGTGGCAGGACAACTGCGTGGACTACCTCATGACCCATCTCGAGGAGGTGGCCGCCGCGCACGGCATCGGCGTGGCGTTCGGCGCCGGCAACGGCGAGACCACGACGCCCGAGACCGACGGCGGGCACCTCGCGTCGCTGGTCTCCGCGTACGCGGCCACGAGCGGCCAGTCGCCCTGTCCCTGACGCCCGAGGCGAACGACCCTTGCCCGAGCTGCCCGAGGTCGAGGTCACGCGGCGAGCAGTGCTGCCGCACCTCGTCAACCGACGCATCTCGCGCGTCACGACGACTGGCCCGAGCTACTTCTTCCTGACGCCGCCGGCGACGCTCGCGCGGCGCCTGGTAGGCCGGCACGTGGTCACGCTCGAACGCCACGGCAAGTACCTGCTGGCGACGCTCGACGACGAGACCCGCCTGCTCTTGCACCTCGGCATGACGGGTCAGCTCTTCGTCTCGGGCTCGCGCAGCGTGCGGCTGCTCTCGAGCGAGAAACGGGCGACGCTCGATCCCGCGGTGCAGCCGGCCTTTCGCCCCGACGCCCACACGCACCTCGCGCTCCGCTTCGCCGACGGCCCGCCCGACCTCTACTTTCGCGACGTGAGAAAATTCGGGAAATGCGCGCTCTTGCCGCGCGGAGGCGACGACCCACGCTTGAAGAAGCTGGGCGTCGACGCGCTCGGCGTGACGCCGGCGGCGCTCTTCGAGGCCACGCGGAAGCGTCGCATCGCCATCAAGAGCTTGCTGCTCGATCAATCGATCATCGCGGGCGTCGGCAACATCTACGCCGACGAGGCGCTGTTCTTCGCCGGGGTGCGCCCGACGCGCCGCGCGGCGACCCTCGACCAGAAAACATGCGCGGCGCTGGCACGCGCCGTGCGGCGCGTGCTCGAGCGCGCGATCCGTCGCGGCGGCTCGTCGATCGACGACTTCGTGCGTCCCGACGGCTCGGACGGCAGCTACCAGCTCGAGCGGCGCGTGTACGCCCGCACGGGTGAGCCATGCCGTCGCTGCAAGACGCCGATCCGCCGGGTGGTCATCGGCCAGCGCTCCGCCCACTTTTGCCCCGAGTGCCAGCGCTGAAGCGCGAGCTGCCCCGGGGTGGCTCACCGGCGTTGGATTGCCAGGAACATCATCGGGGCTTCGTACGCAAGCTCGAGCGCGTCGCCGGTCGTCGAGCTTCATGGTTTCGCGTCCGTCCGAGGTGCAGGCGAGCACGAAATCGCGCTCGGGGAAGGGACGCCGCCGGTACGCGACGCAGTGGTCGAAGTTCGGAATTCCCGTCACGACGACGCGTGAAGGCTCGGCGCCGCGCTGGATCATTTGCTGGCGAAAACCTTCGCTCGCCGCGCAGAAGCGCTCGCAGACGTTGCTCGTGCCGGTGTACGTGGTACCCGAGAGCCAGCGCGGCAAGAAGGGCAACACGCGCCGCGCATGAAACCAGAACCGCTCCGGATCCAACATGCCTTCTTGCACGCCGACGAGCGGCGGGCGCCGGAGCCCCATCGGGACGACAACGTCCGAGCTCGTCACGACGAGATCGTACGGTCCGTCGAGCCCGCCCACGTCGAGCTCGAGCCCGTGACGCCGCACGTACGTTTCGCACACGTCGCGCTGCTTCCCGCCGAGCGACGTGCGCTCGAGCAGGCCGGCACGCGCCGCCGCGTCGAGCAGACCGTCACCGAAGTAGGGCGAGAAGGCGGCATCGAACTCGCCGAGCTCGCGAGCGACGGCATGCACCTGGGACGTCATGTTGAGCGTCCCTCCGACGAACAGGGCTCTAGGCCTCGCGCGCATCCGCAACCCAAGCTGAACACCCAATCAGCGGGGTTTTGGCGGCAGTTTTGCAGCAATCGTGTGGCCGAAGCGGCACGAGGGCCGAATGGGCAGCCCGCCGACCCGTTTGTCACGCTCCGGGCGCCCCGATACGGTCGAGGGGATGGACCTCGATACCGCCAAGCGGCTCGCCGCGGCGGCCGCCGCCGACCTGCTCCCCACCGAGGGCGTGATCGGGCTCGGCTCGGGCAGCACGACACGCTTCTTCATCGCGGAGGTGGGCAAGCTCGTCGCCCGGGGGCACGCGCTCGCCGGAGTGCCGACGAGCCGCCGGAGCCGCGAGCTCGCGACGGAGCTCGGCATTCCCCAGCTCGACGACTTCGGCCCCTGGTCGATCGACGTGTGCGTCGACGGCGCCGACGAGGTGAGCGAGGAGCTCGATCTCATCAAGGGCGGCGGGGGCGCACACACGCGCGAGAAGATCGTCAACCGCTATTCTCGACAGAACGTGATCATCGTCAACGAATCGAAGCTGAGCCGAAGGCTCGGTGAACGACGTGCCGTGCCGGTGGAGGTCGTCGTCTTCGGGCACCGCGCGACGGGCGATGCCCTCGGGCGCTTCGGGACCGCGGTGCTGCGTTTCGCCAGCGACAATCCGTTCGTCACGGATTCCGGGAACTACATCTACGACGTGAGCACGGGCCCGATCGCGGATCCCGTGGAGCTCGAGGAAGAGCTCTGCCACCTGCCCGGCGTGATCGAAACGGGCCTTTTCTGTGGGCGCGCGGACATCGTGATCGTCGCTTTCAAAAATAGCGTCGAGCTCTGGCACCGCGATGGGCGCCGCACGACTGCTCCCCCACCGTAAACGTCGGTGCGCGGGGCTTGTTGTCACGCGGGCGGGAGGGTGGTTCACTCCGACCATGCAGCGACGCCCCGGTCGTGCACGGTCGGCTCGGGGCACACGCAGGCGAGGGCTTTCATGAAGGTCGTGCTGTTCGGCGCCACGGGCATGGTCGGCAAGGGCGTTCTACTCGAGTGCCTGGACGATCCCGCCGTAACGACCGTGCTCGCCATCGGACGGAGCTCGTGCGGTGTCACGCACGCGAAGCTCCAAGAGATCCTGCACCACGATTTCACGGACTACTCGAGCCTGGGCGCCCTTTTCTCGGGCTACGACGCGTGCTTCTTTTGCCTCGGCATCTCGTCGGTGGGCATGAGCGAAAAGGACTACCGGCACGTCACGCTCGACTTCACGCTGGCGGCGGCCGAGGCGTTGCTCCAAAGCAATCCGGGCCTCACCTTCGTGTTCGTGTCGGGCATGGGCACCGACGAGAGCGGCAAAAGCAGCATGATGTGGGCCCGGGTCAAGGGCGAGACCGAGAACCGCCTGCTCGCGATGCCCTTCAAGGCGGCGTTCATGTTCCGCCCCGGCATCATCCAGCCGCTGCGGGGCGTCGCGGCCAGGGGCACGTTCACGCGCATGGCGTATGCGCTCGGCCGGCCGCTGTTCCCACTCTTGAAAGCGCTCTCGCCGCGCTCGGTCACGACCACCGAGCGCATCGGACGCGCGATGATCAAGCTCGCGCTCGAAGGTGGCGAGCGCCGCTACTTCGAAAACGCCGACATCAACGCTTTGGTTTCTTAGCTGCTGCGCCCGACTTGCCTCGCCCGAGCTCGATGAGGCTGCGTACGGTGCGGTAGTTGCGGAGTGTGCCCACGGTGCCGAGCGTGGCGTCGAAATAGGCGTTCGTCAGCTTGGTGCGCGCGACACCGTTCGGCAAAAACAGGTAGACGTTGCTGCCGCGTACTTCGAAGGCGTCGGGGGCGGAGCGCTTCGCGTCGAGTCGCTTCACCTGGGCCGGGCTCGGGCGATCGGCGAGAAAAAGCAGGTGGCAGGAGCCCTCGTCGGCGCCCCGCTTCAAGAACGGATTGTCGCGATGAGCGGCCTCGAGCTCGGCGAGGCTGCGCACGACCACGGGCGCCTCGAAGCCGAAGCCCTCGGCGATCGCGCGCGCGACGCGCCCGGGAACGCCCTTCGCCACCGCCTTGGACGCCGCATAGACGACGTTGCCGCTCTGGATGAACGTGCTCACGTCCCGGCAGCCGGACTTAATGAAGAGGTCGGCGAGCGCCTTCATCGGTAGGCCGTGCCGACCGCCGACGTTGATGCCGCGAAGGAGCGCCACGTAGATGTCCGCACCTGCGCTGGCCGGGCTTTTGGTCACGCCGAGCATCCTAGCTCCCCGGGCTCCAAGGGGTGCACCCCTCGCGCGATGGGGGTACGCTCCGGCGCTCCTTTCGGCCTTCAGCATCCCTCATGCCGGCATGAACCGAACCCAAGTGATCATGGTCGTCGCCTTCGGGGCGGTGCTCGGGATCGGCGGCTGGGTGGCGGCATTTCACGAAGATTGGCTGCGCGCGCCGGCGGGCGAGGACGAGGAAGGCGACGCGCCCGAAACGGTCGTCCCGGTGCACGTCACCAACGTATCGGAGCGCAGCTTTCACCGCTGGGTCGAGGGCTGGGGCAGGGTCACCGCCGAGCCGGCGCAGGGCGACAAGCCCGCGGCGAGCGCGCGCGTCGCCTCGCCGGCGTCGGGCGTCCTTTCCGAGGCGCGCTGCGCCGAGGGCGAGAAGGTCGAGAAGGGCGATCTTCTGTTCCAGCTCGACACGCGGATGGCGAGCGCCGAGGCCGCCAAGATGGCGGCGGCGCGGACCTCGGCACGCGCGAGCGTCAACCGCCTCGAGGTCGAGAAGCGCTTCGCCGACCGCGAGCTCGAACGCGCGCGCAAGCTCGCCGCAGCCGAGCTCACCTCGGAGAAAGAGTTGCACGCCGCAGAGCTCGCCGCGTCGTCCGCGGAGAAGGCGCTCGCCGAGGCCTCCGCCAAGGTCGTCGAGGCCGACCGCGGCGCGTACGCCACGCAGACACAGGCGTCCCTCTTGCGCATCAAAGCGCCCCTCTCGGGAACCGTCGTCAAGGTGAACGTCAACCCCGGCGAGTCCGTCGAGGCTTCCACGGTGCTCGCCGAGATCGTCGATCTCGATCGGCTGGTCGTGACGGCGACGATCCCCGCGGGCGAGCTGCCGCGCATCCAGCTCGGCCAAAATGCGCACATCCTGCGCGGCGAGACGGACGATATCCCGGGTCGCGTCGCGTTCATCGGGCTTTCCGTCGATACGACGAACGACTCGGTCCCCGTGCGCCTCTCCTTCGATCGGGCGGCGGGGCTGCACCCCGGCGAATACGTGCACGTCCGCGTCATGGTGGAGGAGCACCCGAACAAGCTCGGTGTGCCCCGCGAGAGCCTTGTCGAGACCGAGAAGGGTCCCGCCGTGGCCGTCGTCGAGGGCGACCACGCGCACCTCGAGACCGTGACCGTGGGCCTCAAGGAAGGCCAAGACGTTGAGATCGCGGGCCCCGGGCTCTCGAAGAGCACACGCGTGGTGAGCGCAGGCGCCTACGGCCTGCCGAAAGAGACGAAGATCCGCATCGTCGGACCGTGACATGACGGACGCGGGAGAGAGCGGGCAACCTGCAGGGCTGGGCGGTTTCGCGCTGCGCTACGCGCGCGCCATCGCGTTCATCGTCATCGCGCTCTGCGCGGGCGGGCTCTACTCGGCACTGACCATGAAGTCTTCGGTCTTCCCGGAAACCAACTTTCCGCGCGTCGTCATCCTCGTCAACAACGGTGTGATGCCGGCCGACGAGATGATGGCCACGATCACCCGCCCCATCGAGGAAGCCATGAAGGACGTCCCGGGCGCGGTGACCGT
Source organism: uncultured delta proteobacterium (assembly GCA_963841435.1). Taxonomy (GTDB): domain Bacteria; phylum Myxococcota_A; class Polyangia; order Polyangiales; family Polyangiaceae; genus PMG-095. The sequence continues at coordinate 786,085 of CAWJCS010000005.1, forward strand.
GCGCTCGAGCACGGGGCGCGGCTCGGCTGACGTCAACGTCTTCTTCGAGTGGAGCGTCAACATGCAGAAGGCCGAGCTCTACGTGCAGTCGCGCCTCGCGGAGCTGCGCGGCACGCTGCCGGCGAGCGCGAAGACCATTTCGTACCGGCTGACGTTCGCTGCTTTCCCCATCGCGGGCGTCAGCATGACGAGCCACGCGCGCGACATCACGAAGCTCTGGGAGCTCGGCCGCTACGTCGTGAAACCGCGCTTCTTGCGCGTGCGCGGCGTCGCACGCGTCAACGTCGTGGGCGGCCGAACACCCGAGATCCACGTGGTCGTCGATCCGACCAAGCTCCAGGCCCTGCATCTCGGCCTCACGGACGTGACCGATGCGCTCTCGCGCACCAACCTGGTGCTGCCCGTGGGCATGCACGAGGAGAACGACACGCTATATCTGGCGGTGGTCAACGGTCGCGTCCACGACGTGGGCGAGGTCTCGAACCTGATCATCGCGTCCGAAGGCGGGCGTCCCATCCGCGTGCGCGATTTCGCCCGCGTCGAGCGCGGCGAGGAGACCGTGTACAACGCGGTCACGGCCGACGGCGTCAACGCCGTGCTGCTCAACGTGAAGAGCCAGCCCGACGGCAGCACGCTCGAGATCGCCAACGGGCTGGCGATCGCCGTGCGCGAACTTTCGCGCGAGCTGCCGCCCGACGTGAAGCTCGAGTTCTTCTACGACCAATCGCTGCTCGTGCGCGCGTCGGTCCGCGGCGTCTGGGAAGCGATCGGCTTCGGGCTGGTGCTGTCGGTCGCCATTCTCTACCTGTTCCTGCGCCGCTGGAGAACGACGTTGGTGGCCACGCTGGTCATCCCGGTTACCGTGCTCACGACGCTCGTCGTGATGAAGGCGCTCGGCATGGGCTTCAACCTGATGACGCTCGGAGGGATCGCCGCCGCCATCGGGCTCGTCGTCAACGATGCCATCGTGGTCGTCGAAGCGATTCACGCGGAGCTAACGCTCGGCCGGCCGCTGTCCGAGGCCGTGACGCACGCGGCGCGCGAAATCACGCGTCCGCTCGTGGGCTCGACGCTCACCCCCGTCGTGGTCTTCTTGCCGCTCGCGTTCCTCGACGGCGTTCCCGGCGTGTTCTTCCGTGCGCTCGCGCTCACGATGGTCGTCTCGCTCGTCGCGTCCCTCGTGCTGGCAGTCACCTTCACGCCCTCGCTCGCGAGCTGGATCATGCGGGGCGAGCCAGCAATGGGCCACGAGCCCGCGGCCGCCGCGGCGCCGCGCGGCTTTCTGGGCCAGCGTCTCAAGATCTACGACGCCGCCGTGAAGGCGGCGCTTTCGCACCCGTACCTCACCGTGGGCCTGTCACTTTGTCTCATGCTCGGCGGGGTGCTCCTGCACTACCGCCTCGAGAGCGACTTCTTGCCCCCGATGGACGAGGGCGGCTTCGTCATCGACTACGTGGCGCCCCCCGGCACGAGCCTGACCGAAACGAACCGCAAGCTGCTCGGCGTCGAGGACATCCTGAAGCGAACCCCCGACGTCGAGAGCTACTCGCGCCGAACCGGTGCCGCGCTCGGCTTCCATCTGGTCGAGCCCAACACCGGCGACTTTTTGGTGAAGCTCCGACCGGAGCGCGAGCACGATACGGAAGAAGTGATCTCGACGCTGCGCCAGAAGCTGCGCGCCGCCGCGCCCGACATCGAGTGGGAATTTCCCGGCATCCTCGCGGATCTCATCGGCGACCTCACCTGGTCGCCGGAGCCCATCGAGGTGAAAATCCTCTCGAGCGACCTCGAGTATCTCAAACGTATGGCGCCCAAGGTCGCGCAGACGGTCGAGAGCGTGCACGGCGTCGTCAACGTGAAGGACGGCCTGGTGGTCGCCGGCCCATCGCTCGGCATCCACGTGCGCCCCGCCGATGCGCAGCGTTTCGGCCTCGACACCGAGAGCGTGGCTCGCAGTGTCAACACGGCGATTTTCGGCGAGGAAGCGTCGCGCGTCCTCGAGGGCGACCGCATCGTCAACGTGCGCGTCGAGCTCGAGCGCCCGTGGGTGGACAGAATCGAGCGCATCCGCGGCCTGCCGATCCGGACACCGAGCGGCAGCCTCGTCATGCTGAGCCAGGTGGCGGACGTCGAGGAGGACCCAGGCGCGCTCGAGCTGCACCGCGAAGACCTGCAGCAGAACGTCGCGGTAACGGCGCGTCTCGAGGGTCGCGACCTCGGCAGCGCCATCGCCGAGATCCGCCAGAAGCTCGAGCGAGATCCGAGCTTGCCGCGGGGCGGTATCGCCTTCGGCGGGCTCTACCAGCAGCAGCAGGAATCCTTCAGGAACCTGCTCGTGGTGCTGTTTCTCGCCATCGCGCTCGTCTTTACCGTGCTCTTGCTCGAGTTTCGCTCGTTCGCCGCGCCGCTCGCGATCGTGTTCGGCTCCGTGCTCGCGCTGTTCGGCACCGTGCTCGCGCTGCTAGTCACGGGCACCTCGCTCAACGTGATCTCGTTTCTGGGCGCCATCATCGGCGTCGGCATCGTCGCGAAGAACGGCATCCTGATGCTCGATCTCGTCGACCAGCTGCGGGCGTCGGGCCGCTCGCTCGAGGACGCGCTCATCGCATCCGGACGGCGGCGGCTCCGCCCCGTGCTCATGACCTCGCTCGCGGGCGCGCTCGGCATGCTGCCGCTCGCGTACGGCGTGGGCTCGGGGGCGGACATGCTGCGTCCCATGGCGATCGCCGTGATCGGCGCCCTGCTCTTTTCGGACCTGATGTCGCTCGTCGCGACGCCGACCGTCTATTATCTCTTGCGACGCCGCTTTGCATGAGCGCCGCGGTCGGAGCCATTCGCGCGCGGCTTGGTGGCCCCGGCGATCGGCGCTATGCTCGGAAGGTGCAGAGAACGCGTCCAGGTGGAACGCTCATCGCGCTCTCGTTGCTACTCGGGGTAGCGGCGCCGGCGGCGGCAGCCCCGCCCGCGAGCGCGCCGACGAGCCCGCAAAGGCCCCCGCGCCGCCGCCCGAAAAGCCTCGGGCGCCCGCAGCGCCCCCCGGAACACCGACGAGCACGCCGGGCACCAAACCGCCCTCGGCGCTCGGCGCCGTCGAAGCGGCGAGCCTGGCGAGCGGCGTCGTCGTGCTCGAGCGCGCCGGCAAGCTGCTCGAGCTCGGCACGGTGCTGAACGGCGACGGTCGCATCGTGACGGCGCTCTCGGCCCTCGGTGACGGGCGACACGTCAACGCGCGCTTTTCCGACGGCACCACGGTGCCGGTGCGGCTCGGCCACGCCGACTACGCGCGCGACCTCGCGCTCCTGGTCCCGCAGACGGGACGCCGCCGCCCGGGCCTGAGAGCAACACGCGACGGCGCCGAAGAAGCGGGGCCGCTCAGGAGCTTCGTCGCAACGGGAAAGAAAGCGACGGTGGCCGGCCTCGTCACGCCCGGCAAGGCCGACACCTTGATCGGCACCGACGGCAAGCCGCTCACTCGGGTGCTCTCCTTCACGACGACCCTGCCCCCCGCAAGCCTCGGCACACCGTTGCTCGGGAGCAGCGGTGACGTCGAAGCCGTCGCCACGCGTGCTTTCCGCCGGGCGCCCGGCGTCGCCAGGGTCGCGGTGGTGGTCGGTACAACGGTCGGCTCGGTCCGCGAGTTTCTGCGCCGCGCGCCGGCCACGGCGGCCCTGCCGTCCGTCGGAATCGGCGTGCAGGGCGAGCCCGTCGATGCGGGCGTCGCGCGGGGGGTGCGCGTGACGACCGCCCGCGGCCCCGCAGCGGCGGCACGCTTGCGAGCCGGGAAAGATCTCGCCTCGTCCGACGTCATCGTTGCCATCGACGGAATACCCGTGATCACTCCCGACGCCCTGGCTAGCGCCGTGGCCGAGCGCTCCCTCGGTGATGCCGTGGACCTCTTGGTTCTGGGCGCCGGGCGCTATCGCCACGTGACGCTGGTCGTCGCCGCAGCCCCGCGCTGAGCGGCCGGGCCCGAGGGCCGCTGGGCCCCCTTTCCCCTCGGCCCCGGCGACGAGCCCTCGAGCCTTGGCGGGCAGATAAGATCGCCAGGCGCCGACAAGAATTGACAGAACGGAACGAGAAGGCGAGTATCCTCACTCATTCGCCCCGCGCGGGCGCTGGATTTCCGCGTGTCGAGCCCCCTGCGCATCGAAGTTGCCGGCCAGACCGACGTTGGCCGGAAGCGAACTCACAACGAGGATAATTTCGCGATCATGGCCGAGCACGGCCTGTACGTGGTCGCCGATGGCATGGGCGGCCACGCGTCCGGCGAAATTGCCTCGAAGATGGCGGTCGACACGCTGCACGAGTTCTTCGCGGCCACCTCCGACGACCCGGAGCGAACCTGGCCCTACAAGATGGACCGCTCGAAGGGTTACGAGGAGAACCGCCTCGTCACCGGCATCAAGCTTTGCAACCTGCGCATCTACGAGCAAGCGCAGCGAAATGCCAAGCAGCGGGGCATGGGCACGACGCTCGCCGCGCTCTTCGCAGTCGAAGACGGCGTCTACGTCGCGCACGTGGGCGACAGCCGCGTATACCGCATCCGCGACGGCGCGATCGAGCAGCTGACCGAAGACCACTCGCTGCTCAACGACTACAAGAAGATGAAGCACCTCACGCCGGAGGAGATCGCGAACTTTCCCCACAAGAACGTGATCGTTCGCGCGCTCGGCATGAAGGACACGGTCAAGGTCGACACGCGCTTCGAGGCGCCCCGCTCCGGTGACGCCATCGTGCTCTGCAGCGACGGCTTGTCCGGCCCCATCGAGGACGACCGGCTGCTCGACCTCGTGGCATCGTCGCCGAATTTGCCACTCGCCACGCAGCGCCTCATCGACGCCGCCAACGAGAACGGCGGCCCCGACAACATCACCTGCGTCATCGCCCGCTGGATCGACTAGCCGCCCCGCGGCGCGCTCGAGCCGCGCCTCTTCTGGGACACGGGCGCTCGCGCTCCCTGCCCGTAACTTCGTGTAGGCGAAGGTGCGATGTCGGCCGACCGGCGGGGATGCCGGGCCCGGTCCGCGCGTTGACGGGGGAAGGCCTCACGGGCATGTTAAAAAAGCCGCGTGCCCGCCATTCCTCCCGATGGCGCCGTGAGAGACGCATGAAGCTCGGAGAAAAGCTCACGGTGGAGTCGCTCGAGCTCGAGCGCAAGGCCGAGAACTCGTTGTTCCTCAGAGGAACACTCAGCACCCCGACGGCACAGACCGAGTTCAAGCGGCTCTTGCAGGAGCTGCACACCGAGATCGTCGGCGCCCGCGCCGAGCGCTTCGCCGTCAACGTTCGCGACCTGAGCTTCGTCAACTCGACGGCCATTCGCGCGTTCGTTGACTGGATTTCGCGAGCAGCGCACGCAGGCTACAAGCTTTCGTTCACCACCAATCCCGCCGTCACCTGGCACCGTTTGAGCTTCTCGGTGCTAAAGACGCTCGCTCCGGAGAGCGTCGAGATCGTGGAGCTCGGCCCCGGAGTCCTCGAGTCGTGACGAGCGGCGGCGCTTCCAGCACGGAGCGCACCATTCGCATCCTGCGACGAGACTCGGCGGTCAACGAAGCCCGGCGACTGGCCGAGCTCACCGTGAGCTACTGCTCGCCCGAATGCCGCGAGGCCGTCTCGCTCGCGGTCTGCGAGCTCGGGGAGAATCTCGTCAAGTACGGGGTTACGCGAACCTCGAGAAACGCGTCGAGCAGCGCACCGCCGAGCTCGCTCGCGCGGTCGATGCGCTCTGGGGAGAAATGCGACTCGCCCGCAAGATCCAGGAAGCCCTCGTACCGAGCGCGCCCGAGCTCTCCGGCTGCAACGTCGCCGTGGCCATGAAACCGGCCGACGAGGTCGGCGGCGACTACTACGACGTGATCCGCGCCGGCAGCCACGAATGGATCCTCATCGGCGACGTCTCGGGTCACGGCGTGCCTGCGGGTCTCATCATGATGATGTGCCAGACGGCCGTGCGCACCGTGCTCGAGCGCGACCCCGACCTCACTCCCGACCGGCTGCTCACGCTGGTCAACGACGTGCTCACCCGGAACATCCATCAGCTCGGCGAGGACAAGTACATGACGATCAGCGCGCTGCGCCGCGACGCCGACGGGGGCATCGCGTTCGCGGGCGCGCACCAGGACATCTACGTCTACCGCGCGCTCCGCGACGAGATCGAGGTGATCGAGACGAAGGGCATCTGGCTCGGCCTGCGCTCGCGCGCCGAGGGGTCGTTCACGACGCAGACACTCGACCTCGGCGAGGGCGACGTGCTCGTGCTCTACACGGACGGCATCACCGAGGCCACGCACGACGGTGCGATGTTCGACACGTCGGGCATGCTCGCCGCGCTCGGTGCCGCCAAGGGCAAGACGGCGCGCGAGCTGCTCGACCACGTGCTCGGCGCGCTGGAAGGCTTCGAGCTGCACGACGACGCGACGCTGCTCGTCGTCAGAAAGCTCGGAACGGCCGCCCCACGCCACCTCTCGGCGGAGAGCGGCGCGCACCCGGCAGCCTGAGCCGCCTCCGACGCGCGCGCGCGGGGCGGGAAATTTGCTACGGTCGCGCCCCGTGAAAAAGTCGACTCTGCTCGCTTCCGGCTGGGAAGTCGCCTGCCCGCGTTGGCTCGTGCCCCCCGCGCGCCTCGGCTTCACGCGGCTCGAGTGGTTGCCCGCCGAGGTGCCGGGCCACGTGCACGTCGATCTCGTGCGCGCGGGCGTGATCCGCGATCCGTTCGAGGCGCTCGCGGAGCTCGGCAGCCAGTGGGTCGACGAAGAGCGCTGGAGCTACCGTACGACCTTCGAGCTCACGAAGGCACCCGAGCGACCCACGCGGCTGCTCTGCTTCGAAGGGCTCGATACGGTCGCGAGCGTCTGGCTCGACGGCGTGAAGGTGGCCGAGCACGACGACATGTTCGTGCCGCTCGAGGTCAACGTGTCGGCGCTCGACGCGGGGCGCCACGAGCTCCGCGTCAACTTCGAGCCGGCGACGGCCGTGGGCCGCGCGCGCCGCGCCCGCTACCTCGCGGCGGAGGGGCTGCCCGAGAACGTCGTGCGCTTCGACGAGCGCGCCTTCGTGCGCAAGGCCCAATACATGTACGGCTGGGACTGGGGACCCCGGCTGGTTTCGGCCGGGATCTGGCAGCCGGTGACGCTCGTCGAGCACGCCGGCAGGCTCACGGAGGTGCACGTCGCCCAGACCCACGAGGCAGGCGGCGCGGTCAAGCTTGGATTCGAGTCGCGCTTCGAGGGGGCGGGGAGCGTCGTGCACTTCGTCGAGGGGCGTGCGGAGCCGATCGCGAACGGCGGCAGCCTGGCGCTCGCGCACCCCGAGCTCTGGTGGCCCGCAGGGCTCGGCGCGCAGACGCTGATGACCGTCACGAGCTACCTCGTGCCGGAGCGCGTCGACAGCCGCGACGCCGCCGAGCGACACGCGCTCGATCGCAAGGTCACGCGCGTCGGGATCCGCCGCGTGCGTCTGCTGATGGAGCCCGACGAGCACGGCGAATCGTTCGAGCTCGAGGTCAACGGCCGGCGTGTCTACGCGCTCGGAGCAAACTGGATCCCCGATCACTCGTTCCCCTCGCTCGTGACGCGACCGCGACTAAAAGCTCAGCTCGAACGCGCCCGCGCGATGAACATGAACATGCTGCGCGTCTGGGGCGGCGGCCTGTACGAGAGCGACGACTTTTACGAGCTTTCCGACGCGCTCGGCCTCATGGTCTGGCAGGATTTTCCCTTCGCCTGCCAGTACTACCCCGAGGACGCCGAAACCCTGGCCAAGGTGCGCGAGGAGGCCACCTTCCACGTGCGGCGCCTGCGCGAGCACCCGAGCCTCGTGCTGTGGTGCGGCAACAACGAGAACCTCACGATGTACGAGTCCGGCTGGGACGCGCCCGACCGCCATCCCCCGCGGCTCTACGGAGACGCCATCTACGAGGGCGTGCTGCGCGAGGTGCTCGGCGAGCTCGACGCCGAGCGACCCTACGTCCCCACGTCACCCTGGGGCGGGAACAACTCGAACGACGGCGGCATCGGCGACCAGCACTACTGGGACGTGTGGCACGGCCGCGGCGACTGGAAGCACTACGACGACTCGACGGCGCGCTTCTGCTCGGAGTTCGGCTTCGCCTCGGCCCCACTTCCGGCTTGCTGGCGGCGCGCCATCCCCGAGGCACCCAATCCGCTCGCCCTCGATGCGCGCGACCGCCGCGCACGCTTCCACGATAAGACCCTCAAGGGCTACGAAACGTTCCTCGGCTTCGTGGCCCTCCACTACCCGGCCCCCGAGAGCCTCGGTGCCTGGAGCTACCAGTCGATACTCAACCAGCGCGATGCACTGCGCCACGGCATCGAGCATTTTCGCCGCTCGGAGCTCTGCCGCGGGGCGCTCATTTGGCAACTCAACGACTGCTGGCCCGTGCAGAGCTGGGCCGTCGTTGACAGCGAGGGGGAGCTCAAGGCGGCCGCCTTCGAGCTGACGCGCCTGTACGCACCGGCTCTCGCGAGCCTCGTCCTCGGCGAGGGGCGCGCCGAGCTCTTCGTGATGCTCCACAATGCGAGCACGCCGTTTTCGGGCGAGGCCGTGCTCGAAGCCACGTCGCTCATCGACGGTCGGAGCCTCGGGCGCTTCGGCAGAGTGGTCACGCTCGAGCCCGACCAGAAAAAGCTCGCGCTCTGCGCGGACCTCGGCGCCTTCCCGCCCGAAACCACGCTGCTCACGGCAAGCTTCGCGGGCCACCGCACGCACCACCTGCTCTGCGAGCCGAAGGACGCCCGCCCACCGACCCCGAAGCTTCGCGCCCGCGCAGCGGAGGGTGGCGTCGTCATCGAGAGCGACACCCCCGTCGTCAACCTCTTCGTCCGTGACCCGACCGACCGCGTGCGTTTCACCCGAAACTTCGTGACGCTACCGGCTCCAGGAACCGTCGAGCTTGGTACGAGCGGCCGGCCCGAGGCTCTCGAGGCAAGGAGCCTTTCGGGTGTTCAGAGGGTCGTGGTGGCGGGAGCGGGTGCCTAGCGTTTCTGTTTCCGTATCCCCCTACTCACAAGCTCCCGAGCCCAGCGATCCAATCAACTCGTTCCCGCTCGCCACGCCCGAGTCCACGAGGCACATGCCGGCGGGGACAGTGACGTTCGCCGACGGCGTGCTCGCGCTCGTGACGTTCAGCGTTCCGGAGACGACCGCGATCTGACCGTTGCTGGTGTCGATGCTCGGATCCGTTCCGTCGAACCAGATCTTCAGATTCTCGTCGAGGACCGACGGCGAAAGGTCGGGGATTTGGCTCAAGAGCGGCGCGAAATGCAAAAGGAGTGAAAGATCGAAGGTCGGCGAGAAGGTGAGCAGGCTGCCATCTCCCGTCGGGGACTTCTGGTAGGAGAGGTCGAAGTGCCTGCCGTCGCTCGGGTTCAGATCGAGCGAGGCGAGCGTCGTCCCGTCGAGCTTCAGCGAGGAGGTCTGGTCGCCGATGCCGAGGTGCTCGAGCGTCAGATGGTCCGTGGAGCCGTCGAACGTGAGCGCTCCCTCGAGACCTGCCACGAGGAGCTCGAGCGCGCCCGTGTAGGTGGTTCGCGGGATGGGCTCACCGGTCAGGTCGTCGTACTGCTCGGGATCGAACGTGTCGCGGAATGCGTTCAGGGGGCCCGAAACGGTGAGGGCGCCGAAGTCGATGGCGCCCGTCACCTGCTTCGCGTTGCCGTCGAGGCGAAGCTCCATGGTCGGCGTGCTCTTGCCGAGACCGACCATCATCCGCTCGCCGAGGTCGTTTTCGAGCGTCACGCCGAGGTCCTTCTGGACGTTCACGAGGAAGCTGTAGTCGCGAGCGGCGTTCTTGTGGAGCTCGAGACCGAATTGCCCCGTCATCGAGAATCAGGCTGCCCGTGTCCTCACCGGCGGCGACGAGGGTCGCCTGTAGCTCGCCGAGGTCGAGAACGATGCCCACGTGGTCGCGGTGGAGCTCGAGTGTCGCTGGGTTGTGCTTGTCCGAGGTGAGCAGCAGCGCAGCATCGACATTGCCCGCACTCGGCGAGGTGAAGCGCACGCGGACCTGGAGTCGATTCGCCTCGTCGATGCAGGCGGAGTCGTAGGTCGGCGTCGTCGGAGGGGGCTCTCCGGGCGCCGACGTGTCAATCTCCGAGCAGAGCGTCTGGTAGCCCAAGAGGTAGGTCGCCGACGAGCGATCGGACGCTTCGAGGTTCGCGGGGGTGAAGATGTCCTCGCGCAGGCTCGTCACGAGGTCATCGATGCCCTGCCGCAGGTCGTCGCGCTGGCCTTGCAAGTCCGTCACGGTGACGGTGTTCGTGGTGCACACGGGGTCGGGGCAGGTCGTGGCGCCGACCGGGCAGGGCTGCGCTTCACAGGTTTCGGAGCTGTCGAGTGCGCCGAGCGCGCTGGCGAACGACTCGGAATCCGCCATGAACGAGCCCGAAGCGTGCGTACCGACGAGCGCGCTCTCGAGGTTGTCGATGGCCGTCTTGGCCAGATCGGCGCTCGCCACGCCTGCGCTGTCGTCGTCACCGCTCGAAGAACCGGCGCAGGCCGTGAGCGACCACGCGCCAGCAGCCACCACCAACGTCATCACCCTGAACCGCGTCATGATGTGCTCCTCTTCCCACCGAGCTTCGGGGATGGGCTTGTGCAAAAGCACTCGATCATAGCCCAGGTCGAGCGCCGTGTACCCACGACGAGAGGCGAGCAACAAGCGTGCCCGAGTCGGGGCTATCGTCATCGACGAGCAAGCGTGGCATTCGTCGCTAGAGAAGCGTCGATGCGTGACGCCAGGGCGTCAGGGGGTGTGACTTCGGTGCCTCGGTACGAGAAAAACCTACCTCGGTGCCGGCGCCACGACGTTCACGGGCGCCGCCCGATTGTTCACGCGCTCGGCATTGCCCGAGAGCGGGGAGAGCAACGCGTAGATCACGCCGAGCGCGAGCAACATCATGAGCAACGTCACGAGATACGTGTTGATGGGCGGGTGCTTCGCCGTGCTCCAGCCGTCCGCGTAGAACTTGCCGTCGCTGCGCTCGCGCACCTTTTTCTGGAATCCCGCGAGCACGTCGGGGGGCTCGTCCGAGACGCGGAGCGCGCCACGCACCATGGACCTCAGGCCCTCGTCTTCCTCGATGTCGCTGCTATCTTCGCGGATTTCTTCGCTCATGGCATCCTCGCCGTCAGCCAATCTTGTCGCCGAGCCGTCGTTCCACGGCCTGCCGCAGCATGCTGCGCGCCCGGTGGAGGCGACTCTTCACGGTTCCGTCGGGCAAGCCAGTCACCTCGCAAAGCTCCTCGTACGTGAGGTCTTCGACATCACGTAGCACGAGGACCTCGCGAAAGTCGGGATCCAGCGCCGCAATGCAATCCTTGACGACGCGCTCGACCTCGAGCCCCTCGAGCACGTGATCGGGACGCGAGCTCTCGCCGAGCGTCACGCCCTTGCCCTCGTTGAGCGGCGCGCGTTCGGCCGCCGGCTCGAGCTCGTCTTCCTCGCCGGTGTGCCGGCGCGACAGATACTTGATGCGGTTTTTGCAGAGGTTCACGGCGACGCGGTAGATCCAGGTGCCGAGCTTCGATTCACCGCGAAACTGACCGATCGCCTTGAAGACTTGGACGAAGACCTCTTGCGCCATGTCCTCGGCCTCGTCGCGCCGCCCCAGCATGCGAAACAACAGCCGGAACACGCGTTGCTCGTACGCCTGCACGAGCTCGTTGAACGCCCGCTCGTCGCGTGCAATCAAACGCTCGATGAAGCGCGCTTCGTCCGTCTCGTCGAGCTCAGCCACGTCCCAGCCTAAAGAAGAGTAGGGGCTACGGTAGACCGCGCCGCGCGGGACGTCCTCCGCCTCGCACGGCGGCGCACGGGCGCCCGCGCCCTCGGAGCCGGAAAGGAGCCGGAACGGCATCTTCCGAAGCGACAGCACCAAGGCGCCCGGTGTTCCGGATCGAGTCGAGCCGACCCCGCACCTACATCGGCCACCCGCGAGCCACGGCGGCCGCCGGCACGGCGCGGCCCCAAAGCGGCCCCAAGCCCGCCCCCGAACGGAAGACGCCCACGGTCGCTACGGCGCGAGGTCCGCGGGCGGCGGCGGGGGCACGAGGCCGTCGAGCCAGTGCGTGGCGCTGTTCTCCCGCGACCCCATCGACTTGGTGACGGTGCGAATGATCGTGTCTGAACGTTCGATGGGACCGCGCGCTCGTGCACGTTGACCCAATGGCACACGAACTCACCCTGGTCGCAGAACGCGAGGCGGACTCCGGCCCGCGTCAGCACGGCGAGCGCGTTCTCGGCGAGCGCGGCGTCGAAGCCGTGCTGGATCAGAGCGTCACGAGCACGGTTCGTCGCGTCGGTCATCGAGCAACCGTGCCACGAGATGGCCCGCGCCGCCGGAGCATCTGCGCGAGGGCGCTCGAAACCGAGCTAGCTGCGGCCACGCAGCAGCTGCCCGAACCAGCCAACCGTTCCGCGGGGATACGTCAAGAGCCGTCCGGACAGCCAGAACGTGCCCGACAGGAAACCGCCGATCACCGGGCGTTCGTCGAGCAGCGTGGGATCGAGCACCACGTCGTATCGACCGCCGAGGGTATCGACGAGAACCCACCAGAACTCCGTACCGGAAAGCCCGTTCGTCCGGGTCTCGCTTTCGACGACCTGTCCCGCGAAGATCGCCTGAGAGACCGGCGGATCGTCCTTCTCACCTGCAAACATCCCCGAGGGGATGAAGGAGCGGGCAGCGAGCCTGAGACCGTCCTCCTCTTGCGAGGCGTCGAAAGCGTCCTCGGAATCGAAGAAGCTCGCTTCGTGCGCGAAGGCGGCGACCTGCGCCTCGGCAATACCCGGGATCTCGAGGTCCGGATAAGCCGCCGCGTCGGGCACGTCGAACACGAACGGATACTCGCCTTCCTCGGGCGAGTCCGTACCCGGCGACGCCCAGGCATGAAGCGCACCGTCCAGCGTGGTTTCGCCAGGACGCCCGACGCGAGCGACGACACCGACGCGCACTCGCGACTTGCCCTCGAAGTGGGGGTTCATCCCGATGAGCTCGCGACGCGCGTTGAGCTGAAGCCACAGCTGTTCCCCACCGCCGCCACTCCAACGGAGATACCTTCCGCCCTTCACCGGCACCTCGACGGCCCTCCGGGAAAGCTCCGCGGCGAGGCGGGCGAAGTCCTCCTCCTTCTCGATACGAAACCCAATCGACGAAAGGTGACTTGCCATGGCCCCGTCGTACGAAGGTATCAGGTCTGCCGTGCACGCCGACGAGCGCGCAAAGAGCACCCCGTGCATGCGACGTAAGCTCCCGTATTGAATGTAGAATTCAAGTGCGCGCGTTCTCGGGCGAAGCCGCCCACCCGCGGGGGAACACGCACGTTTGCCGTCCCCGCTGATGCGCGCTCTTATCGTCGCGCTTGGCGCTGAGCACGCACGAAGACACCGAGGCCGTCGAGTTCCTGCGTCGGCGCGTCGCCAATTTTGGGCTCTTCACCGGTGCATTCGTCTCGGCGTTCTGGGTGTTCCGGCTGCTGACGGGCGAAGGGTCTGCTTCGCCCGAAATGCTCACGCACCTTGCCTCGGGGCTGCTCTTGCTCCTCGCGTGGCCAGTGCTCGCCTTCGCCGCGCCCAACCGCCGTTTCATCCGCGCCGTCGAGGCCGTCACGCTGTGCGGCAGCTCGGCGCTGCTCATCGGCATGGCGATGAGACTTCCGCACATCGTGACCCGACCCGAGCTCATCGTGCTCCTGGCGCTCACCTTCGTGTCGTGCTCGCGAGCCGTGTACGTGCCGAGCTCCGGCCAACGCACGGCGCTGCTCTGCCTGCTCATCGGGGTCGCGCTGTTCGCCGGAGTCTACGAAACCTACGCTGATATCGACCTTCGGCCGATCATTCCGTTCGTTCCCGAGCTCGCCCACGCGACCTCGCACGAGCTTGCGGTGGGCATCACCATCAACACCGGTATGTGGTGGCTGCTCTCGACGGGGCTCGCCTTTGCGACCTCGCGCGTCATCTACGGGCTGCGCAAGGAGGCGCGGGCCATTCGCCAGCTCGGGCAATACCAGCTCGACCGCAAGATCGGAGCAGGCGGCATGGGCATCGTCTACGAAGCGCACCACGCGATGCTACGCAGGCCCACGGCCGTCAAGCTTTTACCGCCCGAGAAGGCCGGCCAGAGCGCCATCGAACGGTTCGAGCGCGAGGTGAAGCTCACCGCCCGCCTCCGCCACCCGAACACCGTGACGATCTACGACTACGGCCGTACCCCGGACGGCATCTTCTACTATGCGATGGAGCTCCTCGATGGCGCCACCCTGGAGCAGGTGGTGCAAGGAAGCGGCCCTCTACCGCCTTCGCGCGTGGGTCACATCCTGGCTCAAGCCGCGGGTGCGCTGTCGGAGGCCCACGAGCTTGGTCTCATCCATCGCGACATCAAACCGGCCAACATCATGCTCTGCAACCAGGGCGGTCTCATGGACACGGTCAAAGTGCTCGACTTCGGCCTCGTCAAAGAAATCAGCCCATCTCAGGTGGAGGCCGCCGCGAAGCTCGTCACCCAGACCGACGCCATCACGGGCACCCCGCTCTACATGCCGCCGGAAGCCCTGACGAACCCGAGCGCGGTCAACGCGCGAAGCGACCTCTACGCCCTCGGCGCCGTCGCCTACTACCTGCTCACGGGCACGCACGTCTTCGACGGCGAAAGCATCGTCGAAGTGTGCAGCCACCACCTCTTGACCCAACCCGTCCCGCCCTCGAAGCGCCTCGGCCAGCCCCTCCCCGAAGCGCTCGAAACCCTCGTGCTCGACTGCCTCGCCAAGTCCCAAAAAGATCGCCCCGCGAGCGCCACCGCCTTTGCCGATCGCCTCCGTGACTGCGACCTCCCTGCCTGGGGCGATGCCGACGCCCGCTCCTTTTGGGCGACGCACTCCATCGATACAGGGCTCGCCCGGCGCTCGAAAGCCGCCAGCAGCCAAACCATCATGGTCAACCTCGCGCGCCGCACGCCGTGAACGCTCGGCCGCGACATCGCCCGGCCGTGACGCGCCGACGATCCGTGGGATAGTCGAGGCATGGCGATGGTGGAACGCGGGATGCGTGCGATCGCCGCCCTCGTGGTGTCCGCGGGGCTCTTGGCCGGCGGCTGTGGCGGCTCTTCGGTGCTGCGTACCGGTCAGGACGTCCCTTGTATCTGCGCCGCCATCAACGCGGTCGCCTGCGAAAACAACCGCTGCACGGGGTACTTCGTCGCGGACCAAAGTGTCCCCATGACCAAGAACGAGCTCGTGCAGGCGCTCTTGGCGACGCTCCGCGCGGAGCTTGCCACGGCCGAGCGCCTGGCGCGCGAGACGGCGGAGGCGGCCAATCACCCCGAGGCGCGCCCGGAAAACGACAAAGACACGCGCAAGCTCGAGCTCTCGTACCTCGCACAAGGGCAGGCAGCGCGCGTACGCGAGCTCGAAACGACCGTGGCCGCGCTTGCCGCTCAACCGCCACGCGCTTTCGCCGCCACGGATCCGGTCGCCCTCGGTGCCCTCGTCGAGCTCGAAACCGACGGGCGGCTCGAACGAGTGCTCCTGTGCGCCGGCGGCGGCGGTGCCTCGGTCGAGGACGATCGCGGCAGTGTGCGCGTCGTCACCCCGGAGGCCCCACTCGCGAAGGCTCTCTTCGGCAAGACGGTGGGCGACGAGATCGAGCTTTCCGTGGCGGGCCGCAAGCGCGAGCTCGCGATCGTCAAGATCGCCTGAGCGCTCGGGCCGCCGTGCCCTTCTACGGCACGTATTTCGCTACGACGGCGACCTTGCCGGCCGCACTGTCGATGTCGATGTTGGGGACGTTGACGAGTTCGAAGGTCGCGGACGCGAGCCGGATCTTGCCACCGGACCTGTCGACTTCTTCGAGGATGCGGGTGAAGAGCTCGCTCTTGACCGTGCGGCGCCGTCGATAGTCAACGACGTAGCGCAGCGTGAATTCGAGCCAGTTGTCGTTTGCAACCATCGTCACCATCGGCTCGACCCGCGCTTCCTCGAGGCGGTATTTCGCGACGGCAGCAAGCCAAGCCTGCTTCGAACGCGTGGCGAAGTCGCCGCACACCTCGTGCGCGACCGCCGCAAGCACCTCTCTGGCGCCCTTCCAATCGGAACCGTAGCGAATGGGCACCCTGATCTCGTCCCACAAGAACGGGAAGTCCGCCGAGTAGTTGAAGACCGGCTCCTTGAAGACGAAGCTGTTGGCGATTCTGACGATGCGCCCGTTGTAAAGGTCACCGTTCACCCATTCGCCGACCTCCATGACGGTGGTCCTGAGGATGCCGATATCGATGACGTCTCCCTTGATGCCCCCGACTTGGACGCGGTCGCCCGTGGCGTAGAAGCCGCCGGAGGCGATCGCCAACCAGCCGGCGATACTCGCGATCACCTCCTGCAGGGCAAACGCGATTCCGGCACCCGCGACGCCGATGACCACGGTGAGCTGCCCCAGCCGGTCGCTGAAGGCGACGGTGAGAACGACGGCCCAGGCGAGGTACTGGGCGATGGAAACCACTTTCCTCGCTCGGTACCGAGCGCTGTTGTCGCTCGCTCGACGCTCGAAATACCGGAGGAGCAGTCGGCTGACGACGTACACGAAAAGCAGGCCGGCGACGACCGTCGCTAGCTTGCCGGTCAGCTGGTTGTCCCAGAAGGCTCTGATCTTCTCTTCCACGGGGTCACCTCCGCCGGAAGGAGCTCGCCGAATGACCGCCTGCGCTTAGCGCCCCGACCCTGACGCGCGGTTCAGGAAACGAAAAAGATCGCCGGAGGTCGAGAACACCAGCGTGTCGTCCTTGCCGATGACCTTGTCGTACGTCTCCATGGTCTTCACGAAGTCGTAGAGCTTCTTGGCGTCCGCCGACTGGGAATAGGCTGCGGCGTAGATGGCCGTCGCCTTGGCGTCGGCAGCGCCGCGCAGCTCCTCGACCTTCCGGTAGGCCTCGGACTCGATCACGTCGAGGTCGCGCTCCTTGTCACCGAGGATCTTGGCCGCCTCTCCCTCGCCTTCAGAGCGAAAGCGCGAGGCGATCTGCTGCCGCTCGGAGACCATGCGCTCGTAGATCTTCTCGACCACGCTCGGGTTGTAGTTGATGCGCTTGAAGCGCACGTCGAGCAGATCGATGCCGAACTCGCCGAGCTTGACCTTGGCCGCGTTCTGGATTTCTTGCTGAATCCGCGCTCTGCCCTTGGTGATGGGGTTCAGGACGCCGATGCGGCTACCGGCGGCGAGCGACTCGTCACGCTCGGGCTTTCGCTCCTTGGTCGTGCGGATCAGCTCGATCAAATCGTGCTTGGCGACGGCGTTTCGCATCTCGCTGCCCAGGATGTCGTCGAGCCGCGACTGCGCGCTCCGCTCGTCGCGCAGGCGGCGGAAGTACTCGAGCGGCCGGGTGATGCGCCAGCGCGCAAAGGCGTCTACCGTGATGTAGAGCTTGTCGCGCGTCGGCATCTCGCTCTGAGGCCCGTCCCACTGCAGGATCTGCTTGTCGATGACGTTCACTTCTTGGATGAACGGCTTCTTGAAGTGAAGGCCGGCCTGGGTGATGGGGTCGCCGGTCGGCTTGCCGAACTCGGTGATGATCGCCTGCTCCGTCTCTTGCACGGTGTAGGCGGCAGACTGGCCCGCGATGATCGCCGCACCGAGCAGGATAAGCAGGAGGAAGCTGACTCCGGCCCTCATGGCTCACTCCCTTGCGTCGAGGGGGAGCCCTTCAGGCTGAGCAACGGCAAGAGCCCCTTCACGTCCTCGGACACGACCGTCTTGCTCTTCACGCGGGGCAGGACCTGCGCCATCGTCTCGAGGTAAATGCGCGAGCGCGTGACCTCGGGCGCCTTCACGTATTCGGCCAAGAGCGCGTTGAACTTCGACACGTCGCCCTCGGCCTCGTTGACGCGCTTTTGGGAGTAACCCTCCGCCTCGCGGATCGTTTGCGCCGCCAGGCCGCGCGCCCGGGGAACAGCCTTGTTGTACTCGCCGTTGGCGACGTTGATCGCGCGCTCCTTCTCCTGCTGCGCCTGGTTCACTTCGTTGAAGGAGGCCTGCACCTTCTCGGGGGGATTGACGTTCTTGAGCTGAACCTGGTCGATCTTGATGCCCATCGAGTAGCTGCGCGTGAGCTTCTGCAGCTTGACGAGCGCCTCGTCCTCGATCTCCTGGCGCCCGATGGTGATCACCTCGTCGACGGTGCGATCGCCGATCACCTCGCGCATGACGTTCTCCGAGGCATCGCGGAGCGTGGCGTCGGCACCGCGCACGTTGAAAAGGTACGCGTCGGGTCGCTCGATCCGGTACTGGACCACCCACTCGACCAGCGCCACGTTGAGATCGCCGGTCACCATGGATTTCTCCTCGATCCACTCCGAGGGCGGGCTCGACTGCCAGGGGTTCGTGGCACCCTTACTCCCGAAGCCGAATTCCTGCTTGAGCTGACGCTTCACGGGCACGATCACGACAGCGTCGACGCCCATCGGGATCTTGAAGTGCAGGCCCGGGGGCACGACCTTGCTGAAGCGTCCAAAGCGCACGACGACGCCCTCGGATTCGGCGGGAACCGTGTAGAACGCGGTCCACACCGCCACCGCGACGAGCACCCCGCCGAGCACGGTCAGGATCAAGCTTCTGGAGACGACGGGGATGGTGAGGCGGGGGGGGGCCACTTTGTTCTCGACCTTCGAGCGCCGCGGAGCAACGTTTGGCGGCGCGCAGTCGGGCGAAGCGCGACGGGGCGACCATAAGCCCACCCCGCTCCTCGCGTCCAGGAGAAGCGGGCTCGCGTCGCTCACGGCGCGGCACAGCGCCGCAACCTCGGCGCCGCCTGCTCGGCCGGATCAGCCGGCGGCTGGGGTCGACGCGGGCTTGGCGCTCACGAGAAACTGCGAGATGCGCACGCGCACGTCGCGGAGGGTGGCATCGCCGTATCCGGCTCTACCAGGTCAGAAAGCCGCGGGGCGGGCGCCCTCTCGGGAACGGGGCATGATTGGAAGCGATGAAGCCGGAGATGACGTGGCAGGATGCCGCCGGGGAGCGCTGGGCGGCGTTTTACGCGCGCATCGACGTCCAGCTCGACCCGCTCGGGCGCGCCGCCATGAAGCTCGCGGCACCGGTCGCCGGCGAGCGTGTCCTCGACGTGGGCTGTGGCGCTGGTGAGTCCACGCTCGAGCTCGCGGAGCTCGTCGGGAAAACGGGGAGCGTCGTCGGGCTCGACATCTCCGGGGCGCTGCTGGAGGAGGCTCGTGCGCGCGCGGACGCAGCTTGCCACACCCATGTGCAGTTCGTGCTCGGCAACGCGGCGACGGAGCGCTTCACTCAGCGCTTCGATCTGCTCTATTCCCGTTTCGGCGTGATGTACTTCGAAGACACCGTCGCGACCTTCAAGAACCTGCGCGCGGCCCTGAGGCCCGGCGGCAGGATCGGCCTCGTTACCTGGCAGCAGCTCGCAGCGAACCCCTGGGCGGACACACCGCTCGCCGCAGTGCGCACACTACGGCCCGGGCATCCCGTGCCAGACGCGCTCGCACCCGGCAAACCGGGCCCGTTCTACCTCTGCGACCCAGACCAGGTGCACGACAAATTGGAGCGCGCCGGATTTCGCGCCATCAGCATCACGCCGCACGAAGAGCCGGTCCTCTTCGGCGGCTCCGCGACGCTACAAGAAGCAGTGGAGTACGCCCTTCAGATCGGCCCGGCCGCGCGCTTCATCGCGCATGCCCAGCTCGAGCACGAACCGCGCCTGCGGAAGCTCCTCTCCGAGGCGCTCGCCCCTTTTGCAGGCCCCGAAGGCGTGCGCATTCCCGCTCGCACCCTCCTTTTGACCGCCCACCGCGATTGACGGTGCAGCACGAGCTCCGAGCGCATCTCGGTCGTTTCGTGCCGGGCCCTCGCAGACGCCGTACGAGAGGGTGCGGACGAACAATCACACCTGCCGCGAGCCGCGCTGGTGCAAGACTGCCTTCGGCGCCCACTCGGGGAACTGCGGGATGCCGTCTTCGATGAGCTCCAAAGCTTGCCCCGCCGAGGCAGCCCACGCCACGCTAATCCAGCTGCGATGGACCGCGGCTGTCGTTGGCAGCCGTCGCGTCGCGCAGCCGCTCCGCCGGATCGAACCGGAAGAACCTGCTGAGCTCGGCGTAAAGCTCCGGATGCAGCCGTTCGAGGGCGACAGGCCTCTCGAAAAACTGCTCGACGACCACGGCAAAAAATTCGGGAGCATTCGTCGCGCCATACGCATCGATGCTGGTCTGCCGGTGGTGCTCCACGTCATCCAAGAGCTCTGCGTACTCGGCGCTCGCTACCCTGGACCAGACCGAATACCGCTCGAGCCCATCGAGCTCCGGCGTCCCATCCATGGCCCCATCCTCCGCATCGAGCTGATGCGCAAACTCGTGCAAGACGACATCGTGCCCATCGCTCGGATCCGCGGACCCCGCCACCACCGCATCCCACGAAAGCACCACGACCCCGCGCGACCACGACTCACCGAGCCGCGCCTGCTCACCCTCGACCACCACGTACCCCTCCCGCCGCTCCCCCCGCGCCCGATAGGTCGACGGATACACGATCACGGTATCCAGGTCCGCGTAGAGCGGCCCATCGAGCTCCACCCGGTGCAGCACCAACAAACAGGCCCGCGCGGCGATCACGACGCGCATCTCATCGGTGAGCGTGAGCCCACCCGCCCCTTCGAACGCCTTCTCCGCATTGAAAATACGCACCAGCGCCTCGAGCTTGGCGAGCTCCTCGCGATAAAGGAGCCTCGCGCAGGGAATCGAGCGCACGAGCAGATCGTGAAACCGCGCGGGGAACGGCTCAGCGATCACCTCGGCCCGGGTCAGGCGGCGCCACCAGTCGAACATGCTGGAAGGTAGCGTACCGAGATCGAACGCCCCGTCGAGCTATTGCGGATCCACGACCTCGACGCCGTTGGCATCGGCGCGAGCCCCTCACCCACTCGAAACGTGCAGTCCGCCCCACGCGCCGAAGCCGCATGATAGCCTCGGCTAGCTCCTCACGAAACGAATTGACGCCGTTCACATGGTGACGCGCCCCGCTGAGGCACAATGAGGATGGGCTAGCCGCTCCATGGACCTTCGTGCCGACGCGCTGCTCGCGGGCGCTGCAGCGCTCGCCGGGGCGGTCAACTCCGTCGCGGGCGGCGGGACGCTGCTCTCGTTCCCCGCCGCGATGGCGTGGGGGCTCCCGTCGACGATCGCCAACGCCACGAACGCCGTCGCGATGATGCCGGGCTCGCTCGCTTCGGCCTGGGCCTATCGGCGCGAGGTTCGAGCGCACGCGCGCATGGTAAAGCTGCTCGCCGTGCCGGCGGTCGTCGGCGGCGTCGCGGGCGCGATGCTGCTGCATGCCACGCCGGTGCGCGTGTTCGATACGGTGGTGCCGTGGCTCGTGCTCGGCGCGACGCTGATCATCCTGTTTCAGGGGAGGGTGAGCCACGCATCGAAGTCGTCGCCGTCGAACCCTCGAACCCGGCGACGGTGGGCGTTCGTCGCCATCGGCGGCCAGCTCGTCGTCGGCGTGTACGGCGGGTTCTTCGGCGCCGCGATGGGCATCGTCATGCTGGCGCTCTTGTCCCTGGTCATGGAGGATGACATCCAGGCCCGCAACGCGGTCAAGATCGTGCTCGCGTCGCTCATCAACGGCGTGGCGTCGATCTACTTCTTGTGGACGGGGCTCGTCAGTGCGCGCGCGGCGCTGATCATGACCGGTGGCGCTATCACGGGCGGCTACGTCGGCGCGCTCCTCGCGCGTCGAACGCCCGCGCCCGTCGTGCGGGCGCTCGTCGTCACCATCGGGCTCGCGCTGACCGTCCTGCTCGCGTACCGAGCGTGGTCTGGGCAGCGCTCGTCGTCATTTCCAAGGCGGGCCATGGTCGATACCGAAGTTGGCGAACTTCTGCGCGCCGACATCGTATTGAACCACCCACTGGTTGTCGCAGACCTGGATAACTTCGTTCTCGGCATCCTTGGGGGTGATGCCAAAGTCGCGTGGAAAAGCATTGATGAAAACGTATCGACGCGTGCCTCTGAAGAAGCCCAAGTACTGCCGCCCGTATTGCAGGAGGTCAACGATGGCGGCCTCGCTCATCTGCTGCCCGCCGAGGAAGGCGAGCAAGGCGCGCTCGATGTCAGCTACCTCGCGTGGCGATACCTGAAAGAACCCCGTCATGCCCGTCGGCTCCGCGGAATGGTTGCAGAGCCCGAAGCCCCCCCGAAACGCGCAGAGCTGCAACGGAACCGCCCACCCGGCACCTACCGTCCTCCCGAGCTCAGTCTGCAGACCTGTTCGCGGCCTGGCGTCCGGGCATTCGTGTTTCGGCCTCGGTACGGCGATTGTCGCGGGCGCAGTCGGCCCACAGGAGACGAGTGCAGCGGCAAGCACCGCGTGCGTGCCAGTGAGGACGCGCTCCAGGGCTACCTCGAAGGGGCGGCCGGCCGCCGCTTCAATCGTAAACGCATCCCGCTGTTGACCACGCGCCATCGCTGTGCGCTCGACGTCGGTCCAAGGTAGCAGCTTTTAGCCCCGTCGGCGGAGCTGAAGCGGGTCCGTGACTCGCGTCGGCCCAACGGGGCAGAGCTCGTTGAGCAGGGCGCGGTAGGCGTGCGACCATTCGCGGATGGCAACCGACTACGTCGAGATCAACCGCGCGAACTGGAACAGTCGGGTTCCCGTTCACGCTCGAGGCTACGGCCTCGAGAAATTCCGGACTGACAGTGCGTGGTTATCGGAGGTGGTCCGCTTCGACCAGCCCCGCTTGGGTGACGTGCGTGGGCTCGACCTTTTGCATCTCCAATGTCACATCGGGACGGACACGCTGTCTTTGGCGCGGCTCGGTGCCACGGTCACCGGCCTGGACTTCTCCGGGCCCGCACTGAGCGTGGCGCGCGATCTGGCCCGGGATTGCGGGGCGGCCGTCGCCTACGTCGAAGCAGAGGTGTACGACGCGGTCGAGGCCCTCGACGGCGCGCGCTTCGACCTCGTCTACACGGGGATCGGCGCCTTGTGCTGGCTGCCGAGCATCGAGCGCTGGGCAACGACGGTGAGTCGCCTGCTCAAGCCTGGCGCCCGATTGTTCATCCGCGAAGGTCATCCGCTGCTGTGGGCGCTGTGCGATCCCCGTCCGGACGAGCTACTCGTGCTCGAGTATCCCTACTTCGAGACGGAGGGCGGCACGGAATTCATCCAATCCAAGACCTACGTCGAGCATGAAGGAGACCTGAGCTCCCCGCGCTCGATCTCCTTCAACCACGGCATCGGCGAGATATTGACGGCTATCCTCGCCGCCGGTCTGCGCCTCGTCGCCTTCGAGGAACACCGGAGCGTCCCCTGGGATCCCTTTGGAGCTGCCGGAGCTCGCGATGACAATGGCGAATACCGCCTCCGCGAACGCCCCGACCGAATCCCAGCGACCTACACGCTCCAAGCCATCAAGCATTGACGAATTGTTCCCGCGTCATCATCCAGTCCTGCGCAAGACTTCGACGTCGCGCGCGAGCTTGGTACCGAGACGATCAGCCTCGACCTCCAAGTCGTAGGAGGTCTGGAGGTTCAACCAGAAGCGCGGCGCGTTCCGAAAGAAGCGACCGAGACGCAAGGCCGTATCCGCGCTGATGGCGCGTTTCCGATGAACGATCTCGGTTAATCCGACGAGCGGGCACCTTCAGTCCTTTTGCCAGACGATACTGCGTGAGGGCGAGCGGCTTCAGGAATTCTTCGTCCAGGATTTCGCCCGGGTGAACGGGAGCAAGTCTCTTTCGCGACATGTGTCTCTCCTAGTGATAGTCGACGATCTCGACGTCGTAGGCATCGGCTCCGACCCAGCGAAAACAGAGCCGCCATTGGTCGTTGATGCGGATGCTGTGCTGCCCAAGACGACCTGAGGTGAGCTTCTCCAGGCGGTTTGCGGGCGGAACTCTGAGGTCGGCTAAGCTCGTGGCTGCGTCCAACATGACAAGCTTGCGAAGCGCGGCGCGAAGGAGGCTCGGAGGAAATTTGCGAACCGCTTCCCGGTGGAAGATCCGCTCGGCATCCGGGTCGCGAAAGCTGCGGATCACGAAGACATAGTAACGCGCCGCGTTACTACTCGCAAGGGCCCTACCCGAACGCCCGCCGCCGAGCACCTGCGAGTGACCGGCGAGTGGAGGCAGCACAGTCTGCGCCGCACCCCGCGCATCGCGCAGTTCGTGCAGGCTCGAATCGGGCCGGAGCGGAAACAAGGCGGGCGGCTTGCGCGCCGAGGCCGAAAACGGTGCGCGGCACGCGGTTTGCGAGGCGGTGGGGCATGACGCGGAAGCTGGTGTATCGGTTCGAGGTCGGGAACGCCGAGGGGCGCAGCGAGTGGCGGGCGGTGCTCGGCGGAAAGGGCGCGAATCTCGCGGAGATGGCCAATCTCGGCATCCCCGTCCCGCCGGGGTTCACCATCACGACGGAGGTCTGCATCGACTACCTCAAGGTCGGCGACTTTCCCGAGGGCTTGATGGACGCGGTGCAGGAGAGCATGCGCTGGCTCGAGGAGCGCACGGGGCGAACGTTCGGCGGCGCGGACAATCCGCTGCTCGTGAGCGTGCGCTCGGGCGCCGCGAGCTCGATGCCCGGCATGATGGATACCATCCTCGATCTCGGGCTCAACGATCAGACCGTGATCGGCCTCGCCAAGCACAGCCAGTCGGAGCGCTTTGCGTTCGACGCCTACCGGCGCCTGCTCGGCATGTTCGGTGACGTCGTGCTCGGGCTCGACTCGCAGCTGTTCGAAGACGCCCTGCACGGCGCGCGGCGCGCGGTTGCCGAGAAAAATGGCCTCGTGCTCCCTCACGACGACGAGCTGCTCGCGCGCGTCGTGCCGGATTCGATGCTGGGCGTGGCGGAGCTCGAGACGCTGGTGCGCGATTGCCAGGCCATCATCCTCAAGCACGCGGGGCGGCCGTTCCCGAAAAGCCCCGAGGAGCAGCTCGAAGCCGCCGTGCGGGCCGTCTTTCGGAGCTGGGACAACCCGCGGGCGAAGCTCTACCGCAAGATGCACGGCATCGCTGAGGACGCCGGCACCGCCGTCAACATCCAGGCGATGGTGTTCGGCAACCTCGGGGACACGAGCGCCACAGGTGTGGCGTTCACGCGCGATCCGAGCACGGGTGAGCGACGCTTCTTCGGCGAGTGGCTGCCGAACGCGCAGGGCGAGGATGTCGTGGCCGGCACGCGCACGCCGCGTCCGCTGCAGCCGAATCCCCACACGCCCGGGCTCTCGCTCGCCGAGGCCATGCCCAAGCCCTTCGCCGAGCTGATGGAGCTGCAGGCCAAGCTCGAAAATCACTTCCGCGACATGCAGGATATCGAGTTCACGATCGAAAACGGGCGCCTGTTCTTGCTCCAGACTCGCAACGGCAAGCGGTCGGCGCGTGCAGCGGTGCGTATTGCCGTGGAGATGGTGGACGAGGGGCTCTTGCACCCGGACGAGGCGATCCTGCGCGTCGAGCCCGAGCGGCTGAGTGAGCTCCTCTTTCCGACCATCGATCCGAAGGCCGACTCGAAGCCGCTCGCGCAGGGCATTGCCGCTTCGCCGGGCGCCGTCTGCGGCAAGGCGGTCTTCAACGCCGAGGACGCCGACGTTTATGCCGAACGCGGCGAGGCCGTGATCCTCGTGCGCACGGAGACGTCGCCCGAGGATCTGCACGGCATGAAGGCGGCGAAGGGCATTCTGACGGCCCGCGGCGGGGCGACGAGCCATGCGGCGGTCGTCGCGCGCGGCATGGGCCGGCCCTGCGTCGCGGGCTGCTCGGCGCTGCACATCGACCATGCTGCCGGAACCGTCAACGTGCACGCGAGCGACGGCACCGTCGTCGGCAGCTTCAAGCACGGCGACCTCGTCACGATCGACGGCTCGAGCGGCAACGTGTACCTCGGCGCCGTGCCCACGGTGGAAGCGTCGCTCGACGAGGAGATGAAGACGCTGCTCAAGTGGACGGACCGCGTGAGCCGCATGCGCGTGCGCGCGAACGCCGACACGCCCGGCCAAGCCGAGCAGGCGCTCGGCTTCGGCGCCCAGGGCATCGGGCTCTGCCGCACCGAGCACATGTTCTTCAGCGACGAGCGCCTCATCGCCGTGCGTTCGATGATCCTCGCGCGCGACGTGAGCGCGCGCGAAACCGCGCTCGCGAAGCTCCTGCCCTTCCAGACGGAGGATTTCGTGGGCCTGTTCCGCGTGATGCAGGGCAAGCCGGTCAACATCCGGCTGCTCGATCCGCCCCTTCACGAGTTCTTGCCCCGCGAGAAGCACCAGATCGCGGATCTTGCCGCGACCATGGGCGTCAGCATCCTCGAGGTGGAGCGCAAGATTGCCTCGCTCGTCGAGTTCAACCCGATGCTCGGCCACCGCGGCGTGCGCATCGCCATCTCGTTCCCCGAAATCGCGGCCATGCAGGTGCGAGCCATCCTCACGGCCGCCTGCCGCGTCGAGAGCGAGGGCCTGCGCGTGCACCCGGAGATCATGGTGCCGCTCGCGTTCAGCGCCGGCGAGCTCAAGAAGATGCGCACGATCATCGATCGGGTCGCCGCGACCGTGTTCGAGGAGCAGGGACGCAAGATCGACTTCGAGGTCGGCACGATGATCGAGCTCCCGCGCGCCGCGCTGCTCGCCGACGAGCTCGCCGAAGAAGCCGAATTCTTCTCGTTCGGCACGAACGACCTCACCCAGACCACCCTCGGCATCTCGCGCGACGACGCGGGAAGCTTCCTCCCGGCGTACGTGGACCAGGGCATCCTGCCGGACGATCCGTTCGTCTCGCTCGACACGGCCGGCGTCGGCGAGCTCGTGCGCATCGCCGTCGAAAAGGGCAGAGTGGCGCGCCCCGACATCCACCTCGGCGTCTGCGGCGAGCACGGCGGCGATCCCAAATCGATCGACTTTTGCGAACGCGTCGGCCTGAGCTACGTGTCGTGCTCGCCGTTCCGCGTGCCGGTGGCCCGCCTGGCGGCCGCGCAGGCGTCGCTCAGGCGCACGCGGCGCTACTGGCGGTGAGGTTTCAGGCGCGCGGCGACGCTGTCGCGCCGACCTGCCTCAATCGAGGCCGTGGTCCATGTTCATGCACTTGCGGACCTGCTCGAGCGTCGCGATGCCTTCCTCCCGCGCTCGTTGCACTCCCCTTTTCAGCACGTCCTGCACGTAAGCCGGGTCTCCCGCGTAGCGCGCGCGGCGCTCTCGGATAGGCGCGAGGTGCGCGTTGAGCGCCTCGGTCAAAAGGGCCTTGAGCTTGCCACTGCCGCCGTCCCCGATGCGCTCGGCGATGGCCTCGGGCATGTCTCCGGTGCACAGGGCGGCGAGGCGCAGGAGGTTCGCGACCTCGGGTCGCTCGAGCGGATCATAGGTGATCTGCCGGTCCGCGTCGGTTTTCGCCCCTTTGATGGCTTTGGCGGTCTCCTCGGCGCTCATCTTCAGCATGATGGTGTTGCCGCGGCTCTTGCTCATCTTCTGGCCGTCGGTGCCGAGCACGACGGGCAAGTCACTGAGCAAGGCGTCCGGGATGGGAAAGACGGGCGCGGCCGGAGAGAAGCGCTCGTTGAAGCGCCGCGCGATCTTGCGGGTGAGCTCGAGGTGCGGGAGCTGATCGCGACCCACGGGCACCACGTTGCCTTTGCAAAACAGGATGTCGGCGGCCTGGTGGATTGGGTACGTGTACATCAGCGCGTTCACTTGGCGAAGGCCGGCGGCCTTGATCTCCTCCTTGACCGTCGGATTGCGGTCGAGCTCGGCGGTGGTCACGAGCGACATGAACGGAAGCAGCAACTGGTTGAGCTCGGGGACGTGGCTGTGGCTGAAGATGAACGTGCGCCCGTTCTCGGGGTCCAGGCCCGAAGCCAGGTAATCCAGGATCACCTCGTGCACGTTGGTGCCGACGGCGTCGGCCGTGTCTCGGTCGGTGAGCACCTGGTAGTCCGCAATGACGATGAACGTGGTCGCGCCCAGGCTCTGAATGCGCACGCGATTGGCCACGGTGCCGAACAAGTGGCCGATGTGCAGAGCTCCGGTCGGCCGCTCCCCCGTCAGAACCCGATACTTCAGCGGATTTTTTGGCAGGTCCGCCCACACGGCCTGACTGCGCCGGTGCGCTTCCTTGAACGTGGCTGACTCGAGCTCCACGTCTTCGGCTTTGACCTCGAACTTCTCTTCCATGGGGCTGTTCACTCAAGGCGGTAGCGTTGCTGAGTAGTGCGCCACGTTCTCCAGATCGATGATGTTGATGGGAGACACGATCTCCGGCTCGACGCGCTCGCTGCGATTGAGGCCGCGCACGACCGTGCGCATGAGGATGCGGCCCATCTCGCCCGGATTGGTGTTGAGCGTCGCGGTGAGCACGCCGTCCCGGATCGCCTGACGCGCGGCCTGCGTGCCGTCGAGGCCGACCACGAAAATTTCACCTCGGCGCCGGGCGGCCGCCACGGCATCGCTCGCGCCGAGCGCCATTTCGTCGTTGATGGCGAAGATCGCGTCGAGCGGTCGTTCCTGGAGCGCGCGCTCGACGACGCGGCGCGCCTTGTCACGCTCCCAATCTGCCTGCCGCGTCGCCACGATGCGGAGCTTCGGAAACGCGGCGATCTGCTCGCGGAAGCCGGCAATCCGTTCGAGGGACGCATTGTCGTTGTGGCCCTTGAGGACGAGCACCGAGCCGCGCCCCCTGAGCAGGCGCGTCAGGTAGCGACCCACCTCGCGCCCGGCCTCCCGCTGTTGGTAGCCGATGTACGAGACCACCTTGGCACCCTCGACCTTGTGCGGCACGTTGAAGAAGAAGACCGGGACATGCGCCCTGTTGAGCTGACGCACGATGGGCAAGACGTCGTCGGACTGCGGGGCCAGGGCGACGGCGCTCACACCGCCGCGCACGAGCGAGCGGCAAATGCGCGCGAGACCGGCATGGTCCGACTCCTTGTCGGGAGCGCGGGTGATGAGCTCGATGCCGCCCAGCTGCTCGATGACATCGCGCACACCCGCGAGGATATCGACGTAGTAGGAGCTCGTGAAGGCGGGTGGGCAGTAGGCGAAACGGATCGAGCGGCGCGAGCGGATGAGCGAAACGCCGACACGGTTGCGGCCTTCCTCCTTGGCGAGGTAGAGCGCCTGGTCGGCCCGTTTGACGAGCTCGGACGTGCTCTTCGCGTTCGCCGGCAGCCCCGCGACGCCCACGGAAACCGTGAGCTGCACGGAGGCCGACTCCGTGGCACCGCGGAACGGCAGCGCGGCGATGGTGCTCCGGATGCGCTCGGCGAGCGGCAAGCTGCGGTGCGGCGAGACCTGCGGAAGCACGAGCACGAGCTCTTCGCCGCCGTAGCGAGCCGCCAGATCGTAGGTCCGAACGCTGCGCTTGAGCACGCCGGCGATCTCCTTGAGCGCGAGATCGCCGTTCGGGTGACCGTAGGTGTCGTTGTATCGCTTGAAGTGATCGATATCGATCATCATCAGGCTCACCGGGTAACCGAGCCGCTGGGCGCGAGCGACCTCCCTGGCGAGCGCTTCCTGAAAGTAGCGGTGGTTGTGGAGACCGGTGAGCCCGTCGAAGTTCGCGAAATCGGAGTAGACGGAAATTTTGTCGAGCTGGTCGGTCTGCTCGAGGAGCAAGACGAGCGCGGTGCGCGCCTGCTCGATGTCCTGGATGGCGGCGGCGTCGAAGCCACGGCCGCGGCGGGCGAGCACGAGCACCCCGAGCGGCCTGCCGGCCTTGTACAAAGGAAACACGAGCAGCTTGTCGAGCTTCATCGCCCGAAGCTCGTCGGGAAGGGCGATGTCGAAGTCCTGATTCAGGGAAGAGACCGTGAACGCCTTCGCCGTGCGCAGGCACGCCGCGCGGTAGGGCTCGAGCGCATCGAAGAAGCTCCCGGCGTCCGGCGCCGTCAGCCCCGGGTGCGCGAGCAACGTCGCGCCGCGCTCCTCGTCGGCGAAGCGCGCCAGCAGCGCGGCGCGCGAGCGCGTCCGCTTGCACGAGAGCTCGACGAGCTTTTTTAGCGCATCGCTCGGATTCGCGATGGAAAGCGCGAGACGCTCGACTTCCGACTGCAGCTTCTGGGCCGCCCGCACGTGAAATCTAAGTCACAAAACCCGGGACAACTCAAACGCCATCGGAGCCATCCCCCGCTTCCTCGCCGCGAAGAGCGGTGGAGGCTCGCGCCGGAAGCCGCATCGGATCTGATTCACGCTGCTCGACCCAGGCGGAGCACCGCCGTGTAAGGGCGTTGGCCAGGGTTGCGCGGGTCTGCATCTGGCAACATCGCGAAAGGTCGCAAGAACCAAGGAACGCGCTTGAAGCGGGCTCCCTCTTTGAAGAGCGACCGAATATCGTGAATCGTCCAGCCTTGCTCTTCGAAAAAGGCGACGCCGTTTTCCGGCGCGAACTTCATCGGGGCGCTCGCCAACTGACGACCCGCGCCGCGCTGCATGCGAGTCAGGATCCCGGGGGAAGCCACCTCCGCGACCCACCAGCGCAACGTGTCACGAGCAAGCAGCTCCCGACTCAACGCTCGAACAACGTCGGGGTCCAGGTAGATGAGCAGACCTTCGCTGATGACCAGGGCTCGCGCCGCGCTGCTCGACACCTCGTCGAACAACTGCCCACGCTTCGCCGCATCGGACAGGTCCATTTTTCGGACCTCGCGCTGGCACCTGGGCGATTGGCCCCGAACGACTCGCTCCTTGTGCTCGAGGATCTCGGGCAAGTCAACCTCGATCCAACGCAAGGATGAAGGCAGCTCCAACCGGAACGGCCGGGTATCCAGGCCTGCGGCCAGATTGACCACGCAGTCGCAGCCATCGGCGACGGATGCGTCGATGTAGTCGTCCATGATCTTCGTCCGCGTGATGATGGGCCAGCCGTTGCCGAGCCCCCCGCGGCGTCTCATCATCTTCGCGATCTGCTCGCCCCTCTGGCCCGCCAAATCGGCGGCGAGAACATCGTGAAACAACGCATCCGGACGAGCGGACTCCCAAGCGCGGTACGCGGCGACCCAGTGGGCCGTATCGGAAACGTTACGGATCGGCTCGTCGCTCATGCGCTGCGCGTACTACCGCTGGGCTTGCCCGCCAAGCGGGAGGCAACCTTGTCGAGGGGCGCTTCATGTGTAAGCTTCTACACATGGCAACCAACCTCGCGATCGACGACAGGCTGCTGGAGGAGGCCCAAAAGGTCGGTGGGCACAGGACCAAGAAGGCCACCGTCACGGAAGCGTTGACCGAGTACATCCAGCGTCGCCGGCAGCAGAAGATCCTCGGCATGTTCGGCAAGGTCACGGTTGATCCGACCTACGACTACAAGGCGCAACGGCGACGCAAGTGAACGTCATCGTCAACACGTCCGTTTGGTCGTTGGCACTACGTCGGGGCGCACCGCGGGGAACCGCCCCGGAACGCGAGCTGGTCGAGCTCGTCCGCGAGGGGCGCGTGCTCGTCGTGGGACCGGTCAGACAGGAGATCCTGTCGGGCGTTCGTGAGCCCGAACAGTTCAAAACGCTGCGAGATCGCCTGCGGGCCTTTCCCGACGTGGCGCTCGAGGCTCACGACTACGAAGAGGCTGCCGTCTGCTTCAACCGCTGTCGGTCGAAGGGAGTCCAGGGTTCGAACACGGACTTCCTGCTCTGCGCCGTGGCCCTGCGGCATGGCGCGGCGATCCTGACCACCGACAAGGATTTCGACCGCTTCGCCCGCATCCTCCGACTCGACCTGCACCAGCCAAGACCGGGGCTAAGCGCCTAGTGCACCGCTGGGTTCTGCCAGCGCTCCTCGGGCTTGCCGGCTGTTCCGCGCCTGCGCCGCGTGAGCTCGATCCGGAGCGCGTGCTCGCCGACCAACCCCTGCAACGCCCAGACGGCACGCCGCTCGCCGCCTTCCCAACCAGCATCTTCGGGCTCGCGTTGGGTCGGAGCGAGTTTCAGCTGTCGGGCGACTGCGAGGCGGCCGGTGGGCGACTGCCGGCGAGTCTCGAGACAGCGTACGGACCTCCACCCGAGCCCTCGCCGTGGACTTGCCTCGACCTCCCCGCAAGCGGGCTCGGCTCCGGGCGATTTCGGCGCGCCGGCGCACGGTTCTGCGATCACCGTTCCTGCGAGCTGGTGTTCGCGGGCGTCCCCATGAGCTCGGCCATGGCGCTCGGCCCTCTCATCGCCAAATACGGGCCACCGATCGAACGCGACCCGCGCACGCCGTGCCCGCAGCAATACGGCTACGACATCGTGCACGAGCAGTCGACCGTCGCGTGGACGTGGCGCGATGCCGGGAAGGTCCGCGCCACGATCGTGCTCACTGAGACGTGCGCGGAGGCGACGCTGACCTACACGGAGGTCGCGCGCACTCATGCCACGCTGCGCTAGGGCGTCGCGGGCGGCATGGCGACGACGATCTTGCCCTTCGCGCGGCCTTGTTCCTGGTACGCCATCGCGTCGAGCGTCTGATCGAAAGGGAACGTGCGGTCGAGGACGGGACGCAGCGCGCCCGCATCGTAGAGAGCGGCCAACGACTTTAGCTGCTCGCCGTTCGCCTCCATGAAGAAGAACGAGTAGCAGACGCCGAGCTTTCTCGCCTGCGCCCGCACCTTGCGGCTCATCAGCCACATCACGGGCTTCAAAAGTGGTCGGCCGACCTGGACGGCGAACGCAGCGTCCGGCGGGCCCTCGACGCTGATCGCCAGGCGGCCAGGCCCGAGCACGGTCAGCGACTTCTCGAGGTTCTCGCCACCCAGGGAGTCGAGCACGAAATCGTAGCCGGAGAGGAGCTGGGCGAAGTCCGTTTTCGTGAAGTCGAAGACCTCACTGGCACCGAAATCACGCACCTTCTGCTCGTCGCTGCCGCGTGCGGTCGTGGCCACGTGGGCGCCCAGGTGCTTGGCGAGCTGGATGACCGTCGAGCCCAGTCCGCCAGCGCCAGCGTGAACGAGCACCTTGTGCCCCGTCTCGACGCGCGCACGCTCGACCAGCACCTGCCACGCGGTCAGCGCCACGAGCGGAACCGCTGCAGCCTCTTCCATCGTGAGTGAGCTCGGTTTGAGGGCAACGTCCGCCTGGTCGATGGCAAGAAACTCTGCGAAGGCCCCAATGCGCAGATCGCGCGGTCGGGCGTACACTTCGTCGCCGACCTGGAAGTCCCGCACGCCGGCCCCGACCCGTGTCACGACGCCTGCAACATCGTGTCCGAGCACGAACGGCGTCTCGTACGGAACGACCAGCTTCAGGTCTCCGTTCCGTACCTTCCTGTCCAACGGGTTGACGCCGGCAGCACACACCCGAACCAGCACATCGAGCGGCCCGACCGTGGGCTCCGGCACCTCGGCAGCGCGGAGG
The DNA here is from genome assembly GCA_963841435.1 of uncultured delta proteobacterium. GTDB lineage: Bacteria > Myxococcota_A > Polyangia > Polyangiales > Polyangiaceae > PMG-095. Next base: position 819,401 of record CAWJCS010000005.1, read on the forward strand.
CCGCTCGGGCCATACTTCTCGACGACGAATGCCTTCATCACGGGACCGGCCGTTCTACGATACCACCGCCGCGAGCACGCAAAGGCGCTCAGAGCTTCGAGAACGAGTTGCGTGCGCACAACCGACGTTGGTGTCGAGGTCGTGGCCTTCCAACGTGCAATCTCCCATCACACCGACTTCTTGCAGATTCAGTCTTCGGCCCGTACGGGGACCGGACAGTCGCACTCCTTGCAATGGGAGGCGCCAAAGTTCACGTGCGCGCCGCACGCGGGGCACGCATCTGGCGAGCTCGCGGGGGACGTAGCGGCGGACGGCCACCTTGACCGTTGCGGCGTCGGTCCGCCGCGCCCGACTATCGCGAGCGATACGACGAAGGTGACCAAAATGATCGGGAGCGCGTAGAGCGGGATGAAGAGCAGCGCGATGGGGTTCTGCGGATCGGCCGCGAGGTCAACGCCCGCATGAGCAACACCGACGAAGCCGAGACCAGCCACCGTGGGCAGCAGAATCGCCCGCGGCGAACGGGCCAGGAAGCTTAGCCCAAAGAGCGTTCCCCACGCGACGATGTTGAAGGACTGGATGAGCGCAAACCCACCGAGCCCCGCGGAGGTGTACGACCGCACCCAAGACATGCCGTGAACGAGCGTTCCCGGGATCCTCGCGACGTACGGCAAGAACAGGCCACCAACGGCAATGGCCAGGCGCATGCGAAGCATGGCTTCGGCATCCCGCAAGGTGCGCTGCTCGCGAAGATGGTCCGCGTGTCAACTCACTCGCTCGTCGCACGAACCTACAGGCGTTCGGCTAGGGACGCCAGAGAAGCGCCACGAGCGGTTCGCTTCGGCTACTGAATGTTCGCGGACATGTAGTCCCAGCCGCTGTCGGTGCAGAACTGGCAGGTCGAGCCGTTGAGGAAGCCCTTGCCCGTCGCGCTTTCGTCACCCTTCAGCTGCCAGTTCAGCCAGGCCAGATTGACGCGATTGAAGTCTCCCCTGGCCTGACCCAGATCCCCCCCGTGACCGGCGCTGGTCTTGGAGAAGTAGACGATCGGAATGCCGCGGGAGCTGATCGCCTGATAGTCGTTCAGTCCATTTTGGTAGGCGATGTCGCTGGAGCCACCGTTCATGATCTTGAACGGCGTGTGGATCTTGTCGTAGAGCGCGTTGTTCGCGCCCATGAGCCCGCTACTGGTGATGCCGATGGCGGCAAAGCGGGGATCGCCTGAAACGTTCTCGGACATCAAGCCGCCGCACGAAAAGCCATCCGCTGCGATCTTCGTCGTCTCGAGGCTCTGGTAGTACGCGCTGCACGACTTATCGTTCTCGGCGATGGCCCAGGTGATGTAGTCGAGGAAGGCGGCTCCATTTTGTCCGCCAGCGCAGGCTCCGGTCCCGCCCGGCGTGCCGTCGGCGACGATGAAGTATCCCCACGAGGCAATCTCGCCCATGGCCGCCTGGTTCGACAGACCGTTCTGAGAGCAGCCGCCCTCTCCCCAGACGAGGATCGGGTACTTCTCGGCGCCCCCCAGATCGGCAGGCCTGAAGATGGTGCCGCACTTGATCCCTGCCTCGGAGTTCGTCTCGATGACCACGTCGTGAGGCCCGGTGCCCGACACACTCTTGCCCGCGCTCTGAGACGCGGTGCACGTGCCACCACCGGACTTTCCAGCCGACCCCGCGCTTCCCCCTTTGCCCGCGCTGCCCGCCATGGAGCCTCCTGCACCAGCGGTGCCCGCCGCGGAGCCGCCCGCGCCAGCACCGCCCATCGCCGAGCCGCCTGCGCCAGCACCGCCCATCGCCGAGCCTCCCTCACCGGCACCGCCCGCCCCCGAGCCGCCCGCGCCCACGCCTGCCATGCCCGCGCCCGCTGCGCCCGCGCCTCCACTATCGGCGCCGCCCGTTCCCGCGCCGCCCGTTCCCGCGCCGCCCGTACCGCCGACCGCCCCACCCGTTCCGGACGCGCCACCCGTGACCGTCGAACCAGCGCTACCGCCGCTCGACCCGCCCGTCGCGGCTTGTCCCCCCGTGGCAGCCACGCCTGAGCCACCGCTTCCAGCGGCGGGCGCACCGCTCGAGCCACCGGTCCCGTTCGTTGCCTCCCCACCACTGTCAGAACATCCGAAGCCCCCGGCGGTGATGCCCACGATACCAACGAGCAACGTCTTGATTGCCAGGCGCTCTGTTCTCATAGAATTCAAATTTCCTGCCGCGGTCATGCGAGTGGTCACCTTTTGGCAGGCAGAAGCCAGACCTCGACAAGGACGGTCCAAAAAAGCAACGTCGTGCCGGCACAACGCATTTGTCCGGTCACGTTGCGCCTTCGAGCGCTAGCGCTGACGCAAAACCGAAAGGCGAAGATCGTGTTTCGTCTCGGGAGGAAAGATTCTCCACCGCCCTCGCGTAAGGTGGGACCATCGGCAAAAGGTGGGAACGGACATGAGAGCGACGCTTCGTGAGATTTCTTGTGGGTCAATGCTGGCAGTCGCGGTGAGCCTCGTCGCGTGCGGGGGCGGGACGAGCGACGGCGAACCGGGCGCGAGCGGAGCGGCCGCGGGAGCGGCAGGGTCGAGCGCGGGTTCTTCGGGTCAAGCAGGGATGGGCGGCAGTGGAGCGGGCATGGGCGGCGGCGGAGCGGGCGGCGGGGGCGGCGCGGGGATGGCGGGCACGGCCGGGGCGGCACCGAGCTGCCCGACCGACACCATCGATTGCAACGGCAGCTGCGTCGGGCTCGGCATGCCGGGCGGTGGCTGCACGGTGCTCGCCATGGCCGGCGACCGCGGGTCCATCAATCACGGCTTCGCGCTCGACGACGCTTACGTGTACTGGGTCGAAGAGGGCGGGCGCATCGCGGTCGCGCGCGTGGCAAAGGCCGGCGGCAGCCGCGAAGATCTGCTGATTCCAGACGATATCCCCTACTCCCCCAGCGTCAACTCCACGACGGTGTTCTTCAGCATCGAAGGGTTCGACGGGGCCACGTTGAACTCGATGCCGAAGGCCGGCGGAACGGCCACGGTTCTCGGCACCAACTCCGACGGGATCACGGACATCGTCGCGACCGAGTCACGCGTCTACTTCTCGCGCGAACATTTCCTCGACGGGACCTACGAGGTCGTGAGCACCACGCCCGACGGAGGGGACGAGATCGTCCACGCAACGACCGGCTCGTTCGGAGAGAACCACACCGCCGTCAACGCGAACAACGTCTACTTCCTCGACGACGATTTCTTCGACACCCCGAGAATCGAACGCACGGCGCTCGACGGGACCAGCGTCGAAACCGTCGTCGGCATGGATAGCATCACGGCCTTCGTCCTCGCGGGCGATGCCGTCGTCTTCTACGAGTATTCGGGCAAGGCGTTTCTGAGCGTCCCCAAAGCTGGCGGCACGGCGAGCCTCCTGTTCAAGCCGAGCGAGGTCCCGAGCCAGCGCCCCGTGGTCGCCGCCACCGACCGCTTCGTCTACTTCACGACACCGACGGGCGTCTGGCGGGCCGGAGTGGACGGCTCGGACCCCGTGCGCCTCCTCACGACGAGCGGCGTCGTCAACTTCATCGCCGCCGACGCCAGCGGTGTGTACCTGGCCGTGGACACCGCGGCGTACGCCGCGCCAGCGTACGTCATCAAGCTCGATCAGCCGAGCTGACCGAGTGAACGAGCGGCTCAGAGCCGCTGCGTGCCCGGGAGCTTCGCAAGATCACGATCAAACGTGCCTAGGGGGCCATGTCCGGCTGCCTGCGCGACCGCCAGCAGAAGGCAGTCGGAAAAGCCGAGCGATGGTTTGGCGCGAAAGTGTTCGAGCGCCGCAAGCACGACTTCCGGGTCTTGAATAGAGAGGCTCTGGTGACTGAGCAACAGTTCGACGGCCATCGCAAGCTTGGTCGGCGCAAGCCGGTAGACGGCCGCCAACACCCAGGTTGTCTCGACCAGTGCAAGGTGGGAGACCCACGCGCCCGGCGCGACGAATTCGTCAGCGCGAGCGGCCAGCTTCGGATCGTCCCGCGTGATGACACGCACGAGGACGTTGGTATCAATCGCGCGCATGCCGCTTCCGGACGTAGCGCGCACGGCCAGCCTCGAGCTCGTCCAGACTGTGCCGACGAGGCGTCACGTCGAAGAGCGCTTCATGCACGTCCTCAGACGTGCACGTGGCTGCGCGCCGCACGAGGATGCGAGCACCAACCTCCTCCCACTCGAGCACGGAGCCAGGGCCGACACCGAGCTTGCGTCTCACTGCAGCCGGCACGGAGATTTGTCCCTGAGCAGTCAGCTTGGACCTGGCGAGCGACATTCGCTCACATTACCCCGGTAATGCAAGTGAGGCAAGCGGCCAAGCACCAGCTCCTCCGAACAAGACCCAGGAGGAAGATCGCGAGCCGCGACCGGGAAACCGCTTGGCGCACGCCGGCACTGGCAGTCACTTCGCCATGGCTCCAAAATGTCGCCATGCCGCGACCAAAGAAGCGTCCGCCGATCCACCTGCCACCCGGCGCAGGCCGCACCTACGCGATGGGCCCGGTACAAGCCATCTTCAAGGCGGACGGCGACGAAACGCGTGGACGCTACTCGATCTCGGAGTGGTGGCTCGAACCCTACACGCGCGGCCCCGGCGCCCACCAGCACGACGAAGACGACGTCTTCTTCGTCATCGAAGGAACGATGAGCTTCTTCATCGGCGGCACCTGGCTCGACGCACCGAAAGGCTCCCTGGTCATCGCCCCCGCCGGCACCCCGCACGACTTCGAAAACCGCACCCCCGCCCGCGCCGGCGCCCTCAACCTCTCCGTCCCCGGCGACTTCGAGCCCGAAATGAAGGGCATCGCCGCCTGGTTCCGCGCCCGCTCGGCCCCGGCGTCGCGCACCGCAAACGCACCGCGAAGGGCATCGGCCAGCCGAGCCCCGCGACGCTAATTCAGGTCCCCATCCGGGCGACCACCTCGCCCACCGAGCGTTCCACCGGACCGGCGAGGTGCGACCGCTCAAGCGGGGCCGAGCACCAGAGCCCCTTGGTGGGCGGCTCGCCATCTGCTAGCATTTTGCAAGCATGCCGAAGACGTCTGCTACCCTCACCATTCGCAACGTCCCGCTGCGGGTCGTGCGAAACCTCAAGTCGATCGCGAAGCGCCGCCATCGTTCCATGGAGCAGGAGGTTCGCGACCTGCTGGAGGAATACGTAGGGGAACGCGCGGCAGTGGTCCGCCAAATCGAAGGATCCTGGGAAAGCCAGTCGCGCAGACCCTCCGCCGCGGAGGTGGAGAAGTGGCTCGAAAAGGGTAAGCGGTGAAGGCCGTCGTCAACACGAACGTGGTGGCGTATTTTCTACTTGGGACACCCAAGTTCGTGGCCGAGGCGCGCGACTTTTGGAACCACGCCGACGACCTCGTCGCGCCCGGGCTCTGGGAGGCAGAGATCGCAAACGTCATCTGGATGGCCGCACGCGCGAAGGTGATCACCGAGCGGGACGCTGGCGCAAAGTTGGCGCTCGCCGCACGGCTTGGCGTCCAGTCCGTCAACAATCGAACGCTCTGGCACGGGGCACTTGCCCGCTCCCTGAGCTCCGGCATCGCCGTCTACGACACGTTGTTCGTCGAGCTTGCGGCACGCGACGGCATTCCCTTGGCAACCTTCGACGAAAAAGTCTTGAAGGCCTACCGAGACATCGCGAAGCGCCCCCGCGACCTCCAGTGACCCGAGCGCCGTCTGCGGCTACTTGTCGGTCGCCCACGGGGATGGCTACGCCGCGAGCTAGCGAGGTACGGGAGCAAAGGTCCCGGTGAAGGTCGCGTGGTTGCATTGCCGTCCACAGAGCCACACCGTTCCAACACACGCGCTGGCAACGTCGATGTTAACACCCACCCTACGCGTCGAATCGAGCGTCTCGATGCTACAAACAAGGGGGAGGCACCCCAGCGCGTGGGTGGAAAAATGCCCGTCAGGCCCTGTCACTGCGATCATCGGGTACCGACCGTCGGGGCACACGACCTTTGCGACCGCCCCGACCGCCGGTGTTCCATCATGGTTGCGAAGGTGCCCCTCGACGATGATCCCAGGGTCACACGCGGCGCCAACGAGCGGGAGCAAAAGTGCCCGAGCAAGCTTGTCGAGCATCGCCCGTCCAGCCTACCAGGTTTCAAATCGGCCTTGGTCATCGGTGTCAGCTAGTTTTTCGACGACGCTGGCGGCACCGGGCGCGGCTTCTGCTTGCCATTGCGCGAGAACGCTCGCTCGACCGCGGCGATCGCGTCCGCGTCCGACGGCAACAGCGACCAGCCGAGGACCTTGAACCGCGGCAGCTTGCGCGAGACCTGGGCAAACGCCGCCGGCACTCGCACGTCCTTCAGCGACTCTGGCAGGCCCGACACCTGGAGGCCGCAGGTCTTCAAGCCCTCGACGTAGGTTCGCATGATGCTGAAGCCGAGCTCGGTGTAAAGCCCGCGCTCTTCGGACCAACGGGGGATGGCCAGATCGAGGCCGAGCGGGAGCGAGGGCTCCTCGCCGCTTCCCTCCGCGACCGAGATCTCGAGGCAGGGCTTCAGGAGCTCCGACGGCAGCTGACGCGCGGCGATGCGCAACACTTCCACGTCCGTCTTCGTCGGAAACTCCACCGTGTCGCGCTTGACGAGGTCATACAGGTAGTGCGAATTCGACCAGCCGTTGTGCGCGGCCGTGCAAAAGAGAAAATCGGCGTGCTCGCTGACGAAAAGGAACGGGCCAATCGACGCATCGAGGCTGACGGAGTTCTCGTAGCTCGACGCATCCTGGACCGACTCCGGCGCGGAAACCACCACGTCACCCTCCGCATCGAGGCGCTTCGCGGACGCGCCCTTCACCTCGAACGTGAAATCGTTGTTGGGGATCGGGTCTGATCCGGGGTCGAACGCGGGAGCGCAATCCTTGAGGCCGTGCCCGACTCCCTTGGTCTCCTGAAAGCGGTACACGCCGCCGTCCGCAAAGACCAACGCGCCCGTGCGCTTGCCGCGCACTCTGAGCTCGGGCGAACGCCACTCGAGCCAGAACGACTCTTCGGCATAGCCATCCTCCGGTCGCCCCCACACGATAAGGCGCTCCACGTCGGGATCCACAGCGGGCAGCGCCGTCGCGCTGGCTACCGGCGGAGCAACGCTCGCCGCGGGAGCAACGCTCGCCGCGGGCTTCACGCTCGACTGAAGAGCCTCACTCGACGACTCGGACGTTGCGATCGCCGCGTCGACCGTCAACGCCCCGTGTGTTACCGAGCCCCCCTTACAGCCGGTGCAACCCAAGGCACCGACCACCGCCAGGCCGATGAGCGTTGCCCGAGCGTGAGGGGAAACGGCCGCGCGGTGCAAGCGGGTCATGAGCGAGAAGAGACCGAGCTCCCAATCCTTTCGTCGGTAAGCGGCCCCCTTGTGCGGTTCACCTTCTATCATGTGGTAGGCGTCTCGTTCAGTCGGCTCCCGCCTCCACCGGCGTGAGCTCGCGCACCATGAAGAGGACGTGCACCTCGCCGCCCGAGACGAGGCCGACGAGCACGCCCGTCGCTTCGACGTGCTTGCCCGCGGAGCTTTCGAAGCCATCCGAGACGCCGGCGATCGGCATGAGCAGCAGCCTCGACACGGGCACCGACACCGACTCGTCCGTTTTGGACGGCGCGCCGACGCAGCTCGGCGACTCGAGCTCGAACGACCAGGCGGGCTTGCTCGGAGGCGCACCCTTTTCGTGCATTTTCTTGGTTGGGGCATGCGCGGAGCCGGGCTTGGGGCGCTCGACGACTCCGCGAAGGACGACGGTCCCGCCGTACGGCAGGCAGCCGGGCGGTAGTGCGACGGCGGCGCTCTCGGGCAACCGAGTGCCGGCGGGTTTCGCGCTGGCGTTGGGTGCCGGCGACGCTGCGTCTGGCGGAGTCGGTGCCGTGTGTGGCGGCGCGGAGGTGGAGGTGGAGGTGGCCGGAGGTGCCGTTGCAGACGGGCCGGGCGGCGACGCTTTCACGAGCGTCGCGGGAGCGCTCGGCGAGGGGGATGCCGCCGTCGAGCCAGCTCGAGCCGGAGCGCAGGCGGAGCAGAGTACGACGACTGCGAGAACGCGGCATCTCATGGCTACTGCGTGCACACATTCGATGGATAGGGTTCTCGCGCCTGAGGAGGTAGTCTACTCGGCGCAGTCCTTCGGATCGACGCAGCCCTCGTAACAAGAGCCGGTGTAGGAGACCACGTACGCCGGCTCCTCGCAGAAGGGCGTCACGATCTCGCAGGAGACGTTGGCCCCCTTGCAGTCCGCCAGATCACCGTTTGCGCAGCGCGAGAACTTCGCGCAACAGCCGACCGAGGCGCAGCCGCAGGTGCCCGGATCGACGAAAACCGAGTGGCACTGGCTGCTGGCTTCACACTCGTCGCGCGTCGTGATGGTCGCGCAGTCGCTGCCGCCCTCGCATTGGCCCGCGGTGCAAACTCCGCTCCCGCAGGCGTTCCCACACGCGCCGCAGTTATTGGGATCGATGTGGCGATCCGCGCAGCACGCTTCGCCGCCGGTGCCAGTAAGCACCTCGTTGCCGTAGTAGCCCAACGGGCAGGGACAGCCGCAACATCCGCAGTTGGTCTGCGGCACGATGGAAAAATCGATGCTCTTCGATTCGAACCCGGGCGCCGAAAGGACGACGGTGTAGTCACCGTCAGGGAGCTCGAAGTCGTCCGACTGGCAGGTCCACTGGCACGGGCTGCCGCCGTTCGCGTAGCAGGTGATCGGGAAGTCCGCGCTGGCCTTCAGATCGGCGATGTCGCTGCCGCTCTCCGCAGACACCGCAACGACGAAGGGCGGACCGCAAGCGACGCCGGGGCACGGCCCGCAGCCGCCGGCGCCCGCTGTACTTCCGCCGACGCCCGCACCCGAGCCCGCGTCACCTCCGGCGCCCGAGAGCGAGCCACCTGTGCCGCCCGCGCCTTCGCCGGCGCCGCCGCCGGTCCCGCTGCCGGCCGTTCCGCCCGAGCCGCCCGTCGTGATGGAGCCGCCGGTGCCTCCGCCCGTGCCGCCGCGCCCGCCCGTGCTGCCGCCAGTGCCGCCACCCGACCCGCCCGCTGCGCCGCTTCCGCCGCTACCGCTGCCGCCGCCCGTCGCTCCGGAGTCACCACCCGCTCCCCCGCTTTCGCTCTGCACGAAGGTCTTGCTCCCGCAGGCGACCGCGAACACCAACAGGACGGAAGCCGAAAGACCGTGGGAGAAGTGGGAGCGCATGCGGACCCTCATGATGCCAAGCATGGGCCGTACCAGGCGCGGCAGCGAGGAACGCGGCCTCTTTTTTGACGCCGGCGCCAAATCGGCTGGCTCAAGCTGGCGCAGGGCCGCGGACCCGTCGCGATGGCCCCCTAGAGCCCGGAGTTCCCCCGTGTTGGGCGGCAGCGAGCAGTCGCCTTTATCCGCTGAGGCGTGAGCTCAATCTCCGATAGAGCTCCACCGACGCCTCGACCTCGGACTTTCGAATGGAGACGCTCTCGACGTTGATGCCGATTGGCAAGTGCTTTTCGCGTGCGTAGTCCTGCACGTCGGTGAATACGCTCTCGCACAGGTCGATGGAGCGCGCCAGCGTGTCGGGAGAATGGCGCAGCTCGTTCTCCAGCCATCGCGGGAACGAGATGCCGAGCCACTTCATGAACTCGAGCGTGCGCAAGGAGCCGCACGGCGAGAACGTGAGCACTATCGGGGCGGGCGAGCGACCGGACGCCTGCGATAACAATGCGTAGTCGGAGAGCAACGACCTCGTGGACGCCGCATCGTAAACCGATTGCGTAATGAAGAAGCGACAGCCGGCGATCCTGCTTGGCGAGCATCCGCTGGTGCTCGTCCCCTTTCGCGACGTGCCGCTCCGCAATGGCGATTCCGCCCAGGACCAGGTTGGGAGCAGCGCGCGCGAGCACATAGGCCTCGTTCAGCGGCAAAGCCGGGATTCGCGACCGACCGCGTGGCGCGCCAACGAAGACGCTGAGGCGCCGCTCAGCCGCTGCCCGTATCGTGTCGAGCCAGCTCGAGAGCACTTCGCGCGGGTGCGCGCCCACGCATCGGTACACGATCTTCGGAATCGCGAGCTCGGCAAGTGAGTCGTGCGCGTAAACTTCAGGGTCGACGGTGGGTAGGAACGGGAACGGCCGTGCCTGGCCGCCTCGTCCCGGCTCGTCCTGGATGTCGTAGACGACCAAGCCGTCAGGCGCGAGCGCGCGAAGGCGGGCAATCTGTTGAGCGGCGATCTCACGCAGGCGCTCGGGGTCCGTCGCTAGTTTCGGCGGCGCGATTCCGTAGAGACGAATCCCGGTGAGTCCACGGTCCAGCTTTTCGAAAAATGCATTCAACGGGACGCTCGTGGCATTGAGACTTCTCTGTCCGTCCAACGTACCAGGGCCTTCTCCGACACCCGGCACGAAGAACACGCCGTATGGGAAACGACGCATCAGCGCGCGCCGGACATCGAGGAAATCGTGGCCAAGCTCCGAACTAGCGGCGTCTCCGACCCATCCTTTTTCGGAGCTGCTGGCGAAGCACGACGAAAAGCGAGGCGTAAGCCAGAGCGTTGGCGAAGAACGCGGCCCTCATCAGCCAACCGTAGGGCCCGAGCGCCCACTCGCTGATGGTGTGCCAGGAGGGGATCGAGGTCGGGTCGCAGCGGAATCTCGGTGCCCAGCGCCTAGGGAAATCGAACTGGGAAAAGTGCCGTTGCGTGCTGAGATCCACGTCGTGGGTGCATGACAGCGCGTCGTTGGTCGGGACCGTTGCGGGTTGCCCTCGGCGGCGTTGCATGCCTGGTGGCTGCCTCTTGCGCCGGCAAGAGCGTCTTCTCATCGCGCGGCACGGGCGCCCACGGCACGGGCGGCAGCGCGATGGGCGGAGCCACGGCCACGGGCGGAACGAGCAGCGGCGGAGGTAATCAGGGAGGAGGGAGCGGCGTGACGGCGTTCGGCGGAACGGGCGCGACCGGGGCCGTCGCTGGGAGTTTCGTCACCGATGGCGGCGAGACCTTCTGGGGTGGCAGCGCCGGTGTCACGACCGGCGGCGCGGGGAGCGCCGCCGCAGGCGCTAGTGGGGCGACGGGAGGGAGCGCGGGCAGCTGGGGCACCGCCGGCGCGGAGCCGTTCGGCGGCGGCGCCGGCCTCGGGGAGGGTGGGAGCGGCACCCATGATGAATGCACGGGACCGCTCAGGGACGGCGTGGCGGCGTATGCCGATCGGCACCTCGAGCGGCTACGCGGCGTCACCGAGCTCGACGGACCGCTCGAGATCCACGACGGGCTCGCGAGCTGGAGGGGTTGCGCAATCTGTCCGAGGCCCATGGGATCGCAATCGGCCAATGTCCGGCGCTCACCGCTCTCCACGGCCTGGAAGACGTGGTGTCCGTCGAAGAGCTCTGGCTACAACGGCTCCCAATCCGCGATCTGCACGGGCTCGACGGGCTCCGGACCATTTCGGACTCGCTCGGGATTCAGGCAAACGAGAAGCTCGAGACCCTCGCGGGTCTCGAGAGCGTGAGCGGCGCTTTCTCGATCACGATCGGCGACAATCCGCTTCTTTACGATATCTCGGCCCTGAAGCAGGTGACAGAGGCGGCTCAGCTGGCGGTTGCGGGAAACGATGCGCTCACGAGCCTTTCCGGGCTCGACGGTCTGACGTCGGTCCGGGGCTTGTCCATCGAACAGAATGCCTCGCTCCGGACGCTGAGCGGGCTCGACGGGATCGCGAGCGTACAAGAGGAGTTTTTGGTCGCGGACAATCCGCTGCTCGCCAGCCTGCACGGGCTCGATGGCGTCAGAAGGGTCGACGGCTCGTTTGGGATCCGGTCCAATCAGAGCCTCCCGACCTGCGAGGCCGTGCGCCTGCGCGATCGAATCGGCGCCGCCAACATCGGCGGCGACATCGAGATCGCCGGCAACGACGACGGCGGCGTCTGCCCGCCGTAGCGGTTCGTTGCGACTGAAGCCCGCGCTCGGCCGAGACCACGCAACGCGCTTCCAGAACGTGGCGGCTCTGGTTGCGCCACATCGCCAATTCCAGCATAGCTGCAAATTGTGCCGCACTGAACCCTCGCCGCCCTCCAGGTGAGGCGTTCACGGTGACCGTGACCGGTGGTTGTGTTTGTGGCCACAACCTCCTCTTCATCGGTCCGCCTGGCAGCGGCAAAACGCTGCTCGCGCGCATGATGCCCGGCATCTTCCCGCTCGGCGCCGACTCCTACTGCCGTGGGGGCTGGCGGACGGTGACTATCGACGAAGTGTTTCGGCGCTTACCATAGGTAGTTTGGCGACGCTGGTCCGTCGGCCGCCGAGCCAGGCCCGCGCGAGGCGCGCGGAGCCAAGCCTCCTTGCTCGGCAGCTCGAGCCCGGCGATCGGCTCGCCGTCCTCGCCCGCGAACGTTCGCGTCGCGAGCCGACAGAGAGCAGCCGCTTGAGCTGCTTGCCAGGCTCGCCCCTCAGGTCACATTTCCGCGCGCGAAGATCAGCGTCCGCAGGGGCGGCCCGCTATGGCCCGTCACCGCTGGTCGTAGGCCATGCACCGCGCGGCACCGATGGCGTTGGCGGTGGCCGCCAGGAAGAATTGCGTTCCTTTCGTCGAGATGGAGACCTTGTCCGACGAAGTGTTGAGATCGCCGCTGACTCGGCTCAAGTAGCAAACCGCGGAGTCGTAGGGCGCGAGCCAGTAGGAGCTGTAGCCTCCACTTTCGCCGACGGTAAATTGCCACGTTCCCGCGGAGGTCACATTGCCGCGCACCCAGGATCCATTGTTGTATCCGTAGAGCTTGACGAGCCATCCGTTCGACGGATTGCCAATGAAAAGCGACCGCGCGCCACCCCTAATGAAGGTGTCCTCGAACGCGGTTTCCGCCTGAGTACGGACGTTCAGGATGGAGGAGCTCGACGCGCTCGAGCTCTGGCTGATGTGCACGCTCTCACCGGCGCCCTCGAACTCCCCAGTCACGTCGGTGAGGTACGTCACTGCGTCGCCCCACCACAAACTGGTCGTCAACGTACCGTCCGTGTGGCGTGCCACCCACCCCTCGTCCGAAAGCCACACGACAGCACCTGGGGGCGCGCGGAAGACTCCCTGCTCCGTGCACGTTGCCTGTACCGCGGTACCCACGTCGGAAGTCAGGTACCATTCGTCCCATGTCAGAAGGTTGACGCCGACACCGGCGGCGCCGATCCAGTTCGAAAAATTTCCCCAGACGCCGCTGATCATGCAGATGTTGAGATCCCAAAACTTCCCGGTGTTCAGCTGGCCGCCGGCTTTGCTGAAAACCGAGAACTTCAGGCCCTTGTCTTGGGGTCCGGTCGTGTCGAGCTCGGCCAGCCTGCCGTGCGCCTTCATGTAGGCGAGCCGGTCGGAAAGAGCCACCGCGGGTGGAACGCTCTGCGAGCCGCTTTGGTCCCCGTCGTTGACGGACCCGCCACAGGCGCAGAGCGAGCCGGCCGCAACCGCCATCACCAAGAGAGCATGATTCGTCTTCATTTGTCCTTCCCTTTCGATAGTCACCGCACAAGTTCCGCGCTGCTGGCGCACGACGCCGCAATCTCGATCGGACGTGTCGTGCTTCGATGTTGTCTGTTGCTTGAACTGCTCGCTTACGCCCGCATGCTCGTGCACACCTCAGCCGGCCACCTCGATGACGGGCTCATCGATCCGGCCCCCGCCGCCTGAGAGGCGGTAACCGTCCCGAGGGAAGAAGACGTCGATGGAGTATCCCGTGTCCTGCTCCTCGGGCTTCGTCCACGTTTGCTCGTCAATCGCGCGCGCGGCCCGGATCAGACCATCTACGTCGGTCTTCGCCTTCGAGCTCGTGTGGATGGTGAAGCGGCAAATCGTCGCTCGACAATCAACGTCGGTCACGCTGTTCGGGTCGACGCTGTGCTCCAAGAACGTAGCGTGAAGGCGAGCCTCGGTCACCGAACGCCAGGATGGATTCCTCGCTTCACTCGACCAGCGCGCGTTCAGCTCCGCCCGATCGCTCGCCAATTCGAGTGCTCGCTCTAGATTCGGTGCGTACTTGAACTCCACGGGTTTCCCTGGATCGGTCCCGGGCGCGGCGCTCGACACCTCGATGGGAGGTGGAGGCACCGGCTGTTCCTTGTGCAGGGCCGGGACCGGCGCGGGCGGGACGTGCGGTACAGGCCGCCCCGGTGACAGGTCCGCGGACTCGCTGACCGAATTCGCGCGAGACCGCTGAGCGGCCGGCTCCTTCGGAGTTGACGACTGCACGCGTTGCCAAATCGCTCCCGTCAGGACCAGTGCACCGATGGCGATGACTAGTTTGTTGGGTCTCATGCCTTCTTCTCCACTGCGAATCAAAGGGCCATTCGTCCGTTGAGCCAGTCGAGAACCCCCAAAAGACGCACGTATCGATCCGTGCCCACGCAGTCAGGGCTGCCCTGACTCAAGATGCCGAGGGCGGCGACGTCTCCCGACTCGTTGCGTGTCAGCAGTGGTCCGCCCGAATCCCCCGCGCAAGCACCGCTCACGCCAGCACCCGAAACAGAAATTGAGGCATCGTTGACCACGGACACTGCCTCGACCGCGAAACGCCGGCCGGTCGCGCCGTCGTCCGTCTGCCCGAACCCGGAGAGCTCGACCAGCATTCCGGCCTCGAGCCCGTGTCGTCTCCGTAGCCGAGCGGAACGAACTCAGGGGCGGATTGCTCCGGAATTCTGAGCAGGCAAAGGTCCTCACTCTCGTGCGGCACGAACTCCTCGACCGCGCCGCGTCGAGCCGTCACACGTGCCCCCCTCGCCGAAGGTGCGCGCATGGCCGTGTGCTCCAGGTCGTCCACGCAGTGTCGCGCAGTAGGCACCCATCCCGGAGCTACCGCGGCCCCGTGCAAGTCTGGAAGTGGTTCGGGCACCAACGGTGGTCCTGGCGTCAAGCCGCACGATCGCATCGGCCTCGGCTCGAGCCATCGACAGAAACCCCTCCTCGGGTTCGCCGCCTACGATGCAGTCAACTGCTCCGGTGACGCCGGACTCTCCCATCCCGCCGGTACCGGAAACGCCGGGACAGCGAGGAGAAGCGAGGGAGTGGCGCTGGACAGGTGCACGTTCGTTGACGGCTTTCTGGCGGATCCAGCGACGAATCGACGTCCCCATCACCTGGGCAAGCGATTGGTGTTCGTGCCGCGTCGGGTCCGTGGTGAACTTCAGATCTTCGGCGACCTCTGATCGACGTTGACCTCTACTAACGACGCAGAGCTCGTCGATCTATGGGCAGTTTGGCGACATGCGCGATGGAACAGGCAAGGGGTCGCCTCGCGTGCCGGCCGATCTCGGCGCAAGCACAGTCGCATGGCGAAGGACCCGTTTCGCTTCCTGCGCGCGACGTTTACCGGTGGACGCAGTACTGGAGCGTCGAAGACCAGGGGCTCTAGACGCGACGCCGTCTATGGGTGGCTGATCTGCGCGTCGATTGCCGTCGAGAAGGCCCTCGGAGACCGGCTGTGGATTTCGAAGGAGCTCACCCGACGATCACCCAATTGGCTCGCTCGAGCGGCAAGCACATGGCCGGCTGATCCAAGAGGCCGCCAGGACGGGGCAGACGGTCGATCTGTAGGCCGAGCGGCGCGAGGGGTCGCGGTGGTGAGCTCGCGCGCGGTGCTTGATGCGAGCCTCCCGCAGCGGCGCGCGGCGCGCGGAGCCAGTGGACGCCGAGCGACGCCGCGTGCTCGGCGTGCTGCGGCGGTTCGGCTGGAACGCGACCTCGTTTCAGATCCTCGAGCCGGGTTTCGTACTGGTTCGCCGGCGACGACGCTTGCGTCGCGTACGTGGATACCGGGCGCGCCTGGGTGGCGGCGAGGCGCGCCGGTGGCCGACGGCGACGGCTCGTGGCGGTGGCGGGCGGCGTTCGTGCGAAGAGCGCGGCAACAACGCCGGCGCGCGCTGTTCTTCGCCACCGAGGGACGCTTCGCGGGCAGCGGCTCGATTCCATGCTCATCGGCGAGCAGCCGCTGTGGGATCCGGCCCTTTGGAGCCAGATGCTGCAGCGCGTTCCGAGCTTGCGCGAGCAGCTGCGCCGCGCCCGCGCCAAGGGCGTCGCGGTCACCGCGCTCTCGCCCGCGGCCCTCGCCGATCCCGGGTGCGCGGAGCGGCAGGAGATCGACTCGCTGATCGAGCGCTGGATGGGCACCAAGCCCATGCCGCCCATGGGGTTCCTCGTGCGGGTCCACCCTTACTCGTTCCCGGAGGAGAGAAGCGTCCTGGTCGCCGGCAGGGGGCCGGCTGGTCGGCTTCGCCGGCGTCGTCCCGGTGTACGCGAGAAACGGTCGCTTCATCGAAGATCTCGTGCGTGCTCCCGAAGCGCCCGAACGGCACCATCGAGCTCCTGGTGGACGCGGCGATGCGCGACGGCCGCAGAGGAGGGGATCGAGCGTCGTCACGCTCGGACTCGCGCCGCTGGCCGGGCGCCGTGCCGATTGGCCTGCGCCTTGCGGCGACGCTGGGGGGCGCCGCTCTACGATTTTCGCGGGCTGCAGTCGTTCAAGGCCAAGTTCCGGCCGCGTGAGTGGGTTCCCGTCTACCTCTCGTATCCGAGCGAGCAGACGATGCAGGGGCGGTCTACGACAGCCTTTCGGCTTTCGCTCAGCACGGCCTCTTGCGCTACGGGTCGAGACGCTGCTCCGGGTCCTCCGATCGTGGTGCGCATCCTGGCGGCGCTGCTCGTGCCCTGGACCGCTCCTGCTGCGGCCGTGGACCCGGCCTGGTTTCCGGCGCCGTGGGTGCAAGGGTTCTGGGTCGTCTTCGACGTCCTCTTGTGCGCGAGCCTGCTCGTCCTGAGCGTGCGCTGGCGAGCCTGGCTGGCGACTCTGCTGCTCGCGCCGCTCTTGACGCCGACCCGAGAGGACGTTGAGGACCAGCGGTCCGGCCCGCAGGCTGGATGGCATATTCGGCGATCCGGTAAAGTCCAGCACGCCATCCACCGCGACGGATGCGTTTGCTTCGCCTATCCCCACAAGACCGAGACGACGGGCAAGGGCGGCAACCGCCACCCCTACAACCTCGGCGGTGAGCCGTGACGAACCACGACGACTCCTAAGCGTGGCGGCCACGCCCCTATAGTGGCGTGGACCGTCCGCCACGTTTCCGAAGCCTGGCGCCGCGACGGTTCGCGAGACTTCGCCACGCTTGGCCAGGCTCTCACTGGAGCTTCGGAATCGAGCGCCCCCATGGTGGACGCGTCGGCGAGGCGTTGGACGCCATCGAGCGATGGCTGCGCGTCGAGATCAGGGAGTCGTAGGCTTGTTCGAGGTCGTCGGGAGGGCTGGAGGAGGAGGCGAACTCGCCAGGCCGAGCAGCACGAGTTGGATTGCCGGAACGTAGTTTCCCCGCATCGCCTGAGCCATGACGGTTCCGTACGGTGGTCCGGGTCGCCGGACGACCGACATCCAGTTACCCGGAAGGCCCAGGCGGTGGAGTAGCACCCGCCAGAGAAGGCGCGATGTGCGACCGTTCCCATTCAGGAAGGGATCGGATTCTGATGAACTCCCCCACGGCAGTGCCTACGATGGTCGCAACCCGCCGGAGCTTCTCGTCGAGCGAGAGCGTCGTCCAATTCAGCTCGACGGCACTCAGTCGGGCGTGCAACACCACGGCGAACTCGGCAACAAGCTGCGGAACGGTCCGATAGTGAGCGCCAGCGACGCCGTCAACCGTGACATTCGTTCCGAGGCACACGAACCGCTTGTTGTCCTGTCGAACGTTGCCGGCGTAGTAACGAACCGGCGCGACCTCGCGGAAAAGCGCGTCGTGCCAGCTCCGGATGGCGCTCGCGCCAGGGACCTGCTGGCGCGCCTCCGTGCAAGCCTTGACTAGGACGCCGTGCGCCTGTGCGAAGCAGGCGGGCGCCGTGTGTTCGTCCCGGTCTACCGACCGGGGCACTCGAACGTCTGTCTATGTCTCGTCTTCTTCGCCGCCACCGATGTCCTGTGACGGACCCCAACATGTCTCGATATTGGCAGTGCCCCTCTTCAGAATTTCGTCCACGTTCGCGCCCGATGCGCGGAGCTCCGCGAGTGCTCGCGTCCAGTCGGCGTCCATTTCCTTCTGGTCGCGCATGATGCGAAGCGCGCGGCCCATTTTCTCCGGCTGGACCGTGACGCCGGGACCCGCGCGAACCGCATCGACGGCCGGAGCAATGACGCGGTCGGCCGCGGCGAACGTCACGTGCGGGAAGGCGGTCGTCGCCGCGCAGGCGAACGCCGTGGTCAGGAACACCGCGTTGGCGGAGATGCGCTCGCGAGGGCTGCGCGCGGGGTTCTTCCTGCGTACCGCGAACTCGTCGATGTCGGTCAGATCGTCGCCCGAGAACATGCGCTAAGCTCCTCCCTGGGGTTCCACGACCGCACCTTGCACTGGCGGCTCGTTTTCGATCAGGCCCAGGATCTCGTCAACCAGAGACGATAGAAGGGCCGTATTCATCGAGATTTCGACGACCGGATGAACAAACTCGGGGGAATAACCCGCTCTCAGGGCCGTGAGATCCCCCGCCGAGATGCGGTAGAAACGGATGTCCGCGTCGTCCGCGAGGAACGCGATCGTGACCACGGACGCGCGCTCGCGCACGACGCGCCTCGCTTCGAGCTTGATGTTTGGCGAGCTTGGCGCACCCGTGGCGCGCGCGGCGTAGCCCCTGAGGGAGGGGACGAACCCGGGGTTCGCGTTCATCACGTGGGCGAGGCGCTCGTACGGCACTTCGATTGCGAGTGCGGCCGCGAGCGCCGAGCCGTCGAGCGTCGTCTGCCCGAACGTCAGCATGACGCCCCCGGCTACGCGGCGTGCGTTCGCCCAGTCGGCGCACATCACTCGGTCCGGCGGCGGAAGATCGGCCGCGCGGATCTCGACCGCCTCGATTCCAGCCGCCGGCGTCCAGCCTCACCTCGTAGGGCGCCCCGCTCGGGTTCGGGCGCACCGACGCCAGCTGATTCCGATTCCGATTTGGCTTGCGGTGCTGCACGATGCGCTCCTGGCGGGGGCCGGGTCGCGGCAGTCTCGCTCACCGCGCCCCGCCGGTCTGAGCGTAGCAGAGCCCCGTCGGTTGCGGGCAATTCTACAGCTTTACTGCACCCCTTGAGCCCGAATCGATTCGCAAGTCACCGACACCGCTACAGGGATGCCGGAGTCCTCGGCCCTTGCGCCGCTGCAGAAAGCATCGACTCCCGTCGCGTCCACCTGTGACCCTCGGAGCGTGCGCGCGCTGTCGTACTGAAACATTCGTGCGTCATTCCTGTGCGCCGGCATTCTAGCGGGTGAAGCGCGAGCGTAGGTGGCCGTCAACGCTGATGTTCCTTCCTCACCAAGCCGGTGAGGAAGGCTTCGGACCGCGCGGTGGGGATAGGCGGAGCAAACGCATCCGTCGCGGTGGATGGCGTGCTGGACTTTACGGATCGCCGAAGATGCGATCCAGCCTGCCTGCGGGCCGGACCGCTGGCGGTCCGCTCGCTGCGCAGGGTCAGCCGATCACGACCAGCGACTACGCGCTCGACCTATTTCCAGGGCCGCTCTTCGCCGGCTGGCGTGTCACCAGCCTCGCCGGCGCGTACGTCGCAATCGCGGAGGACGTTGACGGCGATCTGCAGAATCGGCTTCGCCGGCCGTGCGCCCGTTCTTCTCGTACACGCACTTCGACTACTGGCTCGGGTTCGGTCTGACGTTTCCCGCCGACCTCGCCAACATGGATCTTCAACAGCGGGAGCAAGACGAATGTCCCGAATCCGCCGAAGTCGTTCGTGTTCTTCACGCCGGCCGTGAACCTGCAGTGGGGTGAGACGGGGATCGGGCTCAATCTCGCGGTTCAGCAGTATGCGCTCTCCTCTCCCGAGGAAGGGCAACGGCGCGGCATCACGGCCACGATCCCGACGATGCACATCCAGTTGGCCCACGGCTTTCTGCACAACCAATTCGTTGCGGGCGTCGGCGTGCGCTACATCACCATGACCGTCAACTCCCCCGATGAAGAGGGATTTCCGTTTCGCTCGTCAGGCCCCGGCTTCGAGTTCGGCGCGGTGTACAAGCCCGAGAACGTGCCGCTCCGGCTGGGCGTCGCGTACCGAACGCCGATTGTCACGCAGGCTTCCTACAGCGACAACCTCTTGCCGAACGCCAACGGCGATCTGATCATTCAGAACTCCGACGCGCCAATATCTACCTGCCGAAGGCGGTCGCCTCCCCGTGGGACTTCAACTTCGGCATTGCCACTCAGATCGGCCGCCGCCCGATCAATCCCCCCTGGCGCGAGGATGAGGAGCAAATCGAGCAGCAGACGCTCGAGCGGCGCCTGCGCGGGCTCGCGCGCGAGAGGGCACGAGACAAGGCCCTCCGGTCCGCGCGCACGAACGCCGAGTACGAAGCGATCCAGCGAAAGTTCGAGAAAGAGGAGGCGGAGGACGACCGGCAGCTCGAGATCGCGCCCTTGAGGGTGAAGACGCTCATCGAGAAGCAGCTCACGCAGATGAATCGCTATTACGTTCAATTTGCCGCCTCGATGCTGATGTCGGGCTCCGTCGAAAACGCGGTGGGCGTCGAAAGCTTGGTCAGCCAAACCGTGAATCGGTCGGGCCTGCATGTCGTTTCGTCCCCGCGCGTCGGCATGGAGGTGCCCATCTTCCGCACCTGGCTCAAGGCTCGCGGCGGCTCGTACCTCGAGCCCACGCGCTTCGAGAGCAGCGACATGCGCGTTCACGGCACCTTCGGCCTCGATCTCAAGCTCGCCGTCTGGAACGCGTCGGCCTCTGGCCGGACAACTACATGTGGCGCCTCGGCGCCGGTGGCGACGTGGCTCGCGACTACTTCACCTGGGGTGTCACCATCGCCGGCTGGTATCCGAGGCACAACGAGCCGGACGCGGTTCCGAACTTCGCGGCCCCGCTCGAAGCTCAGAATCCGCATCCCTAGCTGAACGACCTCGGGAAGTGGCGCGGCCCGGCCGCGGTCACGGTCAAGACGAAGCCCCCGAGGCTACGGAAACCCCGCCACCTTGCCCGAGCGCGAAATCCACCTACAAGCTCGGCTACGAGCTCTACGCGCACGACTCGAACCCGCACCCCGCAGTACCACGGCACCTCGACCAACGAGTTCAGGGTGACGGATTGCGCGGACGTTGCGTTCGACCCGACCTTCTAGCCGTCGCGGCTCGAGCTCTTCATCCGCGGAGGCGACGACTGCCTCTACCGCTAACGCCGTTTCATCTTTCGCGCCGCGACGGTTGGCGCGTGCATTTCTTGCGCGACCGGGGTTCCGATTCGGACGCCGCGTTGGGGATGTCAGGCGAAAGCGAACCACCTGCCGCTGACCGCCCCCGCGGCAATTTGCTCGAAACTTTCGTGCGCGGGCATCAAGGGCGCCTGGTTGAGGAAGCTCGGATGACGCATGCCCCCATGTAAGCTCAGGCCAATGGCGACCACCAAGGAGTGGCACGTTTTCCTCGGGCATGCGTCGGAGGATGTCGCGCTTGCTCGGGTGCTCGCCGGAGAGCTTCGGCAGCTGGGCTGGACCGTCTTCATTGCCGCGGACGACATTGCGCTGAAGGCTGGCGCTGTCGGCTGGAGCGCGGCCATCGACGCTGCGCTCGACCGCTCCAGGGTTCTCGTGACCATCGCGTCCCCGCGGTCGGCTGGATCTCGATGGGTCGAATACGAGTGGCGGAGCTTTCACGAAGCGCTGCTCGGTGGACTCGAGATGGGAGTCATCGTTCCGTTCTGCGTCGGGGGTCGCGTGCGCGACCAGCTGGAACGCACGCTGCGTTACTATCAAGCCGTGGAAATGGCGGGCTACGAGCTCACTCGTCGAGCGCTCGGTGAGATCGACGGGCTCATTAGGACGCACCTGGAAGAGCGGAACGTTCCGCGGCGCTGGTCGCTCTGGTACGCGACGGTCACCGAGCCGGATCTGTCCTTCCTGGACGCGGAACTGAGTCCCGATGAAGTGGACCAAGTTGGGATCGACGCGTGGTGGCCGGAACCGCTCGAAAAATTCATGGAGGTTAACCGAGAGCGAGTGGAGCGCGGTGCCTGGAACGACCTGTACAGGATTCAGACCACGGGGCAGATGGCATGGAAAACCAAGATGATTGAAGGAGTGCGGGCGCTCGCAAAGGTTCCACGGAACGCCTCCGAGCGGAAAAGTTTGAGAGAGTCGTTTCAAGCGTACCTTGCGGCGTACGCCGTCGGGCTTTTTCAGCATCTCAATGGCTTTCGCCCGACCGATTGGGCTCCGCCTGATGGTGATCCCGGGCTCTCCGGTCAGCGGGTTCCACAGGGCAGATTGTTTCGTGGCGGGATGATCGGTCTTGCGCAGGTGAAGCGCTGGGAACCGATTGGGTGGGTCTCCGCTCGCCATGACGCGGGCGGTGACTACAACCGGATTCTGCTCCCCTTAGGGGCGGTCTTGAGGTCGTGCCAGCTGTCACCAGCCGGGAAGCAGGTATTTGACGACCAGGATTTCTTCCGGTTCATTGTCCCTCAACTGCTGGACCTTTTTTCGCACGATGCGACCGCGTCGGTCCGCGCCATCCTCGACAAGCGTCCGCTGGCGACGCTCGACGAGTTTCACACATGGGTCGTCGATTCACAGTCTTACGAGGAAGTGTCACACGGCAATCGAGACTGGCCGCGTATCGAGAGCGCGATCATCTCGGCCGTGCAGGGCCGGCCGAGAAAGGAGGGCTCGTCGGCTCGCGAAGAGGCACTTACCACCTACGCGAGCTACAGCGAGCTCGCGTATCTAAGCCCCGAGATAGCCAGGCTGGCAGGCTCCGCGCGAGATGCCGCAATGGGCCGCTGAACCACGGCGCCGATGACCCTTGCCCCCGAAGCCAGCCGCGCCGCTGCGCGCGACGCTCACTGCTGGTTCTCCACCGACCACGTATCGGGCGACCCAGCGTGCACCGAATGGAAACGCCGAGCCCGGCTCCGCCAGGCCACGTGGCGCTCCGCTCGCGGCTTCCCAATCGGCTCCGAACCCTATTCCGGCGGCGATGCCTCGACTCCCGTCGCAGCCGCTTGGCGCTGGCGTTCGCGCAGACGAGCGGCGCGAACTTCCTCACGCCCGCCGCTCTTCGAGCCGTTCGAGCGCGGGTCGCGAGTCCGGAGCGTCACCAAATGCTCAATCACGAGCGTCTCTGGGCAGATCTACTCTCGTCAATGCCGCTCTGCTTCAATCTCTTTGGCGATCTCGCGGAGGAACCTGAGAAAGTCGCACGTGCCGTAAGCACTTGGTGGCCCGACGCGCCCGCGGGGCCTGTGACCCTTCGCTTCGAGCACTCGCCGGGGCGAAGCGAGCCTCTCTACCTCGGCAACAAGAGCGCCTTCGACGCGGCGTTCGACATCGGCGGCGAAGTGGGCCCGCGCGCGGTCGTCGGCGTCGAAACCAAGTACCACGAGCATGCGAAGGCCGAGAGCGTCCCCCAGCCGGACGCGCTCGCCCGCTACACCGAGGTCACCGAGCGCTCCGGTGTCTTCGTGGATGACTGGCGACCCCGGCTGATTGGCACGGACCTGCAGCAGATTCTGGCTCGACCACCTGCTGGCACTTTCCATGCTCCAGCACCCCGAGCCGCCGACTCGCGGGGCCGACACCGGCCCTCTCGCCGATGAGCCGGTCGCCGAGGTGCGCGGCATTAACGTGCACGCCAAGCAGGCCGTCGACGGCCGCGATCGCCGACAGCTCGAGCGGCTGTGCCGTTACATCACGCGGCCTCCGGTCTCTCAGGAGCGCCTCGAGCGGCTCGCCGACGGCCGGCTCGAGCTCCGCCTCAAGCACGCTTGGAAGGACGGCACGCGTGCTCTCGTCCTCGAGCCGAAGTGGACAGAGTCCAGCTCGCTGGACGGAGTCCACGGAGGACCACGGTCCCGAGCAACGCGAGGGAGCGCGCGAAGCGCGCAGTGAGCCCGACGACCTGATGGTCCGGCTCGTCGCCGCGGTGCCTCCGCCGTATTTTCATCTGCTTCGCTATTTGGGCGTCCTCTCGAGCCACTCGCGCTTGCGCAAAGAGGTCGTCCCGCGCCCGCTGCCCGATCCGAGCGCTACCGCGCCGCCGCCTGCTCCCGGTGATCAGCTCAGGCTCGAGTTCGAGCTGGAGAGCGAAGAACCCCCGACCGGGCGCAAGCGCTGGGCTTGGCTGCTCAGGCACGTCTTTGCGGCCGACTTGGATACTTGCCCCCGCTGCTCGGGACCGATGCGCTGGTTGCAGGCCGCGACCACCCCGGAAGATGCACGCCACCTGCTCGCGCGGCTCGGGCTCGCTGCTCGGGCTCGCGCCTCGCCCACCGCCGACTCCGCCCCCGCCTCCGCTCGGGCAGCTCGAGCTGCCACTCGCTCGGTGAGCCTCGAGCTGCCACTCGCTCGGTGAGCCCATGGGCACACTGAAAAGGCGACCGTGCGCCTTGCCGCCAGCCGCAGCGTCGGATCGGCGGGGTTCATCACCGATCGGCGCGACCTCGTGGCTCCCGCACCCCTCCGGTTGAGCACCTCCCATCACCGCCCGCCCTCCAGGGCGTTCGGTCACCCAACCCCGCCCGCCATTTCTCAGTTCGATTTCCCTCGGCGCCGACCGTCGCACAGGCCGTCAATCGCAGTAGTGCCGTTCCTCTCGGGGTCCTGCGTAGGTAGTTGTCGGTACGGGGGTGCAGCCCGCGCAGCTGGTCGAGTCGCACATGCCGCCGTAGAGGCAGCGCGCTTGCGAAGGGTCGTAGATGGGGGCGCCGGCGTGTCCCGCAACGGCGAGCTCGGATTCACAGCGCCCGCCGCAATCGGCCGTGCACTCGCTGTCGAACCGGCAGGCCGTGGAGCAGACCGGCAGGCCGCGCAAGTCTCGAATACAACGCTCCCCGTCGGGGCAGTCTGCGTCGCCGGAGCAGAGATCGTTGGCGCACACGTTCTGGTCGGTGTGTGGGCTGATTTCACCGGCCAGGGGCGTCAACCGCACGTGCACGCACAGCACGTTGCCTGCGCCCCCTTCGCCGGCCCCGCCACAGGTCAGGTCACCGCAGCCGCAGTAGTTGACGTCTTGCGCACAGGTCGTCGCCTCCTCGGGCAGGCCGCTGGGGCAGCGCGTCGAGTCACACCCGTCAGGCCCTGGTGGCATGCAAGCCTCACCGGCCATGCCCGCACCAGCCGTCGCTCCGCCCGCATCCCCCGCATTGCCCGAGCCTCCGCTGGCTCCGCCGAGACCTGCGCCGGCCGCTTCCGAGCCGCCCAGACCCGAGCTCGATGCCCCCGTGCTTGCGCCGCCTGTGCTCATCGGGTCGGAGCCACCTTTGCCCGAGCTAGCGGACGCCCTGGCGCCCCCAACGCCTCCCTTGCCGGAAGCTCCGGCCCCGACCTCCGCGAGAGGCGAATCCCTCGAGCAGGCGGTCGCGAAGAGCGCCGACGCGAGGAGCGCGCGTCCGGCGAGCGATCGCCAGTGCCCGGCGAGCGAATGAATCCGCGCCACCACCACGCAGGCTAGCGCACCCCGGAAGGGGCGGCCACGCGGTTCGACGGCCTTCGTTGCTCCGATATCGGCAACGAAGGCTGGAGGTCCGATCCGGCTCGCGGCAAATTCCCAGTTCGATTTCGATGCGCACGGAGACTTCTTCCCGCGCTCGTCGCCCCTGCGGCGAGCGCCGTGATGATAAAGACTCGAAGCGGGTGTTGACGAGGGCTTCGAGCTGGGCGTAAACGTCCTGGTGGCGCGCCGGAACGGCGTCGCAAGCGTGGAGGTCGTCTTGCCAGGATTGGTGCCAGGATCGCGCCCCTGCCTGGTGCCAGGGCAGCCGGGACTGCGTGGGCTCTGCCCGGCCCCATGCCGACGCCCGGAGAGCTCCCTGCTCACGGTCGGCTGCGCGGGTGGCGCGACCTCGCCGCCGTCAAGTAGGCTCGGCGGGACGCTCAGGTACTATCATCGCGAGGCAGGGTGATTGCCCGGCGATCCGCTCTTGGCACACTACGAGAGCGGCGGAGCGCAGGAGCTTTGGCCGAGTCGCGTTTCAGTCCCCTCGAGTCAGGCAGGTCACCGTCAGAACCCACCGTGATGCGGAGCGATGTTGCGGCTGCTGTAGCTATTGCCCGCGGCGTCCGTTCCAACAAGGTAGTCGCCGACCCTTCGGTGAAAAGGCAAGCGAATGATCTCCTGCCTCCCCGTTGACGCGATGTCGAAATGAAGCCCGCACAGTACCGTAACGTCGGCGTTCGTGATGATGTGCCAGGACCCCTCGATGTGTTCGCTGGAAGTCGCGGTACCGGCGGTGTTCGACGTGCCTCGCTGTCCCTCGAACGGACTGAATTTCGCGGGCATGAGTTACCAACCGCAGCCATCTGCGCAAGCCGTTGGGCGATACTACGGTCACTTCCCAGGTCCCGTGCCACTCGACGGTCGAGGTGGGTACGCCGACGCCGGGCGGAACCTGCACGGCCTCGAACCGAGGTAGCTCTGAGACCGCCCCGGCGGTCATGCGGCCACGCTCCTCCTTCGCCTGCGGGCCGCCGGAGGTCAGAGAGCGCGTTAGCTCGTCCAGCAGAACCTCGGTCTCCTGCTCATGGGCGGCTTCGCGCCGCATGATTTGAACCAGGTTGACCTCTAAGCGTCCGAGATCAGCGTCCCACTGCTCTATCCGCAGTGGCCAAGCGTGAATGCTTGCCAGGGCGTCGAGCGGTCGCGGCAGATCCGCTGCGCGAAGCATGGACGCGCCCTCAACGAGGATCGGCACAATCGGAACGTGTCGGGACTGGGCTCGGGCCAGCTCGCGACGCACGAAGTCGTTGACTTCGTGCAGCCTGCGCAGCCCTTCGGGACTGCCGAAGCTCGGATCGATCATCCAAAGGAACAAGTGCGCGCCATCGATCTCCTCACGCAGGCGATCGGTGAACCGCTCTCCGGCCACCATCGCTGTCTGGTCCCGGAAAACGTGCGTCCTGGGGAAGTGCACCAGCAACGAACCCTCCAGTCGCTCCGCCGACTTGCTGGCCCCGGCGCGCCTGTACGAGAGAAAGATCCGCTTGCCGTCCAGCGTATTGCTCGCTTCCGCAAGCTCCTGCGGGGGCGGGAGCCATTCGCGCGCAACGGGGTCCACGTCCTTGATCCAATGCTCGCCGGACAGCGCGCCCGGCGACACGTTGACGTTCGCCCCCACGCTCGATAACGCTACGGTCGCGATCCTCAACAGGGGCAGGAATGCGCCGAGAGCAGCGACGCTGTTGGGATTCATGTCCGGTTGAGCATACCGCTCGTAGTGCCGATGGACTTCCAGGGCGCTCGGATGTAAGCCCGCTTTACACAACTCGGTCACCAAGTGACTGGCGTAAGTCGGTTCTCCTGGATCCAAGAACACGGCATACAGAAACTCGCACAGCCCCTGGCGAGGGTTCCCCTGGGCGACGTGGATCGCTCCGAGGACGTCGCGGAAATACGCGTCCTTCGGGTTCATGGATTTCAGGTGCATGAACCCTTGCAACGCTTCGGGCAGATTGCCGGCCGCATACGAACGGTAGTGGACCTCCGCCCGTTGGTACGCCTCTTCGAGGGTGAGCTCTTCCACAACAGCGCGCGTCTCGCCGTCCACCAAGAGTGCAGCGGTCTCCGCTTCGAGAGCGCTGAAGAAATCCCCTAGCAGCTTGGCACCAAGGTTCTGGAGCTGGAGCACGTTCTTCACGACCGCGGGCCGCTCGTGCTGTAAGATGACGCGCTCGTCCGTGATCACACCGTTCGCGAGCACTGGCGGCAGATCTTCACGAAACGACGCGCTGATGCTCTCCAGTAGTGCGTAGTCCAGAGCACTAGCAAAGGTGCCACGGCTCGCGTCGGAGACCGAAACGATGGTTCGCACCAGCTCGAGGGTCAGGCCCACGTCTCGGGCCGCGGCCGTCTCGGCATATGACGCAAGGTACTGCTCGCACGCACGCCACGCGTTCATGGGGTCCCGCAGGAAGGCGCCCGACCGTTCGAGCAAGATGGCCGGATCGACCGGCGGAGCTTCGTTCATCATGGCCGATGTCCGATCCCCCTTTTGAGCTAGTACTTTTGGGGGCTCCTTGTACACCCGAATCAGGATCAGGGCGGCCGCCCTCGCGGTGCCACTCGGGAGCCGCCGAGGACCAGCAGTAGTCTCCAACCTGGTCGCCTCAGGTCCGACCAACTTGTACTTCGAGCGACCTTCGGAAGCCAGCGGCCCGAGGAGCGCTCGGTGCTATGAACTCGTGGTGATGCAGGGTTCAGCGATTGCTCAACCTACACTGACCGGACACGAAGTTGTACTACGACCTCTTGTTGCGCAGGATGTCGAGGCGCTCACGGTTGCTGCGGCAGAGGACCGGAAGAACTACCGCTTCAATCCGGTTCCCAATGGTCGCGTCGAAGCGGAAGCCTACATCGCGAAAGCCTTGCGCCAACAATCGGAGGGCGAGCGCATGCCTTTTGCGATTCTGTGGAAGGAACGGGTCGTCGGCACCACCAGCTACTCCGAGATTCGCCCCTGGCAGTGGTCCGAGGGCTCCGCATTGCAGCGCCACGGACGTCCGGATGTCGTCGAGATCGGCTACACCTGGCTCGCCGCCAGCGCGCAACGCACTCGCTGCAATACCGAAACGAAGTACCTGCTCCTGCGCCATGCCTTCGAAGGCTGGGACGTGCACCGCGTGGCGTTCAGAACCGACGTGCGCAACGAGATGTCGCGCGCGGCCATCGAGCGCCTGGGAGCGAAGCTCGAAGGGATCCGCCGGGCCGACAAGCCCGGGTGCGACGGCAAGGTTCGAGACTCGATCTTCTTCTCGATCGTCAGGCACGAATGGCCCGCGGTCGGAGCGGCGCTCGAACGTCGCCTGGCATAGCGTCGCCCCCGCGCGCGTGCCGTCGCGCTCCGCCGCTTGGATCTCGATACGGCAGCCCTGCTCAACCCCTCGTGCGTATGTGAAGACGTTCGATGAAGTTCGTGTCGCCGCAAACCCTCGGGTTCCAGACGATCGCTGCGCGCACGGCCTCCTCGAGTCGCATGAGTCGTAGGGACCGCTATCGCGCAACCTCGTACCAACTGAACAGAACAGTGGCGAGCACGACGAGAGCAACGGCTGTGACGACCCCGCGGTACAGGCGCCCCATCTGCTCCTGCCGGGCAACTGCTCGCTCCTGAAGCGCGAGGCTGCGCTCACTGACGCGCTTGTACTCGGCAAGGTGCTCGCGCTGCAGATCGCGGATCTGCTCGAGTAGAGCGCGGGCTTCCTCTTCCATTGGTTTACCTGTGCAGCGTATCACGGGTTGCGAATAGCTCGCAGCACGGCCCCGCGCCGGGACTCGATACGGATATTGGCCGCGCGCTCGTCACCGCCGGGTCCGCCCAACGTATCACGGCCTCAGCGGCGGGCGCCGAGCGAAGCGAGGTGCTCGTCCGGTGCAAGCCGAAGTTGGGCGGCGTCTCGCCGTGCGCGTTGCGAGCGTCAGTATGCGGCCCGGGCGAGCGATTCAATCCGGCGAGAACTCCTTCTTGACGACGGTGCCCGAGCTGTAGCAGACGGTGCCCCAATCGGCGTTCCAGAGACCGATGGTGGAGTGTCGGTAGACCTCGCATTGCTGTGGAGCGAGCTGCGACGCGGCAGGGGCGTTGGGGTAGGTGCTGAGCCCTGCGTTGATGGTAGTCACGTTGCGGAAGTTCGCGATGCCTGTCCCTTGGATGTACCCTCGCATGATCGCGCCAACTTCTTGTCGGGACATCCCGATGCGCACTTGTTCGAAGCTACGCAGAAAACGATCGCGCGAGTTCCACGGAGATCCGAGGCC
This sequence comes from uncultured delta proteobacterium, assembly GCA_963841435.1. Classification (GTDB taxonomy): domain Bacteria; phylum Myxococcota_A; class Polyangia; order Polyangiales; family Polyangiaceae; genus PMG-095. The sequence continues at coordinate 849,128 of CAWJCS010000005.1, forward strand.
GATCAGCATGAGCCCGACCAAAGTGATGGCGCCAAGGACGGCAACTCTAGTCGGCAATGTCGCCAGTTGGCCGAGACTGACGAGCAGCGCGAGTATGCTGAACGCGAACGCGAGGTAGTACCAGCGCACGATCAGAGCCCCAGCCGCCGTCAATAGAAGTCGAAGTACAATCGCAAAAGCAGCGATGGCGACGAATCGGAAGGCGATCCGCACCGATGTTTCAGTCGCAGATGCTGGCAAGGGAGCCCCGCCGCACTCGACGATGAAGCTCTCCGCCGCGTGTTCGCGGCGGCCCCATTGAAGCGAGGTTGGTCATCGGCTCGTCTCCGAGTCGCTACGCGCCTCTCCGCCGCGTGTTCGCGGCGGCCCCATTGAAGCGGCGCTCGGGTCGCGGAACGCCTCGAGGAAGAGGGCGCTCTCCGCCGCGTGTTCGCGGCGGCCCCATTGAAGCCCAGGACGTGGCGCGCGTAGTGGGAGCCAAGAAATCCGGCTCTCCGCCGCGTGTTCGCGGCGGCCCCATTGAAGCGCGGGAACTCGGACACGTGCGTGACCGCGATCGACGCGTGCTCCAGGAGCTCACCAGCCTCCGCTTCGTCGAAGCTCAGCGCAACGTTGTCGTGCTCGGCCCAGTCGGCGTCGGCAAGACCTTCCTCGCCAACGCACTCGGACTCGTCGCCTGTCGCTCTGCCTTCAACGTGCTCATGCACCGTGTCGACGCGCTGCTGCGCCTGTTGAAACAGAGTCGCCTTGACAACTCTCGTGATGCGCTCATGACCGAGCTCTGCACCATCGACTTGCTGATCATCGACGACTTCGCCCTCGAGCCGATGACCCGAGACGAGAGCCGCGACATCTACCAGCTCTTCGTCGAGCGCACTGGACGCGCGGCAACGATCATCACTAGCAATCGCGACACCGCCGACTGGCTCGCTGTCTTCGACGACGCGCTGCTCGGCCAGGGCGCCGTCGACCGCTTCAAGAACAACGCCTACGACTTCGTCATCGACGGCGAGTCGTATCGCCCACGCCTCAAGCCCAGCATCGACAAAGACGGGCCTCCGCCTGCGGCTCCGGTGACCAAGCCTACCCCTCTGCTCCGGCGCCGAAAGCGCCCCCGCGCCTGACACCTCTCGACGCGGCGCCCCGCGCGTGCGATCAAATCCTCGGTCGTTGAGTTCCCCCACCCGGCTCCATCATCCTGACCATTGGTGGCTCCATGAGGGTGGCGAGTGGCATTCCGCGCTGGCGCAGCGTCGCATCCGCCTCGCGCCGCCCCAAGCCTCGTGCCGTCCCTCACCACCATGCTTGCAGTTCGTTTCGCCTTGGCGCTCCCCCAGTTGGGCGCCAGGAGTCCCTAGAAGACGACTGCAAACGGCGCGCCTGGTTTTCCGCGTAAGCAGAACAGCCCGGCGAGCGGTTTCGTCGGATCGCATCGCCGCTGCTCCTCGCATCGAGGCCCGGGTCGTCCACCTGTAGGGTCAGAGCTGAGAGAAGAAGTCCCAGATGGCAGAAGAGCCGAAGCTTGGCTGCATGTGTCCGCCTGGAAAGACGCACCAGTGGACGGGGAAACCGCCGTCGCAGCCCTGATAAGCCACGCAAGGACTCGGCTCCGTCGGCATGGTCTCCGTGGAGCAGTGGTTGGCCTGCGCCCAATGGTCTCGGCTTGCCTCACCAGAGCCGAGCGAGACGGTCGGGTCCTGATCGCCGTGCGAAATCCACGCTGCGACTTGACCCACGCAGCCCGACCGGGATGGACCGCTACCTGACATCGGGGCGATGGCCCGGAATACGTCGCCCATCTCACAGCCGAGTCGATTGGAGAACATGCCACCGTAGCTCCACCCGGTCGAAAAGATGCGCTCGCTGTCGATGCAGTAGCGGGTCCGCACCCACTCGAGCAGCGCCCGCGCGAAGGCCACGTCCCGACCGTTCGTGTTGGGCCAGCCGTACTCCATGTCACCGTTCGAATCGAGCCCCTGCCCTGCCACGAAGATCGTCGTCCCCGCCGATCGACTTTCGAGCCCGTAGTAGCCTGCGCTCTGCACACGCGCCGCCGTGCCCGTGAGCCAGTGCCAGGCGAAGATCAGGCGGTAGGGCACGCTCGGGTCGTAGTCCGCGGGGAGCTTGATGTTGAACTCCCGCTCCAGACCGTCCACGTCGATCGGATAGGTGCCGCTTCCCGGCGACCCGGTCACGCCGCATCCGACCGTGCCGGCCGAGCCTCCAACGCCCGTGGTGGCGCCCGATCCGGCGGAACCGCCCGCCCCGACCCCCGCGGAGTCTCCGCCCATCCCTCCTGCTCCGGCGGCGATGTCGGCTCCCGCAGTGCCGGCCGTTCCCGCGCCACCCGCGAAAGCGCCCGAGGAGCCCGCCATCGCCGTACCTGCCGAGCCGCCGACGGTGCCGATTCCGGCCGACCCGCCCGCCATGGATCCGCCCGCCATCGCCGACCCGCCTTGCCCAGCGGACGCACCCGTGCCCGACGAACCGCTGCCATCGCCCGCGGAGCCGCCGGTTCCCGCCGCGGAGCCGCCCGCCGTGCCCGCAATGCCGGCGCTTGCACCGTTCTCGCCCACACCCGCGCTTCCGCCCCTATCACCGGTTCCCGCCGACCCAGCTGCGGAGTCGAGCGGGTGAGTGTCGGCTCCGCAAGCGAGCAGCACCCAGGCGGCGAGCAGGGCGAGCGTGCAGGGCGAAGCGCAGTGCAACGATAGCGTTCTCCTCACCGGATCCTCCTGGAAGGTGGCGCGACCGACGCGTCCGGTCGCGGGCTCCGCCGTCGCCTGGTTCGCGCGCTGCCCAGAACGACGACGGCCGCCGCGGCGAAGAGGGCAAAGGGCGGGGTCCCCAATCTGGATCCCGGCAGCGAGCACGCGCAGCCGCCGTCGTCCAAAGGTTCGGCTCCGCCGGCAGGAGCGCTTCCGGCCGCTGGGGGCTCTCCGCCCGTTGCCGGAGGGGTGCCGCCCGTCCCACCCGTGGCTGACGTCGCACCTCCAGTCGCAGGCGCGCCGCTTGTCATGCCCGACCCGGACATTCCTGAAGCGCCGCCCTGAGCATCGCTGCCGCCCGTAGCTGGCATCGCTCCGCCACTCGCCGGAGCACCGCCAGTCATGCCCGACCCGGACGTTCCTGCCATGCCGCCCTGAACATCGTTGCCACCCGCACCGCTCCCGGCCCCACCCGCACCGCCAACCATGCCACCCGATCCGGCGCCGTCTCCCGCGCCTCCGCCCATCATGCCGCTGCCGCCATTCGCCCCTGCGGCGCCGGCGCCGCCCGTCCCCGTCCCACCACTTCCGCCCAGCCCCGCGTTGCCCGCCATACCGCCCATGCCGCCCGCGCCACCCGTTCCGGTACCGGAGTCCGTGAAGATGCGCTGGGCGAAGTTGTACAGGCTCCGCTTCCAGACGGTGGTGGTATGCCCCTGTCCGGGCTCGAGCTGATACACGTGGGGGATATCCTCTTGTGTCAGGTAGTCGTGATAGTCCCGGCTGTAGCTCAGCAGGCCGTCCGCATCGCCGCAGGCGATGAAGATGAGCCTCACTTCTCGCTTGACCGCTTCAGGATCCTGGATGTTCTGGGAAGGGGGCCTCGTGTTCGGCGCCGCAGAGAACGGGCCTATCCAGGCAAACAGGTCGATGTTGCGGAAGCCAATGTTGAAGGTGAGCCCTCCACCCATCGATAGTCCCGCGATCGCACGATTCGCGCGGTCGGTGAGCACCGAGTAGTTGGCCTCGATGTAAGGGATCAGGTCCGGGACGATGACCGACTCGTACAGACCGTAACCGTTGAAGTCGTTGCTCAACGTCATGCTGTTGTTCGGCATGACGATGATCATGGGAGTAGCGAGTCCGTCGGCAATCAGGTTGTCCACGATGATGTGGGCCGAGGCACCGTCGGTCCAGCTGGTCTCGTCTCCCCCGATGCCGTGGTGGAGATAGAGAACGGGGTACTTCGTGGCCGTCGAGTAGCCCGGCGGTGTGTAGACCCGCGCGGCGCGCATGCCGTAGCTCGTCGTCGGGTAGGTCGCAGCCGACACCATACCCATCGGTGCGCCGCCTCGGCGCTGGTCGTAGCCGGCGGGCGGGACCGGCAGATTGGCCTGAGCGAAGGCGACAGCCGGAAGCGCGACGATCGCCGAAACGAAGAGTGACCATCTGACGAGGAGCATGGGGGTGGTGCGCATGAGTCAGTCCGGTCGGCTATGGAAGAGGATGTCGCTGGAAGAATTCCCACATCATCGGACTTGCCTTGAAGTCAGTGACACCGTAGGTGGGCCCGCCCCCGGGGCCGCAATTCGTGTCCTCCGGCCAGCAGTGGCCCATTCCGGTGACCGTACAGAACTCCACTTCGACGCCTTCGTCGCAGTCCTGGTACGTGACGCACCTGGTCGAGCCCTGGTTGTACGTCTCCATGGGCGTCGTATTGCAACCGTCGCGGCCTGCCCAGCCCGTGACGTTGGGTTGAGCGCTCGAATAGGACACGGTCTGATCCGCGGTGCCGTGCACGTAGAAGACGGATATCGGGCGCGATGGCGAACAGCGTCCTACCCCGCCGGCAACGCCGCCCACGGCCGCGAAGATGTCGGCCGCCTGGCACCCCATGTACTGGGCCATGATGGATCCGTTCGAGATACCCGTGGCATACACACGCTTCGGGTCGATGCACGCGTGACTCTCGACATCGCTGACGACCGCTTTGAGAAATCCGAGATCATCGTCAGCAGCGGTGCAACCGGGGAGGATACCTCCCGCGTTCCAACAATCCACACCAGCTGGGTAAGCAACAATGAACCCGTTGTCGTCCGCTACCGGATTCATTTGCGACCAGCTTCGAGCCATGGCGGGGGTGTTGTGAGCGCCGTGGATCGTGAGCAGAAGAGGCACGGGCGTGGTTCCCGCATAGCCGGGCGGAACATGCACCTCGTACACGCGCTCGATGCCGCCGTGCGAAAGCGTGATCCTCTGATCACCAGGGGGCCATCCGCCGCTCGGGCACGACATCGACGTTGCTCCGGAAGCGCCGGAGCTCCCGCCCGCGCCGGCCGACGTGCCGCCAGCTGCTGCTTGGCCGCCACTGCCCGAGTCGCCGGCGGCTGAGCCCGCGGTCGCTCCGCCAGCTGCTGCGGCGCCGCCAGCGGCAGAGCCTGCCGTCGCCTCGCCACCCGTGGCCTCGCCAGCCGTCGCGTTCCCCCCGGCGGAGCTCCCACCCGGCGAAGCGCCGCCAGCTTGCGCACCAGAAGTACCGGCTCCGGCGACCCTACCCGAGCCTGCCGTCCCACCACCGCTGCCCGCGCTCTGGCCGGCGCCAGCGCCCGAGGCTCCGCCCGGCGATTGGCCACCAGGCGATCCTGCGTTCGAGGTGCCATCGTCGCCGCCGACGGGTGAAGGAGTGGGCGCTTCATTCGAGCACGAAGCCGCCAGAACAAGGATGGCTCCTGGACCAAACAGACCTTTTCCGCCGCGCATCGTGAGCATGTCGACTCCGCTAGAGCGAATCGAAATCCGTCGTCTTCACGACGCCCGAGAAGGCGGTGTCGGAACAGATCTGGCAGCCGTCGCCCACGAACAGGTCGTGACCCGCCTCGTCTCCCATGAAGCGCCAGCGCATCCAGCCGATGTAGGCTTCTTGAGCCTTGGCACTTCCGGCCACGCGGTTGTGATCGATGCCGGCGAGCGCCGCGCCGAACGCGGGCTGCGTCGACCCGTTGACGGCAGAGCTAATCGCCGTCCAATTGAATGTGGTGTCCATGTCGCCGCCGATCACGCCCCAGGGAGCCTTGAGGTTGTTGACGTTGCCATTGGACGCGAAGAAGAAGGTGGAGGTGATGCGCGGGTTGCTACCCACGCTGATGGCGCCCCCGCCCCCTCGCGAATACCCGGTGGAGCCGATCTTCGTCGTGTCGATCTTGCCGCAATCCTCACTCCCCGGATCGCTCGCTAGGCTCAGCACGTAGTCGATGGCCTGGTTCATGTGCTCTGCCGTGACCTCGGTTTGCTCGGGGGCGACGACGACGAAGCCGTAGCTTGCGACGCGCGCCAAGAAGCTTTGCCAGATGTTGACGGTGTTGGTGTGCCCGTTGCCCCAGACGATGAGCGGATGCCGGACACCGCCCGCTCCGTACCTGTCGGCAGCAGGGCGGAAGATGGCGACGGTGTTCGCCATCCCATTTCCGTCGGTTCCCAGACTCCCGTCGCCCGTGCGGCGCGTCGCCACCGCCGGGCCGAAGCCGCCGTCTCTTTCCCCGTAGCTCGTCACGGCAGGGAACGCCGCGCTGACTCCCGTGCACGACCCACTCCCGTCCGCCCCGGCCGCTCCAGCGGAGTTCCCGTCGCCAGCGACTCCAGTAGCTCCCGACTCGGCACCGGCTCCGCCCGTGCCGGAGCTTCCGGAAGCTCCGCCAGTCACGCCTCCGGTGCCCGCCATGCCGGCGGTCGCGCCTCCGGCACCCAACATACCAGCGCTCGCACCTCCGGTGCCCGCCATGCCGGCGGTCGCGCCTCCTGTCCCCAACATCCCGCCGGCTCCCGCGGTGCTCGTTCCGCCGGAACCCGCCGTGGTGTCACTGCCGGCGTCTCCGGTAGCTCCCGTCCCGGAGGATCCTCCCGCGCCCGATCCTCCTGGCTCCAACGCGGTACCCGAATCACCCGAAGAGCAACCGGCTGCGGCGAATATCCCGGAAAATAGGCATGCTCGAAGCAGGCGCATGGGTCTCATTCTTTTCAGTCCTTGGTGCTCCGGCGTTTCGCTGACTCGAGAAGTCCTGCGCCGGCGCGTCGCCCGGGCAGTGACGCGACCGAGCAAGACCGGCTCATCGCCGGGCTCGCCCTCACCACCTTCACCCCGCGGCAACTACGGATGTGCGACCGACATGACCCGTCGTTGCGTCTGCGCGTCGCTTTTCGCTGCAAATAAGTGAGGTTTTGAGTCGCTGCAGGCGCTGTGCTCGCGACGCCCCGACGACGCGCATCGAGCCCATGAGCCGCTTCTCCAGTCACGCGCAACTGCTCCGGCGTGGACGGATTCGCCACGAGCCCAGCGCTGCTGCAAGTAGCGCCACTGGCGGCGTGGAGCGATACTCTGCACAACTATCGACGGGCGATACAGTGAAGCGCAGATCGCATCATCCTCGACTTCACGTCGTCGCACCGACGGCTGAGTCGAGCCTCGACGATGTCGATCTGGTGAGCGCTTTCATGAATGGAGAGGGTTGGGCCGCTTGGGCGATTTGGTCTCGCCACGCACCGATGGTCCATCGATTGCTGGAGCGAGCGTTCGGGCCGGGCGGAGAAGCGGAAGACGTCACCCAGAACGTCTTCTTGAGCGTGTTCCAGAGTATCCCCTCGCTGCGTGACAGAAGCGCCCTACGCAGCTTCATCTACTCGTTCGCCCTCCGAACCCTCAAAATGGAGCTACGGCGCCGGCGCGTGCGGCGGATCTTGCGCCTATCGCCGACCGGCCAACCCCCCGAGCTGCCCGCGCGAGGCGCGGACAGCGAGGCGCGTCAGAATCCTCAGCCGCTTCTACCTACTTTTGGACCAGCTCGGGGCGAACGAACGCACGGTGTTCGTGTTGCGACACATGGAGGGGCTCAAGCTCGACGAGATTGCCGAAAGCATGGGGGTGTCGTTGGCCACGGTGAAACGCTGGCTCAGCCGCGCGTCCGAGCGGGTGTCCGCGCTCGTCGAGGCGGATCGCGCGCTTTCCAGCTATGCTCGCGAGCGCGCCGTCGCGCGAGGAGTCTCCAGTGCCCGGGGATGAGCCGCAGAAGGAACTGAGCGCGCCCGCCGAGCGGCTGGTCGGGCTCGCGCGGAGGGAGCTCGGCGAGATGTCGGCGCCTGGCCTTACCGAGGCTTTCCTCGAGTTGAATGCGCGACGGTCCGTTCGCATGCGACGCGCGCGCCTCGTCTGGAATGGCGCCGCCGTGCTGGCCGTCGTGGCGCTGGTCCTCGTCGCCAGCCGCTTTCTCGGTGCCGACCACGTAGGGGCACTTTCGTATGCGGTCGAGGGCGGACGAGTCGATTCGACGGGTGCCGTCGAGGCGAGCGGCACGGCGGATCCCACCTTGCGGTTCTCGGATGGAACGGAGGTTGTCTTTCTGGGCGGGGCGCGCGGTCGGGTCAAATCAGTCGGCGAGCACGGGGCGCGGATTGCACTGCGCGGCAAGGCCAAGGTCGCCGTCGTTCCGTGGCGCGGAGCTCATTGGCTCTTCGACGCCGGGCCGTTCCTGATCACGGTCAAGGGAACGGCATTCACCGCGGAATGGCGGGACGCCGATCAGCGACTCGAGGTCTCTCTCACGACGGGAGCGATCGCCGTGAGTGGTCCGCTTTCCGACGAAGCGATCAGCTTGAGAGCCGGTCAGCGGCTCATCGTCTCGGTGCGGGAGAAAGAGGTCCTCATTCGCAGCATCGACGCCGCGTCCGATGCAAGCGACGCAAGGTCCGACCGGCCGGCGTCGAAAACGGACAGCAGGGACGACTCGAGATCTCCCGTCGAAGGGCCAGGCCTCCACCCGGCACCACCGACTTCCGCGTCGTCGGTCAGCCCCGCGTCGAGCTGGACGACCCGGCTCGCTGCCGGGGATTTCGGAACCATCCTACGAGAGGCGGAGGAGCGCGGCCTCGACACGGTCCTCGCCGAGGCTTCGAGCAACGAGCTCGCAGCCCTCTCCGATGCCGCTCGGTACAGCCGCCGTGAAGACGTGGCACGGAGCGCCCTCGCTGCGCTCAGGCGTCGTTTTCCGCAATCGACGCGGGCCAACGACGCCGCGTTCCTGCTCGGCCGACTCGAAGAGACGGCGCAGCATCTGCAGCTCGCACTTGCCTGGTACGAGCGATGCTTGGACGAGTCACCGAACGGAACGTACGCTTCCGAGGCCTTGGGCCGCAAGATGACCATCGCGCGGCGCCTCCACGGAGAGGCTCGTGCACGCCCCGTCGCGGAGGAATACCTCCGTCGCTTCGGGGATGGGACCTACGCGGCGGCAGCACGCGCGCTGATACGCGCCCCCTAGACCGGGAGCTTCGGATGTGGCGCCCGGGCATCTTCTTGCCGATCGTGCTTGGAATCTTCTTCGTCTGTCGGGGCTCGCGGGCCGATGCGGCGCTCGTCGTTCTGGTCCGCCCTCCGGCTCGGAGCGCGATCGTGAGCGAAGCCATCACCCGCATTCGCGGCGAGCTCGTTGCGGATGGCTTCGAGGTATCGGTCGTCAACGCCTCACCCGGCTCCGACGCTCGGTCGGCGCTGGCCCGGGCGGAAAAGGACACGAGCGCTGCAGCCACGGTCGCCCTGTTCCTTCATGCCGATGCAAGGGCCGCAGAGGTCTGGGTGATCGACCGACTCACGGCCAAGACCGTCGTGCGCGCGGTAGAATTGACGGCGGCTCCCCCAGGCTCCGCTCCCGAGGTGCTGGCGCGACGCTCGGTGGAGCTGTTGCGCGCGAGCCTGCTCGAAATCCTCGTCGACACACGAGAAGAGCCGAGCGAACGTCGCACGGCTCGCACGAAGGCATCCGAATGGGCGGAGCGAGCGCTGGAGCCGCGGCGATCGCCGTGGGGACTCGAGGCGGGGGCGCAGCTGCTCGCCAGTTTCGGCGGGGCGGGTGGCGCCTGGATGCCGGTCGGTCGGCTTCGCCTGGGTCTCGGTCCTAGACTCGCCACGCGTCTGACGGTCTCGGGTCTCGGCACGCGTCCTCGCTTGGAGTTCGCCGAAGGTCGGGCGACGCTCAGCCAGGAGCTCGGCCTCCTCGAGCTGGTCGGTGACCTCACGTCTCCGGGGTGGCTGACGCCAGTCGTCTCGTTGGGTGCGGGCGTCTACCACATTGGCGTCGATGGAAGCGCAACCTGGCCGTACACGGGACTGCGGGGGGATCGCTTCTCGTTCGCCGCGGACGTCGGGGGTGGTCTCGCCCTGGCGATCACTCCGTCGCTCGCTTTGTCCCTCGAAGCGCACGGTATCCTCGTCACGCCCTACCCGGTGATTCGATTCCTCGACGACGACAGCATCGAGATCAGAAATCCGCTCGTGTCCGGCGTGCTGACGCTGACGGGTTGGCCATGAAGCGCGCCTGGCTCTGCGTTCTTCTGGTCGGATGTGGGCCCACGTACATCGATGCTGCTGGTCTCGCGCCGACGACGCTGGGCGATGGCCTCGTCGCCCATTGGACCTTCGACGAAACCGGCGGCACGACCCTCGCGGATACGTCGGGAAACCGCCGCGACGGCAGCGTGGCCGGTGCCACGTTCGTGAGCGATGGTCGTTTCGATGGCGCGCTGCACTTCAGCCCGGGCGACAGCGTCATCGTGGAAAGGTTCCCGTACGCGACGGCTAGCTGGACCTTCTCGGCCTGGGTTCGTATCGGTGACGAAGACGTCGCCACCGACGATTTTGGCACGGTGATCAGCACGGAGGTGATGGTGGAGGGCGGGTGGCAGCTGCAGACCCGCGGTCGCTCGTCCGGGATCTACTGGACCTTTGCCTACTGGCTCGGACCCGACGGGGGGATCGCGCACTACGACTGCCAGTGCTTCGAGCTCGGGCGTTGGTCGCACGCAACCGTCGTTCTGGACGCCAAGCAGAGCCTGCTCTCGTTCTACGTTGACGGGGAGCTCGCGGAGTCGAGCACGTCTCCCGGTCCCATTCTGCCGGGCACGTCGGATCTCCTCATGGGGAAATGGGCCGGAGCGGACCGCCTCTTCTCCGGCTCCATCGACGATGTTGCTATCTACAACCGCGCGCTGCGGGCGGCCGAGGTCGCGGAGCTCCACGCGCGCCCACCCCCACGGCCGAGGTGACTCGGGTCACGGGCTCTGGGTCAGCAGCCCGAGCCGCCAGGGGATGCGATTGTAGTCGCCGCCAGTCTCCGCCATCGGATCGGCGCCCTGAAAGAGGTAGCGCATGTTGCAGGGCTCGATCTCCAGCGTCTGGTCGTAGCCGGCGCGCAGCATCTCGCCATGGCTGATGTCGTGCGTCCACGGGGCTCCGTCGAACGAGACGTTTCGCTCTCCGGCGAAGGCATACGAGCCGCTCCCCTGCCACGGTAGCCACGGTCCCTCGAGATCGTCCGCGATCCCCAACCTGACGACGCGTGCCGACGTGCAGACCGAGATGATCCGAGATTTTCAGCGCCGGGGTGCAAAGCTCGCGATCTTGTCCAGTCGTCCAACGCTCGAGCACCAGGAAAACGTGCTCCCTGGCTCCAGCCTGCTCGACGACTACCTCGCCGCCCACTTTCGCGAGATCGCCGTGATCGAGCCGTACCACGTGCTCTTGCGTCGCGACGTGCCGCTCAGAGCGCGGAGAAGCGTCCAGAGCAACTCGGGCAACTCGGGCAACTCGGGCAACTCGGGCAACTCGGGCAATCCGGGCAGCAGCGCAGGCGAGGTCACGGGCGCCGAGTGACGATTTTGTTCCGAGATCGGGCCAATCCGTTGCGCGCTCGACGTCTGGCATGTCCATTGCTCTGTCGGCGGTCCATGAAACACCGCGGAATCGTCGTGAGCTTGGCCGCGCTGGGAGCTTTCGCCTGTGGAGCGCCGGCTCCCGACAACGAGCAAGGTGACGAGCCCGTCGGGGAAATGGACCAAGCGCTGCTCGGTGCGGCCACGATCGATCAGAGCTGCGTGAGTCAAAATCGCGATGACGAGGCGGAGCAGATCGCAAGGTACGGGCGAGTCATTTCGCGCTCCAATGCGTTCGGCGAATGCGCGCGGACTATCTTCGCTCAGGCGACCGAGCTCCCGCTCACGAACCCCGGCAATCCTTACGGCCCGTACGTCCCGTGCGGGACGGGCAGCGAGCCCACGAGCACGGGCCACGTGTGCAGCACCGAATGCGCGAACCTACCTCTCCCGGCGGGCTCCGATTGCCACTGCGACCCGATTCTGTTCAAAGCCCCGCGCAAGCAGCGCGCCAGGATCCTGTTCAACCGCCGCTTCGCGGCTTCCCACCCTGCAGACCTGCCGTACGAATCCACCACTCGGCAACTCAGCCCAAGCGTCGAATCAGGGAATCGTCAACGGAGCGGAAAAATGGCAATGGAACTCGCTGTACGACGGCACCCCTCCAGCCGGCGTCGACGCGAGCTACGCGGCGGGGGTCGCCTGGCACGAAGCGGCCCACGCTCACGGCTACAGTCACGGTAGCAACACGGGCTCACTGCAGGCGGAGAAATGCGGGTTCAAGCAAGCAGACTGGACCTACCGGATGGGTGGCAACTCGATGGTGGGAGTGTGCATCATCGAGGTAGGGAGGCGCTCGCTGGATCCGGCGTACGGCAACTGCGGTTTGGAGTCGTCACTCTGTGCGCCGAACGAGCTCCGTGTCATCAGTAGCTTCGCGGGCGGGGACTGCGAGTGCGTTCCGGACACCTTCGAGTACCCGAACAACGCCAACGAATCGGGCGACAAGTACGGCTCGGCGCTAGCCGCGGGGGACTTCGACGGCGACGGGGCGGACGATCTTGCCGTCGGCACGCCGGGTGAGGACTCGTCGGCGGGCGCCGTGTACCTCTATCGAGGCACGCTCACCGGCTTGCACCCCTGGAAGCGCATCACGCAGTCCGACCTCACCGTCGACGATGCAGCGCTCGGCAGCTCCGTCAATCTCGGCCATGAGGCGGGAGACCGCTTCGGTGCCTCGCTCGCCGCCGGCGATTTCGATGGCGACGGCCACGATGATCTCGCCATTGGCCTACCCGGAGAGAAGCTCCCCGACTCGGTCTGCTCGGCGGGCGGCTGCGGTTACACCGTCGTCCTGCCGGGCACGGGCGACGGGCTGAAGTTTCGCGTCGCCGGGACAGGGCCGAACCCGACGGGACTCACTCAGGCGTCGCTCGGCGCCAACGAATCCGGCGACGGCTTCGGGTGGTCGCTCGCGGCGGGTGACCTCAACGCCGACGGGCTCGATGACCTTGCCGTCGGCGTTCCGTTCGAGGCTCTGGGAACCGTCACCTCGGGCGTCGTCATGGTGTTCAAGGGCCAGCAGTCGCAGTCCCGACTCGTGAACCCTTGGATTTACATCAGCGAAAGCTTGGGCGGCGATGCGAACCAATCGGGTGACGAGTTCGGGCTGTCCGTCGCGATCGGCAACCTGATGGGCGGCCGGCAACAGCTCGCCATCGGGGCACCGGGCAGGCGCTGGTACCAGAAGTCCGACGAGGGTTACGTCTTCGTCGCCGGCTTCAACGGCACCGTCTGGTCGATGGACTTCAAGTCGGCCAATCTGAACTCCTACAACCCCTCTCGCTTCGGGTACGCGCTCGCGATCGGCAATGTCGTAGGTGACAGCCACGAAGACTTGGTCGTGGGCGCGCCCGCCGAGTCCGACTCCGTCGGTGGGGCGTTGATCTTCAAGGGAACGAATTCGACGATGCTCTACGCTCAGCACCTCCACAACGGCGACTCCGTGCAGGGCGACTATTTCGGCGGATCGCTGGCAGTCGGAGACTTCTTCAGGAAAGCCAGCTACCAGGGTCTCGTGGTCGGGATACCGGGTGAAACGCTCGACGCGCAGCTGCCCGAGGGCGCGATCTGGATCTACGCGGGTGGCTCGTTGACGATGGCCTCGAAATTCTACAGAAGCCAGAAGAGCCTCTACTCGGTGAGCGACACGGACACCATTCTCCCGACCGAGCAGCGCGACATGGGTTTCGGCACCGCCCTGGTCTCGGGCAACTTCAACGGCGGCGGTGGCGACGAGCTCGTGGTCGGCGCTCCCACCGACGACCCCGGACAGGACGGCAGCACCGCCGGCGCGGTGTTCGTCTTCCGATACAACTCCTTCGGCGACGCCGAGAAAATCGACCAGGTGACCACTCGCTACGGTGACAGCAGCTTCGACTGAGCTGTTGCTCGATCAATCGTTGCCGGAATCTTGACTGCTCGGACGACAGGCCCTAGCGCAGAGTTGGGTGGGTCGAGATATGCACTGCGCGCGACGTAGGAGCCAACGTAAACCTCGCGTTTGCCCCAGGAATCGAGAAAGAAGCGACCAAAGCTCTCCAGCTCTCGCTGAGCGCCTGAATAGGAAAGAAAGCCGTCCTCGGTGCGCGCCGTGGAACCTTGGCGACGGGCGCCCGTAATCCCGAGCTCCGGATGATCTCTTGGTCCGGCTCGTCGCCTCGGTGCCCCCGCCGCGCTGGCCCGAGACTACCTCGGCCATGTGCCCGCGAAAGAGCTCAAAGCACTGAGCCGGCGTCGCCCCCTCGATCACGCGCTACTCGGCGGCGTGTCGGTATTCGGGTTCGTCGTCCAGCAAGAACCGGAGCATCCGAAGCTCTGAGGACACGATCTGATCGTCGAAGTCGCCGCGATCGACACGGCGCATGGCATCGTCCAGGGACAGACCGAGGTCGCCTGCAAGCTGCATCATGCGCGCGCGAACTTGTTCGCGGCTCAGTTGCTCAACGTGCGGGGCCATGGGTGAAGGATACCCGAGGGTAATCGTATGTACAGCATCTTCCGCGAGATATGACATATCCCGTCCGCCCCGCGCCCCGCTGAGCGTGGGCACCTGTGGGGGCGTATGCCCCTGCAGGTTTCGGCTAACTCGTGCCTGCGCGGCTCGTGAGCGGGCGGGCGCTTGGGCAGGATGGCTCAGCTCGCCTTGAGTTTCTTGGTCCGGGCGGCTTTCGTGGGCAACGCGCCAGGGACGTTGAAGGCTACAACGGCGAGCGTCAACTCCCGGTTCGGGTCGTCCCGGTGCCGAAAGGTCGCTCTGAACCGAGTCTCGCCGGTCGCCGCGAAATCGCGCTTGTAGTTTGGGTGGCCCTTTACCGTTTCCGGAATCTTCGCGACGACCTCCGAGAAGGCTCGTCCGCGGTTGAACACGAGCACCGCGACTTTCGTGTCTCGCCACGATGCGTAGCTGAGGATCTGATCGATCGCCTTGGTAAGTGACGCCGGCCCGTCCCAGAACTTGCACTCGCCGATGAAGATGTTCCGGCCGTTCACTCGGAGCAGGATGTCGGTCTTGCCCTCGAAGTTGAACGTCTCTCCAGTGGCCCCACCTTTGTAATGGCCGTTCAATTGCATCAGAAAGTGTTGTCGTAGATGTTCCTCCGACATGGTGCTGAACGCGGACGGGCTGCATTCCATGACCGTGACCATGTTCTCGAGAACCGAAAGAATGTGGTCGTAGTGCGACGCGGCGAGGGCCGGCTCCGGAGCGAACGGGGCGCTTGTGGCCGCGGGCGGGGTCGGAACGACTTGGCGGCGGATTTCAGGAACCGCATAGGTACGCGGCGCGTTCTCGCGTTCGACTAGCGGAAAGCCAAGATTCGCAATCAAGCTCCGCGATTCCAGAAGACGCGTACGGCGCGAGTTGATCGCGTTGAGACCATGTTGCCTCAACGTCTGGTTGAAGCCTGCGATGTCAGAAGCGATCCACCCGACGTATTGCTGAACACGACGCAGGTCGTGTTCGAACGCTGCCTTGATGGGCTCGGAGCCCGCGCCCTCGGTCGCCTCGTAGATGAGGTGAAGTTCGGAGCCTACGACGGATCCGCCCGGCGGGTTGGAGTCGCGCGTCGATGCCTGCATCTTGAAAAGACCACCGTCGCCCGCGAATGGCACGCGAAACGTTACTCGGGTCGAGGGCATGGGGTGCGGGCCCCCTTCTCGGTGCCAGAAGACGCGGTCGCGATCGTGGCTCACGTCAACGCGCGACTCTGCTTGATCGACGGCGGTCTTGTCTCGGTGAAGCTCCAACGGTTGAACACGGAACCTCTCAAAGAAGTACGTCGCGAGGTCTTCGGCGCTTGTGTTGAGCAGCTTGTTTCCGTCGTAACGGTCGATCTCGGTGTCGAGCTCGTGCCGCCTGCTCTCGAGGTAGGCGCGAAGGTCGCCCTTCACAAACAGGGTTTGGTTCTGCGGAAACAGATTCATGCGCGCTCCTTGCGGAAGTTTCGTTGTCGCTTTCGGCCTCGTGCCCCCTCTACCTCACATTCGTTCAGGTGCCAGTGGGCGGTCGTCAGGGGGAATAGAAGGGGAAAAACACCCCACACCCGGCCGAGGTCATGAAGTGGCTCCATGACCCTGGCGATCGGGTGGCTCCATGAGGCTGGCGATCCGCCTCACGCCCACCCGCGGGGTGGCTCCATGACCCTGGCGATCGGGTGGCTCCATGACGGTGGCGATACCGTCGGAACCTGGCTCCATGATGCTGGCGATTGGCACGGCCACCCCCTGCGAAAACTCTGTCGGGTTGGCCGGCGTGAACCACGCGCGAGCCTTGAAGCAGAGCGAGCAGTTGCAGCGGACGCTGCCGGCGGCGAGGTCGAGCTCCGCTTCGAAGCGCACGGCGCCACAGTGGCAGCTTCCCGAGTAGGTCTTGACGAGAAGACCGCGGTAGTGCGCTACCAGGTTCGCGACGTCGATCGCTCGAAGATCGCGTAACGCACCGTTACGTCACCTGAGGCGCCGCGCTGACGAAGCGATCGACGCTTTGCTTGCCCTATCCCCCATGGAACGCCATCTCGAGCTCGCGCCCAAGCCCTGGCTCGGCACCCGCGCCAACCTTCGCGCCGACGAGCTCGACGCGCCGTTGCGCTCGTTCACGATCCCCGCGGCGTGACCCCGGTGCTCCGTCGAACTGCCCAACGCCCGCTGCGGCCTTCAAGATGGGTGTGGTGCAGCGGATACAGAGCATGATCCAGCGAGCCAAGGGCAGCGGGGCCAAGGGTTGGATCGTCAAGCCGTTCAAGCCCGACCTGCTCGTCGCAGCGGTACGTCGGCTGACGGCGTGACCCGATCGCGGCCGCGGTCGGCTACGGTTCGGAATAGGGCCTGGCTCCGGACTTACTCATAGCCGAGCCACCTGTCCCACTCGCTGCTTGCGATACCGCGCCGGTGGCAGCTCGAAGGTGCGCTTGAACGCCCGCGAGAACGCCGCCTCGGACTCGTAGCCGACCCGGAGTGCTATCGCGAGCACGGTATCGTCCGTCGTCTCGAGGAGCCGGGCGCCCAGGTGCAACCGCCAGCGGGAGACGTACGCGAGGGGCGCTTCGTCGAGGAGGTTGGCGAATCGCTCTGCGAAGACAGTGCGTGAAACGCCGGCTTCCTTCGCCAGGAGCTCGACCGTCCAGTTCCGCGCGATGTCGCGATGAATTGCCCCGAGCGCGCGCCCCACCGCCCGATCGCGCGCCGCAGCTAACCAACCTCGCCGCTCCGCTGGTGCTTCGGCCATGTACCGAGAGA
Organism: uncultured delta proteobacterium; assembly: GCA_963841435.1. Lineage (GTDB taxonomy): Bacteria > Myxococcota_A > Polyangia > Polyangiales > Polyangiaceae > PMG-095. Next base: position 866,326 of record CAWJCS010000005.1, read on the forward strand.
GCGTCTCGATGAACAGGGCTTCGGCGAGCTTGGCGAGCAGAGCCACTCGTCCAGCACGCTGTGCGTGGCGCTCGGCAGCGAGGTGGCGGATGGAGCTCTGGATCCATTCGCCAGATGCGTCTTTGCAGATGTTCAGCTTGAAGACAGGGGGCAAGCCCGAGAGAAACAGTTGCCCCACGTGACGCTCGCAGCCGATGTAGCCACAGATGAACTTCGTGATCGGTCCGTCGCCCCCAGCTCGTTCCGACGCGATCACGCCGCCGAGGATCCTGGGCAACAGCGACGAACCGTCGGTGAGCTGCTTGACCGACCCGTTCCAGAGCTCGTGAGCGTCGCCGCGGGGTACGACCACGATGTCGCCGGCTTCCAGCGCCACCGGCTCGTAGCCCGGAACTCGCACGGTGGCCTCACCCTCGATCAGCAGGTGAAACAACACCAAATGCTCGGCCTCGGGCGCAATCAACGGCGCTGTAGCCGCGGCGGCCGGTGACGAGAACCCCCACGGCGCGGCCAGCTCCGCGTCGAGGAAAATGGCTCCAGTCAGGCGTACGCCGCGAAGAGCCTGCGAGAGAGTGTCGATTTCGTGCATGCGCTGCAAAGAAATCCGGACGCCGAGTTAGGTCGATCGATCACGCCCGTCGCATCCTGAGTAGGCACCAGTCACCAGGAGAATGAAACATGAGCGACGGAAATCGTTTCACATTCGTGGACCCGACACCAGTAGGCGCGACCAGAGAGGTAGTGGCGCGTTTCATCGCGGCATTCCAGCAGAAGAACCCCGCGGCGATCCCCGAGCTCGTGGCTCCGGATTGCGTCATGGAAGCCATGCAGCCGGCGCCCGATGGCCAGCGGGTCGAAGGCTACGAGGCCAATGTCGCATTCTGGCAGGCAATGGTGGCGGATCCCAACGGCTCTTTCGAGGTCGAGGAGACCGTGATTTGCGGCGATCGAGCCATCAACCGCTGGCGCTATCACTTCGCGAACGGCGAGGCCGTGCGTGGAGTCACGCTGATCACGGTTCGCGCGGGCAAGATCGCCGAAGCTCTGGGCTACGCGAAGACCTCTCCGGTCAGCGACCTGGGTCAGCAAACCACCACCGAGGTGATTTCGCGCTACAATGACGTCTTCCAGACGCACGATCCCCGAGCGCTATCCGACCTCGTCGCGACGGATTGCGTGATCGAAAATACGAATCCAGCGCCAGACGGCTCGAGGCACGTGGGACGCGAAGCATGCGTGCAGCACTGGAGCCGCATCGCGACCGACGCAAGCTTGGCGTTCGACATCGAAGACGTTTCCATCGACGGCGAGAGGGCGATCGTGCGCTGGCGACTGCGCTGGGGCGAAGGCGAGACGAGCTCGGTTCGAGGAGTGAACCTGATGCGCGTCCGCGACGGCTTGATCGTCGAGGCGTTGGGCTACGTGAAGGGCGCCTAGCGCCGAGAGTGATCTGTGGAATTCGTGGCCAATCGATTTTCAGCGAGGAGAGTCTCATGAGTGAACCTAAAGTCATCATCGCGGGCTGGATCAGGGTGGATCCAAAGAAACGAAACGAGGCGGTCGCCAGCTTCGAGGATCTCATGCGGCGGGCTCGCAAGGCGCCCGGCTGCTTGGATTTGGCCATTACTGCGGATCCGCTCGACCCGGGTCGGGTCAACCTCTTCGAGTTTTGGCGATCCGAAAAGGATTGGAGCTCATGGCGCCGTGTGGCCGGACCACACAGGAAGGTCGCCCGGCCGCTCCAAATGAAAGTGCAAAAACACATCATTCAAAAGTCAGGTCGGCCGTTCTGATCCAATACGATGCGCTATGGCTGACCGATGAGGTGGTGGCCGCCTCTAGCGGCGCTTCACTTGGACTTCGGCTGGCAGCTCTTGATGTTCGTGCTGCTCACGCCGTTGCAGGCCTCGGAGGCGGCACACTAGGGCAAGGACTCGCGGTGGCATCGCTTGCCGACTAGCTGAACCCTCGCCGCCTCCATCCACTACCCCCTTCACTACCAACAACACGCTTGCTTTTCCTGGTCGCCGACGGCCAAACCCTCACGGACCAAACCGTCACCCTCCGCGACCGCGACACCGCCGCCCAAGAGCGCATCGCCCTCGACCGCGTCAAGGAGCTCGTGAGCGACCGCGTTCTCGGCTAACTCACCTCCCCCCCGGCTTTTTTGGGGCCGCCTGCGCGCACCGCGCGTCATAGGCTGAAAAGCATTGCCGGGGCAGCCAGCGCGGCCTGCTTCGCTGCTCAGGGTTGCGGGTCGCCCGCGAGCCCGAGGAACAGCTCGAGCCCCTGGTCGAGCGCTGCGAGCTCTTCCTTCGTGATGCGTCCAAAAACGCGCCGGATGCGGCGCTTGTCGATCGAGCGCAGGTGGTCGATGAGCGCGTACGAGGTCTTCGTCAGGCCGCTCCTGCCAGGCGAGAGCTCCGGGTAGAGTGCTCCTACGCCCGGTGTTCCCGTGATCGGTGCGACCGCGATCAGCGGAAAGCGTTGGTCGGCGTTGACGGCAGGATCGCTGATCGCCACACACGGACGAGTACCTCGCTGCTCGTGGCCGACGGTCGGATCGAGCTCGACGAGGACGACGGTACCGCGGTGGACGATCACGCAGACTCCTCCACCCAGCCCTGCCCATCCACCCAGCGCACAGGCTTGCCCGCGGTCTCATCGACGAGGCCTTCGTCACCCTCGGGCAGGCTTGCTCCCCAATCGGCGAGGCCGGTATCGGCGAGTTCGCCCGCCTCCGCATGAGGGGTTGCGAGCGAGCGCAGCAACCCGTCTCGTCGCCGGCGCTCGAGCTCATGCTCGACGGCTTCCGCGATGAAGCGGCTGCGGTTGCGCTCGAAGCGGTCGATGCTCTCGACGAGATCGATCGGCAGGGTGACGGTGACGCGCTCGGTCGTGGCCATGGGGGAAACCGATATGATCAATAGTATGATCTTACCCAGATCAGCGCAACTTTGGCTCGCCGTCGGCGAGGGCTACGCCGAAGACGCCTCGCGCGCGAGCCCCGTCTTCCTGAATTTCGACCCGCAGGTCGCCCCCTTCAAGCTCGGCATCTTCCCGCTCGTGAACAAGGACGGCCGACACCGCCGCACAGGAGCGCATCGCCCTCGACCGCGTCAAAGAGCTCGTGAGCGGCCGCGTCCTCGGCTGATTCGCGCCCTCGGCCGACGGCTCACGGCGACAGGCAGCCGGGGGCCGCGCGTGGTGGCTCGAGGAATCCCGGCGCGCGGACGTAGCGCTCGCGCTGGAGCGGGAGATCGTGACCGACGCCCGTTCCCGAAAGGCACAGCATGATGACGTTCCTCACGCGTGAGCTCGCGCGTGACGTGAATGGAGAAACGGCGCGAGCAGTCGATCGCGCGTACTGCGCGGCCGGCGTTCTCGTCGGGGGGCGCACACAGAGTACATGGGCGCGACCCGGCTCGCTTTGCTCGGAACCCGTCCTGCCGGCCGTGGGTGGTGCCAACGGCCAGCAAAATTGCTGGTCCCATGCGCTTGCGAAAATCAGCTCGCGTCTCCCCCGCGGGTGGTCCCATCTGCTTGCAAATGAGGTGGTCCGTCATGCGACCGATCTGCCATTTGTTGCTGAAGCTCCTGCCGTAGCTTGCCTGACGCGCCACTGATCGAGCTGCCACGTGCACCACGCCCCCGTTCCGACGGTGCAGGGCGGCCAGGGTGTTGCGCCATGGCCGCCAGCTGGCTGTCGTACTGGCTACCTCGCACGATCGCTCGGCGAAGACGTGGCGATGGTACCTCATGCCGCCCTCAGGTAGCCGTGATGAAGGCCGCTGATCTTCCCCCGGTTCCGTCTGACCATTGATCGGATCTCTCGGCGCACGGGAATTTGTGGGATCGGGACGGCGTTTCGGGGGCATGAAGCAGAGCGCGGAGGCGCACGATTGGGCGGAAGAAATGTTTGGGCATGCGGAGCTTGGTGACTCGCGGCGGACTCGGCGCCTGGTGCAGATCGCCGGCGAGGCGGCTGAGCGGCCCGGAGGGCGAGTGCTCGAAGTTTGCCGGAGCAGCGCAGCGCGACAGGGGGCTTACGACTTTTTGAGCAACCGCAGCGTTTCGCCGAGGGCCGTTCAAGCAGCGTTGACGAAGGCCGTCACCGTGAGCTGCCAGAATGAAGAGTTCTGTTTCGTGGTCGTTGACGGCACCGCACTCACGCTAACGGACTGGCAACGTAAAAAAGACTTCGGGGCGGTCGGCTCCACGTACCTCGGCGCGCGTGGACTGAAGGTGATCAACGCCTACGCGATTTCCCCGAGCGGGACGCCGATCGGCGTCCTCGGTCAGCAGTGGTGGAAGCGTGAATCGCACAAGAAACGCCGAGATTGCCAGCATCGTCTGGTCGAGGACAAGGAGACGAAGCACTGGCTGCAGGCCATCAAGGACGCGGATCTGCTGCTTTCTGCGGTGGGCTCGCGAGCATGGTTCCAAGTCGATCGCGAAGGTGATCGATACGCCACGCTCGAAGCTCTGCACGCGTCCGGTCAGTGGTTTACCGTCCGCTCGACCTACGGGCACCGCTACCTGGTTGGGTGCAAGCGGACTGTTCGTCTGCGTCACGCGGTCGCCCGAGCACGGATCCGTGGCTCTTACGAGCTCGTCGTCCCCCACAAGTTCAACAGGCCGGGGCGGACGGCCCAAATGGCGATCCGCACCACAACGGTAACGCTGGACATGTCGGAGCCTGCGACCGGCAACCGACTCCAACTCCCGGTAAACGTCGTCAACGTCCGAGAGGTGGGAAGGATCCCCCGCGGCGCGTCACCAATCCATTGGCGCCTACTAACAAACCGCCCCGTCCAGACGGACGAGGACGTGGCTGCGGTCCTGAATGGCTACACGCAACGCTGGAAGATCGAGGAGCTGCATCGCACCTGGAAATCCGGGGCGTGCCGCGTTGAGGAAAGCCAACTGCGCACGGCTGATGCCGTGATGAAATGGGCCATCATTATGGCCGCATCGGCTTCTCGAATCGAACGGCTCAAGGTCCTTGCTCGAACCGAACCCGCGACAGCCGCCAGCCGTGAATTCACGGTCTGGGAGATCGCTGCCGTCGGACTCTTGCGAAGGAAATACAAGAAACGCAGCCAGCCTGATCCCCGACCCGATCCCTGCATTGGCGACATCGTGGTCTGGCTCGCCGAACTCGGCGGCTATACCGGCACTTCATCCGGCGCACCACCAGGGTCGATCACCATCCGCCGTGGACTCGATCTGGTCGCGCCTGTCGCCGCCGCGCTCGAGCAACTTGAAGACGACCGCGCGATGCGATGAATGCTCAGCCGGTTCCGTGGACACCCCAATTGGCGCGAGAATGCGCCGGGAGTGGACCATGGAGAAGAAGAAGCAACGAAGGAAGCGGCGCTCGTTCACGGCCGAGTTCAGGGCCGAAGCGGTTCGTCTGTGCAAGGTCGGCGACCGCAGCGTCACGCAGGTGGCCAAGGACCTCGACCTCACCGAGAACTCGCTGCGTGAGTGGGTCAAGCGCGCCGACATCGACGCCGGCAGTGGACCGCCAGGCGCGCTCACCACAGCCGAGCGCGAGGAACTCACTCGGCTGCGCCGCGAGAACAAGCGGCTCACGATGGAGCGCGAGATCTTAAAAAAAGCGGCGGCAAATTCCATTGGTCGGCGCAACAGGTTGATGTTGTACCGCTCAGTGGAAGGCGAGCTGAATGCAGAAGGTCATGCGAGGTCTGTCGGTTGAGCAAAGGGCGGAGCTTTGGCGACGGTGGAAGGATGGTCAGTCTCTCAGTGACATCGGGCGCGCGCTCGGGAAGCCGCCCGGCTCGGTTCATTGCTACCTCTCAGCTTCTGGTGGTATCGCGCCGCCGGTACGGACTCGGAGCGCTCGGGTGCTCACCGGCCGCGAGCGCGAGGAGATTTCAAGGCAACTCTGCGCGGGCAGCTCCGTTCGCCGGATAGCGAGTGAGCTGAAGCGGGCGCCCTCAACAATTGCCCGAGAAATCCGCCGCAATGGCGGACGCGAGGCATATCGTGCGGGGAGGGCAGATTCTCGAGCATGGGCCGAAGCAAAACGTCCGAAACTCTGCAAGCTGCAACGGCATCGGCGTCTGCAGCGTGAAGTTGCGCGAAAGCTGAAGCTCGACTGGTCGCCCGAGCAGATTGCCGGTTGGCTGCGGCGTACCTTTCCAAGGGACAGCGGGATGCGCATTTCCCACGAGACCATCTACCGGAGTCTTTTTGTGCAGGCTCGTGGCGTCCTGAAGCGCGAGCTCATGCGGCACCTTCGGTCCAGGCGGCTGATGCGAAAAGCCAGGACCGCGACCACCGCCAACCAGTCACGCGGCCGCATCGTTGACGCCGTCTCGATCCACGAACGGCCGCCAGAAGTCGCTGACCGGGCGATTCCGGGGCATTGGGAAGGCGACCTTCTGAGCGGCTCGAACAACAGTCACATCGCCACGCTGGTTGAGCGAAAGACTCGATTTACCAAACTCGTGAAGCTGGCCGGCAAGGACGCCGCCAATGTCGCAGCTGCGCTCTCCAGGCAGGTGCGCACGCTGCCCAAGGAGCTATGCCGCACGCTCACCTGGGACCGCGGTCCAGAGATGGCCCACCACCGGAAATTCAGCATCGCGACAGACGTGGCCGTGTACTTCTGCGACCCACGAAGTCCCTGGCAGCGCGGCACGAACGAAAACACCAATCGGCTGCTCAGACAGTACCTCCCCGATGGCACCAACCTGGCGCTCTACTCGCAGAGAGACCTCGACGAGATCGCAAGATTGCTCAACGCGCGCCCTCGGAAGACCCTGCGCTTCCTCTCGCCAGCGGAAAGTTTTCTGAGCATGTTGCCTTGACCGATTGATCTCGCCGCGGCCTTCTTCGCGAAGGAGAACACGTGAAGTACGCGTTCATCCTGGCGGAGAAGGCGAACTACCCGGTCACGATGCTGTGCTCGGTTCTCGGCGTTTCGCGCAGCGGCCTGCACGCATGGCGCAGGCGCGCACCGTCGCGGCGCGCACGCTCCAACGCCCGGCTCGCAGCCGAGGTGGCGGCCGTGCACAAGCGCAGCCGCAACGCCTACGGCAGCCCTCGGGTGCACCGAGAGCTCAAAGCTCGCGGCTTGCGCGTCGGCAAGAAGCGGGTCGAGCGCCTGATGCGAGAAAACGGCATCCAGGGCCGCTCCAAGCGCCGTTTCAAGCGCACCACCGACTCGCGACACGACAACCCGATCGCCCCGAATCTGCTCGCGCGTCGGTTCGACGTTGGCGAGCTGAACCGCGCGTGGGTGACGGACGTGACCGCCATCGCAACCGACGAGGGCTGGCTCTACCTCGCGCCAATGCTCGACCTGTGCTCGCGGCGCGTGCTCGCTTGGGCGGCGAGCGAGCACAACGACACGGCTCTCGCGCTCGAGGTGCTGCGCGAAGCGATCTGGCGGCGCCGCCCGCCTCGCGGGTTCCTTCACCACTCCGACCGCGGCAGCCCCTACGCGAGCGACGACTACCGCGCGGAGCTGCGTGCCTACGGGGCGTGCCAGAGCATGAGCCGCAAGGGCGATTGCTGGGACAACGCGGTCGCCGAGAGCTTCTTCGCCACGCTGCGAGCCGAGCTCGTCGACCACGTGCGGTTCGTCACCCGCGCGGAAGCGATGCGCGCCATCGGCGACTACATCGACAACTTCTACAACGTCGAGCGACGCCACTCGCACCTCGACTACCTCAGTCCCCTCGAGTTCGAATTGCGATCACAAGTTCAGCAACGTGTGGCATAGTCATGCTGTCCACGGAAGCGGAACGGAAGCGGGGGAGCTTCACCCCTCTCCCTCCCGCGCTCGCGGGCAAATCGCAACAAGAACAGCGCCAGCGAGCTTGCCACGATCGCGAGCGCGACCCGCCGTCGCCACCCGCGCCTCATGGCTGGTAGGTACTCGAACGCTCGGCTGCATGCAAATGATGGCTCTTCAGCTTTTCGCCATCGCGTGCTCGCACCACGTCCTTGACCCACCTGAGGCTCGCGTTGCTCAGCGCCCCGACCCCGGCGCCGCCCACGAAGAGCGCCGACGGCGTCGGCAGCTGATGCTCCGGATCACGGAGGCGCTCGGACGGCCGGGAGGGGCGGGGCGAGGGATTGCCGGGGTTGTTCGCGAAGGACCCGCACTCCGGCGGCAGCTCGCCGAGCGTTGGCCCAGGGGTGACGCTGACCGTCCCCGCGCTGCCGGCATTACCGGCGCCGCCGCCCGCGAATCCGCCGCCCGCGGAACCACCCGTAGCGCCCGCGGCTCCGCCGACGCCCGCTCCAGCGAGACCTCCGCCACCGATGCCGCCTGTGCCCGCGCCGCCAGTGCCGCCAAACCCTGCGGTTTGCCCCCCGCTCCCTCCCCCGGGCACGAAATCCGGATCGTCAGCGGGCAACGGCTCGGTGCGACCACAGCCGAGCACGGAAACGAGCACGAGGACGGCGGTCCGAACGCCGCGCACCTGCGCCAAGGTGTGCCAAGAGCGCGCACGTTCGCCCATCACAATCGACCGAGCAATGTGCCGGCGAGGGCCGTGTGCCGGAGGCGCCGCAGGGCTACGGCGGGTTGCCGCCCTCGGCGGGTGCGCCGCCGTATTCCGGCATCCCGCCTCCGTTGTCGTCGAGCCCGCCCTGCCCGCTCTCGCTTCCGCCGTTCGGCATCGAGCCGCCAATCGGCGCCGCGCCACCGTACATGGGCATGGCCCCACCCTGATCGCCGACGCGCCCCGCGTCCCCGCCGTTGCCACCCAGCGCGCCACTGCCAGCGCTCCCGCCTGCCGTCACGCCAGCGCTCCCGCCTGCCGTCACGCCAGCGCTCCCGCCTGCCGTCACGCCAGCGCTCCCGCCTGCCGTCGTTCCAGCACTTCCACCGCGTGCGGCTCCCGCCGTGCCGCCGGCCCCGCCCGTGTTGGTGGAGCCGCCAGCCCCCGTCCCGGCGCTGCCGGCCGGCAACGTCCCCGCCGTGCCGCCATTCGAGCCCGACGTCGAGCTTTCCCCGCTGCAAGCGCCGCCGAGTGTCCCGACTAGTGAGGCCCCGAACGCGAACGTGGCCGCTCGCCCGAGTCGCTTCTTCGGCAACCGCGGGGGCGGCACCTCAGAAAATCGACCGCCACGCCACAAAACGGACAGGCTGTCTCGTGAACGGCGACGTGCCGCCGACATTCAGGGCAAGGAATCAATTGAATCATCGTCTTCTTTCCTCGTCACGTAACATCACCACCGCTTAGCTCCTCCACCACGAGCTCGAACCGACCGAAATCGAAAGGCAACCCTGGCGCCGCTTCCACGGGCTGGAGCCGCTCGCGTTTCCCCTGCCGCTCGAGCTCGAGAGCTCGATGGTGGCAATAGGGGTTGTTGCCGGCCTTGCCGAACAGCACGAACAACGTCCAAGTGCAGCCAGCACGGCACACGGAAGCGTAGTAGCAGGTGCGACATAGCCCCCACAGGTCGTCCACGGTGCGATCACGCGTGTAGCGGAGCGGAGCCGCGCGCTCCCAGATGTCCTTGAGCGAAGCGTCGCGCACGTTGCCACCGATCCAGGAGGCACTCGGGAGCGACGGGCAGCCCTTGATACTCCCGTCCGCCTCGATGCCGAGCGTGGAGCGGCCCGCTCCACAGGAGGCCAGGTGCCCCCTCGGCAGGGTGCCACGAAGCACTGTTTCGTAGGGTCCGAAGTAACCGACGTTGTTACCGGGCCACAGGCGCACGCCGAGAGCCTTTGCCCGCTTCGCGATGTCACCGAGCGTCGGAAACAGCGTCAGCATGTCGTACGGTTGAAGCAGCACGTCCGGCTCGTCGGCAGCGCGCCCCATCGCCACGGTGAGCTGGATCTGCCAGCTGTGGCAGCCCTCGCGCCCGATGAGCTCCAGTAGCTCCGGCAGCTCCGGCAGGCTCAGTCGATTGATCTGGGTGTTGCAGGCCACCTGTACGCCGGCATCGCGAAAGTGTCGGAGCGCGGCCAGAGCGGAGTCGAACGAGCCGGAAACGCCTCGCAGCCGATCGTGCGTTTCGGCGAGGCCGTCGAGCGAGACGCTGACGCTGCGGAGCCCTGCGTTCCTCGCCTGCGCCGCGAGCTCCGGCGTGACGCCGCGGCCTCCCGTCGTCAGCGTCGAGGTCATGCCGTGTCGTGCGATGGCTAGGACGATCTCGGTCCAATCTTCCCGCAAATATGCTTCACCGCCGATTAGCGTGACCTCGGACACGCCGAGCTCGGCCATCTGACGGACCAGGTCGAGACATTCGGCCGTGTCGAGCTCGTCGGGACGCGCGTGACCGGCTCGCGAGCCGCAGTGTCGGCACGCAAGATTGCAGGCGAGCGTGATCTCCCAAACCGCGTACGTCGGAGTCCAACGCCGATCCCTTTCGCGTGCCTCCGCCGCGAGAGGCAGGTTGCGGCGCGGCGCCGGCGCCTTGGGGGCGATGGGAAGCGACCGCGGTCGCTGCGCCTCGAGCAATGCACGGCGCTCCTTCGAAATCGAACCGTCACCCGCCATCCCGAGCCGTTGTTAGCACCTGGCGGCCACCGTGGCCAGGCGCCGGCAGCTTCGCCATCGGGCGCTCGATTCAGATTGAAACGACGAGAAGCGTCAAGTTGATGGGCCCGCACGGGGTCCTGGCTCGTTCGAAGTTCGATCACTCGGCAATCTCGGTGTCCTGCGCCAAGGTGAAACGAACTGGGAAAATCGTGCTGAGGGACGGCAGCGAGCCGGGGTAGCGGGCCCCTGAAGGCCGGAGATTGGGGCAGCCGACGGGCGGCGCACTGCTCAGCGGCGGGGTGTCGGCTGTTCGGAGCTCTCGCGAGCCGGGAGGGGCGCACACGCTCGCCGGAGGCGAGCCGGAAGGGGGAACCGGCTCAGCGCGTGAACGGCAACGCGAGCTGCCCGAGCGGGGGCGGCTTGGGTGCCGGACGTGGTCGCGGCGCGAGCCCCAGCCGGGCGAGCAGGTCGCGAGCCGAGTCGGCGGTGGCAGCCGCCTCGACCCAGCGCATCGCGCCGCCGCAGCGGGGGCACGTATCAAGGTCGGGGTCCGCCGCTGCCGAGAGAGCCGAGCCCCGCGCCGACGACCCGGTCGCCGACCACCGGGGCGTCAACGTGCACGCCAAGCAGTCCGTCGACGGCCGCGACCGACGACAGCTCGAGCGGCTGTGCCGCTACATCACCCGGCCGCCGATTGCACAGGACCGGCTCGCTCGCCTGCCCGCCGGCTCGCTCGAGCTCCGCCTCAAGCACCCGTGGAAGGACGGCACGCGCGCCGTCGTGCTCGAGCCGGATGATCTCTTGGTCCGGCTCGTCGCCTCGGTGCCCCCGCCGCGCTGGCATTTACTTCGGTACTTTGGCGTCATCTCGAGCCATTCGCGACTGCGCTCAGAAGTGGTCCCGCATTCGCCCGCTGATCCAAGTGCCACCGCGCCGCCGCCTGCTCCGGGCGATCAGCTCGAGCTCGCGCTCGATGCCGAGGCGGCTCGCAAGCTGCTCGCGCGCCTTGGGCTCGGTCCGCGTCCGCCGCCGGCACCCAACCCACCGCCGCTCGGGCAGCTCGCGCTGCCGTTCCCGCGGTGAGCCGGCCCAATCCGGCTTCGCCTTGGCCGAGCGTGCGTGCGCTTGCCGCCCCAAGACCCGAAAAGCCGGCCCTCTTCCGCTCCCCCTCCTGCTCTTTTGCCCTCTCGCCCCTCTCGCCTCCCCACCGCGGCGGGGTCAGGCGTCACCCACCAAAGCCTCCGCCCGCCCCTCACCCTCGTTTTCCCAGTTCGAATGCCCTTGGCGCCGCGGCCAGCGGTCCGGCCCGCAGGCTGGATCGCATATTCCGCGATCCGTAAAGTCCAGCACGCCATCCACCGCGACGGATGCGTTTGCTTCGCCTATCCCCCACCGACGACGCCACTGGCCCGTGCGTTCCACGTGGGCAGTGCACTCGCGAGCGAACGCGGTCCGCTGACGAAAATGGCTCCCGCGCTGATCGCCTGACGCCAGCCGAGGCGGCCGACGTGCCACAGGGTGAACGGCTGCGAGCGCGCCCTGACCCGCAGATCCGGCTCGAATCCCGGCCGGGAGTAGCAGAGCTCGGCATCCCCTCGCTCGATCAAGAACCAGAAGCGCCGGTAGCTCGGCGGCTCCTCGGGAAACTCGAACTCGACCACCACCCGTCGGGCCGGGAGCTTGTCGCGCCGGAGGTGCACATGGACCCATGCCCAGAGGACGAACGACCCCGCGATGCTGCAACACGGGTGGACCCGAGGCCAAGTACAGATTTTGTCCTTGATAGAAAGCCCCTCGCCCATAGAGTCGGCCCATGACTTCCGACGGTCAGGTCAATCGTGATGCCGCCTCGATCTACGAGGATTTCTTCGTAAAAGCCCTGTTTGCCGAGTGGGCTCCGAGAGTTGCGGACGCGCTGGAGCCCTACGCCGAGGGCCGCCTGCTCGACGTCGCGTGCGGGACGGGCGTACTCGCTCGGGAGCTTGCCCGCCGGGTGGGCCCGGGGCGCGTGTGCGGCCTCGACCGCAACGAGGGCATGCTGGCCGTCGGCCGGCGCCTCGTGCCGGACATCGACTGGCGAAACGGGCGCGCCGAGGAGCTGCCGTTCGCGTCCGGCGAGTGTGCGGCGGTCGGGAGCCAGTTCGGGCTGATGTTCTTCGAGGATCGCGCTCGGGCGCTACGCGAGATGTGGCGCGTGCTCGCGCCCGGAGGCCGGCTGGCGGTGGCCGTGTGGGGACCTCTTTCGGACACGCCGGGCTATCGCGCGATGGTCGACCTCTTGCGGTCCCTGTTCGGCAACGAGATCGCCGACGAGCTCACGGCGCCCTTCTGCCTGGGCGACGTCTCGCTGCTGCGAGACCTGCTGCACAGCGCAGATATCCCAGACCCCACGATCGAGACCGTGGTCGGCACCGCGCGATTCCCCTCCATCGAGTCGTGGATTCACACCGACGTGAAGGGCTGGACGCTTGCTGACCGGATCGACGAGGAGCAGTACGAGCTGCTGAAGCGACGGGCGCCGGCAGCCCTTGCGGACCACGCCCTCGCCGACGGACGGGTGGAGTTCGCCAGCCCGGCGCACATCGTCTCCGCTCGGAAGGCACGCTGAGCTCCAGGCACTACCCGTGGCTTGCCGTCGTCCCAGCGACGCCTCGAGCCAACTCGTACTCTACTGTACGAAAACGGTCAGAGCTGCTATCTCCTGGGCGCATACGAGCGCCGACTCGCCCATGGCCAGCAAGACCCCATCGCCTCCTCGCCGTGCCGATGCCCGCCGGAACATCGAGATCATCGTCGCAGCCGCCGAGCGCCGCCTGGCCCGCGACCCCGACGCCAGCATGAGCGACATCGCCAGCGAGGCAGGCCTGGGGAGAATCACGATCTACGGTCACTTCAAGAAACGGGCAGAGCTGGTCGAAGTCGTGGCCCGACGCGTGCTCACCGATGCCAATACGCTTCTAAGGGGCGTCAACCTGCGCGGCGGGCCCGCGCCCGCGCTCGCACGGCTCGTCCAAGCCTCCTGGGAGGTGACGGCGCGCTCCGGGAGCCTGGTCGTTGCCGCAGAGAGGGCGCTCTCGCCTCAGGTCTTGCGAGAGCTTCACGCTGGAGAGCTCGAGGATCGAGTGCGGCGCTTCGTCGCGCGCGGCCAGCGCGAGCGCGCGTTTCGCTCCGACCTTTCGACGGATTGGCTCGTGGCGCTCTTCCACGCGACGTTGCACTCGGCCGTGAACGAGGTCCACGCCGGCAGGCTCGATGGCAACAGAGCCGCGGAGACCGTCACGCGTACCCTGCTCGGAGCCTATCAACCGCCTTCGGAGTCTCGCGGTCGCGCACGTCGATGAGCGGGGGCGGTCCGCTGACGGAAGGCAGCGAGCATCGCAACCTATGGAACTTCAAGGATAAATGCGTTGCCTCCCGGCGACGTTCGGCAGGGCGCACGCGACAGTTGTCATACACAACTGTACGAGTTATAAGATGTACTCAACTGTACGAGATGCTGCCGCGGGCCCCTTCCTACCCCAACACCTTGCCGGCCTGACCGGCACACAGGAGCACCAGCCATGTCACTCCTCCGTGTCCATAACTTCTCGATCTCGCTCGACGGCTTCGGCACGGGCGAAGGTCAGAGCCGCGACGCGCATTTCGGTCACGCCGGCGATCGACTGCACACGTGGATGTTCGCCACTCGATGGTGGGCCCGTGGCAAACCCGGCGGCAGCGGCGGCGTTGACGACGCCTTCACGCGGCAGTTCGAACCCGGAATCGGCGCCGAGATCATGGGTGCCGGGAAGTTCGGACATCCCGGATGGCACGATGACCCGAACTGGAAGGGCGCTTGGGGCCCCAACCCGCCCTTTCACACGCCTGTATTCGTACTGACGCATCACACGCAACCGTCGATCGAGATGGAGGGCGGCACGACCTTCCACTTCCTCGACGCCTCGCCGGCCGACGCGCTCAAAGCGGCGCGCGAGGCGGCGGGAGGTGGTGACGTGCGTCTCGGCGGAGGCGCTACCACGATCCGTGAGTTCCTTATCGCAGGACTCGTCAACTACTTGCATGTCGTAGTGGTCCCAATCCTGCTCGGCCGGGGCGTGCGTCTTTGGGACGGGCTCGAGGGCCTCGAGAAAGAGTACAGGGTCGAAGCCACCTCCTCACCGAGCGGAGTCACGCACGTGACGTTCACGCGTTGAGATGTGCGCCCGGCGGCGAGGCTAGCGGGGAAGCATCTGGGCTTACACGTGGGTCAGCGGCCTCTTGCCGCACGCAGTTGACATCATGAGCCTGTCGCGATCTCGTCGTAGCCGCGCCCTTTGAACTCGAGCAGGCAGAAGCCGTGCCCAAACGGATCGGCGAGCAGTGCCAAGCGTCCCCAGGCGTGCTCGCGAATCCCACCCTCGCGCTTCGCACCTGCGGCCTCGGCACGCTGAACCGCGGCATCGAGGTCGGTGATCACGAAGTCGAGATGCACCGGCGTCCAGTGCCGGCCGTGGTCACGAGGCCGCGGCGCACCGGCGAACGGCGTGGAGTCGACGAGCTTGACCAGGAGGTATATCGGCACCTCGCCACCGCGTAGCTCGACGGCGCCCTCGCCGAACTGTCGCGCCACGTGCAGCTCGAACGCTTCCGTGTAGAAGCGGACACCTCGTTCGAGGTCATCAACGTCGATATTCACGAGCAGCCGCGTCATCTGCGCAGATCCTACCACCGCGCGAGCTCGCCTACCCAGGGGCTCGGTGCCCTCGCTGAGAAGATCGACATACGGTGAGTACGCGAAGACACGGTTGCGAGCGTACCCGGTGAGCTCGCGGACGATGCCGAGCTTGGTCATGCGATCGAGGGCCGAGGCGACGGTCGGATAGGTCAGCCCAAGGCCCTGCTGCACCTCGCGGATCCCGGTGATCGGCTTTCTTTGAAGGTACTCGTGGGCGCGAGAGGGCCCGGCGGTCGCGCGCTCCTCTCGAAGCTCGCCGAGGCACTGTTCGTCGATACGCTGCGGCGGTATATGGCGCAGCTCCGCAAAGACGATCGGAGTTGGCTCGCCGCGGCGCGGGACCCGGCCGTCGGAGCCGCGCTCGCGTCGATGCACCGCTATCCATCGCGGGCGTGGACGGTGGCCGGGCTGGCGAAAGGGGCGGGCGTGTCGCGCACGGTGTTCGCCGATCGGTTCGTCGAGGCGCTCGGGCAGACGCCGCTCGCGTATCTCGCGCGCTGGCGGCTGTGGCTCGGAGCGACGCGGCTGCAGACCGGCGACGAGAGCGTGATGGAGGTCGCGCTCCAGGTTGGATACGAGTCGGAGGCGGCGTTCGACCGAGCCTTCAAGCGCGAGTTCGGGCTGCCGCCGGCGCGCTATCGGAAGCAGAAGCGCGCCGAGCTCCTCGACCATCAGCGCAAGCAGGCGTAGATAACGTCGCGCAGGCGCAAAGTTGGCTCAAAAACCAGCTGGCTGTGCTGATGAGAAGCGCCGAAACGTGCGGCGTGAGGGCCGGGCATGCACCTTGTGACGCCGCTCGGCTGTGGGCCACCCGGCGCACGACCTCGAGCAGCACGGCACGCGCCGCCCCGACGGCTACGCCCGCCGCCGGCCGGAAGACACGGTGCTCTACCAGACCGTGGCCGAGCGCTGGCCCCTGTTTCGCGAGCAGATGGAGCAGCAAGGCGGGTTGCCGAAGTTCGTGGTGAGGGAGTTCGAGGAGTACTTGAAGTGCGGGATCCTCGAAGAGGGTTGTCTACACCTCGTGTGCCGGAGCTGCGGCTACTCGCAGGTCGTGGCCTTGAGCTGCAAGAAGCGCGGCTTCTGCCCGGGCTGCCTGGGCCGGCGGATGGCCGATACGGCCGTCCACTTGGAGGAGCGCGTGCTGCCGGCCGTGCGAGTGCGCCATTGGATTCTGCTCTCTGCCCTGGGGCCTCAGGGCGCTGCTCGGCTACGACCGGGAGCTGTGCGCCAAGGTCGTGAGCGCGTTCGTGGGCGAGCTCTGCCGCTCGCTGAAGAGGAGAGCAAAGCGACAGCTCGGGCTCGCGAGCGTCGCGCAAGCGCACACCGGCGCCGTCTGCGCGGTGCAGAGGACGGACGGGGCCCTCCGGCTCAACGTCCATCTCCACGTGCTCTCGCTCGACGGCGTCTACGTGCGCGACTCCGAGAGCGCCGCGCTCGTGTTCGAGAGCTCGGCACGCCCAGCCACGCCGAGGTGCTCGACGTGGCCCGCTGATCCAAGTGCCACCGCGCCGCCGCCTGCTCCGGGCGATCAGCTCGAGCTCGCGCTCGAAAGCCGCGACGTGCCGCCGCGCGGTGTCACGTCGGCGATTGTGTCGCCACGTTTCGCGAATGCGGCAGAATCGAGCCGTTAGCTCGGAAGCGCTCGAGAGGCGCCTCAGGCCTGCGGGGTTCCGCACCGGCTCGGCGTTGACAGAACGGCCACGGTGACGCGCGAGGTGGCGACGTCGGCAACCGTGCCGGTGATTTCGGGCGGGTTACCGAAGTTGCCGAGCCGGATCTCGTCGTCGTCGAGCGGCTCGATCCCCATGGCCCGCGCGATCGCCTGCCCGCTCGGCAGCCGCATGCGAAACCCACGCAAGAGGTTGCGCTCGGCGAGCACGTCCTGTCGATGACCTCGCTCGAGAACGATGGCCGGCAAGAAGTCGTTCAGCACCATCCATTGGTAATGAAAGCGTACTTCGCGCTGCACGCGCTCGAAATCCCAATCGCAGTGGTCGGTGGCGATCTCGTTGTGGAAGCGATGAAACAGCCCTTGAAGCTGCGAGACGATGACGTCTCGTCGTTGCGTGGATCTCCGATGAAGGCTCGCTGTCGCCATGCGCACGTCGTCCGCGCCGTCGCCGCCGCGCGGGGCGCTTTCGCCGCCCCAGGTGGCGACGATGTGGCCCGAGGTGGTCGACGCATGCGGTTCGATCGCGGCGCCTCGGTTGCAGAAAGCCCCAACCGTGTCGCACAAGCTGCGTGGGGCGCTTTTGGCAGCGTGACGTTTGCGCGGCCGCAAGCCCAGGCCGCACCGGAATGCCAGCGAAAAAGGGGCATGGAGCCCGTGTTTCCGCCGAGGCATGCGACTTGCGACGCAGCTCACCATGACCATGGTCCTTGTCGCCGGCACGACGTGTGGCCTTGCTCCGGCTTTGCTGCCCACCCCGGCGGGGTCAGGCGTCACCCACCAAAGCCTCCGCCCGCCCCTCACCCTCGTTTTCCCAGTTCGAATGCCCTTGCCGCGCACGAGCCGCGGACCTGCGCGCCCACGTAGGGAGGAGGACTTCATCCTGTGATGTCGTTGCTGTATCCTACGAAACTCAGGTGCGCATCCTTCGAACATGGCTGTGTGCCATCGTCGCTGGCGGCGCTGGTCTAGTTGCTGCTCCGGCAACGGCCGATCCAGCGACTACCAATGTGCTCCAGCTTGGAGTCGGTTTCCGATACGGCCTCGATCTGACGCCCGGCGACACCCTGAACCCGTGGGGCCTCGGCCTCGGACTGGACGGCGGTTACACGTTGCCGAACGCCGTGTTCCTCGGGGGCAGCTTCGAGTACTTCTTCGGCGAAGAAATCGGCGACGATCTCAACGGCGCGAGCGCTAACCTCTGGCAGCTCTCGGCGGAGTCGGGATACGACCTCGGGATCAACGTCGTCGTCCTGCGGCCGAAGCTCGGCCTCGGCGTCGCAAACGTTCATGCGAAGTCCTGCGCCCCCGCGATGTCGGAGGCAGGAGGCAGCGCCTGCGCGTCTCACACCAAGACGTACTTCGCCCTGGTGCCCGGTGCTACCTTCATCGTCCTACCTGGTCGGTTCAGCCTGACTGCTGACGTACGCTATGAGTTGGTTTTCGCCAGTCAGACGGGTCACGGCCTGCTCTTCACGTTTGGGGTGGGCTTTTGAAGCCGTGGGCCGATACATGAGCGAGCGCGCATGCACGATTTGGCTCCTCACCGCCGCGCTGGGTCTTGGCTGCGACGACCCGAGCACCGCCCGAAGCTGCGCGTCAGAGGACTGCTCGCACGTTTGCGTTTTCGGTGACTGCCTGGGTTCCACACGGGTCCCAGACGTCGCGTACGGCGGCAGCGGCGGCGCCTACACCGGCGGCACCAGCGGAGGCGGCTCGAGCGCGGGCGGGGCGGGAGCCACGAACGGGGGAAGCGGCGCGAGTGCCGGCCAATCGAGCGCGGGCGTGTCGGGCGGCGGCGTTCCGGCGGGCGGCGCCGCTGGCGCCGCGTGTGCACCGGGTAGCGCGGGGGAGCTCGACGTAGGGCTGACCCCCGTTTGCCTCGGCCTGCACGCGAATGCCCTGGTCACCGATCGCGTGCGCGGCAAGCTCTACGCGGTCATCGGTGAGGACGATGTCGCGCACCCGAACGAGCTGCTCGTCATCGACGCTGAGCGCGCGGTGATCGAAGCCTCCGTCGCGATTGGCTCGAACCCCGACGCGCTCGCCCTTTCGGACGACGCGTCACGGCTCTGGGTCGCCCTTCACGGCTCCTTCAGCGTCCGCGAAGTGGATCTTACGGTGTCGCCGCCCGCGCCCGGCAACGAATATCCGGTTCCGCCGCTCAGCTTCGAAGATCAAGGCGTCTATGCGATGAGGCTCGCCGTCTTGCCGGGAAGCACCGAGAGCATCGCCCTGTCCATAAGGTGTGACGGCTGCTCCGCGGAAGTCGTCGTGATGGATGCAGGAACGCCGCGCAGCAAACACGTGGATGAGCTTTCGATGCTCACGCCGGGACCCGAGGGCTACGTATTCGGGTACAACGACCTCACCACCGCCTACGATTTTGCGACTCTCGCAATCGATGCGTCCGGCCCGACGGCGACCCTCTTCCGATATCTGATTGACGGTTTCGACACCGAGATCACGTACGACGCGGGCTACGTCTTCGCTTCGAGCGGGCAGGTCGTGGACGTGAGCACGCCGGACTCACCCGTTGCGGCCGGCACTTTCGCCTACGAGGGCAACGTCGTCCCGCACGCCACGCAACAGAGGGTCGTGATGCTCTCCTATTCGCCCCCCGCGGACCTCCGCACGACGCGCAACGGCACGAACACGCTAGCGCTGCGTGAGCTCGACCTTTCGACATACGGCGAACTTTTCGAAACCCAGCTTGCGGGCCAATACACCACCATTCGCGATTTCGTCGAAGTGAAACCGGGTCTCTTTGCCTTCATCGATTCGCAGGATCTCGGCATATCACCGACTGGTCGTCCGACCCGTCTGTACCTGTTCCGGGCGGCGGATTTTGCGGAGTGACCACCGGCCGGTGATGGTTGACAGTCGCCATTGGCCTCAGTCCTGCGCTACGCCACCCGTACCTCCACGGGCACCGAAATCCCCGTTGCCCACGTTGGGTATCGCCCCCGCGCAACTACACGTGGACAACGCCCTCCCGGCTCAAGCTCGGAGGGCGTTGCTGCATCGTCCGTCAGAAGCGCGAGGGGCATGAACTACTTTTGGAGTTCCTCGTCGGTTAGGTTCATCGCACGAAGCCGGTCACAGTGGGTGAATCGGAATCGGCGCTACACCGCGCGGGATGTCGTAGTCCAACGTCCAGGCGTTGTTGCACGCGATATTGCCGGCAACGTCGCGCGATTTGTTGGTGTCCCTGGCGCAATTGCTGTTCGCGGTGAGCGGATCGTTCGCGAAGAACACCCATTCAATTTGGGCGTCCGGACGGACCAAACGGACCTCCGCCTCGATCAGCGTGCGGTACACGGCTAGCCGGAACGCGATTTCGACCGCGATGCAGTCGTGGCCGAGACGCACGGCCTCGAGGAACGCTCCATGCGCCGGCCACCCCGGCGCGACGCCCTCGTCGAACAACTTGAAGGCTTCGCCGCACTGGCGGATCAAGTGGCTCTTTCCGGAACCGCACAGTCCGACGACGAACTTCACACGGGTCATGGATCAGACGTTCGGCTACGGTAGACCCGGCAATGGGTCAAGGCGGTGCAGCAACCGTGGCCTGATCGTCCGTGTCCGGACCTTCCCGGGGAGCTAGTTGACTGGCACGGGCGGCGCGTCGCGCGTGCTCATCGCGTAGACGTGCTCGTCATCGAACCGGTAGAGGATCCACACGTTTCGCCCGATCACTCGCCGGACGAAAGCCCGCCCCGGCCCGAACGTGGTCTCATCGTCGCCGGGGCCCGGCAGCTCGTCCGCGTTGGCCAGCGCCGCGACCGTGGCGAACACAGCGCGGAAACCAGGCGAGCCGGGCGCCATACCAAGCTCGATGACGCTGCGCCGGAAGGTCGTGCTCAGCTTGGCGACTCGTCGGGCCACGGCGACTCCCCCGTCGCTGCGCAGTGCTCGAGTTGCTCCACGGTGAGCTCGATGTAGTCCCCGCGCTCGAAGTCCTGCATCGCCTGAAGCAGCTCCCGTTCGAGGTCGGGGTCCGCCTGCGCGACCCGTCGCAGCGGCGGTGCCGAGGGCGCTGCCGCAACCGGCGCTACCTGCGACTCGCTAGGCCTAGCCATGCCTCACCTTCGCACCGCCGAGCCCCTTTGTCACGAAAGCGGCGACTCCGCGTCCGCCTACGCCACCCGCACCTCCACGGGCACCGAAATTCCCGTTGCCCACGCGGGTATCGCCCCCGCGCAACAACGATGCGTTGCTCCAGCAACCGAAAGAGGGCCTGGCTCACGACGAGCCGGGCCTTCGCCCTTTATCATGCGCTCGGACGAGTCCCGAGTCAGCGATCTTGGCGCAGGGTGAAGGCATCACTGATCCTTCCTTGGCCGCGTGCCATCAATGAACTCCTTGAGTTCCGTGCGGATTGCGGTGGTCCGCGTCGCCACCGCCACGCGCACGGAAGCCTCTGCCACCGTGGTCGCGTCTAGGAGCTCATCGGGTACCAGCAGCACCTTCGCCCAACGCGACAGTAACGTCTCATCCCTTTTGAATTCGAGCACCTTCGCCTTGAGGAACGGTGCGGCAGGTGTCGCGATCTTCGCCATGTTGAAGGTGGCGTGCAGGAGCACGCAGTTGCCGAGGGAGTTGCCGTCGGCCTGCGCATCGTCCTCGTTTGGGTGCGTCTCCCACCAGGCATAGCCTATCGCCCCCGCGCAACCAAACCTGTTCGACGACGTGAACCTTCGTCGTGGGCAGGCCCCACGACATGCACCCGATCCAATGAAGATGGAGGATCGGTCCAGCGTCGGCGACGACAATCACGAATCGAAGCGGTGTCCTGTAGCCCAGGCGATGTCCGCGAGAACGCTGGCCTCGCCGATGGGCTCGTCCTCGAACGGCTTCTCGCCTTCGACGATCACGCGAACCTCGGCGCCTTCCGGCAAGTGCACCGCCGTCGTGCTCGAGCCGGATGATCTCTTGGTCCCCCTCCTGCTCTTTTGCCCTCTCGCCCCTCTCGCCTCCCAACCGCGGCGGGGTCAGGCGTCACCCACCAAAGCCTCCGCCCGCCCTTCACCCTCGTTTTCCCAGTTCGAATGCCCTTGGCGCCGCGATGGAGCGCATGGCCGGCGTACGCACGAACTCGGGTGAGACGCTGCGCGGCGCGGCGGCCATCGCGTACCTGCGCGATCAGTTCGAGAACGCAGGGGGCACGGCCGGGGGATAGGCGAAGCAAACGCATCCGTCGCGGTGGATGGCGTGCTGGACTTTACGGATCGCCGAATATGCGATCCAGCCTGCCTGCGGGCCGGACCGCTGAGTGGAAGGCGCGATAGATGGCGACCCAGCACCAATGCGGCGCCCAGCGACAGGCGGTCCCGATCCGGGTCGTTCTGCGGGCCGACGCGCATCAAGCGGGCACAGAACCCATCCGATCCACCCGACGAAACCAAGTGGCCAGTGCGAAGGCGGTGCCAAGCTCGCGTGAACCCGCTTGCATGGGCCGTCCCGCCTTGTGCTAGGAGCGCGTTTTCGATGCGAATCGCTGCCCACGGCATGATCACCGACGTCGGCGGCAGCGGCGCCGGCGCCTTCACCCTGCTGCTCGCGACGCTGCTCGAGCAGGGACACGACGTGACGTTCTACGGTGTGCCGCGCTTCACCGAGCCGAAGTCGCTCAGTCGCTTTCCCCGGTATCGCTACGTGCCGATGCACGTCGAGGCCCTTCGGCCCCTCTGGCTGACGGCATGGCGCATCAAGGGTCGCTACCCGTCGGCGGTGGTCTCGAGCGCCGCGCACGTCCTCTATCAGCAGCGAGCCATCCGCGAGATGGAGCGTGCTCCAGCGGAGGAGCGCGCCGACTTCGTGCTCTGCCTGGATGCCGTCAACTTGTGGCGCTCCAAGCTACCGGTGCTCAGCTGGCCACAGTCCCCCCCGCAAACGGAATGGGCGGCGCTCAGAAAGCCTCACATCCGGCGTGAGGTGCTCGGGGCATCGGGTCGTTCGCATCTCCTCGCGGTCGAGGCCTTCTACGCCTACCGCTGGGCTCAGGCGCGCCTCACGATGAGCCACAGCGACGTGATCGCGTGCGCCAGCCGCTGGTCGCTCGAGCACTGGCTCCGCTTCGGTCTGGACCCCGCGCGGGCGCGGACCATCGCCTACCCCATCGACGTGGCGAGCTTCGCCAAGGTGCCGCTGCCAGGATCCTCGCCGGAGCGGCGTGTGCGCTTCCTGTGGCTCGGCCGCGCCATCCCTCGCAAGCGGCTGGACCTGTTCCTCGAGGGAGTCTCGCTCTTGCGCGCGCGCCACGACGACGTGGAGGCGCTTCTGGTCGGGCGCCTCGACGCCGATCCCGCCGCCCGCCCGCTGCTCGCGCGCTACGCAGCGAACCCGAGCATCCACGTGGAGCCGGGCGTCCCTCGCAGCGCGGTGCCAGAGCTGTTCGCGAGAGCCGACGTGCTGGTCCAGCCGAGCGAGAACGAGAACTTCGGCTTCAGCGTCGCGGAGGCGCTCTCGGCGGGTCGTCCCATCGTGGCAGGCCCGACGAACGGCACGCTCGACTACGCCGGCGACGCCGCCTTCCCGTTCGAGCGGTACGACGCCGCGGCCGTCGCTGAAGCGCTCGGTCGCGCACGACGAGCGGTGCTCGACGACGGCGAGCGCATTGCACGGCTCGGGCGCGAAGCGGCACACCGACACTTCGATCCGGTGGGCGTCGCGGCGCGGGTTTGCGAGCTCGGCGCCGAAGCCGCCGCCCGCAAGGCTCACCGTGGAGACAGCGGCAAGTAGCCGACGAAGCCTCATCTGTAC
Source organism: uncultured delta proteobacterium (assembly GCA_963841435.1). Taxonomy (GTDB): domain Bacteria; phylum Myxococcota_A; class Polyangia; order Polyangiales; family Polyangiaceae; genus PMG-095. Next base: position 889,952 of record CAWJCS010000005.1, read on the forward strand.
CTGAAACCAGGGGGGACTCCGCCGGCATTGGACGGCGCGCTGCCGCCCCGCTATTCGAGCGAGCAGCCGCTCCGGTGGCTCACCGTCCCGGAGCTCCGTCGAATGATTGGTGAGTCCAAAGCAACTTAGCGTAGGAAGGAGCGCAGGGTGTCGCAGCAATCTCACGAGGATCAGAAGGACCGGGCCGAGCTCGCCGAGCTCCGCTCCGCGCTCGCCAAGCTCCGCTCTGCGCTCGGCAAGCTGAACGCGCACGCCGACGAGCTGTCGCACCGCCTCGAAGCCCGATGCACCACGGCGGCGGCCGCTCCGGTTGACGAAGCGAGCCGCCTGCGGCGGATGCTGGCGGAAAAGACGATCCTCGTCACCGGCGGCACCGGCTACCTCGGTCGCAGTTTGGTCCGGGCGTTGCTCCCGTACGAGGCGCACAGCGCGAGGCACCGGGGCCCATGACACCGCTTATCGAGCGAGCCAAACGCAGCTTGAGCTTCCGGGCCAAGCGCGCGGTCACGCGCGCCATCTACGTCGGCCAGTGGGGTGGCCAGCAAACGGTGACGCCGGCGCGCGCCCGCCGCTACCGCGAAGTGTCGGAGCGGCTCTTCTCCGACGCTCATCGCCGACGCCAGGATCTTGCCGGGCGGCTCACGCCGACGCGCTCGCTGGTGGTCCCGGAGCAAACGTCGCTCGCACACCAGGACGTCCGCGATCTCCCGGTGGTAGAGCGGGCGCTCGCGCGCTGCGCGGAGGTGCTCGACGCCGCGCGCGAGGGCGGCAATCTGACCCGTTTCTCCATCAACAAGAAGTACCTGTTGCGCCTGCCGCTCGACGCATCCGACCTCGACATCGGGGGGCCGTTCGTCCGCCTGGCCCTCGACCACGACCTGCTGGCGCCCGCGGCACAGTACCTCGGTACGCTACCGATCCTGCGCGAGGTTTCGCTGCTCTACTCGCCGAACGACGGGCCCATGTCCGACATGGGCAACCAAGTCGCTAGCTACAACAGCCAGTACGCGCACGTGGACGAACCGACCGATCGACACATGCGCGTCTTCGTGCACGCTTCCGACGTGAGCGAGACCTCGGGCCCCCTGCACGTCGTGCCGGCCGACGATTCGGACGCGATCAACGACTATCTCGGCCGCTCGCGCTACCTGAACCGCCTCAGCGACGAGGAGCTCGCCGACTACGGGGAGCGGGCGCTCGGGCGCCCTCCGGTCATCGAAAGAGCGCTAGGGCCACGTGGTACGGTCTGGTATGCCGACACCTGCCGCTGCTGGCACTACGGCAGCCGCCCCGGCACGGAGCCCCGCTTGGTCATCAGCATCTGGTACGCCCATCCTTTCTCCGCGAACCTCTTACCCTACCCGCTGCAGCGCTTCAGCGAGAGCCTGCTCGGGTTTCCGCGGCTGACCCACCTCGCCAGCCAGACCCGGGACCCGATCACCCGAGCGCTCCTGGGCGTCGAATGAGCGGTCGCGGCGAGACGGAGTCGGTTCTGGTCACCGGCGCCGCGGGCTTCATCGGCTCGCACGTCGCCGAGCGCTGTCTGGGGCTCGGCATGCGCGTCACCGCGACCGACGACCTGTCGGGTGGCTTCCGCGAGAACGTCCCGGCGGGAACCGAATGGGTCGAGGGCGACCTGCGCGACCCCGCGTTCGTCGCCTCGCTCTTCGAGCGCAATCGTTACGACGCCATCTATCACATCGCGGCCTACGCGGCCGAAGGGCTCTCCCACTTCATCCGCCGCTACAACTACCAGACGAACCTGGTCGCTAGCGTGAACCTGCTCAACCAGGCCATCAATCACGACGTGCGCTGCTTCGTCTTCACGTCCTCGATTGCGGTGTACGGCGCCGGCCAGACGCCCATGACCGAGGAAATGCTGCCCCAGCCCGAGGATCCGTACGGCGTCTCCAAGCTCGCCGTGGAGCTCGATCTCAAGGCCGCGCACGAGATGTTCGGCATCGACTACGTCGTGTTCCGCCCGCACAACGTCTACGGCGAGCGCCAGAACATCGCGGACCGCTACCGCAACGTCGTCGGCATCTTCATGAACCAGGTCCTGAAGGGCGAGCCGATGACGGTGTTCGGCGACGGACTGCAAACCCGCGCTTTCTCGCACGTGGACGACGTGGCGCCGCTCATCGTGAGCGCGCCGCGCGTCGCCGCCGCCAAGAACCAGATCTTCAACGTCGGCGCCGACACGCCCTACTCCGTGCTCGAGCTCGCGCACGAGGTGGCAAAGAGCTTCGGCGTCGGGCCGCGCATCAACCATCTGGCCGCCCGCAACGAGGTCGTGCACGCCTTCTCCGACCATTCGAAGGTGCGCCGCGTCTTCTCGCCCCCCGCGCCGATCCCGCTCGGCGAAGGCATCGGCCGCATGGCGGCGTGGGTGCGCGCGCGCGGTCCGGCGCGGCCCCTGACCTTTTCGGACATCGAGGTCACGAAGAACCTGCCCCCTTCGTGGCGCGTTTGATGCACGGAATCTCGGTCATCGTCAGCAACTTCAACGGGGCGCGTTACCTGCCGAAGCTGCTCGAGAGCCTGCGCGCGCAAACGGGTGTGACGCTCGATATCATCGTCGTCGACCGCAACAGCAAGGACGAGTCCGACGCGATCCTCGCGGGCCACCCGGACGTGACCGTGATCAAGGAACCCCCCGAATCCGGCCTCGTCGCGGGGTACCATCGTGGCGTCGCCCGGGCGCACCACGACCTCTTCTTCTTCTGCAACGAAGACATGTGGTTCGAGCCGGACTGCCTGGCACGGCTCGTCGGGCAGCTCGACGTGCCGCCGGGACCCGTCGCCGCTGTCATGCCCGTGCAGCGAACCTACGATGGGGCCGAGCTGGTCAACGCGGGCGTCTGGTTCGCACCGGCACGCTGGTACCGCGACAACCCCTTTCCGTTCCGCGCATCGGTGACGACGCCGGCCGCCGAGCCCGAAACCATTTCGGGGGTCAACGCCGGCGCGTGCCTCGTCGCCCGCCGGGCCTACGAAGACGTTCGGCGGTTGGGACACCACCTTCTTCCTCGACTACGAAGATCTCGATCTTTCGCTCCGGCTCTGGCAGCGCGGCTACGTCTGCCGCGTCGAACCGCGAGCGCTCGTGTACCACGCGGTCGGCGCGTCGAACGCCCAGCAGCTCGGCCCTGCGCGTTCCACGGTCGGCCGCAAGCGCTACGTGGCGGCCTTCTCCAATCAGCTCGTCATCGCCTTCAAGTCGTTCACCGGCTTCGCGCCGCTCGTCGTGCCGGCCCTCGTCGCCGAGCGGCTGCTGCGCGACGCGGCCAAGTGGCGCTTCGACAACCTGGGGCTCGATCTCGCCGCCGTGCGCCTCACGTTGCAGCGCCTGCCTGAAATCGCGCGCTACCGGCGCCACAACGCGCGCTGGAACGCCGAGCGCCCGGGCCAGCGCTTCTTCCAGGAGCGCGGGTTCGACGCGGCAGAGGTCGCGCGCCGCCGCGGGGAGCCCTGACTCCCTTGCGCGTCCTGCACGTCTACTCCGGCAACCTGTTCGGCGGCATCGAGACGTTCCTGCTCACCCTCGCGCGCTTTGCCGGCGCCGCGCCCACGATGCGCTCCGAATTCGCGCTGTGCTTCCACGGCCGCCTCGAACGGGAGCTCTTGGAGACGGGCGCCACCATATACCAGCTGGGCGAGGTGCGAGTGCGAGCACCGTGGACCCTCCTCCGCGCTCGACGTCGTCTCGCGAAGCTCGTCCGCGACGGAGGCTACGACGTCGTCGCCTGCCACTCGGTCTGGACCCAGGCACTGCTCGGCCCCGCCGCAAAGTCCGGGCGGGCTCGCACGGTGTTCTGGCTCCACGATGCGCCGGACCACCGCGGCCTCTTCGAGCTCTGGGCGGGCCGCACGCCGACGGACCTCGCCATCTGCAACAGCCATTTCACCCTCGGCTCGCTCGCCCTGGAAAGGGCAGCTGCGGCACCTCCAGGCGCTCTCGCGACTTCCGCCCGACGCCGACTGGCTCTGCCTGATCGTCGGCGGCCCCCAGCGTCCCGTCGAGCAGACCTACGTCGCGAGCCTCGAAGCCACCGCAAAGCGCCTCGGCATCGCGCCTCGCGTGCGCTTCCTCGGCCAGCGCAGTGACGTCCTGCGCCTGCTCGCCGCCGCCGACGTCCAGTGCCAACCCAACGCCGGGCCCGAGCCGTTCGGCGTGGTCTTCATCGAAGCGCTCGCCGCCGGCCTCCCCGTCGTGACGATGGACATGGGCGGCCCCAGGGAAATCATCACCTCCGAGGTCGGCTTCCTCGCCGCGGACGACGAAGCGCTCGCCACCATCCTGCATACGCTCGTGCACGACAAGGCGCTCGCTCGCGGCCTCGGCGCCGCGGGTCCCGCGCGCGCGCGCGCGCTGTGCGATCCGTTAACACGCATGCCGGGAATCGAGCGGACGCTCGCCTCGGTGAGACCGTTGGGGTGATCGCCAGATCGGAGAGCGTCCACATCGCTGTTGACCGTCGAGGGATCCACGACGCCGTCGGTCATCGTGCAGCGCTTGCGGCACGCCACCGAGTAGTGCGGCTCAGCGCGTGTGGGCGACTCACCGGCACGCTTACCGAGGCCCGGTTGCGAGGAAGCGCGCGGGTTGACCCGCCCCAGCCGCTCGGGTATAGACCGCACCCCTTCTCATGCTCGATAGGCTCAAGCAAAGGCTTCGCCCCATCTACATGCCGCTGATCGGGCCGCCACCCAGCCTGCTTCACCTGCTGACGGGGCGAAACGCGCATCGCGAAGCCGGCTATGTGCGAGAGTTTCACGACGTGACGTGGGGCCGTTACCGGGACTGGCTCGGCTCCGCCCGCAGCCTCGACGAATGGCTGTGCATCCCCGGTCACGACGATCGAGAGACCGTCGGTCAGATCGATGGAAAGGTCGTCTCTCATAGCTTCGACTGGCTTGCTTTCAGAGCCGGCCTGATCGGTGACGCGATCGAGCGCCACTTCCCGGAGGCGACCTCGGTCACCGAGTACGGCTGCGGGATTGGGCGCAACCTTTTGCACCTCTGGCGGCGCTTTCCCAAGCTCGAGCTCTACGGCTACGAGCTTTCGCCTGCTGGCGTGGAGATCGCTCAGGCAGCGGCCGCGAAGTTTCAGGCACCCGTGCGCTTCGCCCAGCTCGACTACCTCAGAAGCCCTAGCGAAGCCTTCGTCTTCCCCACCACCGATCTGGCATTCACGGTGTCGTCGCTCGAGCAGCTTCCGCACACTGCTCTCGTCGCGCTCAAGAACATGCTGGATCGTTCGCGGCTCGGCTCCCTCCACCTCGAGCCCGTGGCGGAGAACTACCCGCTGACGTATCGGGGGCTCCTCGGCCGGCTCTACACGCGACGCGCAGACTACGTCCGGAATTTCGACGCGGGCGTGCGTGGCTTACCGATCAAGGTGGTGCATCGCGAGGTGACCACGACCGCGCACAATCCGCTGATCTTTCCGACGCTGTACGTGCTGCGGAAGTAGAGGCCGCGCCGCCGTGCGGAGCGGAGGCCCCGGGGTGGGGCTGGGTCGCGTTGCGGCTCGAGACCGCGGGTTCCTTGACAGGCAGTAGCGCTCGCCATATGTACTGAATGTGCGAGCCAACTCGGAGGCCAGCGCGGCGAGCGTCCCGGGCAGCGCAGGAGGTCGGAGCGCCGGCTCAGGGTTGGTCCCGGTGAAGTGCCCGCTCTGTGAGGGGGCCCGCACCGTGAAGACCGTGAGGGCTCGCCACGACATCTTCTTGCCGGAGCTGGGTCTCCCGTTGGAGGGGAGCACCTGGGTCATCTGTCGCGACTGCGGCGTGGTCTTTCAGAGCCCGCGGCCCGGACCCGAGCTGATGAACCGCTTCTACAGCGGAGGGTTCTATCACTCCGTTCAGACGCAGAAGTTGTCCGAAGCCGGGCTCAACACCAAGCGCACTCAGGTAGAGAGCCAAATCGATTGGCTCGAGGAGGTGGCCGGTCGCGAGCTCTCCTCCAACCGGCGCGCGCTCGAGCTCGGGTGCGGCCCCGGGGTCGCGCTCGACGTGCTCAGGCAGCGCGGATGGGAGGTTCGGGGCGTGGAGCCCGACGGCAGCGTCGCTGAGATCGGCAATCGAAAGTTCGGCCTCGACATCGTCGCGCGACCGTTCACCGACGAGCTGTTTCCGAAGGACCACTTCACGCTCGTGTACTCGCATCACGTGTACGAGCACTTGGACGACCCAGTCGGCATCACCCGGATGGTGCGCAACGTCATCGCACCCGACGGGCTGATGTTCATCGTCATTCCGAGCTACCCGGCGTCTTTCAACTTCCTTCCCTGGCGCTGGATGAACGTGTGTCACAACACGCTCTTCACGCACAAGACGCTCGGTAATCTCCTGGCTGCGACCGGGTTCGAGATGACGAAGCATCGCTACACCCCGTATGGGGAGCTCTGGGCGCTCGCTCGCCCCGTTCCCCAGAGCTCCAAGCCGCGCTTCCGTGTTCGCTGGTGGCAGGAGCAAGCCACGCTCTGGGCATGCCCGGCGTTGGTTGCCGCCGGCCGCGCCCGCTCGGCCGGCAAGCGGCTCGTGACCGACCCCCGCTACGTGCTCCGAAAGCTTCAGCGCGCCGTCGGCGGCACCTCGGGCTGAGGCGTGGCCGGGGGCCGTTCGCCCGCGAGTGTATCCGAGGCTGAACGAGGCAGAGCGCGAGCTCAACTCCCGAAGAGCTCGACGACCTCATCGCACGGCTTTCAGCGGCACGCGGGTCGGGGTTTCCCGCTAAAGCGCGGGCGCCAAGCTCCGGTTCAACGGAAGGGGCGCGACGTGCTGGGCAGACAACAGCTGGGAGGTAAACACCGTGGATGCCTATGAAATCGCCGTGCCGGTCGTCGTGTTGGGGCTCGCGCTGGTCCTTCAGCGACGCAGGCGTGCTCGCTGGGACGCTGGCTTGATCCAGCAGTCGCAAAGCCCCGTCCGTCCTCTGCACGGTGCAGACGGCGCCGGTGTGCGCATCCTCGACGCTCGCAAGGCCGAACTCTCCTTTCGCTCTCTTCTTGAGCGAGCGGCTGAGCTCACCGACGAACGCGCTCACGACCTTCGCGCAGAGCTCGCGGTCGTAGCCGAGCAAGGCTCTGAGGCCCCAGGGCAAGGAACAGATCCAATGCCGAATGCGCACGCACGGCAGCACACGCTCTTCCAAGTGGACCGCCGTATCCGCCATCCGCCGCCCCAGGCAACTGGGGCAGAACCCTCGCTTCTTGCAGGAGAGCGCCACGACCTCGGAGTAGCCGCAGCTACGGCACACGAGGTGGAGACAACCCTCCTCGATGATGCCACACTTCAAGAACTCCTCGAACTCCCTCACCACGAACTTCGGCAGCCCGCCCGACTCCTCCATCCGCTCGCGAAACGCCGGCCAGCGCTCGGCCACCGTCTGGTAGAGCACGCCGTCTTCCGGTCGCCTTCGCGCGTAGCCGTCCCGACGGGTAGTGCCGTGCTCTGTTTGCCGACTGTGCGCGGGATCGCCCACGCTCGAGCGCTCGAGCCAGCCGCGTGCCGATGCGCTCTCTCACCAGATCGCGCTTGCTCGATGCCCGGCGGCCACTGGCTCGCCACGCGGCCGCCGGTCGCGGGCCCCTCCCGCTTGCGCGCAGGCCCGCGGCCGAGCACAAGTTTGGGAGGGGCAAGGCCCGCGCAGGCAGCGCGCGCAGTGCGCGCAAGGCGGGCCACGACGACCCCATCGTCAACGCTGCGCGCGGCGCGCCCGCCTGAGCACACGAGCACGCGCCGAGCAGGCCGGGGCGTGGGCAGCAAAGCTGGAGCAAGGCCACATAGAGGAGCGTTCGAGGGCTGCCCGCCCGAGCTCCCGGGTAGGCCGCTCGAGGCGCGCGGCGACGCGCGTCCCAGAGGAATGACCGGCGCCTCCATCGCGATATCTGACCTCACGCCCGCCGGCCAAACGGCTGTCGAGACGCTCGACTCTGCCGCGAGGAGGTCAGGTGACGCGGCACTCAAGAACGCCGAGCGCGCGATGGAACTATGGGAAAGCCAAGGATAGCGATCGGCCGCACGCTGAGCACCTCCTCGGGTCACTGATTGGCTTGTTTGGGTGCGGGTCCTCGAAGAAGCCCCCTACGCCGCGCGGTTGGTGCCGCCTACGTCGTCCAAGTGATCTTGGACGCCTGCTGTCGCCTCGTACATTCTCGGGACAGCCCGCAGCCCTACCCGCAGCCCTACGTCAGGCGGGCACCACGGCCCGCGGGTGCAAGGTAACCGCTACACCGACCCCATCTTGAAAGGGCAGCTCGGCCGGGGGTCGCGATGCCGCGCTCGCGCCGAGCTCAGGCCGCCGGCGGGATCGTGAACGGGCACAGCGGTGCGTCGGTGTCCGTCCGCCCGGCCGCACCCGGTGACGACGCCCCCGGCGGCGGCGCGGCGCGGCAGACTCGGGGGCGATGGAACGCTGGACGACGGACGAGGCGCGGGAAGTTCTCGGGCGATGGCGCGCGAGCGGCGAATCGGCTCGAGCGTACGGGCGCGAGGAGGGCATCGATCCGCAGCGGCTGTTTTACTGGCGGAGGAAACTGGGAAGCGCAGCGAAACGCGGACCGAAGCGGCCCGAGCGTGCGATCGCGCGGTTGGTGCCGGCGGTGGTCCGGGTCGAGAGCGCGACGGGGGACGAGCGTGCGGTCGTCGTGCGCCTGTCGAGCGGAGTGATCGTCGAAGTCAACGCGGCGCGCGTGCGGCCCGAGTGGCTGGCTACGCTCGTCGGCGAACTCGCGAGGCGATGAGCCGTGCTGCTCTTGCCGCGCGCCGTGCGCGTGTACGTGGGGACGGAGCCGGTTAATCTCAGAAAGTCGTTCGACGGCCTGTCGAACGAAGTCCGCGAGGTGCTCCGGCGCGATCCGCTGAGCGGGCACGTCTTCGTGTTCCTCAACCGGCGAAAGACGATGGTGAAGCTTCTTCTGTGGACTCGCGGCGGCTTCACGATTTTGCACAAACGGCTCGAGCAGGGGCGCTTCACTTTTACGAAGAAGGTGACGAGCGAGGCGAAAAGCGTGGAGCTCGAGGTGCACGAGCTTTCGATGTTGCTCGAGGGCATCGACGCTCGCGTCGTGAGCACGCAGAAGCGCTGGGAGCCACCGCTGCACGCGCGGGCAACTGTGTCGCCGTGACGGTACGTGATCCCACGTGACAACGCGCGATTCTTCTTGCTCCTTTCGATCGCGATGAAATAGAAACGCGGAGTGAGCGGAGCGACGAAGAGCACGAGCAAGGAGCGGAGGGGGCCGGCGCTCGACATGCTCAAGGAGCTGCTCGCGGAAGGTCGCAACGACAACGTCCTCCGACTTTTCGAGAAGCTCGTTGCGCGCAACAGCGAGCTCGAGCAGCGACTCGCCGAGATCGCCGCGCGTCGCAAGAAGAATGAAGGGCTCCCGAAGGAGCAGCTCCTACTTTTTCTCGACGCGCTCGCGACGGTGGCCGAGAGCGAAGGTGGGACCGACGAAGAGCGGGACGAGGCGAATCAGAAGCTCAGAAGCGCGTCCGGCATCGACGAAGGCCCCAAAGACGATCCGGAAACCAAAGAGACGAAGGAGCCGAAGAAACAGCCGCCGCTCAGAAAGGCTCCGCCGGCGGAGCTCCGGCGCGTCGAAAACCCCATCTCCGTGCCGGAGTCTGAGCGGCCTTGCCCGGTCTGCGGAGCCGAGCGCAAGTGCATCGGCCACGACGTGACGGAGGTCATCGAGCTCATCCCGGCAGAGGTCGTCGTGCGACGCGACGCGAGAGAGAAGCTCGCGTGCAAGCAATGCGAGGGGGAGCTCGTCCGCGCGCCGCCAGGCGACAAGGTCGTCGCGGGCGGGAAGCTCGGCTCGAGACTCGTCGCTCAGCTTCTCGTCAACAAGTACTGGGACGGGCTGCCGCTACACCGTCAGAAGCAGCGTTTCGATCGCATGGGGCTCGACATCAGCGTCTCGACGCTCGCGGACCAGGTGACGTGGGCGACGGACTTGCTCAGACCGCTCTGGCGCGCGGGCATCGCCAACGTGCTGATGGCGATCGTGATGCACCTGGATGGGACGAGCCTTCCGGTGCTCGACCGCGACGCGCCCGGAGGCAAGAAGCTCGGAACGCTCTGGGGCTACGTCGGCGACACGGAGACGGCGCTCTACCTCTACGCCTCGACCGGAAAGAAGACAGGGCAGAAGAAGGGCGAGCTCGGCCCCGAGGATATGCTCAAGCTCAGAAACGGCTACACGGTGGCCGACGCGGCCACCGTCTTCGACGCGAGCTTCAAGCGCGAAGAGCTCATCGAGTGCGGCTGCAACATGCACGCCCGGCGCTACTTCGTCAGAGCGCTCGACGGCGGCGACAACCGCGCAGCGCTACCGCTCGCCGCGTACAAGAAGCTCTACGACATCGAGGAAGAGACCAGGGGCGCCACGCTCGAAGCGAAGCTCGTCGAGAGGCAGGCGCGCAGTAGACCCGTCTTCGACGAGCTCATCGCTTGGGCGAACGTGCACAAGTCACACGAGCCGCCGAGCTCGGCGATGGGAACAGCGATCCGCTACCTCACGAACCACCAGCTCGCGCTCGGCCGTTTCCTCGAGGACGGCGTCATCCCAATCGACAACGGGATCGTGGAGCGGCTGCACGTCCGCGCCGCGCTAACGCGAAAAAACTTCCTCTTCGCTGGCTCCGATGCAGGCGGCGAGCGCGCCGCAATCGCCTACACGATCCTCGGCTCTTGCGCGCTCGCCCACGTCGACCCGGTCGAATACCTCGCCGACGTGCTGCCCCGCCTCGCGCGCCGCGTGCGTCTGCGGGAGCTGCCCGACATGCTGCCAGCGCCGTGGAAGGCTGCGCGCCTGGCGACTCAGCCCGCCGCCGCGGAGTGAACGAGGGCTTCAGACCCGTCCGTCAAGCCGTAGCGCGGGTGTCTTGGGGTGCGGACGGGCGGACGGACACGTGCGTCGAGTTCCTCGGCGCGAAGCTTGGCACGGGTGGCGGGCCAGAACTTCGGAGCGAGCTCGAGGTAGCGAGTCGGGGGCCAGTAGGGCAGGACGCGGAGGATCTCGTCGAGGTACTGCTCGGCGTCGAGCCGGTGAAGCCAGGGGTCCGGCCCGCAGGCTGATCGCCCGAAGATCGCGCAACTACCGATTACGTCAAGGCCCGCGGCGTGCCCTGCCTCGGCGGAACGCGTTTGGAACCCCTATCCCCCGACGGATTACGTCCATTTCTGCGGCGGGCTCTGCCTCGGCGGAACGCGTTTGGAACCCCTACCCCCCTACGTCTCCGCCAACGGCTTTTGGACCTATTGGCAAACGGGACGCCTGGGCGCGTCGTGCGCCGTCAGTTGCCGACGTTCACCTTCGCAATGACGGCCGTGTAGTAGTCGTCAATCGAAGGGATCACGCCGTCGTCCGGCAGCGTCAGCTCCCACACGACAAGTGCAACCTGGACCCGTCCCACTTCTCGCCTCGCACTCAACGTCGGCGTCTGCCTTGTTTCCACCCTGGCGTCCATCGGCACCAAGACCAACGACTCGCGGATGCCCTTCCACAAACTGACAGACCATGAGCCTCCCCCATGGGTCGCGTACGGACGACGGTTCAGGGGGTGGCCATACGGAGCAGTCGTGTGGGGGGATTGAGCCAAGTGTGACACTGCAAGCGCGACCGGCCCGTGAGACCGCAAGCTCAATACGATCCTCTTCGTACCCTCTCCAGCCAAGGTAGGCTGCGACGGCAACGGTGGCGGCAGATCCTATACCAAAGAGCCAACGGCGCGCGGCCACATATCACCAAAAATTCCAAAGTGCGTCTTCGAGCGACTGCCACGGATCGTTTTGAATTCGTTGCAGCTCATCTACTGCGCCGTCGGTAAATGTCCGACAGTCGTTGATCCCCAAAAGATAAGGAATCCGATCGGATGCCTGATTGACATCATACGTTTCATGGATCCACTCTTCCAACTGCCTGTCCTCGTCGGGAGTAGAAGCGTAGCATTCTCAGCGGTCCGGCCCGCAGGCTGGATCGCATATTCGGCGATCCGTAGAGTCCAGCACGCCATCCACCGCGACGGATGCGTTTGCTTCGCCTATTGTTAGCGCGCAGCGCAGCTGAGGGACGGGAGCGGGATCTCGCGCAAGCTGCGTGAGGGAGATCCGGCGGGCGGGGTGAGATCCCCCTTCGCCGAGGTTGCGCGTTTCTGGCCGGGATCGCGCTTGGCGTCGTAGAGGGCCGCGCCGGAGAAGACGCCCGGGCTTGGTGCTCGGACAAAAAGTTGGCGGGCGGTGTTCGAAGCACCGTTGTCCCGCCGAGCTCCGCCGAAGGCAGTTGAAGACGATCCAGCGAAGCGACACACGCATCATCCAATCCGCGATCAACGTCAAGTTTTGGGCAGAGGCACCGCCGTCCTGCTCGGCGGTGCGCCCGGCGAGCTGCCCCGGTTGCGGGGCTGCGAGCCGGGAGCCCGGCCGCGCTGTTGCGATCGTGGGCCACGGTTTCCGGAGCCGTGACGTCGAGGGACCGGCGGGGCCGGGCGAGGCTCCGGCGTCGACGACCGTGGTCGCGCGGCGTTACCGCTGTCGCGTGTGCGGGGCGGTGCTGGTCGTCGTGCCGCGGGGGGTGGGCCGGGCACTGCGGTACACGCTCGACGCCATCGGCTATGCGCTTGCCCTCTGGGGGTATGCGCGGACGACGGCGGAGCGGACGCGCAGGGCGGTGAGCACGGCGAAGGCGCGGGGCATCTCGGCGCCGGAGAAGTGGTCCTCGCTTCGACGGTGGACGGTGTCGGCCGCGAGGATCTTCGGCTCCGGGACGCCCAGCGCGGGCGGCACGCTGAGGGACCGGGCAGCGCGGCTCGCCTCGTGGCTCGCATCGCAGGCGCCGCTGCCGACGGGAGCGGTGCCCAAGGATGCCTTCTTCGGCGGCCGCTTCGTCCACGCACGATGAGCGATGGCACCGAGAGCTCGAGCCCCGCCCAAGCCGCATCCACCAGATCCGGCGTCTGCCGAGCAGGCTCGTTGGATGCGAGCGATCCGCTCCGCGCGGCCCACTCCGGGCGCGCAGGAGAAAAACGATGGATCGCATCATTCAAGACGGAGAAAAGCTCGGCCCGAAGGACCACGCCGAGCGCGTTGCCCTGTTCCGCGTGCAGGTCATCGGACCGCTGCTCGCGCGCGACTTTCAGGACCACGGCGAGCTGGCGGACGAGCTCCGCGCGCTCGCGGCGAAGTGGCATCGTCCGCCGGAGTCAGCGCTCGGGCGGCAGTACTCGGCGCCGACGATCGAGCGCTGGTACTACGAGTACAAGCGCGGCGGACTCGATGCGCTCCGGCCGCGACGACGCTCCGACACGGGCCACGCCCGCGAGCTGACCGAGGAGCAGCGTGCGCTCCTGCTCGACATCCGACGGGAGTACCCCCGGGCGACGGCTGCACTGATCCTGCGGACGCTGGAGCTCGACGGGCGCCTCGAGAAGGGCGCCGTGAGCCCCTCCACGCTGCGTCGGCTGTATCAGGAGCACGGCCTCGACCGGGTGAAAGCCGATGCTGCCGACGGGCGCGTCCGGCTCCGCTGGCAGGCCGATCGCGCCGATGCGCTCTGGCACTCCGACGTGTGCCACGGCCCGGCGATGAAGCTCGGCGAGCGGTCGGTGCCGCTGCGCATCCACGCACTGCTCGACGACCACAGCCGGTACATCGTCGCGATCCAGGCGGCGACGACGGAGCGGGAGGTCGAGATGCTCGCATTGATGGTGAAAGCGATGCGAGACACGGGCCGGCGTCCCGGCGCGCTCTACCTCGACAACGGCTCGACCTACCGGGGCGAAGTGCTTCAGACGCTCTGCGCAAGGCTCGGCGTCGGGCTGCTCCACGCCGAGGCCGAAGATCCGCAGGCTCGCGGCAAGATGGAGCGCTTTTGGCGGACGCTGCGCCAGGGCTGCCTCGACCACATCGGCACGCCTGGCAGCTTGCAGGACGTGCAGGTGCGATTGCTCGCTTTCCTCGGCAAGCACTATCACGTCTCACCTCACGCCTCGCTGATGGGCAAGACGCCCGCCCACGTGTATGAGACCGCGCCGCGCGACGCGAAGGCGGTCACGGAAGCGGAGCTCGGCATCGCGCTCACCGTCCGCGGTCGCCGCCGCGTCCGCACCGACGGCACGCTCGACATCGGCGGCGTGACCTTCGAGACGCGGGCGGGTTTCCTCGCGGGCAAGCTCGTTACCGTCGCCCGCTCCCTGCTCGACGTTTCCACGCATCCGTGGATCGAGCACGAGGACGAGCGCTACCTGCTCGGCCCGGTCAATCCCGAGGAGAACGCCCGTCGAAAGAAAGAAGGGCCGACCGCCAACCGTCCGCAGCAAGGCCTCGACGTGCCTTTCGATCCGCCCGGCGCCCTGCTCGACGCGCTGCTCAAACGCGGGCCCGACGGCGACGGAGGTGCCCAATGAGCCGCTTTCTCTCGCACTTTGGCCTGCGCGAAGCGCCTTTCACCAAGGAGATCGCCGACGGCGAGCTCTGGGTGCCCTCCTCGCGAAAAGCCACCGTGGAGACTCTGGTCGAGACGTGTCGCGACCGCGGACACGCCGTGCTCGCCGGAGAGCCCGGCGTCGGCAAGACGTGTGTCCTGCGCGCCCTCCGCCATCGGCTGCCGCAGGACGGCTTCCGGCTGACGTACTGCCACAACGTGACGCTCGGCCGGCGGGACTTCTACCGCCACGTCTGTCTCGCGCTCGGCCTCTCGCCGAGCGCCACGGCGGCGGCCGTCTTCTTCGCCATCAGCACCCACATCGAACAACTCGGCGCCGAGAAGGTCCATCCGGTCCTGCTCATCGACGAGGCCCACCTGCTCCACCAGGACGTGCTCGACCATCTGCACATCCTGGCCAACTACGAGTGGGACTCAAAGCCCTTGCTCTCACTCGTCCTTGTCGGCCTGCCCGAGACCCGGCAGCGGCTTACCCTCGCCAAAAACCGCTCGCTCTGGTCCCGCATCCACACCCGCCTCTCCCTCGGCGAGGCCACTGCGGGCGACACCGCCGAGTACATCGCATTCCGTTTGAAACGAGCCGGCTCGGAGCGTGAGCTCTTCTCCTCCGACGCCGTCGCCCTCATCCACGAAGAAACCCACGGCCGCCTCCGCGACATCGACCGTGTCGCCACTGATGCCCTCAAGCTCGGCGCGCGCAGAAAGCTCCGCATCGTCAACCGCGAGCTCGTCGTCCGCGTCTTCGGCGAACAGGAGGCCGCCACCGAAGACTGATCGCACCTCGGTCCCGTTACACGATGGCCATCGCTGGCCTGGCGCCATCCCGCCGGGCTACGCGATGGCCATCCCGCTTTGTGACCGCCGCCGCGCGTCTCCGGCGATGCCCATCACCCAGCCCGCGCCCATCCCCATCAGGCAGCTTGCGCGGCAACAGATCCGAGCACGGGTGAGCGCGTGCTGGCGGAGCTTTTCGTGGCGGTGCTCGGCGCGTCGAACTTGACCTACGCGGAGGCGACGGCGAGCCAGAAAGTCGAGGACTTCGTGAGCGCACACGTCCGAGCGCTCACGTACATCGGCGGCGTGCCGACGATGATTGTGCCGGACTGTCTGAAGTCGGCGGTGACGGTGCCGTGCCGGTACGAGCCGGGCATCCAACGCACCTACGCCGAGTTTGCGCGCCACTACGGGACGGCGGTGGTGCCGGCGCGGCCGTACAAGGCGCGCGACAAGGCGAAGGTGGAGGTCGCCGTGCAGATCGCGCAGCGATGGATCCTCGCGCGTCTTCGCAACGAGACCTTCTTCTCGCTGGAGGCGCTGAATGCTCGCGTGCGCGTGCTCCTGGATGAGCTCAACGCGCGGCCGATGAAGAAGCTCGGAGGCATCAGCCGTCGCGAGCTGTTTGAGCGCGTCGAACGTGGAGCGTTGGGTGCGCTGCCGAGCGACCCGTACGAGTGCGCCGAGTGGCTCGAGCGGACAGTGAACACGGACTACCACGTGGAGGTCGACAAGCACTGGTACTCGGTGCCGTACGACCTCGTCCACGAACCGGTTTGGGCACGATTTACGGCCATGACGGTCGAGATCCTCCACAACAACGGTCGCGTCGCGTCCCACGTGCGGAGTTGGGTCCCCTACGCGCACACGACCAATCCGGCGCACATGCCCGAGGGCCATCGTCGCCACGCGGCCGGCGCGGAGGGAGTGCTGGCCTGGGCGGCGACGGTTGGGCCGATGGCGGTTGCGATGGTGCGACGGTTGCTCGACGCGAACCCGGTCCGAGAGCAGGGCTGGCGGTCCGCGCGTGGGCTTCAGCGAATCGGTGAAAAGTACGGCCCGGTGCGAACCGAGCTCGCGTGTGCGCGGGCGCTGCGTTTCGGCGCTCGCTCGTACAAGCCGGTCGCGAACATCCTCGCGCTCGGCCGCGAGAGCGCCGGGGCGCTCGAGGACGAGCCCGAGGAACGGATTGCGATCATGCACGAGAACGTGCGTGGCCCTGACTACTACCATTGAAGAAAGGAAACCGAATGCTTCACGAACCCACCATCGAAAAACTCCATGAGCTGCGCCTGGCCATCATGGCCGAGGCCTGGCAACAGCAACAAAAGGACGCGAAAATCGGGGCGCTGAGCTTCGACGAGCGCTTCACGCTGATCGTCGATGCCGAGCACCAGGCTCGCGACAACCGCCGTCTCACGCGCCTGCTGAAAGACGCGCAGCTGCGGATCCCGCAGGCGTGTGTCGAGGACGTCGCCAGCTCGCCGGCTCGTGGCCTCGAAAAGGCGATGCTGCGCCAGCTCGCGTCCTGCACCTGGGTCACCGAGCACCTGAACGTCCTCATCACCGGCGGAACCGGCGTCGGCAAGAGCTACCTCGCCTGCGCGCTCGGACAGAGCGCGTGTCGCAAGGCGCTTCGGGTGACCTACCGCCGCGTCCCGCGCCTGCTCGACGAGCTCGCGCTCGCCCGCGCCGAGGGCTCCCACGCGCGGCTGCTCGCGAAGCTCGCGAAGTTTGACGTGCTCGTGCTCGACGACTGGGGTCTCGGTGCGCCGAAGGACTCGCAGCGTCACGACCTGCTCGAGGTGATCGAGGACCGCTACGGCCGCGTCTCGACTGTCGTCACCAGCCAGCTACCCGTCGGAAAGTGGCACGAGTGGATCGGAGACCCGACAATGGCAGACGCTATTTTGGATCGCCTCGTGAACAACGCTTACAAGGTCAACCTGAAAGGACCATCCCGCCGGAAACTCGAGACTGAACCCTCCCACTGACCGCCGACCGCCTGCGTCGCTCCGCTCCGATCACGATGCCCGATGCGAGTGATCACGATGCGCCGAAACGGCTGTCCACGATGGGCGAAATCCGCAATAGGAGACGATTTTCACGCGAAGCGCGTGCTTTCCCTCGCTAACGGCGTGGTGGGTACCATCCACGCCGCCGCGTTGGCGGTTCACTTTATCGGGGAGGGTTTGGCGCTTGCGGAGGGACTCGACCCAAAGCACGCGATCAAACAGGTCAACCGTTTGCTCAGCAATCCGGCGATTTCCGTCGAGAGGTTCTTCGCCCGATGGGTGCCGTTCGTCGTTGCCGAGCGGAAAGCGCTCCGGGTAGCGCTGGACTGGACGGAGTTCGATCGCGATGGGCAGATCACCATCGCGCTCTACCTGCTGACGAGGCACGGGCGGGCCACCCCGTTGCTCTGGAGGACCGTCAGGAAGAGCGACCTGAAGGAGCGACAGGGGGAATACGAAGATGCTATCGTTGAACAGCTTCACAGTCTTCTCGGCGCCGATGTGCGAGTGACGCTGCTGGCCGATCGAGGCTTTGGCGACCAGGCGCGGTACGAGCATCTCGACCGGCTCGGCTTCAGCTTCGTCATTCGTTTTCGCGAGAACATCCTGGTTGAGAGCGCCGACGGCGATTCGAAGACCGCCGCAGAATGGGTTCCGAGCAACGGCCGGCCCAAGCACCTGCGAAAAGCCAGAGTGACTGCTGACCGCGCCAACGTGGGCGCCGTCGTGTGCGTGAAATCGGCCGGAATGGCTCAGGCCTGGTGCCTCGCCACCAACCGTACCGACCTTTCGGCGACCGAGGTCGTCGAGTTGTACGGCCGCCGCTTCACGATCGAGGAGACGTTCCGCGACCAGAAAGATCTGCGCTTTGGCATGGGGCTGTCGAGCACGCACATCAAGGACCCGGCACGGCGCGATCGCCTGCTCATGCTCGCAGCCTTTGCACAGGGGCTCCTCACGCTGCTCGGCGCTGCGAGCGAAGCGTCCGGACTCGATCGCTACTTGAAGGCCAATACTGTCAAAAAGCGCACTCACTCCCTGTTTCGTCAGGGTAGCTATTACTATGCCGCGCTCCCCAACATGCGCGATGATCGCCTGTTGCCGCTCATGGACGCCTTCGGCAAGATCGTCGCCGAGCATCAGGTCTCGCGCGAACTTCTCGGTGTCATATGAGGGGATGCCTCAGGAGTTGCCCCTGTCAAACCGGACACGTGGTTTAGGGTAATTGGGCGCGGCGGAATTGCCGCGGAGAAAGCATGTTGAGGCCGCTGTGGGGGTGGTTCTCGTTGTAGTCGGCAAACCAAGCGGGAAGGGCGGCGAGGACGGAGCGCGCCGAGGCGACGTCGCCGAGGTAGACGTAGTCGCGTTTGAAGGTCTTCACGAAGGCCTCCGACATGCCGTTGGACTCGGGCGAGTACGCGGGCGTGTTGCGCACGAGCAGGCCGGACAGAGCACCAAACGCCCGCGTCTCGTGCGCCGTATAGGGCGGTCCGTTATCGGTGAGCCACTCGACGGGGTGCGCCGTGTGCGTGCCTCCAAAGCGCGCCTCGACCGACTGCGCCATCAAATCACGGATGTCCGTGCCGTCGAGGTGCCGGTCGGACGCGACCCAGGCGATAGCCTCGCGGTCGCAGCAATCGAGAGCGAAGGCGACGTGGACGCGCTCGCCGTTCCAGCAGCGCACCTCGAAGCTGTCGCTGCACCACCGCAGGTCGCTCGCCAGCGTGATCACCTTGCCGTCGTGCCGGCGCTCGGGATGGATGCCGTACTTTGCCAGCAGCAACTGCGCCCGCTTCATGAGCCGGTAAACGCGCTTGTGGTTGATGCGATTGGCGGGCTCTTGACGGTTCAATCGGGCCGTGACGCGGCGGTAGCCGTACGACGGCCGCTCGCGCACCACCGCGCGGATGCGGTCGAGCACGTCGTCGTCTCCGTCGCAGTCGTAGCCGGTCCGTTCTCGCGGAGCCGTCCGGGCACTGCGGCTCAGGTGCGAGCGTGAGATGCCGAGGGCGTCGGCCACCGGCTTCACTTTTCGCCCTCGTCGGATGAGCTCCCGCGCGACAACAGTTTTTTTTCGCGGGCGACCTCGATGGCCTCTTCGAGGATCTCCACTTGCATCGTCTTCTTGCCGAGAGCCCGCTCGAGCTCCTTGATGCGCGCCTTGAGCTTCTTCACCTCGCTCTCGGGCACGACCTTCTCGTTCGACTTCAGGCCCTTCTTCGTCGCGTCGTCCATGGCTCGCTTCCATTGGAACAACATGCTGGGCGCGAGGCCATAGCGTCGTGCAACCTCCGAGACTGAGTTCCCGGTGCGGGCCGCCTCGTCCAGAAATGCCCGCTTCTGCTCGGCCGTGAATCTACGCCGCCTGCCTGGCTCGACTGCCTGGACGCTGATCAATGCTGCTGCCGTCATCGTGGACTCCTTCGAAAAGGTGTCCGGTCCAAACGGGGGCTACATCACGATGCTCACGAAGCGTCAAGCCGCCCTCTCCGCACTGTGGACGCCGGTGGGGTTCACGGAGCTTCAGCACGACTTCGCGCAGTTCGAGTTCATGAAGCGCATCGGCCAGCAGTGTCCCGAGGCAGTCAACGGGGCTGAGACCTACCACGGGAGCAACGTGGGTGGCAGCGCGTGGACCCAGCACCGCTTCGTGAGGTACCCAGGTGTTCTCCCGGGCGGCGGTAACGAGGTGATCTTTCACCGGATCGACAAGCGGCAGGATCCGAAGTGCGAGACCCGGTTCTACTTCTCTACCCGCCAGTATGCGGCGGTCAAAGGAAACCCTGAGGTACGTAAGGCGAGGGTGCTCTGGCCGCCCTTGAAGTGGCGGGGCGCACCGCGCGCCCCGGACATTCAGGGCTTCAGCGCCCCACTCGCGCTCTCTCGTGGGTCTCCGTGCCCGCGACCCGCCGGGAGGCACCCTGCCCCCTCGTGCCACCGTTGCCCAGACGGCTAAAAACAGAAGTCCACTGCTTTGTTCTTGATCGTCACGACGCTAGGCCAGAATCCATAACCACCCATGCGATCGACCTCGTCGACCACGCTCGTGACATAGGGGGCAAGACCCTCATAGGACAACTCGAAGTCTGCTTTGATGGGGATGCCCTCGTAGGTGAACTCTGGCGCTGACTCGCCTGGTCCAAAGGCGAACTTCGCGCTCTCAACATCATCCTTCAGCCATTTCCACGGACTTCCGATCCCTTCGACCAAGTTCTCGACGAGGTCTGGTGGAACGTGGCCCCTTAGTTTGGAGGAGAGCGATGAGAAATCGACTTCTTCCTGAAGCTCGATCGCGTCGATGTTCACGTCGGACAAGAGGAGCAACCCGAATGCGTTGCCGTTGTTGCCGTCGAGCTTGTCGTACTCTTGCGTCACTAGCTCTCCTCGACCAATAGTCACCCGAAGACATGCTCCGTGCCCAGCGGCTCGCAAGCCCTGGAGGAGCAAAATTCTCCCTGCTGGCAGTTGAGCGCAGCGAGCAGCAAAATGGCCCCGAAACCTGCGCTGACTCATGAGCGACTCACGGGCGAGTCTTGTTTGTTCGTCACGCTTGGCTTGCTTCGCCGTGTAGCTGGCCTGCGTGACCAAGAACGTGATGAGGCCGCCAACGGCGAGGCCAACGAACAAGAGTACCACATCCACCATCGTAGTTTCGCTCCCGAAAGGGTTAGACCGGCGGGCAGAGATCCAGCGTTTTCATCTGGTCAGGAGACTCGCTCAAGGGCCGTGCCGCGCGTGAAGAAACCGAAGCAGAGCCTCCGCTTTCGGAGCAAAGCTATCGAGCTCGACGTATTCGTCCGTCGTGTGAAAGCCGGCACCCCGCGGTCCTAGACCGTCGATCGCTGGCACCCCGACGTTGGATACAGTGTTCGCGTCGCTGCCGCCACCCACGACGGGCTGCTCGCCGTCGCCCATGCCGGCGGCGCGCTGACAAGCTGCATATTTCCGGTACAGGGCATCCGAGGCCGCCGTCTTTTGCATGGGCAAGCGCTTGATGCCTCCCTCGATCTCGATGTGAGTTCGGGGCACCGCACAGCGGGTCGCGGCCTCACGCAGCCGAGCGATGAGAGCGTTCGCATCCGCTACGCTCTCGAAACGAAGGTCCACGCTCGCTTCCGCGTGCTCCGGCACGGTGTTGGTAGATGTTCCGCCCCGAACGGTCCCGACGTTCACCGTGAGCTTGCGTGCGTAGTCCGTGCTCGCCTGCGCGGCGTCGATGAAGCGAGACAGCGACCAGATAGCATTGGCGCCCGCAGCGTGCGCGTTGCCGGCGTGCGCCGCACGTCCTCGGACGATGACCCGTAGCGTTCCGACACCGCGTCGGCGAGTCACGATGCAGTCCTTGGGCCGGCCCGACTCGAATACCAGCGCACACCGAGCCGCCCGTGCGGCCGCTTCCAAATGCGGTTTCGAATTGAGGGAACCTACTTCCTCGTCGGCGACGCTCGCGATGACGAGAGGAGTGGTCTCGATCAAGTGCGCCTCCGAAAGCGTGCTGACGACGCCCCAGATCAGCGCGAGCCCGCCCTTCATGTCGAAGGCGCCCGGCCCGTACCCGCGCCCGTCCGCGACGCGATACCCGTCGAAATGTCCGGGTGGGAACACGGTGTCGTGGTGGCCGATGAGCAGGACGGCCGGCTCCCTCGCGGCGGCGAGGGTCGACCAAAATAAATGGTTGCCGCACCCCTCGCCCCCGGGTTCGACGCGCGCGACCAACCCCCACATGCGGAAGGCGTCTGCCAGCACGGCGCCACAAGCGTTCACCCCCTGCACGTTCTTGGAATAGCTGTTCATCTCCACCAACGCGCGAGTGAGCTGATGCATGCGGGAGACCCGCCCTTGCAGAGATCGAATCAGATCTTCCAACGACGGCATCCCAGGTTCCTCCTACTGCTCACCCAAGATCGCTTTGATATCCGGTCGCGCCCGCCAGGCCTCGTAGTCGGGCAACCAATCTTCGAGCGCCCGCGCCTCCGTCCAGAGCGCATCGATCTCCTTCATGTAGCAGTCGACGATCTCTGGCTTGACCTCGAAGCCTCCCGACGTGTTGGTCGCTTTGGGTGAAGCTCGTGGTGCCGTGAAGCCGTATGGCTTGGCGGTTTGAGCCCGCTTATCGAGCGTGTCGATGAGGTACCAACGACCCTGAAGGTCTCGATCGAGGAGCCTCACCTCGAAGTTGCGGTCAACGCCAGCGCGCCGCGCTTCCTCACGAAGCCAGAGCAGCCCCTCCACCGTATCGTTGCCGAACGCATAGAGCACGTCTCTCGAACGCCCGACCATGCGCGCCACGTGAATTGCATCGCCGTGAACGAAATCGAAGACGAGAAACCTTACGCGTACACCACGGGTCAGCCGGTCGAGAAAGATCTTCCGGCCGATCGAGGCCGTGATGTAGAAGTCCACGGCCGCCAACGTAATGTCCGTCAACGCTTGCTTCGCGTAGTCGAGAAACATGAGGATGAATTCATGTCCTCGTTCGAACTCGTAGGATTCGTTCCACGGGGGGTCACGCGGGGCAGGGCCACCCTCGAGATAGGCGATGGCACGCCTCAGGTAGTCGGCCAGTTGCTCGGGGCGGTGTTGACGGAGTTCGTGGATGCGATCTCGAATTCGCTTCGGCACGACCTCGAATGCGGCCTCGAAGTCGAGGTAGCCGCGTGACTGGCGCGAGGCAAGCACCCAGTCGCTCGATTCCGTCTGCACGAAACCATGCAGACGGTAGACCAGCGGCGCAGCGGTGTCCTTGCTCAGCTTTTCGCTTTTGCCGCCCTTCCCCTGCAGCTCCCGCGACAGGGCGTGAGCCGGTCCCGAGTTGCGTCTGCGCTGAACCGAAAGCTCGAGCTCTGCGCTCAATACATAGCTCGCGTCGATCAGCTTGAAGACGCGACGGTGAAGAGCTTCATAGAAGTGTCTGCTTCCTTCGTCTCTCGGCACGATTTCCAGTGCAATACAGAGTTTGCAAAGTCGCTCGTTGATCGGATACATGGTGACCCTGCGCGTCCGGAGGACACCCTATCACGACGTGTGTTCTGTCCGTTCGTGTTCTCTTTCTGCACGCGTTCTACATGAATGCTCGGCTTTCCGTTCCGGAAGCTCTCTTGGGGCGCGTGGCGCGGTGCCTCCGCGAGCGTATGGCGCTGCTTGCGCCCCCCAGCTTCGCTAGGCGGCGCGCCCTTCGTTAGCTCACGCCGGCGCTTCGCGGCGCCGGTGGCAACGGAGTGAAGGTATTCTCCACGCTCAGAAATGCGCGCCCCTCGTGCATGAACGAGCGGGCGACGTTGAGCGTGAACCCGTCCGTAGCGGCGGCGTCGAAGAACCTCGCTATCCAGGCGAACTCTGCGCCGAGATGGCCAGGCAGATTGCAGCTAGCGCCAGCTCCGGTGCGGGCTCAGCCGTCACTCCGCGGGGATAGGCGAAGCAAACGCATCCGTCGCGGTGGATGGCGTGCTGGACTTTACGGATCGCCGAAGATGCGATCCAGCCTGCGGGCCGGACCGCTGACCTCGGCGCCTCGCTCGCTGCCGGGCGCGGCACGCGCGGCGCACGTGTTTTGCGAGCCGGCCACGCGCGCTTCTCCCCCCGCGCCTCCTTGTTGAGCATCCACTTCCAGTACGTCAGCGTCCGCGCGTTGATCCCGAGCTCCGCTGCGAACTCCGCGCAGCTCAGCCCGCTATCCCGCCAGCGCTCGACTCGCTTCGCCCACTCCTCGCGCGCCACTCGCGATCTCTCGTGCGTCTCCATGCCCGCGAGTCTGCCGTGGCGCGCCCGACCCCGTCACGACGCCGTTGCCCGGACGGATACGACGTTCACTCTCGCGAGGCGCGGTCATAGACCAAGGTTTCATTGGATGAAAACGCGGTCTGCTGTACCTCGGAGAGCCAGTCCGCCGCTGGCTTCACCCGTCCCAAGGCAATAGGCAGAGCGGCAATCAAGCTTTCCCAGCCCGCCATCTCCTCGTCCGCGCTGATCGAGCCGGATTCTGTCGTGAAGTCCAGGCAGACCAGATCGACCGCGAAAAAGTCGCGCTTTAGAGCCTTGACACGAAGGACCTGAGCCCACACGCAGCCGTTCACAGTCACCCCTTCGGCGTTCACGAGTCGAAAGCCGGTCGGATCGGTCTCAATCGTGATGGTGGGTGAACGCACCTCAGGGTGCCTCCGAAAGGTGCTCAAAAGCCTTCTCAGGTGCCGGGCGATCACCCTTACCATTGGAACACCCAGTCAACAAACGCCTCTCCGCCGACTGCGCCGCCAAAGCCACCCACTACGATGCCCGCACCGGCGCCCCACGGTCCGCCGAGAGCGCCGACCTCCCCGCCTGCCCACGCGCCCGCATACGCTCCACCAAGTCGCCCGGTCGCTTCTGCGCCTGCGCGCAAGCGCGAGCCCGCGGGCGCCGTCGCGACGCCAACAACTTCCACACTGACCCCAGCTACCAGTCCTACAGTTCCACCAACACGGAGCAACCTGCCACCGACGTTGAAGAGCCTATTGGTTTTTGTGGGGCTCAGATTAGTTGCGACGTACCCAGAAGCAACCCGGGCCGCCTTCAGCCGTTCCGTGAGCGCGCGACCAAGCGACGTTTGTCGCGACAGAAACTCTGCCTTGAGGGCATCACGTTCCGCCCGCGTCGTAGCGCTTCTCACCAAATCCTCGTACTGCCCGCGCAGTTCACCCGTGCGGCGGAAGAGTTCTCCCGTGCTCGCCGCCACATCCGGCAGGTACTGTGCGAGCGCGTCCTCAATCCTTTCTCTGTCGGTGCGCGCATCCGAATCGGGCTGTGCCTCGGCGCCGGAGCGCGAAGGGGCCTGTGGAGCTTGCGGTACGAGGCTCAACTCGACAAGCGGCGCCGGCGTTCCCGCCAGCGGGAAGGCCGAAGGCGGCTGGGCGGGCGACCATTCGGTGAATGGATCGGCCTCCGTGCCCGCGTTCGAGTCAGGCGGCGTGGCCGTGACGGTCAGGCCGGAGCCTGCCCAGTCACGGTGAGCCCGTACTCGTCGGGCACGACCTCCTCGTTCTCCAGCCCCGTCGGATCCACCCACGCGAACGGATTGTTCCACGCGTAGGCAAAGCGGTTCCAGCCCTGGCTCCAGGCCGGCGCTTGGACGATGGGATCGGGCGTCGTGAACCGGGCGATGCGCGCATCGTACAAGCGCGCTCCCATGTTGACGAGGCCCGTCTCCGGATCGTGCTCGTGGCCGGTGTAGCCGCGGGTGACGCGGCGTACGGCGGGGTTTTGGGATTGCCAGCTCGGGTTGTCGACGGTGCCGAAGGGGCCGAAGCGCTGCTCGTGCAGGAGGGTGCCGGCTTGGTCGGTGCTTGGATGCTCCCCCGTCGGAGTGCGGCGGGGTTGCGCCCGGCGTGCTCGCTTCGCTGCGCGCGCCGGGGGCCCTCTTGCCTGTGCTCGCCCGGCTCCGACTTACGGAGACTCACGGCTGGCCGGGCTGCGCGCTGGCGAGGGTCCCGGGTACGGTGGGCGACGCGGGACCGGAGCCGTGTGGGGCGGTGCGTCGAGCCGTTGAGGTGCGACTCAGACTGCTGTTGTGTCGAGGTGACAGGTTGCACGCTCCCGCTCAACGGAACCGGAGCACCCGAGCAGTCACTACTCACCCTCAAAAAAAGGTTTGCACACCCGAGCTACCTGGGCTTCGTCGTTCGCGTCAAGAAACAAGACGTCGAGGTGTTGCTCCTCGTCGAAGATCCCGGCGAAGATCGCCCCTACGTCCTTCACGAACCTTTGTGCTGGGCGCCATTCCTACAACGCAGAGAGCAACTCCCTCCTCCATGCACGGCGCGCATGACGCGTTGATCCGAGAAGTTGAAAGAAATGGTTCTTCAGCAGCCGCTCCGGAGAGTCGTCCTGTTCCGCTATGAACCGCACCCCACTCCCGCGTGCAACTCTCCCATAGTCTCCGTTCAAGTGCCAAACCTCTTCGCGTGCTCGAAAGCGTCCGACATGGATTCGAAGAGGGTCGCCCACGCGATGACTTCAGTGAGCTCCAGGCTGAATGAATCAGTTCTGAAGGTGGCCTCGTCCAAGATTCTCGACGCGAACACCTGTGTCGGCCAATGCGATATCGGATAGACAGTCTCTCCTTCGTGGCGCGCCGAAAGAACCAGGTGGTCAACCTCTCTGTCTCCGAGGCCAAACCGCTGTCCGCTCAGGGCGGGGTCCATCCTAATCAGCAGATGGTACTTGCCGTTCGAGTCGAGCAGAGCCCTGAGTGCCCAGCACCGCCGGGGCGCACCGAGTGGCTCGTACTCTCCGGCGGCGGTTAGAAAAAATCCGGCTGGGAGAGAGTCTTGAATGAAAGGCAGGAGCGTGACGGGCCGAGCGCCGGCAACGTGTAGGGTCGTTAGTCTTGAGCCCAGACGAGCTTGAAGTCGAGGCCTGTCAGGTCGTGCTCGCGAACCAGGTCGACGAACATATCCGTGAAGTACGTAATCCCCATCGGGTGACTCCTCACCTTGAACAGATGTAGGCCCTTGAGGCAGTCGGCGCGGAAAACGGGTTTGCGGACTCGCAGGATTCGATTCCCAGGCTCCACGGAACGAAGGAGGTCCGAACGCTCCTCGTCGAGCGCGTCGACGAGCCGGGTGACATTGAAAACCCACACTGAATCGCTATCGCTCTGCAGCGGGAGAATCTCACCATAGTCCTGCACGACTCTCCCAAGCTGCTTGAGCGCCCGTGGCCGCAACAGCAGATCACCCGGTCCAGCAGGCATGTCGGTGTGCGCGCGAGGGCGACCTCGCTCGTCAACGGTGACTGTTCGGACCCTGACAGGTTCCCAGCCTTGCGCCCGCGAGCTACCATCAAACCTCAGTGTTTGATGGCCTTCATCATCCTCGGGCACGATGCAGTCGGTGTCGTTCCAAGAGACGCTTTGAAACACCTTAATCACGGAAAGCCTCCAGCCCTCAACGAGTACCCGATATCATCGAGAATTTGCAACGCTTCAGCGCGACTGCCCGCGGCACTCAACGCCTGACTCACGGCCCGTCCGTATGCGGCCCCGAAGGTCTGGTAGTGAGCTTCCGGACTCAGAAAGAGGCCGTTGCGCGCGTCGTTGATGCTGATTCCGAACCTGCTTAGCACATTGCGCGCACCAGCTGCGGCGGGCTCCGCTCCGGGAACGATATGGTGCGCGTGCCAACCTGGAGGACGAGTCTGGCCGGCTGCTTCCAGAGCTCGCCCGAGCCGCCGTGAACTCGGCCTCTCCGGAAAATCCGCCTCCGCGGCTGAACGCGGCGGTTTTGGCGGAACTGCCGCTCCACCCCCCGACGCCTCCGCCAGGTACTCATTGGACTTCTGAACCGTTTCTTCTTCGGTGCTCTCCGTTTGGCTCGCGTTGGAAGGGATCAAGACGATCGAGACACCCGCCCGATCGGCCCCAAGAACCGCGCTACTCCCGGCCCCATCCCGAGCGGCAAGCGCGGTTGGACGAATGGGCCAACGAAGCTCACCAGCGGAACGCCAACGTCGGATCCGTCTTCCCCATATTGTTCGCCTTCTGCGGGCAGTCCGGGTGTCGCTGTTGGAAGCACAAGTGGAGGGGTCGCTTCAGACAACGGAAAGTCCGAAGGGGGCTCGGCCGGGAAAAACTCCGCGAGCGGGTCGGCAACGGGGGTCTGGTTCGCATCGGAAGACGTCCCCCCACCGAAGTCGCTCTGGTGAACGGTTAGACCCAAATCAGCTGGCTCGCCGTTCATCGTCGGCTCGCCCTCCAGCCCCGTCGGATCCACCCACGCGAACGGATTGTTCCACGCATACGAATACCGATTCCAAGCCTGGCTAAAGCCCGGTGCCTGCACGGTCGGATCCGGCGACGTGAACCTTGCGATGCGCGCATCGTACAAGCGCGCTCCCATGTTGACGAGGCCGGTCTCCGGATCGTGCTCGTGGCCGGTGTAGCCGCGGGTGACGCGGCGCACTGCGGGGTTTTGGGATTGCCAGCTCGGGTTGTCGACGGTGCCGAAGGGGCCGAAGCGCTGCTCGTGCAGGAGGGTGCCGGCTTGGTCGGTGCTTGGATGCTCCCCCGTTGTGGGTGCGGCGTGGGTGCGCCCGTCGTGCTCGCTTCGCTGCGCGCGCCGGGGGCCCTCTTGCCTGTGCTCGCCCGGCTGCCCTGAACGGTGATGCACGGATGGCCGGGCTGCGCGCGGGCGAGGGTCCCGGGCGCGACGGGCGGCGTCGAGAGGGAAGGGCCGTGCAAGCGCTCAGGCAGTCCCTTCCGGACCGTAGCTAACGTAGCTACAGTCCTACAAATGCAGCACTTTTCGGGGGGCAGGCCAGTCAATCCCTCACCGGGTGCTCTCGTAAAAAGGTCTACACACTCGCATCACCAGCGCTTCCTCCTCGGGGTCAAGAAAGAGAATGGCAAGGTGCTGCTCCTCGT
The DNA here is from genome assembly GCA_963841435.1 of uncultured delta proteobacterium. GTDB lineage: Bacteria > Myxococcota_A > Polyangia > Polyangiales > Polyangiaceae > PMG-095. Next base: position 918,592 of record CAWJCS010000005.1, read on the forward strand.
CGAAATGCTTCGCGAAGACCGCGCCCACACGTGACACAAAGGTTGAGCTTGGAGAAATACCACTAACGCAGAGAGCAACTTCCTCTTCATGGCCCATGGCTACCCTGACCAGGTATGCGCGTTTCAAGTGGTGCGTCGCCGCGAGGAGTTGAACAAGCTGGTCCTTCAACAACCTTTCGGGAGGACCGTCCTGTTCCGATAGGAACCGCACGCGGCCCGGCTGCGGTCTTCTGTGCTTGCCCACAGTCAACTACCGAACTTCCTCGCGTGTTCGACTGCATCCGAGATTGATCGGAACAGCGTCGCCCAGGCGATGAGTTCGATTTGTTCCGAGGTAAAACGGCCGGCGTGAAAAACAACTTCGTCCAGGACTCGAGACACAAAGACTTGTGCTGGCCAATGCGATATCGGATAGACGGTCTCACCTTCATACCGCGCGGAGAGAACCAGGCGTTCAATCTCCCGGTTCCCGAGGCCGAGCTGTTGCCCACTCAGGGCCGGCCCGATCTCAACGAGGAGATGATCGTGCTGCCCCGAGTCGCGGAGAGATTTGAGCACCCAACAGCGACGAGGGGTGCTGAGTGGCTCGTACTCTCCAGCAGAGCTCAGGAAGAAATCGGGCTGACGCTGCAAAGACAAGTGCTTTCCTCAGAAGGGTGGGTTGACTCCCGAAACTCGAAGTAGTTCCACTTGCGCGGCGGGGTTTGGGACCACCACCTCCGGTATCGTGCCGCCCACATTGCCCGGGCCGGGTAGCGCCCGAGCGAAGGATACGCCTTCCGTGTTTATCATCCTACCCTCGGCAACAAATGTCCCCGCATTCTCGGGGAACAACCCGGCGGCCTGTCGGTAGTTCGGCACGCTGCCGGGGTTGACGGTTGTCCAGGACTGACCCATGCCGCGCGCTTGCCCACCAAACACTCTATATACCCTTGCCCCAGACGCCACAGCAGCCGACTCGAAGGCCGCGCCTTCGCGAATTATGCGCGCCAAGCGCAGTGCACTGCCGCCGAGGGGTAATAGCGCCTCAAGTGGTATGGACTTCAGTGGTTTTTCGCCGGACACGAGATCCGCGGCCCGCTCCCGCCACCGCCGCTCACCCGGCGTTTCCGCGCCCGCCTGATTGAGGATGTTCGATGTGCGCGCGAGAGCCCGCTTGCCCGCCGTCGGTCCGCACGACGAGACGCTCGGATCGCACGAGGTATCGGCGAGCGCCTGATTGAGGATGCCCTGCACGTACTGCTCTTGGGCGGTCGGGGCGTGGGCCTCCGAGGGTGGCGGGAGCACGAGGGGAGGGGTTGCCTCGGATAACGGAAAGTCCGAAGGGGGCTCCGCCGGGAAAAACTCTGAAAGCGGGTCAGGTGCCGGCGTGGTGTTAGCGTCGGGCCCGGTTGGTGAGGCGGATATCGGTCCGAACGGACCTTCCTCCATGCCTCCGGCCGCGTCGTTGTAGCTCCAATTATCGAGCCCCGTCGGATCCACCCAAGCGAACGGATTGTTCCACGCATACGAATACCGATTCCAAGCCTGGCTAAAGCCCGGTGCCTGCACGGTCGGATCCGGCGACGTGAACCTTGCGATGCGCGCATCGTACAAGCGCGCTCCCATGTTGACGAGGCCGGTCTCCGGATCGTGCTCGTGGCCGGTGTAGCCGCGGGTGACGCGGCGCACTGCGGGGTTTTGGGATTGCCAGCTCGGGTTGTTGACGGTGCCGAAGGGGCCGAAGCGCTGCTCGTGCAGGAGGGTGCCGGCTTGGTCGGTGAAGGCCACCGGGCTGCCGAGTTGGTCGGGGTGGAGGTAGACGCGGCTGAGCTCGGCGTCGTTGGCGCCGCGGACGATTTCGAGGATTTCGCCGGTCGGGGAGAAGATGCGGTACTTCTGCTCGATGGCGCCGCCCCCGGGGGAGATGCTTCGCTCGTAGTCGCCCGAGTAGTAGACCGCGCTGCCGTCGGAACGGGCCTTCCTCGAGCGCTCGCCGCTCGACTGGTAGTCGAAGGCGACGTAGCCGTTGTTGCCGAGGTTGACGCGGGATGGGAGCTGACGGGCGTTGTAGGTGGTTGTTTGCGAGCTCGTCACCACCCCGGCCCCGCTGGCGGTTTGACGGAAGCCCGTCGGGTACGCGGAGTTGTAGGTGTACTGGGCGCCCCCGGCGCCGTCCGGAGCATGTGCGGGCAGAGCGCCGGGGTTGTTGTAGGTGAATTGCGAGGGTGAGATGCTGCTCAGCGTGTCGATGTTGCCGTTGGGAAGGTAGTCCGCGTGGAACGACGACGTACCGTTGGTGGTTACGTCCGTGAGACGATCCAGCGTGTCGGGGCTGAAGGCTTCGAAAACGTCATCAGGGGAGTGCGTGAAGTCATCGCGTTGCGAGAGGTTGCCGTTGGGATCGAAAAGGAATGACATAGCGAGCGCCAAACCGCCGGCGCCACCGGCAGCGCGATAGGTCTGGACACCCGAGATGTCCCCGGTCAAGGGCCAGTATGATGTGTCGGTATACATGGCACCGACGCTCTCTCGTTTTGGCCGCTGGCCTTGGTCCGCGTCGAGGAGCTGCCAATACGCCTCCGACAAACCGGGTGACCCGACGGCCTTGAGGTTCCCGCCGTTGTCGTATGAGTATTCGACCTGAAATGGGGATGGCCCGCCAGGATAGGTGACCGTCTTCACTTGACCGACCACGTTGTAATCGAACGTGGTGGTCATCGTTTCCGACTGGACGGTGTCGGTCACTGTTTTCAAGAAGCCGCGATTCAAGAAGCTCGTCGGTGCCTCGTAGGTGAAGTCCCGACGCGCGCCATCGTGGCTCGTGGTGCTGACGAGACGGCCGATTCCGTTGGGCCCACCAGCGTCGTCGTAGGTGTACGTTTCGTCTTGAGCCTCGAGGCTCGACGACACTCTATCGAGTCTGCCGACCACGTCGTAGTGGTGCTTTCGGATTTCCGTACCCTGGCTTCCCACCAGGTAGCTGTCGAGCTCTCCCCAGGGCGTGTACAGATAGCGCTCGACGCCGCGATCCGGGCCTTCAGCTCGGGTTAGGCGACCATACCGATCGAAAAGGACGCTGGTCGTCGAGTCGACCGCGCTGACGCTGCTGAAGGTGCCGAATGGTCCAGCATTGAACGTCACCCAGTTCCCGGCTGGATCGCGTGACGCCACCACGTTGCCACGGTGATCGCGAACCGCAATGCTCGTATTTCCATTCGGATTCTTGGCGGACGAAAACCAGATGTAGTTGTTCGGCAACGAATTCAGGCCGAGTCCCTCCAGGGAAACGTTGGCGCGCGACGCCCTGGCGAATTCGATCGTAGAGCTGTTGGCCAACGTGATCTTGCGCAGCGCGCGGTCGTCGTCGTACGCATACTGAATGATGCCCACGTCGCGTTCGCCCCCACCGCCGTCGAGCGAGTCGGCGTGACCTCGGGCGACTCACCGCTCGGCAACCTCGCAGCCACGGCGGTCCGCCACGCCGCGCTCGCTGATCTTTCGGTGATCGGCGCGTCGTCGCTGCGATTCGACCTGCCACCCGGTCTCGTCGAGCCCGAGACGCTCGGTCGCGTCCTGCCGTTCGCCGATCCCGTCGTCCTTTCCCGCGACATCTGCGCCTTCATCCCGCGAGCATACCTCGACTACTCCGAAGGTACGAAGAGCGCGTTCCGAGACGGTGTAAGCTCACGGTTGGCATGGCACTCACGGCGCACCCCAGCACTAGAGCCACGCTCGAGGAGGCGGTTTGGATCGATCTCTTCAACGCGACGGACGAAGAGCGCAAGCGGGTCGAAGCCGTCATCAAGCAGACCCTGCCCACGCAGGCGGACATCCAAGAGATCGAAACCTCGAGTCGCGTGTACGTCGAGGGCGCGACGCTCTACCTATCGACGCCCCTGCTCACGGGCGACCAATGCATCACCGACGGCCCCACGTCGGTCGGCTTCGTGCTCACCCCCTCGCTGCTCGTTACCCAGCGGTTCGCCGCCATCCAAGCGTTCGAGGCGGTGGCGCGCCGCTACGACAAAGTCGAAAAGCCGAGTGCGAGCGACGCGTTCTTGAAGCTGCTCGAGGTCGTCGTCGACCACGCGGCCGACGCCCTCGAGCACGCAGGGGCCGAGCTCGAAACCATCTCGCATCGCGCCTTCGGCGGCGAGCCATCGACGCGCGACAAGCATGCGGAGACGGCCAACGAGCTGCGCGGCGCGCTGCGCCGTCTCGGCAGCCTGGGCGACGGCATCTCGCACCTGCGCGACTCGCTACTCGGCATCAGTCGTATCGCCGCCTTCGTGCACGAGACCGCACACGAAACGCACTTCAGCGGCGCACTTCCTCGCCTCAAGGCGATTCGCAGCGACATCAGCTCCCTCAACGACTACCAAGCTCACCTGTCCGCCAAAATCCAATTCGTACTCGACGCCACGCTGGGTTTCATCAGCATTCAACAGAACGAGATCGTCAAGACCCTCACCATCGTCTCCGTCGTCGGCGTTCCCCCGGTGCTCATCGCAGGCATCTACGGGATGAACTTCAAGTTCATGCCCGAGCTCACTTGGCACATCGGCTATCCGTTCGCGCTCGCGCTCATCGTGCTCAGCACCCTCCTGCCGCTCGGCTGGCTCAAATGGCGCGGCTGGATGTGACTCGGCGGGCGAGAGGGCCGAGAGTCAGTCGGTGCCGTCCAGCTGCCGCACCAGGCGTTCGACGCGCAGCATCGCTCGTAGGTTGCCGGTGCGATGCGCATGGTCCATCGCCGCGAAAAGGTGCGTTTGCTCGACATACAAGCGTTGGGGTTCGCGCTCGAGCAGCGAGACGTAGTGCTCGAAGACGCGGTCGTGGGAAATGCGGGCGCGGGGCTTCACGACGTGCCGTACACGGCGTGCAAGGTGAAGCGTCCCGTGGCGGGCTCTTGGAGCAGGCGAAACGCGCGCAGGCGCTCGAGCGCGCGGCCGGCGTTCGTCGTCACGCGCGCAAGCCTCGCCAGCGAGGCCAGATCGACGTGGTCGCCTTCCACGTGCGCGAGCACGCCGAGCATGCGGCGACTAGCGGGCTCGAGCCGCCGCCAGGCCCAGTCGAAAAGCAGTGCTACCTCGGGGAGATCGTCCTCGTGCTCGATCGCCACGACGCGCTCGACGCCCTTTTTGCGAAGCGCGGCACCGAGCCCCGCGCAGGTTTCCGCGCCCGACGCGACGATGCCGTCGGCGATGTCGAGCGCGAGCGGATTGAAGCGCAGCAGCCAGCGGCCCCGGCCCGCCGACTGGATCGCATTAGACTCGATCGGTCAACTGCGTGGGCACGTCGGCTCGCTCGTCGAATCCGCTTTGCGCTTCCTATCCGCCGACGCAGCTCTCTCAGCCCATGACGCAAACCTCGAGCCCCGGCCTTCAGGGTATGTCGCAGGTTCCGGGGTCGCACGGCGGGTCCTGGCCGCATGGCAGCCGGCAGCTGCCCGACTCCCCGCTCGCGCAGGCCACGGAGTACGTCGTCCCGGGGTAGGAGGTCGAGCCGGTGGCGATCGCGCGGCCTTCGCTGTCGACCCACGAAACCGTGGACGATTCGCAGCCCGCCCCGACGGTCGTGGTGCGCGTGTAGCAGGTTGCCCCCCCGGGGGCATGCACAGTGGTGATGACCTGATCCCCCGGCATGCAGACTGCCGACTCGGTGTACTCGTATTTGACGTAGACTCCGTTCGTGTAGCAGGCGGCGAGCGGCCGATAGTTTTCATCCATCTGGACCACGCAGGCGCCTTCGAGCTTGCACGAGGCCGCGAGGTCCGTGAGGCACTGTGGAGGCAAGTTGGGTGTCCCGCCGGTGCCCCCGGCTCCGCCGGAGCCCCCGCCCGCGGTTCCCGCGTTACCTCCGGTCCCGCTACTGCCGCCCGTGAGCGCGCCCGCGTCGCCCGCCGTTCCCGCATCGCCAGCGTTCGGCGAGGCTGCGTCGCCGCCCGCAGCGGTCCCGGAAGCGCCCGCCGTGCCGCCGCTGGCCCCAACGTGCCGCTCGCTCGAGCCGCCGCACGCCGCGAAGACGGCGAAGCTGGCCGCCAGCACGAGCAGTCGCGCCCCTGAGTCGTGCGGCGTGCGCACTCCGGCGAGGGCCCAATAGCTGCCGAGCCGTGTCCCCACCCGTCGCCTCATCGCTTCCGATGCTGTACGCAGCGACGAGGGTTGTCCAGCACCGGAGTCTTTTAGACGGTACGTATCTTGCGCGGACGGCATCGGTGGCTGTGGGAGGCGGCGTCAAACGACTTGGGTTCCGCCGGCGCCTCCCCCCGACGACGAGGTATTCACTTTGTGAGAGTCCAACAATCCGTTGAACTCTCTCAAGTCGTTCTGCAGATGCGCCAAGTGCGCTCCGATGACGTTCGACCAGCTCGAGCAGCAAGTCGAGGCGTTCTTGGGGTGTCAGATCGGCGTAGAACTGATCGTCGGACTGGTCGGCAGGAAAAGGTCTGCGAGGTCCTTTCGCCTGGCACGAGCCGCATGGATCGCACCCGGAAGCTGCCCATCTATGCGCGCGTCGGCGTGCCTCATCTCTGGCTCCTCGACCCCTTGTTGGAGACGCTCGAGGTGTTCGCCTTGCAGGACGGCCGCTGGGTGCTGCTCGGAACGCACGGCGGTGACGAGTCCGTGAGGGCCATGCCGTTCGACGAGGTGGTCATCAACTTGAGCAGGCGGTGGGGTCGCGGCATGGAAGTTTCGCGGTAGGGGCGGCCGGTGGAGAAGGTGCTGAGACGCAGCGCAAGTGGATTCGGCACCACGCCGCCCGTCACCGACACCCCGCGCCACCCCGTGCACCAGCGTGCGTCTCCTCCGCGGCCGCCCGCACCTCCGCGAGGACGGACGCTTGGAGGAGATGAGCAATGGCTGAAGCGCATCGAGCAGCGCGGCGGCGACCCAACCGCCGCCTGCGCCGAGCTCGCTTTACGAGCTAATCGCCGACGAACGGCGGATCGCCCGGGGAGCGGTAGCGATCGAGGGGGCTCCGCTCTGCGTCGCTGCCGTAGTAGCGACCGTTGCCTTCGAGCTCGCCGAACAGGAGGAACAGCGGGGTGCGGGCGCCGGCGGCGGGTGGCTTCATGCCCATCTCGGCGGGCGACTTCCCCTGCGCCTTCGCGTAATCGCGCGTCAGATCGGTCTCGATGAACCCGGGGGTGCAAGCGTTGATACGAAGCCCCGGATGCTGCCGCGCCAAGAGCAGCATGTAGCTGTTCGTGCAGGCCTTGGACAAGCCGTACGCACTGCCATCGCCGAGCCCACGCTCGGCGAACGCCGCCTTGTCACCTTCGATCGCCAGACACTCGTCGAGCAACGCCTGGATGCTCGCCCACTCGACCGCCTGGTCCAAAAAGAAACGCTGCCGCTCGGGGCTGCACGCCGCGACGAAGTTCGGACCGGCCGCGGACGTGACGTTGACGATGCGCCCGCGCGAGGCATCGACGAGCGGCAGGAACGCCTCGCACACCCGCCGCACCCCGAGCGTGTTCACCTCGAGCACCGCCTTCAGCCTGCCGCGCCCGACGCCCGCATTGTTGACGATCCCGTAGAGCGGCGCGGGACTCCGCCCGAAGCGCGCCCCCGTCTCCTCCGCGGCGCGCGCCACGCTCTGGTCGCTCGTCACGTCGAGCTCGACCACGCTTGTCCGGTCGGACCACGCTGGATGGCTCAAAACGAGCCCCTCGGCCGCCGCCCGCCCGCGCTCGGCGCTGCGCGACCCGAGCAGCACGAAAGTGTCGTCGTGCTCGTCGAGGATGGCGGCCACGATCGCGAGCCCGATGCCCTTGTTTGCGCCGGTAACGAGGATTCGTCTCATGAAAACGGCTCTCCTTCGAGGTGGCTGCGAACGCTACCACGGCTGTCTCTTCCGCTCGAATCACGCCGCCGGCGGCGGCGGGCGCCATTGCGCCGGCCGAGCGAACGCGAGGTCGGCGTCTGCTGAAAACGGGAGTCGGGCGGCGTGCCTCTGCCGGGTGACGACGCCCGCGTTCAGTCGGGATGGTCGGCAGCCTCAGCGCAACCCGTTCGCCTGAGGATACGCAATACGCGTCCGTCGCGGCCGCCATATCGGACGCAGGACAGGTCTTGATACCGAAAGACGCGCAGCACGCGGCGAAGCTCAGTCGCGCCGGAGGGCTGACGTGCGACGACACAGCTGCTTTTGCCTTCCCGGAAGAGGTCGGGGGCGTATGTCCAAGGAACCCCGCAATCTAGGCAACACGTGGCATCGACGTAGACAGCTGATGGGTCGCCCGACACGTCATTGGTGAGCGCCCGAACTTCGCGAGTCGGCGCGCGTGGAGCTCGCATGCCGACGACGGCGGAAACGATGGCGAGAACCACGGAAATTGACGAGAGGACGAACCAGATCTGTGCGTGGCGATGAAATCGATCCGGATCCGCTGCACCGGCCACCGCGAAGCTCCCATTCTGCAGAGCCCCCAAGAAACAATAGGCGGCCGTCAGCACGAACCCAAGGGCCGCGAGAAGGGCTTTCGAGAACCGAGTCACCGAGACCAAATCCTACCGCGAGCGAGAAAACTCGTCCGCCCAACTCCGCGGCCGCCCGCAGCCCGAAGGGCGAGGACGGACGCTTGGAGGAGACCGCAGACGCGCAGGCGGCCACGCGTCGATATCCCGGGCCCGCGCGGCGACCCGAACGATCGTGGCGTATCGCTGGGCAGCGAGGCCGAAGTGATCCGCCACCCGCGTCTGACTACGGAGACGCAGGCGCTTCGCAGGGAACCAGGCGGCCCAATCTCGGGGGATCGACCCTGATCATGGCCTCGGCCCACAGCCTCCCGGTGGTTCCGAGGTTGAGCTCGATGGAGGGCCTCCCACCGTCGGCGGTAAGACGGATCACGGACGGCGGGATCACGACCTCGGTGTCCCATGCCATGGCGCTTCCGCCACCGAACGAGACTGCCGCCGCGTAGTCGATGCCGGCGCCGGTCAGGTCGATGCGGTACCCGCCGCCACCGAATTCCTCGTAGCAGCCGGCGGCACTGGGGACCGCGATCAGATGGCCGTCGCAGTCGATGATCGCCCCCTGGACGAAGCCCGTCTCGTAGCAGACGTACTGATAGGGCATGGTGTCGGGGCAGTCGACGAACTCGGCCTGTGCCACGGTCCCGTCGGGCGCAAGATGCACCTTCAAGGCGACGTAGCCGTTGCCGGTCGTAGAGCGCTTCAGCGTCAGGAGCTGACGTCCCTCGTCGAAGGATTCCTGGTCGTACGTGCCCTCGACGATCGAGTAGACGTCGTCGCCCGAGCGCTCGATGCGAGCGGATTCGCCGTCGTGCGCGATCAACCAGCAGCGCTCGGCGATCGCGGGAGGGTTAGTTGCGTCGCCACCTGCTCCCCCGGCCGCTCCGCCGACACCGGCCGCTGCAGCGACACCGGCCGCCCCAACCGCTCCGCCCGCCCCAACCGCTCCGCCCGCCCCTCCGCCCGCGGGCGCGACACCGGCCGCTCCGCCCACCGCAACGCCCGCCGCTCCGGCGAGCGAGCCCTCTTCGGCGCCTGCCGAGCCCCCACCCCGTCCGCTGCTCGCGCCACCCCCCGTCCCGGCTCCGCTCACGTCTGTGCCGGCTGTGCCAGAGGCCATGTCAGCCCGATCAGCCACCGACTGCCCGCCGCAAGCTGTGCTCGCCAGCAATAACAGCCAGGTATGCGCGTCGAGGGCACGCCGCGTCGCCGCCATGGTCCGGGAGGAGCAACTCTCGTGCCGGCCCGAACCCGCCGCCCGATGCCATCGTGCAGCGGCCCCTACGAAGCGGCTGCCCAGCCGCCTGAAGATTCGCGGCCTGCGTGCTGCTCGACTACATCATGGAGGTCGACCATCAGGCGCAGCGCATCGAGCGGCTGGAGGGAGCCATCGACCGCGCCATCGCGGAAGCGCCTGCCGAGCTCCGCGCGATCGTCGACGCCCTCCAGGCGTTGCGCGGCGTGGCCAAGGTCACCGCCGTCACGCTCGCCACCGAGCTCGGGTGCTTCAGCCGCTTCGAGCGGGCAGCCCAGGTCATGAGCTACACGGGCGTGGTCCCGTCGGAGCACTCGAGTGGACCGCGGACGCGCCGCAGCGGCATCACGAAGACCGGCAACTCACACCTGCGCCGAGTGCTGGTCGAGGCGGCTTGGCATTACCGCCACCGACCGAGGATCTGCCAGCGGCAGCACGAGCTGCAAAAGGCGCTCGATCCGAAAGTCGCAGCCAGTGCCTGGCGGGCGCAGGAGCGCCTGCATCGCCGCTACTGGGCGCTCGCACAGAAGAGCAAGCCGACCGGCAAGATCGTCACCGCCATCGCTCGCGAGCTCGTCGGCTTCGTCTGGGCGATCGGCGTCGAGACCGAGCAACGCACGAAGCGCTCGAAGGCAGCATGAAACGCAAGGTGAAGTGAACGAGCCAGGGGTCGAGCCGGCAACGGTAGGAGGATCCTCGAATACGTTGTGTGGCAAGCGAGGGCCACGTCAGCTGCAACGCGGAGTTAGGCGGCCGTTCGCGGCTTGACAACGAGATCAACGACGCAGTCGAGAACCTGCAGAAGGCTGACAAGCTGGCTCAGGCTCTTGCGCGTGTTGGTAGGGTCCAGCAACCGATAAAGCTGCGGCACCGAAGTCTGAAGGCGTCGAGCAAGCTCGCGACGACTCAGCCCGGAGCTCGCCACTCGCTTGGCAGCTTCAACCGTTAGCTTGTGAGCAAGCAGTTCGGCCAGGTACTTCGGCTCCTGGTTGTACTCGAGCGCGTGGTCGATATGAACGGAACCTTCGGCGCCGGAAGCAAGTGCATACGTGACAGCTTCGTTTCCGAGTTCCTCGTCCACGTACACCTTGACGATCCTGTCCTTGGAGGACGGGCGAGGCCTGAGCTTCGCAAACGGGAATGGGTAGGACTTGCCTGAACGCGTAACGAGCTCAAGCTGAGCCTTTCGCTGATTCACAAAAGCGCGGTGGATCTTCATAGCAGGCCATCCTTCCTGAGAGAGGCGATGAGCCGGATCAACTTGCCCGTCGGCTGTCCCTTCATCGGGACAGAGGCGTCGAGGTTCCACTTGAGGACGAGCTTGCCATCTCGGTACACGTGCACGTGGCGGGGGCTGTGGTCGCCGATCCAGGTGAGGAAGACGTAGTTGTCTCGCCGGATCTTGCCCACCCGCAGATGTTACCACACGCGGTAACACTTGCAAGGCCGGCCGCCTTCCAGGCTCCTCGGAACGCCGTGCGGATGCACTGCGCGCCCCGGGCCAGTGGCTCACCCCTGTCCGCCTACTGTAACGTAGTGGCGTTCAGCTGCGGGCGCCAGAGGGAGCGGGTGAGCGAAGCGAACCAGCGACCGACCAGCCCGTCAGCTGCAACGCCTTGTTGGCCAGCCGTCACGCAGTGCGCTTGAGGTCGCGAACCGCGATGAGATCAGCATCGCCGACTGCACGAACATCGGTCGAAAGAAGAGTCACGAGCGCCTGGGTCCTTCCGGAAGCAAGCACGAACTCAACGTCGAGGCCGTCGGGCGCGTGAACGTCAACGATCGCGCCCAGGTCGCCGCGGCGAAGGCCGTGCTCGGGCAAGTCACGATCGAGAACGACAGTGTCGAGGAGCTTGAACATGGCTAGCCGGGGAAGGCGGTGACGAAGTGCGCGAAATCCTGGCGGTTGGAGACCATCCACACCGTCAGGATGGAGGCCTCACGTCCAGCAGGCCCACGCAAAGTACCACGGATCTCGAACTTCTGCCCGTGCGGGCTCGGCTGTCCGGGCAGAGCATCGCCGGAACGCGCGAGTTCGAGCAGGGCGTCGCGCAACGCTGTCCAGTGGTCCAGGGAGAAGCCAAGCCCGAGGAAGAAGACCGACTTGAACCGGCCTACCGGATGCGAGGACGACAACAGGTAGTCGCGGACCTTAGCGTCGTCGACGATCGCGCGAGAACTGTTCGGGAGATGCACAGGTTCTGCTACTGCCGAGGGTACTGGAAAGCCGAAGCCAAACGCACCATGCCAGGTCCGCCCAACTTGTACTTCGCTTGGTCTGCCTAAGCCAGCCGCGGCAAGTCTTGATAAGCCGCTACCGCGACAGGAACCAGGTGAATTCGCGTTATCAAGCGGCGCTAGCTGGACCTTGCAAGAAGCCACGCCTCAGCACCCGCGGGACCTCCGCCGGATCTCCTCTGCCAGCCAGGCAACCACGCCGCCAACATCCCCCATGACCTCCCGCGCCTCCACCCGCAGCACCCGATACCCCAACCGCCCAAGCTCCCTGTCCTTCCGCGCATCCGCCCCGCGCCGCCCGACGTGCGACGCCCCATCAACCTCCACGACGAGCCGCACCGACGGTGCCGCGAAATCCACGATGCGCCCGCCGATGACGTACTGCCGCCGGAAGGCAACCCCGAGCTTGCTGCTCACCAGCCGCGACCAGAGCAGCCGCTCGGATGCCGTGCCAGACGCGCGCATCCCGGCAGCACGCGCCTGAAGCAGCTCGCGCCTCCGCTGAAGCAAGCGTTCGTGGGAGGCGGAAGTTGGGTGAAGGCGATGCGGCATGGTGGTCTCCTCGCGCCCGGGGTGGGGCCGGGCGCAGCCCCCCTGGCGCAAGCGCCGTGACGCGCGCAAGGCGTCGCGTTTGCCGCACAGCACGGAGCGCGGCGCGGCGGTTGCGCCTCCCCGCGAAGCCCGGCCCCAGCCCGGGCGCGAGCGTCACCACGCCGCCCATCGCCCGCACACGACGTGCGACCCTGCCAACGTCCCGCGACGCCCGTCACCGACACCCTGCGCCACCCCGTGCACCAGCGTGCGTCTCCTCCGCGGCCGCCCGCAGCCCGAAGGGCGAGGACGGACGCTTGGAGGAGACCGCAGGCGCGCAGGCGGCCACGCCGCCCGTCACCGTTCAGTCACCGCACGCAGAAGCCGCCGAGCACCTGCGAGTGGAGGCAGCAGTTCCGGCGCATGGATTCGAACCACGATTCAGGGATTCAAAGTCCCTTGTCCTGCCCTTAGACGACGCCGGAATGAGGGGGGTCGCGGGAACTTGTCGGGAGATGGGGCGGGCGTCAACCGCCAGGCGTTGGGCGGTGGCACGCCAGGCGGTGCAGGCCTGCTCGAAGCGCGGTATCCTTGCCCGATGCGCGCGCTCGTGAAGAACGGTCGCCTTACCCTCGACGAGCCCACCGATTTGCCCGACGGCACCCTCGTCCCACTCGAAGTAGCCGGTGACTGGGACGACCTGGACGATCAAGAACGCGCCGCTCTGCACGACGCGTTGCGCGAAGGCTTCGAGGAAGCGAAAGCAGGGCACACCATCGACGCCGAGCAGTGGGCCGCCGAGCTGCGCTCGCGCCTGTGAACACGGACCCAAGCTGTAGCGCTCGGCACGCAAGCAGGCGGCCCACGCCGCCCGGTATCGTTCACTCACGGCGCTAGGACCAAACGGTCGAACGCACGAGCGAGCGCCGGCTCAGCCCCTGACGGGTTTCAGGGCAGCGCCTGCTTCTGGAACATGTCCCAGGCCGTATCGACGATCTTGGAGAGTCCGTAGCTGCCGCAGTGGTTGGAGCTCGCTGCGGTGCACAGGGAAACCTGCGTGCCGCCATCGCAGGACGTGTAGTCCTGGCAGATGGAGTTGCCGGGGTCCTTTGTCGGCGACCCCGTGCATTTGTCGAAGTTGGCCCAGGTCTGGAAGTTGACCTCTGCGCTCGGGAAGTTTAACGCCGCGCAGCTACCTCCCGGCGGGCAGTTCGCGGCGACGAGCGTCTTGCCGCCGTTGTAGGGCACGATGGACATGTCCTGGCCCTCGTCGAATGCCATCACCGAGATCGGTCGCGGCAACTGGCAGGTGCAGGCGGTGTTGTTCGTGGGGGTCAGCGACGCGGCATTCGCCGGTTCCTCACCGGTGATGCAGCGGAAGTCTACGGGCGCCACCGCCGCGATCACGTCCGCGGCATTGCACGCGAGTATGTAGGCCATGCCGCCGCCGTTGGAGCAGCCGCTCGCGTAGACGCGTTTGGGGTCGATGCACGTGTTGCCTGCGAGCCACTGGATCATGTCCCGCGTGAACTTCACGTCATCCACCATCTGCTGCTGGGAGTTGCTGCAGCAGTAGCCGACGTTCCAGGAATTGTCGCTCGGCCCCGAGTCGGGAAACACCGCGATGCAGCCGACGCTGTCGCACTTCTTGTCCCAGCCCGACGCCTGCTTCTGGCTCTGGCCCGTCCCGCCGAGCGGGTGAAAATCGAAAATCACGGGCAGCGGGGAGTCCCCGGCGTAGCCAGTCGGAAGGTGGACTATGAATTTGCGGGGCATGCCGTCTGAGGTGATGGTCTGGTTCGAGTCGCCTGCCTTCAACGTGCCGGGACAGGTCGCGCCGCTCTCGCCTGAAGAGCCGCCCGTGCCAGCAGATCCGCTGCCACCGCCCTGGCCGGCCCCGGCGCCGGCCGTGCCACCGGCGCCCGCGAGACCGGCACCGCCAGCCGTCATGCCGGCCGTTCCACCGCCCATGGTGGTGCCGCCGAGTCCGCCGCTTACGACCGTGCCACCTTGACCGCCGCCGCCCGGACCCTGCCCCGCTGTCGCTCCCTGTCCACCGACCGCCGCACTCGAGCCGCCCACGTCGCCGCTGCCAGCTGCTGCGGTACCGCCGCTGGCCGCGCCACCACCGACGCCGGCGTTTCCCGGCAACGTGCCCGAGCTTCCCGCGGCGAAGGTTCCCGCCGACGGCTGCCCCGTGCCGCCGGTCGTTCCACCGGATCCGGAGCGCGAGCCGCCCGCACCACCGCCCGGGGTCGGGCTCGTTCCGCAGGCCCCCGCGGCGGCGACTGCCAAAAAGACGTTGATCGAACGAACGCTGCGAAGGGTCATCGAGAACTCCGTAGGGCGCACGGCGACGGTAGGAGCGAAGATGGCGAGCGCCCAGAGGACGAAATCGCCCTCCCCGGGGCGGGGACACGGCTGCGCCGCGGCCCGTGCGCGTTCGGTCGGCGACTCGAACGCAGGGGACATTCGTGTCCCCCCCCGTTGACCTTCCGGACGGGTATCCTTCCTGCTTCGCCTTGCCCGAACGCGAGATGACGGTCGAGCTACTCATTCACGCCGTCGTGCGCCAGACGACTATCCTGATTGCGCAGCTGGCAACGGCGGGCGGATTGCGCGCGCCGCTCGCGCAGATTGCCAATCGGGTGTTCTTGGATCTCGTTCGGGAGCTGGAGCGGCAGGGCGTCAGCCGCAAGGTGAGTGCCGACATGTTCGGTCTGGGCCTTCGCACCTATCGTCGCAAGATCCAGCGCCTGAGCGAGAGCACGACCGAGCGAGGCCGGTCGCTCTGGGAGGTCGTGCTCGAGCACGTGCGCAAGCAGGGGCTCGTGGCTCGCGCCGACGTGCTTGCACGCTTTTCGCGCGACGACGAGGCGCAGGTGCGAGCGGTGCTGCACGATCTATGCGACAGCCAGCTCGTTTTCGCCGCGGGGACCGGCGCCCACTCCACGTATCGTGCGGCCACCGACGAGGAGATCGACACGCTGAGGCGCCGCCCGGGGCCGGACGGCTCCGACGAGCTCTTGCTTTCGTTGATGTACCGGGAGGGTCCGCTCACGGCGCCCGGAATCGCAGCGCTCGCGCAGCAAGATCCGTCCAGCATAGAAGCCACGCTGGCTCGCCTGCTCGAAAGCGGACGCATCGAGCGCTTCGAGATGAACGGGACGGCCCATTACCGGGCGGGGGCGCTGGTGATCCCGCTCGGCGCGGCCGCCGGCTGGGAAGCAGCAGTGTTCGACCACTTCAAGGCGCTGGTCACGACGATCGTCGGTCGCCTCGGCCGGGATCGCACGGCGCTCGCGGATCGGGTAGGCGGCAGCACTTACACCATCGACGTGTGGGACGGCCACCCGCTCGCCGAGGAAGTCTACGGGACGCTCGGACGCCTACGCCAGTCACTGAGCGAGCTGCGCGAGCGCGTCGAGCGCGTGAGCGAGACCGTCGAGCGCCCGGCTTCGCACACGCGCGTCGTGATCTACGCCGGGCAGGCGTCGATCGAAGAGGAACATGAGCCGGACGACTGACCGCCGCTCGGCTGCCGGCGCTCGCCCCGCGGGACGAGCGAGGCCTCGACACCTGCGCCGCGGCGTTTCGCTCGTGTTCGCATGCCTTTCGCCGATCGTGGTGTGGGCGGGTGGTTGCTCGACCGAGGAGCGGGTGCCGACCGGTGGCGAGACGCATTTTCTCGTGCGCTGCAGCGCGACGGCCGAATGCGGCAGCGCTCTGAGCTGCCTGTGCGGCGTGTGCACGCTCGCGTGCAACGCGTCGAGCGAATGCGTGGGCCTGTCGGTCGCAAAATGCTCGACCATCCCGCCGAGCAGCGCATGCGGCGACGCGGCCGCGCTGCTCGTGTGCGACGTCCGCTGTGCCACCGACGCCGATTGCGCCGCGCTCTCGACGGGCCATCGCTGCAGCAACGGGGTATGTCGCCGGGGAGACGCTCCGGATGCCGGCACCGGCGGAAGCGGGGGCAGCGCGGACAGCGGCACGGACGCGGCGACCGGCGGCGGTGCCGGCGCCTCCAGCTGTGCGTCGGGCGACCTGGGCGGCAACGAGGTGCTGGTCATCGGAGACAGCTTCCTGGGCGCCACGCACCAGGTCACGGCGTACCTCGAAGACCGGGCACGCAACAGCGGAGCGCTGAGCATGGGCGAGCGCTACCGCGACAACTCGGGCGTCACGGCGAACGCTCTTTCGCTCGGCGGGCACGGCATCGCGGCTCAGTACGCTTCGGCCGCCGCCGAGTCACCCGTCAAGGTCGTGATCATGGACGGCGGCGGCACCGACCTCCTGGTCGGAGCCTGCGACACGCCGAGCGCGGACTGTCAGGTGCTGCACGATGCGAGCGCCGCCGCCGCCGACCTCTTCGGCCAGATGGGGCGGGACGGAGTGCAGAACGTCGTCTACGTGTTCTATCCCGACTATGAGGACGCGGCGATCCACGACAAGATGGATTCGCTGCGACCGCTGATTCAGGCCGCTTGCGCCGCGAGCCCGGTGCCTTGCCTATTCGTGGATCTCCGCCCCACCTTCGCGGGTCACCTGGCAGAATACACCGACGCGAGCAACATCCTTCCGAGCGCGCTCGGCGCCGAGGCCGCCGCGGACGCGATCTGGTCCACGATGCAGGACGCGTGCGTCGCGCAGTGAGCGGGTCCGACGCCCGGCGCCGCACCCCAAGGTTCGCGGCCGCCCCTCCCCCAACCCGAGCGCACGGAAGCTCGTGCCGGCGGCGCGCCAGACGCGGGTACCAGGCGATCGGGACGGACAGGGTCCGGCCGTCAACCGCGTCAGCCCGCGCCGTCTCCCCCGCGGCCGCCCGCAGCCCCGCGAGGACGGACGCGTGGAGGCAGCCTAGCCCGAGCGACGGCGACGAGCCTTGAGCGAGCCGCGCTTGTAGCCCGAGGGCAGCTCGTCTCCGGGGAGTGGACGCGCATTGGGTACCGTTGCGAGCGCAGCCTGAAACTTCACGCGCGAGGACCGCTTGGCGCGCGTCGTGAGGTATTCCTCGGTGGTCAGCGCGGCGAGCTTTTCGGCGGCCGCCGTCGCGATGAGCTGGTTGATGGAGATCCCCTCGCTCTTGGCGAGCGCCGCGAGCTGCTTGTGCAGCGATTCGGGAAGGCGGTAGAGCGCGTCGAGCGCCGAGGCCCGCGCCGAGGGCGCGTCGGGCAGAGCCGAAAGGGCCTGCTCCAGCCCGTCGCTCTCTTCCTGTCCGTTAGAGCTCGCGCAGGCGCTCGTCATCGCGAGCGCGGCCGCACCCAGAAACATTGCCATCACATGACGCTTCGACATGATTCCTCCTGCAAGTCGCACCCTGAGTGCCGGCGCGGAAGATTGTGCCGGCGAGCGGGAAATCCAACGTGCGGCTGTCCCAGAGGCACACGCCGTCGCCGACGGTGTGCGACCCGAAGCCGCCCATCTGCGTTCCGGTCTTCTGGTACGGGAACGGCAGGCCGTCCGGCATCGAGAAGCGCAGCGTGAAGGCGGCGGGGTCGGAGCAGGTTTTCGTCGCCGAGCAACCCGCCGCGCAGAGCGAGCTCGAGCCCGTGTGGGAGACCGTGATCGAGAGGTTGCCGCCGCTCGTCGAGCGCGTGACCGCGTTGCCCGACGACGAACACAGGTCGGCGCCCGTGCCGAGCCGAACGCACGCCGTGCCGGACGGAAGATCCCCGCTCATTTCAATGCAATATGACGAGCACTGCGGCGACCCGGCGGGGCGCCATCGCGCCCGGGCGTGAAGCGAAGCGACGAGCGTATCTGGCCGAAGGGCAGCGGCACGGCGTGCCTTTTCTCACGCCGAACGGCGTGCCTTCTCACGCTCTGACCACGAGCCGCGCCGGTTGAGCTACTCTGCGCGTCACCAAATGCACGCATGGATTGTCGGGGCCACGGGGCTGGTTGGGCGAGCCCTGCTCGAAGATCTCCTGGCGGAGCCGCGCGTCGAGCACGTGACGGCCATCGTGCGGCGGCCGCTCGAGCAAAAGGCTCCGAAGCTCGAGACGCTCGTGGTCGATTTCGAGCGGCTCGAAAAGGAGCTCGCCGGGCGCACGGCGAGCGTGGGGTTTTGCTGTCTCGGCACCACCATCAAGAAGGCCGAAAGCCAGCCGGCGTTTTATCGCGTCGATCACGACTACCCGCTCGCGTTCGGGCGCGCTTGCAAGGCGGCCGGCGCGCGAAAGCTCGTGGTCGTCACGGCCGTGGGCGCCGATGCGAGCTCGCGCGTTTTTTACAATCGCGTAAAGGGCGAGGTGGAGGAGCGACTCGCCGAGCTCGGGTTGCCGGAGCTGCACGTGTTGAGGCCTTCGCTGTTGCTCGGTAAGCGCCCCGATCGGCGGCCGGCCGAAGCCGTGGTGATGGCGCTGGCGAAGCCGCTCGCCCCGCTGATGGTCGGTCCGCTCGCCCGCTACAAGGCTATCCCCGGCGCGAACGTCGCGCACGCGATGCTCGCCCTCGCGCTCGATGCCTCGCCTCACCCGCGCGTCACCGCTCACGAGTCGGAAACGATCGGGCGGCTCGCGAGCAAGCGGTAGCGGCGCGGCGCCCCACTCGCCCCGGGGCCGTGCGAAGCTCGGCGGGCCGTGTACCTCGAAAAGCTCCCCCACCCCGCGAACTTCCGCTTTGCACAGCGCTTTCGCCCGGGTCGCTTCGTCATCAACGGGGAGCCGTTCGGGCTGAAAGTCGAACGCTTCGCGGGCGACGTGTATCGCCTGGAGGTGACGCATCGGCGCTGGGCGCCGCGTGAGTCGCAGGCCGTGCTGACGCCACCGGAACGACTTTCCGAGGGCGCGGGGCGCAAGGCGAAGAACGGCGGAGCGGCGCTGCGTTTCGGGTCGGGGCTCGCGGTCCTCGGTCCGGAGGCGCGCCCGCTGCTCGCGGGTGCTTCCGGGGGGAGCTTCGGCGTGCGCGATGCGGCGTGGGTGCTCCGCTTCGAGCCGGACCCCGAGCTTCGCTTCTACGGCCTCGGAGAAAAGTGGGGCCCGCTCGAGAAGAGCGGCCTTCATACGACGTTCTGGAACACGGACGTGTGGGGCGATTTTCCGATGTCGGCGGCGCTCGAGGCCAAGGTTGACCCGGTGTACGCGAGCATTCCGTACGTCGTCGTGCGGCGGGGCGAAGCGTACGTGGGGCTGCTCGTCGACAATCCGTACGCGTCGTTCATGGCGCTCAATGCGACGTTCGACATTCACGACCCGAAGGGGCCGCATGCCGAGCGGTTTTTGTATTTGGGGGCAGAAGCGGGCAGGCCCATCGTCTACGTGATCGTCGGGCCGTCGCTCGCCGAGCTGACCCAGAAGCTGCAGTGCCTCGTGGGGACGACGCCGCGCCCGCCGCTCTGGGCGCTCGGGCATCACCAGTCGCGCTGGGGGTACCGCGGCACGGCGGATCTCGAGCGGCTCGATCGAGCGTTCGAAAAGCACGCGATCCCCTGTGACGGGCTGTGGCTCGACATCGACTACATGCAGCGCTTCAAGGTGTTCACGCTGGACCGGCAGGCGCTTTCGCGACCGAAGGCGACGCTCGCGAAGCTTGCGAAGCGGGGGCGGCGCGTCGTGCCGATTCTCGATCCCGGCGTGAAGCGCGAGAGGGGCTATCCCGTGTACGAGCAGGGGCTCGCCGGACGATTTTTCTGCGAAGCGGAGCCGGGGCAACCGTTCACGGGGTACGTGTGGCCAGGCGCGACGTGCTTCCCCGATTTCTCGCGGCCGGACGCGCGCGCCTTCTGGGCAAGCTGGGTCGCCCGCTTCACCGAGCACGGCTTCGCCGGGTACTGGATTGACATGAACGACCCCGCGGTCGGCGCCGTCGACGCTTCCGCCATGCGCTTCGACCACGGGCGAAGGCGCCATTCGAGCTACCACAACCAGTACGCGCTCGGCATGGCGATGGCGACACGCGAGGGGCTCTTGCAAGCGGCTCCCGAACGCCGGCCGTTCTTGCTCACGCGCAGCGCTTGCACCGGCATCGCGCGCTACGCCGCGATGTGGACGGGCGACAACTTCTCGAACCTCGACCACCTGCGCGGCGCGATCCCGACGACCTTGAATCTTGCGCTGAGCGGCGTCCCCCTGAACGGCCCGGACGTGCCCGGTTTCGGCGGCCACGCCGACGACGACCTCATGGTGCGCTGGTACAAAGCGGGGTTCCTCTTTCCGTTCCTGCGCAACCACACGGTCCGTGACTCTCGCGACCAGGAGCCGTGGTCTTTCAGCCGCCGCACGCTCGCCATCGTGCGCCGCTACGTGCGCCTGCGTTACAAGCTGCTTCCCTATCTCTACAACCTGTTCATCGATCAGGAGGAGCGGGGCGCCGCGGTGGTGCGGCCCCTCATCTACGATTTTGCGAGCACGCGACGCTTGCCGCTCGACACCATCTCCGACCAGCTCATGGTCGGGCCGAGCTTGATGCACGCGCCCTGTCTCGAACCTGGCGCCGGGGGTCGTTCCGTCGCGTTGCCGCGCGGTGGCTGGCTCGACCTGCAGAGCGGGCGCTGGGTGCGTGGAGGGGGCCACGTGCGCGTTGCCGATGCTGCGGACGAGACGCCGCTCTTCGCTCGCGAGGGCAGCATCGTCCCGGCCCAGCCGGGCGAGCGGCGCGACAACCGGAACGACCTCTTCGACATCGAGCTGCACGTCTTTTTGCGGCGCGGTCGGGCCGCGCTCACCTATCGCGCCGACGACGGTGAGACGTTCGCGTACCGGCAGGGTAAAATCACGTGTTTCACGGTTCACGTTGCCGCGGACGCCCGGCAGGTGCGCGTCCGCTTCTCGGACGTCGTAAAAGGCGCGGGGCCCTGCCGCGTGCGCTTCGTGCTGTACGGCGGGCAGCGTCGGCTCTCGCTCGACGGCGCGAGCGTCCCGCTCGCGACCCGCCGCGTGCGGTGGACGGGCGCGGCGTTCGGCGCGCCAACGACGCGGCCACTGCGAGTGCCCGCTTAGTCGAGCGGCGGCTCGTTCAGCGCCGATCGAACGGCCCGAGCGCCCGTCGCGAACCCGAGCCCCCGCGAGTCTTGTAGGATGGTCGAACCGTGACCGCGCCGAACCGGACACCGAGCAAGATCGCCCTCGTCTTGCTTCCGGCCGCGCTCTTGGGCGTCCTCGCGTTCAGCCTCAAGGACGCGGGCACGACCCAGCAGTTCTTCGTCAACACGACGTACTACCTGCTGATGGTCACGGTGCTGTGCTGGGCCGGCACGTACCTCCACCGCGCCCGTGAGTGTCGCCGCGAGACCGCCTTCGCCTGGGTGAAGGACAATTGGCCGGGCCTCATGATTGCGCTCTTGGTGACGGTGGTCGCGGCCCTCGCCGTGGAGCCTGCGCTGCGGGTCCTCTCCGACGAAGCGAACCTGGTCGGAACCTCCAAGAACTTCTTTGCCTCGAAGACGGCCACCTTCACCGTCTCCGGCAAGAGCTACTACGGAAGCTACTGGGACGTCGACGTCGCCATCGACCGCCGGCCGACGCTGTTCCCGTTTTTGGTCAGCTTGGTTCATGTCGTCTCAGGCTATTCGTATCGCAACGTCTTCCTGTTCAATTTGCTGGTTCTGCCCGCCTTCTTGCTGGTGTCGTACCGGCTCGCGAAGTCCCTGGGCGGAGAGACGTTCGGCATCGTCGCCGCGTTGCTCGTCGCGGCCCACCCGATCACGCTGATCTCGGTCCGTTCGGGCGGGTTCGACTTCCTCGCCACGTTCTTCGCGCTCCTCGTCATCAAGAGCCTTTTCGACCTCGGCCGCGACGAGTCACCCGCGAATCTGGCGATCGTGTGGATGAATCTCTGCCTGTTCGCGGAGATCCGCTACGAGACGGCGCTGTTCATTTTGCCCGTCGTGGCCCTGCTCGTGCTTTTCAAGATGGCCACGTGGCGCACGCTGCGCCCGTACGCCTTCGTGTACGCGCTCACGCCGGTGTATCTCGCGCCTCGCCTTTGGCAGTCGATCCTGCGCGGCAACATCCCCGAGCAGGAGCCCGGCACCGTCACGTTCAGCTTGGAGCATTTTGTCGACCACGCGCGCGAGTACTTCGCGCCGATCCTATCGCCCGCCGAAGCCTATCCGGCCCACTCCGCCCTTTTGATTGGCCTCGGTGTCGTCGGCTGCCTGCTTGGGCTCCGTTTTCTCTTCGGCCGCGTCCGCGCCAAAGACTGGAAAGCGCCGCGGCTTCGCTTTGCCGCTTTCGTCGTTGTCTGGGTGCTTCTCCAGGCCATCATCGTCTTTACCTACGCGTGGGGGCGCGCCCAGTACCCCTCGGCCGCACGCCTCGTCATGGTGCTCGACACCTTCTTCGCCTTTGCCGCGGCATGGGTGCTGACAGTCGCTCTGAAACGGTGGAGGCCCTTCATTCCCGTGTTGCTCGCGGCGGCCGTCCTGGCGAGTCAGGTGCCGGTGGCCTCTCAGCACCGGATGCTCAACCGGCTCACCCAGACCCGCGAGAGCGCCGCCACCTGGGATTTTTTCGAGCGGCTGGGCGAAAAGCGCATCCTCATCGTCACCGACCGCCCGAACCACTTCACCATCATGGACTACGGCGCCATGAGCTTCGAGGCCGCGCGGCGTGACCCCTACCTGTTCACGGCCCTGGCCCGCCACCTCTTCCAGGCCGTCTACGTGATCCAGCAGATCGAGCTTTCGACGCATCGGCCCCTGCCCGGCTACGACATCTGGCCGGATCGGAAGCTCGAGACGGTGCTCGAATTCCAGAACGACGCGGACGTGCTCGTGCGCGTCTCGCGCGTCGAGCCCTGAGCACGCGACGCTCGGCGCTCGGCGCCGCAACCACGCCGCGCTCCTCGGTCGCGGGGCGATCGCACCGCGACGCGGCTCCCGTCAGAACTCGTAGAGCGCGAAGGGTCCCGTCTGTAAAACGGGATGATTCGCGATCTCCGGCGGCCAATCCACTCGGTCGCCGCGTTCGAGGACGAACCAGCGAAAGCCGAGCGCGTGCGCCGTGGGACCGACCAGCTTGGGCGTTCGAATGCCCATGAAGTGGTCGATCGCCGAGGTTCGCGTGTCGACCATTTCGCCGCGATAGGGCATCCGCGTCAGCGTGTGGGCGACGAACGTTCTTCGCTCCGAAAGAGCTGCAAAGACGTAGGTTCGGTCGAACTGGGAATCCTGGAAGACGTCTTTGGGGCCGCCGTGGGTGCGGAGGTAGTCCGCAACTTGGAGGTACGCGCGCGGAAGCCGGACGGGAGAGATCGCGGGCATCGCCCACATCACCTGGACTCCGCGACCGAAGTGCGCCGGGACGGCCATGAGCACGGCGGCGAGGACGATGATGATCGGTCGAGCCATCCCACCCAGGCGCCGCGATTCCACGAGCATCAGGCCCAACGCGCCGCCAATCCAGGTCAGCACGAAGAAGTAGACGATCATGATCGGGCGATGCGAGAGCTCGTCGGGCGTGCTGCTATCGAAATCGAGAGCCAGACCGAAGAACATCACCACGAAATTGGCAGCGAGCAGCAGCGGAAAGAGCACGTGAACCAGTGGCGTGCGGCGGCGCAGCCACAGGGCCAGCATGGCGAAGAGCAGCGGAAAGATGCCGAGAGCCGCAAACAAGACGTACGGGACGCCGAACAGAAGATTCGACGTGAAGGGAAACTCCGCCCCCATGTGCCCGACGACGTAGTCGCGAAGAGCGCCCGGCTTGGCGAACGAAAGGACCAGGCGCAGGATCTCCCCGTTGCTCGAGCCATCGAAGCGAACGCGGGGCACGCCGGGCACCTTCTGGCCGAGCACGAGCGCCATCACGTAGGCGAGGCTCGCGGCTGCTACCCACAGCGCGCGCTTCCTCGGGCCAATGCTCCCACGGAAGAACAAGGCCGGGACGAGCAAGAGCAAGAGCGCGCTCGCGACGACGTAGTGCAGCTTGTAGAAAACGACGACGCCCGCGACGAGCCAGCCCGCGAACAGCTGCAACCGGGAGCCCTGTGTGCACCCGCGGATGACGAACAGCCACGCAACGGCGAGGAGCGCCAAGCCGTAGGTCGCGCTGGGCGAGATTTGCGTGAGAAAGTGATAGGACATGAAGGTGTTGCGCATGCCCTGCTGCGCGCCGTCCGGCAAGAGGAGCAGCGCCCCCGCTGCCGCCACGCCGGGCCACGCTCCCCACAGGGACCCGAAGAACGAGTAGGCCGCGAGCCCGGTGAAGAAGACCCCAACGGGAGCCAGAATCCCGGCGAACGCCGTGTACGAGTGGATGGCCGCCGCTTCTTTGACGAACCCGGGCAGCAGGTACACGCCGTAGTGGTAGGGACGCGCGGGCACACCCGCCATGCGAAAGTCCTCGATGGACGACGCGCCGTGCCCCGCGCCGAAGATTCGAATGTGCACGGCGTGGTAGAAGCCATCGACCCACGGCTTGAAGAGGACCACGTTGCCGTGATCCTCCGTCGGTCGGATCGAGTCCTGGCACCACAGCGTGGTGGCAACCAGGCAGAGACCGATGGCCCAGAGGCTCGCCGCGTGACCCGGAACGCGCTTCCGCTCGCGAGCCGTGACGAACGCCCACGTCGCCAGCGCGAGCAGGAGGCAAAAGTTCGCGATGATGCCGAACGGCGAGAGCCAGGCGAGCACGAAGAGCGCCGTGTTGACGACGCCGTAGCCGACGAGCAGGCGGAGCGGGAGCTCGAACAGAACCCCCGCCGAAAGGGATTCAAAGGCCGCGAGGAGCGAGCCGACCAGGTAGAAGGCAACGAACAGCGCCTCGCAGGCCAAAAGCGCGCGAATGGAAAAGGACTGTCCCGCGACGGCCGTCCAAACGGCGACCACGGCCGCGATGACCGAAACGGCCGCGACGTCCGACTTGCTGTAGGTGACGGTCACGTTGCGAAAGGCGCGGAGGGAACGCGTCATCGGGGCCGCTTCGTCGATCCTTGGCTGTCACGCACCGCCGCCGGCTCAGCGGCGTCCGCGACGAGCCTTCCCTTGTAGCGTCTTTTGCCCGCGGAGCAGGCCGGGCACGAGAGAGCGACCCACCCACATGCCGAGATATAGAGGGACCGCCCGCCGCGGATAGAACAACTTCCTCCTGCCGGTCCGTGCGAACCGAGCGATCGCTCGCGCGGCACCCTCGGGGGTTCCGGAAGAGGCGTCTTTGATCCGGCCCATCCAGGCGGGAAACCGCTGGGCCATGGTGTAGATGCCGGTCGGAACGGGACCCAGCATGACCTGCTGAAAGACGAGGTCCGTGCCCGTGTACATTTTCGACCAGACCTCGAAGCAAGCGGTCAACGCCTTCTTGCTCGTGGTGTAGCCGAGGCCGTAGGGATTCCCGACGTAGTTTGCCATCGAGCTCACGGCGACCAAGTGACGCGGGCCGTCGCCTGCGGGTAGCGCCGTGAGGGGCTGGACGAAATTCAGGGCTCCGTAGAGGTTCGTATCGAGGACCTCCTTGTAGCTCGCGAGCTCGAACGTGTCGTCGTTGTCGACTCGGTTGATGCCGGCATTCAGGATGAAAACCTCCGGCAGCTCCAGAGCCTCGGCGAGACTGGCGACGAGCCTCGCGACTTCTAGCGTGGAGCGCACGTTGACGCATTCGAAGCGAACGGACGGATGGCGCGCCTCGAGCTCCGGGACGCGGCGGCGGTTCACGGCAACGACTTTCGCGCCGCTCCCGACGTAGTGCTCGAGCAGGGCCCGACCGATCCCCGAGGTCGTGCCCGTGATGAGGACGCGCTCAACCTTCATCACCGTCCAACGCCGACGCGTTCGGTACCCGCGGCGATGCCGTGGCGCGCGAGCGCCCCCGTACGAAGCCGTCGATGGCTGCCGCCGTGCTCAGCCGCTCGCCACCGTGGCGAATCGCCTTCCGGATGAACTTCGGTCGCCGCTTGGCCTCTTCGAAGATCTTGATGAGGTACTCCCCGATGAGAGCGATGGCGAGCAGCTGGAGGCTGCCGAAAAACACGATGAGCACGATGACGGTCGGGATGCCGTGTGGCACGCCGGGGCGGCGCAGCACGTTGACGACTTGATAGACGAGCGCGAAAAAGGACAGCGTCGCCATCACGGCCGCCGCGTAGCCGAGCAGCTCGATGGGCACGAACGTGAACGAAAAGATGCCCTTCTTGGCCCACCACAGGTTCTTCAGCCGACCGTGGGTCGAACGCCCGAAAGCTCGGGCCGGGCGCACGTAGTCGACGCCCGTCTGGGTGAATCCCACCCAGGCCCGGAGCCCGCGCAAGAATTGGTCGGTTTCCGGAAGGGCGAGCAGCTCGTTGACGACCTTCCGGTCCATCAGCGCGAAGTCGCCCGCGTCGAGCGGTATGGGCACGTCGGCAAGGCCGCGGAAGACCGCGTAGAAAGCCCGCGCGAAGAACGCCAAGAGCAGGGAGCCTTCGCGCTTCACGCGACGCCCGTAGACGACGTCGTTGCCCTGCCGCCATTTTGCGTAGAATTCGGCGATCAACTCGGGCGGATCCTGAAGGTCGCCGTCGAGCAGAACGACGGCATCGCCCGTGGCAAGCTGCATGCCGCTCAGGAAAGCGTTCTGCGAGCCGAAATTCCTCGAATGCTCGACGGCGAGCACGTGGTGGTCCTTTTCGGTCAGCGCCTCGAGCACGGAATCCGCGTCGTCGGGGCTGGCGTCGTTGACGAAGATGATTTCGTAGCGGACGCCCAGCGAAACGAACGTGTCGGTCAGCCGCGCGTGCATCGACGGGATCGCCTGCGCATCCTTGTAACAGGTGATCACGGCGGACAGCGTCGGCTCAGGCACGGAGGAGCTTCTCCAGGCGCGCGACGAGCGGCGGACCGGCGAGCCCGCTTTCTTCCTGGTGAAAGCGCTGGCTGCCGTAGCGCCCGGAAGGGTAGCCAGCCGCGTGCAGTGAAGTCAGCGAGCCCGGGACCACGCCTGACGTGAGCAAGAGGTGGCTGAGGGCCTCGCCGAGGCCGCCGGCGCGATAGTGCTCCTCCATGGTGACGACCCGTCGCTTGGCCTCGATGCTGGCCGAAAGCTCGGCGGGAAGGGGCTCGAGCGGGAACGTCCCCACACTCCATATCTCGAGCTCGTCCAAGAGCTCCGGGGCACCCATGGCGTACAAGCCTTGCAGCACGGGGCCCATGCCGATGACGACGGCGCTCGGACCGGGCTTGAGCCGGCGCCACGGCGCGAACGCCGGCACCTCGCCTGGGATCGCGGCGGGAGCGTTCAACCTGAGATAGTTCGGCAGAGGGTCGTTTGCCATCGTGTTGACGACCGGGGCAACGTCAGCGGCCACGAGGGGCACGTAAACTCTCATGTTCGGCAACACGCGCATGGCACCGACGTCCTCGAGGGCGTGATGGGTGGCGCCCATGATGCCGTATCCGTAGCCGCCGCCGTTCCCGACGAGCTTGACGGGAAGCTCGTGCAGGCAAACGCCATGGCGGATCTGCTCGTAGGGGCGCAGCGTCGTGAAGACGGCCATGCTGTAGAGCCAGGGAAGCTGCCCTTCGTGTGCGAGGCCGGCCGCGAGCGAGACGGCATTCTGTTCGGCGACGCCGGCATTGACGAAGCGCTCGCCGTACACCGCGGCGAGCTCCTCGAGCGCCATGTAGCCGAGGTCACCCGTGATGAACACGAGGTTTTTTCGCTTCTCGAAGAGCGCGATCATCGCGTGCGCGAATTCAGTGCGCATTCGAATAGCCGTTCACCAAGGCCTCGTGCGCCCGCGTCACCTCGTCGAGAGCCTGCTCGTATTGGGCGTCGCTCATCGGCAGGTAGTGGGAATCCACCGTGTCGTGCAGGTAGCTGATCCCGTTGCCTTTGACGGTGCTGGCGATGATGGCGACCGGTGCGTCACGAGTCTCGAGCACGCGGGTGCACTCGTCTCGCGCGGCGAGCAGCGACCGGAAGTCGTGCCCGTTGGCCTCCACGACGTGAAAGCCAAAGGCGCGGATTTTATCGGCGAGCGGCTCGAGCGCCATCACCTCTTCGGTACGGCCGATGGCCTGGATCCGGTTGCGATCGACGACCCAGACGACGCTCGTGAGCTTTCTGTGGGCGATGAAGAGGGCGGCTTCCCAGACGCTACCCTCGTCGAGCTCGCCGTCGGAAGTGACGCAGAAGAAGCGCCGGTCCTGCCGCTCGAGCCGCGCGCCGAGGGCCATGCCCGCACAGAGCGAGAGCCCGTGGCCGAGACTTCCCGTTGCAAACGGGATCTGTTCGATCGCGTTGAACGGAGGAAGGGCCGAAAGCAGCGTCCCCTCCTGGTAGAACGAGTCGAGCTCGGCTTGGCTGAGCTGATTGACCTCCCGAAGCAGGGAGTAGAGCGCTGCCACGGCGTGCCCCTTGGAAAGGACGAACCCGTCGTCGGCCCTCATCCAGCCGAGCTTCAGGAACACCAGGATCTCGGCGCACGAAAGCGAGCTGCCGATGTGTCCCGCGTTGGCCTTCTTGTACATGGCGAGAAAGCGCTTCTTGACCGAGAAGACACGCTCTTCGAGCGCCACACACTCGGCCGCCGTGTCCTCGCGTCTCATCCGTCGCGCCTTCCGGGCTCCCAGGCTTTCACGACGGGCCCGAGCTCGGCAATGGCCCGCGCGCAAATGGGGCCCGGGGCCCCGGAGCGCGCGCGAATCGGGCTACTTGCCGTAGCCCGTGCTCACGACGTTCGCCTGGATCGCGTCGTCGGTCGCGTCCGATGGGTAGCCGGCGACAATCGCGCCTTCGTAGAAAGTGCCCTGGCTCGCGTTGTTGTTGCTGTAGCAGCAGTCGCCGCCGCTTCCGAGGACGATGGCCCCTTGCTTTTGCATCGGGTTCTTCCCCGGGGGGAGCGAGCCCTTGTAGTACGTCGTCAAGTTGCCGGTCGTCGCGTTGGCAGCCTTGAGCGCGAACTCCGTCGTCCCGTTGTTCTTCTCCACGGCCGTGACGTACGTGGACGTTTGGCTCATGAGGTTGTTGTTCTTGCCACTGCTGCCCTGGGAGAAGATCCCGCCTTCCAGATCCGCCATGACCCACGGACCGGAGCCGTTGCCCGACCCCCAGGTCGTCGAGTTGCCGAAGTACAAGGAATCCATGGTCGCGCCGGCCACGTAGGTTCGGCTGACTTCGGCGTTGCCGTAGTCGTAGCAGCACCCGCTGTTGAAGTGCGTGCCGCTCGTCACGATGTAGATCCCCTGGGGCGCGTTACCGAGCGGCATGCCCGTCTTGGAGCCGTCTCTCCAGTAGGCTTGGCTGGGCCTCGTGTAGAGCGAGTACACCTTGTGGCCGCCGACGTTCAGCGACTCTCCGGTGGCATTCGCCGCCGTTTGGCCCGAATGGCCCATCACGGAGCTATCCGGGGTCTCGGCTTCGATGAAGTTACCGTGCCCGGATTGGTCGTAAACCTTGGTGATGGTGCAGGTCGTTCCGGAACAGAACGTGTCTTGCTGGGCGGAGTCTGCAACGCCTCCGGGGCTCAGGGCGGGAATGTCCTTGGTCGTGCTGTCCGAGGCACGCTTGACCTGGTAGAGAGCGCCGCCAAACGATCCGTAGAGGGCGCGAATCGTGCTGTGCGCCGCGACACACATGTGGCTGGCAGCTTCGTAGATGTCGCACGGCCCGGTGCTCATGCCGGCGCTACCCGAGGCACCGCTCGACCCTCCGGTCGCTCCCGCAGCGCCGCCGCCCGCACCGGCGCCCCCCGTGGCCCCGGAAGCTCCGGCCATGCCGCCCCCCGCGGCGCCGCTGACGCCGCCCGTGGCCGACACGCCGCCCATGCCGCCCATGCCGGACGCGCCGCCCGCTGCGCCGACTCCGCCGCTGCCCGCCACACCAGCCGTACCCGCCGCGCCACCTGCACCCGCGGTGCCGCCAGCACCTCCAGCGGAGGACTCCATCTGCAGCACGACCGTGCCCGTGAGGGCCGACATCTGCGGGGTGACGGTCAGCGTGCTGCCCGAGACGCAGTAAGAGTACGTCACGGGATCGATCGTCAGCGTGGTGGCCGAGGTCGTGTACGAGCCGTTCGGCTCCGTGTAGGGGGATACCGTTCCAAGCCCGGCGTGCTGCACGGCGCTGAGCGAGCAGTTGCACTGGCCGTTCGTATCGGTGCACGTGGAGGTGGTCCAACCCAGGGCGCTGAAGATGCTGCCCACCCGGCTGCACTCGACGTCAACCGACGAAATCGAGAGACACGAGGGCGCTAGCGGGAACGTGACGGTGCCCGTGGTCGTCGTGTTGTCGGTATAGGTACCGTTGCCATCGGCGACCAAGCTTCCGGTGGTTTGGAGGGAACCCGTTGCCGGCACCGTCGTGCAACCCAAGCTCGCCAAGGACACGTCCATCGGTCCCGACAATTGCAGACAGGAAGACGTGACGTTCCAAGTGCCGACCACGTTGCCGCCGCAGGGCGACACGTTGGTGCACGTCAGCGCGCCGCCCGAGCTGCCGCCACTGCCACCGCTCCCACCCGTCACCGAGCCACCCACCCCACCCGTTGCGCTCTGGCCACCGGTGCCGCCGCTCTGGCCACCGGTGCCCGTGGCCGGGCTGTCAGAACTGCAACCCGTGGCCGCCGCTGTCGCGGCGAGTAGCAGCGCACCGACGATTTCAAGCCGCTTTCGCATGAAGTACAGTCGCTCAGGTCGCCCGCTTGGCATCAGGAAAAAGGCCGCTCCATGAAAGCGCGATGCCGTGACGCGGGGTGGTCCATATCGATCAAATATTCTTCTCCGCGGGGAAACCTCCGAGGGATCTCGGGGGTGAAGCGCGCGGGCGGGCGGGGGTAGCAGGGCTCCTCGACCGGGGAGGGCTCGCCGGCTGCTCGTACCGCCGGCCCCGGAATTTCCGGCGCTCCGTGGAACGGCGCGCCCCGCTCTCAGTTTCGGCGACGGACCGGGGTCGCCTCAACCAGTCAAAACGGCCCCTGCCGGAGCGAGCTCGACCCGACATTGGCGGAGGTTCCCCCGGAACGAGCTGTCAACGGCTTCGTTGGCTATATTCCCGGGAGTATGGCTGAGGCGACCAAGCCGGCTCAGAAGTTCGATGCCTACGCGGGCAACTACGACCATTTGGTCAACCAGAGCATCGAGGCGAGCGGCGAATCGAAAGAGTACTTTCTCGACTACAAGCTCCGCTGCCTGCAGCGGCTCGGACTCGAGTGGCGGCACTCCGTGCTCGATTACGGCTGCGGAACGGGCAACATCGCGACGACGATCGCTTCTGCCTGCGGGCACGTCGAGGGTTACGACCCTTCGCCCGAAAGCCTCGCGCGCGCCCGCGAACGCTCCCCGCACATCACGTTTCACGATGACCCGGCCGCCATCGGTGCATCTCGCTTCGACTTCGCCGTCCTGTCCGGAGTCTTGCACCACGTGCCGAGCAGAGAGCAACGGCACGTGATGGAAACGGTGCTGAGCAAGTTGAAACCGGGCGGCCGAGTCGTCGTCTTCGAGCACAATCCGTGGAACCCGGTGACTCGTCGCGCCGTCGAGGCGTGCCCGTTCGACGACGACGCCGTGTTGCTCTGGCCCTGGCAGGTTCGGCGGCTGCTCAATGGCGCGGGATTTCACGACGTGCGCCTGGAGTACATCGTGTTTTTCCCACAGCCGTTTGCGTGGCTGCGCCCCCTCGAGCCGCGGCTCCGCTGGCTCGGCCTGGGCGCTCAGACCATGACCATCGGCGTCCGGCCGGCGTAAAAGCGGCCGAGCTCCTCCTCCCGAAGAAGCCTCCCTGCTCGGGCGCCAGCGCTCGTCGCAACTCACGTTGACGCTCACGTCGAACGTTCACGCGGAACCGCGTGACGCGCACCGCTTGCAGCAGGCGACGCGTGAGAACGATGAAGGTTGCGACACGCGCGTCGCGGCTCACTCGCACCCATCCGGAACCGGTCACACACTCGGCGTCGCCACGCGGTGCGATGCGAGGGACCGGACCGCTGTCAACCAAAACGAACGCGGGGCGCGTGGCCCCCACGGTCTTTAGATTGGTGTCTCCGAAATGCGATCGGCAGATTGTGGGAATTAGCCAAGCGTCCGCCGGAGAGTCCATCATGAGCATTGCGAACGTTTGGCCCCGTAAGCAGAGCATCGCAGTGCTTGGAGTGATCATCGCTCCGGCTTGCGCCAGAGCGACCGACGACCCCATCGAAGGCCTGGAAACACCCCCAATCGGAGGCTTCGGCGGGGAGCTCGCCATGGCGGGCATGGGTGGCACCGACCCGATGCTGGGCGGCGGCGGTGGCGTTGCCGCAGGCACGGGTGGCGGGTCCAGCGGCGACGCAGGGACGGGCGGAGTTGCCGCCGGCGAGGGTGGCACGGGTGGAATCGCGACGGGTGGTGCCGGCATGGGCGGTACGGCGGGAACGAGCGCCGGCACGGGTGGCACGAGCAGCGGCATGGCTGGCGCCGCGGGTACGATGGGGGGAGCCGGGTCGAGCAACTCCGGTGGGGGCGCCGGAATGGGTGGACGCGCCGGCACGAGCTCGATGGGCGGCAAGGGCGGCACGAGTGCCGCCGGTGCGTCGGGTGCTGGCGGTGCTGCGGGTGCTGGCGGTCGCGCAGGCAAGGGCGGCGCGGGCGGCGCGGGCGGCGGCGCGACCACGATGAACGGCTGCGCGAAGCTCTCCGTCCCGATGAACGACGCCAACGACAAGGCGCACTTCACGCTATCGCTGAACAACACCGCGAACCTCGGCGCCGCGGGCACGACGATCAGCCTGCACGTCTACGTGCAGGCGGGCACGGGCGGTAGGATCTTCGCGTATGCGCAGGATTCGAGCTTCAATTTCCTCGGCCCGGCGAACCGACCCCTGCTCGCCAACCAGAATGGCTGGGTGACGCTCACCTGGAACGTCGCCTCCGAGCCTACCGTATCGCCGGCAATCACCAAGAGCGACGTGAAGCGCATCGGAATCGAGATCCAGGCCGCGCCTTCGACGACCTGGTCGAACCCGACGGTCGTTTACGTCGACTCGATCACCGTCAATACTCCCTCGCTGTCGTTTCCCTTCAGCACGAGCGGGACGGTGTCCACGGCGACGAACCAGAGCAGCGACGTGAGCGGACAGGTCCTGTGGCTCAACGCCAACTCGAGCGACACGACGGCCAGCGGAACCGCGTTGAGCTGGGTCGCGACTTGCCCCTGACGGCGCCGCAGCGCTCGGAGTCGGTGAGCTAGCGCTGCGTGCGCTCGTGCACGTGGTCGGCGACGAAACGGACGGCGTCGACGGGCGTTTCGGGCAGGATGCCGTGGCCGAGGTTGAAGACGTGGCCGGGCGTCGCGCCCGCGCTCGCGAGCACGTCGTCGATGCGCTGTTCGAGGCGCTCGCGGGGGGCGAAAAGGAGGATGGGGTCGAGGTTTCCCTGCAGGGCCACGTCGCTACCCAGGCGGCGGCGGGCTTCGGCGAGCGGGGTGCGAAAGTCGATGCCGATGACGGTGCCGCCCGCTTTCTTCTGCAGCTCGAGCAGGCTGCCCGTGTCGGTGCCGAAGTGGATCACGGGGACGCCTTTTTCGGCGACGCTCGAGAGCACGTGATGGACGTGCGGGAGGACGAATTCTTCGTAGTCGCGCGGGCCGAGGCAGCCGACCCACGAGTCGAAGAGCTGCACCGCCTGTGCGCCGGCTTCGATCTGCGCGACGAGGTAGCGGCGCGTGACCTCGGCGAGCTTTTCCATGAGAAGCCCGAACGACGCGGGCTCCTCGTACATGAAGCGCTTGATGCGCGAAAACTGCGAGCTCTTGCCGCCTTCGACGAGGTAGCTCGCGAGCGTGAACGGCGCGCCCGCAAACCCGATGAGCGGCGTCTTGCCCTCGAGCTCGCGGCGCAGGAGCCGGATCGCTTCGAGCACGTGGGGTAAGCCCGCCTCGGGCTCGAACGGGCGCAGGCGCTCGATGCCGGCGCGATCGCGGATGGGCTCGTGGATGACGGGGCCCTCGCCAGCGGCAAACTCGAAGGAGGCGCCGATCGGCTCGAGCGGCAAGAGGATGTCGGCGAAGAGGATGGCGGCGTCAACGCCGAGCGCGCGCACGGGCTGGAGCGTGACCTCGACGGCGAGCTCGGGCGTGCGGCAGATGTCGAGCAGCGTGTGATCTTTGCGGATCGCGCGGTACTCCGGCATGTAGCGGCCCGCCTGACGCATGAACCAGACGGGCGTCGCGTCGACCGGCTCACGCCGGCACGCGCGCAAGAAGCGATCCCACATGGTTTTTACATGCAGGGCGCGGTCAGCGAGGGGTCAACGGTGGCGTGCGGCATCTTCTCCCCTTTCTGAGCGCGCTCGCGCATCTCGTACTTCGACGGGCACTTCGCCATGATGTTCGACGCTTCGAGGTGGCCCGCCGGATCGAGCGTGCCCTCGGCCGTCACGGCGACGACCATGCCCGGCAGGTCCTGGAACGTGTCGGGAACGGTGCAGCGCGCGTAGCGGACCGGCAGCTCCTTGCCGGAGCTCTTCATGGTGAAGCGGTACTCACAAGGATCGTCGCGGCGGACCAGCGTGCAGCGCTTGAGGGTGCCCTCGACGCGCACGGTGCGGCCCGCGAGCTTCTCTTTGTCGCGCAGGATCTCGTCGACCTTGCGGGAGTAGATGGCCGAGCCCTGAAAGCTCGTGAAGACGAGCGTGAGGATCGAGCCGCCCATCACGAGCAGGGCCACGAGGAGCCCGACGCTGCGCCGGGGCCTCGGGCCGCCGCCGGCGGGCATGGCCACGGGGGCCGGCTCGGCCTGTGCCGCCTGTTCCGAGGCCTCGATGGCTTCGGAGAGCTCGTCGTCCAGGTTCGCCATGGGAGACAAAGCCTAATGCCCGCTCCGGAACGGGTCCAGCGGCCGGGCCGCCGGGCGCGCAACTCCGGGCGAGCCCTGGCCGAAGCGGGGCCATGAGGACGGCATTTTGGACCCTTGGCGCTCTTTTCGTCCTCCGGTCAACGACTGGGTGGGCGGCGTCCTCCGCGCTGCCGCTTCCGCCGCTGCCGCCGACGCGGGACCCGGAACCGGCGCCGCTCCGCCGCTCGGCGGCGCTCGAGCGACGGCCCCTCGAGCTCTCGGGTGGCGCGCGCGCGTGGGCGCCGCTCGCGTGTGTGGGTGTCACGTCGGGCGCCTGCCGCGGGCTCGGCCCCGCTTTTGGTCCGCAGGTGAGCGCGCTCTATCGAACGAGCCCCTACTTTGCCTTCGGCGGCGAAGCGATGGTCCTGCGCGCGCCGGGCGTCCAGGCGGGGCCGGGGCCGGGCTCCGTGCTCGAGCTCGGTGCGACGGGTCGGGTCTATCTGCTCGAGGCCGGCCCGATCGATCCGTACCTCGAGCTCGGCTTTGGCTACGGGGTCGCGTGGACGAGGGCAAAGCCGGCGGCACCGGGCCGGCTCGCTTCCGGTCCCACGGCACGCGCCGGCGGCGGCGTGGACGCGGTGCTCGCGCCCGGCCTGCGGCTCGGCGCGTCGTTTGCCTATCGCGAGGCGCTGCTCGGCCGGGCGGAGCGCTGCGAAACCTACGCGTGCGCCGGCCCGGCGGGCGAGCCGGTGGAGGGCGGGCTCGTCTTCGGGCTGTCCGCCACGGCGTCGTTCGGCGATCCGCTCTGACGGACAACGGCATAGGCTCGACGCATGCTCGCCGACCCGTTCGGCATCGATCAACGTCTGCGCGACGACGCGCGAAAGCTCGTCGCGTTCCGGCGCGCGCTCCGGCGCGGCGTGCCCGAGGACCACGTCTTCGAGGCGGTGGACCGTGCGACGACGCGCGAGCTCGTGCTCGAGCTTCGGGAAGCCGGCGAGACGGACCCGACGGCGCCGGCGCTCTTGCGCTGGGCCTACCGCATCCACCTCGAGCGGAGTCTCGTGAAAAGCTCGCTCGCGATCGCCAGAGCCCTGCGACAAGAGCCGCACCCGCTCGAGCGCCCCGAGCAGTGTCAACTGACCCTGCGAGCCATCCTCGAGCGCGTCATCGAAAGGGAGCGGGCGCCGCGCGCGCTCTTTGTGTCGGCGCTCTTCGAGCACGGCCAAAAGCTCGGTGCGCTGAGGCTCGTTCGCTGGGAAGAGCACGCCGAGGTCGTGTCCCGCCTCGGTTTCGAGGGCGGCGACGCGCTCGAGCTGCCGGGAAGCGCCGTGCTCGACGTGGCACGCCGCTTTCTGACCGAGACGGACGCCGCGTTCGACGCGCTCGGGGCGCGCACCCTCGACGAGCTCGTCGCGCTCGCCGTTGGCGCGGACTCGCGCGCGGCCTGGCCCGCGCGACTCACGACCCGGTCGCTCGTGGAGCTCATCGGCGACCCTCGCTTTTTTTCGCACGTGACGCTCGACCTCGGCGAGCTCGGCGGGCGGCACGGCGCCTCCAGCTTTTTGCGCGGCTTCGCCGCGCTCGGCGGCGCGTGGCGCGCGGCGCTCGCGCCGGAAACGTTGCCGTTTTCGGTCGCGCGCGATGCCTTCGGGCTCGAGCGCGCCACGGCGGCGGGCCTGTTCGCATCGATGCCGTTCGCGGCGGCCTTCGCGCAGCGAGCGCTCGGTCTGTCGCGCGACGGTGTGCGCGACCATCAGCGCGTGCTCGCTCGGGTCGCGCTCGTCGGCCTGCGCGAGGCCGCCCTCCGCGTGCTCTTGCGCGCGCCGGCGCTCGCGGGGCCGACGGCCTATCGCGCGGCGTTCGTCGAGGAGACGGCGCGCGCGCTCGGGGTCGAGGTGCCGGATGCCGCGGCCGGCGTGCTGTTCACACCGGAGCTCGGCGACGCGCAGCGCTTCGCCGGCTGGCTGCTCGCTGCCGAGCGCGCCGAGCGGCTCCAGCGCGAGCACGACGAGGACTGGTACCGAAATCCGCGTGCCGTCGACGAGCTCGTGGAGCTTTCGCGACAGGCGGCGCCGACGACCGCCGAACAGGGCGCGCTCGAGGCCGGAGCGACCGCGCTCGTGGGGCGCCTCAACGCCGGTGCGTGAGCATGTAACCCATGAGCGAGCGCAGCGTGTCGGTATCGCGGTCGAAGTCCTGCCAGTCGAAGTCGGCGGCCCAGAAGCGCCCGCGCCCGACGTTGCGATAGCCGAGGCCCGCGTGGTTCGCGTCCCAGCCCGCGAGGGGCGTGATGAACGGATACCCGCTCACGGAGAAGCCACAACCGCTTTCGGACTGGGTGATCGCCACGAATGGGTTGTCGATCCAAAACCGGTCCATCGGCGAGAACTGGACGACTGTCGGGACGTTGTCGAGACACCCGCCGAGCTCGATGGCGCTCGGTACGATGTCCGGAAACACCACGTTCCAGAGGGCCGCACTGACGCTGTACTCCGTGATCACGATGCCGCCGCCCTGCAGATAGCCGCGCAGGGTGCTCGACACCGCGCTTGCCCCGTAGCGGGTCACCATCAGCGCCTGGGTGTCGTTCGTCGGCGCGCACCCCGAAAGCAGCGCGAGATTCGCGCCCGCGGGAAAGAACGTCCTCACGTCGCGGTCGGACGTGCCGCACAGCATGACGTTCGGTCGGAGCGAGGCATCGATGGGCGCGCCCGTGCACGCGAGGTCGCCCGCGGCGGTGCAGGAGCTGTCGAGGCCGTAGTCCTGCGGGCCCTCGACCTGTGCGCACACCGACAGGACCTGTTCGGCGCCCCCCGGGTAGAAGAGCGCCTGCCGCAGGCCGCTCGTGAGCAAGGTGAACGACCGAGCACCCTCGTAGCCGCCGAGCTGGCACCACCAATCGGGGAATTCGTCCGTGTTGCTCGAGCAGTCCCCACCCGCGAACGCGTCGGGAACGTCTTTGCCGCACACGGTCGAGAGCAGGCAGCTCCCGTCGAGCTGCGGCTCGTCGTTGCCTCGGCACTGACAGTACGGAAGCGACCAGCCTGCGGGACAGCTGCAGGTCGGCACGTCGGAGACCAGCGAGCAGGTGCCACCGTTGAGACACGGGTTCGGGTCACCGCAGTCGCCGACCGCCGTTTCGCAGAGCGCGCCCGTGTAGCCGGCCGGGCAGGCACAGCTGAAGTTCTGTCCGGAGCCGCTGCAAATGCCGCTGTTCTTGCAGGGGTTCGGGCTACACGGATCGTCGACGTTCTGGCAATCGTGTCCGGAGAAACCGGACGGGCACAGGCAGTCGTACCCGTCAACGCGGTCGACGCACGCGCCGCCGTTCTTGCACGGCATGGAGGCGCAATCGTCGATGTCCCTTTCGCAGTACGTGCCCGCGTAGCCCGGGTCGCACACGCACTCGAACCGAGCGACCTGGTCCACGCACTTGCCGTTCCTGCACGGGTTGCCGGCGCACTCGTCGATGTCAACGCTGCAGTCGAACCCCTCGTAACCGGCGGGGCAGCTGCAATAATACCCTCCGGGATAGCTCACGCAGACGCCGGAATTCGCGCAGGGGCTCGGGTCGCAGAAGATCGCGCCGCCCGTGCCGGCGGGGCCGCCGCCGGCTCCCGCCTGGATGGAGCCGCCCGCGCCGCCGCTGTTGCCACCGCTGCCACCACCACCCTTGCCGCCGATCCCGCCGGTGCCCGCGCCAGCCGTGCCCGCGCTCTCCTCCTCGAGCTGGAGCAGCGTCGTGCGTCCGCCGAGGCAGCCCGAATAAAAGAGCAGCGACAGCGCGCCGATCCGCACCAAACCGGACCACGCCGAGTCCGAACCAAGGTCCCTTCGGGACCGAAACGAGCCTCCCACAGCCCGTTTAGCCTCCTCGTGCCCCAGCGCCCTGTCAAGGGCCGACCTCGCCCGCCCGGTGTTCGTCAGAAGGTGTCGCTGGGCGCCGGGGCGAGACCCGTGGCTTCGAGGTGGTAGGTGAAGCCGAAGACGAGCGTCGTCGCGACGTCGCCTGCGACGATGCGGCGAAGCGCCACGTTGACGTCGAAGGCGCGGTCGATGTACCCGAGGCCCCCGGACAGCGCGTGGGTCTTCTGGCCCGCGTCGTAGCGATACCCGAGCCGCGCGGCGACGTGATCGGCGAACAGCCCCTCGAGACCGAGCATCGGGCGCACCGTCGTTCGGTCCCAGGTCGTGAAATCGCCGACGATGTCCGCCTCGGCGCTGTAGTCACCGAACAGGAGACCGATGCCGCCGCTCACGCTCGTGGGCTGGAAGCCCGTGTCGGGGTTGTTGAGATTGTTTCCCACGACGGAAAGCGCCACGTGCTTGCCGGCTTGAACCGTCGCGCCGGCGTCGAGCGCGAAGCCCTTGACAATGCGCGTATCGGGGAGCCCGCTCGACGCCGCGCTCGCGCCGAGGGGTCCGGCGCCGTTCTCGTTGAGCCACATGTAGCGACCGCCGATGCCCATGAAGAACTCATCGGCGACGGGATACGCGAGCGCGAAGCGCAGATCGGTCCAGCGCCGATCGATGCCGTCGGTGTCCTGGAAGTTGTAGGTGGCGCCGACACCGCCCGCGACGCGCGCGCTGGAAACCAGTGAATCGACCGCAGCGGCGCCGTAGCTCTGGCGGCTCGCTTCGGGTCCGATGTTGGCGAACGCGCCCACGTGATAGACACGTGCCGCCGTGAGGTTCGCCGGGTTCACGAACAGCGCGTGCACCGAGCTGCTGAGCGCGCGCACGGCACCCCCCGTCCCGGCGATGCGCGGCGTCTCGACCTCGTCGTAGTTGTACCCGACCTCGGGCGGCAGGTCGCTCGGTGCGGCGAACGAAAGCGAGGTTTCGCAGACGACGGCCGCGAGCCCGAGCCCGATCGTGACGAGCCGTCGCGCCGGACGCGCGAAGCCGCGAGCGCACGACGCTCGTTTCGATCCTGGGATCACCCGGCGAGCGGTAGCGCCATCGGCGGGCCTTGGGCAAGAAAACGGACGATGGCGCGTAACGGCCGTTCGGCCTGTGAAGGATTCTCGGAACACCCCTTGACGCCGCAAACAGCGGTTCTTGATGCCGCGCGCGTGTGGCAGCGCTGGGGCGCGAACGAATTGGTGACGGAGTCTGGGAGGTTACTGATCGCGCTCGGCATGCACCGTTTGCAAACCGTGGTGGTAGGCGATCGTGCTGCTCAGGATCCGGCGTCAATGTCGCGGCGTCGTCAGCGTGTGCATTGACCCATTGAACTTCCAACGAGGTCGGTGGTAGGCGCGCCTATGGTTGACGTTCGGACCGTGCGCGAGGCGAAGGCCGGAAGCTTCCAACCGAGTCCTAACGTCTGGTGGACTTGTCTTGAAAGCGTGCGAAACTTTTGCTCTCCACAGCCCTGTGGACAAGATGGGGACTCGATGAGCGTGACGCCCGAACGACCTCTCGTGCCCATGGACGCCGCACGCCAGGTTCAAAAAGCCTTCGCCGCGGCCGCGGAACAGACCCGTCGTCGCTCACCCGCGTCGTTCGATCAGTGGTTCTCGGGCGTTCAGCTCGACGGCGTCGATGGCAAGGTCCTCTTGCTCAGCGCGCGCGACGAGTTCGTGAGGGACTGGGTCCGCGACCACTTCCTCCCGGACCTGCTCGAGACCCTGCGCGCCCTGCTCGGGGAAGACGGCGGCGCCCTCGACGTGCGCTGGCGCATCGCGCCCGATTCTCACGAGCCCGGTGAGCGCCGGGCGCCGGGCGACCCCGCCGCCGAGCGAGCTCAGGCGCTCGTCGCGTCCCCCCGAGCCCATCGGCCGGCCCCGCTCGGTGGCACCGGCGC
This sequence comes from uncultured delta proteobacterium, assembly GCA_963841435.1. Taxonomy (GTDB): domain Bacteria; phylum Myxococcota_A; class Polyangia; order Polyangiales; family Polyangiaceae; genus PMG-095. The sequence continues at coordinate 959,555 of CAWJCS010000005.1, forward strand.
GCGGCAACCTCGCCGAGGCGCTCAATCCCAAGCACACCTTCACGAACTTCGTCGTCGGGCCCTCGAACGAGCTCGCCTACGCGGCCGCCCTCGCGTCCGCGGCCGGCGGGCGGCCCCGCTACAATCCGCTGTTCATCGCCGGCGGCACCGGCCTCGGCAAGACGCACCTGATGCACGCCATCGCGCACCAGGTGCTGTCCGACCGACCCGAGACCCGCGTCGTGTACCTCTCGGCCGAGCACTTCACGAACGCGTTCATCGAGGCGCTCCAGCACCACAAGATGGATGAGTTCCGGGCACGCTACCGCGCCCAGTGCGACCTCTTGCTCGTCGACGACATCCAGTTTCTCGCCGGGCGCGAGCAGACGCAGGAAGAGTTCTTCCACACCTTCAACGCCCTGCATGACGCCGATCGCCTCATCGTCGTGACGAGCGACAAGTATCCCCAGCAGCTCCAGCGCATGCCGGAGCGTCTGGTTTCGCGCTTCGGCTCCGGGCTCGTGGCCGACATCCAGGTGCCGCAGCTCGAGACCCGCGTCGCCATCGTGCGCAAGAAGGCGGCCCTCGAGGACATCGTGCTTTCCGACGAGGTCGCCGTGCTGCTCGCCCAGGGCGTCGCAAGCAACGTTCGGGAGCTCGAGGGCGCGCTCATCCGCCTCGCGGCCAAGGCGTCGCTCACGGGGCGCCCCATCGACGAGGATTTCGTGCGCGCCGAGATGGCGCTCGTGTTGCCGCGCCGTCCCGAGATGATGAGCGTCGAGGACATCCAGCGCGCGGTGTGCAGCCACTTTCGCCTCTCGAACTCGGAATTGTTGAGCAAGGATCGCCACAAGAGCGTCGCCTTCGCGCGCCAGGTCGCGATGTACGTCTGCCGTCAGCGCCTGAAGTCGAGCTTCCCCGAGCTCGGCCGCGCCTTCGGCAACCGCGACCACACCACGGTGATGAGCGCCGTGCGCCGCGTCGAAACCCTGCGCCAGCGCGACCCGCAGGTGAACGCGCACCTCGAAGCGATCGAGCAGAAACTCGCGTCCTCCGAGGAGTGAAGCGAGCCCGCGCGGCGCGGGGCCCGCCGCCCCGGGGCGCCCTCAGCCGCCCGTGCCGTACATGGATTCGGCGAGCTCGAACGTCGCGGACTCGAGCCGGCTGTAGGCCTCGCGCAGGGCATCGAGCGGCGCGCTGCTCTTCAAGAGCTCCTTGAGCGCCGCGGCTTCCTGGCGCACGCCGTCGAGCTTGTCGGCGTCGATCAGATCGGCGTAGCCGTCGAGCGCCTGCTCCGTCGTGTAGACGAGCGTCTCGGCCTGGTTGCGCATTTCGGCGAGGTCGCGGCGGAGTTGATCCGACTCCTTGTAGCGCTCGCCCTCGTGGATGAGCGCGTCGATCTCGTCGGGCGCGAGCCCGCTCGTGGCCTTGACGCTCACCGATTGCGTCCGGCCCGTGCCGAGGTCCTTCGCCTCGACGGCTAGGATGCCGTTGGCGTCGACGCGGAAGGTGACCTGGATCTTCGGGACGCCGCGCGGCGCGGGCGGGATGCCCGTGAGCTCGAACTGCGCGAGGCTGCGGTTGTCGCCCGCCATCTCGCGCTCGCCCTGCAGCACGTGCACGGGAACGAACGACTGGTTGTCGAGGCTCGTCGTGAAGATCTCGCTGCGCTCGGTGGGGACGGTGGTGTTGCGCGGGATGAGCCGCGTGAAGACGCCGCCGCCCGTTTCGACGCCGATCGAGAGCGGTGTCACGTCGAGCAGGAGAACCTCCTCGATTTGCCCGCCGAGCGCGGCGCCCTGGAGCGCCGCGCCGACCGCAACGACCTCGTCGGGGTTCACGCCCTTGTGCGGCTCGCGCTCGAAGAATTCCTTCACGGCGCGCTGCACGGCGGGCATGCGCGTCATCCCACCGACGAGCACGACCTGCCCCACTTCCTTGACGGTGAGCTTCGCGTCGGCGAGCACGCTCTGGCACGCCTGAATCGTGCGCGCGACGAGCGACGCCGTGATGATCTCGAGCTCGCTGCGCTTGAGCGTCCGCTCGAGATGGAGCGGCCCCGAAGGTCCCGTCGCGACGAAGGGAATATTGATGCTCGTCTCGAGCGACGACGAAAGCTCGTGCTTGGCCTTCTCGGCAGCTTCCTTGAGACGCTGCAGCGCGACGCGATCCTTGCGCAGATCGGGGCCGTGTGCCGCCGCGAACTCCTCGCAGAGCTTGTTCATCACGTGCTGGTCGAAGTCCTCGCCGCCGAGGTGCGTATCGCCGCCCGTCGCCTTCACGCTGAAGACGCCGCCCGCGAGCTGGAGGATCGAGATATCGAAGGTGCCTCCGCCGAGATCGTACACGGCGATCACCTCGTGCTGCTGCTTGTCGAGGCCGTAGGCGAGCGCCGCCGCCGTGGGCTCGTTGAGGATGCGCTTCACGTCGAGCCCGGCGATGCGACCCGCATCTTTCGTGGCCTGGCGCTGAGCGTCGTCGAAATACGCGGGGACGGTGACGACCGCTTCGCTGACGGGCTCGCCGAGGTACGTCTCGGCGATCTGGCGCATGGTCGTGAGCACGTAGCTCGACACTTCGGGTGGAGAGAGCTTCTTGCCCTGGACCTCCACCCACGCGTCACCGTTGTCGTGCGCGACGACGGTATACGGCACGGACGACGCCTGGTGCTGCGCCGCCGGCGACTCGAACCGCTGGCCCATGAGGCGCTTCACCGCATAGACCGTGTTGGTCGGATTGGTCGTCGCCTGCCGGCGCGCCACCTGCCCAACGAGCCGCTCGCCGCTCGCCGTGAAGCCGATCACGGACGCGGTCGTACGCGCGCCCTCGGCGTTGGGGATGACCTTAACCTCGGGCAGCCCGCTGGCGCTCACGCCTTCGACGACCGCCACGCAGGAGTTCGTCGTTCCTAGATCGATTCCGACAATCTTCCCCATGTGCGCTTCTGGCGGGCCGGCCCACCGAGGGGGACCGTCCCGCTAGCCTAGGCTGAATCCTCCGTGGGTGCGAGCCTCGTCAGCTCGCTTGGGCCTTGGCGACCACCACCATGGCAGGTCTGAGTACGCGGTCGCTCGTGCGGTAGCCCGCTTGAAGCTCCATGGCGACCGACCCGGGCGGATAGTCCGACGTCTCCATGTGCTGCACGGCCTCGTGCACGGCGGGGTCGAACGGGAGTCCGAGCGCCGGGATGCGCTCGATGCCGATCTTCGAGAGCGTGTCGAGAAACTGGCGGGTCACCATGGAGATCCCGTCGGCGAGCGCTTTCGCGTCGGTGGTCGTTTCGGCGTGGGCGGTCGCACGCTCCAGATTGTCGAAGACCGGCAGGAGCTCGCGCAGCACGTCCTCTCGCGCGAGCTTGGCGGTATCGCCGATCTCGCGTCGCGACCGCTTCTTGAAGTTGTCGAAGTCCGCCGCAAGCCTGAGGAGCTGGTCCTTGAGGCGCGCCGCTTCGGCTTGCGCCAACTCGGCGGGATCGAGCGGCGGCGTGTCGGGCGCCGGGTCGTCGAGGGTTTCGTCTGAGCCGTTCGGCACGGCTTCTCGGGGTGCGGTATCGTCGCCCATGGGATTTCGGCAGTATAATCACCCGTTTCGGCTTGCCAACGGGCCATGCTGCGTGGGATTTTCGGGCCGAGTTCGTTCCGTGCAATACCGTGACGTTACGCTGCCCGGGCAGCTCCGACGCGCCCGAAAACTCTGGGTTTCGCTGGCGGGGCTGCTCTTCGTCGTGCTCGCGCACGGCCGTGCCTCCGCGCTCGAGACGCCGTTCACCTCGGGCCGCACCCAAATCGTCGGCGGCCTGCGCTTCGGGTCCGACAACCTGAACTTCGGCATCGGCGCACGCGGCGGCTACACCCTGCCCCAGAACGTCTACATCGGGGGCATGTTCGATTACTTCTTCGGCGAGAGCAACGAGTTGAACAATCGCGGGCGTCCGTTCGGAATGGTCGTACAGCGCTTGGGTGCTCGCTGCCGAAGGTGGCTACGATTTCGCGATCACGAAAGAGCTCATGGTGCGGCCGTTCGGCGGCCTCGGCGTCGTGAGCTACGACACGGATTCGTGCACGAGGGGCCCGAACATCAACGTCTGCAGCGACGGCGGCGCCTCGGACGTGGCCCTTTTGCTCGGCGGCCTCATGAACTTCACCGCGGGACCGCTCATCATGGGGCCGGAGCTGCGCCTCCTCGTGTTCAACGACACGGCGTTCGTGCTCGGCGCGCACATCGGCGGCATCTTCTGACGGAGCGCCACGAGTGCGCCCCCGGGTCAGGGGCTGTCGAGATTCGTCATCGTCGGCGTGAAGGGCCGCACGTCAACGGTGGGTGCGCTGTCGGGAATCATCCAGATGCCGGGCACGAGACCGCCGAGGCCGATGGGCAGCGTGATGAGGCCCGCGACGCACATGTTGCTCGAGCCGCCGCTTCGACACCCGGCCGCCGTGAGCGCGGTGCCGGTCGCGACGGCGATGCCCGCGAAGGTCGTGATGAGGATGCCACCCACGAACTCGCCCGTGTTCCGCGGCTGGGCGCGGACCGCGAGGTGGTCGCTCTCGGTGTGCTCGCGTAGATCCGGTACCTCGATGTAGCTATTGCGCTGGAAAATGCCGGGGTCGTTCTTGAACGCGAACGGCATGGCCGGGTCAACCCACTTTTCGCACGGTGGGCGGCACAGCGTGCGATCGCCCACGCTCACCTCCCACGGCACGTTGGGCTCGACCGGCAGGAAGCGCACCTTGACCATGCCGGGCGGCCCGCGGTCGGCGACCGTCGCCGGCAGCGGCTGCAAGAACACCTGGACCGGGGACGAGCACTCCGGGTGCGCCGCCGCATCGGTGCTTTCCTCGCAGTGCGCGGGAACGCCGGCCTCACGCAGGAGCGACTCTTCGCTCTCGTGCGAGCCGGAGGCGCTACCCATCGCGTTCACCTTGGCGTTGCCGCTCGCCGAGAAGGTACCACCCGAACGCAACTTGAAGGCGCCCACCGACAGCGCACCCACGACGTGCGTTGCGCCCCGACAGCTCGCGTCGGTGCCAACGTAGCGAGGCTCGAAATCCACGAGCTGCATCTGACCGGACACCGTGGTCTGCACGGCGAGCCGCCCGGTGCGCTCGAGCTCGCCCTCGAGGGACACCGCGCCGAGCGGGAGCTTCGCGTAGAGATCGTCGGCATTGCGGATCTCGACGACGTCGGTCAACGTCGTCGTGCGGCGCCATTGATAGTTACCGCGCGCGCGGCACTGAGGAAGCAGGTGCATCTCGCAACCCGAGTACGACACGACCACCGTGCCCGTCCTCAGCTGCACCTCGAGATTCGCCTTTTCGGAAGCCGGCCACTCCGTGACGAGCGGGCTTTCGTGGCTCGCTGCGACCCTGCATTTGGCTTGTCCCGTCGCGAGCTCCGGCATGCTCGCCGTGCTCGTTCCGGTGCGCGCCGGCATCAGATCGAGTGGGGAGCAGCCGAGCTTTAGGCTGGCGAGAAGGCACGTGAAGATCGATAGTCGCCCCGAACGCACGATACCCCATGCTAACCGGAACCCGCGCTTTCGCGATCACTCGATCGACACTGGCGGCGCTCTTCGCGCTCGGGTGTGGCGGAGGCGTGGCGGCGACGCCGCCCGCGAGCGCAGAGAGCCCCCTACTTGGTCGTACAGTTCCCGACCTTCGTCGCGTGGCGCTGGATGGCTCGCCCGTCGATCTCGTCGCACTGCGCGGGCGCGTCGTCGTCATCGAGTTCTTCGCGGAGCACTGCGTGCCCTGCGCCGTGGCGCTGCCCGCCGCGGAAGGCGCACATCGAGAGAGGCCGGAGGCATTTTTCCTCGGGGTCTCCGAAGACGACGACGCGAGCGGCGCCGCGCGGATGGTCGCGCGCCACGGCGTTTCGTTTCCGGTGGTTCACGACGCGGGCAACGCCGTCGCGGGTCGGCTGCGAGTCAGCGAGCTGCCGGCGACGATCGTGGTCGACCGCGAGGGAAACGTGCGCTGGGTGAGCGGCAACGCCGCGAGGCAGAGCGAGCTCGTGACGGTGATCGATACCGCGGCGGCGGGAAGGCTCAATTCTCACACGGCCCCTGGCGCAGGACCGTGACGGCGCCGCCCGTGAGCCGCGCTTCGGATTTGGTGGCCTCGGGCGCCGGGAGGAACCAGCCGCCGAGGTTTTGCGGCAGCGCCCAGAAGTAGGGGGGCCCCTCGAGCGGCTCGCGCGCGACCTCGGTCACGGCGTCACGCCCGTACTCGCGGGTTTCGAGCCAGAAGCAGTGCCCGGCGCTCGCGGGCGCGAACAGGTGCGGCCGGCCCGCGCGCACCTCGACGCGTTCGCGCTCGATTTCTCGCCCCTCGGGATCCCGCGCCACGAGCGTATGCAGGCCCGCCGGCACGCTGAGCTCGCCGCCCGCCGCCGGGCTCTCGACGCTCGTCGGCTCGACCAAGAGCACGCGCTCACCGTCGAGCTCGATGCCGAGCGTCTCGCCCGTGACGTTGACGACGCGCACGAGCGGCGCGACCTCGCCCTGAACGAGGAGCGGCAGGAGCGGACACACGAGAAGCCCGGGCAGGAGCGCGAGCGACAGGCGGCGTTCGCGGAACGTCACGCGTCGTTTCTCGACGCCGTTCAGCTTGGCAAGCTCGGCGGCGTAGCAATCGTTCGCGCACGAGAGCTCCCTCTCGCTCAGAAACCGCACGGCGGGGCCGACGGCCGTGTGGCCGCGCGCGGGCACGCGGGGCAACAGCGCGACGACGAGCACCGGCAGGAGCGCCGCGAGCGCCGCTGAGCCGGCGGCGAGCGCAAAGGGCGGCGGCGGGGCGGCGAGCGGCAGCGAGAGTCCGACGGCGGCGCCGAAAAGCAGCGACGCCACGGTCCCGGCAATCCGCCGCGTGCGCTCGACGCCGAGGTGGCTCGCGCAATCGTCGCAATAGCCGACGACGAGCTCCGCGCCGCCCGGCCCCCGCGTCAGAATCGGAGAGCGTGGCGGGCTCCCCGCAGCAAGCGCAGCTCGAGGGGACGAGCGGCGCCGCTTTCGGCAGGCGCACCACGGCCCCAGCTCGTCGCGCGCGGGAGGACATCACGGAGCCCGATACTAACCCGCGCGGCGGCGCCGCGGCGGCACGCTCGCCGATGGTTGCGCGGTTCGCGCGGGCGGCGTACTAGCGGCTGCTCGTGCCGGAGCTGAACGAGCCGCAACAACGGGCCGTGGTCCACGGTGAGGGACCGCTCCTGGTCTTCGCCGGAGCCGGCAGCGGGAAGACGCGAGCGATCACCTACCGCATCGCCAACCTGCTCGCGACGCACGGCGTGCCGCCGTTTCGCATCCTGGGCGTGACCTTCACGAACAAGGCGGCCGGCGAGATGCGCGAGCGCCTCACGGGGCTCGCGGGCGCCGAGGTCGTGCGCGACCTCTGGCTCGGCACCTTCCATTCGGTGTGCGCTCGCCTGCTGCGCCGCTACCACGAGAGCGCAGGGCTCGGGCGCGACTTCGTGATTTACGACGACTCGGATCAGAAGGCCGTGATGACGCGCGTGCTCCGCGATCTCGGCTACGACGACGACGCGCTGCCGCCCAAGCTCGTGCTGTCGCTCGTGAGCCGCGAGAAGCGCGAGGGGCGCGGGCCGGACCACCGCGAGAGCCAGGTCACCGATTCGGTGCGCCAGGCGTTCCGCGGCTACCAGCTGGCGCTTTCGCGGTCGAACGCCGTCGATTTCGACGATCTGTTGCTGTTCGTGCTGCGCGTGGCGGAAGACGAAACGAGCGTCGCCGGCGAGGAGCTCCGCGGCCGCTTCTCCTACGTGCTCGTCGACGAGTTCCAGGACACGAACCTCGTGCAGTATCGCATCGTGCGAGCGCTTTCCTCGCGCACGCGGAATCTCTGCGTCGTCGGCGACGACGATCAGTCGATTTACCGCTGGCGCGGCGCCGACGTGCGACTCATCCGGAGCTTCCAGCAGGACTTCCCCGACGCGACGGTCGTCAAGCTCGAGCAGAACTACCGCTCGAGCGCCAACATCGTGCGTGCCGCGCTCGGCGTGATCGAAAAGGCCGCCCAGCGCGTCCCCAAGAAGCTGTGGACGGCGGCGGACGCGGGCAACCTCGTCGTCGTGCGCGCGGTTCGCGACGAGCGCGAGGAAGCTCAGGCCGTCGTGAGCGGCATCAAGAAGCTCACGGCGAACGGCGTGTCGGCCGACCAGGTCGCCGTCTTCTACCGTGTCCACGCGCAATCGCGCGCGCTGGAAGAGGCCTTGCGCGCCCACAATCTGCCCTACCAGATCATCGGAGGCCTGCGCTTCTTCGAGCGGGCCGAGGTGAAAAACCTCATCGCTTACCTCAGGCTCGTCACGAACCCGAGGAGCGACGCCGACCTCGAGCGCATCATCAACGTGCCGGCGCGTGGCCTCGGCGACAAGACCGTCGAGCGGCTCAAGGACCTCGCGGCCGAGCGCACCCTCAGTCTCTACGAGGCCGTGGCCATGGCCCTTCGCGGCTCGGATCTGCCGACGGCGGCGAAGAAGAAGCTCGACGCGTTCCGCTCGCTCATGGAGGACCTGAGGCGGCAAGCAGCCGACCTTTCGCCGAGCGAGCTCGCCGAGCTCGTGCTCGAACGTTCGGGTTACAAGAAGATGCTCGTCGATGCCGACGACGCCGAAAGCGACGCGCGTCTCGGCAACCTCGAGGAGGTCGTGGGCGCCATCGCCGACTACGAGGAGGACGCTGCAGAGCAGGGGGAGGAGCCGTCGCTCGTCGGCTGGCTCGAGCGCATCACGCTCGCCGCGGCGGCCGACGCCCTCGAGGACGCGCCCAAGGTTTCATTGATGACGGTGCACACCGCCAAGGGGCTCGAGTTCCGCGGCGTGTTCATCACGGGGATGGAGGAGGAGATCTTTCCCTACCGGGGCGTGAGCGGTCGGGAGCCCGAGGAGCTCGACGAGGAGCGGCGGCTCGCGTACGTCGCCATCACGCGCGCGCGGGAGCACCTCACGATCACGCACGCGGGCATGCGCTCGCTGTTCGGCACGACGCGCTACCTCGAGCCGAGCCGCTTCCTCGCCGACATGCCACCGGACGTCGTGCGGCTCGAGGGCAGCGTCGCCGAGCTCCGGAGCTCGGGGCCTTCGGGGTACGGCTCGTACCGGGCGCCCACCCTGGCGCCCGGTACGCGCATCGTCGAGCGGGACGAGGCGCCGCCGGACGACGACGACGAGGGCTTGCGGCCGGGCGATCGCGTGCGGCACCAGCGCTACGGAACCGGGGTCGTCGAGCGGGTCGAGCAGGGTTCGGCGCCCACGGTGGTCGCCCGGTTCGGCATCCACGGGTCGCGGCGGATCCTGGCCTCGTATCTCACGCTGGATCGCCGCGCCCGTCGCGACGTATGGTGAGGTCGTGAACAAACGCCTCGCCTTCCTCGAGCAGGCCACGAGCTCGGGCAGCGCGGACTCGTTCGCGTGGTACGCGCTCGCCCTCGAGTACCGGAGGGAGGGGCGTGTCGATGACGCGCTCGGGGCCTTCCGGTCGCTCCGGGAACGCGACCCGGCGTACCTTGCGCAGTACCTGATGGCGGGCCAGATGCTCGTCGAAGCGGGACGCGGCGGCGAGGCGCGCGAATGGCTCGAGGCCGGCATGGTGCATGCCCGAGCGCGCAGCGACACAAAGACGCTGGGGGAGCTCGAAGCCGCCTTGTCCGAAGCAGAATGACGCTCATGGTCCGCCGGAAGAGCCCGATGAACGTGGAGCTCCGGCGCATGCTCGTGGCGCTGACCGTGTTCGTGAGCACGATCACGGCCGGCGGCGGCGCGCTCTACGTGCTCGGCGAGGGCGACTACTCGTTCGGCGAGTCCGTGTACTTCGCGCTCATCACGGCCGCGAGCGTCGGCTTCGCCGAGCTGCCGGGCATGGCCCACCGCTCCGACCTGCGCATCGTCACGAGCCTCATGATCGTGACCGGTGTCGGCACCATTGCATTCTTCCAGTCCACCCTGACCGCGCTGCTGGTCGAGGGGGTGATTGGCGAAACGTTCCGGAGGCGCTGGATGACGAACAAGATCGACTCTCTACGGGGCCACCTGGTGGTGGCCGGCTGCGGCCGCACCGGGCGCTACATCGTCGAGGAGCTCGTGGCGATTCAGCGCGAATTCGTGCTGGTCGATCGCGACGAGGAAACGCTGCGGCGCATGAACGACGAGCTCGGCGGGGCGCTGCTCTACGTCGTCGGCGACGCCACCGACGACCACATCCTGATGCTCGCCGGCGTCAACCGGGCACTCGGCGTGATGGCCGCTCTCACCGAGGATCGCGACAATCTATTCATCGTCATGTCCGCGCGAGCGCTGAACCCGAAGGCGCGCATCGTGTCCAAGGTCATCGAAATCGAGAACGAATCGAAGATCCGACGTGCCGGCGCCGACCAGACCATCAGCCTGCACCGGATGGGCGGCCAGCGCATGGTGAGCGAGCTCGTGCGCCCCAAGGTCACGAGTTTCTTGGACAACATGCTGCGCGTCACGAAGAACCTGCGCTTCGAAGAGGTGGAGCTGCCCGAGGGGTCGCGCTACGTCGGAAAGACGTTGCGCGAAATCCCGATCCGGCAGGAAACTAGGCTGCTCGTCGTGGCTCTGCACGAAGAAGACGATCGCTACATCTACAATCCTTCCCCCGATCACGCCTTGCTCGCGGGCACGCGGCTCATCGTGATGGGTGAGCTCGATGGCGTGGAAAAGCTGAGGAACCTCGTCAGTAGGCACTGAGACATGGCGATCGTCACGACCTTCGGGGAGATCATGTTGCGTCTCAAGACGCCGGGTTACTCGCGTTTCGGCCAGGCGACGGAGCTCGAGGCGACTTTCGGCGGCGGCGAAGCCAACGTCGCCGTCAGCCTGGCGCAGCTCGGACACGTGGCGCGCTGGGTCTCGGTGGTGCCGAAGAACGCCATCGGCGACTGGGCGCTCGCGGAGCTGCGCAAGGTGGGGGTCGACGTGAGTCACGTCCTGCGGCAAGGCGAGCGGCTCGGCATCTACTTTTTGGAGGCGGGGGCGAGCCAGCGCGCGTCCCTCGTGGTCTACGACCGGGCGCGCTCGTCGATGAGCGCCGTCACGCCGGACGACCTCGATTTCGACCGCGCGCTCAAGGGCGCCAAGTGGTTCCACACCACGGGCATCACACCCGCACTCTCGCAGGGCTCGGCCGACGCCATGCTGAAGGCGTTGCTCGCCGCCAAGGGCGTCGGCTGCACCACCTCGGTGGACCTGAACTATCGAAAGAAGCTCTGGTCGTCGGCGCGCGCCGGCGAGGTCATGTCGAAGGTGATGGGGCATACCGACGTGCTCGTGGCGAGCGAAGAGGATTGCGAGCAGGTGTTCGGCATCCGCCCGAGCCCCGCGGCGGGCGCAGGCCGCGAGCGCTACCTCGATGTCGCGGCGCAGGTCCTCGCCCGTTTCCCGGGCATCTGGTGCGTCGCCTTCGCGCTCCGCGACAACCAGAACGCCAGCAAGACGGGCTGGAGCGCGCTGCTCGCGGATCGTCAGGGCCACGCCTTCAGCAAGAGCTACGACATCAACGTGGTCGATCGCGTCGGAGCGGGAGATTCGTTCGTGGCGGGGCTCGTGCACGCCCTGCTCGCCGGGCGCGACCAGCGGGCCGCCGTGGAGTTCGCCGCGGCGGCGTCGGCGCTCAAGCACTCGTTCCAGGGCGACGCGAACCTGGCGACGCTCGACGAGATCGAGCGCCTCGCATCGGGCGACGCTTCGGGCCGCGTGCAACGCTGAGCTACCCCTTGTCCACCCCTTCTGACGACGATGCCCGCGGCTCGCGACGGCGGCGGCGGGCGCGAACGACGAGGTGCACGACGCCGGCCGTTACGCCGACGAAGAGGATGACGGCGAGCGCATGCTCCTCGAACTTCCGTGCGCGCTCCAAGGCGAGGGCAAACCCGCCACCGAACGCGTAGCCGGCGGCGGCGACGCTCGTCGCCCAGAGCGCGGCCCCGATGGCGTTGAGCGCGAGGAAACGCGGAATCGAGATGTGGCTCAGACCCGCCGCGAGCGGCACGGCGTTGCGGATGCCGTAGATGAAGCGAAAACCGATGAGGAGCGCGGTGCCACGTCGCTCGAGCAGCGCCGTCGCTCGAGCGACGCCCGCCGCGAGGCGCGGAAACCGGCCGATCAGCTTCAGACCATGCTCCCGACCGAGAAAGAAGGCGACCTGGTCGCCCGCGAGGCTGCCGCAGAACGCCGAGAGCATCACGACGGGCAGCGAGAGGTAACCCTGGTGCGCGGCGAAACCGCCCATCACGAGGATGGTTTCCCCTTCGAAGAAGGTCCCCACGAGAATCGCGAGAAAGCCGTACTCGCGCAGTAGCTCGGCGAGCATGCCGCCTCAGGGACCAGGCTCGAGCGGGGGCGGCTCCGGCGGCGCGTGCGCGGAGATGAGGGGCTCCGAGGGCTCGAGCACGGCGCCGCTCGCCACGGCGAGCGCGTCGGCCGTGGCGTTCCCGAGAATGTCGCGCACGACGCGCCGACGCAAAAAGAGCCCCTTGAGCACCGGGTCGCGAATGAACGAGAGCAGCCGCCGCGCGTAGTCGGACGCACGCGCGCGCATCTCCTCGGCCTGCGGGGAGCCCGCCTTGCGCAACGCCTCGCAGCACAACGCGCGCGTGAACAGGCCGTACTCGGAGCCCTGCAGCGTCTCGATGGCGCCCATGGCGGTCGTCGCGAGCAGGATTCCCGTGTGCTGCTCGCCCATTTCCACGCGCGCCGAGGCCTCGATCGCCATGGCGTAAAAGTGGAACGCCACGTAGGCCTGTGCCTCGGCCGACTGGCGCGCGTCGAACGCGTGCATCACGGCCTTCGCAGGGTCGCCGGCGCGGCGCGCCAGCACGGCACGCAGGATTTTCTCGTGCACGGAATCGTAGGCGCTGCCGGTGACGGCGGTGAGCGCGCCGGCGTCGCCGACGAGCATCTCGGCGCCGTCGACGTCGTCGCACTCGAGCACGATCTCCGCGAGCGAGAGCAGCGTGTCGGCGCGCGAGTCCTGCTCACCATAGCGCTCGTGGGCCTCGCGCGAGCGGCGCATGTACGCGAGCCCGCGCGCGTAGTCGCCCAGCGCGACGTAGCACTCGCCGATCGTGCTGAGCGTCTTCGCGATCTGAAAGCGCCCGCCGACCGCGAGATCGATGCTGATGGCGTCGAGCGCCAGCATGATGCCGTCCTCGAAGCGCCCGAGCACGAGCAGCGCGTAGGCGAGCGAGTTCTTGGCGCGGGCCTCGAGGCGGCGCGCGCCGACCTGGCGGAACACGGCGACCGCCTCGGCCTGCGCTTCCATCGCCTCGTGCACGCGCCCCACGCGCCGGAGCAGCGTGCCGCGCAGCCTCAGCACCTCGGCGCGCTGGCGCGCTGGCACCTCGTTCGTGTCGGCGGTCGAGAGCGCGCGATCGACCGCGGCGAGCGCGCCCTGCATGTCGCCGAGATCATGCAGGGTCTCGGCGATCAGCGCGCGGGCCCGCACCTCGAGCCCTGCCGAGCCCGCCTGCGTGGCGACGAGCTCGCCGCGCTGCGCGCTCTCGAGACCCTTGGCGAGCCGCCCCGAGTCGAGCTCGAACTGCGCCGTCGCGAGCAACGCCGTCGCGACCCAGCGCGGGCTCTTCTTTTGGCGGGCCAGCTGCCTGAGCGAACGCAGGTGTGAGCGCCGCTCGCGCCAGCGACCCTGCATGCGAAAAAGCGCCTCGAGCGCTTCGTGGGCTTCGAGCGTCCCCGTGTCGCCGTCGGGCAGGAGCGCCACGGCGCGGCGGTAGTAGCGACGGGCAAGCGCGAGCTGATGGCTGTTGCGCGCGGTATGTCCGGCCTCGAGAAACAGCGCCCCCGCCTGCTCGCGTGCGCCGCCGCGCGCGAGATGCTTCGCGACGACGGCGGCGGTGAGGCCCTTGGCGAGCGGCGTCTCGAGCAACAGCATGCCGATGTCGTGGTGCATGCGGGAGCGGCGCCGGCGATCCAGCGTGCGGTAGGCAACGTCGCGCGTCAGCGGGTGGCGCACGTCGACGACCTCGCCGCGCTCGTCGCACAGCCCGCGCTCGCCGAGACGCGCCACGAGCTCGTCGGAGGTGGGGCCGGACAGCGACGTCGAGATCGCGACGCGAAAGCGGCCCGCCTGCCACCGCGAGCCACTCGACGAGCGCGCGCTCCTCGGGCGGCAGCTCGTTGAGGCGGTCGGCGATGAGCTGCTCGAGCGTCGAGGGAAGCGGCACGGCTGGCTGCCCGGGGCGCTCGACTTGCACGAGCTCCTGCCGGTGATCGGGGCGTTCGCGAATCTCGAGCTGCCCACGCTCGAGCAGTGTGTCGACCATCTCGAGCAGGAAGAACGGATTGCCGGCGGCACGCGGCACGAGATCGGCGCAAGCCTGGGCGACGCCCGCCGTGACGCCGAGGCGCGCCTGCAGGAGCCGGACCTGGTTCTCGCTGCTGAGGCCCTTGAGATCGACGCGCACCAGCCCGTGGATGGAGCCCGCCGTGCGCTCGTCGGGGCGCGTCGTGAAGAGCGCGAGCACGGGCAGCGGGTCGCCCTGGCGCAGGAAATCCGTGAACGGCTCGAGGCTCTGACGGTCGCACCACTGCACGCCGTCGAGCACGGTGACGAGCGGCCCCGACTGCGTCGCCACGGCGACGAGGCCGCGCAGCGCGAGAGCGATCATCTGTCGCACGCGGGCGGCGTCGGCGTCGGCGTCGTCAGCGGCTTCACGCACGTACCCCGTGCAGAGCTCGGCGACGAACGTCGCGATTTCGAGCGCCTCGTCGTCCTCGGGATCGCCAAGCGCGCTCATGACGAGGGCGATGGCTTCGTCGAGCGCTTGATCGACATGGGTGTCGGTGAGCTCGCGGAACCAGTCGCTCACGGTGGCGTGCGGCACCTCGCTGAGCGCCGGCGTGCACTCGATGCAGACGAGACGCGCGTCGGGTGGCAAGTCCGAAAGGAACGCCGAGACGAGCGCCGTCTTGCCGATGCCCATCTCACCGTGCACGACGCGCGCGGCGACCCTGGGTGGCGACTGCTCGGAGCCGACCGCCCCGTAGTAGGCCGAGTGCAAGTCCGCGAGCTCGGCGTCGCGGCCCACGAGGTCGCTCGGCAGGGACTGCAGTGTCTGGAGCCGCTCCTCGCGCGTGTGGGGCCTGAGCAGCGAGTAAATGCGGAGGTTTGGGGGCAAGCCGAGCCGCTCGTACTCGGCAATCTTCACGGTGGGCGCGTCGCCCCACACGAAGTCTCGACGCACGAGGCGGTAGAGCCCGCCCGCGACCCAGCTCACGCCGGGCGGCGCCTGCTCACCGAGCAGGTCCGACAGATGATTGGCGGACTCCTGAAGCTCGTGCTGGATGAGGTGCCCTGCCTTGTCGCGCTTGCCCGTGGCGATGCCGCGGACGATGCCGACGCTCGCCGACAGTCGCACGGGCAGATCCTCGGTGCTGCCGCGCACGACCTCGTGCACGTCGATGGCGAGCCAGACCGCGTCGGCGGGCGCCCGCGAGGGGTTCGCCATGAGGCCCACGACGGCGCGCGCCGACGTGGACGCTCCCGTGGACGCGGTCTCCCACGCCCAGCGCGCACCGCGGCGGAAGGCCGCTTCGCCGAGCGTCGCCTTGAGCTGGGCGAACACGCGCATCGCCTGCGACTCGCCCAGCGCTTCCGAGAGCTCCTTCAGCCCATGGACCTTCACCGTCACGATGGCCACGTGGCGGACCTCGCGATTCGAGCGCTCGCGCCCCTCCTGGCCGGGTCCGCCCGGGCCCGTCCGCTCGTCGGCGCGCGCGTCGGTCGACGCGGTGCCCTTCGTCTGCAAGACGGAAAGCCCGACGTTGGCCTCGCTGCCGAGCTGGCTCTCGTGCAGCTTCTCGTTGCCCTTCGGCTCGACGGGGGCCATCTGCTCGTGGCCCACGAAGTCGGCAATCACCGTCTCGAGCACGTGGGCGTCCACGAGCTGCTGGCGCTGGAACAGGGCCCGGCTGATGCTGCTCGCCAGGTCGCGCGCCGTTTCGAAGCGATCTTCGGGAATTTTCGCGAGCGCGCGCATCGCGATTTCCTCGAGCTCGCTCGGCAGCTCGCGCACGAACGTGCTCGGCGGCTCGACGACGCCCGCCCTCACGAGGTCGAGCAGCTCCGGCCCCTCGGCGGCACCGTGCAGCGAACGACCCGTGAGCAGCTCGTGGAAGACCACGCCGAGGGAATAGATGTCGGTGCGACGCGACACCTTCTCGCCACGGGCCTGCTCGGGCGACATGTACGCGGTCTTGCCCTTGAGCACGCCGGGCTCCTCGCGAAACAGATTCGCGGTGGCGATGCCGAAATCGGCTATTTTGACGGCCCCATCGAGCGACAAGAGGATGTTCTGCGGGGAGACGTCGCGGTGCACGATGTCGAGCGGTCGGCCGGCTTCGTCCTTGCGCTCGTGGGCGTAATGCAGGCCCTTGGCGACCTCGGCCACGACGTACGCCGCGACGAACGGCGGGATGCGGCGATTCTGTCCCTGCGCGAGCCGCACCAGCCGCTTGAGGTCGGGACCCTCGACGAACTCCATGCTGAGGAGCTGCCCCTCGTCGCCGTAGTCCTGAAAGTCGTAGACCTGGACGATGTTCGGGTGGTTGAGGCGCGTGGCAAGCTGCGCCTCCTCGGCGAACATGCTCCGAAAGCGGCGTGACTCGCCGAACGCCGGCAGGATGCGCTTGAGGACGAGCAGCTTGAAGGTGCCCTCCGCGCCACGTTTCTTGGCGAGAAACACCTCGGCCATGCCGCCCGCGCCCAGACGTCGGACGATCTCGAAGTCCGCAAGCCGCTTCGGAGGGGGCTTCGGCGACGGCTTGGACGCAGGTTTGGGCGGCGGGGAGGAGTCGCTCATCGGGCGCACGGGCTGGGTGGCGCGAGCGGTGAACCTTACCGCGACCCAAAGAGCCGGTGTAGACTCGCTGCCGCATGCCCCATGATCGACCGCTGGCGCGCGGCCGCGCACGCCGTTTGGGGTCCCTGGCCGCCCTCGGCCTTTCGGTCTCGCTCGCCGCGTGCAGCGGCGGCCGGGCCGCGACCCACGACCCGGCTTCCGCCCACTCCATCGGCACCGTCAAGCCCACGCCCGTCGACGACGGAGCCTTCGCGGAGAGCGCCTACCGGGTCCTGATCGGCGCCGACAGCGGGCGCGAGCGGGCAAGCCTGGTCTCCGGCGTCGTCGGACGCCAGCTGGAGCGGGCGCTCCGGCGCTTCAACGCCGAAGAACCGGAGGCGGGGCTCTCGGCGGTCGAGGGAGCGTTCCTCTTGATGCAGCGCGGCGAGTTCCGCGAGGAGGGGCTCGTGGGTAACGACCGGGCGTTGTCGGCCGCCGCCGAAGAAGCCGCGCGCACGGGCGAGGAAGGGTACGCGCTCGCGCTCTACTCGCTGCTCGACGACCTCTTACCGGCGGGCCCGATGCGCGACGACGTGCGAACGCACCTCGAGGCCATGGCGGCGTTCAGCGCCCCGACCGACGCCGTGGGGCCGCTCGTCGCGAGCGGGACGAGCGCGCGCGTGGCAACGCAGCGAGCGCTCATCGACAGTGGCGACGAACGCTTCGCCGAGGCGTCGAAGGGTCTGCTCGCCTGGGTGGCCAAGGCGCAGCAGAAAGGGCTCCCCGACGCGCCCGTGCGCACGAACGCCGAGCGCGACGAGGCGCTCGAAGCCTACCGGGCCCTCAGGGGCGGCGGCTACACGCTGGTCGCGCTCTACTTGCGCCACGGTGACCCGCTGGGCGCGCCGGCCGCCGCCGATCAGGGTGCCCTCGACCGCATGATTTCGCCGGAGCTGCGCGCTCGGCTCGAGGCCGCAGCCGACGACGACGCGGACGCCTGGTTCGATCTTTACCGCTTCTACGACTCACGCGAGGCCCAGTCGGAGCTGTCGATCGACGCCGAGCTCTTCCGGGGCGCGGCGTTCGGCGTGGCCGTGTCGCTGTTCCGCGCGGAGCCCGGCAGCTTTCGCGGTGCGCTGCCGCTCGCCACGCGTCTCGTGGCAGAGGGCATGGCGGAGGTCGCGCCCCTGGTCTTGAACAGCGGCCTCGCACGCGGCGCGAACCCCGACCAGCTCGCCGCGGCGCTCGCGCTCGTGTTGAACGCCATGGTCTCGGAGAACCAGCTCGGCCAGCACGACGCCGCCCGCCGAACGTTTGCCGGTGCCGAGCCGCTGCTCGCGCTCGCGAGCAGCAAGGCATTTGCGGGCCGCGTGAGCCCGAGCCCCGCGCGGCTGCGCTACGTGATGGGAGCGCTCGAAGCCGACTACGGCGACGTCGAGCGGGCCGCGGCGCTCGTGCGCGAGTCACTCGAGCAGGAGCCGTCGCTCGACGCGCTCAAGGTCCTCGCCGCCATCCTACGGCACAAGGGCGATCAGAAGGGGGCCCTCGACGTGCTCGAGCGAGCGCGCAAGCTCGCAGAGCGGACCAACGACGCGCTCGAGGAAGCCGAGAGCTGGCGCGCGACCTTCGAAGTGCTGCGCGACGCGGGCGACCACGCGGGCGCCGGGCAAGCGCTCGACATGGCGCTCGCTCGCGCGCTCGATGCGACGCGGCAAAGCCGCCCGGGCCCGGCGCAGGCCCGCGCCGAGCGCGTGCTGGCTCACGTGCTCGAGCACTTCGGCGAGCGCGCGGCGACCCGCCGGGCGACCCAGCGCGCCTACGATGCATCGGCGTCCGACGCGAACCAGCTGAGCGCCACCGTGATCGACGCCGCACGCCGGGCTCTCACGCGCAAGGACCTGCCGGGCGCGCGGGCCGCTGCGGCGCAGGCGCTCGAGGCGGGCCTTGCCGCGGACGACATGGTGTACGTCGCGCTCTGGCTCCAGCTTCTGGAGATGGAGCTCGGTGTGCCGAGCGACGGCAGCGTGGAAAATGCGTTCTCCGCGATGGACGACGCGAAGGGCTGGAGCAGCAAGCTCCGAGCGTGGGGTCGCGGCAAGCTTTCGGACGCCGAGCTCGTCCGAGGAGCGAGCAACGCCGCCGAACGCACCGAAGCCACGTTCTACACGGCCATGGCGCGTCGGGTGCGCGGCGATCGGAGCACCGATGGCGAGCTGGAGAAGGTCACCCGCAGCGAAGCCGTGAACCTCGTCGAGGTCGGCATCGCCCGTGATCTGCTCGCTCAGCACGCGGGCGCCGAGCACGGCTTCGCCCTGCCCGCGGGCGTCGCGTTGCCCTGAGCGCGGCTCAGGCGGTCGTGGAAGGCAAGCGCTCGCGCGGCGCGAGCGGCGAAAGCTCGAACCAGTCGAAGTCGGCGGGAGGCGCCGGGTCCTTTTCGCTCGCCGCGAAAAGCCCGACGCACGCGCCCGTGAAGCCGCCGGCCGCCTCGCTCGAAAGCGGCACCGTGGGAGCGCTCCCCAGGCAGAGCGCCGTGCCCGTACGCGGAGCGACGAAGAACTCGTAGCGGTCGGGGTACGCCTCGATCGAGAGCGTCCACGGGCCCGGGCCCACCGGCACCTCGCCGACGACGCTCGAGACGCCTTGCACCCGCGTGCAGAGCCGTGCGCGAGGACCGTCGCTCGCGGGCACCACGACTAGGTCGTAGTGATTGTCCTCGTTGGCGCGCACGACGAGGCCCGCCTGGTCGCCCGCATGCTCGGGCAGGAAATCGAGTCGCGTCGCGGCGCGGCAGCGAAAGTGGCACTGGCGTCGCGCCACGAACGCGGGCGACGCCACGTCGTCGAGCGTCGTCCGGGTGCCGTGGAGCCTCAGCCAGCCGGGACGCTCGCCGAGCGAGAAGCGAGCCGCGTCGACGTTGCGCAGCGTGATCCAGCCGATGGCGAGCTCGTCGGCGTCGAAGTCGTCGCGCGGCGCCGTCTCGGCAACGGGCACGGGACGAGGCAACCCCTCGGCTTCCATCTCGAGCCCGATGGGTGCGCCGCCGTTGACGAGCGGCCAGCCATCGTCGGCCATCGACAAGGGGCAGAGGAAGGTCTCGCGCCCGAGGTGGTGGTGCGCACCGTCGGTCGGGCGAATGCCGAGCAGCACGAGAAACAGCGCTCCGCTTTCGGTTTCGACGAGGTCGGCGTGCCCCGTTGCCTGGATGGGCTCGGCGGGACGATCGCGGTGCGTGAGCAGCGGGTTTCGTGGGCACGGCTCGAAGGGGCCCCACGGCGAGCTCGAGCGAGCGAGCGTGAGCGAATGCTCGTAGCTCGTGCCCCCCTCGGAGATCATCAGGTAATAGCGCCCTGCGAGCTTGTAGAGGTGCGGTCCTTCCGGCCAGCGACCGCCCGTGCCGCTCCAGACGAGTCGCGGCTCGTCGAGCAGCTTTCCGCGCTCTACGTCGAGCTCGGCCTGGTAGATGCCGCCGTGCTCGCCACCACCGTGGCGCGTGTAGTAAACGCGCCCGTCGTCGTCGAAGAAGAGCGACGGGTCCATGCCCCAGTCGTCCTCGTGCAACCACACGGGCTCGGACCACGGCCCCGCGGGGTCGCTCGCCGTCACGTAAAAGTTGCCGCCGCCCGACATGTTCGTCGTGACGAGATAGAAGGTGCCGGCGTGGTAGCGAAGCGTCGGCGCGAAGATGCCCTTCGAGCTCTTCGCCCCCTCGAGCTCGAGCTGGCTGCGGCGCGTGAGCGCGTGCCCGATGGCACGGAAGTGGACGAGATCAGCGCTTTCGAACAGCGGAACGCCCGGAAAGTACTCGAAAGAGCTCGTCGCCATGTAGTAACGGCCACGAGCGCGGCACACCGAGGGGTCCGGGTGAAAGCCCGGGAGGATGGGATTCGAGTAGTGGGCGATGGCAGGCTCACCGCGAAAATTTCACGTGGCCCGCCTCCTACCGCGCTCCGTTGGCGAACTCCACCCGATCGCGTAAAGTCGGGCGCCCATCGACGATGCTGCCCCTCAACGACCCGCGCGAGGCCCGCGCCCCAGCCTTGCTCGCGCCCCTGGCGCGCACGCTCAACGACCCGCGTGACGTCTACGTGCTGTGGCAAATGGTGAAGTGCCTGGGCCTGATGGCCGTGGGCATCGCGCTCTTCTTCGTGCCCGTTTCGTACCTCTGGTACGCGGCGCCGCTCTACTACGCGCTCCTGTTCGGCGCGTTCATGGATCGCTTCACGCTGATGCTTCATTTCACGTCGCATCGGCCGCTGTTCGCGAGCGATTACAAGGGCTTCAATCGCGTCATCCCCTGGGTGATCGGGCCGTTTTTCGGACAAACGCCCAATTCCTACTTCGTGCATCACATGGGCATGCACCATCGCGAGGAGAACCTCGCGGCCGATCTCAGCTCTACCATGCGCTTTCAGCGCAATCGGCTCGACCACTGGGTGCGCTACTGGCTTCGCTTCCTGTTCTTCGGGCTGCCCGAGCTCAGCCTCTACATGCTTAAAAAGAAGCGCTACAAGCTGCTCGCCCGCTTGTTCGTCGGCGAGGGAACGTACCTCGCCGTCGTGGCCCTCGGCCTCGTTTATCGACCCGCGCCGACGCTCGTCGTGCTCGTCGCGCCGATGCTCGCGATTCGCACGCTCATGATGATGGGCAATTGGGCGCAGCACGCGTTCATTTGCCCGGAAAACCCGGCTGACCCCTACCGCGCCAGCATCACCTCCGTGAACACGCGCTACAACCGGCGCTGCTTCAACGACGGCTATCACATCCTGCACCACGTCAATCCGCGCTGCCACTGGACGGAGCATCCGTCGGAGTTCGAAAAGGCCCTGCCCGAATGTGCCGCGCACGACGCGCTGGTGTTCGACGGGCTCGACTACTTCCAGATCTGGCTGAGGCTCATGCTGGGGCGCTGGGGGGCGCTCGCCGATCGTGTGGTGCAGCTCGACGGGGCGCCGCGCCGCACGCGCGACGAAGTGATCGCGCTGCTCAAGACCCGCGTGGCACGGTTTCCCCGCGCGGCCTGAGCCCGCCTCCGCTACTCATGCGGCTTTCGCCCGAGCAGCTTGCTCGTGAGATGGTCGCCGAGCTGCTGGGTCATCAAGCGCTCGACGGCGGACTCCTTCTCGCGCCGCTCGTGAGCGTCGTACTGAAACTCGATGCCCATGCCCGCGGGATTGCCGCGCGTGGCCTCGCTGGCAGGTGTCACCCAAATCACCTTGCCGCGTAGGCGCAACGGCTCCGGCATACCGGGCACGCCGAGCGCGAACACGAACTCCGTTCCGACCGGCAACGGCTTCTCGGTGGCGATGAAGGAGCCGCCCCGCGAAATGTTCTTCGTGTAATCGGCGAAGAACGTGTTGAGCCGCTTGTATTCGACCTTGAGCTCGATGGGTGCTCGGGACCCCCGACGCCGCTCGTCGTCCTGATCGCTCATTCGACGGCCGACGTTATCACGCTCGCTCGCCCGTGCTATCAAAAGCCGGTGCGCGATCCCTACGAGATTCTGGGCGTCGGGCGCGGCGCCACGGAGATCGAGATCAAGACCGCTTTTCGGCGGCTTGCCGTGCAGCACCACCCCGACCGAAACCCGGATGATCCCGCGGCACCCGACCGCTTCAAGGAGATCAACGCCGCACACCAGATCTTGAGCGACCCCGACAAGCGCGCCGCCTACGATCGCTTCGGGGAAGCGGCGTTCCGGCCAGGCGGCGCTGCACACGTGGATTTCGGGGGCATCGACGGGCTTTTCGAGGACATCCTCGGCGCGTTCGGCTTGCGCGGCGCCGACCGCGGCACCGTGAAGAAGATGCTCGAGATCTCCTTCGAGGAGTCGGCGCGCGGCGCCAAGAAGGAAATCCGCTTCGAACGGCTCGAGACATGCGACGAATGCCGCGGGCGCGGTGCCGCGAAGGGCGCCCGCGTCGAGACGTGCTCGGCGTGCGGCGGGCGCGGTCGCGTTCGCTATCAGCAGGCGTTCTTGCCCATCGGTGTCGAACGGCCGTGCTCGCGCTGCCACGGCATCGGCTCGATTCCGAGCGAGCGCTGTCCGCGCTGCGACGGCGCGGGCGTCACGCGCAAGGAGCACGTCGTCACCGTCGAGATACCGGCGGGCGTCGAGCCCGGCTCGAGCAAGGTGCTCTCCGGCGAGGGTAACCGGCTGCGGCCCGACAAGACCCCGGGCGATCTCGAGCTCGTGATCGACGTCTCGCCGCATCCTTTCTTCCGCCGCTCCGGTGACGACGTCGTTTCCACGGTGCCCATCACGTTCACGCAGGCCGCGCTCGGCGGTGAGCTCGAGGTGCCCACGCTCGACGGCAAGCTCAAGCTCCGGGTGCCGCCGGCGTCGCAGCCCGGCACCGTCTTGCGCGTTCGCGGCCGCGGCTTCCCGCGGCGCTTGCGACCCGGCAGCGGCGACCAGCTCGTCGAGGTCGTGGTCGAGGTTCCCGAGCGCTTGTCCGAACGAGCCAAAAGCCTGCTCGAAGAGCTCGGTCACGAGCTCGGCGAGGACGTTCAGCCCCAGCAGCGAAGCTTCCTGGAGAAGCTCCGCGACCTATTTTGATGGTCGGGCTGCGCGCCCGATCGTAAGAATTCGGGCATACCCACCATGAAAGATCGTCGAATCGGCTTTTTGGGGGCCGGCAACATGGCGGGCGCGCTCGTGCGTGGCCTCCTCGCGTCGGGTCTCGTTTCCGCCGACGCCGTGCGCGCGAGCGACGTGAACGCCGAGCGGCTCGCGGCGTTTGCGAAGGAGCACGGCGTGCACACCGAGCGCGACAACCAGGCGCTCGCACGCTGGGCCAATCTGATCGTCGTCGCCGTGAAACCCGAGGTCGTCGAGGCCGCGCTCGGGGACATCGCGCCGGCAGTCGCGCCCGGAACGCTCGTCATCGCGATCGCGGCCGGGGTACCGCTTGCCGAGGTGGAAGGCCGGCTGCCCGCCACGGTGCGCGTCGTGCGTGCCATGCCGAACACGCCCGCCATCGCGCGCGCCGGGGCGACGGCGGTCGCGGGGGGCACTCGCTCGACTGCCGACGATCTGGCGACGGCGCGGCTGCTGTTCGAGGCCGTGGGCCGCGTCGTCTCCGTCAACGAGTCCCTGATGAACGCAGTCACGGGACTCTCGGGCTCGGGACCCGCCTACGTGCTGCTCGTCATCGAGGCGCTCGCCGACGGCGGGGTCAAAGTGGGGCTCTCGCGAGACGCCGCCCTCTTGCTCGCGACCCAGACCGTGCTGGGCACTGCAGAGCTCCTGCTCGAGACTGGCGAGCACCCGGCCCGACTCAGGGACATGGTCACGAGCCCCGGCGGGACCACCATCGCGGGGCTTCACGCCCTCGAGGCGGGCGGCGTCCGCGCCGCGTTCATCGAGGCCGTCGAGCGCGCGACGGCCCGTGCCCACGAGCTCGGTGCGCGCCTCACCCGGCCGCCCAAGGCCTGACCCCGGACCCACAAAAAGCGTCCGCGCGGAGGGGCCGGGGGGGGGGACAGCCTCGCTCCGCGCGAACAATGAGAAGTTAGCAGCGGCGTACTCCAATTGCAATCACCTTCGAAGGCGGGGCTTCGGCTCGTCGCATCTGATCCCACCTCGTCACCCGTTCACCCCTACTTCCTTTCTACATCACACTCCTTTTCGGTCTTGGTCGTCCTCGGCCTGCGCCGAAAAACGAGATGTCATGGCATCGGCAACTGGGGAGTGATGCTCCGAACACCGGGCGGCGAGTCCCTCGCGAAGACTCCAACCGTTCTACTCCGCAAAAGTGGTCCCTTTCTGGGACCAACCCCGTCGTCGCCGCAAGGCTCCGTGACCACGCGCTCGCCCGTCGCTGTCGCCCGTCGCTGTCGTCCGTCGCTGCGGTCAGTCGCTGCAGCGATAGCCCCAGCGGCTGCCGTCCGGCAGGTCGAGGACGAGCGGCACCGTCGCCTGGGGCTCCGACCCCTCGCCTGATCCTTTCGCAGCGGATTCATCCGAATCTTCGACGCCGTTGCCTTGCCCCTTCGCGCCGGCGCGTCGCCCGCTCGAGGACGAATCGAGCTCCCGCGGGGGACCGATCGGAGCCGCAATGGCATCCGTACACACTCGACCTCGGGAGACGACGAGCCTGACCTCGGAGCCGTTGCCGACCCGGGTGCGCTCCCCCGAGAGGTCGAAGCTCGGCTCGAGCGTGAGCGCGTCACCGACGACGTAGCCGTCCTCGCCGGATGAGCACCCTTCCGGCATGCGCGACAGCGTGTCGGCGCCGACGACGATGGGCTCATCGACGAGGCCCGTGCTCGCGTCGAGCGGATAGAGGTAGTGGTGCCCAGCGTGCACCCAGAGCCCGAGCGCTTCGCCATGCAGGGACGGCGCCAAGATCGGGGCCTGCGCCCGGGCCGTCACGTCCGGCAGCTCGCGGATGAGCGCAAGACCGCCGGCTTCGACGCGATAGACGCGGAATGCGTGGTTTTCCGCGAGGGCGCCCAGGTAAACGCGACTTTTCGCGGTGGCAAAACCGGTGATCACGCCGAGAGCACCGCTCGTCGCGAGCCGGACGATGCTTCGGCCCTCCTCGAGCAGGAAGAGGTCCATGGAGCCGCGGAGCGTGACGATGAGCAGGGCCACGTGCCGCACGGGGTCGGTCAGCATGCGGAACGTCGAGGGTGGCCCCGTGGGGGAGCGACCAAAAACGTCTGCTGCTTGCTCGGGCCGCGCCCAGGGCACGGGGGACGGCGCCGTTGACCAGACGCCTCCCTCGATGCGGTACGGGTCGCGCACGCTCACCGCGAAACGCGCCTGACGCGCCCAGCCGTCGCCCGGCGCGCCCCAGACGTAAGCACGGTAGAGGTGAAGCTCCGCTTCGCTCCCGACGTCGAAACCGAGATCGGCCCCCGCACGAGCGGGCGCTGCCACCTCGGCGAGCGGGTTCCAGGGGCTCGTCGTGCGCTCCTCGTTTTCGGGCCGGACCCGTAGCGCCCGTGGGCTCTGCCGCCCGTCGGCGCGACACTCGAGCGACCAGCGTCCGCCCCCGGGCGAAGTAAAGCGGGTCGGCTCGGGCGCTGCGACCGTCGGCAGGCGCTCGGCGTCGCCCCAACCCACGCGAAGCCAGCCGGCGAACGCGCACCCGATGCTGGTGCAACCACTCGAAGTGCCGAACGTGCGCTCGAGCTTGAGGTCCGGCTCCGACGGCAGCTCGGCGTCGCTCCACTCGAAGCCACCGTCGACGGTTTCACGAGCGCCACCGCCGCGCCCGATCGCGAAGGCGTAGCGACCCGAAAAGAAGGCTCGGCCGAGCGCCTGTTCCGGCTCCCCGAGCTCGACTTTCCCGTCGAGGCTCACGCGCACACCGACGAAGCTCGCCGCACCCGCAATGAAACCGATGAGCTTGCCGTCGGGTCCCTGTTGAAAGGCATCCAGCCAGAAGCCGTGGCTCGCGAGCGCCCGCACGGCCTGCTCGCGGGGCTTTACCGGCGCGAGCCCCACGGCCGGCGAGCGAGAGCCGGGGCCGACGAACGTGAGCGTGCCCGCGAACCCGGGACGCGACGGCTCGAGCACGGCGAGCCGCCCGTCGGCGAGCGCGACGACGCGTTCCGTCGCCGAGCCGCGCGCGACCTCGAAAGCGTCACCCTGCGCGGGCAGCACGCAGTAGGCCGGGGCGGCGCGCGTGTCGCCCTCGCAGCCGCCGCTCACGACGAGCCCACCCCGACCGTTCGGGGCCACGCGCCGCGGCCCGGCGAAGGAAGCGACCGCTCGCAATGCGAGCGGCGGCTCGAGGGCGAGCACGCGCGTGGTCGAGCCCGGCTCGCCGCACACGAACCCGACCCCCCGACCGAGCGGCACGGCGTCGCAAGCGCTCACACCGGCGTAGGCGTCGCGCGTTTCGGCGAGGACCTTGCCGTCGGCGAGCCGAACGCGAAAAAGGCTTCCCGAAGCGGCGACGAGCGCCGTCCCGCCGGGCTCGGGCATGCCGTGGAGCACTGCCGTTTCGAGCGGGTGCGGCCCCAGCGCCCGGCCGAGGCCCGCGGGCGGGAGGCGCTTGTTCCTGTCGCTGCCGGCGCGGTCGTCGTTGGCGGGCGGCGGCAAGCCTTCGAGCTCGCCGCTCGGGCCGAGCAGCGCGCGAAAGCCGCCGAGCTCGAGCAGCACGGCACCGTCGACGGGAGACAGCGTCGCGTGGTCGATGCCGAGTGGGTGCCAGGTCGCCCCCGCGTCGAAGGTCGCCACCACGCCGACGAACGGCAGCTCGACCGCCGCGAGCCATTCGTCGGCGAACGCCATCGCGCCGTAGCCCGCAGCGGGCGGCAGGCTACCGAGGTCGAGCTCACGACCCGTCTTCGGATCGATGGCGGCCCACGTGGCCGAGCGCCCGCGCAGCACGTAGATGCGATCGAACCCCGCGACGAGCCGCTCTGCGTCGCCGTCGAAACGTGAAACGGGCCGAAGGGTCGAGGTCCAGGTCGTTGCCGTGTAGAGCAGCGCCGAGCCGCTCGTGTTGACCACGAAGACGAAGCCCCCCCCGAGCCGGTCGGGGATGCGCGCAGCCGTGATGCCGCGGGTGGCGGGGAGGTACTCGGTGGCTGCTTCGAGCGACCCGTCGGGACGTTCGACCATCCTGAGCCCCTGCGAGACGAAACGGCGGCTGCCGTCCGAGTCGTAGGAAAGGGCGAGCAGGTCCGAGCGTTCCGTGGGCGGCAGGACGCGAGCCGGTGACACGAGGGGCGAGTCGACCGACGCGCGTCGGGGAGTTTTCTCGGCAGGCACCGCCGGCGCGATGGGAGCGGAAGCGGTTTTGCCGCCACCGCAAGCCACGACCATCACGGCGAAGAGCGCGACGAAGGCGCGGGCCGCCGGGGGATCGAACGAAACGCCGGCGCCACGGGTCCGTGCGCCATGGCGGAAAGCCTAGCAGGGCGCCGAAGGGCAGGGCGACGCTCGAGCGACTGGCGCTCCAAAAAAATGGCGATAGATTCCGCCCCCCTTCGCCGCCCGGCCGGATCCGGGTAACGCTGATTGATCCAAGGAGAATTCGTACAATGACCGTCGTTGCCGTCGTGGGAGCCACTGGAGCCGTGGGCCGCGAGATGCTCCGGACGCTCGAGCGTCGGAGCTTTCCCGCCGAGCGCGTCCTCGCACTCGCGTCGGAGCGCTCGCGCGGCAAGAAGCTACCGTTTTACGGCAAGGAGCTGACGGTCGAAATGCTCGAGCCGAGCTCGTTTCGCGGCGTCGACATCGCCCTCTTCAGCGCGGGGGCGGGCACGTCGCGAGAGTTTGCGCCCATCGCGGCCGAGGCCGGCTGCGTCGTCATCGACAATTCGAGCGCCTGGCGCATGGATCCCGACGTGCCGCTCGTGGTTCCGGAGGTCAACCCCGGCGCGATCGCCGAGCGCAAGAAGGGCATCATCGCGAACCCCAACTGCAGCACCATTCAGATGGTCGTCGCGCTCAAGCCCCTGCATGACGTCGCGCGCATCAAGCACATCGTGGTCTCGACGTACCAGGCGACGAGCGGCAAGGGGCACGCAGCCGCCGAGGAGCTTCGCGCGCAGATCCGCGACGTGGCGAGCGGCAAGCTGCCCACCCCGCAGGTCTTCCCCGCGCCCATCGCGCTCAACGTGATCTCCGACTGGAAGGCGGGCAAGGACGGCTACTCCGAGGAGGAGCTCAAAATGGTCAACGAGACCCGCAAGATCATGGGCGACGCCAGCATCGGCGTCTCGCCGACCTGCGTGCGCGTCCCGGTGATCACGGGCCATTCCGAGTCCGTGCACGTCCAGTTCCACGAGCCGCTCTCCGCGGCGCGCGCCAGGGAGCTGCTCCGGGTCGCTCCGGGCGTGGAGCTCGTCGACGGGGACTACCGCCCGGGCGGAGAGCCCCAGCCGCTTCGCGCCGCCGACACCGACCCGGTCTACGTCGGACGGGTGCGCGACGACCTCGCCGTGCCCGGCAGCCTCAACCTTTGGATCGTGGCCGACAACCTGCGCAAGGGTGCTGCCCTGAACGCGGTACAGATCGCCGAGCTTCTGCTCGGCTGACGCGCACGCGGGACGCCGGGCGAAAAAGACGGTAGCTTCCCTTACCGTGAGCTCGCGCCGTCCCACCTCGCCCGGAGCCGAGGAGCTGCTCGGTCGTTACTTTCCCGTGCTCGACCACGGCTTCGTGGCGCTCGTCGATTACATGGGAACCGACGAGTGCATCGAGCGGGCGGCGCGCGTGAGCTACGGCTACGGCACGCGCAAGACCAGCCAGACGCGCGGGCTCATCCGCTACCTCAGGCGCCATTTGCACACGACGCCGAGCGAGATGGTGGAGCTGAAGTTCCACGCCTGCATGCCCATGTTCGTCGCGCGGCAGTGGATCCGTCACCGCGCCGCGAGCGTCAACGAGTACAGCGGGCGCTACTCGCTGATGCCCATGCTGTTTTACACGCCGAGCCCCGAGCAGCTCCAGACGCAGAGTCGCTCGAACAATCAGGGTCGCAGCGGTACGCACGTGTCGGACGCAACCTACGCGGAGACGCTGAGACGCTGGCAGGCGATCCGCAACGAGAGCCGCTCGGCCTACGAATGGCTCACCGGTGAGGACGTCGCGCGGGAGCTTGCGCGCATCGATCTCCCGCTGTCGACGTACACGCAGTGGTACTGGAAGATCGATCTTCACAACCTCTTGCACTTTCTCAAGCTGCGCGTCGATGAGCACGCGCAGTGGGAGATCCAGGAGTACGGGCGCGTGATGGCCGGCATGCTCAAGCGCGTGGCGCCGCTCAGCTACGAGGCCTGGATCGACTACGACGTGTGCGGAGCACGGCTCTCGCGCATGGAGCTCGATGTGCTCCGGCGGCTCGTCGCCGTGGAGCGCGAGCGCCTGCGCGCGAAGGACGGCACCTCGGTCGAAGGCGAGGACTTCGAGGCGCTGGGGCTCGCCAAGCGCGAGGCGCGCGAGCTCATCGAGAAGCTCGGTGCGATCGCACGGCCCGACTTCGAGCTCGACCTCTCGAGCGCCCGCTCGCCCGAGGAGTTCGCCGCCCGCTTCGCGCAAGCGGTACCGAAGGTCAACAAGCCGCCCCCCGAGTAGCGGGCGGCGGGCCGAGCACTATACTCCTCGGCGTGACGAACCCCCTTTTGGTGCTCGGCTCGAACGGGAGCAGGGAGAACGCTCTCGCGGCGCTCGATCTCGACGAGGAAATCCGGCGCTTCAAGCGGGAAAAGAACGCGATCCTGCTCGCCCACTACTATCAAGAGAGCGAGATTCAGGATCTCGCCGACGTGATCGGCGACTCGCTGGAGCTTTCGCGCGCCGCCGCGCGCACGAAGGCCGACGTGATCCTGTTCGCGGGGGTCGAGTTCATGGCCGAGACCGCCAAGATCCTGAACCCCGACCGCATCGTGCTCGTCCCCGACAAGAAGGCGGGTTGCTCGCTCGCCGACGGTTGCCCGGTCGAGCCGTTCGTCGCCTGGAAGCAGGCGCACCCCGGCGCCGTGACGGTGAGCTACATCAATTGCTCCGCCGCCGTGAAGGCGGAGAGCGACTGGATCTGCACGTCGAGCAACGCCGAGAAGGTCGTGCGCGCCATCCCGGAGGACAAGACCATCCTCTTTGCCCCCGACAAGAATCTCGGCCGCTACCTGATTAAGAAGACGGGGCGGGACATGCTGCTCTGGCCGGGAAGCTGCATCGTGCACGAAACGTTCAGCCTGAAGAAGCTCCACCTCTTACAGCGCGAGCACCCCGACGCGGAAGTCATCGCGCACCCCGAGTGCGAGGAGGAGCTGCTCGATCGCGCGTCGTTCGTGGGCTCGACGTCGGCGCTCTTGCGTCACGTCGAGAGCGGCACGGCGAGCGCGTACATCGTGCTCACCGAAGCCGGTATCTTGCATCAGATGCAGAAGCGAGCGCCCGGCAAACGCCTGATTCCGGGCCCGCCCATCGCGAGCTGTGCCTGCAACGAGTGCCCGTTCATGCGCCTCAACACGCCCGAGAAGGTGTACCTGGCCCTGCGCGACCTCGAGCCGCGCGTCGAGCTCGACGAAGCGCTCAGGCTGCGCGCCCGCATCCCGATCGACCGCATGCTATCGCTCGCGTGACGCCATGGCGGACCCCGAAAGCTCGCACGTCGATCACTTTCGCGCGCTCGCGCCGGTTCCCCGTTTGGCGCTGCAATTTGCCGACGAGCCCTGTCGGCGGACGGGTCTGCTCGGGTACTAGGCCGCCGCGTCGCGGCGCCCGGCGCGCTTCACCGCCGACGGGGCCACGCCGAGGACCCGCACGAAGGAGCTTCTCAGGCGGGCGCTCGAGCCGAAGCCCGTCGCGAGTGCAACGTCGTTTATCGACGCGGCCCCACTCTCGAGCGCGGCTTGCGCCGCCTCGACGCGGAGCTTCTCGACGGCGTGGGCGGGCGTGACGCCGAGGTCGGCCGTGAACGTGCGAGCGAAGTGCCGCGGGCTCATGCCCACCTCGGCCGCGAGATCCTCCACGTGCCACGGCGCCGCGAGCTCGGCGCGCACGGCGTCGAGCAGCGCCAGAAAGCGCCCCCCGCCGCCCGCGAGCTCGAGCAGCGCCGAGTATTGCGACTGCCCGCCCGGACGCCGATGGTAAACGACGAGCTCGCGCGCCGTGCGGCGTGCGAGATCCTCGCCGAAATCCGCCTCGATGAGCGCGAGCGCCAGATCGATGCCGGCGCTGATGCCCGCCAACGTCCAGATCTTCCCTGAGCGCACGTAGATGCGGTCGGCGTCGAGGTGGACGCGCGGGAAGCGCCGCTCGAACTCCTGAGTGCGGCTCCAGTGCGTCGTGGCGCGACGGCCGTCGAGCAGGCCCGCCGCGGCGAGCACGAAGCTGCCGGAGCACACGCTGGTCAGGCGCCGCGCGCGCCGCGCGCAAAGACGCACGAAGCGCTCTGTCACCTGGCAGAGCGCCGCGCCGCGCGTGCCGAGGCCGCCCGCGACGACCAGCGTGTTGACTCTCGCGGGCGGTGGCAGGCGCGCGGCCGCGAGCCGCACGCCCGAAGAGCTGGCGACGAGACCGGGGTCGCGAGCGACAACGTCGAGCGCGTAGGATCCGGGGCGGAACCGCTCGGCGATCTCGAACGCCGCGATGGGACCCGCGGCGTCGAGCAGCTGGAAGTCGGGGAAGACCAGAAAGGCAA
Source organism: uncultured delta proteobacterium (assembly GCA_963841435.1). Lineage (GTDB taxonomy): Bacteria > Myxococcota_A > Polyangia > Polyangiales > Polyangiaceae > PMG-095. The sequence continues at coordinate 991,476 of CAWJCS010000005.1, forward strand.
CGCGGCGCCGCATGGCAGTAATTCTATGATTAATGTCATTTAGGACAAGGCCGCGAGGTGACAGGCTCCGTTCCACGGAGGTTTTCATGCCGGTTCACCCCATCGTGTTCCCACTGTTCGAAGGTCTGACGCAGCTCGACGCCATGGCGCCGCTCGAGGTGCTCTCCCGCGTGCCCGGCGCACGCCCGGTGCTCGCCTCGACCCGCGGGGGCGTGCTCGACGCGGGTCATGGCCTCAACTTCGCCGGCCTTGCCCGTCTTTCCGACGTGAAAGAATGCGAGGTGCTGTGCGTGCCGGGAGGCTACGGCACCGTCAGGATGCTGGAGGACGAAGAGTACCTTGGCGAGCTCCGGCGGCTCGCGGCGGGGGCGCGCTACGTCACCTCCGTGTGTACCGGGTCACTCTTGCTGGGCGCCGCGGGGCTCCTCCGCGGCAAGCGCGCGGCCTGCCACTGGGCATGGCGAGACCTGCTCGCCGAGCTCGGCGCAACGCCCGACCCGGCGCGCGTCGTGCGCGACGGCAACGTCATCAGCGGGGGTGGGGTCACCGCGGGCATCGACATGGCGCTCACGCTGGCAGCCGAGCTCGAGGGCCGCGACGTGGCCGAGGCCATCGCGCTCGCGGTCGAATACGACCCCGAGCCGCCCTTCGCGCCGGGCCGCCCCGAGCACGCGCGGCCCGAGGTGCTCGGCGTCGTGCTCGGCCGCCTCGAAGCGCTCGGCGGCGAGCGTCGCGCGGCCGTCGCGCGAGCAGCTGGGAGGCTCGCCGCGCTTTCGCCGTGACGCCCGCCGGGCGCCTTCGGGCCTCAGCGCTCGACGCCCTCGCCCGGCAGCCGCCCGAACGTGTGCATCGCAACGTCGAGGAGCCCCCCGCAACGCGAGAGACCGAGATCTTCGCGCTCGTGGGGGTCGCTCTCGAGGTCGTAGCACTTCCAGCCCGGGTCCCAGGAGCGCGCCTCGAGCTTGAGGTTTCGCTGCATCACGCCCCAGTTCTCGAAGGCACAGCTCCAGACGCCCGCGCAGTTCGTCATCGGGATCGGCTGCTCGCTGAGCGGCGGACGGAGCAGGCTGTGACCGTGCATCAGCGCGCGGTAGTCGCGGATCTTCGGATCGTCGAGCACGCCGATCAGATCGAGAACGGTGGGCGCGAGGTCGACGTGAAAAAGGTACGCGTCGCGCTTCTGGCGCAAGCTCTGGATCTCGCCCTCGGTGAGCGTGCCGTCGGGCGCGTCGATCCACATCGGCACGCGCGTCTCCTCGTCGAAGATGCTGAAGGTGTGGCCCATCTGGCCGTGCTCGCGAAACGCCTCGGCGTGGTCGCTCGTGTAGACGATGACGGTGCGGGCGCCGGCGGGCGTTTCCCGCAGGTGCGTCAGCATGCGCGCGACGTGCTGATCCTGCTGGTAAACGGCGTTCTGGTAGTAGTTCAAGAACGCCCCGTTCTCGTCGGGCGCCTTGCTCGTCGTCGAGGGCTGGAAGGGCTCGGGGCCGTCGGGATCCACGTAGTACGGGTAGTGCACGTTCGAGAGCTGGATCACCGCGAGGAACGGCTCACTGAGCTCCCCGATCTCGCGGTTCACGTGATCGGCGAGCAGGTTCTCGGGCGCCCCCATGTCGAGATCTGCCGTGGGGTCGAGATCGGTGGCGCTGACGAACTTGTTGACCCCGAGGTTTTTCACCCACAGCCGGACGTTGCCGAACATCATGTTCTGGCTGGTCCAGAAGGCCGTATCGTAGCCGGCGGAGCGCGCGTAGTCGAAGATGAGCGGCCAGGTGTGCAACCGGTCGCGCGATTCGGTGGGGTCGAGCCCCGACCAGAGCACGGCGAGCGAGATCGCCGTGCAGGAGTCGACCGAGCGCATGCGCGTGAACGGGAAGCGACTGGGAAAGTAGCGGTTCGTGAACTCGGTGCGCCGGCAGGCGGGGTCGTGCTCGATGCACGTCGCGGTCGCCCGCACACTCTCGAGGATCACGAACACGACGTTGCGCGGCGGGGTGCCCGGCGCGCGCTCGAGCTTCGCCACGGGCATCGACTCCCTGAGGCGCGGCCGGAGCTGATTGGACTGCTCCGTGAAGCCGAATTGGGTGCGGAGCAGGCCACCGACCGCGTTCAAGTAGAGCACGTCCGGGGTCGAGGCCTGAAGGTGCCGGTTCTGCGTGGGGATGAAGAAGGTCGCGACGAGCACAAGGGGCGCGAGCACGGTGGCAACGCGCCCCGGCAGGCGACGCGGCCGGATGGCGCGGCGCCCGAGCCAAAGCACACCGAGCGCGACCGCGAGCACCGGGAGCTTGGCGCGCAGATAGTTTCCGATGTCGGCGAAGAGCTGGTTGACGACGCTATCCATGAAGTTCGACGCGAACACCGAAACGTCGACGTTGAGGTAGGCGTGGTACTGCTCGAAAAAGTAGATCTGCCCGCCGATCGCGAACGTCGCGAAGACCGCGAACAGCACGCCGGAGATCGCGCGGGCCACGCCGCGCTGCCGGCACGCTGCATAGAGCAAGAGCCCCCACACGACCGTGCTCTCGACGAGCGCTGCGAGATAGGTGAGCCGGGACTCGCCGTCGAGGTGGAGAACACGATCGCTGCGCCGCGCAAGGTCCACGACGAGGACCAGCGCGGGAACGGCGAGCAGCGTGGCGGCCGCGGCGTAGGGGCGAACGCGCGCCCAGCGCCTCGCGCGGGCCACGGCGCGCCGGGCCTGGGCGGGGTGAGCTCCCGAGGCGGCCCCGGGAGCGTGAGCGTCGTGGACTTGCTGCACGGCTGTCGAGCCGGGCAGTTTAGATCCACAGTCACGATCTTGTCGCGGAAATGGCACGCGATCGGCGCGTTCGCGCAATCGTCACGAAGCGCTCCGCACGAGTCACCGGTCCCCGCTGCGCGCTGCGTCAAAAAACCCCGGCCGCGTCGGGGCCGCGCGTGTTTGGCGCTCACGAAGGGGCTTCACGACACATGACGAGCTCGGGTGGACGCCTCACCTGGTTTACGCGACGCTCTGCGGCCTCGTCATGCTCGACCACCGACTCGCACTCGTTTTCGTCGTCGTGATCGGCTGTGCCGCAGGACCTCCCAAGGCTCTCGATGCCGGGCCGCGCCCGCCCGCGGCGCCCGCTGCCACGGGGAACGCGGCGCCCGCCCCCGAGACGGGAGTGACGCCCGCCCTTGCCTACCCGAAGACGCGCACCGTCAACACCGTGGACGTGCTCCACGGCGTCCGCGTGAGCGATCCGTATCGCTGGCTCGAGAATGCGGACTCCGACGAGGTGCGCGCCTGGGTCGACGCCGAGAGCGCCCTCGCCCGACGCGAGCTCGACGCGCTGCCGGAGCGTGCCGCGCTCATCGGCCGATTTCGCGAGCTCTACGACATCGAGCGGGTGGGCGCGCCGCTCAAGCGCGGTGGGCGCTACTTCTGGGGGCAGAAGAACGTCGGCCAAGAGAAGAGCACCGTGATGGTGAAGCGCGGCAAGCGCGGCAAGCCCGAGGTGCTGCTCGACCCGAACACTTGGTCGGCGGACGGCAGTGTCTCGCTCGGCTCCTACGCCGTGAGCAACGATGGCAAGACCGTCGTCTACCAGGTGAAGCAAAACAACTCCGACGAAGCCACGCTCGAGCTCATCGACGTGCGGACGAAGAAGAAGCTCCCCGATACGATCCCCGGCGCGAAGTACACCTGGCGCGCGTCCTTCACCCCGCGGGGCGACGGCTTTTACTACGTGCAGATCCCGCCGCTCGGCGGTGAGGTGACCGTCGCGGATCGACCCGGCCTCGCAGAGATCAAGTTCCACCGCCTCGGCACCGATCCCGCGAGCGACCCGGTCGTCCGCGACGCCACGCACGATGCGAAGACGTTCCAGGCCGCGAGCCTGTCTCACGACGGCCGCTTCCTCCTCGCCACGGTGAGCCACGGCTGGGCGAAGACCGACCTTTACTTCGAGGATCTTCACGACAAAAAGCCGACCTGGAAGCCGCTCGTCGCCGGGGTTTCCAACGTCTACTACGCCGATGTCTTCCGGGGGCGCTTCTACGTCGTCACCGACGAGGGCGCGCCGCACTACCGGGTGTTCGCCGTCGACCCCCGGCACGTCGAGCGCGAGCATTGGCAGGAGATCGTAGCGGAGCGCCCCGACGTGACGATCGACAGCGTGTCCATCGTCGGCGGCCACCTCGCCCTCGTTACCATCAAGGACGTCGTCGAGAATCTCGAGATCCGAACGATCGACGGCAAGCTCGCCTATCAGGTGGAGCTGCCCGGGCAGGGCAGCGTTTCCCTCACGGGAAGCGAGGACGAGGACGAAGCGTATTTCTCCTTCCAGTCCTTCGCGCGTCCGCCCGAGATCCACGAGCTCACGATGCGCTCGGGCAAGACCGAGCTCACCTATCAGACGAAGGTGCCCGCCGACCCGTCGAAAGTCGTCACCGAGCAGCTCTTCGCCACCTCCCGGGACGGCACGCAGGTGCCCTTCTTCGTGCTCCGGCCGCGCGGCGCGTCGGACGACGGGCGCGCACCCGCCATCCTCTACGGCTACGGAGGATTTTCCGTGGCGATCACACCCGGCTTCTGGACGGGCGCGTTCCCCTGGCTCGAGCGTGGGGGCGTCTATGTCATCGCGAACCCGAGGGGCGGCAGCGAATACGGTGAGACCTGGCACCAGGCGGGCATGCGGCACCAGAAACAGCACGTCTTCGACGACTTCATCGCCGTCGGCGAGGAGCTCGTGAAGCGCAAGATCACGAGCCCCGACCGCCTGGTCATCCAGGGCGCGTCCAACGGCGGGCTGCTGGTGGGCGCGGCCATGACCCAGCGGCCGGAGCTGTTCAGCGCCGTGCTCTGCGGCGTGCCGCTGCTCGACATGCTGCGCTACCAGCTGTTCGGCTCGGGCAAGACCTGGATCGAGGAATACGGCACCGCGGACGACCCCGACGACTTTCGCGCGCTCTACGCGTACTCGCCCTACCACCACGTGACGCGCGGCACGCGCTACCCGGCGGTGCTCCTGCTCTCCGCCGACAGCGACGACCGCGTCGACCCGATGCACGCGCGAAAGTTCGCCGCCGCGCTGCAGGCGGCGTCGAACGGCGGGCCGGTTTTGCTCCGCATCCAGAAGAACGCCGGCCACGGCGGCGCGGACAAGATCCAGTCGCTCGTCGAGGAGCGCGCCGACGCCATGGCGTTCGCCCTCGCCCACGTCGCACATTGAGCCGCGCGCGCCCGCGCGGCCTCAGATCTCGGTGAGCCAGCTCGTGAGCAGGTAGTTCGCAACGAGTGTCGTCACGGCGCTCAGCACGACGGCGCGCGTCGTCGCCTCGCCGACGCCCTTGGCGCCGCCGCTCGCATAAAACCCCTGCGCGCAGGAGATCGCCGAGATCAAAAATCCGAAGACCAGGGCCTTGATCTCACCCATGTAAAGGTCGCTCGGCACGAGGTACTTCTCGATGTTGGCGAGGAAGATGCCGGGGTCCACGCCGAGCCAGTTCACGCTCACCACCCAGGCTCCCATCATGCCCACACAGCTGTACAGAATGCAGAGCAGCGGAAGCATGAGGACGCTCGCGAGCAGCCGCGGCGCCAACAGGTATTGAGCGGGGCTCACGCCCATCGTCACGAGCGCGTCGATCTGCTCGGTGACGCGCATGTTGCCGAGCTCGGCGGCCATGGCGCTGCCCGCGCGCGCCGTCACCATCAAGGCAGCGAACACCGGGCTGATCTCGCGACACAGGGAAACGGCGACGATCGAGCCCACCACGCCCTCGGCGCCGAACTGTCGCAAACTGTGCACCGTCTGCAGCGAGAGCACCATGCCGCTGAACATGCCGGTCAGCGAGATGATGAAGATCGATTTGACGCCGATGAAGTCCATCGCCAAAAAGAGCTGCATGAGCCGGTAGGGGGGCCGCACGGCCCACGCAAGCGTCTGGCCCGTTAGGAGCAGCACGGTTCCTATCCGATCGAGCAACGAGAGGAACGGGGCCGCGAGGAGCGCGAAAAAGCCGGTGTCGTCGTCGGAAAGCGCGTCCTCGTCGGCTGCCACGCGTCGGTCTTACCAGCCCGACGAGCGGGCACCAAACCGTTCTCCCCGCTCGCGGGCCTCGCGCGTGGCTATGAGACGCCTCGCGGGCTCGCCCGGTTGCGAGATGCGCTCTAGCCTGCCGCGAGCGCCCGGAGGACTGCCGTCGAGCGCTCGCCGGTCGCGCGCACGCGGGCGCGGCGCGGATCGAGGGCGAGCTCGACAATCAGCGCGTCACCGCCGAGCACGCCGACGTACGGCTCGCCCCATTCGACGACGAGCAGGCGACCGTCGTCGCGCTGGGCGTCGAGGCCGAGCCCGCGCACGTCGCGTTCGTCACGCAGCCGGTAAAGATCGGCGTGCGACACGGGCGGCTCGGTTTCGTGCTCGTGGACGAGGGTGAAGGTGGGGCTCGGCACGCGCACCCGCGCCGGCAGGCCGAGTGCTCGGCAGAGCGCACGCGCGAGGAACGTCTTGCCGCTGCCGAGCGGGCCGCTCAGGACGACGAGGTCGCCGGCCGCGAGCTCGGGCGCGAGCCGGCGCGCCAGGTCGCGCGTCGCGCGCCGCGTGGGCAGCTCCACTTCAATCATGGCGCGGCGGGCTCCCCCAGAACCACGCCGAGGTGCCGTGGCAAAACGCGCGCGCCGCCGAACCCGCGCGCGGAGCTGGTCCAGAGCTCCGCCTTCGCGGTCGCGAGCGCGTCGCGCGCGCGGCTGCGAAGCGCTTCCACGTCCTCGCCGCGAGCGACCCCGTTCGTGGGCAGCGCCTCGAGCGCGAGCGCCGCGAGCACTGCCGCGTCGTGCCCGAGCGCTTCGTACCAGCCGCCCGTGGGGGCCTTCGCGGGGTAGCTCCCCGTTTCGATCGCCAGGGCTCTCGCACCGAGCTCCGGCAGCACCGCGCTCGCGTCCAGTCCGAGCGCCATCGACCAGCCGAGGCTCCCCGCAGAAAGCTCCGTCGAGATGTCGCGCGCGCACTGCTCGCCGCCCGTGACGAGAAGGGCGTCGACGCCCGTCTTCTTCCAGGTTCCGAGCGGAAAGCGCGCGCGCCCGGGCGAGGCCGGCTCGACATCGCACGAGAAGCCGCCGGGACCCACCCGCTCGACGTGGTGCGCGCCGCGCTGGGCCAGCGCCTCCTCGAGCGCATCGGCGACGGTTCGATCGTCGAGACCGAGCACGAAGGTAAAGCCGTGCTCCGGCGGCGGCGACGGCAGCGCGCGCAGCAAAAGCAGCGGGATGCCGAGCGTCTCGGCCTGGGCAGCCGCTCGCGCCGCGCTCTCGTCGTCACCACCCGCAACGATGAGGCTCGCGCCGTCTGCCGTGAGCGCCGAGAACGCGGCGGGCACGTCGTCGGTGCCGTAGCGCACGAGCAGCTCCACGCGCCGATCTCCCCGATTCTTCGTCGCGCCGAGCGCTCGTGTCATGCCTTCGCTCACCGTCGTCGCGCGGCGGCGCTCGAGCGAGGTCCCGATGCCGAGCAAAAGACCCACGGCACGCCCCGCCACCGACGGCGCGCGCAATCCGCTCGACGCGAGCTCGACGAGGCGGCGCCCGTCCGGAGTGCCGCGAAGCGCTGCGGGGGCGACCTCGAGCAGGCGCTGCGCGAGCGGCGAGGCCGAGCGCTCGAGCGCCGCGCGCGTGAGCGCCGTCACGATGGTGTCGACGAGCCATTCCCGCCCGCTCGCGAGATCCTGGCGCGAACCGGAAACCTGCCTGAGCCCCGGGAGGGCAGCGAGCAGGTCGTCGGTCGGCACGAGCCCAATGAGCTTGGCCGCCGTCTGCCGCGCGCGCACCTGCCGGTCCGGCGGAGATTGCACGAGCCAATCGAGCAGCGCAGTGAGCGCGACTTCGTAGTTGCCCGAGAGAAAGGCGGTGCGCGCCCGCTCCTCTCCGTACACGAAGCGCTCGTCGAGATCGATGATGCGTCCGCTCAGCGCGTCGAACACCGCCAGCGCACGGCGCGTCTCCCCCTCACGCGACAAGATCGCGGCTTCGGCGACGCGCGCGAAATCCCGCTGCGAGCCTCGGGGGCCATGAAGGATGGGCGCGATGAGCTCTCGAGCGCGCGCCCGCTCGCCGCGCTCGAGCAGCGCGAACGCGCTGTAGATGCGCACGTCGTCGGCTCGCTCGTCTTTGGGGTTGCGCGCGAGGAAGCCCTCGAGCTCGGCGGCAAGGGACGCGCGCCCGGCTGCGTCGGCGTCGAAGAAGCGCGCCCGGAGAGCTCGAAACTCCGTCTGCGGCCCCGTCGCGCCAGACAGCGACGCTTCGAGCGGCGGCGGCCGAGAGTCCGACGCGCAGGCGACCGAAAGCGTTAACGGAAGGGCCAGGACGGCGAGGGAGACCAGGGGCGGGCGAGGCACGGTGCGCGACACGGTCATGGTAGCGTGCCCGGGTGGCGCAAAGTAGCCTCCCCCACCCCCCGGGGCGGGCGCTCGAGCGCGCCTTCGAGCTCACGAGCGTCGCGCCCCTCGCGGTCCTCGCGGTGCTCCACGTCGCCGACTACGGCCGGGTGCTCCTCGGCGTCGAAAGCGTCGGCGCACGGCGCGCGCCCCCGGCCTTTCTGATTGGCGCCGAGGCGCTTTTCGTCTGGCTGCCGCTCGCCTTCCACGCGCTCTACGGCGTGCGCGTCTGGCTCGAACGCCGCGCGCGGGAGACGCCCGCGCCGGGTGCCGTGGGGCTGCTCGCCCTGCATCGGCTGACGGGCGCCGCGGCCGGGCTCTTCCTCATCGAGCATTTCGTGCGCTTCCGTCTGCCGATCCTGCGCGGCGAGGAGTACCCGTCCGACGCGGTCCAGCGCCTGGCAGCCGAGCTCTCCTCGACCCGGGGCGGCGTGCCGCTCGTCGGGGTCGCCGAGCTGTTCGGGGTGCTAGCGGTCGCGTATCACCTGGGTTATGGGCTCTACCGCGTCGCCGTTCGCCGCGCCGGCACGAACGGGCCGCGCGCGGCCCGGATCGCCGCAACCGTCGTCGGCGTGCTCGTCGGGCTCGTCGCGGCAGCCACGATCCTCGAGCTATCGGGCGGCTGACCCGGGAGCGCGCCCCGCGAGCCTGCCTGCACCCCGCCGGCTCGCGTGGTATGCGGGCGGAGCCCGGACCATGCCAAAGTGCTACCTGCTCGCGATTTCGGGCGGCTCGAGCCTCGATCAGCATTCGAACAACATCACGTTGTTCAACCTGGTCGAGCAGCTCAACTACCCGAAGCATGCGCCGCCGGCGCCTGGCAGTTTTCTGCCCCTCGAGATGCATGCTTACTTCCAGCTCGAGCCCGGCGAGCTGAACCAGCGCTTCGAGCTCAGATTCGTGCTCGTCGCCGAGAGCGGGCTCGAGTCGCCGACCGAGCCCTTCGGCCACAAGTCGGCGACGCTGCGCTACCGCACGCGAGCGTTCGGTATCCCCGCACCGCTCCTGGCGGGCGCCTACACGCTCCGTGTCGATTCGCGCCCCGCGGGCAGCGAAACCTGGCAGCGCGACGTGCTCTCCTGGCCGCTCACCGTCGTCCACGCAGAGCCGCGGCCCACCGTCACCCACTGATGGACACCATTCGCATCACGGGGCTCGAGCTCACCTGCATCGTGGGCGTGCGTCCGGCCGAGCGCAGGCGGCGCCAGCGGGTGCGACTCTCGATCGAGCTCGGCGTGGACCTTTCGCGCGCCGCACACACCAGTCGCATGAAGGAGTCCGTCGATTACTCGGTGGTCGTCGAGGAGGTGGCAAGCTTGCTCCGCTTCCGCGAGTACCGCCTGATCGAGACGGCGACCGAGGAGATCGCCGCGATGCTGTTCGGCACGCACCCGCCGGCACTTTCCGTCGCCGTCACCCTCGAAAAGCCCGAAGCGTTGCGGGGTCGCGCGGCGCACGGCGCGGTTTCGATCGCGAGGCAGCGCGCGTCCTTCGCCTCCGTCGACCACGACTTCGGCCCCGAAGAAATCCTGCTCGAGACGAGCGAGGCGACGCTGAGTCTCTTCACGGTCGCGCCCGGCCGCTCGCTCGCGAGCCTCGCGAGAACACCCGCCCGTCGCCTCGGCTGGCTCGTCGCCGGACAGCTCGGTGGTGCGTCGCCGCACGATCCCGAAGCGATGCCGCGAATTTTGGAGGAAACGAACCACGGCAGCGAGCGCGCCATCGTGTTCTGCTGTGGGCTGCGCGAGGGCTGACGCGGGCACGAGAAAATCTCGGGTCCAGCGGATCTCGGGAGCGGCGCTTGGCAGGCGCGGGGAGACCCGATAGGGTGGCCCGCCCGGAGGTTCTCTTGTCGAATCGTTTCCCCCGTTGACTGCTCGCGATGCTCGTTTCCTGCCTCGCCGTCCTTCTCTTCGCGGGCTCCGCGCTCGCTGCGGGGCGCGTGCAATGGAAGAGTAAATCCTTCAAGGAGCGCAGCGACAAGGCGTGGATGCTGGAGCTTGCCATCTACCTGCCGCGCGCCCCGGACGTAGCGTACGTTCCGATGAAGTTCGAGTTCGAGCTCATCACCTACTTCGAGCGCGCTCTGCTCGACGGTCACGACGGCCCCGTGGAAAACAAGACGCCCATCAACGGCCGGCAACCGCTGATCGAGAGCGTGGACGTGGGCTTCATGGACGCGAGCACCTCGAACATCGAGAAGCGAACGCGCTTCAGCTTCAAGGTGAAGCGCGACCTCGGCTACGAGGCCGGCGAGTACAAGGTGACGATCCGCGACACGCGCAACGGGCAGGTCGTGGGCTCTCCGACGACCATCACGTTCGACGGCGAGAACAACGTCATCAATCGGCGCTCGATCGTGTTCCAGGGCGACGACGGCAAGAAGAAGAAGAAGAAGGACAAGCCGAAGGACGAGGGCGCCTCCGACGACGAGAACAAGGACAGCGCCTCGGCTGACTCCGAGAAGAAGTCCGACGAAGGTTCGGGCGAGGGCTCGGACGACGGGGCGAGCGACGAAGGCTCGGACAACTCCGGCGGTGACGACCCCCCGCCCGTCGAGAAGAAGAGCGGCTGCGGTTGCCGCGTGCCCGGCTCGCCGGGGTCAAAGGCTCCGGGCGGCGTGCTCGCGCTCGGCCTGGCGGCGGCGTTCCTCGCGCGTCGGCGGACTCGCTAGCGCTGCTAGGCTCGATGCGTCCGGACGTCGCGGTCGCCGACCGACGCCGCAAGAGCCCACATGATTCCGATCAGCGACGACAACCCGACGCTCCGTTTTCCACTCGTGACGACCGGGCTGCTCGTCGCGCTCGGCGCGGTCTGGGTGCTCGTCCAGGGCGCCGGGTTCAGCGAGGCCGCGCTGAGCGCGAGCGTTTGCAACCTCGGCCTCGTGCCGGGAGAGCTCACGAAGCTCGCCCCGCTCGGCACCGCCATCCCGCTCGATCGTTCGCACGTCTGCGTCGTCAACAACGAGGCCATCAACGTGCTGACGCCCCTCACGTCGATGTTCCTGCACGGTAGCTGGGGTCACCTGCTCGGCAACGCGCTGTTTCTGTGGGTCTTCGGCAACAACGTCGAGGACAGCATGGGGCGCTCTCGCTTCCTGGTCTTTTACCTGGTGTGCGGGCTCGCGGCCGCGGCGGCGCAGGTCGCGATGTCGCCCGCGTCGCCCGTGCCGATGGTCGGAGCTTCGGGGGCCATCTCCGGCGTGCTCGGCGGCTACCTCGTGCTCTATCCGCGCGTCAGGGTGAACATCCTCTTCATCCTCATCATCTTCATTCGCGTCATCAAGCTACCGGCCTACCTGGTGCTGCTCTGGTGGATCGGCCTTCAGCTCCTGACTGCGACGTTCCGGCGTCGAGTCCGGCGTCGCCGTCTGGGCGCACATCGGGGGGTTCGCTGCCGGGCTCGTCCTCGTCAAGTTCTTCGAAAATCCCGCGCTCGTCCACGAGCGCGATCGCGTCCGGCACCGCCTGCATCCCGGCTATCCCTGAAGCGCGCCCAGGCGCGCCCCCCGGTCACTCCGTGAGGTGCATCCACGTTTCGCAGTCGAAGGCGGGAGCGTTTGGGTCCTTCGCCGAGGGCAGGAAGATGCGCCCCGGTGCTTCGCCGATAGGCGGAATCGAGTGGCAGGCGCCGCAATTGCCGGCGGGGGGCGGGCAGGGCATCTCGATGCGCTCGCCCCGATACTCGAGGGCCACGCGAAAGCCCTCTGGGAGCGGCGTGAGGGTGTAAAAGTTGCCGACGGCGTTCGTCGTCAGCTTCTCGACGAGCATCTCGTCGGGTGCCATCAGCATCACACTCACGCCGGGCACGCCCTGGCTCGTGGCCGCGTCGCGTGAGGGAAAGACGGTGCCGGCCGCGCTCCAGCGAGGGGCCGTGGGGTACTCCGAGTGCTCGGCGTGGCAGCGCAGGCAGTCGTCGCCGGGCTGCATCGTCGGGCCCACCATGAAGCCGAAATCGTCCTTGGCGTCGCTCGCGCAACCGGTCGCGAGCGACGCGAGCGCCATCAGTGCCACGACCCAGCGCTGCCTCACCCAGCGCGACACGGCCTCTGCCGCCCGCGCGACGGCGTCCGGCTCGCGAAACGACTCGCACACCTCGTCGAAGGAGGCACCGCGCGCGGCTCGTTCGAGGGCCACGGCTTCGTCCTCGGACAGCGGCTCGTGCGTGACGCCGAAGCGCCGCCGCCACACGGCCACCGCGATGCGCCGTGTTTTGCCGGCGCCGCTCGCCGGATCGCGAAATAGCTCGAGCGCGCGCTCGGACACTTCGAGCCGCCTGAGGTCCGGCGAAAGGGCGAGCCGCTTCGACGGCGCGTCCGGCTCCGCAAAGTCCTCCGCGCGCGCCGCGGACTCCGCATCGGGCGCGATCAGCGCATCGAGCCGCGCCCACTCGAGCCGTGCCAGGTCGATGATTGCATCCCCGGGGCGCTCGGCGTCGGGAAGCTCGGCGAGAAATGCCGCGAAGCGTTCGCCCACCCGTTCGATGGCGGGCGAGCGCGACGGGTGACGCATGAGGTACCCGACGCCGAGCGTCTCGAAGCGTTCGGCTCCGACGCACTCGACGACGCGCTCGAACGTCTCCCGCAGCACGCCGAGCTTGCGCGTCACGAGCGCCGAGCGATAGATACCGAGCCGCTCGGCGGCCGTGAGGCGACCGCCCGAAACGACGTGCTCCTCGGGAGCCGGGGGCGGCTCGGACGCGTGCAGCGTCTCCCAGAGCCACGTTTCACGCTGCGAAAGTCGCACCCAGCACCTCGCTTTCCACCGCCTTTACCCGCTCCATTTCCTGCTCGAGCTCCTCGAGGGTCGGCACGTTGTCGTCCCACTCGACGATCGCCGGCACGCGACCGAAGCGCCTGAGCACGTGCCGGTAGAGCTCCATGACGGCGTCCGGGACGCGCGAACCGTGGTCGTCGATCGCGTGGGTTCCGTGGTCGGTGTGGCCGGCGAGATGAAGCTGGCGCACCCGCTCGACGGGCAGCGTCGCGACGAAATCGGTGGGCGAGAGCCCGTGGTTCTTGGCGTTGACGATCACGTTGTTCACGTCGAGGAGAATGAAGCAGTCCGCGCGCTCGGCGACGGCGCCGAGAAACGCCGCTTCACCGAGCTCGTTTTCCGGGAACTCGAGATAAGTCGAGACGTTCTCGACGAGGATGCGCTCACCCAGACGGTCCTGGACCCTCTGGATGCGCGCTGCCACGTGCACGAGCGCCTCCTCCGTGCGCGGCAACGGCCAGAGATCGTGGGCGTAGTGGCCGCGCTCGGTGCCGAAGCACAAATGATCCGAGACGAAGGCCGCGTCGATGCTCCGCCGCAACCGCGCGAGCTCGTCGAGGTAGCCGTCATTCAGGGGATCGACACCCCCGAGCGACAGGGAGACTCCGTGCAACGCCACGTCGGAGTCGCGGCGCACGCGTTCCAAAACGGCGCGAGGCCGTCCGCCTCGCCAAAGGAAGTTCTCCGTCACCACCTCGACGAGCCCGGCGGGCGAGCCGCGCTCGAGGAGCTCGGTGTAGTGGGGCACCCTCAGGCCGTAGCCATGGTGCCCGCCGTCCCGCATCAGCTCTGAACCGTACCGCCGAGCGCCTCGCAATCGGCCGCGGTCTTCGTGTAGGCCCAGCCCATGCCCATGCACTCGTTCAAGCCCTTGCACTCGTTGCTGCTCGGACCGCCGGCGCACTCGCTCATGCCGGCGCACTCGTTGCCGCCCAGGCACTTGACCTGCTGCGCAGCGGTGCCCGTGGGCTCGTCATCGCTGCCAGAACAACCCGTCATGACCAAAAGGCCTGCCACCGCGGCCGCGACGGCCGCACCCTTTCGGAGCTCTCGATGCATGGTGAACCTGCTTTGGATGCCGGGATCGCGAGCAGCGAAAGCGCTGCTCGAACCGACACCGCGCGTTCCCTATGGCAGCCGTTCGCGAGCGGTTACCGGGGCGGCGACGAGTACCGCGTTTTCCTGCCAATCGAGCGGAATTGAAGCCAAATTCGGCGACGATTCCTGCGCGTGGCCGCCCGAGGGGCGGGGCCGGCCCCCGTTACGCGGTGCTCACGCGCGGCTGACCTGCTCGACGATCACCCCGATGGCCCGTTCGAGCACGTCTTCGGGCGTGAGCAGGCTCACGACGGCATGCGGCGGACCGATGAAATCGAAGAAATACCCCGGCTGCACGAGGACCCCCTTCGCGAGGAAAAGGAGCGACCACTCCTCGTCGCTCAGGGTCGCGGGCAAGCGCAACACGGCATACCAGCCGCCCTCGACAGGCAGCACCGAGATCGGAGACCCCGCGCACGCCGCGGCGAGTTGGGCGACGTTTCGCGCGGAGCGCGCGCGGATGGCGTCCCGCGCGGTGCCCCGCGACGCGAGCAGGGCCGGCAGGGCGCGCTGCACGGCCGTCCCCGGCGAAAGAAACGTGTCGGCAACGACCTCGAGCCGGGCGAGCGCTTGCTCGACGAGGGGGGCTTCGCCGCCGAGCGTCATCCAGGCAAGCTTTGCCTGCGGCAGCGCCGCCACCTTGGAGAGCCCGTCGAGCGCCACCGTCAGGAGCCCCGCTGATTCGAGCGCGGATTTCGCGCGCCGCGGGTCGTCGCCGAGCGCGTACTCGCCGAATACCTCGTCGGAGATCAACGGCAGACCGAGCGCGCCGAGGCGTTCGAGCCCGGCTCGGTCGAGGAAGCTGCCCGTGGGGTTGTTCGGGCTCACCACGACGATGGCGCGGGCGCGTGGGGTGCGGACGCGCTCGACCTCCGCTACGTCGAGAAACCAGGCGCCGTCGAAGCCCAGGCGGTACGTCATCGGCGTGACGCCCTCGAGGCGCGCGAGATGCTCGAACAGCGGATAGCTCGGCGCCGGCACGAGCACCTCGTCGCCCGGGTCGCAGAAGAGCTTGAACGCGTAGGCGTACGCTTCGCTCGTGCTCGCCGTGAGCACCACGTGCCCGGGGTCCACGGCGAGACCGCGCTCGCGCCACAGCGTCGCCACGGCGTCGCGCGCCGTCGCGAGCCCGAACGGCGCCGGCTCGTACGCGAGGTCCGTCGCGGCCTCGGCGAGCGCAACGCGCGTGGCCTGGGCGTACGGGATGCCTGCCTCGGTGGGATTGGACACCGTGAGATCCGAGAGCGGTAAAGCGCGCCCTCGCGCGGCGGCGAGCGCGACCGCGAGGCGATTGGGAGCGAGCTCGACGGCGCTCCGTTGCGAAAACGGGCCCGTTTCAGCAGCGGGCGGGGGTGCCCCGCGGTCGGAACGCGTCACTCGCCCCCACCGAGCTCGGCGACGAGAGCGCGCGCGAGCACGCGAAAGTCCTCGAGGTCGTTGTAGAGCGCCGCCGAAACGCGCAAGAGCTGCGCGGGCGGGCTCGGCCAGTGAATGACGAGCGTCTGGATGCGGTGTCGCTCGTAGAGCTGCGAGTAGAGCGGCTCCGCGAAAGCCCAGCCGGGCGGCGCCACCACCTCGCGCGCGTCAGGGAGCTGGACGGCGGCGAGCGAGCCGACCATCGATTCGGGGCACACCGGCGAGCCACCGACGGCCTCGATGATGAGCTCGCGCGCGCCGAGCGCAAGATCGCGATTGTGCGCTCGCACGGCGGGCCAGCCTCCCGAAAGGAGCCCCCCGACGTGGTCGAGCACGAACGGCAGGGAAAGGATGCCGCTCGCGTCCTTGGTGCCGACCCAGTCGAACTCGAGCTGGAAGCGACTGCGATCGGTGCGGGGCGAGCTCGCTCCGTGGCTGATGACGAGCGGGCGCTGCGCCGCTTGCCGCTCGCGCGACACCCAGAGAAACGCGGTCCCCTTCGGCGCGCAGCACCACTTGTGGAAATTCCCGGTGTAGTAGTCGACACCGAGCGCGCCGAGGTCGAGGGGCAGCATACCCGGCGCGTGCGCGCCGTCGATCAGCGTGGCGATGCCGCGCGCGCGGAGCGCCTGGGCGAGCTCGGCGACGGGGAACACGAGTCCCGTGGGGCTCGTCACGTGATCCAAGAGCGCGAGGCGCGTCTTTTCGCTGACCGCGGCGAGCACGGCGTCGACCACCTCGGCCGGGTCGGTGAGCGGGAACGGCACGCGCGAAACGACGACACGAGCACCGGCGCGTTCCGCGAAGTGGGCGGCCGCATTGTTGCAGGCGTTGTAGCCGTGGTTCGTCACCACGATCTCGTCGCCCGGTGCGAGCGGAAAGCTCCCGAGCACCGTGCTCACGCCGCTCGTCGTGTTGTCGACGAACACGAGATCGCGCGGGTCGGCCCCCACGAAGCGCGCTGCCGCAACGCGCGCCGCGTCGAGCCCGGGCTCGAGCTCGTGCATGACGAAGTGCACGGGATCGTGCTCGAAGCGCTCGGCAAGGCCCGCGGCGTGCTCGAGGACGGCGCGCGGGCAGGCTCCGAACGACCCGTGGTTGAGAAAAACCAGCTCCGGATCGAGCAGAAATCGGGGCGCGAGGTGGCTTGGCATGCGAAGCGCGGCGCTACCACGGTACACTCCTTCGAACCATGGGTCCGCTCGACAAGGAATGGCCGAACTTCGACGCCATGCCGGAAGACGACGCCCTCACCCGGGCGCGTCCCCGCGGCCAGAAGCTCGCGCGCTGGGTGTGGTGGGACGGGGATTTGCGCGAGGCGGACCAGCTCAGCGTCCACTACTACGCCAACGCCCTTCACTACGGCACCGCCGCGTTCGAAGGCATCCGGGTCTACCCGAGCGAGCACGGTCCCGTGCTCGTGCGCCTGCGCGACCACCTCGAGCGCCTGCTCATCTCGGCGCGCCTGTACGGCATGCGCGTCCCATTCGACGTCGAGGCACTCGCGCGCGGCGCCATCGAGGTCACGCGCAAGAACGGCACCGTGAACGGCTACCTACGCCCCCTCGCCTACTACGGCGAAGGACCCATCGACCTGAAACCGAAGCTCGAGTGCAAGGTCCACGCGTTCGTGGCCGTGCGCGAGCTCGGCACGTTCCTGGGCGACGACGCGCTCCGAAACGGCGTCCGCGTCATGGTCTCGAGCTACCGCAAGATCCACCATTCGATGCTGCCCACCATGGCAAAGGCGAGCGGCCACTACGCCAACAACGTGCTCGCCGCCCACGAGGCGCTCGATCACGGCTTCGACGACGCCATCCTGCTCAACCACGACGGCAGCGTGGCGTGTGCCACCGGCTGCAACGTGTTCTTCGTCAAGAACGGCAAGCTCTTCACGAACGACGAGACGAGCTCCATCGTGCCCGGCATCACCCGCGACTGCGTGTTCGATCTCGCCGCGGAGCGCGGCATCGAGATCCAGGTGCGCGCCTTCACGCGCGAGGAGCTCGAGCGTGCCGACGAAGTGTTCCTGACGGGCACGGCCGCCGAGATCACCCCCGTGCGCGAGATCGACGGCGTCAAGCTTCGCACCGGCAAGGGCACGCTCGGCGCCTGGTTCCAGCGGGCGTACTTGCGCGCCGTCACCGGTAAGGACGAGCGACGCATTGGGTGGCTTTCGCGCGTGCGTAGCTGAGCGGCAAGAACGCGCGGTTTTGACGCGCGACGGACGGGCGAGGTATGATGGAAACAGTATGTTCGACACGCTGAGTCCGGACGAGCGCCTGTTACTTCTTCGTTTCGTCTGCGCGTTCGCCTGGACCGACCTCGTCGTCGCGCCTCGCGAGCGCGCGTTCGTCGAGCGCCTCGTGAGCCGCCTCCGGCTCGACGCGGACGACGCCGCCCAGGTGCGCGAGTGGCTCGACGTGGCGCCCGCGCCGGGCTCCGTGGACCCGAATGCCGTGCCTGCGGAACATCGCCGCGCCTTCTTCGAAAGTGTCCGCGCTCTCGTGTATGCCGACGGCAAGGTCGACCCCGAAGAGCGGGAACAGCTCGATCGCTTGCAGCGCGCGCTTTCCCCCTGATGCTCGCGCCCTCGGAGGCGCGATCCGAATTTCAGTGGCTCTGGATAGCTGTGCTCCGCGCGGCCGGGCGTGATTGCCGGCCGGGCCGGGTGGGCTACGATCGGAAAAGGCTTATGCGCGACTCTCTTCTTATTCAAACTTACTTGGCTTTGGTCGTCGTCGCCGCCTGCTCGGCGAGCGGCAGCGGCACCACCCCTGGGACCGATCTTTCGGGCGGTACCAGCGCGACGGGCGGCATCGTCGCCTCGGGGGGCAGCGGCGGCTCACTCGGCGGCAGCGCGGGCACCATCATGGCGAGCGGCGGCTCCCTGCCGGTCGGTGGCACCGGGGCGGAGGATCCCGACGCGCGCGAGCCGCTCTGTACGGCCGACTGCGCCGACCTGGCCTCGGACGGGCCTTTGCTCGACGACGGCGTGCCGGCGAACGCCCCGGACATGTTCGGCGGAAGCGCCTCGGGAAGCGGGCCCTGCATCCTCGAGCCGGGCGATCATTCGCTCGTCCCGTTCAACTGGCTGAGGCCCCGGGTCAAAATCGGCGGCTTCCAGTCCGGCACCATCTATCAGATCAAGGTGAGCACGCCGCGCGAGAAGGACGTGCTGGTCGCCTACACGAACCGCGACACCTGGATCCTCCCGCCCGAGTACTGGGATAACGACGACCCCGACGCCCCGAAGGGTCTCACCTACAACGCCTTCGACGAAGACATCACCGTCAGCGTGCGCGCGGCCGGCGGCGGTGAATCGAATGTCAGCTTCCAGATCGCACCGGTGAAGGCGGGAGGCTCGATGGTCTTCTGGAGCTCGAACACGACCGAGCCCGGTGCCAATACCAACGCGCTCTACGGCTTCGCCGCGGGCGACGAGGGCATCGTTTCGGCGCTCAAGCCCCTCGAAGTGCTCGAAACCATCATGGACGACAACGCGGGCAGCCCGAAGCGCGCCATCACCGACAGCCAGGTCGGCGCGGTTCCCGCGGGCGGCGTGCGCTGCGTCGGCTGCCACACGTCCACGCCGGACGGCGCCGCCGTGAACATCACCGATCACTGGCCCTGGAACGTTCGGCTCGTGAACCTCTCCGGCGACAACCGTGGGCACGCCCCCGACTACGTGACCCCCATGGGCGACCTCTTGATGCAGATGCCCTGGCAGGGGGTCACGACCTACTCGAAGGGCGATTGGGACGCCGGCCACCGCCGCTACGTGACTTCGTTCGCGCCGCGCCCGTCAACGGTCGCGAGCGAGCCCTGGAAGTTCTGGGGCGTCGACTGCGGCAACGGCGTCGAGTGCCCGTACACCGGCCACGACGACCTCATCTGGGTCGACCTCGCCGCCGCGGGCACGCCGCCCACCGACAACAACGACAACGCGATCTCCAAGGCGCTCATCGCCGCGCAGAACGCCGGCTGGGGCATCATCGCCCGCACGGGCGACGCGAACGGCGCCGTGCTGCCCGACTTCAGCCACGACGGCACGAGCATCGTCTACACGTCGACGGACGCGACGGCGGACGGGCACGTCGGCGTTCAGCCGTACAAGAACGTACCGGTGCCCACCAAGGTGGACCTCTTCACGGTGCCTTTCAACGACGGGCAGGGCGGCCCGGCGGCGCCCGTTGCCGGCGCGAGCGGGCCCGACGATGCCGAGTATTACCCGGACTATTCGGCCGACGACGCGCTCCTCGCCTACACGCGCGTGTCGGGCTTCAAGCAGATCTTCGCGGCCGCCGCGAACGACGAGGGCAGGAAGATCTACTATCGGCCCGAAGCCGAGGTGTTCGTGGTCCCGTCGGCGGGCGGCACCGCCACGCGCCTCGACGCGAACGACCCGCCGGCGTGCAGCGGTGAGTCGAGCCCGGGTGTCTACAACAGCTGGCCGAAGTGGTCGCCCATCGTGCGTGAGGCGAACGGCAAAAAGTACTATTTTCTGCTCTTTTCGAGCGCACGCCAGTCGGTCGGCAACATCAAGACCAAAGAGGGCACGGACGTGATGCCCGTCACGCGCATGTCGCAGCTCTACATGGCCGCCATCGTCGAGCAGGCCGGCGTGCTCACGTCCTACGGCGCCTCCTACCTCTGGAACCAGCGCTACCTCGTGACGGGCCCCAACGAGAACCCCGTGCTCAACGACTTCGCGCAGAACAACGTGACGCCTGCCTGGGACGAGTTCCAGGCACCGCCGGTCCCGCCGGTGGTCGTCGTCGTGAAGTAGCGCTCAGCCGGAGAGCTTCGCGAGCATGCCGCGCAGCGCCCCTGCGCGGCGCTCGTCGGACGCGCGCTCGCGTAGCCAGATGGCCTGGCGAAGCGCCTCGGCGGCCTCCACGGGGCGCCTCGCGCGAGCGCAATGCCCGCCGTAGAGCGCCCAGAGCCGCGCGTCGCCGTGGGCGAGCAAGCACGCCTCTCGGAGGGCGAGCATCGCCTGGCGGGTCTCGCCGCGACGAGTGTGGCGCTTCGCGCGACGCAAGAGCGCGTCCTCGCGGCTCTCCGTCTCGACCGGGTGCGGCCTGTGACGCCGGGACATTGCGCTTGGAAGTGCGAAAGCCATGCCAACCTCCATCCTTTCGTCGCCGAGCTCGCTTTCAATGATTCCGCGAGCTCCGGCGCCCGTCCCACATGGTGCGCGACGCGACCCCCGTCACGAGCGTGACAGCAGCGTCACACCGCGAGCAACGCTCAGGGATCCGAGAGCAGCGCGAACGGCCGATCCTGCGAGGGTGCCCCGCTGCCGTGCTGGAGCAGCTCCGAGCGGAAGATGACGGTGCCGTCAGCTGCCGTGATCTCGCCGGCGAGATCGCGCCCCGGCAGCGCAGCGCTCGCCGTGATGCCGAGGCTCGCCTCCTTGTCACCGAGGCGCACGCGATAGCTCTTCGTCTCGCAGTCGAGCTCCGCGGGGCCGACCGTGCAGGTGCCGCGGGTCGTCGCGGCGAGCCCGTCGTTCTCGTCCGGTACGACGCTCGTCGCGGCCATGAGCGCGTCATAGTCGGCGAGGGTGCCGTTCTCTTCGGCGCCGCCGGAAACGCGAGTTACGCGAGCAATTTCGCCGTTTTCGTCGAGCCAGGTGCGGATGCCGCGGCTGCCCGTGGAGTCCTCGAGCGTGTACTCGATGATCCAGGCATCGTTCTCGTGCGCCACGACGCGCTCGGTGAGGAGCGCAGGCTGCTTTCTGAAGCTGCCGCTGATCATGTGCACGAAGAAGTCGCCGACGTGGCGATTGGAAGCGGTTTCACCCGCGGCGGGAGACTCACTCGCGGGTGCGGGCGGGATCGCCGAAGGCGCGGAGGCGGGCGGCGCCTCCGGAAAGAGCACGCTGCAACCGACGCTCGTCAGAACGAGCAACGGGAGCGCACCGAACAGGCACACTGGACGGCAGGCGGGGGGAGGGAAACCCGAACTCGACTTGGGCATGCTGTCGGCCTTATCGGACCCTCGACACACGGGCCAACTTTCGGGGAAAAGCCGCCGTACGGGTGAATTCCGGGGATGAAAGCTGGTATCTTGGGACGTCGATGCCGAACGCGCCCGACGCCCCGGAGAGCGATAGCGCGCGCTCGCAGCGCGAGCGAACTGAGAGCGCGCTCGAGCAATCGGAGCAGCGCTTCCAGAGCGTCGTCCAGAGCGCGCCCGACGGGGTGGCGATCCTGCGCGGTGCCACGATTCTCTATTTGAACCCGCGTGGCGCCCGAATGCTCGGGCTCGAGACCCCGGAGGCCGGCATCGGACGACGCATCACCGAGTTCATCGAGTCGGATCAGTCCGGGGACGCCGCGGAGCGCATTCGCGACCTCTTGCGAACGGGCAACCAGGCGGAGACGCCGCACGAGTACCGCTCCCACTCACTCGACGGCCGCACGCTCGTCGTGGAGATTAGCTCCATTCGCATCGAGTTTCTGGGGGGACCCGCCGTGCTCGCCTTCGCCCGCGACGTGACCGAGCGAAAGGCGCTCCAGGCCCGCGTGGCCCAGGCCGAGCGGCTCTCCGCGCTCGGCGTGCTCTCCGCCGGCGTGGCGCACGAGATCAACAACCCGCTCGCCTACGTGCTCTTGAATCTGGAGTTTCTCGAGCAATACCTCGACTCCACTCCGGACGGCCCGGAACGCGAGCTTTTGCTCAAGCGCGTGCTCGAGGCGAAACACGGCGCCGACCGCGTCGCGACCATCGTGCGTGATCTTCGTACCTTCGCGCGTGACGATGCGACCTCGCGCGGCGCCGTCAGCGTCGAGACGACGCTCGAGACGGCGATCAACCTGGTGTCGGCTTCGCTCGCCACGCGAGCGCGGCTGATCCGCCGCTACCGACCGGTCTCGCTCGTGCTCGGCAATGCCGCCCGACTCGAGCAGGTGTTCGTCAACCTGCTCGTCAATGCCGCGCAAGCGATTCCCGAGGGTGGGTCGCCCGAGACACACGCGATCACGGTTGCCGTTTCGGAAAGCGAAGCCGGCGTACAGGTCGCGTTCACCGACACGGGCGTCGGCATGCCGGAAGAAACCAAGCAGCAGATCTTCGATCCCTTCTTCACGACGAAAGCCCCGGGTGTCGGCACGGGCCTCGGGCTTCCCATCTGCCAGGGCATCGTGCGAGCGCACGGCGGCTCGCTCAACGTCGACACGACCGAGGGCGAAGGCAGCACCTTCACGGTGACGCTGCCCAAATTCGTGGGGGTTCCCATGGTGAGCGAGCCCGAACAACCGGCGCCGCGCGGCGACCAGGGCCGCGGCAGGGTGCTCATCGTCAACGACGACGTGAACGTGGGCAAGACGCTGAGCCTCGCCCTTCAGCCGATTCACGACATCACGGTGGTGACGAGCGGACCAGCAGCTCTCGCCGAGCTCCGAGCGGCGCGCGGTAGCTACGACGCGATCCTCTGCGACGTGCTCATGCCCGGCATGACGGGCCGAGAGCTCTTCGACGCTGCACGGGACGAGCTCCCCGAGCTCGACGCGCGCTTCATTTTCATGTCCGGCGCGCTGTTCACGGGCGGCACGGCCGAGCTCGCCGCGACCTCGCGCAATCGCGTGCTCGAGAAGCCCTTCGACATCCAGCAGGTGCGGGACGCCTTGCAGAGCGTGGTCGCACGCGTACGACAGCGCTCGTCGCGCGAGCCCTGAAAAAAGCGCCGCTCAGCCGCCCATCAACGACGGCAGCTCGGCACTCAGCACGATTCCCTCCGCCGCAGCGCGCGACCGAATCTTTTCCAGGAAATCGGGCAGCATCACGGCCGCCCCGGTCGCGAGCGCGGACGCGCCCACGGCCGTGGCCCAGCCGAAGGGGCCGAGCGGACGACAGCCGAACGCCTGACTGACGCCCGGCGTCTGCACGATCGCCACGAGCACCGCCGTCGAAGCGAGGCTCGTGACGATCACGGGACGGCTCATGCCGCCGGAAAACAGCGTCTGGCCGAGCTGCGTGCCGACGAGCGCCACGAGACCCACGGTGCTCGCCCGCGCGCGCGTGCCCGTGAAGTGCGCGATACCCCAGGCCGCGCTCGCCCCGAGCGCCGTGAGCGCCGCGCGAGCGACAATCTGACGGGTCAGGAGCTCCCCGAGGGAGGCGTCCGGCCCCTCGTGGGCGAGCGCGGCGGGCGACCGCGGCACGGGGGGGCGGAGCGCGATGGCCATGGCAGGCGCCACATCGGTGAGCAGGTTGACGAGCAGGAGCTGGCGCGGATTGAGCGGCGGGCGGCCGTCGATCAAGCCCGCGCCCAGCGTGAAGCCGATCTCGCCGAGGTTGCCGCCGACGAGAATCGAGACGGCGTCGCGCACGGCGGCCCACATCGCGCGACCCTCGAGCACGGCGTCGACCAGCGTCTCGAGGCGCGCGTCGGTGAGCAGAATGTCGGCGGCGGCGCGGGCGGCCGTCGTGCTGTGCTCACCCACGGCGATACCCACGTTGCTGAGCCGGATGGCGGGCGCGTCATTGGCACCGTCACCGACCATGGCGACCACGCGCCCGGCGCGCTGCAGAGCACGCACGATGCGCACTTTCTGCGCGGGCGTCACGCGCGCGAAGACCGAGACGCGGCGAATGCGACGTGCCAGGTCGGCGTCGCTGATGTCCGAGAGCTCGGCGCCCGACAGCACACCTCCCGGACTCTGGAGCCCGAGGTCGCGAGCGACGGCCTGCGCCGTGCCGGGGTGGTCGCCCGTGATCATCACGGTGCGGACCCCCGCGCGCGACAGCTCCACGATGGCCTGGGCCGCGCTCGCGCGCACGGGGTCGCTGAAGGCGAGGAAGCCGAGGAACGTGAGCCCGACCAACCTTCTCGGGTCGAGGCTGTCACCCTCGGCGACGAGCCGCTCGGCCACGGCCAGCACGCGCAAACCCTGGGCGGCGAGGGCCGCCGCGCGCCCGCCGAGCTCGGCGGAGGTCGCGTCATCGAGCGGCTGGCGCTGACCGCCACGCCGCACACCGGTGCAGCGCGCGAGCACCACTTCGGGCGCCCCCTTCACGTCGATGACGACGCCCTGGTCGCAGTTGCCGACCGTCGCGTGGTAGCCGCGCCCGGCCTCGAACGACACCTCATAGGAGCGGCGAAACCCGGGGCAGGCGTAGTCGAGCGGCAGCTCGAGGCGGTCGGCGGCCCGGTACAGGGCCTGCTCGGTGGGGTCGAACGAGCGGCCCCCGCGCTCCGCCGACGCCCTGAGCGCGGCGCCGAGCACGGGCAGCGTCACGGCGTCGAGGTTCGGCAGTCGCTGCTCGGCGCTGCCGTCGGCCGCGAGGACGAGCTCGATGCGTCCCTCCGTGAGCGTCCCCGTCTTGTCGACGCACAGCACGTCGATGCGACCGAGCGCTTCGATGCTGCGGACGTTGCGCACGAGCGCGCCGCGCTTGGCGAGGCGCTCCGCGGCGGCGAGCTGGGCGGCCGTCGCGAGCAGCGGCAACCCTTCGGGCACCGATGCCACCGCGAGACTCACGCCGCTGCCCACGAGATCCTCGAGCTTTCGTCCCCGCACGAGGCCGGCGATGACGAGCCCCGCTCCGGCTCCGAGCGCGATGGGGCCGGTCAGCTGGATCAGCGAGCGCAGGCGCCGCTCGACGCCGCCGCGCGCGGCGTCCATCTTGCTCGCGACCGCGCCTCGACGCGCTTCGGTCTCGTCGCCAACGGCGACGACGACGCCGGTCACGCGGCCCGCCGCGATTGCCGTGCCTTCGTAGAGCATCGAGCTGCGGTCCGCGACGTTGAGATCGAAGGAAGGCTTCGCCTGCTTTTTGACCGGCATCGACTCGCCCGTCATGCTCGAGGCGTCGATCTCGAGCGAGTCGGCCTCGAGGATGCGACAGTCGGCCGGCACGACGTCGCCCGCCGCGAGCAGCACGACGTCGCCGTGCACGAGCTCCACGTCGTCGATCTCCGAAAGCTGTCCGCCGCGGCGCACCATGGCCCGGCGCCGCGCCGAGCGTGAAAGCTCCTTGATGGCCTGCTCCGTGCGGAAGCGCTGCACGCCGCCCACGAGCGCATTGAGCACGACGACGCCGCCCACCATCGTGGCGTCGGCGAACGAGCCCACCGCCGCCGAAAGTCCCGCGCCGGCCGCGAGCAGCGGCGCGAGCGGATTGAACAGCTCGTCGCTCACGGCCTCGAGCAGCTCGACGACGCCCGACCGGCGGGCAATCTCGCGGCGCCGGCGCAGGATGGCCTGCTTGCGCTCGAGTCCTTCCGGACCCGTACCGAGGCGCACGAGCACGGCGCGCACGTCGAGCGCGTGCCACGGCGTGCGGTCGCGAGGTGGCGGCAGCGCGCGACGCACGAGGTTCAGCGAGCCGCGCGCCCCGTTCAGCATGGAGACGATCGACGCCGCATTGACGACGGCGATCACGCGCCGGCCCGTGAGGGGCAAAACGCCACCCGCCGAGACGAGCGCACCGAGCGTCGCGGCACCGAGCGCGATGTTGACGCTCTGCTTGGCGACCTGACGGGCGACGCTCGCCGCGTGGATGATGAAGCGCGGCTCGGAAAGGTCGTCCGAGCAGAGAATGTGCGCGCCCCAGGGCGGCGCTTCCCCGGGGCGCAGGAGTCCGATCGCGACATCGGCCGCCGCGAGCGCCGCCGCCGTGCCCGTCGCGCCGATCACGCACACGCCGCGACCCTCGCGCTGCAGCCGCTGGATGCCGCGCAGCATGCCCTCGCCGTCGGGGATGGTGTCGTCGGCGGCGATGCCGTGCAGCACGGCGTCGGTGCGCGCCGCAATCACGACGCGCATCCCCGACTCGTGGGCCGCGGCCACGAGCTCGTCGATGCCGAGGCGCGAAACGATCTCGATCTCGGCGAGCCCCACGACACGACCCTTGAGCTCGAGCGAGAGCACGAGACCGCCCTGATCGCCGAGCTCGCCGGCGCCGGCGACGAGCTCCAAGGGCAGCTCGCCCGAGTGGGCGCCGAGCGGCTCGAGCACCATGCCCTCCTGTACGCGGCGCGCGACGGGGCGGTCGGGGTCGAACAGCGCGGCCACTGCGTCGCGCGCCGCCTGCTCGTCCTGATCGGGCGCGAGCACGAGCCGCCGGATCTCCCAGCGGTGGCGCGCCACGAGCTCCCCCGTGAGCACGAGGCAGTCGACGCGGTCGAGGCGCCGCAACACCGCCGGGTCGAGCACGAGGACCCCACGGCGTGCGAGCGCACGACCGAGCTCGGCGGAGAAAACGTCGCGTCCCAGCTGCGCCGGCTTGGGCAACCCACCGAACAGCGCCGCCACGGCGCGCTGCACGTTGCGCGTCGCGATGAAGCTCACCAAGAAACCGGCGAGCGACACGAACACGGCGCGATCGGAATACTCCTCGATGGGTCCGCGCGGCAGCGGGCAGGGTCGCGGCTCCACGGCAGCAATGGGCGGCGCTTCCGGCACGTTGCGCCCGTAAAGCTCGGGCTCCCGCGCCTCGAAGCTGCGACGGCGCGCGTTGACCTCCGACAGCTTGACGGCATGGTGCAAGAGCTCGACGAACGCGCTGCCCGGGCGCTGTGCCACGCCATGGCCGAACGCAGCACCCACCTCGAGCATCAGGTCGGCGCGCAATGGACCGAGCCGCTCGTCGAGCGCTCGCCTGAGCCGTGGCGTCAACTGCACGATTTGCAGGAGCGACGCGAGCGTGCCCGCGGCGCGCACCGCAGGAATCAACGAGAAGCGCAGGGCGCTGCCGCCCGCGAACGCGAGCGCCTCGGCCGCCAGCACGACGAGCAACCGCTCGCTGGCCTCCGGATCGACGGGGTGCTGCCACGCCGTGTCGCGAAACGGAGCCGTGTGCACCGAAACGGAGCGCTCGGCAGCCTCGACGCACTCGACGAGCTCCTCGAGCGTCAGACCCTCGTCCTCGAGCTCGATCACGATGCGCTGCAGTGGCGCGCTGACCCGCACCGAGTGAACGCCGGGAAGCTCGCAGAGCTCGGCTTCGAGCGCGCGCTTGAGCTCGTCGAGCTCCACGCCGCGCACGTCTCTGAGCTCGACGTGGGCTCGTGCCGGGCCGAGCCAGGCGCGCCGCTGCCGCGGACCGAATTGTCGCGCCGTGACGGAGAGTGCGTTCTGCACCCGGGTGAGGACGCTGAAGACGGTCGCCATACGTTTCAGGTCGCGGCAAACTGCTCGGTCGCGCTCACCAGCTCGTGAACGATACCAGGCTCGAACGCCGAATGGCCCGCATCGGCGACCACACGAAAATCCGCCTCGGGCCAGGCGCGTGCGAGCTCGTAGGCGCTCGCGAGCGGGCAAATGACGTCATAACGACCCTGCACGATGACGGCAGGGATCTTGCGGATCTTCTCGACGTCCTCGATCAGCTGATTTTCGCGCGAAAGGAAGCCGCCGTTGACGAAGTAGTGGCACTCGATGCGCGCAAACGCGAGGCTGAACTGGTCGCCGGCGCAGCTTGCGATGTACTCGCGATCCTGAATCAGGTGCGCCGTGCTCGCTTCCCACACGCTCCAGGCACGCGCAGCCTCCTGCCGCACGACGGGATTTTCGCTCGTCAAGCGCCGGTGATAGGCGGCCATGAGATCACCGCGCTCGGCCTCGGGCACGGGCGCGAGGTAGGCCTGCCAGGCCTCCGGGAAGAACAGACTCGCGCCGCGCTGGTAGAACCAATCGAGCTCCCAGCGGCGGAGCAAGAAGATGCCGCGCAGCACGAGCTGGGCGACGCGATCCGGATGCTTCTCCGCGTAGGCGAGCGCCAGGGTGCTGCCCCACGAGCCGCCGAACACGAGCCAACGATCGATGCCTAGGTGCTCGCGCAGCGCCTCGATGTCCGACACCAGGTGCCACGTAGTGTTGTCGGCGAGCGACGCGTGCGGCTTGCTCTTGCCGCAGCCGCGCTGGTCGAAGAGCACGATGCGGTAGCGCTCCGGATCGAAGAACCGGCGCTGGCGCGGGCTCGTGCCACCCCCCGGGCCGCCATGCAGGAAAACCGCGGGCTTGCCGCGAGGGTTGCCCGACTCTTCGAAGTAGATCGAATGCTCCGGGCTCACCTTGAGAAAGCCGGTCCGGTAGGGTTGGACCTCGGCGTAAAAACCACGACGCGACTCGCTCATCGGAAGAGCCAGCGTGCCAGACCGCTGGGCGTGCGTCGAGTGCTCGGTCGTGTTACGCAACCGACCGTGAGCTCGAGCGCTCTTCCGGCGAATGGCGAACCGCCGGATCTCACCGTCCTCGTCACACGCGCGCAGCGCGGTTTGCGCCGCGACGTGGCCGCGCTCGAAGCCGCGCTGGACGACGCCGAGCTCTTCATTCCGCTCGAGCGCGCCATCGAAGGGGCGAGCGAGGGCGCGCGCATGGAGCTCGACGAGCGCGTGGAAATCGTGCCGCACTTCCTTTTCGACCCCGAGGGAGCACGGTACGCGGCCCTGTTCACGCGCCCCGAGCACCTCGAGGGCCTCGCTCGAACGCTCGGCTGGGAGACGGACGGCGACGAGCTCAGAGTCTGCACGTTGCCGGCGCGTATCGCCTGTGAGCTCGCGCTCGGGGTCATCGACGAGCGGGACGTCCTCGGGCTCGTCATCGACGCCGGCGAGCCGAGCGAGCTCTTCTTGCGGCGGTCGGAGCTCGCGAGCCTCGTCGCGGGCCAGCCCATTCCGCTCGTCGGCTACGTCTCCGAGCTGCCCCCGCTCGACGGCGAGAAGACGCTCGTGGCAGAAGATGCCGATCCGCCGCCCCCCGAGCTCGTCGCGGCGCTCGAAGCCTGCCTGGCCGGCCTAAAGGACGTCGCGGGGCACAAGCTCGAGCGAACGTTCAACCCCGAACGCGACCTGGAGCCCCACCTCACGCTCACGCTGCGAGCCCCGGAGACCGCCGACCACCGCGCGATCGCCGAGCGCGTGTTCGAGGCCGTTGCCGAGCGGGTGCCGCCGCCGGGCTATCTCGACGTGGTCTTCGACGGCGGCTAAGTCGCGGCCTCCGCGCTGGATTTGCGCTCGTCTCCGGCCGAAACGTCCGCGCGAGCCGCGCGCCTCGCCAAAAGCCGGCAAAGAAGTGCTAAGGCCGCGAACGCGTGACCGAATCGTCGTCCGCAGCCCTCGGCGAAGACGCGGCTCCGCCGGAGGCCGGGGAGCGCCCCGATCTGGTCGCGGTCGGACGAGGCCGGCTTTCGCTGCGTGAGCGCGCCATCATCCGCTTCGTTCGCTGGACGTTCGAGCCGGGGATCTTCGACCGCGTCATTCGCCGCGTGCAGCGCGTGATCGGCTCCACCTGGATCCATCATTTTACCAAGCACCTTCGCCATGTCTACGGCGAGGAACGCCTGCCCGAGCTCGATACTCGCCAGAGCTTCGTCCTGGTCTCGAACCACCGAAGCTTCTTCGACCTCTACGTCGTCACGGGGCACCTCGTGAGAAAGGGCCTCGGCCATCGCATCCTTTTCCCCGTGCGCGCCGAGTTCTTCTACACGCGCTGGCTCGGCTTGTTCGTCAACGGCGTCATGAGTTTCTTCGCCATGTACCCGCCGATCTTCCGCGAGCGAAGGCAGCTCATCGTCAACCCGGCGAGCCTCTCGGAGCTCGCGTGGCTGCTCCGGCAGGGCGGAAAATTCGCTGGGCTCCACCCCGAAGGACGCCGCAAGAAGGACGACGACCCCTACACGTTCCTGCCGGCGCAGCGCGGCGTCGGGCGCGTCATCCACGAGGCGCGCGTGCCCGTGATTCCGGTCTTCATCAACGGTCTCATCAACCACTTGCCGCGGCAGATCGGGAGCAACTTCGACGGCACGGGGAGGAAGATCGTCGTCGTCTTCGGTGAGCCAATCGATTTTTCCGATCTCTACGAGAAGCCCGCGAGCCTACGCGTGCATCAAGCGATCGCGGATCGCACGCTCGAGGTCATCGGCAAGCTGGGCGAGGAAGAGCGCCGCCTGCGCAGCGAGCTTGGCGGGTAGCGCACGGCTCGCGAGAGACGAGCACCGCCAGCTCAGATCCAGGGGTTGAGGCCGGGCGCCGGAGGACGCCGGCGTGCACCCAGGTGGGCACGGACGACGAGCGCGACGAGTAGCGCAACGCCCCCAGCGAGGCACACGGCCGCGGCGGCACGGGCGGCGCCGTCGAGCCCCGCGTCGAGAGCCGTGCGGCGCCCGAGCCACGACAGGGCGCCGAGGCCGAGCGACGCCGGAAGCAGCCAGAAAAGCAGCGGCCCCCGCGCCTCGTCGAGATCGAGGCGACCCGCGAAGCGCCGTAGCGCGAGCACGAGCCCCGCGAGCGACAGCGTCTTCAGGAGCAGCAAAAGGGCACCGAGCGGCGCGAGCAAGTTGGAAGCCTCCGACGCGCGCATGCCGCCGAACCAGGCGATCGCGGCGAGGCCCGTGACGACGATGAGCGTCACTCTTGCGAGCAGTCGCGGGACGACGCTGAGCCCGCGGGCAGGCTCGGCGGCCGTCGCTCCGAGCGGGCGCCGGCCGAGAGCCGGATCGGGTACGAGTGCCACGAGCAGCACCAGCGCAGAGAACAGCGGCACGGGCGCGCGTGCCACGAGCCACTCCCACGGCCAGGGACCCTGGGTCAAGAGGAGCTCGTCGGTTCCGGCTCCGCCCGCCCGCAGCACGGCCGCGCCGAGCGCGAGCCCGACCACGCTTCCCTGCACGAGCACGAGCAGCACGCGTCGCAGGCGCGCCACGAGCCCTTCGCCCGACGCGACGCCGAACACCAGCACCGCCATCGCGAGCGACGCATACGCCGCCACGAGGAGCAGCAGCGTATCGACCTCGGGCGCAACGAGCGGTAGACCGAGACCGACCGCCATGACGAGCGCGCACGCGGAGACCAGCGCCACGTAGGGGCCGACGCGCGTCGGGAGGGCGCCGACCAGGCGCTGGCCGAGCGAGCCGTGCGGCCGCGTGGGGCGCCGGAGCGTCACGCCCGCCGGCCCGCGGGCTCGCTCGACGAGGCGGCCCTCGAGGTGGCTGAGGGCGCGCCCGAACGGCGACGCGAGCAAGAGCAGCAACAGCAGGACCGCGCCGATCGCACCGGCAGTCGGCGCAAGCTCACGCGGGGTGATCGGAGAAAACCCCGTCACGTCGAGCGGCAGCACGACTCGCTTGCCGGCCCGCTCGACGCGAAGGTCGGCAGTACGCGCGAGCGGCGCGGGCACCAGATCGGACAGCTCGAGCACGCGGACGCCACCGAGCTCGAGCATGCGGTCACCCGCGAGCACGCCAGCGCGCTCCGCGGGGCTGTCGGGCATGACGCCCGATACGGTGTCGAAGTCGTCGCCTTCGCGCAGCAAGAGGCCGGCGTACTCGGCGAAGCGCCGCCCCGTCTCGGTGCGAGCCACGGCAACGCTCTCTTCTTCTTCAGCGGGAATGAAGTCGAGCACGACTTCGGAGAGCTGTCCGGTCACCGGAGGCGTCCCGGAGACGCGCGGACGGAACGAGACGCCGAGCGCGCCGTGGAACGTCGCGTGCGCGCCGTTCGCTCCGCCGGTCACCGCGCGCAGCGTCTCGCGCGTCACCGTCACGGTGACTCTGTGGCTCGACGCGCTCAGGCCCTTCAGCGAGAGCTCGAACCGATTGAGGGGGTGCTCACCGGGCCTCTGCACGTCGCCAGTGAGCGTCACCGTCACGACGCGACCCTCGGGGAAGGACTGGCCGCGAAGCTCGAGGGTGTCGCCTTCCCTGAGCTCGCGGTTCGTGACACCCGTCACCTCGACGAGCGCAGGGCCGGGCGAAGGGCGACAGGCCCCCAGGCCGACCAGGACGACGAACAGCAGGAGCCAGCGGGACACGGGTGCCGCCAAGGTAGCAACCCGCTGGAATCCCGGAAAAATTCCCGGATCATGCAGCGGCTTGATACTTTGACGCCGTGCATCATGCTTTGATGAGCCGCGGGCGAGCCGCCCTGGTTTCGTTAGTACTTCCGCGCGACTAGAGCATGACGAGCGAACACCCCACCGAAGCGACGACGAGCGCGCCCGTGCGGCGCGTGATCAAACGCTATTCGAACCGCAAGCTCTACGACACCCGCGCGAGCACCTACGTCACACTCCTCCAGATAGCCGAGATGATCCGCGCCGGGGAGGACGTAGAGATCATCGACAACGCGACGAAGGAGGACAAGACGGACGTGACGCTCGCGCTCATCATCTCCGAGGAGCTGCGGGCCAAGCCGCGTGCCATCCCTCTCAGCACGCTGAAGGCGCTGATCCGACACGGCGGGGAGCGCATCCTGAGCCAGCTGCGGGGTGGCCCGATCGGTAAGCTCATCCCGCCGACGGAGGGGGAGACCGAGCAAGGGGCGCAAGCAGAGGAGCGCCCGGCCGCGCCGCCGATTCCGCCCCCACCCGACGAGGAAAACATGCCGCAGAACAACAAGGATACGCGCCCGGGCCTTCGCGCCACGCTGGAGCATTGGCAAGGGGCGATCGACGAGCGGATCCGCGCAACCCTACCGAATTTTTCCGCCTTCCGCGCTCTGGAGCAGGAGGTCCGCCGGCTCGGGGAGCGGCTCGACGCGCTCGAGCGCGCCACGGGCCACGGCGGCGCCCCGGGCGGCGAAAAGCCCCCAGAGAGCCCCGGAACCGAGGGCGGCTAGCCCGGGAATACAGGGGCGCTACGCTGGGTTAGCACCATCGAGCCATGAGACGGAGCACGGTACCGACGGAGTTCGAGCGTGAGGCATTGGCGCACCTGCCGACGCTGCTCGCGGTGGCGTCCCGCCTGACCAAGAATGGCTCCGAGGCCGAGGACCTCGTCCAGGACACGCTGCTGAAGGCGCTCCGGGCGCGCGAGCACTTCGCTCAAGGCAGCAACATGCGCGCCTGGCTCCTGCGCATCCTCACCAACACCTTCATCAATCGCTACCGGCGCGGCGGGCTCGAGCGCAGCGTGCTCGGCGGGCCCGACGCAGATCCGCTCGCCGACGGGTGGATTGGCTCTTCGACGATGGAAGCGATGCGCGACCCCGAGTCCCGGGCGCTGCGTTCCTTGCTCGAGAAGGAAATCACCACGGCACTCGACGAGCTGCCCGAGGAGTTCCGGCTCGCCGTCGTGCTCTCCGACGTCGAGGAGCTCTCGTATCGTGAAATCGCCGACATCATGGGTTGCCCGATCGGCACCGTGATGTCGCGCTTGCATCGTGGTCGCCGCTTGCTCAAGGGCCGGCTCTACCAGCACGCGCGCGCGCTCGGCATCGTCGGCCCCGAGGAGGCCATCGGCGTCAAGCGGCCCTCGGCCGAGACCGCTCCCGCGAGCGCCGACGGCAACAAGTCCGTCGTTTCCATGGAACGCTACCGCCGTGGAAAGGTCGGCTAGCGATGGGTAAGAGTGGCTGTCGTCCCGTGATGGCGGGGCTCGATGCCTACGCAGACGGAGAGCTCGCACCCGACCAGGTTCTCGAGATCGAGGCACACCTCGCCGATTGCGGCAGCTGCTCCGCTCGGCTCGAGTTCGACCACGCCGTCAGGAAGAGCCTCCGGCGCTCGACCTACG
Source organism: uncultured delta proteobacterium (assembly GCA_963841435.1). Taxonomy (GTDB): domain Bacteria; phylum Myxococcota_A; class Polyangia; order Polyangiales; family Polyangiaceae; genus PMG-095. The sequence goes on from CAWJCS010000005.1 coordinate 1,025,627, forward strand.
CCAGCGCCGTGCCGAGTGACGCTTTCCGCGATCGCCTGGTGAATTCGCTCCGCGCCGAGGAGTCGCGCGTGGAAGCGCTCGAAGCGGCGGAGGCTCGCCCGGGCATGCTGTCGTGGGGCAACATCGTGCCGCTCGCCGCTGCGGCCGCGTTCGCGCTGTTGTGGACGGCAACCACCGAGAAGAACCCCGCTCAGTCGACGACGACCAAGCCCGTGGTGGCCGCCGTCAACGAGCCTTTCAACGTCGAGAAGCTCCTCGACGACATCGTCGAGCGCCATCTCGATCGCTCGGCACCCGCGGTCACCGAGCCGTCGTTGCTCGATCACCTCGAGCCCGAGGTGGGCGTGCCGGTTCACGCGCCGAGCCTCCTTCAATACGGCGCTCGCTGGGAAGGCGGTAGCGTCGTGCCGTTGCGCAACGAGCGCGCCGCGTCGCTGCGCTATCGTCTCGACGGGCACAGGATGACGCTCTACGTCTTCAACGCCGAGCACTTCCCGATGAGCTCGCGTTTCAAGAAGCGCGTCGTGCGGGACGAGCCCGTGTACGTGGCCTGGAAGCGCGGCTTCGCGATCGCCGCCACCGATCGGCACGGCGTCGGGTACGCGGTCGCGAGCGACCTCGGCGAGGACGAGGGCGCCGAGATCGTCGCGTCGCTGCGCTGAGACGCGGCACCGCGCCCGCACCGTCAACGCCTGCATTCGGCGCGCAGAGCAAAAAGTAGCCCCACGGGTTGGGCGAGCAGGCACGCGAGCGCGACGGCAAGCCCGAGGCGGTCCGCGACGAGCCCGACGACGAGTGGCGAAACGAGATCCAGCGCGTTGCCGATGGGACTCAACGCCGCCACGAGCCCCGAGCGATCGCCCGCGGCGCGGTAGGCCTGTGCTTGAGCGAGCGGATACTGAAACGAGACGAGCACGCCGATCGCGAACAGCCACACCGTCGCGAGCACGAAGGAGCCCGACGCGAGCCAGAAAACGTAGGCTGCCACGCTGCCGGCCGAGGAGAGCGCGAGCAGCACCCGTGGCGAACGGGTCGTGAGCAGCCGGCGGAGCAGGACGAGCCCAAGGACGCCCCCGAGCGTGCACGCGGCGAGCCCCACGGGGACGGCGAGCAGCACGTGAGGAAAGCGCTCCGATAAAAAGAGCGCGGCGAGCGCCGTGAACGTCTCGTCGAGGAGCGCGCAGAGGGCCGCGGCGAGGACCCAGCGCACGAGCGGCCGATCACCCAGCGCACGCCGCAGGCTCGCCATCTCCTCGCCCCGCTCGGCAAAGGGCGCTGCGCCGAGCGGCAGCCGGGCGACGAACGCCGCCAGCACAGCGAGCGCGATGCCCACGAGGACCCACGCCGCGCGAAAACTGCCGAACGAGAGCGTGCTTGCCGCGATCACGAGCGGCGCTGCCAGGTCCCCGAACGTCCCCGCAAGCGCCCAATCCGTCATGCCCTCTTCGCGCTCGTCGGGGCGCGCATCCAAGAGAGCCGCCTGTGCGAGCCCGCACGCGAGCCCGCTCGCCGGCGAGAACAGGGCGAACGCGAGCGCGAACACCCACAAGGACGGCGCGAGGCCTGCCGCGAGCACGGACACTGCCATGCCGAGCAGGCCGAGCGCGATCATCGGGGCGCGGCCGTAGCGCGATGCCCGGGCGAGCAGCGGTCCATCGACGAGCAGCGCCAAGAGCTGCGGCGCCGTGAAAGCGGCCAGCGAAAGACCCGCCACACCGGTCGAGAATTCCTCGGTGAGGGCCGGCGCCCCGGCGGACGGCAGCCCCGACGCGAGCTCGTCGAAAAAATCGATGCTCGCGAGAACGAGGGCCAGCCGAGAGGCCCGAACCGCGAGACGAACCAGGGAGCGGAGGCGTCAGATGCGTTCGGTGAAGTCGCGCGACATCACTGGATGACCTGGGGCCGGCCGCCGCCGCCGTCAAGGGTGGCGCGCCGTCGTCAGCGCGTGCAGCTCACCGAGACGACGGGCACCGTCAGCGTGTCGTTCGAGGCGTCGCAGTCCCCGGGCTCGAGCGTCGCCGCGACACCGTCGAGCGCGACGAGCGTCAACGGTGGCGATGCTTCGCCGGGGTCGAGGGGCGGCACCGCGACGGCATCCGCGGCGCCGTCGTCAACGACGATCGACAGCATCGCGCTCCCACTCGGCTCCGAGCCGTCGTTCACCACCCGCAGCACGACTTGACCCTGCTGCTGGTGGCACGGCGCGCAAACCATCGCTCCCACGAGCGCGAGGTCCGTGCCCGAGCAGTGCCCCGTGCTCACGACGGCGTTCGCGACGGCGGCTGCCTCGACCGTGCACATCGTGGGGTCGTCGTACCCGTCGCAATCCGTATCGATGCCGTCCGCGAAGCTCTCCCACGCGTCAGGATGGCGCGCCGGGTCGCCGTCGTCGCAGTCGAGACCCGAGAAGCCGATGACCTGGTAGCCTTCCGGCGCCGTAGCGGCGCAGACGCGAGGGCCCGTCGCATCGACGTAGCCGTCGCCGTCGCGATCCGGCGCGAAGCTCAGCCACGCGTTGGGGTCCTCGTCGTTGCAGTCGTACCCCAGGGAAGAGAGCGTGAAACCGGGGGGGACCTCGAAGCCGACGCAGCGCATCCCCTCGGCGCTCCGGTAGTGGTCACCGTCCGCGTCCTCGTAGGCGACGCGGAAGACCTCGGGATCCGCGTCGTCGCAGTCGCCGCTGGATCCGACCTTGTACCCCGGTGGCACGGCGCACTCGGGGACGCTGATGGCGTCGGTCGAGCGCGTGAACCCGTCGCCATCGTCGTCGGGATACACGACGACGCGCCGAGCGTCGTCGGCGCATGTGGGCGCCGGGGTCGATGGCTCGCCACCGCAGGCGGCGAGCACCGGTAGCACCGAAAGGCTCGTGACCGCTCGGCGGCGGACCACGGCCCGCACGCTCAAAGCGACTCGAGATACGCGACGAGGTCCGCGATCTCCGGGTCGCCGAGCTCGGCGACGCGCCCGTGCAGCTCGCCGCCGCCGCAGGCGGGATCGAAGCGATCGAAGAGCGTCTTCGCGCAGCCGTCGTGCATGAAGGGGGCGCGGTACGCGACGCCGAGCAGCGCGGGGACCTGGAGCGAGCGTCCCTTGCCGACGTCGGCATTGTGGTTGTTCGAGAGCACGGGGCCCGAGTGGCAGCTCGTGCACGCCGCCGACTCGAAGAGCGCCTGTCCGCGCACGACGGCCGGATCATCGGCCGAGCGCATGGGCCGCGGCGGCCGGAGCGCGAACAGCCAGTCGCGCAACGCCGCGAGGCGCGGGGGGCTCTGGTTGACGCCGCCCATGCGGCCCACGAACACCCGGCTCATGACGGAGTTGACGCTCGGGAGATCGCCTTCCCAATGGAACGGCGCGGTTTGCGCGAGACCGCTCTCGAGCGATTGCGTTCGCCGGGCGCCGGAGTCCGAAAAGGTCCAGACGTTGCCGTCTTCGGCCCCCTCGGGATGGCAGCTGGCGCAGGCGATGCCGCCGCCGGAATCGCTGTGGAAGAGCTGGAAGCCGGTGTCCAGCGTGGCGCCGTCGTCGAACGACACGGTGCGCTGACTCCCTTGGAAATAGTCGTCGATGACGACGATGGTCGAAGGCTGCCGCGTCTGGAGCACGAGGCTCCGGGAGCCCGGGCCACGCGCCACGGCGACCGTGAAAGCTTGCTGCTGGAGCATGATCGACCGGGGCGACTGGCAACCCGGATCGGGACGGACCTCACCCTCGATGGTGGGTGCGCCCCCGATCGGAAGGCTGACGATGCTCACGCCGGTCGGGGTGACGCCCGGCGCCGCCCCGGGGGTGGCGACCGGCGCGTCCCCCTCGGATGGATTGCCGACGAACATCACGAACGGGCGGGGCGCGGTCTCGTCCGTGAGCCCGGCGTGCGCGATGGCGACCGAGCCGTCGCCGAGCAGCGCGGCGTTGACGGGCAGCGGGGGGCCGTTGAACGTCACGTCGAGCGTCTTGCCGTCGAGACCGAGGACCGTCACGCCGTCTTGCGAGACGCCCGTGCAACCGAATTGGCCACCGCCGTAGCTGCTCCCTCCCATCGATGGGGGCACGACGTTGATGACCTCGTCGATGGCACGCTGGTGCACCATGACAACGTCGCCGTTCGGCGCGGAGAGCGTCCGCCACGCCACGACCGGGTGAAACGACGCCGGCGCCTGTTGGCCCTCGCTGTTCAATTCGTTGGGATTGGTCGTGGGCAGGAGGTGCTGGCCCATGACGGCCGAGGGGTGATCGCGCCGTACGACGGCACCTTGCGCGTCGAGACGCAGAAGCTCGGCGGTCTTGAAGCGGCTGACGGCGAGGGTGCCGCCGCTCACCACGATGTCACGCAGGTCGGGCTCGAGCTGGAGCACGGCCGTCGCCGCGCCACCTGCGGCCGGCAGGAAAACGACCTTGCCGTCGGCGCACGCCACCGCGAGGCTCCCGGGCGCGACGAGCGTGATGCCGCGCGGCGCAGCGCACACCGCGCGTCGATCCGTGACCCGGTGCTCGACCGGGTCGAGGGTGGCCACGACGCCCGCCGCGCGCAGCGCGACGTGAATACGCCCGGCATCGTCCTCGACGAGTCGCCCTGGCTCGTCGCCGTGCTCGAGCGGCACGACGGCGACGACGTGAGCGTTGACGCCGATGTTGACGAACACCACGCTGTCGCGCTCCGGATCGGAGGCCACAGCAGTCGTGCCCTGGGCAGCGACGATCATCGTGCCACCCGTGATCGGCGGAGGCTTCACGGGCGCAGACAGCGCCGGACGAACGTCCGTCGGTATCACGAGGCGGAATTGCGAGTTGGATTCGGGAATGTTCGAATCGAGGCTATTGCAGCCCACGCTCGATAGGAGCGCGGTGGCCGCCACCCAGGCGACTCCCACCCCACCACTGGTCTTCTCTGCGCGAAAACGGATGCTATTCATGGCGTAACCCACCTTCCACTCACCGAGTTTCATTCTACCCGACCCGCCGCGGCACTGCACCCCTCGGGGACCCCTCGCTCGCGCCCCGGCCCCGGGGGAAAGGCGTTTTTGCTTGTAAGGTGCCGCTCCTCCACGGGAAAGTGAGGGCGGTGGTCACGCGCAGGGAAACGATTCGTCCGCGCTCGACCGCGGCGCGGGCAGCGCTCGGCGGCGTCCTCGCGCTCGCGGTCGTGTCGCCCGCCGCGGCACAACCGGCCGCGACTCACCCCTCCGGAGCAGCAACGCCGCCACCCCCCGCCTCCACCGCCACGACACCGGTCAAGCCGGCGGCACCCCCGGCGCGAGGCAGAGCTCCTTCGCCGGGGACCGCCGCGCCGGCACCATCGTTCGACGCCTGGCTGCCCGCACAACGCGACACGCTCGGTCGCGCGTGCAATCGCCGCACGCTCGTCGAAGGCACGCGCATCGTCGTCGCCTGCGGCGCGGCGGGCGTGTGGATCGTCGAGCCGCAACCCGACGGCGGCTTCGCGCTGCTCGACACGCAGGACCTCGGTGGCGACGTCATCGGGCTCTTCGAGCGAGACGGCATGGTCTGGGCGGAGATCGCGCGCCTCGAAGCACGCCCCGTGCGCATCGACGCCGTCAGCACGCGCGCTTTCCCCACGGAGCCCTCGACACCTCCGACCAGCGTAGAGCGCCCGGTTCCGAGCCGCCCCGTCGCCCCGCCGCCGCTCGCCGTTGTCCCGCGTCCGGTGCGCACGCCCGAAGGCAAGGTGACCGAAGCCTCGCTCGGCGAGGTCGTGATCGACCTCGGCTCCAACCAGGGCCTCAAACACGGCGATCGCATCGAGCTGTCGGAGACGACGTCGGAGGACGTCGGGGGCGAGCTCGCGTCGCGGCGCAGCGTCACGGCCGTCGGCGTGGTGACGGCCGTCGCCCCGGGTTTCGCCCGCGTCCAGCTCGGCATGAACGAGCGAGCGCCGGTGGGGGCCACGGCGCGCTTCGTGACGCGCGACCGCACCCAGAGTCGCGTTTCGCCGCCGCGCCTGTCTTCGCTCTGGGAGGTCGCGTTCAGGGTGAGGCCGTTCGTGACACTCGACGGTCTGGGCGGCGGTGCGCTCACGCAGGCGAGCGTCGGGTATCGCTTCGACGCCCCCGTCCACGTCGCCGCGGAGGCGTACCCCTTCGGCTACGCCAACGGGAAGGGCACGCCCGCGGTCGTCCCGGTCGCGACGTTCGTGAGCGCGAGCTACGATCACGAGGTGTTCGAGATCGGGCTCGGGCTCGGCCTCGAGACGGTGAACGACACGACCTTCCAGGTGGACGCCGGCACGGGCACGCTCATCGCGCAACGCCTGCGCCTGGGAGCGCGCGACGGGCTGAACCTCGACCTGCGAAATGACGTCGTGCTGTTCCATTCGAGCTTCGAGTTCTCGGGGTTGGTGGGCTCGGCGCTCATCCCCGTGGGTTCGAGCTCGTGGCTCGCCTTCGAGGGCGGCGGCGGGACGGCCGGCTACGGTTACGGGGAGGTCGGCGTGCGCTCCCTGTTGCGCGGCAACGGCGACCGCGGTTCCGTGTACTTCACGGTCAGCGTCGGCGGCGTCACGATGTTCGAAGATCGAACCAGGACCTGCGGCGGCCCCGGCTTCACGTTCGAGTGCGGCGATACCGTCACCTACGGCGGTCCGATGCTCGGCGCCGGCGGCGAGTGGCGGCTCTAGCCTAGGTGGAACGGCGAGCCTCGAGCTCGTTTCGGCGAGAGACCGCGGTCGCCTCGATCCATCAAACCGCGTTCCGCCGCAAGGATTCGGCATCCGCATGCGGTGCCGTCCCGGCACCGAGCATCCCGTCGAGCGCGGCCCGCACGCCGGGCCACTCTTCGCGCACGATCGAGAAGAAGACGCTGTCTCTGAGCGTGCCGTCGGCGCGCCGCATGTGAGAGCGTAGCGTTCCCTCCTCGGTGGCTCCGATGCGGGCGAGCGCCGCCCGCGACGTCAGGTTGAGCTCGTCGGTCTTGAACTCGACCCGCGCACAACCGAGGGTCTCGAAGCAGTGCGCGAGCATGAGGCGCTTGGCTTCCGTGTTGACGCGTGTTCGCTGCCAGCCGGGCACGATCCACGTGGCGCCGATTTCGACGCTCGGCACGGCTGCGTCGACCAAAAAGACGCTGCTGCTGCCGACGAGCTCGCCTCCGGCGCGCCGACGCGTCACGAAGGAGCAAGCCGCCCCGCGCGCAGCAAGGCCGAGCAGGCGTGAAACGAGGCGCTCGACGTGCTCGGGGCGCTCGACGGGGTACGGGATGTGTCGCCAGATGTCGGGGTGGGCGAGCGCGACACGCGTGAGCTCCGCGAGCGGCGCGTCGCCGAGCGGCGAGAGCGTGAGGCTTTCGCCGAGGAGGGTCGTGGGAGTGAGCTCGAGCGGCTGCATGGGCCTTTCGTACCGTCTTTTGGTCCTGTAAAATGGTCCAGAACTCAATTTTTCATTGGACCAGATGCGGCGCTTCGTTCCCCCACCCGATCCGCGCACGACCCGGGGCGCCCGCACGCGTTGGCACGCCGTGGCGGGGGCGCTGCGCACGGCCGTGGCCAGCGGCGGCCTCGCGGCGGGCGAGTGGCTGCCGTCCGTGCGAAAGCTCGGAGCGACGTTCGGCGTTCACCGTCATACCGTCGAGGTCGCGATCGACGCGCTCGTCGCCGAGGGCCTGCTCGAGACCGAGCCGCGTCGTGGCGTGCGCGTCGTGGTTTCGCGAGAGCCCGCGCGCGGGCGCCTGCCGAGCAGCAAGGCGCCGCACCGGTTTCAGCTCGTGCGCGGTGCCGAAGCGTCCGCCGAGGACGTGCTTTCGGACCTGCCACCGAACGTCATTTGCCTGCACGCGGCGACGCCCGACGTATCCCTGCTGCCGGCGGCCGAGCTTCGCGCGGCGTACGCGCGTGCCTTACGGCGCCCGAGCGCGCTGTCGCTCGGCATCCCAGCGCTCAGAGGCCACCCCGAGCTCCGGGCCGAGATCGCGCGCTACCTCCGGCGTGCGCGAGGTCTCGTCGCGGACGACGTGCTGCTCACGCATGGCTCGCAGGAGGCCATCGCGCTCGCCGCCGAGACGCTCGTCGCGCCCGGCGACCGCGTGCTCGTGGAAAATCCCGGCTATTTACCGGCATTCGAGGTGTTTCGCGATCGCGGCGCCGTGCTCGTGCCCCTCGCGCTCGACGCCCAGGGCGTGCGCGTCGACGAGCTCGCCCGCGCGCTCGAGGCTCGGTCGCCGCGGCTCGTTTACCTCACGCCGAACCACCAGTACCCGACGACGGCGACGCTCGCGACGCCGAGGCGCGCCGAGATCCTGAGCCTGACGCGTCGAGCGGGCGTTCCGATTCTCGAAGACGACTACGATCACGAGTACCACTACCGCGGCGAGCCGCAGGCGCCGCTCGCCGCGTGGCAAGGTGCGGCTCACGTGCTCTACGTCGGGACGCTGTCGAAGCTCGTCGCACCGGGGGTCCGCATCGGGTTCGCGGCGGGAGCCGAAGCCGTGCTCGGCGCGATGGCACGGCGCCGGCGCCTCGTCACGCGGGGCAACGACGGCGTCACGCAGGCGGCGATGGCCGATTGGATGTCGGACGGCGGGTTCGAGCGCCACGTGCGTCGGGCGCGCCGCGTCTACCTCGGCCGCCGCGACGCGGCGCTCGCCGCCCTCGAGCGCGCCGCGCGCCGCGTGCCGCTCGAGATCCACGCGCCGGACGGCGGGCTCGCCGTTTGGACGGTGTGGCCCGAGCATGACGTAGCGACGCTCGCGCGGCAGGCGCTCGCGGCGGGCGTCGTGACCCTGCCCGAATCGGCGCTCAGGGTGGAAGGCACGGGGCACGGCATCCGGCTCGCGTTCGGCGCCGTGTCGAGCGACGACTTCTCCCGTGGCCTGGACAGGCTCGTCGCCGCGGCGCTGCATGACCGGCGCCCGGCGCAACGCCAGAACCGTTGATCGAGCGCGCGCGGTCGTTTGGCGGGCGGGTTCTGCGCCGCGTTCGGCGGCGCGCCCTCGCTCGGGCCTTCGTTATAGTGGGGCGCCATGCTGTATCCCGAAGAGAACGCTTATCGAACGGCGCGCGAGCTGTCGGGCTTCTGGAGGGCGCGACTCGATCCGGACGACGTCGGCGTGCGGCGTGGCTTCGCCCGTGGGCTTCGCGGCGCCCGGCCGATCGCGGTGCCGGGCAGCTACAACGAGCAGCTCGAGGGGGCGCGCGATTACCTCGGTCCCATCTGGTACGAAACGAGCTTCGTCGCGACGCCGCGCGAGGGCGAGCGCACCTTCTTGCGCTTCGACTCGGTGAACTACCTCGCCACGGTGTGGCTCGACGGCGTCGAGCTCGGCTCGCACGAAGGCGGGCACCTGCCCTTCGAGCTCGAGATCACGGGCCGCACCAGGCCCGGCAAGCGCCGTCTGGTCGTGCGCGTCAACGGCGCGCTCGCGCCGGATCGCGTGCCGCCCGGCAACGTCCCGCCCGATCCGAAGGACGCTTTCGGTGGGCTCGCCTACCCGCCCGCGTCGTTCGATTTCTTCCCCTACGCGGGCATCCAACGCGCCGTGCACCTTTACACGACGCCTCGAGAACGCATCGACGACGTGACCGTGAAGACGACGATTCGCGGCACGACGGGTGTCGCCGACGTGCTCGTCGAGGCCGCCGGGCGGGGCGAGGTCCGCGCCACGCTGCGTGGCCTCGGCACGACGGTGAGCGCCACGGCTCGGCTCGCGCGCGGCACGGCGCGCCTCTCACTCGAGGTGGCGCGCGCGAAGCTCTGGGCGCCGGGGAGCCCCAGCCTCTACGAGCTCTCGATCGAGCGCCGCGACGGCGACCGCACCGTGGACGAGGTCGAGCTCTCCGTCGGCATCCGCACGATTGCCGTCGAGCGCGACCGCTTGCTGCTCAACGGCAAGCCCATCACGCTGCGCGGTTTCGGCCGCCACGAGGACTTCCCCGTCACGGGGCGAGCGCTGCCGCCCGCCGTCGTCGTGAAGGACTACGAAAACCTGCGCTGGATCGGCGCGAACTCCTTTCGCACGACGCACTACCCGTACTCGGAGCCCCTGCTAAAGCTCGCCGACGAGCTCGGGTTCCTCGTGATCTCGGAGACGCCGGCCGTGGGGCTCCACTTCGCCGGGCCGGGGCTTTCGCGGCGCAAGAGCGTTTGCCGAAAGCTCACGCGCGAGCTCGTCCGGCGCGACAAGAACCACCCGAGCGTCGTGATGTGGAGCCTCGCCAACGAGCCCCATTCGCACCGCCCGGCGGCGGCGCCGTTCTTCCGCGCGCTCGCGGCCGAGGTCAGAAAGCTCGACCCCACGCGGCTCGTGACGCTCGTGAGCTATCTCGGCGAGAAGGAAGCCGCGTTCGACGCCATGGACGTCGTGTGCGTCAACCGGTACTTCGGCTGGTACAGCGAGCCCGGGCGCATCACCGACGGCGTCGCGAAGCTCGACGGCGAGCTCGATCGCATCCATCGCCGCTTTCGAAAGCCGCTCGTCGTGAGCGAGTTCGGCGCGGACGCCCTTCCCGGCTGCCACGCGGATCCTCCCGAGATGTTCAGCGAGGAGTACCAGGCGGAGCTCATCGAGCGCTATCTAGAGCTTTTCGCCAAGAAGCCGTACGTCGTGGGCGCGCACGTCTGGAACCTCTGCGACTTCAAGACGGCGCAGGGCGTGATGCGGCCCGGCGGGCTCAATCACAAGGGCGTGTTCACGCGCGACCGGCGCCCGAAGCTCGCGGCGCATCGCCTGCGGGCGCTGTGGCGTTCCGGGCGGCGAGCTGGGCCTTGAGCCCCTTGGCCGCGAGCGCGTAGCCCCCGTCGGAGCCGTCCACGAAATGGACGTGGTCCCCCGCGAACGAGCGAATGAAACAGGTGATGAGCGCGGACGGCGCGCGGTGGATGCCGTAGACGAGCTCGCCCGCGGCGTGCGCCCGGAAAAGCTCGCTCTCGATGACCGACTGCTGTTCTTCGGACAGGTCGAGCACCATGCGCAGCGCCTCGTCGAACTTGCGAAAGTCGGAGTTCTCGATGAGCTCTCGCGGATAGCTGCGGCCGTCGAACCCGCCGGCGGAGCGCCCGAGCGCGATCAGCGTGCGGCCGATCAGCGCCTTCTTGCGCGCGAAGGCTCGGGCGGCGCGGAAGGCGGGCCCGCTCGCCTCGCCGGAGCGTATACGGGCCTCGATCCCGTAGCCGCCGAACAGCGTCCCGAGCCGCAAGCCTCCGAGGGACACGGGGTGGCCCGCCTCCTCGCCGAGCGCGCCCTCCAGTGTCTCGATCGTCCGGCGGTAGGTGCGAGCGCGCGCCGTCTCGTCCTCGTCGAGCGCGAGCACGATCAAGCTCACCACCCGGCCGCGCCGGCTCGGGACCGGCTGCCAGCGGCACTCGAAACCCTCGAAGCTCGCCGCCTCGGGGCCGTCCTGCGACACGGCGTAGCTCGGACCGCGCTCCGGATCTTCACCCAACGTTCCGCCTCCGCCACGCCCTTTCCCCTCAGCATCGCGAGGTGCACGTTCTGGCTCACGCGAAAACGCGCGACCTCGAGCCGATGGCCCGCCGCGCGTAGCTCACGCACGGGAACGACGCCGACGCGCAGCTCGAGCTCGAACGTCTCGCGCGCCAGCCTTCGCACGCCGCGCAGAGCGGCCTCGCAAACCGCACGGCGCGACTCCGGCACGAGCAGCGTGGCGCCGTCGCCGCCGAACACGTAGGGAAGCTCGAGGTCCGGCGTCGCATTCCTGACGGCCACGATGGAGGCGACGCCGACGGCGTTGACGCAGCGGTAGCGGCCGGCCTCGATGGCGCGCGTCGAGCCCCGCACGTCCGTGAGGACGACGTGGAAATCCTCGGGGACTTCGGCGTAGAACGCCGCTTCGGTCACGTCGGCGAAGCGCTCGATCGCGGGCAGCATCCGCAAGAAATCATCGCTCGGCGTCGCGCCCTCGGTCTCGGACACCCGCCGAGCATAGCTCCACCAGGGATGGGTCGTGGCGACCCCGGTCCCTCGCCGGTTTTCGACGTGGCTCGGGGAGGATCGCTAGCGCGTGAAGGCGAACACCGCCGCGGCCACCGTGAAGAGCGCGATCAGAAGGACGATGAAGCCGCCGCCGGACTGCTGCTTCTTCTGCTTCTTCTTGGTCGATTTGGCGGTGGGAGCGGCCGCTGGGCGCCGGGGCTTGTCGGCCGGGTGAGCCGGCGCGTCCGAGTCGGCGCCACGGCGCGCTTTCGCCGCGCGCTCGGCGCGTCGCCGCTCGCGCTCCTCGCGCTTCTTTTGCTCGAGCGCTTCGCGGCGCTCGCGGGCCCGTTCCTCGGCGAGCTTCTGCGCTTGCTCGCGGCGTCCGACGCGCCGCTCCTCGCGCTGCTCGGCCTCACGCTGCTTGGCGTGCACGCGCTGCTTGCGCTCGAGCGCGCGGCGCTGCTTCTTGCCGAGCGCCACGAAGGCTCGCCGCGGAGCGCCGGCGCTCGCCTGACCCCCCGCGCGCTTCGCGGTGTCGCGCGCTTCGCCTGCGCCTCGCGCAGCGGCCGTGACGGGCACCGCCGCATCGGCGCCGCTCGGGGGCTCGAGGTCGTCCCAGCCTCCGTCGAGCTCGTCCTCGGCTTCCAGCGAGGCGGCAGCGATGCCGGGTGGCAACGATACCCCCGCTTCGGGCTCGAGGTCGTCCCAGCCCGCGTCGAGCTCGTCGTCCTCACTCACCTCGACCTCCGCGTCCGGGGCAGCTTGCTTCATGAAGGGTCGCCGGGAAGATAGCTCAACGCACGCGTGCAACCCCCGATTTTCTCGGGTCCGCGGCGCCAGCGAGGCCCGCCTCCGAGAAGGAAAGCAGCCCAACCGCCGCCTTTTGGGCAAGCTCGCGCGTGAGCTCGCCGCGACGCGCCAGGTCGGCGACGAAATCGGGAGCAAACCCCGGTTCGAGGTAGAGCGTCACGCCCTCCCTCGTCTCCGGACGAAAACGCGGTGCCTGTACCGCCGCGTCGGGGGACTCCCCGAACGCCAGCGTCCGAAGCAGCACCTCGGTGACGTTCGGCGGGATCGCAGTGCCGCCGGAGCCGCCGATGGCGAGCACGGGGCGCGCGCCGTCGAGCACGATCGTGGGCATCATGCTGGAGACGGGACGGACACCGGGGCGCGCTGCGTTCGGCGGGAAGCGCACCCCGAGCGCGCTCGACGCCGAGCGCGCCGTGAAGTCGTCGAGCTCGTCGTTCAGGACGATGCCGCTCGCTTCGCCCTCGAGCTCGACGCCGAACGCCGTGTTGATGGTCGTCGTGAGCACGACGACGTTGCCGAACGCGTCCGCGGTGAGCAGGCAATGTGTGCCGTGATCCTCGGCGATCAGGGCCCGAACGGTCTGGGTCGAGCCCGGCCGGATGCGGGCCTTACGCGCCGCGAGGCGCGCGGGGTCGAGCAGGCGTGCCGCGTCGATGGGCAAAGCGTCCGGATCGGCCGCATAGAGCGAACAATCGGCCGTGGCGGCGCGCATGACCTCGGCCACTCGGTGCACGAGCGCGGGCGTGAACGCGCCCGCGCGTGAGAGCTCCGCGCGATCGAAGCTGAGGAGCACCTCCGCGAGCAGCAGACCGCCGGCCGAGGGAAACGGCATCGTATGGACGGTGAGCCCTTCCCACGGCACCGAGAGGGGCACCCGTTCGACCACGCGATACCCCGCGAGGTCGTCGCGCGTGATGCCACTCCCGGCGGCGCGGGCGGCGTCGACGATGTCGTCGGCGATGGCGCCTTCGTAGATGGCGCGCGAGCCCTCGGCGAGCAAGCGGCCGAGCGTGGCGGCGAGCGGCGGATTCTTGGTGCGGCGCCCCACGGAGAGCGCAGCATTCCCAGGGTAAAATGCGCGGTCGACCGAGCGCATGCGCCGGTAATCGGCGGCGTTGCGAGCGGAAAGCACGGACGCGAGGTGCGCCTCCACGCGAAAGCCGTCCCGCGCGAGCGCGAGCGCCGGCCTCACGAGCTCTCGCCAGGGACGTTTGCCGTAACGTCGGGACAGCTCCGCGAGCCCCGCCGCCTCGCCCGGGACACCGACGAGCTTGCCGCGCTCCGTCGCGGGTAGCGGGCGGCGTTCGAAGGCGGCGGTGTCGAGCACACGCGGCGCCGTCTCGCGAAAATCGAGTGCGGTCACGCGCTGGTCGCTCTGGGTGTAGACGAGCGCGAAGCCGCCGCCCCCGAGCCCGCTCGACGTGGGGCTGGTCACGCCAGCGACGAGCGCCGCCGTGACGGCCGCATCCGCGGCGCTCCCTCCGGCCCTGAGGACGGCGAGCGCCGCGTCGGTCACCTGCCGGTTCTCGCTGACGGCGCCTGCGCGCGCCTTCGTCGCTCCGGGCGCGGGTGCCGGCAGCAAGAAGACGAGAACCGAGCCGAGCGCCACGGCGGACAGCACGCGCAAGCCGGCCGTTCGCATGCAGCCAACCTAGCAGGCTGTCGAGAAACCGCCTGCGAGACGGAGGGCCGCCAATCCGTCGATGCCCGTGTTTCCAGCCCCTCCGTGGAACGGGGCGCCTCGCCTCGACGACGGCGAAGGACCGGGGTCGCCTCCAAAAATGCCGAGCGGGCGCGGTGCTAGTCTCCCCGTCGAGACCCCATGCGCTTCTTGTTCGTGATGGATCGTGCGGACACGATGCACCCCACGAAGGACACGAGCTTCGCCTTCATTCGGGGTGCGCAGGCGCGCGGGCACGCGACCCATCACTGTCTACCGCGGGATTCTTCCAACCGCGGGCGCGACGTGAGCGCCATGGCCCGGCCGATACTCGTGTCGAACACGCCGCCCCACGTCACGCTCGGCGAGCCAGAGCGCCTGGAGCTCGTTTCGCTCGACGCCGTGTTCATCCGCAAAGATCCGCCCTTCGACTCCGCCTACGCCCACCTCACGCACCAGCTCGAGCTCGTGAAGGACCGCGTGCTCGTGCTCAACGATCCCCAGGGGCTCAGGAACGCCAACGAGAAGCTTTTCACCTTTCACTTCAGCGAGCTCATGCCGCGCTCGCTCGTCACGGCAGATCCGGAGGCGGTGGCGGCGTTCGTCGCCGAGGTCGGCGGGCAGGCGGTGCTCAAGCCGATCGACGGGGCCGGCGGCGCGGGCGTCGTGGTGCTGAGGAGCGACGACCGCAACACGCGCTCGCTCGCCGACGTGTGGACCGACGAGGGCCGTCGCCTCACGCTGGTCCAGGCCTACGAAAGCGCCGTCCGAACGGGCGACAAGCGTGTCATCGTGCTCGACGGCGAGCCGCTCGGCGCCATCCTGCGGGTCCCGCGGGAGGACGACGTGCGCGCCAACATCCACGCCGGCGGCCGGGTGGCCCCCACGGAGCTCACCCCGCGGGAGCTGGAGATCGTGGCGACGATGGCCCCGCGCCTGCGCGCCGAGGGCCTCTACTTCGTCGGCCTCGACCTCATCGGCGAGCGCCTCATCGAAGTGAACGTCACGAGCCCCACGGGCATCCAGGAGCTCGGCGTGTTCTTGGGGCGCCCCCTGGAAGAGGACGTCATCGCCTGGGTCGAGCGCCACGCGAAGCGCCTGCCGAGCTGACGAAAACTTGGCCGTCGGTCGCCGGCTCTTGGATGTTGGCGTCATGAGCGCCTGTGAAGTCTGTAGCGTTCTCGGACGCGGCCAGAAGCGGGGCAAGAAGCGACTCGTCGGCGAACGGCTCGTGTCGCTTTGCGACAGCCACGCGCTGGTGCTGGAAAAGCTCCCCATCGCCGGCGTGGAGGAGCTCCGCCGGGTGTTCCGTGAGCGCGCGGGCCGCCGCTCGCTCGTCGAGCGGCGCGAGGCGATCGACCGGCGCGTCTTTCCTGCGCGACCCGAAGGCCGCCGCCGGACCACGGGGCGCCGCGTGACCGACGATCTCGCGTGACGCCGAGCGTGTAGGCTCGTGGCGTGTCCCTTCGCACGCTGCACGCCGCGCTCCTCGTCGGCGCTCTCGCGGCGGCCGTGCTCGTCACGCGACGCACGTTGCATCACCCTCCCACGCCGGCCTTTTCGCCGCTTTCCGTCGTGCCGCCCGGGCCGACGTTCGTGCTCAGCGTCAACGTGGACCGCGTGCGCCGGAGCGTCGCCGGCTCGGCGCTTTCGCGGCGCATGCTCGGCGAGCTCGGAGCGACGACCAGCGGGTGCCGCTTCGATCCTCTGCGTGACCTCGAAGAGGTCGTGGTCGCGCTGGCGGCGGACGTGCCCGAGACCTCCGTCGCGGAGGGAGCCGCCCTGATCGGCAAAGGGACGTTTTCGGCGAAGGACGTCGCCGCGTGCGCGGAGGAGCGCATCCGTTCGCGCGGCGGCGAGCCCAGCCGCACGACGATCGGCTCCTTCGTCTCGGTGCGCGACCAAGAGGCGAAGGGCGAGCTTGCCGCGCGTGACGGCCTCTTCGCGCTCGGCGAAGGGCCGTATCTTCGCGAGCTGCTCGACGCCGCGGAAGGTCACCGCCCGAACGGCAGCGAGGAGCAGCGCCTGCGCGACCGCCTGCACGCCGAGCTCCGGCAGCGCTTCGGCCGCGACGCGCCGATCATCGCGACGCTGACGGTGCCGCCCGGCTTCCTCGAGCGAGCGTTCGGTCCCGACGCCGCGGCCTCGCCGCTCGCGACCGTGCGCCTCGCAGCGCTCCGGGCCAAGCTCGAGGGGGGCATCGTGCTCGGCGCGTACCTCGGCTCCGGGAGCGAAGCGGGCGCCGTCGCAGTCGAACGCTTCCTCCACGACGCGCATCACCTCGTCGAGCCGCTGCTCGGCGACGCCGCGTCGCGACTCGTCAAGAGCGCGATCACCGAGCGCGATCGAGAACACGTCGAGGTCACGATGCGCATCCCCGAATCCGACGCTGCGGCGCTCCTCGACGCTCTCGCACGCGAGACGACCCCGTGAGCCGGCCCGGCAGGAACGCCTGGGCGCCGCGCAGCGCGACCGGACCAATCCTGGTCACCGCGCCGCAATCTTGGAGCAACCGGGAACAGCCGACGCTTGGAGGCGGAGCTATTCCCGGAGTTTTCCCAAGATGGCGATGCTGGAGAAGGAAGCGCCCCACGTCGTCATTCTCGGCGCGGGATTCGCAGGGCTCGCCGCGGCCAAGGCCCTCAAGCGCGCCAAAGTGCGCATCACGCTCGTCGATCGCACCAACCACCATCTGTTTCAGCCCCTGCTCTACCAAGTTGCCGCCGCGGCGCTCGCGGCGCCCGACGTGTCGGCACCGATCCGGCAGCTCCTCGCCAACCAGCCGAACGTCACGGTGTGGATGGCGACCATCGAGCGAGTAGAGCTCGAGAAGAAGCAAGTCCTGCTCGAGGGACTGAAGCTCGACTACGACTACCTGATCGTCGCAACGGGGATGCGACACGCCTACTTCGGTCACGATCTCTGGGTGAACCACGCACCAGGCCTCAAAACGATCGGCGAGGCTCTCGACATCCGCCGCCGCATCCTTAGGGCCTTCGAGGCGGCCGAGCTCGAGCCGAACCCCGAACAGCGCCGTGCCTGGACGACGTTCGTCATCATCGGCGGCGGGCCGACGGGCGTCGAGCTCGCGGGCGCGCTCGCCGAGATCGCGGGTCGCACGCTCGCGCGCGACTTTCGGCGCTTCGACCCTCGCACGACGCGCGTCGTGCTCATCGAGGCGGGACCCCGCATTTTACCGAGCTTTCCTCAGCGCCTTTCGGATCGCGCGCGCGAGCAGCTCGAGGAGCTCGGGATCGAGGTGCGCACCGGGGCGCCCGTCTCCGAGGTGAATGCGAGCTTCGTCGAGCTCGGGAGCGAGCGCATCTCGGCGCGCACGGTGCTCTGGGCGGCCGGCGTCCGAGCGAGCGCCATCACCGCGAACCTCGGCGTGCCCATCGATCGGGTGGGAAGGGTTTGGGTGGAGGAGGACCTGTGCGTTCCCGATCGACGCGAGGTCTTCGTCGTGGGTGACCTGGTGGCCAAGACCAAGGACGGCAAGCTTCTGCCCGGCGTCGCCCAGCTCGCGTTGCAGACGGGGCGATTTGCCGCGAGGCAGGTCGTCCATGATCTTCGCGGGGAGCGGCGCGAGAAGTTCGTCTACGTCAACAAGGGGTCGATGGCGACGATCGGGCGTCACCGAGCCGTCGCCAAGCTCGGGCGCTTCGAGTTCTCGGGGATCGTGGCGTGGTGGCTCTGGCTCATCGTGCACGTGCTCGGCCTCGTCGAGTTCCGGCGGCGCGTCGCCGTGCTGAGCGAGTGGGCCTGGGCGTATTTCACCTGGAAACGCCGCTCGCGCGTGATTCTGGAGGTGCCCGCGGAGCCGCAGAACCCGCGCTCGTCGTCGTACCCCGCCGCGCGCCCGAGCCTCAAGACCGGAAGTTGAGGGTCCTCCCGCGCTGGGGTGGGGGCCCGCGGACGTTCTCGTCACGAAGCTCGGGAACGGCGGAGCGGGAAAGCCTCGCCACCTCGGGCGTCAACGAGTAGGCAGAAGCGTGCACGCGCGACCGGGTCCGACTCCGGCGAGCGGGTGGGCGCGAGCTTCGGGTCTTGCGGCGGCCCTGCTCGCGCTCGGGTGCGCCTCGGTCGAAAAGGGTCGCTACGGCGTGCGTTCGGTCGATGTCCAGGGCGCGCAGGCGATCGACGACGAGGCGCTACGCGCCTGCCTCGTGACCGTCGAGCGGCCGTCGTTCGGGCTCAAGCTCGGCGTGGCGTCGCCGGAATGCAACCGGCCGCCCTTCGAGTCGAGCGCGCCCACGCTGCACCTGTGGCGCTGGCCGTGGACGGAGTGGCCGACTTTCAACCAGGCGGTGTTCAGCCGCGATCGCGAGCGGATCTTGCGGTTTTATCGCGCGCGGGGCTTCTTCGACGCCACGGTTCGAGAGGTTCGCTTCGAGCCCCCCGAGGCGGCGCGCTCGGGAGCCAAAGGCCCGTGCGATCCCGAGCGCGAGCAGTGCACGGTGAACATCGTCGTCGTCGTCAACGAGGGAGAGCCCACGCTCGTCGATCGGGTGGCGGTGCGCGGCATCGATTCGCTCGACGCCTCCCTGCGAAGGCAGATCGCCGAGCTTGCCGAGGCGCTTCGCGACGCGCGCTTCGACGAAACGACTCACGATGAAAAGAAGAAGGCGATCCGTGACGCTCTGCGCGCTCGCGGTTACGCCGCAGCCAAGGTGGACGGCAAGGTCGAAATCGACACGGCGTCGCACCGCGCCAACGTCGAGCTCGCCGTCGCGCCCGGGCCCGTCTACACCTTCGGCACGCTCGGCGTCAGCGGTCAGGGCACGCTGCCTTCGAAGCCCATCGTGGCCGCGGCGGACCTCCGGACCGGCAAGCGCTACGACCCGAGCACCCTGCACGAGCTGCAGGCCGAGGTCTTCGCGCTCGGCGCGTTCTCTGCCGTCGAGCTCAACGAAACGCTGGACCCGGCGCGACGCCGCGTGAACGTCGATGTCCACGTCGCGCCGCTTTCCCCCGAGCAACTGCGCGTCGGCTTCGGTGTCCTCAGCGGGGCCACGCGCCGCACGGAGACCGGCGAGCTGACGAGCATTCCGCAGTGGGACCTCCACCTGTTCGGCACCTACGAGCGGCGCCACGTGTTCGGCACGCTCGGGCGCGTGCGTCTCGAGGAGCGGCCGCGGCTGATTCTCAACGAGCCGTTTCCGCAGACGGCCAAGCCGACCTACGGCAACCTGGTCGGGCTGCGTCTGGATGAGCCGGGCCTCGTCGAGGCCCGCACGAACCTGTTCGCGAGCTCCTCGTGGGACTACGGCCCCGACGCGTTCCTCGGGTTTCGCCGCTCCGACATCCTGGCTCGCGTCGGGGTATCGCGTGGCTTCTTTGCGCGGCGACTGATCGCGACGCTCGCCGTCGAGCAGGATCTGTTCCTCGTGCCGTCGCTCGGCAACCCGACGAGCGACGGCAGCCCGACGCCGACGCCCTACACGTACGCCTTCGTCGAGCAGGATCTGCGCCTCGATTTCCGCGACAACCGCCAGCGCCCCACGCTCGGCGCGTATTTCGGCCTCAACGTCAGCGAGGCGCCGCGCTTCGCGGCCTCGGACTGGGCGCTCGTGCGCCTGGCCCCCGAGGTACGCGGCTATCTTCCGCTGCCCCTCGATACCGTGCTCGCGGCGCGCTTCGCGCTGGGGTCCGCGTACGTGCTCGATGCAAGCGCGCAGCTCGACGCGTCGTCACGGCAGCTCGGCCCTTCGAGCTATCGTCTGCGCGGCGGCGGCGCGAACAGCAACCGCGGCTTTTTGCCCGGGCAGCTCGGCGCGGGCATCCAGGGCGGCCTGCGCCGTTGGGAGTCGACCGCCGAGCTGCGCTTCGCGCTCGGCGCCGATTTCGGCATCGTCGGCTTCCTCGACGTCGGCGACGTGAACGACGCGCCCCATTTCCGCTTCAGCCACCTCAACACGACGGCTGGCACGGGCCTGCGCTACTACACCGTGATTGGCGTGTTGCGCGTCGATGTCGGGTTCCGCATCCGGCCCTGGCAGCGCGTGAACGGCGACCCGGGCATCGAGGCCGATGCCAATCGATTGCCCTTTACCCGCATCCCGGGAGCGGCACACTTCACCATCGGAGAGTCGTTCTGATGCGCTGGGCGCGCCTTCGTCGCTGGCTCGTGCGCCTGATCGTGGTGCTCAGCGCGGCGATCCTTGTGGCGCTCGTGCTGACGACGCTGACGCTCGCGACGCGCTTCGGCCGCAATCTCGCGCTCGGCTACGCGCTCGTCGCCGTCAACCGCGCCATCCCCGGGCGCGTCGCGGTCGCGGACTTCTCCGAGCTCGGCCTGCACGGGCTCGAGCTCACCGGCGTGTCCGTCTTCGACCCGACGGGCAAGCGCGTGCTGGAGGTGAAGACACTCCGCCTCGAAGCCGATTTCCTCGGGCTCCGGCCGAGCACGCTCCGCGTGGAGCGCGTCAGTGTGAAGGGCGGTTCCGTCGATTTGCGCGAGGTCGCCGCGACGCGGCGAGGGCTCGTCGCTGCGTTCGTGGATCCGGCCGCACCTCCCTCTGCGCCGCGCAGCGCACCGCTGCCCTACGTCCTCGTGCGCGTGCTCGAGGTCGAGGGCTTCAGGGCCACTTTGCCGCGGCCCGCACCCGCGCTCCCCACGAGCGTCGAGGACCTTCGGCTGCTCGCCGACTTCGAGCTCGACGGGGGGCCCCGCGCGAACGTGCGGCGCCTAACCTTTCACGCCGAGCGCGAGCGCGAGCGATGGCTCACGGTCTCGCGTTTCGAGGCTCACCTCGGGCGGCGCGACGAGACTTCGTCGATGAAGCTCGAGGCCGACGCCGCGGGCGCGGCGATCGCGCTTTCGGCGAAGGGCGTTTTGCCGGGCGATGAGCACTTCGAAGCGGCGCCGGTTTCGCTCGAGCTCGCGATCTCGCGGGTCACGGCCGCTCGCCTCGCCACGCTCGCGGCGGACCCTGGCCTCGCGCAGGCGTTCTCGGGTGAAGTGGCCGTGCGAGCCAAGGTCGCAGGCTCGCTCGCGGCGCTCGTTGGCAACGTCGTCGCCGACACGAACGGAGGCCAGGTCACACTCGATGCCACGCTGGCCGATCGGGAGCATCTCGCATTCGAGCTCGTTGCGCAGGGCATCCGCGCGGGTCGCGTCGTGTCGGGCGCGCCTCCGGAACCCGTCACCGCAGCGCTGAGCGGCTCGGTCGAGCTGCCGGGCGCGAAGGCTGCCGCGGGCACGCCGGCGCTCGGAAAGGACGAGCTTTTCGCGAGGGTGCGGGTGAGACGCGCGAAGCTCGGTGACGAGGTGCTGCCCGACATGGACCTAAGAGCGATCGTCTCGGCCACGGGCGTGAGGGATCTCGACCTTGACGCCGAGGACGGCGTGTCCGAGCTCAGCGCCAAAGGGCGCGTGGGTTTCGCCAGCGACATGGAGCTCGAGCTCTCGGCGCGCGTCGAACCCGCAACGCTAAAGCGCCTCGCTCGCCTCGTTTCCGCCGGCAAGAAGGCGGGCGGACACCTGAAGGTCGCGGCGCACGTTTCGAGAACGAAGACGGGGTACCTGACGGTGACCGCCGACCTGACGGGACGAGACCTCGCTCTCGACGACCTCTCGCTGGCACGGCTCGATGCGCACACCGCCCTGAAAGGCGATCCGCCGCGACTCAGCGGCAAGACCCGCGTCGAGATCGCGGACCTTCGCGCGGGAGAGGCCACGGTTCACGGCGCCTCGCTCGCCGTAACGGGTGGCCCCGAGCACTATCGGGTGACGCTCGGCGGGCGCTCCAACCAGGGCGATCTGGATCTTCTGGCCAGCGTCAACGCCACGAGCCACGACTTGGTGATCGAAGCGAGCGGCCGGGGCACGCGCGCCGGGCACGAGCTCGAGCTCGCGGTCGCGCGCACGCACGTTGCGCTCGGCGGCAGCGTGGAGACACAAGGCGTGTCGGTGTCGTTCGCCGGGCAAGCGCTCACGCTCCGCGGCCGCCTGGCGCCCGAGCGCTCGGAGCTCGTCATCGACGCGACGAGCATCGACCTCGGCGCGCTCGCGAGCATGCTCCCCGCGGATCTGAAGCCGCAGGGGCACGTGACCTTGCACGGAGCGCTGCGCGGCGAGCTCGCGCGACCCGAGCTCGAGCTCAACATCGCGGCCACCAGCGTGAAGCTCGGCGACCGCCCCGCCCTCGACACCTGGCTCGACGCGCGGCTCGACGCGCCCGCCGGCACCGCCTCCGTCGAGTTGCGCGCGACCGATGTCGTCGCGTCACCGGCGCGCGAGCACCGCCTCCTCGTGGAGCTCGCCGCGGAAAGCCACTTCGCGACGGGAGTACCGCTTTCGCGCGCCCTCGGAGACGCCGAGCATCGCGTCCACCTCGAGCTCGACGCGCTCGACCTTTCCCTCGTGCACGAGCTCGCGCCAGCCGTCCGTCTGCCCGTGAGCGGGAGCCTGCACGCGGAGCTCGACGCAAACGGGACGCTCGAAGCGCCGCATGCCGAGCTCGCTCTCGACGGGACGCTGAAGAGCGCCGGGAGCCCCACGAGCTACCGCGTCGCCCAGCGCGCGAGCCTCGATGCCGGGCACTTCGAAGCACGGCTCACGGTCGACGACGCCAAGGGCGCGCTCTTCACGGCTTTCATCGACGCAACGCCGCCGAGCTTCTCCCGCCTGGCGGCCGATCCGGCGCATGCCCTCGATGACACGCCGTTCCACGTGATGGCGGCGCTCGCTGGCCGGAAGCTACGAGAGCTGCCACTCCCCGGCGCCGCGTCGCTCCCCAATGCCGTGCTCGGTGCTTCGCTCCTCGCGTCGCACGAGCCGGGTCACGAGCCCACGGTGGAGCTGACGGCGTCGCTCCGACAAGAGCCCGTGCCGGGCGAGACGAGCGCGTGCGACCAGGGCGACATCAGGCTCGACGCCGGGGCGACGCTGCACGAGGGGCGCTTCGACGCGCTCGTTTCCGGCACCCGGCGTGACGAGGAGCTGCTCCGCGTCAGCGTCGGCGCAGAGCTCGCTCTCGCTGACGCGTTCTCCGGCGGCGAGGTGCGGCTCGGAAAGATCTCGGCGAGAGCGAGCTCGCGCGACCTCGCTCTCGAGAGCCTGCCGGTCGTCTGCGCCTACGCGACCGGAACGGTCAGCATGCATGCCGAGGTCTCGGACCCGCTCGGCCGCGATCCGCACGTCGATGTCGGACTGGTCGCCCGTGGCTTTAGCGCCGGCTCCACGGAGCGGCTCGACGCGAAGCTCGACCTCGGCGCTCGCTCGGACCACGCGCGACTCGACGCCGAGATCGTGCACGGCCGCGAGCGCTCGACGGTCTTCGCGCGCGTCCCACTCAGGCTTCGAGACGGCAAAGCGAGCATCGCGCTCGACGCCCCCATCGAGGGTCGCATGAAGCTCGTCCACCTCCCGCTCGAACCGTTCTTGAACCCCAAGGGCGCGATCTCCCTTGCCACCGGAACGCTGAGCGGGCGGGTGACGCTCGGCGGAACGCTCGCCCATCCGAAGCTCGGCGGCAGGATCGACCTCGAGAAGGTCGGGTTCACGGCGACGGACGCAGCGCAACCCCTGCGCGATGTCGGCGGTCGCCTGGTGTTCACGGAACGCGAGATCCGGCTCGAGCATCTCGTGGCGCACGACAAGGACGGCAGCCTCGTCCTCGACGGCCGCCTGGATCTCGAGAACCTCCAGCGCGTGAAGGGAGACTTCACGCTGAAGGCGAGGGATTTCCCGCTCCGACAGCAGGGACAGGTGGTCGCGATCACGCAGCTCGACGCCCACGTGACGAGCACCGTGACACCAAGGACCACGAGCGTGCGCGTCGAGCTGGGCCAGATCGACACCTGGCTGGAGAGCGCAGAGCTCAGAAGCGGCATCGATCTGGAAGGGCACCCGGACGTGGTCGTCAACGGTGTCCCCGCGCGCGAGCCCACCGACGGTCCGACGGCGCCCGACGCGCCCCCACCCGGGTTCGAGGCGGGCAAAACCGCCGCACCAAGGCGCTCCCAATCGAGCGCCGCGCCCCAGCGCCCCGAACTGCCCGGCACTCGGAACGAAAAGCGGATGGCGCCGCGCACGACGACCATCACGCTCGACGCGCGCAACCACTTCTGGATCAAGCGCAAGGACTTCGCGGTGAAGCTCGCGGCGCTGCTCGACGTGCGCGTCCAGGGCGAGGCCGTTCGCGTCGAGGGCAAGGTCGATCTCGATCGAGGCTACCTCGAGCTTTTCGGCAAGGTGTTCGAGATCCAGCGCGGCGGATACCTCGAGTTCATCGGGTCGCCCGAGCCGGATCCCGTGCTCCAGATCGAGGCGGTGCACCAGAACCGACGCTCGGCGCAAAAGGTGAGCGTCCGCATCACGGGGCGCGGTTCGGCGCCAGAGCTCGCCTTCTTCATCGACGACGAGGCGGTCACCGCGGGCGACGCTTTCATCGCCCTCTTCGGCGGGCAGCGTTCGAACCAAGATCCGAAGGGCGGAGGGGAGCAGGCGCGGCAGTTCGTGGGCGGCCTGACCGCAGGGATCCTCGCGACCACGGCACGGCGCGAGCTCGGCGCCGCGGCTCCGATTCTCATGGTCGACCCGGGTGGCGACGACGAGGAAAGCCGAGTACGGGCCGGCTTCGAGCTCGATAGTCTCGTGCCCGGCTTCCTGAAAAACGTCGTCACCGGTGTGTACTTCGAGGGCATCGTCTCCAACGGCAAGAGCGCCGATGAAAAGGACGCGAACGTGCACGGCGGCGCGCTCCTCGAGATCTATTTTCCGCGCGATTTCTTCACCGCCGGCCAGTACGGGCCGGGCACGACCTGGTCGCTCAACGTCGGGTGGCAACCCTATTGAGGGCGGTCTCGCTCGGGCCGGCGATGGCGCCGCGTCGCCTACCGCGGCTCAGGGTCCGACGGGCCGTCAGCCGCCCTTGGGTGCCGGCGCCGTGCCGCAGTCACAAGGGCCGAAGCCGGAGCCGTCCGGCAAGCACGCCTGACCGCCCGCGCACGCGGCGGCGCCGACGCAAGCCTGCGTCGCACCGGGAATGCAGCGCGTGGCCGGGGCCGGGGGCGGGCCGGAAGCGGGCGGGGGCGGGGGAGCGCCGGCGACCGGAACGGGCGCGCCGCTCGGCTCGGGCACCGCGGCAACACCGGCTTTCGGCACGCGGGGTTTCTCTCCGCGGGAAAGACAGCGTACGACGGCGAAGCTCTTGTGGCCCTCGACCGAAGAATCCCCCGTACCGTAGAAGAGCGCTTCGTCGCTCCCCTGAACGACTTCGTACGAGCTACCCTTGCAGTAGTCGTCAACGTGGCTCAGGCACGTCGCGAGCGCGTGATCGCAGCGGAGCTCGTGGACTCCCCCCGGAAGGCGAGTCACTTGGACGCCCGGGCGCGAGCACGCGGCGGCCGCAACGAGGAACAACGAAGCCGAAGGGATCAGCCGCACGGAGCGGCACCTCTACGCCGATCATGGCCGGCGTCAACGCCCGACCGGTCGGGCGCTTGCCGGCACGTCCGTCGATTGCCTAACATGGTGGGCTGATGCGTCGCTGCGCCGGTCTCCTGCTTCTTGCTTCGCTGTTGCTCCTTTCGAGCCACGGGCGCGCCCAGTCGGCGGAGGAGGCGGCCCGCGCCGCCGCACGCAAGCTCGGGTACGCGGGCATCGAGGCGTACCAGGCGGCCGACTACGCCAGCGCCGCCGACAAGCTCGACCGTGCCTATCAGGTGCTCAAGGCGCCCTCGCTCGGCCTCTGGTCCGCGCGCTCGATGCTGGCAACGGGCCGCCTGGTCGACGCCTCGGAGCGGCTGGTCGAGGTGACGCGCCTGAGCGTGGAGTCGGGCGAACGAAAGGTGCAGGAGAAAGCCAAGGTCGACGCGCGGCGGGAGCTCGACGCCTTGATCCCGAGGATTCCGAGCGTCGTCATCCGCCTCGAGGGCGCGGAGCCGTCCGACGTGACGCTGAGCATCGACGGCGTCGGGGTGCCCTCGGCGCTCGTCGGCGAGGGCCGACCCACGGATCCAGGTAAGCACCGCGTCGAGGGCGTGCGTGGCACCGAGCGCGTCCAGGCCGAGGTCACGCTGAAGGAGCGGGAGGACAAGAGCGTGACGCTCCGCTTCAATCCCGCGCGCGCGCTGCCGGCGGCGGGTGGTGCCGCGCCGGCAGGCACGGCCGTCAACGGTAGCTCGCCGAGCGCGAGCAACGAGCCCGGCGCCGATCGAGACGGCGGTCGGGCGCGCGCTTCGTCGAGCGGCGGCTCGGGCCTGCGCACGTTCGGCTGGATTTCCATCGGGGTCGGCGCTGCCGGAGCCGGCGTGGCCATCACGACGGGCGTGCTCGCATTGCAGAAGAAGCGCGACATCCAAGCCGCCGGCGACTGCGTGGGAGGCTGCAAGGAGACCGGTCGCGTCCAGAACTTCAATACGTTGCGAACGATCTCGATCGCGAGCTCCATCGCGGCGGGCGTCCTCGTGGTCACGGGCGTCACCCTCGTGTTGGTGGCCCCGAGCGGCAGCGACACTGAGGCGGCCCTCTCGGTCGGCCCGGGCTCCGTCTCCATTCGCGGCGCATTCTGAGCTCCGCGAGGAGCGCGCCGTCGTGCTACCCTGGGGCCTCTATGAGCGCGGAAGGGACCGTGTTCGGCGGCAAGTACCGCCTCGAACGTAAGCTCGGCCAGGGCGGCATGGGCTCGGTGTGGCGGGCCGAGCACGTTCAGCTGAAGTCCCCCGTCGCGATCAAGCTCATCGAGGAGACCATCGCGACGAACCCCGAGGCCCTCGCGCGCTTCATGCGTGAAGCGCAAGCGGCTGCCTCGCTGCGCAGCCCGCACGTCGTTCAGATCCTCGATCACGGCGCCGACAACGGCGTGCCCTACATTGCGATGGAGCTGCTCGAGGGGGAGAGCCTCGCCCAGCGCCTCGACCGACTGAAGCGCCTCGAGCCGCGGGAGGCTGCGCTCGTCATCACCCACATTGCCCGTGCCGTGTCGCGAGCGCACGAGGCCGGCATCGTGCATCGCGACCTCAAGCCCGACAACGTCTTCATCGTCAAGAACGACGACGAAGAGGTCGCCAAGGTGCTCGACTTCGGCATCGCGAAGGCCGCGGGAGTCTCCGTCGGGCCGAGCTCGAGCACGCGCACGGGTGCCGTGCTCGGCACGCCGTACTACATGAGCCCCGAGCAAGCCGAAGGGAACCGCTCGGTCGACTTTCGGAGCGACATCTGGGCCATCGGTGTCATCGGCTACGAGTGCATCGTCGGGCAGCGACCCTTCGAAAGCGAGGCGTTCGGTAGCCTGCTGCTTGCCATCTGCACGCGGCCGCTGCCAATCCCCTCGGCGGCCGCGCCCGTCCCGGCGGGCTTCGACGCCTGGTTCGCCAGGTGCTGCGCGCGGGAGCCCGACCAGCGTTTCCAGTCGGTGCGCGAAGCCGCCGTCGAGCTGAAGCGTCTCTGCGGTGACCCAACGGCGAGCCTGGGCTCGATCGACGCCGGACTCCAGCCGCACTCGGACGGGCGCGTTTCCCTGCGCACTCCCCTCCGGCCGCCGACCCAAACGCCCGGCCCGACACCCGGCCCCACCGCGAGCCCGTACACGGCAAGCGTCGGCGCGCTCACCACGCCGCGGCGCAACGCCCCCGTCGTGATCGGCGTCACGATCTTCGCTGCGGCGGCCATCATTGGCGTGGTGCTCGTCACGCGCTTCATGGGCGCGAGCGACGCCACGAGCGACTCCGCAACGCCGCCGGCCGTCGCAGCACCGCCGCCCGAGGCCACCCCGGCGGTCGCTCCCGTGCCCATCCCCTCACCCGCTGCCACGACGCCGCCCGTCAGCGTGCTCCCAGTGGACGACGCCACCACGGCGAGCCCGTCGGCCTCCGCGAGCGCCGCGGCTGCCCCCAGAGCTCGGCCCGCGCCGGCACGCCCGCGCGCCGTGACGCCCAGTCGTCCGGCGCCACCCGTCGCGGCGGCACCGGCACCGGCTCCCGCTCCCGCGCCACCACCGGCACCCGCGCCAGAGCCCGCCTCACCGAAGCCCACGGCGCCATCGAGGCAGAAGGTCGACCTCGGTATCTGAGGGCCCGGGCGCCGCGGCGAGGTGTCGCCGACTTCAGCCCTGCATGCACATGCCCATGACGCACGTGCCGGTGCAGCCGTCACCGACGCCGTTCGTCATGCAGCACGGCTGACCCGGCATGCCGCAGGCCTGGCAGGTGTTCTGGATGCACTCCATGCCCTGGGCGCCGCAGCCGCTGCCGCCTCCAGGACAGCACGCCTGCCCCTGCTGCCCGCACAACGTGCACTCGCTGTTGATGCACGCGACGCCGTTCCCGGCGCACTGCCCAGCGCCACCACCGCCGCCGCCTGGGCAGCAAGCCTCGCCGACGTCGCCGCACTGCACGCACTTGTCGTTGAGGCAGCCGTAGCCCGTGCCCGCGCAATCGGGCACGCCCTGGATGTTGCAGCACGTCTGACCCGCACCACCGCAATCGGGGGCCTGGCAGGTGTCGTCGATGCAGAAGAGTCCCGCGCCGGTGCAATCGGTGGCGCCGCCGCAGCACGGCTCGTCGGTGCCGCCGCACGCCTGGCAGTTGTCGCCGTCGCAGACGGTGCCCTGCTTGCAAAGGTTGTTCTGGCCGCAGCACGTCTGGTCGGTGTCGCCGCACATATCGCGGCAAGTCGCCGTGCCGCCGGCGCCGCCACCGGCGCCACCGACGCACACACCTTCGTCGCAACTGCGTCCGGGGCAGCACGGTTCGTCAGCTCCACCGCAAGCGTTGCAAGTGCCGTTGTTGCCGCCCTGGCACACGTTGCCCGACTGGCAATTTCCCGCACAGCAATCCTGACCGTCGGCGCCGCAGTTCTCGCAGGCGCCCGTCGAGCAGTCACCGCGCATCATGCCGCAGCTCATCCCGTCGGCGACGCAGGTGTCGTTCACACAGCAGCCACCGGCGTCACAGCTGTCGCCGGCACAGCACGCCTCGCCGTCGCCGCCGCACGACTCGCAGGTTCCCATGACGCAGATCGCGTCCCGGTCGCAGCTCGCGCCCGTGCAGCAGTCCTGGCCGACCGCGCCGCAATCCGTCGGTCCCTCTCCGCCCGCGCCGCCTTCCGGCGAGCCCGCCATCCCGCCAGCGGCGTTGCCCGCCGAGCCCGACGAGCCGCCCGTGGAGGTGCCTGCGGTGCCACCGGTGGCACCGCCCGTGCCGCCCGTCGCGCTGCCGGAGCTGCCACCCGTCGAGGAGCCCGAGCTGCCCGCCGTCCCCGCGGAGCCACCCGAACCGGTCGTGCCGGCTCCCCCACCCTTGCCTCCGCCCGGGATCACCTGCGCGTCGTCGTCGCCACCGCAACCGACGGCGGTGACGCCTCCGATCAGGGCCAAGGTGATGATGCCGAGTCGAATGGTCGAGAAAACGCGAGTAGGAACGGAGAAAAGGGTCATGAGCGCTTCCTTCTTGTCTTCCGCTGGGAGCGTAGACGGCCGAGCGCCGAACGCGCCCTCGGTAGTCTTTGTGGCCCGGTGACCAGGGTCCCAGGCAGCACCTACCAGGAAATCCACCTTCGCTACAACGCGGGACCGCCCCAGTGCGGGTAGACCGGCCCGCCGGCTCGTCACGGCGCGCCCCGGGGGCACTACCGTCGCGCGATAGACTCGAAGGGTCGGCGGCTGGTTGCTTCCGCCCCTCGTGGCCGCGTCGGCGGGTTGCTCGGCGGGTCCGCAGCAGTGCTACTCGGGCGCCCATGAGCCGCATCTACAAGACCCTACCCCCCCCGGGCACCCGCCTCGGCATCGCCTTCTCGGGCGGGCTCGACACGCGCTGCGCCGTCGCCTGGCTCTCGCGCAAAGGCATCGAGGTTCATTCGTACACGGCGGACCTCGCTCAGCCGGACGAAAAAGACCCGGCAACGATTCCACCGATTGCGACCGAGCACGGCGCCGTGCAGGCACGCCTCATCGATTGCCGCGAGCCGCTCGCGCGCGAAGGCATCGTCGCGATCCAGTGCGGCGCGTTCCACCTTGCGACCGGTGGCAAGAAGTACTTCAACACCACGCCGCTCGGACGCGCCGTGACGGCCACCGCCATCATCCGCGCCATGCGCGAAGACGGCGTCAACGTGTTCGGCGACGGCAGCACGCACAAGGGCAACGACATCCAGCGCTTCTACCGCTACGGCATTCTCACGAACCCCGAGCTCAAGATCTACAAGCCGTGGCTCGACCAGCAGTTCGTCGACGCCTTCGGCGGGCGCAAGGAGATGAGCGAGTACCTCGCGTCGATCGGCCTTGCGTACACGATGAGCGCCGAGAAGGCCTACAGCACGGACTCGAACGTGCTCGGCGCGACGCACGAAGCGAAGGACCTCGAACGGCTCGATCGTGGCATCGAGATCGTCGAGCCCATCATGGGTGTCGCGCACTATCGCGCTGAAACGCGGGTCGATCCCGAGCGCGTTACCGTGGTGTTCGAGCGCGGCCGTCCCGTGGCGCTCGGCGAGCGCCGCTTCGAGACCGCCATCGACCTCGTGCTCGAAGCAAACCGCATCGGCGGGCGACACGGCCTCGGCATGAGCGACCAGATCGAGAATCGCGTCATCGAAGCCAAGAGCCGCGGCATCTACGAAGCTCCCGGCATGGCGCTGCTCCACGTCGCCTACGAGCGCCTGCTCTCCGCCATCCACAACGAGAACACGCTCGACCTCTACTTCTCGCTGGGGCGCCGCCTCGGCCGCTTGCTCTACGAGGGCAAGTGGTTCGATCCCGAAGCAATGCTCCTCAAGGATGCGCTGACGCGCTGGCTCGCGCCGACCGTCACTGGCAAGGTCACTCTCGATCTTCGCCGAGGCGACGACTACTCGATTGTCGACACGCAGGCGGACTTCATGCTTTACGCCCCCGACAAGCTCTCGATGGAGAAGGTCACTGACCCAGCGTTCGAGCCGATCGACCGCATCGGCGCACTCGAGATGCAGGCGCTACCCGTGACCGACGCGCGCGATTTCTTGGTGCATCATCTCGACGCCGTCGCGCGGCTCGGGTCGGGAGACAGCGTGCTCGGCGAGCTACTCGGGAAACCGGATGAGTAAGCCTGTCGCGAAAGGAAACGCGCCGTGAACGTCGCGAGCCTACTCGCCGAGCGCGTGCGAAAGGCCATCGTCAACGCGTTCGGCCCGGAGCACGCGGGCGCCGAACCCGCCGTGCACCGCTCGAGCTTCGCGGATTTCCAGGCCGATGCTGCGCTACGCCTCGCCAAGCCGCTCAAGAAGCCTCCGCTCGAGATCGCCAAGGCCATCGCCGGCGCGCTCGACGTTTCCGACCTCGTCGCCGAGGGGGGCGTCACCGTCACGCCGCCCGGCTTCGTGAACTTCGTGCTCGGTCGCCCTTTCCTCGAGGGCTCGCTCGCGCACGTGGCCGCCGGCGAGCGCGCGGGCGTCGGGCGCCTCGAGCAGGGGGAGGTCGTCGTCATCGACTACTCGGGGCCGAACATGGCCAAGGAGATGCACGTCGGCCACATCCGGAGCACCATCATCGGCGACGCGCTCGCGCGCGTGCTCGACTTCCTCGGGCATCGCGTGATTCGCCAGAACCACGTGGGAGACTGGGGCACGCCGTTCGGGATGCTCATCGAGCACCTCACGGACGTGGGAGCCGACACCGCGGCGCGCGAGCTCGGCCTCGGCGCGCTCAACGATTTTTACCAGGCAGCGCGCAAGAAGTTCGACTCCGATCCGGCATTCGCCGATCGCGCGCGGCGGCGCGTGGTCCTCCTGCAGAGCGGCGATGCGCCGACGCTCGAGCACTGGCGCGTTCTCGTCGACGCCTCGCGCCGCTACTTCGACGGCGTCTACCGACGGCTGGGCGTGCTGCTCGTCAACGCCGACGTGCGGGGCGAGAGCTTCTACAATCCCATGCTGCCCGAGATCGCGCGCGATCTCACGGAGCGCGGCATCGCGCGGGTCGAACGACGGCGCGCTGTGCGTGTTCATGGAAGAATTTCGGGGGCGCGACGACACGCCGCTGCCGCTCATCGTGCAGAAGAAGGACGGCGGATTCGGCTACGCCGCGACCGATCTCGCCGGGCTGCGTTTTCGCACCAAAGACCTCGGCGCCACACGCTTGCTCTACGTGATCGGCTCCCCGCAGGAACAGCACCTTTCGATGTGCTTCGCCGCCGCGCGCCGCGCGGGCTACCTGCCGGAGAGCGCGCGCGCCGAGCACGTACGTTTTGGTTCGATTCTCGGCAGCGACAAGAAGATGTTCCGCACGCGCGAGGGCGAAACCGTGCGCCTCGCCGCGTTGCTCGACGAGGCCGTCGCACGCGCGACGAGCGCCATCGCCGCGAAGAATCCGGATTTGCCCGTCGATCAGGTGGCGTCCGTGGCGGCCATGGTCGGCATCGGTGCGCTCAAGTACGCCGACCTCTCGAGCGACCGCACCAAGGACTACGTGTTCGACTGGGATCGCATGCTGGCGTTCGAGGGCAACACGGGGCCGTACCTGCAGTACGCCCATGCGCGGATCTGCTCCATCGAGCGGCGCGCGGCCGACGCCGGTATCACGCTCGAAGCGTCGCAGCCGTTCTCGCTTGCCGCCGAGGCGGAGCAGAAGCTCGCCGTCGAGCTGTTGGAGCTCGAGCCCACGCTGCTTTCGGTCGCCGACACGCTGCACCCGCATCGCCTTGCCGGGTACCTCTTCTCGCTGGCGACGGCGTTCACGACGTTCTACGAAAACTGCCCCGTGCTCCGTGCCGAAAGGCCCGAAGAAAAGCGCTCGCGCCTCGCGCTCTGCCAGGCGTCGCGGCAAGTCCTCGGCCAGGGGCTGCACCTGCTCGGCATGGAAGCCCCCGAGCGCATGTGACGATGGAACCCGTGACGCTCGACGCGCTGTCGGCACGGGAGCACGAGCTTTCGGACGAAGAACGGCTGGTCCAAGGCAGCGTGCGGCGCTTCGTGCGCGAGCGCTACCTGCCGCGTGCAGCCGAGCTCTTCGAGCACGAAACGTTTCCGCGCGACCTCGTGCCGGAGCTCGCCGAGCTCGGCCTGCTCGGGGCGAGCATCAGCGGGTACGGCTGCGCCGGCATGGGGCCCGTGGCGTACGGCCTCGTGCTCGAGGAGCTCGAATACGGCGACAGCGCGCTCCGGAGCTTCGTGAGCGTGCAGGGCTCGCTCGCGATGAACGCCATCGCGTTCTTCGGCACCCCCGACCAGAAAAAGCGCTACCTCCCCGCGATGGCGAGCGGCACGCTCGTCGGCTGCTTCGGCCTCACGGAGCCCGACAGCGGCTCCGACCCGGCGTCGATGCAGACGCGCGCGCGGCGCGACGGCGCGGGCTGGGTGCTCGACGGCACGAAGATGTGGATCACCAACGCGCCCATTGCCGACCTTGCCGTGGTCTGGGCGAAGGTCGACGGCGGCGAGAGCGAGAGCGTGCGCGGTTTTTTGGTGGAGCGCGGCGATCCGGGCTTCGAGACGCCGCGCATCGCCGGCAAGCTGAGCCTTCGTGCCAGCGAAACCGGCGAAATCGTGCTCTCCGACTGTCGGTTGCCAGGCGAGCGCGCCCTCGAGCACAAGCCGGGCCTGGGCGCGGCGCTTCGCTGCCTCAACGAGGCCCGCTACGGCATCGCGTGGGGCGCGGTCGGCGCGGCCAAAGCCTGCTTCGAATGCGCCCGCGACTACGCGCGCGAGCGCCGGCAGTTCGACGGCCCCATCGCGAAAAAACAGCTCGTGCAAAAGGAGCTGGCCGACATGGCGACCGAGATCGTGAAGGCCGAGCTTCTCGCCCACGCGTACGGCAGGCAAAAGCAAGCGACGGGTCACCTGTCACCCGAGCAAGTCTCGCTCGCCAAGCGCAACAACGTGGCCATGGCTCTCGACGTAGCGCGTAAGGCGCGCGCCCTGCTCGGCGCGAACGGGATCCTCCTCGACTACCCCGTCATGCGGCACCTCTTGAACCTCGAAAGCGTCTTCACCTACGAGGGCACGCACGAGATCCACACCCTCGTGCTCGGCAAGGCCCTCACCGGCGAGAGCGCGTTCTGAGCGGTCCGCAGGGTGGTGTGCAAGCGGGGACGGCGCGTGGTACGTTCGAACCCTTGGTGGTGGAGGGAACGATGCTCGTCAGGCAAATCGGTTCGCTTTCGGTGGTGGTGGCAGCGCTCGGCTTTGCTGCGTGCGGGGGTGATTCGCACGCTCCAGCTTCGGTGGGCAGCGGCGGCGCCGGGCAGGCGTCGGGCGGAACGGCCGGCAGCTCGGCGGGCCAGGGCGGCAGCGCCGGCAGCGCGGGCGGCGGTCGCGGAGGGTCCGACGCGGGCACCGGCGGCACGAACGCCGGGCGCGGCGGCTCGGATGCGGGAACCGGCGGCGCGAATTCGGGCAGCGGCGGCGGCTCGGGCGAAGCCGGCGCGGCGGCGGGCGACGGCGGGAGCGCCGGGCTCGGCGGCGGCGCGGGGACGTCGGGAGCCGGTGCGGGAGGCAGCGCCACGCTCGCGGACCTGGAAGACACGGTGTCCGCGTTTTGCGCGGCAGCGGCGACCTGCTGCTCGGAGCGCGGCGTCGCAACGGACCTCGTCGATTGTGAATCGATGTACACGATGTATCAGACGGCCCTGCCGTCGCTGTCGACCGGCGCCATCACGCTCGACGCGGCGGCGCTCGCGCGCTGTCGCGCCGCGTACGCGAACGGCCCGGACCAGTGCAACCTCAACAAGGTCGTCGCCGCCTGCGAGGGTGTCTTCATCGGTCACCAGGGCGTCGACGAGCCGTGCATCGGCGGCTACGACTGCGACCGCTCCGAGGCCGCGATGACGTGCCTGATCACCGACACGACGGGCGACATGCCCACGGGCGTGTGCCGCACGGTGCCGCACGCGGGGCTCGACGAGCCGTGCAACTTTTCCTGCCGCTCGGGCGACAACTGCTCGAGCACGACGTTCGGCGGCGCCGACGCGAGCCCGCTCTGCTTCGAGGACGACGGGCTGTTCTGCGCATACGTCGGCCCGGACTCCGCGTGCCTTGCCATCGTGCCCCTGGGCGACCCGTGCGATAGGTTCAACGTCTGCGGCTCCGACGCTTACTGTGACACCACCTGCAAGCCGCTGAGCGACCTCGGCGAGCCCTGCAGCAACGGTTGCCGCCACCAGTACCAGTGCGGCGACGGCGGCAACTGCGTGGATCCGAACTGGGCCACGGAGTCGGCGTGCATGGGCTACGCGCCCGGGCCGTGAGCGCGCGGACGAGCGCGCCGCGGAGGAGACTTACGGCGCCGTGACGCCGATCGTGATGATGAC
The DNA here is from genome assembly GCA_963841435.1 of uncultured delta proteobacterium. Taxonomy (GTDB): domain Bacteria; phylum Myxococcota_A; class Polyangia; order Polyangiales; family Polyangiaceae; genus PMG-095. The sequence continues at coordinate 1,061,205 of CAWJCS010000005.1, forward strand.
GTCCGTCGGAGCGAGCAGAGGGTCGTTCGCGCCCTCCCGGCGCACCTTGCCCGTGCCCTGATCGGTGACCTCGACGACGACCTCGAGCGCGATCTTCGGGGCGGCCGGCGTGTCGGGAGCAAGACCGGGCCCCTCGCCGCGGTCGCTCGTGCGGATGCCGATGTCGACACCGGTGAGGGCCGCCACCGTGCTCGGCACCCAGCGGTGAACGAGCGGGTCGTTTTCCGAGCGATTCTCGAAATGGAAGGCGTGGTTCACGTAGCTCGGTAGCGGATTGTCGCCGGGCTCGAGCGCCTGACCGTTGAGGCCCGTCGTCGGCGGGAACTTGATGAGGTTCATCACCGTCGCGAAATCGCGCGCGACCTCGTCCATATCGTCGTAGGTGAGCGTCCCATGGCGGCGCGAGGCCTCACCCGCGCTCGCCGGCTCGAGCGAGTAGTAGTATTCGTAGCCCGAGCGGTTCGGCAGGTACTCGCCGTTCTCGGCGTCCACGAGCGTGAGCCCGGGCCAGTAGCGTCCGAACTCCGTCCACGGATCGACGAGCAGCCACACGTTGTGGCGCTCGTTCTCGAGGTTGCTGAGCGTCCAGGTGAGCTGCACGCGGACGTCCGAGAGCGTGACCCACGGCATGCGGCCGTACGGCTCGACGACGCCGTCCTGCGGCGCGGGGACCGCGGAATCGGGCGCGAGGATCGGAAACGGGATGCCCTTTTTCACCTCGAACAGCGTGGTCTCGTCATCGCTGAAGATGGCGGGCGCCGTCGCGTCCATCGCCACCTGCTCGGGCGGCAAGATGCGCGTCTCCTCGGCGCCGCCGCACGCCACGCTCGTGAACGCGACGAGCGCCACCGACGCGGCGAGGGTTCTGGACCCCACCCAAGACCCCCGTGCGGGGCCGCGCCACCCCGGGCCGGAGAGGCCGTTCACAAGGATTTTTCGCATCATCGCCGTCTTTCGCGAGATCCTAACCGGGATCCCCAGTCTGTCGCTTCAGTTTCCATGCCAGGGGTGTCACACCCGGCACCTCAGCGCTTGCCCTTGAACACGAAGGGGAACGACGCGTTCGTCGGCTTGTCCGCCGTCGGGAACTTCAGGCGATTGAAGGTGCGCAGCATGCAACCCTCGACGCGCGGATTCCCGAGCGAGCTGTGCGACACGCTCGCAGACGCAACGCTGCCGCCGGGCGTCACGCCGAACGATACGGTCACGCCACCCTTCGCGCCCGGGTCCTTGCCGAGCGCGATCTCGTAGCAAGCCTGGAAGGCGCCCATGCGCGACATCACGACGCGCCGGATCTGCTCCGGCGTGAGGCCCGAGCCGGGCTTGCCGGAGTTCGCGCCGGCCACCTTGCGCTCGCCGCCGCCCTCGCCCGTGCCTTCGCCGCCGCCGGGGCCGCCGCGACCGGGGCCGCCCAGGCCACGGCCGCCGGGACCGCCGGAGCCGCTGCCGAAACCAGCGCCGCGACCGGGGCCCCAGCCCGTGTCGAGCGTGCCTGACCCGAACGGCACGCCACCTTCCTCGGTGCCGCCGCCGGCGGGTCCACCGCCGCGAAGTCCCGTGCCCGAGCCTTGCCCGAGCACGATCGAATCGGAGCGGAGGCCGCCGAGCGCGTCAGCCACCGAGCTGATCGTGCCGAGCGTCTTTCTCACTTCCTCACCGACGTCGGAATTGAGCGCCTCGGCCATGCCGCCGAGGCCCGCCGCGGGGTCACCGGTCTGCTTGGTCTCCTTCTCCGGCCCCTGCTTGCCGAGCTTGCCTTCGGCACCCTTCACCTTCTTGCCGCCACCCTGCGGCTTCTTGTCTTTGGCACCGGGGTCCGGCACGCCGCTGCCCTTTTCCTTCTCGGCGGCCTGGGGCGGCTCCGGAATGTCCTCGGGCTTGAGGTTCAGCTGCGCGAGCAGGTCGGCCTGCGTCGTGAGCTCGAGCGGCTTCGGGATGCCGCGCGGCGTCGTGATGGCCCACATGAGCGCGAGCCCGCCGCCCACGGCGATCATCGCGAACACGAATGACAGGAAGAATCCCCAGTCGAAGCGGCGTCGGCGCCGCATCGCGGGCACGGCCTCGGTAAACTGGAAAAAGACGCTGAAGTTGCCGTACTGGATGAGGCCGTAGTCGCCGGCAACGATCGGAATGGGGGCGCCGGTCGCTGCGAGCGCGGCGGGGTTCTCGCGCCGCCCACGCAAGACGACCTCGCCGCTCGTGGCTCCACGCGCGTCGAGCTCCCAGCCCTGGGCGACCGCGCGGATCGGAAGATCGGCCATCATCGAGCCCTCGGGCTTGGCGACGACCGAATCGAGCGACTCGCCGAGCCTGAAGCTCTGACCACTCGCGAGCGCGCGAACCGTGAGCACCGTGGTGCCCCACACGGCGGCAGCGCGCAAAAGGACGGGTTGCGGCGCCGGTGCGCTCATTTCAGGGCCGGGCTCCGGCGCGTATCGGAAAGCTCGGGCATGAACGAGCGATGGCCGAGATCACCGGCCTCGAACTCGGCGCGGACGCGCCGCAAGAAGTACACGATCTGGGGCGACTTGAGCCGGCCTTCGACCTCGACGGCGCTGAACTTGTACGTCTTCACGCCTTCGTCCTTTTTCGATTCCTCGACGGCCGTCACCTTGGTCCCTTTGCCTTCTCGGTTTCCTTGGTGACGCTCGTGCCGGCTGCCTTCACGGCGGGCTCGGGACCTTCCCCTTCGAGCTCGGTGCCTTTTTCGGGCTCCTTGCTCGCGCTCGTTTCCGTCGCGGCCTTGGGCGCTTTCTTGGGTGCACGCTTTGGCTTCGCGAACGTGGACGAGGCGAAGAAGAGCGCCACGAGCCCCACGAATCCGAGCAGTCGCAGCCGACGGCGAGGACGCATCGAATCCCGGAGCATAATCGAAACGCCGGAGCGTCGCACGCGTCCTTGGACGCTCGGACGACCGGTCGGAGACGAAAGCATCTCTCCAGGCGACGATCGCGCACCTTCGCCCACACGGGCGCTACGCGTCACGTGGGGCGAAAGCGGGCTCCGACGCTGCGAGCGTTACACTGATGACAGACGCGGAGCGCCGACGACCGACACCTCGAACGCCACGCATTCAGTGCCGCGTGAGCCTTGCGCCGTACACGAGGCCGCCGCGCGCCCTGTAAAGCGAGAGGACCCCGGCGGCGTGATCGGCGAGCACGCCGTCCACGACCTCGACGCCGCGCTCGGCGAGCTCCTTCTTCCAGCTCGGGCTGCGCGGGCCTTCGTCGAAGCCCACTGCTTGCGCCTGCTCGAGGCGCGCCCCGCAAACCAGGCGACTGACGCCCGACCAGTACGTCGCGCCCAGGCATTGGACGCAAGGCTCGGAGCTCGTCACGAGCTCGTACGAACCGATGTCGAGCGTGTAGTTTTCGACGGTCGCCTGCGCGAACGCGATCGCCACGATCTCGGCGTGCAACAGCGAAGAGCCTTGCTCCACGACGAAGTTCGCGCCCGGCGCCACGACGCGCCCCGTTTCACGCTCGAAGACGGCGGCTCCGAAGGGACCGCCGCCGTGGTCGATGTTCCGGCGCGCGATCTGGATGACAAGCTCCATTTTGGCGGTGTCGCTCGCGCGCGGCGACGCGAGATCGAGCTCGGCAAATATCCACGCGGGAAGTTGGAAGCTGAGTGAACGTTTCATGCTTGGCGTCGTCAGGGGCCAGCCTCGAACGGCGGCTCTCGCGAGACTAGCGCTGCGGGCGTTTCCGGCGAAAGTCTCCGGTCCTTCCGGAATCCGAGTCGCGAAGGAACCCCCCCAAGACCCGGTCGCCCCATGTCGGCTCGTCACGTCCCGCTGCGCCGCGCGCCTCCCTCGCACCGGCGTCAGAAGAGCTGGCCCGCAACCAAATAGAGGCCCACGGGGTGGGCGTCGGGCGACCAGGCGGCGTCAGCGCGTAAGACGAAGGAGTCGCCGGCGTGCCAGCGCGGCCCGCCACCGATACCGTATTTGAGCCCGAGGCCGTGACCGTCGAACGCGGGATTCTTCTTGTAGTCGAGCCACAGCCGGCCCGCGTCGAAGAAGCCCGTGAGGCCGAGGACGTTGTCCTTGCTGAAAGCGTGAAACCGAAAGAGCTCCGTCCGAAGCTCGAGGTTGCCGAAGAGCTTTGCCTTGCCGTAGTAGCGCTCGGCCGGCACGCCGCGAACGCCCTTCACGCCACCGATGGCGTAGGTATCGTCGTAGTGCGAAAGCTCGTAAAATGGCGGATCCCCGAACAGACCATCCGCGATGATCCGCACGGCGAGCGTGACGCGCCGTTCGAGCGGCACGTAGCCCCGAAGCGCCAGGTTCACGCGCGCGAAGCGATAGGGAAAGCCGTCCCAGCCGCCGGGCGACAGCTCGACGCGCAGGATGTGGTACTGCCCCGAGTGCGCGGACACCTCGTGATCGCGGCTGTCGAAGCCGACGCCATAGAAGGTCGTTGCGACGCCGTGTCGCTCACTCGGGTGCAGGTAGCGGCGTACCTCGGGCGACCCATGGTACATGTCGTCGTACAGCACGCTGCCTGGGCGGATCGTCATCCAGTTGTAGGATGCCCATAGGCCCCACGTGAGAAGCACCTGCTCGCTCGCGTGATAGCGACCCTGGAAGTCGAGCCGCGGGTGGGTCCAGCCGTATTCGTAGCGCTCGGCGATCGGATTCGTGCCAGCGGGGATTTCGGAAGCGTTGCCGAGACCGTAGTACGTGAGGTTCTGTTCTCGTGAGAAGTCGGCGACGAAGCGAACGCCGAAGCGTCCCTTGATGACGTGCGGGAATTCGATCACGACGTAGTCGTTGGCATACGGCACCTCGAAGTCCCCGTGCCCCGACTTGAAGGTGATCGATCCGGCGTTCTCGACGCGAAACACGTACGGCTCGTACCCCTCCACGACGCGCGCGAGGGACATGAGATAGCCGCCACCGAAACCGATGTCGCTCGTACCACCCACCGCGGGGACGATCGTGAGCTCGTTTCGTGGCTCGGCGGCGAGCGCGCTCGGTGCCAAGCTGGCGCACAAGAAGAACCAGCGGAGCGACTTCAGAGCGAGACCCCCGAAAGCCAGCGATCGCTCACGAATGGCGTCACGTCGGTCAACCCGTTCGCGAGGGCGATTCCGACGTTGGCCATCTCCGAGGACAGGAGGAATGCCCCCCGGGGCGGGTGGGGCGCGAGCTCGACGTACCCCTTTGCTTCGAGGCGTCCGCTGCGCGCCTCGGGTACCTCGAGGCGTTGCTCGTCTTCGACGCGGCGCAACCGGACGCGCCCGTCGAGCGCACCGAGGCCCAGCGCCTCACCCGCGAGGGCCCGCAGCCACTTGGGGCCAATGAATAGGGAAAGCGCCGCATCGGCGTTCTCCGCGTGCAGGCGCATGTCCCCTGCCGCGCGGAATGGCCCCTTGGTCCACACGCGAAGCATTTCGCTCAGCAAGGTAGCCGAGAATCCGGCCGTGCGCGCGTTTCCTGCGTCCAAAATGACCGATCCGAGCTCGATCCGCGGATGCTCGAAGATGAGCTCGTCGGGCACCGCCCCTGCTCTGCGCACCCGACTCGAGAGTTTGCCGCTCGCCGCCAGCGAGAACGAGGGGCGCGCGTAGCTCACGCCCTCGAGCGTCGCCGCCAGCGAGCCCCAGACCGACCCGTTCGCAGCCCGCGTGAGCTCGAGGCGGGCGCAAGCCGCACCGGCGAGACGACCGCCCGCGACGCTGGGCTCGGGCGTGAGCCATCCGAGCTCCGGGGCGCAAAGCCGGTGGAGCATCAAGGCGGCCGCGCCGAGTACCCTTTCGCGAGTGAGATTCTGCGGGGCCGACGCCCAAGAGAACGGCGATCGCCTCCACGAACGGCGGGTCCCCCGCGCGGTCTCGTGCTGACGCGGCCGTGAGCCGCGCGGCGCTCGAGCGGAGCTCGACCACGTCGGGGTCGTTCGACGGGACGACGAGCGACGCCTCCAACGAGCCGCCGACGCCCAGGCCCGCAGCGCCCGCCCGCACGCCGCGCGCGTGGAGCTCGACGTGCGACCCGGGACTGAGGACGCCGCGCTCGAGCGCGAGGTCGAACGCGAAGCTCGCGTCGCCCAGCAGCGACGCACCGAGCGCGGGCACGAGATACGCGTCGGCCGCTTCGAGACGCCCGCCGTCGAGCCTCCCGCGCACGCCGCCACTCACGTTGCGGAGCACCGCGAGACCGTCGAACTTGCGGATGTCGTGGTCCGCTACCCCGCAATCAATCGTGAGCTTGGTCTCGGCGGCGACCACGACGTTGCCGAGCGAAAGACGCCCCGGCCCGAGCTCGAGGCGAGCGGCGTCGACGCGGAGACGACGAGCGGGCTCGAGGCGAAAGCCGCCCGTCGCCGTTCCGGCGCCGCGATACCGATACTCGAGAAGCCAGAGCTCCTGCAGGTGGGCCACAACGTCGTCGAGCTCGACCTGCCAGAGCGCGTACTCGGAGTCGGGGACCGGAGCAGGAGGGGGCCCCTCATACAGAGGCGGGTCGGAGAAGCCCGGAATACGCGGGAACGCCGCGAGCCGACGCTCGTTGCCCGCCACGGCGTGAACCTTGTGACGCATGCGAAAGCGCGTCCCGTCGGCTCGCACGGTGAGGGCGTGAAAGCGCCTCGACACGAGCTCGTGAAGCGACACGTCGAGCTCACCGTGCGCGACCGCGACCTCGACTTGTACGTTGTAATCCTGGATGCGAACCACCAGGTTCTCGACCACGACGCGACCCGGCCAGAGGCTATGCGCCGAGTCGAAGGTCACTTCCACGTCGCCGGACGAGCTCGCCAGACGCTGCACGATGCCAGTGCCGAGAATGGTGTTCACGACCGCGAGGTACGCGAGCGTGAGCGAGGCGAGCACGAACACCAGTCGAATCGCGACCTTTTGCGCGAACTGCACCCGGCGCCCGTGAACGACCTCTCGCGCGAGCGGCCCTCGGCACGCGCCAACGACCGCGTTGGACCCCTCGCGGGAGCGCCACCTGGTTAGCGCGGCAATCCTCTGCCCGAACCGGCCTCCCATCTTCCTCGTTGCTCTTGCGGCGACGCTAGTGGCGCAGCGAGTAGGCCGGCGGATCGCTCGCAGGAGGCGATCCCCACGAAGAGTCGTCCACCCTGTCGCGCTCACTCGAGGAAGGCAGAAAGCCTCGCGGCCGCCGTCCGAGGGCGCCGAGCGCCGAAAGCCCGACCCAGCCCGCCCTGATCCGGCGTCTTCGTGCCATGCGGCTGTCCACGCGTCGCGACATGGCGAGCAAATCGAACGTCTCGTTGGCGGTCATGACTTACCTTCGATCTCGATCTTGCTTCGGCGCTCGGACGCCTTTCGACGCCGATCAGAGCCCCGAAATGAACGTGTTGACTTCACGCTCGGCGCGATCCCTCTGGTAGCCGTAGTGCTGCTGTAGTCAACCTACGAGCTTTTCTCGTTCGCCGCCGATGACCTCGAGATCGTCGTCCGTGAGCTTGCCCCACTTGGTCTTTACCGTCCCCTTGAAGACACGCCACTGACCTTTGATGTTGTCCCAGTTCATGCTCTTCCTTCCTGGTTGTCGACGATCGCCACGATGGCGACCGATGGGACGTCTCGGTGCACCATCCATGCCATCAAATCAGCTGCTTCTCGGAGCAGACGAGGGACACCGAACGGGCATCGTCGCCTCGATGGGATCATCTGCCCCGAGCGACTTGCTGCGGCTTGCCCCGAATGGCGTCGTGGACGAAGGCGAGCTTGTCGCGAACTCGGTTCGTGACGGCAAAGGGGTAGGCGTCCCGCTGCCCGAGGCTGCGATTCATCTCGTTGAGCGCCACCGAAAGCGCCTGAAAGTCCACGAGTATCGCGTCGAACGACCGTTCGCGGGCAGCGTCGGGCGGCCCGTCCAGCAAGCGCTGAGCGAACGCGGTTTCGAGGGCGTCGACGACGTGAAGGTAGTGCGCGAAGACCTCCGCCCAGTCTTCGAGCGGGTGAGCCGAAGCATAGGAGCTGATGAACTCGTTCTGCCAGCCATCGGGTGGTCCGGCGTCGTACTGGCGTGCAAGGGCGGCCGCGTAGTCTTCGCGCTCGTCACCGAAGCAGGCACGGAAGGCAGGCCGGAGGGCCTCACCGGTGAGGACCTCGAAGTAGTAGTGGCCGATCTCGTGGCGGAAGTGACCGAGCAACGTACGATAGGGCTCGTTCAGCCGCGTGCGTGCCCGCTCGCGCTCGACGGGGTCTGCCTCGTCGATGTTCAGAGTGATGAGACCAGCGGCGTGACCGGTGAGCACGGGCGCGTCGGGTCGCGGGGCCACGAAGTCGAACGCGAGGCCGTGCTCGGCATCGTCCGCCTTGCACTGCAGCGAAAGTCCCAGGAAACCGAGACCGTAGAGCAAGCGCCGCTTCGCGGCTTCCACGTTGGCCCAGCGCGTCCGATTCTCGTCGCTCGCAAGATTCGGGATCGTTCGATTGAGAGCGCACGCGCTGCAGCGCGCGACTCCGGCATCGACGCCCACGAGCCAGTTGCAACCCGCGCCGAGCGCGTGGTTCTCGCAGCGCCGGAGGCGCGTTTGCGCGTGCTCCCAGACCGGGGCGTCGCCCTCCCGCGTGGCGGTCGAGAGCATCGTAGCCGTCTCGGAAACGTATCCGAGCTCGTTGCCACAAGCGACACAGCGCTGATCGTCGAAGAAGACCCGAGCCCCACACCGACATTCGAAATTTCGCATACCGGCAAGGAGTGCAGAGAGCGTGCCAGGCGAGATCCCCGCCCGACCTCAGCGTCGCATGAGCTGCGGAATGAGCGCGAGCCGGGGGCTGTGCTCGCAGACGATCGTCACCAACATGAGGAGGGGCACGGCGAGCACGGCGCCGGCGATGCCCCAGAGCCACGCCCAGAACACGATCCACAGGAAAACCACCAGGGGACTTACCCGAAAGCGGTGGCCCAGCACGAGCGGCGTGATGAAGTTGCCCTCGATCGTCGTCATGGCGAGATAAACGAGGGGAGGAGTGACGCACGCACCCAGGGTGTCGAAGCTCACGAGCGCCGCGACCCCGACGATACCAATCCCGACCGCGGGTCCGAGGTACGGCACGAAGTTCACGAGGCACGCCATGCCGCCCCAGAGCACGGGATTCGGCATGCCCACGGCGTAGAGCGAAACCGCGAGCGCCACCCCGAGCCCGAGGTTGATGAGCGTCACGGTCCCGAGGTAGCGCGCCATCTGGCGCTCGACGGCATTGATGAGGGAACCGGCACGCGTCCGCTCCTCGAATTCTGGCAAGAAATGGAACAAGCGGCCGAGCAGAACGTCGCCGTCGAGCAAAAGGAAGTAGCTCGCGACGAGCGTCACGACGAGGTGCGCGAGGAAGCCAGGCGCACCGTCGAGCAGCGTCGCGAACGGACCCGGCGCGGACAGCGTGACCTGCGGCAGCGCGGCGTCGGGCTCCTTCACGGCCGTGGCGCGCTCGAGCTTGGTGGCGAGGATGGAAAGGCGCTCCATGGGCGCCTTGAGCGCACGGCTCTTGAATTCGACCTGCCGCACCGCAACGGGCAAGCGTTCGGCCCACGTCAACGCGGGACCCGAGAGCCCGAACCCGGCGACCGCGAGCGCGCCGACCGCCAAAGCGAGCACGAGCACGCCTGCGAGCGACTTGGGTACACCTGCGCGGCGAAGCCCACGCACCGCCGGACGCAGCATGAGATAGAGCATCATGCCGAACGCCAGTGGAACCACGACACTTCGAGCGGCATAGAGCGCCGCGAACAGCGCGATGAGGAGCACCACGCCGAACCCGCCCGTGCTCCGACCGCGCGGCGAAGGGCGGCGACGTGGGCCCGTGGGCAACGGCGCGTCCTCGGACACGGGACGCGCGCGGGGCGTCGGGGCAAGAGAGTTGACGGAGGAGATCATGGGGCGGCCGCGCGCTCAGCGGTCGACGGAATGGGAAGAACCCAGCGCCATCTTCTGGTGATATCGGGCATCAGCATCGTCCGAGGCCCGTTCGCCCTTGACGAGCGCCTTCGCGGCATGGGCTGCATAGAAAAGCCCGTTCACTCCGTGCAAATCCCAGAGCTCGGCGGCGAGCGGCGACACGCGCAGTGCGACCGCGTGCGGGTCCTGCGCTCCGTCCGGAAACCAGGGCCGGAGCTCCTCGCTGAACAACCGCTCCAAGAGCTCGGGTGAACGCTCGAGCGATGCCGCACCCGTGATGGACACGAATCGTCTGCCGTCTTGAAAGACGACGCCCACCCGCTGGTCCGATTCGATCTCGAGCGCCTTGCCCGAATCGGCAGCCGTAAAGAACCACAGCGTCCCATCGGATTCGATCTCGGCGACACGCAACGGTCGGGCTCGCAGACCACCATGCGCGTCGTGCGTAACGAGCATGGCGGTCTTGAAGCTGGAAAGGACGTCGAAAAGCCGCGATCCCTCAGGCATGACACGGCTCCAAGCAAGGCCCGGGCCGAACGCGACGCCTCCCATGATCCTGCGCTTTCCGCGTGCGAGCCTTGCGTGCGGAGCGCGCGTGCGTCGCCGCACAATGTCGCGATGTGACAACTTGCCACGCCGAACGCCGCTCGCGACACGCGACACAGGGGCGCCGGGCACGGATTCTGCACCCCTCAGCCTGGAAATCGGAACTGACCATTCCCACACCCGGTCGAGTTGGCTCATGCATGAAGGCCTAGCGGAGAACGCCGGACTCACGGTCGCCGTCGCGCTCGTCGGGGGCGTGCTCGTCCAGGCGCTCGCCCAGCGCGTGGGTGTCCCCGGCATCGTACCGCTGCTCCTCACGGGCATCCTGCTCGGTCCCGACGGTCTCAACGTCGTCCAGCCGGCCACGCTCGGACGCGCCCTGCCTTCGCTCGTGAACGTCGCAGTCGCGGTGATTCTGTTCGAGGGCGGCCTCAATTTGAAACTGACACGCATCCGGCGCCTCGCCCGGCCGATCCGGCGGCTGCTCACGCTCGGAGCGCTCGTCACGTTCGCAGGCGCCACGTTGACGATTCGCTGGTGCATGGGGTGGACGTGGTCGCTTTCCGTCGTAGCCGGATCGCTGATGATCGTCACGGGGCCCACGGTGATCCATCCGCTGCTCCGGCGAATCGGCGTGGAGCGCCGTGCGGCGACCGTCCTCGAAGCGGAAGGCGTGTTCGTGGACGCTGTCGGCGCCATCGTCGCCGTGGCGGCCATGGAAGTGGTCCTCAAGGAGACCCAGCCGACGGCGGGGCCATTTCATCTGGCGTTGCGGCTTTCGGCCGGCGCGGCACTCGGCGCACTCGGGGGCGCGGTCATCGCGGCCATCTTTCGTCTGCGCCCGCTGGTCCCTCGCGAGCTCGAGAACGTGACGGCACTCGCGCTGGCGTTGCTCCTGTTTCAAGTGTCGAACGCGGTCCTACCCGAGAGCGGACTCGCCGCCGTGATCGTCGCCGGCATGGTCGTGGGCAACCTCGAAAGTCGGCTCTGGCGGGAGCTTCACGATTTCAAGGGTCAGCTCACGGTTCTGCTGATCGGCATGCTCTTCGTGCTGCTCGCCGCGGACGTGCGCCTGGCGGAGCTCGGGTCGCTCTGGCCGCGCGCGCTCGCCTCGGGCCTCGTTTTGATCCTCGTCGTGCGCCCTCTCGCCGTTCTGGTCTCCACGGTCGGCTCCGAGCTCGCTTGGCGCCAACGTGCGTTCATCGCGTGGATCGGACCGCGGGGCATCGTTGCGGCGGCGATGGCTTCGGTATTTTCCACGGAGCTGGCGCGCCACGGAATGGCGGGGGATCGCGAGCTCAGAGCGCTCGTGTTCTCGATCATTGGCCTCACGGTGCTCGCGGCCGGACTGAGCGGCGCTCCGCTCGCGCGCTGGTTGCGCCTGCGGCTCGAGCGCGACCGGGGCTTCCTCCTTTTGGGCGCCAACGCCCTCGCCCGCACCGTGGCTCGTGAGATCGAGCTCGCGGGCAGCTCCGCGTTGTGCCTCGAGCACGACCCCGCCGACTGCCGCAAAGCCGAGGAGATCGGCCTCGGCGTGATCTATGCGGACGGCCTCGACGAGCTGGCGTTGCAGCGCTCGGAGCTCGAGACGAGGCGCGGCGTCATCGCGCTTTCCCTGCGCGGCGAGCTAAATCTTCTGTTCGCGTCGCGCGCGCGGGCGTTCGACGGGGAGGTCGAGCTCTGGTTGTATCTTGGGGATCTCGATGCGCGTGCCGCGCACGAGATGGCGGAGGATCTGCGCGCACGGCACTTCGCCCGGGGGCACGACGCCGCGCGCTGGGCCCGGCGTATCGACGGCGGTGAGGCCGCCGTGGAGTATTTCGCCCGGCGAGCGGGCGAAAGCGGCGCCGCCTCGGAGGTCGACGGCCATGGCGCCGGAGGGCTCTATCTTCCGCTCCTGGTGATCGGAGCGGACGGGCCGGCACTCGCCAACGGAGTGCTCGCGCTCGGAGAAGGCGAAAGGCTCGCCGTGCTCACTCACACGCCGCGGCGCGGCGACGCACGGGCTCACTTGCTCGAACGTGGCTTCGCGCCGTTCGACGAGCCCGCGCCCCGAGTCGGACCGTCGGAGCAAACGGGTTGTACCCGACGGGCGTCGTCGCCTCGATGGGATCATCTGCGCGGAGCGGCCAAACCCTCGAGCTTTTGACGATCAGGCAAAACCACCGGAGAATGCACGCGCGTGCGGATCTTCGGTCTGCGGGACCTGCTCGAGCGCGCTCGGCAGCTGGGTCGGCGAGCGGGAACCTTCGGTTTCATCGCAGCGGTCGTCACGCTGTACGTCGCGAGCGCAGCGCTTCGGACTCGGAGCTACGGCGACCACGTCTCGGCGCTCGTCGGCTTCGGCTGCTCGCCCGAGAACTGCTACGCCGCGCAGAACGAAGCCAGCCTGCCGCGCCGCGCGGTGGTGTTCCGCACCGGCGGCTACGACGGACAGTTCTTCTACTATCTCGGCCGCGAGCTCTTCGGCGGGCCACGAGCATCGGTCGATTCCGACCCATTCCGGCGCGCTCGCATCGGCCTGCCGCTGCTCGCCGGTCCGCTACTCGCCGCGGGCGACCTCGGACGCGTGCTGGGTTTGCCCATCACGCTCCTGCTCCTTCACCTCGCGTCGGTGTGGGGGCTCGCTCGATCGCCCGCGCCACGCCTGCTCGTCGCGACGTTCGCGCTGAACCCCTTCTCGCTGCTCTGCTTCCTGCATTCGGTCGCCGACGGCGCGGCGCTCTCGCTCGCCGTGCTCGCTGCGCTGGCCGCGCAGGCCCGGAGCCCTTGGCGCCACGCAGGGCTTCTTCTGCTCGCGCTCTCGATGCTGACCAAGGAAGCGATGCTGCTCGTTGCCGTGGCGCTCGGCGCCCGGGCGCTACTCGACGGGGCCGCCTCGCCGCGCGCCCGTGCCGTACGCGTCGCCGGCTACGCGGCGAGCCTCGTGCCCATGCTCGTGTGGTGGCAGCGAGTGGGCTTTTCGCCGGGGCTCGCCGCGCGGCACGGCGGCTTCCCCTTCTTGGGCCTTGCCACCTACGCCCCCCACGCGAAGTTGCAACAGGTCGTGCTGATCGTCGTGCTCGTGCTTGCCGCCGGTACGGGCCTGAGCGCGCTCAAGGACGCTCGCACCCGGCCACCCGCCCTCCTCGTGCTCGGCACTCTCGCGCTGGTTTCGGCCGCCACGGCAGGCGAATACTGGGCAACGTTCGCGAACGTCGCCCGGCTCTTCACGCCCCTCGTCGCCGCGCCGGCGCTGCTCGAAGAGGCTCCGGTCTCTCCCGCCATCCGCCGCTGGGTGCTCGCACTCTGTAGCTCCCTGCTGCTGCTCACGTCGATCCTCCTCGTGCGCGAAGCGACGGTCCCGCCGCTGCCGTACTTCGTCATGGGCGGGTAGACCGCCGCGGGTCGGGAGCCCGCTGCCCCCGGTGGGCGGGTTGCTCGAAAACGGACGCAACTTCGCCGTGCCCCGCCCGACCTTGCATCTCGACCACGCGAAGCGGCCTCGCCGCTCGCACTAGCGAAGGGACCAGCACATGACACAAAGTGTGGGATCGAGCGCAGTCACCGCCGGCGGCTACGAGTATGGCTTCGACGCGACCGCCGAAGGACCGGCCGGCTACATCAGCGACGACGAGCTGACGCTCTGGATGCAGGAAAAATCCACCGAACAATACGACCGCGTGCGGAGCATGATGGAGATGTTGACCACGCGGGGCAAGCTCATGCGCGATCTCGCGCACGTGCAAGCGGCCCTCGATAAAGTGGGTGACGATCCGCAGGCGGCGCTCGATGCCGTCAACGCAATCCAGACGGCCTACGCGGACACCGAATACGCCAAGGAGCTCGAGTCGACCCTCGCTCCCATTCACGATCAGCTGACCGTCTACGTCGCGATGGAACAGACGCTCGACGCGTACTTCGCCGGACGGCCGACTGAAGGAGGCGGGCCGGTGGGCGACGAGCTGGAGGCCATGTTCGCGGCTGTCACGGGGGACACGGTCAACCTCGAAGACCCGATGGACATGACACGGAAGAAGAGCGCGCTCCAGACGAGCATCCAGTCGAGCTGGAGGGTCGCCTCGGGCGAGGTCAAGGCGATGCTCGACTCGCTCGGTCGCGATGACCAGCTCGCTCTCACCGAGATCCAGGGCGCCATGGCCGATGCCCGGGAAACGGCCCAGCTCGCTTCGAACATCATGTCGAGCGAGCACCAGGCGCTCCAGGCGATCGTCGGCAACATTCGCGCGTGAGATCATGAGCCCCGTCGCAAGCGCACCCATGGAACCGGAGCAGGGCGCCGCGCCCCAGTTCGGCATCGGTCCCACCGCGGACGCCCTGCCGAACGACCTCTCTTCGGCACTGCTCGCCCTGGTCATGCAGAGCCGCACGAGCTTGAACGAAGCCGCTCGCTCCGAGGTCGAGCACGCCCAGGATCTGATGGAGTGGGCCAAACACCAGATCGAAGCCGCCATGGAGCGCGCCCGGGAAGCCGAGAAGCACGCAGGCTTCTTCGGCTCCTTGAGCGACGTGCTCGGGGTCGACATCGCGACCGTCGCGAGCGTCGTGGCGAGCGCCGCCATCATCGTCGGGACGGGGGGCGCGGGCGCGCCGGCCGTCATCGCCCTCGCTGCCACGGGTCTCTCGGTGGCCAGTGAGGTCGGCGAGCGGCTCGGCCTCGATCCGAAGGTCTGCGCGTTGCTGGCGGCGGGCGGCGCGGTCGCGGGGGTCGCAACGGGTAACCTCGCGGCCCCGGCCGGCGTCTGCGGTAGCGTCGCGACGACGGCCAACGTCGTCCGGGCGGGCGCCACGGCCGCAGGCGGCGCCGCTCACGCCGTCGAAGGGCAGTACCAGGCCGATGCGCTCGATGCCCGAGCGGAAGCGCAGGCCGGAAAGAACACCGACCGGAGCGCCGAGCAGCGCTTCGACAGCGCCATCGAGACACTCGAGAAGGTCGCGCGCGACCTCGAGCGAGCGCGGAGCACGACCTCGGCCATCGAGCGCATCCGGAGCGAGACGGCAATGTCCGTCATTGCCGCGATAGGAGGAGCATGATGAGCGACATCCAAGTCACGTCGAGCGATCCGTTGATCCAGCTCGCCGCGTTGATGATCGAGAACGATTCGGTCCAGGACGAGGCCAATCAGCAAGCGCTCGATGCCGCGCGGCGCGCCGAGGAGCGCGCCGGCGCCGAACAGGTCGCGGCGCTCCGCGACGCCGCGTCGGCCGTTGCCACGGGGGCGCTCGTGGAAGGTGGCCTTCGGGTCGTCGGCGGCGTCACTTCGGGCATCGCCATCGGAGAAGGTGGCACGAGCGAGACGGGCCCCGCGGACATGAAGGTGCTCGCGCGCTCGGGCGACGCCGTGACGAGCCTGGGCGCCCCGCTCGGAGCGCTCACGGGTGAAGCGCCCAAGCTCCGCGCCCAGGCGGAAGCCACGCGCGCCGAGCACGCGGCGAACCTCGCCTCGAACGACATCGAGACGGCGCGCGAGCGACTTTCGCACGGTGATCACCACGCGAGCGCGGTGCTCGATCTGCTGGAGAAGTGCCTCGAGACCGAAGCACAGGGCACCGCCGCCGTTCTCGGCAACTTTTGAAGGATTTTGCAGCCGGGCGAGCCGCGGCGGTAAGATGGATGTTCGGGGTGAGCGGCGCCGCTGGGCGCGCCCGCGGGCAACGTGTCGCGCCGCTTACGAGAAACGCCGCGCCGCGACCTCGTCGAGCCACTCGACGTTCTCGTCGCGCAGCCAGGTGCGCTGGCGCCGCGCGAAGACGCGCGTCGCGCGCCGGATCGAATCGCCGAGCGCGGGCTCGTCGAGCGAAGCGCCCGACTTGATCGCGGCGAGAATTTGCCGGTAGCCGACCGAGCCCATCGCGCGGGCGTGCTCGTAGCCGCGGGCGCAGAGCGCGCGCACCTCGTCGATCCAGCCGGCTGCCAGCATCGCGTGCACGCGCGTCTCGATGCGCCGGTCGAGCTCGGCGGGCTCGCGCCGCAAACCGACGAGGCGCACTTCGTAGCGCGGGGTCCGAAAGCCGTGACCTTCGTGGAAGTGAGCGAGCGGCGTGCCCGTGAGCTCGAAGACCTCGAGCGCCCGGCTCACGCGCACGAAGTCGTTCGGAGCAAGCTTCCCGGCCCCCTCCGGGTCGACGCGGGCAAGCATGGCGTGGAGGGCCGAGCGCCCCTCGGAGTCCGCGAGCGCGCGGTGCCGCTCGCGCAGCGCGGCGTCACCGGGCGGCGCCGGTGCAAGCCCGTAGAGCAACGCCCGCACCCACAGGAACGACCCGCCGCACACGATCGGCTCGCGCCCGCGCTCGAGCACCTCGGCGACGGCGCGCGACGCGAGCTCGGCCCAGCGCGCGGCGTCGATGGGCTCCATCGGGTCCAAAAGGTCGACCAGGTGATGGGCGGCGCGCGCTCTCTCCGCGGCGGTCGGCTTGCCCGTGCCGACATCGAAGTGCCGGTACACCTGCACGCTGTCGGCGCCGATGATCTCCCCGCGGCGCCGCTCCGCGAGCTCCAGGGCAAGCTCGGTCTTCCCGGAAGCCGTGGGCCCGACCACGACGACGAGCGGCGGCAGGCCCGCTTCCTCCGTCACTAGCGCCGCCCGACCTTGCGCTCGAGCTCGGCCCAGGAAAGGAATGTCACCACGGGCCGGCCGTGGGGGCAGTGACCGGCAAAGTCGGCCTCGTCGAGCGACGTGAGCAGCGCCCGAGCTTCGCTACCGGTCAGGGGATCGCCGGCGCGCACGGAGCCGTGGCACGCCATGGTCGCAAGCGCCAGATCGACCGCATCCGAGAAGCCGCGGCCGCCACTGCGCGACACCTCGCTCAGCAGATCGCGCAGCAGCCGCTCGGCACTTGCTCGAATGAGAAGCTTCGGCACGGCGTGCACGCTGACGCTCTCGGAGCCGCGCACGCGCACGTCGAGGCCGACTTCGGCGATCTCGCTCGCGTGCTCGGCGAGGATGTCGGACTCGGCGGGCGTCACGTCGAAGACAATCGGGAAAAGCAGGGCCTGCGACGGCACGGAGCGCGACTGGTAGGCGCGCCTGAGGCGCGTGAAGGTGACGCGCTCGGCGGCGGCATGCTGGTCGAGCAGGTAGATCCCCTCCTCGCCCTCGCAACAGAGGAAGGTCTGACGGAGCTGGGCGACGAACGTCAGGCTCGACCAGCGGACGGCAGGGCTCGGCTCGATGCGCGCCGCCGCGGAATCGCGCACGGCGATCAGCGTGCGCTCGGCCGCGGGGTCGTGAGGATCCGGCCCCGTGACGCCTCCCGTGATCGCCGTGAGCACCGCGTGGCGCGTGTGGCTCGTGTCGGCGGGCGCGCCGGCGTCGAAGAGCGCACCGGGTGACGGCGAGGCTGCCGGGCGTGGCTCGAGGGGCTCCCTCGTCGTGACGCTCGTGGGCTGCGCCGGTGCCGGGCGGCGTCCCCAGCTCGCGCGCTCGGGCGTCGGGAGGGAAAACGCGCTCGAGAGGGCACGAGAGAGCAGCGCGTAGACGGCATCGTTGACGGCGCGCGGGTCGGCGAAACGCACCTCCGCCTTCTGGGGATGGACGTTCACGTCGACGAGCTCCGGCGCGAGATCGAGGTACACCACGCCGCGCGGGTAGCGGCCGCGCTCGAGCACGCTGCCGTAGGCCTGGGCCACGGCCACGTTGAGCGCCCGGTCGCGGATGGAGCGGCCATTGACGAGGAGCCGAAGACCACCGGCTCCGGCCCGTGCTGCCTCCGGTCGCGACAGATAAGCCTCAACGGCGAGCGGTCCCCGCTGCCCGCCGCAGGGCGCGAGCTCTTCGTCGGGGACGAGCTGGCGAACGCGCTCGGCGCGGTCGGCGGCGCGCAGAAGCTCACGAACGCGGCGGCCGTCGCGCGTGAGCGTGAAGGTGACGCCCGGGCGAGACAGCGCCGCCGCCTCGACGACGTCCGTCACGTGCCCGGATTCGGTTCCGCTCGAGCGCAAGAACTTGCGGCGCGCCGGCACGTTGAAGAAGAGCTCCCCGACCTCGACCAGCGTGCCCGGCGCCATGCCCGCTGGTCGCACGCTGCGCTCGCTTCCCGGATCGGCGCGCACCTCGGTGCCCGACTCGGCACTTCGCGCCCGCGTGCGCAGGCGAAACCGACTCACCGAAGCGATGCTCGGCAACGCCTCACCGCGAAAGCCGAAGCTCGCGAGCCGGTCCAGGTCCTCGAAGCTCGCGAGCTTGCTCGTCGCGTGCCGCTCGAGCGCGCGCTCGGCGTCCTCCGCGTCCATGCCGCTGCCGTCGTCCGAAACGAGGATGCGCTGGATGCCGCCTCCTTCGATCTCAACGTCGCAGCGCGTGGCCTCCGCGTCGAGCGCGTTTTCGACGAGCTCCTTGACCACGCTCGCCGGTCGCTCGACGACCTCGCCGGCCGCGATCTGGCTGGCAAGCTCCGGGGAAAGGACGAGGATCCGGGGCACCGCCCGATGCTACAGGAGCCCGGCGCGCTCCGCTGCTTCGGCGAGCGCGCCGCCTTGCTCGTCGTCGGCGTCGAGCACGTGGTCGGCCGCTTCCTGGACCTCTTCGGGCGCCTGGGCCATGGCGAACGACAGGCCTGCCCGCCGCAGCATGGGAATGTCGTTCACCCAGTCGCCGACGGCCACCACTTCGTCGACGCGCACGCCGTAGTGCTGCGCCAGCCAGGCAATCGCCGTTCCTTTGTCGAAACCGGCGGCTCGGACGAGGATCGCCCAGGGGGCGCGGCCGTGCTCGTCTTCTACACCGTACGATTCGAAGCACACGCACTGCAGCGCGTGCGCGCCGCGATCTTTGAGGGCGCGCTCGGCTTCGTGGATACGCTCGCGGTCGGCGAGGGCAAGCACGGCGGGGATGTCGTGCTCGTCGCTCCAGCCGGGCTTCGTCAAGAGGTCGGCCACGCGGCGAGTTCGGCGGGACCAGGTGCGCACGTAGCCGAGGTACCGATCGCCGTCGTCGTCGTGAAAGAGCTGCTCCGACGAGAAGGCGAACGACGTGGCTTCGTGCTCGTTCAGGATCCCGAACAGAAGCGCGAGCGCCGGGGCGTCGAGCGCGGCGCAGGAGAGATCTCGTCCCGTGATCGACGCCGCGACGTGGCTGCCGTCGACGCAGGCAAGCGGCGCGTCGAGGCCGAGCTCGAGGGCAATGGGCTGGGTCCCCGTGAACATCCGCCCGGTGCAGAGCGTGACGTGGATCCCGCGCTCGAGGAGCAGCCGCACGGCGCGCCGATCGGTTTCGCGAAGCTCCCCCTCCGGGCCGAGCAGCGTCCCGTCGATGTCGCTGACGAGAAGCCGAGGTGAAATCGGCGCTCAGTTCGTCGCGGCCGGATCCACCGACACGCGCTTCTTGGTCTTGCTGTCGTGCTCGTACTTCACGAGGCCATCAACGAGCGCGAACAGGGTGTAGTCCCGCGCAACGCCGACGTTACGTCCGGGGTTGATGGTCTGGCCGACCTGCCGCACGAGGATGCCGCCCGCGCGCACGAACTCACCGCCGAAGACCTTCACTCCGCGAAACTGAGCGTTGGAGCCGCGCCCGTTCCGGGTGGAGCCGCCACCTTTCTTGTGTGCCATCGCCCTATCCCTCGACCTTGGTGATCTTCACCGCCGAAAAGCTCTGCCGATGCCCGGCCTTGCGCCGAGAGCGCTTGCGCTTTCGGAACTTGAAGACGATGAGCTTCTCGCCCTTCACCTCGCCGACGATCTCGCCTTCGACGGAAGCGCCTGCCACTTTGGGCGTGCCGATCTTCGGCTCATCGCCGCCGATCGCGAGGACGTCGTCGAAAGTGACCTTGTCGCCGGCGTTGCCGGTCAAGAGGTCGATCCGGACGGTCTCGCCCTCGGCCACCCGGTATTGTTTGCCGCCACTGCGGATCACTGCGTAGGCCATTTGGGGCGGCGGAACCTAGCCGAACATCCCAACGCACGCAAGGAAGGCAGCCTGAACGGACGAGGGGCTTGCGCCTCGGGGGCGAAACAGGGGAGATTCCCGGGGCATGGCATCGTCCGACTCGATGCGCCCGCTTCCCCCGCCGTCCCTCCCGCCCGCCCGGCCGGGGATGCCCAGCATTCAGCCCGACTCGGGGACGCGCACGGCCGAAGAGGTCGAGGTGGACGCCCTCACCCGCTTGCCGGCAGGCTTTGCTCCCGAGACCGCCATCGACGATCAGATCGAGGACCTCGAGCGCTGGGCCGCCGTCAACCTCCGTCAGGATCGCAACGAGCGCATCCGCTTCTGGGTGCTCCGCGGCATCACCTTCCTCGGAGCGAGCGGCGCGGCCGTCGCCGCGGGGCTCGTCTTGCCGCGGCTCGCGGCAGGGCTCGGCGCAGCGGCGGCGCTTGCCATCGCCATCGACTCCGCCTGGCCCGTCGCGTTCCGTAACCCCGCCGTTCGCGCGGTGCACGAGCTCCGAGAGCTTCAGAACATGCTCCGGCTCCGCTGGGACAAGGTGCGGCTCGCCCATCCCGATCCTACGGCGCCCCAGCGGGTGGCCCACGCCATGGCCATGCTCGACGCCGTGCAGGCCAAGCGCGAAGAGATCGGCAAGTATCTCGTCCGGTCCGAGCCGTCGCACGGCATCCTCAGGCGCTGAGGCCGGGGGCAAGCCTCCGAAACACGAGAAGCGCCCCGTCCGACGGCGCCCGGGCTCAGAGGCCCAGCGAGCGGTCCAGCGCGTCGACGAACGTCGCCGCGCTCGGCGCCTTGCCGAGCACGACTCGCGTGACCTCCGCACCGCCGAGCTCGGGGCGCACGGCCCGTTCGGGCCCGGAGCCGCCCGACGCGGGGGCCGGCACGACGGGCGGCACCTGCGCCGTGGGCGACGGCGGCGACGGCGCCGTCGGCACGATGGGCAGGTCGTACATGCCCGAGGGCATCTGCGTGCGCGGCAATGCCACTTCGAGCTCCTCGGGCGGGCGCTCGGCGGGCGACTCGGGCTGGCCCGCGCTCACGTCGATTTCGAGCACGGGGCCGCGCGGCGGCTCGAGCTCGATCGTCTCGCCGAGCTGCTCTGCGGTCGGGCCCATCGACGGGGGCCCGGTGAGATCCGCTTCGAGCTCGTCAACGTCGGGGATGCGGGGCGCCTCGATGCCGGTCGGCAAAGGCGCGGCCGCTTGCGGTCCCGACTCGGGCGGCGGCGTCTTGACGGGAACCTCGCGCTCATCCTCGGCTTCCGTCGCGCTCGCGATCGCCTCGTCGATCGTCTGGGCCACCTTCGTGCGGCTGGACGAGATCGGCGGCTCTTCGTCGTCGGGGACCACGACGGGCTCTTCGACCGTGGCAGGTGCCTCGGCTTCGGGCGGAATGGTCGTCACCTCGAGGAGGTCGTCGTCGCTGAGCTCCTCGGGCGGCAGGCTCGAGGGTCGCGGCTGCACGGCGGAGCCGGGCTCGGGTTGCCACGACGGCGGCTGGGGCAACGGCGACGGCGGCGCCGCGACGGCGGCGACCGGAGCCGGCTCCGACCGGGCGACCTCGACCGCGACGTCCTCGGGGCCGGGCGGCGGCGGCGCCGAAGTGTGCGGCGCGGGCTCGCGCGCGAGCCCCGCGTTGCGACGCACGCGGTCGAGCAAGACCTCGAGGCGCGCAACGCGCTCGCGCGGCGTCATGACGGCACCGTTTCGTTGAGGCGGGCGAGCGCTTCGCTCCAGCCCACACCGGTGCCGAGCCAGCCGCGCACCCGATCGGCCGTCTGGGGGCTCACGACGAGCAACCGCACCGTCGCGTCGTCGCGCACGAGCACGACCACGCTCGCATGACGACCGAAGGCGCGCTGCACGGCACCCTCGAGCACGCCGGCGAGCAGCTCGTCGCCTTCGCCCCGCAGCGGGGACGCCTGCACGTTCGCCACGAGGGCGGCACCCCAGCGCTCGAACGAGAGCGAGCCCAGACCCATCAGGGCGATCTCACCGCCCAGGTGCTCGACGACGGCTTCGAGCCCGGCGCCGGAATCGAGGCGCTCGGCCACGCGCCGCCCCGCCTCGGTGCCCAGGCGGCGGGCAAAGTCCCGGCGCGTTTCGACGTCGGCGCCGCGCATGAGCGCCGTCAGCGCATCGGCAGGCAAGACGATACGATCGAGGGAGCCGCTCAGCCTGACCGTCCCGCGATCGAGGTTGAACTCCAAGGAATGCGTCGGGTCGAAGCGCGGCGTGCCCATGGCTTTGTGCCGGAGAGGAAGGCTCAGTATAGGGTCCCCTGCTGGAAGCGTGTCAAATTCGTCCCGAAGTGAGCGCGCGCTTCACCCCCAGGCCGACGCTCCGCCGCCTCGCGCTTTTGGCCGCGGCGGCCGGCCTCTACCCTTGCGTGCCCTCGGCTGCGCTCGGCGCTCCCGCCGAGCGACCGATCTTGCTCGGAGGGGCGCCCGACGAGGCATCGCACGAGGTCACGACCGATCCACGGCTGCCGGTCGGCGCGCCGTTCGAAACGCCGGCGCGCCCGCCGAGCTACGACCGAGCCTGCAGCGCTCGCTTGCCCGTCTGCGTCCACGCGGTGGCGCCGAAGATCGACGCCGAAACGGTCGGTACGGCGCTCGACGCGCTCGAGAGCGCGTACGAGCGGATCGTCTACGGACTCATGCTGCCGGCACCGCTCGCCGACTGGGGTGAGGGAGGCAGCGACGCCCTCGACCTCTACCTGACGCCGCCCGACGCCACCTCCGCGAGCTACGAGCGCGTGAGCGTTCACGCCACGGCACGCCGCCCCGGTGGCTTCGACCGGAGCGCGGCCTTTTGCGAGGCCATGGCCGACGGCGGTGCGCTCATCGAACGCGCTGCGACGCTTTGTGTCGGCGAGGCGCTGGGCCTCCGTCTCGATCCCGCCGAAACACCCGACCTTCGGCGCGCGTTCGCCACCGAGCTCTGGTGGATCGTCGGCCTGCCCACCGCCTTCGACTTCGAGGCGCTCGCGAGCGTGCAGTCACGACCCTTCCGCGCGATCGCGGGGCGCGACCTCGGGCCGACGAGCGAGGGCGGCGCGCTCTTCTTCGAGTACCTCGAACGGCGGCTCGGTCGGACCGACGACGGAACGCTGTCGACCGCGCTCCTCGCGGCGTCCGCGCAGACGACGCCCGCCGCGGCCGCCACCTGGCAAAACGAGCCCGACACGTTCGACGTGCTGCGCCACACCCTCGACGAGAGTGAAGCGAAGCTCGCTAACCTGCTCGGCGCCTTCGGGGTCTCACGCGCGTTCGTCGGCAGCCGGGACGACGGCGAGCACCTGCCGGATCTCGGATGGTCGGGCACGTTCGGTGCGGCGACCATGGATTGGACGCTGCCGTTCGCCTCGCTGCCCCGCCGCGTGCGGCTCACGCCGGTCGAGCCCACGGGCACGGCGCTCGTCTGGGTCGACCTCAGGGGTGCGCCGCGGGGCGCGCCGCTCGGCTTCCAGGCGGAGTGGGAGCCGCCCGCAGAGTTTCAGTGGGTGCTCGTGCGCGTCGACAGCGCGGGTCGCGAGCTTGGCAGGCTCGAGGTGCCGTTCCAGGAGCGCGAGACACACGTGGAGGCCCGGCTCGTCAACATCGGTGACGCCGCAGGCGTGCTCGTTGCCGGCACGCACCTCGAGCGCGTCGACGGCGACCACCCGTTCGACCCCGACGTGGCGCCGTTCGAGCCGCACGGCGCCATGTTGTACGTCGTCGAGCTGTGAGCGTCAGCGCTCGCGCCGTCCGGAGGCCCTGCGTCGCGAAAGACCGAGCGCGAGCGCTCCCGCGACGAGCACCCAGCCGCCGGCGTGGCGGCCGCTGCCGGCGACGAAACGACAGCCGCCGAGCGCCGACGGCAGCGACGCCGCGAGCGACGGGTCAACGGCGATCGGGACGGTCGTTTCCGAAAGCGTGTGGCCGTCGAAAACCAGCGACACCGTGAGCCTGCGACCGCCGCTCCCCGAGGGAGTCACCACGCCGAAACGATAGAGCCCCGGCGCGACACGCCCGAGCCCCGGCGCCGCGCTGCCGCCGTCGAGCGCGAGGGTGAGTCGCCTTTCGTCGAAGCCGTCGGCGATGCGGCCGCCGTCGTCGCGCAGCACGGCCAGGCCCGTCAGCGGCCACGCAGGATCGGGGTGAGCCAGCGCGTCACCGAGCACGAGGCGGCTCTCGGAGCCGGGCAAGCGCGCGGGGGCGTCCCCCGAGCCCGCCTCGGCGACTTGGAGCGTCTGCTCGAGGTCGAGCGCGCCCGGACCGACCTGCTGCGCCGTGAGCACGACCCCGCCGAGCGGCCGAGTGCCGGCCTGCAACAACGCGCGCGCCCCGTCCTGATCCAGCGTGGGATCGCGCTCGAACAGGAGCGCGATCGCGCCCGTGACGAGCGGCGCTGCCATCGACGTGCCCGAGGTCACGGCGTAGAGGTCGCTCACGACCGAACAGGCCGCCGTGAACCCGGCCTCGGTGCAACGCTCACCGTCGTCGAAGAGCCCGCCCGCCCCTTCGGCGCGCGGATCGGCACCGTGAGCGAGCGCGCCGATGAGGTTGCCCCCCGGTGCGACGAGGTCGGGTTTGAGCGTGCCGTCCGCCGACGGTCCCGCTCCCGAAAAATAGGCGCTCGTGTCGGGAGGCGCCGGGTCGAGCGCGCCGAACGCGGAAAACGTCACGGCCTCGCCCGCGTAGTCGATCCAGTCGGTTCGATTGAGCGTCGCTCCCACGGCAATGAGCCCGGCCGCGCTCGCGGGGATCGACACCGTGCCCTGGCGCTCGGCGCGCGGCAAAAGCGGGCCGACGCTGCGCGCAGGGCTGAGCGGACCGTCGCCCTCGACCCAGAGGCTGGCCGTACCGGGCCCTTCGAAACGCAGACCGAACAGATTGCTGCTCGGAAACGTCCCCGAGATCATGATCGCGGCGCCGTGCGTTCCCCGCGGGACGACGCCTGCTTCCGACGCGAGGTCGTTCACGATCGTGATCTCGACGTCGTCGTGCGAAAATTGCCCGCTCGTGCCCGGCCGGACGAGCGAGGTCACGGGGCCCGACCGGTCGTCGACGCCGATGGCGAGTGCATCGCCGGCGCGCGTGCCCACCCACGCGTAGATGGCGCCCTGCGTGATGCCCCGCGAGGTGGGCGGCGTGACGATGGGGACGAGCGCGCTCGCCCCGTCGGGCACGTGCACCGACGTGTGGATACCGAGTGGCTCCGGAACTCCGGTGTAAAGTCCCGTGTACAGGCCCGCGCTGTTGCCAGCGGCCACGACGATGGCTCGCCCCGGGTGCTCGGCGCCGACCAGGCTCGAAAGGCCCCGCTCGAGGCCGGAGCTGCCGTCGTGCCCGCCGAAGTCGCCGCCAAGGCTCAAGTTGAGCACGGCAGGCATGCCGAGCTCGGCCGCCCGCTCGAACACGAAGCGCGCGGCCTTGAGCACGTCCGTATCGAAAATCCCGCCGCCGCGCCGCGTGACTCGCGCGACGACGAGCGTCGCCTCGGGAGCGACGCCGACGAACCGAGCCGGGCTCTCGGAGCGCCCGTTGCCGGCGGCGAGCGAAGCGACGTGCGTCCCATGGCCGATCGGATCGTTCGGGTCGTCGTCGGGGTCACCGTTGGCGAGCAGCTCGTCGACGTCGGTGCCCGTCAGGACCGCGCAAGGCACCGCCGTATCGTCGTCGGGGTCCGTCCGGCAGCCGAGCTCGTCTTCGAGCTCGGGGTGCCGCTCCATGCGCTCGCGCGAAAAATCGAGCCAGTAGGCGACGCGCGTCCCCAGGCTGCTCTCGCGCAAGTCGGGGTGCGTCGGGTCGATGCCGGTGTCGAGCAGGCCGACAACGACGCCCCGGCCGCTCAGGCCGGTGTCGTTGCGGAAGGCGGATGCCCGCACGAAGCCGTCGGCCCGATCGAGCATCAGGCGGCGCGGCGGGGCCCAGGTAAGCCCCAGATCGGGGTGCGTTCCGGCGAAGTCGGCGAGCGCGTCCGCGCCGAGATCGAGCACGCCGAGCCGCGTTCCGGCGCTCGTCGTGCCGATCGACACGAAGCCGGCCGGAGCCTCGCGCCCCTCGGGCAGCTCCGTGACCACGCCGACGCTCGGGCCGAGCACCCGGGGAAGCGCGCTCTCGGTCGAGCGTGAAAGCGCAGCGAGGTCGATGTCGGCCCGCGCCGGACGACCGAGCAAGAAGAGCAGCGCGAAGAGCGCGAGCCCGGCGCTGTGACTGCGACACAGGCGCTCCCGTTGCATCGGATCACATCGGGGGCACGAGGTGCTTGCGCGCGACCCTCGGCGCGCGCCGGCCGCCCGCGTGCGCAAAGCGCGTGGCAATCTCGTCGCGTAGAGCGTCCCCGGAAACGACGGCGTCGAGCACGAGCTCGCTCGCCAGCTTCTCGAGGCTCACGTCCTTCTTGTATTCGTCGCGCAGCGAGGCCACGAGCGCGTCGCGCTCAGCGCCTTCGGCCGCCTTTTGGATGCGGTGAAAATGGACGGCGTTGACGGCCGCCTGCGCCCCCATCACGGCAATCGAGGCCGTGGGCAGCGCCAGACACGCGTCCGGCTCGAAGGCTGGGCCACACATCGCGTAAAGGCCGGCGCCGTAGGCCTTTCGCACGATCACGCTCAGCTTCGGCACCGTCGCTTCACTGACGGCCGCCACCATCTTCGCGCCCGCACGGATGATGCCCTGGCGCTCCACCTTCGTGCCGATCATGAAGCCTGGCACGTCGGCGAGGAAGAGCAGCGGCACGTTGAACGCATCACAGAGCCAGACGAAGCGCGCCGCTTTGTCCGCGCTGTTGACGAACAGCACGCCGCCGAGGTGCTTCGGCTGATTGGCCACGATGCCGACGACACGCCCCTCGATGCGGCAAAAACCCGTGATGAGCTCCTTGGCGAAGCGCGCCTTGAGCTCGAGAAAGCTATCCTCGTCGACGAGCGCGTCGATCACCTGGCGCATGTCGAACGCCTTGTTTTCGTCGACGATGACGACGTCCTCGATACGCCGTGCGTCGGGCTTCGGGGCCCGCGCCGGGGCCACGGGCGGGTCCGCGTCGCAGGTCTGCGGCAGGTAGCCGAGGTAGGCGCGACCGAACGCGATCGCCGCGTCTTCGTCGGGCGAAAGCACGTCGCCACAGCCCGAAACGGCCGTGTGCATCTTCGCTCCCCCCATCTCCTCGAGCGTCACTTTTTCGCCGATCACCATCTCCGCCATGCGCGGCGACCCGAGGTACATGCTCGCATTGCCGTCAACCATCGCGACAACGTCGCAGAAAGCCGGAATGTAGGCGCCGCCCGCCGCCGATGGTCCGAACAGCAGGCACACCTGCGGGACGCGCCCGCTCAGCGCGACCTGATTGAAGAAGATGCGCCCCGCGCCGCGCCGGCCGGGAAACATCTCCGCCTGGTCGGTGATGCGTGCGCCCGCCGAGTCGACCAGATAAAAGAGCGGGCAGGCGAGCCGCGACGCGGTCTCCTGGATCCTCAAGATCTTTTCGACGGTGAGCTTGCCCCAGGAGCCGGCCTTCACGGTCGAATCGTTCGCCATGACGGCCACGGTGCGCCCCTCGAGCGTGCCGGTGCCGGTGATCACGCCGTCGGCGGGCAGCTCGCCGTCCATCGTGCGCGCGAGCAGCCCGTCCTCGACGAACGAGCCGGGGTCGAACAGACGGGCGATACGCTCGCGCGCGAAGAGCTTGTTCTGTGCGCGGTTCTTGTCATGGTACTTCGCCGCACCGCCGGCGCGGGCCAGAGCAGAGCGCTCGCGAAGCTTGGCGTCATCCATCGGAGCGACGAGGGTAGCGAAGGTCCATCGCGAAGGACAGGGCGCGGGGCGATCGGCCCGGAACGCTCCTACCGCGCTCTCAGGACCCCGCCGCCATCAGCTCACGGAGCTTGGCCTCCACCTCGGCGAGGTGATCCGAGGAGTAACCCACGCTGACGTCGCGCACCGTCCCCTGCCGATCGAGCACGAAGAGCGTGGGCAAGGCCATGGCGCGGTAGGCGCGGCTCGTCCCTCCGTCCGGATCGGAGGCCACGGCGTAGTCGATGCCGAGCTCGACGCTCGCCTGAAGCGCGGACTCGGCCGGGTCGGTCGTGATGCCGATGACCGTGAGCCCACGCGCGCCGTAGCGATCGTGCCACGCGTTCAAGGTCGGAATCGCGAGGCGACAGGCGACGCACCACGACGCCCAGAAGTCGATGACCACGACGCGCCCGCGCAGCTCGGTGAGATCGCTCGGCAAGCTGCCCTTGACGGTAGCGAGCGTTTGCCAGCGCGGCGCCGGTGCTCCGAGAAACTCCGAGCGCATGAGCGCGTTCTGGTCGGGCCGTGCGTCGAGCGGCACGGCGAACAACCGCTCCGTCCCCGCGCGCAAAAGGCCGACGGGAAGACGCTCGCCGGGGTGGTGGAGCGACACGATGCGCACGACGTCCGCCGGGCCGAGCACGTTCTCGGCGGCCACGCTGACGATGACATCACCCGCCTGCAGACCGGCGCGTTCGGCGGGCGAGCCGCGAAGCACATCGCGAACGAGGACGCCCGGCTCACCGGGCGGGACGGCCGCGAGCTCGACGCCGAGCCATCCCGGCGCATCGGGATCGACCGCAGCGGCACCGGGCGCCGACTCGGGCGCCCTCCCGGCAGACATCGACGCCATCGGCATCGGCGACGCCGCGGCCACGGGTGGCGTCGCCCGACCGGCGCTGCAGCCGAGCGTGGCACCGAAGAGCGCGAAGAGCGCCGGCATGCGTTCGAGCCCGGCGACGACGCGATGAGCCACGCCTTCGTGGTACCATGTTGGCCTGATCCGCGCAGCCCGACACCACGTTCTGCGCGGCGTCGCCACCGCCACCGTGCTCGCCGCGTGCAGCCCAGCCCCGGCGCCGCCACCACCGGTGCGAGCCCCGGTGGCGCACCCCGCGCCGCGCCCGACGTACGCTCGATTCGAAGAAGCGCTCGCGTGGCCGCCGATCGACAGCGCTCCGTTCGAGGTTCAAGGTCACCCGCGCGCGCAGCCGCTCGCCCTCACGC
Source organism: uncultured delta proteobacterium (assembly GCA_963841435.1). GTDB lineage: Bacteria > Myxococcota_A > Polyangia > Polyangiales > Polyangiaceae > PMG-095. The sequence goes on from CAWJCS010000005.1 coordinate 1,090,523, forward strand.
ACGTGAGCCCCGACGCTCGCGAAGCGTACGGAGCGCTCGTCACCGACGGCGCCCTGCCCGACGGTTCCGTCGTGGCGATGGAGCACCGCGGCGCCGACGGAGTCACTCGCGGCACCGTCTACGTCATGGAGAAGCGCGACGGCGCGTGGAGCTACCTCGAGGTCGATGCGCGGGGCGGGGTGCTGGATCCGGCCCCCACGCGGTGCCCGATCTGCCACGCCGGCGCCGTCGCCGATCACCTCTTCGGACCGCCGCGTCGGAAACCGCCGCGGGAATGACTCTCGGCCTGAGGGCGTTTTCCCGAAGAGACCGGCTGGCGCCCATGGCGACCCCGGGCGGGCGGTCTTACGTACAAAAAGAGAAGGCCTGATGGCTGTACCCATCAGGCCCCAAGGACCGATCCAGCGGAAAAGAAGCGGAAGGAAGACGAAGCAGTAAGGAAGCGAAAGGGAGGCGTCTTTGTGGGGCGCCTCATACGGGATCTCGCAGCGCACGGCGAGAAAAGAAGCGAGGCTTGCACGCCTCGATAAGTGCCCCACTAACTGCAGGGTCCGTGCCACCCTGGAAGGGTTTCGCATTTCCCTAGTATTTTCAGCGAGATGTACCTGGAACCGGTGCCGGATGGGCACTCTTCGATCGCTCGGCCCCTGGTTCTCGTGTCAGGGGGGTCCAGGGGGGCATGAAATCTTTTCCGAGCCCGCTTGCAGTGACGCTGGCGCGCGCCCCCTGCGCGCCACCTGGGGATAACCACCGGCCCCCCCGCGGAGGTGAGCCCCCAGCCGAGCGCACCGTGCTATGAGTCGCCCCCTTCCGAGCGCCCGTAGCTCAGCTGGATAGAGCACCGGTCTACGGAACCGGTTGTCGAAAGTTCGAATCTTTCCGGGCGCGCCCGTAGCCACCAGGTGCGGCAGAGTCGACCCCCGTTGGCTCGACTCCTCGCCGATTCGACCTCCGTTCCGATCCGTGCGGCTCCGCAGCTCGACATGCGGTGACCACCGTCAGCGGGCCGACGGTTTCGAATCTTTCCGGGCGCGCCAGGCCACAGGGTCCGGCAGGGGCGGCCTCTGCAGCTCGACTCCTCGCCGATTCGACCTCCGTTCCGATCCGTGCGGCTCCGCAGCTCGACATGCGGTGACCAGCGTCAGCGAGCCGACGGTTTCGAATCTTTCCGGGCGCGCCAGGCCACAGGGTCCGGCAGGGGCGACCTCTGCAGCTCGACTCCTCGCCGATTCGACCTCCGTTCCGATCCGTGCGGCTCCGCAGCTCGACATGCGGTGACCAGCGTCAGCGGGCCGACGGTTTCGAATCGCGGGCATCGGCGTCGCGGCGTGTGGCCTCGCCGTCGAGCAATGCGGCTTCCCCCGCGTACCGCGACTTCGCTAGTTTTTCGGCAGCCAGGCCTCGATGAGACCGACCTCCGCGTCGGTGAGAACGCTGGCGGGAATTGCGGGCATCCACTCGGTTCGCTCCGACACGGGGATGGTGCCGTTGTTCGTGTGCCCGTCGCGAATGACGGCGAGAAACGCAGCGCCCTGCACATCGAAGGGCACCGAGTGGGCTACCATCACATAAGCATTCGTCGTTCCGCCGCGGCCTTCGGGACCGTGACAGTACCCGCAGTAGTCGGCGTACAGGTCCGCCCCCGTGGTCGGCTGGGGGAAGCCGCCGAGCCAAGTATAGATGTCGTCGAGGATCGCGCTGGAGATGAGCTTCGGATCGACGGCCGGCATCGGATCTTTGTAGGGCACGATGGGCGTGTCGTCGCCGTTCTTCACCATGAAGTCGAAGAGCTCTCGATTGGGGTGCCGGATTTCCGGCCCTCGGTCCTCGATGCCCTCGCCGTTGTCGCCGTGGCAGTTGCCGCAGCCGTAGTCGGGATCGTTCCAAGCGCTCGTGCGATCCGTCGCGGGTTGCGCGCCGGCGGCACCCGCCGCGGCGGTGCCGGCGGCACCCGCCGCGCCTCCCGCCGCCAGGCCGCCCGAAGCGCCAGCGCCCGCCCCGCCGCTGGTCGCTCCGCCGCTGTTGGCTCCGCCGCTGCCGGCCCCGCCGCCGCTGGCCCCGCCGGTGCTGGCTCCGCCGGTGCTGGCTCCGCCCGCGGCCGCCCCAGTGCCCGCCGAGCCGCCGAGCCCACCGCTGTCACCACCGTTCGAGCCGCCAACGCCTGCCGCGGCGCCGGTCGCTCCCGTGAAGTCGCCAGCGGTGCCCGCCGTCGCGCCGGTGCTCGACCCCGCCGCCGCTCCGCCCGCGCCGCCGATCGCCGCCGCTCCCGCGCTCGCGCCCGGGGGCTCGGTCACTGCGTCGTCGCCCGAGCACGCGGGCAAAGCGCCGACGGCGAGTGGCCCGAGCGCGAGCAAGGCGGCGCGCAGCGAACGACGGGAGATCGGTCTCGGGGCGGTATCCTTCACGGTGGCTCCTGGCCTCGCTCGCGAGCGGGAGCGGTCGCTGCGACGGAAGCTAGCACGCCGATCCGTCACGGCCCGGCTTCATCGCGATCGATGGAGTGTCACGACGGGGCAGGGATCAGGCTGCGCGTGATGCACCCGGCCGCTCGTTGCCGCTCGTTGGAAAAGTGAGAACGGCAACGGAAGGTCAGCGCGCGCCGTTCGGTGGTGGAGGCGCTTTCCGCCAACGCTGTCCTCCCTTGTATTCCGTGAGGCAAATCGGCAAGCTCCCGCCGCCGTCCCGACTCTCGCGGGGGGCGCGCGTCGAGCCGCGCGAGCTCCCCTCGCGGCGCGACGAGAATGCTCACGCGCCCGACGAGGATGTCGGGGAACAGCCCGCCCGGTCCGTCCCCGAAATCGTCCACGACCTCGCGCGGGGACGCCCTGTCGGCCGGCGACTTACGACGGCGTGTTGCAGATGGGCGTGCCGCCGCTACGCATCGACAAGCCGAACGCGGAGAGCGCGCGATAAACGAGTTTCGCCTTCGCGTTTGCGGTACGGTCGCCCCATGGCAACCAAGGCACAGGCCTTCCGCAGCAAGCAGCAGAGGAACGCGAAACCACCTCGGGCAAAGCGCCCGAAGCCGCCGAGGCGCGACTTGGTCGTCAACACCTCGAAGCCGGGGGTGAGCGCGACCGACCGCAAAGCGCGCGGCACTGCCACGGGGCAAAGCAACGTGTCTGCGCGCGCGGAGCGCAAGGGCGGAGCGAAGCTCGAGCCGTTGAACGGGCGGCAAGCCCTCGCGAAAGTCGACGCGCAAGAGCGCGGGACGCTCCAAGCCTGTCGCAAGCCTCGAGCGGCGCGCCATTCGCCGCGCCCACGCCCCATCCAAGCGGGCAAAGCGCTAGCCGCCACTCGGCGTTTTTCGAAAGAGCACGACGCGCCCTCGCCGGGTGCGAATCACGCGAAAGCCGTGTGCGCTCGCGAGCCGCCATCGCCTTGGCTCCTCCGTTGGACCCCCGTTTTTTCGAGGAGAAGCTCCGCGGTGAGGCGATTCGGGTTTCGGGGACTGTCGGGCTGGCTCCGGGCGCGCTCCTTACCTCGTGAGCTCCACCAGCGCTCAGACCAGCAGCCACGCCTGCAGCCCGTGAGGCAACCAGGCGGGCGCGTCCGCGAAAGCGCAACGTGCTTCGCGACCTTGGCAGAACCGAGATCAGGGCACGTCGTAGACGCAAAAGTAGTAGTCCGCGTGGCAGGCGTCTTCGATGCACACGCCGCAGTCGCAGTCGGCGTCCGATGCGCACGCGCGCGCGGTGCAGCCGCGGTCGTGGTCGCACACGCGATCGACACCGCATGCCGCGTCGGACGCGCAGTGGCAGCCGTGAAGGTCGGCCCATTCGGTGTCGGTCGCGCAGCGCAAGCCCTGGGGACAAGTGAAGGCGCCGTCGTCGCAGCGCTTGTAAACGCAGCCGTTCGGGTCCTTGTTGGGACCGGAACCGCCGCAGACACGATCGTCCGGACAGCTGAAGCGGTCGATCGCGCAATCGGCGAGGGCGCAGCCGTGCGGGTCAACCGGCGGCCGGTCCGGCGCGCAGACCCGGCCTCCGGGGCACGCGTAGCCGTCCGTGCAGGGCCGTGGTGAGCAATGACCGTCCTCTCCACAGACCTCGTCCGGCCCACAGGTCTCGTCGGCGCAACGCGGCTCGCACATGGCTCCCGGACAGGGCCCCGGAAAGACGCAGAAGCCCTCGCCGCAGTCGGTGTCGGCGTGGCAGAGGTAGGTGCCGGTGCCACAGTTCCCGAGCATCGGCGGGGGCTCGGTCTGCGCGCAGCCGCGGACGTAGGAAGTGCCGCAATCTTCGGTCGTGCGACAGCGTTGCGCGGGCAGAGCGCTGCCCTTCTTGCAATCTCCGGTGCCCCCCTGCCCGCCTCGCGGCGCGACCGCCCCGGAGCCAGCCGTGCTCGAAGCGCCGGACCCGCCCACAGAGGCGGAGCCCGCGACCTCTCCCGAGCCCCCAGCGCCCGAGCCGCCGACTCCGGCCAACGCTCCCGCACCCGTGCCCGCCTGAACGACCGAGCCTCCTTGTCCGCCGTCGCCTCCGACATCACCGGTGGAGCCCTCGTGCGAGGAGGCCCCGCACGCCGCGACGAGCAGCAGGGCGACCGGGACGGCCCAGCGACGGGATGCTCGGGCGGTCAACGGACCCCCCGACCGACGCGGCCACGCAGGACGACCCTGGCCCAAGTTGGCACACGCAACAGCATCCCTTGGGCCAAGCAAGAGTCCTGCCATTCTCTCGAGCGTGAACCCGCGCTCAACTCTCGCTCTCGGTTCGGCGGCGGGAGGACGACGGCGCGACAGAAGGCTCTCAAAACTCCCGGTGCCCGCTCGGTCGCTGGACCCGAGAGGCGAAGGACTCAGGGCAAATAGCGCTGAACGACCAACGCGCCTCGCCCGCGCGGACCGGTGTGAACCCTTGGCATCGGGCCGTCCGCGACCCGATGAGCCGAGTCAGCCGCCGCCACTCGGCGTTTTTCGAAAGAGCACGACGCGCCCTCGCCGGGTGCGAATCACGCGAAAGCCGTGTGCGCTCGCGAGCCGCGCCTGCCCCGAGCCCCGGCGCGTGATGACGTAGTTGTAGAGGGGGTTTTCGAGCAGCTCCTGATCGAAGAACGTCATCGGAATCGATGTTCCGAGCGCGAGGTACCCGCCCGTGAGGTAGGGGTCGTCGACGAACAGGCCAGTGGCGTCGGCGCGGTGACCGACCCACGCCTGCGCGTCGAGCACTGCCTGACTCTGGTCGAAATCCCGGAGCCGGAGCCGCGCCCAGCCATCCGCGACCACGAGCCCGAGCGCGAGCAGCGCCCCGATGACGCGCGCTTCGGTTCGCCGCCCGCTCGCGAGCATGAAACGCGACCATCCGGCTGACGCTGCGATTAGCAGGTACGCCCAGGCGAGCACCACGAAACGCTCCTCCTTGTGCGGCTGACTGCTCAGCACGACGACCATTCCGAGCCCGGACACCACGAACGGCCAGGTCACGCGCAGCGCCGCCAACGCCGGAACGACGAGCAGCGGCAGAGCGAACGGCAAGCGCTCGAACGCGCGTACGAAATAGAAGGCAAAGGGCTCGACACCGAACTCGGTCGCCCGCGCCTCTACGAAGTTGAACTTCAAGTAGGCGACGAAGGAAGACAGAAAGCCGCCCCACGTCGCGAGATCCAAAAGGCCGAATGCAACGACGGGGACCAGCGCCAGGCCCGCGAGTGTCGCAGCGTCGCGAAAGCGCCGCTTGGCGACGAGCCATACGAACGGCACGAGCGCGAGCGGGCCGTTCGCGATGCGAAGGCAAACGCCGAGGCCGAGACACAGGCCCGCGTAGCCCGCGCGGCGCCGGGACTCGACGCCGCGCTCTTCGATGGATTCGGCGGAAAACACGAGCCCCCAGACGAGCGCGAGCATCGAGCCGTTTTCGCTGAGCGTCTGCGGCGCGAACTTCACGAGCAGGGGGAACGTCGCCACGAGCGCCGCGGCGACAAGCCCACCAACGAGCTCTGCGCTCTCGCCCGACACGGCGAGCTCGTTCGGTGACGCTCTCACCATCCAGGCGCCCGCCCTGCGCGCCGCGAAGACCAGGAGAAGGCTCGCGAGCGACCAATTGAGAGCGAGGAGACGCCCGAGCGTGCGACCCTCGCGAACGCCGACGAGCTCGAAGAAGGCGAGCCAGGCGCCGTGATACCCCGGCAACGCCCAAGACCGTAGGCCGTCGGCCCACTCCCACGTGCCGTACGCCAGGCCATGGAGGCGCTGCCAGGCCGGCTCGACGTACTGGAAGAACTGGTCGGCGTGCACGGGCGGCGCCTCGAACGCCGCAACGACGCGTACCCCCGCCGCCAAGAGCACGATGGCCCAGAAGAGTCGGTCGGCAACCGCGCGCTTCATCGTCCGAACGCCTCGATCTCGTAGAGCACCACTCTGCTTCCCGGCTCGTTGGGAACGAAATCCACGCGGACCCCGAGCGCGTCCGGGCAATCGAGCGCGTGGGTCGAACGCTTCTTTCGATTCTTCCGCACGCGGATCGAGGGACCATGACCGCCTGAACGCAAGCAAGTGATCCGGAATTTTCGCACGGGTTGCTCTTCCTTTTCAACGTCGCTCACGTGCCTGAGGACGACCCGCTCGAGGTGGTGTGGCTCGCGAAAATCGAGCTCGACCCAGGGCACGGCATCGCCGACCTGCGACGCCCATTTTTCGTTCATCGTCGGCCGCGCCCGGCCGTCAACGAGGTAGGCAACGTGGTGAAAGGCGTGCACGTCACGCTCCATCGAGCTCGCACGCAGCGTCGGGCCCGAAGCAAGCACGGCGAGGTGCGGATCGCCCGGCGACCAGCCCGCTTGGCGCGGGAGCGTCAGCTCGACGCTGGGCCGCGCGACGATGAAGCGCGCCAAGCCCACGAGCCAGCAGAATGTCAGGAGCGCGCCGGCAGCCGGCGCGAGAGCACCGGCCGTGCAGGGCCACCGGAACGTCGTCATCCGCACCCAGTATCACGATCGACCCACGCAAGCGTGAGCAGTGCGCTGCGACCGGCTCAACAGACGGGGCAGGCACAAGCGACGTAGTCCTCGGTCTCGGTACAACCGTAGGAGCAGGCCGCGAGGCAGCTACAGTATTTTCCCGCCGCGCATCCGTTTTGGGGCACGACGCAGGAGTATGACGCGAACTGGGCCTCGAAGACGATGCACACCGTGCCGTCGGGACACGCGGAGCAGTCGGTGACCTGACCGCAATCGGTGGCGTCGATGCAGGGCCCCCAGCACGGAACCGCAATGCCCTGCGAGACGACGCTCGGCACCTGACCCGGCGGGCAGCTGGGCGGCGCTGCTTCGCACCCCACCCGCCCGCGATCACAGCTAACGTCGAATCGGCAGCGACCCATGTCGCACGTCGGATGAACCTCGGTGAGACCAAGCTCGACGCAAGCGTCGCGCTCGCAGTCGAGAGCGCAAAAGGAGGGAGTTTTTTGGGGCTCCGAACGGCACCCGCAGCAGTCGCTGACGCGCACGCAATCCTCGGGCCCTTCGCACTCCCGTTCACCCGGTGGTGGCGTGATCACGCCGCCCGTGCCGCCCCCGGCCTGGCCACCGGACGCGCCGGCGTCGCCGCCGGTCGCTCCTGACACGCCACCCATGGCGCCCGCGCTACCGCTGCTTCCCGCTGTGCCGCCCGCCGTTCCCGCTGTGCCGCCCGCCGTTCCCGCGGTGCCGCCCGCCGTTCCCGCTGTGCCACCCGTCGTTCCCCCGGTGCCACCTCGGCCTGCGGTGGCGCCTCCAGAGCCGGCACCCACCGCGCCTGCCGTCACGCCGGCGGTGCCGCCCGACGCGCCGCTTCCCCGCTCGCTCGTCGACTTGCCGGCGCAGTGGAGCACGAGCGCGGCCAAGACGACGGCGAGGGCCAAACCCCGCACCCGTCGGTTCGATTGTCGCGCGCTCTCCATCGCCTCCCACTTTTCAGATTACCACACCGGCGCTCGGCGCCGGCGCACACCCGGCGGAAAACATCCATTATTACAGCACGTTGGCGCCTTTCGCGAGGCCGGTCGTCTAACCACCGAACCCCCGAAAGGAGACGATCCATGACCACACCGATCCGCATCTTGGGCTTCGCCGGCAGCACCTACGTCCGCACCGCGCGCCTCGTCTGTCTCGAGAAGGACGTGCCCCACGAGCTCGTGCCGCTCGAGTTCGGCGCAGCGTCGCACGTGAAGGAGCACCCGTTCGCGAAGATGCCCGCGCTCGTGCACGACGACGTTCGCCTCTTCGAAACGCTCGCCATCGGCAGCTACGTGAACGATCTGGGCTCGGCGCCGAGCCTGCTCCCGGCGGCACCTAGAGAGCGCGCCGTCGCACTGCAATGGATCAGCGCCGCCATCGACTACGTCTACGACGACCTCGTGCGGGCCCTCCTCGCCGACACGCTCCCGGACGGCGCGCGGGCGAACGTCAATCGGACGCTCGCCGCGCTGGATGCGGGCATCGCATCGCGGCCGTTCTTCGCAGGGCGTGAGCTCTCCCTCGCGGATTTGTTTCTCGCGCCCATGGTGGACTTCGCCGCGCGGAAGGAGCCCGAGCTCGCGCCACGCGAGCAGAAGAACCTCACGCGCTGGCTCGATACCATGCGCGCCCGCGCGAGCATGAAAGCGACGGCGGGCTCGTGAGCCAGGCCGTCGCGCGTCCGCTCGAGGAGCGGCGGGCCTCACGGCCGCGGGGAGCTTCTGCGTCCCGCGGCCGGATGCTACGGTCCGAGCCCTTGAACGGACCTTCCGCACCCGGATCCAGCGAGGCCTCGCTCGTCGAGGCCGCACGCAGCGGCGATCGGGCGGCATTCGAAGCGATCTGTCGCGATGCCCGACCGAAGCTTCGCGGCGTTTTGAGAAAGCTCGTCGGGGATCCCGAGCAGACCGACGATCTCACCCAGGAAGCTCTGACCAAGGCGTGGACCTCGCTCGCGAGGTTCGACGGGCGCTCCGCCTTTTCCACCTGGCTCTGCCGCATCGGCGTCAACCTCGCGCTCGACCTGCTGCGCGGGGAGAAGCGCTGGCGCGACCGCGCACAGGTCGCCTACGCGAACGAATGCACGCGCTCGCCAGAGCTCGGCATGGAGGTCGGCGGCACGCTCATGGCGCCGGACTTCCACTACGACGTAAGCGAGCACATCGCCTTCTGCTTCCAATGCGTCGGACGGTCGCTCGCCCCCGAGCTCCAGGCGGCGCTCGTGCTGCGCGAGGTGCTCGAGCTCGGAAACCAGGAAGCGGCCGACGAGCTCGGCATCTCCGAATCGGTGCTCCGGCACCACCTCACCGAAGCGCGCGCCACGATGCACGCGTCGTTCGACGGCCTGTGCGCCCTCGTGAGCAAAACGGGCGTCTGCTACCAATGCAAAGGTCTACGGGAGGTGATCCCCGACCCCGTGAGACAGGGTGAGCCGGCGCCGGACGAATTGCCCTTCGCGCGTCGATTGCAGATTTGGCGCGAAGCACCCATCGATCAGGGAAGATCGCAAGCCTTGCATGATCTTTTCTGGCGTCGCATTCGAGCACAGGAACGCGACGGTGTTGGCTCGACCGAGCCCAGCTCCGACTGCGCGCCAGCTTCCGACAGTCGCTGACACATTGCGCTCTTTGCTGCGACCGCCGGTGGGGTGACGATTTTGCCGCTGGCCGGCGACACGTCTCGTCGTTGCAATGGCGTTGCAAACGGCAGAGCACATGCGCAACCAACACGGCGGCAGGACGCTTCGAACATCCACCTCGCTCGGCCTGCGAAAAGTCGGGCTATTCGCGGCGAGCATCGCCTTCGCGCTTTCGTGCGCCAGCGCGGACGATACGCCGGGCGGCTCGGGCGGGACGCAGGCGGCGGCGGGAGCGGCGGCGGTCGCGGGCGCCGGTGCGGGCGGTTCGCTTGCCGGAGGCAGCGGCGGTACCGCGGGCACCGGGGCGCCGCCAACGGGCGGCTCATCGGGCACCGCCGGCACCTTCGCGGGCAATGGTGGCGCTGGCGGCGCGGGCGCGGGCGCCGGTGGCGCGGGCGCGACGGGTGCGCTGGGCGGCACGGCCGGGCTCAGCGCGGGCCAAAGTGGGCAATCGGGGGCGGGCGCCGGGGGAGCGTCAGGGGGCACCCCGGCAAACGGCGGCAGCGCTGGTGCAGGTGCCGGCGGGGCCGGGGCGGGCGGCGTCGGCGGCGTCGGCGGCGCTGGAAACGGAGGCGCGAGTGGCGCCGGTGCGGGCGGCGCTGGAAACGCCGGCGCGAGCGGCTCGAGCGGCAGCGGCGGCGCTCAGGGTTACGAGCCGTGCCCGACCACGGGCCCCTGCAAGATCCTGCCGCTCGGCGACTCGATCACCTGGGGCATTCAGTACGACGGGGCGTACCGCGTCCAGCTCTTCACGCGCGCGGTCAACGACGGCCATTCGATCACCTTCACGGGCTCGCTCAGCAACGGGCCGAGCATGGCCGCCGGTCAGACCTTCCCCAAGAGCAACGAGGGCCACAGCGGCTGGACCATCGACCAGGACGCAGGGCTCATTCCGTCGCCGGCGCTCAACACGATACCGAACATCGTCACGCTCATGATCGGCACCAACGACGTGTACGCGCAGTCGGGACAGTCCACGATGCCCAATCGTCTCGGTAGTTTGATCGACAAGATCACGGCCGCCGCGCCCGACGCGCTGCTCGTCGTGGCGAAGATCACACCGCTTGCGAACGCCAGCTGGAACGCGACCATCAAGACGTACAACGACGCGATCCCCGGCGTCGTCGACACGCGCGTCGCCGCGGGCAAGCACCTGATGGTCGTCGACATGAACACGGGCTTCACCTCCGGGATGTTGAGCTCCGACTCCATCCACCCGAACAAGTCCGGCTACGACTTCATGGGCAACGTCTGGTACGAGGCCATCAAGGACTTTTTGCCGTAGCCGGGGCGCGAGCCGGTCAGTAGCCGGCGATGCAGCGCCGCCCCAGCACGTCGAACACCGCGGCGGCGGCGGCCACAGCGCCGGACGCGCTGAAGACGAGGCCGTCCGCCGCGGCGTACTCGGGGTGGGCGGTAAAGACCGGGCGCAGGTCGATGAAATGGCACGGGAGCGGGGCACGACCGCACGCGTTTTCGACCTGCGGTCGGAGCACATCGAGGCCGGCCTTCACGTCAGCGTTGCCGACGGGATCGGCGTAGAAGAAATAGACCACCTGCTCGACGCCGTCGGCAGCGGCGCGAGTGAGCAGCGCCTCGAAGCCCGCAACGGCCGCGGTCACCGCGGGGCAGGTGGCGGTCGGCGCCGAGCCGCAGGGAACGTTGAGCACGTCGGTTTCTCCCCCGTCCATGACGATGAACCGCATGGCACCCTCGCCTCGAGCGGTCGCGTACTGGTTCTCGATGGAGAGCGACCCGGTCGCCAGGACGGACATCAGGTACGAGGAGTAGTCCCGCAGCTGCTCACCGGACGCGAGAACGCCCGCGTCGACGAGCAGCTGCTCGAGCTCGGTGGTGAACGGACTCAGCTGGATGATCGAATCGCCCAAGACGACGAGCTCGGACGGGGCAGGCTGTGTCCCTACGCAGCTCGAAGGATCGCCCGCGTCGGGCGGAGGCAGCGGATCGCGCCGGCAAAAGCCGGATTGGCAGGTGAAGGCGCCCGCGAGGGGTCCGCAGTCCGCATCAGTGAGGCAGCTCACGTCGCAGACGCTCGCAACGTGCCGTCGCCGTCGCCGTCGAGACAGCGCCCCTCTGCGACGCGCGGCGCGAGCGGGGTGCACGCCGCGTTGGACGCGAGCGCCGCACATTCGGCGCTTCTCGCGCAAGGCGTCGTGCACACGCTGCACACGCAGCTCGCCTCCTCGCCGCAGGTTGCCTGACAGCTCGAAAGGAAGTGCGTTTCGCTGCCGTCGGGCGAGCCCGTCTCCTCCCCGCACGATGCCGTGGCAAGGAGGGGCGAAAGTCCGAAGAGCAGGCGGAACAGTGCTCGAGTGGCACCGGCACGAAAGCTAGTCGCCGCTGCCATCGCTCTCCTCCTCGATGAGGCATTGACCCAGGTAGACGATGACCTGCGTGGCCTCATCGGGGCTCCGATGCTCGGCATTGTAGCGCTCGATCTTCTCGCGCAGCTTGCCGACGCGCTGGCGCAGCTCGCCGAGCGTCTCGAACGCCTCGTCGGCGTGGGGGTGCCCCTGCCACACGTCGAGCGTATAGGTGCTGCCCCCGATGCGATCGGCCAGACTCGCGCTCGACCGTGCGAGCCCCAGGCGCGCCGTGACGGTGTTCACGAGTGCCCGGTAATGGTCGAACACGGCGGCTTCCCAGCCCACGGGCGCACCGAGCGGGACGAGCAGCGAGCTTGCGCGATACAGGCCGTCAGCGCTCGAAAGCACAATCCGACCCGCTTCCTCGAGTCGCACGAGCGCCAGCGAAAGCTCCCCCTGGTCGATGGCCTGGCTGGCGAGGTCAGCGAGACCCGTGGGGCCTTCGCGGTAGATGAGCGCCCACAAGAGCTCGTCGAGCCCCTCGTTTTTGCGCGTCTGACGCAGCCGCTCGAGCTCCTCTTCGGGCGTGATGCGATAGCTCACGGCCACGCCCCCGCCCGAAGCGGTGATGAGCCCGCTCTCGCTAAGGTCGTGGAGCACGGCACGGACTTGACCGTCGTCGTCCCCCGAAAAATGCCCGAGCACCTCCGTACGCGTCACGGTGCCACGGCCACCCACGTAGTCGAGCACGGCCACCCAGAGCGAGCGACCCTTTTCCGTCGAGCTCTCGGTGAAACGCTGGATCTTACGCTGGTAGGTGCGAAGGCCCAGCCCGAACATGTCCGCGCTGACCTTGCGGCTCACGCCCTGCCGCTCGAGCTCTCGCACGAGGTCGAGAAAAACCTGATTCGCGACGTGAGCGAGCGGCGCGCGCGTGCCGCCAGCGGTCGCAAGCTGAGCTATCAGGATCGTGGTCTGCCGGACGATGGCCTGAATCAAAAGCTCGACGGTCATACGCGCGGCAGCGGTCCCAAGGGGTACCGCTTATTTTTTTTGCCACGCCTGAAACATGGAAGCGACAGACTTGTCGCCCTCTCGTGGAAACTTGTCGCTTTCGGGGAATCTCTTGCCTTCCCGGCTGCATGCCGGGCGAGTCGCGGCCAAAGCGCGCGCCTCCGCGCCAGTTCGAAGAGCGTTCCCGCGGGCCCGGCGCGTCGCCAAAGCGCTCTAAGGCCGCCCGCTCATGCCGAGGGCGCTGCGCTGGTCCGAAACTCCCGCCACCAGGCGCGCGCCTCGTCGAGCGTCCAAGGGGAGCGCCGCGCGCAGTCGGCCAGCGCGTCGTGGAGCTCTCGTGCCGACTGCGGTCGCTCGCCGGGAGCCTTGGCGAGACAGCGGAGCACGAGCGCTTCGAGCTCTTGGGGCAGCGGCGTGCCGAGCACCTCGCTCGGAGGAACCGGCGGCGTGTGGAGGTGATGGCCGCACACGGCGAGCACACTATCGGCCTCGAACGGCGGTCGCCCCGTGAGCAGAAAATAGGCAACGCCACCGAGCGCGTAGATGTCGACGCGGTGGTCCCCCGCGGCGGGCGACACGATCGACTCCGGCGCCAGGTACTGCGGCGTGCCGGTGATGGCGTCGGTATGGGTGAGAGCGGGACCGGCCTCGGGCTCGAGGCTCTTCACGAGGCCGAAGTCGACGAGCTTGACGGTATCGGGTGCCCCGCCACGTTCACAGAACAGCATGTTGGCGGGTTTCACGTCACGGTGAATGAGCCCGAGCGAATGCGCCTCCGAAAGGGCCCCGGCCGCCTGGAGCAAGATGTGGATCACGCGCGCCCCTTTCGGGCATCATCGCGAGCGTGAGCAGCAGGCCGAGCACGTACAGACCGCCGAAGATGAGGAGCAGCACCCGCGCGTAGTCCGACACCCGCTGCGCGTAGAAGCGCTGCGTCTCTTCCTCGCTGGGGGCCGCGCCGGCTCGCAGCAGGGCGCGCTCGGCTTCGGGACGGCTGCTCATCCACGCCTCAGTCGGTGATCGTCACGTTTTCGACGCAGAGCGGTGCCTGGCGGTGCGGGCAGCGGATGCGCACGTGAAAGTGATCGTCGTGGTCGCTCGCATTGCGTGGTTGATGCAGGAGCGCCGCGGCGTCGTCGACGTATTTGGCAAACAGGCGGTGGGACGCGGCAAAACGCAGGAGCCTTCGGCGCAGGTGCGTGGCCACGAACACGTGCTGGATGGTCGCACGGTGGTCCTTGAGCCAGAGCTGCACGAGCAGCCAGTTTCGGTAGTCGTCGAACACGAGCCCGCTATCGTCCTTCGCCTTGCCGTTCTCGTCGAAGGCGACGAAATGATCGAGGGTTCTTGGCCGGTCGCGCCGGTCGCGGACGAAGAACCCGACGTCCCCGTCGCGACCGCTCTCGTGCGAGCGATGTCCGGCGATCGGCCCGCCGTATTTGTGCGACAAATCCCCCACGAGCAGCACGGAGCCCGGCGACTGACGGGCGAGCTGGCGCGCGCTCCGCTCCAGCATGAGCACGAGCGCCGGGTGACCGTACGAGGCGCTGCCGCTGCCGCGCTTGACGTGCAGCACCGTGTTCGAGCGCAGGCGCTTGCTCCTGAGCTGCCAGCCGTTGGTCGGCGACCCCACCGAAAGCGACATCAAGGTGTACGGGGAGCGACGGAAGGGCTGAGGTAGATCGAGGTTCGAGCGCGGGCTCGCCAGCGCCGGGCGAGGCGAAAGGCCCATCGAAAGGAGCAGGCAGAGAGCGAGGAGCTTCTGGAGCACGGAACGGAAACGCTTCGGGCTTCTCCCTCTGAAACCCGCGACACGAGCCCAAACCATGCCCTAGGGGTTTTCCTCCAACAACCCCCAATTCGCGCCCCTTTTTTGTGCTTCTTTCGCGCTTCCTTCGCCATTCGGCGCCCCGCCCGCGTGCCCCGACGAGGCGACCTCGACGCTGACCCCGTGGCGTGCTGTCATTTCAACGTGAGGTCACGCGCGCCCCGCCGACCGCCCGCCGTCCCGGCGTGGCTCCGCGCGCTCGCGGCATTGGCGCTCGCACTGATCGGCGGCGAGCACGTCTTGCCGTCACTGCACTACGCGCTCGTGCGGCACGAGGTGTGCCCCGAGCACGGTGAGCTCGTGCACGTCGGGGAGGTCCACCACACGACGGCACGGCACGGCCGCTCGACCCACCTCGACCGTGGCTTCGCCGAGGGGAGCGAGCACGCGCACTGCGGTTCACTCCCCGCGTCACATCAGCGCGCCGGCACCGTAGCGGTCGCCGCGGGGCGTCCGCTTCCCACGCTGCCCGTCGTCGGTGTCGTCGCCGTCGAACAAGAGACCGGTCCGTCCGCTCGCGTCCTTTCGTTCGCCCCCAAGCAGTCGCCGCCCGCCTAGCCGCGCGTCGTTCGCTCCGTTGCCGAGCTCTCGGGCCCAGGCCCTGACGAGCCGGCGCGCCGTGTGACGTCGTTCGTGCCTTTCATCGCTCGGAGCCGTGCTCCGAGCCTCGACTGCTGGGTCCCCATGAAATTTCACCTCAATGCTTCGATCGTCGTCGCGCTCGCGGCGTGCGCGCGCCCCGCGTTCGCCGAGAGCGCGCCGCAGGACGACGTCTGGCCCGAGCCCGAAGGGCCGAGCCCCAAGCCCGCACCCGCGCTGCGACCGCCCGGCACGTTGCCGGCGAACGGGTCGCCTCCGGGGCCCGCCAACACCCCGCCGCCCTCCGACGATCTTTCGGATCTCGAGGCGGCGCTCGCTGCTGACCAGACCGAGGGCCCGCCACCGAGCGCGCCGGCGAGCGCGTCACTCCGGCGGAGGCGGCGTGCAATCGCTCAACCCCGATCTCTCGCTGATCCTCGACGCGGCGGCCGCGTGGTTCTCCGAGCCCGATCCACTCGAATCAGGCGATCACGACCCCGATCACACGGGGTTCGACTTCCTCGCGCTCGAGCTCTCCGCCGGAGCAGCGGTCGACCCCTACTTTCGCTTCGACGCCAACCTAGTGTTCGGACCGGACGGCGCCGAGGTCGAGGAAGCGTACGGCACGACGCTCGACCTGCCGCTCGGGCTGCAGGCGCGCTTCGGGCAAATGCTGAGCCGCTTCGGCCGCACCAACGCCACGCATCCGCACGCCTGGGACTTCGTCGATCAACCCTTCGCGCTCGGCAGACTGTTCGGCAGCGAGGGAAACCGCGGGCTCGGCCCCGAGCTCTCGTGGCTCACGCCGCTTCCCTGGTACGTCGAGCTCGTCGGCTTCGTCACGGAAGCGACGGGCGCGGACACGGCGCGAAGCTTCTACGGCGCGACCGATCACCGCGTGAGCTCGCTCGGCGACCTCCTGTCGGTCGCGGCCATCAAGCAGTTCTTCCCGCTCGGGGACGACCTCTCGCTGTTCTTCGGCCTCTCCGGAGCGTTCGGCCCCAACGCCACGGGGCCCGGCAAACGCAGCGAAATCTACGGCGTCGACGCGTATCTGAAATACCGCCCCATCAGCAGCGCGAGCGAGAGCGCAGGGTCCGTCAGCGTCGCGCTCACCAGCGAATGGATGTTTCGCCGTCGCGAGCTGCCGGGAGACGTGCTCGTGGACCTCAACGGCTACGCCCAGCTCGCGGCGCACGTGTCCAAGCGCTGGGGCATCGGCACGCGCTACGAGCTCGGCACGCCGAGCTACGGGCGCGACGGCCACGTGTCGCTACGCGATCCGGTCGATCCCGACTGGACGGAGCGACGCGAGCGCATCGCAACCAACGTCACCTACTGGCCGACCGAATTCTCACGCTTCCGGCTGCAGGCATCGCGCGATCTGCCGGGGTTTCGCCCGCCGGCAAGCGCGCTGTTCTTCGCCGTGGAGCTCGTCACGGGCGCTCACGGTGCCCACCCGTTCTGATCCGTCGAGGACAATCCCATGAAACACATCGTCGTCTTCCTGCTCACGCTGCTTTCGCTCTTCGTGACCGGCGCCGCACACGCGACGCTCAATGTCGTGGCCACCACACCGGACCTGGCCTGCGTCGCCAAGGCGGTCGGCGGCTCACGCGTGAAGGTGACCGCGCTCGCCCTGCGCACGCAGGACCCGCACTGGGTCGATGCGAAGCCGAGCCTCGCGCTGGAGCTCTCCAAGGCGGACCTCTTGGTGTTGACCGGAGCGGACCTCGAGATCGGCTGGTTGCCGGTTTTGCTCACGGGCAGCCGCAACGGCAAGATCCAGCGCGGCGCCCCCGGATACCTCGACGCCGCGACGCTCGTGAGCTTGCTCGAGGTACCGACCGGCAAAATCGATCGGAGCATGGGGGACGTGCACCCGCTCGGGAACCCTCACTTCATGCTGGATCCACGGCGAGTCGAGCGCGTGGCCGTGGGCGTCGGCAAGCGCCTCGCCGAGCTCGACCCCGAGGGCCGCAGCACCTACCTCGAAGCCACGAAGCGCTTCGTCGCGGAGCTACGCGCGACCACCGCGGCACTCGGCGGGTCGATCCAGCGCCTCGAGGGAATGAAGATCGTGAGCTACCACCGCTCGCTGTCGTACCTCGCCGACTGGCTCGGCATGGTCGTGGTCGCGGAGCTCGAGCCGAGGCCCGGCATTCCGCCGAGCCCCAGCCACGTCGCTCAGGTGATCGAGCTCGCGCGGGCTCAAGGGGTCCGCGTGATCGCCCAGGAGAGCTGGTTCCCGACGAACGCGTCGAATGTCGTCGCCAGCAAGGTCGGTGCGCACCTGGCGCGACTGTCCGGCATGCCCGACTTCGCGGCGGGCCAGAGCTACGCCGCGTTCCTGCGCGAAATCGTCGCACAGCTCAGAGGAGCGGGCGGGTAACGTGCCCGGCGACGCGACGAACGGCGCCGGCGTGCGCCAGCCCCTGGTTCAGTGCCATGGGCTCGAGATCGGCTTCGGCGAGCGCGCGCTGTTGCCCGCGTTCGACCTTTCGCTCGGACGGGGCGAGCTCTGGGTCGTGCTCGGGCGCAACGGCGCAGGAAAGACGGCCTTTTTGAAGACGATCCTCGGGCTTTGCCCGCCAGTCTCGGGCCGCGTCGAGCACCCGGGCGCGGGGTCGCTCCGGCTGTCCTACGCTTCGCAGCGAAGCGCCCTCGACGAGCTCTACCCGCTGACCGCCATCAACGTCGTAGCGCTCGGTGTCGAACGCGGCTGGTCGTTTCTCCGCCCGCGCTCGCGAAAGGAAGCGGCCCGCCGCGCGCTCTCGTTGCTCGACGCCGAACGGCTCGCCGAGCGACCGTATCGCCAGCTGTCGGAGGGCGAGCGCCAGCGCGTGCTTCTCGCGCGCATCGCAGCCTCCGATGCCGAGCTCGCGTTCATGGACGAGCCGACCTCGGCGCTCGATCTCGTGGCGGAGCGCGCGGTCTTCCGCCTCATGCAGACTCTGACGCGCGAGACCGGCGTCACGCTCGTCGTCGTGACCCATTCGGTGCGCTTTGCCATCGAATGCGCCGATCGCGCGCTCTTGCTCGACCGGGACACGCCCGCCGTCGTTTCGGGCACGCCGCGCGAGGTGCTCGCGCACGCCTCTTTCGAGCAAAGCTTCGGGACGACCATCGTGGAGCACCGCCATGTCTGACGGCACTCGGGCAAGCGCGGCGCCGGCCGCGCCCGCGTCTGGCGGCGACGACTTCGACGCCATCCTCGCGGCGCCGCCCCCATCGACAGGCGCCCGTGAACGCCCGGGGCTGGCCGCCCAGCGGGCAAAGGTCGGGGAGCCGGCAGCACCCGCTGCACGCGCCTTCGTCGAGGCGGCGCCGAGCCTGCGCGACTTCGCGGAGCATTGGGATCTGTATCGCGACCCCGTGCTCTCCGGCACGCTCGCGGGGCTCGGGCTCGGGCTGCTCGGCGTGTTCGTCGTGCTGCGCCGCGCGGTGTTCGTCACGGCCGCGATGAGTCAGGCGGCCGGGCTCGGTGTGGCGCTCTCGTTCTTCCTCGCCATCCACGCCGGGCTCGAGGTGCCGCCCGTCGTCGTGGCGCTGCTCTTGAGCTTGCTCGTCGCGGCGAGCCTCGGGCGCTTTGGTCGCGCTCCCCGGGAGCTCGTCGTGGGTTTCGCGTACCTGGCCGCATCGGCGCTCGCCGTGCTGGTGGGCGCCGGCATCGGCCAGGAAGCGCACGACATCGCCGCCATCCTGTTCGGGACGGCCGTGCTCGTGCGACCCGAGGACGTGGCGCTCGTCGGCGCGGTGGGTGCCCTGACGGTCGCGTTCACGGTGGTCGCACGCCGCGGCCTCTTGTTCTCCGGTTTCGATCCCGACGGAGCTCGCGTGCAAGGTGTGCCGGTGCGCACGCTCGAGCTCGGATTGTGGACGTTGCTTGCCGCGGAGGTGGCCGTCACGACGCGCGCGCTGGGTGCGCTGCCCGTGTTCGCGTTCGCGATATTGCCGGCCGTGGGGGCACTGTTCGCCGCTCGGCGCGCGCATGAGGCGCTCATCGTCGCCGCGCTGCTCGGGGCCATCTCGGGCGGCGCGGGGTACCTTGCGGCCTTCGTGCTCGATCTCCCCGTGGGCGCGGCGCAGGCGACGGTCGCGGTGGTCGGGGCGCTCTTGCTCGGCGCCGCCGGCAGGCTGCGCCGCGCCTGACGCGACGCTCAGCGTTCCACGACGGCCGGAAGTGCCACCGTGAAGGAGCTCCCCCGGCCCCACTCGGTCTCGACGCTCACGCGACCGTCGTGATCTTCCACGATGCCGTAGGTCACCGACAGGCCGAGCCCCGTCCCCTCACCCACGTCCTTGGTCGTGAAGAAGGGGTCGAAGATGCGGGACACGTCCTCGGCGCGGATGCCGGTCCCCTCGTCGCTCACGACGAGCAGGGCGACCCGTCCCTGGCGCCTCGCCGTGCACAGGGTGCTCACGCGCAACGTGCCTCCGTGGTCCATCGCCTGGATGCCGTTGAGCGCGAGGTTGCTCAGCACCTGGCCGATCTCGAGCGCGTTCGCTTCCACCCAGACGGGCGTCGACGAAAGCTCGAGCTCGATCGACACGCGCCGTTTCTTCGCGAGCGGCTCGAGCAGCGTGCACGCGCTCTGCACGAGCAGATTGAGGTCGAGGCGCGACCTACCCGTCCCACCGCGGCGACCGAAATCGAGCAGCTGCCGGATGATGGCCGTCATGCGCGCGGTCTGGTCGAGGATCCGCTGCTGGATCTGCTCGCGATCCGCCGGTGTGAGGCGGTCGGCGCCGAGCAACTCGGCGCTGCCCGCGATGACGTTGATGGGCGTACCGAGCTCGTGCGCGACGCCTGCCGCGAGCTTGCCGATGACGTTGAGTCGTTCGGCGTGTCGGAGCTGCTCGACGGCGAGCCGGCGGTCCCGCCCCTCGCGCTCGACGTACGCGTGTAGCCGGTGCAGCACCTCGACGCACAACACGAAGATGCCGAGCGACCCGGCGTGATTCCAGAGCAAGTTGAAGGGCCGGAGCGGCAAATCGTGGGTGATGCGCCAGCCGACCTCGGCCGCGAGCGACAGGCCCGTCGAAAGGCCCGCCATGCACATGCCGAAGGCACGACCGCGTGCCCACACGCCCACCGCGATCGGAAAGAGGTAGAGCAGCGTGAAGACCATGTCCACGCCCGTCAGGAAATCGCCGAGACCGATGAGCACGGCCGCCGTGAGCGCGACGGGGATCGTGCTCTCGGGCGTCAGCACATCGCCGAGCCGCCCCGGTAGCGCCTCGGAGCGACGGCTCAGGGTCGCGCCGCTCACGGTCATTGCCCGAGCTCGCCCTGGCTAGGCCTCGGTGGGCGAGGCCATGCACTGCTTGACGGCCGCCGAGAGGTCAGCAAGCGAAAAGGGCTTGGCGAGGAGCCGAGCCCCGAGCGCCGTCACCCGTTGCTCGAGCACGGTATCGGGGAATGCCGTCATCACGATCAGCTTCGAGCCGAGCCGATTTTGTCGCCACGCCTCGACAACGTCGAGGCCGTTGTACGCGGGCATGTACACGTCGGCGACGACCAGCGTCGGCTCGGTTCGTGACGAGGCGGAATGTGCTTCGAGGGCCCAGAACAGCTCCCGCCCGTCGCTGACCTCCTCGACCTCGAAGCCCATCATCGAGAGCGCCAGGCGCAGCGTCCAGCGCTGCTCGGCGGAGTCATCGGCGAGCAGGACGGTGGGGCGAACGGCCGCACTCCGAAAGCGATCGCGACTCGGCGAGGATTCTTGAAAATCTGGAGCCATGCGAGAACAACTTTTCTTTGTGAGCGAGTATTCCGATCTGCGGCGACGTTCCTCTCCGAAATAAATGCGCTTTGAAGGCAAGCTGCCTGCCGAGGAAACAGCTCGGGAACCATGTCGTTAATGCTCGTCTCCTCGCGGGTCGGCTCACGCTGGCAACTTGCAGTCGCAGCGTGCACGACTCTTTTGACCGCGTGCGGCGCCTCCGTCGACACCGTGCCTCCGCCTTTCGACTACGGCATGCCGTCCGGGTCAACCTCGGTCGGTGCGGCCGCGGGCGCGGGCGGAGCGGGCGGAGCGTCGGCGGGCGCGGGCGGCGTCTCGGGAGCGGCGGGGAATTTTTCAGCCGCAGCCGCAGCGGGCCTGGGCGGAGGGGGCGTGAGCGGCAGCGGCGGGCTCGGCGGAGCAGGCTATGCGGGGGTCGCCGGCTCCAGCGGCCTATCGAACGGCGGGCTCGGCGCGGCGGCGGGTAGCGCCGGCCTGGGGTCGAGTGGCGCGGGATTCGGCGGCAACGCGGGATTCGGCGGCAACGCGGGATTCGGCGGCAACGCGGGATTCAGCGGCTCTGCGGGTTTTGGTGGGCCCACGGGCGGCGCCGGCCTCGGCGCGGGTGGGATCGGCGGTGCCGGCGCGGGGGCAGGTGGCGCGTCGGGCGCGAGCGGTGCCGGCGGCGCGACCGTGACGTTCGCCGAGGTCGCCGCGATCGTCGCGGCCAATTGTGCAACGACCACGTGCCACGGCGGCCGCGAGCGACCGAGCTTGCTCAACACACCGGCCCTCTACAATACGCTCACCGCGACGGTCGTGCGCCAGTGCGGCAGCATGCAGCTCGTCAAGCCGGGCGACGCCGCGAACAGCGCAATCATGGCGCTGCCTGCCCGTCAGTGCGGCACCTTCGTGATGCCCGAGGACTGCACGCCGGGTCAGAACCCCTGTCTTTCCGCCGCCGACATGGCGACGATCCAAGCTTGGATTGCGGCCGGGGCACCGAACCCGTAGCGCACGCCCTCGGTGGAACGGCGCGCCTCGATTCCTCATTTCGGCGATGGACCGAGGTCGCCTCAACCTGCTCCTGCCAAAGTCTGGCGGAGTAGGACTAGTCTCGCCGGGTGTCATTCGAGCCAGCGTCGCTGTTCGCCTCCTTTGCGGTGTCGGGCCTCGGCTTCGTGCTTTTCACCTACGGCAAGCGCATGGGTCGCCCGCCCCACCTGCTCGGCGGCATCGCGCTGATGATCTTCCCCTATTTCGTAGCGAGCGTCGGCTGGATGCTCGGCATCGCCGCGCTCCTTTCGGCGCTCGTCTGGCTCGGTTCGCGCGCCGGGCTGTGACGCCGACCGGGGCGGCTCAGGGGGCGTGCGCTTCCATCTCGCTCGCTGCGAGCAGGATCGCGCAGAGACCGTGCGGCGAGTTCGTGAGCAGCGGCAGCTGGTTCAAGTAGGCGGCATAGTTGTCCTGCACCCCCATGCCGTGAACGGCTGCCGTGATGTTCGGTCGATTCTGGCCATCCTCGGTGACCTTGGTCTTCAACCCTTGCCAACCCTTGTCGGCGACGTCGAGGTAGGAGGCGTCGAGGTAGCCGCGCACGACACCTAGCTCGAGGGCGTAGACGAACATGCCGCTGCCCGACGACTCCAAGAAATCGTTCGTATCGCTGCCCTTGTCGACGACCTGGTGCCACAGCCCGGTCGCCGAGTCCTGAGTGTTCTCGAGGCCCTGCGCGAGGTCGACGAGCATCGTCAGCATCTCGTCGCGACGCGCCGTGCTCGTAGGCAGGTCGGCGAGGGTGTCGACCAGCGCCATCGCGTACCAACCGAGGGCTCGCCCCCAGATCTCGGGCGAGCGACCCGTCGTGGGATCGGCCCAAGTCGCCTTCTGACCCGACGTGGTGCCGTCCCACGCGTGATAGAGAAGGCCCGTCTGGGTATCCCGCACGTGCTTTGCGATCAGCAGCGTCTGCTCGACCACCGTGTCCGCGCAAAAGCTCCCACAGGTGCCAATCACGGCGCCGTAGCGGGCGAGGAACGGCTCGCCCATGTAGATGCTGTCGAGCCACATCTGGTTCGGGTAGGTCTGCTTGTGCCAGAAGCCTCCCTCCGAGTTGCGCGGAAAACCGTCGTAGAGGGCGCGCACGTTGTCGGCGGCCGTCTTGTACTTTTGGGCGCCCGTCTCGGCGTAAAGGAAGGGCAGGAGCACCGACGGCTGGATGTTGTCGAGGCTGTAGCCACTCGTGATCGTGATGGCACCTTGTGCGTTCACGAAGTTATCGACGTAGGCCCGAATGTAGTCGAGGTACTTTTGCGCGCGCGTGTAGCGGTAGACCTGCTCCATCCCACGCAGCACGATGCCGTGGTTGTACTCGAAGCCCTGACTGGTGGTGATGTTCGACCGGATTGGGTGCGCGCGCGATGATGGCGTCGGCGAATCGCACCGCAAGCGAGCTCGTGTCGAGCACGCGCGTGTCGGCGGGCATGCCCGCCGCGCCCGAGGCTCCGCCGTCACCGGCAGCACCCGCCCCGCCCGAAGCGCCCGCTCCGCCGGCCGTGCCACCGCCCGAAAGATCGCCCGCGGATCCACCTGCCCCACCATCACCGGCACCTCCACCCGCAGCGCCGCCCCCAGCGCCGAGTCCGGCCGCACCGCCCTCTCCCCCCGCGGAAGCTCCCGCCGCGGAAGCTCCCGCTGCGGAAGCTCCCGCTGCGGGCGTACCCCCCGTTCCGGTTCCGGCTGCGCCTACCCCTCCCGTCGTGGCGCCGGTCCCCGCAGCACCCCCCTGGGGGCTCGCCCCCGCTGCGCCGGAGGTGGCTGCAGTCGCTGCGCCTCCGGCCACGGCTGAATCGTCACCGGTGCAAGCGGGGCTCAGTGTTCCGAAGAGGAAGCACGCGGCGAGCCACGGAGCTCCCACCCAGCGAATACCCGAGCTCATTTCCGCCTCGTCCAAGCTGCATGGATAGTTGCCAGGGGCCGCGCGGGGCAATCACGAACCGTCGGAGCGGACGGCGCCGCGCGTCCAAGTGCCGCGACGTTTTCCCCGCGCCTATCGCCAGGAAGCCCCAAAGCCCGCTTGGCGCGGCTGGCCGGAGTTTGGGCGCCCTGGGGAGCGTGATAGGGTCGAATGGATGCCGAGCACGGACAGGCTCCGCGTGCTGATCGTCGACGACGACGCAACGGCCGTCATGACCGCGTCGGCGCTGCTCGAGGACGAGGGGCATACCGTCACCTCGCGCACCGAGGTTTTCGGGACGCTGGCGGTGGCGGTCCGCGAGCAGCCCGACGTGATTCTGATCGACATCGGCATGCCCGGCTTGCGCGGGGACCACCTGGCTCGCTTGATGTTCTCGGAGCAGCGCCTCCAGGGCACGTCCCTGGTTTTGCACTCGTCGCTGCCGGAGGCCCAGCTCTCCAAGCTCGCGAAGGAATGCGGTGCCACGGGCTTCATCGTGAAGACGGCCGACGGCCAAGAATTCTTGCGCGCTTTCCACACCCTGCTGTCGCGCCACACCGCTCGCCCCCAGAGTCGCTAGCCACCCTGGGCGAGGCGCTCGAGCTCGCGTCGTGCCCGGGCGAGCTCGTCCGCCACCCGCGCCACGGCGGGGCCAGCGCCCTCGATCGCGCCCGCGCCCGCGCTGCGCTCGAGCTCCTCGCAGAGGGCGCTGAGCGGCTTGGCACCAAGGTTTCGGCTGCTGCCCTTCAACGCATGCGCGGCCTGCCGCAACCGCTCCGCGTCGCCTTGGCCCGCCGCCTCTCGCAGCGTCAACACCAGGCCGTCGGCGTCCGACGAGAACCGCGCCACGAGCTCGCGCACGAAGTTGGGCCGCGCCGGCGTCTGCAGGCGGAAGAGCTCGGCCGCGCGCGCCGGATCGACGGCCACGCGCGCCGGATCGACGGCCACGCGCTCGCGTTCCCCCGCGCACCAGCGCCTGAGCGCCACCTTCAGCGACTCGAGGTCGATCGGCTTGGCGAGCACGTCGTCCATCCCGGACGCGAGCGCCTCGGCGCGCACTTCCTGCGGCGTCCCCGCCGTCACGGCAAGAATGGGCACCCGGGCACGCCCCGAGCGCCCTTCGACTTCCCGCATGCGCCGAGCCGCTCCGTAGCCGTCGAGCTCGGGCATGTGGCAGTCCATGAGCACCGTGCAGTAAGGGCCGCCGGCCTCGAACGCTTGCACGACCTCGACACCGTTGCGACAAAGCTCGAGGGTGTAACCGAGCTCGTCGAGAAGCGCGCGCAACACCTCCTGATTGGTCGGGTTGTCCTCGGCGGCGAGCACCGTGCCGCGCGGCCCCGGCAGCGACAATCGATCGCGCCCCGACAAAAGCGGTGCGTGCGACGGTCGCCCCGCATTGCCCACGAGCTTGTGCAGTGCGCGCAGGAGCGCGCCGCGGCGCACGGGCTTCACGATCACCTCGATGCCAGGGTCGGCAGATTCCTCGAAGTCCTGAGCACGCACCAACAGCGCGATGCCGAGCTCCGAGAACCGCTCGCGTAGCGTCGAGGCAAGCTCCAGGCTCACCCCCGGCACGTCAACGTCCAGCACGGCGGCATCGAAGGCACCGGCGCGCTCGAGCGCCGCTGCGACGCCAGCGCCCGCGTCGAGCGTCTCCTGCTCCACGCCCAACCCACCGAGCGTGGACACGAGCTCGCCCCGATACGCGCTCGACACGAGGATCGCCACACGGGAGCCCGAGAGCTCGCGGCGTAGATCCACCGGCGGCTCGATCACGTCGGTCTCGAGCTCGAACGAGAACTCGCTGCCGCGGCCCGTGTCGCTGTCCACCTCGATGCGCCCGCCCATACGGCGCACGAGCTCCTGGCTGATGGACAGCCCGAGACCGGTCCCGCCGTAGCTCCTCGAGGAGTCGGCCACCTGATAAAACGACTGGAACAGACGAGCCTGAGCGCCCTTGGAGATGCCGATGCCGGTGTCGCGAACGCCGAACCGCACTCGGCAGCGCTCGGCCGTGCTCTCGATGACGCTCGCCGACAGGCAGATTTCCCCTTCGCTCGTGAACTTGGTCGCGTTGCCGAGGAGATTCGAGAACACCTGAAGCAGGCGCTGCGCGTCGCCGCGCACCGCCGCCGGCAAGCGCGAGTCGATGCTCGTGAAGAGCTCCACGCCCGGACGCACCTGCGTGGCAGCGAGCTCCGCGGCATCCTCGAGCACGTCGACGGGATCGACACGCTCTGATTTCAGCTCGAGCTCCCCAGCCTCGATCTTGGAAAGATCCAGGATGTCGTTGATCACACCGAGCAGGTGCTTGCCGGAACGCTGGACCGTTCGCACGAGCGATCGCTGCCGCGCCGCGAGATCGGTCCTCAGCAAGAGGTTGACGATACCGAGCACGCCATTGAGCGGCGTGCGGATCTCGTGGCTCGCGCGAGCCACGAACTCGCCCTTGGCCCTGCTGGCCGCTTCGGCTCGCTCGCGGGCGAGCTCGGTCCGGTGGTGTCGCTGCGAGAGCACGACGATCCAGAATGCAACGCCGGCGCCCAGGCCCGTGATGCCGAGCGCGATCTGCAACGCCGTGCGACGGTTCTCCCGACTCTGCGCGCGAATGCCCTCTTCGGAATAGCCCACGACGACGGAGGGAAACTCCGACGCTGGCCGGACCGGCGCGACCACGTGCAGGTCGCCGCCCTCGTCGAGGAGCGTCGTGCGCGGGGCGCCGCGCAGCGCGCCGAGCGGCTTTCCACTGCGCCGGATGGCCTCGAACAGGGCGCCGTCCGCGTCGAACACCGCCACGTAGGTCAGTCCCCGGTCGCGCGCTGCGCCCGTCAGGTACTCGCGCACGACCGCGTGGTCGTCGAACTCGAGGGCCGCTCCCACGCTGTACGCCGTGAGCTCCGCCACCGCGACCGCCTTGGCCTCGAGCGAATCGCGGAGTGCGCGCTCGCTCCGCCCCGGAAAATACAAGAACTCGAGAAGTGCGAGGCTCGCAAAGGCGGCCGAGATCAGGAGAAAGACGACGAGCCGCATGCGAGCCCCACGCGGGGTAAAGCGATGCTACTCCGAGCGCCCCGCGGCGGACAGGCCGCCGCGCTCTAGCCCCAAAGGACTGCCAAAGTCGAGCCTAGAACGATCCCGCTGCGACCTGCGAGCGGAGCGCCGACCGATGCAGCGCTGTGAGCCGCTCGAAGCTCGCCAGGAACTCGCGCACGTTCGCCGTCTTCTGCACGGCACCGAGCGCTCCGGTCTTGGCGACCAAGAAGTCGAGCGCGCTGCTGTCGATGCTGGAGTGCAGAATCACCGCGGCGCCCAGCGTTCGTTCGTGCCGGCGCATGAGCTGGGCGAGCTCGCCGCCCGACAGCGCGGGCATCTGCACGTCGAGCAAGACGAAGTCGGGTCTGACGGCAGCGACGTACTCGGTCGTGCCGAGCGCCTCCTCCCGCGTGTGCACTTCGTAGCCAGCGTCGGTCAGGCAGTCCTCGATGACGGCGAGCACCACGGGGTCGTCGTCGACGACAAGCACCTTCCCCCGGGAGTCACTTTGCTTTTCCACGTTGCTTCCTACGAGAACACAGCCGTTTAGCACGGCAGATGAAACGTGGTACTTAAGCCCCGGGCTGGGTGGGACGTTCCTTTTCGAGGCTAGTGCCCAAACTCCGCACCTCCGCTTTGCTGCTCGTCCTCGGGTTAGCGCTGCCCGCGCGTGCCCAGACCCCGGGCGCGCCACACCCCGGGACCGACGGCTCGACGCCTCCCACTGAGGATTCCGCCCCGAGCGCATCCCCCGTGGCCGGCTCGCCCGCTCCCGGCGTGGCTCCGGCATCCGATCGGACACCGCCTGATTCGCCCGCCGCCACCTCGATGACCACCGAGGACAGCGAGGCGCGAGCGCGTACCGAGGCGCTGCGAAAGGAGGTCGAGCTGCTCCGGGCGCGCGTCGACGAGCTCGCCCTCTCGGGCGCCGAGAGCGAGACGTTCGAGAAGCGACTCGAGCTCTACGGTTTCATGGACATGGGTGCGCAGCGCGTTTGGTCGGGCGCACGGGCCGCGACGACGGCGACGGGGTCTCCCCGCGCGCTCACGTTCGTGCTCGGCAATCTGAACTTCTACATCGACGCCATGCCGACGGCGGGTTGGCGCGCGCTCACGGAAGTGCGCATCACCAATTACCCGGACGGTGCGCTCTACCACCCGGCAGTGCCCGCGCTCGGAGTTGACGAGGATCGCGGGGACACCAGGGTGTTCGACGTGACGGCGCCGGACCCCGGCTGGAACGAGGTGCGCTGGGGCTCGATCGTTCTCGAGCAAGCGTGGATCCAGGGCACGGCGAGCGATCTCCTGAGTGTGCGTCTCGGCTACTTCCTCACGCCGTTCGGCATCTGGAGCATCGACCACGGTACGCCGACGCTGATCGCGCTCAATCGGCCGCAGTTCACGCGGGGCCGCTTCTACCCCGACCACCAGCTCGGCTTGCAGATCCTCGGCCAAAGCAGCGTGGACGCGTGGACGCTCGCCTACGTGGGCTACGTTTCCAACGGCAAGACCAAGGGCCAGCTCGACATGACCGACGACAAGTCGTTCGGCGGGCGCGTCAGCCTTTCGACGACGCGGCCCGTGCGGCTCTCGCTCGGCCTCTCCGGCTACGGCGGGCGCTACGGCGAGGTCACGACGAGCTCCCTCCCGACCGATCCGCTCGGCGTCGCGACCAAGGAGACCATCGCCTACCACCAGTGGGACGGTGGGCTCGACGTGTCGCTCGACATCGATGAGTTTCGCATGCGCATGGAGGCCGCGATCGATCGCGTGGAGTACGTGCCCGGTAAGCGCGAACAGGTCTACAACCTTCCGAACGTGTTGTGGCCGGATCGCACGAATTTCGGGGTCTACTTGTTGGCGGCCTACCAGCTGCCCTGGCTCGGCCTCGAACCGTACGCCTCGGGCGCGCTGTTCCGCTTTCCGACGCCGCTGTCGGAAGCGGCCGTCATCCCTAGCGTGGGGCTCAACATCCACCTGAGCACCGAAGTGCAGGTGAAGACCGAGTTCGCGAGTGCCCACTTCTTCGACTTCGACGGGACGAACCACTCCCAGCACGACACCTCCACGCTGGCGGCTCGTCTGGTCTTGGCGTTCTGAGGCAAATGACGAGCGGGCGTCGCGAGCTCTTGGTCTGGCTAGGCAGCCTGGCCTTTTCGGCGGTGGCGAAGGCCGCCACCCGGGACCTCGTCGTGGTCGTCCACCCGCGCGCGCCGACCGGCGATCTGTCCGACGTCGAGCTCGAAGGGATCTTTTTGACGCTGAGGCGCTTCTGGCGGGGCTCGCAAACCATCATTCCCTTCAATCTCGCGCCCCGCAGCGAGCCACGCGTGACGTTCGACCAGGTGGTCCTGCAGATGGACGCCGACGAGGTCGCCCGCTACTGGCTCGATCGTCGTGTGCGCGGCGGCCCGCCACCCCCGCGTCAGGCACCCGATCCCGTCACGTTGGCGCGGCTCGTCGCGCGGCTCGAGGGGGCGATTGGCTATGCCCCCGCGGACACACCACTCGAGGGCGTGCGCGTCGTGGCCCGTGTTCGATCAGGAAAGGTCACCCCCCCATGAGCTCGTCCACCCTCGTCTCCCTGGTCGTGGTCGGCGCGGTCTTCCTCGGTTGCCACGATCAGTGCGACCCAGGCTACACCCTCGAGAACTACCTCTGCGTCGCCATTCCGGACGACACCGCCTCCGGAGGCGCCGCGGGCAGCGACGACGCGGGCGGCGGCGAGCCGGGCACGGGCCCCGCGAGCTGCGAGCCCAGTACGTTCGGCGCCGACTGCACGAGCAGCGCGGACTGCACCTGCGACAGCAGCTTCTGCGCTGCCTATCCCGGCGATGTGGGATTTTGCACGCGCACGGGGTGCCTCGAGGATCCGAGCGTGTGCCCCACGGGCTACGGCTGCTTCGACATCTCCGCGCTGCAGCCCGGCCAGCCCTCCATCTGCACGCCGCCTTGATGAGCGCCCCGAGCCCCAGCCAGCCGCCGGCGGGCGAGCCCCAGCAGGCCGACCGAGCGAAGCCCGCGGCGACGGGCCGGCACCTGTTGCCGTCGACCTTTCGGCTCAAGCTCGCCCTCACCGCCTTCAACATCGCGGTCGTGGGGGCTCTGCTCGCGCTCGTGACGGGCCTCGTGTCGCATATCTTCTCCGAGCTCACCCCCAGCATCCACGCGGATCTCGAAGCCAAGGCGCGTCGCGGCGCGAGCGAGCTCATGCACGCCGCCGAGTACCCCATCGTGCTGCGCGAAGAGGCGCAGATCAGGCGACTGGCAGAGGCGTACACGAACGACCCCGACGTCATCGCGACGGTGATCACCGACGGCGAGGGGCAGGTGCTCGTCACGACCGGCCAGGTCCCGCTGCCGATTCGGGCGCTGTTCGAGGGCACGGAAGGCAAGGTCCACGCGAGCTCCGGCGTGCTGACGGCCTGGGCCGAATCCGCGATCGAGGGCGCCCCGGTCGGACGAGCTGCCATGGTGGTATCGACCGAGCGCGTGAACGCGGGCGCCAGGTTGAAGCGAGACATCATGCTCGCGGCGGCATTCGGTGGCGTCCTGGCGCTGCTCGCCACGCTGGGGTTCGTCGGGCTGTACGTGGGGCCGCTCATCCGGGTGACCGTCAAGGCGTTCGAAGAGCTCGAGCAAGCCACCCAAAGCGCGCTCAAGGCGGCTCGCTTGAAGGGCGAGTTCATCGCCAACGTGAGCCACGAGATCCGCACGCCGATGAACGGCGTGCTCGGGATGATCCAGCTCCTGCTCGCCACCGAGCTTTCCCGGAAGCAGAAGGGTTACGCCACGAAGCTTCGAACCTCGGCCAACGCTCTGATGAGCGTATTGAACGACGTCCTGGATTTTTCCAAGATCGACGCCCAGAAGCTCGAGCTCAGACCGCGACCCGTGAGCCCGAGCGCGCTGGTCAACGAGGTCGTGGAGCTCTTCCAGGCGCAGGCAGAGCTGAAGTCGCTCGCGCTGAGGGCCGAGCTTTCGGACAGCGTTCCCGACGGCGTGTTGCTCGATCCCGATCGGATGAGGCAGGTGCTGTCGAACCTCGTGGGCAACGCAGTGAAATTCACCGAGCACGGCTCGGTCACCCTGAGCCTGACGGCCAAGGAGCTCGGGCCCGGCCGCGTCGAGCTTTCCTACTCCATCAGCGACACCGGCGTCGGGATCCCGGAAGGCGGCGCGCCCGAGCTGTTCGAAGCGTTCTCGCAGATCGACGGCTCGCTCACGCGCCGCCACGGTGGCACGGGCCTCGGCCTCGCGATATCCAAACGCCTCGTGTCGCTCATGGGCGGCGAAATCTCGGTTTCGAGCGCGCTCGGCCAGGGAAGCGTGTTCACCGTGCGAGTGGCCGCCGACGAGGCGCCGCTTTCCCAAGTCCTCCCGCGCGCGTCGGAGGCGCCCGGTGCGCTTCGCGGCCGGCTTGCGGGGCGGGGTCGCTTGCTCGTCGCGGAGGACAACCCGGTCAACCGTGAGGTGCTCTCCGAGTTGCTCGCCGAGCTCGGCTGCGAGGCGACCCTGGTGGAAAACGGTGCGGAGGCCGTCACCGCGCTCGAAAACCACGAATTTTCGGCCGTGCTCATGGACTGCCAGATGCCGGTGCTCGACGGCTACGAGGCAACCCGCCGCATCCGCGCCGCGGAAAACGGGCGCCGCACGCCCATCGTCGCCGTGACGGCCCACGCCTTCCACGAGGAACGCGAGAAGACGCGCGCGGCGGGCATGGACGAGTATCTCACCAAGCCCATTGCCCTCGGCGAGCTCGCCGCCGTGCTCGACCGCGTGCTACCGAAGCGCGACCTCACGACAGAGACGAGCCTGCCGCCGCTCGACCCCACGCACCGCCGCGGCGCGTCCGTGGTGCGAGCGTTCATGAAGCACGTACCCGGCCAGATCGAGCGCATAAAGCGGGCGGTCGCGGGTGGCGACTCCCAGGACCTCGCCGCGGCGGCGCACCGACTCAAGGGAAGCTGTCTCGCCTTCGGAGCCACGCGGATGACCGAGGTGTGCGCGGCGCTGGAGGCGGGCGCCGCGGACCCCGCGCAGCTCTCGCGCGTGCTCGAAGTCGAATTCCAGAAGATCGTCGCGCTCACGCCGTCTGCCGACGAGCCGAGCGCGTCAACCGCTTGACGCTGGCTTGTCCTCCGCCCTGACGGACGAGCGCGTCGCGCA
Organism: uncultured delta proteobacterium; assembly: GCA_963841435.1. GTDB lineage: Bacteria > Myxococcota_A > Polyangia > Polyangiales > Polyangiaceae > PMG-095. The sequence continues at coordinate 1,122,729 of CAWJCS010000005.1, forward strand.
AGCTGTCCGAAGAAGCGTTGGATCTGCTCTTTCAAGACTCACGAGTCTTGGCGGCGTGGCTTTGCCACGCGGCCTGCTCCTCTTTCCGGGCGATTCTCGGGCGGGCTTTAGAGGTATCTCGTGATGAGGTTTGGGCGCTCGATCTTCTTTCGGTAGTACCAGCGGCAGAGTGGGTACATGACGACGAGCAAGCAAATCCACACGAGCACGGCACCCCCGATGCCCATGCGCATCCGAATGATCGCCCGCGCCGGACCGAGCAGATAAAAGTGCACCACGTAAAAGAAGAAGGACACCCGCCCAAACGTGGCGAAGGGCAACAGGAACCGCGGCACCCCGTCCTTCGCTACGAAGTAGACGACCGTCAGCATTACGAAGACCCAGGTGAACGCCCAGGTGAGAAAAGGGAGATCCGGCGGGTACTTGGCGAAGTACCAGAAGTCTCGGTGGCCGAAGCCGGAGTGCGGGTAAGCGTTGCCGAATCCCCCCGATAGGCGCACGCCGAAGAACAGAGCGAGAGAGAGCGCAGCGAGCGAAAGCCAGAGCTTGGGGCGCGGCCCGTTCACGAACGTGTCGCGACCGAGCACGAAGCCGAGAAAGACGATGCCGCACCAGGGCAAGATCGGATAGAGCGAGCGAAAATGCCCCTCGCGCACCGGCTCGTAGATCACGGCCCGGAGCGGCGTCGGCAATGCGGACGCGTCGATGAGCGGGTGCAGGAACAGAATCGCGAGCGCAAGCGCGGCGAACGGGAGCTGCGGCAGCCGCCTGAGCCATGCCGTCAAGATGATGCTCGCCCCGATCGAGCTCAAGACGACGAACGAGTAGTAGCCCCCGAACGCACGCGGCAACCCGCCGACGATCGCGTCTACCAATAATAGCACGATGCCGCGCACGACGAGACGGTGCGTGATCACCCGAGGCTCGACGCCGCGAGCCTCTCGCGCGAGGCTCGTCCAGGCAATCATGAAACCTGCCATGAAGAAGAACCCGGGAGCGACGGGTACGCCGGTGAAGCGCGCCAGGAACTCTCCGAGCGAAGCGGGAAAGGACGGTTCGCTCGCGTAGAGCTCCTCGCCCCCTCGGTTGGCGTTGTAAATGAGGGAGGCATGATCGAGCGCCATGTGCGCGATCAAAAGCCCGCGGAACAGGTTGACGTAACCCTCGCGGGAATCGGCACCGGCCATTTTGTGGGCGAGCCTATCACTGCTCCGCTCCGGCAGTGCTTTACCTCGGGCCCCCGCCTGAGGCAGGCTCTCGCTTGCTGCCGGCGTCGCCGGGGCGCCCCCCCGTGAGAGTTCTGTTCGACCTACTTCATCCCGCACACGTCCATCTGTTCAAGAACCTCAGTCGGGAGCTCGAACAACGGGGGCACGCGGTGCGCTTCACCTTGCGTGAGAAGGAGTGCGCGCGCGACCTCCTCGACGAGCTCGGCTTACCCTACGAGGTCCTCTCGACCCAGCATTTCGGCGCGGGCCTCGTCGGGGAGTTCCTCCAGCGCGGGGCTCGGCTGTGGCGGGTCGCGGCGCACTTCGAGCCGCATTTTCTGGCCGGGGTGATGGGGCCGACGATTGCACCCGTGGGCCGCGCCCGGAGGCTGCTCGGCCGCAACCGTGCGAGGGTCGCGGTCTTCTACGGTACCGAGATCGCGAAGCTCACGAACTCCTTCGTTTACCCGCTCGCCGACTACGTGATCACGCCCGACTCGTACCAGGGCAAGGTGGGCTCGAACCACGTCACCTACCCCGGGTTCCACGAGCTCGCGTACCTGCACCCTCACCGCTTCACGCCCGATCGAGCCGTCGTCGAAGGCCTGGGGATCGACACGAGCCAGCCCTACTTCGTCGTGCGCTTCGTCTCGTACCAGGCGAGCCACGACATCGGTGTCAACACGCTGCAGGCAGAGCGCAAGGTCGAGCTCGTTCGCAAGCTCGCCGAACGCGGACGGGTGCTCGTGAGCTCCGAAGCCGCCCTTCCTCCGGAGCTCGAGCGGCACCGCATGAAGATCCCCGTGTCCCGGATCCATCATGTGCTCGCGTTCGCGCGCATGCTCGTGGGCGAGAGTGCGACCATGGCCTCCGAAGCGGCGGTGCTGGGCGTCCCCGCCGTGTACGTGTCCCTGTACGGTCGTGGCTTCACCGACGACCTCGAGCGCTACGGGCTCGTCAAGAACTTCAACGGTCCACGCGTCAACGAGAACTGGGTCGCCGCGGTCGCCGAGTGGGAGGCGACGCCGAACCTCACCGACAAGATGCGGGAGGCCCAGGCCCGGATGCTGAGCGAAAAGGTCAACCTCACGAGCTTCATGCTCGAGTTCTTCGAGCGCGAGTTCGAAAAGCACTTCCCCGACGAGCCCCGTTAGCGTCCCCGCACATGGCGGCCCGCGCGCACCGCCGATTCCGCCTGCTCGGGTTGACGCGGAGGGCTTCTCCGCGTAACCCATGCTCCGGCTGAGGCCACTCTGCATGCAACGAAGCGTTCTGATCACCGGTGGGGCGGGGTTCATCGGCTCCAACGTCGCCCGGTACTTCGTCAAGGCGGGCTACTCCGTCCACCTCTACGACTCGTTCGTTCTCTACTCCTTGCCCGACCCGAACAAGGATCAACCGAACGTCGCGTTCCGACTCAAGGACATCTACCCGCAGATTCGACTGATCCGGGGCAACACGCTCGACAAGGACTTCTTGCGTCGCACGCTCACCGAAATCGCGCCCGAGGTGATCGTGCACATGGCGGCCATGCCGCTCGCCGCCGTGGCGATCGAGCACACCGAGGAGGCATTTCAGTTCATCCTCAACAGCACGCAGAACATCCTCGAGATCATGCGCGACCTGAACGATCCAGGCCGCATCGTCTACGTGTCGTCGAGCATGGTCTACGGTGACTTCAAGGCACCCGAGGTTGACGAGGAAGACCACCCGAAGAACCCGAAGGACATCTACGGGGCGTTCAAGCTCGCGGGCGAGATCATCGTCTCGGCCTATTCGAAGAACTACGGTCTCGACTACGTGATGTGCCGGCCTTCGGCGGTCTACGGCCCGACCGACACCAACGCCCGCGTCGTCCAGAAGTTCATCCGCGCGGCGCTCGAGGGCAAACCGCTGCTCCTCGACGGGGATGGCAGCATGAAGCTCGATTTTACCTTCGTGGAAGACACCGCGCTGGCCATCTTCCTCGCCGCCACCATGCCCGAGGCGAGCAAGCGCATCTACAACGTGACGCGCGGTGAAGGTCGCTCGCTGAAGGAGCTCACGGAGATCATCGCGCGCCATATCCCCAACACGCGGGTGGAACACCGTGAGGTGCCGCGCTACATGCCCGTGCGGGGGACGCTGAGTATCGAGCGCGCCAAGAAGGAGCTCGGCTACGCGCCGCAGGTTCCGCTCGAAGAGGGTGTACGACGCTACGTCGAGCACCTGCGTAACAACCGCTTCTGACATGAAGATCCCGTTCATGCGGATCGACCGCCAGTTCGCGACGCTGCGCGCGGAGGTCATGCCTCGCGTCGAGGCGATTCTGGAGAGCGGGCGCGTCCTGCAGAGCCCCGACATCGTGAAGCTCGAGCAGCGGCTCGCGGGGCTGCACGGGCTTTCCGACGGCGTCGCGACGAACAGCGGCACGGACGCCTTGATGTTCGCCATCGCCGGGCTCGGGTTGCCGCCCGGTAGCCGCATCGCGGTCACGTCGATGACGTTCATCGCGTCCGCCTCCGCCATCGTCCACAACGGCTGCATACCGGTGTTCGTCAACGTCAACCCGGAAACCATGCTGATGGACGCGGCGCAAACGCTCGACCTGATCCGCGCGCGTCGCGTCACGGCCGTCGTTTTGGTTCACCTGTACGGCCAGCTCCTCGAGCTCGACGAGATCGCGCGCGAGGCTCGAGCCCACGGCGTCAAGCTCGTCGAGGACGCGGCGCAGGCCATCGGCGCGACACGGCACGGAAAGCCGCCCGGCGCACACGCCGACGTGACGTGCCTCAGCTTCGACCCGACCAAAGTCGTGGGGGCGTGCGGCTCGGGCGGCGCGCTCGTCACGAGCGAGAAGATCATCGCCGACAAGGCGCGCCTGCTCCGCTACCACGGGCACGCCGGCAATCGCGTCTACACGGTGCCCGGTTACAACTGCCAGATGGACAGCCTGCAGGCGGCCATCATCGACGCCAAGCTCGACCACGTCGATGAATGGCAAGCACGCCGCGCGGAGATCGCGCGCGCGTTCGACGCGGGCCTCGCGGGGCTTTCCGGCATCGCGCGCGTCGTCACGCTGCCGGGCAACGTGCACAATCACCACAAGTACGTGCTTCACGCCGAGCGGCGCGACGAGCTCGTCAAGCACCTCGCCGAGCGCGGCGTGCAGACTTCCATTCACTACAGCCTGCCCCTGCATCGCCAGCCCTGCTTTGCGCCATTTTCGGAGGGTGTCTCGTTGCCGAAGGTCGAGGCCGCCGCGGCCGACATCGTGTCGCTGCCGATGTACGCAGAGCTCACCGACGACGAGGTTTCCCACATCGTCGGCGCGACGCGCTCGTTCTACGGCGGCTGATCGCCCGCTCGCTCGAGCTTCGCTGCCCATTCGATGCCGGCGGCGAGGTGGGCCAAGAACGCCGGCTCGTCGAAGAAAGCCGCTTCATGGCCGAGGCCCGTGTAAAACGCCCGGGCGCGTCCGACCTCGTGGCACCACGCGATCGGGTGGTCGCCGCCCATGCTCGCGTCACCCGGAGCGTAGCTCGACTCGTCGAGCGACAGCAGCACACGCACCCGTTGGCGCGGGCTTTCGTCGAAGGCGTACCATTCGTCTTCGTGGCTGAACGAGAGAGGGAGCCCGTGCGTCGCCGGATGCCCGGCATCGTCCACGACGACGGTCGCCGCCTGAACCTCCGGGTGCGCCCGGAAGCGTGCACCCAAGAGACGGCCGAACAGCGGCCAATCGTGCGCGGTATCGGCGGCCCCGTGGATCCCGACGAAGCCACCGCCTCGCCCGACGAACCGCTCGAACGCGCCGCGCTGCTCGGGTGTGAGCACGGCGCCCGAGGTCGAACAGGAACGCCACAACGTCCAGCTCGGCGAGCCGCGCGTCGTCGAACGGCGCCGGATCGTCGCCGGTGCGAAGCGCCCAGCCGCGCGCGATGGCGAGCCGGGTGAGCGCCGAAACGGCGGTGTCCGTCAACGCGTGCCGATAGCCGAGCGTCTGCGTGAACAGGAAGACCGACGGTCCGCGCACGCTCAGATCTTGCCAGCTCGACGCAGTCGCTTGGCCAGGCGCCGGCCCGCGTCTTCGGCTGCCGGATCGAGGAAGCGCACGTGGAAGTGCGTCGTGTGACCCCAGGCGTGCCGGATCAGCGTGTCCTTGTGTGGCGGCGATTCGAACAGGTGGTCCACGAAGTCCGCGGGTTCGCCGCTTGCCTTCGCGTAGTCGCGCAACAAGCTCTGGATCGAGCGATCCATGAACAGGTATTCGACGCCGCCGTCGGCGACGAGCGCCTTGACGAGCGCCCAGGTGAGCCGCCGGTCGAGATTCTTGGCGGTCGCGCGCGTGTACCACTTGGCGGGCGGGTCGTAGAAATAGCCGACGTCGGCGTCGAGCCCGAGCTGGTGGCTGCGGTGGGGCCGGAGGTAGCCGCCGCGGCGCCGGCTCAGGTCGCCCACGAGCACGTCGGGCGCCTCGGGAAACTCCTCGTGCAGCCGCCCGGCGGCGTCCTCGAGGAAGCGCACCGTCGCGTTCGTACCGAAGCTGTTGTCGTCGTCGACCATGACGCGGAGCCCCGGCATCGAGCGCAGCTCGACGCCGTTGATGAGCCGACCTCGGTTCGGTCTGCCGACGCAGATGGAGCCGAGCGACGCCGGGGGATCGAGTGCCACGCGATCGAGCTCGGTGCGCGAGAACGCGTCGAGTGGATGGCGCGCCGGCCGGATCACGATGGGGTCGAGCGCGATGGGACCGCTCGGCGCGGGCGCGTCGTCGGGCGCGATGCCGAGCACGGGCGGCGCCGCCGACCGGGGAGCGGGCAGCTCGGGGGCGCGAGGCGACCGCCGAGAGCCCCCGGCGTTCAGCGCCACCGCCACGGCGCCCAGGGACACGACGACAGCGAGGCTCGAAGCGCGCAGCCCGAAAGACATGCCAACAACGACCCTAGCGCTACGCGACCCGCCCGGCAACGCCCGACGCCGCTCTTCGGTCCCACGTCGAGACGGGGCACGCGGCCTTTTTGCGCTTCGTACGCGCTTCGCAAGCTCTGAATTTTTGCAAGTGGCGCGGACGGCGCGCTCAGAACCCGATACCGACGTTCAGGGAAATCTCGGTCGGGTACAGCCGCTGCGTCGAGCAGCCGGGTGAGACCGTCGAATCGTACGCGTACGGACAGCTTTGGAAGCCCACGGGAAGGACGTTCTGTGCGACGCGCGCATCGACGTAGAGACGCGTCGAAACGTCGCGGAAGAACATCATGCCGCCCTGTACGTAGCCCGCGAGGTTCGTCACGTCCGACGACATCAGGCGCGGCAAGATGCCGAAGCCGATGTACGGAGCCGACACGTCGTGCGTGAGATAAAAGCTTGCCCCGATGTCCGACCAGAGCCCGCCGTAGGCGAGATCCGATGTCGCGCCCGCGGGAACGGTGAAGCCCACACCGACCTCGAGGAAGTGGTTGTCGCCCTCGAGCTTCAAATCGAATCCGAGGCTCATCTGGCTGCGGACACGTTTGGTCCAACCAATCGGGTAGATGAAGCTGCCCTTGAAGCCGGCGACTCGCGAGCTCGATACGCGGCGCGGCGCGATACCCTCGTTGGTCGTGACGTTGTCAACGCCGCGTACCTCGCGCACGTTCTGCTTTACGGTCAGCGCCTTGGCGAGGCGGTCGCTCGCTGGCTCGAACGTCGTCGAGCCCCGACGCGGTGATCTTCGCGGAGTGAATCATCCTGCCGTTGGCGGCATAACGCGTCGCCGTGATCACGATGCGTGAATCCAGCCGCACCGCGGTGACGTACAGGTACTCGGTGGCCTGGACTTTTCGGGCGACTTCTTCGTAGCTTCCCCCCTCGGCGAGCGCCTGCTTCACGCGGGCGGGCGGCACGACGCGGTCCCTCGCTTCGATCTGATAGGCGGCCGCAACCATCTGCCCGATGGCGTCACCCTGCGCCGGCTCCAGATTCGTGGATTCGACCGGCAGCACCATCACGGCGGCGAGCGCGCGCGGAACCCAAGCCAGCATGGCAAAGCCCAAGAGCAAGCCCTCGATTCTCATGCTCACCTACTAGGCAACTAGCGGGCCAGGCGCGGGGCCGAGCAGCTCCTCGCGACTTTTTCGACGCATCTTCATCGATCCTGCGACCGGGGGCTTGTCGCCGCGGGCTCACACCGTGATCTTCGTGCCACAGTGGGAGGATGTGGGTCGGCCCGGGCTAGCTCGGCAAACCGAGCGCCGGCACAACCTGGGTGATGCGCTCGCGCTCGGCGTCGCTGAGGCGAAAGGCAACGGCGACGCGCGCGTCGAGGGCCTCCTGTGCCGCGGCATCGACGCCGGAGGCGCGACTCGAGAGCTCGGCTCCGAGGCGCGAAAGCTCCTCGACGAGCGCGGGCGAGGGGGGACGAGGCGTACGGCGAAGGTGCTGCACTTTGAGCTGCGGCATGCCGTGCCGCGCGTCGCGATGGCGGACGTAGTGCAGCCAGCGAATGGGAGTCGAGTTCAGGTACGCGACCAGGAACGTCGCCGGGTAGTCGGCGTCTTCGAAGCCTGCCAGGAGCGAGTTGCGGAACGCCACACCATCGGAGAGCGCGGCGAGCGGAGCGCGGGCCGTCTGTCGGACGACGAAGCGCACGCGCTCCCACTGCGCAGCCGAGCGCAGTCGCGAGCCGAACCAGCCTGGATCGGCGAACTGCGAAGGGCGGCGCAAGCGGAACGCCTCGATGTCCGCGCCACTCCTGAGCGGTACGGTGTGACGCTCGTCGGGGCAACCGGCGAGGTGAGTCGTGTCGTCACCCATGGACTGCAGGCCGCGTTCGCCGAACAGACGAGCAGGCAGCGGCTCGAGCGACAGCTTCTCGATCAGCGCGAGCGCGAGCGCGTCGAGGTCCGGCCGCTCGATCGGCCACGCCCGCTCGGGCACGTCGTAAAGCGGGCTCGCGCGACGCGTGGAAGCGAGCACCATGCAGGGCTGAAAGACGCCCTCGAACCCGGCGTCGCCGAGATCGGCCAGCGTGGCGTCCGGCTCGCAGAGTCGGTCGTGCGCTCGGCGCGTCGGGGCGTAACCCGAGAGCTCGGACATCGAGCTCGGTAGCAATAGCCCGAGGCGACCGCCCGGGCGCAGGAGCGCGGCACTGCGCTCGACGAAGAGGCCCTGCAAGTTTCTGTACCCGGAGAAGCTCTCGAAGGCGCCGTAGGCCCCACGCAGCGGCGGCGCGAGGGGTTGCGCGGCGCGTCCGACGTACGAGATCCACGGCGGATTGCCGACGAACGCGTCGAAGCCGCCTCGCTCGACGACCACCGGTGAGAACGTCGCGCACCAGTCCACGGACGCCGCCGAGCGGGGCGCCGACGGAGCGGGCGAAACGGACGCTCTTGCCACGGTCGTTTGCGCGCGTGCCCTCGCGGCCTTCGGCGGCGTCGTCACCTTCGAGGTCAACGCCGCAGGCGGTCCGAGAAGCGACTCACCGACCGCCAGCCTGCCGCCCATGAAGTCGAGCGGGAGCGCGCGGTCTCCAACGGCGAGCCAGAGTGCGAGCGCCGCTATCTCGACGGCCACAGCGTCGCGATCGACGCCGAACAGGCAGCTTTCGGCGACGCGCCGCCGGGCCGCGCGACGCGTCGCTTCGCTCGGCCGAGTCCCCTCTGCGGCAAGCAACCGCTCGGCAAGGAACCGGCACGTCGAAACGAGGAAAGCCCCCGTGCCCAGCGACGGATCGCACACCCGGAGCGCGAGGATCTCACCTGACGACGCGCCACTCGCGACGAGCGGGCCGAGCGCCAGGCCGACGACGCGATCGGCGAGCGCGCGGGGCGTGTAGTGCGACCCCGAGCTTCGCCGACCCGCCGTGCTGCGCACGAGGGCGCGCCCGCTCGGAACCAGGCGCGCTCGTGCGCGCCTGCCAACGCTGAAGGCTCGAGCGAGCGCGTCGAGGTCGCGCGCCGCAGCGATCGCCCTGATCGTCCTCGGCTCCAGCGAAAGCCCGGCCGCCGCAAGCTTGCCGCAGCGGTCGGTGCCGGGCACTCGGACCAACGCTTCGAGCTTCACGGCGATCTCGGTGGCCGCTCCGCCCGCGGGCCGCTGCGAGGCGACGACTACCGTGAGCTCGGTCGCTCGTTCGACCAAGACCCCGAGCGTTCCCTCGTAGACACTCCCGATCTCCTCGGGCCCGAAATCACCGTTCGAGATCGCGGCGGTGCGACGAAGCGTCAACAACACGATACCGGCGGCCCTCGCGCCGTCCCGCGCTTCCCAAGCACCCGGGAAGAAGCGCGCGAAGGCTTCCTCGAGCGGCTCTTCGGCCAGACCCTCGTGTGCCGCCGCGAGGACGAACGCGGCACGCCCGACGGCGCGGGCGAGCGTTTCGCGCACTGGCTCGGTCCTCGCGTCGAAGAACCCCTCGAGCGCGCCTCCAGCCACCCCGAGCTGGTCCACGAGCGCTTCGAGCGCGTCGAGCCCAGCTGCTGCGAGGGCGGCGCTCCGCTGGGGCACGCGTGCCATGACCGCACTTTATCGTGCCGGGCCAGCGGGCGGCTGCGGAGACTTGACGAGAGCGGGCGATTGTCCGAACTAGTGGACGTGTTCCGTTACCTGGCCGTGCCGGTCGCGCTCGCTCTGGGCCTCCTTGCGTGCCCGGCCCGAGCACAGGAGTCGGACAACCAGGCGTGGGACGGCGGCTTCGACCTGAAGGCCGAGCGGCGTTCTAACGTCGTGCTCGGCTTTTCGGGGGGGCTCGTCATGGGAGGCGCGTCGGGCTACCCCAACGAAATTGCGAAGCTCGGCGACCCGGCCTACGAAGCGAAGACGGGGTTCGGCGTGGGCCCCGGCGGCGCGTTCTGGATCGGCGGCGCGCTCACCGACTGGTTTAGCGTGGGTGTGGGCGGCATGCTGCTTGGCGTGCACGGCAAGTCGGGCGATGGCTCGGGCGGCGCCTTCATCCTGCGCGTCGAAGCCTTCCCGCTCTACCTCGAGGGCGGAGGGCTCCGCGACCTCGCTTTCTTCGCCGTGTTCGGCGCCGGCGGCTACACCGTTCACGGTGAGATGGGGCGCCGCGGCGAAGGCGGATTCACCTCCGTCGCGGGCCTCGGCAGCGCGTATGAGCTCTTTCGCTTCGGCCCGATTTCGATCGGCCCGAACGCCGAGTACGAGCTCATGCGCAGCCAGTCGGCGACCGCCCACCAGGTCACCCTCGGCGCGCGGGTGCTCTACTACGGCGGGCCCGGCTAGCTTCCCGCACACGATCCTCGAACGAGCTTTCCCCGGTGCTAGCCTGTGGGCATGCCGTTCCGCAGCACCACGACCTTCTCGGGTCGCAGCATGGCCGGCGCCCGCTCCCTGTGGCGCGCCACGGGCATGGCCGACGCCGACTTCGAAAAGCCCATCGTCGCGATTGCCAATAGCTTCACGCAGTTCGTGCCCGGGCACGTGCACCTCCACGACGTGGGGCAGCGCGTGAAGACGGTCATCGATGCTTCCGGCGGCTGGGGCGTGGAATTCAACACCATCGCCGTCGACGACGGCATCGCGATGGGCCACGGCGGGATGCTCTACTCGCTGCCGAGCCGCGACCTCATCGCCGACAGCGTCGAGTACATGGTGAACGCGCACGCCGCCGACGCGCTCGTTTGCATCTCGAACTGCGACAAGATCACCCCCGGCATGTTGATGGCCGCGATGCGTCTCGACATCCCCACGATCTTCGTTTCCGGAGGGCCCATGGAAGCGGGCAAGCTCGTCGGCACCCACGATCGCGACGGCAAGCCGCTGATCCGCAAGCTCGACCTCATCGACTCGATGATCGCCGCCGGCGACGAGTCCGTGAGCGACGAGGAGCTCGGGCGCATGGAGCGCTCGGCATGCCCGACCTGCGGCTCGTGCTCCGGCATGTTCACGGCGAACAGCATGAACTGCCTGAACGAAGCGCTCGGGCTCGCGCTGCCCGGTAACGGCACGCTGCTCGCCACGCACGCCCGGCGCTGGGAGCTCTTCGAGAGCGCCGGCAAGCGCATCGTCGAGCTCGCGCGCCGCTACTGGCTGGACGGCGATCGCAGCGCGACTCCCCGCGGAATCGCCACTTTCGAGGCCTTCGAGAACGCCATGACGCTCGACATCGCCATGGGCGGCTCGACGAACACCGTGCTCCACCTGCTCGCCATCGCAAAGGAAGCGGGCGTGCCGTTCGAGATGAAGGACATCGACCGCCTCTCGCGACGCGTGCCCAACGTTTGCAAAGTCGCCCCGTCCTCGCACCATCACGTCGAGGACGTCCACCGCGCGGGTGGCATCCTCAGCATCCTCGGCGAGCTCGATCGCGCGGGGCTCGTGCACCGCGACGTGCGCACCGTACACGGCGAGAGCATGGGGCACGCCATCGACGAGAACGATCTCCGCAGTGCCACGGTGACCGAGGCAGCGAAGGCGCGCGCGCTCGCTGCGCCCGGCGGCGTGCCCACCAAGCTCGCCTTCTCCCAGGACAGGTACTTCGCCGAGCCTGACGTCGATCGCGAGCGTGGTTGCATCCGCGATCTCGAGCACGCGTACAGCAAGGACGGCGGTCTCGCCGTCCTCTACGGCAACATCGCGGTCGACGGCTGCATCGTGAAGACGGCGGGCGTCGATGCGTCGATCCTCACTTTCGAGGGGCCCGCGCGCGTCTTTCACTCGCAGGAAGCCGCCTGCGACGCCATCATGGCCGATCAGGTCCACTCCGGGGACGTCGTCGTCATCGTGTACGAGGGGCCGCGCGGTGGCCCGGGCATGCAGGAGATGCTCTACCCGACCTCGTTTTTGAAGGGAAAGGGCCTCGGAAAGGCCTGCGCGCTCGTCACCGACGGTCGCTTCAGCGGTGGCACGTCGGGCCTCAGCATCGGCCACGTCTCGCCCGAGGCCGCCGAGGGCGGCGCGCTCGCGCTCGTCGAAGAGGGCGACCCCATCCGCATCGACATTCCCAAACGCACCATCGATGTCATGGTCGACGAGGCGACGCTCTCACGCCGCCGCGAAGCCATCCTGAAGCGCGGCAAGGACCCGTTCCGTCCAAACCGCGATCGCGTCGTGTCGACGGCGCTCAAGGCGTACGCGCTCATGACGACCAGCGCCGCGCGCGGCGCCGTGCGCGACCTCAGTCAGCTCGAGCGGAAGAAGAGCTGAACGCTCTCGACACCGCCTGTCGGCGCGTGTCGCAGCGAGTGGTCGCGTGTCGTGAAAGCCACGACCAATCCGGCGCGCACGTTCGGTTTGTCGTACCCGCATGTAGCCTGCATGCTATTTTGCAGGTACTCGGCAATCGTTTCTTTGGAGGCTGCCGAGGGTTCTCGTCGAAAGGGAGTGGAGCATGCAACACCAGCACAAAAGAGGCCTTCGCATCTCCGTGGTGCTCGGCGCCGCGGCCGCCACGGCCGGCTTGTCTTGGGGCTGCGGCTCGGACGCCGACAACGCGCCCACCGGTGGCGCGCTCGGAGCACGCGGCGGCTCCGGTGGCTCGGGCGGCACCATCGGTGTCACGGGCGGCTCGGCGGGTAAATCGTCGGGCTCGGGCGGCAGCATCGCGATTGGCGGCACGGGCAGCGGGGCCACGGGCGCAACCGGCAACGTCGGCGGCATGATCCCGCCCGATGCGGAGTGCGCTTCCGTCTCGCGTCAGAGCAACAAGGCCGTCGTGGCGTTGCTCTTCATGGTCGATGTCTCGGGCTCGATGTACTGCACCGTCCCCGAGCCGAACCCCGACCAGCCCTGCACGGGCCATTCGAGCAGCCCCGATCAGGGCGCAGCGAGCTGGCGCTGGAACGAGGTGGTGCCGGCGCTCAAGGACTTCTTCAGCTCGCCGTCGAGCTCGGGCATGTGGGCCGGCATCGATTTCTTCTCCGGCGACGTGAGCTGCGACGCTGCCGACTACGAACAGTCCAATCCCGAGATCGCCCTCCTGCCGGGCGCCGCCACGGCCATCAACGCCGCCATCGACCAGCAAGATCCGTCCGGCCAGACACCGACCGTGCCCTCGCTCGAGGGCGCCACGCGTCACGCGCAAGCCTGGGAGGCGGCGCATCCCGATCACCAAGTCGTCATCGTCTACGCCACCGACGGCTACCCGCAGGGCTGCGGCAACGGCAACAACATCGGCAACGCCGTGCAGGTCGCCGCCGACGCCTACGGCGGGAGCCCCAGCATCCCCACGTACGTGCTCGGCGTCGGTCCGAACCTCGACGACCTCGATCGCATCGCCGCGAGCGGCGGCACCGACCAAGCGTTCCACATCGACACCTCGAGCGCGAACGTCACGGCCGCGCTGACCGACGCCTTCAACTCCATCCGCAGCAACGTCGCCGTCGACTGCACCTACAATCTCCCCTCGCCACCCGCGGGCCAGACGCTCGATCTCCAGGCCGTCAACGTGAACTACACGAGTGGCACGGGACAAGAGACGCTCGTCGGCTTCAACGCGAGCGCCAACTGCACCGAGGGCTGGCAGTACGCGAACGGCAACACGCAGATCGTCCTTTGCGGCAGCACCTGCGACACCGTCAAGGCCGACCCCGGCGCCAAGATCGACGTAGCATTCGGCTGCACCACGATCGTCGTCGACGTCCCGAAGTGAACGGCGGCCGCGGGGCGGCGTCAGCCGGGCTGAGCGAGCGCGCGTCGAAAGAACTCGGAGTGGACCGCGAGCCGCTCGACGTATTCCTCGATCGCGGCCCGCGCGCGGCTCGAGAGGCGGCCGAGCGGGACCACGTGCTCGTCCGGAACGTAGCGAAACGTGAAGTTGACGCGCCGCGTGCGAAAATCCGCGAGCTTCGGCGGTAGCTCGAGGCCCGCGCGGCGGTCCACGCGCTGGACGCGGTGCAGCGTCCGCTCCTTGTATGCCGGCCCGGCGAAGAGCTGCAGCGAGCCGTCGTCGAGCCACTGCGAAAGCACCGGCTCGTCGCGCTGGCCAATGCGCCGCGAAATCACGAACTGGAAGAGCGCACGCTCGCCGAGCGAGAGCGACGCCACGGGGCCCGGTTCGAAGTCACGGTGCTCACCGACGCGCGCCGAGTCGACCCAGCGGCCCTCTTCGAGCCGCCGGCCGTAGAAGTTGACGAGACAGGTATTGAGGCGAAAGCCGGGCGGCACGTAGCGCTCGGGAAAGAGCCGTCGCGCACGCTGCTCGGCGTCACGGGCGATGCGCGCGAGCACGGGCGGGAACGGCTCCGCCCGAACGCAGCGCTCCCGCGTCCCCCGCGGCGGCCGATAGTAGTCGAGACAGGCGAATTGCCAGCTCCCGAGCCAGTACACGGGGCGCAGCAAGCGCCGCTGGGCGCGTCCCGCCGGGGGCGCGCCGGCGTTCGGGTAGCGGTACTCCCAGATGGGGTACACGGTCCCGAGCCAGGCGAGGATGGCCTCGCGATCGGCGCGCGCGAGGTACCCAGGCTGGTACACGTGGCCGCCGGGATCGAGCGGGCGTGGACGCGGGTGCACGCGAGTTTCTACCACTGCTTCGCCCGTCGGGTGGCGCCTCGCGATTGTTCTACGGCGGGCGCGCGTGGGGTCTCGCGCGACGGCTGCCCTCGTGCTCAACTCGGTCGCCGTGGGCACCCGTCGCGAGGCCTTCCGTACGAACTACATGAGCGCGGATCGCCGCGTGCTGGGCCTCGCGCGCATCGCATTCGGCTTCGTGCTCGTCTACGATCTGATTCGGCGAGCGCGGGTGCTCGACCTCCTCTACACGAACGAGGGGGTACTCCCAAACCATTTCGTGCTGTTCGAGCCTCAGGCTCGACCTCAGTTCTCGCTCTTGATGGGGTTTTCGACGCCCGCGGAGGCCCGCGTCGAGTTCGCGCTGATCTTCCTCGTCTACGCGCTCTACACGCTCGGGCTCTTCACGAAGCTGTCGCAGATCCTCGTGTTGCTCGTCTTCACGAGCCTGAACACGCGCAATCTCTTCGTCGAGGACGGCGGGATCTCGACGATGATCTCGTTTTCGGTGTGGAGCGTGTTCCTGCCGCTCGGGGACCGCTTTTCGCTCGATGCGCTCCGTCGTCAGGCGTCGCTGCCGAACCTCCGAGCGCGGATCCGAGCCCGGCGAGAGCTGCGGATGCCCGTCGTGTCTTTGGCCGTCCTGGCGCTCACCTTGCAGATCGTCGTCATTTATTGGCTGAACGCCGTGCACAAGACGGGGCCCACCTGGCGCCACGGGGAAGCCGTCCACTACGTGCTCTGGCAAAACCGCGTCACGACCCCGTTCGCCTGGTGGCTCGCACACCACGAGCCGCCGTATTTTTCCTGGCTCGCGACCAAGGGCACCCTGCTCGTCGAGTACACGATTCCGGTGCTCGTGCTCTATCCGGGTGTCGTTTGGACACGGGTGGTCGCTTTCGGGCTCAGCGTGGCGCTGCACGGCGGCATCGCGCTGCTCATGACGCTCGGGCCGTTTTCGTACGCCATGATGACACTCGTCTTGTCGCGCGTACCCGG
The DNA here is from genome assembly GCA_963841435.1 of uncultured delta proteobacterium. GTDB lineage: Bacteria > Myxococcota_A > Polyangia > Polyangiales > Polyangiaceae > PMG-095. The sequence goes on from CAWJCS010000005.1 coordinate 1,138,361, forward strand.
CGACGCGCTCGACTGGGTCGCGAAGCGTCGTCCGCGGCACCTCGCACGCGGTCTCGTGCGGCGCCGCGCCGCATGGACGGCCTGGCTCGCTCGCCGTGTGCCGCACGCGCCGGCGCCACGCCCTGCCGCCGTTCCGCTGCCGTGGGGAAAGCTCCGCGAGGGCACGGTGGCGTTCTTGATGGTGGCGGCCGGCGTGGAGCTCAGCCAGGTGAACCCCGGCGTCAGGCTCAAGCTGCCCCAGCCGGACTGGCTTCGCATGGTGGTGATGTATCCGCGGCTCACGCAACGCTGGAGCATGTTCGCGCCGCACGCGCCGACAGACGACGGCTTCGGTGTCGTCGATGCCGTCACGGCGGACGGACGTCACGTCAACCCGTTCACGGGAGAAGCTCCCGACTTCGAGGCCATGAACCGCGGACCGATAAAGGAGAAGATCGAGACCGCGGACTACCTCTTCTCCGTCCACTTCCCCCCGAACGAGCGCTACCGCCGCGAGCTCGCGCGCTACATCGACCGCTATCACGAGCGCGAAGGTCTCGGCCCGAAAGACCGCATCGTCAGCTACGACGTTTACTGGGTGTCGCACGACTCGCCGCCCCCCGGCTCCGTCACGCCGGGCCCGCTGCGCCGCGAGCCGTTCCTGCGCAGCCGACACGGCCGTCTGCTTCAGATCCGTCCCGCCACTGAGGCGAAACCGTGAGCGCGGAGCCGTCGGCGCTCGACCTCACGTGGATGACGGCAGCGCTCGCCGAGGCCGACCTCGCCCCTGGGCACGCCAACGTCCCGGTCGGCTGCATCGTCGTCGACGGCGACGGCAACGAGCTTGCCCGCGCGCACAATCAGCGGGAAAAGGACGGCGACCCCACGGCGCACGCCGAGCTCCTGGCGCTTCGCGCGGCGTCGCGAAGGCGCGGGCACTGGCGGCTCGACGGCGCCACCGTCTACTCCACTCTCGAGCCCTGCCCCATGTGCGCAGGCGGGCTCGTCGCGGCCCGGGTCTCGCGGCTCGTCTTCGGCGCCACGGACCCGAAGGCAGGCGCTGTCGTGTCGCTGTTCTCGATCGGAGACGACCCCCGGCTCAACCATCGCATCCTCGTGACGCCCGGTGTCATGGCCGCCGAAAGCGCGGCGCGCCTGGGCGCCTTCTTCGCGAAGCTACGCGCTGCGGGGGAGCGCTAGCGAGCGCCCGCGGTTCCCAGAAATGCGCCCGAAACGCCTCGGTACGGGCTTCGCAGGCCCAGTCTTCGTAGACGCGCTCGGACGGTCGCCTGTGGGCACGCTTTGAGCTAGTCTCCGCGCCCCGTCCCTTACTCCTCGGAGAGAATCATGAGCCAGCTCGGCAGCATTCAGACGCACCTCGGCGAAAAGGCCAGCTACTACCTCGAGCACGTCAGCAAGACGGTCCCCAAAGACAAGCTCCACCTGCCAAGCTCGAGCTTCGTGGACGACGTCTACTCGAGCTCCGACCGCAGCCCTCAGACGCTCCGGAGCCTGCAGGATCTGTTCTCGCACGGCCGCCTCGCCGGCACGGGATACATGTCGATCCTCCCGGTCGACCAGGGCATCGAGCATTCGGCGGGCGCGTCCTTCGCCAAGAACCCGGCCTACTTCGACCCTGAAAACATCGTGAAGCTCGCCATCGAGGGCGGTTGCAACGCGGTCGCCAGCACGTTCGGCGTGCTCGGCATGGTGGCGCGCAAGTTCGCCCACAAGATCCCGTTCATGGTGAAGTTCAACCACAACGAGCTTCTCACCTATCCGAACAAGGCCGAGCAGATCACCTGGGGCACGATCAAGCAGGCCTGGGAGATGGGCTGCACGGCCGTGGGCGCCACGGTCTACTTCGGCTCTTCGGACGCCTCACGCCAGATCGTCGAGGTCTCGCAGATGTTCCAGCAAGCCCACGAGCTCGGGATGGCGACGGTGCTCTGGTGCTACCTCCGGAACAACGCTTTCAAGGTCGGCGGCGTCAACTACCATCTGGCGGCCGATCTCACGGGCCAGGCCAACCACCTCGGTGTCACGATGGGCGCGGACATCATCAAGCAGAAGCTTCCCGAGGTGAACGGCGGCTTCAAGGCGCTCAACACGGGCGGGTCGTCCTACGGCAAGCTCGACGAGCGCATCTACAGCGAGCTCACGAGCGATCACCCCATTGACCTTTGCCGGTACCAGGTCGTCAACTGCTACATGGGACGCGCCGGCCTCATCAATAGCGGCGGCGCCTCGGGCAAGAACGACTTCGGCGAGGCCGTGACGACGGCCGTCATCAACAAGCGTGCGGGCGGCACGGGCCTCATCAGCGGCCGCAAGGCGTTCCAGCGTCCGATGGCCGAAGGCGCGAAGCTGCTCCAAACCATCCAGGACGTGTACCTCTGCAAAGAGGTCACCGTCGCCTGACGCCGCCGGCGTCGGCCCGCCACCCGCTCAGAGCTCGCCTTCGGGCTCGAAGGGCTCGGCTTCTCCGCCCTCGTCGGGCCCGGGAGCGCCGAGCCCCGGTCCTGGTTGGCGAAACGCGACCTGCTCTTCGAGCCCGGCCTCGAGCTCCTCGTCCGTGATGCGCTCGATGCGCCGCGCAATGCCCATCAGCTTCTTCAGGTAACGCGACCAGCGCTCGCTGACGCGCCCGTCGGGCTCGAAGTGCTGCCGCGTCGGGTCCGGCAGGATCGACGCGAGGTAGAGCGACTGACCCAGCGTGAGGTCGCGCGCATCCGTGGCGAAGTAGTGGTCGGCCGCCGCCCCAATGCCGTACACGCCCGGACCGAGCTCCACCACGTTCAGATAGAGCGCCATGAGCTCTTCCTTCGTGAGTTGCTGCTCGAGCAGCATCGTGAAAAATGCCTCCTGGATCTTGCGCGCGAGCGTCTTCTCCGGCCCAAGATAGAGGTTCTTCGCGAGTTGCATGCTGATGGTGCTCGCGCCACGCACGAAGCGCCCGGCACGCACGTCCTCCTTGATGGCTTTCTCGATGGCGCGGTAGTCGAACCCGCCGTGGCGGAAGAAGCCGCCGTCTTCGCACACGAGCACCGCCGTTTCCATGGACTTCGGGATGTCGTGGTAGGGGACCCAACCGGGCGTGGCGGGGCCGCTTTCGATCGTGACCGGTGAGCCGTCCGGGCCCTTCACGTCGCGCGACCAGACGTGGCGGAAGCGATCCGGCGATAGCCCCGCTGGGATCTTCACGATGCGACAGTCGTTCTTCACGTCGAGGCGAACCTTCATCGCCTCGAGGTCCGTGGTGTCGACGTCAACGTCGTAGTGCAGTGAGAAGGTGCCTTCGAGCGCCATCCCGCCGAGCTCTGCGGTGAGGGCGGCGGGCAGCGCGCTCAGCATCGTCTCGCACGACGCGAGCGGCACGCCGCCTTTCGAACGCAAATGCAGCCGACCTGGGCCACGCGAAAGCTCGAGCGACGCGCCGAGCGTCAGCTCACCGAGCGAAACCTCCGCGTCTTCTAGCGAGAGCTCGCTACCGTCGACGCTGACCTCGCCTGCGCCGCGAAAGCCGAGCCTCACGCCCCGGATCTCGCCGGGAGCGAGCGCCGGACGCAGCACGGAGAGATTCGCGAGCCGCCCGGAGCCTCGCGCGGAAATCTTCCCGACCTGTTCCGACAGCGTCAGCACGGCGTGCGCCTCGAGCGTCGCCGCGTGGGTGCGCATCAGCCCGAGCTCTCCGTCCTGCACGCCGAGCAACGACAAGGGGACGGGGCCGCCCTCGACCTCGAGCGTCGGGTCACCCGACGGTAGTGGGAGTCGCCCCCTGAGCGACAACGCCGTCCCGTGGTTGGCTCCTCCCATGCGGGGCGCGAGCACCACCGTCACCTGGGCAGCCTGACGGACGACCTCCACGGTGCTCGGCCCGAAGCTCACGCGCTCTCCCCCCACACCGAGCTCCAGACGAACCTGTTCGACCTTGGCGCTCGCGCCTTCCGGCAAGGCTTGCGTCGCCGCCGTACGCAGCCAAGTGGCCACGTTCGCGGGGCTCGCCCCGACCGCCGGCGCCGCGGGCGCGGCCGCGCTGCCCGAAGCAACCGACGGCACCGCCTGGGAAGCGCCACCCGGCGCGCGGGGCGGGGCCATGGTCCGCGCTCCGGTCCCGAGGAGCTCCTCGGCATTCGCCCAGGCATCCACGCTCTGGGCGCTCGCGCCGCGCAGGCCGCCCGGCTCCCGCTCGGACCACTCCGCGCGGACGCCGCGAGCGCGAGCCCCAAGCCCGGGCCGCGACACGACCGCAAGGTCTGCCCCCACGGCGCTCGTGCCGCCGCCGCGCCGGAACGCGATCCCCCAGACGTGCGCCGCGCCCCCCGCCGGCAGCTCCGTCCACGTGAGCTCGACGCCATCGCCGACGAGCGCGCGGCCGCTCCCCCGCGCCCCGCTGCCCCCGGCGGGGCGCGCCACCGCGGCGCGCACGGCTTCGACGCTGCCCTGAAGCCGCACCCTGCCGCCGTGCACCTCGACGGGCCCGTCACCCAGGGGCACCAGCACGGCATCGAGCGACCCCTGAACGGCCCGAGCGCGCATGCTCCGCACCCGGAGCCCGAGCAGCCAGAGCCCACCGCGCCCCAACCGCACGCGCGCCACCTCGACGCTCAATCCCCGCGCCGCCGCGCGCTTCTCCAACTGGTAGCGCGCCACGGGACCGACGACACCCACGCCGAGCCCCACCACGAACACGATGAGCAACGCGACGAAGCCGCGCTGGCGCGCCTTCCCAAGGTCCTTCCAGAGCTCTCCGAGGCGCGCCACGCTGGCACATGGCGTAGCGCCGTCGCGCCACCGACGCGAACGTTGCCGCGCGCGGCCCAGCCGGGGCCCCGGCGTCTGCGCACCGCGGGCACAAAAAAACGGCCTCGACGGGGTGCGTCGAGGCCGTTGGTGAATTAACCCGGCAGCGTCCTACTCTCCCACACAGTTGCCCGTGCAGTACCATCGGCTCCGAGAAGCTTGACTTCCGAGTTCGGGATGGGATCGGGTATGGCCTTCTCGATATAGCCACCGGAAACGTTGGGCATCCAGCTCAGCAGATGAAGGTGCTGCGCTCGGTTCGTCCGTGCTCACTCGCGCGCTCCGCGTCGAATCTCGAGGATTCGAAAGGGAGAACGCGGGCGAACTCGTGGGTCACCGGCCGCGACGCTCGCGCCTATCGTCTTGCGACGACAACGCTCGAACGCGCAGGGGCGACCACCGCCCGGACTCCGGGCACTAGCTACAATGTTTGCCTTAGAGAATTAGGTCAAGCCGCACGACCTATTAGTACCGGTGAGCTCCACGCCTTGCAGCGCTTCCACACCCGGCCTATCAACCTCGTAGTCTACGAGGGGTCTTTAGTGCCTTGCGGCAGGGATACCTAGTCTCGAGGCCAGCTTCCCGCTTATATGCTTTCAGCGGTTATCTGTTCCGAGCATGGCTACCCGGCTATGCCAGTGGCCTGACAACCGGAACACCAGAGGCTCGTCCACCCAGGTCCTCTCGTACTATGGGTAGCTCCTCTCAAGTATCCTACGCCCACGGCAGATAGGGACCAAACTGTCTCACGACGTTTTAAACCCAGCTCGCGTACCGCTTTAATTGGCGAACAGCCAAACCCTTGGGACCTGCTCCAGCCCCAGGATGCGATGAGCCGACATCGAGGTGCCAAACCGCGCCGCCGATGTGAACTCTCAGGCGCGATCAGCCTGTTATCCCCAGAGTACCTTTTATCCGATGAGCGATGGCCCTTCCATGTGGTACCACCGGATCACTAACGCCTGCTTTCGCAACTGATCGACCTGTCGGTCTCACAGTAAAGCTCCCTTATGCGTTTGCACTCTACGGCTGGTTTCCAATCAGCCTGAGGGAACCTTCGCACGCCTCCGTTACGATTTAGGAGGCGACCGCCCCAGTCAAACTGCCCACCAGGCAGTGTCCCCCACCCGGATCACGGGTGTAGGTTAGATTTCCAGATTATCCAGGGTGGTATTTCAACGTTGGCTCTGCCGAACCCGGAAGCCCGGCTTCAAAGCCTCCCACCTATCCTACGCAGAACAACCCGAAAATCACTGCCAAGTTGCAGTAAAGGTTCATGGGGTCTTTCCGTCTTGCCGCGGGTAGAGGGCATCTTCACCCCCAATGCAATTTCGCTGAGTCCCTGGTCGAGACAGTGCGGATGTTGTTATGCCATTCGTGCAGGTCGGAACTTACCCGACAAGGAATTTCGCTACCTTAGGACCGTTATAGTTACGGCCGCCGTTTACTGGGGCTTCGGTTCAACGCTTCGGATTGCTCCTGACATATCCCCTTAACCTTCCAGCACCGGGCAGGCATCAGACCCTATACGTCCTCTTACGAGTTCGCAGAGTCCTGTGTTTTTAGTAAACAGTCACAACCGCCGTTTCACTGCGACCGTCAACCGCTCATGGAGCAAGTCCACTCACGGCCAGCGGCACACCTTCTCCCGAAGTTACGGTGTCAATTTGCCGAGTTCCTTAACCAGGGTTCTCTCACGCGCCTTGGGATATTCACCCCGCCCACCTGAGTCGGTTTGCAGTACGATCACCAAAGGGGCTCCGCACGCGGCTTTTCTCGGAAGCATGGGATCACCCAGTGTCCCGCTCTAGGAGCGGACCTCATCACCTCTCGGCCATGTGAACCACCGTTTGTCCCTATCGGGTCCTAGTGGTTCGACCTACGGGCTTGAACACGGACATCCATGCACCGTGCTGGGCTACCCTTCTCCGTCCCCGCTTGCTTCAACGCCATCCTTGGTGGTGCAGGAATATTAACCTGCTTTCCATCGCCTACGCCTCTCGGCCTCGGCTTAGGTATCGACTAACCCATGGGAGGATTATCCTTCCCCAGGAAACCTTGGGCTTACGGCGACCGGGTTTCTCACCCGGTTTATCGCTACTCATGCCCGCATAGTCACTCCTGATGGCCGTTAGTGGTCGTCACCGTCCACCGTGTATCTCCATCAGGACGCTCGCCTACCGCTCTCTTGCGAGAGCCCGTAGCTTCGGTGCCGAGCTTTAGCCCCGTTACATTTTCGGCGCGGACTCGCTTGACCAGTGAGCTATTACGCTTTCTTTAAAGGATGGCTGCTTCTAAGCCAACCTCCTGGTTGTCTGAGCGTTTCCACATCCTTCTACACTTAGCTCGGACTTGGGGACCTTAGCCGACGGTCTGGGCTCTTTCCCTCTCGGCAACGGAACTTATCTCCCGCTGCCTGTCTCCCGGGCAGTTGTCATCGGTATTCGGAGTTTGGTTGGGTTTGGTAATCTGGTAGGACCCCTAGCCCATCCAGTGCTCTACCTCCGACGCAATTCACCCGAGGCTATACCTCAATATATTTCGGCGAGAACCAGCTATCTCCCCGCTTGATTAGCCTTTCACTCCTACCCACACCTCATCGCCCATATTTTCAACTATGGTGCGTTCGGTCCTCCAGGCGGTGTTACCCGCCCTTCAACCTGGACATGGGTAGATCGCAGGGGTTTCGGGTCTACGATATGCGACTGTACGCCCTGTTAAGACTCGCTTTCGCTACGGCTCCACCTCACGGCTTAACCTTGCCACACATCGTAACTCACAGGCTCATTATGCAAAAGGTACGCGGTCACACATTGCCTTGCGGCCATAGTGCTCCCACTGCTTGTAGGCACACGGTTTCAGGTACTCTTTCACTCCCCTAGCCGGGGTACTTTTCACCTTTCCCTCGCGGTACTAGTTCACTATCGGTCGATAAGTAGTATTTAGCCTTGGAAGATGGTCCTCCCAGATTCCCGCCGGATTGCACGTGTCCTGCGGTACTCGGGTGCTTCTCACGAGAGCTCGACCTTTCGCATACGGGGCTGTCACCCGCTATGGCCGGCCATTCCATGCCGTTCTGCTAGATCGAACCTTGATAACTCGTCGAGGATCATGCCGGATCCTCCGAGAAGTCCCACAACCCCGGCTCAGCAACGCCAGCATGCTTGCACTGAGTCGGTTTAGGCTGATCCCCGTTCGCTCGCCACTACTAGGGGAATCGCTTTTGCTTTCTTTTCCTCCAGGTACTTAGATGTTTCAGTTCCCTGGGTTCGCTGCCTTCTGGCTATGTATTCACCAAAGGCTGGCAGGTAGTCCCTGCGCGAGTTGTCTCATTCGGAGATCTCCGGGTCACGGCCCGTTAGCGGCTCACCGGAGCTTTTCGCAGCTGTCCACGTCCTTCATCGCCTCTTGTCGCCTAGGCATCCACCGTGCGCCCTTTGTAGCTTGACCTAATCCCTAAGGCACGCATCGAGCTGGTACCCGGAGTCCGTATGACGAACTCTTTGATTACCAGCGCAGCGCCGAAACGAAGCCGCTTCGCGCGGTTCTTCTTCGCTTCGATTGGGAACGGTCGCAGCAGCAAGGGCCTGCTTACGAACCGTCCTCTACCTTCAATCTTGCTAGCTTTGGACGCTTACGTTTCTATTGTGCTTAGAATGTCAGAGAACCTTCGAGGCACGTGGCCTCCGCGGCGCTGCGTCCGCGAGCCGAACCTTGCGGTCCGGAGAAGACTTTTTTGGGTATCGGCGGTGGAGCTGATCGGGATCGAACCGACGACCTCAGGCTTGCAAAGCCCGCGCTCTCCCAGCTGAGCTACAGCCCCGAGGGTGGCTCGAGGTGGGCCAGGGCAGAGTTGAACTGCCGACCTCACGCTTATCAGGCGTGCGCTCTAACCACCTGAGCTACTGGCCCAGGAGGCGGGGCGAAGCCCCGCCGAGAACCTATCCCGGGCAGTCATTCTGCCCGCTTCGGTCCTTCAAAACTGAGTCCCATCACCCGCGCATCGAGTCGCTCCGGCTCTTAGCGATCTAGCCGGAGCTTCGCTACGTCGCGGGGCTTTGACCTAGGTGCCCATCCGAAACCGGATGGTGCTCCTTAGAAAGGAGGTGATCCAGCCGCAGGTTCCCCTACGGCTACCTTGTTACGACTTCACCCCAGTTACCGAGCACTCCTTGGGGGCCTACCTCCCTTGCGGGTTGGCGCAGCCACTTCTGGAGCAATCGACTCCCATGGTGTGACGGGCGGTGTGTACAAGGCCCGGGAACGTATTCACCGCTGCCATGCTGATCAGCGATTACTAGCGATTCCGACTTCAAGGAGTCGAGTTGCAGACTCCTATCCGTACTGAGGTCGGCTTTTTGGGATTGGCTCCCCCTCGCGGGTTCGCAGCCCTTTGTACCGGCCATTGTAGCACGTTTGTGGCCCTGGACGTAAGGGCCATGATGACTTGACGTCATCCCCACCTTCCTCCGACTTGAAGGTCGGCAGTCTCGTTAGAGTGCCCAACTTAATGATGGCAACTAACGACAAGGGTTGCGCTCGTTGCGGGACTTAACCCAACATCTCACGACACGAGCTGACGACAGCCATGCAGCACCTAACCACGAGTTCCCCGAAAGGCACTCCGAACTTTCGCCCGGATTCTCGTGTTTTCTAGCCCAGGTAAGGTTCTTCGCGTTGCGTCGAATTAAACAACATGCTCCACCGCTTGTGCGGGCCCCCGTCAATTCCTTTGAGTTTTAGCCTTGCGGCCGTACTCCCCAGGCGGAGTGCTTAACGCGTTAGCTTCGGCACCACGAGGGTCAAAGCCCGTGACACCTAGCACTCATCGTTTACGGCGTGGACTACCAGGGTATCTAATCCTGTTTGCTCCCCACGCTTTCGCGTCTCAGCGTCAGTCACTGTCCAGAAGGCCGCCTTCGCCACCGGTGTTCCGCTTGATATCTACGAATTTCACCTCTACACCAAGCATTCCACCTTCCTCTCCAGGACTCTAGCTGCGCAGTTTCGAGTGCACTTCCACGGTTGAGCCGTGGGATTTCACGCCCGACACACGCTGCCGCCTACACGCGCTTTACGCCCAGTAATTCCGAACAACGTTCGCACCCTCTGTCTTACCGCGGCTGCTGGCACAGAGTTAGCCGGTGCTTGCTAAGGAGATACCGTCATCGACATGGATATTAGCCATGCCTTATTCGTCTCTCCCCACAGAGCTTTACAACCCGAAGGCCTTCATCGCTCACGCGGCGTCGCTGCGTCAGACTTTCGTCCATTGCGCAAGATTCCCTACTGCTGCCTCCCGTAGGAGTCTGGACCGTGTTTCAGTTCCAGTGTGGCTGCTCATCCTCTCAGACCAGCTACCCGTCTTAGCCTTGGTAGGCCGTTACCCTACCAACAAGCTGATGGGCCGCAGGCTCATCCTCAAGCGCAAGCTTACATGTAGTGGCCTGCTTTGGCCGCAACCTCAGGAGAGGTCGTGGTCTCATGCTGTATTAGCCCTCCTTTCGGAGGGTTATCCACCACTCGAGGGGAGATGACCTACGTGTTACTCACCCGTGCGCCGCTTTACCGGGGCCGAAGCCCTTTCTCGCACGACTTGCATGTATTAGGCGCGCCGCTAACGTTCGTTCTGAGCCAGGATCAAACTCTCCAGTTAGATCCTTCGGCAAGCTCGACGGGGTTAGCCGCCGAACCGCCATGTGGCTCGCTATCTTCGAACTCGTTCGTCACGTCCGGGGAGAACGGACGAACGTTTTTTGTCTACCCGCGCGATTTCTCGCGGGGTGATGGGGCTCAGTTTTCAAGGATCGAGGGGAGAACCGCTCCTCCCGAACAGGGGCGCGGAACCTAGTCCCCAAACCAAAACCTGTCAAAGAGATTTCGAGAGGTTTTCTTGGCCGCCTGGCCGACTTACTCCGAACCGACTTATTCTAGTCACAAATCGCTCGCGAACCAGGCTCCGAGCGGCTCGCGAACCAGGGCAAACTCGAGACCATTCGCCATCCTCGCGCGGTAGGCGACCTCCCGCGCGGCGCGGCTGAAATTGGCGTGCCGGCCGAGGATGGTCACGGGCTGCCAACCCCCTTCGAGCCAGACCGCAATGGGGCGGTGCCGGTCGCCAGGGACCGTCTGTACGTCCACCCGGAGCCAGCGCTCGCCGTCGCCCAGCAGCTTCGTCGTTGGCAGACCCGCCTCATGCTCGATGGCGCGTGCCGCTTCGGCGACGACCCGGCGCGACACCTCGAAGCGGGAGCGGGGAAGCTCGAGCACGAGCGCGTAGCCCTCGGCGAGCGAGACGACGGCGAAGCTTCGCACGCCGGAGCGCACGAAGAGCTCCATGGCGTCCGCAAAGCCCGGCTTCGCGATGTCGTGAATCACGTCGAGGACGATGCGCCACTCGGCCGCCATGACCCGAATGGCGAAGGGGTCGCGATATCCCGCGTAGTCGACCGTCTCTCCCCCCTGGTCGACGAGCGCTGCGCCGGTGGCGCGCGTGCCCTCGCAGAGCCGCATGAGGATTCCGCTGAAGACGGACGGTTCCTGGTCACGCTGGGCGAGCGTTCGGCGGCCCGAGCTCATGGCGTCACGCGAACGAACGCGGTGAGCGTCTCCGCGTCACGCGTCGATTCAATGGTCGTGGTCGCGCGGAGCTGCTGCTTGAGCTCGGCGAGAGCGTGCGCCGCGCGACGGGTCCAGATGGCGTCCTCGAGGAGCACGCGGCGCTCTTCGAGGCTCGGCCGATATGCGGGCAATCGCTTTTCGAGCAGGATGACGTGGAAGCCGAACACGGTTTCGACGATCGGGCTCTGCTCGCCAGGCTCCCCGATGGCGTGAGCGGCGTGCGCGAAGGTGAGGTCGAACTGGCCAAGCGGCTCCGGGCGCCCTTCCGCACCTTCGGCCGGATTGAAGGTGCGGCCGTCGGGCGTAACGAACGGCAGCCGTTCGGCTACAACCTCGAGATCGGCGGTGGAGAATTGCTGCGCGCGGGCGACGAACGCCTTCTGATCGCGAATGCCCGCGAGGGCTTTCTGGAGCTCCGTGGCCACGGCGAGCGCCCGCGCCCGCATTTCGGGTTTCTCGACGCGCACGACGGCATGCGTGGTCTTCACGCTGACGGGACGATCGAGCTCGATCCAGCGCTCGCGCGTCAGGGACACGACCTCCTGGTCGGTGGGCGGCAACTTTCGGGCGTCGGCCCGGAGCCGCTCGAGCACGGCGCGCGCGAGCACACCGCGCTCGGCAACCGTGACGGCGGGGCCCATGGAAGCGTCGGCACGAGCACTCGCGGCGAACAGTGCGTCACTGATGGCGCGCTCGCGCGCGGGGCGCGCCGCGAGTCCCTGAGCGGCCGCGATCCGCGCCACGGTGGCGACGGTGATCTCGTCGTCGCCGACGAGGGCCGCAACCCCGGCGGGCAGCTTTTCGTGCTCGTGCGACGGAACGGCTCTGCCGCCGCTGCAGGCGACGGTCGAAGCGAAAAGGGGGCATGCGGCGAGCAAGCGCAGCCGCGCGCCCGTCATCGGCCGGACCTCGGGCGCAGCATGTCGGTGGCGGCTTTGAGCGCGAGCCCGCCCACGAGCAAGAGGTAGAGGGCCTGGAGATCCTTCTGAGCGCCGAGCGCGCGAACCCCGAGCACGAACGAAAGGCACGCTCCGAGGAACAGCAGCACGTTGACGACGTTCGCCACGATGGCCGCACGCACGCGCTGGTCAGACACGAGCCGAGCTCCTAGCTTGCGCTCGAACGTCTGCGGACGGGGCGATTGCGCTCATCGGAAGGCCGCCCACACCAAGCCGAGCCCGAAAAGCACGGCGAGCAAAGCGCCCGGCACGGACGCCGCGTCGAGCCGGGCTTTGGGCGAGCGGAGCTCGTGCCTCAGCCCCTGGGCAAGCGCGATGCGGCCGGCGACCGCGAGGAGCAGCAGCGCGCAAGCGGTCGCCGCCGCGTGCGAGAAGAGCGCGTGCTCGGTGCGCTCGACGCGGAACGAAAGCGCACCGAGCGCGAGGGCGACACCGACCGCGACGACGGCGACCAGGACCCCCGCTCGGGGGGTATGGGCGCGCGGTGCGAGCGGAGCCCCCCGCGCGAGGCGCGGCGCGGTGTCGAACGAGGGCGAGCGCCCGGCGCGACCCCAGCCGAACGCGAACAGGAGCCAGGCGAGCGCTCCGGCTGCGGCCCGCGCGTGATCGAGACGATCGGGAGCGAGCTCCGGACGCAGCAGCGTCCACGAGACCGCGCAGCTGACGACGAACGCATAGAGCGCGAACACTCGGCTCGAGGCGGCGCGCCCACCCAGCGAGAAAAAGACGAGCACCAGCATGGCGAGCGCCACGCCGGCGGCAACACGCGGCACGAGCCCGCCGCCGGCCTGGCGCGCCGGCTCCGCGACCGTGATCAGCCAGGCGAACAGGCCCGGCACGAGGACGAGGGAGCGCGCTCCCGACGACGGCGACTCACGGGAAGGGCTCGACTCAGTCATGGCCGCGCGGCGAGAACGACTCGACCAGGCGCAGGAAGGTGAGCACCGGATGGCCGGTGGCGCCCTTCGGGTAGAAGCCCTTCGCGCGATCCGCGTACACGGGACCTGCAACGTCGCAGTGAATCCACGGGCAATCGCCGACGAACTCCTTGAGGAAAAGCGCGGCGAGGATCGAACCACCGTAGCGGTCGCCCGTGTGCTTGAGATCGGCAATATCACTCTTTAGCTGCTCGGCGAGCTCGGCGAGCAAGGGCATGCGCCAGAACGACTCGCCGGCGTCGCGAGCGGCAGCGTCGAGCGCCCCGGCAAGCTCGTCGTCGGTGGCGTAGAACGCAGAGCACGTCTTACCCAGCGCAACGAGCGCGGCACCGGTGAGGGTTGCGGCATCGACGATCAGGTCGGGCTCGAGACCGACGGCGTAGGACAGTGCGTCGGCGAGCACGAGTCGCCCTTCGGCGTCCGTGTTGATGACCTCGACGGTCTTGCCGGACAGCGAACGGAACACGTCGGCAGGGCGGTACGCGGAGCCGTCGGGCATGTTCTCGGCGGCGCCCACGATGCCATGCACCTCGACGCGCGGGCGCAGGCGCCCCACGGCGGCCATGAGCCCGAGCACGGCGGCGGCGCCTCCCATGTCCGTCTTCATGTCGCCCATGCCGGGCGCGGGCTTGATGCACAGGCCGCCCGAATCGAACGTCAGGCCCTTGCCCACGAACACCAGCCGCTTTTGGGCGCGCGGCGGCGAATACGTGAGGTGGATGAAACGCGGCTCGTTCTCGCTACCCTGGCCGACGGCGTAGTGAAGCAGCATGCCGGCCGCCAAAATGCCCTTCTTGTCGAGCACCTTCACCTTGAGGCGCGACTCGCGAGCGATGCCGCGAGCGATGCGGGCGAGCGCTTCCGGCGTGAGCACGTTCGGTGGCTCGTTGACGGCGTCGCGAGCAAGGCAGACCGCCGCGGCGACGGCGGAACCGACGGCGAGCGCGCGGCGAGCGCCCGCGGGTGCACGCTCGGGCAAAAAGACCAGCACCTTCTCGATGTCCGTCTTCGGGCGTCGGTCGCCGGTAAAGTACTTGACGAATCGGTATGCGCCGAGCGACAGCGCCTCGCCGACGACGCGCAGATCCGCGGCGCCGGGCAGCGCCAGCGCGACGCGCCGCACGCCCGGGCCGAACGCGGCGCGCACCGCCGTGGCGACGGACGCGCGCAGCCGCGCGGCGTCGAAGCCATCGCGCGAGCCGACACCGACCAGGAGGACGCGCTGTGCTTTCACCCGGCCGAAGGTGGGCACGTCGAGCACCTGGTCGGGCTTGCCCTCGAACTCGACGCGGCGCGCGTGCTGGAGCAAGCCGCCGCCGAGAGCGCTTTCCACGGTGCCGAGCCACGCGTTTTTGGGCAAAGGCTCGGCGTGAACGAGGACCAAGAGAACATCGACCACGGCGCGGACGGGGTCGCCCGAGCCCATCTGAATGGACGGCAGCATCGCTCTTGGGCGACGGTAGTTCGCGAGGTGGCCGACGGCAATCCGAGAAGGGAGCGGTCCCGTGCGCGCGACGGCAAACCCGCTATGATCGCCGCCATGCGACGCGGTCCTTGGTGGCTCGCTTCGAGCGGGCTCCTGTCTTGGTCTGTCGTGAGTGCTCACGTTCGGGCCGACACACCGCCGACGGCTTCCTTCCCCCAGACGCCGGAGGCGGCTCCATCGACGGCGTCACCTCCGCCGCCCCCGACGCCACCACCGGCCGCGCCGGTACCGGTGTCACAGCCGGCTGCCGCGCCGAGCGCGCCAACTCCGAGCGCAGCGCCAGCACCCGCCGCGCCGGTGCCCGCGCCTCCGCCGAGCGCCCCGCCACCCACCGACAGCATAAAGCAGTCACCGCCACCGTACGTGCCCGCGCCGGTCGAGCCACCGCCGCCGCCGGAGCCTCCGGCGCGGACGATGCCGGGGTTCTCGGTGCGCGCCGACCCATTCAATTTGCTGCTCGAGGGCCTGCTCGACATCGAGCTCGAGGTGGCACCGCTGAAGTTCGTGAGCTTCGAGCTCGTGCCACGCTTCGTCGTCAACCAGTCGCCCCCGACCTTCGGGTACGTGACGGGCCGGGACGAGCAGCTCGAGCGAGCCTCGAATGGCGCCGGCCCGCTCGCCGGCGGTTCGATGGACGTCGGCCTGTGGCTGGAGGGAAAAGCGTTGAAGGGCACGGTGCTGCGCGCCATCCTCACGGACTATTCCTACGAATACCGAGCGTCGGACGGTGCCGGGACCTTCGACAAGGTCAAGATCGTGGAACGGCAGTTTCTCGGGTACCTCGGAGCGCACTCCCGCTGGGGCGCCTTCACGATTGCTGGCGGCTTCGGGCTCGGCGCTGTACTGAACCCGACGAAGCGCTGCTTCGACGACCTCGGACGCCCCACTATGGACTGCAACAAGAACCAGGCGTTGATCTACCTCGACCGCCGGGGCCTGACCGTGACGGACCTGAACGGTGGGCTCGGCAGCTTCCGCTTGCTCGCCCGTTTTTCCGCAGGAGTCGCGTTCTGATGAGCCAGCGAGCCGTCGTGGTGACGGGTGCGACCGGCGGGCTCGGTACGGCGCTCGTGCGCGAGCTCGTGACGGCCGGCCAAGCGGTGGTGGCGGTGGGGCGGGGCCTCACCCAGACGGACATGGACGCGATCCACGGAGCCGGACGCGTGCTGGCGGCAAGCTTCGACGTGACGGCGCGCACGGCATGGGAGCCGTGCCTCGCGGCCGCGGAGCGGGATGGCTTCATCGTCGCCGGCGCCGTGCTCGCGGCGGGCGGCTGGGCGGGCGGCGAGCGGCTCCACGAAGCCAAGGACGACTCGACCTGGAACGCCATGCTCGGCGCAAACCTGGAGACGGCACGCGTGTCGCTCGCGGCGCTACTGCCGGGCATGGTGGCGCGACAGCGCGGGAGCGTCGTTGTGATCGGGTCGATGGCGTCCGTGCGGCCGTGGGAAAGCGCGCGGGCCGCGGCCTATGCGGCGGCCAAGGCCGCCGTCGTGGGGCTCGCCCAGGCGACGGCCGCGGAGGTCCTGCGCGACGGCGTTCGGGTGAACGTGGTGCTGCCGAGCACGATCGACACGCCGAAGAACCGCGCGAGCATGCCGAATGCGGATTTCTCGCGCTGGGTCACGCCAGCGTCACTCGGAGCGGTGATCGCGTTCTTGCTCTCGGACGCGTCGCGCGACGTTTCGGGCGCGGCGCTGCCCGTCTACGGCGGCGTCACCGTCTGATCGCTCACCAGTATTTTTCCACGGTGACGTGACCGGGCGCCCGCACCCGGTGCTTCTTCAGGCCACGCTCGGCGAGCAGCGTCGACATCTCCTCGATCATGGCGGGGTTGCCGCAGAGCATGACGTGGGAGCTCGAGGGCGAAAGCTCGACTCCCGCCGCACGCTCGAGGCTCCCATCGGCTAGCGCCGTCGTGACGCGGCCGCCGAGCACTGCCTTGCTGGGTGGCTCTCGGCTGGCAAGCCACACGCGGCGAAAGCCTGGGCGCTCCCGAGCGAGCGCGTCGAGGTCGTCACGATGCGCGAAATGCGCCGTGTCGCGCACGCCGTGTGCCAGCACCACGCGCTCGAATCGCCCCCAAACCTCGTTGCTGCGCAGGATCGACAAAAACGGCCCGAGGCCGGTGCCCGTCGCGACGAGCCAGAGATCCCTTGCTGCCGGTACCCAGCGTAGCGTGAAGAAGCCCTGTGGTTTGGGCTCGACGAAGACCCGATCGCCCGGCTCGAGCTCGGTGAGTCGCGGCGTGAGCACGCCGTCCTCGACGCGCGCCAACAGGAAGTCGAGGGGCGCGCCGGGAGGCGACGCGATGGAGTACGAGCGACGTTCGACGACGCCGTCGTGGGCAAGCGCGAGATTGACGAACTGCCCCGGCTCGAACGGCTGGACATCCGCCTCGATGGTCAGCGTGATGAGGCCGTCCGCCCAATCGCGCCGGGCGGTCACGCGGCCTTCGGACCAGCCCTGCATGACGAAGTAGAACTTCGATAACTCGTGGTCGTGGCTCGGGCAACCGGCAAAGAAAGCTCGGCGTTTTTTGGCCGGCGGCGGCGCGGGGACGACCAAGGCGCGAAAGACGCGGCAATTCTCGCTGAAAAGTGTACGCTAGGAGTTCGCGATGGCGTTCCAGATCACCTGCCCGGCGTGTGGCAAAGCGTTTCAGCTCGCGACCGAGATTTACGAGAAGAAAGTCTCCGGCAAGGTCGTCTCGATCAAGTGCAAACAGTGCCAGCGCGGCATCCGAGTGGACGCGACCGTGCCGGGTCAGCTCAAGGTCGCCGGAAGCAGTGACGCCTCTTCCGGTCAGGCGGCAGCCGAACCCACGGTGTCCTCTCCCGTCCGAGCCCGCCAACCCACGCTGATCGGGGGGATGAGCTCGACGGGGGAGGTCTTCACTCAGGGTGCGGGCGGAGGACTCTGGGCGGTCGATAGTGGAGGCAGCGGGGACGACCGAGAGCTCACCGAAGAGGAGATCGCCCAGGAGATCGCTGCCGGCACCATCAGGGCAGAGACGCTGGTGTGGCGCGAGGGTTTGAGCGACTGGGCCGAGGTCCAGAGCGTGCCCACGTTCGCCGCGCTTTTCGCGGGCGCCCCGGCGATCGACCCCGCCGCTGACGAGGCACGGAGCGCGCCTGCGCCCGTACCACCGCCGCCCGCACCCGTCGCCAAGCCAGCACCTTTCGCTCGGCGACCGGAGGCGGCGCCGGCCGCACCGCCCATGCCCGTCGCGGCAACGCCGGCGGCCGCGCCGGTTGCCGAGAAGGCGCCGTCGGATCCACGCGGGCTTCCCGCACCCCGCGCGAAGATGCCGTCCGCCACGGGCGGGCTCCCCGCACCCCGCGCAAAGATGCCGTCAGCGACCGGCGAGCTTCCCGCACCCCGCGCGAAGATGCCGTCGGCCACCGGCGGGCTCCCCGCGCCGCGCGCAAAGATGCCGTCAACGACCGGCGAGCTTCCCGCGCCCCGCGCGAAGATGCCGTCGGCCACCGGCGGGCTCCCCGCGCCGCGCGCAAAGATGCCGTCAACGACCGGCGAGCTTCCCGCGCCCCGCGCGAAGATGCCGTCGGCGGCCGGCTTGCCGCCGCCGCGCGCGAGGCTCGGGTCTTCCCCAGGCCTTCCCCCGGAACGACCGAGGCAGCCCTCGGCACCCAACCTGCCCCCGCTCGCGGTGGAGCGAGCAGGGATGGACGAGGAAGAAGCCACGGTCATCTACGACCGGTCGGCACCCGACGCGGCGGCGATGTTTCCGTTCGCGGCTCCGCAGCCGGAAGAGCCTGCGGCGCCGCCACCGCCGATGGGTGCGCTCGCGGAGGAGGCCGAGCCCGTCACCGAGCAGCTTCGCTTGGCGACCTTCGCGCGACCGGAATCCGACGCGGTCGCAAAGCAGCCTGCCGTGCCACCGCCGATGCCGGGGCTCCCGCGGCAGGAAGAGATCGTGACCGAGCAGCTCGTCGTCCCGGCGCTCATGCCGCCGTTGCCGCCGCCGCTGCCGAGACCGTCGGAGCCTGCCACGGCCGCGGGCTCGACACCGTATGCGGCCCGGCTGCCTCCCATCGTCATGCCGCCGGCCCCCACCCCGCAGCCGGCGCCGGCAGCGTTGATGCAGGCCGCCGTCGCTCCGGCGCCAGCCGCTCCCCTGCAGGGCGCGCCGTCGCCCATGGGTCAGCCTCCGCCGGCGCCCGTGCCAGCGGCTGCGATCCCGTGGGCACCGGTTCAGCCGCCGGTGGTCTCGGCGCCGGGCCTGGGCAGCACGACCGGAAACCCGTTCAACGTCGTCGCGACGACGGACCTCGCGTTCCCGGCCGAGCGGAGCAAGCGTCCGATGCTCATCGCGGCGGCCATCGCGGTCGTGGCCGTGATCGCCGGCATCGCCATCGCCGTCAGCAACTCCGGTGATGCGCCCCCCGTTCCGAACGCCCTTCCCGCACCTCCTCCGCCGGCGGCGAACGCCGCGCCCACCGTCGCCCAGACGAACGAGGGCACGACGCCCGGGCCGACGAAAACCTCGGGCGGCGAGTTGCCGACGACGACTCAGGCGCCGAGCGGCAATTTCTCGGACCTGTTTGCCGCAGGCGTCGAGAAGGCGCGGAGCGGCTCCGGCAAAGCCGCCCAGCGCTTCAACCCGGATCAGGCGAAGCGCGCCGTCGCGGAGACGCTCGAGTCCGTCGCAGGGTGCAAGGAAGCCGGCGGAGCAACGGGGCAAGCGGCCGCAGCGGTGACGTTTTCGTCGGATGGTCGCGTGTCGGCCGTCACGATCGGTGCTCCGTTCGCGGGTACCTCGACCGGAACGTGCATCGTCGCGGCGCTCAAGCGGGCAAAGATGGAGCCGTTTGCCGGATTGCCCGGCACCATCTCGCAGGCCGTGAGCCTGCGCTGACCGGCCTCAGAAACGCAGCAGCATGCTGCCCCAATGAAAGCCTGCGCCGAGCGCGAGCACGCAGACGAGCTGGCCGGGCCGCAAGCGACCGTCGCGCCGCATCTCGTCGAGTAGGATGGGGATGGTGGCGCCCGAGGTGTTGCCGTAGCGCTCGATGTTGGCCGGCATTCGCTCGATGGGAACGCCGAGCCGCTCGCAGACCGCCTCGTTGATGCGCTGGTTCGCCTGGTGCGCCACGAACCAGTCGACGGAGTCGAGACGGACCCCCGCGCGCTCGCAGAGCGCTTGGACGCTGCGAGGCAGCTTGGTGATGGCGTGCTTGAACACCTCGCGACCGTCCATGTGAATCAGGGCGGCGTCGCGCTCTAGGGTTTCGGTGGAAACGTAGGGGCGGTCGCGAAAACCGGCAGGGATGCAGAGCAACGGCGCGTAGCGCCCGTCGGCGCGAAGATCGGTCGCGATGATCCCCGCGCTCGCCTCGTCGCTGCGCTCGACGACGAGAGCGCCGGCGCCGTCGCCGAAGATGACGGCCCAGCCGCGGTGTCGCGTCGCGCGCTCCCACGCCTCGGCGCTCGGGCGGCGGTCGGCCGTGCCTTCGAGCACGTCCCAATCCGTCCACGGCATGAGGCCGGCGTGCGCCTCCGCGCCGACAATCAGCACGCGGCGCGCGGCCGAGCTCTCGAGCAGGCCGTTCGCGACCTGCAACGAATAGAGCATCGCCGCGCACTGAGTGCGAAGGTCGAGCGCGGGGACGGGCCCGCAGCCGAGCTTGGCGGACAACAGCGGTGCGGAGCCGGGGAAGAGGTGGTCCGGCGTCATCGTGCTGAAGAGCACGTAGTCGAGATCTTCCGGAGCGAGCCCCGCCGACTCGAGCGCGAGGCGCGCGGCGGGCAAGGCGAGGTCCGCGGGGCCCTGACCCTGCGCGGCGAAATGGCGCGCCCTGATGCCGGTGCGCTGATGGATCCAGGCGTCGTTCGTGTCCATGACGCGCGACAGATCGTCGTTCGTGTAAGGCCGCCCCGGCAGGTGGCGACCGGTGCCGATGATGCGCAGGCCGGGCATGCGTTCCGCGGGACGCGTACTACCTTCGCCGCCGGGGGTGAAGGGATCAGAACGGGATTATTGCGCCGACCGCGGCGTAGCAGCGCCCCAGGTCGGAAAAGAAGCTCGGGTAAGTCTTGGCGACACAGCTAGGATCCTCGATCGTCACCCCGCCGGCGGCGGCCCCGAGCACGGCGAAGCTCATGGCCATGCGATGGTCGGCATAGGTGCGGACCAGGGTCGGGTGCAGCGGGCGCGGCTCCACGCGCAGCGAATCGTGAGTCTGGCTGACGACCTGCCCGAGCCGCTCGAGCTCGCTCGCCACGGCGGCGAGGCGGTCGGTTTCCTTGATGCGAATGTTGGCGACGTTTCGGATCACCGTCGGGCCCGAGGCGAGCGGCGCGAGCGCCGCGAGCGTCATCACGGTGTCGGAGATGTCGTGCATGTCGACATCGAGCCCGCGCAGCGTGCCCGTGCCGCGCACTTCGGTGCCGTCGGCGCGGCGCGTCACCGCGGCGCCGGCGGCCTCGAGCACCTCCGTGAAACGGTAGTCCCCTTGCAGCGCGCCCGCGCCGAGGTCCGGCACGGTGATCGTGGCGCCGACGGCGGCAGCCAGCGCGAAGGGGTAGCTCGCGGACGAAGCGTCCGGCTCGACGGCGTAGCTCCGCGGTCGGTACGCGCTCACGTGCCGCACGTGGAAGCCGGCGTCGGTCACGTCGATGGCGCCGCCGAAGTCGGCCACCATGCGACGCGTGATCTCGACGTAGGGCCGGCTCACGAGACGTCCCTCGACGATCACGTCCAAGTCTCCATCGGCGGCACCGCCGGCGAGTAGCAGCGCCGAAAAGTACTGGCTCGAGCGGCCACCGGGCATCGTGACGCGGCCGCCGGGCAAGCGGCCGCCGTAAACCGTGAGGGGCGGGCAGCCGGTCGGACACTCGACGCGCACGCCGAGCTGGGTGAGCCCGTCGACGAGGTCTTTGATCGGCCTTTTTTGCATCGCCTCGTCGCCCTCGAGTCGGACCTCACCGGCGACCAGCGCCGAAAGCGCCGCGAGGAAGCGCACCGAGGTGCCGCTGTTGCCGACGAACAGCGGACGCGCCGGCGCACGCAGCCGCGAGCGGCCCCCGCGAACGACGAGCGTCGTGGGGCCGTCGTCGACGATGCTCACGCCGAGCGCCTCGAGGCCGGCGCGCATGTGCGCCGTGTCGTCGCTGTGGAGGACCCCTTCGAGTCGGCTCTCGCCTTCGGCGAGCGCCGCGAGGATCAGCGCGCGATTGGTGATGCTCTTCGAGCCCGGGACGCGCCACACGAGCTTGGGCGCTCGCGCAAGGCGCGGCACGACGAGCGGGCCGGGGGGAAAGGCAGGCACCTTGTGTCAGCTCCTTAGCACCGCTTCGGGCACGCTCGAGCAGTCACGCGAGCCTACGACGCTCCACACAGCGTGCCCGGCGTCGGGATGGGCTCGCTACAGGAGCCGGTCACGCCGTCGCACAGGAACGACACGCATTCGGTCCCCTGCGAGCAGCTCGGCCCGCCAAAGTTCGTGGCCGTGCGGCAGACGCCGAGCTCGAGATCGCAGTAGCTCCCCAAGCCACATGCCTGGTTGAGCATCACCGGGTCACAGCCGGCGCCCTCCGCGGTGGCGACCTCGCAGCGACCGGTCTCACCCTGTTGGCTCGCCGTGCAGTAGAGCCCAACGTCGCAGAGCGGAACGTCGCCGAGCGGATAGGGGCACCCCTCGCCCTCGCTGAGCATGCGGATCTCGCGGCACCTGCCCTGCACGCAGGCGGTCGTTCCGGCACCCTCGGGCGGCTCGCACATGACGGGCGTCGAGCAGCTCCCGCCGGGCCGCACGGTGCCGCGCACGACCTTGCAGGCCGTCCACACGTCGCGACGCAGCTCGACGCTCGCCTGCCAGTCGGCGACGCAGAACGTCGTGCGAGCGGCCGCGCGCGGCGAGGCAGCTCTCCTCGGCGCTCGGGTCGTAGGTCGCGAGCCCCGCGGCCACGAGCTGCGCGGCCGGCTGGCACACGCCCTCGACGAAGCTCTGCAGGCACTCCGCGGCCGAGAACGCTCCGTAGACGCTCGTGCAGCAAGGCTCCGCGCTTTCGCAGAGCCGCGCGGCGAACGCGGAGCAGCCTTCGAGCACGGCCCCGTCGCTCGTGCCCTTCGCGGTTCCGGCCGGCGGGGGGCCGCCCAGAGGGTCCGACCCGCAGCCACCCAAGAGGACCAGCGCGGCAAGGCTGGCCGCCGAGAAGCCCGAGCGCATCGACTCAGGATACACGAAACCCGCGTCGAGCGGCTCGCGTGGCGCGCGGGCGCCCACGCGCCGTCAGGCCAGGAGATCCGTGAGCAGACCGCTGTTGTAGGTCGCGCTGCCGACGGAGGGCACGTCGACGCCGACCGCCGAGAGCACCGTGCGCAAGAGGTCGCTGTGGCTCGGGCTCTTGCCGTTGACGGAGATGCAGCCGTTTTCGTTGTCGTTGGGAAAGTTGATCGGAAAGCGGGCGACGGTGCCGCGCTTGATGGGGATGTTGGGCCCTGCGGCGAGCACGAACGGCATGTTGTAGTGCTGATGCCCGTTGCCGCTGTCGATCTCGCTGCACCAGACGACCAGCGTGTCGTCGAGGATGCCGTGACTCTGGAGCTGGGTCACGAGGTACGTGAATTCCTCGGCGTAGTAGTTTTCCCACACCGAAAGCTCGTTCCACACCTGGGCGTAGGTCTGGAGCATCTGGCTCGGCGGATCCTCTTCGTGCTCGAGGCAAATGTTCGCGTAGTCGGGCGGCATGACGGGTAGCCGCTCCACGAACTCGTAAAGCTGGGGCACGCCGTGCGACGTGTTGTGGTGGTCGAGCGCCTGGCCGACGGCGCGCGCGTTGCTCGCCGCCTGGTCGTACTGCAAGACGCCCGAGCGCGTGACACCGCAGGCGAGGCCGGCGACGAGCAGATCGATCGCGAGCCGCGAGCGGTCGCGGTACCAGTGCGACGACTGACTGAGATCGACGGTGTCAGACGGCGGTGTCCAAATCGCTTCCCAAGACTGGACGTCCGGCTTGGGCGGCAGCGTCGGCGGGCTGCAGACGACGCGCGTCACGCTCTGCCCGGCCTGGTTGACGGCCTCTTGCATGCCCTCGAGCTGGTAGCGATCCTCGGCGCAGAGCTTGGGCATGAGGTCGCCCATCTGCTGGGTCAGGCTCGCGAAGAGGGCCGTGTTGGCCTGCTCGGCGGCGAGCTCGGCGGGCGTGGGCCCCGTCATGCTCTGGATGGCGCCGGCCATGTATTGCTCCATGACCTCCCAGCAGCTCCTGAGCGGATCGCGCGGCACGCCCGAGCCGTCGTAGATGCACCGGTTCTGCGGGCTCGCGCTCTGGGCGGTGTTCAGGACGGCGACCACCTGCTGGTAGAGGCTGTCCTTGCGCACCGTGCCCGTGACGTTCTGCATGAACAGCGTGTCGACGCTCGGGAAGCCGACCGCGCCGCCCGTGAGCGCGCTCGTCTGCGCCGTGCCCGTGAAGAGCGACGCCATGCCGCCTTCGTGGGTGCCACCGATGATGGGCGCGCAGTAGTTGCGGATGCCTTCGGTGAGCGTGACGTGCTCCTTGATGGGGTCGAGCGCCTTGAGGTTTTCGCGGAACACGAGCGAACCCGTGCTGTCGTCGGCGCCCCACAGGTGGCGGATGCGACCGTTCGCGCTGAACATCAAGACGAGCTTGGTGGCCGATTGTCCCTGCGCGTAGCCCGGCAGGCTGCGCAAAAGGGGAAGCATGGCGGCCGTGGCGCCGATGCTGGTCAGGAAACGCCGGCGCGAAGTGATGAGCTTTCTCTGGTTCATTGGCAGGCCATCCCCGGCGTCACGGTGTTTCTGAGTTGCATGAGCGGGCTCGCAGCCACCTCGACGAGCAGCGTTCTCAGGCCGAGATTTCCGGCTTGGAAGGCGTCCCACACGGCGAGGAGCCCGCAGGCGTCGGCGCTCGCCTCGCCGCGACCCAGCGCGAAGCGCGCCGTCTGGATCGCGAAGCATTGCTGCGGCAAGAGATTGCTCGAGAGCACGTCGAGCAGCTCCGCGGTGTTCGCGAAATCGATGCGATCCGCATCGCTCGCGATGTAGCCGGCCGTGCTGGGAGCGGTCGATGCGTCGTAAGCACCCGTGGCCGTGAGTGTGGCAAAGCCGTACCCGATTGGGTCCATCAGCGTGTGACAACCGGAGCAGGCCGGATCGGCGGCGTGCTGATCGAACAGATCGTTGTTCGTCTGGCCGGGCTCCTGCGGGGGCAACTGCATGTTCACGTTGTCCTTCGGCAGCTCGACCGGCTCGCAGAGCAGCGCCTCGCGCACCTGCTTGCCCCGCTGCGTCGGAGACGGGCCGTCACCCTTGACGTGCGAACGCGCGAAGGCCGCCGTCATCAGGAGTCCCTGGCGTTCGGCCGGGAGCGCGATGGTGCCGTCGGAGGCGGCCGTTCCGCCGTAAAACTGCGCGAGCTCGGCGCCACCACGGCTCGTGTGAGAGGTGATGAGCTCGGGATAGGTGCCTGTCCCGCGGACGGACGCGACCATGACGTCGCCGGGCTCCGCGTCCATCGCGGCGTCGAGCGTCGTGCCGCCGGGGGGCGACGGCTTGAGGCCGAGCCACTCGCTCGCGAAGGCGCGCAGCACCGGCTCCGCCTTCGGATCATCGAGCATGCGGCCGGCTTCGGCGCGGATTTGATCGCTCGTGGCGAGCGTGCCGCCGTCGGCCGCCGCGAGCAGCGCGTCGTCCGGCACGCTGCGCCAGAGGAAGCTCGCGAGCCGGCCCGCGAGCTCGCTCGGGCTCAAGCGCGACACGGCGCCCTCCGGCGTGCCGAAGTCCATCGCGTACAGAAAGCGCGGTGAGTTCAGGATCCAGCGGATCGCCGTCGAGGCAGCGAGCGTGGGGTCGCTCGCCGCGACCGTCTGGTAGAGCGAGGTGAGGCGCGTGGTGTCGGCGTCGTCGAGCGCCTGGCCGTGAAACGCGCGACGCGCCTTGCCCGCGAGGAAGCCGAGAACGCACGTTGCGTCGGACCCCGCGCACCCGGACATCGTGGCGAGATCGGCCGCGACCTGGTCCGCCACCGCCTTACCGCTCGTGTCGTAGCGCGTGAAGTTGTCGACCGTCATGCGCGTGCGCACGTTCGCCGTGAACGTGCCGAGCGCTTCGTCCGACGGCAGATCACCCTGGTTGACCTCGATGCCGAAGAGGTCCCGGATCGCGTTGTGGTACTCGAGACGCGAGAGGCGCCGGATCGGCGTCGGGCCGACGGCCGCGACGCTCGGATCGGCGCACTGCGTGAGCACACCGACGCCGACGCCCTTGCCGGGCGGCTCGGGCATCCCCGCGCTGCCACCCGACGCGCTCGCCCCCGCGGCACCGCCGCTCGACACCGAGCCACCCGACGCTGACGCGCCGCCCGTCGAGATGCTCCCGGCGCTGCCGCCCGATGCGCTGGCACCGCCGGCCCCACCAGTCCCCCCGCTACCGGGACCTGCACCCGACGCCGGTGACGACGGGGCCCCCCCGGCGGAGCACCCGACGCACCCGAGCAGCATCAGGGCGAGGAGACGTCGCATGCCGGAGGTTTAAGGCGAGTGTGGAACCGGATCCAGCGGATCGGGCATGTTCCGTAGGAGGTGAAGCTTTCTGGTCGGAACAGAACGACCAGCTCAGCCGACGGGTCTCAGTAAGAGTGCGTGCTCCCGGCGAGGCGCGTCAGAAAAAGCGTCCTGGGTCGGCGCGTGAAAGTGGGGGCGCCGCTGCGAGGCCCCGGCAGCCAGGCTGAGGCCGCTCTCCACGCAAAGCTCGCGCACGATCTCGTCGGTCCGCACGGGCATGCCAGCCAGGACGGCGTCCGCCACCACGAGCACCGCCCCACCCTTTCGGGTGAGCACCCGACCCATCTCGTCCAGCGTCCGCCCGAGCTCGCTCCGGTAGCGCGCCAAGGCGGGACGGAACCCGACGTTGCGCGTGTGGCGCCGCGCCCCGATCTCGAGCAGTGAGAAGCGCTCGGCGTCGAACCCCAACCAGCGCAGGCGGTCCCGGTGGTGGACGAGGTAGTCGTACACGCCCGGGTACGGAGGTGAGGTAACGATCAGGTCGACGCTGCGAGCCGCCACGGACTCGAGACGGCGGGCGTCGGCGAGGAAGAACTCCGCGCGCGGCGCACGCGCCGGGAGCAGGGCCTCCGCTTGGTCGAGGCGGCGTGCCAAATCCTCGGCGCGCTGCACGAAGAAGCGCAACGTGAAGCCACCGCTCAGCCGCTTCGGCGCCTCGCGGCGGCCGGTGTCGCCGCCACGCACGCTCACCTTGGTGAGCACGGCGGAGAGCACGAGCATCAAGCTGCGTTCGAGCGCCTCGTGCGACAGGTGCCCGATCCCGGCGCGCAGCCCGTCGAGCTCGAGCAGCACGTGCGGCTCGAATAGCGAGACGTCATCCTCGCCGTAGCGCCGCGTGGCCCCGGCTTTCGTCCGGCGCCGCTCGTCGGCGTGCGCGGCAACCTCGCGGGCTGCCGCGACCAGACGACGCGACCACGACGCGCCCGGGCCGTTTGTCTTCAGGCTCGACAGCTCGAGAGCGAGCGGATTCACGTCCGAGCCGAGAGCGCGGTACCCCGCGAGCCGCGCCTCGACGAGCACCGTGCCGCTGCCGCAGAAGGGATCGAGCACGACGCCGCCGGGACGCGCGAGGCCGCGCACGAGCGCGCGGGCGGTGTCGGGGTGCAGGCGCGCGGGGTAGCTGTGAAAGCCGTGAACGTGCCGTTGCGTCGCGGTCTCGTCGGGTGTCACGGCGAGGGCGGCCTCGAGCACGCGGCGCTCCTCGGGCGTGCCCCCGTGAACCTCGCTGGGACCACCGACGTGCGAGAGCGCACGCCGCACGCGCGGTGTCGCACGGGGTGGTGCGGCAGCGGGCGTCGCCCTCGGTGCTGCGCGCGATGCCGTGCGCGCTTTTGGATCCGGCGTTGCGCGCGGTGTTGCGCGCTCTGCTGGACGCGGGGTGCCACGCGCAGTTGCCCGCGCTTCTATGCGCGCTTTTGCACCCGTGGTCGTGCGCGCCGCCGCACGCGGTGCGACGTTCTTGTGAGGTCGAGTCGGCACTCGGCGCTCAGCCCATACCCCGCAGCTCCGTCGCTGCTTTCACGCGCTGCACCCCCAGCGCGAACGCCGCCGTGCGCATCGAGCAGTGGTACTGGTCCATCACGCCCACGATGGCACGGTGAGCCGCGACCATGTGGTGCTCGAGCCCCTGATTCACGCGCTCCTCGCTCCAGCTGAGCTTCTGGGTGTTCTGGGTCCACTCGAAGTAGCTCACGGTGACGCCGCCCGCGTTGGCCCAGATGTCGGGGATGCACGTGATGCCGCGCTGCGAAAAAATCTGGTCGGCCTCGGCGGTCGTCGGGCCGTTCGCTGCCTCGAGCACCCATTTGGCGCGCACGTCTCGGGCGTTGCCTTCGTGCAGTACGTGGCCGAGCGCGGCGGGGACGAGCACGTCGCACTCGAGCGTGAGAAGATCGGCGTTGTTGATCGCGTCGCTGCCGGGAAAATCGACGACGCTGCCCGTCTCGGCCTGGCGCTTGAGGAGCGCTGGGATGTCGAGGCCGTCACCCTTGAACACGCCACCCTTCACGTCGCTCACGGCAACCACGCGCGCGCCGTGCTCGTGAAGCAGCCGGGCGAGCCAGCTGCCGACGTTGCCGAAGCCCTGGATCGCGAAGCTCGCTCCCGCGAGCTTGCGGCCCGCGGCGCCGAGCACCTCGCGCGCGGCGAACAGGCAACCGCGCCCCGTGGCCGAATCGCGCCCCAACGAGCCGTGCAGCTCGAGCGGCTTGCCCGTGACGACGGCCGGCGAAAAACCGAGCATGCGACTGTACTCGTCGAAGAACCAGCCCATCACGCGCGAGTCGGTGTTCATGTCGGGAGCGGGAATATCGGTGTCCGGCCCGATCACGGCCGCGACCTGCTGGACGAAGCGCCGCGTCAGCCGCTCCCGCTCGCGTTGCGTCAAGAGCTTCGGATCGACCTGGATGCCACCTTTGGCGCCGCCGAAGGGCACGCCGACCACGGCCGTCTTCCAGGTCATGAGGCTCGCCAGCGAGCGCACCTCGTCGAGATCGACGTCTGGGTGGTAGCGAAGGCCGCCCTTGAAGGGTCCGCGCGAGTCGTCGTGCTGCACGCGGTAGCCGATGAAATGACCGATCGCTCCGTCGTCGAGCTCGATCACGAGCTCGACGCGCAGCTCGCGGCTCGGCGTGATGAGCAGCGTGCGAAAGCGTTCCGGCATGTCGAGCAAGTCGAATGCCTGGTCGAGGTAATGGTTCGTGGTCAAATAGGCGTTCGAGCTCATCCTTGCCTCACGGTTTCGAGGATCTCCTCGTCCGACAGCACGTGATCGGCCGCCCGGGCGCGATCCAACACGGCGCGGACGACCGCGTCGCTCTCCGGGATACCACGCTCTCGGAGCCAGCTCACGACGTTGGCGCGTCCGGACATCGCGCCGACGCGGATCTCCTGCCGCCGGCCGAGCGCGGCCGCAGGGACCCCCGCGTAAACACCGTCGGCGAATGCCACACCGTGGCGGCGTGCCTTCACGATGGCGGCAGCGTGAACGCCCGTGGCGGTCCTGAAGGCGTTGGCGCCGAGCATGGGGTGGTTCGCGGGTAGCTGCCAGCCGAGGATCTCGGCGCTGCGCCTCGCGTAGGCCGCCACGGGCTCGAGCGCGAGGGGCAGGCGCCCCTGGAGCAGAAGATTCAGGATCAAGAGCTCGAGCGGCACGTTGCCCACGCGCTCGCCCACGCCAAGCACGGTGGCGTGCACGCGGTCAACGCCGGCGTCGAGCGCGGCGAGGGCGTTCGCGAGCGCCAGTCCGCGATCGTTGTGGCCGTGCCAGTCGAGCCGCGCGTCACCGTGCTCGGAGACGAAGGAGCGCGCGAAAGCGACGAGCGCGCGCGTCCCTGCGGGCGTCGCGTGACCCACGGTGTCGCAAAGGCAGATCCGACTCGCGCCGGCGTCGAGCGCCGCGGCGAACAAGCGACGCAGCGTCTCGGGATGGGAGCGCGTCGTGTCCTCGGAGACGAAGGCGGCCGCGAGCCCTCCCTCGCGCAGCACCTCGAGCGCCTCGGTCGTGCGGCGCAGGCACAGCTCGAGGTCCCATCCCTCGACGTGCGCGCGGAGAGCGCTCGTGCCCACGAAGGCGTGCGCTTCGATGGCGACACCGCTCGTCTGCGATAGCTCGACGATGGCCCGCATGTCCCGCGGCAGCGTGCGACCCGCGCACACGACCGAAAGCGGCAAGCGCTCGCGCGCGATTTCGCGGCATGCCGAGAGACACCCCTCGAAGGCCCCGGCCGAGCTCCCGGGCATCCCGAGATTCACGCTCTCGACGCCCGCCCCCGCCATCAGGTGCAAGAGCTCGAGCTTCTCGGGGGTGGTCGGCTGGCGCACGGCGGCGTTCTGCAGACCATCGCGCAGCGTGTCATCGAGCAAGGCGACGCCGGCCGGCCGCGACTTGCCGCCCTCCGGAGCGTTCCAGTCGTGGATCAACGCCGCGATGTCGGGAGCGGGCACCAGGAGTCGATGCTAACACACCACCGCCGTGAAGCTTTCCGACAGAACTCGACGCGCGATCCAGATGCGCCTCGCCGACGAGGTCGGGCGCCTGGACAAGGACGCGTCGTTTCGCGTCGCGCTCACCTATCCGTCGCCCTACCGCGTCGCGATGAGCTCGCTCGGGTACCAGGCGGTCTACCGGGCGCTGCAGGGCCTGCGCGGTGTGGCGTGCGAACGCGTGTTCTTGCCGGACGGCGCCGAGAAGCCCGGCGCGCCGTGCGAGCGCCCCGTGAGCTACGAAGGGCTGCGCGAGCTCGCGGAGTTTCCGCTGATCGCCGTGAGCGTCGCCTACGAAATCGAGCTCGCAGGGCTCGTCAAGCTGTTCGACGCCTCGGGCATCCCGGCGCTCGCGGCCGAGCGCGACGAGCGCGCGCCGTTCGTGCTCGCGGGTGGGCCGCTCACGTTCTCGAATCCCCTGCCGCTCGCACCGTTCGTCGACGCCATCTTGATCGGCGAGGGCGAAGGGCTCGTCGAGCGCTGCGTCGAGATCCTTTCGCAAGCCGGGTCGCGCCGCGAGGCGCTCGAAGCATTGTCGACCATCGAGCACGTGTTCGTCCCCAGCGTGCACGGCGACCAGTTGCCGCCCGTCGCGGCCTGCGACGACGCGCTCTTGCCCGCGACGAGCGTGATCCTGACGCCGCACACCGAGCTTTCGGGCATGTTCCTCATCGAGGCCGAGCGTGGCTGCTCGCGCGGTTGCACCTACTGCGTCATGCGCCGCTCGACGAACGGCGGGATGCGCGTCGTTCCCAAGGAAATCGTGCTCGATCGCATCCCCGCGGACGCACGCCGCGTGGGGCTCGTCGGGGCCGCCGTGAGCGACCACCCGCGCATCGTCGAGATCGTGCGCGCGCTCGCCGAGCGCGGCTCGGAGGTCGGCCTCTCGAGCCTCCGACCCGATCGCCTGAAGGACGAGCTCGTCGAGGCGCTCAAGCTCGCGGGCTACCGCACGCTGACGACGGCGCTCGACGGTCCGAGCGAGCGCCTGCGGGGGCTCATCGAACGGCGCGGCCGCGAGCCGCACTACGTTGCCGCCGCCGAGCGCGCGCGTAAATACGGCATGATCTGTCTCAAGCTCTATCTGATGGTGGGGCTCCCGGGGGAGACCGACGACGACATCGACGAGTGTGTGCGCTTCGTGAGCCACCTCTCGCACATCGTTCCCGTGGCACTCGGCGTGGCGCCATTCTGCTCGAAGAGGAAGACGCCGCTGGACGGCATGCCCTTCGCCGGCGTGCGGACGGTCGAAGGTCGCCTCGACCGGCTGCGGCGCGGCCTCCAGGGGCGCGCGGAGGTACGGCCGACGAGCGCCCGCTGGGCGTGGGTGGAGTGGGTGCTCGCCCAGGGTGGCATCGCCGAGGGGCGCGCCGTCGTCGGGGCCGTCCGCGCTGGCGGGCGCTATGCGGACTACGTGCGGGCGTTCGCGGCGCTCGGGCACGAGCCCGACGGCCGGGGGTACGCCAACGTTCAGATGCCGGTCGCTCCGGAGCGGGTCAGCCGGCGCGTCCTGCCCGTCGCGGGCTGACGGGCCAGGCCAGCCGGGCCGCCATCGACCCGGCCCGAGCTGCGCCAGCTCGTGCCCGACTGCCAGCCCCTCGGGCGAGCGCGCGCCCGCCGTGACCTCGAGCCTGCACCGCACCGGCCCCCACCCCGCCAGGTCCGCCTGAGCACGCGAGCCGCCTCTTCGCCGTCTCTTCGGATGTCGTTCCGAGGCGCGGCCGCTCAGCGCTCGGCACCGCGACGCTCGAGCGCGGAGATCAGCGAGTCGAACGCGTCGCGCATCGCCCACGCCTGTGCGTCCGGATCCGAGAGGCGCGACGCCCGCGCGCGTCCCTGCGAGAGAGTACGCCGCGGGCCCGCGCAGGCACGCGGCAACCGATGCTCGATGTCGGACGCCGCGCCCTCGTAGATCTGGTAGCAGGCGCGGTGATTGCCGTCGTTGTAAAGTGGCGCACCCACGGAGATGGCTTCGGCGATGCCGTGAGCGAGCAGCTTGAGCGCGTCGTCGTCACAGCCCGAAAACACGCCCACGGCGAGCTTCGGTACGTCGCGCTTCTGGGGCGCGAGCCGTCGCCTGAGCTCGGCCATCGAGCTCGCGAAGCGTTCGAACGGAAGCGGATCCGGACGGGCGACGAGCTCGCGCACGTAGCTCGCGGGGAGCCCGAGATTGAGGTTCTGACCACCCGACAGGATGGCCGTCGCGACGCCGATCACCTCTCCCTGCTCGTTGAAGAGCGGCCCACCCGACGAACCGGGCGCAATCGGCGCCGAGACCTGCAGCACCACGAGGCCGTCGACCTTGCGCACGGCGCTGAGTAGCCCATTGGACACCGTGTCCTCGAGGCCGAGGGGGTGACCGATTGCGACGATCGGATCTCCCGGGTGCACGGCGTCGCTGTCTCCCAGCGTGAGCACCGGCAGCTTCTTCGCCTCGATGCGCAACACGACGAGGTCGTGCGGGGCACTCACGCTCACGACCTCGACGACCGGGTGCACGGTCTTGTCCGGCAGGGCGACCGTGGCGCGCTCGGCGCCGGCGACGACGTGCAGGTTGGTGACGATCCAGCCGTCCTCGCGCACGACGAAGCCCGTTCCGAAGCCGTCCGGCGTGCGCACGGAGACGATCGACGGCATGGCGCGCACCGCGATCTCAGCCGGCGTCAGCTTGGCGGGCGCGGCCGACGCCGAAGCGACGGTTTTAGACCCCTTTTGCGCGCCACCGCAGGCGACCAGAGTCGCGGCCGCGACGAGGCAGGCAACGACCCCGGAGCGCACAAACTACATTCTAGCACGCCGTCGAGGGTCAGGCGGGGCGCAGCCGGACGAGTGTTTCGGGACGTGCCAGCGCAGCGTCCGTTTCGTCGCTCGCGCCGAGCGCGCCGGGAAGGGACCGGTCGAGCAGGTGCGTCGGCCGCACGTTGCCCAGGGCGGCGAACAAGCTACGCCGCAGATCGGGGTGTTCGCGCTCGAGATCGGCGAGCAACGCCTTGACGCGCTTTCGCTGGAGGTTTTCCTGGGAGCCGCACAGATCGCACGGGATGATGGGAAAGCCTTTCTCCCTCGCGAGCGCGGCGATGTCCGCTTCGGCGCTCGTGATGAGCGGGCGGATCACGACGTTTCGGCCGTCGTCCGAGTGCAGCCTGGGCGGCATCGCTTTGATCTGCCCAGAGAAGAACAGATTGAGCAGCAGCGTTTCGATGGCGTCGTCGCGGTGGTGGCCGAGCGCGATCTTCGTCGCCCCGAGCTCACTCGCCACCGTGTAGAGGATGCCGCGGCGGAGGCGCGAGCAGAGCGAGCACGTGGTCTTGCCGGGCGGCGTCTTCTCCTTCACCACCGAGTAGGTGTCTTCCTCGATGACGCGGTGCTCGAAGCCCCGTGCCGTGAAGTATTCCGGCAAGACGTGCTTGGGAAAACCAGGGTGCCCCTGGTCGATGTTGACGGCGACGAGCGAAAAATCGAAGGGGGCGCGACGCCGGAGCTCGTGGAGCAGGTAGAGCAGCGCGTGCGAGTCCTTGCCGCCGCTGACGGCGACGAGCACGCGATCGCCCGGCTCGAGCAACGAGAAGTCCGCGCTCGCTCGCCCGACCTGGGCGAGCAGCCTGTGCTCGAGCCTCTGCATGGGCGTCCGGCGTTTTGCCCCGAAAGCCGCCCCCGGGCAAGCCGGCTCCCGCGAAGCTGTGCTACCCCTGCCGTCGTGAGCTTCTCGCAGATCGCGCAGGTCGTGTTGATCGTGCTCGCCGCCGCCGGCGTCTACGGCTTCGTCATGACGGCGCGGGACGGCGAGACGCGCCGGGCCTGTACCGCGCTCTGCGGGCTCCGGCCCGACTACGCCGGGCGCAACCGCACGGCGCCGGACTTCGAGCTTCCCTCGATCGACGGCAAGAAGATCCGCCTCGCGAGCTATCGCGGAAAGACGGTCATCCTGCACTTCTGGACCAAAACCTGCCGGCCTTGCCTCGAGGAGCTGCCCGACATCGCGAGCCTCGCGAAGGTGCTGGTGCCGCACCCGGACGTCGTGCTCCTCACGGTCACGACCGACGAGACCGCGGAGGACGCGCGCGCGACGCTTGAGTCGGTCGTCGGCGAAGCGGCGCCCTTTCCCGTGATGGTCGACCCGGACGGCGACGCAGTCGTGCTCGCAAAGTACGGCACCAAGCTGTTCCCCGAAACCTGGTTCATCGACCCCGAGGGCGTGATTCGCGCGCGCTTCGACGGCCCACGCGACTGGACGAGCGCGCTCACGCTCGATTTCGCCCGCGCTCTCCGAGCGCCCATCCCGTGCGAGGTCACGTACGCGGCGGGGCGCCCGTCGGGACCCTTCGCCGAGCTCTGCGCCGACGTCGCGCCGGGCAGCTAGCCGTCGGCGGCGAACCCCCAAAGCCCCGCCCGCGCACCCCGTAACGGTGGGCAAAACGCCGGAGCGATGGCGACCCGGGGGGCGACGGAGTAGTCACGCGCCATGGAAAGCTGCCTGATGTGCGGAGGGGACGGTCGCGTCGGCAATGCGTTCGGCGGAAGCAGCACGACCTGCCCAGGCTGCCACGGCACGGGGCGCCGCGCGGATACGCAGGCCCTCATGCGCGACGTCACGAAGACCAAGCCGTCGCATTACCGCACGGTTGACAAGAAGGAAGCCCAGGCGAAGCCAACCTACCCCACGACCTTCGATGGCGTGCAACTCGCGAACGAGGTCAAGGCGTCAGCGAGCGTGACGGAAGAGACCAAGGCGCGCTTGATTCGCGAGATCATCGAGTACGAAGGCAGCCACGGCAAGTGCACCCAGACCTTCACGAAAAAGATCCGAAAGCAGGTCCGGCCGCGCGTCGGCTGAAGCCCGGCACCTCTAGTCGCTGACGGCGTCGAGGTACACGACGGCGGGCATCGCGCTCGTCGTTTCGCCGAAAACGCGCAGCTCGACGCCGATCTGACGCACGGCACTCGGGTCGAGGGCGCCGGGCACGAGCACGGGCGCGTCGCACACGAGCGTCACGTCGAGCCAACCGACCGTCACGCGTCTTACCCCGTGACGCTGCGTCCCGAGTGACCCCGCCACGGAATCGGCCGAGGACGCGGTCAGCTCGGTCGCTGCTTCAGTCGCCTTCGTACTCGCAGCGGGCGTCGCACGTTTCGTGCACGATGACACGCTCGAGCTCGGGGAGGCCGGGCTTGAGCTTCTGCCAGAGCCAGCGACCGAGGTGCTCGCTCGTCGGATTTTCGAGCCCCGGAATTTCGTTCAAGTAGTTGTGATCCAAAAGGTCGTAGAGAGGGCGCCACAGCAGGTCGATCTCGCCGTAGTCGATGAACCAGCCGGTGGCTTCGTTCACGGGGCCTCGCACGGCGAGCTCGATCTTGAAGCTATGGCCGTGCAGCCGCGCGCACTTGTGCCCGGTGGGCACGTGGGGCAGCCGGTGCGCGGCCTCGAAGCGGAGCTCCTTGATCAGGCGGACGTTCATGGGGCGGACCGTAGCAGGCGGGCTCGACCTCGACGAACAGGGAGGGAGGGAGGTCTTGCGGGAGGCGACCGGCGTGCGAAAACGGCAGAGGGCCGGGGCGGAACCGTTCCACGACGCGCCGTTCCGCGACCTGGGTGTAGCGTTCCGACATGAGCGGCCAGCTCACCGGCACGCGCGGATTCGTGGACGACATCGCCGCCTGGCGTCGCGCCGCGACCGAAAGAGCGCCGTCGTACCACCGGCTCTTCGACGAGCTCATCGGCGTGCTCGGCTCCGACGCGACGACCGATATGGCCGTCGCGCGACGTTTCGAAGGGGCCTGGAGCGAGCGCACCTTCGAGATCTTCTACGATCGACCGATGCTCTTCGTCGCCGCGCTGCGACGCGACGCGCTCGCCGAGGGCGGGACACATCCGCTCTTCGAGGCCCTCGGCGCGCGCGAGCCCGAACCGCGCGCCGTGACGCGAGCCGCGCTGCTCGCGGCGCTCGCGCGCGAATCGGTGTGGGAAGCGCTGCGCTCGAAGTTCGTGCAGACGAACGAAACCTCGCGCGCGCTCGCGTGGCTCTGGCCCGCCTCCGTCGTCGGTTGCGGCGAAGGAGCGCGCCCGCTCGCTCTTTTCGAGATCGGCAGCGCGGCGGGGCTGAACCTCGTCGCCGACCGGCTGCCCACCCGGTGGAAGACCGCACGGGGCGACCCACTGCCGTGCGCTCGAGCCCCGCGCGCGCTCGTTCGGCGCGGCATCGACCGAAACCCGCTCGACCCCTCGCGCGACGACGATGCCAGCTGGCTGCGCGCCTGCGTGTGGGCCGGCGAGTCCGAGCGCATCGAGCGACTCGAAGCCGCGATCGCCGCGTTTTGCGCCTCGCCCGCGCTCGTCGAGCACGGCGACGTGAGCGAGGCGCCGGAGCGTCTGCGGGCCGTCTCGGCGGAGCGCGAACGGAACGCCGTGGTCATCGCGTTCCAAACCATCGTGCGTGACTATCTCGACTCCGTGACGCGCGACCGCTACGAGCGCGGCATGCGCGCCTGGCTCGAAGCGGTGCCCCCCGGAAGTGCCCTCTGGGTCGAGCTCGAGCTCGACCACGACGATCCGGAAAAGCGCGTGCCCATCGTGGCGCACGCCCGCGACACGGCGGGCGCGCTCGACCTCTCGCTCGGCGTCACGGGCTATCACCCGGTGACGGTCGCCGTGGACGAGGCCGCGGTCGCAAAGCTCGCCGCGACGTTCCGCTAGCGTGCCGAGCCCGAAGCTCGTCGAAGAGTCAGTGCTGAAGAGCTCCCTTTTGCCGCCGATCGATCGTTTCGTGGTCGAGCGGCCATACAGCCGCTGTCCCCACCTTCCGCCTTGACTGATCATATCTGGCCGCGCGAGCGACGGTGGTGCAACGCTGCCGGCGCGCCTCGCTCGATGCTCGCTCGCGCTCCGCCGAGCAGAAGCGCCACGATCGATGTGCGCGCCGTACCCACATGGGCCCACGCGTCCGAACGTCGCACGCCGGAAGCGGGTGCCCGCCCAGTCGGTCGCGCGCTATGTTCGAAGACGGTGCGCGCATCGCGAAGCGTGCGCCCGAAAGGTAGAAGCGAGCATGAAACTCTGGAAGCTCTCGGTCCTCGGCAGCCTTCTTTCCCTGGGGCTTCTCGGCTGCGGCGGCGGTGACGACGACTCGACGGGCGGGAACCTCGGCACGGGCGGCACGGGCGGCACGACCTCGATCGGCGTGGGCGGCAGCGGCATCCCAGTCGGTACGGGTGGCACGAGCGGAAGCAGCGGGGGCACCACGAGCGGGGGTGGAACCTCGGGCACGGCGTACATGCTCCCTCAGGACTTCGAGAAAGCGAACTTCGGCGGCTACAAGCTCGGCGACCGCGTGACGCCCGGCTCGGAGCCGGACCTCGGCACCGACATGGGCAACGGCTGCGGCGCGGAGATCCTCGGCATCGTGCGCGACTTCAAGAGCGGCAAGAACCCGGATGGTCACCCGGACTTCGAGACGTTCACGGGCGACGGCGAGAAGGGCATCGTCGAGAACGACCTGGGCGACGACCAGAAGCCCGTCTACGCGCCCGGCAACCACAAGTTCACGACGACCCAAGAAGCGTTCGACCAGTGGTACGTCAACACCCCCAACGTCAACGACCCGTACTACGTCTACTTCTACCTCCAGCCCAACGGAGACAAGCTGACGTTCTTCTCCGACGCCTTCTTCCCCCTCGACGGAGCGGGGTTCGGCAACCAGGGCAACGAGCACAACTATCACTTCACGACCGAGGTCCACACGACGTTTCGTTACAACGGTGGGGAAACGTTCTCCTTCACGGGCGACGACGACCTCTGGGTGTTCATCAACGGAAAGCTCGCCATCGATCTCGGCGGCCTCCACACGCCTCAGACCGCCCAAGTCGTGCTGGACGACGAAGCCAGCCGACTCGGCATCACGACGGGTCAGGTCTACCCGCTGGACCTCTTTCACGCCGAGCGCCACACCGTGCAATCGAATTTCCGCATCGACACGAATCTCTATTTCGTCGATTGCGGCGTGATCGTCGACGAGCCCGTTCGCTGACGTCTCCCGCCCGCGCGTGTCGCGCCGCGGGATACCAGCGTTTCGGCGAACGCCAGCGAGGCTTGGCGAGCGCCCTAGCCCGGCCTTGCGCTGGCGCGGCGGCTCGCCACCACCACGCGGTTGCGACCCAACGTCTTGCCTTCGTAAAGCGCGTCGTCCGCAGCCTCGAGGCACGTCTCGAGCCCGGATCCGCTCTTGTACTCGGCGACACCGAGGGTCAATGTCACCGTGGCGCCGAGGCTCGGGATGTCGCCCAGCCGGGCCTGGGCGACCGCGCGCAATCGGTTGGCAACGTCGGCGGCGGCGGCGATCCCGGTTTCCGGCAGAAGAACCAGGAATTCCTCGCCACCCCAGCGAGCAATCACGTCCTGACCGCGCAACGCCTCCCGGAGCAGCGCACCCAAGCGTCGCAGCGACACCAGTCGGGCGGCTGGCGTACCCCGCGAACGTCGTCGCCGCAGCATTTCGTGCTCTCGACGGCATGACGCCGAGACGCATGGATTGCAGCCGCGGCGTCAGAGGACGAAGCGCTTGCGCGTCCGCGGAACACGGCGACGCTACGGGGCGCGGCGAATCACGCAATCTGCGCGCGCTGCACCCGCGGCTGGGGTGTGGCACGTGGATTGCTGGGCGGCGGGCGCGCCCGAAGCGGGCCGCGAAAGGATGACTCGATGCGACCACCGAGACTGGACCTCGCCGTGAGGTTGGTTGCGATAATTGGGCTCGTCGGCTGTGGCGGCTCCGCGCCGCCTTCGGAGACGGCGGCTTCACCCCCGTCGGCGCCGGCCACGACGGCAAGCGCCGAGCCCGCCCCGGCAGAGCCGAAGCCGGACGAACCGCCGAAGCCCGACGTTCCGCCCGCGGGCGCGCCGGTCGAGCGCGTCATGAAAGCGCACTTCACCGACGCCCTGCTGATTCGGCAGGCCGTCATCAACGGAAAACCGGAGGAAGCCTCCAAGCCGGCCACGGCGCTCACCGTGATCCAGAATCCCGATGAGCTGCCCAACGGTTGGCGAAGCTTCGTCGAGCGCATGCAAGAGACGGCTCGGCGCATCTCGAACAGCACGAGCGCGGCACAAACGGCAGCCGCTGCCGCCGACCTCGGAGTGACCTGCGGCATGTGCCACCAGCGAAATGGTGGCCCCAAAGCTTCGAGCGAGCCTGCCCCCGCCGAAGGCACCACCATCGAGAGCCGCATGAAGCGGCACGTCTGGGCCACGGAGCGCTTGTGGGAAGGGCTCTACGTCCCTTCCAGCGATGCCTGGCTCGCCGGCGCCAAGGCACTCAGCGCTCACCCCTTCCCGGACGAAGTCCTGAAGGAGGGCGGCGTGCACGCCCGAAGCGCCGCGAGCGACTTCACGAAGATCGTCGTGAAGGCGCCGACGAAGAAGAGCAGCGAAGAGCGAGCCGCGCTCTACGCGGACCTACTGGTCACGTGCGGCACCTGTCATCGGGCAATGGCGGAAAAGTAGCCGAGTCTCGCGCGGGGCGCCCGCGTGCGGCTCGGGTCGGCCCGGCTCGCGCTCACGGGCCGGCGGGCGCAGGCGTCGCCTCGGCGCGGGCGCCGCGCGCCTGGACGAAGAAGTATCGCCCTGCGACGACGAGGCCCACGGCGCCGAACGCGGCAAGCGCGTAGGTGACCGTGAGGAAGAAACCGAGGCGCGAGGTCTCGCGAGCGAACACGTCCTTGTAAATCTGCAGCGCGACGGAGCCGGTGTAGCCCGCGGCATCGGCGAGGTTGATCGCAAACACGGCGGTGCCGACGAAGCGCGTGCCCGCGGTGATGCGATCGAACAAGAACGAACCGAACGGAACGTACGCGAGATACGCGCCGAAGCCGACCAGCACCATCCAGACCGCGCCCGATACGAGGCCGACCTGGAGCAACGCCGTTGCGCCTGCGAGCAGCAAGAGGCCGGAACGTCATGCAGGCGAAGACGGCGATGATGCCCTTGATGGGATCCTGAACCCAGCCGAGCGCACCGAGCGTCACGAGCACGAGAAAGGCGACGGGGATCTCCGTGCTCGTAAAAAGGGCGGGCTGATTTTCGTAGCCGAGCTCGGCGAAGAGCTCGACACCGTAGTTGTCTCGAAAGTCGCGAAACGCCGTCAGCCCGAGGTAAACGGCGACGAGCAGCAAGAGCCCTGGCAGGTAGCGTTCGAAGAATTCCCGTCGCCGGGTCGCGTCCATGGGTGGACGATCGACGCGTGCTCTCTTGTCCGCGGCGTCCGGTTCGGGCGTCGCGTCCAGGAGGCGCGAGAAAA
This sequence comes from uncultured delta proteobacterium, assembly GCA_963841435.1. GTDB lineage: Bacteria > Myxococcota_A > Polyangia > Polyangiales > Polyangiaceae > PMG-095. The sequence goes on from CAWJCS010000005.1 coordinate 1,178,968, forward strand.
CCAGGAAGGGAGGGAGGAACAGGAGCCCGGTCAAGAGCGGCATGAAATAAACGTCCACGCCGTGGGCGAGTAGGTAGCGCCCCACGTCCTTGACCACGCCGCTGGCGACGATGAACGAAGCGCTCAGACCCGAAAGTAAGAGCTCACTCGTGCGCCGCCCTTCGAGGTAACGGACGACGAGCCCCCACACCATGCCGAGCGGCAGGCCGTTCATGAAGATGGCGACGACCTTGAGCGGCGCCGGCAGCACCGCGAACCCGAGGAGCGCGAGCTCCGCAGCGGCGATGATCCCGACGAGCATGGGCCAGCGCCGTGCCCGCGACGCCTCCGACACGAACTTCACGGCCAGATACTTCGAGCAGGTGTAGCCGATGATTTGGCTGATCACGAAGGCGGTCTTGAGCTCGACGCCGAGCAGCGTGTCGCCCGCATAGCTCCCCGCGGCGAACGGCTTGCGGAAACCGTACATGCAAAAGTAAGTGCCGAACGCGAGCGCGATGGTCTTGGCGGCGACGAGCCGCCTGGGTCGCGCGGGTCGAGCGTGCATCGGGCTGCCGTCCTCGAGCATGGCGTGAACGCCTTCCTTGGGTGCGACGCCCGAGGGAGTCAAACCGACTACGGCGGTCACGCCCAACGCCAGACGCGCGGCCTGCCTCACCGTGACCCATTAGGCGACCCGAGATCCGCTCCGGCTGAACCGGAGGGGCAGAGCGGAGCAAGAGCAGGTGAGACGAGGTGCGACATCCAGCTACTCGCCTCGCTGAATGCGTGCGAAGAGTCCTTGAGTGTGGGGCCGACCGCAGTCACGATTGGAAGTTGACGTGCAAGCCAATCCTCACCGCGGTCTCTGGGTCCTCCTTTCCCTTCTGCCACTCCTGACGCTCGCCTGCGGTGATCCACCCTCGGTGGCAAGGCGTCCCGGCGCGGCCGAAACGGGAGGCAGCGCGGGCTCGGGTGGCAGCAGCGCGAGCGGTGGGCGCGGCGGTAGCGGCGGCAGCGCGGGCGGCATCGGCGTCGGGGCGATGGGCGGTGGCGACGAAGCCGGTGCGGCAGGCGCACCCGCGGAGGCCGAGTGCGGCAACGATCTCCTCGAGCCGGGCGAGCTCTGCGACGACGGCAACACGAAGGACGGCGACGGCTGCAGCGGGGATTGCTTGGTCCCCGACCCCGACTATCTGTGCGTCGAGGGCGAGGGCTGCGTGCGCGTCGTGACCTGCGGCAACGGCATCATCGAGGGCAACGAGGTTTGCGACGACGGCAACACCAAGAACGGCGACGGCTGCGCGAAGGGATGCGACGGGGTCGAGGACGGCTATTCGTGCATCAAGCCCGGCGAGCCCTGCGTGGTGCTCGCGGTGTGCGGAAACGGCGTGCGCGAGCGCGGCGAGCAGTGTGACGACGGCGACAACGACGACGGCGACGGTTGCAATGCCAAATGCCAGCTCGAGGACGGCTATTTCTGTCCTCCCGGCGCGGATTGCGTGCCGTTCGACTGCGGCGACGGCAACCGAACGCCGGACGAGCAATGCGACGACGGCGACAACGACGACGGCGACGGCTGCGCCTCGGATTGCACCATCGAGGACGGCTGGCTGTGCTCTGCGAGCGGCTGCCGCCCGGTCTGCGGCGACGGCATGGTGCTCGGCAGCGAGGAGTGCGACGACGGCAACCCCCTGAGCGGCGACGGCTGCTCCGCGGCGTGCCTCGTGGAGCCCTTCTTCGACTGCGATTCGAGCGAGCCAAGCGTGTGCACCTCGACCATCGTGTGCGGCGACGGCCTGCTCGGCCCCGGCGAGGTGTGCGATCCCGGCATCACGGGACAGGACGCCTGCTACAGCCCCACGGAGAATCCGGGCCTCGCCTGCAAGGCGTTCGACAGCGGTCTCGTCGCGCCACCCGTCTGCAATAACGGAGTCGTCGAGTACCAAGAGGAGTGCGACGGCGCCGTCACCGGGTGCACCAACTGCAAGGTCGACCCGGGCTACGTGTGTCCGGCCGCCAGTATCTGTTTCCGGCTCCCGGTGTGCGGCGATGGGCTCTTGCAGGCGGGCGAGCAGTGCGACATCGGGCTGATGAGCGGGCCGGGCTGCATGAACTGCCAGCTCCAGCCGGGCTACTTCTGCTCCGGGGAGCCCTCGGTGTGCGTGCAGTCCGTCTGCGGCGACGGCTTCCGCGCCCCCGACGAGCAGTGCGACGACGGGCCCGGCACGCTGCAGGCCCCCGGCACCCCGGTCGGCGGCGACGGCTGCTCGGCCACCTGCACCGTGGAGACCGGCTGGGTGTGCCCGCCGGGCGCTAAGTGCCAGCCGGTGTGCGGCGACGGGCTCCTGCGCGGCGCCGAGCAGTGCGACACGCCGGACACGAACGGCTGCCAGAACTGCCGCTTGAAGCCGGGCTACAAGTGCGGCGCCGGCGGCACCTCCAATCCGTGCACCGCCACCGTCTGCGGCAACGGCACGCCCGAGCCCGGCGAGGGTTGCGACGACGGCAACAAGGTCGCCGGTGACGGCTGCGGGCCGACCTGCCAGCTCGAGCCCGTCGTGACCGTCGGTCCGAGCCCCAGCGTGGCCGTCACCTGTGGCGACGGCCTCAAGACGGGCAGCGAGCAGTGCGACGACGGCAACAAAACGAGCGGCGATGGCTGCTCGTCGACCTGCCAGACCGAGCCCGGCTGGATCTGCGACGCCAGCATCGTCTATCCACCCTCGGTCGAGTTCAAGGTCGTCTACCGCGACTTCAAGCACAGAAACGAGTCCGGCGGGCACCCCCACATGCGCCAGCAGACCGCGAATCCGCCCAACATCACCAACGATGCCGGCATCGTCGGCGCCCTTTGCACGGTTGCGAACCCGAGCGCCTGCGGTCGCCTCGACGCCAACGGCAAGCCCACCTACGTCGGAACGGGCACGCACAACAGCATCGACCCTTCGGGTGACAACCTGAGCGTTGCGTACCACCAGGACGCCTTCAAACTTTGGTACCGCGACACCAACGCGACGGCCCTGAACGACCCGGCCTCCGAGACCGACGGCAATGCGGCGACGAACGTGCCGATCGTGATCTGGCCGAACCCCACGCCCATGCCCGCGAGCGGCGTGGACACCCTCCTGCTCACCCGCGTCGGAACGACGAGCGCTTACCGCCTCTCGAGCGGTGGCAACACGTTCTACCCGCTCGGCTCGGCCAGCAACCCCACGGTCGCGCCCCGGGGTTACGGCTACACGCCGAACGCAACCCCTCAGCGCAACTGGAACTTCACGAGCGAGCTCCGCTACTTCTTCCAGTACCAGGGCGGCGAAACGCTCACGTTCTACGGTGACGACGACGTGTGGGTGTTCATCAACGGCCGCCTCGCCGTGGACATCGGCGGCATCCACACCCAGCTCAACGGGCGCGTCGTGCTCGGCGACGACGGCGCGGGCGGCACCGCTACCGAGAGCGACTGCTCGGTCAACGTTTCGAACAACAACAACTCGACGACCCTTCCAGCCTGCACCCTGGAGGCTGCCGAGAACGACACGACCGACCAGCGGTTCGGCCTGACCAGGGGCGGCGTGTACGAGATCGTCGTGCTCCAGGCGGAACGATGCCCGACGGAGTCGAACTACCAGCTCACGCTCGACGGGTTCATCGCGCCGCGCTCCTACTGCCACACGACCTGCGGCGACGGCACGCGAGCCGGCACGGAGCTGTGCGACGACGGTGCGGGCATGCCCGCCACCGGGTACGGCGTGTGTCTGAACGACTGCACGTTCAAGTTCTGCGGCGACGGCGCCGTGAACGGCACCGAAACCTGCGACAACCGCGTCAATGCCGATCTCTACGGCTCGGGCTGCGGGCCCGGCTGCGTCGCGCCCGCCCGCTGCGGCGACGGCGTCGTGCAGCGGTCCTTCGGCGAAGAATGCGACAAGGGCGCCCAGAACGCCAACGGCGTCTACGGCGGCTGTACCACGAGCTGCAAGCTCGGTCCGTACTGCGGCGACGGGATGGTCGACGGCAACGAGCAGTGCGACACGCCCGGCGCTTTCACGACGTACGGTAGCGGCCCCGGTGAGTGCAACTACGACTGCCGGTTTGCACCCTATTGCGGTGACAACGTGCGCAACGGCACGGAGATCTGCGACGGCACGATGGCTTGCAACTCGAGCTGCGAGCTGGATCCGTTCTGCGGCGACGGTCTGAAGACGATGAACGAGGCCTGCGACTACGGTCAGTTCGGCTTCGCCGGACCGCCTGCGCAGGCCCCGTACGGAGGCTGCACCACGGCGTGCGAGCTCGGGCCCTACTGCGGCGACGAGGTCGTGCAAAGCACCTTCGGCGAGGAGTGCGACGAGGGCGCGCAGAATGCCAACAACAGCTACGACGGGTGCACCACGGCGTGCTTGCTCGGGCCACACTGTGGCGACGGCGTGCTCCAGTCCGCCGCAGGTGAGGTCTGCGACAACGGGTTCAACGAGGACGAGTACGCCTACCCGGGTGCCAAGAATCCCTGCGGCCCGGCGTGTATGGACGTGCCTTACTGTGGCGACGGCCAGGTCCAGTCCGCGTTCGAGCTCTGCGACGACGGCGCCGACAACGACGACAATGCCTACGACGGCTGCACCACGACCTGCGATTGGGGTCCGTACTGCGGCGACGGCACGAAGAACGGCTCGGAGCAGTGCGACGACGGTCCGGACAATGCTGCGTATTCGGCCGACGGCAAGGGTTGCTCCTACGAGTGCAAGAAGAACCAGGCGTACTGCGGCGACGGCGTGCGCAACGGCCCCGAGCAATGCGACCTCGGCACGTCGCAGAACGACGGCTCCTACGGCGGTTGCAAGGACGACTGCACGCGAGCGCCGTACTGCGGCGACGGCAAGCTCCAGAAGAGTTCGGGTGAAGCCTGCGACGACGGCCCGACCGGCAGCCTCACCTGCACGCCGACCTGCAAGCTCAGAAGCGGCGGAGTGAAGTAGCCGCGACCCGTGGAGCCGGCGCCTCGGCGCGCCGGCTCTCGGCCCGGACTCGGCCGCCCACGCTCGTTCGACGGACCGCCCGCCTCAGAGGCGATTGGCGTAGGCGCTGCGCATCCCGTCGTACACGCCCATCGCGGTGGGCTCCGCCTCGAAGATGGGCCACGCGTCGGCAAGCTGGGTGCCGGAGTCGTCGTTGATGAAGAGCCCCAGGCCGACGCCGGCCTGCACGGGGTGCTCTCCGCCCTTGTCGATGTGGAGAACCGTCTTGATGTTCGCGTCCACCTCCTTGACGCCGCGAATGCCTTCCTTGAGGAGCATGGCGGTGTTCGCCCAGTTCGACGTGCGGCCGTTCACCGTGTTGGTCGAGGTGGGGTGACCGTCGGCGTCGCAGATGTGGATGAGCAGGCCGGGGGTGATCTCGTTGCCGACCTGCACCAAGTCCGGCCTGCCGCCCGCAGCGATGAGCGTCGTGATGGCATTTTTCATGTAGTCGTACACGTGCGACGCCATCTGGCTCAGCGTGTCGTTCTGCCAGGCGACGGGAATGCACTGCTTGCCGGGATCCGCCCAGGTCTTCACGCGCGCCGCCATCTCCGCCGTGTGAGCGAGGTCTCCGAAGCCGTCCGTCTGGCCGGCAGTGCCCCCGGCGCTTGTGGCAGGCCGCCGCTCCCCGGCGCTGAGGTCGCGCCGCCTGCTCCGCCCGCTGATGTCCCGGTGTTGTCGGCCTGGCTGCAACCGAGCAGGGAAACACCGGCGACCAGCGTCAAACAAAGCTTTCGAGCTCTCATCCGCTTCTTTTTTGTGTCCCGCCCGCCCAGGCGGACGCTTGCGTCCGGGGAATGGACGCCTGCGCGCTCGCAGGTCGGAATTTCTTTGTGCCACGCGCCTCCCGACGTGCCACGCGGTCCCCCACGGAGTGGACGGGGCCGCGCTGTCAGAGGGAGCACTCGGGTGGTACCTTCGCGGCGTGCGTGGACTATGGCTCGGGCTGCTCGCCGTGCTGTGCGGCTGCGCGACGGACGCTGGCGGCGGCGCCGCGCGTCCGGTCGCGGCAGGCGCAGGCGGTGCTGGGACGAGCGCAGGCGACGGCGGCAACGCCGCTGCCGGGTCGTCGAGCGGTTTCTCGGGTGATGCTGGCTCGTCAGGTGCTGCGGGAAGCGTTGCCGGGTCGTTCAACCGGCGGCGGCGCAGGCCTGTCGTCGGGTGGCGTCGCAGGCGCGGCGGCCGGGCAAGGTGGGCTTGCCGGTGACGCGGGCGCGAGCAGTGGCGGAGGTGGTGCCGCCGCGGGCTCTTCGGCAGGTGGCGCCGCGGGGAGCACCACGGCCGGCGCGGATGCGCTCGCGGCGCTGCGCGCCTACCTCGCGCTCGCGCGCGACACGCGTCCTTTGCTCGACGAGCAGCCGTTCGCCGTGGTGCCGCTGACGCGCGACGAGTCGAACCAGGCGACCGATCTGCTCTGGGACGACCATGTCGCGCTCATTCGCGACACGCGCGCCGAAGAGACCACACAGAAAGCGATCACCCTCGGCGACAAGACCCTCCGCTACGATTTCAAGGTTTTCGGGAGCGAGCCCGCTTCGGGCCATAGTCTCTATCTTTCCCTTCATGGTGGCGGCGAGGCCGATCCCAGCGTCAACGACGAGCAGTGGGAAAACCAGAAGGTTCTCTACGAGCCCGACGAGGGCATCTACCTGGCTCCCCGCGCGCCGACCGACACCTGGAATCTCTGGCACGAGGCGCACATCGACCCGCTGTTCACGCGCCTGATCGAGGACCTCATCGTCTTCGAGGGCGTCAACTCGAATCACGTCTACGTGATGGGCTACTCGGCGGGCGGGGACGGCGTGTACCAGCTCGGCCCCCGCATGGCCGACTCGTGGGCGGCGGCAGCGATGATGGCCGGGCACCCGAACGACGCCCGGCCCGACAGCCTGCGCAACATCGGCTTCACGATCCACGTGGGCGGGCTCGACACGGCCTACGACCGCAACCTCAAAGCAGAGGAATGGGGCGGGCTGCTCGACGGCCTCGAAGCAGCGGACCCCGGCGGCTACCCGCACGAAGTCCAAATCCACCCCGACAAGCCGCACTGGATGGATCTCGAGGATGCCGTGGCCGTGCCCTGGATGGCGGCGTTCACGCGAGATCCCGTGCCGCGTCGCGTCGTCTGGCTAGAGGACGACGTGCCCCACGAGCGCTTCTACTGGTTGGCGGTGCCCACCAACGAAGCAATCAAGGCCACCAAGGTGACGGCGTCGGTGGACGGTCAGGCGATCACCCTCGAGGTCAGCGGCGTCCAAAACCTCGACGTGCGTCTGTCCGACGCGCTCGTCGACCTCGACCAGCCCGTGACGGTGACCCAGGGCACGACGACGCTCTTCACCGGCACGGTGCCGCGCACGATCGGCGTCGTCGCTGCGACGCTCGCCGAGCGCGGCGACCGCGCCCTCACGTTCCCTGCGGAAGTCGCGATCGCGCTGTAGTAAGGCGAAACCGCCTTCAAAGCTCGCCTGCCTCCTCCGGAGGCAACTGTCGCTCCGAGGCGCGGACGCGAAAAAGACGCGCTAGGAGAATCACCCCAAGGTCGTGGAGTGGAACACGCGCGCTCGGTGAAGGGCGTTTGAGTCGGGGATTCGCCGAGCCGCGGCGCGTCGGCGATTGTTCGGTGCGAGCGAATGATCGCGTGCTCGAAATCCGGATGGACCGCGGCAAAAGCGGTCGCTACTCTGAATCCATGGGTCGAGGGCTCGTCGTCGCTGGCTGGCTGGTGCTTGCGTGCCTTTCGTGTAGCGGTCGCTCGCAGTCGGGCAATCTCGGGCGCGCCGCCGGCACGGGTGGCGAGGGCGCGGCGAGCGGCGGAGCAGGTGCCGGTGCGGCCGGTGGCGGGGCGGGTCAGGGAGGCGGGGCCGCGCGCAACGGTGGCTCTTCCGGCGGCGGCGCGGGCGCATCCGGCGGCTCGGGTGCGTCGGGCGGTGGCTCGCTCGGCGGCGCCGGCGCTGGCGGAGCGAACGCCGGCGGAACGAGCGCGGCCGGAGCCGACGGCGGCACGACGCTCGGTGGAACGAGCGCGGGCGGCGCGGACGCGGGCAGCGCGGGCTCGGGTGGGGCGGGCGAGGGTGGCGCCGGCGGCGCAGCGATCGAGCCGTGCGAGGACGGTGACTGCGATCTTGCCGTCGTGCGAGCCATCCTCGCGGCCAACGGGCTCACCGAAGACGACCCGCTCTACTCGGTGACCACGCTCGACGACAACGGACGCGTCGTCGAGCTCAACCTGCTCCCACTCGATCTGTTCGGCCCGCTGCCGGAGGGGATCTCGGTTCTGCCGCCGGAGGTCGGCAGACTGAGCGCGCTCCAAACGTTGCTCGCCGCAGGGGGCAGTCTCACGGACGTTCCCGATGAGCTCGGCGAGCTCGGCCAGCTAACGTGGCTCAACCTCGCCTACAACGACCTTACCCGCTTTCCCGAAGCCATCTTGCGCCTGACGCTCCTCGAACGGCTCGAGCTCGACGACAACCAGATCACCGACGTACCGGCGGGCATTTCGGCGCTCGTCGCGCTCGGCGACCTCTGGATGCCGTCGAACAGGGTCGAGCGGCTCCCCGAAGAGCTCGGCACCCTGCCGAGCCTCTACCAGATGAACTTCGGGTCCAACCGGTTGAGCGAGCTCCCCGCGAGCATCGGCGATCTGACCCTGATGAGTCGGTTGTTCCTCGGCGACAACCAGCTGAGCACCTTGCCGGACGCCATCACCAGGCTCGATCCGGTCAACCTGTCTTTCTCCAACAACGGTCTGTGTAACGTCTCGGCGGCCCTGCGCGCCTGGCTCGACTTGCACGATGATTCCTGGGCAGCGTCGCAATTCGCCGACACCGCGCACCAGGTGCCCTGCGTCGTCGCGAGCGCGGCAAGGTGAGCCGGAGGCCGACGCCCACGGCCCCGCGGGCGGGCGGCGCGGGCGTCAGCCGTTCTCGGCGCTGGCCCGTGTCGGCGGCGGTACTATAGTCAGCGGATGCGACCTGCTTGGTGGGCAGTCGTCGGCACGCTGACGCTCATGGCGTGCAGCCCGCGGAGCGCGAGTGAGGGCGCGGGCGGCACGGCGGGAACCAGCGGCAGCGGGGCCGGCGGTTGGGCAGCGGGCGGCAGCAGCGGAACCAGCGGCTCCGGAGCCGGCGGCGGCGGTACCAGTGGAGGGGGCACGGGCGGGACGGGTGGATCCGGCGGCACCGGGCTCATCCTGATCGACGCAGGCGATCCGGACGCGTGCGCGGAGGGCTGCTCGGCGGACCCCTGCGCGGAGGCGGTGCGGACGAAGCAGTCAGTCGGCTGCGAGTACTACGCGACGATGATGGACAGCATGGTGGGCGACGTCTGCTTCGCCGTCTTCGTCGCCAACACCTCGAGCTCGCCCGCCCACCTGACGGTCGAGTACGGGGGCGCCTTGCCCAACGTCGCCTCGTTCACCCGCATCCCCGAAGGCTACGGGCCCGGTCTCACGTATCGCGCCTACAATCCTGACGAGGGCATCGCCCCGGACGAGGTCGCGATCCTATTCCTTTCCGGTCCGACTGGCGATGTTGCGTTCCCCCAAGTCCCCTGCCCCGTCGAATCGGCGCTGCCCACCGGTGTGTTCTTCACGGGCACGGGCTACGGCCGGTCTTTCCGCATCACCACCGACGTGCCCGTCGTCGCCTATCAGATGAACCCTTACGGCGGCGCCGGAACCAGCATCACCGGCGCTTCGCTGCTCTTACCCACGAGCGTGTGGGACACCAACTACGTCATCGCGAGCGCCTTCGGCGACGGCGGCCTGGGACCCTCGCTCAACATCATCGCCCAGGCGAACGCCACGCGCGTCACCATCGTCCCCAACCGGCCCGTCGTGGGCGGCAAGGGCATCCCCGCGAGCAACGCGAACGTCCCCTTCGACCTCTTGCTCGGCCAGGGAGAGCAGGCGCAGATCTCCCAGGAAGACCTCACCGGCAGCATCCTGTCCTCGGACAAGCCGGTGGGGCTCATGGCGGGCCATCAGTGCATGGAGATCCCGGCCGGCGTCCTCGCCTGCGACCACGGCGAGCAGATGGTTCCGCCCATCCGCGCCCTCGGCAGCGAATACGTGGGCGTCATGCACCGCCCGCGGGGCACCGAACCGGCGTTCTGGCGCGTCATCGGTGCGGCTGACGGCACCGTCCTCACCTGGTCGTCCGACGTCGGCGGGCCGACGAGCCTCGCGCTCGGTGAGGTTGCCATCTTCGCGACACGCGAGCCGTTCGTCGTCGAGAGTCAGGACGAGGATCACCCGTTCCTTCTCTTTTCCCACATGGTCGGCGTGAACTACGAAATGTCGATTCCCAACAACGCCGGTGATCCGGACTCGGTCCTCAGCGTCCCGCCGGCGCAATACCTGTCTCACTACGTCTTTTTCACGGACCCGACCTACCCGGAGACGAACCTCGTCGTCGTGCGCAAGAGCGTCAACGGCCGCTTCGCCGACGTCAATCTCGACTGCAGCGGCCCCCTAACCGGCTGGGCTCCCGTCGGCGACTACGAGTGGACCCGCGCAGATCTGATGACCGGCAACTTCGAGGGCGTCGGCAACTGCTCGACCGGCCGCCACGTGATCGACAGCCCGAACCCCTTCGGAGTCTGGGTGTGGGGCTGGGGCTCGTCGCTCACCGAGGCGCAGACCACCAGCGTATCGTACGGCTACCCAGCTGGGATGAACGTGGAGCCCATCAATCCGGTCGTGGTGCCGCCGGAGCCGCGATAGCGCAATGGCAGCGCACGGCCCGGCGTCGTCGAGGCATGCCGCCATCGACCTCGGGGCTCACGGCAAATAGGGGTCCAGCGCCGCGAACCAGAACGTCGGCCATGAGGTTGTAGCCGGTCTGGTTCGGATGGAGATTGTCGCCGAGGAGCGAATTCTTGTAGTTCGAGTCCGTCGTGAACGCCGTGTACATGTTGACGAGGACGATGTGTTGGCCCTGGGTCACGCGCGTCGAAACCAGGCCGGGCATCGCGGCGTTGTAGGTCTTGATGGCGTTGTTCGTCCCGTCCGTGCGCGACGGAACGATCTGCGCCAGGACGACCAGGATGTTCGCATCGCGCGTGTGGATGGCGTCGAGCAAGCTGCCGAGGCGAGTCGGTGCGCTCGAAACGCTGATGTTCCCGTTGATGTCGTTCGTGCCAATCATCAACGTGATGATGTGGGGCTGGTAATTCGGGATGCTCGTATTCACGAACGGCGCGATGCCGTTGTTGCCCTCGATCGTGTAGCCGCCGTGACCTTCGTGGTTCTTCGGGAACGTGACACCGTCGACCATCGGCACGCTGTAGTCGCTCGCCGAGCCGACGAACGTGATGTCGCGACTGGCGGCGAGCGCGAGGTGAAAGAGCGGCGCCCGGTAGCCTCCGGCGACGTTGTAGCCCTGCGTGATCGAGTCCCCGAAAGGCATGATCTTGCAGGGTCCGCTCGTCGGACAAGGCTGGTACCCGCTCGCGCCGCCGCTGCCCGCCGCGCCGGCACTGCCGCTCGCTCCGCCCTTGCCTGCGGCTCCTCCACCCGCGGCGCCACCGAAGCCGCTCGCCCCACCATCCCCGGCGTTCGAGCCCGCGACCCCGCCGCCGCCCGCCGTACCTGCCGCGCCGCCACCGGACATGCCGCCGTTCGCCGAGCCGGCCATACCAGCGCTCCCCGCGATCCCGCCCGCACCAGCAGGTGCGGACCCAGCCATGCCGGCTGCGGTACCCGCCACGCCAGCGCCTCCGTCCCCCGCCGCACCGCTGACGCCGCCCGAGCCGGACCCGCCCATGCCAGCGACCAGGCCGGTGCCTGCTGCACCGCCGCTGCCGGCCGTCGCCCCGCTCCCGCCGCCGCCCGCAGGGTTGCCCGACCCGCCGTTCCCTGCCGCGGGCTGGGTGGTGCCACCCGTGCCCGAGCCGCCGGTCGAGGGGGACCCGCCGTCGCCACCGCAAGCGGCGAGTAGGACCGCAAAGGTCGCGACGGGGAGCACCCAACGTATCGAACCAGATGGGCAATTTCGCATTTTCTTACTCGGGCTCCTCGAAGGGTCCGGAGCGACTGCGCAGACCCGTTCTTGAAGTGTGACGCACGAGGGCCGCCCAAGCAATCGTCGGATCGCCTGGCTCCCTTTCAGGACATGCCGGAAACCCGAGCGGCCCATGCAGCCCGGAGCAGAATAATCCGAGAGGGATTGAGCGTCAATTCCGTACAATAACCCATGGCGATCGATCTCGACGGATTGCGTTGCTTCGATGCCGTCGCGTCCACGCTGCGCTTCCGCGCCGCGGCCGCGCGCGTGCACCTTTCGCCTGCCGCCTTTTCCGACCGCATTCGGCGGCTGGAGGAGGCGCTCGACGCGTCGCTGCTCGCGCGAACCACGCGTCGGGTGACGCTCACCGAGGCGGGCGAACGGTTGCTTCCGTTGGCTCGGCAGGTGCTCGCCTCCGTGGAGGCGCTGCACGGCGCCACCCAGGCTGGTGGACGCCCGGGCCCGTACGAGCTGGTGCTCGGCACACGCTACGAGCTCGGGCTGTCCTGGCTGTGTCCGGCATTGGAGCCGCTAGCGCGCGCTCACCCCGAGCGCACCTTGCACCTGTTCAACGCCGACACCCCCGATCTGCTGCGGCGTCTGGAAGGAGGGCACCTGGATGCGGTCGTGGCGAGCATGCGGCTCACCTCGCCACGGCTGAGCTATGCGGCGCTCCACCCCGAAGAGTACGTGCTCGTGAGCGCCAAGCCACGCGCGAAGGGTGATCGGCGCCTCCTGCGCCGTGACGACGCGAAGAGCTTCACGCTTTTGGACGTGAGCCCCGACCTCCCTCTCTTTCGCTACTTTCTCGACGCGCTGCCCGACGCCGAGCCTTGGCCGTTCGAGCGCATCGAATACCTGGGCGGTATCGGCAACATCCGCCGCCGCGTGCTCGACGGCGGCGGACGGCTAGCCGTCCTGCCTCGCTACTTCGTCGCGCAGGACCTCGCCGCCGGGCGCCTGATCCGACACCTCACTCGTGTGCGACTGCGCTCCGACGCCTTCCGGCTGATCTGGCGCACCGGTCACCCGCGCGAACGCGAGCTCGTGGCACTCGCCGCCGAGCTCCGGCAGCGCCCGTTGAGCTAGGACCGCCGCAGCCTGCGCGGCGCCTCGGCACCGTCCCTCAGCGTCCATCCCGTGCGCCTCGCACCGACTCGTTCATCGTGGGCTCCGGAGAGCCGCCCGTCCCAGCCGGCAGCCGCCCGGCGAGAAGCTGGTCGGCGTCCGTGCGGAGCGTCCAGTACTCATGGAGCAGGTCGATGTAGCCCTGCGCCGCGGCGACTTGATCGCGCTTGGCCTGAAGGAGCTGGAAGACGCCCACGCCCATCGCGTTGTACTGGCGCTGCGTCTCCTCGAGCACCTGCTCGCGCAGTGGGAGTAGCGTCGTCTTGTAATACCGGAGGCTCTCCGCCGCGACCGAGAGTCGAGACGCCGTGGCCCGAGCACGCGCTCTCAGCCGCACCGCCGTGTCGGCGAAGAGCTTGCGCTCGCGACGCATGACCGCAAGCTCCATCGCCGTCTCGCCCCCACCCTGATAAAAGAGCGGCACCTCGAGCTCGGCAAGTGGGCCGACGCCCCAGCCGCCCTCGCGCCGCTCTGCCGAGACGCCCGCCCTGAGGTCCGGCACCCAACCCTCGAGGCGCGAAAGGTTCGCGCGGCGTGCCGCTTCCTCGAAGCGACGCCGTGAGAGGGCGAGATCGAGGCTTCTCTCCACGACGCGGGACTCGATGTTCGCGAGCACGGCGTCGACAGGGAGGGGATCCGGCATGCTCTTGGTCGCCGTCCACTGAGCGGCGCCAGAGCCCCACAGACCCATCAGCGCATTGAGCGTCTCTCGCTCTGCCGCGAGAGCGGCCTCCGCCATGGCGTAGGCGATCCGCGCCTCCTCGTAGAACGAACGCTCGCTCGCGAGCGCCAGGTCCGTGATGTTTCCGGCTTCGTGCAAACGTTCGGCCATGTCGACCGACGCGCGGAGCGACTCGAGCACCGTGCGCCGGAGCTCGAGCCGCTGCGCGGCCGCCTGGTAATCGAAGAACGTGCTCCGCGTTTCGAAAGCGAGCTCGACCGCCTTCGTTGCCACCTCGAGCTTTTTGGTATCGAGCGCCGCCTGACCCGCGCCGTTTCGCCAGGGCAAAAAGAGCAGCTCCGAAAGACCGAGGCTCGCATCGATGTCGAGCTCGGGGCGCGCTTCCGCTCCGTAACGCAGGGCGGCGCTCACGGTGGGATTGGGGAGCCGTACGGCGTGCACGAGCTTCCCGCGGGCGATACCGAGCTCCTCGAACGCGGCCTGCAGCGCTTGGTTGTCGTAAAGAGCAATTTGAACGGCCGCGTCGGGCGTCAGGGGCTGGCGAAGCAGTCGCTCGGTCTCGGTATGGGCTCGCCTGCCCGATTCTCGTTCTTGCCAACGGACGTCCTTGCCCAGGCGCGCCGAGGTCAGTTCGCGGACGCCATCGTAGCCGGCTCCTTCGGGCACACAGCCGGCCGCGAAGAGGAGCGCCAAGAGCGCTGCAGAAGCTCGCGTGGGTTTTCGTCCGCGCTTCAAGGCTGGACCTCCGCGGGGGGCTTCTTGGGCACGAGCTTCATGACGCTTGGGATGGGCGCTTCCGCCTGCTTCGGAGCGAGTGGGTCGAAGCTCGGGCAGAGGGGCGCGCCGAGCTCGGGCAAAGGGGCCGTGGCCGCCGTGGCGCGACCCGGGTCGCGCGCCGTCGTCGAAAGCTCCGTCGGCGTGCAAGCCGCCGTGGCGACCCCTACCATCACTGCGATCAGCATCTTCATGATCCAAAGCCCTCAAACGGCGATGCCGTCGCGATCGAGGTCCTCGCGGCGTGCAAGGTCCGATCTCGTTCCAGGCGGGCTCTCGTACCAGCCCGGATCTTTGTCGTAGCCATCGAGCTCGTCCCGCACTTTCACGATCGTGAACATGCCGCCCATCGTGATGTAGTCGTGCGGCCCTTCGGCGTTGACCATGGCAATGCTGTTCTTCGGCGTTTTCATCTGCATCCCACCCATGTCACCCATCCCCGTTTCCCCCATGGTCATGTAGGCCGGCACCAGGGACCGCACGCGCCGATCGAAGGCCCCGGGCTTGACTCCGATCATGTTCGGGATGCCGTGCCCCATCTGGTTCATCACGTGGTGCGTCATGTGGCAGTGCATGGCCCAATCGCCCGGAGCATCCGCCACGAACTCGACATCGCGGGTGCTGCCCGTCGGGACGAGCACGGTCGTTTCGGGCCACTGCGCGGATGGAGGGATCGGACCGCCGTCGGTGGCCACGGTCTTGAAGTGGTAGCCGTGAAGGTGGATCGGATGATGGTCCATGGCGCTCAGGTTGCCGAGGCGAATGCGCACGCGATCGCCGGTCTTGCAGACGAGCGGGGTCGTGCCGGGAAACGCCTTGGCGTTCATGGTGAGGATGTTGAAGTCGGTCATCTCGTTCGGGTCGGGTCGCAGCGTGCCCGGCTTGATGCTCCACTCGCTGAGCATGATCACGAAGTCTCGTTCGACTCGATACGAGGCGGGCGGGCGGCGTGGATGCACGACGATCATGCCGATCAGGCCCATGGCCATCTGGGTCATCTCGTCGTGGTGCGAGTGGTACATGAAGGTGCCGTGCTGGCGGAACGTCCACTCGTATTTGAACGTCTCACCCTGTTTGATGGCGCGCTGGGTCAAGCCGCCCACGCCGTCCATACCGTTCGGAAGGTAGACGCCGTGCCAGTGCACGGTCGTGGGGGCGGCGAGCTTGTTCGTGACGTAGACGCGCACGCGGTCACCCTCGACTGCTTCGATCGTGGGCCCGTGCACCCCGCCGTTGTAGCCCCAACATTTCGCGTGCAGCCCAGGGGCGAACTCGTGGTCCACCTCCTCGACCGTGAGGTGGTAGACCTTGACGCCGTCTACGACCTTGAACGGCAGCGTGGAGCCGCCGGGGGTCACGCTGGGCGTGTAGTCGCGTCCGGGCACACCGGGGGCGTCGTGAGGCTTGTCGACCGCACCACCGCTGTAGCTCGCCTCCCACGTGTGCGTGGTCGGCGCAGCCCGCGCCTCGCCACTGGCAAGTAGCGCGGCCCCTCCCGCCAGCGCTGCGCCCGTCAGAACCGCTTCTCGTCGCGTCACTCCTCGTTGCTCTGTCATTTCTTTCCCTGCTCGTTTTCAGACTGGTCGTGCCTGCAGTGCAGCCATTGCCTGTGATCGACGCCGGCGAAAAGTCCTTCACGCCGAGCAAGCACCATGCCACCGAGAACCGCCCAGCTCACTCGCGCCGCTGCTCGCAGCCACCGACGGTAACGCGCGATCCAACGGGCGAACCGCCTCGAATTCCATGCGGCCGTATGGGCCCGCTTCCAGCAAGCCGCGCACCGTATCCGATCAGGTTACTTGGCGTGTCCGGCGCGGCCACGAGGGCGGCGAGTCTGGATTCGTGCCGCAGACCAACGAATCCCCACAAGGGCGCACGTTTGCCCGTGCGCCAAACCTGGCGATGTCGCGTCGGCAAGCGATATCGGTGTCGCGGGTCGTATCGGCGCCGGACGAAAGGCGGCGCTCCTGCGCCGTCAAGGCGGGCAGCTACCGGGAAGCGCTGAATCCAGGATACAATCCGCCGTCTGCCTCTGCCCGCGCAGCAACGCACACGCCATGTCCTCCAACGCCACTCGCCCCGCCATACCGGGGATCGCCGCGGTGGGCGCCCGTAGCCAGAGCGGCCCGGAGCTCGGTCGCGGGGAATCGTCACCGCGGATGGTTCGGCCCCGCGCGAGTGGGGGGGGGCCGAAGTGGCGGATTGGCTGAAACTGAGCGTCTACGCCCTCGTTGCCGCCGCGGCGCTCGCGCGCGCCCGGACGGCGCAAGCCCGCACGCGCAGGGTGCTCTACGCGCTCGTGCTGGGCGTGCTGGCGGTGGAGCTCCGGAGCTATGGGATTCAGATTGCGCGAGCGCTCGCGGCCCCCCCTGAATGGGACTTTCTCTGCTTCTGGCTCTGGGGGCGTCTGGCGGTCACGGGCGCGGACTTCTACGATCCAGCCGCCAGCGCGTGGTTCGCGGCGGGTCGAAGCGCCGACTTCGTGCACGAGATCATCGGCGTCGGCTTCTGGTACCCGCCTTGGAGCATGCTTCTGTTCGCGCCGCTCGGGCTTGCGTCGCCCGAACGTGCCCTCGCCGTCTGGTACCTCGTGCAGGCGTCGTGCCTCCTCGCTGCGAGCTGGCTCGCCTGGCGGCTGCTCGCGCCCCGCACCGGTAGGCTGGGCCTCCTCGCCACCGCCGCGCTGATCCTGGCGCTCCCGGCGACCCGGCAGACGTTCCAATACGCCCAGACGCACTCGCTCAATCTGCTTCTCGTTCTGCTCGCGTACAAAGAACGCGACCACCCGCGGGCTGGACTCTTTGCTGCGCTCGCCACGATGGTGAAGCCCTA
The DNA here is from genome assembly GCA_963841435.1 of uncultured delta proteobacterium. GTDB lineage: Bacteria > Myxococcota_A > Polyangia > Polyangiales > Polyangiaceae > PMG-095. The sequence continues at coordinate 1,196,391 of CAWJCS010000005.1, forward strand.
TCTCGTCGTCACGTTCGGATTGCCGCTCCTACGCAGGAATTGGCGGGCCCTCGGTGTCGGCGCCGTCACGGTCGGGCTCGTGCTCGTCCTCACCGGTCTGTGCTTTGGTTGGGATCGTTTCCACACGTTCCTCGTCAGGAATCCCGCAGAGCGCTTTCCCGTCGGCGTGTTCAGCGAAGGTGTGAACCAATCGTTCTTCGCCGTCGCGCTCCGCCTCACCGGCATGGAGGAGCAAGCGCGGGAGCCGATGCTGCGTGCGATCCTGGAAGGGCTTGCGCTGATGGCGTCGGCCCCGGCCCTCTGGGCAGCATGGATCACGCGACGCTCGGCCCCCCTGCTTTGCGGGTTTGCTCTTTTGTCGGCCGCCCTGCTCGCGTACCCCTTCACGCTCTCGCACTACGGCATGATGGTGGCGCCCGTCCTCGTGCTCCTTGCGGTTGGCAGCTCCACGACCACGGCGCGCCAGGCCCTCGGTGCGGCGCTGATCGTCGCGGTCGTCTTCCTCTCCGGCGCCAGGGGCGCCGGCCAGGCCTTCTGGGCGTTGGTGCTGGTGATCGGGTGGATCGTTTTCGAGGCGGTTCGCGTCTCGAGGCAAAGCGCGACGGGTGAAGTGAGCGAGACGTAGGCAGCGGCGCATCCTCCACGAGCAGTTCGTGCAACGCTTTCGTGCCGGTCCGCTCGTCGCGGGAACGCTGATGTTCTGGGGCTTCTTCGCCGGTCGTCCACGCTTCCGACGAGTGAAGGTCGGGAAAACGTTTGACGGAAAATGAGCCGCCAAACCACTGCGATCTTGTCGTGGTGCCCCACGACGCCCGGCCCCGCCAATGACCAGCACCCGACGATCGAGCCACGCGTTAACTTTTTGCCTAGTCGTGACGGCCACTTGCGCGGCCTCGTGCGGGGACGAGTCCTCCGGAGCCCGGGGAGCCGGCGGCGGCGCGGGAGCGCCGGGCTCGGGAGGAACGGGCCAGGGTGGCAGCGGCGGAGCGACCGGTGCCGGAGGCGCGACAGGAGGGTCGGCCGGCACGGGTGGAACTGCTGGGCTATCGGGCGGTAGCGGCGACGGGCCGAGCGGTGGGACGGCGGGCGGCGCGGGAACGGATTCGGCGGGCACGAGCGGCACGACCGACACCGGGGGTACCGGCGACGGCGGAACGAGTGGCAGCGACGGAGCACCCGGCGGCGCGGGAGGCGGCGCCGGCACGGCGGGGGGCGGCGCGGGCACGGCCGGCATGGGCGGTGCTGCGGGCGGGACCGGCGCGCCGGGAAGGTCGATCCACAACGGGCGGCGCGGCGAAGGCTTCAACGACGGCTGGAAGTTCAACCGCGGCGACGTATCGAACGCAGAGGCCTCGAGTTTCGACGACTCGGGCTGGAAGAGCCTCACGCTGCCGCACGACTGGAGCATCGAGCTCGCGTTCAACTCGAGCTCGCCCGGCGGGTCGAATGCCGGCTACCTCGACGGCGGCGTGGGTTGGTACCGAAAGAGCTTCACGGTCGATCAGGCAGCGAACGGCAAGCGCATCCTGATCGATTTCGACGGCGTCTACATGAACAGCGAGGTCTGGATCAACGGCACCTCGCTCGGCACGCGGCCCTACGGGTACTCGAGCTTCGAGTACGACCTCACGCCTTACGTCACGTTCGGCGGCAACAACGTCATCGCCGTGCGCGCAAACAACAACCAGCCCAACAGCCGCTTTTACTCGGGCAGCGGCATCTACCGCAACGTCTGGCTCGTCACGCTCGACCCGGTTCACGTCCCGTACAACGGCGTGTTCGTGACGACGCCGTCGATCTCGAGCGCGTCGGCGACGGTGTCGGTGGCCACCGAGGTCCAGAACCAGGGCTCGGGTGCCGCGTCCGTGACCACAACCTCGACCGTACTCGGACCCTCCGGCGCGGTGGTGACGTCGGCGGACAGCGGCGCCACCAACGTCGCGGCGAACGCTACGTCCACCGTCAGCAAGATGCTGACGGTGCCGTCACCCGAGCTCTGGTCGCTCGGCGCGCCCAACCGCTACCAGGTGAAGGTCGAGGTCAAGGTCGGCGGCGCGGTGGTCAACACGTACCTTGCGCCGCTCGGGTTCCGAACGGCGGCGTTCGACGCCAACACCGGCTTCTCGCTCAACGGGCAGAACACGAAGATCCACGGGGTCAACATGCACCACGACCTCGGGGCGCTCGGCGCCGCGATCAACTACCGGGCCATCGAGCGCCAGGTGGAGATCCTCAAGGGCATGGGCGTGAACGCCATCCGCACGTCCCACAACCCGCCCGCGCCCGAGTTGCTCGACATCACCGACCGGCTCGGCGTCCTCATCCTCGACGAAGCGTTCGACACCTGGACGCAGACCAAGACCACGAACGACTACGGCAAAGACTTCTCGACCTGGGCGCAACGGGACATCCAGAACATGGTCAAGCGGGACCGCAACCATCCCAGCATCATCCTGTGGAGCATCGGCAACGAGGTCGGCGGGTCAACGACCTCGACGGCGACGAGCCTCATCAACTGGGTCAAGGCGCTGGACACGACGCGCGCGATCACCTGGGCGTCCAACAAGATGGGCGGCCCGCACGTGAGCGAGGGCGACGACCGCAACGTCGCCAACCTGCTGGACGTCGTCGGCTACAACTACGCCCCTTACGCCGGCGACTACGACGCAGACCACTCTGCCCACCCCACCTGGAAGCTCCTCGGCACCGAGATCGCGGCCGCCGTGCGCAGCCGCGGCATCTACCACACGCCGGCGGGCACCATCACCAAGGCGACCTCGCAGTCGAGCCCGGACCGGCAGTGCTCGTCGTACGACAACGAGGCCGCGGGCTTCGGCGACAGCGCGCAAAACTCCTACAACTACGAAAATTCGCGGGCGTTCGTCGCCGGCTCGTTCATCTGGGCGGGGTTCGACTACATCGGCGAGCCGACGCCCTATTCGTCGTGGCCGTCGAAGAGCTCGTACTACGGCGCCATCGACACGGCCGGCTTCCCGAAGGACGTGTACTACTTCTACAAGAGCCGCTGGACGAGCGCGCCCATGGTTCACCTGCTGCCGCACTGGAACTGGACGTCGGGCACGATGGTGACGGTGTACGCTTACAACAACTGCGACAGCGTCGAGCTGTTCCTGAACGACGCGTCGCAGGGGTCCAAGAGCATGAGCGGGGGTGCGCTACGCGCGGAGTGGACCGTGGCGTGGGCCTCGGGGACCCTGCACGCGGACTGCAAGGTCGGCGGCAGCGTGGTCGCGAGCGACGAGAAGCGCACGGCTGGGAACGCGTCGAAAGTCGCGCTATCTGCCGACAGGACCACCATCGACGCCGAAGGCCTGGACCTTTCGTTCATCACGGCCGACATCCAGGACACGAACGGCGTCATGGTTCCCGACGCCGCAAGCTCGGTCAGCTTCAGCGTCTCGGGTCCCGGCGAGCTCGTGGGCGTCAACAACGGCAACCCCACCGACACGACGTCTTACAAGAGCGCGAGCCGCAAGGCGTTCAGCGGCAAGGTGCTCGCCATCGTGCGCTCCACGGGCGCACCGGGGACCATCACCGTCAACGCCACCTCGTCGGGGCTCACGGCCGGCGCGGCGATGGTAACGGCCGAGTAGGGGTGTGCGGCCCCGGCTTGCTCTCAATGGTGACGTCCTGCATCCTTCCAATCCATGCAAGGCAATGCCCGCGCGGCACTTGCGCTGTTGGCGCTCCTCTCCGCGCACTGCGGGAAATCGTCCAGCGACGATCCCCCGAGCGCGACCCACGGTGGCAGAGGGGGCATGGCCGGATCAGCCGAGCCGAGCGCCGGCACGGGCGCGGCGGGCGCAAGCCTCGGCGGTGCAGCGGGCGCAAGCCTCGGCGGCACGGCGGGCGTAAGCCTCGGCGGCACAGCGGGCGCAAGCCTCGGCGGTGCGGCGGGTGCAAGCCTCGGCGGCACAGCGGGCGCAAGCCTCGGCGGTGCGGCGGGCAGCGTCGGGGGCAGAACGGGCGGAGACGCAGGGGAGGGCGGCGCCGGAGGCGCAGTCGATGACGCTTGTCCCGACACGCGCCCTCAGAGCTCGACCACCTGCGCCGTGAGCGCGGACGCAGTGTGCACCTACGGTCGGGACGTGTGCCGCTGCTTCACGCCGGATTTCATGAATCAGCCTCCGCTCTGGAACTGCACGACCACGGGGGCCGGCGGCTCCAACTGAGCGCGATCTCGCTCGCCCGGGCGCGAGCGAAGCACGGGGCCAATGAGGCCCACGGCGTTCGGAGGTGAGAACAGGGGGCGCGTCCCCGTGGGACCGGCGCCCCCTGCCAGGGACCTACCTCAGCGCAATCGAACCGACTCGGCGCGCGGCCCTTTCGGGCCTTCGCCGGCGGTGTACGTGACGGCGAGCCCCTCGCGGAGCTCCGCGAACGTCACGCCTTCCAGCGCCGAATTGTGGAAAAACAGATCCTTGCCGGACGAGGTCGAAATGAAGCCAAAACCCTTGTCCGTCAAACGCTTGATCGTACCATCTGCCATTGTCGTTCGCTCCTTCAGACGTTCGAAGCGACTCGCTGCAATCGACGTAGGCCGACCGAAGACGGGAAACTCCCAAAGCCGGCGTGCAGTGTACTCTGGCATGCCCCTTCTGTAAAGGTACACGCTTTCAGCGCTCGCGGATCGGCCTTCCCGGTGGGCCGGCCGCCTCAGGATGGGTAACGCCGGTGCAGGGGCCGCTCACAAGGGGGGGACGCCGTCGGCGCACGCTGGCGCGCCGTTCGACGAGCCGGCTTGGCCCATTTCTCCGGCTTGGCCGCCCTCGCCGCCGGCATCGGAGCAAAAGGTGCATAGCGTTTCGCACGATTGGTACGCGGGGTTGCCAGCCTGGAAAGTGGTGAGGCGGGATGGGTCGCCGCAGGGGTTGTCGATGCGCCCGATGACTTGGCCTCCGATGAGCGCGCCGCTCTCGGCGTCGAAGGTCATCCGGTAGGTGTTCGGGGGCGACTCCGCGAGTCGGATGACGATCTGACCGTCGCAACGCAGGTACGAGACGGCGGCGCCGGGCGGACAGGACACGAGGAGCGATGCGACGAGCTCATCGAGCGTCGGGGCGCAGCCGCCGCTCGGGACCACCGAGCAGATCGATGCGACGGTGCCGAAGCAATAGGCCACGTCGGGATAGGCGCAGTTGCAGGAAATGTCTCCGCTGTCGCCGGAGCCGGCCTCGCCAGAATTGCCCGCTGCGCTCGCGCCGGCGACGCCGCCGATGCCACCGCTGCCGGGCTCGCCGGCGACGCCGCCCGTCGGTGCGCCAGCGCTGCCGGCGCCGCCCGCCGCGGGCCCCATGCCACCGGCAACGTCCGCTCCGCCCGAGCCGCCGGTGCCCACTCCGCCCCCTGCGCTCGTGGGCGCCGAGCCGCCATCGTCCGCCCCGCCGTGGGTGCTGCCAGCGCTCGCACCGGCGCCGCCCACGCCCGTCGCCGCGCCGCCCCTGCCGTCGAGGTGCTGCTCCGAATGGCCCCCGCAGCCGGAAGCTACGACGACCCCTAGCACTACTGTCAGAGTCTTGGAGGAACAGATCACGATCCGGCAGAGAGAACATGAGCCACGAAAGCAACTGGCGCGGCCAGCGGGCGGCCGTCTTCGAGCACGAAATGGACGCAAGACGTGGGCGCCGCCGTCCGAAAAGTTCGCCGCTCGCCAATCTGCGAATTTCTCGAAGGAAACGCGAATCTCTGACAGTAGTGCTAGAGCGGCGCGCGCCAGCCATTTCATCGGGTCATGCCTCCGAAACGACCCTGAGCTTGAGTGTGTCGAGCTGCTTGCCCCCCACGGCGCTGGCGCCGAAGTCCAGGGTGCGGATGGGGAAGGGGATGGTGATGCCTTCGCGATCGAAAGCCTTCTTGATCGCGATCATCGCTTCCGAACGGGCGGCCATATAGACGCTCTGGGTCGATTTCAGTAGCCACACGTACAATTTGAAATTGATCGAGCTGTCACCGAATTCTTGGAAATAAAGCTCGGGCTCGCGCGATGGGTCGCGCTCGGGTACCGCACGCACCGCCTGCAGCACGACGTTGCGCACCTTGTCCATGTCGTCGCCGTAGGCGGTGCCTACGGACAGCTCCAGGCGCCGGGTCTGCGTGCGCGTGTAGTTCACGATGGCGTTCTGGAAGATGTCCTTGTTCGGCACGACGATGCTGAGCCCGTCCAGGGTTTCTGCTTCGGTGGCGCGCAGGTCGATGCGTTGAATCCTGCACTGGTGCTCCGCGATCTGGACGAGGTCGCCGACGTTGAAGGGGCGGTAGAGCGCCATGATGAAGCCGGACATGAAGTTTGCGGCGATGTCTTGAAAGGCGAAGCCGAGGGCCAGGCCGACGACGCCGACCCCGGCGAGCACCGACGTGACGGTGCGATCGAGGTGCAGCAGCCCGAGTGCCCACAGCATCGCAATCACGATGATGGCGATGCGGCTCACGCTGCCGAGCAGCCTGCTGATCGGGTCGTTGCCGGTCAGGCGCTTCAGCAACCGCTCGACGCCTCGCTGCGCCCAGCGCGAGACCACGATGCCGACCGTCACGGTGAAAGCGGCGAGGATCAGGTTCGGGAGCATCACCACCAGCTCGATGAGCGAGCTCTGGAGCTTCTCGATCAGTTTCTCTATCGGCAACGTGACGTCGCCGAGTTCCAGTTTCTTCATGCTGGTTCTCCTTCCGGGTCGGGCGCGGCCTCGCGGCGCCGCAGGGCCCGAGCTTCGCACGTCGCGCCCGGCACCGGCCCGCGGCACCCGGTCCACCGGGCGGAAAGGCTGCGCTCAGGCGAGCGGGCGGCGCGCGACGACCTGAACCACCGCGCTCTTGCCGGCGTGATAGGCGCCTTCGCGCACCTCGCGAAGCTTCTCCTCGCCGACCAAGAGCTCGAGACCCGAGAGCTCCTCACGGAGGGCCGGAAGGGTCATCAGCATGTCGAGGGTGGGTGGGCCGCCCGTTTTGAGCTCGAGCTGCTTCGGCGTGTACGCCTCGAGCAGCAGGGCTCCGCCGGGCCTGAGCGCCGCGACGACCGAACGGTGCACCCGGGCGCGCAGCGCCGACGGCAGGTGACACCAGATCGAGACGATGCCGTCCCAGCGCTCGACACCGAGATCGAAATCCGCAAGGTCTGCCACCACGGTGTGGATGTGAAGCCCGCGTTCGGAGGCGAGCGCCTGCGCCTTCGTAAGTCCCACCGAAGAGCCATCCACGCCGGTGACGTGAAAGCCGAGCCCGGCGAGAAACACGGCGTTTCGCCCTTCGCCCTCGGCAAGGCAGAGCACCTCGCCATTCGGAGGCAGGTAGCGTGCGGCGGTCGCCACGAGAAAGTCGTTCGGCTCGGTACCGTACGAAAAGCCCGGCTGGGAATAGCGCTCGTCCCACATCGATGACCGACGGACCGACAGCGTAGCACGCGTCAGGCAAGCGCGCGGATGACGGTGGCGCGGAACGGCGCGGCCATCAGGTCCATCAGCGTCGCGAAGACGCCCGCGTCCGCGGCGGCCTTCAGGTGCGCATTCCGAGTCTCGGCCGACTCCCAGTCGGCGATCTCAACGAGCGGGTCGGGGTGCTCGAGCGCTCGACGACGCGTCGAGCAGGGCCTCCGCCGCGTCGAGGCCGTTCTCTTGCGCGAGGAGCTCGCCGAGGCGCATCGCCTCGACCTTCCAGCGGTTCCCCGGCTCGAGCATGGCGGGTAGAATTTCGGCGCCGACGCGCTCGAGCGGCTCCGCCCCCGACATGCCGGGACAGGTGATGGCCTCGACGCAAACGCCCACGCCGAGCCGCGCTACCACCTGGGCCACCGCCGGCTGATCACCGAAGCCGGGGCTCACGAGCAAGGGGACCCCGGAAAGCAGCGCTTCGTGGAAGGTGTTTCCACCGCCATGGGTGAGCATCACGTTAACCAGGCCGTGGGCGAACAGCAACGGCTGCGGCACGAACGGCATCGCCACCACGCGCTCACGCGCCGCGGGGCCGAGCGTGGCCTCATCGACGCCGAGCTCGGCAGGCGAGGAGTCACAGGTGGATGCGACGACGACGGCCCCGGAGCGCAGGGCCGACGCGGCGAGCGTCGTGTAGAGGCGCTTGAGGAACGCGACGTGCGTAGCACCCATCCGCGCGAACATGCGCGTGACGACGGTTCCGAGCGACAGCAGCACCACCCGCTTGCCGAGCTCACGCTCGCCGCGCAGTCGCTCCAAAAGCGCCCGATGCTCGGCTGGAGCCGCCGGCAGATCCTGAACGCTTGGCAGCGACTCGCGAGCCACCCCGAGCAGCCGGAACCAAGCAGGCAGGCCGGGACACAGGTGGGGCGACGAGAAGGCTGCGAGCTTCAGGGCTTCGTCGCTCGGGATCACGAACGCGCGAGGTTCCCCCTCGAAGCCGCGACACCCGGACGCTCGCAGCGCGGCGAGCTCGCCCTGGTAGATCGGGTCGTCTCCGAACGCGGCCGGCAGCGTGTGCAGCGCCCCCGGAAAACCACTCACGATACAGGTCCGATTCTCGACGCCGAGCCGTCGCAACGCGACGTAGAACCAGAGGGCGAAGAAGTCGTAGACCCCGAGGGCGATGCGCCGTCCTTCGAGCGCGCGTGTGATCGCCATGGTGGCGCCCTCACCCACGTCATTCGCCCGCGCGACGATGCGGCGGAACACCCGAGGCCCTCCGGAGAAGTCCGGGTCGCGGTCGCGTAGAAATGGCGCGACGGCGTCGAGGTCCAAAAACGTCACGCCGAGCTCCGAGAGGGGAGCCTTCCACGCCGCTGCCGGCTCGTTGCCGTCGCCACTGATCGCCCAGATCACCGGCCGCCCCCGCTCGACGAGCCGCTTGGCGAGCGGCATGAGCGGGCGGATGTGCCCGGCGCTCACCGGCGAGCCGAAGAGGACCACCCCGCTCGCGTCATTGTCCTGGTCAGACATGCTCGCCTTCGTAGGCCACGCCCGCCCTCGGGACAATTCAGGGTAAGAAGCGCGCGCAGCGCCGTCGCGCTGATTGCGCGGGGGACAGGGCATTCGAACGCATTCCACCGGGACAGAGCCCGCCGCGGAACTCGACACAATCGGACGGTGCGTGATCTTGGCGCGTTCAGCCTGCGGGCCGGACCCGCCTGTTTCGCCCGCGAAATAATCTCGGCGACGATCGTGGGGCCGGCGCCGCTCGTGGGTTGAGGAGACTCCGAAACCGTGCTGTCGTGAGCCTCGGACGGGCGACGAACACCAGGTGGCCACGATCACGACGCCATCCCGGGGGGGACAGAGCGCATCGGCGAGCTCCGGTTCCCCCCTGGACCGGGTCATCTCCGACCGAGCGATGATCGCGCTGCTCGTCGCGCTCTGGGTGTGCGCGCTCCTCGTGGTCGGCGTACGCGGTGAGTTTCCGGAGAACGACTCGTGGGCGTACGCCCGGGCGACGGAGCATTTCATCCGGACGGGTCGGGTGGTGCGCCTGGAGTGGACCTACGCCCCGGTCATCACCAACGTGATCGTCGGCGGGATCTTCGCCAAGCTCTTCGGCATGTCGTTCGCCGTGCTCCGGCTGTCGAGCGTCGTGATGGGCGGCCTCGGAATGCTGGGGGTCTACGCGTTGTGTCGCGGGCTTCACTGCGGGCCCGCGCGCTCGGCGCTCACGGCGGCCGCCTTCGCGTTCTGCCCGTTGCACTTCGGGCTTTCCTATACGTTCATGACGGACGTGCCGTACACCACGCTGGCGACCTTCAGCTTGGTCGCGCTTTGCGCGGGGCTGCGGCTCAAGCGCTGGTGGCCGGTCGTCGCGGGCGTGGCGCTCGCTGTTGCCGCCGCCCTCTCCCGTCAGACCGGCGTGGTGCTGATCGTGGCGCTGCTCGCGACCCTCGCGCTGGCTCGCATGCGCACGCGACGTGATTTCGTGATCGTGAGTCTCGCCGGGCTCGGGCTCGCCCTTCTGGCCACGCTGGTGGAGCGCGTGCTGATGGGCTGGAGCAACTTCGGCGTCCTGCGCGCGCTCACCTCGGCCGTGCTTGGCGGGACACCGGTCTACTCCTTCGCGAGCCACGCCGTGCCGAGCTTGTTCTGTCTGGGCCTCGCCGGGTTTCCGCTCCTCGTCGCGTTCGCCGTGGAGCGCCGTTTTACACGTGCGGAGCTCATCGGCGGCGCGTGCATCGCGCTCGTCTCGCTCGCGTTCGTGCTGGTCAAGCTGCGTCACAAGCCGTTTTACGGGAACATCCTGGACGAGAGCGGCCTGGGGCCCATCATCGTGCACTGCGCGAGCCAGCGCCCCATGGTGCCCGGCTCGATCTGGTGGAGCCTCGTCGGCCTTGGCGCGGCATCCGGGGGCCTGTCCCTCTACCTGATCGGCGCTTGGGTGCTGCACGTGGCCTGGCCCGCGCGGCGCGAGCGACCGGACCTTCTGCTCTTGCCCATCGGCGTCGCCCTCTACCTCGTGCCCGTGTTCCTCCGGAACCCCTATTTCAACCGCTATCTCCTGCCCGTCATGCCGGCGTGGCTCGCGGTGCTCGCCCTGTCGCGCGGGGCCGAAGCGTTCCGAAGCCAGGCGCGGCTCGCGGGATCCGGCGCCCTCGCGATCGTCGCGATGGCGAGCATGGCCGTCACCGTGGATTACCTCGGCAACCTGGGAGTTCGGCATGCGCTGGTCGCCCCGCTACTGGCAAACGGCACGAACCCCGGCGAGATCGAGGCCGGCGCCGAGTTCGACGGTTACTATCGCTACGATCGCCCCGGTGTGAAGAACACGGCGACCGACACCGAGAACAACTGGCTCAGGGACCGCGGCACCGAGCTCATCAAGAGCACGGCGGTGTGGCCTCACCCAGAGCACTACCTCGTGTCGTATTGCCGGGAGGTCCCGGGCTACCGCCAGGTGAAGAGCGAAGCGCGCACCCGTTTCGTGCCTCCCACCGTCGATCGTCTGTTCTTGCTGGAGCGCGTCAAGCCCGCCGCTCCCTGACGGGTGCCGTGGGCCTTGCCCTTCGTCGCGTTCCGGGGTCTGGGCCGGAAGCACGACCGCGAAGGTTACGGCTTTTCGAGCTTGGCGATCGTGTCCTTGAGGGTGCTGTCCCCGCGCATGCACGGGTAGCAGTGCTCGAGATCGTTCGGCGCGCACAGGGTCTTCTGATCGAGCTCGTGCAGGTACTCGAGCACGAGTGTGCCGCCGGCCTTCCCCGCGAAGTCGAGCAGGGCGCGCTTGTCCTCGCAAGACTTCGCGTTGCGCAGCTTCACTGCCGCGTAGACGGGTAACGCGGCGGTGCGCTCGAATTCCTTGCTCGCGAGCCAGTTCTGCGCGCGTTGACGCACGCCCTCTCGCGCGTCGCCGTGGAACGAAAGCTCGTACATCAGCGCGGCACCGGTTTCCCCCATGGCGCCGGTGAGCAGCGTGTAGCTATCTGCCGCGGCGCGCCGGTCGTTCGATGCCGCGGTGGTGAGCAAGAGCTGGGCGACGTGCTTGTCCTGTTTGAGCTCTGGGTGCCGGGCCACGAGCCGCTCGATCAGCGAAGGCACCTCCGCGTCGCGCCGCTGCGTGAGCAGCGAGTCGGCCAGCGACAGTAAGAGCGCGGGCTCGTCGCGGCTGACTTCCTTTTTCGCGGTCGCCGGCTTCTCGTCGGGCACGGCCGGCTCTGCTGGCGTCGACGGGGCGGGCTCGGCCGGCGTGTCGCTCTGCGTGGTTCCCCCGCGCTCGCTCGCGCTTGCCTTTTCGGACTGCGGCCCCGAGCGCAAGAGCGAGCTCGCGCCGATCCCGAGACCGACCAGCACGAGCGCCGCGAGCGTGGCGCTCGCACCGAGAAGAACGGCACCCGGCACGCGCTCGAGCCGCGACCGGAGCGCTTCCGGCAGATGATCGCGCATGGCGTCGCCCACGCGCGAGAGGCTGGAGAGTGTGGTCGAACGTTGCGGCGGCTCGGTGGGAATGCCGAGCGAGCCGGCTCGGGGCGGTGGCGGGATGGACGGTGGCGGCACGCTGCCCGAACGTGCGGGCGGCGGGATGGCGGCAGAGCTCGCTCCAACCGCTGGCGGCCGCACGCTCGGTGCGCGTGCGTTCTGACCACCCGCGGGATCGAGCGACGGAAGCACCGGCATCTCGTCGGGCCGGCGCACTTGGGTCGGCAGGTCGTCAGTGTCGTCTTCCTTCGTGAGCTTCGGCGGGGGCGGGGGCGTGCCGCCGCGCGGAGGCTCGGGCGGCGCGGGCACGGGGGGAAGCGACCCGGGCTGCACCGACTTGCGAGCGGTGTGCTTGACGGTCGTCCTCGACCTCGCTTCGGCGCTACCGGGCGGAGGTGGCGGGGAGCTCGGAGTGCCGACCATGGCCAACCTAGTCTACGTCGTTAGTCGGAGCCTGTCGTCTCCGAGTTTTGCCGGTCCCACCTGCCGGGGCCTGCGGGCAGCACGGCCGTTGATTTCTCGGGCGGCACGGCGGAAATTCCGGCCGGACGGAAAGGCACGGTATCGATGACGGTCAAACGGATGGATAACGTCGGGATCGTGGTGGAGTCGCTCGATACCGCCATCGCCTTCTTCGCCGAGCTGGGCCTAGAGCTGGAAGGGCGAGCCACGATCGAAGGAGAGTGGGCAGGGCGCGTCACGGGCGTCCGCGACCAGCGCGTCGAGATCGCCATGATGCGCACGCCGGACGGTCACGGCCGCCTCGAGCTCTCTCGATTTCTCACGCCACCCGTGGTGGCCGATCACCGGAGTGCCCCGGTGAATGCACTCGGCTACCTACGCGTCATGTTCGCCGTGGAGGACATCGACGGGACGCTCGCCCGCCTCCGCAAGCACGGCGCCGAGCTCGTCGGCGAAGTGGTCCAGTACGAAAATGCCTATCGCCTCTGCTACATCCGGGGGCCCGAACGACTTCTCATCGGGCTCGCCCAAGAGCTCGACTGACGGCGATTGGCCGCGCGGGCTCTGATGGCGCGTGCCGGCCCGCCTGCCCTATGGCCCGCGCCGCGCGTGCATGACAGAATGAGGCTCTACTTGGAGGTAGGGCGCAGGCAGCTGTCAGCCTTCTTCCTCGGCTCGTTCCGTGCTGAGGAGCTTCCCCGCCGTATCGAACGCCACCTCGTGCTTCTTGCCGTCGATCTCGACGACGAGCTCGTAGGTGGGCGCTGAACTCCTCTGCGCCGCCGTGACGCGCTCCACCCGCAACACCTTGGCTTTCGCAAAGCGCGACCGCGCAAGGCCTTTCTTCACAGCGTCGGGCAAATCCTTGAACGCGATCACGCGCTCTTCCGTGAGGATCTTGCCCGTCGGGCGACACGATGACCTCCGTGGTCGAGCCGCTGAGATCGAGTTGGACTTCGTAGTTCGTCTTGCCGTGCTCGACCTCTCGAACGAACCGCGTCATTTTGCCCCGCGGATGCCTGGCTGCGACCGAGTTGATTACCGCCCCCGGCCGCGCATAGGGATTTGTTTTGGCTAAAAACTAATGACTCGGAGCCGCTCACCCCTCAGATTTTGCAAGCGGGCGCACGGGAGTCGAGCTCGCAGCAGAGCCCAACGGCGACAGCGCTAGCGGTGGCGTCGGCTAGGGCGCCACCCGTGCGAGCGGCGGCTGCAGGCTCAGGGGGCTCAGCGCAGCGAGGGGCTGGGCGCGTGAACCGTCTCCTGCTCCTTCACGGGTGGCTCGTGAGCGCTTTGCGAGGGCGAGGGCCGGCGCATGCGAAGATAGCCGGGGAGCTCGACCGGCAGCCGCACGCGTGCCGATTCGAGGAGCGCTTCGGCGACCCGCACATCGCACCAACCCTCCTCCCCGGAGGGCTCGGGCTCGCGATCGCTCAGGATGCAGTCGGAAAAGTACTCGAGCTCCGGCGCAAACTGGTCGCCCCGCTCGAAATGGGTGGGTTCGGTGGTGCCATCGACCGTGAGGTAGTGCACGAGGCCGTTGACGTAGTCGTAGGCGGGCTCCACCCGGAGGTCACCAAGAGCACCGGCAACGCGGTAGCTCGATACGCTGGCCGTGCTGTTGCCGACCGTGAACTCCGCGAGGCGGTCGCTCGGAAAGCGCAGAACGGCGCTCATGGTGTCGTCCACACCGTTCACGAAGACAGCGCTGCCCATGACCTCGATCGGCTCGGCATCGAACAGGTTGCGCGCGGCATTGATGCAGTACACGCCAAGGTCATAGGTCGCCCCGCCCGCCACCTCCGGCTTGCGGCGGGTGTCGCCGCTGCGCACCACGTGCGTGAAGAACGAGCTGAAGAGCTTCGGCTCCCCGAGCCTGCCCGAGCGCGCGATTTCGACCGCCTGCAGGGTGGCTCGCTCGAAGTGCAATCGGTAGGCGATCATCAGCTTGACCTCGCGGGCTTCGCACGCATCGATCATGGCGCGGCAGTCCTGGACGCTCGGTGCCATGGGCTTCTCGCACAGCACGTGGGCCCCGGCGCTCGCGGCGCGGAGCGTGAACTCACGATGATAGGAGTTTGGCGTGGCGACATAGACGGCATCGACTCCGGCGCGCTCGATGATGCTTTCGAGCTCGTCGTAGTCGCCGTCGGCCTCGAGCTGGTAGCGCTCGCGCAGCTCGGCGCGCTTTTGGGGGTCGCCAGAAACGACGGCAATGAGACGGGAATTTGGTGCGGCGTGCTCGAAGGCGGGCAGAACCGCCTCCTGGGCGATGTTTCCAGCACCGATGACGGCATAGCGAATCGTTGATTTCGACTGAGTCATGAGCCCCACGAATGCATGCCACGCGCCACCCTGCCGAACGCGACGAACGCCTCGCAGCGTCGCGTCCCGCCCCGACGGGGCGGTTTCGTGCGGGTCGAAAGTGCTTCGAACCGGGCTCAGCTAGCCCGAATTACGGCGCAGGCCGCCGGCTTCAATGCCTGCGGCTGACCGTCGTCCTCTCGCGCGTCCACGACGATAGCGCGATCGACGAGACTCCGCGGGTCGTGCTCGCGCAGGTTCCCCCCGCTCGTCATGATGAGCAGCGCACCGTTGCCGTGCTCATCGATGCTGATGTTGCCGAGGTCCCCAAGGTGTTGTTCCCCCGAGCCCGGCAGGCCGTGCCGACTATGGCGGGGATTGAGGTGCTCGGCTGCGGCAATCGATTGAGCGTCGCAATCGCTTCGGTCGACCACGTGCACGCCGAGGCGGGTATTAGGTGGCGCGTCGTGAAGCATGACCTCGATGCGCACGCCCGAGGTGACCTCTTCTAGCTTCGCCGTTCCGGCTGCTTTGCTGCCGCCCGCCGGTTCCAGCGCCGCCTTCGCCCGCTTGAAAATCGTGCCAGGCGGCAGCAGGTCGCCATTCTTTGCCGGATCCGCCGAGCCAACGGCTCCCGAGCGATCCCCGGTCTGCGTGCTCATCACGGTTCGACCCTGGTCACAGCCGCTCGCGATGGCGAGGAGCGCCGCCGCGAGCGACGGAGGAGCGTGTCGCAAGCCTTTCGTGCAACGTTTCATCATGGTCCGACCGAACGCACGCCGCGTGCCAGGCACGAAGGCTGCATTGCAAGTCACGTGGACGACCTGGCACGAATCCCCGTTCTCGCGACCTTTCCGGGGCAGACCGCCCCAGCCGGGCTCGAGTGCGGCAACCCTGTTTGACCCACGCTCGAGGAGATCCGACCCATGCTCGCTCGCATCAAGAACACCTGGAACCAGCTGAAGAGCTTTCCGCCCGGGACGCGTTTCGAGGCGTTCCACCGCAGCCAGGAAGGTCAACCGCCCTGGATCGCGGCGCTCTACATCGTGCTCGCGGCAGTCTCGTTCGTGGTCGGCGTGATCTTGGCGTTCATCCCGGGCCCGGCCGTCGTATTCTTTGCGCTTTCCGCCGGCCTCGTGGCGACGCGGTCCGTGTGGATGGCGCGCTGGATGGACCGCATGGAGGCTCGCGGGAGAAAGCTCTGGGCGTCGTATCGGGGGTGGCGAAAGCGACGCCGGCGGCACCATGGCCAAAACGGCCGCGAGACGCGCCCGAACAGCACCTGACGAACCGCGTCAGTCGCCCTCTCGAGTCGTGGCCCGAGCTCGCGCGAGCCGCGCGGCGCACTCGACGTGACCGGCTTTGGTCGCCAGATCGTGCGCGGTTTCGCCCTTGTCGTTCTCGAGCAACGGATCGGCACCGAGGGCGAGCAGCTCCTCGAGGCTATGGAGATTCCGGTTTCCGGCGGACTCCATCAGGGGGTATGGCCGGTCCCCTGGCACCCTACTCGAACTCGAGGCGCCAGCGCACGTCGGCGCCGAGGTTGCCGAGCGCCGAGCTCGAGATGTCGTTGACGTTGTCGTAGGAGCTTTCGACGCTCACGCGGTTGGAGAGGCGCCACTCGACGTTGGAGCGCACCTCGCGCGATTCGGCGAGGCCCGTGGTGACGTTGGCGCGCACGCGGTCGTTGAGGCGCTTGCCGATCGTCACCGTGGGCTCGGTACGGCCCGTCCGCGACGAATAGGAGCTGCCGAAGCGAAACTCGTCGATCACGGGGACCGCGCTCGTGACGGCCTTGTCGGCGCCGCTCAGCGTGCCGAGCGCCTCGAGCGCCACGCTCTCGCCCACGCTCGCCGACTGCGCCTGGTCGAGCTCCGTGCGTGTCAGCCCCACGGTGAGCAGCAAGAAGACGTCGTCCTGTGCGAGCGCGGGGTCGCTCGTGAGATCGATCTTCAGGTCGTCGGCGTCACCATGAGCGTGCATGCGAATCGTCCAGTGGCCGCCACCCACGCTCGAGGCGCTACCGCTCGAGCTGCTCGCCGCCGAGCTGCCGCTCGTGGTCGAATTCTCCGCGTAGCGGCGGTACTCCGTGACGGCCGTCACGTCGACGTTCGGCGCGATGCGCGTTTCGTCGTCGAAGCGCACCGTGCCCTGCGTCACTTCGAACACGCTGCGGCGCAGCGTGATCCGCCCGCCGGGCTTCACCTCGACGGTGCCGCGCAGGCCGTAGCGACCGTTAGTGCCCTTGAGCACGAGACCCTCGTCACCGAGCGTCAGATCGGCCTCGACGAGCTCGTTTTTGATCTGCAGCGCACGGGCCGCCCGCACGGTGATGTCGAGGTCGACGACGTCTTCGGCCGGATCGTACGCTTCGAAGCTCGTGCGCTTGCCGCGCCGGCCGAGCGACTGGAGCTCCGCCGTCATCGTGACGGGGCGCCGGTACTCGAGCGAGCGCAAGAGCACGTTGCCGGACAGGCGCGGCAGCGCCGGCTCGGAGCCGGTCCCCGGCTTCCAGGTCGCGAGCAGGTCCGCGTCCGCGCTCGCACGCACGCTTTCGCCGAGCGGCAGCGCGATCTCCCGGGCGGTGAGGTCGAGGCGCATCGCGCTCAACGAGAAGCCGCGCACGGGTCCGCCACCCTTCACGCCGAGCGTGCCGTTGCCGAACCGGGCGGAGCCACGGGCGACGTTGAGCTCGCCGCCTTCGAGCTTGAGCGCGAGATCGATGTCGGTGATCGGCGAGGCGAGCCCGTGCAGCGTGAGCTCGCCGCCGCTGAGCTCGAGCCCGCCGTCATAGACGGGCGCCCGCAGTGGACCCTTGACGGCGAGCTTGCCGGAGACCGTACCCTTGGCGCGCTCGACGCGGGAAAACGCCTGCGTTAGCGCCGAGAGGTCCATCGGCCGCAAGCTCAGCGTGCCATCGACGCGCGGCACGTCCCGGAGCGACGCCACGTCGCCCGTGACGTCGAACGTGGCCCGGTGCCCGCTCGGCGTGACGGCGAGAACGCTCAGCGCGGGCACGCTCACCGCGCCGCCGCCGAGCTCGATGGCCCGCGAGCCGGGCAAGACGCGCGCCGAGTAACCGCCACGCGAGAACGAGAGGTCGGCGAGAGCGAGCTTGGCGCGCGACGAAACGGGATCGGCGACGCGCCACTCCGAGAGGTCGAGCGTCCCCGACAGGTGCCCCTGAACGCGGGAGTCCGAGAGCGCGAAAGTAGGGACGAGCTCCGCGAGCGCGCTCGCGTCGAGGCCGTCGAAGACCACGCGGCCGCGCGCGAGCTTGCTGCGCTGCTTGGTCATCTGCAGGTGGTCGAAGCGCACCTGGCCGCCGAAGAGCGAGCCCGACAGGTCGAAGACGCCGCTCGCACGGTCGGTCTCCCATTCCGAGGGGTCGAAGGGCGGCGTGATGGCAGCGCCGCACCCCGTGCGCCCGATCACCTTCTCTGCTTCGTTTAGCGCCGTGAGCTCGTAGCGAAACTCCGACGAAGGCAAGGTCGCGCGGCCCACGCGCACCGACGTGATGCGCCCGCTGCCGCTCCCCGAAAGCTCGTCGATCGAACCGCCGAACTCGGCCACCCCCGACGCTCTTCCGTCCGCCACGCGAAGCGCCGCCGGGAGGGCGTCGATGTCACCGATGGGCACGTCGCTCGCCACCAGGTGTCCCTGGAGGGTGCCGCCAGCCCGGATCTCGAAAGACCCGAGCACCGAGCCCGAGCCTTTGTGGAGCGCCATGGAGGGAACGGAGAGCGTCATGCCCCGGTAGCTCGCCTCGCGATCGAACCAGCGGAAGCGGTAGTCGCCTTCGCCGCTGTCGTAGTGCTCTCCCCAGAGATCGAAGCGCTTGAAGGCCAGTTTGCCATCTGTCTCGAGCACACCGCCGCCACACGGGTCGCGCTTGCCCCCGAGGACGTAGTGAACGTGCGCGTCAGCGCTCGTCACGCCCTCGAGATCGGTCCAGCGCGGGTCCTGGTCGAAGTGCCAAATGGCCAAAAATTCCTGCAAATCGAAGCCCGGGCTCTTCACGGTGGCGTCGGCGACGAGCGTCGCCCCGGCGTCGAAATCCATGCGCCCGCTCGGGATGGTGTACGGGCTCGTGCCCTTCTGCGCGACGACGTCGGTGAGCTCGAACCAGAGGGGCCGAAAGCGCACCTTGGCGCTCTTCAGGTCACCGAGCGGGAAGCCCCCGAATTCGAAGCCCTGGATCTTCAGGTTGCCGGTCAAGAGCGGGTCGCCCATATCGCCGGCCATCTCAACGTCAACCTCCGCGTTGCCGGCCCAGGGGATGTCAACGAGCGGGCTCACGTCCGAAAGGTCGATCTTGGAGCCCTTGGGAATCGACAGCGCGATCGTGTTGGCGAACCCGATCGAGATCAGGCGCGAGTACACGCTCGATTTTCCGAAATCCGTGCGCATGTCGAAAAACTCGAGCGCCTTCGGCACGACGCGGAACTTGCCGTGCAGGGTCGCGTGCTTCACGCCGATCATGTGCTTGCGACCGGGCTGGCTGAACGCTCGGTCGAACACCTCGAAATCGCGAGTTTCTCCCCAGAGATCGCCCTCGACGCGCACCGGCGCGAGCGCGCCGTGGATGCGGCGGGCGTGCGTTTCCTTGATGTCCCAGCTCACGATCGTTCGTGGCGTCACGTTCAGGTCGCGCATCAGCGACGTGAATGGGACGTCGGCTTGATCCATGGCCTCGATGCTGATGGGCGCGCCGGGCTTGAGGGGCTCGATGCGCGCGTTCGTGATGGTGACGTGCCCGTCGGCGAATCCCATTTCGAACTTGGGGACTTGCACGACGTCGGCGGCGACGTGAAGATCGACGGCGAGGTCCTGAGCGATGCGATAGGGCCCGAGCGCGATACCCTTGCCGGTCAGCTTGCCGTCCAGCTCCGGCAACTCGAAGCTTCCGTCGTAGCGAATGTCCCCGGCGAACGCCACGGAGCCGCGGAGCGTTAGCGTCGTGACGAAGCGGTTCACGAGCGCGACGGGCGCCCGCAGCACGACGTGGCCGGCAAGCAGCGGGAGGTGATCGGGACGCGGCGTGACGTGCAGCTGCGAGACGCGCGCGACGATGCCGCGTGGATCGGCTTCGCCCGCGGCCTCGCAGCCGGCGCTCCGTCCCGGGGCGGGGCTGTCGTCGAGCGTCGCGAGCAGCGACAGGCGCCGCACGTCGAACCCGTCGGGGGCGATGCGGCCGCGCGCCTCGAGGCGGCAGACGAGATCGTCCTCCTGGATCTCCTGGCCCTCGGTGGGGCTGCCGGTGGTCCGGTCGATGCGGCGGCGCACGATACGGCTCTCGTCTGCCTGCAGCGAGATCTCGAACGAGGGGCCGCGATCGGCGAACACGTCGAGGTCGACGGGGCCGGTTTCCACGCCCACGCCGTCGACCTCGACGCGGAAGCGCCCTTCGGTCACCGACAGTGTCGAGAACGGCGCGCGCTGCGCCGCCGGACCGGGGCGCGTCTCGGGCAGGTGGTAGCGGAGGTTCTGGACCTTGCCGTCCTTCAATAAGAGGCGAGCGTGAGGGCGGCGGATCTCGATGTCCCCGAGATCGAGCCGACCCCCGAACAGGGCAAAGACGCGCGGCGCGATGCTCACCGACTCGGCGGTGAGCGCGGGCGAGCCCCCGTCCGAGGCAGGAATGACCAGGTCCGAGACCTGGAGCCGGAGCGGCAGGAGGCGAAGCTCGACGCGATACCGCGCCGAAAGGCCGAGCTCCTGCGCCATGATGCGCGCGGCTTCCCGCTCGGCCCAGCGCTGCAACGGGCCGCTCGAGATGAGGAAGGCCGCCGCGATGGGCGCCGCCCCGACGAGAGCGAGCAGGGCGACCACGATCCGGGCGAGGGTTCGCCCCAGATCGGCCCTCCTCGGGGCTCGCCGCGCTTCGCTCATCGTCGAAAGCGTAGCCCCGGACGCGAGGTCCGGCACAAATCGCGGAAATTTGCTAGGAGTCGGCTGGGTGAAGACGCCGCGCGCATGAAACTCTCCCAGGGCGACAACCACCTGATCTCCGCCCGCGACGGTCTCGCAATCTGCCAGGTCTGGCTGCGTCCCGATCTGAGCGCGGACGATGGCGCCAGAAACGCCAGGCAGATGTCGGATTTTCTGACGACGAACGTGCTCCGCCCCGGCACCCTCTACCGCGGCATCATCTTCGATCTACGCCGCGGCCCGCCAGTCTTCGGTCCGAAGACGCGCGAGGCGCTCGCCGGCTTCTTCGCCGCCGCCGCGAGGAGCGGCATGGGCGTCGCCGTGCTCGTTGGCAGCGCGCCGATCCAGGTGCTGCAGTTCAGGAACCTCTGCCGCGACTCCGCGGGCCGCGCGGACGTCTTCGACAACGAGTCCGACGCCGTGCGCTGGTTCGCCGGGCTCGACGCCAACCGCGACCGACCGTGATCGATTCGAAGCTCCCCGCCGTCGGCACCACCATCTTCACGGTCATGTCGCGGCTCGCGGAGGAGCACGGCGCCGTGAATCTCGGGCAGGGATTCCCCGATTTCGACCCACCTGCGGCGCTCTGCCGGGCGCTCGCGCATCACGTCGCCGCGGGCAGGAACCAATACGCGCCCATGGCCGGTATTCCGAGGCTCAGGGAGCAGATCGCGCTCGCCATCGAGCGCTCGTACGGCGTGGCCGTTGACCCGGAGAGCGAGATCACCGTAACGAGCGGCGCCACGGAGGGGCTGTTCGACGCGGTCGCCGCCGTCGTGCGCCCCGGCGACGAAGTGATCGTGCTCGACCCCGCGTACGACGCCTACGAGCCCGCGGTGCTGCTGCAGGGAGGACGTGCCATCCACGTCCCGCTCAGGAGTCACGACTTCTCGGTCGACTGGCAGCGCGTGGCGGACGCGCTCACGCCGCGCACACGCCTCCTTATCCTCAATTTTCCGCACAATCCAACGGGCGCCGTGCTCGCGCCGGGCGATCTCGCGACGCTCGCCGACGTGCTCTCGGGCACGCCGACGCTCGTGCTCTCCGACGAGGTCTACGAGAGGCTCCTGTTCGACGGGCGCGAGCCGCAGAGCCTGCTCCGCAACGCGGAGCTTCGCGAGCGGAGCTTCTGTGTCGGCTCGTTCGGCAAGTGCTTTCACGCGACGGGCTGGAAGGTCGGCTGGGTCACGGCTCCCGCCGTGCTGAGCGCCGAGCTTCGCAAAGTGCACCAGTTCGTGACGTTCGCGACGTTGACGCCGGCGCAGCACGCGCTCGCCGACGTGCTCGCACAGAGCCCGGAGCACGTCGCGTCGCTCGCGGGCTTCTTTCAGAACAAGCGCGATCGGTTTCGCGCATTGCTCGCCGACTTGCCCTTCGAGCTTCGCCCCGTTTCGGGCGCCTACTTCCAGCTCGTTGACTACTCGGCCATCTCGCGCGAGGACGACGTGAGCTTCGCTCGGCGCCTCACCACCGAGATCGGGGTCGCCGCCATCCCGCTGTCGCCTTTCTACGAAACACCGACGGGCGAGCGCCTCGTCAGGTTCTGCTTCGCCAAAGAGGAAGCCACGCTAAAAGCCGCCGCCGAGCGGCTCGGCCGACTCCGCTCGGCGTGAGCCGGCGCGGGCGCGGGGCTCCGGCGCCGCCCCGAACCAGCCGAAAACCACTCGAAACCACGGCCTGCGGGCGCCACACCGGCCCGGCTTCCCCCGTGGCAGACTGGTGCTAGAAGGGCCGCCCCGCGATGCCCAGCCTGTCCCCCGCCACTTTTGCCCCCGAGAGGCAGCGCGCCGCCGATGCGCTCGAGCGCGCGGTGGAGTGCGCGGAGCACGCGACGAGCGCCCGCCCGGTGACGCTCGTCCGGCCGGAGGACATCACCGCGCTCGGCGCCGCCGACCTGCGCCGCTATCTCGACCGCGTGATGCTCGGCGACCACGCCGACGAAGGCCTCGACGCCCTGCTCGTGTCCGGCACCCTCGACGTGTTGCTTCCCGAGGTGAAGGCCATGGTCGGGTTCGGCGACGGCGAGTGGCGCCACAAGGACGTCTGGAAGCACACCAAGCAAGTCGTGATTCAGAGCGTGCCGCGGCTCGAGGTGCGCTGGGCAGCCCTGTTCCACGACATCGGCAAGGTGAAGACGCGCAGCATCGCGCCCAACGGCGAGGTGCACTTCTTCGGACACGCCGAGGTCGGGGCCCGCATGTTCGACAAGCTCGAGCGGCGTGAGCACCTCTTCAACCCCGATCCGTCGCTGCGCGAAACGGTGCGCTTTCTGGTGTTGCACCATCTGCGCGCGAGCCAGTACGACGGGAAGTGGACGCCGAGCGCCGTGCGCCGCTTCACGCGCGAGATGGGGGCCCACCTCGAGGATCTGCTCTGCCTGTCGCGCGCCGACATCACCACCAAGCGCCCGGAGAAGAAGCGGCGCGGCGTGGCGCTCATCGACGAGCTCGGCAACCGCATCGGAGAGCTCGCCGCCGAGGACGCCGTCGCACCACCCCTGCCGACGGGCGTGGGAAACGCGCTGATGGCGGCGTTCGGACTGCCGCCGTCGCGCCTCGTCGGCGACATCAAGCGTGCGCTCGAGGCCGCCATCGAGAGCGGCGAGATCGAGCCGCACCTCGAGTCCGAGGCGTACGTCGAGTTCGTGGCGCAGAACCGCGTGCGCTTCGGGCTGTGAGCGTTCGGCACGGCGTCATGCCGAGCCGACGCACCGCCCTTTTCTTGCTCGCGAGCGCGGTGCTGCTGCTCGGTCTCGCCATCCGTCTGCCCGACGTGGGGGCAACCTGCAACGTTGACGGCATCCTGTACTGGTTCGGCCGCACCAAGCGGTTCTGGGAAGCGCTCGATAGCGGCCGCTGGGAGCGCACGTACCAGTCGCCACACCCCGGCGTCATGGTGATGTGGATCTCGGGCGCGGCGCTGCGCGTCGCCGGCGTGCTCGAGGCGCCCATCGGCCCGCTCAGCGTTACGGCGGCGACGCTCCCGCTCGCCGTGCTCGGCAGCGTCGTTCCGGCGGCGACGCTGCCGCTCGTTTATCGGCTTTCGCGAGATCCCGATGCGGCGGCACCTGGCCGCGCGCTCGATCGGGAGGCCGCCTGGCTCGCGACGCTCACCGCGGTCCTCCTCGCGACCGAGCCATTTCTCGTCGCCCACTCGCGCACCTTTCACCTCGATGCCACAGCCACGGGCTTCGTCTGGCTCGGCGCGCTGTGCGGCACGCTCGCGTTCGTGGAACGGCGCTTCGTCTGGGCGGTGGCCGCGGGCACGCTCTTCGGCCTCGCCGCACTGACGCGCCTGTTCTCCGTCGCCTTCGCGCTCGGCCTCGCGCTCGCCTGCATCGGGACGTTCGTCGTCGAGAGGCCGCGCACGACGCGCCTCCCGCTGCTCGTCGCCACCATGGGTGCCTCGGCAATGCTCGTTTCGTGGCTGCTCTGGCCCGCGCTCTGGACGGCTCCCGTGAAGACGCTGCGGCGCGCCCTCGAAAGCGGCGCCCGCGTCGCGGGGTCGGGCCACGCCGTTCTTTCTTGGGGCAAGGTGTACGAGCGCGACCCGGGCATCGCGCACTACGCGGGCATCCTGTTGATGCGGCTCTCGCCCGAGGTGCTCGGCGCCGCGCTCTTCTCGTGGCTCGGGCTCAGGCGCGCGCGGAGCCGCACGTGGCGCACGCTCGCGGTGCTCGCTTGCACCTACGTGCCGGCCACCATGGTTCTCCTCGCGAGCCCGAAGAAGGGCGATCGCTATCTGTTGCCGCTGTTCCCCTTTTTGGCCTTCTTGGCCGCTCGGGGCGCGCTCGAGCTCACGCGGCGTCTCCGACTTCCCGAGCGCTTCGCGCGGCAACGCCCCCGTCTGCTCTGGGGCGTCCTCGCGTTGCTGCTCGCCGGGCGCTGCGCCAGGCTCGCGCGCGTCCATCCACTGCCCATCACCTGGTGCGCCTCGTACCCGGGGCTGAGCCCCGAGCGCGTCATCACGCTCGGCCAGGGCGAGGGCTTCCGCGCAGCGGCGCGCTGGATCGCCGCGCAATCGCCGCGCCGGACGCCCACGGTGCTCTCGGCCTACGCGCGCGGCGTCGTCATGACGCCATGGCTTCACTTCCGCAGGGCGCGCCGCGGCGACGACGCCGACTTCGTCGTCACCTATCTTTCCTCCGAGCAGCGCGGCCTCGACGCCGGCGTGAACCGGTTTGCGGTCGGTAAGCCTGCCCACGAGATCCGCTTCGAGGGCCGCACCTACGTGCGCATCTACCCGGGGCCGCGGCGGCGCCGAGGGCGAAGCCGCGACTAACGAAGCGCGCCCGGCGCCGTGCGCGGCTCAGCCTCCGGGCTTACCGCGAACCAGGGCGCGCCGCACCGCGGCGAGCGGCGCCGCGTCGTCGAGGACGATGCGTCCGTTCGGTGCGCGTCGCACGCCGAGGTCGCGAAAAAGCGCGGCCGCGTCCATGGGCGCGCCTGCGCTGCGTAGCGGCGCGCGAGCGGCACGAGCTCGGGGCCACCGAGCGCGGTGTCGGCCACCTCGAGCGTACTCTCGAGGCTCCACACCTCCGAGGCGACCCCACCCTGCGCGAGCACGGCGCGCAGGCCGTCTTCGAGGCCCAGAGAGCCCTTGCTGCGAGCCCGCACTGCCACGTCGGCGCTGAGGCAGAAAAGTGCGCCCCCCCAGTAGAGCTCGCCGTAGCCGCGCGCGTGCTCGAGCCCGTGCTCGGTCATGGCGGGAAGGCCGCGTGGCATGTCGCCCAAGAAGTCGCTCCACAGCTCCCCCTCGTCGAGCCAGCCCATGCGCGCGCGGATCAGCGGCTCGAAGTAGGTCGCGAGTCCCTCGTCGAACCATTTTCCCTCGCCGAGGTAAGACGGGGTGCCGACGTGAAAGAGCTCGTGGACGAGCACCCAGTCGTGCGGCAGCTCCGCTTCGGTCGTGTGCTCGCCGAGCAGGAGCACGATGCCCGGGCCGCTCTCGGGCAAGAGCTTTCCGAACGGCACGCCCGCCCGCCCCGGGATCGGCGCGACCACGACGAGCGTGTCGTCGTCGGGCGCGCGACCGTAAAAGTCGGCAACGCCCGTGGCAGCTCGCTCGACCCACGCGACGAGCGTCGACACCGGCAAGTCGAGCGGCCCGTCGAGCAGGGCGACGCGCACGATGCTGCCCTTGACCTTGACGGCGTGCACCTCGCGCGGCGCGAACGCGACGTACGTTCCGACGCGAAGCTCGTGCGATTCGATGGAAAACGTCCCGTCGGGCCCGACCCTGAGCCCGGTGGCGATCGCGGCCGAAGACGGCACGAAGCTCACCTTCACGGGGTCGCCCGTACGCTGCGGCACCGGCGTGAACAAAAAGCTCGAGACTGGCGCGATGAGTGAGCGCCCGAAGCGCGAAGCGATGTCGAGATCGTCGTAGCGCTTCGCCATGGCATCGAGATCGACCCGATACGAAACCCGTGAAACGCCCCCCGCCTCCTTTCGCGCACGAAGCGCATCGCGAGACGCACCGGTCACGAAGGCTTCGAGCTCGAGGTCATCGGGCACGACGCCCGTCACCGGTGCACCCGTGCAGCGAAGATCCACCGAGACGACCCAGGGAGCGGCCCTCGGAACGTCGATCGCCGCATCACAGACGCGCGGACCCGCGTCGGTCGTGGGGTGCGCAACGTGCGGAGCCGATTGCGGATTCTCCGGCGGCGTCGGGCGCACGGCGCCGCACCCCGGGCCCGCAGCGAGGAGGCCCGCGAGGAGGCCTGCTTGATAAACGCGAGCAGGGTGCCCCACCCATCCGTACATGACGGGCAGAACCTCGAAGTTCAGGAACCTTTCACGAGCCCTCGGGGGTTCGCTCGCTGCCATGTTCCTAGTCTGGGGCTGCGCTGGGAAAAGTGACAGCGCCGCGGGCTCCGGGGGATTGGCGGCGGCGAGCAGCGGCGGGACCGGTGCCTCGAACGGCGGGTCGAGCGCGAGCTCGGGCCAATCGACGGGCGGCTCGATCGACCTGGGCGGCGAGGCAGGCTCGGGCGTGAGCGGCTCCGTCGGGGGCACGACCGGGACGACCGGCGGCTCCGCGGGCACGAACACCGGAGCGAGCGGCTCTGGTGGCGGCACCACGATCTGCAGCGACTGCGCCTGCAACAACGGCCTCGACGACGACGGCGACGGCCTGATCGACGGCTTCGATCCCGAGTGCACGGGGCCCAACGACAACGACGAAGGCTCGTTCGCGACCGGCATCCCCGGCGACAACCGTGACCCGAAGTGGCAGGATTGCTTCTTCGACGGCAATTCCGGCGCCGGCGATGACCGCTGCCGATACGCGACGGACTGTCTCTACGGCTTGCTGCCGCCCGACGACCCCGACTGCGCCGTGTCGCAAGCGTGCATCGACAACTGCGCGAAGCGCACGTCCAACGGTTGTGACTGTTTCGGGTGCTGCACGGTGGTAACCAAAGACGGCCCGGTCGACGTCTTCACGACCTCGACCTGCTCGCTCGACGATATCGACGACGTGAAGGCGTGCCCGCGCTGCAGGAAGAGCACACAGTGCTCGAACGACTGCGGCGAATGCGAGCTCTGCCCCGGCAAGACCATCGCCGACCTCCCCGACTCCTGCGCGGGCGAGCCCCCTCCCGACGGCGGCACGCCCGGCAGCGGCGGCACGACGAGCGACGGCGGCGAACCGCCTCCGCCGCCCACCTACACCTGCGACGGCGGCCGGCAGGTGTGCAGCGTCGAGATCCCGTGCCCGCCGAACTACTACTGTCAGCTCGGCTGCTGCATCGAATCCAGCGTGAAGTAGGGGACGCCGTATGAACTGGCAACGACCCGCCCGCACGATGGTGCTGCTGGGCTCAGTGCTCGCCACGGCGTGCGGCGGTGACTCGAAGGACGACAACGGGTCGCCGGGCGCGGCCTGCACGCCCGGCTCCAGCACGGGTTGCGAGGGCGGCACGGTGTGCGAAGCGGTCGAGGGCGGAGCGCCGGCCTGCTTCGCTCCCCTCGTGCTCCGCGGCCGCGTCTTCGACGTGACCGACGACGGCGCGATCGCGGGAGCGCTCGTGGTCGCTCGCGATGCCAACGGCGCCGCGGTCTCGGCGGTGGCGACGACGGACAACGACGGCAGCTACAGCCTGGAGGTGCCGGCAACGCGCCTTCCGAGCGGCGCCGTCGCCGAGGCGAGGGTGATACTGCGCGCGGACGCGAGCGGGTACCTCACCTTCCCGCGAGCGCCACGCGTCGCGGTGCCGATCGATCTCGAGGCGGCGACGGGGAACCCCGCGGCCGTCGCCTCGGCGCTCACCGAAATCGGGCTGATTCCGCTTTCGGACGGCAACAATCTCGGCAGCGTCTCGGGCCGCGTGCTCGCGGATCGGCCGGGCGGCGCGCTGATCGTGGCCGGCACCCAGACGGGCGTCGCCGACCGCGACGGCGCGTACACGGTGTTCAACGTTCCCGTAGGCAGCGCGAGCGTCGAAGGCTACTTGCCGGGCGTGAACCTCGAGAGCCAAGCGGTTGACGTGAAGGCGGACCAGGCGCTCGCTGGCGTCGACCTCTCGGTGCTCAGCGCCGCGACGTCGAGGGTGAGCGGCAACGTGCAGATCGTCAACGCGCCCGGTGGCTCGACGACCAGTGTCATCCTCGTCGTCGAAAGCACCTTCGACGAAACCATGGCGCGCGGCGAAGCGCCGCTCGGCTTGCGGGCCGCCAACGTGAGCGGCGCCTGGTCGATCCCGAACGTTCCCGCCGGGCGCTACGTCGCGCTCGCGGCCTTCGAGAACGACGGCCTCGTCCGCGACCCGGACACCAGCATCGGTGGTACCGAGATCGTCCATCTCGAGGTGACGAGCGGCAACATTTCGCTGACGCAGGGCTTCAAGGTCACGGGCGCGCTCGCGGTCGAATCGCCCGGCAGCGAGATGCCGGAAGAAGTGAGTGAGCCGTTCGACCTGTCCTGGGAGGACGACTCGAGCGAGGACGGTTACGACCTGGTCGTTTTCGACGCGCTCGGCAACGAGACCTGGCAGAAGTCGGGTATCGTCGGACCGAAGGGCAACGCCCCGGTCACGGTCGCCTACGCGGGTCCGGCGCTCGAGCCGGGCATGTACTACCAATTCCGCGCGACCTCGATCAAAGGCGGTGTCCCGATCGCCGCCACCGAAGACCTGCGCGGCGTGTTCGTCGCCCGCTGAGCGTCTCGCCGCCGTGAGCGCCGCGGTCAGCGGGCCGGAGCGCGGTGGATGGCGTCGGTGGTGCTCTGGTAGTCTCCGGGGCGCCGTCGATGAAAGCGTGGGCCGTGCCCCTGTCGTTGATGTTCGGCACCGCTACGCTCGGAGCGCGCGCCGAGCCGGCGCACGCTCTCGCGACCCTGGCTCTTGCGCGAAGCGGCGGCGCCGAGTCGTGCATCGCACCCAAAGCACTGATGAGGGCGGTCGAACGACGACTCGGGCGCCGAGTGTTCGTGAGCGATGCCGCCGATCTTCGCCTTTCGATCCAGCTCGACGCCACACCCGGACCCGCGTGGCGCGCACGGCTGACGCTCCACGACGGCATCGGTCGAGAGCTCGGCCGCCGTGAACTCGTCACCGAGGCGCCCGATTGCTCGGCGCTCGACGCGTCGCTCGCGCTCGTCGTCGCACTGCTGCTCGATGCGCCGCCCGAACCGCCGCCTGCGCCGACACCCGCGACCGAGACCGCGGCGCCACCACCGCCCGCGGCGCCTCCCGTCGCGGCGAGCCTCCCGCCGACCGCGATCAGACTACCGAAGGACACCGACGCGCCGCGCACGCCGTGGCGCATCGGGCTCGCGCTTTCGGGGGCGCTCGCGATCGGCTCGTTGCCGGGCGTTGCACCCGGCGGAGCCGTCAGCCTCGAGCTCGGGCCGCCACGCTTCGCCACCATCCTGGTTTTCGCAGAGCTGTTCCCACCACGCGCGTCGTACGTCGAGTCGACGACGAATCGCGGCGTGCGCGTCTCGCTGCAGCGAGCCGGGATCCTCGTTTGCCCGCTCGAACACGCCGCCGCGCGCGTGCGCGTCGCGGCCTGCGCCGGCGAGCTCGCCGGGCGCAGCGCAGCCGAGGCGTTCGGCTTCGACGAGAACGAGCGAGTCAGCGGCTTCTGGTTCTCGCTCCAGGCGGGCGCCGTGGCCTCGCTTCGGCTCGTGGGGCCGTTGGCGCTGCGAGCGGCGGCGCTCGCTGAAGCCGCGATCACCCGGAACGGATATGTCGCGCAGCAGTCGAACGGCGCCAAAATCGGCCTGTTTCGCGCGGCCCCCATCGCCTTCGACGCACAAATCGGCGTGGGAGTGGAGCTTTGAGGCCAGCCGGGGGCGCGACGGCTAATAAGGGTGGCGGTATGCCCCCACTGACGAGCGTTGAGGCACGGCATGCGTTCCCTACCGAAAGCCCCCCCGAGCGCCCCGCATGACGGCCGAGGGCTCGGGCCTAAGCTTGCGAGAGGTGTTCGATGAGCACGCGGCCTACGTCTACCGCGCGCTCCGTCATCTCGGCGCGCCGGAATCCGAGATCGACGACCTCTGCCAGGAGGTCTTCGTCGTCGTGCACCGGCGGCTCGGATCATTCGAGGGACGCTCGAGCCTTCGGACCTGGCTGTACGGGATCTGCATGCGGCTCGCGTCGGACCATCGACGGCGGGCGCGCGTGCGTTACGAGCGTGCGGTGGCGGACCCCGGACGCGACCTTGCGGAGCCGAGTAGCTTCGCGCCGGACCGTCGCACCGAGGCGCGGACGCAGCTTCTCCAGCTTCTCGACTCGCTCGACGACGACAAGCGTGACGTCATCGTGCTCTACGAAATCGAGGGTCTGTCGATGAGCGAGGTGGCCGCCGCGCTCGGCTGTCCCCTGCAGACGGCGTACTCGCGGCTGCACGCAGCGCGCGCGAAGCTCATCGCGTCCGCGAAACGCCGCGACGGGGAGGAAGACACGTGACCACGTTCGACGAACCGACGCGCCTGTCCGAGCTCGGCTCGGAGGCACCCGATAGCTTGCGGCAGCTCTTGTCTGCCGCGCGCGGCGACCTACCGACGGCCGCAGAGCTCGCGCGCGTCCAGGCGCGACTCGATCCGCTCTTCCACACGCCGCCGCCGGCTCCAGCTCCGGCGCCGAGCGCGGCGGCCCTCGCGCCCACGGCAAAGCTCGGGTTGCTCGCGCTCGGTGGTGTCGCCGTGGCCGGCGCCATCTGGCTCGGGACGCGAAGCGAGCCCGCACGCCCCACGGCGAAACCTGCCGCCCCAAGCGCCGAGCAAACCATCGACCCACCCGAACGCGCGGCGCCGCCCGCTCCGAAGCCCTCCCCCGAGCCGGCTCCGGCCCAAAGTGAGCCCGCCGTGCCCGCCGACGAAGGACCTTCCTCGGTGAATACGCCACCTCCCGCGCCCCATCGCACCGCCGCACCTCGCCCCGAACCGCGTCCGGAGGACGCCCTGCTCGAGGACGCGCGAAAGGCGCTCTCGTCCAATCCGCAGCGCGCGCTTTTGCTCACTCGCGAACACGAGGTAACCTATCCTGGTGGCGTGCTCACGCAGGAGCGCGAGGTGATCGCGATAGAAGCGCTACGGCGCCTCGGACGCTCGGAAGAGGCCGCCAAGCGCCTCGAGCGGTTCGAGCAGCGGTACCCTCAATCCGCGCACCGGCGAAAGCTCGAAGGCCCCGCCACGGCCCCATGACACGCTGGCCGCTTGCCGGTGCCTGCCTGATCCTGCTGGTAGGCGCTGCGTCGGGCGCCTGCACGGACGACGTGCTCGTCGGTCTGGACCTGCCGCGCGACGGCGGCGCCGGCACACTGCCGTCGGACGCGGCGAGCGGCAACGCGGGCACGAGCGCCACCGCGGGCGTTGGTGGCGACGCGGGCACGAGCGCCAACGCGGGCACTCTCGGTGACGCCGGCGCGAGCGAGCCCACGTGCCAACCTGTGAGCTGCCAGGGGAAGATCTTTCGATGCGGCGATTGTATCGACAACGACGGCGACGGTGCGGTCAACGCCGAGGACAGCCAGTGCCTCGGCCCCTGCGACGACACGGAAGATTCTCTGTTCCTCGACCTTCCGGGAGGCAACGGCGGCGGATGCCGTGAAGATTGCTACTTCGATCGCAATTCGGGGTCCGGCAACGACGGTTGCCGCTACAGCGCGAGCTGCGACCCCCTTTCGGTGGCCCCGGACTACCCACCGAGCGGCAGCTCGAGCTGCGCGCTCGTCGAAAGCGGCACGGTGCCCGGCCTCGGCGCGACGTGCGACGAGCTTGCCGCCTCGCAACCTCAGGCGTGCCTCGACGCCTGCTTGCCTCTCACGCCCAACGGCTGCGACTGCTTTGGCTGCTGCGAGCTGCCCGCCGGCAGCCAGCGCTACGTGTGGCTCGGCTCGTCCGCCACGAACGGCCAAGGCACGTGCACCGAGGACGTGCTCGACGATCCGTCGCTCTGTCGCCCGTGCACACCGGTCCCCTCGTGCTTCAACGACTGCGGCCCGTGCGAGGTGTGCGCCGGACGACCGACGCCCGATCCGAGCTGCAACGGTGGTGGGCCGCGCTGCACGCTCGGACGTCCCGCTTGCGGCCAGATCGGTGAAGCGGCGTGCAACGCGGGCTCGTACTGCATCACGGGCTGCTGCATCCCCGAACCGCGCTGAGCGCACGTTTCCCGACATCCTGCGCAGGAGAGAAGTCACGGCAAACGCGTGGGCGCGACCTACCGACTTTGCGCATTGCTCCGAATTTGGGATCATAGAGAGATTAGCGGAGGCTTTTTCATGACGCGTTTCGGCATCGGTGTTCTCTCGGGGCTGTGTTTGATCACGGGATCGATCGTCGCGTGCAGCGGCAGCTCGACGAGCTTCAACGACGCAAAGGGAGGCGCGGGATCGGGCGGCTCCGGTGCCAGCTCCGGCAACGGAAGCGGCGGATCAGGCGCAACGGGGGGTAGCGCTACGGGCGGCAGCGCGGGCAAAGGAACCGGCGGCTCGGGGACGGGCGGCAGCTCCGCTGGCAATGGCGGCACCTCGGGGGACGGCGCGGGCGGCAACGCTGGCGACGCCACGGGCGGCACGGGCGGCACGGGGACGGGCGGCAGCGCGGGCATGGCGGGCGGCGGCGGAACGGGCGCGATGACCGGGTATCACCCTCCCCCCGAACAGGTCGACGCCTGCACGAGCACCTGCCAGAAAGCAGCCGACGCGAATTGCGACAACGGCGACTCGCTCGCCACGTGCATCACCGATTGCAGGACGGCCATCCGTGTCGAGGCGTGCTCGGATGCGTGGGACACACTCTTCGCATGCCAGGCGATGGACACCGTGGAATGTAACGGTGACGGCCAGCCGACCTTCCCCGATTGCGTCGACGAGTACGCCCTCGCGATTGCGTGCGTCTACGACACCGCCATCGGCGGCGACCTCGAACCGCCCTGCTCGGACTACTGCAACGCCCAGGCCGACGTGATGTGCGACAACTCGACGAACAGCGCCGATTGCACGCAAGAATGTCAGCTCGTCGGGACGATCGTCGAAGCTTGCGATACCGAGTACGTCGTGTACCTCGACTGCGCGAAAGACGCGGACTTTACCTGCAACGCGGATGGCGACCCGTTCGCGAACGCCTGCGCCGCAGACTATCTCCGCTTCTTGGCCTGCGTCGTCACCGAGTACGACATTCAGCTCTGAGCGGCGCGCGGGACCACGACGCTCGAGCCGCAGTTTCCCGCGGGGGCGTGCGGTCGTGCCGGTGGAAGGTCATGGTGACCCGGCGTGACGGCCAGGCGTGGTCAGTAGCGCGCGGGCGGCCCGTAGAGGGTCTCGCGCCATTCGGCGTAGCCGCCGGCGCCGCCCGTCAGTGTTTGCACGAGCATCTGGCTCGAATCGATCTCGTGGATCACGCTCGCCGTGGAGAACGCGACGAGCACGTTGCCGTTCGGCAGCTGCTGCACGTCACCGAGGACGTTGCTCGTCGTCCCGGGCTGGTACGTCCAGACCTGCATGGCGGTGAACGTCCCCATCTCGTTCAGCTGGTACTTGTAGACCGTCGATGAGCCGCTCGAGCCGTTGTTGAAGAACAGGAAGGCGCCACTGCCGTCATCCGGCATGTCGTGCCCGTGGTTGACGCGCCAGCTACCCTCGACGCAGCCGGGTGCGGGCGCTCCCGAGCAGCTTCCGCCGAGCTGCCAGAGCACCTGCCCCGTGTGGCTGATCTTGACGAACAGATTCGGGTTGCGATCGCTGATCGTGTAGCTGTCGTCGGTCGGATGATAGTGAAGGGCGTTGGCGTGAAAGCGGTTGGAGCCGCCCATGCCCGATCCACCCGTGTAGACGCTCGCGTCGATGCGCGCGACGGCGGTGACGTTGCCTTGGGCATCGCCTTCGATGAGATCGCTCGGCTGGTCGCCGCTCTGCTGGATCCAAGAGAGGCAAGCGGCCTTGCCGCCCGTCGGCAGCACGGTGATGTCGTGATGACAGTTGGAAAATCCGGGGATCTTGGTCTCTCTCGTCAGCCCGTCCATGGAGACACGATCGACCTGGCCGCCGTTGTTCGACCCGTTGCCGACGTTGAGCGAGACCATCCACATGTGCTGACCGTCACCGCTCATCTTGGCGCGGCTACACTGTGGGGGTGCCGGCGCCCACCACACGGGCTCGCCGTCGGCGTCGAGGATGAACGCATAGGAAGTGCCGCCCCCGCCGCCCATCATGCCGCCACCACCGCCGCCGATGCCCGTGCTCACGGTAATGAAGCCGCGGGCCTGCGACGCGGCGGCCGGACCCGCCATGCGCGTCACGCGCGGCAGCGCGCTCGGCGCCGCACCGGTCGTGATCGAGTACTCGTTGCTCGTGCAGGTCGTGCCGCCCCCGGCGACCTCGACGTGGAAGTTGTAGGTCTTCGAGGCTTTCATGCCGAGCAACAGAGTCCGAAAGCTCGGCCCCTGGGTCACGTCGACGGGCGCCGTCAGCGTCAACGTTCCACCCTCGAGACCGAACACGATGCTCGCGCTCGTCGGGCTCGCCATGTTAACGGACCAGTCGACGATACCAACCGTCGGGATGCCGCCGTCGCCGGCCTTGTCCGCGGTCTGTGACGTCACGGTGAAGGTGCAGGTGCCCACGCCCGTGCCCGCGGCGCCGCTCGCGCCACCCGTGAGGGAGCCCGCGGTGCCTGCCCCCGCGAGTCCGGCGCTGCCTCCCGTCGCGCCGCCCACCCCGCCCACGCCCGAGCTGCCGGAAGTGCCACCCGTGCCCGCGCCGGCGAAGCTGCCCGCGGCTCCGGAGGTACCCCCGACGCCGGAGCTGCCGCCCACCCCCGATGTGCCGCCCGTCGCGCCGCCAGTCCCGCTGCCGCTGCTGCCGCCCGTACCGCCCGACACGTTGGTGCCCGGCTCGTCGCCCGACGAGCAGCCACCCGCGATGGCGAGAGCAAACAGGGAGCCGAAGAGAGTCTGGAACGATCGAGGGTAAAACATCAGCGCTTTCGTCCTATTGCCACGGCGGGGCTCGCCCGACATTCACGGGGGGTGCTGGGCCTTCCCGGAAGTACCCGGGGAGCCTCCCGAAAAGGCCGCCGTGAGCACGCGCGATGCATAAGGCAAAATCAGCCCAGGAAGTCCGAGCCGCGGCGCGAGGAGCCCGGCGAGTCCGAACAAGAGGACGAGCGTGCGCTCGACGTAAAAGTATCCGTCGGGGTATTCGACGCTCTTCATGACCTGCCGCAGATGCCCGCGCATCTGACGATACCCGGAAAGCCTCTCGAGCTCCGCGCGATCCAGGCGAGAAAAATCGCCGATCTTGGTGTTACCGAGCACCTTCAGGTACTCGCGACCCACCTTGCGCAAGAGCTCCTGGTCGCCTCCCGGCGCGACGAAGCCCATGTGCTCGAGACCCCGCAAGATGCGCTCGTCGTCCTTCGCGAGGACGCCGAGCACGACGCCCTTCATACCCTCCGCGAGGGCCGGCGTGACGTCCTCGACGGCGCCGAAGTCGAGCAGCACGAGCTTCGGTCCCGGCCGGACGAGGAAGTTGCCCGGGTGCGGGTCGGCGTGGAACACGCGGTGATCGAGCAGCATCTGAAAGTAGCACTCCGCGAGCAGCTTCCCCACGGCCTCCGGATCGATGCCCGCCGCGCGCTGCGCTTCGACATCCGACACCTTGATGCCGGGCTCGAACGACATCGTGAGCACGCCGCCACGGGTGAGCTCGCCGACGACGCTGGGAATCACCACATCCTCGCGACCCGCGAAGACGGCGCGGAGGCGCTCCATGTTCTGGCGTTCGTGCGCGTAGTCGATCTCGCGCGCCAACATCGAAGCAAGCTGATCGAGCATGCGCTCCACGCGAGCGATGGGGAGGAAGAGCCGAATCATCGGCATCACCGAGCGCAGCACGCCGAGATCGCCGGCGATGAGGCGCTCGATGTTCGGGTAGCGGACCTTGACGGCGAG
This sequence comes from uncultured delta proteobacterium, assembly GCA_963841435.1. Lineage (GTDB taxonomy): Bacteria > Myxococcota_A > Polyangia > Polyangiales > Polyangiaceae > PMG-095. The sequence continues at coordinate 1,232,364 of CAWJCS010000005.1, forward strand.
GTCGCGACCGTCGAGCGCCGTGGCGCGGTGAACCTGAGCGAGCGATGCCGCCGCCAGTGGCTCGCGCTCGAAGCTGCCGAACCGCGCGAGCGCATCGGGACCGAACGCTTCCTCGAGGCGACCCGCGACCTCGTCGAAGGGTCGTGGCGGCACCTTGTCTTGTAGCTCTTCGAGGGCTTCCCCGAACGCGGGCGGCAGAAACGTCGCCGTGACGCCGAGCACTTGCCCGATCTTGATGAAGACGCCGCGCAGCGAGGAGAAACCGTGCGCAAGGCGGCGCGCGTTGCGCCTGTGCGCACGCTCGAAGAGCCGTGCGCCGCGCTTCTCGCCGACGAGCTTCGCGAGCACCCACGTCACGCCGTACGACGCGAAAATCGACCAGAACAGCGTGAGTGCGCGCAGCGAACGGAGCACGAGGCGGGTAGCCTAGTTCGCGTCCGGCCTTCGCGCTTGATTCGCGCCCGCAAGCACGAAAAATCGCAGGCAACACCCGCCGGTGCCCCCCTCGCGCCCAGCCTTCGCGCTTGATTCGCGCCCACAAGCACGAAAAATCGCAAAACAACACCCGCCGGCCCCGCGCTCGTGCTCGAGCTCCCCGCCACACACCCCACTTCGTGCACCTCGCGCCCCCCGCGCGGCTGACAAGCCACTTCGTGCACCTCGCGCCTTACCCGACCCCGCGCGGATGACAGCGCCACTTCGTGCACCTCGCGCTCCCCGCGCGACTGACAGTGCCACTTCGTGCGTCTCGCGCTCGTGCTCGAGCTCCCCGCCACACACCCCACCTCGTGCACTTCGCGCCCCCCGCGCGGATGACAGCGCCACTTCGTGCACCTCGCGCCTTACCCGACCCCGCGCGGATGACAGCGCCACTTCGTGCACCTCGCGCCTTACCCGACCCCGCGCGGATGACAGCGCCACTTCGTGCACCTCGCGCCTGTCCAATCGCCTCCCCAACGCGACGCACGGCCAGATGACTCAAACTCGCCCGGGACCACTGGACGCGGCCCCCAACTCATATTATAGCCTCTTTCAAGTTGAGACGAACGCGAGAACGCACCCTCCCGATTCGGGGCGAACAGCTGGCTCTCCCCCTCAGGGGTCCGTGGGGCGGCAGGCGGTCTCACGCCGGGCGCAAACCAGGCCCACAGCCGAAGACGCCGCACCGCGCGCGGCCACGCCATCAGGCGGGGCACCCCGTGCACGTCACACTGCGCGCGGGGCTCGGCTCGCTGCGCAGCCAACATCTGTACCCGACGGTGCGGCTGGCGATTGCCCGATCTTCACGCCGCGATCCCGCGCGGTTTCGCATTCCCGAGTTTTCCGTTCAGGACAATCATGTCCACTTGCTCGTCGAGGCGCGCGACGCGCGAGCGCTTTCGAGCGGCGTGCGCGGGCTCGCCATCCGAATCGCGCGCTACGTCAACGACCTGCTCATGCGTCGCGGGCGCCTCTGGGCGGACCGGTGGCACGGCCGAGACCTGAAGTCGCCCCGCGAAGTGCGCGCCGCGCTCGTTTACGTTCTCGCCAATTTTCGCAAACACGCGCGAGGCCCGCTCCCCGGAGGAATCGATCCCTGCTCCTCCGCTGCTTTTTTTGGGGGTTTTCGAGGTTGGAACCCCGAAGCCTCGGGGCACCCCCCGTTCGTCGGGCGTGCGCCGCCCGTGTTCGTCGACCTCGAGCACCGCGGGCGAGGCGCTGACGAACCTGCGAGACCGGTCGTCACGGCAAAAACGTGGCTCTTGAGACTCGGGTGGCGGCGTTCGGGCCTCATCGGCCTCCACGAAGCGCCGAAGCCAAACCTCCGCCGCTGAGGCTGTGGTCGCTCGCCGCGCCACCCCGCCGCTCGCCGTGCCACCCCGCCGCACGCGGTCGCTCGACGTGCCACCCCGCCGCACGCGGTCGCTCGACGTGCCACCCGCCGCACGCGGTCGCTCGGCGTGCCACCCCGCCGCACGCGGTCGCTCGACGTGCCACCCCGCCGCACGCGGTCGCTCGACGTGCCACCCGCCGCACGCGGTCGCTCGACGTGCCACCCCGCCGCACGCGGTCGCTCGACGTGCCACCCCGCCGCACGCGGTCGCTCGACGTGCCACCCCGCCGCTCAAGGCCGCACGCGGCGCTCAGAACGCGAGGTACGGCAGTTTTGCGGCGGTGGACTTCACTTGCTCGGTGCCGTCGAGCAGCTGCCCGATGGGGTCCCACTCGCCCTTGACGAGCGCGTCGCGCGCCGCCGGCTTCATCGTCGCCGGAAAGCTCAGCGAGCCGGCGCTCACGGTGCCGCTCCCGAGATCAATCGTGAGCTCGAGCGCCGGATCGTTCTCGATCGCGGCGGCGAGCGCGAGCACGGCGTCGTGACTCACCGACACGCAGGGCATCCCGAGCGTCGTGGAGTTGCCGAAGAAGATCTCGGCGAAGCTCTCGGCCACGACGGCCCGGATGCCGAACTTCGCGAGCGCCTGCGGCGCGTGCTCGCGCGAGGACCCGCAGCCGAAGTTGGCGTTCGAAAGCAGGATCGAAGCGCCCGCGAAGCGCGGGTCGTTGAGCGGGTGAGTCTTCGGCTTGCCGCTCTCGTCGAAGCGAACGTCGTAAAAGAGCGACGCGCCAAGACCGTCGAACGTGACGCACTTCATGAAGCGCGCCGGAATGATGCGATCGGTGTCGATGTCGTCGCCCGCAACGTAAACACCGCGCCCGGTTACCTTCGTGATCTTCTCGAGTGCCATTGTCTATTCGCTCCTTCGCTTCGCCTAGCACCGTGATCTGCTCGAGCGAAAGCTCGCGCTGAAATCGCTGTCGGTGCCACGCTCGATGCCGCCATGCCTCTTCGAGCGGGCTTCGCTCTCGGCGACCGCGTCGAGCAGCGTCCGCCGCGTTGCCGCGGCTCGCCGAGCGTCGTGGGCCGCCCGGACGCCGTGCCGCTGCTGAGCGGTGATCCCGTGAGGTGCCATAGCGTCTACGCCGCGCTCGCTCACGAAACTCCGAACACGCTGCGCGCGTCCGCGATGCTGCCCTCGATCGCCGCGGCGGCGACCATCACCGGGCTCATCAGCACGGTGCGACCCGTGGGGCTGCCCTGGCGCCCCTTGAAATTGCGGTTCGACGACGACGCGCAGAGCTCGCGCCCAATGAGCTTGTCGGGATTCATCGCGAGGCACATCGAGCAGCCCGGCTTTCGCCATTCCCAGCCGGCGTCGCGGAAAACGGCGTCGAGCCCCTCGGCTTCGGCGGCGCGCGCCACCTCCATCGAGCCCGGCACGGCGAGCGCCCGCACGCCCGGGGCCACTTTCTTGCCGCGGATGAGCCGCGCGACCTCGCGAAAATCCGAGAGCCGCCCGTTCGTGCAGCTGCCGATGAACGCGACGTTCACGGGCACGCCCTGGATCGGCTTGCCCGCCTCGAGCTGCATGTACTCGAGCGCCTCCTTGATCGAATCGCGCTCGGCCTGCGTCTTGCCGTCCTCGGTGCGCGGTACGTTCTCGACGATGCTCACGGCTTGCCCCGGGTTGATCCCCCAGGTCACGGTCGGCGCGATGTCCCCCGCGTCGAAGCGAACCACGTCGTCGTACGTCGCGTCGGCATCCGAAGCGACCGACTTCCAGAACTCGACCGCGCGCTCCCACGCATCGCCCTTCGGCGCGAGCTCGCGCCCCTTCAGGTACTCGAACGTCGTCTCGTCCGGATTCACGTAGCCGACGCGTGCACCGCCCTCGATCGACATGTTGCAGAGCGTCATGCGCTGCTCCATGCCGAGCGCCTCGATCGCCGGCCCCGCGTACTCGTACGCGTAGCCCGTGCCGCCGTTCACGCCGAGTCGGCGGATCACGTGCAAAATGATGTCCTTCGCGTACACGCCCGGACCGAGCTTGCCGCTCACCTCGATGCGACGCACCTTGAGTGGCGCGAGGCTCAACGTCTGCGTCGCGAGCACGTCACGGACCTGCGTCGTGCCGATACCGAACGCGATCGCACCAAAGGCGCCGTGCGTCGACGTGTGCGAATCGCCGCACGCAATGGTCATGCCCGGCTGCGTGAGCCCGAGCTCGGGACCGATCACGTGCACGATGCCCTGATGACCCGAGTTCATGCCGAAGTAGCGAATGCCGTGCTCCTCGCACGCCTTCTCGAGTGCGACGATGAGCCCCTCGGCGAGACTGTCGCGAAACGGCCTGAGCCGCGTATCGGTCGGCACGATGTGGTCGACCGTCGCGAAGCTGCGATCGGGCCGCGCCACGCCGAGCCCGAGGTCCTTCAGCATCCCGAACGCCTGCGGGCTCGTCACCTCGTGCAACAGGTGCAACCCGATGAAAATCTGCGACGCGCCCGACGGCAAATCGCGAACCCGGTGTCGCTCCCACACCTTCTGGAAGAGGTTCTTTCCCATGCGCTGAGCCTGACCCCCGACAATACTTTAGTCTAGTGAAACTTTCTGCACTCATACAGTAGTAATACTAAATCTAACCGACCGCACTGCCGAACCAGTGCGCGGCCGAAGTCTCGTGGAAGCTGCCCCCGCACCGTCCGCAACGTTCGGCCCGCGTCCTCGGCAAAGCCTCCGGGCGCGGGCGCCCGCCAAGCGCCCGCTTCGCGGTCGCGGGGGCGCCAACACACCGCTGCTCCCCGTTCGTCGCCACTGCTGACCACGAGCACGCGACATCGCACGCCCGTCGTCGCAAACCGTACGGCGGCGACGTGCCAACCAAGCGGCACAGGACCCTCAGCTCTTCACCGGCGCTCGGCAGAACCCATTGGCCCGCAGGGCACGACTTCGCGCCGCACGACTTCGCGCCGCACGACTTCGCGCCGCACGACTTCGCGCCGCACGACCTCGCGCCGCACGACCTCGCGCCGCACGACTTTGCGCGGCGCGACCACCCCGCCCGCTGCCGCCGCACCGCGCGACGCACCCGCTCCGCCCGCCGCCGCCCGCTGCCGCCGCACCGCGCGACGCACCCGCTCCGCCCACCGCCGCCCGCGGCCGCCGCGACGCTCGACCCGTCGCCGCCCGCCGCCGCCTGGTGCGCCCGAGCGACGCCGGTTGGCGCGGGGGCGGATCAGCGGACGCAGACGCTGCGGCCCACGTCGAGGCCGTGGAGGCCGAGGCTGAAGGACGAGCCCTCTTTCTGGCGCTCCGCGTGGAAGACGGCGAGCTGGTACACGTTGCCGAGGGTCATGTCGTAGTCGGACGCATGAAGTGTCGTCGTGACGGGCGTCGAGCCCGTGGTCGTCAGCGTCGCGGAGGAAATGATGGTTTCGTCGGTGTCGGCCAAGAGCGAGAGCGTTCCGCTCAGGGGCACGTGCCAGCCGCCGAGATCGACCGCGAGGTGCCCGTTCAAGAACACCCAGACGTCGTCGTCGCCCGTGAAGTCGAGACGCACGGAGCTCTGGTTGTCGTAGCGGAACCACAGCTTCACCTCGGTCGTGAAGTGGAAGTTGTGAGTGGGGGATGGGAACGGCGCCGTCGCCGTGGGGATCGGCGTCGTCACGCCGAGAGTGGTCGCGACGGTGGTTTCCCAGGGCCAGCCCGCCCAACCGTACTCCTCGGGTACCTTGCCCTGGTAGCGGGTCTCCGTCAGTATGCCGGGCGCGGAGTCGAGGGGGAAAAATAAGGGGTTCCCGTCGTAAACGGGTTGGTTGACGAGCGCGCAGCAGCTGTAGGTAGAGCCGAAGTACGAGCACGGATCGACACAGCTCTCGCCGGGGCCGGGTGTGCAATAGGGGCAACCCGTTCCGGCCTGCCCGCCGTACTGAGCATGCAGGTACGTCGTCATGCCAGCCCACTGCTCGCCGCTCGCGCCCCAGCGGTTGACGTAGCCTCCCCCGCCGTCGTCGAAGAGCACGATCTCACCGGGCACCGTCGCGTTGACGCCGGGCGTATCGCGGTACCACTGCGCGAACGCGGCGGCGCCGTGCATGAAGCCGTTGGTCGTGCTCGCCGTGCTCGATTGCATCGGCTTGCCCTCGGAGTCGAGCAGCGGCTCGACGAGCCCCTGCGCGGCGCCGTTGCTGTTGAAGCTTGGCCCGAAGTCGGGGTGACCCCCCGCAACCGTCGAGGCGTTGAAGTCGCGGAACACCGCGGGCACCCGCAAGGCACATTGCCCGGCGACGCGATCGCAGCTCGCCGCGCTGCACGTGAAGCCTGCCTCGACGGTGCACGTAGACGAGCAGCCGTCGTCGTCCGTCGTGTTGCCGTCGTCACACGCCTCGCCATCGACGACGATGCCGTCTCCGCATACGCTCTGGCAACCGAGCGCGGGGTCGCATTGCGGCTCCACGCGACAGATCGGCGAGCAACCGTCGAACGCGAGCACGTTGCCGTCGTCGCAGCCTTCGCCGGCTTCCTTCACGCCGTTGCCGCACGTCGTGGGCGCGCACACGCTCGGCGAGCCGGTACACTTGAAGGTCTCCTCGACGAGGCAGTCGGGCCCACATCCGTCGTACGGGGAGTTGTTTCCGTCGTCACACGCTTCCCCCGACTCGACGTTGCCGTTGCCGCACACGGCGCCCTCGGTGCACGGCCTGCCCGGCACGGGGCACGAATGGCCGGGCTCGGTGGCGCACGTCGCGCTGCAGCCGTCGCCGCTCACGGCGTTGCCGTCGTCGCACGTTTCGTCGCCCGTGAGGAGCCCGTCGCCACAGGACGGCGCGCACGTCACGTCCGTGCATTCGGGCTCGTTCTGGCAGGTCCGGGAACAGCCGTCGCCGCTCGTGAGGTTGCCGTCGTCACATTGTTCGTCGGGATCGCGCACGCCGTCGCCACAGCCGGGCGGGGCCCCGGCCGCGCCGGACTCGCCGCTCACGCCGGCCGAGCTGCTGCCGCCGCTGCCCTTACCGCCCGACGCTCCACCCCCCTGGCCGCCCGGGCCGCCGGTGCCGCCGACCGACGGCGCTCCGGCCTGGCCCCCCTCAGCGTCGTCGTCGTCGTCCGCAGCGCGCCTGCCGGAGCACTGCGACAGCGCACCCAGACACAGCATGAAGAGCGCCGCGCGCACCGTTCGTCGCGCGCGCCGAGAAGCAAACGAAGCCCACACCATGACACGATGTTTTTCCGCCTGTTCGACCCGAGGTCAAGCAACACTCCGCGCTTACCTCGCCCTACCTTGGAGCCTCGAGTCCTCGCCAGCTCTCCCGCACGTCGATCCTCGTGCGCCGACGGCGACGACACGCGCCCGAGGACTTGGCGCGGCATCGAGGCGTCGCGACGCTCAGCCGAGCATCTCTGCGAGGTTACGGGCGAGCCGCAAATACACCTCGGCACCGAGCCGCGCGTCGAAGCTGCACACCTCGCGGAAGTCGTCCTGGCGGATCCTGAGCGCACGAAGCGGCTCGGTGGCGCGGCAAGGCTGCTGGCTCTTGCCGCCCCCAGCGAGGGACTCGGGATAGAGGACGGACGACGAGCTCATCGTCCAGCCCTGCGGCGTCACGGCCGTGCCGTGCATGATGACGTAAGCGACGCGGTCACCCGCGTCGAAACGCGGAATGCGCTGCTCCGCCTCGAAGCTCACCTCGACGGCGGCCGCGCGAGCCTTCTGCACCAGGTCGCGCGAAAGCCCGCGGAACAGCGGACAGTGCTCGAGGTAGGCGAGGTCACGCGAGGAGAGCGTGGGCTCGCGGTCGTCGCGCGAGACATTCGACTGGCCGATTTCGATGACCACGGCCGTGGCGTTGTCGGTGGCGCCCTTGGTGAGGGCTTCGTTCACGAGGCTGACGGCAGCTTCCTGCGGGTGCCCGCGGCGGCTCAAGAGGCCCACCTGGGCTTCGTCGTTGATGGGCTCGTAGGCGCCGTCGCTCAGAATGACGAGGCGATCGCCGGTCGCCACCTCCGCGACCATCTGATCGACCTTGACGGTCTCGCCGCCGCCGAGCGAGTTGGTGAGCGCGTTCGGCCCCTCCTGCCCCATGTTCGGCGTCTTGACGCCCGCCGAGACCAGCGAGCCGTGGAGCGTGTGATCGGTCGTGACCTGGATGGTCGTGGTCGGCCGCGAGAGGTAAGTCCGGGCGTCTCCGACGTGCGCGATGAACGCGTGCGAGCGCAAGAGCAACACCACCTCCAGCGTGCACCCCATGCCGCGCACGCCGACGCCGCGAGCGGACGCGGCGCGCAGGGCCTCGTGGGCTCGCTGCACGACGCCGAGCAGCGTCTGGGCCACGTCTTGCCGCGCGGCGAGAGTCGGCATGCGCACGAACGCATCGAAGGCGGTGCCCCAGCCGGGGTTCGAAAGCATGCCGAGCGTTGCGTCAACCGCCATGCGCGCTGCAACGCCACCGCCGGAGCGGCGCCCCACGCCGTCGGCGACGACGAACAGGCCGAGTGCGTGATCGGCGCCCCAGAACGTCCTCGTTCTGCTCGCGCTTGGAGCCGATGTGCGATGCACCGCCGTAGGTCGTCAAGAAGTCGAAACGCGACAGTGTCCAGTACACCGAGACCTCGGATCAGAGCTTAGCAGGTCGCCGGGCGACAACGTCGCGGTCAATTCGCGAAGCACGCCGCTCCAGCGCGTCGGTGGAACGGCGTCGCATCGTGACGAGCGCGGCTCGCTCCGGAGGTCGCCACAATCTCCACTCCTCGTCGAACAACGTCATGTCTTCTCACAGGCAAAAAGCGTCGCTGAAAGCGCTGGAATCGGCGCGCTCAACATGCCGCCCGTGATCTGCACGGCGGGCAACGCTCGGATCTCGGGGGAGCTCGCGTCGAAACGGTAGGCCTCTGCGCTCGTGCAGGCCGCTTTGCCGGCCGAGAGCTTGATGGCTGCCTGGTAGTTGTGGCGCTGGTCCTTGTTGATGACGACGATCGTGAGGCGTCCCGGTCGCTTGGTGTCCGTCGCCGCGTAGACGGACGCCTTCTCGATGTCACCCTGGGCGAACACGGCGGTGTCGCCGAAGCTTCCGCCCTTACCGTCGTAGTTGCGATAGAGCGCAAACGCTGCCTCGATGTACTTCGGCAGGGGACCCACGCCGGCCCCGTTGCCCCAGTAATCGCCCAGGTAGAGGCCCTCCCTGCCGAAGATCCCGAGCACGTCCGCCTGCGCGAGGCCGCCCGACACGTGATCACCAGTACCGTAGTTGTACTCCGTCAGCGAAATCTTCGTACCGGGGTAGTGCTTTTCGACGAGCTCCTCGAGCCAGGGAATCAGCCGAATCGGCTTCTGCCACTGATCGACAATCCAGCTCTTTTCCCGGAACGTCGGATCCCAGAGGCTGCGCGGCGCCGCCAGGCGCGCGTCGATCGTCTTGTGCGACACGTCGTCTTCGGTGATGCGCTTTTGGCCGCGCACTTCCGGGTACCAGTGCACGTCGAGCACGTGCACGAGGCGGCGATGGTATTTCTGCTCGAGCTTCTTCGCCGTCTCGAGGAAGTACGCGAGGTAGGTCTCGTACTGCTTGTCCTCGTCGGGCGCGCTGGTGAGCGACATGAACTCGCTCCAGCCGAAGGCGACCGCGCCGAGCACTTCGGCGCTCGGATCGATTTCGGTGATCATCGAAGCCGTCGCTTCCGTCCGCTCGGCCATCTCCTTGTACGTCGTGTGCTCCGGGTGCACGCGCGGGTGGGTCAACGGCCAGAGCGCCGGCTCGTTGTCGAGCGAGTAGAAGCGCACGCCCCCCTTCTTTGCCGGCCCGAAGCGCTTGACGAGCGTGCGCACGAATTCGTCTTGGAAAACCTTGCCGTCGGTGAGGTCGGGCTTGTCGGACGGCCCCGCCGGGTTCTTGGCGAACGAGCGAACCCAGCGCTTGCTCGGCGCCTTGTCCGCCTCCTTCACGCTGCCGCGCTTGTCGGCCGACGCGTAGTCAACCATCGGAATGGTGACGAGCGAAGCTTCGCCGCGCTGCTGATTCTCCGCCACGAAGTCGATGAACTGCGCGCCGGGCACGTCGCAGTCCTTGTAGCCGAGATTCGTACAGGGCCAGTCGTCGCTCGAATGCTGGTAGTCATTCCCGGCGTTGGAGGCGTTGAGCTCCCAGTTGTAGGCTGTCTGGCGATTGCCACCCATGCGGCGCACGCTGGGCCGCGCGTCCCCCGACTGCTGCGAGTTGATGCCGTAGACGAAGGGGCTGATGGGACCCACCACGCGCTCCGGCGCGACCTCGAACGCGAGCACGCCGCCTTCGGTCACCGCGAGGGGCGGCTCGGCCTTGGGTGGGCGTGGACGATCGCGACCCTGGGTCGTCGGCAGCACGGCGAGCGCCACCTGCTTGCCGAAGCTTTCGACCTTGAGCCCACCGATTTGCAGCGTCTCCGGGTCGTAGCCGAGGCGGAAGATCATGTTCGCCTCGCCGGGTCCGTAGCTCTGACCGGCGATGAAGCGGACGTACACCTTGCGCCACTCTGACGTCGCCGCGAGCGAATGCATCACGCTCTTCGTGTAGGGCGCGACGCCCTTCTCGAACACGAACTGGGTCTCTGCCGTGCCGTCCTCGCGCGGTCCTGTGGCACGCACGAAGAACGACGCGAACAGCACGTCGCCCTTTTCGACGGGCGCGGCGTTGGGGGCGACGAGCTGGACGGTCCACTCGGAATTCGACGCCTCCTTCACCTGGGCCTCGACGGCCTCGGAAAATGGCTGTCCCTCGACGGGCACCTTCTTGATGGCCACCTTCGTCGCATCGCCTGCCACGGTGAACGCATCGAGGCCGGCCGTGCCGAGCAATGACGTGCTCGGCGGGAGATCGGCGGGCAGCTCGGGAGTCGGCGCCTGATCCGGGCTGCGCGCGCCTGCCTCGGCACCGGTGGTGACCGGTGCGGGCTTTCGCACGATGCAGCTCGAGAGGGCGAGACCGAGGAGAAGTGTGGCTCGGCGCGGCGACATGGCGGCCGAGCCTACCTCGCTCGGCGGCGCATGCCAGGGGCTCCGGCCGGAGCGCGGCGCTTCGCTCTTCGGGGAGCGCACCGGCGCTGACGCCACGGGGTCGTGGTATCGAGGGCGCATGCGCGTCCTAGCTTCCGCTCCGCTCACTCTGGCCATCGCGCTCGGCTGCGCACCGGCACCCGCCCCGAGCGCGCCATCCCCGCCTCCACCGGCTGCCGCAGCGAGCCCCGCCTCGGCGCCGCCGCCCGCATCCGCCGACCCGATGGCGGCACCCACCTCGCCCGCGGCAGCGGCACCCGCCTCGCCCATCGACGCTGCGGTCAACGCCGCCGATCGGTCGCCCGAGGATCGCGCGCTCGACGAGGGCCGCAAGCCGAAGGAGCTGCTCGCCTTCTGCGGCATCACGCCCGGCATGAAGGTCGCCGAGCTCGGCGCGGGAGGCGGCTACACGACGGAGCTGCTCGCGCGCACGGTGGGGCCGAGCGGTCACGTGTGGGGCCAGAACTCGAAGTTCTTGCTGGAGCGATTTGCGGAGGGGCCCTGGTCGGCGCGCCTCGCAAAGCCCGTGCTCGGCAACGTCACGCGGAGCGACCGCGACTTCGACGATCCGCTGCCCGCCGACGTCAAGGAGCTCGACGCCGTTCTGATCGTGCTCTTTTACCACGACACCGTGTGGCAGAAGGTTGACCGCGCGCGCATGAATAGAAGCGTGTTCGCGGCGCTGAAGCCCGGCGGCAGCTACTGCATAGTAGACCACAGCGCGCGCGCGGGCAGCGGGGCCGGCGACGCCCAGACGCTCCACCGAATCGACGAGGCGCTCGTGAAGCGCGAGGTGACGAAGGCGGGCTTCGTGCTCGGCGCGGAGAGCCCGTTTCTGGCTAACCCCGCCGATGCGCGCGACTGGAACGCGTCACCGCGCGCGGCCGGGGAGCGCCGCGGCACGAGCGACCGTTTCGCGCTGCGCTTCCAAAAACCCAAGTGACACCTCGCGGCATCCTCGCCCGAGCAGACGCCACGTTGCGACGCCACGCGACGCCCAGAACTCGTCAGTCCGGCTCGTCGGCGCCGCCGAGGCCGACTTTCTCGAGGCGGCGATAGAGCGTCTTCCGGCCGATGCCGAGCACACGCGCGGCCTGGCTCTTGTTGCCGCGACAGGCCTCCACCACTTTCAAGATGTAGCGCTCCTCGATCTCCTCGAGCGGGACGATCTCGCTCGGGTCGTCGCCGACGACGACCAGGTGCGCGGGGTTGTGCTCGCGAACCTTCTGCGGCAGGTCGTTGACCCCGACGAGCGCTTCGCGCGTGAGGGTCACGGCACGCTCCACGCAGTTTCTGAGCTCCCGCACGTTGCCCGGCCAGTCGTAGGCCTGGAGCTGAGCGGCGGCCTGCGCCGTGAAGCCCGAAACGGCCTTGGCGTTTCGCGCGGCGATCTCGGCAAGAAAGCTTTCGGCGAGCAGCAGGACGTCGCCACCTCGCGCGCGCAAGGGCGGCACCTCGACCGGGAAGACGCTGAGAGCGTGCAAGAGGTCCTCTCGGAAACGCCCCTGCTCGACCCAGGCCTCGAGATCGCGCCGCGTCGAGGCGACGAGCCGCGCGCCGAACCGACGCTCGCCGCCGCCGCCGGCCGTGCGAAAGCGTCGTTCTTCGAGCGCGCCGAGCAGCGCGGCCTGGAGCTCGAGCGGCAAGTCGGCAACCTCGTCGATGACGAGCGTTCCGTCCGCTGCTTCGGAAAGGCGACTAGCGCGTCGGGGCCGGCCCGCCGGGACGGCGTCGTCGGAGCCGAACAGCTCTTCGGCAAGCAGCGCTTCGGGCAGCTCGGCCGGCCTGACGACGACCAAGGGCCGGTCGGCACGCGCGCTGCGGCGATGGATCTCGCGGGCGATGAGGTCCTTGCCGGTGCCGGTCTCGCCGCTCACGAGCACGGGCGCGTCGCTGTCCTTGATCTGCTCGACGAGCGCGAAGGTGCGGCGGATGCTTTCGCTGGTGCCGAGCAACGGACCGAACGTGCGCGACGTTTCCGCGACGCGGCGCAGTGCGTCCACTTCGCGCCGGAGCGCGTGATGATCGACGGCTCGTTTCAAGACGAGCGCCACCGTATCGACGTTGAACGGCTTGGTGACGAAATCGTAGGCACCGGCGCGCATGGCTTCGACGGCACCGTCGATGCTTCCGAAGGCGGTCACGACGACGACCGGCAGATGCGGAATGGCCTGCTTGACGCGCCGGCAGAGCTCGACACCGTTGACGGCCGGCATGTTGAGGTCCGTCACGACGACGTTGAACGGACGCTTGGACAGGACGTTGAGCACCGAGCGCGGATCCTGAGTCCACTCCACGTCGAACCCGCCGTGCTGGAGCGCATCGGCGAACAGCTCGCACTCCGCGCGCTCGTCGTCGACGATCAGCGCTCGCGGGGTCACGCGGCCACCTGGAGGAACACCGAGAACGTGCTGCCGCTGCCCGGCTCGCTCGTGACGCTGATGAACCCACCGTGCTCTTCGATGATGCCGTGCACGACGCTGAGGCCGAGGCCCGTCCCCTGACCGATGTCCTTGGTCGTGAAAAATGGCTCGAAGATGCGCCCTTTGGTGGCAGCATCCATGCCTTGGCCGTCGTCGCTGACGCGCAGGTAGGCGCGCTCCCCACCCGGCGCGCGCCGGCTCACGCCGTCGGGCACGGGCTCGAAGCCGTACGAGATGGTGACGTGGCCACCCTCGTTGCAAGCCTGGATGGCGTTGACGACGAGATTCGACGCGACCTGCTCCAGCTGCATCGGGTCGCCCATTGCTAGCACGCTCGCGTCGGAAGTGACACTCAGGCTCACGTCACGCTTCTTCGCCATCGGCTCGAGCAGCTTCACGATCGAGCGCGAGACTCGCCCGAGGTTGACCGCGGCGATCTTCGGCTCGCGTGGACGAGCAAAGTCCATCAATTGCCGGATGATCGTCGCGATGCGCTCCGCCTGCTCGGCGACGACGCTCAGGTACTCGGCGTGTGTCGTGCCCTCGGGGACGGTGCGGCGGATCATTTTGACACGCCCGACGATCACGTTGAGCGGCGTCCCGAGCTCGTGTGCGACGCCCGCGGCGAGCCGGCCCACGGTGATGAGCCGGTCGGCGTGCCGGAGCTGCTCGAGCGTCTCGATGCGGGCGAGCGTCTCCTCGTGCATCTGCTTTTTGGCCTGCGCAAGCCGCTCGCACATGGCGTTGACCTCGCGCGCGAGCTCCCCCACCTCGTCGTTCTGGTCGAGCGAAAGCGGGCCCTCGAGGTCGCCCTGACCAACGCGCTTGGCCTTGAGCGAAAGCTCGCGCAGGGGCCGACCCACGAGCCACACGCCGACGACCGACACGCACACCCCCGAGATCACGATCATCGCGAGCGTCGCGATGATGCTGTTGACGATGCTGTTTCGGACGTAGACATCGCGCGAATCGAGGCTCTCGGCGATCTCGATGACCCCGAGCAGGCGCACGCCTTCACGCACGGGGACCCGCGTGACGAGGTATTGCCGGTCGGGCGCCGCAGGATCGTTCAGGACGGCGTGATCGACGGCACCCAGCGTTGCGAGCCGCGGTTGCTCGAAGATCGGCAGGCGACCCGAGGCGGAACCGTCGCGGGAGAGCCACTCGATGCGCAGGCTCGGCCGTTGCTCGTCCGCGCGACGAATGAGCTCGAGCACCTGGTCGGGCCCGAGCGACGACCAGGTGCTCGCCACGGCGACTCCGAGTGTGGCGCCGATCAAGCGGTGATCTTTGCGCATGTCGGAGTCGAACAGCTCGATCTCACGCTGGACGCGCACCCAGCCGAAGGCAACGACGACCGCGAGCGTGCCGAGGATGCTGGCGAGCACGACCTTGAACGCGAGCTTCATCTGACCGCCTGGAGGCTGGGGAGCACCGCCGGCCGGCGCACCATTCCCGCTCGCGAGCTTAACACGCCTGCCCAAGCCCCCGCCGACCAATGCTAAAGGCCTCGCCCATGGATTGGCGACTGGGACTGTTCCTCGTGCTCGGGCTCGCGGCGCTCGTGAGCGCCTTCGGCGGCTGCGTTGGGCAGCGGCCGGGCGCGTCGACGAGTGGCCCGAAGCTCGGCGGGCTCGACATGAAGCAAGGCAACGCAAAATTCGGTGAGGTGCCGGGCGTGCCGGTGCTCGGCAAGCAGGGCATCCGTGAGTTCGTGGTCGACAACGACGCGAAGAAGGTCGTCGTGTCGTTCGTCCCCGTGGAAGGGCAGCCCTTCAAGGAGGCTCTGCGCGCGGAGATCAAGCAGCCCTCGGGCAATCCCTGGGACGTCCAGGTGCACGCCTTCACGAAGGCACCCGTCGAGCGCGGCGACGCGCTGCTCGCCACCTTCTACTTTCGCACCGAGTGGGCGCCCGAGGAGAGCGGAGAAGGTCAGACCGAGTTCGTGTTCGAGCTCGCCAAGGACCCGTGGACCAAGTCGGTGAGCTTTCCCGTCCGCGCGAGCCGCCAGTGGAAGAAGGTCACCGTGCCGTTCGCAGCCGAGGAGAGCTACGCGCCTGGTGAAGCGCACATGATCTTCCGGCTCGGCTACACGCCCGAGACGATCGACATCGGCGGTGTTACGGTCGAGAGCTTCGGGAAGAAGCTCGCGGTCAGCGACCTTCCCGTCACCAAGATCACGTACGCCGGCAGCGAGCCCGACGCGCCCTGGCGCGCCGCTGCCGCCGAAAGGATCGAAAAGATCCGGAAGGCGGACCTCGGTATCACGGTGAAGGACGCCACCGGCAAGCCGGTGCCCGGCGCGAAGGTCGAGGTGACGCTCAAGAAGCACGCGTTCGGCTTCGGCACCTGCGTGCCTGCCGATCTCATCCTCGGCGGTGGCAACGACCGCTACAAATCGCTCTTGCCCGAGCTCTTCAACGTGGCAACGCTCGAGAACGATCTCAAGTGGGCGCCGCTCTCGGGCGACTGGGGGGCGGGCTTCACCGTCCAAAAGGCGCAGCGCGGCGTCGCGTGGCTACGCGAGCACGGGCTCGACGTGCGCGGCCACGTGCTCGTGTGGCCCGGCTGGAAGAACCTGCCGAAG
The DNA here is from genome assembly GCA_963841435.1 of uncultured delta proteobacterium. Classification (GTDB taxonomy): domain Bacteria; phylum Myxococcota_A; class Polyangia; order Polyangiales; family Polyangiaceae; genus PMG-095. The sequence continues at coordinate 1,248,218 of CAWJCS010000005.1, forward strand.
TACCTCCGAGGGTACGAGCACCAGCCCGACAAGCTCCGCTCCGAGGTGAGGAAGCACGTGCGCGAGCTCGTGACGGCCATGAAGGGGTCGCTCGTCGCCTGGGACGTCATGAACGAGCCCTTCGACAACCACGACCTCATGGACATCCTCGGTCCCGACGTGATGCCCGAGTGGTTCACCGAAGCGCGCGCGGCCGATCCGAGCGCCCAGCTGTTCGTCAACGACTACGCCATCCTTTCGGGCGGCGGTGGCAACACACCGCATCGCGACCACTACGAGCACACCATCCAGCTCCTGCTCGAGAAGGGTGCGCCACTCGACGCCATCGGTCTCCAGGGTCACTTCGGCACCTCGCTCACCTCACCCGAGGACCTGCTAAAGGTGCTCGACCGCTACGCACGCTTCGGAAAGCCGCTCTGGATCACCGAATATGACGTGGTCATGGACGACCTCGACCTCGCGGGTAGCTTCACGCGCGATTTCTACACGGCCCTGTTCAGCCACCCCGCCGTCGCTGGCATCGTCATGTGGGGGTTCTGGGACGGGTCGCACTGGAAGAACAACGCGGCCATGTACAAGGGCGGCTGGGAGCTCAAACCGGCGGGCAAGGCCTATCGAGATCTCGTGCTCGGTGACTGGAAGACGCACGTCACGGGCACCACCGACGCGAACGGACAGTTTTCGACCCGCGCGTTTCTCGGACAATACGAGGTCACGGCAAACACTCCGGAGCACGCGGGCACGGCGGAGTCGTCACTTTCTGCTCGCGGAGGTTCCATTACGATAACTTTGCGCTGACGCCGGCAGGACGCAGGCGGACCGAGTCCGACCACGCGACACGCGCCACCCTGAGACAGTTTCTCGGCAACCTTTCACGGTCGCTGCCTGGACGTCGGCCTGAGCGTTACGCTAGGTTTCGAGCCGCGCGGGCCCCGACCCGGCCCGCCAACGGCGCACCCGCCCTTTCGCGCAGCGCCGTGCCGCGCTTTTCCTTTTTTGGAGGTCCTGATGCCCCGCTCTTGCTCGATCGACGAAAAGAAGCTTCTCGCGGCCGCGCTGCTCGGCACCGTCTGCGCCTTAGGCTGCATGGTGGACAACTCCACGGGCGACGCGCCCGCGACGGGCGGCAGCGCAGGAGCGGGCGTGTCCGGCGGTAGCAGCGGTGCGGGGGGAACCGGCGGCTCGGCGGGGACGAGCGGCTCGGCAGGAACGGGCGGCTCGGCGGGAACGGGAACCGTCGAGTGCATGCCGAACCCGGAGGCGCAGACCTGCGCAGCCTTCGTCGCGCCCGCCTGGGGCGATCCGCCCGGCACGACGGGCGGCCTCGTCATCGACTGGGCGTCCTACACGGCGGACGGCAAGTGGGGCAGGTCGGCGAGCGGCGAGCTCACGGGCGGCACTTCCAAGTACCACGGCGACGGGATGCCGGACCTCACGGCAGTCTCGGAGTCCGGCTCTCTGCACGTCACGGGCACCATTCCCAGCATGGGTTACGCGGGGCTCGTGTTCTGGTTCGGTCCGTGCGTGAACGCGTCGGCCTTCACCGGTATCAACTTCGCAATCGGCGGCACGATTGGCGAGGCCGTCGTGAAGCTCCAGGTGCAAACGCACACGGACTATCCAGTCGACGTGGCCAACACCAAGGGCGCGTGCTCCTTCACCGACTGCGACAAGAAGTTCGACGAGTGCGCCGGGCCCACCATGCAGCTCGTCGTACCGGCGGTGCCCGAGGCGGCCGACTTCGCCTGGAGCGCCTTTGCGGGCGGCATGCCAACGGCGGAAGTCACGCCGGAGGGCCTCGTGGGGCTCCAGTTCCAGGTCGAGTGCCAGTCCGACGCAGAGTGCGCGGTCGACTTCATGATCGGCATGGTCAATTTCGTCGTCCCGACCACCTGAGCTGATTCAGGGTCGTGTGATTCCTCCTCACGCCGATCGAGATCCGCCCTCCCAAGACTCAAGGTGTCTTTGGGGCCGGGGTCTTCGCCTCCGCCGGAGTTCGACGAACGCCGCGCGGCTGTGGTGGACCCTACCGCTCGCGTGTGTGGCAGGGTCGCTGTCGCTCGGGGCGTGCGCACGGGTGCCGGGCGAGCCTCTCCCCGAGACGCACGATGTCGTCAACGCGAACGATCTCGTGCCGGGCGCTCGCTGCGTTGACCAGTGCCAGCCGGACTATGGGTCGGCGGACGTGGACTGCGCCGCGGCCGAGACGGGGCTCGAGTTCTTTCCAGCGCCGGTCTGGGATTTCGAAGGCAGCGTCGCGACGAATCTCTACGACTACGACGACGAGACGAGCGGCTTTCTCGCGACCTCGCCCGAAACGTGCGTGCCCGGTGCGGAATGCTCGCCGTACGAGCCCGCGCCGACCGAAACGGTGCGTTGCGGCATGCCGACGCACGCGCTGCACGTCCGCGGTGGGCCGTTCCGCGAGTGGGGTGGCGGCATCGGACGGCGGCTTCAGGATTTTGCGACGGAAGCCGCCACGGCAGAAGGCAAGACGTGCAGCGTTCCGCCCGCCCAAGGGGGCGACCCCGACGCGCCCGCCTACTGCCCGAAGGACGAGCCCGAGATCGACGATGCGTCGGGCGCCTTGCTCTCCGACGGCTCGCACCTCCCGCCGGCCTCCGTGAAGACCTCCTACTACACGATGCTCGTCGATCTCGGCGAATGGGAGGGCATCAGCTTCTGGGCGCGCCGCGGCCCCGACAGCCAGGCCGGCTTTCGCGTCGTGCTCGGCGACCGAAACACGGACGACGACACCAGCTTCTTGATGTCCGACCTCGGACTCGCGCCGCGTTGCCGGCGCTACAAAGAATGCGGTTGCAGGAACCACAAGCCCTGCAGCGAGGGAGACAACAAAACGCTGGTCTGCTTCGACCCAGCGCTCGACCCGCCGGAGGGCGACCTCTGCGGTCATTCGCTGTGTGACGACCCCTATCCCGCGTACGAGAATCTGCCCGACCTCACGTTCACGACGCAAGAGAACAGCAGCGAGACCTACCGCGCCAACAACTCCTGCGCCTACTACGCCTTCGCCACCGATCAGACGGGCTACTACTGCTACGACACCGTGCACGGTCCACCGCCCGCCGAGGGGCCCGAGCGCTGCGGCGATCCGTGGATCGACGCCGTCCGCCTGAACCCCGACTGGACGTTTTACAAGGTTCCCTTCGACGAGCTTCGCCAGGAAGGCTACGGCAAGCGCTTCCCGCGCATCGATCTCGCTGGCGTCACGATGGTTCGCTTCACGTGGAGCGTCGGCTGGATCGATTACTGGATCGACGACGTGCGCTTCTACCGAAAGCAGCGCTAGCCGCTCACCCGGCGTTTTCGAACCATGCTTCGTTTTTCCTCAGTCACGGCGCCGGCGCTCGCACTCGCCGTCTCGCTGCCGTCGCTCCCCGCGCAGGCGCAGGACGCGCCGACGCGACCCGACAAGCCGTACGAGACCGAGCCAAAGCCGCCCGCGACGCCGCCAAAAGCGCCCGCGGCTCCCGCCGAGCCTGTTCCGCCCACGACACCGGCCGCACCCGCACCGGCCGCGCCCGCACCCGCGCCGGCCCATGCCCCGCCCGCGGTGCCTGCGCCCGGCGACACGAGAACCGAGCCCGCGGCAGAGCCTACCGAGACGCCCGAGGCGGCACCCGCGGCGACGCCCGCGGCCGAAACGCCCATCGAAAAAGCAGCGGGGCCGGCTGCCACGAAAGCCGCCACGCCGCCGAGCGACGCGAACGCCGAAGCGCCCGAAGCGCCGGACACCGACGAGATCGTCCTCGAAACGCACGACTGGCTCGACGAGCCGGGCTACCTGCCGGGCTACAGCCGCCCGGTGTCGCTCGGCATGTCGCCGTACTCGCCGCGGCTTGGCGGGTTCCCCGGCGGCCTCACACCGAGCTACTCGGCGCCCGGCCCGCTCGACTCCTGGCTCTTCAACTGGCGCGGCTACATGAGCGCGTCGCTGCAGGTGAGCATCGACCAGCGCGACGACCCTTCCACCGGGCAGCACAAGACCGTGCTTCACACGCCGCCGAACATCGTTGAGGAGTACGCCGCCTTCCCCTCCACCAACTCGCAGCCCGGCAACTGGATTGGCGCGACCTTCGGCGTCGGCAACAGCTTCGTGACGGCCAACGTGTCGATCGACACCTGGAATCCCACGCGCCCCACGCAGAACTACGGGCTTGGCAGTCAGTACTTCATCAACAACGCGTTCTTGGCGTTCCGCGTGCCCCCCATCGGTCACGCGCGCTTCGCGCTGAACGCAGGCTTTTTCTCGTCCAATTACGGCTACCTCGGCCGCTACGGCGGCGGCTTCTACACGAACCCGATGACGGCGACGCTGCAGGGCGCCGGCGAGACCACGCTCTTCGAGTACGACCTTTCCGACACACTCGTGCTGACGGCCGAGCACGGCATCATGGGCACGGGTGGGCCGCGCGTCGGCTACATGCCGACTGACGTGGTCACGGGAACGGGCAACGGCGGCGCGAGCGGCGACCCCAATTGGCCCGCCGCGTACGTCAACCACGCGCACGTCGGCCTCGTCGTCAAGGGTGACACCGAGTTCGTCTTCCAGGCGCACCTCATCAGCAACTGGTTTCAGGACGAGCGCGTGCAACGCTCACCAACCGACGAGCCGTGCGATCTACCGACGACGCCGGAGCTCGACGAGTGCTACACGCGCGACGGCCGCATTCGCGTGTTCGGCATCGACGGCAAGATGCTGAGCAACGCCTACGGCACGCTCGGTATCGGCGGTTCGGTCATCGACGCGCGCTACGCCTTCCCGCTGAAGGGCATCATGACGTTCGCGGGTGACGGCGAGCGCATCACGAGCGCGTGGCTCGGTGCGGAAACGGGCGGCACCGGGAAAATCTGGGTCGCCGGCATCGCCTACAACCTGAGTGTCGCGTCGTTGATGCTGAGCCCCGAGGGTTTCGACGGCCGGGCACCCAACGTCGTGATCAACACGGGCTTCAACATCGGCGTGGTTCAGAGCGAGCAGCAGCCGTTCTCGGGCCGCGCTCGCTACAAGTTCGGAGCGGAGGCGCTCTACACGTTCATCCCCTACATGGGCGCGGGCCTGCGCGTCGATCGCGTCACGCCTGCTTCCGACGACCCCGATCAGACGTTTTACGTGCTCGCTCCGCGCCTCCAGTTCAAGAGCGACTGGACGAGCCACGAAGCGATCGTCCTGAGCTACGTGAAATGGTTTTTGGGATCGCACACCCACTACGACGGTCTCAATCCTCGCTCGAGCGAGCGCATCGACGACCAAATGTTCACCCTCAACTTCAACATGTGGTGGTGAGGATGACCGGCACGCCCTGCTTTGTCCGCAACAACGGAAGGTTTCGCATGAGACCCCACATGGCACTCTGGCTCTCGGGCTTGCTCGCGGGCGTGGCGCTGGCGCGACCCGTCGCTGCCCAGGAGCAGCAGGAAACCACCGCGAGCGACGAGGCTCCGGAGTCGCTCGGTATGGATCCGGCGTCGCCGGGTGCGCAGGCACTGCCGGGCGGCGTCGCGCCGCGCATGGGTGAGCCCGCGGGCCCTGACTGGCGCTTCGATTTCCACGGCGTGCTCGAAGCGCCGCTGCGCGTCGGCGTGGGCAAGCGAGACGACGCTCGCCCTGGACAGAGCAAGCTCGTTCTGCACACGCCGCCCACCGTGCCCGACGATCTCGATACCTTTTCGCACACGGGCGTCGTGCCCATGCCGTACGCCCAGCTCAACTTCTCGTACGGTAACGACGTCGTCACGGGCACGGCCGTCTTGCTCGCGCGTCAGACCACCGTCGCGTCGGGCTTCTTCGATCCGCCGTCACAGTCGGGCATCAATGATCTCTTCTTGACGGTGCTGCCCCAGGTGGGCACGCGCTCGCGCCTCGCCATCCACGTCGGTGCGTTCTCGAACCGCTACGGCTCGGCCGGCGAGTACGACGAGGGTCGCTACGGTACTCCGCTCGTCGCCCGCACGAACGGGGTCGGCGAAGCGGTGGAGTTCGCCCATGTTTTCGGCGACTTCACGCTCAAGGTCGAGCAGGGCATCCAGGGTCAGACGAGCAAGGCGGGCGCCGGCATCACGCCAGACGGCTGGAACGACTTCGCCGATCCGGGCGTCGGCTCGAGCTTCGTCCACCACGAGCACATCGGCGCCGACTTCAAGAAGCTCGCGCACCTCGGGGCGCACTATCTGTTCGCCTGGAGCCAGGACGACCGGTTGACCACCAACGCGCCCGACGGGCGCATGAGCGTCTACGGGGCGGACCTCCGGCTCACCATGGGCCGCTTCGGTCACCTCTACGGCGCCGTGTCGTACGTCGATGCCGACCACGTGCGCAGCGTCGGCCGCATCGTCGAGGTGCTGAACACGCGCGGAGGAACGGGGCTGATGCAAAACTACCTCGGCCCCGACGAGGCCCCGAACGCCCTCGGCACGGGCTCGCTCACGATCATCGGCGTAGAGTACGACCTCAGCGTCGGCCGGCTCGTCAGCTACCCCGTGCCGTTCACGGGTGACGGCCCCGACATCTTCGTGAGCTTGTTCGGGCAATACGTGAGCGTGTCGAGCGAGGACAAGACGCTCGATCCACGCCCGCGCGGCCCCACCGAGCCCGCCCCGAAGCCGCTCTACGACGGCGTCGGCATGCTGAAATACGGCCTCGAAGGCACCTACAGCTTCCTTTCCTGGATGGCCGCTGGTGCGCGCTTCGACCAGGTCGCCCCGAACACCGGCGATCAGAAGCGCTCGTTCGCGATCGCGTCACCGCGGCTCATCTTCCACACGGGCTGGCAGTCGCGCGACCTCATCGTGCTCCAGTACTCGCACTGGTTCTACGGCGCCTACACAACCATCCCCATCGGCTACCCGCCCGTCCCGACCATCACGAACACGAAGGACGCCGACATGGTGTCCCTGACGGCTCACATGTGGTGGTGAGGGGCTTTCGTGAGGAGCGCATGAGAGCAGTTTTTTCGACCCTTCTCGGGCTTTCGCTCGCCTCGCTCGCCGGGGCTCTCGGCGGCTGCGTCGGCAAGTCGCAGACGCCGCACACCGCATCCGCCATGGCAAAAGCGGGCTCGCTCGCGCCCTGCCGCAAGCCGGTCCCCGCCGTTCAACGGATTGATCGACGATTTCGAGGACGGCAACAACCAGGTCGCGCTCATGGGCGAGCGCGACGGCTATTGGTACGCCGCGGCCGACCAGCTGGGCTCCAAGATCACGGCGCCGGCGCAGGGCTTCGAGCCCGCCGAGGGCGGCGCCAACGGCTCGTTCATGGCCGCGCACGTCGCGGGCCACACCGTGAGCGCCGGCGATCAGGGCTGGGGCGTGGAGTTCGGCGGCAACTTCCTCTCCGCGCGCGGCGAGTTCTACGACGCCTCGCGCTACGTGGGCATCTCGTTCCGGGCGAAGGCCGGCTCGGGCATGAAGAGCGTGCGCGTCAACGTGTCCGACGTGAACACGCACCCGGACGGTGGCGTCTGCAAGAACTGTTACAACCACTTCCGGAAAGACGTAAACCTGACGACCGATTGGCAGGAGTACCAGCTGCTGTTCGGCGAGCTCCAGCAACGGCCCGGCTGGGGCGACCCGAGGCCCGAGCACGTGACGCCGAAGAAGCTCATCTCCGTCACGTTCGCCGTGGGCGGCGCCGACTCCGACTTCGACATCTGGGTGGACGACCTTCAGTTCCTCGAGTGCAAGAAGTAGCGTCGCGGAATCTCGCTCGCACGAGGTGAGCGGCTCCCCACGAAGCGACCGGGCGGCTCGCCTCGGGCAGGCCGCTTCCGTATGGCCGGCTGCCGGACGGCACGCTGATCGAAGGCGTCGAAGTCTTCCGGCGCCGCTACGCCGCGGTCGGCCTCGGACGGCTGGTTCAGCTCACGCGGCTACCCGGCATCACCGCGCTGCTCGACCTCGCCTGCCACGCGTGCGCCAAGAACCGCCTCCGACTCACCAACCGCTGCGTGAACGGCGCCTGCGAGCTCCACCAACGCCCAGCAACACCCTGACTCGCTTACCCCGGCGTGTACCAGATGGTGGACGACCACGCGTGCTCCTTGATCGTCTCCGGAAGGTCGGCGGGGGAGAGCTTCGACTTGGATCAGGTCATCGAGCAGCTGCAGAGCGGCGGCTCACACTGAGTCCGGGTCGCGGCGGGGGGGGGCCGGCGCCGCTTGTCAGTACCGTAGCTCCAGGCGCTTTCCCGTCACCGAAAGCTCGACCGCCAGCGGCGCCTGGCCCGTCAGGGCAACGCTGCGCGCGTCCGGCTGACTGCCACCGATCGTCACCCGGAATTTCCCTGGTTCGAGCACGCGCTGCCCGGCCTCGTCGATGAGCGAGAGCGCTCGCGGCGTGAGCTCGAACGTCACGCGCCGCGACTCGCCCGGCGCGAGCGTGATGCGCTCGAAACCACGAAGGTCGTGGTGCGGCACGCGGCACGACGCCTCGAGGTCCTTCACGTAAAGCTCGACGACCTCGTCGCTCGTGCGGTCGCCGACGTTTTCGACGGTGGCCGACACCTGGACGTTTTCGCCAGCACCGATGCTGTCGCGGGACAGCGCGATGTCCGAATACGCAAAGCGCGTGTACGAAAGGCCGAAACCGAAGGGATAGAGCGGCTCGCGCTCGAGGTACCGGTATGTGCGCCCACGCATGTCGTAGCTCGCAAAGTCGGGCACGTCGGCGAGCGAGCGCGGGAAGGTGATGGGCAGGCGCCCCGCGGGGCTGTAGGCGCCGAACAGCACGTCGGCGAGCGCCGTGCCGGCAGCCTGCCCGGGATACCAAGCCTGGAGGATGGCGGCCGCGTGCTCGTCGGCCCAGCCCACGGCGAGCGCGCTGCCGGCGATCAAAACGACCACCGTCGGCTTGCCGACGGCAACGACCTCCTCCAACAACCGTTCTTGGAGGCCCGGCAGCGCGAGCGTGGTCTTGTCGCCCGCCGCGTCCGAGTTGCCGGCGTCCCCCTGCTCGCCCTCGATCTCCGCGTCGAGCCCGAGACAGAGCACGACGACGTCGGCGCGCTCGGCCATGCTCACGGCTTCGCTGAGGATCCCCGAGCGCCCGAGCCCCTCGGCGCGGTCGCCGGTGCGCCGGCATCCCTCGGCGTACCAGACCTTCGTGTGCGAAAAGACGGCGGCACGAATGCCCGCGAGCGGCGTGACCGAGCGTGACGGCGTGCCGTGATAGTTGCCGACGAGCACCGCGAGATCATCGGCGTTCGGCCCGATCACGGCGATGCTGCGAATATCACGCGAGAGCGGGAGGAGAGCGTTCGCGTTCTTCAAAAGGACGATCGACTCGCGTGTCGTCACGAGCGCGAGCTCGGCGTGCCGCTCGGAATCGTTCACCTCGTAGGGGATCTTCGCGTAGGGGACGCGATCGTTCGGATCGAACATGCCGAGCTCGAAGCGCGCACCAAAGAGCCGCTCGAGCGACCGGTCGAGGTCGGCTTCCGTGAGCAGCCCATGCTCGACCGCCGCGGGCAGGTGCTCGTAGGCGCATCCGCAGTTGAGGTCGCAGCCCGCCTTGACGGCGAGCGCCGCCGACTCCTCCCACGAGGCGGTCACCTGGTGACTCTCGTGGAAATCCTTGATGGCCCAGCAGTCGCTGACGACGTATCCCAGAAAGCCCCAGGTGCCGCGCAACACCTCGCCGAGCAGCGTCTCACTCGCGCAGCAGGGCTCGCCGTTCGTCCTGTTGTACGCGCCCATGATGCTCTTCGCGCGGGCCTCGACGATGCAGGCATGAAAGGCTGGAAGGTACGTTTCGTAGAGATCCTTCGGTGAGGCGTGGGCGTCGAAGCTGTGGCGCAGGCCCTCCGGGCCGCTGTGAACGGCGAAGTGCTTCGGCGTGGCGACGACCTTCAGGTACTTCGGGTCGTCGCCCTGCAAGCCGCGACAGAACGCGACTCCGAGCCGGCTCGTGAGGTGCGGGCACTCGCCGTACGTCTCGTGACCGCGGCCCCAGCGGGGGTCACGAAAGATGTTGATGTTGGGGCTCCAGTAGGTGAGGCCCTGGTAGTAGCCGCGGTCGTCGTGGCGGGCGAACTCGTGATGCTTGGCGCGTGCCTCGTCGCTCACGGCGACGGCCACCTCGTGCAGGCGCCGCTCGCTCCACATCGCCGCGAGCCCGATGGCCTGCGGAAACACCGTGGCGATGCCCGCGCGCGCCACGCCGTGCAGCCCCTCGTTCCACCAGTTGTACGCCGGGATGCCGAGCCTCGGCACCGCGGGCGCTTCGTGCAGCATCTGGCCGGCCTTCTCGGCGAGCGTCAGGCGCTTGATCAGGTCTTCGACGCGCGCCTCGCGCGAGAAATCTGGATTTTGGAACGGAAAGGCAGGCGGCGCCGGCATGGGTGCGGGGCTCGGTTTTTACCACGGCTCGCGTCCCGCGAGCGCGACGCTTGGCGCGTTGGGCGTCGTTGCGAGGCGGCCGTCCGCGCAGCGAGGGGGCTCTCGGCGAGCAACCGATCGCCAGTTGCTCGTTTTTTGCCGCGCTCACACGGAGCGAACAGGGCTCGAGTCCGGTGGTGGCGCGGCGGCGGTGAGCCCCATGAAGCGACGGACGTGGAGGATGCTCGGCGGCCCGGCCACGAAGGCATAGCCGAGGGCGACCACGCGCTCGAGACTCGCCGCGGCGACGCCCATCGCCGGGGAGTAGCCGATGGCTGCCGACAGGCCGCCGAGCACGAGCTCGCGCAGGCCGATATTGCTCGGTACCAAGTTCACGACCGACATCAGGATCGCGGCCGAGCCGATGAGCGTCATGGCAAGCGGCGAGACGGGGATGCCGAGGGCGTCGAAGCAGAGCCAGAGCCTGAGCGTGTTGAGACCGAGCTTGACGAGCGAGCTCACGAAGAGCACCAAAAGCCCCTCGCCGCGACCCCGGATCAGCGCGAGACCCTCCGACAGGGTCCTGAGCTTTTTCGCCACGAAGCCCGGACCGCGCGGCGCCCAGCCGACGGGCAGCGAAAGGGCCAGAGCCCCCGCAACCGTCAACCCCGCGAGCGGGACGACGAGCGGCAGGGTGAAAACGGCGCGCTTCGAGAGCGCGAGCACGGCCGCGAGCCCACAGGCCGCGGCCACCGTCGCGTTGACGACCGCCCCGACCATGAGTGTCCCGACGTAGGAGGTGTACCTCAGGTCGTGGCGGCGGCGGAGCACGACCGCACGGGCGACGGAGCCGGCGCTGAGCGGCAGGTAGTTGAGCAGCATGGCGGCCCCAGTCAGCGCCAGACCGTCGGCAAAGCGTTCCGGGACGCCGAGGCGCCGCAGCATGTAGTTGAGCTCGAAGGTGCGCTGCAGGTGCGAGAGCATCAGAAGCACGACGATGGCCCCGAGCTCGGCCCAGTCGAGATCGAACGCGTGCTCGATCTCGGCATGACGGAGCCAGAGCGTGCGCACCAGGTAGGCGATGAACGCTGCCGCGAGCACCACGGGCAAGAGCTTGCGAACGGGCGAAGCGGCGCCGGGGCTGCCGGACTGGCTCTTTTCTCCGGTGAGGCGGGACAAGCGGTACCCCTATTCCCAGGCTCTTAGCATGCGCCCCGCGCTCGGCGCGCGGTTGCTGCCCCCCGGGGCCGATCCTAGCCTCGTGCCGTGAACGACCGCCATGCTCCGCCCGACGACGACGGCTACCGGCTGTGGCTCCGGTACGAGCCCGTCGCGGGGCCACGCCTCGTCGAGTATCGCTCGCTCTTCACCGAGATCGTCGCTCCCGGCGGAGCGCCCACGCGCGAGGCGGCCCGCAGCGAGCTCGCACGCGGCCTCGCCGGCATCACGGCTCACCGCGTCCCGTTTGCGGGCGCTCCGTACGAGACCGGCGCCGTGATTGCGGGCACGCCGCAGTCTTCGCAGCTCGTCGCCGGCCTCGGCCTGGACGCGACGCTCGCGACGCTCGGGCCCGAAGGCTACCTGATCCGCCGCAGCGACGTGCTCGGCCGGCCTGCGACCGTGATCGCGTCGAGCACCGACGTGGGCGTGCTCTACGGCGTCTTCCACTTGCTCCGGCTGCTGCAAACGCAGACCGACGTGCGGCACCTCTCCATCGAGAGCAAGCCGCGCATTCGACACCGTCTCTTGAATCACTGGGACAATCTGGACCGCACCATCGAGCGCGGCTACGCCGGGTTCTCGCGCTGGGACTGGCAGAAGCTGCCCGGCTGGGTCGGAGACGACATCACGGACTACGCCCGTGCCGACGCCTCGATCGGTATCAACGGCGCCGCCCTCACGAACGTCAATGCGAACGCGCTGATCCTGACCCCGGAATGGCTCGACAAGGTCGCCGCGCTAGCGGATACGCTCCGACCCTGGGGCGTTCGGGCGTACCTCACGGCGCGCTTCGACGCGCCGGTCGAGCGCGGTGCGCTGCGAACCGCGGACCCGCTGGACGGCGACGTGCAGGCGTTCTGGCGCCGAACGGCCGAGGCCATCTACCGGCGCATCCCGGACTTCGGCGGGTTCGTCGTGAAGGCGAACTCCGAGGGGCAGCCGGGCCCCCAGGACTACGGCCGCAGCCACGCCGACGGCGCGAACCTGCTCGCCGACGCGCTCGCCCCGCACGGCGGCACGGTGTTCTGGCGTGCGTTCGTCTACTCGAACGAGGTGCCCGTCGATCGGGCGCGCCAGGCGTACGAGGAGCTCGTCCCGCTCGACGGCGCCTTCCGCGAAAACGTCATCGTGCAGGTGAAAAATGGGCCGATCGATTTTCAGCCGCGCGAGCCGTTCCACCCGCTGTTCGGCGCGATGCCGAAGACGCCGCTCGCGCTCGAGCTGATGATCACGCAGGAGTACCTCGGGTTTTCGACGCACCTCGTCTACCTGGGGCCGCTGTTCGAGGAGTGCCTGCGCTCGGATACGCACGCGAGCGGCCCGGGGTCGACGGTCGCCCGGATCGTCGACGGGACGCTCGAGGGGCACGAGCGGAGCGCCATGGTCGGCGTCGCCAACATCGGCACCGATCGAAACTGGTGCGGGCACCCGTGCGCGGCGGCAAACTGGTACGCCTTCGGGCGGCTCGCGTGGGATCACGAGCTTTCTTCGGCGAAGATCGCCGAAGAGTGGCTACGCATGACGTTCACGAACGACCGCGACTTCGTCGAGGGCGGAAAGGACATCTTGCTCGCCTCGCGGGAGGCCGCGGTCGACTACATGACGCCGCTCGGCCTGCACCACCTGATGGCGCGCGATCACCACTACGGCCCGGGCCCCTGGGTCGAAGGCGGCAAGCGCGCCGACTGGACGAGCGTCTACTACCACCGCGCCGACGAGGCCGGCCTCGGGTTCGACCGTTCGGCAACGGGGAGCAACGCCGTCGCGCAGTACCACGGCGTGCTCGCCGAGCGCTTCGGGCGGCTCGAATCGTGCCCCGAGGAGCTCCTGCTCTGGTTCCATCACGTCAGCTGGGATCACCGCCTCGCCTCGGGAGACACGCTGTGGGAGTCACTCTGCCGCACGTATTACGAGGGCGTGGCGAGCGTCGCGAGGATGCGAAGCCAGTGGGACGCGTTCCGAGGCCTCATCGACGACGCGCGTTTCCGACACGTCAAGGCTTTGCTGGCGATGCAAGAGCAGGAGGCACGCTGGTGGCGCGACGCGTGCGTCCTCTATTTCCAGACGTTCTCGAAGCGCGAGCTACCCGAGGGCTTGGAGCCGCCGCTTGGCACGCTCGCCGACTACCGAGCCATCGAGCATCGCTTCGTGCCCGGCATCTGACGCTCAGCCCTTGAGCACGGCTAGCCGCTCGCGGTGCCGAGCCTGCGACGCGTTGTAGTCGCCTTGGCCGAGGCCGAGCGCCGTCGTGATGCGGCGCAGGAGGTTCGTCTCGGGCGTCGTGATGCTTCCGTCGGCGGCCGCCAGATCGACGAGCGCATCGAGCACCTCACGACGCAGCTCGACGTCACCGAGCTCGCGCAGGGCACGCGTGTAGCGCGGCAGCTCCACCGTCGCTGCCGTGACGACGTGGCGTCGCAGCGCGTCGCAGACGGCATCGACCCCCTGCTGGGTCATGCCCTGGACCCGACCGAGCGCCACACGGACCAAATCCTCCTCGTTCTGCGAGTAGTCGCGATCGGCGTAGGCCACGGCGGCGAGCAGCCCGGCGAGCGCCCCAACGACGCGCACGGTTTCGTCGTCGGCACCGGGCAGGTGCTCGCGCACTCGCTCCAGGATCTCCGACGTGCCTTCATCGGGCTCTTCGTTCTGCCCGCGAGTGAGCCAGCGACCGAACATTCGGTCCATGCTGCCGCATCGACGGCAGAATCGCTAGCAAACGTCCCGCGCGGTCGAGCGGAGCGCTCGGCCCCGGCGCCACCGACCACCCCGGGGCCGGCGGCGCCGGGAGCTCAGGCGCCCACCCCCAACCCACCGTGCGTGCCGGCTCCGCCGAGGCAGAGCCCGATCCCCCCACGACTCTCAGGACAACGACATGAGACCTGAGGCGATAGGACCACGCCGCTTAGTGCCGGCTTGGCGTCCCATCCATCACCCAAAATCGACCCTGACCCGTCAGCATCCTATGCTCCGTCTCGGGTGCCCCCGAAAAGGCCATGAAGATCACGGACGCCAAGGTCATCGTCTGCTGCCCCGGCCGCAATTTCGTGACGCTGAAGGTCAACGGGCGCGAGCAAGCCGTCACCTGGCGGCGTCGATCCATGTCGATCTCGCCCTGAACAATTTCGGAATTCAGGAGTCCATGCCGCACGACCCCGTGGTGAACGAAGTGTTCTCCACCAACTATCGCTTCGAGGGGGGCTATCTCACGATCGACGACCGACCGGGCATCGGCGTCGAGATCGACGAGGAACAGGCCAAAAGGTACCCGTATCAAATGGCGTCGTTGCCCGTCGCCCGGAAGCAGCATGGAACAATCTTCCACTGGTAGTGTGCGCTCGAAGCGCCAGCACCCCGCGGGGTTGCGGCGAGCGGGCGCATCCGAGCACCCGCGCTCGCGTGCTATCCTCTCATTCATGCCGCGAGCGACAGGCGTGCTGTCGAGAGCCATGGGCGTGACCGCAGTGGTCGCCTGGCTTCTCGGTGGCTGCAGCAGCAAGGAGAACGACTTCTTCTCCAACAAGCCCGGCGCGGGGGGCCTCGGGGAAAGCGGTGGCGGCGCAGGATCGAGCGGGACCGGAGGCAGCGGCGACAATGGCGGCATCGGCGGCAGCGCGGGGGACGAAACGGGCGGCACCTCGGCGACGGGCGGCAGCGCGGGCTCGACTGGTGCCGACGGCGGCACCGGTGCGAGCTCGGGCAACGGCGATGGCGGCGCCGGTGCAAGCTCGGGCGCAGGCGGAGGCTCGGGCGCGGGCGGAGACTCGGGCACGGGCGGTCAGGCTGGGACTGGAGGCGGCGCCGGCTCCGGAGGCAACGGAGGCACGTCCGGCAGCGGCGGGACGCTCGGTGGCACGTCCGGCGAGGCCGGCGCGGGGGACACGGGGGCAGGCGGCGACCCCGGGCACGGCTGCGCGAGCGACGCTGACTGCGCGGGCGACACCGAGTATTGCAACAAGCCGAGCTGCGGAGCGACGGACGGTCAGTGCGAGCCGCGCCCCACGAGCTGCACGGGCGCGGAAGCGGCTTTCACGCCGGTCTGCGGCTGCGACGGCATGACGTACTACAGCCCCTGCGTCGCCGCGCGCGAGGGCGTGAACGTCACCGCCACAGGCGAGTGCCCCACGGACGGCGCGGCCGGATGCACGCGCCTCGAGGGCGGCGCGTCGTGCAAGCCGTCGCGGAGCCACGCGCGCTGCTACCGCCCGCGTGACAACTGCCAGGGTCAAAGCTCGCCCACGACGGGCGTTTGCTGGGTGTTACCCGACGAGTGCCCGGACGAGCCGGCGGATCAACGCTACTGCGGCGGCACCGCCGGCAACGCGCGGTGCCTCGGGCTCTGCCAGGCGATCGACGACGAGAATCCGTTTTATCGAGACGCGCCGCAGTGTCAGTGAGGGCTGGGGCGGCGTTGCGTCTCCTCACTAGCCCTTGACGGCACCGCTCGTCAGGCCGCCGATGAATTCGCGCTCGAGGGCGAAGAACAGGATGGCCGGCGGGATGATGGCAATCAGCGTTCCGGCCAGGAACACGCCGTAGTCGGCGCGGTACAGGCCGAGGTAGAGATTCAGGATCACGGGGAGCGTGAGCTTGTCCTGCGTGTGCAAAAAGATGCTGGGCGCGAAGAAGGCGTTCCAGTTGCTGAGAAAGGTCACCAGGCAAAACGCAGCGCACATGGGCCGCACGAGCGGCATCACGAGCCGAAGATAGATGCCGAGCTCGCTCGCGCCGTCGATGCGCCCGGCGTCCATCATCTCGTTCGGGATCGAGATCATGCTCTGCCGGAACAGGAAGATGCCGTACGGCACGACGAGGATCGGCAAGATCAGGGCTGCGTAGCTATCGACGAGGCCGAGCTTGACGATCATCTCGTAAAGTGGCGCGAGCAGCAGCACCGAGGGGATCATCATCGAGCCGAGCATGAACGTCATCAGCGCGCGCTTACCGGAGAAGTCGAACTTCGCGAGCGCGTAGCCGGCGGCCGAGCAAAATAGCGTCTGCAACACCGTGATCGTGCTCGTCACGAACAGCGAGTTGACCACGTATTGCCAGAAGAACACCTTGCCCTGGATGCTGGCATCGCCCTCGAACAGCCTGCGGAAGTTGTCGAGGTTCATCGTCGTTTGCGACCACTCGGCGAGCGGCGGGAAAAAGACGTATTCGTTCTGAACCAGCTTGTCCTTGAAGGCGGACGCGACGAGCCACAAGAAGGGAGCGAGGATGAGGCACGCTGCGAAGCCGAGCAGGACCCAGCGAAGATAGGAAATGGCGACCTTGGGCCGCTTGGGCGAGCGTAGCCACAGAACCGCGAAGCCCGCGAACAGCACGAAACAGGTGAGCCGGAGAGGGTTCATGATCGCTCAGTCCTCCACGACGCCGGAGAAGCGGATCTGCAACGAGCTCAGGGCGAAGATGATGATGGCGACGACCCAGCCCACGGCCGAGCCGAGCCCGAGATCACCGGTGACGAAGCCGACGTCGTAGAGGTAGGTGATTACGGTGAGCCCTGCGTTGTCGGGGCCGCGCCCGTTGCTCTGGGAAAGCAGCGCGAGCGGCAGCTCGAAGAGCTGGTAAGAGCCGATCAGGCTCGTGACGACCACGAACACGACGACGTGGCGCATCGACGGCAACGTCACGTGCCGGAACACCTGGAAGCGGTTCGCGCCGTCGACGCGGGCAGCCTCCTCGAGCGACTTGTCGACGCTCTGGAGCGCAGCCAAAAAATAGATCATGTTGAAGCCCACGTAGAGCCAGAGCGCGGCAATCACGATGGCCGGCATCACGAGCGCCGGGTCGTTGAGCCACTGCTTGTCGAGCCCCCAGCCCAGGAGCTCCTGCAGGAATCGGTTCACGAGGCCGTAGCGCGGCGTGAAGAGCACGCTGAACAGCACGCCGACGAAGATTTGACCCACGAGGTTCGGTGAAAACAGGACCAGCCTGAGAAGCCCGCGCGTCCAACCCTTTCCCGAGTTGAGCAAGAGTGCGAGGCCCATCGAGAGCGGTAGCTGCACGAGCACCGAGCAGGCGGCGAAGATGGTCGTGTTGACCAGTGCCTTGCCGAAGATCGGATCGGTGAACAAGAATCGGAAGTTGTCGAACCCGACGAAGGCACGCGCGGCAGGGCCGTTGGTCTGGTAAAATGCGAGAATGGCGGCGTTGATCAGCGGGTAGACGACGAAGACGGCCGTCACCGCCACGTACGGGATCAAGAACAAGTAGGGCGGGCGCTTTCTCACGTCAGTGCCTCGCCAGCACGTTGCGCCCCATGAAGCGCTCGAGATCGGCCGTCACGCGCCGGAGCTCACGGCGGATCCTGTCCTCGAGCCCGTCGTTGCCGTGAGCGCGGTAGTGCTCGAGCGCCCGCAGAAACACGTCGCCTAGCCGGTCCTCGGCGCGAGTCTTGTAGGGCGTGGACCAGTCGGCGGGGGCTTCCGGCGCGAGCGCCGCATATTCGAGGCCGAGCCGCTGGCCGCCGAAGAAGGCATTTTCGCGGGAAAACTCGGGCAAGCCCCACGAGTCCTTGAGCGGCGGGATGATGTTGGTGAAGCGGTAACGCCGCCCGAGCTGCTCGGGGTCGAAGTACAGAATCTTGGCGAGCTCCCAGGCGAGCTCGGGGTGGCGCGTTGCCTTCGTGATGGCGAGCCCCGAGCCGCCCCACACGCTCGTGCGACGACCACCGGCATGCCAGGCAGGCATGGGCATCACGCGCATGAGCCCCTCGAGGTTCGGCGCTTCGAGCTCGATGGCATGGGTGCGCCAATCCGGCATGATGTAAAAAACCGCGAGCCCGTCCTTGATCGCCTTGTAGAGCGCCTGCCCCCAGCCGCACTGCGTGGCGATGCGGGTCTTGCCCTCGACCGCGCGCACGTACCAGGCGATGGTTTCGACCGTGGCGGGCTGGTCCATCACGAGGGTGCCCTCGGCGTCGAACAGGCTGACGCCCTGCTGGAGCAAGAGGATCTCGAGCCCCCAGGGCTCGCCGAGCGGCAGGTCGATGAGGTAGCGGTCGACGACGCCGTCGCCGTCGAGGTCCTTCATGAACTTCGGCTTGAGCGCGATGAAGTCGTCCCAGGTCTTGATCGAGGCCGGGTCGACGCCCGCCTGGTCGAGCAGGTCCGCGCGGTACGCGAGCATCACCGGGTGCACGTCGTGGGGCAGCGCGAAGACGTGGCCGCGCGACGACCAAAGGCTGAGCCGCGACTCGACGAGGCGTTTTTTGAGCCCCTCGCGCTCCAGCCGCTCGGTGAGGTCGACGAAGCCCACGTCCTCGAGCGGGCCGCGCGTGAAGAACGCGATATCGCCCGCGCCGATCTCGACCATGTCCGGCACGGGCGTGTGCGCCAACATCGCATTTTGCAGGCGCGTTTGCAGCGCGCGCTGGTGCACGAGCTCGACCGAGACGCGCACGCCGTGCTTCTGCTCGAACGCCGGCACAACGTCGCGGTACGCCTCGAGATGATTGACGGCGAAGGTGGCGAACACGAGGTCGGGCTTCGTGTCGGCGCGCAGGCGCTGGGTGACGACCACGAGCAGGGTCGAAACGAGCGCCAGCACCGTTAGCCAGAACGGCGCCTTGCCGAACGGAAAGCGTTCGACCATGGAGCGGGGAGCCTACACGACCCCCGACCGTCCGCACCCGCGTTTTGTGGGCGGCTCGCGCTCGCGGAGCGGGAGAGAGTGACGCGCCGCTCGGAGCGCGTCAGCTCAAGTCAGCGCCGTCGGCGGGTCTCGTCGAAATCGGTGCCGACGCCGCGCGCTTCGTCCTGCCAGATGCGACGAGCGCGAGCGGCCCGCGCCTTGCGCGCACCGAGATGCTCGCGCGGCGTCGTCCCGAGGAGCTTGCGATACACGCGGAAGAACTGCGCATAGCTGCCGAACCCGGCCTCGAGCGCGGCTCGCAGCAAGCTGTCGTTGCCGCGCTGCACGGAGCGCAGGAAGCGTTCGATGCGCAACCGGTTCCGGTATTCGACCAGCGAAAGGCCCATCTCGTGCTTGAACGAACGCGCGAGGTGGCCGGGGCTGATGCCCATCTCGTGCGCGATGCGCTCGCCCGTCACGACGGGGTCGCGCTCGAGGGCGCGGAGCGCGCGCTGCGCCAGCGTCGAGGGTTCACCGGATTCGGGCAGCGGGCGCCAGCCAATCCCGTCGCGCCGGTGAACGAGCAGATTCGCAAGAAGGCCACAAAATACTGCCGCCCGTGCCTGCTTCCCCGCGTCCATCGACACATGAGAGATGGCGGTGTCGTTGTACATGACGCCAACCAGATCGCCGCTGGACACCAGGGGTGTAACCGCCAGCCAGCCGTGCCCGATCACGACGCTGCGGTCCTCCTCTTCTGCGAAGTGGCGCACGTCGTCGAAGTAGAGCCAGAGGGCACCGTTGTGTTGGGTGCGAAGGAGCGCCTCGTGATCGTCCTCGCTGCACTCGTGATGTAGTCCGCGCTCATCCGTTGTCTCACCTTGTGCGCCAGTGCCCCAGGTGCCACGAAGGATCTGCCGCGGCGCACCCGGATCGCGCAGGTAAAGCGCCACGCGCTCCAAACCGATGCGTTCGCGCGCGAGCTCGACGGCGCGCTTCAGCATCTCGTCCGGCTCGCGGTACTGGACGAGCTCATCGACGGCGGCGAGCAGGCCCATCACCTCTTGCCATTCGGAGCTCGAGGGCGCGCGGGGCTCCGCTGGCTCACCCCCCAGGGCCAAGGACCGACTCAAGAGACGACTGGGACGGATCTCGAGTGACATGGTGGTTGTGCACAAAGTATTACCTCATCGCAGGCCACCGGGCGACGCCTGCGTGCATTTCTGCTGGAGGCTGGGGCTCGACGCCGCGGAGGCGGCGTGGCATCTGAGCGCGTTTCCTTGAAGAACCCGCTGAAACGACCGGGCAACCGGGCGCCGAATGCGCGACCTCGAACGCCCCCGCTCGGCCAATTTTACAGAATGGCTGCGCGGGCGTTGGGACTTGCACTGCTCCCATCGCTGGTGGGGGGGTGCGCCGCGGACGCAGGCGGCGAGGCGCCTCCCGGCAATCCGGGCGCCGCGGCGACCGTGGCCACCGTCGAGCTCGGGACGCGCGAGCAGACAATCGACGGGTTCGGCGCCTCGAGCGCCTGGACCGCGCCCGACCTTTCCGACGAGCTCTCGGACGAGCTCTTCTCGGTCAACCGAGGCATCGGGCTCTCGCTCCTCCGCTTGCGCATCGCGCCCGACGGCACCACCGGGGAGCTCGAAACGGCGAAGAAGGCCATCGAGCGTGGCGCGCGCGTCTGGGCGAGCCCGTGGTCGCCGCCCGGCGAATGGAAGACGAGCGGCACCGCCGAAAACGGGGGGGCGCTGCTCGCCGCGCACTACGACGACTGGGCGGAGCGACTCGCTTCGTTCGCGGCATCGTGCGAGGAGCAGGGTGTGTCTCTGCTCGAGCTGTCGGCGCAGAACGAGCCGAACTTCGAAGCGGGCTGGGAGACCTGCAAGTGGCAGCCCGGGGAGCTCACGCGATTCATCGGCGATCACCTCGGTCCCGCACTGGACGCCCGCGGCGTCGACGTGCGTGTGCTCGCGCCGGAGACGCAGGACTGGCGGACGCTCGCCGAGTACGCCGGTCCGTTGCTCGACGACGCGGCGGCGAGCTCCTACGTCGGGGTGATCGCCGTCCACGGTTACGACGGCGCGAATCAACCCTTTCCGAGGGCGGCCGAGAGCGGCCGAGAGCTCTGGGTCACCGAGCTCGACGACAACCTGCGCGGCGACCAAAGCTCGGGGTTCGACCCCGGCATGAGCTCGGGCCTCAAGGTCGCGCAGAAGCTCCACGACGACCTGGGCGGCGCTCGCGCGAGCGCGTGGCACTACTGGTGGCTCATGCCACGCGGTGACTTGCCGCTGCGCGACAACGGCGCCCTCACCGACGGCGAGAGCCTCACGCGGCGCGCGTACGTGCTCGGAAACTTCAGCCGCTTCGTACGGCCCGGATTCGTACGAGTCGACGCCACGAGCGCGCCCCAGCGCGACGTGCGCGTGACGGCGTTTCGCGACGCGCCGGGCGCCAGGCTCGTGATCGTGGCGACGAACCTGGGGTCGTCGGACGTGAGCCAGGGCTTCGCGGTGGCGGGCGGCACGCTCGACAGCGTGACCCCGTTCGTCACCTCGGACGCCTTCGCGCTGGAGGAAGGGACTGACGAACCCGTGGTCGACGGCTCCTTCACCGTGACGCTCGGCGCCCGCAGCGTGACGACGTTCGTCGCCGACGTCACGGAAGCCGCAGAACCGCAGCCGCCGCCCGCGCCGGAACGACAACCGCAGCCCGTCTCGACCGAGTCGGGCTGCTCGTGTCGAACCGCGGGCCCCCGCGCCGGCGCGGCGCCGCTAGTCGCGCTCCTCGCGCTGCTGTTCGCGGCGCGACGGCGGCGGAGCGCCTGAGGCGCGTGCCCATGGACCCAGCGCTCGTCCCGGCGCTCTACGACGCACTCACCGTGGCGCGTCTCGGCTCGGTCGCCGCGGCCGCGAAACGGCTCGGCAAGACGCCATCGGCCGTAAGCCAGCAAATCCGTCACCTCACGGACGCGCTCGGCGTGCAGCTCTTCGAGCGCCGCGGCCGGGGGCTCGCGCTCACACCGGCAGCGGCGCAGGTGCTGCCGGCGGCGACGCGCTTGTTCGACGAAGCCGAGACGGTGTTCCGCCTGTTCGGCGAGCTCGAGGGCACGGCGACGACGACGCTCAGGCTCGCGGCGAGCGACTACCTCGCACGCCCGCTACTCGTGCCGGTGCTGCGCGATCTTGCCGCGCAGGGGGTGCCGCTCCACTTCGAGATCTCGACGGTGCACTCCGAGGAAGCCCTCGCGCGGCTCGAGCACGGCGACGTCGAGCTCGCGATCGTCGCATTTTCGGGCAACCGAAGCGGGCTCGAGGCCCGCGTGCTGTTCGAGCAACCGTTCTACTGGGTCGGACCGACGCGACCGGGCGCCTCGCGCGGTCTGGTCGAGCGCCTCCTTTCAGGCGAGCCGCTGCTCAGGCTGGCGCCGGGAAGCACGGGCCGGAGGCTCCTCGACGGCTTCGTCACCGATCGTGGGATACGGCCGCGTTCGACGATCGACGTCCCGAGCGTTTCACTGCTGCTCGCTTACGCCATGGGCGGCGTGGGTGTCGGCCTGGTACCGGGGCTCGCGCTCGGCGACGGCGCACCGCGCGGCGTGACGGTGGAACGCGCGAGCGTCCCCGATCTCCCGGTACGGCTCGCGATCCGCGCCCGGCAACGTCCAGCGCCGGCGGTCGAGGAGTTCATCGAGCGGCTCGAACGCGAAGCCAACGCACTCAGGCCCCGGCTCGCGGCGCTGCCGGGCGCGACCGGTGGCCGCCACCCCGGCGCGCGACAAGCGCGTGCGACGCCGTCGCTGACTCAGAACAGCACGAACTCGGAATCACCCGCGGAGCCGCCGCGGCCCGCCTGGCTCGCGCCGGCGCTCCCCGCGGAGCCGCCGAAACCGCCGGTCGCAGCTGAGCTCGTGCCACCGGTCGCCGCGGGCACGCCCGTCTCCACGGCGCCGGCCTCGCCACCGCCACCTTCGTCGTCGTAACGCCCGCCGAGCCGGTGTCGCTCCAGGCAGGCCACGGCGAGAGGCAGCGTCAGGACGACGCCGAGCGTCCACAGCGTGCGCGAGCGGGCCACGTCAGTCGAGCTCCCCCGCCTCGAACAGCTCGCGCAGGCGCGCCGCGTAGCGGCTGCTCGGCTGCGCAGCAATGAACGCACGCGCGTCGCGCCTGGCCGCTTCGCGCTCGTCGAGCGCAAGCTCCGCCTCGACGCGCAGAACGACGACCTCCGTCGCCAGCACCCCGCCGGGCCAGCGCTCCTGGTAGCGCTTGAGCTGCGCGAACGCGTCGTTCGGCCGCCCCTGGCGCAGCGCTTGCCGGGCCTGGTCGACCATCGAGACTTCCTCGGCAATCGAAACGCCGTGGCCCGACGACTTCTTTGCATCCGACGGCGCGCCCTCGGTCACCTCGTTCGCCGGCGGTGACGGGGCCGGGAAGGCGGCGCGCGCCTCCGGAGGTTGCACGGCCGGTGACAGCGGCGCGACGAGCGCGCGCTCGACCGCGGCGTTGGGCTTCTCGCCCGCGGTGCGCCCGGCGATGAGCGCGGGCGACGGCGCGCGAGGCGGCGAAGCTTGCGGCTCACCCGCTGCGGCCTCGACCGGAAAGGCCGCGACCGGGGGCCCGCCGGGGGGCACCTCGCGCGGCGACGGCGTCGGTTCGGCACGCTTCGGCGCCGTGGCGGGCGCGACGGCGCCCGGTGCCGCGGGCGTGCCACGGTGCAGCTCGACGCGTGCGCCGTGAACGGGCTGTCGGGTCAAGAGCACGGTGCCCGCTCCCGCGCTCATGACGCCGAATGCGCCCACCACCACCCACTTCGACCCGGCGGCGGCCAGCGCGCGAGCCGCGACCCCGGTCGCCGTGGAAGCAGCGGCGAGCGGCGCGGTCGCCGTGAGACCGACGCCGAGCGCCGCCGCCGCGCGTTGGGCGGCACCCCGCGCGGGCACGTCGCCGCGCCCCGCACCGAGCAGCGCTCGGTCGAAATCGTCGAGATCCGTGTCGCCGGACGCGTCGCTCACGGCACCCCCTCGAGACTTTCGCGCATGCGGGCGGCGGCCCGGTGAAAGGCCTGTCGTGCACGCCTCAAGCGTGACGCCACCGTGCCGACTGGAATGCCGCACGTCACGGCAATCTCCTTCTCGGAGAAGCCCTCGAGCTCGAACAGCACGAGCGTCGTGCGCAGCTCGTGTGGCAGCTCGTCCAGAGCGCGATCGAGCAGCTCCCTCAGCCGCCGCTCCTCGAGCAACACTTCCGCGGACGGCGTCGTCGACACCGCGGCGTGGACCGCGGCGTGATCGGCAACCTCGTGACGTAGCGCCGACGCCCGACGTCGATTGGCCGCAACGCGCATCGCGATGCCGAAGAGGTAGCGAAGCTCCTGGCCGTCACGGATCTCGTCCAGCCGGCGCGCAAAGACGATGAACACCTCTTGCGTGGCGTCTTCGGCGGCACTCTCGGGCACTCCGAAGCGTCGCACGGCGCGCCACACCGCATCGAAGTGCCCCGTGAGCAGTCGCGACAGCCGCGCCGGGTTCTCCCGGGCAACATCGACTCTCGCTACCGGCTCCTTCCCCTCGTTCACGAGGATCGCGGGGAAAGAGAAGGTCACCTCCGGACGCATCGTACCTCCGCCGGGCAACACCCCAGGCAGCTCCGATTATCACTCGAATACGGCCAGGACGCCAAGGCGGCTCGAGAAGCCCAGGGCGGGCACCTCCAGCGCCGTCGTGTCGGGGCCCTGGGGATCGAAGTAGAATTCGTGTCTTATCAGCGGAACCACGAGGCCCCCCTCGGCGAAAAAGCCGAGATGGCGGAGCAGCCGTGCCCCGACACGGCCCATCGCGCCGAGCGCCACCCAGCGCGCGGAGACCTGATCGGGCGCGGAGGTCGCCTTGCCAATGCCCTCGAGCACGCCCATCTCCGCGAAAGGGCAGGGCCGCACGTCGATGACCGAGACCTTGGGGAACCTCAGCGGACAGAAAAGGAGCCGGGCCCCCGAGAAACGAAATTCACCCGTCCCGGACGGCGTCGACACGCTCGTCGTCTGAGTGCGCGTGATCGACACCTCGAGCAGCGGGCTCACGAAGCTCGTGCGCCCGAGCTCCACGGTCACCGCGAGGGCGATGCCCACCGCGAGCTCGGGGGTCGTGGCCCCCTCGAGGGCGAGGCCTGGGCCGAAGCCGAACGCCCAGCGTCCCAGTTTCCCCGCGTTCGGCTGCTCGCGAGCTTTGGGCCCGGCGCTGATGACGGCCAGAGCAAGCGGCGCACTCGCCCTCGCGGGGGGTGGCGCCGGCCTCGGCCGCGCGGGGCGAGCTTTCGGAGCTTTCGGGGGTGAAGCCGGTGGCGCGCGGCGCGGTGCCGCACCGACGGCCCGCGGTGCGTTCGCCCGGGGCCGACGAGCCGGCGCGCGCGTGCCCTCTTCGGCGCCCAGTCGCGCCACGCCGGCGGCTCCACCGCCTCCTCCCTCGTCGCCCGGCGCCATACCCGGCGGCAAGGGCTCGAGCGACGCGTTCGGGTCAACCAGCACTGCGGCAATGAGCGCCATCGCGGACACCACTTCCTGACAGGTCGCGCCGGGGACCTCGCGCTCCGTGAGCGTTCCGTCGGGCTCTTCGACGGTGAGCCGCCCGAGCGGCCGCTTCGCGCTGCCCACCAACTCGACGCGAAAGACGACCGCGCGCTCACCGGCCCGCGCTTCGCGCACGCGGTCGGTCCTGCGCAAGAGTTGCACCCCAAACGTTTCACCACTCGGACAGGTGGCGCCTGCCACGCTTTCGACGCGAATCGGAGTCCGCGGCTCGGCGGCACCGGCGCGCGCGAGAGACACGAAACCCACCGCGAGACCCGCGAGGACGCCAAGCAGCCGACCCGCGACCGGCCCTGCCATCCTGACGACCGTTAGCACCGCTCCGAACGGCCTGGGATTCTGCTAACGTCCCGGGCCCGCGAGCGTCGGTATGAAGATTGGAGTGCCCAAGGAAATCAGGCCGGGCGAGCGCCGCGTCGCCGCCACGCCCGAGAGCGTGAGCCGCCTCATCAAGCTGGGCTTCGAGGTCTCGCTCGAGAAGGGGGCGGGAGCGGGCGCCGCATTCGCCGACGCCGACTTCGTCAAGGCCGGCGCGACCATCGTCGAGAGCGCGAGCGCGCTCTGGTCGACCGCCGACATCGTGCTCAAGGTCCAACCGCCCGAGCAGCATCCCGGCCTCGGGCACGAGGCGGACCTCTTACGCGAAGGCGCCGTGCTCGTCAGCTTCTTGTGGCCCGCGCAGAATGCCGATCTCATCGAACGGCTCAAGAAGCGCAAGGCCACCGTGCTCGCCATGGATCAGGTGCCGCGCATCACGCGCGCCCAGAAGATGGACGCGCTGAGCTCGATGGCGAACATCGCGGGGTACCGCGCCGTCATCGAGGCCGCGAGCTTCTACGGTCGCTTTTTTACCGGGCAGATGACGGCCGCCGGCAAGGTACCCCCGGCGAAGGTGCTCGTCATCGGCGCGGGCGTCGCGGGCCTCGCGGCCATCGGCGCGGCCCGCGGCCTCGGCGCAATCGTGCGCGCCTTCGACACTCGCGCCGAGGTGCGCGAGCAGGTGCAGAGCATGGGCGCCGACTTCCTCGAGGTGTCCGTCGCCGAGGAGGGCTCCGGAGTCGGTGGCTACGCCAAGGAGATGAGCCCCGCGTTCATCGCGGCCGAGATGGCGCTCTTCCTCGAGCAGGCCAAAGAGGTCGATATCATCATCACGACGGCGCTCGTGCCAGGCAAGGCCGCGCCCACCCTCATCACGGAGGACATGGTGCAGGCCATGCGCCGCGGGTCGGTGATCGTCGATCTCGGCGCCGAGCAGGGCGGCAACTGCGCGCTCACGCGGCCGGGCGAGGTCGTGGTGCGCAACGGCGTCACCATCGTCGGCTACGTGGACTTGCCGAGTCGGCTCGCGCCCACGGCGAGCCAGCTTTACAGCTCGAATCTGACGTACCTGCTCGCCGACATGGGCGGCGCCAAGAGCTTCCACGTCGATCTCGAGGATAGCGTCGTGCGCGGCGCGCTCGTCCTGCGTGACGGCGAGCTCATGTGGCCGCCCCCTCGGCCCCCCGCGCCGCCCCCCAGGCCGGCGCTCGAAGCGAAACGCCTCTCCGCGCCTCCTCCGATCGCCACCAAGGCGGGCGCCCATGGCAGCGCCCAGCGCGGTGGCTCCGTCGGCGTGCTGCTCGCGGCGCTCACGGCACTTCTGCTCGCGGGCTCCTTCGCCCCGCGTGAGTTCGTCGAGCATCTCACGGTGTTCGTGCTCGCGTGCTTCATCGGCTGGCAGGTGATCTGGAACGTGACCCCGGCGCTCCATACGCCGCTCATGAGCGTCACGAACGCCATCAGCGGCATCATCGTCGTCGGCGGCATGCTCCAGCTTTCGGGCGACCTCTCGTCCCCGGTCACGGCGCTCGGCGCGCTCGCCGTGCTCGTCGCCACCATCAACATCACGGGCGGATTCCTCGTCACTCAGCGCATGCTGCGCATGTTCCGGAGGTGATGAGCGACATGTCGCAGAGCTTCGTCACCGTCGCGTATCTGATCGCCGCCGTGCTCTTCATCCTGAGCCTCGGCGGCCTCAGCAACCAGGAAACGGCGCGTCGCGGCAACGTCTACGGCATCGTCGGGATGCTGATCGCCGTGCTCGTGACCGCCGCGAGCCACCTCTCCGGGCTCGGCGCGCTCGCGGGCGCCGTTCTGTGCGGCGGGCTCATCGGCGCGGTGCTGGCGGCGCGCGTTGCCATGACGAGCATGCCCGAGCTCGTCGCCATCCTGCACAGCTTCGTGGGGCTCGCCGCCGTGCTCGTCGGCGTCGCGAGCTACCTCGGCACGCCGGTCGAAGCCGGCTCTGCCGAGGCGCTCATCCACGAGATCGAGGTGTTCGTCGGTGTGTTCGTCGGCGCCGTCACCTTCACGGGGTCGATCATCGCGTTCGGCAAGCTGCGCGGCATCATCGGCAGCCGCCCCCTGTTGCTGCCCGGTCGGCACTTGCTCAACGCCGTCGCGTTCCTCGGTTGCGTGGGGCTCGCGATCCCGTTTCTCTCGGCAGCGCCTGGCGCCGACCTGCGCTCGCTCGTCGAGCTGGCGGCGATCGCCGGGCTCCTCGGCATCCACCTCGTGATGGCAATCGGCGGCGCCGACATGCCGGTCGTCGTGTCGATGTTGAACAGCTACTCGGGCTGGGCGGCCTCGGCGGCGGGGTTCATGCTCGGTAACGACCTCCTGATCGTCACGGGCGCGCTCGTCGGTTCGAGCGGCGCCATCCTGAGCATCATCATGTGCCGCGCCATGAACCGCTCGTTCCTGAGCGTGATCCTCGGCGGATTCGGCGCCGACGAGGGCGCGGCCCCCGCGAAGCGCGGTGACCAACCGGCGGGCGAAGTCGTCCCGATCACCGCCCCCGAGACGGCTGCGCTGCTCCTGCGGGCGAAGAGCGTCATCGTCGTACCGGGCTACGGCATGGCAGTCGCCCACGCTCAGTACCCCGTCTACGAGATTGCGACCCTGCTCAAGGGCCGCAACACGCCGGTGCGCTTCGCGATTCACCCGGTCGCGGGTCGCCTGCCGGGCCACATGAACGTGCTGCTCGCCGAGGCGAAGGTGCCCTACGACATCGTGCTCGAGATGGAAGCCATCAACGAGGACTTCCCCGAGACGGACGTCGTGCTCGTCATCGGCGCGAACGACATCGTGAACCCCGGCGCGCTCGACGACACGACGAGCCCCATCTACGGCATGCCTGTGCTCGAGGTGTGGAAGGCGAAGACCGTCATCGTCATGAAGCGCAGCATGGCGAGCGGCTACGCGGGCGTCGAGAACCCACTCTTTTTCCTCGAGAACACCCGGATGCTGTTCGGCGACGCCAAAAAGAACGTCGACGCCATCCTGACCGAGCTGCGCCAGGCTGGCGCAGCCGCGGCCGAGTAGTTAGCCGCGCCGCGCCCGAGCGAGACAGCCTGCGCTCGGCGCGCACGGTCGCGCGAGCTCGTCAGCGGGTCTCGATGGAGTGCGGCCGGGTCCCCCAGGTGGCAAGTGCCACCGTGGAGACGACGACCACTCCGAGCAAGAAGCCAACCAGAGCGTCGCGAGCGAGAGTCTTCGCGTTGGTCACGGTCCGGGGGCTAAGCAACGACCGTGCCCGGCCCTTGCCCCACCGATCAGCGCGTTCTCGGGCCACTTGGTTGCCAGGCTGTGCCAGCGACACGCCCCGGGGGTGGCAATGGAGTCACCGTCGCCCGCTCGGGACGGCGGGGTCTGGGGACGACGGGTGGACGACAGGTGGACGGGGCTGTGGGAAATGGGGCGGGTCCTGTGGCTCGGCGGGGGGCGTCCTGTGGGAGTCCTGTGGACTTTTTTGCGAAGTCGTCACGGTCCGGTCCCGGGGCCGATGCCCTTCAGATGCAATCTTCAGGGGTTGCACGTCGCATCGCTCGACCTCGGCTCGAACTCGTTCCACCTGCTCGTCGGCCGGAGGGGGTGGGATGGTCGCATCGAAAAGGTGGGCTCGAAGAAGGCGACGCGGAGGCTGGGGGCATCGGTCGCCGAGTACGGCCTCATCCCGCCGGGACCCTTCGAGCAGGCGCTCGGCACGCTCTCGGAGATGGCGGCGCTCGCGAGAACCTACCGCGCCCATCGCTTCGCCGCCGTCGGCACGAGCGCGCTCCGGGACGCGACGAACGGCGACGACTTCGTGCACGAGGCGCTCACCCGGCATGGTGTGCGCGTGGAGATCCTCTCGGGTGAGGACGAGGGGCGCTTCGCCTACGAGGGCGCGCGTCACCAGCTCGCCGAGCTTCCCCACCGCGTCGCCGTGCTCGATCTCGGCGGCAGCTCGCTCGAGGTCGCGATCGGCGACGGTCGGAGCTGCTTCTTCGTCGAGAGCCTGCCGCTCGGATTCTTGCGCCTCATGCGAAAGCTCGAGGCTCCCGGACCGATCGACCGTCGGCTCGCTCGCAAGGTGAGCGAGCACGTGCGTTCGTGCCTCGCGCCGATCGTCGAGCGCGTCCGCGGATTCGCCCCGCAAGCTTGGCTCCTCAGCGGCGGCACGGCGCGAGGATTGCGCGCGCTCAACGTCGAGCGCGATGGCGTGGCGAGCACGAGCACGCTCGTCTCTCTCGCGAACGAGCTCTCTCCGCTGCCGTCTGCGAGACTCGAGTCGACGGGTGTCGATGCGGGACGGGCGCCGACAATCGGTCTCGGGTTGCTCGTCTACGCCCAGGCCCTGGATTTCTTCGGCGTGGATGAAATCTCGATCTCGCCGGGGGGTCTTCGCGAGGGCATCGTGCTCCGAGAGCTTCGCGCATCGCGGAAATCGGGCAATCGTCCGGGCGCAGCCTGGACGCGGCCCGCCTAGGGCACGTCCTCTAGCTCACGACCGCTCGTGCGGGCGGAGCGTCCGTGAGCGACGAGAAAGCCGAGGCGACACTTGAGAAGCATGAAAAGGATCAGCGCTCTCGCGCTCGTGGTCGGACTCGTGGGTGCCTGTCAGGTCAACACGGGAGAAGAACCGGGCACGGGCGTTCCGGGCGGAAGCGGCGGCGCCGGGGGCGGGGCCGGCACCGCCGGGACGCCGCCAGCGACCGGCGGCAGCTCGGGCAGCGCCGGAGCTGCGACGGGCGGAGGAGGAGCCGGTGGCTCTGCGGGCTCGGTCGCGGGCGGGGCGGGCCGCGGTGGCATGGCGGGGACGGGCGCAGGCGGCATGACGAGCGGCGGCAGGGCCGGCAGCGGGAGCTCGGGGGCCGGGATGTCGGCGGGCGGGACGGCGGCCGGGGGCTCGGGCGGTGCCGCGGCGGGCAGCGCCGGAACGAGCAGCTGCGCGGGCGACATCCGCTGCCAGCTCGATCCCCTGCCGAGCACGGGCGATGTTTACCAAGACTGCGTCAACCGCATCAATCAGTTCCGCGCGGAGTGTGCCTGCTTGCCCCCGCTCGAACGCTGGACCGACGGCGAAGCATGCGCCGATCAGATGGCGGAATACGACAGCATGCAGGCCTCGGCGCACGCCGGCTTCATCGACGGTATCTGCAGCGGGGGCTCCGCGCAGAACGAATGTCCCGGGTGGCGCAGCGAGGCGCAGGTCGTCGAAGGCTGCCTGCAATCGATGTGGGACGAAGGTCCGCCCCCCACCTCGACCTGCAACGGCGCCTGCTTTCAGATGTACGGCCACTTCATCAACATGACCGATACCCGGTACACGAAAGTGGCGTGCGGCTTCTATACTGCGGGCAACGAAGTCTGGGCCGTTCAGAACTTCTCGCGCTGACGGCGATGCTCGCCCTCGGCTTTTCCCACCGTGCGCCGCCGAACAGCGCGTCCTCGTTTCGGAAGGCGTCGTCGAAACCCGAAGGACCAGCGCGCCCTATCCGGCCGGCTTGAGCGCAGCCATGCGCTTCTTCATTTCCTTCGGCGTGACGTCCTCGACGTGCGTCGCGATCGACCAGCGATTGCCGAATGGATCCTCGATGCGCCCGAAGCGATCGCCCCAGAACTGGTTTTCCACCGGCATGAGCACGGTGGCGCCGGCCTTCACTGCCTTCTTGAACGTCTTGTCAACCTTCTCCACGTACAGAAACAGATTCGTGGGTCGCGCGGGCTCACGCACCGAATCCGAAAGAATCAAGAGCGAGTCCCCGACCTGGAGCTCCGCGTGCATCACCTTGCCGTCGTGACCTTCGGCGATCCCGCCGCGGAGCGATGCGCCGAAGGCTTTCTTGCAGAACGCCACGAACGCGCGAGCGTCCGGCAGGTTCAGTGACGGGGTAACTGATCGATAGCCTTTGGGGATCGGACGGACCTTCTTCTTTGCCATGTGCTTTTGGTCTCCTCGGGGCAGGGCTCGACCTCATACAGCGAATTCGCCGCCGCTGCATCTCCCCACGATTGTCACACAATCGTCATGAACTCCGCGACGGAACGTGCTTCGGCTGGCGCGGGGCACCTCGGTGAACGACCCGGGCGACGCCCCACCACGCCCGGTGATAAAGGTTGAGCGCGGCGATGCCCGAATTCATCTTCACCATGCAGGACGTGACGCGCGTCCACCCACCGGACAAGCGCGTTCTGGAAAACATCACGCTCGCCTTCTTCTTCGGAGCGAAGATCGGGGTCATCGGGACCAACGGCTCCGGCAAGAGCTCGCTCTTGCGCATCATGGCCGGGATCGACAAGGAGTTCTTGGGCGAGGCGCGCCCCGCCGAGGGCATTCGCATCGGCTACTTCGCCCAGGAGCCCGAGCTCGGCAGTGCCCTCACGGTGCGCGAGGCCGTGGACGAAGCGGTGAGCGACATCCGAGGGCTCGTCAAGGAGTTCGAAGACGTCAGCATGAAGCTCGGCGAGCCGATGTCCGACGACGCGATGCAGAAGCTGCTCGACCGGCAGGCCGCGCTCCAGGACAAGATCGACGCCATCGACGCCTGGACACTCGACTCACGTGTCGACATCGCGATGGAAGCGCTGCGTTGCCCGCCCGGCGACGCGAAGCTCGCGGATCTATCGGGCGGCGAGCGGCGGCGCGTCGCGCTCTGCCGCGTGCTCTTGAGCCGCCCCGACATCCTGCTGCTCGACGAGCCGACGAACCACCTCGACGCCGAGTCGGTCGCGTGGCTCGAGCGCTTCCTCCACGAATACACGGGCACCGTCGTGGCGGTGACGCACGACCGCTACTTTCTCGACAACGCCGCCGAGTGGATCTTGGAGCTCGATCGCGGACGCGGCCTTCCGTTCAAGGGCAACTACTCGTCCTGGCTCGACCAGAAGCAGAAGCGCCTCGCCCAGGAGGAGAAACAGGAAAGCGCCCGCCAGCGCAAGCTCAAGCAAGAGCTCGAGTGGGTCCAGGCCTCGCCACGCGCGCGGCAGGCGAAGAGCAAGGCGCGCCTCGACGCGTACGAGGAGCTCTTGAAGAATGCCAACAAGGGACCGAGCGACCCGACCGAGATCGGCATCCCGCCCGGCCCTCGCCTCGGCGACCTCGTCATCGAGGCGGATCATCTGCAGAAGGGCTTCGGCGATCGGCTCCTCATCGACGACCTGTCGTTCCGCCTTCCGCGCAGCGGCATCGTCGGCGTCATCGGCGCGAACGGCGCCGGCAAGACGACGCTCTTTCGCATGCTCGTGGGGGAGCAGCAGCCGGACGGAGGCGCCCTGCGCATCGGCGACACCGTGAAGGTCGCGTACGTCGACCAGTCGCGCGCCTCGCTCGAGGGCAACCACAACGTGTGGGAAGAAATCTCGGGCGGCGAAGAGAAGCTCGCGCTCGGCAAGCGCGAGGTGGCATCGCGGGCGTACTGTTCCTGGTTCGGCTTTCGCGGCAGCGACCAGCAGAAGAAGGTGGGAAGCCTCTCGGGCGGTGAGCGCAATCGCGTGCAGCTCGCCAAGCTCCTCAAGGAAGGCGGCAACTTGCTCTTGCTCGACGAGCCGACGAACGATCTCAACGTCGACACGCTGAGGGCCCTCGAGCAGGCGCTGCTGGACTTTCCGGGCTGCGCCGTGATCATCACCCACGACCGCTGGTTCCTCGATCGCATCGCGACGCACATCCTCGCCTTCGAGGGCGACAGCCACGTGGAATGGTTCGAGGGCAACTACCGGGCCTACGAGGAGGACCGGCGCCGCCGCTTCGGCGAGGACGCCGACCAGCCACACCGCATCAAGTACAAGAAGCTCAGGCTCGGCTGACGGCGGCGCCAGAACGCTGTCGCGCCCTCGCGCCGAGCCACAGGCCGACCCAGAGCGGCACGAACAGGAACGACACGCGGTAGCCGTCCTGGTGAACGAGGGGCAAGAGCAGCGCCGCGAGGAGCGCCCCCGCGACGAGCACCCGCGAAAGCCGCTCGACGAAGCAGAGGCTCCGCGCGCGACCCAAAGCGCCGCGCAACGCCGGGACGAGGAGCACGAGCGCCCAGGGCGGCGAAAACAGGAGATTCACGTTGCCGTGCGTCGCGACGTGCACGTTCGTGACGAGCAAGAGAAGCAACCAAAGCCCGACGAGCCCCGTCACGAGCCCGAGCCCCGCCGTGAGCACACCGAACGCGGTCCGCGCGGCTCGCCCCTCGCGCCGCCCGAGAAAGAACGCAAGGCCACCGAGCCCGAACCCGACGAGCGCGAAGAACGGCCCGCGCACGGGGGCTCGTTCGCGCGGCGCGCGCTCGCCGAGAAAGAGCACGCCCTCGCGCGAGACCAAGCGGCCGCCGGGGACACCCGGCAGGCGGACGCCGCGCACCGCCGCCGCGAGCGTATCGGGCAGGTAGGCGTCGTCCCAGCCGCTCAGCGGGCGATCGGCGAGCCTGCCCAGACCGAGATCGAACGCCAGAAAATAGAGCGGATCGTCGGCCGTGAGGCGCAGCGCGTGGTCGCGAAACGTACGACCGGACTGCTCGGGAAGCGCCCGGCGGAGCGCCCCCCCGAGCGCGCGATCGAGCGCGTCGCGGACGCGCGTCGTGCAGTTGTCGTAGGCAAAATCGTAGCGATAGGCGGCGTTCTCGGGGCGCGCGTTGACCGCGAGCGCACGGACGAGCTCGGCCGCGCTCGCGGCAGGGAGCGCGAGGTGCTGGACGAGGATGGTCCGCCCTTCGCCGCGATACTGCGCGAGGGTGTGCGCGTACGATTCGACCCACAGAAAGTAGCGGAGGTGTCCGGACAGAATGCGCGGCACCGTGATCGAATCCTCCGTGTACATCCCGAAGTTGTAGACGAGCGGCGGGCTCCCCTCGCGCTCGACGAGCAGCGCGTCGTGGCCGAACATGCTGACGAGCGAGTCGCCCGGCCCCAGCGTAAGGAGCGAGATTTCGGGCTCGCCCGTGGCGGCGCGCGCCCGCGCGGGCACGAGCGCAAAAGCAAGCGTCACGAAGAGCGCCGCGAGCACCCGCACGGCTGCGGTGCCTCGCCGCGAGCGGGACGCGGTGCTAGCGAAAGGGCGACTCAACGTCTCTTGCTTTCATGCAACATCCTCATTCGACCCCGATCGGCCGCGCCGGCGCCGGAGCCTACACCCGTGCGCGACACTGGCTCTCCATCGGGGCGCTCGTCGGGCTGGCTGGCCTTTCGGGGCTCACGAGCTGCGGCTCGCGCACGGGGCTCTTCACGCCCGATCCCTGCGAAGAGGAGGGTCGAGAGGAGCCCTGCCAGGGGATCTGCGGGAGCGGCGTGGTGCGCTGCGAGAACGGCTTCTGGTCGACATGCGTCGTGCCCGAGCAGCGCCGCCCGTGCAACAACGCGTGTGGCACGGGCATCCAGGCCTGCGTCGACGAAAGCTTTGGGCCCTGCGAGGTCGACCCGGTCACCGAGGAGTGCGACGGGCCCTGTGGCCACGGCTCGCGGACTTGCTCGAACGGCGCGTGGGAAAAATGCGAGGTCGCCCCGACGAGCATGCCGTGCAAGAACACCTGCGGCGAGGGCGCGCAGCGCTGCGAGGACGGCGTGTTCGGAAGCTGCGTGGTCAACCCCGTGGCCGTGCCCTGCGAGTCGGCGTGCGGCTCGGGCTTCGAGCGCTGCGAAGACGGCGCCTGGAAGCCCTGCGACGCGCCGCTGCCGAACCCACCACGGCTCGAGACGACGGTGCGCGATTTTCACATTTCGCATCCCGACTTCGAGATGGCGACGGGGGCGGGCTCGGAGAAAGGCATCGTTTTCGACGACCTCGGGCCGGACGACAAGCCCGTCTATCGGGGCGGTGACAGGGTCGTCCATTCGACGACGAGCAAGGAGAGCTTCGATCAGTGGTACCGCGACGTGCCGGGCGTCAACTGGCCGACGAGCATCCCCCTGCAGCTCGAGCCGTTGCCGGGCAGGCCGGGTTTTTTCCGCTACACCAACAACCGCTTCTTCCCGATCGACGACCAGCTTTTCGGCAACGAGGGTCTGCCGCACAACTACCACTTCACGCTCGAAGCCCACGCCACGTTCAAGTACGTCGGCGGCGAAGTCTTCAGCTTCACGGGCGACGACGACATGTGGGTGTTCATCAATCGCCGCCTCGCCATCGACCTCGGCGGCCTGCACCAGCCGCTGTCGGCGACAGTCTCGCTCGACGGGCTGCAAGGTTCGCACGACATCACGCCCGGCGGCGTGTACCCACTCGACTTCTTCTTCGCCGAGCGCCACACCATCGAGTCGAACTTCACGATCGAAACCTCGATCGCCGATCAGGGCTCCTGTCCGTAAGCGGGCGGGATTGGGGGTGTCGGCGACCGCCGTGCAACGGCGCGCGCGACGAAGGGCGCCGCCTTTTCCACTTCGCGAAGCGGCACCGAGCGCGCTGGGTGTGCACGATCACAGCACGAGCACGATTTTTCCCGTGCTCGTGCCGGAGTGGAGCATGCGATGCGCCTCGCGCACCTCGGCGAACGGCACGGGCGTCACGGGCAGCGGCCGGATCTCGCCGCGCTCGAGCCACCCCATGAGCTCGTTCATGGCCTCGCGAAACAATGCCGTCTCGTGGAACATGTACGAGAGGTTGAAAGCCAGCACACCGCGGTTCACGTCGACCATCTTGAGCGGATTGAAGCGCGGCGTGCGAAGCAGTCCGACGAGCGCGTGCAGCAGACCGAGCCGGTCCTTGCCCCGCCCGAGCAGCGAATGAAAGCCGTACACGATGAGCCTCCCGCCGGGGCGGACGTGCCGATAACTCTGCCGTAGGGTCTCGCCGCCGTTGGCATCGAGCACGACGTGAAAGCCCTCGGGCGCGGCGCGCTCCACGGCTGGCCAGAGCGGCTCGCGACTCTGGTCGATGACGACGTCGGCGCCGAGCGCCTCGACGACGGGGACCTTGTGCGACGCGCCGACCACGGCGACGACAACGCACGAGGCGCGCTTCGCGAGCGTGACGAGCGCGCCGCCCACGCCTCCCGCGGCCGAATGAACCAGCACCCGATAGCCCGGTCGGAGACGCGACAGCTCGGAGAGCGCGTACCACGCCGTGAGGAACGCGACGGGAAAGCCGGCGGCGACGAGCGGGTCGACCCCGGCCGGTAGCGACACCACCTGCGCCTCGGGTATGCAAAGGTGGCTTGCATAACCACCGAAGCGGGTCAGGGCGATCACCTGGTCACCTTCGCGAAACGTTTCCACCCCCTCGCCGACGCCGGCGACGACGCCCGACACTTCGAAGCCCGGTGTCACCGGCCACCCCACGAATTCGCGCGCGGAACGGTATTGTCCCATCCGGACGACGAGGTCCGCGAAGTTTACCCCGGCGCCTCGTACCTTCACACACACTTCCGCCGCCGCGGGCGCGGGGTCCGGTCCGTCCTCGACGATGAGGCGATCCACTCCGCCGGGACGGGCGACGACGACTCGCTGCATGGCGCCTCCGACTAGCCGCGCCAGGCACAATGTGCAAATAATGAGTCTGCAGACGTGGTGGCGCGGGCCCACCACGCATGCACGCCCGAGTCCCTCGATCGGGCGTCAGGGAGGGTGGGATCGCCCGAACCAACGCATGGCCAAGAACCCAGGCGACAATCTCACGAATGCAGTACGCGAGACGCTCGACAGCGTCGTGTCGCCCAGTGTTAGAAATGAGATCCTCGATCGCGCGCTCAGGGCAGCCCACCGGCCCAAGCTGCCGAGCGACCGCGAAGAGCTCGGCGACTTCGTGCAGGGTCCGCTCCACGACACGCTCGTGAGCTCGCTCGGTCAGGAGCTCGGTGCTTCCGTCGCCAGCGAGCTCGAGCGCATTCTCGCCATGGCGGAGCGCACATCGACACGCGAGCCGGTGCCGAACAAGGCCCCGACGGTGCGCCCGAAGCGTGCGAGCACGCGCCCGCGCATGCAGGCCGTGCAGAGGAAGGCATCACGCTCCACGCTGCCGTCGCCCGAGGCGCTGCCCCCCGGCAGCACCGCGGCGCGTGACAGGAACTGGGCCGACAAGGAGCGGCGCGGCATCGCCCCCACACTGCCCGCGACGAAGCGCGTCGTCCCTGGGCAAAAAAGCGCTCCGCCGATGCACGAGCGCAAGTCCGACACGGAGCCCACCCGGCAACCGCGGCTGCCGGCGTCCACGGACTACCCGCTCGGCACGGCGCGCGCGCTGGGCGTGATCGGCACCCTCTCGACCGATCCCGTGCGCGGGCACCGACCCACCGTGTTCGTCGCAAGCAGCGACGCCGAGCTCGTGCGCTGCTTCAAGGCTTGGCTCGATCTGCGCGCCTCGGTGGAACCGGTCGCAGGGGCGGCGCCGTTGCTCGCAGCGCTCGCCGCCTCGGGCGACCGCACCGTGGTGGTGCTCGACGGCAAGAACCCGGCGATACGCCCGCTGACGCTCGCCGCCCTCGCCGAGGAGCTGCCGGAAACGACGAGCGTGCTCCTGTGGGGGGTGGCCCAGCACGTCGTCGTGCGCATGTGCGCCATCTCGAGCATCGTCGAGCGCTGGCTCGTCTACGCCGGGCACACGACGGCCGACGAAATGGTCGCGCACTGCGTGAAGATGCTCGACTGAGCGCGCCGGCTCGGGCGCCGCTCGCCGCGGCCCTCCCGCGTCGCCGGCTCATTCGCGCGGCGCGAACGGAAGACCGAACGGCGTGGGGGGCAAGTCCGGCAAGGGCAGCTCGCGCCGCTCGGCCGTGAAGGTCAGCGCCACGAGCAAGCCGAGGCCGAGAAGGGGGCTGCGGGTGCCGCGGACATCGACCGAGCCGGTAAGCTCGAGGCCGAGCAACGTCCGGTCGCGCGCCTGGGTCAGGTAGCCCCCGTCGCCCGAAATCACGTCCGGCGGCAGCGACGCCGAGCGCGCCTCTCGAAACGACTCCGACAGCGTCACGCCGAGGCCGAGCGCGCCGTGCAACCCGAGGTTGCCGAGCACCTTTTCATGCACGCGCTCGATCCCGACGGCCGGCGCGAGGCTCATGCTCGCGAGAACCGGACCGAGCCAGGGCAGATAGCTCGGCCCCGCGCCGAGCGAGAGGGCCTGGCTGCGCTCGGTCACGAGCGCGCGCGCCTCGTATTCGAAGGCCGTGATGCTCGCAAAGTCGCTCGTGCCGATGCCGCGGCGCACGACGAGCTCGTCGCCGTACGAGGCGCCCTCGTCGTCCGGGAATGCTGCCACCGGACCGACGCCGACGCGCGTCACGTTGGTGCACGCACCGGCGAGCAGCGCGAGCCCCACGACGAGGCGCGCGGGCCGAGCGCTCACTCCGCGCTCGCCGTGGCTTGCCGTGGTGGCACAGGCGGTCGTACGCGCCGATGCAGGAGAAGATCGAACGGCGTGCCCCCGCCCGCCCAGAGGCGGGAACGGACGGCCAGATGCCCGAGCGGGCGACCCACGAGCGCCTCGACGACCTCGGCGACCTTCGCGGAGCCGGTCGGACCCATGGCGACCGTGATCTCGAGAGGCACGGCGTGACCGACGATGCCGGCGCGCTCGAGCACGCCGCGAGCCGCGTCGCCACCGGGCGCGATCGCGGTCAAGAAGCGCCTCACGTCCACGATCTTGCCGACGCCACCGATATCGCGACGCACCGGCGCCTCGCTCTTGGCGAGTAGCCGCTCCACGAGCTCGCTCAGGCCTTCCGCCCCGCCGAGCTCGTGGAACGCGGTCGGCGCGAGGGCGACGACGTAGTCCGCCGCGGTGACGATGGCGCTGATGGGCGGATCGCCTGGCTCGAGCTCGACCGCGTCGCAAAACGCGAGACCGGGCGGCGTCACGCGGGCGAGCCGCTCGACGAGCTCGGCGAGCGGCGGCGCGTCGATGAGGCGCGCGTCGACGACCTCGTAGAGGCTCGCGACGCCGAGCGACAGCGCGGGGCCGAACGAAAGATCCGGCTTCGGGTGAAAGCCCTCGCTGTAGCGCAGGCGCACGCCCGAGCGGCGGATCGTGCGCGGCAGCTCGCGCGCCAGATCGAGGTGGCCGAGCAGCGCAGCGGGCCCCGTCTTCTCGAAGCGCAGGCGTACCCCGCGGGGTGCGCCGCCCGGGCGTGCCGGCCGCGCAGCCTCCGGATGGGGCTTGGGCGCTCCTTCGGGACGCATTCGCGTCTCGCCGGGCTCGCTCAAAACGGGCCGCTCGGCGCCGAGCTTGTGCAAGAACAGCTGCCGCTCGGAGCGCATCTTGCCGAGATCGCAGGCGACGCCGCAGTCATAGCAAACCAGGCGCCGCTTTTCGGCCTGCGCCTCTGCCAGGTTGGTGGCGTGCACGAACGCCCCCGCGACCTTGCCGCAGGGTGGGCTCGCGCGCCCGGCGAGCGCCTTGCGATACTCGCGTGCGAGGAATCCTTCCTCGAGCCCGATGTCGAGGTGGTCCCACGGAACGCGCGCCGTGACGGGAATCGTGCCGAGATAGCGAGCCGTGTCGATCGCGAAGTGCTCGAGCGCTTCCTGCCAGGCGTCGAGCTTGAGCTGATCGTCCCACGAGTCGAAGCGCGCGCCGTTTTGGAACGCACGCTCGATCACGTCGGCGAGGCGCCGATCCCCGCGTGCGAGGATCCCCTCGAGCACGGTGGTCGACGCATCGTGCAGCCTCAGACCGAGCCCGCGC
The DNA here is from genome assembly GCA_963841435.1 of uncultured delta proteobacterium. Lineage (GTDB taxonomy): Bacteria > Myxococcota_A > Polyangia > Polyangiales > Polyangiaceae > PMG-095. Next base: position 1,288,832 of record CAWJCS010000005.1, read on the forward strand.
ACGCGACGCACGGCATCGCGCAACAGCCCTTGTTTTCGCTCGATCTCGTCGAGCGGGTCCATCGCGCACCACTGAAACGGCGTGTGCGGCTTCGGCACGTGCGTCGAGACGCTCACCGTGACGCGCACGTTGCGCTTGAGCCGCTTGCCGACGGCGAGCGCGTTCTTGCCCACCTCGACGATGCCGAGCACGTCTTCGTCCTCTTCCGTGGGCAGGCCGATGATGAAGTAGAGCTTCATCTTGTCGAAGCCACGCGAGAACGCGCGCTCGGCGCTCTCGAGCAGCTGCTCCTCGGTGACGTTCTTGCTGATGACGTCGCGCATGCGCTGCGTGCCGGCCTCGGGCGCGAAGGTGAGGCCGCTGGCGCGCACGCGGCCGATATCGTCGAGGAGATCCTCGGCGAGGCCGTACGCCCTGAGCGATGCCACACCGAGGCTCACGCGCTCGGGCGCCGTCTTCCTCGCGAGCTCCTTGATGAGCGGCGAGATCGAGCTCACGTCGGCCGTCGAAAGGGCCGTCAAGCTCACTTGGTCTTGCCCCGACTTGTCGAGCGCCCGCTCGACCGTCTGAATCACCTCGACGGGATCGCGCTCGCGCACGGGCCGGTAGATCATGCCGGCCTGGCAGAAGCGGCAGCCTTCGGTGCAACCCCGAGCGATCTCGATGCTCATGCGGTCGAAGATCGCCTCCGGGCCGCCCACGGGCCCGTCGTCGGGAAACGGAAAGCGCGAAATATCCGCGAGCAGACGGCGTTCGATGGGAAACGGCACGTCGGGGCGCAGCGGCCCCGTCACCACCTCGAACGTGGTGTCCGCGTCGATGCCCGTCGCGTAGAGCGATGGTACGTACACGCCCGGGAGCCGCGCCAGGCGAGCGAGCCGCTCCTCGCGCGGCAGGCCGGCACGCTTCGATTCGACCCAGGCGAGAGCGAGCTCGGTCACGGCTTCCTCGCCGTCGCCGATCAGGATGGCGTCGAGAAACGGCGCCATGGGCTCGGCGTGCGTGCCGACCGGCCCGCCGGCGAGCACGAGCGGGTCGTCGTCACCGCGCGCGGCGCTGCGCAGCGGAATACCCGAAAGCTCGAGCATGCCGAGGATGTTCGTGTACGTGAGCTCGAACTGCAGCGAGAAGCCGACGACGTCGAAATCCGAGAGCGGCCGGGCGCTCTCGAGCGAGACGAGCAACTTTCCGTGGGCGCGGAGCTCGCGCTGCATGTCGATCCACGGCGCGTAGGCGCGCTCGCCGAGCGTGCGCGGGTGGTCGTTCAGGATCTTGTAGAGCATGCGGAAGCCGAGGTGGCTCATCCCGATGTCGTAGACGTCGGGGAACGCGAGGCAGACGCGTGCGTCCACCGCGGACCAGTCCTTCTTCCTCGAGCCGTGCTCGGAGCCCGTGTAGCGCGTCGGCTTCTCGACCTTGTCGAAAAAGCTCGCGTAAGGATGCTCGAAGCGCCTCATCTCAGGGCGCGACAGCTACCACGCGCCCGCCTACCGCGCGAATGACCTGCTCCCCCGGCGAAAGGGCGGCACCTTCACGCCCGGCATGCTCGCTTCGCTGCGCGTGCCGGGTGCCCTCCGATCCGTGCTCGCGCGGCCCCACCCCACGGCCACCCACGTCGAGCCGCGCTGCGCGCGGATGAGGGTCCCCTCACGCCGCGCGGGTGGTACTCATCCGCACGTGGCTCTTTCCGGCCGCTGCTGCGCACCCGAACCTCGACGACGCGCCCGCGGGACGACGAAGCCGCGCCGACGCGCCCTTTTGCTGCTCCTTTTCCCCTGCGCGGCGCTCGGCGGATGCCGAGAGCGCGACGAAAGCCTCGCTCGCGGCGCCGGAGGCGCCGCCGTGAGGCCGTCGAGCGGGCCGCCGGCCCCCGCGTTGCCGAGCGCGTCGTTACCGAGCGGGACGGCGCAAGCGAGCGAAAGCAGCGTCGCGACGCGCGTCATCGATTCTCTTTCCCGAGGGCGTCCCCGGCCTGCTCGGCGATGCTCCCGACGAGCACGTCGAGGATGGCCGCATCTACGCGGTGAGCCGCCCGACCCTCTCGATGTTCCCGGCCGCGAGCGGGCAGCCGCCGTACCCGGCGGTGATCGTCTGCCCGGGCGGCGGCTACGTGCGGCTCGCCGTGACCCGCGAGGGCAGCGACCTCACTCGCTACCTCGGCTCGCTCGGGGTCAGCGCGTTCGTGCTCAAGTACCGCGTGAAGCCCTACCACTATCCCGCGGCGCTCCGCGACGTGCTGCGCGCCGTGCGCTACCTGCGCTCGCACGCGACCGAGCTCGCGATCGATCCGGCGCGCATCGGGGTGCTCGGTTCCTCGGCGGGCGGGCACGTCGCCGCCTCGGCCGCGACGCTGTTCGATTCGCCCGACGGCAAGACGGGCGCCGCGCTCGACGCCGTGAGCGCGAGACCCGACTTCGTGGCGCTGCTCTACCCCGTGATCACGATGCACGATCCCGATGCCCACAAGGGCTCGCGCTCCGCCCTGCTCGGACCGAAACCCGACCCCACGCTCGTCGAGCAGACGTCACTCGAAGAGCACGTCACGGCGGCAACACCACCGGCGTTCATCGTGCACACGGCCGAGGATCGCTCCGTGCCGGTCGAGAACGCGCTGCTCTTCTATCGGGCCCTCCGCGCCGCGGGCGTGCCGGCGGAGCTGCACCTGTACGAAAAGGGTCCGCACGGCTTCGGCATGCGTCGGGATCTCGGGCCCGTTTCGGAGTGGCCTGACCGCTTTGCGTCGTGGCTTCGCTTCCATGGCGTGCTCCGCGCCCCGCTGCGCTGAGCCCCGGCCTCTCGTTCGCGCGGGATCTGCGGCGAAATCTCGACGGCGCCGACAACGTCTATCGCAGCATCAATCGCACGATCGACGCATTCATCGCCGAGCATCACCTGGGTTCCGGCCGATTCTCGGGTGTCGGTCGCGACGCGGCCCACGTCGTCAACGTGATCGCGGAGCGGATCGCGAGCGATGTCGAAGCACCCACGCTGCCAGGAGCTCTGCTGCGCGAAAGGCGCGCACCCTGACACGCGTCCTTCTGCGACTAGCGCAACATGAGCCGGAGCGCCGCGCCAGGGCGTACCCGGTACGGGCGCAGGACCGCCTCGTTGCCGGTCGGTGCCGCGAGCTCGTAGCTCAGAGCCACGGGAAGGATGTCGGCGAACGCTTCGAGTCCCAGGCTGAACCGCGCGCCCAGGGGCACGCCGACGATCAGCGCGGGCGTGATGGCGGGAACCGTGACGGTGCGCGCGTCCGTGAGCGCGACGTTCGCGGAGGCGGTGCCGCCCTTGGGCGAGAAGCGAACCACGTCGATGCCGGCGCCGAAGCGTGCGCCGACGATGAAGGGCACGCTCGTGACCGCGCGTGAAAGCTCGAACGCGGCGCGAAAGCCGGTCGTCTCCCACGCCACACCAACATCGCTCTGGTGGTAGCGCTCGGGCACCTCGTAGTCTGCGCTCAGCCACACGGCGGCGAACGCACGCGGACCGCCCGTGACCCAGGCGACGGCGAAGCCCGGCCCGTGAACCCAGGGCACCTCTCGAGAAAACAGCTTCACCGAGTAGTAGGGCGCGGCGCCGAGCGACGAGGACGCTTCGCCGCTCGGCTCCGGCTCCGGCTCCGGTGGGGCCGGCTCTGGCTCCGGCTCGACGCTCGGGTGCGGTGGCTCGGCGGGCTCCCCCAACAGGCGCTCGGTCTCACTGCGAGTGAGCCCCCCCTCGGCGTCGGCGATGAGCGCGGTGACCGAGAGCGAAAGGACCTGCGCCACCGCCTCGCGCCCGGCCGCATCGAGACCATGGGGAAGCGGCACCTCGCGCACGAGGAAGCGCTCGGCGGTCCGATTGGCAAAGTAGAGGTTGGCGCGACCGGGGCGGATCCCGACGAAGCAGCGCACCGCGACGTCGGAGACGGCAGGGCGCCGCTCGAGCAGCTCCTCGCGCTTGAGCTTGTCGCGGCGCATCCAGCGCGCCGTGGCGCTGCCGAAATCCTGCGGGCCGACCACGCTCTTCAGGAGCTCGAGGTCGTCCTCGGTGCCGACCACCACGACTTCCACGACGTCCGTCGAGGCGGGCGCCACGTCGGCGGGGTCGGCGTCCGCGCGGGCGACTCCCGGAGTCAAGATCGATAGCCCGACGACGAGCGCGCCAATGATTCGCCACCGCTCCTCGGAGCTTCGGGCGGCCACCCTCGGCTGGTCGTCTTGGGTGGCTCCCACTCGCGCCGATGGTGATCCGATCCTTCGGGGCCGACAAGCCTCGTCGGAAGGGAGCCGGTCCGGCGCCTACTCGGTCTTCGACGGCTCGCCGCCGAGCGCGCGCAGTCGGCGCTCGGCAAAGCCCACATAGGGGCTGGCCGGATAGTCGCGCACCAGCGCCGAAAGCACTTCGCGCTCGGACGGGTCGCCGAGGGCGCCGAGGGCGCGCGCCTTGCCGTAGAGCGCCTCGGGTGCCAGCCCGCCACCGTGAGCCAGATGCCGATCGAACTCCGCGAGGGCAGCACGTGCCTGCCCGCGAGTGAGCAGCAGACCGCCGAGACGCACCTCGGCGATGCGCGCTTCCGCCGAGCTCGGGAAGCGTTGCTCGAGCGTGCGGAACACCGCGATCGCTTGCGTGGCATTGCCGTCGCGACGCGCGCGGCTGCCGCGCTCGAGGAGCTCGGCAGCGGTCTCGTCGTGGTCGACGCGCGCGACGGCTTGCACCGGCTTTTCGACGGGCGCCGCCGCGGGAGCTTCCTCGCTCTTCGCAACCACGGCGCGGACCGGCGCTGGCTTCGATGCCGGGTGCGCCTGCGGCGCGGGTGTGGTGTTGCTCGGCGCTGGAGGTCGAGGCGCTTCGAACACACCGAGCGCTGCGCTCGCTCCGAATGCAACGAGCAGACCGCACGCAGCCACCAAGCCGAGCGACCAGCGGGACCGCGACCTCGAGCGCAAGCGCTCGGGTGCGGCCTGCGCGCCGAGCGCCCAATTCCGAGCCACTTCCGAGAGACCCGCGATGCGCTGACCGTCGGCGGGGTCGAGGACCGCCGCCTGCTCGAAATCGGCGCCCAGACGCTGGGTAAGCCGGCACGAAGCGCACATTTGCAAATGGGCGGAGAGCGCCGACTGCTCGGCAGTGGAAAGGTCTCCGCGACGCTCACGCACGACGAGCTCGCTCCGGCACTCGAGCTCGGTCACTTCACCCCCTTGAAGAGCTCGGCGAGGCTCGGATCGTTCCGCATGGCCTTGCGCAGGGCCTTTTTGCCCAGACGGAGCCGGCTCCAGATGGTGTTCTGGGGGGAGGAGGCCACGCTTGCGATCTCTTCCACGGTGTATCCAAGGATAAAGTGCATCGCGAGGGCCTGGGCAATCACGTCTGGCAAAGAATCCAGGACGCGACCTAGTGATTCCCGGCGGCGGGCCGAAACGATCTCGGCATAGGGGCTCGGTTGATCACTTTCCGTCGCTACGCTTTCCGGGCTCTCGGGCTCGACGAGCCTGAGACGCGCCACCATGCGGCGCCGGGCCGTGAGCGCGGCGAAGAGCGCCACGCGCTGGGCGTAACGCCGGGTCGTACACTCTCCGCGGAATTCCGGAAGGGCCGCCAGAAATGCCAAGGTCGCCTCTTGCGCAACGTCATCGACGTCCGAATGGGCTCTGCCGAGGACCTGCCGCACGGTCGCGAGAATGGTGCCGCCGACCTGGGCGACGAGCGTGTGCGCGGCATGGGGATCGGCGTCCGCGGCGGCGCGCGCGAGCAGTCGAAGATCGTCCGGCCGGTCCGCACCCGGCGCGCCTCCGAGGTCACCGAGAGCACCTGTCAGCGACTTCGCCACGGATCTTTACCATGAACAACGTCTCGCGAGCGGTCAACCGGAATGCCCGCCCGGGCCGGTTCTTCCGTGATCGCGTAAGCTCCCGGGGAAAGTGAGACGCAGGCGTCGCACCCTCGGTCCGCTCCCGCTCGGCGCGCTCGTCGCCGTCGGTGCGATGCTCGGCTGCGAGCGAGTCGAGGTGCTCGGCGTCGTCGGCGAGGCCAACGAGACCGGCGGCGCGGCGGGCGAGCCAGGTCTCGTCGTCGACGAGCCGCGCCTGGTCTCTTCGCTCTCCGATCCGGACGCGCGCGATACGGATCCGAGCTTTACCGAAGATCTGCGCGAGCTTTATTTCATGTCCGATCGCACGGGCCACAAGGAAATCTGGCGCTCGCTTCGACCGGCCGCGTCCGACCCGTGGGGCACGCCCGAGCTCGTACCCGAGCTCAACGGCACTAGCGGTGGCGAGAACCCGTTCGTCTCCAACGACGGCCTGTCGATCTGGTTCTTCACCGATCGCGATCGCTCGCTCGGTAGCATCTGGCACTCGACGCGCGCAGCGCGCAGCGCTCCCTGGGAGCCGCCCGAGCCGCGCTCCGAGCTCGCGCTCACGACGGGCTCGAGCGACGTCTGCGTGGCCGTCAACTCCGCCGAGACGCTGTTCGTGCTGAACGCGAAGCCCCCCGGCGCGCCGCCCTACGGCATGTACCGAATGGAGCGCACGATGCCGGACGAGCCGTTGAGCGCGCCCGAGCTCATCGACGAAATCGTGAGCGCGAGCAACGACTTCGACCCCGACATGCGGCGCGACGGGCTGTTCCTCGCCTTCGAGTCGCAGCGCGAGACGGAAAATACCCAAATCTTCTGGACGTTGCGCGCCGATCGCAGCGAGCCTTTCCGAACCCCCGTGCGCGTTCCCGCGTTGATTTCGATCGAGGAGGACAACGCCTGCGCGTTCTCGGAGGACCTGCGCTACGTGATGTTCTCGTCGTTCAGGACCGGCAACTCGGAGATCTTCGAGGCCATCCTGTCGACCCCACTCGAATGAACGACCGGGACACGCGATGCCAAACCATCTCGCCGGCGAGACCAGTCCCTACCTGCTTCAACACGCGAAGAACCCGGTCGACTGGTACCCGTGGGGCCCCGAGGCGCTCGAGCGAGCACGACGCGAAAACAAGCCGATCTTTTTGAGCATCGGCTACGCCGCCTGCCATTGGTGCCACGTCATGGAGCGCGAGAGCTTCGAGAACGAGGCGCTCGCGGCCCTGTTGAATCGCCATTTCGTGAGCATCAAGGTGGACCGCGAGGAGCGGCCGGACGTCGACGAGGTGTACATGGCGGCGACGGTGGCGCTGTCGGGCGGCGGCGGTTGGCCGATGAGCGTGTTTCTGTTGCCCGATCAGCAGCCGTTCTTCGCGGGCACCTACTTTCCGCCGACCGACCGCCACGGACGACCCGGCTTTGCGACGCTGCTCGAGCGCATCGCCGAGCTCTGGGAAAAGGACGCGGACGCGCTCCGCGTCGACGCCGCGGCGCTCGGCGCGCACGTGCGCGGCGGCTTCGCCACCCAGGCGCCGGGCGCCGTCGGCACGCGCGAAATCGGCGCGGCCGCCGAGGCCCTGTCGCGCGCGTTCGACCCCGTGCATGGCGGCTTCGGTGCCGCGCCCAAGTTCCCCCCGAGCTCGGCACTCAGGCTCTTAATCCTTTACCATCGGCGGAGCGGCGACACCCAGGCGCTCGCGATGGTGCGCACGACGCTCGACGCCATGAAGAACGGCGGCATCTACGACCAGCTCGGCGGCGGCTTCGCCCGCTACTCGACCGACGAGCGCTGGCTCGTGCCGCACTTCGAAAAGATGCTCTACGACAACGCGGAGCTCTCGCGCGCGTATCTCGAGGCATTCCAGGTCACGAGGGACCCCGAGTACGAGCGTATCGTCCGCGAAACGCTCGACTACGTCGTCCGCGAGATGCAGGGCCCTGACGGGGGCTACTTCTCGGCCACCGACGCCGACAGCGAGGGGGAAGAAGGAAAGTTCTTCGTCTGGACGCTCGACGAGCTAAAGGCCGTGCTCGAGCGCGAGGCCGCCGAGCACTTCGCCTACGTGTACGACGTGTCGCCTGGCGGCAACTGGGAGGGTCGCTCGATCCTCCATCGGGCTCACGGCGTCGAGGACGCCGCGGTGGCGCTCGGGCTGTCGCCGGCGACGCTCCAAAGCTCGCTCGCTGCCTCCCGTGAGCGGCTCTACGCCGCACGCGCCGAGCGTGTGCCGCCGCTGCTCGACGACAAGGTCATCGCCGCGTGGAACGGGCTCATGATTGACGCGATGGCGGAGGGCTTTCGCGTGCTGCGCGACCGGCGCTACCTCGAGTCGGCCGAGCGAGCCGCCCGCTATGCGACGACCACGCTCGCGCGCCCCGACGGCGGCCTTTTTCGCACGGCGCGCGAGGGCCGTGCGCACCTCGACGCCTACCTCGAGGACTACGCGTACCTCGGCGACGCGCTCATCACGCTGTTCGAAGCGAGCGGGCGCCGCACGTGGCTCGACCACGCGAAACGCCTCGCGGGGCGGCTCGTGAGCGACTTCGGCGACGCCGGCGGAGCCTTCTTCGCAACCGGCAAGGACCACGAGGTGCTCGTGGCGCGCCCGCGCGACGGGCACGACGGCGCGCTACCGAATGCCAATGCCGTGGCGGCGCGCCTGCTCGCGCGGCTGTCGCGCCATCTCGGCGATCCGGAGCGGGCGACACGGGCCCGTGAGGCGCTCGAGGCCTACGGCGGTCTCGTGAAGCGCGCCCCGCGAGCCTTCGCGACGACGCTCGTCGCCGCCGATCTGCTGGAGAACCCCCCCGTCGAGCTCGCCGTCGTCGGCCACGCGGGGGACGTCGCGCGGGAGGCGCTCGAGGCGGAGATCGGTCGGCACTACCTGCCCAATCGCATCGTGGCGCTGCTCGATCCCGACGAGCCGAAGGGCGAGCCGCTGCCGCTGCTCGAGGGCAAGACGCTCGTCGGCGGCTGCGCCGCGCTCTACGTGTGCAGGCGCTTCGCTTGCGCCGCGCCCGTCACTTCCCCCGCTGACGTCGCCTTGCTGCTTTCGAGCACACCGTGAGCGGTTGCCGCGGTGTCCGCTTCGTCGTCGGGCCGTCGTAGGCCGGGCAAGCCGCACGAGGTAGCGAAGATGTTCGGTCGGCGCGCTGACTCGTGGCTGTGCCTGCTCGGCCTCGCCACCGTCGCCCTCGCGGGGCGCGCGGCCGCAGAACCGCTCGAGCGCGGCGAGTTTCGGCTGGTCTGGTCGGCGCCGAGCGCTTGCCCGAGCGCGGCCGAGACGCTCGCCCGCATCGAGTCCCTGCTGGGCGGTCCGACGCGGAAGCTCGTCAAGCGGCCGCTCGCGGCGCGCGGTCTCGTGACGGAGCTGCCGTCGGGTGACTTCGAGCTGACGCTCGAAACGTTCCAGGGCACCGAACGCTACACGCGCAGCATGCGGGCGCGCTCGTGCGTCGAGCTCACGGACGCCGGTGCTCTCGTCTTGGCGCTTTCGATCGATCCGGGCCTCGGCGAGCGTCGTCGGCTCACGACGCCGCTCGCCGACGAAACCCCGCCGGCGACGAAACCTGCCGAAGCGAGCGAGCCCCCCGCGCCGCCCGAGCAACCTGCAGCGACGAGCCGAGCACCCATGCCTCGGCCGACCGCGCGCGCGCCGAGCCCCACGCCGGCGCGCTTCTCCCTCACGGCGGCCGGCGTCGTCAACTTCGGAAGCGTCGCAACGTCGGCGTTCGGGCCCGAGCTCTCGCTGGGGCTCGAGCTTGGCCGCATCGAGATTGGCCTCGACGCGATCTTCCTGCCGCCCCGGCGATCCTACGTTTCGCCCGGCAAAGGGGGCGACATCGAGCTTGCCGCGGGCGCGGCGCGCGGCTGCTACCGGCTCGTCAACGGGCGGCTTTCGCTGCTCGGCTGCGGTGGCTTCGAGCTCGGTGAGATCGACGGCGAGGGCGTCGGGACGCTGACCCGCACGCGGCGCCGGGGGCTCTGGCTCGCGCCCGAAGCCCTCGTCGCCGGCAGGCTGCGGCTCTTTTCGTGGCCGTTCGTCAGCGCGGGAGCCGCGGGGCTGGCTCCGATACAACCGGTGGATTTTACACTGGAAAATGTCGGTGCCGTGCATCGCTCGAGCGCCTTCGTCGTGCGTTTCTCGCTGGGTCTCGGGGGTCACTTCGACTGACGGATCCGGCTTTTTGGACACACTTACCCGGCGATGGCGCTCGCACTTTCGGTCGGAGACGCTGAGGCCGACCCAACGGCCAGCGTCGCGGAGTGGAGCGCCGCCTACGACGAGCACTTCGATTTCGTCTGGAAGAGCCTCCGGCGGCTCGGCGTGCCGTCGAGCGCGCTCGACGACGCCGCGCAGGACGTCTTCGTCGTCGCCTTCCGCCGCAAGGGCGATTTCGAAGGGCGCTCCGCGCTGAAGACGTGGCTGTTCGGCATCGCGTGGAACGTCGCGCGTAACCTCGCGCGCGCGCGGCGTCGCGACGAGGAACCCCTCTCCGAGGTCGTCGTCGACGCGAAAAACGTCAGCCAGGAGGAAGCGGCCGCACGCGCGGAGGCCGTGAAGACGCTCTACGAGGTGCTCGATGGGCTGGAGCCGGAGAAGCGCGCGGTGTTCGTGATGGCGGAGCTCGAAGAAATGACGGCACCGGAGATCGCGGGCGTGACCGGCACGCCGCTCAACACCGTGTACTCGCGGTTGCGCAGCGCGCGCGCGGACTTCGAAGCGGGGCTCAGGCGCGTGCATGCAAAGGACTCATGGAGACAGCGATGAGAGAGCTCAGCTCGGAAGCGAAGACTTTGATCCAACGGGCCCGCGAAGCCGACGGTCCAGGGCCGGATCGGCGAGCGCGCGTGAAGCGCAGAGTGCTCTCCACTCTTTTCGGGAGCGGCGTGAGCCTCGGTGCCGCGACCGCCACGGCGGGCCCCGCGCTGCTCGGCACGAAGAGCGCGCTCTCGACGGGCGTGATCTTCGCCTGGCTCGGCGCGGGACTGGCGCTCGGCACGGTGGTGTCGGCGCCTGCCCTCGTCATGAAGCTTGAGCGCGGCGGGCCGCCGGCGGCCGTGGCCTCTGCACGAGACCGCGAGCAGGCCCCGCCGTCTCAAAGGCCCAGCGAGCCGGAGGGCGTCGCACCCCGCGAGGCACCGGCGCCCGCCGTCACACCCCCACCCGCGGCCCCACCCGCGGAGAGGCATGCCTGGGTGGCACCCGCGGCGCCGCCGTCGCTGGTCGAGAGCGCGCCGAGCTTGGCCGACGAAACGCGCCTGCTCGAGGCAGCCCAGCGGGAGCTGGCGTCCGGCCGAGCGGCATCGGCGCTCTCGCTTCTCGACAAGCACCGCCAGCGGTTTCCGAACGCCGCCCTCGCGGAGGAGCGCAGCGCCGCGCGCGTGCTCACGCTGTGCGCGCTCGGTCGCACCGAGGAAGCGCGCCGGGCGGCCTGGGCGTTCCTCGCCGTGGCGCCGACTTCTCCGCTCGTTCCCCGGTTGCGCGGCTCGTGCGCGCTCGACGGCGCTGCCGATGATGCGATACCGACACGCTGAGCTTTGCCTTTCCATTTCGCTGGTCGTCGGCTGTAGCGGCCGCGACCTCGTGATCGGCGGCGATCCCGAGCGCGAGGCGGCTCAGACCCCGGCCGCGGGCAGCTCGGGCACCGACGCGGGAACGGGCGGGGCCGCGGGCTCGAGCAGCGCGGGCAGCGGCGCTGTCATCGGCTCGAGCGGCGGCTCGAGCGGCGCCGGCGCCGAGGGCGGCGCGCCCACCGGCGACGATCCTTACCCCCCCGTGGCGTGGGAGAACGGCACCGGCTATCGCACGAGCTGCCCGAGCTACGAGAACACCTGGGGATTTACCTGCTGGTCACTCTCGGACGTTGCGACCTCCTGCGAGACCGACGGCGACCCGCCGTGCAATGCCTGCTCGTGCGCCGTGCCCTGTGACCAGGACGCCGACTGCCCGCTCGGTCGAAACGGGGAGGCGGCGGTGTGCGCCGGTTCGAGCACGACCGTGCGCTCGTGCTTCATCTCCTGCGAAGGCGACCCCTGCCCCACGGGCATGAGCTGCTCGGACTATCCGGGCGGCACGGCGCGCGTTTGCTCGTGGGTCGACCCCGTGGTGAGCCACGGCACTCCGAAGTGACCCGTCGCGCCGCGGCCGGAGCGCGGGGGATCACTCCATGCGCAGCAGCACGGCGCGCACGTGAGCAAACTCGCGGAGCAAGCGCACGAGCGCCGCGTCCGACGCGCGCCAGTCGTCACGCTCGAGGTACTCCTCGAGATTCGTGGCAACCTGGCGCAGCCTGAGAACGCCCAAGCTTGCCGCCGCGCCCTTGAGCGTGTGCACGGAGCTCAGCGCGCGAGCGAGCTGCCGCTCGCGCACGGCGTCGGACAGGAGAGCGATGCGTTTCTCGACGTCCGTGACGAACATCGAGACGAGCTCGAGCAAGAATTCCCGCGACACGTCACGCGCGATCGATTCGAGCCGGAAGTTCTCGAGGGTAGGGATCGGCGTGGGGCTGGTCATCGGCGTTCGAGGTGGCTCGGTCACGCCACTTCCCCCGGGGCGGCCCCGGGGCCGAGCTCGAGCTCGGCCAGGCGCCGATAGAGCGTCGCACGGCCGATACCCAGAAGCTTTGCAGCCCGCCCCACGCTGCCACGCGTCACGCGCAGCGCCTTCCTGATCGCACGTTGCTCGAGCTCCCGGAGCGGCAGCACGCGGTCGTCTTCCCCCAACGGGTCGACCGGGCTCGCGGACGGTTCGGGCGCCGTCATGGGTGAGCTGCCTCGAAGGTCACGCGGTAGGTCCGAAACCTCGATCTGCTCGCTCTTGCACGAGAGCACGCTGCGGTGCACGACGTTTTCGAGCTCCCGCACGTTGCCCGGCCAAGCATGACGGCCGAGCACCTCGAGCGCCTCCGACGACACGCCCCGCACGCGATGCGGCGCACGGCCGCGGAGCTTCTCGAGGAAGTGAGCGACGAGCTGTGGGATGTCGTCTACGCGCTGGCGCAACGCCGGCAGCTCGATGGGATAAACGACGAGGCGGAAGTAGAGGTCCTCGCGGAACCGTCCGGCGTCAACCTCCTCGCGCAAGTCGCGATGCGTCGCGCAGATGATGCGGACGTCCACCGGGATCTCCTGATTGCCGCCCACGCGTCGCACCGTGCGCTCTTGCAACGTGCGCAGCAGCACCGCCTGCGTCGCCGCACTCATCTCGCCGATCTCGTCGAGCAAGAGCGTGCCGCCCCTGGCTCTCTCGAAGCACCCGAGACGCGTCTGGATCGCACCCGTGAACGCCCCGCGCTCATGACCGAAAAGCTCGGACTCCAGGAGCGACGCCGGGATAGCAGCGCAATTGATCGCGACGAACGGCCCCTGCTTGCGCGGGCCGCCGCTGTGGATGGCCCGAGCGATGAGCTCCTTGCCGGTGCCGCTTTCCCCGTGCAAGCAAACTCCAACGTCGCTTTCGACGACGCGCTCCACTTGGTGCGACAGCTCGCGCATGGCAACGCTCGTACCGATGAGCGTCTCGAATAGGCGACCGCTGCCCAGCGCGTTCTGGAGATCCTTTACCCGATCGAGCAGTCGGCGTCGTTCGCAGGCGCGGCGCACCGAGTGCAGCAGCCTGTCACGGTCCACTGGCTTCGTGAGGTAGTCGTAGGCACCCGCTCGCATAGCGGCGACGGCCGTGTCGACCTCGCGCTCGGCCGTCACGACGATGGTGGGCAGCTCGGGATCGCGCTCCCTTAGGTAGCTCATCACGTCGAGGCCGCTGGCTTCCCCGAGACCGAGGTCGATGCAAGCGACCGATGCCGAGGGCCCGGGATTCTCGCGCACGGAGGAGGCCGACGCGTGCTCGGAAACCACGTATCCGGCACCTTCCAGCCAGGTCCGCGTGAGACGGCGGGTGGTCGGATCGTCCTCGACCAGCACCACGACCTCACCTGCCGCGTCGCGCCCGACCGGCTCGTTCATACTTGAAACATCCACCGTCACGGAGAGAGTAACGGCACGCTTTGGGATGGCATTAGAGGGGGAGTGCCCCCAAAGCGTCACGGGCTTCCCGATTCGGGACGAACGCCTGTCTCGCCACGGTACATGCCGGGGGGATCGGCCGCCGCGACCAAGTGCTAACTCATTGAAAATTATGATAATTATTGCCTAGAAGCAGCATGGAACAAGTCTTGCGGAGGGGTGACCATGATGCCCGCCTCCGATCGAAGCCCGCTCCCCGGCGACCGCGTGGTCTCCTGTACCGTCCCCGGCCGCCGCAGCTCCGATGCCGTGGAAATCGTCACCCTGGGCGACCAGCGGACCGGTGTGGTGGTTCTCGACGTGCGGGCGGCTCGCGATCCGGAGCCACTCCGTGCCCACCTCGCGAAGGCGGCTCACGCCGCGCTCATCACGCACGAGCCGATGCACACGCTCGTCGCCCGGCTGCGCACGATCGTCTGCGAGGCGGTTGCGGCGAGCGTCGGCATCATCGCGATCAGGACCTCCTGGCTCGACGGACGCGTGGAGCTGCTCAACGCGGGTATGCCGCCCGTCGCCTGCGTCCTGCCGGATGGACGGCTCCTCCAGTTCCCGGCGCTGTCGGCTGACGTAGGTCCCCGGGTGCATCGCGCCCACCCGTACGAGCTCATCCCCCTGACGCCGGGCAGCGTCTTCGTGCTCGCGTCGGACGGCGCCACGGCAGGCTCCCTCGAGGATGCCGACCAGCTCTGGAACGCGCTCGGTCTCCCCGACCAGGCGAGTGCCCTCGCGCAGCTGACCGACGACGAGCTCGCCGCTCAGGTCGCACCTTCGCTCGGACCCGCGCCGCTCAGCGAGGACGCGACCGTCGCCATCGTCCCGACGCGTCGTCACCCGCGCAGCCGCTCGGGCATCGTCTGACGAGAGCGCGGCTCACCGGACGGTGAGCCGCTAAGCAGCTTCAGAGCTTCGAATTCAGGGGGTCGTTGGCGTTGCCGCCCGAGCGGAACACCGAGGAGCTCGAGCTGCTGCGGTTCGACGAGCGCACGCCCCGGCCGGAGCGTGGCGCCTTCTTCTTCGCAGCGCGATCCTTGTCCTGCTCGGCGAGCTTCGCCCTCACGTCGTCGCTGAGACGCGAGTCGGCATTCTTGTCGGCAGCCGTGGGCTCGGAGGGCGCGGCCGCCGCGGGCGGCGGGCTCGCCGCCGGGTGCAGCGGCGTCTTCCAGTCACCGAGTGACGCGGGGCTCGGACCGGTGAGCGGTGTGGTGGTCGGAACCGGCACGGCGGCGACGGGCGGCACGCTGCTCGCCTTGACGACACCGAAGCCCGCGGCGCCGAGCACGACGGCGGCGGCGAGCACGACGCCGAAGGTCTTTGCCTTGCTGCGCTTGAACGGGGCGTCGAGCTGGCCGAGATCCAGGTCCTGGACGACCGGAACGGTGCTGAGAGGCGCCATGCTGCTCGGCGCGGCGCTGGCCGGCGGCCAGCTCGCGGCGGAGGCCGGCGCAACACTTCCCATTTTGGCATGGGCGGCCGGCGCGCGCGACGCGCCCGGCGTGGGTCCCCAGGCAGCCGCCGGAGGCCACGCGCTCTCGCGCGACGAGGCCTGTGGCGGGTAGCTCGGCGTCGCCATCACGGCGGGCAGCGCGGGAGTCAGCGGCGCCGCGGGAGCGGCGGCCTGAGCGGGCGCCTCGTCCTCGTCGGGCAGGTCCGCAACCTCCGCGAGAGTGTGCCATTCGCTGGCGCCCACCTCCGTCACCAGCGTCTTCGCGCTGATCCGGCCTGCCTCGTAAGCCTCGACGAGCTCGTCGAGGGTCATCATCTGAACGCTGCCAGCGATCTCCACGTACCAGCGGTCTTCGGCTTCGGGGCTCTGCATGGGGTCGTTCTCCGTGCGCGGCGCGAACGGCACGCGCTGTTGAACCCTCAAGATAGCTTGGAACCCGCGGCGCGCGAGGCGCAAAACATCAAGAAAAGCGGACGCTTGGGCACTAGTACGGTACGAATTCAATGATGCTGTCATCCCGTTTCCTTACAGACACCCACATGGCCTTCCGCTCGCGGGCGCCTTCTCTTTTCGTCCCGGACCCGACCGGGTATCGTCAGCGGTCGTGAAGCTCAAGACGCGCACGATCGCGCGACTCCGCGACGCCCTTTTGCAGAGCGGCCGGCGCCCGAGCCTCGTCGCCTCGTCCGCGTACGAGACGCTGACGCGCGAAGGTCTCCTCACTCCCGAGGAGGTCGCCGCGCTGAACCGCGTCGAGCCGCTCGCCGAGACCATGTTCTTGATGATGGCCGCCGACGGCAAGCTCACCACGGAGGAGCACGACGCCGTGCGCGGCGCCATTCGCGGCCTCACCGACAACGTGCTCCGGACGGGCACGATCAACGTGATGCTCGACAACTATCAGGGACGCCTGGACTCGGAAGGGCGCGAGGAGCGCCTGCACCAGATCGCCGAGACGATTTCCGAGGAAGCGAGCGAGGCCGAGGGCGCCTTCGCGCTCGCCGCGGCCGTGGCGCTCGCGGACGACGACATCGCCGAGGAGGAGAACGCGTTCATCAACCTCCTCGCCGAGTGGCTCGGTATCGCTCCCGATCGCTCCCGAGAGCTCCTCGACCAGCTCGAGGACGACGACGCCGAACCCGCGGCGTGACGCGCGAACCGAGCCCGCGCACCCAAGGCTCGGTGCTCGGCGTGGTCTGACGGCTCCAGCATGACGCGCGCTCCCACGCAGGGAACGCGATGACGCGCGCGCGCACGTTCGGCTGCGCAGCGCTGCTCTTCGCGTTCGGTTGTGGCTCACACACGTCGGCGTACCCGCCGCCGCCCGTACCCGTCGCGGCTCTTCCCAAGCGCTACGATCTTTGCGCGATCGCTCCCAAGGATTGCGCTGTCGAGATCGTACAATATGGCCAGCGCGACTACCGAGCGTCGCCGGAGATTTTGCTCACGGGGCCACTCTCGGGAGCACCCGCCGTCCGACGGCCGTCCCGGATGGGCCGCCTGTTGCGCGTCGCCGAAAAGGCGGCCGACACGACGCCACGCGCGCCGAGCCCACCCTCCGTGACACCCGCGTCGAGGCCGCAGCAGGGACGCGAGCTCGTCGATCTCGAGGCCACGCTGCGCCTCGAGACGGACGACGTCGATGCCGCCGCTCGGAAGGCGCGCGCGCTCGTCCTCGCCGTCGGCGGGCAAATCGCCAACGAGACCTACGAGGACAATGCGTCGCAGTCGGGCTATGCGCTTTCGTTGCGCGTGCCGTCCGAGCGGGCAGATTGGCTGCTTCGCGAGCTTTCGGGCCTCGGCAAGGTGCTGTCCCGCAAGGTCGACGCGAGCGACGTGAGCCGCAAGCTCGGCGATGCCGAGAGCGTGCTCGAGAACCTCGAGGTGGCGCTTTCACGCTACCAGGAGCTCGCGAAGGCCGCAGCGGACGTTCGAGCAGATGACGGCGATCGAGCGCGAGCTCGAGCGTGTCCGCACGGCGATCGATCGCGTCAAGACGGATCTAGCTTGGATGCGCGACCGCGTCGCGCGGTCCACCGTGTACCTTCAGCTCACCCGCACGGCGGCCGACGTGGTCTCCGACGAGGCCAAGCTCTACCCCGGGCTACGGCTGCCGTTCGCCGTCGCGCTAAGGAGCGATGGGACGAGCTCCCGCTACCTCGGCGGTGGCCTCTCGATGTTCATCGTGCGCCCGTTCAACTTCGACCTGGACATAACGACGGACCTCGACGGAACCGAGCGCGACGGCCTCGATCTCCTGCTCGCGACGGTGGGCGTGGAGCTCTACTCGAACCTGCTCGGCGCGGGACACCGGCGCTTTCTCAATCCGTACTTCGGTTTTCGCGCCGGCTACGCGAACCTGTTCGGCGACGACGCCGTCGCCCTGGGTGGCAGCCTGGGGCTCGAGCTCTTCCGCTCCGAGCTGATGTTCGTCGAGGTTCAGACGCGGGCCTACGCGCTCGCGGGCACGGCTCGCGGCACACAGGCCCTCGTCGAGCCGGCCATCGCCCTGCACCTCGCGTATTGATCAACCGCCGTGCGAGGCCGGGGCGTCGGCGGGCAGCGTGGGCTCGTCCGCGAGCGGCTCGAGCTCGAAGCACCCGTTTGCGTCCACGGGCCCGACGCGGCTGCCGTCCTTGCCGGCCGAGATCGCCACGAGATGCTCGCGCGTCTCGTTCGAGCGCGGGTCGTCGGGGGGAATCGGCTTCGGCACGTGACCGTCGAGGCCCACGGGGCAAGCCCAGACGCGCGTCCGCCGGCCGGGCTCGAACGACAGCCGCGCCACGACCCCGATGTTCGTGAAGCGCGCCCAGTCGTGGCCCGCGAAGACGAAGTTGCCCAGGCTGTAGAGGATGGGCCGCCCGGCGCCCCACGCGACACCCTGCGGCACGTGGGGGTGATGGCCGATCACGGCGTCAACCAGGCCACGCCGCGCGAGCGAAGTCAGCAGGCGCCGCGTCCCCGGCATGGGCTGAGCCTGATATTCGGCGCCGCCGTGATACGACAGGAGCACGATATCGGCCTCGCGGCGCGCACGCTCGAGCGCGGGCACGAGGCGCTCTTCGCGCGCCCAGGCGACGTAGTTTCGCCCCTCGTGGCGGGAAAATGGCGGCACGTTCCAGATGTGCGTCACCGCGACGATCGCGACGCGCTTGCCGCGCAACGCGAGGATCTTCGGCGCGTACGCCTCGCTCACGGTCCGCCCAGTGCCCGCCGCGAGAACCTTTGCGCGCGCGAGGTTGTCGAGCGTCTCGAGCAGCGCGTCGCGGCCGTAATCCCAGGCGTGGTTGTTCGCAGTGGAGACCACCTGGAACCCTGCGTGCGCGAGCGTCTCGGCGCCCCCTGGTGGCCCCGTGAAGATCAGCCGGTTCCGGGGTGACTGCGTTTCGCCGTTCTGATCGCTGAGCTGCGACTCGAGGTTCGCGAAGCGGAGATCGGCTCCCGCGAACAACGGCTCGACGAAGCGAAACGGGTCATAGGTCGGGTCCGCGAGGATGGCGTCACCACATTCGCGCCCGAGGTTCACGTCGCCACCCGCCACGACGACGAACGGCTTCGGCGCGGACGCCGAGGCCGAGCCGGACGGCGAGACCCCGCTGCCGCCGGCACTCGACCCTCCGGGTGCCACGGCGGGGAGCGTGGCGGGCGCTCGGGGCGCCGTCGCGGCAACCGGGTCCCGCTCCCGCTCCCGTGCCGGCTGCCCGGGCGGATGCCGTACCGCCGCGGCTCCGGCGAGCGCCAGCGGAACGGCGACGGCCGAAACGAGCAGGGCGAGCTTTCGCTTGGGGAGCACGACCCCCCATTATCCCAGCTTCTGCCCGTCCGGGCGAAGGGCCGACTGCCACCACCAATCCCGGGCGCCATTAGCCGACTATCCTGGGCCGCCGTGAGCCGCCTTCTTTGCGTGAGCGCCCTCGCGCTGACTTCGGCTTGCGCCAGCCAATTCTACGCGAGCGGGGATGCACCCGTGCGCTCACCGTGGGTCAACGCACGACCCGACGAGCTGGCGACGGGACCCGCCGCCACGTTCGTCACGAGCGTCCAGGTCGCGGGACGACGCGGCGTCCGCCTGAGGAACGCACTGCTCGCGACGAGCTCGTCGGCGCCCTGCTCCTCGACGCTGACCTTCACGCGCTTGAAGCGCGACGGCGTGGACATCACCGCCGGGCCACTCTCGCTCGAAGGCTCGCACCGGCTGACGTTCACCTTCCGCGACGAGCCTCGGCTGGCACGGCTCGACGCCGGCGCGGCGATCGATCTTGCCATCGAAGACGACGACGGCAGCGGGTGCGTGCGCGTGCCGCTGGTCGGTGGAACGAGTGCACCGCGCTTTCGTCCGAAGAACGAGCTTCGCTACGCGATGGGCGCGCGGCTCCGATCGTTTCCGCTGCAATACCGCGACCGCGGCAACGTGGCGCCGCTCGGCGGCGCGGCGTTCTGGTTCGGCGTGCAGGACCTCGCGCAGCGCGCATATATCGAGGAAAGTGCGTCTTTCACGAACAACCCCATCAGCCGCGCCTCCGGTCACCTCGCACTGGCGGCGGCGTACGCGCGCAAGCTCTCGCTGGGCGGACCGTTCGAGGCATCGCTCGCGTTCGGCTACCAGCTCGACGGCTACTTCGCCCGCGAGCCCGGCGAGGAACGGAGCCGCCGCCACCTCTTGCACGGACCCGAGCTCACACCTGCGGTCTCGGTCGCGCTCGTCCCCGGCAATCATCCCGCGACCACGCTCGGCGGCACGCTGCACCTCGAGATCGGCGTGCCGACAGTGGTCCTCCTCGGCGCCCCCAATGCCGAGGGCGCAACGGTCGTCGGCGGCTTCACCTTCGGCTGCTTCGGGGTCTTTTGACCGTCAGGGTGGAAACCCGTGGAGCGCCCACGCGCGAGAAATCCCCCTGCCGGCAGGCGCCCCGCGGTGCTAGATAGGTCGGCCGTGAAAATTGCAATCATTGGTACGGGATACGTTGGGTTGGTCGCGGGGGCCTGCTTTGCCGACTCGGGGACGCACGTCGTTTGCGTTGACGTCGACGAGCAGAAGCTCGAGAAGCTGAAAAAGGGCGACGTACCCTTCTTCGAGCCGAACCTCGCCGAGCTCGTGAAGAAGAACTGGCCGGCTCGGCTCGAGTTCACCTCGAACCTGCCCACTGCGATCGACGGGTGCGAGGTGGTCTTCGTCGCCGTGGGCACGCCGCCCCAGGAGGACGGCTCGGCGGATCTCAGCCACGTGCTCAAGGTGGCCGAGCAGGTCGCGAAGGCGGCGAAGCACGAGGTCGCCCTCGTGTTGAAGAGCACCGTGCCCGTCGGCACGAACGCGCGTGTGCGCGAGGTCGTCGAGAAGCACGCCAAGGTCAAGATCAACGTCGTCAGCAATCCGGAGTTCTTGAAGGAAGGCGACGCCGTCAACGACTTCTTGAAGCCCGATCGCATCGTCGTCGGAACGGACGACGACCGCGCGTACGACGCGCTCTCGCGCCTTTACGCGCCGTTCAACCGGCAGCGCAACCGCATCCAGCGCATGTCGCCGAAGAGTGCGGAGATCGTGAAGTACGCGGCCAACGCGCTGCTCGCGACCAAGATTCTCGTTCATGAACGAGATTGCTCGGCTCTGTGACATCGCGGGCGGCGACGCCGAGCACGTGCGCGTCGCCGTCGGGTCCGACGAGCGCATCGGCATGCAATTCCTCTATCCGGGCCTCGGCTTCGGCGGCAGCTGCTTCCCCAAGGATCTGCGCGCCCTCGTGCGCACGGGCGAGGAGCTCGGTGTCAACATGGCGGTCTCGCGGGCGGCGGTCGCCGCCAACGAGGGCCCCGTGCGCTACCTCCTCGAGCACCTCGAAGCGGACCTCGGCGGCCTCAAGGACAAGGTCATCGCGATCTGGGGCCTGGCGTTCAAGCCGCGCACCGACGACGTGCGCGAGGCGCCCGCGCTCCGTCTCATCCGCGAGATCGTCAAGCGTGGCGGCAGCGTGCGGGCGACGGACCCGGAGGCGCTGAACACCGCGAAGGAACGGCTCGTTGCCTCGGGCGGGCTCGAGCGCATCGAACTCATGAGCGACACGTACGCCACCTGTGAGGGCGCCGACGCCATGGTGCTCGCCACGGAGTGGAGCGAGTATCGCGCACCGGATCTTCCGCAAATCAAGGCGCTGATGCGCGGTCGCCACGTGTTCGACGGGCGCAACGTGTTCGTGCCGGAAGCGGTCGTCGACGCGGGGCTCGTCTACCGCGGCATGGGCCGACCGAAGCGCGGCTAGCCCGCGGCGCGTGCCTGCGCCGGCCCGGGCGCAGCGACCACGCCTTTGAATCTCGGCTCGGCGTCGCGCCCGTCAGCGAACGATCGGCACGTCGGCGTCGAAGTCGAAGCACTCCCGGTCGCCCGACACCCACTTGATGGAATTATACCAGAACTGAGGCACCTGGTAGTACTGCTCGGCCTTACGACCGTTGCAGTAGCCGTGCGCAGGGTCGGTCTCGCACGTCATGGCGCCCGTGCCGTCCCACTGGCTCGTGTACGTGACCCACTCGTCGGCGAACACGAACACGCGACCCGCGTCAACCTGCTTGCTCGCGCCGTACACGCTCGTGCCCTGAACGACGACATCGCCCCCCATCACGGAGCGACCGTGGAACGCCCCGACCCGCGTGATGTTGGCCGCGATCGGGTTTGCCGTGTTCCAACCCGTGACGGGCACCGAGTTCGAGGCGCAGCAGCAGTCGTTGTCGGGGCAGGTGCCGAGGATGTCGTCCTTGGCGTACGACATGCCGGTGAAGGCGATGAGCTGGTTGGTCGGGTCCACTTCCTGGCTGTTCCCGCCGTAGCCCGTGAGAGTGATGAGGCCGCCGCCCGCGCGGATCCACGCTTCGAAATTCGCCTGCTCGGTCGCGTCGAAGCTCCAGTAGGGGCCTCCTTCGCGGTCCTCGAGCGCCTGGAAGATGAGCACGTCGTACTGATCGAAGAAGTCGGTCGTGAACGGCGTGTCCGTCGTGTACGTCGTGACGACGGCGCTGCTCTTGCTGTTGAGCCACTGCGTGAGCGCCGCGGTGCTGTCGTTGCCGGGCACGGCGCCGTACGTCGGTAGCCGCCCGACCACGCCGATGCGCACGCACGGTCCGTCGGTGCTGCCGTCCGGACCCGAGATGCTGGCCGCCGAGCCGCCGCTGCCCGGGTTGATGCTGCCGCCACTGCCCGGGTTGATGTCGCCGCCGCTGCCGGTTGGACCCGTCGCTCCGGAGGAAAGGCTCGGATCGGGAGGAGGGGCGGCGCTGCTGCACGATGCAGCCGCCGCAAACGAGAGACCAGCGACCACTGCGCCCAAGAAACGAGGCCGTACCAAGCGAAGAGAATGTTTCATCTTGCCCACCATCAGGTTTGTAATGAGTCTAGCGGGGAGGCGCCTGGTGCGCCAAGCCGCCAGCCGGCCGGTCGCTGAGAAACGACCGCGAAACAAGTCGATAACCCTCGCGGCGAGCCGCTCTGCGACGCTCCAACACCCCGTGACCCTCCGCGTCGCCCTCCACCACCGTACCCATTACCGCTACGACCGCGTCGTCGCGCTCGGACCGCAGGTCGTCCGCTTGCGACCGGCGAATCACTCGCGCACGCGCGTGACCAGCTACTCGTTCAAGGTCTCGCCGAGCGCGCACTTCTTGAACTGGCAGCAGGACCCGCACGGCAACTGGCTCGCGCGCCTGGTGTTCCCCGAGAAGACCGACCACCTCTCGCTCGAGGTCGATCTCGTCGCCGACCTCGCGGTCATCAATCCGTTCGACTTCTTCCTCGACGACGAAGCCGAGACGGTTCCCTTCAAGTACGACGAGTCGCTCGAGCCGGAGCTCGCGCCTTACCTCAGGCTGAACCCCGGCGGTCCGCTCCTCGAGAAGTTCGTCAAATCGCTCGTCATGCGCGGGCGCACCGTGGACTTCCTGGTGGAGCTCATTCGACGCCTGCACGAGTGCACCAAATACGTGATTCGCCTCGAGCCCGGAGTGCAGACGCCCGAGCAAACGCTCGAGCTCGCTAGCGGCTCGTGCCGCGACTCCGGCTGGCTCCTCGTTCAAATCCTGCGCCGCCTCGGGCTCGCCGCACGCTTTGCTTCCGGCTACCTGATCCAGCTCAAGCCCGATCAGAAGTCGCTCGATGGCCCCTCCGGCGCCGAGCAAGACTTCACCGATCTGCACGCGTGGGCGGAGGTCTACCTGCCGGGCGCCGGCTGGGTCGGGCTCGACGCGACCTCCGGCCTTTTCACCGGGGAAGGCCACATTCCGCTCGCCTGCACGCCTGACCCCTGGGGTGCCGCGCCGCTCACGGGCGTGATGGACGAGTGCGAAGCCGATCTCGTCCACGAGATGAAGGTGACGCGCATCGAGGAGTCGCCGCGCGTCACGCTGCCCTACAGCGAGGAGCAGTGGGCGCGCGTCGAGGCGCTCGCCGAGCGCGTTGACCGGGATCTGGTCGCAGGGGACGTCAGGCTCACGATGGGCGGCGAGCCGACCTTCGTGTCCATCGACGACATGGACGGATTCGAATGGAACTATGGCGCGCTCGGCGACGACAAGCGGCGGCTCGCCGGCGCGCTGTTCCGGCGCCTGGCCGGCCACTTCGCGCACGCACCGCTTCTGCACTACGGCATGGGCAAGTGGTACCCCGGTGAGCAGCTGCCGCGCTGGGCACTCGGCTGCTACTGGCGGAAGGACGGCGAGGCCATTTGGTCGGACGACGCCCGCTACGCGCGCGACGGCGAGAACGACAACGCCAAGGAAGGGGACGCGAGCCGCCTGCTCGCCGCGGTGTCGCGGCACCTCGGCGTCGACGACCGCCACGCCCAGGCCGCTTACGAAGACGTGTTCTGGTACTCGCTGCGCGAGCGCCGCTTGCCCGTGAACGTCAACATTTCCGACAGCCGTATCGAGGACGAGATCGAGCGGGCACGCATCGCCCGGGTCTTCGAGCAGGGCATCGGCAGCGCCGTCGGCCACACCCTGCCGCTCCGGCCGATCGGCGGCGGACGCTGGCAGTCCGGCCCCTGGTTTTTGCGGCGCGAGCGGCTCTTTCTGACACCCGGTGATTCGCCCATGGGCTACCGGCTGCCGCTCGACTCGCTGCCGTGGGTCGCGCCCGGCGACTACCCCTACGTGATCCCGCCCGATCCCTTTGCGCCGCGTGACGCCCTACCGCCCTGGGGCGGCCGACGCCGGCGCCAGCAGCCCGGCGAGCCGCACCCCGTCGTACGCGAGACGCCACCGAAGCGTCTCGAGTCGGACGATCAGTCGGTGCGCACGGCGCTCTGCGCCGAGCCGCGCGACGGCATCCTGCACCTGTTCATGCCGCCGATCGCCCACCTCGAAGACTATCTCGATCTCCTGTTCGCCATCGAGGAGAGCGCGAAAGAGCTCGGGGCCCGCGTGCGCATCGAGGGGTACCTGCCGCCGAGCGACCCGCGACTCGAGAAGTTCTCCGTCACCCCCGACCCGGGAGTGATCGAGGTCAACATCCACCCGTCGAAGACCTTTGCCGAGCTGTCGCACGTCACGACCACGCTCTACGAGGAAGCGCGGCAAACGCGGCTCGGTACCGAGAAGTTCCTGCTCGACGGGCGCCACACCGGCACGGGCGGCGGCAACCACGTCACCCTCGGCGGCGCGACCCTGGAAGACAGCCCGTTTTTGCGCCGGCCGGATCTGCTCGGCAGCTTGATCGGCTATTGGCTCGACCACCCGGCGCTAAGCTACCTGTTTTCGGGCATGTTCATCGGGCCCACGAGCCAGGCGCCGCGCGTTGACGAAGCGCGCAGCGAGGCCACGCACGAGCTCGAAATCGCGCTCGGCGTGATCAGGGAGCTCGGCGCGCGACCCGTCGCGCCCTGGCTCACCGATCGGGTGTTCCGTCACTTGCTCGCCGACGTGACGGGCAACACGCACCGCACCGAGTTCTGTATCGACAAGCTCTATTCGCCGGACGGACCTACGGGCCGGAACGGGCTCGTGGAAATGCGCGCGTTCGAAATGCCGCCGCACGCTCGCATGAGCCTCGCGCAGCTGCTGCTCGTGCGCGCCTGCGTTGCGGCCTTCTGGCACAAGCCGTACCGGGCGCACCTCCCCCGCTGGGGCACGGATCTACACGATCGCTTCATGCTGCCGCACTTCGTGAACCAGGATTTCCGCGACGTGCTCGCCGACCTGGGCGACCGGGGGTACGCCTTCGATCGGCGCTGGTTCGACGCGCACTTCGAGTTCCGCTTCCCACTCGTCGGAACCATCACGCACGACTCCGTGCAGCTCGAGCTACGCCGGGCCCTCGAGCCGTGGCACGTGCTGCCCGAGGAGAACGACGCAGGCAGCACGGCACGCAACGTCAACTCCTCGCTCGAGCGCGTGCAAGTGATGGTGCGAGGGGCCGTTCCGGGGCGTCACCTGGTCGCCTGCAACGGCTTCGTCGCGCCCCTGCACCCGACGGGAACGCGCGGCGAAGCGGTCGCCGGCGTTCGCTTCCGCGCGTGGCGCCTGCCGTCGGCGCTGCACCCCACGGTCCCGCCTCATGCCCCGCTCGTTTTCTCGCTGATCGACAGCTGGACCGAGCGGGCGCTCGGCGGGTGCACGCTTTCGGTGAGTCACCCGGGCGGCCTCTCGCACGAGCGCTTCCCCGTCAACGCGATGGAGGCGGAGTCGCGACGCGGCGTCTTGTTCGTCCCGCTCGGTCACGCCCACGGGCGCATCGATCCGCGCGAGCTCGCGCGCCCGGTCAACCCGGATTTCCCGCTCACGCTGGATCTCCGGCGCACGCATGTCTGATTCGCCATCGCCACCCCCCGCCATCCGTGCGATACCACGGTGTGCGTCGGATGCCTCGCCCGTGGTTGCTGGCGCTCGCGCTCGTCCTTTCGGCGTGCGCGAGCAGCCGCGGCACCGAGCCGGTGCCCAACGATCGGGCGCGAGCCGACGATCGCTTGCAGGGCGAGTGGGTGCTGATGTCGTTCCAGCCAGCCATGGCGGTCGAGCCGATGCTCGCCTCGTTGCTGGCGGCGCAGATGGGCAAGCTCACGGTGACGTTCCGCGCGGGCGCCATGGGGGTGTCGGGTGTCGGGGTTGCAGGCGATCGGACTTACCGGGTCATCCAGGCGACGGAAGACGGTTTTTCAGGCGTCGTGACCGACCCCGAAGGAGTGGCATACCGAGTCACGGGGGGATTCGAAGGTCTCGACTTGCGCTTCGCGTCGGAAACCGACCCCTGGCGGGGAACCGGGCGATTGCACCGGGTGCGTTGACACGCCGCCTGCGACACCTGACATTCGGGGGAGCGGACGCATGAACGAGGCCCGCGCGCCCTCCTATCCGCCCGAAGGGTTCCGGTATGCCGTGAACCCGGCGGTCTACGACGAGGCGTTCACTCGGGAAGGCGTCCCTCGTTCCCATCACGCCGAGCTCTGGCGCGGTCTCGAAGCGCTGGGCACCGGAGAGCTCGGCAAGCGTTGGGAACAGGGGCGGCGTCTCGTCCGCGAGAACGGCGTCACCTACAACGTGTACGGGGACCCGCGCGGGATGGATCGGCCTTGGGTGCTCGACCCCATCCCCTTGATGATCGGCGCCACGGAGTGGGCGAAGCTCGCGAGCGGCCTCGATCAGCGCGCGCGTGCGCTCGATGCCTTGCTTGCCGACCTCTACGGCCCCGCGCGCGTGCTCAGCGAGGGGCTCCTGCCGCCCGAGCTCGTGCTCGGATGTCCCGGTTTTTTGCGCCCACTCGTGGGTGCGACACCGACGGGCGGCGTGCACCTGCACCTTTACGCCGCTGACCTCGCACGCTCGCCCGACGGCACCTTCTGGGTGCTCGGTGATCGCACGCAGGCGCCCTCGGGAGCCGGCTATGCGCTCGAGAACCGCATCGTCGTGTCGCGGCTCTTGCCGCAGCTTTTCCGTGATTGCCGCGTCGAGCGCCTCGCCCCGTTCTTCAGCGCTTTGCGCGAATCCCTGGCGAATCTCGCGCCTCGCTCGCGCGAGCAGCCGCGCGTCGTGCTGCTGACGCCGGGCGCCTACAACGAAACGTACTTCGAGCACGCCTACCTCGCGCGTTACCTCGGCTACTCGCTCGTCGAGGGCGCGGATCTCACCGTGCGTGATCATACGGTGTATCTGAAGACGCTCGGTGGGCTCGAGCGCGTCGACGTCATCCTCAGGCGTATCGACGACGGCTTTTGCGATCCACTGAGTTTGCGCAGCGACTCGACGCTCGGCATCGCGGGCCTCGTGCGCGCCGTGCGGCACGGCAACGTCACCGTCGCGAACTCCCTCGGCAGCGGGCTCGTCGAATCGCCCGCCCTGCTGGCGTTCTTGCCGGCACTCTGCCAGTTCTTGCTCGACGAGCCGCTCGCCGTTCCGTCGGTCGCCACGTGGTGGTGCGGCGAGCAGCCGGCGCTCGACTACGTCATCGATCATCTGCCGGAGCTCGTCATCAAGCCGGCCTTCTTCGGGCCCTCCGCGCCGGAGCCCGTGTTCGGCGGCTCGCTCTCGACGGCGGAGCGAGCCGAGCTCGGCAAGCGCATCCGGGCTCGGCCGGGCGCTTTCGTGGGGCAGGAGCAGGTGGCGCTATCGACGGCACCGGTGTGGGCCGGCGAGGCCGTTCAGCCTCGGCACGTGTCGCTGCGCGCGTTCCTGGCGCTCGGCCCGAGCGGCTACGTCGCACTGCCGGGCGCCCTCACGCGCGTTTCGAGCTCGCGCAACTCGCTCGTGGTTTCGATGCAGCGCGGCGGCGGCAGCAAGGATACCTGGGTGCTGTCGAGCGGGCTGCCGAGCTCGCTGTCGCTCTTGCGTCCGCAGGGGGGTCGCGTCGCCATCGTGCGCAGCCGCGCCGATCTGCCGAGCCGCGTCGCCGACAACATGTTCTGGCTCGGGCGCTACACCGAGCGCGCCGAAGGCACCGCGCGCCTGCTCCGCAGCGTCATTGCTCGGCTCACGGACGACGCGCTCGGCGGGCGCAGCCGCGAGCTAGAAGTGCTCATCAGCGCGCTCGAGAGCGGCACCGAGCTCCCCCCGGGCACGCTCACGGGCGGAGGCGCGCGGCTCGAGCGGCGCCTCTTCGAGCTGCTCGTCGCACCCACCCCGCCGCGCACGCTACGCGCAAGCATCGAGTCGGCGTTCCGCGCCGGGTCCCTCGCCCGCGACCGCCTCTCCTCGGACACCTGGCGCACCCTCGCGCAGCTGCACGAGCAGGTGCTCGAGTTCGAGCTGCGCCAGCGTCTGGAGCTCGGCGACGCGCTGGAGGCGCTCAATCGGCTCGTGCTCGGCTTCGCCGCCTTCAGCGGCCTCGTCATGGAAAACATGACGCACAACCCCGGCTGGAGCTTCGCGGACATCGGGCGGCGCATCGAACGCGCGATGCTCATCGCCCACCTGGTGCGCGCAACCCTCGTCGAGAGCAGCGACGAGACCACGTTCGACGGGCTCCTCGAGGTCGCCGACAGCACCATCACGTACCGAGCGCGCTACCGCGGCCTCGTCGCCCTCGAGCCCGTGCTCGACCTCGTGCTCACCGACGAGACCAACCCCCGCTCGGTGGCCTACCAGCTCGTCGCGATCGACGAGCACCTGAAGACGCTGCCAGGAACGGAGCGCGGCGCCGGCCTCACGCCGAGCGCGCGCACGGCACTGCGCGACCTCTCCTCCATCCGCCTCGCCGACCTCTCGACGCTCTCGCGCACCGGTCCCGACGGCAAACGGGAACGTCTCGACGAGCTCTGTGCCGCGCTCGAGAGCGACCTGCCGCTGCTCGCCGACCAGCTCACGTTGGCGTACCTCGCCCACGCCGAGCCGTCCATCTCGCTCGGCAGCCTCGAAGAGCGCGCGGTCTAGTCCGCACCGCGCTGCGAGCGCGAGCGGACGTCGTGGCGTGCAGCGCTGGACCCTACTTGCGTTCGGCAAACCAGATCCCGGCGGACGAACCGTGCGACACCGTGTAGAGCAGGCCTTCGGAGCTTTGCAAGAAGCTCGCGACGCCCTCGTTCACGAACCCCGTGAAACCGAGCTCGTAGTTGTAGTACTCGAGCCTGCCCGTTTCGGCGCCGTGCTCGTTCGCGATCCACGCAATGCCGGGCAGCGTGTTGTCGATGAAACCGTGCCGAGGGTGGAGCGCGTGCATCGTCAGCACGCGACCGGGTTGCGCTCGATCGTCGAGTAGAGTGAGCGTGCCGCGGACGCCGTCGTAGTGGTCGAAGGTGACGCCGTGTCGAAGCTGGCCGTCGGCGTACCGGTATTGCGACGTCGGGACGCGCTCGAGCTCCGTCGCTGCGGAGCCGGCGACGAGCACCTGGAAATCGCCGACGACACCGTCGAAATTCGCAAGAAAGCCGGGCCCCGGGCTCGAGCGCCACACCCTTTGTGCGAGCAAGGTCGTCTCGCCGTGCGCCTCGCGACGCACGAAGTTACCCGTGTCGCTCTCGACATCGACGAGGGCGCGTACGTCGCCCTCGTCGTTTTCGAGATGGGCCCATTCGAGCGCCGCCCGCCGGCCCACCTCCACCTCTTCACCGTCCGGATCGCGGACCAAGAGCGTTCCGAGCGCCTCGTCCGCGTCGACGTCTCTCAGGTACAGAAGCCACCACTTCGGTGGATCGACGAACGTGCGAATATTGAGGAAGCGCGGGTTGACGTCCGTTCCGAGCTCGAACACCCGCTCGGTGCCTTCCGTCCAGAGCTTGTCGTGCCCCGAGCCGCACGGATCCTCGTAGACGACGAGGAACGGCTGGCTCTGCGGAATGCCGAACCGACATCCAGCGGGAGCGATGTTGACGACCGAGCCGGTGGGCGTCGCCCGGTGAATGCCGTGGTCGTCCTCGAAAAACAGGGTGTCCAGCGACGCCGTGAGGCCCGCACGCTTCACCCCGTCCCCCAGCGTCGCGAGGTGTGACCCGTCCTTCGCAAAGAGCTCGAGCTTGCCGGATGCAACCACCGCCCAAGAGCCCTGGGCCGGCCGCAACACGAACGAGACGTTGTGACCCAACACGGCCGTGGTGCCCCGGGCCACGGCGACACGCAACAGATCGCCACCCGCGAACACGACGAGGTCGCCACCAGAAAACGAGCCGATCGGCAGCGAGGCGTCGGGGATCGCGAGCTCGAACGTCTCGCACCGCGGGTCCGCGAAGCGCAGTGTGCCGCGCGGCCCCGGGCCGTCGAGGTACGCGAGCATGGGCTCGCCGGGCGCCGCAAACTGGATCTTGGAGTACGTGCCGACGTTCGGCACGCGACAGAGGTCGCCGTCCGTGTAGCCGAGCACGGTGAGCGAGGCGTCGCCCGGCGTTGCCGAGCGAGCCAGAAGGGAGAGCCTCGCCGCGATGACGGCGTCGCCGTCGCCGGCGATGAAGTCGAGCTCGCCGTATTCGCCGGTCGCCAGGCGCGCGCCGGGCGCGTTCAGGTACGTGCCGGTCGAGGGGAGGATCGTCTCGCGCGCCTGGTCGAGCCCACTTAGGATGTCACAACCCATGGCGAAAACGGCGAGCAAGCAGCCGCCGAACCCCCACGACGACGAAGGACGGGCCCGCGCGCGCATCAGCCCACGATCCGCGAAACGGTCCAGAGCACGCCGAAGAGCGCAACGCCGAACGATCCCAACCGACGGACCCTGGGCTCGAGCCCGGCCCGCTTCGCGGCGAGCGCGAGCAGGGCGAGAGCGAGCACCACCACGGCAAGCTGACCGAGCTCCACGCCCAGGTTGAACGAAAGGAGGGCGAGCAAGAACGACCCCGCGGGCAGCCCGGTCTCCGCGAGGGCGCCCGCGAACCCCTGCCCGTGAATCAGCCCGAAGGCGAGCACCACGAACGGGCGATAGCGCTCCCTACCCTCGGCAACGAGGTTCTCCACGCCGATGAACGCGATCGAGAGCGCGATGAGCGGCTCGACCACGCGGCTCGGCACGACGACCCAGCCGAGTGCTCCCAAACCAAGCGTCAGGGTATGAGCGAGCGTGAACAAGCTCAAGAGCAACAGGAGCCGCCTCGGGCGCAGGCCCGCGCCGAGCACGAGCCCGACCACGAACAGCACGTGATCGAAGCCGTTCGGTAGGATGTGGGTGATCCCGAGCGTCAGGTACCTGACGAACGTGCGCCCGGCGCTTTCCTCCGCGAAGCCGGTGGCCGGCGTGGCAGCGTTCGGCGGCGGGGGCCTCGGCATAGGCCCGGCACGTGACGCACTCGGCTCGGCGGGGGGCGACGCGCGACGGCGACCGGGGAGTGACAGCTCACCCGGGGGCACGGAGCGCCAGGCCACGTCGGCGGGCTCGTCGCCGAAGCGATAGGGCACGGTCCATTCGCCGCCGAGCACGAGCGTGCTGAGCGGCCCCGCGCTCGGGCCGCGATCGGCGCGCTCCACCGCCACGGCGAGCGCGCGAAACGGCTTGCCGGCGAACACGCGAAGCTCGCGCGGGTGCGGGGGCAGCGCCGCGTCGAGCATCACGGTGTCGCCGAGCGTGGCGCCGGCCGGGACCCAGAGCTCGCGCAGCTTGCGCCGGAGCCGGAGCGGCTGACCGTCGACCTCGACCACCAGGTTCCTCTCGAGGAAGGCGAGCACTCTCGGCTCGAGCAGGTCGCGGCGCACGGGGTCGCTCGGGTTGCGCGTGAGGGCCGGATCGAACGTGACCTGACCACGCAGCGTGCCGCGGGCCGGATCCGGCCGCAACGTCACCTGGTCGATCTCGAGATCGTGCGCTCGTGCGCGACCGAGGACCGAAAGCACGAGCGCCGCGAGCAAAAGGGCGGCGCGTAGCGGCGCGGCGCTCATCTTCTGGCGCGCTCCGCCGCGAGGGCGACCGACGCGATCCACGCCATGAACAACAGCGCCGTCACCTTCTGCAAGGCGGGCAACCAAGGGACGCAGGCCGCCGACGCCGCGACGGCCCACGCGTAGCCGGCAGCATTGCTCGCTCCTGCGATGACCCCGGAGGCTCCGAGCAGCCCGAGCAAGCGGTGCGAGCGTGCGAACAGGCCAGCGACGAAAGCGAGCGCCGCGGCGAGACCGGGTAAGGTCGCGATGAAAACGAGCGCGACGTGCAGAGACGGCGCGAGCGCGGACGGTGCCCAAGCGATGAGGTTGGTCGCCCCCGCGGAGACGAGGCCGAGGCCTCGCACCCAGGAGCCGATGCGCCGACTCGAAAGCCCGCCGGCGAGCCACCAGAAGGGCGCCGTCGCGGCGGAGAAACAGGCGAAGGCAAGGCGTGCGTAGGCCGCGCTGAGCGCGTTGTCCGCGCCGCGCCGCGTGACACGTGCCGTGAGGTCGCAGAAGAAGTTCCCCCAGAACCGATGACCGACCGCACCCGGCTCGCAGTAGGTCCCGCCGGGGTACGCGCGTGCGGCCAGCGCCATGAAAAGGACGAACAGCGCGAGGGTGAGAAGCGAAAGCGCGGCGAGAGCCCGGGAAAATCGCGCGCTTGCCATGCTACGCTCGCCCTCGGATGTACCGCATCACGCACCTGACCAGCTACGAGTACTCGGACGCCGTGTCGATCTGCCACAACGAAGCACGCCTCACTCCGCGAACCACCGAGCACCAGCAGGTCATCCGCAGCCAACTGTTGGTCGAGCCCGCCGTCGCCATGCTCGACCAGGATATCGACTACTTCGGCAACGTGGTGCATTGGTTCTCGCTGCAGGAGGCGCACTCGCACCTGTCGGTAACGGCGGTGAGCGAGGTCGACGTGTCCCCGTTCCAGGCGCCCGCGGCCGGCCTTTCGGGAGCCTGGGAGGTCACGCGCGACCACGTGCACGAGGATCGCAGCCCCGAATCCCTCGCCGCCTACGAGCTTACCTTCGAATCACCCCACGTGCGCTTCGATGCCGACCTCATCGCATACGCCAAAGTCTCGTTTTTGCCGGGGCGCCCCTTGCTCGAGGCGGCGCTCGACCTGACGCGCCGGATCCACGCCGAATTCCAGTACCAGCCGGGCTCCACCACGGTCGCGACGCCGCTCCGCGAGGTGCTGCGTGCGCGCCGCGGCGTCTGTCAGGACTTTGCGCACCTACAAATTGCCATGCTCCGTTCGCTGGGGCTCCCGGCCCGATACGTCTCCGGGTACGTGTTCAACCAGCCCCGTGCGGGCCAGCCGCGCCTCACGGGCGCCGATGCCTCGCATGCGTGGCTCGGCGTCTACGTGCCGAGCTTCGGCTACGTCGACTTCGACCCGACCAACGGCGTGATCCCTTCCGACGAGCACGTGACGGTGGCCTGGGGCCGCGACTTCAGCGACGCGAGCCCGCTCAAGGGCGTCATCCTCGGCGGCGGCGACCACGTGCTGAAGGTCGCCGTGGACGTCTCCGAGGCCTGAGGCGCTAAGCGGCGCGGGCAAGCGTCGGGCGCTCAGGGTCTGGAGCTCGGCTCGAGCGCGAAGCAGTAGAGCGAGCCGCGGCCACCGCCCGACGTGACCGTGCCGGACTCGTAGTTCATCGAGGTGGCGGGTGCGCAGCCCACCGTGTGCGCGGCGTTGAAATACGGCGGACGGCCGCCGCCCGTACGGTTCGAATGCCCGACCTGCGCGATGTCGCTCGCAGAGTCCGACGTCCAGTCGTTGCACGTCGCGGTCGGCTCGACCGTGCCGTTGACCTTCGAGCCCGTGAGGATGTCGTGGACGCTGTTTTCGAGCGGGGCGCCCGTTTCGTCGAGGGCAATCGAGGTGTCGCCGGGCGGCCACGTGTCGTCGAGCGCCTCGCCCGCCTCCTGGGCGTGGAGATCGTCGAGATTGTTCGCGATGACCACGCCGGCCTGGTTCCGCCAGGGACCTTCGCCGATGCGATCGCGTGCATCGACGCTCGAGGTGCTGAGGTACGCGCGCCAGGTCTTTTGGCCGAGCGTGGCGGACACCGCCGTTGCAAGCTCGGTGCAGAACGCGTCCGCAGCATCGAGCGAATCGATCTTGCCACCGCCGGGCCAGCCCTTGCTCGTGACGAAGAAGTTCATGCCGGGCTGGGGCGTCACGGCACCGCCGCTGCCGCTCGAGCCGGCGCTGCCGCTCGAGCCCGCGCTGCCGGCGTCGCCGGATGTGCCACCGCTTCCCGACGAGCCCGCGTCACCAGCCGCGCTTCCCCCCATGCCGCTTCCCGCCGAGCCGCCGTCCGCGCCGGCGCCACCGCCGCCGGATGCGCCTGCGCCCGACGCTGCACCCGCGCCGTCACCGCTCGTACCGCCTGCGCCGCCACCCGCGCTGCTGCCGGCGCTGCCTCCCACGCTCGCACCGCTGGATCCGCCCGCGCCGGCCCCTCCTGCCCCCGCACCGCTGCCGCCGCTGCCCGCGCCGCCGCCCACGGTCGAGCCCCCGGTGCCCGAGCTGCCGGCCGTCGAGCCCCCCGCACCGTCATCGGTCGAACAACCCCACGCGAGGGCCGCACACGACAAGAGCCAAGCTGACGAGACGTGCTTCATGCTGACCTCACCTCGGGGATTCGGGTAGCGTTGGTCGCTCGGGAGTCCGTACCCTGTCTAGCAAACGATCAGGCTCTCGACGGGCGCCGATGAAGAAAATCATTCTCGGCGAAAATCTGAGCGTGCTCGCGACGCTCCCGAAAGGCTTCGCCGAGCTCGTCTACATCGACCCGCCCTTCAACACGGGCAAGGAACAGGTGCGTGAGCGGCTGCGCGTCGTGGCCGACCCGGCCGCGCGACGCCGAGGCTTCGGCGACAAGACCTACCGCGTCGAGCGCGTTTCGAAGAGTGGGTACGCCGACTCGTTCGACGCCTACCTCGACTTTCTCTTGCCGCGCATCGAGGCGAGCCTTCGCTGCCTCACGCCGCGAGGCAGCCTCTTCGTCCACCTCGACGCGCGCGAGGTGCACTACGTGAAGGTCGCGCTCGATCGCCTGCTGGGCCGCGACTCTTTCATGAACGAAATCGTCTGGGCCTACGACTACGGCGGTCGCTCGAAGCGCCGCTGGCCGGAAAAGCACGACACCATCCTCTGGTACGCCAAAAACCCCCGCGACTACGTCTTCGACTACGACGCCATCGATCGCATTCCGTATCTCGCCCCGTCGCTCGTCGGCGCAGAGAAGGCGGCGCGCGGCAAGACCCCGACGGACGTCTGGTGGCAAACCATCGTCCCGACGAACGGTCGCGAGAAGACCGGCTACGCGACGCAGAAGCCACTCGCCATCCTCGAGCGCATCGTGCGCGTCCACTCGACGCCCGGCGCCACCGTGCTCGACTTCTTCGCGGGCAGCGGCACGACGGGCGAGGCCGCCGCACGCCATGGCCGCGGGTTCGTGCTGATCGACGAGAGCCACGAAGCGGCGCGCGTGATGGCGAAGCGCCTTGCTCCCCATGCGCCAGAGCACGTGGGGTTCGGCCTCGGCCGCGCGCGGCAGCGGGAACACTGAGCGCGGGCACCGGTGGGGAACCGTGGAGGTGGGCCGTCGAAGCTCGGCTTAGGGGACGCCAGCGATCGTCACGACCGTCTTCACCGAATTCGAAATGAAGCACTCCTCGTGCGCCCGCGCGTGGAGCTCGTCGAGCTCGGCGCCGGTCGGTGGCGTGCCCTCGAACTCGATCTTGGGGTTCAGGCAGACCTCACTGACCCAGCGAACACCGCGCTCGTTCTTCGTCATGCTGCCGACAGCGCGGTCCTCGTAGCTTTTTACGACGAAGCCGCGACGCGATGCGAGGTGCAAGAAGGTCAGCAGGTGGCAGCTCGCAATCGACGCCACGAACGCCTCCTCGGGATCCACGGCCGACGGATCCGTGAACGGCCGCGGCACGATGTGCGGCGATGCGGCAGCCCGCACGACGGCACCCCCGTCGAACTCCCAGCTGTGGCCACGCTGATAGTGGCCGCGCGTGAACGCCGCTCCCTCGAGTGTCCAACGGACCTCGGCAACGTGCTCGGACATGGCGGGCCAAGCGTGACGCGGCGCGACGGGGGACGCCAGGCACGCGTCACGAGCCGCCGACTTACTGCTGTTGCTGTTGCTGTTGCTGCGCCAGGTCGCTCAGGTTCATGCGGCGCTCGACGATGGGCCCTTCGAGGAAGCTCGGCACGTCGAGTGAGCTCGGAGAGAGCGGCGCGTGAGCGGCGAGGCGCTCGTCGAGCTTGTCCATCGTCACCTTGACGCGAATGGTCTCTTCGGCTTCGCCGCGGTAGACGCCGCGATTCGGCGGCACGTCGGCGTAGCTGCGTCCGATGGCGACCGCGACGTGGCCGTCACCCGCGAGCTCGCCATGGGTCGGATCGAGTCCCACCCAGCCGACCGACGGCAAGTACGCCTCGCACCAGGCGTGCGTCTCGAGCTCACGCACGTCATCGTGATAGAGGTAGCCGGAGACGTAGCGCGAGGGGATGCCCAGCATGCGCAGGAGCGCGAGCCCCACGTGCGAAAAGTCCTGGCAAACGCCCTGCCCGATGTCGAGCGCGTGGGCAACGGTCGTGGCGCTCGAGGTGACGCCCTTCTTGTACTCCAGGCGCTGCCTCAAGCCCGTCATGACGAGCAGCACGGCCTCGGCCGCACGCTGGCACCGGAACAGACCGACCTCTTCGGCGTACTGCACGAGGCGCGGGTCGCGCTGCACGGGCCCCGAGAAATCCAGGAAATCCTGGAAGCGATGACTCAGATCGGCGAGAGGCAGCGGGTCCGTTGCGGCCGCGAGCTCGACGAGCTTCGGGTGCGTCTCGACGGTGGCGCCCGCGACGATCAGCACGCGGTCGTGCAGCGGCACGATCGTGAAGTGGTGCGCCTGGTTGTCGTTCCAGTCGCGATGCGTGTAAACCGGCGCCTCGGGCCCGACTCTGAGGCTGAAAGCGCGGAGGGTTTGGTTCTTGTCGCTGCGAGGCGTGACCCGAAGCTCCATGACCGACTCGCTGACGCGGGTCCCGTAGCTGAGCTCCGTCCGATGCTGAATGCCGAGCAACATGAATCCTCCAGTATACTGCTATTGCAAAAAATATGCGCGCTGCAGGTGCGCGCCCGCTTCGCCGAGCTCCTCCACGAGGCTCTGGGTGAATTCCATGGGGCTTTCGCGTTCCACCTGGTCAACGTCAGCGTACTCGAGGCGGGAGGCGAGCTTGCCGAAGGCACGCTCCACGTTCTTGCCGCGTGACCCGTGCATTTCGGCCAAGCGCTTCGAGAAGTCGGCCGCCACGAACGCCGCGTAGCGTACGGAGCGCGGAAAATGCTGATCGAAGAGCAAGAAATCGAGCACGTGCCGGCGGTCAACGCGCTGCGGGTGAAGCTTCTTGTACGCCTCCATCGAGCACAGGCAGCGCAATAGTGCGAGCCAGTGCACGTTCTCTGCGCTCTGCCTGGAGGCACGGGGCGCCGATTCCGCGCGCTCCCGGATGAGGCGGTTGGCCCCGTCGAACCGTTCGACGAACTTGCCGAGCTTGAGGAACAGCCACCCCTCGTCGCGGGCCGTGGTGCCGTCGGCGACGCCGTCCCAGAGAAAGCTCGCGGTCACGATGCCACCGAGAGCCTGGGAGAGCTGGCTCTCGTGGACGCCGCGCGCGTGAGCCTCGTGCAGAGACCAGTAGGCCTGGTTGAGGTGCTCCCACATTTCGGTGCTGATGACCTCGCGCACCTGCCGCGCGTTCTCGCGCGCGCGAGAGATCACGCACACGAGCGAGGTCGCGGCCGTCTGGTCGAAGAGTAGGGCCTCGGTGGGGGCGTCAGGCAAGGAAAGTGCCGCAAGCGCGCCTTGCCACTGGTTCTTCGCCGCGAGCGGATCGACCTGCTCGAGGTCCACGAGGATGGCCCGTGTCACCTCGAGCACCCGCGCGACGTGCTCGGCGCGCTCGAGGTAGCGACCCATCCAAAAGAGGCTGTCCGCGACCCGGCTCAGCATGGCGCGCCGTTCTTCGGCGAGCGCTCCCCGGTGCCCGCGAGCACCCAGGTGTCCTTGTACCCACCGCCCTGGCTCGAATTGACGACGAGCGACCCCTTCTTCAGCGCGACGCGCGTGAGGCCGCCCGGAATCACGCGCACCTTCTCACCGACGAGCACGTAGGGGCGAAGATCGACGCAGCGCCCTTCGAGGTGGTCTTCCACGATCGTGGGATGACGGCCGAGGTTGATCACGGGCTGCGCGATGTAGGAGCGCGGCCGGGCCTCGATGCGCCTTTTGAACTCCTCGCGCTGCTCTGCGGTGCTCTGCGTGCCGATGAGCATGCCGTAGCCGCCGGAAGCGTCCGTCTGCTTGACGCACAATTCGCCGATGTTCTCGAGGATGTACTTTCGGTCGTCCTCACGCGTCGCAATGTACGTGCGCACGTTCTCGAGAATCGGCTCTTCCCCGAGGTAGTAGCGAATCATGTCGGGGACGAAGGGGTAGATGGCTTTGTCGTCGGCGACGCCCGTACCGGGCGCGTTGGCGAGCGCCACGGCGCCGCTTCGATACGCCGCAAAAAGCCCCGCACAGCCGAGGATCGAGTCCGGGCGGAACACCACCGGGTCGAGGTAGTCGTCGTCGATGCGGCGGTAGATCACGTCGACGCGCTGCAGGCCGTGCGTCGTGCGCATGCACACGGCGCCTTCCGTCACGACGAGGTCGCGACCTTCGACGAGCGTCGCGCCCATCCGCCTCGCGAGCAGGCTGTGCTCGAAGTACGCCGAGTTGTACATGCCCGGGCTGAGCAGCACGATGGTTGCGTCGTCGCTGCTTCTCGGCGCCACGTGCAAGAGCGCCTCCCTGAGCCAGTCCGCGTAGTCGTCGAGCGGGCGTACGCCGTACTCCTCGAACAGCACGCGGAACACGCGCTTCAACACCTCGCGGCACTCGAGCACGTAGGAGGCCCCGCTCGGGCTGCGCACGTTGTCCTCGAGTACGCGAAAATGGCCCTTTTCGTCGCGGATCAGGTCGGTGCCCACGATGTGGGTGTAGACGCCTTTCGGCGGCAGCATGCCGATCATCTCACGGCGGAAGCCGCTGGCGCCGTACACGAGGCTCGCGTCGACGACGCCGTCGTTCAGGATGCGCTGTTCGCCGTAAACGTCGCGCAAGAAGAGGTTCAGGGCCTCCACGCGCTGCACGAGGCCGCGCTCGACCTCGTGCCATTCCGGCGCCGTGATGAGGCGCGGGATCGGATCGAACGGGAACACCTTCTCGATGCCCGCATTGTCGGAATAGACCGTAAACGTGACACCCTGGTTCCTGAGGAGGAGGTCGGCGAGCTTTTGCCGCTGCTCCACCTCGGGGGGCGTCATTTCGGCGAGCCGGTGCGCGAGGGGACGGTACTCCGGCCGGATCACGCCCCCTTCGGTGAACATCTCGTCGTAGCTCTTCCCATCGAGCTCGTAGCCATCGAGATTCACGTCCCTATCTAACCCCCGGCATGGATTCTGTTGTGTTTCGGCGGCGTCACGGTCCTCGGAAGATCGCTGTGGCACACCGCAGCGCAATGGGGAAGTGCGGGGGAATGGCACCGTACGGGTGTTCAGATCCCCGGCTCGCGGCTGGCACCCTCGCGGGCGCTACTCGATGGCGCGCGCCGCTCCAGCGGCGAGGGAAAGTGGCCGAGCGAGCTACTTTTCTGCGCCAGCGCAGCGTTTTCAATCCGTTCGCGCAGCGAGGCGACTCAGACGATCCGTCACGTCAGCCGTGAGGCCGGAAACGAGCTCGCGCACGTACGAAAGGGCGTCGCCGCCGCCGTGAGCGAGGGCCGTGAGGTCCATCGCCCAAACGAGACCGTCGTGACGGTCGGGCTGCCGCGCCTCGTCGAGCACGGCGTTGGCGCGCCGGCGACCGAGCGCCGCGAGATCGTAGCGCTTGCCGCCTCGGAGCTGCGAAGCGAACACGGCGAGGAGCGATGCTTGGAGGTCGGCGTACCCGTCGAGCGGGAGCGCGACCTTGTCGGCGTCAGCAAGCCAATCGAGCCCACGCCACACCTCGCAGCCGAGGACGCGCGGCGGTCGCACTTCGGGCGAAAGCTTGCGGCACGCGTCGAGCACGCGGAGCGTCACCGCGACGTGGGTGTCGTGCGTGTCGGTCAGGGCGTGGGTGTAAACGACCTCGGGCTTCGTCGCCAGAAGGAGCGCGACGAGATCGTCGACGACGCTCGATGCCGCCGGATCTTTCAGGGCCTCGCTCGTGTAGTCGAGGAGCACTTGCGCGCCGTAGCGACCGAGCGTCGCCGCCCGCTTCTGCTCGGAACGGCGCCGTTCGGCGAGCTCGGCGCGTGACGTATCGCCGCGGATGATGCTGCCAGCGCCGTCCGTGACGACGACGCCGGTAAACGAGCGCTCGCCCGGCTCGTAACAAGCCAAAATGCCGTGGATTGCCATGATCTCGAGGTCGTCGGCGTGCGCGCCGATGCCGAGGTGCGTCGTGCGCGCGAGGGCGGCCGCCGCGGGCACGGCGTCCGGAACGAACACCTCGGAGCCCGCGCGCGAGAACATGGAACGTCAGCGTATCACGCCGAGGGCCACCTGCCGGACGGCGCGCTCAGGATGCCTTCGGGCGCCCGCGGGGGTGGTGGAACGGCGTGGCGGAACGGCGCCGCGCGCCGACGTGCTCGCCGCGGCCCGGCGGTCGCCTCCCAGTCCAAGAAAGCTCTCGGCGTACACCGCCGCTCGACTTCGGACGCCGCTCGACTTCGGACGCCGCTCGACTTCGGACGCTGCTCGATTTCGGACGCCGTTCGACCTCAGGCGCCCGTCAACTTCAGGTACCGTGCGACTTCGGAGAGGCACTAGCGACGCTTGGCGGCGGGGCGGTTCGAGCAAGCGAGCGAGTAGCGAAGGGCTCCTTTGCGCTCCAGTGTGAGCACGAAGAGGCGCTTGCCGTTCGCCACCAGGTCCGTTTCGGCGACGCGCGCGGGCTCGCCCTCGTCGAATCGGATCTCGCAGCTTGCCCCCTTTTCGTCGAAGCGCGCGCGTCGCTCGTCGACCTCCGGCCTTTGCCCTTCGGGGACGAGGACCGGTAGCACTTCTTCGAAGGCGCCTTCGTGCTTCACCTGCACGTCGATGCCACGGCGGCCGAACGTGAGCGATTTCTCGCCTGCGGTCCCGAGCTCGTAGCGAGCGACGAGAGTGCCGTTGCCGAGCTCGTGAATGCCGGGATCGGGCGGATCGATGGGCTTATTGCGCTCGGTGAAGGTGACGTCGAGGTCGCCGCTCTCGTAGGTGGCCTTGGCGTCGGCGGCGCGCGTGCCAAAGGCGCGCTCTTTCGAGTCCGTCTGGTTCTGGAGCAGCGTGCCGTAGGCTGGAGAGAAGAACAGGCCGAGCCCGAAGCGCTGCTGGGCGGTGGCCTTCTTGCCGGAGTCGAACGCGGCGTAGTAGCCGGGGCGACGCACGAAGGTGAAGGTCGCGTCCGTGCGCGAGTCGCGACGCTGCTGGGTCCTCGAGCCAGGCGCGACGGCCGGCAGCGTCGCGCGAGCGCGATCGCGGTCCGCCGTGAGCGGCAGCCAGCTCGGCAGGCGCTGGTTCAAAAAGACGTACGGCGAGTACACGCTCCGCAAGCCCACGCGCAGCGGCGAGATGTGAGGAAAGCTCGCCCTGAGGGCACCGCGCTCGTGCGCCACGCGAACGGCGTTTTCCTCGCGCGATTCGGAGAGGGCGGCCGCGAAAGGGATCTGCTCGGCGAGGGGCGTCTCGTAGCTCTCGAAGCCAGCCTGCTCTTGCCGGGTCTCGACCGCTCGGTTCAAGAAGAAGCCCTTGCCGCCCGGCTCGGGCGCGACGTTGAACGCGAGCCAGTCGAAAAATGCTCGCTCTCGCTCGACGAGCTCCTGCTCGAACGCGCCGCCCTTGGCGTAGCGGTAGGCTTGGGCCGTGCTGGGACCGTGCGTGTAGAGCGTGTAGCCGAAGTCGGGGCCACCGCTCTCGTAGTAGAAGCCCGCCGGGCTCAAGAAGTCGTCGCGGCTGCCACGTAGCCGCGCGAAAAGGAAGCGCCGCAGCGCTGGCTCCGGCCGGAGCTCGAGCAGCACGAGGCCGCCACCCCAGACGTTGCCGAACTGGTTCGTGTAGGTACGCCCTCCCTCGTAGAGGTTGACGCTCGTGAGCACGACGAGCACGGCGCGCCGCAGCGCGGCGATGGCGCGGGCGTAGAGCGCTTCGTCGATGGGTGGGCCGTCACGCAAGACCAGCAGCGCTTCGCCGATGAACTTCGTGGCGAACGCCGTCGGGGGGAGCGCCCAGCCCTTCCGCGAGTACTCCGAGAAGCGCCCGTCGGGCGCCTGGGAACGACACCAGAAGTCGAGCGCTGCCTCGAGCCGTGCGCGCAGCGCGCGGTTACCGTAGTACTGATTCCAGGGGCGCTTCGTGGCGTAAAACCACGAAAGCGCGAGGATGTTTTCCATCACGCGGGCGTTCCACGGCCCCTGGTTTCGGCGCCACACGAAAAGCCGGATGTAGCCCCGCGTCGGGCCGCGATCGTCGATGGCGTTCGCGAGCTCGTGGAGGTGCGCGTAATAAAACGGGAGGTTCAGCTCGTCGTCGGCGAAGTCCTCGAGCTTTACTCGCGAGAAATCCACGGGGGCGACCTCGGGCAGGCGGCTCCGGGCGAGCGCGGCGCGCGGCACGCCCAGCGCGCCAAGCACGCCGAGCA
This sequence comes from uncultured delta proteobacterium, assembly GCA_963841435.1. GTDB lineage: Bacteria > Myxococcota_A > Polyangia > Polyangiales > Polyangiaceae > PMG-095. Next base: position 1,331,630 of record CAWJCS010000005.1, read on the forward strand.
GCAGGACGACGAAAAGGGGTCTCACGCCCCACGCTTTCGCACCAGAAGGGGCGGGGCGCCAGGTGCGACGGCCGCTCAGCCCGTGGGCTCGAGGATCAACGCGCCGAGCGGCGGCAGCTCCAGGCGCAGCGAGAACGGGTGCCCGTGCTGCGGCACCGGATCCGCCTCGACGACGGCGAGCGTCGAAAATTCGCTGCCTCCGAAGCGCTGGTCGTCGCTCGACAGCTTTTCCACGTAGCGCCCGGAGGCGGGCACACCGATGCGGTACTCGCGGCGCGGCACCGGCGTGAAGTTCAACACCACGACGACGAAACGCTCGCCGTCGCTGCGAATGTACGCAAGCACGGTGTTTTCCTTGTCGGAGCAGTCGATCCACCGAAAGCCGTGGGGGTCGTGGTCGGAACGGTAGAGCGCGGGCGTTCGCTTGTAGCAACGCGAGAGCTCGGCGATGAAATCCATCAGCTCGACGCGCGGGGGGTGATTGGCAATGTGCCAGTCGAGGCTCGCGTCGTGGTTCCACTCGGCGTGCTGAGCGAACTCCGTGCCCATGAACAGGAGCTGCTTGCCGGGACGCGTGAATTGATACGCAATGAGCAGCCTGAGGTTCGCGAGTCGCTGCCAGAAGTCGCCGGGCATCTTCTCGATGACGGCGCCTTTGCCGTACACGACTTCGTCGTGCGAGATCGAATTGACGAAGTTCTCGGTGTACTCGTAGAGCATCGAGAACGTGAGCTGATCGACGTGGAATTTCCGATGCACCGGCTCCTTCGTGAAGAAGTTCAAGGTGTCGTGCATCCAGCCCATGTTCCACTTGAAGGTGAAGCCCAGCCCACCTTCGCTCGGGGGCCGCGTGACGCCGCCCCAGGCCGTGGACTCCTCGGCAATCGTGATCGCGCCGGGCGCGTCCTCGGCGATGGCCGTGTTCACCGCGCGCAAGAACTCGATGGCCTCGACGTTCTCGCGCCCGCCGTAGGGATTGGGCATCCACTCGCCCTCCTTGCGGCTGTAGTCGAGGTACAGCATCGACGCGACGGCGTCAACGCGTAGCGCGTCAACGTGAAACTCTTGGAGCCAGTAGAGCGCGTTCGCGATCAGGAAGTTTTTGACCTCGTTGCGCCCGAAGTTGAAGATCAGCGTGCCCCAGTCGGGGTGCTCGCCACGACGCACGTCGGCGTGCTCGTAGAGCGCCGTCCCGTCGAAGCGCCGCAAGGAGAAATCGTCCTTGGGAAAGTGGGCGGGCACCCAGTCGACGATCACGCCGATGCCGTGCTGGTGGAGATAATCGACGAAGTAGCGAAAATCGTCGGGCGTGCCGTAGCGCGCGGTCGGCGCGAAGTAGCCCGTCACCTGGTAACCCCATGAGGGGTAGTAGGCGTGCTCGGCGACGGGCAAGAGCTCGACATGGGTGAAGCCGAGCCGCGTCATGTGCTCGACGAGCCGCGGCGCGAGCTCGCGATAGCTGAGCCAGCGGTTGTTCTCTTCAGGTACCCGCAGAAACGAACCGAGATGAACCTCGTACATGGAAACGGGCTCGCGCCGTAGGTCCTTCTTCGCGCGCGCTTCCATCCACGCGGCGTCGCCCCACTCGTAGTGCGACTCGTTGACGCGCGTCGCGGTCGCCGGAGGGTGCTCCATCTCCTTGCCGAGCGGGTCGCACTTGACGCGCAGCGCGCCCTCCCGCGTGCGGAATCTCGTACTTGTAGAGCGCGCCTGGACCGACACCGGGAACGAAGAGCTCCCACACACCCGAGCTGCCGAGCGAGCGCATCGGGAAGATGCGACCGTCCCAGCGGTTGAAGTCGCCGACCAGGCTCACGCTGGCGGCGCTCGGCGCCCACACGGCAAAGGCCGTACCGGCCGTGCCGTCGATCACCCGAGGCTGGGAGCCGAGCACGGTCCACAGGCGCCGGTGCGTCCCTTCGCCGATGAGATGCAGGTCGAGCTCACCGAGGGTCGGTAGGAAGCGATACGGGTCGTCGCGCTCCCAGGTGCCGGTGCCGTCGAAGTGAAAACGCAGCCGATACGCGAACGGCACCCTCACGTCGGGAACGAACGCGACGTACACGCCGCCGCCGATGCCGCTCATGGGTAGCGGCTCCGCGTCGCCGACGAGCAGGTCGACGGCCACGGCGTCCGGGTGGAACGCCCGCACGAGCACGCCTCGCTTGCCGCCGACCTCGACCGCATGCGCACCGAGGACGCTGTGAGGATCGTGACTGTGGCCCGAACGCAACGCTTCGATCCCGGGGTCCCCGCTGAGCGTCTTCAGATCCATCACTCGGTCTCGTAGCACAGCAGGACGAGCGAATGCGCCGCGACGTTCACGCCGGCCTTGGGCACTCGCCGGGCGGCGCGTCCGGCCGGCTGGGCCGTATTGACCGCCTCGCTCCAGTGACCTCGCTCGGGTAGCTCGGGCAGAACGTAATGCACCTGCTTTACACCGGCATTCAAAAGCAAGAGCAGGGTCCGGCCGCGCGTCGGCTGGCCGCGCTCGTCAACGTCATCCGATGCGTCACCGTGGATCAGCATCCCGAGACTTTGCGTCTTCGGATTGCTCCAGTCGGCGAGTGTCATCTCCCCTCCCGCCGGCCGCACCCAGGAAACGTCCTTCGCGTCACCGTCACCCACGGGTCCGCCACTGAAGAAGCGGCGCCTGCGAAACACGGGATTGTCGCGCATCACCTCGAACACGTCTTGCGAGAACATGAGAAGCTCGTCCTCGCGCGGCCCGAGGTCCCAGTCGATCCACGAGATGGTGTTGTCCTGGCAGTAGGCGTTGTTGTTGCCCTGCTGCGTGCGCCCGAGCTCGTCCCCATGTGACAGCATGGGGACGCCCTGGGAGAACGCCAGCGTGGCGATTAGGTTCTTGCGCATCCGATCGCGCAACTTGAGCACGCTCGGCGTGGTCGTTTCGCCCTCCACGCCCCAGTTGCGGGAAAAGTTCTCACTCGTGCCGTCGCGATTGTCCTCGCCATTCGCGACGTTGTGCTTCTGGTCGTACGAGACCAGGTCCTCGAGCGTGAAGCCATCGTGGCAGGTGACGAAGTTGATGCTCGAGAACGGGTTCCGGTCGGGGCCATGGAAGATGTCGCTCGAGCCGGAAAGTCGCGAAGCGAGCTCCGAGACCTGGCCTTCGTCGCCTCGCCAGAAGCGGCGCACGCAATCGCGGTAGCGCGCATTCCACTCGGCCCACCCCGGCGGAAATCCACCGAGGCGGTAGCCACCGGGCCCGAGGTCCCACGGCTCGGCGATGAGCTTCACCTGCGACAAGGTCGGATCTTGCTGCGCGATCGCGAAGAAGCGCGAGAACGCGTCGAAATCGTGCGGGTCGCGCGCGAGCGTCGTCGCAAGATCGAAGCGGAAGCCGTCAACGTGCATGTCCTCGACCCAGTAGCGCAGACTGTCGAGCACGAGCTGCAGGCTCCGCGGGTGCAGCACGTTGTAGCTGTTGCCGCAGCCCGTGAAATCCTCGTAGCGGCGCCCGTCCCCGGTGAGCAGGCGGTAGTAGGCCGCGTTGTCAACGCCGCGAAAGCACAGCGTGGGGCCCAGGTGGCTCCCCTCGCCCGTGTGGTTGTAGACAACGTCGAGAATCACTTCGATGCCGGCGCGGTGCAGCGCCTTGACCATCGTCTTGAATTCGGTGACCTGCTCGCCGAGGGCACCGGTCGCGAAGCGGGGGTCCGGCGCGAAGAAGCCAATCGTGTTGTAGCCCCAGTAGTTGACGAGCCCCATGTCCATGAGGCGGCGCTCGGTCAGGGCGTGTTGCACGGGCAGAAGCTCGACGGCCGTCACGCCGAGCGAGCGCAAGTGGTCGAGCACGGGCTGCGACGCGAGCCCGAGGTAGGTGCCGCGCAGGTGCCCCGGAAGCGCGGGGTGAAGCCGGGTCATGCCGCCCACGTGGCACTCGTAGATGACGGTGCGGCTCCACGGCACGTTCGGCGGGCAATCGTCGCCCCAGGTGAAGGCGCTCTCGACGACGAGCGACTTCGGCACGACGGCGGCGCTGTCGGTGGTGCTCAAGACGGACGCGTCGGTGGTGCCCGCGGGGAAGCCGAACGTCTCGTCGGCGCACACGATCTCGCCGGCGATCGCCTTGGCGTACGGATCGATGAGGAGCTTGTGCGGGTTGAAGCGGTGGCCGACCTCGGGAGCGAAGGGGCCGTGGACTCGATACCCGTAGAGCTGGCCCGGACGGAGATCCGGAAAATACGAATGGAAGATGCCGTGCGTGCGCTCCTTGAGCGGGATGCGCAACGACTCTTCCGCCGAGCCGGGCGCTTCGAACAGGCACAGCTCGACGCTCGTCGCGTGCTGTGAAAAGAGAGCGAAGTTGACGCCCTGGCCGTCCCAGGTAGCGCCGAGCGGTTGAGGAACGCCGGGTCGAAGCCGCACGGAAAGTGCCGGAGTCTACTTCAGGGCGGTCACGCTCGAACAGCGTCCCGCGCACCCCGCTCGCGGGTCACGGCCGCGCGGGCGGCGAGCCGGAAGCCGCGGGGGCCGCGTCCCGACGCAGGAACGAAACGTCATCGATCCATACGTCGAACGGGGTGTCCTCGGCCGCGACGCCGAACTCGATGAAGCGGATGCGCCGCGGGTCGAAGGGCGTGGGCGGCCCGCCATCGAAAAGCTGGTGGAGCTCCTCCCAGCGCACGCTCTTGTGCTCGAAGGTCTTGCCGAGGGAGACGCGCGCGCGGTGGCTGTTGTAACAATCCCTCTGGCAGAGCCCGCCGTACTTCACGTCCTGCACGTCAATCATCTGCAGGCCGACGAGCAGCGTGCCCGGGCCCTTGGCCCAGAAGTGAACGCCCGCGTACGCCGAAGCGTCGTAGCAGCTCGCGTCGGCGAGCTCGGCGCCGAAGGTGACGCCCCAGAGCGTGAACTTCCCGCCCGTGACGTGAAGCCCGTAGTGGCTCTTGCCGCGACCACCCGGGATCTTCGAGGGGAAGAGCGCCGAGCGGCCGGGCGGCGACTGCGTGCCGGTCTCGTCGTCGTAGGTCATCCAGCCGCCGGAGCGGCCGTCGCGCGGCAGCACACGCGAGTCGTTGCCCTCGAAGTCCTCGATGAGCGGCGCGTCGCCGCGGGCGATGACGAGCTCGGGGCATGCGAGGACGGGGGGCGGCAGCGCCGGACGCGTGGGACCGGCGCTCGGCGCGGGGGGCTCCGGCGGTGGCACGATTTCCCGAGCAGCGAAGCGCGGTGCCTTGGGCGCGAGCGAAAGCGCCACCGCTGCGGCAGCCGCGAGCACGACGCCGGCGCCCGCCAGCTTGACGAGCCCGCCTCGCGGTTTCGCGAGCGCTTCGAGCCCCGCGCCGAGCGCGCGCTCCTTCGCGCGTGCGCCACCGACATCGAGCGTGGCCGAACGCAAAAGGAGCCGCTCGACCTCCGCCGTCTCGCCGCTCGCGGCGTCCGGCGCCGCGCCCTGGTCGGCGGCGTCCGGCGTGGAGGGTTCGTCGTCGCTCATCGTTTCCTCCAGGAGAAGGCTTCGCGCGAAAGCAGTCGTTTGACTCCCTGCGAGAACACTTCGCGCGCCGCGCGCAAGCGCGAGCTCACGGTGCCGAGCGGCACGCCCAGCATGTCGGCGATCGAGCGAACGGGCTCGTCTTCGAGCTCGGCAAGCACGAACACGACGCGCTGCTCTTCGCTCATGCTTTCGAGGATGCTCTGCAGCAACGCGCGAGCTTGAGCGAGCTCGGCGAGGGCTTCGGGGTCGAGCCCTTCGGGGGTCGGCTGCGAATCCAGGGATTCGGCCGGGTCTTCGGGGTGGCGTCAACGCGTGCGACGCCGCGTCGACGCGACACGCACGGCCGTACCGAACAGGAACGACCGCTCGCGCTCCGGCTCCAGCGCGTCGAGCTTGCGCGCCGCCACGACGAACACCTCCTGCGCGGCGTCGTCGGCGTCGCCCGGCGGCACACCGAGCCGCCGCACGCTGCGCCAGACGAACTCGAAGTGGCGATCGACGAGCGCGCGGAAGCGTCGCGAACGTTCGTCGAGCGTGCGCGCCACGATCAGCCCCGCGGAACGCTCGCCGCGGAGCACGCCCGTGCGCCCGGGAGGGTCGTCCAATCGCAGCACAAATGTCCCATGGCCGGGGGTTGACGTTTGATCGTCGCAAACGCCACGTGGTGGGGAAAATTCCGACGGCTGCCGAGTAGCCTTGCCCCACTCGCGCGCGAGCCGAACGACATCGTTGGAGAATTTCGACGGCCCGGCGCGTCACGGACGAGCGTCGGACTGGCTGCCTGCCTTCGGTTCGAAGGGTGCGGGCACTGTACCTTCGTGCCAGCCCTTCCGGCCGAGGCTACGCCCCCAAGACGGGTCCGCGCGAAGCGGATGCGCGTGCGCCGCCTGGGCTCGCGTGTGGCGACGCGCTTCTCGGTGTTCGTGGGGCAAGGCGCGGAGCGCCTCCGAGGTCGGGCCGCGGAGCTTTCGACCACGGGCGTGCTGCTCGATCTCAGACACGCCGAACGACGTCTCTTGCTCGGGCTGCAGCAGCTCGAGCTCGCCGTGCCGGGTGTGCCGCGTCCCATTCGCGTCGTGGCGCGTCCCGTGCGCGAGGTCGGAAGGCTTCGCGCGTTCGAGTTCTTGTCGATCGATCCGGTCGATCGACTGACGCTCGCGGAATACATCGACAAGCTCGGAAGGCCTGGCTGGCGCTGAGCTCCGGCGGCGCCGAGCCCCCGGGTCACGGCGCCGAGCGGCACGTTCAGCGCGAGGGCACCGCGGCGCCCAGCGCCACCGCTTCGCGCGACAACACACCCCCGCGACACCCGAAGCGCGTCACGCCGAGCGCCTCGCCGAGCGCCGAAGCAACGAGCAGCGCCCGCCCTGACCACGCGGCGCGAGAGCGCGGCGGCGCGACCTCGGGCGGCAAGAGCGGCGTGAGGCCGCCGCGCGGCTCGTCGAGTCGAAGATCGAGGCCCGCGCCGCGGATGCGCGCGCCGTCCCCCTCGCACACGAAGTGCGTGCTCCGCAGATCGAGGTATTCCGCAGCATCCTCGCGTCCACCGACGCGCGCTGCTCGACGGCTGCCCTGGCAATCGCCGACCAGCCAGAGCGCACCGCCGAACGTCGGCATGCCGAGCGGCTTGCAGCCCGCGAGCAAGCGATCGGCTCGCGCGTACTCGGGGCTTCGCTCGATCGTGAACATCGTCGTGAGCGGCGCGCCGTCCGCTTCGGTGCACACGCCGTAGTGGAAGCGATCGCCGCGCACCGTGAGCAACGCCGAGTCGTCCGTGCAGGGCACGGGCACCGTGAGCGGCAAGCCGCCCTTCTTCGTCTCGGTCGCCGAGATCTCGTGAAACGCGAAGCCGAAGCAGCCCTTCTGTCCGGCGTCGAGGCAGGGCGCCGGCTCACCACGCGCGAACACGAGCGCGGCGTCGCCGCGCGCGGCGACGGCCACGTTGCCGCGCGCCATGCGCGGACCCGCCCAGGCGCCCCCGAGGTCGAGCACCGCCGGCTCGGCATTTCCCGCGCGCTCCCTCGGCACGAACGCCGCTCGCACACGCGCTTTCGGGCCCTGGCGCTCCACCCAGGCGAGCCCGAGCCTGTCGCCGACCCACGCCGCCGCGAGGTCGGACGGCTCCGCGCCCCCGGGACGCCGGCCGAGCACGGGGGTGGGCACGCCCGTGACCGCCCCGTCGCCGTCGAGCTCGAGCTTTTCGATCGCGCCGCTTTGGGCGCTCGCGAAGACGAGCGTTGCGCCCGCGCGGCTCGGTACGAGCTCGAAGGCCGTGGGCGTCACGAGCGCGACCGCACCCGGCGCCGCGGGGACGCTGGTGCGAGCGGAGGCCGACGCCACCCCGCCGCCCGTCGCCGTCTTCTTCTCGCAACCGAGCGACGCGATGGCGGCGAGCACGGCGAGCGCCGATAGGCGGAGCATGGCGAGCACCGAGCGACGCTAACACGCGCGGCGCGGCGCTCCACCGACCGCGGACGCCGCGCCACTCGTGGAACGGCACGCCCCGCGGCCGTCCGCACCCGACGCCCGAAGGTCGCCGCCAAAACTCCCTCTCGCTCGAAAAACCGTGCGCTCAGGGCCGCGCGCCCACGGCGAGCTCGGTCGCGGCGGCTTGCGAGCCGTTCGCCGACGTGGCTTCGAGGCGCACGTAGCGCGCGGCGGCGGGGCCGAACGTCGCGACTTTCATCTTGCCGTTGACGGGCCAGGTGCCGCGCGTCGCCTCGCTGAAGCTCGTGCCGTCGGTGCTGAGCGAGACGGTATAGCCCGTGATGGCGCCGCTCGTGCTCGGCCCCATGTTGGCGACGTAGCGCGGCACGTAGAGCAGGATGCCCACGTCCGGCTTGGTTGCGCCAAGATCGAGCGTCACCGATTGCGGCAGCGAGCCGCTCGATGTGGCGCAGAGAACGCTCGCGACGAAGCGCCACGCGCAGTCGGCGGCGCCCGAACGAGTCACCGACCGGCGCGCGCGCTCAGCGCTCTCTCTGTAGGCGACGCGTGGGCGAGCGCGGCGGCGCGGGCGCGAGATCACGCGCGAGCGCCGGCCCCTGAAACGGCGCCGTGAACGCCGGCTTGGGAGGCAGCTCGCCCGATGCGAGGCGGTCTTGCCACTCCTCGTCCGTGAGTCGCTTGCCGCCTGGGGACTTGAACTCGTAGTACGAGTACGCGGGGCCGACGTACGCCGTGCGATGGGGCCCGTTGTCGACGGCCACGACGAGGAGCTCGGCGTCACCGACACCCTCTTCGAGCACGTTCCCGCTGACCGAATCGGTGTGAACGTCCGCGACGACGGGCGCGTAGGACGAGGGCGACGTGCCGTAGAACAGCGACGGGTACCAGCCATCGTAGCGCGGTGGGCCGCTGCCGCCGCCACGAATGTCGATGGTCTTTTTGATGAAGGCGCGCTCCGCCGCCGAAAACGGCTTGGCCGCGAGCTCTTTCGTCGCAAGGCCCTCCAGCTTCCGCATCACCCCGGCGAAGCGCTCGAAGAACGCCGCCTGCTCGGCTTGGACGCCCGGGTCTCCCTTCCAACGCGCCGGAGCGTGAGCGAGCGGGGGCATCCTGCCGGTGCGGGTCGAGAGCGTCGCGGAGAGATCCGCGAGCGCGGCGAAGAAGCGCGGGTAGGGCTCGACGAACCCCTCCGGATACTCGCACGAGGTCGATGCGGTGTACGACTGCTTCGCGTAGAGCACTGTGTCGTGGCGAAGCTCCGTCCACGAGCCAAGCGCCGTGCGGAGCTTTTTCGCCTGCCAGGCTCCGCGTTGCATCACCTGGGGCAGACCCTCGTCGGGCGGCACCTCCTTGACGAGCGTGCGAAGCGTCGCAAGCCACTGATCGTAGGCGCTCCCGCGCCACGCCTCGGGCGGCCGAGTGTCGACGACGCGGCGCGCCGCGAGCAGGTTCGACGCGTAGTGGTACCGCTCGAGCTCCGGCGCGAGCGCGCGGACGGCGTGATTGCTCCCGAGCGCGGCCATGGCGTCGAGCCCCGTCGGCATGCGACGCTGGACTTTCTCGCCGCGGTACTCGATCGAGTCGTAAACGACGCGCGAAAGAACGAACGAGTCGATCACGAAACGCTGCCCGAAGAGCTGCAGCTCCTTCGGGATCGCCACGGGCACGGTGCCCGGCGCGTCGCCGTTGATGGCCTGGCTGCGGATCTGCTGCCCGCGCCCGCCGGACGCGGAGAGCGCCTCGTCGAAGCGCGCGAGCGCGGCCGGATCGACGAGCTCTTCAGGGCGCGAAATGCGCGCCGTCTGGAGTGCCCGCGCCGCATCGTCAACCGTGACGTTGTCGGCGCGCCCCACCATGAAGTCGACGACGTGGCTCGCCGCGGCGAGTCGCCCGAGCTCGCCGCTCACGTCGAGCAGCATCGTGAGCAGGAGGGCGTCGCGCCGCTCCCGCTCGACGTTCACCGCGAGCGTCGTGGCCGGGTCGACCCTGGCGAGCGTGAAACCGAGGTCGGCGCGGCCGAGCCACATCATCGCCCGAAAGTAGCGGCGGAGCTCGGTCGAGTGCGTGTAGTGTCCGCGAGGGCGAAACTGCGACCAGTCGACGTAGCGCTTGCCGCCGTACAGGTTGGTGTGGACGCCCGAGTGCGGATCCTCCGTACGGAGCGACGCTGCCTTGCCGAGGAGCACGCCGACGAGCTTCGGGTCGCCGACGCGTGGCGCGACGGAAAGCTCGCCGGGCTTCGGTGTTTGACCGAGGGCGGCGAGCCGATACCCGGGAACCGCGGGCTCGTCGGTCGGCGCGCCTGCGCCGGCGAGCAGGTTACGAGCGACCCTCGACCGCCGCGATCACGGCGTGCGCCGAGGCGTCGGATCCCGACGGCGCCATGGGCCCCGGGCTCGCGTTGCTCGCCGGGGGAGGAGGGGCCCGTGGCGGAGCGCTGCCCGCCGGGTCACGCGCCGGATGCTGGAGCGAGGTCGCGCCTGCACAGGCGGCCAGGAGTGCACACCAAACCCACCACCAGCCTCGCTGCCAGGCCATCTCCACCGCCTTTGACGAAAACCCAGGCTACGCCTTGGCTCGCCAAGAGCTTCCCTCACCGATCGCCGGCCGCCGCGAGCCACGTCGAGCGGGGGCTGCAGCACCCGGGAACCCTGGCGTCCGTCAGACGCGCTTCTGCACGCTGAGCACGTGGGCCACGCGCTCGGCGGGGTCGAGCTTCACGTAGTTCCTGCGCCCCGTCCACGCGAAGCGCGAGCCGCTCAGCATGTCGAGAAGATCGTAAGTCTCGGTCTCGCCGATGCCGAGCTGCTCGATGGGAACGTCAACCATGGTTTCGTGCGTGGCGTGAGGGTCGAGATTGACGATCACGAGGATGTCGTTGCCCGGCGCGTGGCGGCGATAGGCGAGAATGCCGGCGAAGTCGGACGGAAAAAATTCGAGGTTCGTGAGCGTTCGTAGGGCGGCGTTCTCGCGACGGATGCGGTTGAGCCGCGCGATGTCCTTTTTGATGTTGCCGGGCGCGTTCCAGTCGCGCACGCGCACCTCGTATTTCTCACTGTCGAGGTATTCCTCGCTACCGGGCTGGACGGCCACGTTCTCGCAGAGCTCGTAGCCGCTGTAGATGCCGTAGAGCGGCGAAAGCGTCGCCGCGAGCACGAGGCGCACACGAAACGCGGGGCGCCCGCCATGCTGCAGGTACTCGTGCAGAATGTCCGGCGTGTTGGTAAAGCAGTTCGCTCGGTAGTACTCCGCCATCTCCGTCTGCGTGAGCTCGGTGAAGTACTCTCGGAGCTCCTCCGAGGATGTCTTCCAGGTGAAATAGGTGTAGCTCTGGTTGAACCCGAGCTTCGCGAGCGCCTTCATGCGGTTCGGCCGCGTGAAGGACTCGCTCAGAAAGACCACGTCGGGGTACCGCTGGTGCATGTCGCGAATGACCCACTCCCAGAACGAGAGGGGTTTCGTGTGCGGGTTGTCGACGCGGAACGTCCGAACCCCGCGCTCGGCCCAAAAGACGAGGATGTCGCGGCAGGCGTTCCACATCGCCTCGCGGTCCTTGCACCAGAAGTTGAGCGGCACGATGTCTTCGTACTTCTTGGGCGGGTTCTCCGCGTAGCGGATGGTGCCGTCGGGCCGCACGAAGAACCAGTCCGGGTGCTCCGTGAGCCAGGGATGATCCGGCGAGCACTGGAGCGCGTAGTCGAGCGCGACCTCGAGCCCGAGCTCGCGGGCGCTCGCCACGAAGGCCGCGAAGTCTTCGAGCGTGCCGAGCGCGGGGTGAACCGCCGTGTGGCCGCCCTCCTTGCCGCCGATGGCCCAAGGGCTCCCCACGTCGCCGGGCTCGGCCGTAGGAGCGTTGTTCTTGCCCTTGCGGTGCGAGACGCCGATCGGATGAATCGGCGGCAAGTAGATCACGTCGAAGCCGAGCGCGGCGATCTCGGGTAGGCGGCGCGCGGCGTCCGCGAACGTGCCGTGCACGCCCGGCGTCGGGCTTTGCGAGCGCGGGAATAGCTCGTACCACGCAGCGAAGGTGGCTTCCTCGCGGTCGACGAGCACCTCGTAGAGCGGAGAGCGCGAGAGATCGCGCGCCGCGAGTGGCCCGACGACGTCACGCACGAGATCCTGGGACAGCGCCGCGCGCACCCGATCGTCGAGCGGCGCCTTCGTGTCGGCGATCAACGTCGCGAGCCCACGCACGCGCCGCGCGGCTTCGGCAACGAGGCGGGGCGCATAGGCCTCGAGCAATTCTGCACCGGCGACGAGCTCGGGGCTCACGTCCTGACCTGCCTTCAAGCGCTTCTCGAGCTCGGAGCGGAAGGTGCCGAAGTGATCTGGCCACGCCTCGATGCCGAAGTGGAAGCGTCCGAGCCGGTCGACGGGGAACGAGCCGGACCAGCGATCGGGATTGAAGTCGTAGCCGAGGGGGACCGCTCGCCACTGGGGCTCGCCCGGCGGCAGATACACGATGCGCGCCGCGATGAGGTCGTGACCATCTTTGAAAATGGCGGCGCCAACGTCAACACGACTGCCGATCGAGCGTTTGACCGGATAGCGCCCGCCATCGACGATTGGCGTCACCTGCTCGATTACGACGTGAGGCGGCTCGGAGGCAGGGCTCATTCGCCCGCTCTTAACACGAACCGGTGCTCTCGCGCGCCCCCGTGCCGGGCCCGTGCCCGGAGCACGCCGCCACGCCGCCAACACGGCACCGTCACTTTCCCCGCTTCGCTCGGCAGTTACGCCGGATCGGCGGGGGGGGTGCTAGGGCGTCACACGGAAACCGTACAGGCGAAGCTTCGTGGGCGGCGGGATCGTGGATCGGGGCATGTCGCGGTTCGAGGGCAACGTTTCCCAACGGAGCATGTACAGGATGGTCGGATCGGGGCTCGCGCCGTCGTCCTTGCGAAAGCGCACCTCCATCTCGGCCGTGCTCGACTCCACTCTCGCAAGCTCGGAAGGGTACGGCACCGGCTGTGGGATCGTCGCCTCGGCGGCGAGCGTCGTCGGATTCAAGCGAAACGCGCCGAGCCCACCGTACTGCGAGTGGTAAAAGTTCTGCGTGAGCGTGCCGCCGGGCTGCACTTCGACCGGCTCCACCTCGATTTCGAACACGAGCGTGCCGCCACCACCGAAGTCCCAGCGGTAATCCCACTGCGACGTCTGATGAACGACCCAGCTGCCGTTCTCGAAGCGCGCGTTGTAAAGCTGCGTCTTCCCGTTCTGATCGTACTTGTGATACGCGATGATCGGTCGGTTCTGCGTGTCGAAGCCGACCTTCGTGTTGTTGTTGATCATGCCGCCGCCGGCCGGCACGGGGTCGACGACCTCGCTCGTGCCGAGCGTGATGGGCAACGTCAGCGCCTGGCCGCTCGCCTTCGTCCAGCTCAGGAGATCGGCGCTGCGCGCGTACGAGAGGTCGTGGTTCGTGGCGGCGTCGGGCGTGTCTCGCCACACCCACACGAGGTGAAAGAGGTCGTCGGGTCCCTTGATGGGGCCGACGGGGTAGGCGTTGCGCTGCCCCTCGCCGTCGGTGAGCGGTGTGCCGAGCAGGCGTGACCAGGTTTTCGTGCCCGTCGAGTACTCGTTGAAGATGTGGTTACCGTTGCCGCTCGAGCCGTCACGGTAGATGAACACGAGCTTGCCGCCGGGACCCCGGAAGAACTGCGGGTACGTGCAGCTCTGCTCGTTTTGCCCCGTCATCGAGAGCTGCTGGAAGGTGTCGATGTCGAGCGGCGCCGAGGTGCGGAAGTAAATGAGAGGCGAGCTGTGCATGTTGCCCGCCACGTGGATGTAGCCGTCGTCGTCGATGGCCATCACGATGTCGTTGTGGCTGTCCCAGCCGACCGAGGTCGGCAGCCGCACGAGCTTCCAGGTGGACGATCCGAGCGTCCGATCGGCAACCGTGAGCGCACGGTTCGCATCGTAGAACGCCGCGAACTGGCGATCCTGCCGCGTGATGAGGAAGAAGCCGACGGGATGCCCGGACCAGAACGTCGGTGATGTCGAGAGCTTCGGCGATCACCGAAGGCGTGCCGCCGCCACCACCCGCACCTGCGCCCGCATCACCGCCCGCTCCCGCACCGGCGGAACCGCTCGCGCCGCCGCTCGCTCCGGAAGCGCCCGCACCCGCGCTGCCCGCCTGGCCGGCACCGGCCGCCTCGGTGCCGGCATCGCCGCCGGAACCTGCGACCTCGCCCGCGCTGCCACCCGCGCCCGCACCCGCCGCCGGTGCTCCGGCGCTGCCACCTTCACCGCCACCACTCACCCCGGCAGCGGGACCAGCCCCCGCTCCAGCGCTGCCGCCAACGTCTGCGCCGCCCTGGGCTCCCGCAAGCCCCGCGGAGCCCGCCGTGCTCGAGCCGCCCATCCCGGATTGGCCCGACGAAGCGGACTCGGACGACTCGCAAGCAAGCAGGGTGCACGCGAGCAAAGTGACCGACAGGCGCCACCGCGGGCCACTAATGCTGCACATGCCTCGGCTCAAGGTATCCGATGCCTTCTCACACTGCCAGCGAGGGCCACGATGTGCATGGTATCTTCATGACTCGTTGCGCAAGCGTCCGGCGCCAATCACGACTCGTACAGCGTCGATTATCTCGACGCTGCTATTTTGCTTTGCTTGCGGCAACGGGGGCGGCGAGCCGAGCGGCGTCGCGGGCAGCGCGGGCACGGTGGGCGGCGCCGCCGGGTCCGGTGGGTCCGGCGTGTCGGGAACGGCGGGCGCTCAGGCGGGCGCCGGTGGAGCAGCGGGCTCGAGCGGTGGCGTCAGCGGAGGATCGAGCAGCGGCGGCACAGCGGGCACGGCGGCCGGCGGCGATGGCGGCGGACCGGCGGGTGGCGCCGCGGGAGCAATTGGCATGGCGGGTAGCACGGCAGCGGGCACGGGCGGCGCGGCGGGCACGGGCGGTCAAGCGGGCGCCGCAGGCAACGCCGGAGCCGCCGGCAGCAGTGGCGCAAGTGGCGCAAGTGGCGCGAGCGGCGCGGCGGGCAGCTCGGGTGCCGGCGCTGGAGGCGCCGGGGGCGTACACGCAGCGGACGCAGCGTTCTGTCTCGCAGAGCTCGACCGCGCCGCCGACCAGTACGCCGGCTTTCGCACGGCGTACACCGATGCGACCCAAGTGCCACGCTCCGCAAAGAACGGCAGCGTGCGTCGCGTCGCCACGAGCGACTGGACGAGCGGCTTCCCCGCCGGCAGCTTCTGGCTGCTCTACGAGCACACCGAAGACACGGCGTTCCGCACCGCAGCACAGACTTTCACGGAGGCGCTCCGGGGAGAGCGCACGCGCACCGACAGCCATGACGTAGGCTTCATGATCAACGACAGCTTCGGCAACGGCTACCGCCTCACGGGCGACGCCGGCTACGCGAGCGTCGTGCGCGACGCCGCGGCTTCGCTCGCGACGCGCTTCAATGCCACCGTGGGGGCCACGCGCTCGTGGGATTTCGGCAGCTGGAGCTTCCCCGTGATCATCGACAACATGATGAATCTGGAGCTCCTGTTCCACGCGACGGAGCTCGGCGGCGACGCGAGCTTTCGGCAGATGGCCATCACGCACGCGCTCACCACTCGGAAGAACCACTTCCGCGCCGACATGAGCTCCTATCACGTCGTCGACTACGACCCGAGCACGGGCGCGGTCATCAAGAAGCAGACCAACCAGGGCGTGGCCGACGAGTCCGCGTGGGCTCGCGGCCAGGCGTGGGGCCTCTACGGTTTCACGATGTGCTTTCGCGAGACGGACGACCAGAGCTTCCTCGATCAGGCCATCGGCATTGCGGACTTTTACACTCAGAGCCCCGCGATGCCGTCCGACGGCGTGCCCTACTTCGACTTCGACACCGCCGACGACGACACGATTCCCGACTACCGGGACGCTTCGGCCGGCGCCATCGCGGCGAGCGCGCTCTTCGAGCTCGCCGGCTACGCACCCGCCGAGGCGTCCGAGCGCTACCTCGCGTTCGCCGTCAAGGCCATCCGCTCCCTCTCGTCAGCGAGCTACCGGGCGGCGCTGGGTCAAAACTCCCATTTTTTGCTGATGCACAGCGTCGGCAACTACCCACAGAACGACGAGATCAACGTCGCCATCAACTACGCCGACTACTACTACCTCGAAGCCCTGCTTCGTTGCTCCAAGCTCGGCGGTTGAGCGCTCGGCAAACGGGCACGGCCGCGGGCGGCGGCGGATCGTTTTGGGACCGAAAGCTTCGTGATAGACATCGCTCGCCGGAGCGCAAGCATGGGCCGAATCAACGTCTCTCTGCTTTCGGGTTGGCTCGCGTTTCTCGGCTGCGGCCGGCCCGAGCCGGCCGAGCCCCCCGCCAGCGCGGGCGCCGCGCGCGCGACGCCGGGCTCGCGCGCTCCGTCGCGCGTCGCTCCGGCGGGGTCTCCGCGCGACATCAATGGCTCGACTCCCGACGACGCGCACACGATGAGAAGCGGAGCACCCGACGGGGTGAGGCCGCGCGAGGAACGGGCGACCGAGAACGCGCTCTCCCCGCACGATGCGCACGATGGCGCCGCCAGCGGCGAGGAGCGCACACCCGCCTACACGCGAACCGTGGCGCGATGGCACCAGCTGCACGCGAGTGCGGGCGACACACGGACAAACCCGGTCGGACCTCACCCCGAACGCTTGACACCCACGAAGGGGTGGCGTTTCAATTTGGGTTAATGCGACACGACGTTTTCGTCCGGCAGCGGATCGCGGCCTAACCGGTGGAACGGGGGTTCATGGCAGGGTTTCACTCGGGTAAGGGGGCGCCGGGGCGGACGGCTACGCAGGGCTACCCCTCGCGCATCACCAGGCAGCAAAGTAAGGAGGGGGGTTGAGCGCCAGCGCCGCGCCGCAGCGGGAGCGGGTGCTCCTCGTCGACGACGAGCCTCAGGTGCTGGTCGCGCTCGAGGATCTGTTGTCGGACGAGTTCGTCGTCATGACTTGCGGCTCGGGGGAGCGCGCCCTCGAGATCCTGGAAACGGACGGCAACGTCGCCGTCGTCGTCAGCGACCAGCGCATGCCTCGCATGCCGGGCGACGCGCTACTCGCGGAGGTGGGACGGCGCACGACGGCGTCCCGCATCCTCGTCACCGGCTTCGCCGATCTCACCGCCGTGATCCGGGCCGTGAACAGCGGCCACCTGTTCGCCTACATCGCCAAGCCCTGGGAGCCGAAGGACCTGAAGCTCAAGGTCCAGCTCGCCGCACACCATTTCCGGCTGAGCCAGGAGCTCGCCCACGAGCGGCGACTCTTGAACGACCTTCTCACGAGCACCCCTGACGCCATCTTCTTCAAGGACGCCGAGCTACGCTTTCTGCGAGCCAATCGGGCGTTCGCCGAGCTCCTCGACTCCGCGCCCGAAAAGCTCGTCGGCAGGCGCCTGGAAGATCTCGCCCCCGACCCCGCCGAGGCGGCGCGCGTCGCGGCCGAGGAACGGCGCATCGTCGCAACGGGCGAGCCCCTGCTCGACGTCGTGCGCAGGCACGAGCGGCAGGGCGTCACACGCTACCTTTCGGAGAGCAAGGCCCCGATTCGAGAAGCGGACGGCCGCGTCGTCGGCATCGTGGGGATTGCCCGCGACGTGACCCAGCGTGTCGCTCAAGAGGCGAGCATCGCCCGGCTCACTCGCGTGCGAGGCATCCTGAGCGGTGTCAACGCCGCCATCCTGCGCGCCTCCGACGGCACCGCGCTACTCCGCGAATGCTGTCGCGTCGCAATCGAGCACGGCGAGCTCTCGCTCGCCGGAGTCAGCGTGGTGGACCCGAGCGGGCAGCTCGAGGCCCTGGCGATGGAGCCGGCTGGCGTGCGTGTTCCCACGCGGGTGCGCAGGTTCCTCCTGAACGGCGCGGTTCATCCCACGCTCGCCGGCGTGATCGACCGGGGGCAGCCCGTGGTGCTCGACGCGGTCCCTGACGCGCCCTTGGAGCCGGGCTCCGAGCCGCCGCCTCGGCGCCGCGAGATTCGTTCGCTCGCGCTCGTCCCCATCGCGCGGCCCGGCGAGCATCCCGTACTGCTCTGGCTCTGTTCGCCCAAGCCCGATCAATTCGACGCCGAGGAGCTGATGCTGCTCGGCGAAACGGCCGACAACGTGTCGTTCGCGCTTGCGAGCATGGGCCGCAGCAGGCGCCTCGACTTCCTCGCGTATTTCGACGAGACGACACGCCTGCCGAACCGTCAGCTCCTGTTCGATCGCACGGGGCAACAGCTCGGAGCGGCGAGCCTCGACGCGCCGCTCGCACTCGTGGTGGTCAACGTCGCTCGCATGCGCCAGGTCAACGAGTCGTTCGGCCGGCGAGGCGGCGACGACCTCTTGCTGCAGATCGCCCAGCGCATCGAGCCCCTCGTGGGCAAGAAGGGCACGGCTGCTCGCCTCGACGGCAACGTGTTCGCGCTACTCGTGCCGGCCGTGGACGCCGAGGCGGCGGCGGCGTCGTTCGCCGAGCACGAAGTTCTCGCGGCGTTTCGACAGCCCTTCGTGGTAAACGACGCCGAGGTGCGCGTTGCCGTGCGCCTCGGCATCGCCCTCGCGCCCGGCGACGGTGACAGTGCCGAGCTCCTGGTCTCCAACGCCGAGGCCGCGCTCAAGAAGGCGAAGGCGACCGGGCAGCCCTACCTCTTTTACTCGCCGGACATGAACGCACGCGTCGCCGAGCAGCTCGCGCTCGAAACGAAGCTTCGCCGCGCGGTCGACCACGGGGAGTTCCTGCTTCACTACCAGCCGAAGACCGACCTCACGACGGGGGAGCTCGTGGGTCTGGAAGCGCTCATCCGCTGGCAGGAGCCCGGCGGGGCGCTCGTCCCTCCCGGCCGCTTCATCCCGGTGCTCGAGGAGACCGGGCTCATCCGGGAGGTCGGCCGCTGGGTCCTCGAGCGGGCCGCGCTGCAGTACCACGAGTGGTCGCGCGCCGGGCGCTCGCCGCCGCGTATCGCGGTCAACGTCTCCGCGCTCCAGCTCGCCGCGCGCGACTTCGCGGGAAACGTGGAGCGCGTGTTGCGCCACTATCCGGACGGTAGCGGCATCGACCTCGAGATCACCGAAAGCGTGTTCCTCGACGACCTGGCGGGCAGCATAAAGAAGCTCGAGGGGGCGCGGCGCCAAGGGCTGCGCGTCGCGATCGACGACTTCGGAACGGGTTACTCCTGCCTTTCCTATCTGGGGCGCCTGCCCATCGACACCATCAAGATCGATCGCTCGTTCGTGGTGCGCCTGAGCACGGATCCGCAGGCGACCTCGATCGTCGATACCATCATCTCGCTGGCGCACGCGTTCGGGCTCGAGGTCGTTGCCGAAGGTGTCGAGACCGCGGAGCAGGCGCAACTCCTCCGCAAGCTCGGCTGCGACCAGGCGCAGGGCTACCTGTTTGCACGGCCCGAGCCTGCCGCGGCGACCGAAAAGCGACTCGGCTCGCGCTTCGATCTCGACGCCCTGCTTCGGAACTGAGTACCTCACCCGACGAGCGCAGCGACGCTGTCGCGCGACTCGAAATATCCGTGAGGAGTTAGAAATAGGAGTCTGGACACTGGTCCGGACTCCTGGCCATTTGGCCAGTTCACCGTCCCGTCACACAACGTCACAGGCCTGGGTCGTCCTGACCCAGCCACCTTTGCACTTACTTTATCCCACAGTGTGCCGTCTTTTGATCTGACAGCCCGCCACCGGGTACCCTCCGGCCAAAATCACCTCAGCTCGTTCACCGTCCGCTCCCCCCATCGTGCCCTCGAATGGCCGCCTCAGACCGCCGCTTCACTTACCGACTGGACCTCCTCGAGGATCAGGTCCGCGTTTCGTCGCCGAGCTCGACGCGCATCGTCGTTGCAGATCTGAGCGCCAGCGGAAGCGGGCTCATCGTCAACCCCGACGATCTCGACAGGGTGACCGCGGAGCCCGCCACTTTCGACATCGGCGGCGGGCAGTCGTTCGTGGTGCGGCTCGCCCCCGTGCGCGTCTCCCAGCTCGACCGGCAACTTCGGGTCGGTGCGAGATTCCAGGATCTGCCTCTGTCTGGCATGCGAGTCCTGTCGGAATTCTTGATACGCGAGTTTCTGGAAGAGACCCGAGCGCTCGGCCGACTACTGGAGGACCCGCGCACCATCACGACCACGAGCCCCGTCTCCATTCGTCGGCACCTCAAGCGTTGCCTCGTCGTCGAGCGCCGTCCGCTCCGCGTGTACGACCACGGGACGGTGCTGCCCCTCACCGTGCGCGTCGAGCGTATCGTGGATCTGGGGGGGCGACCGATGCTCGAGGTCGTGATCGGCGCACCGGGTCTCGAGATCGGCCGGGAGTACACGTTCGCCGTCGCTCGCCCTGGCGCCGTAACGCACTTCCGTGCTCGCCCAGAGCTCCGTTCCGAGAACACGTTCCTCGTCCCACTTCCCGATCAGCTCTGCCATGGAGGGTTCCGCGACTCGGTCCGAACGTCCTTGGACGGCGGCGGTGACGCGTTCGTGCGCTTTGAGCATCCGCGCTTGCCCGGGGTGCCCATCGGGCGCCCTCTTTTGGATCTTTCGGCCCGAGGCTTCGCTTTCGCCTCGGACCCCGAGAGCGACCTGCTGTTCCCTGGCGACCGGCTAGCTCGCGTCGAGCTGTTCTTGGGCGGAGAAACCTATCAGGTCATCGGGGCCATCCGCAGCATCGCGCCGCACCGGCGCTCGGACGTGTACACGTGCGGTGTCGAGGTGCTCGAGTTCGCCGACGTCGGTCAGGAAGTCCGCTTCCAGACCGCGGTCTTCCAGCGCACTCATCCGCGAGCCGTGATGGCGGAACCGCCGCAAGCCGCTGGCATGGCCTGGGACGTGCTGCAAGCCTCCGGCTATGTGGAGCTCTGGACCCGCGCCGGAGCGCGGCAGCGACTACAAGGCGAGTACGCGAGAAGCTGGACCGGCGCGACGCAAACCACCGGGCGACTGATGCTGGTGGAGAGCGGAGGCAAGGCCGTGGGGACCGTCGCCGCGAGCCTGCTCTACCCTAAAACTTGGCTCGTGCACCAGCTCGGTGTCGACCGGCGCGAAAGCACGGGACCCGCCCAGGTCTTGAGCCTCGCGCACGAGCTGTACTCGGGCGTGCTCTACCTCTTCCAGAACCAGCAAGAGGCGGACTACTTCGCGATCTTCGCGGAGCGCGACCGCCGCTGGAGCCAGACCCTCTACGATGGCTTCGTCGCCGAGTACCCGGACCGTAGCGCGTTCGCCTACGACCAGAATCGCGTTTTTCGCTGTGACGTGACGACGCCCGTCAGCCGGCAGCTGGGAGCCGAGCCAGGAATCACGGTCGTACGTGCCGACGCCGCTCGCCTGTTGCTCGCTTCGGAAGCCCTGCGGGCGTCTTCGTCGCCCCTTCTCTGCGATGCCATGGCCTACGGCGCCGGCGAGATCGGGCTCGAGGACTTCGCCCGCACGTGCCGTGAGCTCGGCTGTGAGCGAGAACGACACGTCTACGTCGCGCTCGAAAACGACACGCCGATAGCTGCGCTGATCGCCGAGAGCGGAGGTGAAGGGGTGAACATCTTCGGACTGATGAACCACTGCACGATCGCGAGCCTTGGCACGGGTCCCGTCAGCGCGAACGCGAAGAGGGCGCTCCTGCGCGAAGCGATGGACCACTTCTTGCGACAGAACCGGCACCAGTTCCTCTTCTTCGACGAGACCGACGCCGACGTCCCTGCCGTCGAGCTACTCGGGTTCGAATACGTGTCGGAAGGCATGCGCTTCATCGCAAGCAAGCGGGTAGTGCCTGCATGGCTGAGCTATCTGGAAGCCGCCTTCACGGTCCGCGCCGCGTCGCAGGTTGGCCGTGATGGCTGAGCGGGCGGAGTGGCCGGATCTCGCTCCGCTCCTCGAAGGCCTCGACGACAACAGCGCGGAATTCGAGCCGCTCCGTTTTTTCTGCGACCAAGCAGCGGACGCGGAAGCACTGAAACGGCTGCTACTGGGCAAGGGGCGGCCGCTTTTTCGTCGCGACGACCTCGAGAGCCAGGTCCGCGAGCTTGTCCGCTCCCGTACACCGACCCTCACGGACGCCTCCAAGCTGGACGCGGCGGCGCGGGAGTTCATGCTCGAGCGCGGTGAGGCACGTTACGGCGTGTGGGTCTACTACCCATGGCGCCGTCTGCTCGTGCGTGTCCTGCCGCCGGAGGAGTTCGCGGAGCTTCGAACGACGCGCAACCGCTTCAAGATCACTCGAGAAGAGCAGGCGCGTCTCGCCGAATGCACGCTGGGCCTGGTGGGGCTCTCTGCGGGTCACGCCATCGCGACGGGCCTGGCGCTCGAGCGGATAGGCACGCGCATTCGACTCGCGGACTTCGACTCCATGGAGCTTTCCAACACCAATCGCGTCGCGTGCGGCATCAGCGTGCTCGGGATGAACAAGACGCTGGTGGCGGCGCGACAGCTCTATGAAATCGACCCGTTCCTCTCCTTGTCGGTATTTCCCGAGGGGATCACCGACGACAACCTCGTAACGTTCCTCGAGGGCGGCGGTAAGGTCGATCTTCTGATCGAAGAGTGCGACGATCTGGAGCAGAAGGTCCGGCTCCGCGAGGCGGCGCGCGCCCGGCGGATCCCGGTGCTCATGGAGACCAACGACCGAGGGCTTTTGGACGTGGAGCGCTTCGACTTGGAGCCGTCGCGCCCCGTGTTTCACGGGTTGCTCGGAGGCACGCGGGCAGCTGAGCTGAAAGGCCTGGGCGTGGCGGAAAAGATCACCCACTCGCTACGCATCGTGGGCAGCGAGGTCTCGCCACGCCTCGGGGCGTCGCTCGTCGAGATCGGACGGACGATCGCGGCTTGGCCGCAGCTGGGATCAGGGAACATGCTCGGCGGCGCCGTCACGACGCACGCGGCCCGCCGGATTCTACTGGGCCAACCGCTTTCATCGGGGCGCTACCGAGTGGACCTCGACGAGCTCCTGGATGGATCCGGCCGCGTCGAGCTCGGACGCGAAGTGGGCCAACCGCCAGAACCTGCGGGCACCGAAGCGCAACCCTCTGTGCCCGATCCACCGCCGCCTGCGGCGCGCGGGGCACCGCCGTCGCGCGCCGAGATCGAGTGGCTGGTGAGCCACGCGGCGCTCGCGCCGTCCGGCGGCAACCAGCAGCCGTGGCGCTTCGTCTGGCGCAAGGACGCGCGACTCGACGGCTACCTCGACCGCACCCGCGCCGGAGACCTGCTCGACTATGCGTGCTCGGCCAGCTACCTCGCGCTGGGAGCCGCCGCGGAGAACGCCAGCATCGCCGCCAGTGTCCTCGGGCGTGACGCGAGCGTCAACCTCTTTCCAGACGCTTCCGAACCCGACCTGGTGTTTCGTCTGAAGCTCGGGCAAGCCTCCGGCACCGTGACGCCTAGTCCGCTCCACGCTTGCCTTGCGATGCGCACCACCAACCGCCGCCCCGGCGACGGTCGATCGCTCTCCGCGGACCACACGCGGCGCCTCGAGCAGGCCGCACGCGCACGCGATGCCGAGGTTTCGTTGGTATGCGACGCGCCCACCCTGTCACGGCTCGGCGGATTGCTCGGCGCCGTCGATCGGTTTCGCCTCCTCAACGAGGGCCTGTACGAGGCCATGATGGCAGAGCTGCGCTGGGATCTCGACTCTGTGCTCACGACACGCGACGGCATCGACGTGGCGACCCTGGAGCTCGATGCGCTCGGGCTCGCCGCATTGCGACTCCTGACCGACGCGCGCACCGCGCGGTTCCTTCACTTTCTAGATCTCGGTTCCGGGCTCGAACGGCCGACACAGCGCCTCGTCGAGTCGGCGGCCGCCGTGGGGCTCGTCACCGTGAACGGGGTCGGCCCGCGCGCCTACGCGCAGGCCGGTCGGGCCTTCGAGCACGTCTGGCTGGTCGCGACCGAGCTAGGTCTCGGCGTGCAACCGATGACGGTCGCTCCCTACCTGTTCGCCAGGCTCACGCGAGGCGAGGGGGAAGGGCTTTCCCCTCGTGATGTCGAGCACCTCTGGACCCTCGAGCGGCGCTTCCGCGAGTTCTTTCCGACGCCGGATGGACGCGCCGAAGCGATGTTGTTTAGGATCGCGCACGCGCCTGCCCCACGAGCACGCGCCTTGCGGCGCCCCCTCGACGACATCCTGAGCGAGAGCTGAAACCGATGGAGCTCATCGGGAGCCTACTCATCGTTTACGCAGGCGTGCTCTCGATCAACGTCGGGCTTTCCGCACTGCTGTGGGCGCGCGATCGCACGCCTCTCAATCGGAGCCTGCTGATCCTGTGGGCTTCCGAGGTGCTCGCGTTTCTCGCCCAAGGCGTGGCGCAAGGCAACACGCTCGCAATCGTCTACGGGTTTTCAGCAACCTTCGTAGGCACCCTCGCGGCGGCATTTCTCTTGGCGCGCCTCGCCGGGCTCACCGTGCCGTGGCGCGCCCACACCGCATTCTTCGCGTTGAGCTGCTTGGCGAGCGCGGGCGCATACGCGTTGGGTGGGTCGTTCTGGATGGTCGCGCTGCCGGTGTGCGTGGCCGTCGCCATGCCGCAGCTCCACGCCGCGCTCCGGGCACTTCAGACGAAAGTGCTGACCACGACCGGACGTGCACTGGCCGTGACGTGCCTGGCACTTTCCGCCCACAACGTGGACTTCGCCTTCCTCAGGAATCGCCCCGAGTTCGCGGTTTTCGGCTTCATCATCGCCATTCTTCTGGCCTTTGCCCTCAGCACCACGGCGCCAGCCGTCGTGCTGGAGCGCGTGGCCGCGGAGCGTGCCCGGGTGGAGGAGCTCGAGCGCTTCAAGTCCAAGTTTTTCGCCAACATCACGCACGAGCTTAAGACACCGCTCACGATGGTTCTCGCCCCGATCGAGCTTCTGCTCGACGGCGAGATCGGAGTGATCACGCCGCAGCAGCGCAGCACGCTGCTCGCCATGTCGCGCAGCGGCGTCAAGCTCCTCAAGCTGATCGGGGACCTCCTCGATCTATCGAAGCTCGAGGAATCGCGTTTGCGTCTGCGCGTGGAGGAGCACGACCTCGTCGTCTACCTGCGTGGGCTGCTCGAACAGACCACACCGCTCGCAGAGCGCAAGCGCCTCGGGCTGACCTTCGTTGCAAACTGCGAGGAAGCGCGCGTGTTCTGCGATCTCGATCGACTGGAGCGCGTGTTCGTCAACCTGCTTTCGAATGCGTTCAAGTTCACGCCCATGGGTGGATCCGTGATCGTGCGCGTCCGCGACGATGGCAACGCCATCGTGGCCGATGTGCACGACACCGGTCGCGGCTTTGCCCCGCGGCTGTCCGAACGCTTGTTCGAGCGATTCTACCAGGTCGACGACGACACCCACAGTCGAGGAGGTGCCGGTATCGGGCTCGCGCTCGCCCGCGAACTCGTCGAGCTGCACGGGGGCAGGATCTGGGCCGACAGCGTGCCCGGAGAAGGGGCCACGTTCCACGTTAGGCTGCTAAAAGGCCGGGAGCATTTCGACCAGGCGGTGCTCGATCGACGCGAGCGCCGGACCGACCAGCAACGCGGCCAGCGCGAGAGCGATGTGGGGCTCTCCGGCTGGGATGTCGGATTCGAGGACCGGCATCGTTTCATCGACCTCGACCATGCCACCGAGAAGCGTGTCGTCCAGCGCGACCTCGACGAGCACCGGCGCGCCCACACGGTGCTCGTCGTCGAGGACACCCCTGACGTCGTGCGCGTGATCCACCTTGCCCTGCACCAGCACTTCCGGATCTACAGCGCTCCCGATGGCGCCAAGGGCTTCGATCTCGCCGTCGAGCGCCGACCCACGCTCATCATCACCGATCTCGGCATGCCCATCGTCAACGGTCTCGAGCTGACGCGCAAGCTGCGCGCGGACCCGAGGACGCGCCACACGCCGATCGTCATGCTGACGGCGCGCACCGACCTCGACGACCGGGTCCTCGGCCTCGACACGGGGGTCAACGCGTACCTCACCAAGCCCTTCGCCCCGCGGGAGCTGCTCTCGACGGTCCGTTCGCTCTTGAGCACTCAGGAGCACACGGCAGAGCTTCTGCTCAGTCAGCAAACCACGTCGCTCGAATCGATCGCCGGTGGCTTGGCTCACGAGATCAAGAACCCGCTCAATTACATCAAGAACGCCGTCGCAAGCATCCAGCGCGACGTCCAGGGCTCCGTGGAAAAGCTCAAGGCAGGAAAGCCGCTGTCCGACGCCGAGCAGGCCGAGCTCGGCAAGGTCGCCGGTCGGCTCGGTCGCATGGCGGACACGGCGCAGTCCGGCGTGAAGCGCATCACCGGCACGGTTGACCTCATGCTGCGCTATGCGCGCGAGGGCTACACGCGCGTGCACCAGCCGTACGACGTGTACGCCGCCATCAGCGACGTGCTCGGCGTCGTCGTCCCGGCGACGGGGTCGCGCGCACGGATCGAAACCACGCTCCAGGACGACGGCACGATCGAGTGCGTGCCTGACGAGCTGAATCAGATCGCGACCAACCTGATCCAGAACGCACTCGAGGCGGTACCCGCCGAGAACGGCGTCGTCGCGATCGGGGGGCGCGTTCAACGGCGGCGACCTCGTGCTCACGTTCCGCGACAATGGAGTCGGCATGTCGCCCGAGGTGCAGAGCCAGATCTTCACGGCGTTTTTCACCACCAAGGACGTCGGCCGCGGCCTCGGCATGGGCCTCACCATCACGCGGCGCTGCGTCGTAGCGCTCGGCGGAGCGATCAGCGTGCAGAGCCAGCTCGGCGAGGGGACCGAGTTCACCGTGCGTTTGCCCCGCAAACCGCGGCTCGGCGTGCCCGCGCCGGCCCCCTGACACGCCTCGCGGGTGCTGCCCCGGCGCGGGGCAGGTGCTCGAGTAGCGTCGATTTTTGGCGCTCATCGCGTAGAATGGTTGAGCTGTGGGCCTTCTGTCCGATGGCGACCCGCATTCGGTGGGCTCGTCAACCGATTTTGCGAGCGGTGAACGCGCACCAGGGCTCCGCCCTGTTCCGCGCAACCGCGCCACTTCGCAGCGCGCCCTGGGGCCTTTTGCGACGACGCTGCTCGTGGGTTCGATCGCCACGGCGGCCTGCTCTTTGATCACGCCGCTCGACTTCACGGGCGGCCTGGGGGGGACGAGCGGCAGCGCGGGCACTGGCGCGACCGAAGGCGGCGCCCTGGGCGAGGGCGGCGAAGGCGAGGGCGCAACCGGCGGTGGCGGTACGCCCGCGCTCGGCGGCAACGGGGGGGCGACCGCGGGGGGGCGTGGCGGCGGTGCCGGAGAGGCCGGGCGCGGTGGTGACGGCGCGACGGGCGGCGACGGCGGTTCGAGCGCGACGGGCGGCAGCAGCGGCGACGGCGGCAACGGGGGCACGAGCGGCGACGGCGGCTCGTCCGGTGCCGGCAATGGGGGCACGAGCGGCGACGGCGGCTCGTCCGGTGCCGGCAATGGGGGTGTGGCGGGCGGTGGCAATGCCGGCATGTCCGGCGGCGGCAACGCGGGCAGCTCGGGCGCCGGCGACGGTGGCACCGCTGGCGCCCCCCCCACCTCGTGCTCGATGGTCGACGCGAACGCCAAGGCGTTTGGAGGTCACTGCTACCTGCTCGTGACCACACCCACGACCTGGCCGCAGGCACGCACGGCGTGCCCGGCCCGCTATGCAGGGGGTCACCTCGTGACGATCACGTCCGAGTCAGAGCAAATGTTCGTCTGGCAGACGGTCGTGCTCGGCGGCACCGAACCTTGGCTCGGATGCACCGACGGCCTCACGGACATGCAAGCCGGGGACGGCTCCATCTTCGAGTGGATCACGGGTGAGGACATCCAGCAATATCACGGCTGGGCGGGCGGCGAGCCGAACAACTTCATGAAGACCTGCCCGTCGGGCACGGGCACCTGCTACGAGCACTGCGGCTTTTTGCAGTCTTTGACGCAAGGCTACTGGAACGACGAAGTCTGCAGCGCGAACAAAGCGTCTATTTGCGAGTGGGACACCGGCGGCTAGTCGCGCCCACGCTCACCGTCGATTGAACGCTGCCCCGGCCGGCGCCCCGGCCGCGACCGCGAGCGAGCCGGCGCCGATCGGGGGCGTCGGGCTTCTCGCACACCGACACTGCGAGTCGCGCGTTTCGAGTCGTCGAACGATACGACGGGTCTCGCTGGAAGAAATGAGAAGCAGAGCGAGGGCATCGTCGGAAAGTCACTTTGGGCGAATGCGTTTGGGCGAATGCGATGTTCCTCTGAACAAATACTCATCCCGATTTCCCTTGGCGCAAGCGGCCGAATGCGGCAAGAGCAGTGACGACTCATCTGGGAGGGGCTGGGTGGTCGAGGATGAGTGTTCGTTTACAAGCCACAAAAGGAAACACAATGTCTTCGCGACCCACACACACCGCCAAGCTGGGGCAGCTGGCGGTCGCAGCCGTCGTCCTCGCGGGCTGCGGCGCAAGCCCCGGCGAGCCTTTCGATTCCGCCGAAGAGCCCCTGACGCTCACCAACGAGACGAAGCTCTTCATTCCCAAGCCGAACCCCGATGCCGTCAAGCAGATCGCCAGGTTGAAGGCACGCCACCGTAGGGTCGAGGCCGCCCGCATCAATCACATGATCGAAACGCCGCAGGCGGTGTGGCTAACCAACGGCTCGCGTGGGGACGTGGTCGCTCAAACGCGAGAGGTCGTCAGGCTTGCCGACGACAAGGGCCGGGTGCCCGTGCTCGTGGCCTACAACATCCCGTTCCGCGATTGCTCGCAGTTCTCCGCCGGCGGCGCCACCACCAAGGAAGAATACCATGCGTGGGTTGACGGCATTGCCGACGGCATCGGGCGTAAGGACGCCATCGTGATTCTCGAGCCGGACAGCCTCGGCATCATTCCCTGGTACAACCCGCTCGCCGATCGCGACGACTGGCTGCCCGATCCCAACGTGCTCGAGTGGTGCCAACCCACCGATGCCGATCCTGCGACCGCGGCTCAGGACCGCTTCGACATGCTCAAGGACGCGGTCGAGACGCTGAAGAGCCTCCCCAACACGAAGGTTTACCTCGACGGCACGCACACCGCATGGCTCGCCGCGGGTGACGCGGCCGATCGTCTGCTCCAGGCCGGCGTGACGGAGGCCGACGGCTTCTTCCTGAATGCCTCGAACTATCAGGACGACCCGCGTCTCGAGAAGTACGGCGCGTGGGTTGCCAAGTGCATCTGGTTCGCAGATCCGACCTCCGGCTCCTGGGGCGCTGGCCACGCCGAGTGGTGCAACAGCCAGTACTACCCGGCAACGTTCGACGACCTGTCGACGTGGGCTCTCACCGACCAGTGGTACACCGACAACGTCGAGAGCCAGACGTGGGTGCCGTATCCGGGCGACGAAGGCATCAGCCACTTCGTCATCGATACGAGCCGCAACGGCGTCGGGCCTTGGCAGGCGACGCCCGAGCAGCTCGCGCTCGGTGACGTTCAGGATTGGTGCAACCCGCCGGGCCGTGGCCTCGGCAAGCGCCCCACCACCAACACGGGCAACCCGCTCATCGACGCGTACCTGTGGATCAAGCTGCCGGGCGAGTCCGACGGGCAGTGCAACCGCTGGGACCCCGTCGGTTCGCCGGATCCGGTGCGCAACACGATGGACCCGGCTGCGGGCGCCTGGTTCCCCCAGATGGCGCTCGAGCTGACGGCCAACGCCAATCCGCCGTTCTGACCGAACGTGACGTCAGCCGGGTCGTGGCGCTCCCGTGAACGCCACGCCCGGCTTGGTCACTCGTGCCAGGCACCGCGATGGCGAGCCGTTCGGCCTACGGCTTGCTCCAAGCGCGTCCCTTCCGATACTCGGCGAGCGCTGCGAGCACCACCTGGTCGGCACGATCGCGGGAGTACAAGTCCTCGACGACGCTGAGCTTGTTTTCGAGCACCTTGTAGTCCTCGAAGAAGCGCCGGATCTCGCGCGTCGTGTGCAGGGGCAGCTCGCTCACGTCGTGCAAGTGCGCGTACGCCGGGTCGTCGATGGCCACGGCGACGATCTTGTCGTCGATGCCCTTGTCGTCCTTCATCGAAAAGCCGCCGATCGGGCGCGCACGCACGATCGTGAGCGGCACGACCGGCTCCTGCATGAGCACGAGAATGTCCAGCGGGTCGCCGTCGTCGGCGTGTGACTGCGGAATGAAGCCGTAGTTGGCGGGGTAATGCACCGACGAGTAGAGCACCCGATCGAGCATCAACAGGCCTGTCCGCTTGTCGAGCTCGTATTTGAGCTTCGAGCCCTTGGGGATCTCGATGACCGCGGGAAGGAACTCCGCGGGGCTCTCTGGTACCAAAATGTCGTGGAGCGGGTGCATGACGCCCGCACAAGCTTGCGCGGCGCGCACGCGTTGGCAAGCGCGGGGCGCCGACCCCGGTGTCGGGCGCGACCCACGCGCGTGATGAACCGGAAACACACCGTCAGCCGGGCATCGGGAAGGACGCCGCCCGGCAAACAGCGCGAGAGAGATCGCCGGCGGCGGCGCGCGCGCCAAGGTCGCACGCGCGCCGCACGATCACACGCAGGTCTACTTGAACGCGATGGCGGCGCTCGTCGGGCCGGCGAGCGGCAGGATGCTCACGTCCTTGAAACCAGCCTGCTTGGCCCAGCGGGCGAAGTCCGACCCCGTGTAGTCGAAGCCGCCGGGCGTTTCGATCAGCATGTTGAGCGACATCAGAAGGCCGAAGGCGTTCTGGCGTCGATCGTCGTCGATGATGTTTTCGATCGCGATGAGGGCGCCGCCGCTCGGCAGCGCCGCGTACGCCGCCTTCAGGAGCGAAAGCTTCTGCTCGGAATCCCAGTCGTGCAGGACGTTGCCCATCGTGATCACGTCGGCCTTTGGCAGCGGGTCGCGGAAAAAGTCACCGCTCGCCACCTTGATGCGCTCTCCGAATCCGGCCGCCGAGACGTTGCGCTTGGCGATCGGTGCGACCGCAGGCAAGTCGAACGTCGTGAGAGCGAGCTCGGGATACTTCGACGCGAGAACGACACTGAGCGCTGCACCCGCACCGCCGGCGTCGCAAACGCTCTTTCGTTTGGAAAAGTCGAACTTCTCGGCGAGAGCCATGAAGGCGCCCATCTGCACGCCGCTCATGGCGCGGAGGAAGCCTTCGAGCCGCTGCTCATCGGCGTAGAGCGCCGCGAAGAGGTCCTCGCCGCGTTTGGCCTCGTTCTGGGGCTCGCCCGTACGGAGCGCTTCGGTGAGGGTACCCCAGAAGCCATACAGGCGGTGGTTCGCCATTTCGAGGATGCCCCCGACGTACGAACGCTTGTTGCGATCGAGGAACAGGTCTGCATCGGGGGCGTTCTGATACGTCCCGGAGAAACTCGGCCCCGAGCGCTCGAGCATGCCGATGGCGACGAGCGCGTCGAGAAAATCGGCCGCCGAGCGCGCGTGGAGCCCGAGCTCCTTCTGGATGACGGGGCCCGTCTTCGGCTCCTTGGCAAGCAACGTGAAAAGGCCGAGCTCGACCGCCGACAAGAACGTCTTGGTCGCGAAAAAGCCCGTGCCGAGTTGGAGAATGCGGCCTGGATCGAGGTGCGTGTGCGTGGACATCGGTGAAGCTCCTTGGAGTGCGACCAAAAGTGCGCGCCCCGAAGAGAGGTGTACCGAGTTGCGGACGGCGAGAACGCTAAGAGATGGGCAACCAAGTTGCTAAATGAATGCTAAGAGCGGCGCCGCGACGCCGGACTCCACCAGCGCCGAGACGAGCGGGCGTCTATTTCTGCGCCTTCACGGAAAAGCAGCCGTGGCCGTCACGATCTCGAATGGCCGATCCACTTGAAGCGCCAGCCGCCCGCGCCCGGCAGGGACGATCTGCACGCCCGGAAAGCGCTCGGCGAGGCGCCGACGCAACAGAATGATTCGCGTATCCAGGTTATCGCGTACCGGCGGGAGCTTGAGCGACGTGTCGAGGCGCAGCTCCTTCTTCGTGAACTCGTGGCGACCGGTCGCCCCCTGGATCGTCAGCAACCGAAAGAGGATGCGGCCGGGAAGCGACTTGATCACGTATTCGTCGTCGAAGAAGACGCTGTCGTCGGCCGGATAGTAACGCACTCGAAGAGGTGGTCCCCCCGCGCGGGCGGCCCTCGCCGTGGGAGTCATCGTGTCGGCTTCGTCCGTCGCGTCGCGCATCGCAAGCGCCAGGAGACCGGCAACGACCGAAAGCACGTGTGCGTCATCCTCTCCGAAGCGCCCGCACTCCTCGTCCTCGACGTAGAGAACGAGCGCGAGCCTGTCGTCGAGCGACGCGGGCACCGCTGCCTGGCTGCCCGCGTTCGGGAGCCCCGGCAGCGGGATCAGCTTGTCGGATGCCTGCACGCCGGCCATCGCACGGAACAGGTCAATCTCGCGCGGCACGTTGTTCACTCTGAGCGCGCGACGGCGTTCGCCCGCGACGCCGATGATGCCCTGCCCGAGCACGACGCTGGCGCCCACTCCGCCGGGATACCCGTGACACGCGAGCATCGTGAGCTCCTGCCCCTCGTCCGACGGGACGAGCAGCATGCAATGCCGGTAACCGAAGTAGCGCTCGAGGCTCCCGAGCAGCTCCGTGATGCGCGCGTCGAGATCGGCAATCGCGAGCACCTCGGAGCTCAGGCGCGAAAGGGCCTCGAGCTTCGTCGGCAACGCCAACGTGGGCTCGGCCGGCTCAGCCATCGAGATCGGAGCGAACGACCTCGCCGGAGTGGACGGCGTAGACATCCGCCGAGTGAAGCCGAAAAACTCCCTGCATGCTCATGAGCGACGCGATTGCGTCAACCTCGGCGCGCAGTTGCTCGAACAGCTCACCGCTCGTCTCGCTGCGCACGAATCGTACGGCGAGCCGCAATTGCCGTCCATTCTTCGGTCCGAACAGCGTGATCTGCGCTCTTGGATTCTCGCGGATGTTGGCGACCGTCTTGGTGAAGAACTGGTTCGAGAGCGCCACGTGTCGGTCATCGACGCGCACGACCTTGGAAAGGTACGTCACGTTGGGCGTCCCATCGGCGGAGACGGTCGCGATCACGGCAGGCATGATGCCCTCGAAGCAATCGCGATAGGCCGAGAGGTCGATTGGCGCTGCCATGGTCAAAGGGGTGCACCCGCGCCGGGACCGGGCGTCTGATTGAAGACATGCTCGGGCCGCATCCGCACCCAGCGCGCGCCACCGTGACCATGGAAGAAGCCGCGCAGCTGCGCTGCCTGGAACCCGACGCGCGCGAGGGTCGCCCCGAACGCTCCGAAGTACGTGTTCGCGGCCGCTCGGGCGTCGTTCGACGCTTCCTCGATCGCCACGAGCGGCCCCTTGAGCTGCAGGCCGCGAAACGTCAGTGGGTCGGTCAAATTCACGGCGAAGGTGCCGGCGCGTGCCGCGGCCTCGCGAAACGCCACGGACTGCTCGTCGAGCACGATGAGGGAGAGCACGCCCGCCTCGGCGTCCAACACCGCACCGAAGCCGCGCACGGACTCGGGCACGAGGCCCGGCCCGGCGGCGGCCAGCTGAACGGCAACGACGCCCTCGAGCAGGTCACGAAGCGGAGCAATGTCCGTCATCGTCGTCTGCCAACCCTGCCCGAGCACCGGGCGCAGCACAAGGTGGCCCGCCTTCCCAGCGAGCACCAAGCTCGCTTCGACCATTTGCTCGGCGCTCACGTCACTTCCGCGCGTCGTGTTGCGAGAGGCTACACCCCGGCCGCACGGTGGCTTCTGACGCTTGCCTCGGGCCCGACGGTTCTGGGCGTTTCTCGTCGAAGAATTCGCGAAGTACATTAGCTCGATCGTGAGCGCCTCTCGCTCCTGGTAGAGCTCGGGGAACGAGAACTTCGCCTTCGACGCCTCGAGCGTCACGAGCGACTGCGCGAGCGCACCGGTGCGAAGCTCGGCGCGTGCTTTCTCGAGCAGGCGCACCTCTTCTTCGAGCTCGCTTTGGCGCACGCGTGCCGGAGCATCCCAAACGGGGAACGCGGCGACCGAGCTTTCCGGGCGCGAGGGAGCGGGCGCCCTCTGCTCGGCGGGGCTCCTAGCGCCGCGAATCTTGGGATCCTTGGCGCCTTGCCGCCGGGCCCGGCACGGTCGGTGGCCCGGTCCGCCAGGCGCACGAAATGCAATCTTCGAGAAAACCGGTTAAGTTGCGCGCCGCACCCCATGCCCGCCGCCGAACCTTACAAAAACCACGAGCTTCCGCTCGAAGCGCGCGTCGAC
Source organism: uncultured delta proteobacterium (assembly GCA_963841435.1). Taxonomy (GTDB): domain Bacteria; phylum Myxococcota_A; class Polyangia; order Polyangiales; family Polyangiaceae; genus PMG-095. The sequence continues at coordinate 1,365,640 of CAWJCS010000005.1, forward strand.
GACCTCATTGCACGTCTGACCTTGGCGGAGAAGATCGACTGTCTTTCGACCAACCCGAGCGTGCCGCGGCTCGGCATCGTTGCGAGCGGGCATGTCGAGGGACTGCACGGGCTCGCGCAGGGCACGCCGGGCGCTTGGGGTGGCGACAGTCCGATTCCAACGACGACGTTCCCCCAAGCGATCGGGCTTGGCGAAACATGGGACCCGAAGCTCGTTCGAAAGGCGGCGGCGCTCGAAGGCAAGGAGGCGCGCTGGATCTTCCACCAGCACGGGGGCAAGCGTGGTGGCCTGGTGATTCGCGCACCGAACGCCGACCTCGGGCGTGACCCGCGCTGGGGGCGCACGGAGGAGTGCTTCGGTGAGGATGCGTTCTATTGCGGCGTGATGACGCAGGCGGTCGTGCGCGGGCTGCAGGGCGACCACCCGACGTACTGGCAGAGCGCGTCGCTCATGAAGCATTTTCTCGCGAACAGCAACGAGGTCGGGCGCGAGCGCGGAAACTCCGGCTTCGATGAGCGGATGTTCCGCGAATACTATTCGGTGCCCTTCCGGAAGGGGATCGAGGCGGGATCACGCGCGTTCATGGCGGCGTACAACAAGTACAACGGCGTGCCTTGCTGCCTGCACCCCGTGCTCGAGGAAGTGACGCGCGCGGAGTGGGGGCACGATGGGATCATTTGTACCGACGGCGGCGCGTTCCGGCTGCTCGTCGAGGAGCATCGCTACTTTCCGACGCTCATCGACGCGGCGGGGCCCGTCCTCGGCGCAGGCATCACCCAGTTTCTCGACGAGTATCGCGAGGCCGTCGAGGGAGCGCTCGAGGAGGGCTCGCTCACCGAGGCGGAGATCGACCGGGCAATCCGACCGAACTTTCGCGTGATGATCCGACTGGGGTTGCTCGATCCGCCGGAGCGCGTGCCCTACACGCGCATCGACGCGACGCCGCCGTGGGAGACTGACGAGGCACGTGCGCTCGCACGTGAGGTGACCGAGGCGTCCATCGTGCTCCTGAAGAACGAGGGCGCGCTCTTGCCGCTTGCGGCGGACGGGCTCCGGTCGGTGGCGGTGATCGGGCCGCGCGCCGACGAGGTGCTCTTCGACTGGTACAGCGGGTCGCCTCCGTATGCGGTGTCGCCGCTCGAGGGGATCCGCGCGCGGCTCGGCCCGGGCGTCGAGGTGCGTCACGCGCGCGAGGGCGCGGAGGCGATCGCCGCAGCGAAGGCGTCGGACGTTGCGATCGTGTGCGTGGGGAATCATCCGACGGGCGAAGGGCCGTTCGGCAAATCCGCTCATCCGAGCTACGGTAAGGAATCGGTGGACCGGCTCGATCTCGCGCTGCCGGACGAGCCGTTCCTCGCCGAGGTGCTCGCGGCGAATCCGAAGACGGTCGTCGTTCTCCTGGCGAGCTTTCCGTATTCGATCGTCGAGACCACGGAGCGGGCGCCGGCCATCGTGAAGATGACGCACAACAGTCAGGAGCTCGGAACCGCGCTTGCCGGCGTGCTTTTCGGCGACCTGAACCCGGGGGGGCGCCTCGTGCAAACGTGGCACCGGTCGGTGAGCGAGCTGCCGCCCATGCTCGACTACGACCTGCGGCTCGGAAGAACGTACATGTTCTTCGAGGGCGAGCCGCTGTTCGCCTTCGGGTTCGGGCTTTCGTACACGACGTTCGGATACGAGGCGTTTCGCATTGAGCGCGCATCGGGCGGCGACGCTCGCGAGTCCCGCGGCGCGGCGGCAGGCGGTGGAGCGACGGCGGGGCCCGGCGACGTGATCGAAGCGAGCGTTCGGGTGACGAACACCGGGAAGCGCGCGGGTGATGACGTCGTGCAGCTTTACGCGCGCTACGCGCGGTCGCACGTGACGCGGGCAAAGAAGCAGCTCGTCGCCTTCGAGCGCCTGCGGCTCGCGCCGGGAGAGACGACGCTCGTTTCGTTGTCGTTCCCGGTGTCGGAGCTTGCTTTCTGGGACGTGACGCGGCGGGCGTTCGTCGTCGAGGCGGGGAAGGTGGAGCTCGAGCTCGGGAGGTCGGCGGCCGAGGTCGTCGCTGGCGCGAGCCTCGAGATCGCGGCGGCGTAGCCGCTCAGTGGGCCGGCGTGTCCTGCGGGATGACGATCTTTTCTTCGGGGACGTCGGGCCCGCGGCGGATCGGGATTTCGTCGTCGGGGATCGCCCAGTCGGGCTTTTGCCAGCCACCGTCGGCGGTGGTGTCCGCGTCTCGTGGGGCCGCGGCGTCGGGTTGGGAAAGGGCTCCGGCGCTCGACGCGGGGGCAAGACCGGCGCTCGCGGGCGGAGCGGCGCTCGCCGAGGCGCTCGCCAGCGGCTCGAGCTCGTCCTCTTCCTCCTTGGGGGCGCTCGGCGCCTCGGCCGTTTCGAGCTTCTTGGGCGGCGCGGCGACCACCGTGCTCAAGGGGGGCGCGGCTGGGTCGGGCAACTCCATCGCGCGCTGGCGCTCCAGGTCCCGGCTCGGACTCTTCATGTAGACGAGACCGCCGATGAGGCCAGCGCTCATCGCGAGCATCGCAACGACGTAGACGGCCGTCATGCTGCGCTTGGACGGCGGGAGCGGCGGCTCGTGCTGCGTCGTCGAAAACAGCGCTTCGGTGGGGGCGGGCCCGCCGGCATCCGCGGAGCGCGGCGGTGGCTCGGACGCATGAGCGACGACCGTGGGGGCGTCGCTGTCGGGACGCGGCGAGCCGCGGCCGCCCGCGAGCAGTCGATGCGAGTCGCTCGCGACCGTGACGGCGTCGGAGTTCTCGGGGGGCGGTCCGCTCGAGGCGCCTCCCACGACGATCTCGGGCGCGTCGGGCAGCGGGTCCTTTTCGAGGCCAAGCGCGTCGCGGAGAGCCTCCGTCATCTCGCGCGCTGACTGGAAGCGCGCTTCCGGATCGCGCGCGCAGGCCTGCGCGAACCAGGCGTCGAAACCGAGCGGCACGGGGGCGATGTCGGAGGGGATCGGCAGATCGCGCACGCAGATCGTGAGCACGAGGTCGCCAAGGCCGTCGCTGTAAAACGGTCGCTTGCCCGTAAGGCACTCGAACGCAATGACGCCGAGCGCCCACAGGTCGGTACGATAGTCGACCGCCTTGTTCCCCTGCGCTTGCTCGGGGCTCATGTAGAACGGCGTCCCCAGGATCGACCCCGTGCGCGTGCGCGTGCTCTCGGGGCCGAACGCGGCCTCCTGCACCTTCGCGACGCCGAAGTCGAGGACCTTCGCGAGCTCCTCGTCCCCGTTTTTCACGATAAACACGTTGTCGGGCTTGAGGTCGCGGTGCACGACGCCGGCCTCGTGGGCGCGCTGCATCGCTCTGCCGACGTGCGTGAGGATGCGGGCCGTGTCCTGGCGCGAGAGGCGGCGAATGCGCTTGAGGCGCTGCGCGAGGTTTTCGCCTTCGAGCAGCTCCATCACCATGAACGGGATCAGCTCATCCACGCCGTAGTCGATGATCTGGACGACGTGCGGGCTGCGAAGCGCCGCCGCGGCTTTTGCCTCCCTGAGGAAGCGCGCCACGGTGTCCTCGTCGGGCACCGCTTCGCGATCGATGAGCTTGACCGCGACGGGCGCCTGGAGGACGAGGTGCTCGGCGCGCCAGATCGTACCCATGCCACCAGCGCCGAGCCTGATCTCAAGCCGGTAGCGCCCTGCTAGGACACGGTTCGGCACTGCGGCTTCGACGCCCATTGGGGAGAGACGACCATAGCGCCCCAGGGCCCGCGACGCACCCGGATGCCGCACAAACACAGCCAGACTGTACCGGCCCGCGGGATACTGCAGCGGTTACACGAGGCGCGTGCAGACGCGTCGGGTGTGAGGTACCCCCAGTCGGACCATGCAAGGCAAGCGAACCGTGGTCCGGGGCGCGGAGTTTTCGCTCGCGGCAGCGCGCGCCATTGCAGAGCTCTTGCGCGTCGAGGCATCGCCGGGAGGGATGGCGTCACTCGCGCTCGCGGGAGGAACGACACCGCGCGCCGTCTACGAAACGCTCGCGGGGCAAGACAGTATTCCCTGGGAGCGCATCGAAATCTTCTTCGGTGACGAGCGGTGCGTGCCACCCGACGACCCCGAGAGCAACTTCCGGATGGCGAAGGAGGCGCTACTCGACCGCGTGGGTGTCCTCCCCGGGAACGTGCACCGGCCGCGCGCCGAGAGCGCCGATCGCGACGCGGCGGCACGCGACTACGAAAAGGAGCTCCCCGCGTCACTCGATGTCTTGGTGTTGGGGATTGGGGAAGATGGGCACACGGCGTCCCTTTTTCCGAGCTCGGCCGCGCTCGCCGAAGGCACGCGGCGCTACGTGGCCGTCATGGGGCCGAAGCCGCCGCCGGAGCGCCTCACGTTGACCCCCATCGCCATCGCAGCGGCGCGCGACGTGGTGATGCTAGCCAAGGGACGCGGCAAGGCGGAGGCGGTGAAGCGCGCGCTCGAGGGCGACTTCGATCCACGAGAAACGCCGGCATCGCTCGTGCGCCACGCGTTCTGGATCCTCGACGAGGAAGCGGCGAGCCTGCTTTCGTGACGGTGGCAAGAGCCCGTTCAGCTCCCCGTGCTCTGGTAGTGCGAAAGCGCGCGCTCCCACGCCACGAAAGCGAGCGCGGCGCTCGCGACGGCCGCGACGGGAGGGGCGACGAGCGCCGGCGCCATCGGTAGATCGCCGCGCAGCCACGACACGGGCACGAAAATCGCTGCGCCGAACGGGAAGACGAACAAGATGAGGCCGCCGAGCCAGCGCGGGTAGATCGACGCCGGGTAGCGCGCGGCGTTGAGCAGGTGATGCACGGCCATCATGTGCATCGTCCACGGACCCGTGACGCGGATCGTGAGCGAGCCGACGAGCACGAGCGCGGCCGTGTAGATGACGGCGCCGGAGAGCACCCAGAGCGGCAGACAAACGAGCGTCCAGGCCGGTGCGCCGAGGCCCGAGAAGCCGATCGCGAAGGTGACCACCCCCGTCGTGAAGTTGCCGAGCGAATGCAGCTCGGGCCGTGAGAAGAGCACGAAGAAAAGGCTCCGCACGGGATACACCAAGAGGCGATCGAGCTGACCGTCGAGGACGTACCAGGGCAGCCACCAGATACCGTTGAAGGCCATCTCCGAAAGGCCGAGCACCATCGCGGTGAGCCCGAACAACGAGAGCACGGACGCGCTCGTCCAGCCGCCAAGCGAAGGGACGTGGCTCGTCACCACCCAGAAGAAGGTGAACGCCGCGAGCTGCATCGAGACGGCGGTGACGATGCCGACCAGGAAATCGACGCGATATTCGGCGCGAGATTTTAGCGCCATGCGAAAAAGCGTGAGGTAAAAGCGCATGATCGAAAGTCCTTCGGAGCCCGCAGGTGCCGGTTCCGCTAACCTCCTTGCACCTGGTGGCGGCGCATGACGGCGCCGAAGATCAGCGAGGAAAAAGCCAGCAACCCGGCGCCCCACGCCGCCTGCTCCGCGAGCAGAACGGGCGCCGCGGCACTCGGTGCCATGCCGAGCCAGAGCACGACCGGCGTCTCGATGACGTGCCGAAACGGCAGGTAGCGCGCCGCCGCGCGCAGACCCGCGGGAAACATCACGAGCGGCGCCGCGAGGCCCGAGAACACCTGATGCAAAGCCGCACGCGCGAACAAGACGCCGTAGCCCGACTGCAGCACGAACGAAGCCTGCACGATGAGATAGCTGATGCCGAACGTCACGAGGAACGCGAGCCCGGCGCTCACGAGGCCGAGCAGCATGGAAAGGGGGCTCGCGGGCAGGAGCGCCGAGCCGAGCAAGACGTAGCCCACGACGAAAATCGGCACGACGAACGCCAGGTTCACGAGCGCGTCGCCCACGGCCTGCGCCATCTGCATGCTCATGAAACCGAGGGGGCGAACGAGATCCGAGGTCACGAGCCCCAGGCGCACACGCTGCAAGAACCTGAGCTCGATGAACAGCGTGAGCACGGCGTTGAGCAGGAACGCCGAGACGAGGTAGGCCATCATGGGCGCTTCTTCGATCGGCCCTGGATGCGGGTTTTGCCGATAGACCTCGCGCCACACGAGCAAAAACACGCAATAGGCGAAGCCGCTCGCCACGAGCGACACGAGCGTCGAAAGCCGGTAGGTGAGCTTGGCCTGCGCCGTGCAGAGCGAAAGCGCGCGGAACCCGCGCACGGCTTGCAAGAGAGTCGGCGTGGGGAGCGTGCTCACGAAGCCACCGCCTTCAGCGTGGGCGCGTCGAGCCCCTTGCCGCCGCTTCGGTAGAGGCGCGTGACGATGGCGTCGAGCTCGACGCTCTGCAACGTGAGATCGCGCACCGGCAGGCGGCGCAGCACCTCCGCCGTGACGCGCGGCGTGCTGGCGGCGCGCGGGCATTCGACGCGCAGCCGCGAGTGTCCTTCCCAGTGCATTTGCACCGCTTCCGCGGCAAGCTCGTGTTCGAGCGCGCGTTTCGCTTCGTCGCTCACCTCGCCCTCGAGCTCGACCACGAGCGTGCGCTCGTCGGCGAAGCGCGCGTGGAAGCCCTCGCGGCTGCCGTCGTAGAGCAGCGCTCCCTTGTCGAGCACGAGCAGCCGCTCGCAAGTGGCCGAAATGTCCTTCAAATCGTGCGTCGTCAGCAAGATGGTCGTGCCGAAGCGCCGCCGCATCTCGACGAGGTGCTCACGCACGCGCTCCTTGACGAGCACGTCGAGGCCGATCGTCGGCTCGTCGAGGAAAGCAACGGCCGGCGCGTGGAGCAAGCTCGCCGCGAGGTCGCAGCGCATGCGCTGGCCGAGCGAGAGCAGCCGCACGGGTGTGTCCAAGAACTCGCCGAGCTCGAGACGCTCGACGGCCTCGCCGTAGGTGAAGCGATAGACGTCGTCCGGAATCGCGTACATCGCCTTCAGGAGCTCGAAGCTGTGCCGCGCGGGGATGTCCCAGAGGATCTGCGGCTTCTGCCCGAAGACGACGCCGATGCTCTGCGAAAGAACGCGACGCGATTGGTGCGGCACGAGACCGAGCGTTTCGAGACGCCCGCCGCTCGGCACGAGGATGCCCGTCAGCATCTTCACGGTCGTCAACTTGCCCGCACCGTTTTCGCCGATGAGCCCCACACTCTCGCCACGCCGGATCGTGAAGGAGAGATCGTGGACGGCGCGGACGTGCTCGCTCTCCACGGAGAAATAGCCGCGCAGCCCCGCCCAGAAACCGTTCACGCGCTTTCGGCGCTGGTAGGTCTTTTCGAGTCCCTCGGTGACGATTGCGATGTCCATGGTCGATTCCAAAGCCAGAAATGAGAAAAGCCGCCGTGGCGTGGGCCAGGGCGGCTTTTCGACGGTTGCGTCGCGGTGCCCTAGCCGGAGCCCCCCTCGTGGATGAACGCCGCCCACGCTCGGAGAGCGCGCGGGGTGTGGCGGCGGTTCGTGATGCTCTGCTTCATGGCCGGTCGGAGGATGGCGCGCCGTGTTTTCGGCGTCAAGACAGGCCCGCGCGGCGCCACCTCCGGGCTGAACGGGCGGGGGGCTAAAGTGGCCATCGCGCCGGCCGTTGGGTAGGGCGATGACTGTCCTCCGACGCCCAGCGTCTACCGAGGACCCGGCTGGCAGCTCCAGCGAGCAGCCGCGGGTCAACCGATGGCCAGGCGATGAAGGGACACTGCCGACTCGATGCCCTCACATGGGCGGGTGCGAGATGTTCCCCTTGTTCTCGCTCGCGGGTGCCCTCTCGGTCTGGAAGACGAACTACTGTTCTGCCGACTACACGCGCTGCGAGCGGTATCAGCGTTCTCGCGAAGGTCAACCCGTGCCGACCAACTTGATGCCAAACGGAGCGCTGCTCAGGAAGTGGACCCCACCGGCGAGCAAGCCGTGAGCTACTGGCCGGCGTGGCTCGGTGGGCTGTCGCTCGCCACCGTCATGGTCCTGCACTGGTTCGGAGTGGGCCGGATGATGGCCGTCTCGGGCCGCGTCACGGCGATCATCGATCGCCTGCGGCTCGGGCCGCGCGAGCCCGCCGCGCACCTGTCCGAGGACGAGCTCGTCGCCGCCTTGCGCGCGGCGACGGAAGCGGAGTTCGGCACGGCGTCCTTACCCGAGCCCGCCCCGTCGTCGGAGTCGAGCGCGCGTGGGGAGAGCCGGCGACCGGCGCGACGCGCACCCCAGCCGTTCGCTGCTCATCTCGTGATGTTCGTCTTCCTCGGGCTCGGCGGGTTGCTCGCCACGCGTTCGAGCTGGTCGACGAGCGCCACGTTGCGCGGCCAAGGCTTCGCGACGCTGGCCGGTGGTTCCCCGTGGGTGTCGGCCGGCTTGCTACTGGTCGGTGGCATCTTGGTCGGGTTCGGGACGCGCATGGCAGGCGGCTGCACGTCCGGCCACGGCCTGTGTGGTGCGAGTCGCCTCCAGCGCGGCAGCTTGCTCGCGACGGTGGGTTTTTTCGGAGCCGGCGTCGTCACGTCGTTCGTCCTCGGGAGGTTCTTGTGACGCTCGAGCGTGTGCGCGATTTTGCAGGCGTGGCGTTCATCGGGCTCTTCTTCGGCTATGCGCTGAGCCGCATCGGCTTCAGCTCGTGGGACGAAGTGCACGCGATGTTCACCTTCCGCCATTTCAACCTGCTCCTCGCGTTCGTGATCGCGCTCGCGGTGCTCGGGCCGGCGTGGGCGCTCATCGCGAAGCTCTCCCGCCCACACTGGACGCCCCGCCCGATCCACAAGGGAACGCTCGTCGGCGGCATCCTGTTCGGCGCCGGCTGGGCGCTCTCGGGCGCGTGTCCGAGCATCGCGGCGGTGCAGGTCGGCGAAGGGCAGCTCGGCGGCATCGTGACGTTCGCCGGCATCTTCGCCGGGAATTTTCTCTACGCGCTCGCGCACGAGCGCTACTTCCGCTGGACGGCGGGCAGCTGCCTCGACGACTGACGCGACGACGCGAGGCGCGCTCGGCGACGCGCCCCATTTCCATGGGCTCGACCCTACCCGGCGGCGCGGAGCGGCTGAGGAGCGCGGTTATATAACCCGCGGGGAGCAACGGCGGGGTGAAGGGCACGCCACATCTGCGCTCTTCGGAAGATGCGGGTTGCGCTCCACCATCTCGTTTTGATTGGATGACGTGCCGAAACATGACCGGTGCCACCATCGGGACCGGAGACTCTGCCGAACGCGGATGGGGGCCGAACCGAAACGAGATGACCCCATGACCTGCGACGTACTCTTCGTCGATGACGAGCCCGAGAACCGCATCGTGTTCGAGGCCGCCTGCGCGGGTCATTTCGACGTGATGACGGCCGCGTCCGCCAAGGAGGCGCTGGAGATTCTGCGCGAGCACGAGGTTTTCGTGTTGATCGCCGATCAGCGCATGCCGGAGATGACCGGCCTCGAGCTGCTCGAACGGGTGCGCGACGAGTTCCCGAACGTCGTGCGGATGCTCGTCACCGCTTTCGCTGACTTGCAGAGCGCCATCGACGCCATCAACCGCGGACAGGTGCGCCGCTACCTCAGAAAGCCCTGGGAGCACGCCGAGCTCTTGTCGGTGCTCGGCGAAGGCGTCGAGTACCACCACATGCGCTCGAAGGTCTGGGCGCTCGAGCGGCGGCTGCTCGAGACCGAACGGGTGTACGCGCTCGGCGTGATCACGGCGGGCCTCGCGCGCGAGCTCGACGGCCCAGTGTCGGCGCTGCGCGGGCACGTCACTCGCGCACGCGACCTCTTGCGCGTTGCGTTCGAGTCGGTGAACGCCACGACGCCGGGCGGCTCGCCGCTGCGCGCACACTTGGTCGACGCCGACGAGGAGCTCGCCGAAGCCCTGGCACGCGGCCAGAGCGTGCTCGACGTCGTACGCGGCGTCGGCATTCCGACGGGCCCCGCCGCGCGGCAAAACGTGAATGCGAGCGAGGTCTTGCGCCTCACGATGAAGCTCATCCAGAGCGAGCTCAGGGCGGCGGGCAGCGTCGTCATCGACGTGCGGCCCGTTCCGCTCGTGTCGGGGTCGCCCGCCCAGGTCGGGCACGTGATGTTGAATCTGCTCGTGGGCGCGCTCGACGGCATGACGAATCTGCCACGCGAGCGGCGCGAGCTCGGTATCCGGCTCGCCCACGAGGAGCCGTGGGTGGTGTTCGAGGTCAAGGCCTCCGGCAGCCCACAAGCACCCGAAGGCGGCCAGCGTACGCCGGGCTCCGCACCGCCGGATCTCGGTCCCGGCCTCGGGCTCGCCATCTCGCATTCCATCGTGTCCGAGCTCGGCGGCGAGCTCGACTCCGAGCACCCACCGGATGCGAGCGCGGTCTTTCGCATGCGGCTCCGCCGGGGCACGACCGACACCTGAAGGAACCGAGCGTCCGCCGCGCGAGCCGTTTGGACGAGCCCCGCTACGCGGGCGGCGGCACGCTCTTGTGCACGGCGGCGCGCCGGAAGCCGCGCGCGAGCGCCTCACCGATCGTAGCGAGCGACGCCTGACCCGTGACGCCGCCGATGAGCAGCGGCAGCTCGATCGTGTCGAGACCGAGGCGGGCGAGCCGCTCGCGGCAGTCCGCCTGAACGCCTTCGCGCACGGCCCGCCGGACTCCCGCCGCGAGCGCGGCGTTCCCCGGCACGTCGTCGAACGGCAGGGACGGCGCGAGGCTCGCGAGCCGCTCGCGGTCGGGCCGCGCGAACAGCTCGGCGCGCACGGCGTTCACGATCAACGCCGCAATGGGCAGCTTGAGCTCGCCTCGCACGGCGAGCACGAGCTCCTCGGTCTCGTTGACGGGCAGCTCTTCCGGGAGCGTTACGACGACCACGCCCGAGCGGGATGGGTCCTGGAACATGCGCCAGGCGCGCTCGGCGTCCGCGCGCAAGAGTCCCGGGGGCGATAGCTCGACGATCACCTTGGGGACGCGCAGCATGTCGAGCCCGTGGCCCGTGGCCGGCGCGTCGAGGAGCACGACGTCGAAGCGCGGCGCGCCGTCGACCTCCTCGATCGAGTGGTACCAAGCCTTGCCGAGCTGGGCCCATTCCTTGAGCCCGGGGGCGCCCGCGAAGAAGCCCTGCACGTAGCGATTGTCGAACACCGCGTCGGCGAGCGCCCGGCTCCGGAGCTTCAGGTGCCCGTATTCACGGATGGCGACCTCGGGCTGCAGGCGCACGGCAGCAATGCGCGGTGCGAGCTCGGTCACCTCGGGACCGAGCGGCGGTGCCCCGAAAAGCACCGAAAAGCGCTCCTTGAGTCCGGTAACCGCCACGAGCACGCGACGACCCTCGGCGGCGAGCGACAGCGCGAGCGCCGCGCACACGCTGCTCTTTCCAACACCACCCTTGCCCGTGACGAACAAGAAGCGGCGGCGATCGAGATCGAGCATCGGCGAGGACGGCCCAGACCCGTGGTAAACCCCGAGCCTACCGGAGGTCAAATGGGTCATCGAATCAGGATCGCGATCGGCCTCGGCCTGATGGCCGCGGCCTGCCACGGCACGGACGGCAAGGCGGACGAGGACGAGAACGCGGCCGCCAGCGCGAGCGAGGCTCCCCAAAAGCAGGTCCTGCCGATGCCTTCGGGCCCGAGGCTGGCCATCGAGGCCGGGGAGGGGCTCGGCGCCATCCGCTTCGGTGCCACGGTGGCCACGATCGAGCGCCTGATGCAGCGCCCTTGCGAGGTACGGACCGAGAATCTTTGCCGCTACGTGGCGCGCGGCGTGGACTTCCACCTGCTGGGGGGTGAGCTCGTCCGCGTCCACGTGCAACGCGCGGGGCGCCCCGCCGGCAACGACGTGACGGGCAAGCCCCTGGTGTTCGGATTCTTCAACGGCGGCATCCGTCCCGACCTGGCGCTCGGCATGACCCCGCAGGCGATTCAACAGTATCTCGGCAAGCCCGAGCGCATCGAGCCCATTCCCGAGCCGAACCCGCAAAACATGGTCGCGCGCGATCACTACCCGGGGCTCGTCATCGAGTACGACCGCTTCACGAACGGCAACATCATCTTCGCGGGCGCCGAGGTGTTCAAAGACCCTCGCGTCTCGCGGCCGGACCCGCCGCCGGCCGCCCAGGCTTCGGCGGCGCCGAGCGCCGCTCTGTCCTCCGCACCCGCGCCGAGTGCAACGGCAGGCCCCGGTGCGAGCGCCGCGCCTCGGCAGCCGGAGCCGGTGCACTAGCGCCGCGCGTCAGAGCTGCCGGACGCGTCGCCGCTCGAGGATCGTCTGCTGCGTGATGGCACGTTGCGCCTCCACGCTCTCGATCAGCGTCCAGAACGTCGTGCTCGGGGCGCGTGCCCGTCATCTCGAGCAGGATGTCGGCGGCGCGCTCGGGCGACATCGCGCCGAAGTGACGCCCCGGCAGCTCGACGACGGCCGTGCGCGCCTTGAGCCCTTCGAGCGTGCCCAGAATGCGCTCCACGACGGCCCGGAACACGAGCTCCGAAAAGTCGCTTGCTCGTCCCAACCCGAAGACGAGCACTTTGTCGAACACGAGCTTCGGCCGCCCCGGAACGAGCACGACCTCGCCGAGCGCACCCGTCATGAAACCCAACGTCACGAGCCTCGAGAGACGCCCACCGAGTCGGTAGTCGCAAAGGCCCGCGACACCGCGTGGGGGTCGCTCCCCGGACGCGTGCGAGCAAACCAGGATCTCGGTCCCGGCCAGGTCGAGACGCCTGAGGTCGGGCTGCGTGAAACGAAGATCCATGATGCTAGACCCCTCGAGCTCCCGAAACCCGCATGGCTCGTCGCGCGGAGGGTCGCCCCCGCTTAGCCCGTACCCGCCGTCGGGGGTTCCTTGGGTCGTCCGAGATCGTCCGCCACTCGATCGAGCACGCCGTTCACGAACGGACCGCTCTCCTCCGACCCGAAACGCTTGGCGAGCTCGACCGCCTCGTCGAGCACGACGGCGCGCGGCACGTCCTCGCGGTGCGCGAGCTCCCACGCGCCTAGGCGCAAAACGTTGCGATCGACGCGGGCCATGCGCTCGATCCGCCAGTTCGTGCTCGCCTTCGTGACGCGCTCGTCGAGCTCGGCAACGTGCGTGCGCACGCCGCGCACGGCCTCGTCCGCGTAGTCCTTGCCTTCGGGATCCCCCGGCAGCTCACGCCAGAAATCGGAAAATGGCCTGCTCCGGGTCCGCGCCCGAGGCTTCGATCGCGAACAGCATCTGCAGCGCGGCCTCGCGGGCGGTGGTGCGGGCTCCCATACGAGACCACCCGCTACCATGGCGGAAGAAGGCGAGCCATCTTGCACGAACGAAGCAAGGACCCCATGCTCGGAGCGCATGACAAAGCGCCCCTTCGGACCGACCCGACGCGAAGTCGCCGTGATCGGCCAGGGCACGTGGCAAATGGAGGGAGATGATCGCGCGGGGGCCGTGCGGGCCCTCGGCGTCGGGCTCGATCTCGGCCTGACGCACGTCGATACCGCGGAGCTCTACGGGTCCGGCCGGGTCGAGAGCCTGGTGATGGACGCGATCGCCGGCCGGCGCGACGAGGTCTTTCTCGTGAGCAAGGTGATGCCCCCGAACGCCACCAAGAAGGGAACAATCCGCGCGTGCGAGGCGAGCCTCTCGCGGCTCGGCGTCGAGCGGCTCGACTGCTACCTACTGCATTGGCCCGGATCGCACCCGCTCGAGGGAACCATCGACGCCTTCGAGGCGCTCGTTGCGAGCGGGAAGATCGCAAGCTTCGGGGTCTCGAACTTCGACGAGGCAGAGCTCGAGGAGGCGGTCGCCATCGCCGGGCCCGGCCGGATCGCAGAAAACCAGGTGCTCTATCACCTCGGCGAACGCACCATCGAGCACGCTGTCCTTCCGTTTTGCGAGGAGCACGGCATCGCCGTGGTCGGCTACACGCCGTTCGGCGGCGGCCGCTTCCCGCCACCGGAGGGAGAGGCCGTGCTCCGCCGCATCGCAGCGTCTCACGGGGCGACGATGCGCCAAGTGGCGCTCGCGTTCCTCACGCGCCGCCCGAGCCTGTTTGCCATTCCGAAGGCCTCACGCGAGGAGCACGTGCGCGACAACGCCGGGGCCATCGGCCTTGCGCTGAGCGCCGAAGAGATCGACGCCATCGACGCGGCGTTCCCCGTGGGCAAGCGACGGCGCGGCGTTGCCACCCTGTGACACGCCGTCTGGGCCCGAGTGCGGCTCGAACGTCTCCGGGAAATCCCAGTAGGTCTGGAGTAGGATGACGATCTGGCTGGTCGGCGCACGCGGCATGCTGGGGACCGCGCTCCGTGCCCGGCTCGAGGCGGCGCGCGTCGCATTCATCACGACCGATCTCGAGCTCGACATCGGCGAGGCCGAGCCCGTGCTCGCCTATGCCCGGCGCGAGAAGCCCACGCTGATCCTGAACGCCGCCGCCTACACGCGCGTCAACGACGCCGAAACCCACGAAGCCGAAGCGCTTCGCGCCAACGGAGCCGGCCCCGAGCATCTCGGTCGGGCAGCGACCGAGCTCGGCGCGCGAGTCGTCCACGTCTCGACCGACTACGTCTTCGACGGCCGCGCACAGGAGCCCTATCGTGAGGACGCGCCCACGGCGCCGCAAGGCGCGTACGGTCGCACCAAGCTCGCCGGAGAGCAGCGGCTCTTCGCGGCGTGCCCCAGGGGGGCACTCGTCGTGCGCACGTCTTGGCTGTTCGGCGAGAACGGACCCAACTTCGTGCGCACCATGGCGCGCCTGCTCGCCGAGAAGGACGAGCTTCGCGTGGTGGCCGACCAGCGCGGTCGCCCGACTTACACCGGGGATCTCGCGGAGGTGCTGCTCGCGCTCGGTGGCGTGACACGGCCCGAGCCGTGCCCGCCCGGGCTCTACCACTTCGCGAACGCCGGCGAGACGACCTGGCATGGGTTCACGCTCGCGATCCGGAACGCCTGCCTCGAGGCGGGCCTGCCCGTGAAGGCCCAACGCGTCACCGCCGTCACGACGGCGGACTTTCCGCGTCCAGCACCGCGCCCAGCGTACTCGGTGCTCGACACGACCAAGATCGAGCGAGTGCTCGGGATGCTGCCCCGTCCGTTCGAGGCGCCGCTCGTGGAATATCTGGCGAGCGAGGCGGGAAGCGCGACTCATGGCCGATGACGCCCCGGAGCGCTTCCGGCGTGCGCTCGGGGCCCGCGCGGACACCGTTCACCTCGTCACGTATCGCACCGACGTAGGCCCCGTCGAAGGCATGACGGCGACGGCCATCACCGCGCTCTCCCTCGCCCCGCCAGCGCTGCTCGCCTGCATCAACCAGTCGGCCCGGGCCCGGGACGCCATCCGAGCGCGCGGGCAGTTCGGCGTGAGCATCGTGGCCGCAACGGAGCTCGAAATCGCCCGCGCGGCCGGGCACCCGGGCGGCAACAAGGCGATCGGCGACGCGCTCGAGGACGACGGCGACCCGTCGCGAACGCCCGTCTTGAGGAGCGCGCTCGCGTCGATGCAATGCCGCGTGGTCGAGGAGCACGATCTCTACACGCACACCGTGTTCGTCGCCGACGTGACCGAGACCTCGCTCGGACCGGCGGGCGACCCCCTCCTGCACTTCCTGGGCGGCTACGTCACGGTGGGGCCGCTTCCCAAGCCGCGCTGAAAATGAACCCGGCGCGTCGCTCCCAGCGCCCCTCGAACGAGTGCCCGGCAGCAAACGGACCCGCGCCCACGCCGAGCACGCCGCGAAAGCTCCCCTCGGCGAGCTCGAGGGTCACGTCCCCGAAGCCGAGGTAGGTGCCGCTCGTCGGGAACTGGCACTTGTAGACTGCCTCCTTCGCTGAAAACACGACGTGCGCGAGGATCCCCGCGTCTAGACCGACCCCGGCGGCGCGAGCGGTCTCGGCAGGCGAGCACACGCGCCGCGCGAGCGCCGGCGCCAGCGGGACGTCGGGCTCCGCGTCGACACCGAGACCCCGAAAGCGGGCACCTGGCGCGACGGCCGCCCAGCACAAACCATGCGTGTGCGTCAGGCTGCCCACCACGCCCGGGGGCCAGAGTGGCTCGCGGTGCGCGCCGGAGAGAATCGCGACGGGCGCAACGCCGAGCTCCCCGAGTGCCAGTCGCGCGCAGGCGCGGCCGCTCGCGAACTCCCGGCGCCGCTTTTCCACCGCGCGCGAGACGATGGGCTCTTCCTCGGGAAAAAGCTCGACCAGATACGTCGGATCGGCCCAGGCGCTCATGGCGCCCGGGGGCAAGATCGCGGGCGCGCCGCTCAGCGTGGGAGCCTCGGGGGTCAACCCGGCAACGCTAGCAAAAAGCGGGCGCCGGGCCGACCACGGCGCCATGCCGAGCTCACCCCGCGCGCTTCGATAACCAGGCCTTGCCGCTTCTTGGCATTCCGTTCGCACGTCTGATGAAATGCGCAGGTGCTGTCGTTCACGAGGGCTCACTCCCCGGTGATCGCGGCGCTCGCAGCGGTCTGGGTGACGGCGCGGGCGCCTGCCGCGGGCATCCGGCCGAGGCCGGAAGCCCATTCGGCCCCCAGCACGGAGACTCGCGCGCGCGAAAGCTCGCCGCCGCCCGACGGCGACCATGCCGCGGCGCCTCCCGCGAGCGCCGGCACACAAGCGCCCTCGCCGCCCGACCCCACGCCACGCTCGGCGGGAAGCGCCGCCGAGCCCGCGGCGGAGGCGGCGCGCGAGGTTAGCGCCATCGTCGAAACGAGCGCCACGCGCGGGCTCGCGGCGTACACCCCCATGAGCGAGGAAGATGCGGCCCGGCACATCGCGCGGGCGTGGCACTCCATCTTCAAAGCGGCGCCCCCCGCGAGCACGCTTTCGGTGCTCTGGGCCCACTGGGCGCACGAGACGGCACGCGGCCAGCGCATGCACGCCTACAACTTCGCCGGGCTCAAGGGGCGCGGGCCGAGCGGTGCGAGCGTCGTCGTGTGGACGCGCGAGGGCGATGCACCGAACGACCTGGTGGAGCGCTCGTTTCGAGCCTACCGGAGCCCAGCGGAAGGAGCGCGCGACTACCTGCGCCTGCTCGTGACCCGCTACCCGTCGGCCGTGCGCGCCGCGCGCGACGGCAACGCCTACGCGTTCGCCCTGGCGCTCGACCGTGGCGGCTACTTCACGGGCGATAGCCACGTGTACACACGTGCGCTCACGAGCCTCTCCTTCGAGTGCCGCCGGCGCGGCCTGGCCGCGGACCTCGAGGCGCCGAGCGCACCGGCCGGATGACGCTCCGCCCATTCGGGTCCACGGGGGTAAACGTTGCGCGCATTGGACAGGGCACATTCCTCATGGAGCACGCCGACCGGTCGGCCGCCGTGCGGGCAATCCGCCACGGTCTCGACCTCGGACTCAGCCACATCGACACCGCGGAGATGTACGGCGAGGGAGAGGTGGAGCGGGTGGTGAGCGAAGCGACGGCCGGGCGGCGCGACGAGGTTTTCCTCGTGAGCAAGGTGCTCCCCTCGAATGCCAGCCGCAGCGGGACCGTGCGGGCCTGCGAAGCGAGCTTGAAGCGACTCGGGACCGATCACCTGGATGCGTTCCTCCTGCACTGGCCAGGAAGCCATCCGCTCGAGGACACCATCGCCGCCTTCGAGGAGCTCGTCCAGGCAGGCAAGATCCGGTCGTACGGCGTCAGCAACTTCGACGAAGTGGAGCTCGCGAGAGCCGTCGCCCTTTCAGGGCCGGGGCGGATCGCGTGCAACCAAGTTCTCTACCATCTCGGGGAGCGGACGAACGAGCACCGCGTCATCCCTGCTTGCGAGGCACACGGGGTGGCCGTGGTCGCCTACACGCCGTTCGGTCGCGCCACTTTTCCCCCAGCGACAGGCGCCGAAACATTGTCGCGCATTGCGCGCGAACGAGGAACCACGGCACACGCGCTGGCACTCGCGTTTCTCACGCGAAAGAACGCCGTGTTCGCCATCCCCAAAGCGTCCGCCCCTCAGCACCAGGCCGCGAACGCCGAGGCCATGCGGCTCGCGCTCACCGACGACGAGATCCTCGCCCTCGAGGCCGCGTTTCCAATCGCCCCGCGGCGCTGTGGCGTGGCGCGAATCTAAGTCACGAATCTCGGTGATGTAGTGCTCGCGCCAGCGTTTGACAGGAGGTTTGCCGGGGGTAGTCTCATGCCTCGCAGACAGTTGAGCCATGCATCACATCCCGCCGTGGTTCGAGTGGTGCTCTTCATGTCGTCCGAGGAGCCCAGCTGAGTGAGTCAGAGTGACGCACCCCGGACCACGCTGGGCGGGCAGCTTGCCTCGACGCCACCCGCCCAAGTGCTGAAGGTCCTCGAGGGCAAAAAGTCAACGGCGCGGGTGTCTTTCGACACCGAGATTGGGCACGGTGAGGTCAACCTCGTCGAGGGCAAGATCGTCGACGCGATGCTCGGAGACCTGTTCGGACGCCAGGCGCTGCTGTCGCTGCTCGGCGCGGCCGAGGGTCATTTCAGCGTCGCTGATCTCGCCAAGGCCGAGCCGCGCCCACCGCTGTGTCCGAGCATCGACCTGCTCTTGTCCGAGCGCGCGAAGCGCATCGCGGATTGGCGCCGCCTATCCGAGCAGATGCCACCGCTTTCGTCCTCGCTGAAGCTCTCGCCCGAGGGTGTGGAAACGCTCCCCAAAAAGGACCTCAAGCCGGAAGAGAAGCGCCTCGTGCCTCTGCTCGACGGTCGCCGCAGCATCGCCGACCTCGTCAACGACAGCGAGCTCGACGCCGTCGACGCTTTCGGCATCCTCGTAGGCTGGCTACGGTCCGGCCTGATCCTAGAGCTTCCGGGGCCCGAGCACCGTCAACCCGAGCCGTTCCAGCCCGCGCGTCCGACGCCGCGCCCCCACCCGGCGGGCGCTGGGGCCATGTCGCAGCCCCCGTCGGCGGCCGCGCCCGTGCCCGCTGCCAAGCCCGCCGCCGGTGCGGGGCCCGCCCCCGGTGCCGCACCGACGGTACCGATGGCCGAGCCCGTAGAGCCGATTTCCTCACGCCGGGGTCGCGGCGGCCGGCGCACCACCGTGATCGGTATGGGCATTCCCGCGCCGGAGCCCGTCCAGCCACGGCGCGCGGAGGTGCATCGCACCATCTCCGTCGGGTCCCCGAGCGCACCGCCACCCGTCGAGCCGGGGCGCATCCGCACCATCTCCGCCATGCCCGCGCCCCCTGTAGCGAGCGCCTACTCGCCAGCGGGCCCCAGGTTGTCGCCGGCGGCCGCCGCCGCCGCGGAGCGCAGCGCCGTCGAGCGAGCGCGCGCCGGCGGAAGGCGCGCCATCGGCCGCTACGAAATCCTCGCGCGCATCGGCCACGGAGGAATGGGGTCCGTCTACCTCTGCCGCATGACGTCGGAAACGGGCTTCCGGCGCCTGTTCGCGCTCAAGCTGCTCCGCCAGCACCTGCTCGACGATCCGACGGCGGCGACTCGTTTCCTCGAAGAGGCGAGGCTCGCCGGGCTCTTGCACCACCCGAACGTCGTGAGCGTCCTCGACGCGGGCATCGACGGCGCGCAGCCGTTTCTCGTGATGGACTACGTCGAGGGTGCGAGCCTCAAGCAGCTCTTGTACGCCCATCCCATCGCCCGGCCCGCGGAGCTCATCGTTCCGATCGTCCTCGATGCGCTCGCCGGCCTGCATGCAGCGCACAACTTGGTCGACGACGATGGCGCTCCCCTGAACCTCGTGCACTGCAACGTCTCCCCGGAGAACCTGCTCGTGGGCGTCAACGGCGTGTGCCGGCTCGTCGACTTCGGCGTCGCACGCCGCGAATCGACCGGGGGCGACCGCATCGCGCACGGCAAGCCTGCCTACCTGGCGCCGGAGCAGGTGCTGCGCCGTGGCGTCGATCGGCGCGTCAACATCTTTGGCATGGGCATCGTCCTCTACAATACGCTCACCGGCACCAGGCTGTTCGACGCCGCGAACGTCGACGAAACCATGAACAACGTCGTCCATCAGCCGATCCCTCCGCCGAGCACGATCGGGCTCGGCCCGCCGCCGTGCTTCGACTTCATCTGCATGAAGGCGCTCGAGCGTGACCCGGGACGCCGCTACACGTCCGCAGAAGACATGGCGAGCGAGCTTCGGCGCGTGGCGCTACGCGAAAATCTCGTCGCGCCGCCGAACGCCATTGCGGCGTGGGTGCGGACTTGCGTCGGTCGCGAGCTCGACCAGCGGCGCCTGTCCATTCTCGACGCTTCGCGAAACCGCGGAGCGCCGGACGCAGGGCCCGCCCCACGCGCCTCCGTTCCACCGCTGGCGGACGGATCGACCGTCGTCTTGCGCTCCATCCAGCCACCCCAAGTCGGCGTGCCGAGCGAGCTCCCGTCCGAGCCTCCTCCCGATGGTGAAACGACGGGCACCATGCCCCTCGACTTGGGCGCGCGCGCCCGACGCTGGGCGTTAATCGCCGCCGCCGCCATCGCGGCAAGCGCAGTGCTCATCACGCTGCTCTGGCCCGGGCGGGTCTCGCGGTTCTTCCGGCTCAACACGAGTAGCGTGCGCTCGGACGGCATCGACATCTCGATTGACAGCGCCGCCGTCGACACGGGCAGCGAAGCCCCTTCACCGAGCGCGAGCGCGCTTCTACCGAGCGGCGACACGCCTCCCGAGCCAGCGCCGAGCGCCGGCTCGGCCACGTCGCAAGGCTCCGACACTTCGGAGGGCTCCGAGTAAGGAGGCCTCCCCAATAGGAGCCGGCAAGGGGGATGACCGCCCACGAAGAGCGGTCGCCGGCACCGCGGGGCCCGAGCGCCGGCAGGCGGGCCAGGGCCCAGGCGGATAGTAAAATTTTTGCCGGTGAGACCTCACGAACCCACCTGACTGACCGGCTTCCTGAAGGTGGGGATAGTGCTGATAGACGGTGGGATAGCCCTCCGCCCGAGCTACCCCGAATACATCGAGCAAGCGAGAGGCGTCCGAAATGCCTGCGTTTTTTGCTCCCCGCGCTCTACTGGCACAGACCCTCGCGATCAAACCAAGACCGGGTGAACAAAAGGGGAAGAAGAAGAAGAAGAAGAAGAAGAAGAAGAAAGGGGAAGGGGGAAGGGGGAAGGGAGAGAAGGAACAGAGCACCCCCGCGAAGGGCAAATGAAGGGGCACATGCAGGGCATGCAGAATGACCACCAGCCAAAATGAGAAAATGTGTTGAAAGGTGCGAAAAAAAATGGGACCCTCAAAAGTAATTTCTGTCGTCCCGTGAAAGCACCGCGGGAATAACAAGGGAACTGTGATGGCTCGAAAGCTCTTGGTCGTTTCGATGCTGGCCGCCGGAATCCTCATGGCGCCTCACGCAGACGCGTTCGGCATGTTCAAGAAGGCGAAGCGGTACACGCCGGTTCCGCCCGGCGGCAACGCCGTGCCGGAGCTCAGTGTCGGTCCGTCCGCGGGCCCTGCCCTCGCGCTGCTCGCCGGCGGGCTGCTCGTCGTCGCCGGCCGTCGCCGGCGCAGAGCCTCCTGAGCTACCGATCGTGCTCGCCTCAAGGGTGAGCGCGGGGCTTCGGGGACGAGGTGGCTGGCGGGCGGCGCTCGTTGGTGAATGACCGCCATTTCAGATCGAACGTCGCGGGGACGGGTGTCCTCGCTTGCGACGTGGGGCGTCGCAGGCGCGCTGTTGGTGGCGGAGTATCTGCTGATCTCCTTCCGGTTCGATGCCGCGACGGTGGTGCAGCGGGGCGGACTGTGGACGTTCGTGGGCTCGGTCGGCACGGTCGCCCCGCTCGCGGTCGTCGCGGCCACGGCGGTGCTCGTGCTCGGGGGCGCCCGCCCGGCTCCGGGTAGCGCCGCCACGGCCCCGCGCCGCAAGCTGCGCTACGGCCTACTCGCGGTCCACGCCGTTCTCTACGGCGCGTTCGTCGCCATCACGAGCCTGGTTTTCGGCGCAGACGCGGCTCCCCCGGGCCCGCCGGCGCTTTGGCTCGGCGTGTGGGCGAGCGCGGGTGGCTCCTCGGCTATCGCGCTGCTGCTCGGCATCGTCGGCCCGGGTAAGCTGCGCTCGGTCGCATCAACGTCGCTGGTCGTCGCTCTCGGTGTCGGCTTCGCTGCGTGGCTCGCCGGCATGGCGACGACCGCTCTCTGGCAACCGCTCACGCACGCGACGCTCATGCTCGTCGTGGCGCTGCTCCGACCGTGGTTTCCGGAGGTGACGGTGGTTCCCGACGACGCCGTGGTCGCGCTCCGCGACTTCACGGTCATCATCGAGCCCGCTTGCAGTGGACTCGAAGGAATCGGTCTCGTGCTCGTGTTGATGCTGGGGCTTCTCGTGGCGTTTCGTGCCGAGCTCCGCTTTCCGCACGCCCTGCTCTTGCCGCCGCTCGGCGTCCTCGGCGTGTGGCTCGCGAATGGCGCCCGGCTAGCGCTCCTGATCGCAATTGGAGCCTACTGGGACCCGCACGTCGCGCTCGGCGGCTTCCACTCCAAAGCCGGCTGGGTGTTCTTTTGCGCGATTGCGCTCGGCCTCGCGGTGCTCGCGCGCCGCTCGAAATACTTCGCGCGACGGCCGGAGGCCGTCGACGCGCCGACAGAGAATCCCACCGCGGCCTACCTGATGCCCGTGCTCGTCGTCATCGCCACGGGCCTCGTGACGGGCATGCTGACGAGCGGCGTCGACGAGCTCTACGGTCTCCGACTGCTCACGGCCGCCACCGCCCTTTTCGCCTATCGACGCTACTATGCGGAGCTCGAGCGGCGCATCCACCCAGCGTCGCTCGCGGTCGGAGCCGCCGTCGGCGCGCTCTGGATCGTCACCGCGGTCCCGCCGGCAGTCGAGCCCGAGCCGGTCGGGTCGCTGTGGCTCGCCGCGCGGATCGCGGGGGCGGTATTGCTCGCTCCGGTGTGCGAAGAGCTCGCCTTTCGCGGCTACGCGTTGCGGCGCCTCGTCGCTTTGGATTTTTCGAGTGTTTCGTTTCGTGCCTGGTCGCCGCTGGCGGTCCTTGGCTCGTCGCTCGCCTTCGCGGCGCTGCACGAGCGCTGGATGGCGGCCTTCCTGACCGGCATCGTCTACGCCGCCGTGCAGATCCGCTCCGGTCGCTTGCTGGACGCCATCGCGGCGCACGCGAGCTCGAACGCCGTCATCTGCGCTTGGGTCCTTTTTACTGGCGAGCGCTTTCACCTCTAGCGAACGCGCGACGCGAGTCTCGCGTCAGCTCCGCACGCCAGAGAAAAATCCCTAGGCGTTTTGGGTACTCGGTGCTCCCGCCGCACGTGACAAGCGCCTGGCGCTTGTGCTCTGCTGAGGCGGAAGGTACCCGGGATGGCGGGCACCCCTCGGGGATCAAAGGATCTATCGTGTTCTCGAAGAACGCTCTCCGCATCGACGCTCTCGCCGCCACGACCGCCATCGCAGAGACCGTTCGACGCCAGGTGATGGAAACGCTCCGCCGCCGGGGCGTCGTCGTCGGGCTCTCCGGTGGGATCGACAGCTCAGTGGTGGCAGCCCTGTGCGTGAAGGCCCTGGGGCGCGAGCGCGTGCTCGGCCTCTTCATGCCCGAGCGCGACAGCTCCGACGACGCGCTCAGTCTGGGGCGCCTGCTCGCCGAGTCCCTCGGCATCGAAACCGTGCTCGAGAACATCGGCCCCGGCCTCGCGGCCCTCGGCTGCTACGAGCGTCAGCTCGAGGCGATTCGCAGAGTGGTGCCGGAGTATGGCGACGGTTGGAAGTGCAAGCTCACGCTACCGACGGCCGCGGAAAAATCGCGATTCAGCGTCTTCCAGCTGGTCGTCGAAAGCCCGAGCGGCGAAACGCGCTCTTCGCGCATGCCGCACGACGCATACCTCAAGCTCGTGGCGGCCACGAACTACAAGCAACGCGTGCGCAAGCTCACCGAGTACTATCACGCCGACCGCCTCGCCTACGCAGTCGCGGGCACGCCCAATCGCCTGGAGTACGATCAAGGCTTCTTCGTGAAGCAGGGTGACGGCGCGGCCGACGTGAAGCCCATCGCGCATCTTTACAAGACACAGGTCTACGCGCTCGCGGAGCATCTCGGCGTCCCCGAGGAGATCCGTCGCCGACCGCCGACCACGGACACGTTCTCCATGCCTCAGACGCAGGAGGAATTTTACTTCTCGCTGCCCTACGACCAGATGGATCTCTGCCTCTACGCGTTGAACGAGGGGGTCCCTGCAGCCGAGGTTGCGCAGGCCATCGGGCTTGGCACGGCGCAGGTGGAGCGCGTGTTCGAGGACATCGAGCGCAAGCGCACCGCCACCCGCTACCTTCACGCGCGGCCACTCCTCGTGGAGCCCGTGTTCGAGAGCTGACACGATGTGCGGCATAGCGGGCATTCTCGCGCGGGGCGGCCCGCCGCCGACCCGCGAGGCGCTCGGCAGGATGGCGCAGGCCATCACGCATCGAGGCCCCGACGAGCTCGGGATGTACCGCGACGCCGAGATCGGGCTCGCTCACACGCGCCTGTCGATCATCGATCTCACGTCGGGGCAGCAACCGATGACGAACGAGGATCACACCCTGTGGGTGGTCTTCAACGGCGAGATCTTCAACTACGTCGAGCTCAGGGCCGAGCTCGTGGAGCTCGGTCACACCTTCCGCACGCACAGTGACACGGAGGTCATCCTCCACGCCTTCGAAGCCTGGGGCGACGGCGCCTTTTCGCGCTTCAACGGGCAATTCGCAATCGCGCTCTGGAGCAGCACGACACGCACGCTCACGCTCGCGCGCGACCGCGTCGGCGTGCGTCCGCTCTTCGTTTTGGAGCACGCCGGCCGCATCGTGTTCGCGAGCGAGGTGAAGGCCATCTTCGCGTCCGATCCGGAAATCCCTCGCGAGCTCGACCCCGTGGGCATCGACGAGACCTTCACGTTCTGGTCGGTGGTGGCGCCGCAATCCGTGTTCCGCGGTGTGACGGAGCTGCCCCCGGGGCACCTTCGCAGCTACGCCGCATCGGGCGTCAGCGAGCGAGAGTACTACCGTCCGCGCTACCCGCGCCACGGCTCGGGCGCGTTCGCGGGCACGCTCGAGGACGCCGTGAGCGAGGTGCGCGCCGCACTCGAACGGGCGACGCGACTTCGCATGTTGCGCGCCGACGTGCCCGTGGGCTGTTACCTGTCGGGCGGCCTCGACAGCTCGCTCGTGGCGGCGCTCGGGTTGCGCGCCAAGCCCGACGGGTTCAACACCTTTTCCCTCCGCTTCGAGGACCAAGAGTTCGACGAGACGCGCTTTCAGCGGCAAGTGAGCGAGGCGCTCGGCACTCAGCACCACGAGGTCGTGGTTTCGCAGAGGGACATCGCGAACGTGTTCCCCGCCGTCGTGGCTCATGCCGAGCGGCCGATCCTTCGCACCGGCCCCGCGCCGATGTTCCTCCTGTCGCAGCTGGTCCACGACAACGGTATCAAGGTCGTGCTCACGGGCGAAGGAGCCGACGAGATGTTCGCCGGCTACGACTTGTTTCGCGAGGCCAAGGTGCGCCGCTTCTGGGCTCGCCATCCCGAGAGCCAGCTCAGGCCTCGCCTGATCGAGCGGCTGTATCCGTACCTTTCGCGCTCGCCGGCGGCACAGAAGGCCATGGCGCGCGGCTTTTTCGGCCGAAACCTCGCGGCGCACGCCACCCCGGGCTTCTCGCACGATCCGCGCTGGCACTCGGCTTCGGCGCTCAAACGCCTGTTCTCGGCCGATCAGCGGGAGCGTGCGCGCGGCGTCAACGTGACGGCGCGCCTGCTCGCCGATCTGCCGGAGGACTACGCCGACTGGTCGTTGCTCGCGCGCGACCAGTACCTCGAAGTGCGGACGCTGCTACCGGGGTACATCCTGTCGTCCCAAGGCGATCGCATGCTGATGGCACATTCGATCGAGGGGCGGTTTCCCTTCCTCGACGCCGACGTGATGGAGCTCGCGAATGGCCTTCCGCCCGCGATGAAGCTCAAGGTGCTGGACGAAAAGCACGTGCTCAAGCGCGCCGGTGCCGACCTCTTGCCAGCCGAGGTTCTCGAGCGCAAAAAGCAACCATACCGCGCGCCCGACGCAGCCTGCTTCACGCGCGCGGGCGCCCCCGAGTGGGTCGCGGAGACCCTGCGCCCCGAGCGTCTGCGAAAGGCGGGCGTGTTCGAGCCGGCCACTGTCGCGAGGCTCTACGAGAAATGTCGTGCGGCGGGCAACGCGCCCTTATCCAACGCCGACAACATGGCCCTGGTCGGCGTGCTGTCAACCCAGCTGCTCTTCGACCTCACCGAACGCCCGCCTCCTCCGGCCCCCGACGCCGCGTGGAAAACGCTCATCGACCGGATGCAACCACCCGATTAAACTCGTCGATCCCATGCAAGCCGTCCCGCTCCTCCACGACTACCTCTCCGACGCCGCCGCGAGTCTCCCGGACAAGGTCGCGCTGGTCTGCCAGGGCCAGCGCCTGACCTACCAGGTGCTCGATGCCCGCGCGAACGCGCTCGCTCACGCGCTCGTCGCACGCGGCGTAACGCGTGGCGATCGCGTGCTCGTCTTCGCCGATAACACCATCGAGACGGTGATCGCGTTCTGGGCAGCGCTCAAGGCAAGCGCCGTCGCGTCGATCGTCAACCCGCTCACGAAGGAGGAAAAGCTCGCCTACCTCCTGAACGACTGCCGGGCGTCGGCGCTCGTCAGCGACGCCCACATCGCATCGGTGTTCGTGCCCGCGGCGCGCCGCAGCGAGCACCTAAAAACGGTCATCGTCTCGGGCTCGGTCAACGCCGCAGCGCTCGCCCCGCTCCCCCTCGCCGTCCACTGGGACGAGGCGATCGCGGGCAAGCCCACCACGGCGCCCGCGCGGCGCAACATCAACGTCAACCTGGCCGCCATCATCTACACCTCGGGCAGCACGGGGGACCCCAAGGGCGTGATGCTCACGCACCGAAACATGCTCACGGCCGCGACGAGCATCTCCGCGTACCTCGAAAACCGCGAGGACGAGGTGATCCTCGGCGCTCTACCGCTGTCGTTCGACTACGGCCTTTACCAGATGATCATGGCCTTTCGCGCGGGCGCTCGCCTCGTGCTCGAAAGAAGCTTCACCTTCCCGGCAAAAGTACTGAAGCTCGTCGTCAACGAGGGTGTGACGGCATTTCCGGGTGTACCGACGATGTTCGCCATCATGGCGAGCATGAAGACACTCAAGGACTTCGACTTCTCGAAGGTGCGCTACGTCACGAATACTGCGGCAGCGCTACCGGTCAAGCACGTGACGATGCTGCGCGACCTCTTCCCGGGAGCCCGCATCTACTCGATGTACGGCCTCACGGAGTGCAAGCGATGCACGTACCTCCCGCCAGCCGACATCGAACGCAAGCCGACCAGCGTCGGTATCGCCATCCCGAACACGGAGCTCTGGCTCGTTGACGAGGACGACCGGAAGCTCGGCCCGAACCAGGTGGGCCAGCTCGTGATTCGCGGCGCCACGGTGATGAGAGGGTACTGGGAGAAGCCGGAAGCCACGCAAAAGAAGCTCAAGCCGGGGCCGCTGCCGGGCGAACAGGTGCTCTACACGGGGGA
The DNA here is from genome assembly GCA_963841435.1 of uncultured delta proteobacterium. Classification (GTDB taxonomy): domain Bacteria; phylum Myxococcota_A; class Polyangia; order Polyangiales; family Polyangiaceae; genus PMG-095. The sequence goes on from CAWJCS010000005.1 coordinate 1,392,917, forward strand.
TTTTTGTAAGCTCGACGAGGAGGGCTACCTCTATTTCGTCGGACGCATGGACGACATCATCAAGTCGCGCGGTGAAAAGGTGGCTCCCAAGGAGGTCGAGACCGCGCTCATGAACCTCCCGGGCATCAAGGAAGCCGCTGTCATCGGCGTCCCCGACGAGATTCTGGGGCAGGCGGTGAAGGCGTTCGTCGTGCTTTACGAGGGCGTCGAGATGTCCGAAAAAGACGTCGTGAGGGAGTGCCAGCGCATGCTCGAGAACTTCATGGTTCCCAAGGTCGTCGAGTTCCGCGCCGAGCTGCCGAAGACGAACACGGGCAAGATCAAGAAGACGGATCTATCGTGAACGAATCCGACACCGCACGTTCCGCGTACGCGCGCGGAACCCAGACCTTCATGGGGCTCGAGCTCCTGGTGGCGCCCGGCTCGCTCGTCCCGCGCGTTGAGACGGAGCTCGTGGCGCGCGCCGCGCTCGCCGAGCTCGCGGGCCTCGGGGTCGCCGAACCGCTCGTCGTCAACGTGTGCTGCGGCGCGGGCAATCTCGCCTGTGCGATCGCGAGCCAGGTGCCCGGGGCCCGGGTGTGGGCCACCGATCTTTCGGACGAGTGCGTCGCGCTCACGCGGCAAAATGTAGAAAAGCTGGGGCTTGCCGAGCGCGTGAGCGTCGTCGAGGGCGACCTGTTCGCGGGCCTTCCCGAGGCAGAGCTCGCAGGCGCCGTCAACCTCGTCGTGTGCAATCCCCCGTACATTTCGAGCGCACGGCTCGAGGAGCGCACGGACCTCGTCGCCGAGCCACGCCTGGCCTTCGACGGCGGCCCCTACGGCCTGTCGATCCACCAGCGCGTGAGCAAGGACGCGCTCTCGCTACTCAAGCCCGGCGGCGTGCTGGCGTTCGAGTTCGGCCTCGGACAAGATCGTCAGCTACGCATCGTGGTTGATCGCGCGCGCGGGTACGACGGCATCCGGTTCTTCGACGACAGTGCGGGTCACCCGCGAGCCCTCGTGGCCAAAAAAAAGGTGTCATGACGACTGCTGAACGCATCAGGCAATTCATCGGGACGAACTTCTACGTGCCGGACCCCGCGGCGCTCAAGGACGATTCCTCGTTCCTCGACCTCGGAGTCATCGACTCGACCGGGGTGCTCGAGGTGGTGGGCTTCCTCGAGCAGGAGTTCGAGGTGAAGGTCGACGACATGGAAATCGTGCCGGAAAACTTCGACTCGATCGCGAATCTGGTGCGCTTCGTCGAACAGAAGAAGGGCTCAGCGGGATGAAGCTCGGCGCGCTCGTGCAGCAGCTGAAGAGGGACTACTTCCGGCACGAGGCGTCGCTCAAGAACCCGGCGCTCTGGGCCGTGGCCGTGTACCGCTTCGGCAGGTACACCGAGGAGCTCGAGCCGGGCCTCGGCCGCGCACTCGCGTCGAAGGCCTACGGCATGATGTTCCTCGGGGTCGAGCTCACGAGCGGCATCGTGTTCAACCGGGAAGCATTGGTGGGCGAGGATTTCCACCTCATTCACTGGGGTAACACGAAGATCCACCCCGGCGTCGTGATCGGCGACCGCGTAGGCATCATGCACGACGTGACGCTCGGCACGTCCATGGAGCGCCCCGGCGTGCCAACGATCGGCAACGACGTGTTCATCGGCACGGGCGCCAAGATCCTCGGACCCGTGCGCGTGGGCGACGGAGCGATCATCGCCGCCAATTCGCTCGTCATCACCGACGTGCCTCGGGGGGCCACGGCAATCGGCGTCCCTGCGCGAATGCTCAACTACACGGGGCGCGGCGACCGGGTGCCCGGCGAGAAGCGCGCCCCGACCGCCGGCGACCGCCCCGCCTAGCTCGCGAAGCAGAGTGCCGCGGAAGGGCCCGGGAGCGCGCCGTGACGCTCGGAGCGGCTGGCTCGCACGCGCGCGCCGAGGTCGGCCTTTTCGCGCGCTCAGCGTGCCCTAGCGAGCTGTCGCGAGGCGTCGTGGGGCAGCTCGGCATGGCGTCCCAGACCGGCACGCTCGACCGCGCGGTTGAGTTGGTCGACGATCTCCGGGGCGGCGCGCTTCTGGCCATCCGACGTCGGATGGCTGTTCTTGCCGCCGTCGCTCGGGAAAGCGAGAAAGTTCGAGGCGCCGTGATCGGTGAGAAGGTCGTAGTAATCGATGACCGCGACGTTCTTCAGCGGATAACCCTCGAGCCAGCCCTGCTCCGACGCCGCCCAACTCGCAAACTCCCGCGCGAGCGGCGCGGCCTTCTCCATGCGGCGGACGGTGCTGCGCCCCGTCACGGCGCGGACCAGCCACAGGCCGAGCCGCTCCGGATAGGTGCGGGGCGCGAGCGGCGGCGTCGTGAGGAACACGAACAAGGTTTCGGGGTGGCGCTCGAAGGTCGGCAGGATGCTGCGCATGGCGGCCTTCGCGTTCTCGAGCGTCAGCCCGGGACCCTTGGGGTTGCCCGGCGCTTCGCCGCGACCCACGAATTCGTTGTTCGGGTAGCACGACTTGAACAGGATGACGTCGTGCCTCTTGCCATCGGCCATCGGGGCGTCGCCGTCTTCGGTCGTGAGAAGCTCGGCGATGTGCGCGTTGAACTTGGCGGGCCAGTCGAACACGTCCGTCTGGTCGCCGAGCCGGCTGTGATAGGTCGCCGTGTGCACCTCGTAGCCAGCCTTTTCGAGCAGGCGCCGCATGCCGCCACCGCGTGGGCTCTGACCGCGAACCCCTTCGGGCCCCGGTTCGGCGAGCAGCTGATCGCCGATCGAGTGGTGAATGAAGAGCAGATCGAGCTTCCGCTCGGGGGCGGGCGCGCGCGGCCCGGCCGTCACCTTCGAGCGCCCCGCCGGCACGGAGTGGGCCGTGCCCTGGATTGGAATCAAGAGCGCGGCCCCGGAAAGCACGAGGCCAACCGCACCCGCGAGAACCCACTTCCTCATGCGCGCACCGTAGCATCCGGCGGCCGCGCGAGCCAAACACTCGAGATCGCGGAAGAACGCCACGCTCGGTCTGCGTGCATTCCCGGCAACGGCGAGCGCGACCCGCGCGTCAGCCGCGGCGATACACGATGAGATCGTCGCGCGGGCGACCGCGGCGCTGCAGCCGGTCGAGCAGGTAGCGCACCGAGCCCCAAAAGCTTGCGGCCTTGCAGACCAGATTGAGCGCCGCATAGGCGACCGCCGTTGGCAATCGAGCGCCGCGCCGCCGCGCCCAGCGCGTCATCGTGAAGAGCACCCGCAGGTACGAAAAGAGCACGAGCAGCGCGAGCGGCCAGTAGACGAGGCCGAGCCCGACGGCGATGAGCGGCAGCACGAGGACGTAGATCGCCGAGCTTCTCGCGCGCTTGAGGAGCAGCTTGCCGGGACCTTTTCGGTACCGGAAACCGACCTCGAGGTAACCGTAACCCGCGCGCAAACTGCGCCGAAAATACTCGCCGAAACGCGTCATGCGCGCGTCGTGTGACGTCATCTCGCTTCCGAGCCGGACGATCTTCCAACCCTTTTCCCGGATGCGGAACGAAACGTCGATGTCCTCGGCGTTGATCGTCGAAGCCGACCAACCGCCCGCGTCAACGATGGCGCGCGTGCGCACGAGCACGTCGCCTCCGAAGTTCGAAACCTCTCCCGGCGGATGGTCCCAATCAACGTCCATGAGTCGGCTGTAGAACGACTCGCGCACGCGCTCCTCGCGGCGGCGCCCGAACACCGCCGCAACGTCCGGGTGCGCGTCGAGGTAGCGCACCGCCTCCTCCACCCAACCGGGCTGAAGCAGGCAATCGCCGTCGATGAAGTGGACCAACGGCAAGTCGGGCCTGAGCCGGACGACCGCTTCCAGGCCCTCCTGCCGGCCGCGCGAAGGCGTGAACGGCGCTTCGGTGAAATGGAGCACCGTGGCGCCGCGCGCCGCGGCCGCCTCGCGGCTGCCGTCGGTCGAGTTCGAGTCCGCGTAGACGGTGAGCGCGAACGAGCGCGTTGCGATCGCCAGGCCCCGGAGCAAGCGCTCGCCCTCGTTCTTCCCGATGACGACGCCGGCCACGCGCTCGCCACCCGGCGGCAGCGCGTTCGGCCGCGCGGGATTCGCTCCGTCAACACTGGAAGGGGTCTCGACCGTCACGCTCGCGCGGGCCTTTATACGCCAAGCGGGCGGGAGTGCGATATGAACGGGCTCGGAAAACCCCGCGACCCGACGATGCAAGGCGAAGCCTCAAAGAACCCCGCCGAAGGCGAGCGCGCGCGCGTGCTCGTCGTGATCGTCAACTTCCGGACACCGGACCTCACCATCGACAGCTTGCGAAGTCTGGCTCCCGAAGCGAAAACGGTACCCGGCGTCCGCGTCGTGGTCGTCGAGAACGACTCGGGGGACGACTCGGCCGACGCGTTGCGCCGCGCCATCGACGAAAACGGCTGGTCGCACGTCGAGCTCGTGCTCTCGGACAAGAATCGCGGCTTTGCCGGTGGCAACAACCTGGGCATCGCGCACGGCGAGCCCGCCGAGTTCGTGCTGCTTTTGAACAGCGACACCATCATGCACCGGGGCTGCCTCGAGCGGTGTCTCGCCGTGATGGCCGAGCACCCCGAAGCCGGGGCGATGAGCTGCCGCGTGCTCAACCGCGACGGCACCATCCAGAACGTGACGCGTCGCTTCCCGACGCCGGTGCTCTCGACGGTGGCAGCCTTCGGTCTGCCCTGGAAATTGCCCGCGTTCTTCAAGTGGGCCGACGCGGAGGATCTGGATTGGGACCGCGAGGGCGGGGCGCGCAACGTCAACTGGCTCGGCGGCGCTTTTCTTTTCGTGCGTTCGGCGGCCTTTCCCGAAGGGAAAGTGCGACTCGACGAGGACTTCTTCTTCTACGGCGAGGACGTGGTGTTCAGCCACGTGCTGATGCGCCGTGGCTACACCCGACGCTACGACCCGGTCGCGTCAATCGTGCACCTCGGCGGCGCTTCGTCGGATCCGAGCCGCATGCCGAGCAGCGAGCGATCGATTCAGCGCTGGAAGGCGCGCTACCTCGTGCAGGAGAAGTGCTACGGGCGCGCTGCCGCCAGCTGGTTGCGTGGTGTCAACCTCGTGACGACGAGCGCGCGCATCGTGCGGGCCCTCGCGCGCCGGCCCGCCGATCGCAACAAGCTCGACCGCCTCGTCGGCCAGCTCGGGACCATCCGCGCCACGCGGGGCCCTGGATGAGCGCCGCGGTGCGCGTCGCCTTCTGCCTGCCGGGACTCCATCGCGTCGCACGAGGCGCCGAGGTGGCCTTCGAGTCCATCGCGGCGGCGCTCGCTCGGCGCGCCGACTACGAGGTCACGCTGTTCGGTTCCGGTGAAGCACGGGCGGGCGATCCTTACCGATTCGTGCATGCGGACTGCGTGCCGCGCGAACGCTTCGAGCGCTGGCCGAAGGGCCCCATCCTGCGCACGGACGGGCACTGGGAGGAGCTCACGTTCTTGCCCGGGTTTCTCCGACGCTTTCGGCCCAGCGACTTCAACGTCGTCGTCACCTGCAGCTATCCGCTGCAAACGTGGGCGGTGCGCGCACGTCGCGGGCGTCGGCGCCGCCCGCTGCACGTGTTCGTTACGGAGAACGGCGACTGGCCACTTTATCGGAAGAACTCCGAGTACCTGCTGTTCGACTGCGATGCACTCGTCTGCATCAACCCCGACTATTACGACGCCCACGCTGGGAGCTTTCGCACTGCGCTGATCCCGAACGGCGTGGACACGACGACGTTCTATCCAGCGGCCGGTGATCGCGCACGCTTCGGGCTCGGACCCGAGGATCGCGTGGTGTTGATGGCGAGCGCGCTCATTCCGAGTAAGCGTGTGATGGAGGGCATTTCGGCGGTCGCCAAGCTCACGAGTGCTAGCCTGGTCGTCGCGGGTGACGGCCCGTTGCGCGGCGAGGTCGAGCGCGCGGGCAACGAGCTCATGGGTGCGAGGTTCCGCCGGCTCCGAGTGCCACGCGAGGACATGCCGGCGCTCTATCGCAGCGCTGATGCCTTCCTCCACATGAGCTTGGATGAGCCGTTCGGCAACGTCTACGTGGAGGCGCTCGCGAGCGGTCTTCCCATCGTGACCCACGACCGCCGCGTCACGCGCTGGACGCTCGGCGCCCACGGCACGTTCGTCGATGCCCAGAACCCGGAGAGCGTCGCGGCCGCCGTCGAACGGGTGCTCGCCGAGCCGGGGTCCAAAGAAGCTCGTGCGGCCGAGGCGCGGAACCGCTTCGACTGGAAACGCATCGCGGAAAAATACGCCGACTTCTTAACGAAGTGCTCGGCACGGAAGCCTCGGGGGCTGCATAAGTGCGTCCACCGGCGGGAATTGCCCGCGCCCACCACACCGTTTCCCGACGACGCCCCGTGCCCGACCCCGCCAAACCACCAAACGTCCGGGCGGGTCGCCGAGGCAGCCGAGCCGTTTGACAGGGCGCGGCGAAAAGCTAGCCTCGGTAGGCTCACGCGCTCGCGGAGCACAGGCATGACGGGACCGCACGAAACCTTGCCGGAGCCGGAGGGCGAGCCGTCCGAGGCAATCCAAGCCGGAACGGCGGATCTCGTCGCGCGCGCCAATTTGGTGGTGGTGGGCGGCAAGCTCACGGGGCGCGTCTTCCCGCTGCTGCGCCCCGAGACCAGAGTGGGTCGCACGGCGGCCGCCCACATCCAGCTCGAGGAGCGCGCCATCTCGACCCGGCACGCCACAATCGTCCAGACGCCCGACGGTCACTCGGTCATCGACCACGGCTCGACGAACGGCACCTTCCTGAACGGTCGCAGGCTCGCACCCAACGAACCGTTCGAGCTCAGCCCCGGCGATAGCCTCCAGTTCGCGGAGACGGTGCTCACCTACCTCCCCACCAACGCGGATGGGTCGCAGGAGCAGACTCACTACCTTTCAAAGCTGCTCCCGCAGGTGGCGCAGTCCTCCGCGTTGCAGCTCCCCGACACGGGCCTCCCCGACGCGCAGCTCCTGGTGCAGCTGCTCAAGGCCACCCAGCCCGAGGAGGCGCCCAAGGAGTCGGTCTCGCTCGAGCAGCGGATTGCGCAGCTCAGGCAGCTGGTCAACATGATCCGGCGCAACTGGCTTCCGCTGTTCTTGTGCGCGGCGCTGATGGCGCTCGCGGCGGACGCGTCGGTCTTCTTGAAGCCGCCGCAGAGCGTGGCCAAGTGCCGCATTCGCATCACGCCCCCGGCTGGCGAAAAGTACGATCCGTACGACAGGGACAACGACAGCTTCACCGTCCCGCTGATCCAGAGCTTCACGAGCCCCACGCTCATCGAGGCGACACTGAAGGCGATGGGCGTCCCTCATCCCAACAAGTACAAGGTGGATGACACGCTCACCTTCCTCACCTTCAAGCCGACGCAGTACGCGACGTACGAGGGGACCTACACCAACACCGATCCGAGGTACGCCGTCGAGTTCCTGACCAAGCACGTGGAGGGTTTTCTCAAGACGGAAATCTCGCACGCGCTGCACGTCGCGAAGACCGAGGTGGAGTTTCTCGAGTCGCGAGTCAAGGAGCGCGAGGCGGAGCTTCGCAAGACCGAGGCGGAGCTCGAGAAGTTCAAGCAGGCGAACATGGTCGGGCTGCCGGAGTTCGCGATCCAGCACGTGAACTCGCGCGAGGCGCTCTACAAGCAGCGATCCGACCTCGGCGCCCAAATGGCACGCGCCAACCTCGAGCTTGGCGCGGCACGCAAGCGCATGTCCGAGCAATCGCCACTGCTCACCAAACGCGCCGAAGGGGCCGCGCCCTACGAGACGGCATTGGTCAACACGAGGCGAAAGCTCGGCGAGGCCCGCGCGAAAGGCTTCGGCGACCAACACCCCGAGGTGATCGCCCTGATGAAGCAGGAGAAGGAGCTGCAGGATCTGGCCGACAAGGCCCGCAACACGCAGTTCTCCTCCCTGGATAAAAGCGCCAACCCCGGACTCATCGACGAGAGGCACCGTGTCGCCGATCTCGAGGTCGCCCAGCGCGCCATCGGCGCTCAGCTCGGCGAGGTGAACGAGCAGCTCAAGCGGCTCGACGGCATCGTCGACAAGCTGCCGGAGGTCGAGGCTCGCTTCGCGGAGCTGACGCGCGCCTACAACGTGAACACCGACCTTCACGCGCAGCTGTTCTCCCAGCTGCGCCAGAAGCAGCTGGCGCTGGATCTCGAGCGTAGCTCCGTGATGGCCCGCTACGAGGTTCTCGTGCCGCCCGAAACGTCGGGCGTGCAGCTGCGCCGCGTGCTCCTGCTTCGTACGCTCATTGGCATCGCCGGCGGGCTCGTGCTCGGCGCCTTCGTCGTGGCCATTCTCGAGCTTCGCCGCTATCTCGCCACGCGGCGCTCGACGAGCCAGGCCATCGTGCTCAGCACCGTGCGCCCGGACTGACCGAGCTCAGCGCGAGGTCACGTTGCCCTGCAAGGCGGCCGCCTGGGAGAGGCGCCGTCGGACCCAGAGCACGACCGCCAGGCGTGCAACCTCGGCGCGTGTCAGGCGCGCGCCCTTCTCGCCGGCGAGCCCTTGCGAAAGACCGGCGAGCGTGCCCGCGAGGAAAATGGGCAGGTCGTTGAAGCCGCCGTTCGGCAGCAGATCCAGCGTGTAGACGATGGAGATCATGCCGACGCCGGCGAGCAGGCGCTGATGCTCCCGGGGCACGCGAGGCAGGCTCCGGAGCGCCATGCCGAGCGGCAAGACGAGCAGACCGAAGTACGTGATGTACTCGGCGAACCCACCGCGTCCGAGGATGGCGATCCAAGCGCCGTCGATCACGGAGATGTTTTTGCCCTCGGAGGTCCAAATGTGACCCCGCGCGAAGTAGCTCCAGCCAAAGAGCGGTCGCTCCCAAAACTTGTCGAGCAGCATGTCCTCGTTCGTGAAGCGGAAGCCGAGCGACGCACCGCGCTCCGGGCTCAGGCCGTAGAAGAAGTCGCAAATGTCTTGCGCGGGGAAGATCCCGGTCAGGCGCAGGACGGGATAGAGAAAGACGATGATCCCCAACCCCGCGGCAAGCCGCAGCTGCGCGCGCGGCGTCAATACCCACATCAGGGGCACGAGCACTATCCCGTAAACCAGGGCTCCGAGGCTGTTCAAGAGCGCCAAGATCACCGTCACGTAGATCGCTAGCGCGGTCGGGTGGAGCCAGCGCACCGCGCGGACACGCGCCCTGACGAGTGCCCAGGAGGCAAGCGCTGACGCGCAGACGAACAGGGCCAGCGCGAGCCCGTGATGCATGAAGACTTGCGGCCGCCACCCGTCCGCTCGCTTCACCTGTCCCCAGGCGTGCTGGCGGTACCCGTAAATCCAGGAGTGGAGCTGCGGGCTCATCTTCAGCTCGAACAGAATGAGCGGGGAGTAGATGAGAAACGCGATGACGAGCGCCTTGAGCAGATCGCGAGCGTCGCTGGAGGTTCGAAACATGGTCCGCCCGACGAGGAACGGGACGAACGTGTGGAGCGCCATGCTCAGACTGAACGACACGAGATCGTAAGGGCCCTGACCCTGGATGGTCTTCGGACCGTAGTGCAGCGTGTCCTGATTCGTGAAGATGGTCCCGGCGAGCGCCACCAGCGAGAGCAGCATCAGTCGATCGATCCCGTGGCCGGGTTTCGCGCTTCGGAACTTCGGTCGTGCCCCGAGATACACGCCGCAAAAGATGCAGAGCGCGGGTAGCGTGAGCTTGTCGAGGGTCGGAATCAGCGGCGCATCGAATTGCAGAAGCTCGGGCAGGAACAGCACCGTGCCCAGGAGGACGGCGAGCACCGCGCGGGGGGCCGGCAGTTGCGAAAACGCGAGCATGGTCGCCGGGACCACCAGCCACATCATCACGTACGCGAGGATTGTGGGGTGCTGCACGAGTTCATGGTGCCTCGACGACGCGCAGGTTGCCAGCTACGAAGCGTGGCGCGACGCGACAGCGGGTCGCGATTGAGCCGGCCAGGCTCCGCCACGTCCAGAAACGGAGCACGGTTGCCCGGCGAAGACCCCAATGGTACGAGCCCACTCGCCGTGTTCGTCCGATGCTCCGCGGGAGTCGCATGAGCCCCGAGGACTACACCGTCATCGTCGTAGGTACGGGGTTCGCGTCGTCCTTCTTCTTGCTGGAATACCTGAAGCACGCGGAGCCCAGCGCTCGAGTGCTCGTCCTGGAGCGCGGCAGGCGTCTCGAGCCGACCACGAGGCTCAAGCAGCGCATCACCAGCGACGTCCGCTTCGACGACGTGAGCATCAACCGAACGCCACGAAAGCCGTGGATCCAGAACATCGCCTTCGGGGGTGGCTCGTGCTGGACGGGGAACACGCCTCGGCTACACCCGAACGACTTCAAGACGAAGTCCACCTACGGGGTCGGGCAGGACTGGCCCATCGGCTACGACGAGCTCGAGCCGTACTACACACGCGTCGAGGACGTGATGTGCATCGCGGGTGCGAGCGAAGGGCCCTACCCGCGATCGAAGCCGTACCCATCGCCGCCGCACCGCTTCAACGCCCTCGACGAGCTGCTCGCGGCCCGCTATCCGGGCATGCACATCCATCTGCCGAGCGCTCGGGCGAGCAGCGAGCGCGCAGGCCGGCCGCTTTGCTGCGCCAGCGGGATTTGCAGCACCTGTCCGATCATGGCGAAGTTCCAGGTCGACCAGCACATGACTCTGCCCTACGAGGATCCGCGGGTCACGCTGCGCCTCGACGCGAACGTGGAGCACGTCAACCTGCAGGGTGGGCAAGCCACCGGCGTCAGCTATTCGACGGCGGGGCGCACCTATTCGGTCAGGTCGGATCTCGTCGCGGTCGGAGCGCACGCGATCATGACGCCGTTCATCCTGCTCAAGTCGGGCTTTCGCGACAAGGCGCTCGGTCACTACCTGAACGAGCAGATTTCTCGCGACGTGCGCGTCGATTTGCAGGGCGTTGACAACTACGACGGCGGGCAGGCGGTCACGGGCCTCGGCCTCATGTTCCTGGACGGGGCGTTCCGCAAGACACGACCGGGCTGCTTGGTGGAGAACTGGAACGTGCCGTGGTTGCGCGCCGAGCCTGGTCGCTGGCGCCAGCGCGGCCTGCTCAAGTTCGTGTTCGAGGACGTGCCCGAGTACGACAACCACGTCGCGGTGAGCCGAGAGGATCCCTCGAAACCCGAGCTCTACTATCCCCGCCATTCGGCCTACATGAAGGCTGGGCTTTCCTCGGTGAAGCAGCGCATGGAGGAGCTCGCCGCAAAATTGCCGATCGAGGGGTACGACGTACGGCCGATCGAGGGGCTGGGTGGGTCGGCGCACATTCAGGGCACGACGCGCATGGGCACCGACCCGGCCGAAAGCGTCGTCAACCGGACGCTGCGACACCACACGGCCCGCAACCTGCTGGTCCTGGGCAGCGGCACCTTCCCCACCTGCCCTGCTGCCAACCCCACGTTGACCTTGTCGGCGCTCTCGATGTGGGCGGCGGAGCGTCTGTTCTCGTGAGCGCCTTGAAGATCACCCGCCGCAAGCTGTTGGCCCTGGGCGCCACGTCGGGCCTCGCCGGCATCTATGGTCTGTACAAGTGGCACTTCGGCGACGCGACGGAGGTGATCGTCACGATCCTACACCGTCGCGTCGGGTACCTCCGCGTGGACACGAGCACCTTCCACACTTTCGCCAAGGACTACGTCGTGTTTCGCAAGCAATACGAGAGAGAGCTCGCGAAACTGTCGGCGCTGGCGTTGCCGCTGCGCTTCATGAGCCCCTACGCGTGGCTGGAACGCGGCCACCCCTACCGTCGCCTCGAAGACAACGTCGTCTCCCGCTACCTCTTGTCAACGGATTTTTTCCAGAATGGCGCCAACGAGCGGACGCTCGTCAAGTACCTCTCGTTCTACGACCCGTTGCTCACCATCTGCCGCAACCCGCTCGCCCGGCGCAGCTGACTAGCGCGAGAGCCGCAGGACCTGGTAGGGAGCGCTGTCCGGCAGCGGGAGCGGCCTGTAGTCGACGCCGAGATGGTCGAGCTCGCTTTCGAGCGGCATGGGCTTTACGAGGAACACCGGACGCCGCCAGTCTAGCTGGGCCGTGACGTCCGGCACGGGAGCGAGCGGCTCGGCGCAGGTCCCACAGCGGAATCGTCCGTGCACCTCGATGGCGGGATCGAGCAGGTGCCCGATGACGAAGAAGTCGAACGTCGTGTCGTCGAAAACGATTTGCGCGGCGTGCGCTCGGGGGATCGCCTTCGTGCTGGCGAGGATCGCCTCCCCACCCGAGCGGTGCCACCAAGTACGCGCGTTCAGCAGCGCGGCGTCGCTCAGCAGCGTCAGGGCGCAGAGCAAGCCGAATGCCACCCGCAGCCCCCGCGTGCCGCTCGCAGCGACCGACCCACGACCATCGCCGAAGACGGCACCCGCCACGACGAGCGTCACGACGACGCACGACGGCAGGAGGTAGCGCGCGTACGAAGTGCGCGCGGCCGCAAGGTCGCCCACCAAAACCAAGAGCCAGGGCACGGCCACCAACGTGGCGAGAAAGCTGACCGCGGCGCTGCGCGCATGGCGGACGACCCGATACGCCGACAGCAGCACCACGGCCAACACGAACACGACGATCGAGTAGAGGCCGATGCGCTCCGAGAGCCGCGGGTGCGTGTCGATCAGCGGGAGATCGAAGAACACCCGCACGAGCGTCATGGTCCAGTATCGGATCGTGTCCGCGGCGCCGTGTTGGACGACCTGACCCGCATTCGTCTGCACCGACCCACGGTTCTCGACGACGACCCAGAGCCAGGGGCTGAACAGAGCGAGCGCACCCGCCACGGTCGCCGCGTAGGCCGCCAGCACTCTTGGCCGGCGAAAGCTCGTGATGGCCACGTGCGCCGCGTGCGCCAACAGCACGGGAACCGTGAGCAGCGAGCTGTAGAACGACAAGGCGAGCAACGTGGCGTAGAGAAGCCACGAGCCGCGCGTCAACCGCCGCATGGCTCGAAGCAACGCCACGCCCGCAAAGAGCGCCGCTGCGAGCCACATGGAGTATTCCCGCGCCTCCTTTGCGTAGAGCAATTGCAGCGGCGAGATGGCGCTGAGCGCGACGGCAGCGATGGCGGCGGCGCGGCCCTCGAAGAGCTCTCGCGCGAGCAGGTAGACCGCGACGAGCGCGAGGACGCCGAACACCGCGGACAGGCTGCGAACGTCCATCAAGCCTCCCCCGAAAAGCGGTGCCCACAGGCGCGCGCACGCGTAAAAGAGCGGGGCGTGCTCCCCCTCCTCGATCGCAAGGCTACGCAGCGTGTCGCCGACGGAATGGCCTTCGACCACCGCCTGATAGCGCATCAGGCGCTCGACCGAGAGCGGCTGATGCGCGAGAAACTCGCGGACAACGTCCGATTCGAGGTACCCCGAGAGCCGCAATCCCGTGAAGGTTTCGTCCAGCCAGAGCGGCTGGTGATCGAGCCGCCAGAAGCGCGGCAGGGCGCCGAGGCCCAACACGAGGAGCAGCCCATGGCGACGGAAGAGCGATCGGATGCGAGCAGCGGGCCCTTCTGGCGGCGACGGCTCGTCGCCGTGGAACCGAGCGGTTCCGCTGGACTGGCCTTTCGACACCGTGGAGCGCGTCATGTCCGAAGATCTCGCGGCGCGAGCGCCGCTCGGGGCCTCGCGCGAGGCTATCGTCGATCACAGGCTCCGCCAAGCGAGAGCTATGGCGGCTCTCGCCCGAGCTCTTCACCCGATTTCCCCGCTGAGTGGTAGTTTACCTGAACCGAGGCATGGGTTTCGTCGAATCGAGCCGAGCGTTCTTCCAATCTCGCTGGGGCGCCGCGCTGAAGCTGCTTCTGGGCCTTGGCGTCCTCGTGATCGTGGTGCGGTCGGTCGAATGGAGCGTGCTTTCGAGCCTCGCATCCCGCACGAGCCCGATTGGGGTGCTCCTCGTTGCTCTGAGCGCCATCGGCGCCCACGTCGTGGGGGCCGCCCGCTTCAAGCTGCTCTGCGATCCCGTGGTCCGGCTCCCCCTTCTCACCCACGCTCGCTTGTACTTCGTCTCGACCTGCTTCGGACTCTTCTTGCCGAGCCTCGTGGGGGGTGACAGCGCGCGCGTCGTGATGCTGGTCCAGAGCGGAGCCAAGGCCTCCCAAGCAACGACCCTGGTTCTCTCGGAACGCATCATCGGGGTCGCCTCGTTGCTGCTCGTCTCTGCGTCGGCCGCGCTGTTCTCGCCGTTGCCCGCGTGGGCCAAGGGAGGTCTGGGTGCGGCGGCGCTCCTCGCGCTCTTGGCGCTCGAGATCATGCGCAGGGTAGGCGCGACGCTCAAGCCCGGGCAGGCCTGGGCGCAATCCGCGCTCGACGCGGTCGCCCGCGCGCTCAGCGTCGAGCGCGTGGGTTCCGTTCTGCTCGTGTCGCTCTTCTATCAGACGGCTGCCGTGGCGACGACGGCGTTCGTCGGGTGGGGCCTGGCGCTCGACGTACCGAAGATTCTCGTCTTCACGCTCACGCCGCTCGTCTGGTTTGCGACCATGCTGCCCATCTCCGTCGGGGGGCTCGGCGTGCGGGAAGCGGGCTTCTTGATCGTGTTTTCCTGGGCGGGCGTCGAACGGGAGCCCGCCCTCTTGTTGTCGCTCGGAACCTACGCGGGCGTGGTGATCGTCGGGCTATGCGGAGCGATCTGGTTTGCTCTGGCTCGCTTCGGTGGGCGGCCCGCGCCGCTTTCGTCATCCCACACACCGTAGTGAACGGCGACGATTGGCACGCGAAAGTGGCTTTGCGAGCAAAGGCGCTCGGCTGTCCGGCGTCAGGCCGCGCGGCGTCGAGCCATCGCGCGCCCGAGCGTGAGCAGCGCGTACGCAAAAAGGGGGGACAGCGTGGAGATCCCGCGATCGACGGCGACCGCTGCCGTGCCGGTCGCGAGGTTGACACCTGCGAGGCGGTTCAAGAGCGCGATGGCCGCGACGCCCACGACCCCCTCGGAGAACGGCAGGAGCGACAGGATGCCGGCAATCAGCGAAATCGGGTAGACGAACAACACCGCGAGGAGCTCGACCTGGCTGCCCGCCGCGCGGAGCAGCACCCAGAGTTTGACGAAATCGGCGAGCCACGCGACGAGCGTAACGAGTAGGTAGCGCGCGAGCACCCGTGGCGAAGCAAAGACCTCGTCCCATACGTCGAACAGACGGTGGGCGATGTCCTCGACGCGCTCACGCCTCACGGCCTTGACGAGGCGGGATCCGAACCTGGCGATCAGCCGAATGCCGGCGCTCCTGAGGCGCCGGATCGTCACACTCGCGACGCCCGCGATGAGCACGCCCAGGAGCACCGCCGCACCCACCTGCAGGCTCGACTGCTGTGTCTGCCGGGCCAGGAGCGCCCCCGTGACGACGATCATCGCGCAAACGACGATGAGGTCCAGGATGCGTTCGATCGCGACCAGACCCAGCCCCACGGCGCGGCGAACGCCAAAAGCCTTGAGCAGCTCCGCCTTCACGACGTCGCCCGCGCGGGCCGGCGTCGCCAGGGAGGCGCTCAGTCCGAGTAGAAAGATGCGGAAGCCGTCAGCGACCCCGTAGCCCTTGGCCCCGGCTCGCACGGCGAGAGCGTGGTAGCGGAGACCACGCGACACCAGGTGCGCTCCGATCAGAGTGAAAACGGCGCCGAGATCCGTGGCGTCGAGCCGCGACAGCACGGAGACGAAGCGCTCGCGGTCGATCGTGCGAGCCGCCAGCACGACGATCGCGAGGTAGCCCGCGACGGCCACGAGCAAGCGGACGTACCGGCGGCTGGATCTCGCTCCAGCGGTCCGGGTTGCCGCCGCCTCGTTGCCGGCCGGTGGGTCTTCGGACGGAGTCACCACGTCGCCATGCCGACGCGTACCAGATGCGTCGCCGAAAATGAACGAGCATCGGGGTTTTTCGCCCGGCAGGAACGCGAGCCCGGCGGGGGCGTCGAAAGCCCCCGCCGGCCAGGTCAATGCGAGCAGTCGTTCAGCTCGGGGACCGGAACGGCGCGGAACCAGAACAGCTTGGCGAGAATCGGGTTCGGGGGTTGACCGAGCAAGGGGTCGTCGCCTACGCGGGGCGCGACGTGCCGTACCCCGCGATATTCGTAGACGAGCTCGAGGTCGGGGCTGAAGGCCGCGAGCTGCTGCATCGCGAAGAAAGTGTACCGGGTCCCCTGGCGGCCCGACTCACTGAGGTCGTGGTCGCTCGACGAAACGATGCTCACGAGATCGTCCTGAAAATGGAACACGCGCATGGCGCGCGGCATGACGAAGTGGTTCCAGAGCTCGCCCTCGGTCTGCACGTTGCTGAACATGGTGAAGCTCGATTCGGTCTTGAGTCCGAGGAAGGGGCAAAGGGCGTTGAGCGTCACCAAGATGGGCGTGATCCAGAGCCACCCGTTCATCGGCCTGAAACGCACGGGGGGCGCCACGAGCCGAGGCATCTTCAGCCACGCGAGCGCGACCAGCGTCACGAGACCGAGCGTGAAGGCGGCCCAGATGGCCTTGAAGAGAAGCAGGGTGAAGCGGCGGCGGAATGCGTCGTCCGGCACGACGAAGGGGAACACGCCGACCACGACGACGACCGCGGCGAGCACGATCGCCGCGCTGGCACGCCCCCGCGCGAGCCTCTGCACGAGGGCTACCACCCGACGGGACGCGCGCGAGCGAACGAGGACGTCACGCGCGCGCTCGACCAGCTCCGGCGGCGCGAACAGCGCATAGAGGGGGAGCAGCGACGCCGAGAAGTTGAAGAAGCCGTTGATGCCGAGAATCATATGGAAGAGCGTGCCCAAAATCAGCGTGATCGGGCGGGTCTTGCGCCAGAGCAGGGCGACCGGCAAGAGGCCCTCGACGACGAGCACCTGGTAGATCGAAAGCTCCCCTGCCCACGCTCCCTTCGGCAAAAACGGCAGCTTGTGCGCGAGCCAGTCGTACATCGTCCTCGAGCAGCTCACGTCGGGGTTGAAAAACCCTGCGTTGAGCTTCGCGAGCGTGACGCACACGTAGAGAATCACGAGATGCACGCGCAGCGTGGGTGCGAAGGTCTCGAACCAGTGCTCGCCGTCCAACTTCGCGCCACCCCGGCCGACGAGGCAGAGCGCCGCGATCAGGATCGTCAGGTCGCCGAAGCTGAGCAGCCACCAATGGTTCGTCTCGAACGGCAGGTGATACGCGAACGTCGCCAGCTGCACGCCGGCGAGCAGCACCGCGCTGCTCGGCAGCGGTCGAAGCAGCATCCAGAGCGCGGCGAGGTCGAGCGCGATGTCAACCGAAATGCCCGCGAAGTGCCCCGCCCGACCCTGGTGGATCAGGATCGCGAACGCCCAGAGAAACGTGAAGAGACGAAACATCCGTGTGGCGAGAAGCAGCGCTCGTACCGCAGACCGTCCCGCGCCTCAAGTGCGGACGACGGCGATCGCGGCGCAAAATCCGTCTCGCGTGCGCGGCACCGCGCATGAAGTGCGCGGCCGTTGGCTTTGCCCTATGCTCGGCCGCCCCGTGCTCGGACAAACGACTTCGACAGCGCCGCCAGCCAGCGACAGGACGAGCAAGCACAAGCTGACCAGGGATCTCAAGCGCGGATCCTTCTGGGTGCTCGCCGGCTACGGGGGCGGGCAGGCCCTTCGCCTCGGCAGCAACCTGGTGTTGTGGCGACTGCTCTACCCCGAAGCGTTCGGTCTGATGGCGCTCGTGAACACGTTCCTACAGGGGCTGCACATGTTCTCGGACGTCGGAATCGGCCCGAGCATCGTCCAGAGCCCACGAGGTGACGAGCCCGAGTACCTGAACACGGCCTGGACCATTCAGGTGGCACGAAGTCTCGTGCTTTTCACGATCGCCTGCGTCGCAGCCCGCGCCGTGGCGCATTTCTACGACGCTCCCCCGCTCGCCACGCTCATCCCGCTGGTCGCGCTGGTGACCATCATCTCCGGGTTCAATTCCACACGCCTCGTGACGGCGAAGCGCCACGTGGCGCTGGGCCGCGCAACGGCCATCGATCTGATCTCGCAGGCATCGGGCATCGCCATCGTGATCCCATGGGCGTACGTCACCCGCGACGTGATGGCGTTCGCCGTCGGCGCCGTCGCGTCGGCGATCGTCAAGCTCGCTCTGAGCCACACCTTCCTACCGGGCGTGCAGAATCGCTTCACCTGGGATCGACCGAGCGCACACGCCCTGCTCCGCTTCGGGCGCTGGGTCTTTCTGAGCACGCTCTTGACGTTCGCGGTGCTGCAGTCGGACCGACTGATCTTCGGCAAGCTCGTCTCGCTCCAGACGCTCGGGGTCTACAGCATCGCCACGGTGTGGGCGACGATCCCCGTCACGGTCGTCTCGCAGGTCGCAAGCTCCGTGATCTTTCCCTTGCTCAGCCGCGTGCACAACGCCAGAGGCGACTTCGCCGGCGCGCTCAAGCAGACGCGCACGACCTGGCTCGTACTGGCGGGCTGGATGGTGGCGTGCCTCGGAGCAACCGGGCCGACGCTCATCAGGTTCCTCTACGACCAGCGGGCCAAGGACGCCGGATGGATTCTCCAGTTTCTCTCCGTCGGGACCTGGTTCGCGAGCCTCGAGATGCCCAACCGAATGGCGCTCCTGGCGCGCGGCCGTCCACTGTGGATGTCCGTGGACAGCAGTGCCAAGCTCGTGGCCATGGTGGCCCTGATTCCGACCGGCTACCTCCAATTCGGGTTTCCGGGCGCGGTCGCGGGGTTCGCGGGCGCAGAGCTGTTTTCCTATCTCGCCTCGCTCGTCGGGCTCGCGCGTGCAGGCGTCTCTGGGCTGCTGGTCAACGCGTCGCTTTCCGCCCTGGTGCTCGCAACGACCGTCGCGGGCGATTTCTTGCGCTGGCCGGTGCGACAGCTGGTCCAGCGCGTGGGCCTGCCCTACCGGGCGACCGCCTTCGTCGAGGGGATGCTGCTCGTGCTCGCCATCTCGAGCGTCTGGGCTGCCGCCTACTTCGGCTACCGGCGCTTCTCACGCACACCGACCTCGAGCCCGACGACGGCGTCCTTCCCCCCTTCGGTGAGCCCCTGAGCCTCCTGGCCAGCGAAGACCCGCCGGGCTAGGGACCTCTGGCATGGGTCGCCGCTACCTGCTCGTCTCACCCTGCCGCGACGAAGCGGCGTACCTGGAGACCACCCTCGAGACGGTCTGCGCGCAAAGCGTCAAGCCGACCACCTGGCTCATCGTCGACGACGGGTCGACGGACCAGACACCCGAGATCCTCGCGCGCGCCGCCGCGAAGTATCCCTTCATTCAGGTCGTGCGCCGCGACGATCGCGGACACCGCTCCGTCGGCCCCGGCGTCATCGACGCGTTTTACCACGGGCTCGGCCACGTGCGGCTCGAGGACTACGACTACCTCTGCAAGCTCGATTGCGATCTCGAGCTGCCCCCCGGTATTTCGAGCGGCTCATGGAGCACTTCGAGGGTGATCCGTGGCTCGGCACGCTTTCGGGCAAGCTCCACGTCCGCTTCGGCGATCGCCTGGTGCGGGAGCGAACCGGCGACGAAAACTCGGTGGGGCCCGCGAAATTCTATCGCGTCGGATGTTTTCGAAGCATCGGCGGCTTCGTGCGCGAAGTGTGCTGGGACGGCATCGACGGACACATGTGCCGCATGAAGGGCTGGGTCGCTCGTTCGATCGACGAGCGCGAGCTCGCCATCGTTCATCTTCGACAAATGGGCTCTAGCCACGTCAACATTTGGACCGGCCGCACGCGGTGGGGTCGCGGGAAGTACTTCATGGGCTCCACGCCGTATTACATGGCCGCGGTCTGCCTCTACCGAATGGTCGAGCGACCCTACGTGCTCGGCGGGCTCGGCATCCTGTGGGGTTATGCCAAGGCGGCACTGGACGGCAACAAGCGCATCACGGACGAGGAGTACCTGGCGTTCGTGCGTCAGTTCGAGCGCGACTCGCTGATCTTCGGCAAGAGGGGCGCGGTCGATCGCTACGACGAGAAGCTCCGCGAGCGCCCACCGCCTGCGTCCATCGCGGTGAGCGAGCGCGATCGGAGCGGCTAGGGTGCGCGCCCGTGCCGCAGCGCCCTGGGCACTCTTGCTGGTGGCCCTCGGTGTCGGCGCCGCCGTGTTCCGAGGTTTCGAAACGAGCGCGACTCCCGGCGCGAGCCCACCGGTCCCCGCACCGCACGTCGAGGCCGTCTCGACGCGCGCGGCGCTCGAGGGCTCGTGGGGTCCGGACGCCGTGGCGAGGGACAACGGCGATGCCTGGCTCGACTTCGAGCCCCCGCCCGACGACTTCGAACCGGCCGAGCTCGACCTCCGCCCGTGGAACGAGAAGCGCGCCGGGGATTTCGGCACCGTCGGGACCGCGGCGGGGGCCCTGACGACCGGTCCCCTCGGCCTTCCCTGGCGTTTCTGGGGAGTCAATGCGGGACAGCGCGTGCTCGACCTCGACGACGAACAGATGCACGTGTTCGCCGGCACGCTCGCCAAGCGCGGCGTGAATCTCGTGCGTCTCCACGTGCAGTACTGGCTCGACAAGGACATCACCCGAGTCGAACGCGAAGCTGGTCGAGCGGACGCATCGTCTGGTTCACGAGCTCGACGACGCGGGTATCCGTACGGCGCTCTCGATCTTCTTTCCGTACTGGATGCGGGTGCGCGCCAAGGACTTTCCCGGCTACGACGGAGAGGAGCGGGCGTTCGGCCTCATCTACACGGACGAGCGGTTCAGAACCATCTATCGCGGTTGGTGGCGTCAGCTGCTCACCCCCCCGAGCCCCTGGACCGGGCAACCGCTCGTCGCCGATCGGGGCCTTGCCTTCGTCGAGCTCGTCAACGAGGACTCGACGCTGTTCTGGACCTTCGACCCATACGATCGCCTGCCGGCAACGCAGACGCACGCGCTCGAGCGCGCCTTCGGGCGGTTCGTCGCCAGCCGCTATGGCAGCGTGGAAGCGGCCTTGGCTCGCTGGGGCGGAGGCCGCGTGCGGGGCGACGACCCAAAGGACGGCCGTGCGGGAGTGCTGAGTCTGCGCACCATCGCCCGTGTCACCACGGCGCGCACACGCGATACGGCTGAGTTTCTCGCGCGACACATGCGCGACGTGTACGAGGGGCTGAGGACTTACCTACGCGACGAGCTCGGCTTGCGGGTCCCGGTCGTGTGCTCGAATTGGGTCACCGCGAGCGCCGTGCGCCTCGGTCCGCTCGACAAGTGGGCGAACACCGCCTGCGACGTGATGGACCAGCACGGATATTTCTCCGGGCCCCACGAGGGAACGCATGCCTCGTACCGGATCGTCGCGGGTCAGCAGTACGACGACCGAAGCGCGCTCGTCCTCGATCCAGCAACGGGGGCGAGCGCCGTCGCGGATCTGCCCACGAACGCCATGCGCTTCCAGGGCAAGCCGAGCATCGTCTCCGAGGTCAACTGGCCGGAGCCCAATCGCTTCCGCGCGGAGGCCCCCTTTCTGGCCCTCGCTTATGGATCGCTGCACGGGACGGACGGCTTTGCATTTTTTGCCACGCAGACCCCTGGATTCGCCGAGACGCTCAGCAAGTTCGTCATCGCCGATCCCACCGTGCTCGGAATGTTTCCGGGCGCAGCGCTCGCGTTTCGCCTCGGGTACCTGGCCGAAGCGAAGCCCGCCGCGAGCGTCAACCTCTCCACGGGTTCTCTCTTCGAGCTCCGCGGCAGCTCGTTGTTCGAGACACGCTCGGGGGACCCGCTGCGTCGGCGCGAGCTCGGGGGCGACGCCTCGCGCGGCGCGGCGCTCGATCCGCTCACCTTCCTCGTCGGTCCCGTCAACGTGAGCTTCGACCGCTCGAACCCGACAGAGGTTTCACCGCCAACCGGGCTCTACGGCGCGGACGCAGTCCGTTCGTCGAACGGGGGAGCTCGAGATGGACTTGCGACGCGGAGTGCTCACGCTGAACGCACCGCGGGCAGAGGGGGCCGTGGGGTTCCTCTCGCGACGGAGCCCGATCGAGCTCGGCGTGCTGCGCATCGAGACAGGGCTCGAGTACGGTGCGCTGCTCGCGGTACCCCTCGACGGAGAGCCGCTCGCGCGCTCGAAACGCGTGCTCGTCGAGGTGGTATCCGAGCTTCAGAACACGGGCTTTCTTGCGCGCGGCGCGGGGAAGCGAACGATCTTGAACGTCGGCCACGCGCCGATCCAACTGCGGCGACTGGACGGAAGGGTCACGCTGCGGCGCCCCAACGTCGCCCGCCTGCAGGCCATCGCCCTCGACGCCAACGGGCGCCGTCTGCGGGAAGCTCGCGACCTGACGAACGGCCTCGTGCTCCTGCCGGACGCGCTCTATTACCTGCTCGTGGCGGAATGAA
This sequence comes from uncultured delta proteobacterium, assembly GCA_963841435.1. Classification (GTDB taxonomy): domain Bacteria; phylum Myxococcota_A; class Polyangia; order Polyangiales; family Polyangiaceae; genus PMG-095. Next base: position 1,415,150 of record CAWJCS010000005.1, read on the forward strand.
CGCTACTCGACGACGATCGCATCGCCGTCACGCAGCCGGAACCGCACGCTCGCGGCCTCGGCAGCGACCAGGTCCGAGTAGCGAAAGCGCACGCGAGGGCTGGACCTGTCGTGTCGAATCACGAAAATCGAGTCCTCGTCGGCAAATGTGCTGAGCCCGCCCGCCCTCGCGAGCACGTCGAGCACGCCCTCGTCACCGGTCAACGCGTACCTGCCGGCCGTCTTCACCTCCCCGAGCACGCTCACGGTCGGAGGGGGGCGCACGGCGATGAGGATCGTGACACGGGGGTCGGCGAGCACGCCCCGCAGCCGGTTCGTGACTTCGGCCGCCAGCGCGTCCGCGGTCCTGCCGGCGGTATTGAAACGTCCAGCGGTCGGCAAGACGACTTCGCCGCCCGGTCGCACGTCGAACTCGCCCGACATCTCCAACTGATTCGCGACCACCACCTGCAGCTTGTCACCGGGGAGGATCACCTTGTCTTCGTTGGGATCCGGGGGCGGCAGCTGACTGGCCCAGACGTAGGTGCGTGACGTGCCGCAAGCGAGCGCGAGACCCGCCGCGAGAACGAGCGATGAGCGCCGCGTCACGCGCGATGGGGCGGCATGCGCGGCGCCACGGACGGCGACTCCACGCGGCACGTTGCGGGAGCGATGCGTTGTCATTCGGAGACCACAGTGCTACCGGGAAAATCGCCGCGCCGCATCCCGCAACGCGAGCCCGACGCGGCTCGCACGATACCATACGAGCGCGCTCGGCAATCCCGAACCACCGCCGCCCCGCCGAGTCCGCACGGCCCGTGAGCCAGCCCCGTCCCCAACCCGACCGATCGGTGCTCGTGCGAGCGCTTTCACGGCCGCTCGCCGTGGGGCTCCTGCTGCGCCTCGCGTGGATTCTCGTTTGCCCGAACGAGCCGACCTCCGACCAGGTCGTCTATCACGATTCTGCCCGCTGGCTCGTCGAGCGCTTGTCGTACGTCAACGCGACCGGCAACCCGGCGGGGTACTGGCCGGTCGGTTACTCGGCGCTGCTCGCTCCGTTCTACGCTCTCTTCGGCCCCCATCCTGCGGTTGCCTTCGTCGTCAATGCGTTGCTCGGGGGCCTCACGATTGTGACGACCGGGGGACTTGCCGCGACGCTTTTCGGAATCAGGGCGGGTCGCGCCGCCGCCTGGGTGGTGGCGCTCTTGCCGACCGGCGTCCTCTACACGACCTGCATCGCCTCCGAGAACGCCGTGCTTCCCGGTCTCATGGGAGCGATGTGGCTGATGGCGACGCCAGGCGAGGGCAAGCGGCGGATCGGGCTCGACATCATGGCCGGGGTCGTCCTCGCCGCGACGACGTACGTGCGGGGAACCGCGCTCCCCTTCGCGGCAATTCCGCTGGCACTGTCGTTCCGGACTCCGTGGCTCGCGGTGCGCCGTGCCGCGACGGTCGGCGCGTGCCTACTCGCGCTCACCCTGCCCTGGGCTTTCCGCAATCACGCCGATTTCGGCACCTACTCACTCACGTCCATCAACGCCGGAGCGAATCTGTGGATGGGCAACCGCGAGGGCACCGACGGAATGGCCGCGTCGCTGCCACCGGACCTGCCAGACGACCTTGCGGTGCGTGACGCCGAGCTCAGGCAGAGGGCGATCGGAATCATCCTCGCAGACCCGGTCCGGTCCGCGCGCCTCGCGTTCCTTCGGAGCTGGGTCACGCTGCGCTCGGACACGATCGCGGCGAGCTGGAACGTGGTGGGACTCGAAGCGCGCTTCGGTAAGCGGGCCGTCACTGTCGCCAAGGTGGCGTGCACGCTCGGGTATTTTGCGCTGCTCGGCGCCGCGGCCCTCGGCCTTTTCGCGCGTTTCCGAGCCAGATTGCTCGATCGGGGTGACGCCGTCCTGGCGCTCGGCTGCGCACTGATTGCGCTGCCCTTCGTCGTCATCGTGGGCGGCAACCGCTACGGCCTACCCTTGCAGCCACTGCTTTCGTGCTGGGCCGGGTTCAAGCTCGCCCAGTCGCGAAATTCTTACTAACCAGTTGCTGCGCTCGGAGCGTGTCGCAGTGATACAACTGTCGGGGCTTCGGCAAGAGCGCCGGAGTTGTCACCTGGTGCCGAGCGGCGCTAAGCCTCGAAGCGAGAGCCGCGCCATCACGCCCCGCCCTGACCGAACGGGCATTTCGCGCAACACTCTATGGAGCGCATGACCGACACGCCGTCCGACCAGAAAAAACAAGTCCTCACGGTCAACGTCGAAGACTACTTCCACGTCTGGGCGATCAGGAATTCGGATGCGGTGCGCCGCAAGCATTGGGATCGACTCGACCCACGCATCGAAAGCAGCGTGAACGCAACGCTGGAGCTCTTGCGAGAACACGACGCCAAGGGAACCTTCTTCGTATTCGGTTGCATCGCCGATGCCTTTCCCGCGCTCGTTGCGAGCATCGTCGCCGACGGTCACGAGGTCGCCAGCCGCGGCTACCTTCCTCGCAGCCTGATCGGGCTCGGAAGGGCGGAATTCGTCGAACGACCTCGGCCAGGCAAAGCTCGCGCTCGAGCGGGCCGGCGCCAACCGGGTCATCGGCTACCGCTCACCCGTGTGGATTGGGCAGAGCCATCTCTGGATGCTCGATGCGCTTGCGGAAGCGGGCTACGTGTACGACTCGAGCGTCAACCCCGTGCTGCGGCGCTTCGCCGAACGACCCGAGTTCTTCGGCGTCCGCGAACACGATACGTTGGGCGGCAAGCTCTGGGAGTACCCGATCACGACGGCCGGAGCCCTCGGCGTGCGGCTGACGATTTCCGGGGGCAACTACATCCGCCAGCTGCCTCACAGCGTGCTTTCGCGCGCCTTGGCCCGGCGCATCGAGTCCGAAGCGGAGCCCGTCGTCTTCTATTTCATGCCGTGGGAGCTCGACGTGGGTCAGCCGCACATCTCCGGTCTCTCCGTGATGAGCAGCATGCGGCAGTACCGCAATCTTGCGAAAACGCGCTGGGTTCTCAAGCAATACCTGTCTCGCTACTCGTTCCATTCCATTGCCGACGACCTCGGCCTGGCCCACCCCGCCATGAGCGACGCGGAGCGTCCGCCGCGGCTGGTCGACGAGATCATCGAGCCGATGCCGGAGAGCGGGCCCAAGCGCGAAGCCACGCTGGTGATCCCGATCTTCAATGAAGAGCAAAACGTCCGCTACCTCTACCGGACCTTGTCCGGCTTCAGGGCTCGCCTCGCGCGGCGCTATCGCCTGCACCTCGTGCTCGTCGACGATGCGAGCACCGATCAAACCTGGGAGCTTTTGAACGAGCACTTCGGGCCCGCCACCGACACGATACTCGTCCGCCACGACCACAATCGCGGGGTGGCCGCCGCGATCCTCACGGGCATCCATTCCGCGCCGACGGAGGTGGTCTGTTCGATCGACTGTGACTGCTCGTACGATCCGGACGACTTGGGCGGCATGCTGCCTCTCATCGATCAGGGAGATCTCGTGACGGCCTCGCCGTACCACCCCGACGGCAAGGTGATGAACGTACCCAGCTGGCGGCTGTTCCTCTCGAAAACCCTGTCGAAGATGTACTCGGCCATGCTGGGCGAGCGCTTTTACACGTACACGAGCTGCTGCCGCGTCTACCGCAAGGACTCGCTCGACAACGTCGAGATCACGAACGGCGGCTTCCTGGGCGTCGCCGAAACGCTCATCGAGCTGAAACGCCACGGCGGGAAGGTCATCGAGTACCCCGCCACCCTGGAGTCGCGCCTGTTCGGGGAGTCGAAGATGAAGGTCGCCCGCACGATCGGTCGGCACCTCGGCATGTTGAGCAAGCTTGCGCGCATTCGCCTGAGCGGTCACGGCCTCGCGTACGCGCCGAGCACGCGTGCCCCGCGCGAGCACAGCTCGGCTCACTGGTGGCGCAGCGCCCCCCCGGCCGCCACGAGTGACCCCCCCAAGCCACCGCCCTCGACCACGAGGGTCGCTTCGTGAGCGGCGCGCGACCACTCGCCAGCCTTTCGCTCGACCTCGACAACGTGTGGTCGTACATGAAGACCCACGGCGACGAAGGCTGGCAGGACTTTCCGACCTATCTCGACCCGCTCGCCAACGTGCTGCTCCCGCGCCTGGCGCGCCACGGCTTGCAAATCACGGTGTTCGTCGTCGGACAGGACGCCGCCTTGGCGAAGAACGAAGGCGCGCTGCGACGCATCGCGGAGGCGGGGCACTCGCTCGGCAATCACTCGTTTTCTCACGAGCCATGGTTTCACGTGTACGCGCCCGAGAAGGTGGAGCAGGAGATCCGCCTCGCGGAGGAACACATCGAGCGTGTCACGGGCAAGCGGCCGCGCGGCTATCGCGGCCCCGGCTTCTCGCTGACACCGGAGACCCTGCGCGTGCTGCTCGGGCGGGGCTACCTCTTCGACGCCTCCACGTTCCCGACCTTTCTCGGGCCCGTCGCGCGCGCTTACTATTTCTTCAAGAGCAAGAACCTCAGCAAGGCGGACCAGGAGCAGAGAAACCAACTTTTCGGCTCGGCCAAGGAGGGGCTGCGCGGCATCCACCCCTACCTATGGCAGGTCGGCGGCAGCCCCGCGGGCGACCGTCTGCTGGAGATCCCGGTGACGACGATGCCGGTCATGCGGGTGCCGATTCACATGAGCTACCTGCTCTATCTCGGCATCCGCTCCAAGGCCCTCGCGCTCTCGTACTTGAAGACGGCGATCGGCTTGTGCAAGCTCCGTGGTGTGGGCCCCTCCTTCCTCCTGCACCCCCTGGATTTCCTGGGCAAAGACCTGGAGGAGCGCGTCGGCTTCTTCCCGGGCATGAACCTCGACACCGAGGTGAAGCTCGAGCTATTCGACAGCGTGATTGCCGAGCTCGGACGAAACTTCGAGCTCGTCGATATGTACACGCACGCACGCGCGCTGCTGGCGGGCGGGGACCTGTCGATCAAGGACGCAGCGTGAACCGAGCGGTGGGCGACGCGCGCACCGGCGCGCTTCGCGGGAGCAGCACATGAAGGTCGCCATCGTCGGCGGCGGCGTGCTTGGTCTCACGCTGTCTCATCGGCTCGCGCGACAGGGACACCGGGTCGAGCTGTTCGAGGCCCAACCCGAGCTCGGGGGCTTGGCCGCCTCGCAACGCTTCGGTCCATTCGTCTGGGATCGCTTCTACCACTGCATCCTGCCCCACGACTCGAACCTGCTCGGCGTGCTCGGCGAGCTCGGCCTCGGCGACGAGCTTCGCTGGGCGAAGACGGGCACGGGCTACTACGCCGGGGGCAAGTTCTATTCGATGAGCGGCAACGCGGACTACCTCAAATTTCCGCTGCTTTCGCTGCTCGACAAGGTGCGTCTCGGGGCCACCGTCCTTCACGCCACGCGGACGGCGCGGCCGCATGATCTCTACCGCATCACCGCAGAGGCGTGGCTCACGCGCTGGTGCGGTAAGCGCGTCTACGAGACCTTCTGGCGACCGCTCTTGAAGGCCAAGTTCGGCCCCTACCATGATCAAGTCGCCGCCGTGTTCATCTGGGCCACGCTCACGCGCCTCCAGGGCGCGCGGAAGGGCGCTACCGCGCGCGAGCACCTCGGCTACGTCCATGGCGGCTACGCGCGCATCCTGGGCGCGTTCCAGAGCGCGCTCGAGAAGGCGGGCGCCATCTTGCACACGGGCGCGCCGGTGCGGTCCATCGAGTCGCTCGCGGAACGAAAGGGCGTACGCCTCGCCTGGGAGGGCGCCGACCCCGGCACCGCCGAGTTCGATCAAGTCTTCTTCACGGGGCCCACGCGGCTCGCGCGACGCGCCGTGGCAGCGGACCTCTTGCCCGTGGTCGAGGCGGCCGAACGCCGCTACCCGACGGCGGGCTCCTACCTCGGAGTCGTCTGCCTGACGCTGGTGCTCAAGCGCCCACTTACCCCCTACTACGTGCTCAACATCGCCGATCCCGCGGTCGAGCTGACGGGCCTCATCGAGATGACGAACCTCGTGGATCGCGCGGCGGAGACGGAGGGGTTGAGCCTCGTGTACCTGCCACGTTACCTCGACAGCGGCGATCCTGCTTTCGGCAGCAGCGACGAGGAGCTCGTCGAGAGTTTACTCGGGCGCGGCGTGCGGAGGCTGTTCCCGGACCTCGCGGACGACGACATCGTCGATCGGCAGATCCACCGCGCCCGCTTCGTGCAACCGCTGCCGCTCGTGCGGCACGGCGCCGTCGGCGCCGAGCCGCCCGAGCACACGCCGCCGTTCACGATCCTGAACACCTCGATGCTCGAATGCGCGACGCTGAACAACAACGAGGTAGTGGGGCTCGTCGATCGAGCCGTCACGCGCTTCGCGCCCGTGCTCGGGCGCGCGAGCTAGGGCAGGGAGCGACCTCACGCGCTCTCGGCGCGTGCTTTCATGTATTGCGTGAGGACGTGGATGAGACTCTGGTGGGCGTCCTCCACGATTCCGTAGTTCTCGACGGGGATCCACACGACGTGGCGCGCGAGCTCGGCGAGCTTCCCACCCTTGAATCCGACGAAAGCGATGGTCGGCACACCCCGCTCGTTCGCGTAGCGGCACGCCTCGAGGACATTGGGCGAGTTGCCGCTCGAGCTCACGAGGAGCACGGCGTCGTTCGGGCCGAGGTAGTACTTGAGCTGCTCGGAGAACACGCGCTCGTAGGCGATGTCGTTGGCGAGCGCCGTGATCATCGGGCCGTTCGCGGCGAGCGACACGGAGCGGACGGGCGGCTTGCCGTGAACGTGCGTCCCCTTGGACACGTCGCACACGGTGTGGTCGGCGATCGCCGCGCTGCCGCCGTTTCCGGCCACCCAAAGGGTTCCGCCCGCGGCCGTCACGCCGTCGAGGACACCGAGCACTCCCGGGAGCGGCCCCTTGTCGAAATCGAGGAGCGCTGCGGCGAACCTCTCGTAGTACGCCTTGACGAATCCGGGGAAGTCACCAGGTGATGCCATGGGCTCGGTTCGCGGCCAGCCGGGGACGCGAACACGGAGCTTGTCTCGGGGAGGCGGCCCGTCAAGCAATCGGAGCGTCCGGCACGCAGGCGTCCTCGGCATGGCGCTCGCTACGGCGTCTTGCCCGGGGCGCCCGGATGCGCTTAGGTCGCTTGCCGCGCCGAGGCGCGCGCTTATACTGCGCGGCCGCGCACGATCGATGGCGATGATTCACTACGTGACGACGAATGGGGTGGGCAACGCCTGGGTGGCGCAGGAGCTCCGCGGCCTCGAGCGCGACGGCATTCCGTTCGTGCTGCACTCGCTGCGTAGTCCCGGGGTGAGCTTCTTCGGCGCGGAGGACGTCGGCAAGATCGACCGCGAGACACGCCTGCTCTATCCGATGCCCGTGGTGGGCGGTCTGCTGTCGGGGCTCACCGCGCCTTTCCGCTATCGGTCGCGCTTCGTCGGCGCGTTGTGGAACGCCCTGACGAGCGAGCGTGAATCGGCGCGCGTGCGCGCCGCCGGGATCTGGCATTTGTTCGTGGCCTGCCACCTCGCCGATACGCTGCGGAAAGAGAGCGTGACGCAAATTCATTCGCAGTGGATCCACTCCGGCGGCACGGTCGCGATGTACGGAGCCTGGCTGCTCGGTGTGCCGTTCAGCTTCACCGGCCACGCCGCGGACCTGTTCCGCGAACGCGCCGCCCTGCGTGACAAGATCCGACGCGCTGACTTCATCGTGTGCATCTCGAGCTTTCACCGAGCTTTCTTTCTGGAAAACGGCGCGCGCCCCGAGCAGCTCGTCACCGTCCACTGCGGTATCGACACGTCGCTCTTTTCTCCGGGCACGCGGCAGCGAGCAGCGGGCGAACGTTTTCGCATCAGCTCGGCCGGCCGCCTCGTCGACAAGAAGGGCTTCGACGTGCTGATCCGCGCCTGCGCGCTCCTTCGCGAGCGCGGACGCGATTTCGAGTGCGTGATCGGGGGCAGCGGCCCGCTCGAGGCGGCGCTGCGGCGCCAGATTGCGGAGGCCAATCTGCAAGGTCACGTCACGCTGACGGGCGAGGCCTTGAAGCAGGAGGACATCCCCGAGTTCATGCACGCGGGTGACGTCTATTGCTTGCCCTGCGTGTGGGCCGCGGACAACGACGTCGACGGCCTGCCGCAGATGTTGATGGAAGCGATGGCGTGCGGCGTGCCCGCCATCTCCACGCGTCTGGTCGGCATTCCGGACCTGGTCGAGGACGAAAAGACGGGACTGCTCGTCGAGCCGAACCAGGTCGAGCCGCTCGCCGACGCGCTCGAGCGCCTGATGGATGATCCCGTGCTTTCACGGCGCCTGGCCGAGGCAGGTCGCCTCCAGGTGCTCGAGAAGTTCAACATCGAAACTTGCCTGACACCGCTCCTCGAGCGGTACCGGGCCCAGCTGGAGGCCCCGTGATCATCACCCAGACCCCGTACCGCGTCAGCTTCGCGGGCGGAGGGACCGACCTTCCCGCGTTCTACGAGCGCGAAGCAGGCGCTGTTCTGTCCGTGGCGGTCAACCACCACATGTACGTGACCGTCAGCCCTCGATTCGAGCGCACGACGCGCGTCGCCTACACGCGTGTCGAAATCAGCGAGACGCTCGACGAGATCGAGCACACGCTGGTGCGTGAGGCGCTGCGCATGACCGAGCTCGGCCCCTACACCGAGATCACGACGGTCGGCGACGTGCCGGCCGGCACCGGCATGGGCTCGAGCAGCAGCCTCACCGTCGGGCTATTGAACGCGCTCTACGCCTACAAGGGTCAGGTCACGAGCGCGCGCAAGCTCGCCGAGGAAGCCTGCCGGATCGAGATCGACATCCTGAAGAAGCCGATCGGGCGCCAGGATCAATACGCGGCTGCCTTCGGCGGCGTGAACTACATCCGCTTCAACTCGAACCACAGCGTCAACGTGGAGCCGGTACCTTGCCGCCCGGTGAACCTGCGCGGGCTCGAAGATCGGGTTTTACTGCTCTACACGGGCAAGCGCCGCGACGCCGACACCATCCTCAAGGCGCAGAGCGAAGGCACGGCCTCGCGCTTTTCCACGCTCTCTCAGATGCGCGACCTCGCCGCCGCGATGCGCGACGCATTGACCGGGGAGGGGAACCTGGACGAATTCGCCCGGCTCCTGCACGAGGGCTGGGAGCTCAAGCGCTCGCTCGGCTTCGGCATCACGATGCAGGAGGTCGACGAGTGGTATCAGGCCGCGCGCCACGCCGGTGCGCAGGGCGGCAAACTGCTCGGCGCGGGCGGCGGCGGCTTCCTGCTCGTGATGGCTCCACCGGAATGCCACGAGCAGATCCGCGCGGCGCTCGGGCGACCGCGCGAGCTGCCCTTCGAAATCGATCGACGGGGGAGCCGAGTCATCTTCATCAGTGATCGCTACGCGTTTTAGCGCAGCGTCGGAGCAAGCGCTTACCTCCATGAACGTTCTCATCACCGGGGGCGCGGGCTTCATCGGCTCCCACACGGCAGACGCACTCCTTTCCCAGGGCCACGCCGTACGCGTGCTCGACAGCCTCGAAGAACCAGTTCACCCGGGTCGTCGCATCCCGGGCTACCTCGACCCGCGCATCGAATTCGTGAAGGGCGACGTCCGCGACGAGACGACCTTGCTCGGTTGCCTGCGTGGCTCGGACGCCGTCTTTCATCTGGCCGCGTTCCAGGACTATCTCCCGACGTTCAGTCGCTTCTTCGACGTGAACGTCACCTCGACGGCGCTCATCTACGAGCTCGCCGTGCGCGAACGACTGCCCCTGAAGAAGGTGATCGTCGCGAGCAGCCAGGCCACGCTGGGCGAAGGCCGCTACCTCGACGCGGCGGGGCGTGAGGTCCTGCCCGGCCTGCGCCCGGACGCTCAGCTCGCGCGCGGCATCTGGGAGATCCAGCCCGGCCCCGGCGAAAAGGGGCCCCTTGCGTACCAGCCCACCGACGAGAGCATCGCGAATCCGCAGAACACCTACGGCATGTCGAAGATTGCCGAGGAGCGCGTGGCGCTGAACCTGGGCAGACAGTACGGCATTCCGAGCGTGGCGATGCGCTACTCGATCGTCCAGGGCCCGCGGCAAAGCTTCTTCAATGCGTACAGCGGCGCCTGTCGCGTGTTCTGTCTGAGCTTTTATCTCGCCCGCGACCCCGTCATCTACGAGGATGGACGGCAGGTGCGTGACTTCGTCAACATCATGGACGTCGTCGACGCCAACGTGCTCGTGCTCTCCGATTCGCGCGCCGACAACCAAATGTTCAACGTGGGCGGTGACCAGGCCATCACCGTTGCCGAGTTCGCGAAGGCGGCCGCCGAGGTCTTCGGGCGCGAAGGCTACGAGCCCAAGCCGAGCGGCCAGTATCGGTACGCCGACACGCGCCACATCGTCAGCGACGTGAGAAAGCTCAAGGCACTGGGCTGGCAGCCACGGCGCGGTATCCGCGACAGCCTGCTCGCGTACAAGGCGTGGCTGGAAAGCGAGGGCGCCGCCGCCGACATCCTGGACTACTCGAACCGGATGATGAAAAGCTTGGGTGTGGTTCGTGACGTGACCGGATAGCGCGCGATGACGGCTCGCTCGAAGGCGCTCCTGCTCGCCGGTGGGCTCGGTACCCGGTTGCGGCCCATCACGCTCACGCTGCCGAAGTGCCTAGTGCCCGTCGCGGGCCGCCCGATGGTCGACTATTGGTTCGATCGGCTCGAGCTCGCCGGCGTGAGGGATGTCCTCATCAACACCCACCACCACGCGCCGCTGGTGCGCGCTCATCTCGCCGAGGTGATGAAGACTCGCCCCCTCCGGCTCTCGGAAACCTACGAGCCGGAGCTGCTCGGTTCGGCAGGCACCGTGCACAACAACCGCGCCTTCGCCGACGACGCCGACGAGGTCCTGATCATCTATGCCGACAATCTATCGAACGTCGATCTGGCACGGGTGCTGGCCTTCCACCGCTCGCACGCCGATCCGATGACGATGATGCTGTTCCACACGCCCTACCCCGAGCAGTGCGGCATCGCCGCGCTCGACGCGAGCGGCCGCATCGTCGAGTTCGTCGAGAAACCCAAAGAACCGAAAAGCGACCTCGCGAACTCGGGGCTGTACGTCGTCAACGCCGATGCCTACCGCGAAATCGCCGACCGGAACGTCTTCGACTTCGGCTTCGACATCCTGCCGAGCTTCGTGGGGCGGATGAGCGGCTTCGTGTTCGAGGGCTACCATCGTGACATCGGCAATCTCGAAGCGCTCGAGCAAGCGAACCGCGACGCGGTGCGCATTTTCGGGAGCACGATGTGAAGCGGGCGGTGTTTTTGGATCGCGACGGCACGCTGATCGAGCTCGTTCACCACCTGGCCGATCCGAAGGCCGTGCGCCTCTTGCCCGGGGCCGGGGCCGCGGTCCGGGCATTGCGCGAGCAGGGCTACGCCTGCGTGCTGGTCACGAACCAGTCGGCGATTGGGCGCGGGCTCTTGAGCGTCGAGGGGCTCGGCGAGGTCCACGCCGAGCTCATGCGGCAGCTCGCGTTCGAAGGCACGACGCTCGACGGCTTCTATTTCTGCCCTCTGGTGCCGAAACAGAGGGACCCGACCGTCATCGAGCATCCCGACCGGAAGCCGGGTCCTGGGATGCTGCTCCGAGCGGCGAAAGAACTCAGTCTCAACGTCGCCGAGTCCTGGATGGTAGGGGATACGATGAGCGACCTCATGGCAGGTCGCAATGCCGGCTGTCACAGCACGATCCTGGTACGCACTGGCTACGGCCGCGACCTCGCGGAGCCCGGGCCCGCGGCGGACCACGTCGTCGAGGACGTTCGCGAGGCAGGTCGGTTGATCCTGAATCACGTGGGGAACGAGCGAGAGGAAGCGAGGAAAACATGAGGATCCTGGTGACTGGCGGGGCCGGCTACGTGGGCGGTGCGTGCCTCAGGTACATCGGGCGGCAAGGTCACGAGGTGCTCGCCTACGACAATCTCTGTGAAGGCCACCCGACGGCGGTCGCCAACCACGAGCTCGTCGTGGGCGACATCGCCGACACGCCGAAGCTGACCGCCGTGTTGCGCGAGTTCCGTGCCGACGCGGTGATGCACTTCGCGGCCGCCACCTGCGTCGGCGAGTCGGTGGAGGACCCGGAGTATCACTATCGCAACAACATCGGCGGCACGCTCAGCCTGCTCAATGCGATGCGCGAGGCCGGTGTGAAGCGCATGCTATTTTCCAGCACCTGCGCGACGTACGGCATGTCGCAGAAGGTGCCGATGGGGGAAGACACGCCGCTCGATCCGTTCAGCCCCTACGCTCGGACCAAGCTCGCCGTAGAGTGGATGATCCGCGACTTTTCGCACGCCTATGGGCTCGGCTTCACGCTGCTCCGCTACTTCAACGCGGCGGGCGCCGAGCCCGACGGCAGCTACGGCGAATGCCACACGCCCGAGACCCACCTCATCCCGCTCGTGCTCGCGGTGGCGCTCGGGCAGCGCCAAAGTCTCAAGGTGTTCGGGACCGACTACCCGACGCCCGACGGCACGTGCCTCAGAGACTACATCCACGTTCACGATCTGGCGTCCGCGCACCTGCTTGCCATCGAGAAGACGGCGCTCGACACCAGGCAGGTGTTCAACGTCGGTACGGGCAACGGCAACTCCGTGCTCGAGATCGTGGCCGCTTGCGAGCGCGTCACCAAGAAGGCCGTCCCGCTCGAACACGTCGCTCGCCGACCGGGTGATCCGCCGGCGCTCGTTGCCGATCCATCGAAGCTGATGCGGGAGCTCGGCTGGAAACCGACTTACACCTCGATCGAGAAGATCGTGGAGACGGCCTGGAGCTTCCACCAGCGCCACCCGAACGGCTACGCGGAGCGCTGATTCAGCCGCCGCCGTTCGAGCTGCGCCCGCGCCACTCGCGCAAGACGAGCCGAGGGAAGTGCAGCGCGTCGGCGGCGTAACGCGGTCCGAGACGCTTGGGCTCGGTGAGCACGCGGTGCACCCACTCGACGCCGGCGCGGCGCATCCAGAGCGGAGCGCGCGCCTTGTTGCCCGCGAGAAAATCGATGGTCGCTCCAGCACACAGAACCACGGGCACGCCGAGAACCTCGCGGAAGCGATGCACCCACAGCTCCTGCTTGGGCGCCCCCAAACCGACGACCAAAAGGTCTGGTGCGGCCTCGGCGATCTGCCCGAGGATGCGGTCATTGAGGGCGGTGTCGCGCTCGAACCCGAGCGGAGGGCTCAGCGTCCCGACCACGCGCACGCCGGGGAAACGCTCTTCCGCGACTCTGGCGGCCTGCTCGGCGACGCCGGGGGCGGCGCCCAGGAGGAAGACGCTGAGACCTTCGGCGAGCCGCTGGGCCGAGCCGAGCAGCGCCGGAATGAGGTCGCTGCCGGCGACGCGCGCAGGCACGCCGACACCGAGCAGCCACGACGACCACACGAGCGGCGCGCCGTCGACGAGCACCATCGAGGCATGCTCGTAGGCGGAGCGAAACTCGGAGCTACGCTGAAAGAGCAGCGCGTGCTGGACGTTCGGCGTGACGACATAGTGCAGCGTGCCGTCGGGCGTCTTGATCCAGCGCAGAATGCGGTCGACGGCCTCGTGCTCGCGGACCGCGTCCACCTCCATCCCGAATAGGCGAACGCGTTGCATCAGTGGCCAGTCGGCAGCAAAGGGGGGCGGCAGGTAGGGCTGGGACATGTTTCTCCCAAGGTAAGCTTGTCACTTAACCGTCCCGAAAGGCCTCTGTCAAACGGATGCGACATGCAACGCGCGGCCCCACGCTCACGCGACCCCGTACGCCAAATGATCCTGACCGAGTCTATCAAGACGGTCGGGTCCAGCGACTTTTGCAAGCAACCTTTGGATTGTAGAACGATTGTCAGCTATTGGCGACGGAGAGCACCACGCCGAGGCGCTCCCCGGAAAAGGGCGCCAACGTTCGCGCCGACTCAGGCACGTTTTGTGGGTACGCGGCCACGACGCCATCCACCACGTCGCTCACGGCTCGGCACGCGACGTCTTCGGACAACGGGGGAGCGTTGACGATGATCACGTCGTAGTAAGGGCGCAGGGCAGCAACGCAATCTTCGAAGTGTGTCGAGAGGATCAGCTCGGGCGCCGTACGCGCCGACGGCAAGACGTGCAATGCCGGCGAGCACTTGAGAACGTACCAGTGCCCGTCGGCCGAACCGTCCACGCGGGCGGATAGCTGGGTTGCGAAGTCCGTTGCGGGCAGCACCACCAAGCCCAGCGCCGTCCCGAGACTGGGCTTGGCGAGATCCGCCTCGACGAGGAGCACTCTCGATGAATCGTCCTCGGCGAACGCGGCCGCGAGGCCCGCGCTGATTTCAGCCTTGGCCGCCGCGACAGCCGGCGTTGCCGTGACCCCGACCACGAAGCAATCCCCTTGAGCTAGGGCGCGCAGCTGCTCGCGGAGGGCATAGTACCGCTGCCGCCCGGGCACCGCCTCGGGACGCCAGGGCGTCGGGTAGGCCATCACGGGCGATTCGCCGGGAGGCGGCCCGCTCCCCGGTGCCCCGCTCGAGGGTCGAGCTTCGGCGCGTGGCGGCGGCGGCCCCGAGTCGAGCTCCGGGGAAGGCGGCACGGCGGGCTCGCCACCGGCCAGTCCGTCCACGCTCAGCACCTGCGGCGCCTCCGCGACAGAAGACGGCGACAACGAGGGACTCGGCGGGGGCCGCGAGACCGCCGTGCCGGCACGTCGTGGCTCGAGCGACGCTCGCCTGCGCGAAGCCGAGCGCTCGGCCCGCGGCGAACCCGCTGGCAAGAGCGCCACGATGAGCGAAAGCGCCAGCCCGATGCCGTAGAGCAGGGAGCGCTGCGGCTCGGACGGCGGCTGCTGCAGGCGGGCCTCGATGACCGGAGGCGTCGTCGGCTTGGTCGCGGATGGGGCCGCGGACGGCGGCGGCAACGCTTCGATGAGCTTCTGCAACTCGGGGAGCCCCGTCGTCGTCACCCCCTGGCGCGCGCGAGCCACCGATGCGAGGGAGCTGTCGATCTCGGCCAGCCGCCGCTTGAGCACGAGCGCCCGCGAGGGACGTGCCCGCTCGGAGTCGGCGAACGGATTGTCCGAGCCGGACGCGTCGCCACCACCTGGCCTCAGCCCATCGAGCTCGGCCTGGACGCGTTGGCGTTCCTGCTCGAGCACGACGCGATCGGTCGACGCGCTCTTCTGCGCGGGCTCGGCGGAGCGCGCGAGGTCCGGATGGCTCACGAGGTAGCTCACGAGCTGATCCTCGGCCTCCGCGGCGGGCGCGGGCTCGGCAGCCCGCGGGGCCGCGAGCGCCTCTGCACGCACGAAAGTGCGCTGGGCCGCGGCTCTGCACAGCTCCTCGGCGCGCGCCGCCGTGCGGTCCCGTCCGACGATGGGCACGCCATCGCCGCCCACGAGTGGAACGACCGCGCGCGCTGCGAAGATTTGCGGCGACGTTTGGGCGAACGCGGCGAAAGCGCCGAAGGCGACCACCGCCCTGAGCACCCGCACGGCGACCCCCGCAGCCGTCACGTTCCTGTCCCGCCCAGCACCACGGGCACCGTGCGCGCGAGGACGTAGAGGTCGAGCCAGGGCGACCAGTTGCGCACGTACTCAACGTCCATCTGCAGGCGCTGCTCGAAGGTGGATTCGTTGCGCCACGTCACCTGCCAGATGCCGGTGATGCCCGGCTTGACGCGCAAGATGATGGCTTCCTTCTGCTCCATGTCCGGGATCTCACGCTCGAGATACGGGCGCGGTCCGACGAGGCTCATCTCCCCGACCAGCACGTTCCAAAGCTGGGGCAGCTCGTCGAGGCTGTATTTGCGGAGAAAACGGCCGATGCGCGTGACGCGAGGATCGTTGTTCAGCTTGTGAAACTGCTCGTATTCGACGGCGAGCATGGGATCGCGCTCGAGGATGCCGGCGAGGCGCTGCTCCGCATCCTCGAACATGGTGCGGAATTTGAGCGCCGCGAAGCGGATCCCGTCCTGTCCGAGCCGCTTCTGCCGGTGAAACACCGGGCCCTTGGAGTCCAGCCGGATCACGAACGCGAGGAGCATGAGGAGCGGCCACGTGATCAACAGCCCGATACTGGTAAGCGCCAGATCCATGGCGCGCTTGGCCGCCCGCGGACCGCGCAACAAGAGCTGGCGCTGCACTTCGATGCCAAGCGCACCGCCGAGATAGCGCGTCGGCGCGCCGAAGTGCGTCAGGTTGAACAGGTCCGGAATGACCAGCACGTTGTGGTAGCTGTCCGCGAAACGCTCGATCACGCCGAGCATCGTGGACGCGTCCATTTCGGGCATGGCGAGCACGGCCGTCCGCACCTTGAGCCGCTGCGACAGCGCGGGGGCAAGCTCCAGCCCGCCCACGATCGGAACGCCCTCGACCTCCGAGAACTGCTCGAGCGCGGATCGCTCGGACGGTGATTCCGCGTCCTCGGCATCGAACTCGCGGACGGGCTCGATCACGATGTCGTTTTCGCCCCAGGTGGCGCGCACCGTGCCCTGGCGCGCCGGATTGTCGTCGAGGATCGCGACGGGCTTCAGACCAAGCTGCGGACGCGCCTGCAGCATGGTGACGACCGCGCGCCCCACCTTGCCGGCGCCCATCACCACCACGGGCTGACCCCACCAGGGAGTGCGCGCCAGCGACGAGCGCAGAATGCCGCGCAACGTCGGCACGAGCACGATGGCGATCAACCACCCAATCGCCCAAGCCTCGTGGGAGACCGCGTAGAACGAGACGACGCGCGTCAGCACGACGGCCATCCAGCAGCCGGCGTAGACGAGCGTGATCGAAGCCACCGAGCTGCGGATCTCGTCCGGCGGGCTCGGTGGCGTGACCGCGTACAGGCGAGACGCCGAGAACGCGGCCAGGCACAGGGGAACCACGGCGGCCAGGACGTAGATGGCGGCGTTCGACAGTCGATCGTGTGCGACCAAGAACCAGAGCACGGCGGTGCCGAGCCCGAGCGACACGAGGTCGGACAGGACGAGCACGAGGCTGACGAGCCTTGGGCGGCAGCTCACCTGCAGCCAGCCAATCGACGGGTTCTCGCGAGCGCGCCGCGCGATGCTGCGGGCCTTGCCGCGAACGCGCGCGGTGTGCACTTGCTCGATCAGCGCTTCGGCGACGGCTCTCGCGTCGCACGCGCCGAGCCGACGCAGGATGGCGCCGATGTGCCCGCCGTTCTCGGCCTGGACGTGCAGCGCGTGACGGAGCTGTTCGGGCGTGATGACACCCTTCCGGAGCAGCACCTGCCCGAGCTCGTTGTCTCGCCTCCGCCGACGGCGGTAAAAGGCGGGACTACTGTCCCTCGACTCCCGGGGCGCGTCGGGGGGCTGCACGAGCGCCGATGCCCGCCGCTTGCTCACGCAACGTCGAGACGGCCAACCCAGCTCGTCTTGGCCCCCTGGATGGCCGCGCGCGCGATAGCGAGCATGAGCCCCTCGTCGATACCCTGAACCTCGACAGAAACGGGGGGGACGCTGCGAAAGGTTCCAACCTTCACGTCGTCGAGTAGCCGGACCACCTCGTAGTGCCCCTCCGCAAGGCGCACCACGCGGTACGTCGTGCCGGCAACTTGAACCATACCCTTAACGACGCGCATGTGATTACTCTGCCTCGCCGAGCCATGGTCGTAGCTCGCATCATCTGCTTTGGGAAGGGGTACTTTTCGCTTTCTCCGAAACAGAACAGCCGAAACCGGAAACGCCCCAGTGCCGCTACCGGGTTGCGACGCGCGAGAAATGAGCGCGCCACTCGGGACGGGCCGCGACGCTTTTCACCAAGCCTGCGGGTTGACACTGCCAGCGTATTCTCGCCGCCGGCCTATAGGCCGATCCGCCCATGAGCCCCGCCCCGCCCCCACCGAGCTTCATGAAGTCGCTGCTCCGGGCAGTCGCCGCGGGTGCGGTCGTGTTCGCGGGCTTTCTTGGCTACGGCTACAGGGATCCTCCCGTTTTCGAGACGGGGGGCGAGCTCCGCGTCAGCGGTGCCCTGCCGAGCGAGGGGATGAATGCCGTCGTTGACCGGCTCGAGCGGACCATTTTCGATTCCGCGTTGCTTTCCCGCCTAGCGGCGGAAGCAGGCCCGCAGAGCGGGCAGGTCGCGGGGCTCAGGGTCGCGAGCGGCATCCGCTTCGAGCCTCGTCCGCCGGACCGAGTTCGCATCGTCTGCCGCAACCCCGACCCCGAGCGCCTCAAGTTCCTGTGCGACGCCGTCCTCACGGCCGTCACCAAACGGGGCGCTGTGGCCGTCGCCGGAACCCAGTCGTCCTCCACGGCGCTCACCTCGAGCGTCGCCGATTCTGGCCGCCTACGCGCGCGCGCACCCGGAGCTCTTCCTGAGCGCCCGAAAGCCCCCGCCAAAGCCGGAATCCCTGGAGGAGCTGCGCCAAAAGACGGATGCCGTGCGCTCGGCGCGAGCGTCCAGCGTCCCGACGATCCCGACGCTGTCGTTCGAGGTGGCGATCCCAGTGGGCGGCGCCAAACCGCTCGGGGTGCCGCGCTCTGCCGTGCTGTTTGCGGGATTGTTCGGGGCGCTCGCGACGGCCTTCATCACCCTCATGGGCGAGTTCTTCCTGCTCCGGCGAGCTCAGGCGGCCGCGGCTCGCGAGAGCTTCTTGCTCGACGACGAGGACGACGAGCTCTCGAAGCCTTTTGCGCTCGCCCCCGCCCCGGAAACACAGCCGCCCCTCGCACTGCCACCCCGTTCAGTCCCGCCGCCGGCGGCGGCTGCCACTCCGGCCTCCGCGCCTCCTCCCGACACGTCAGACCCGCAGGTCGAATTCTCGGTCCCCCCGCCTGGCGTGACGGAGCCGACTTCTTCGGCGCCGCCGGGCGCCCCGCCCCGACCCGGCTCCTCGGCGCCGCCCGGCGCGCTCGCATCACCGATTCTACGCCGCGCACCAACCACGCCCGTCGTCGCCGTGCCGCCCGGCGGCGGGTCGTTCGTGCCACCATCCGCGCCGCCGGTCCCGGCCGTTGCCCCCACGGCAAGTGGCGAAAGTCCGGCTGAGGGACCCTCGACGATGCTTCCGCCGGCCAAGTCGAGCGACTCGGGTTTCCACGCCACGGTGACGTACGACGCGACCAACCTCGATGCGCGCCACCGAGAGCGCGGGGTACCCGTCACGCGCACCACGCAAATGCTCGGCTCACCGCTCTCGCCCGAGGCTCAACCCGTTTCGCGACCCTCCGGGCGAGTCCGCCAGGGCTCCGCCACGACTCGCTACAGCTTCGTGAGCACGCCACCACCAGCCGGGGGCGAGCCGGTGCGACCGCACGACGTGGGTCCGGATTGGAGCCCCGATCCGAGCATCGATCCCGCACCTTGCAGGCCGCTTTGTCGCGAGCTCTTCGCCTTCGGTGTCGAGCACTGTTTTGTGGTGGGCGTGACGGCGGTGCCCGGCCTCGATCGAGACAAGGCCGAGTTTTCCGCCGCGCTCGCGCTCGCGCTGTCCGCGACCGGTCACGCGCGCGTGTTGCTCGTCGAGGGTGACCTCGATGCCCCGCAACAACACACGTTCATGCGCGCCGAGATGCCCGAGGGGGAGAGCTTCTCGCGCCAGCTACAGGCGCACATGACGCGTCAGGCGGGCGAGCATTGGAGCGTGCTGCGCTGCACGAAGTCGCTGCACGTGCTCGTGGACGGCGAGGAGCACACGCCGGGGCTCATCCTCTCCCGCACGTTCGAGGAGTGCGTGCGGGCGCTCCGCGCGTACTACGACTTCATCGTGCTCGACGGTCCGACGGGCGCACGGGAATCGGAGTGCCGCGCGCTCGACGGCGTCATCGACGGGCTCATCGTGGTGTGCACCGAGGAAACACGAGCCACCATCCCCGAAACGTCGCGCTACTTCACCACGAAGCGATTTTCCAAGGCGATCCGCGCAACGCGCTGAGCGGGCCCCGCGCCGTGAGGGCGGGTCCGAACGGCGCGCACGGACGCCTGGCCTGACGCCCCCGGGCGCCAGAGAGCGCGCGGTGCGTGCGTCACGTCGCGCGTTCGAGCGCCTCGACGATGCGCGAGGAAACGCCAGGCGCCCCGTAGAGCTCCGGATGGTCCGTCGGGGGCGAGAGTGCGGCGCGCACGCCCGCTGCCAGACCTTCGGGGTCGACCAGGCGGTTCCAGCCCGCGTCGACGGTCTCGACCCACTCGGTCGTGTCCCGGACCGTGACGCATGGGCGCGCGAGCATGTACGCCTCCTTTTGCAGGCCGCCGCTGTCGGTGACGACGACGCTCGCGGCGTCGAGCAGGGCGAGTAGGTCCAAAAAGCCCAGCGGCTCGAGTGCGCGCACGTTGGGACCGAACGAAACCCCGACCTGAGCGAGCATCTTGCCGAGCCGCGGATGCACGGGAAGCACGACCGGGACGTCGAGCCGGCTGAAGGCGCGGGCAATCGCGCTCAGACGCGCGGGGTCGTCGGTGTTCGAGGCGCGGTGGATCGTAGCGAGAGCGAAGGGCACGCCGGGCGTGAGCCCCGTCTTCGCGAGCAGGGCGGGGGCCCGCTCCCTCGCCTTCGGAACGAACGTCCGGAGCACGTCGACGCGTACGTCGCCGACGTTGACGACGCCTTCGCTGATTCCTTCGCGCTCGAGATTTCCAAGCGCAGCCGTGGTCGGGGCCAAAAGCAGCGTCGAGAGATGGTCGGTGAGGACGCGATTGATCTCCTCGGGCATCTCGCGGTCGAAGCTGCGAAGCCCCGCCTCGATGTGCGCCACGCGGAAATGCAGCTTGGCGGCCGTGAGAGCGGCTGCGATCGTACTGTTCGTGTCGCCGAAGACGATCACCCAGTCCGGTCGCTCGCGAAGGAGCAGTGGTTCGAGCTTCACCATCACCGCCGCCGTCTGCTCGGCGTGGCCGGCGCCAGCCGCCCCCACCTCGAGGTCGGCGTCGGGCTTCGGAATCTCGAGCTCCCGAAAGAAGACACGCGACATTGCGTCGTCGTAGTGCTGGCCCGTATTGACGAAAATCTCGCGGTGCCGCTCGCGAATGACGTGACTGACGCGCGAGGTCTGGATGAACTCGGGTCGCGTGCCCGCGATCGTCACGCACTTCATGCGACGACCGACGACCGCGCGCCACCGAACGTAGCCGGCATCCCGTCGGCTCCGGATTTGACGAACGCGAGCGCGATGCGCAGTGTCTCGAGCCCGTCGGCGCCCGTCACCGTGGGCGGCCGCCGGTCCCGGACCGCCGCCACGAAGTCCGCGATCTCGGCGACGAGCGGCTCGTGGCGCTGGATGCGAATCCCGAGCACGTTCCCTTCGGTAACGCCGCGAAGCACGCTCAACGTGTCCCACTGGCTCGGTGCGCTCTCGTTCTCGTAAAAGAAGAGCTCCTGCGAGAGCAGGTTGCACTCGAACAGGCCGCGCGCCCCCGTGACGGTCAGGCGGCGCACCTTGGTCGGCGTCATCCAGTTCACGTCGAGCACGCCGAGCGCGCCACCCTGGAAGCGCAAAAGGCCGTCGAACATGTCCTCGCGGTCGGAATTGATGCCCTGCAGCGTCTCGCCGTACAAGCGCACGATGGGCTCGGGCACGAGGTAGCGCATCAGGTCGATGTCGTGCGACGCGAGGTCGATCACGACTCCGGCGTCGCGAATGCGCGGCGGGTAGGGGCTGAGGCGCTGCGCCAGCACCTTGTAGATGCGCCCCGCCATGCCCTCGCGGAGGCGCCGCCTGAGCTCCATCACCGCGGGGTTGAAGCGCTCGATATGGCCCACGGCGAGCACGACGCCCTTTTCCTCGGCGCGCGCTACGAGCTCTTCCGCTTGCGCCACCGTGCTGGCGATGGGCTTCTCCATGAGGACGTGCACGCCCTTGTCGATGAGGTGCATGCCGATCTCGTGATGCAGGCCGGTGGGCACCGCGACGCACACCAGATCGGGCGACGTGCTGTCGAGCAGCGCGTCGAGCGAGGGGAAAGAGGGCACGTTGTGCAGGCCCGCCACGCGCGCCGCGGCCGCGGCATTCGTGTCGGCAACACCGACGAAGCTGACGCCATCCATGCCGTGCAACACGCGCGCGTGGTTCTGGCCGATTGCCCCAACCCCAATGACGGCTGCTTTCAACATGCGGCATTCACCTCCGCCACGACGTACGCCCGCTCCTCGTCCGTGAGGCTCGGATGCACGGGTAGGCTCATGACCTCCCGCGTGGCGCGTTCGGTCTCCGGTAAATCGAGACCCTGGTACGCGGGGCGGCGCGCGAAGACCGGCTGGCGATGGATCGGCAGCGGGTAGTAGACGCGTGCCCCCACGCCGCGCTCGTTGAGCCGCTCGAGAACGGCGTCCCGGTCGACGCCCTCGGGAACGCGAACCGTGTACTGGTGATACACGTGGCCGTAGCCTGCCGGCACGCTCGGCACGCGAACGCGCTCGAGGTGGGCGTCGAAGTAGCGCGCGTTCTCGCGCCGCTTCTCCTGCCACGCCGGCAGTCGACCGAGCTGCACGAGACCGATCGCCGCGGCAGGATCGGTCATGCGGAAATTGTAGCCGACCACTTCGTGCAGGTACTGCGTGCTCATGCCCTGGTGGCGGATCATGCGAAGGAGCTCGGCAATGGCGTCGTCGTTGGTGAGCACCATGCCGCCCTCCGTCGTCGTCATGTTCTTCGTTGGGTAGAAGCTGAACGACGCCGTACCGAAGGTGCCCACCGAGCGCCCGTCGAGCGTCGCCCCGTGAGCCTGCGCTGCATCCTCGAGCAGCACGAGCTTTCGCTCGCGACACAGCGCTTCGAAGCGTGGCATGTCGGCCGGCAGCCCATAGAGATGGACGGGCATGATGGCGCGGGTGTGCGGCGTGATCGCCGCTTCGGCAGCCGCGGGGCTCAGACAGAACGTCGTCGCGTCGATATCGGCGAAAACCGGGGTGGCGCCGACGCTCAAGACGCACGACGCCGTCGCGAAGAAGCTGAAGGACGGAACGATGACCTCGTCACCGGGGCCGATTTCGTGCGCCATGAGGGCCGTGGTGAGCGCCGTCGTGCCGTTGCTCGTGGCGACGCCGTGTTTCGCCCCGTGATAGGCGGCGAACGCGCGCTCGAACTCGGCGACACGTGGCCCCTGCGAGAGCTGGCCACTCGAGAGCGCGGCGAGCGCGGCCGCCTTTTCCTCTTCCCCCAAGAACGGACGTGCGATCGGAACTTGCATGCGACGCCCCTCAGTACGGTGTGGGGCGGAGGGTGTCAACGAGCGTCATCGAGCGCTTCCTCCAGGGTGCGCACCGGTTCTCCGGAGCGCGTCACGAAGCCCACCTGGCGTGCGGGGTTGCCGATGACGAGCGCGTGATCGGCGACGTGGCGCGTGACGACGCTTCCCGCCCCCACCATCGCCCAGAGCCCGATCGTGACGCCGCACACGATGGTGCTGTTCGCACCGAGCGAAGCCCCGCGGCGCACGACGGTCTCCTTGAGCACCCAGTCGTCCGCCGCCTTGAGGCTATGATCGGGGTTGATGGCACGCGGCCTGAGGTCGTTCGTGAAACACACGTGCGGGCCGACGAAAACACCGTCCTCGAGCGTCACGCCGTGGAACACGGAAACGTAGTTCTGGATCTTGACGCGGTCGCCGACGCGAACCCCGGCGTCAACGAACACGCCGCGGCCGAGCACGCAATCTTGCCCGATGCGAGCCCCGCGCCGCACGTGGCAAAGGTGCCAAATCTTCGTGCCTTCGCCGACCTGGGCCCCTTCCTCCACCTCGGCGCTCGGATGAACGAACATGGTCTTCTCGACTAGCACGCCGGAACGGTCGCCGTCATGGGTACCAATTCCGGCCCCCGAGGTCCGGCTCCCATCCGGCGACCTGAGTCAGCGTGACCCATTCAGCCGCCGAGCAGCGGAGGATCAACCCGTCCGATGCGCTGCACGAGGTACGCGACGCCGGCCAGAATCCACAGGAACTGGGCCACCTGGTCAACACGCGGTCGCGCTCCACGGATGCTGCGAGCCACCAGCATCACGAGCAGCGGAACCTCGTAGTATTTTTGGTAGCACATGCGCACGCTCGCAAACGAGAGCCCGAACAGCACGACGTACGCCACGTAGACAACGTCGCGCTCGACGACGCCCTCCCAGAACGTCGGAAAGCCCCACGGCGAGCAACCCCACGAGCAGCGTGCTCGCGCCGAATAGCTCGGGGAACCGGTCGCTGATGAACCAGATGAACCCGCCGTCGGTGAACAGCGACTCGTGGCGCAAGCCGCTCACGATGCCCACGAAAAGCGCGACGGGAGCCACCACGGCGAGCCGCCGCGGCGCGCAGAGCCGTGGCAATCGCGAAGGGCCCACCACCAGCAGGTACAGGCCGAGCAGCGCGAAAGAGAACGCGATGGCCTTCGCGTTGAGGCCACGCGCTTGGTTCACGTCGTGCCAGTTTTGCGGCACGAAGCCACCCCATACGACGAAGAACGGCAGGCACGCCGCGATCGGCAAGAGGAAGGGCAGCGCCGTTCGGACGGGAAAGCCCGAAAGCCCACCGGCCAGGCGCCCGCCGCTCGCGAGGCGCGGCGCCCAGAAGTCGCGCGTCGCGGCGAGGGCCAAGAACGGACAGGCCCAAAGCCAGCTTTGCCGGGTCAATGCCGCGAGCGAGAGCAAGACCGCCGCGACGAGCGGCGACCGGGGGCCACGCGACCCGGGCAGGAGCCAAGGACGCGCGGCCAGCCAGAACCAGAGGTACGAGTAGTTCTCCGTCAAGAGCACGAAGCCACGCGCCGCCATGTACGGCGACGCGACCACGGTCCCCGTGCCGAGCCATGCCACGACGCGTCCGCCCGCGCGCCTGAGATCCGCGAAGACGATCGCCGAGAAGACGAGCACGATCGAAAGGTTCGCGAGGCGCAGCACCCAGCGGCTCGCGCCGAGCGCATCGAGCGGCGCGAGCGTCAGGTGGAAAAACGGCGTCGTCGCGGACGAGTAAGCCTTGCCGTCGACCGGGAAGCGCCCCTCGGCATATTCGTGAATCAGGCCGTAGTGGAGGCGTTCGTCCGTGTAATGAAGAACCTGCAGGGGCTCGCCGCGCGACCACGTGTAAAAGAAGATCGGCAGGAGGACCGCGGCGACCGCGGCGGCAAAGAGCAGGGTCTCGCGCTCCGGCCAAAGCGACGCTTCTACCCGCGGCGTAACGAGCGCGCTCATGCTCGGGAGGTTACTCGTCTCGGAGCGAAACGAAGAGCCTTGCGGTCGAGCGGTAACCCGCCTACGAGGTGGCTTTACGCGTCATGAAGGGCATCATCCTCGCTGGCGGGAGCGGCACTCGCCTCTATCCCTTGACCCGGGTCGTGTCGAAGCAGCTTCTGCCCGTCTACGACAAGCCCATGATTTACTACCCACTCTCGGTGCTTCTGCTCGCCGGGATCCGGGACATCCTCGTGATCTCGACGCCCACCGATCTGCCGCTCTTCCAGCGGCTGCTCGGCAGCGGTGCCGACCTCGGCGTGAGCTTCAGCTACGCCGAGCAACCCCAGCCCAACGGGCTCGCGGAGGCGTTCATCATCGGGCGATCGTTCGTCGGGTCGAGCCCGGCAAGCTTGATCCTCGGCGACAACATCTTCCACGGCGCGGGCCTCTCGTTGCTCTTGCGCGAGGCGCGCGCCGCCATCGACGGTTGCGTGCTCTTCGGATACCGCGTGGACGATCCCGAGCGCTACGGCGTTGCCGAGCTCGACGCGAAGGGCAACGTCCTCACGATCGAGGAGAAGCCGAAGCAGCCGAAATCCGAGATCGCCGTCACTGGCCTCTATTTTTACGACAACGACGTGTGCGATATCGCGCGTACCCTCAAGCCTTCGGCACGGGGCGAGCTCGAGATCACCGATCTGAACAACGTGTACATCGCGCGGGGCAAGGCGAAGCTCCGCGTCATGGCCCGCGGCATGACCTGGCTCGACACCGGCACGCCGGCGAGCCTGCTCGAAGCCGCGCAGTTCGTGCACGTGCTCGAAGCGCGGCAGGGAACGCACATCGCGTGCCTCGAGGAGATCGCCTACCGGATGGGCTTCATCGACGCGGCCGGCCTCGAACGGGTCGCCACCACGCACGGCAAGAGCCAGTACGGCGCCTACCTCCGCTCGCTGCTGCCACGGAGCTGAAGGGCGCCCCATGCAGGTCGAAGCGCTGTCCTTGCCCGGGCTCGTCCTGATCCGTCCGCGCGTCTTCCGCGACGAACGAGGTTTCTTCCTGGAGAGCTACCACGCGCCTCGCTTTCACGCGGCGGGCATCGATTGCCAGTTCGTACAGGACAACCATTCCCGCTCCGTGAAGGATACGCTGCGCGGCCTCCACTACCAGTCGTCGCCGGGGCAAGCGAAGCTCATGCGCGTGGCGAGCGGTCGCATCTTCGACGTCGGCGTGGACATCCGCCCCGGCTCACCCACCTTCGGCAAGTGGGAGGGCGTGTACCTCGACGCCGAGGAGCACGCCCAGCTCTTCGTGCCCGTCGGTTTCGCACATGGATTTTGCGTCGTGAGCGACACCGCCAACGTCACCTACAAGGTGAGCAGCGTGTACGAGGCAACCACCGAGTGCACCCTGAGCTGGGACGACCCGGACATCGGCGTGCGCTGGCCGACGGCCACCCCGCTGCTTTCCGCACGTGATCAGCGGGGCGAGAGCTTTCGCGACTATGCCGCCCGAATGGGGAGCCCCCTCGATGCGTAACCCGAAATCCCTCCTCGTTACCGGCGGCTGCGGCTTCATCGGCTCGGCGTTCGTGCGCCAGCTGTTCGGCGCGCTCGGCTTCGCGGGCCGCGTCGTGAACCTCGACCTTTTGACGTACGCCGGCAATCCCGACAACGTGAGCGGCGCCGTCAACCCCGCGCGCTACTTCTTCCAAAAGGGCGACATTGCGGACCAGGATCTCGTGGTCAAGCTCATCGAGGACCACGGCATCGACACCATCGTGAACTTCGCCGCCGAGTCCCACGTGGACCGCAGCATCGTCGCGCCGGGCTCGTTCATCGAGACCAACGTGGTCGGCACTTTCAAGCTGCTCGAGGCGGTGCGCAAGCAGCCGCAGGTCCACTTCCACCATGTCTCGACCGACGAGGTGTACGGCTCACTCGGCGCCACGGGCGCCTTCCGCGAAGACACGCCGTATCACCCGAACTCCCCCTATTCCGCCTCGAAGGCGGCATCCGACCATCTCGTGCTCGCCTACGCCCACACCTACGGGCTCTCGGTCACGATCTCGAACTCTAGCAACAACTACGGCCCGTTCCAGTTCCCGGAAAAGCTCGTTCCGCTGATGATTTTGAAGCTTTTCGCGGGTGAGTCGCTGCCCGTGTACGGGGACGGGATGAACGTGCGCGACTGGCTCTACGTCGACGACCACGTGGAGGCGATCTGGACCATCCTCTGCCGCGGCCGTTCGAGCGAGACGTACAACGTCGGAGGCGAAGGCGAGCGCACGAACCTCGACGTGATTCGCGAGCTCATCGACGTGGTGTCGCGGGAGACCGGCAAGCCGCGCGACGAATTCCAGAAGCTCGTCACCTTCGTGAAGGATCGGCCGGGCCACGACCAGCGCTACGCCATCGACTTTTCGAAGCTCGAGAGCGAGCTCGGCTGGACGCCGCGCCATGACCTGGCCGCGGGGCTCGCGAGCACGGTGAGCTGGTACCGCGAGAACACCACCTGGCTCGAGCGCGTGCAGACCGGCGCCTATCGCGAGTGGCTGGCCAAGAACTACGACGGGCGCTGAGCGCGCGAGCCGGGCACCAGAGGACTGCGCGCCCGGAGGGTGCGCCCTCACGGCAAGTCGTCGCGCTTTCTCGGTCGGGGCAAGTTGTAGCGCTCGATCCGGGTGATGAGCGTCCGGCGCGAGACGCCCAGCATGCGCGCGGCGTGGGTCTGGTTACCGGCGCAGCGCTCGAGCGCTCGAATCACCCGAGCACGCTCGTCGTCGTCCATCACCTCGGGCACCTTGTCGGTGGGTTCTTCGTCCTCGAGCGCGCTCGGCGCGAACGAATAGGCGCCGGGCCGCAGCGTGAACGACGCGGACTGCACCTCGTGCGGGGGGGGCGGCGGCGGCTCGGAAATGCGTTCGTGCGACAGCGTGCGGCCGAGGCGATCCTGCGGAAGATGCGACAGGTCGATGCGATCGCCGCCGCTCAACATGACGGCTCGTTCCATCACGTTGCGTAGCTCGCGCACGTTGCCGGGCCACGCGTAACGCTGCAAGAGCTCCTCGGCCTCGTTCGAAAGCCGTGGCGGGGCGCGCCCTGCCTGGCTCGCGAATTGTGTCAGAAACGATTCGGCGAGCACGCGGATCTCGTCAACGCGCTCTCGAAGCGGCGGGACGACGATCGAGATGCCGTTCAGGCGATAAAAAAGGTCCTCACGGAAGCGACCGCGCAGGATCTCGTTTTCGAGATCGCGATGCGTTGCCGCCATGAAGCGCACGTCGATGGAGCGAGCCTTGAGGCCGCCGACGCGCGTGACGTTGCGTTGCTCGACGACACGGAGCAGCTTCGCCTGGATGGCGGGCGGCATCTCGCCGACCTCGTCGAGCAAAACACTGCCGCCTTGCGCCACCTCCAAGAGGCCGGGCTTGGACTGCACAGCGCCCGTGAACGCGCCGCGCTCGTGGCCGAAGAGCTCACTCTCGAGCAGCGTCTCGGAGAGCGAAGCACAGTTGACCGCGAGCATGGGCCGCCCAGCACGCGGGGAAAGCTCGTGAATGCGGCGCGCGAGCACTTCCTTGCCGACCCCGGTTTCTCCGAGGATGAGCACGTTGATGTTGGTGGGGGCGACACGGCGAACCAGCGGGTCGAGGTTCGCGAGCGCGCCGCTCTCGGCGATGCGGGACGAGGGCGTGTCGCGCCGCCCGTACAGCGCGGCACCCGCTGCCGCGAGAAGCACCTCGGGCGATCGGCCGTCACGCGGCCAGCACGCGAGCCCCCGCTCAATCTCGCCCGCGCCGGCGGCGCGCACGTAGTCAGCCAGCCACCCCGAGACGAGCGCCGCCTTCTCGGGCGTCGTGTCCACGAGGAGCAGCTCGTACTCGTCGGCGGCATAGACGGCCACGAGATCGACCTGCCGCAGGTGCCTCGTGAATGCCTCTTCGAGCTGCTGGGACTGTTGCCGCGCGAACTTGAGGCGCAAGACGGCGAACACGCTGCGGTTCGTTTCGGCGCGCGCGCACTCGTCCTCGAGCCTTCCCTCGAAGTAGTCGTGGCTGCGCACGTGCCTGAGGCGGGTGCTCGCCCCAGAGCCCTGCACCACGACCGTGACCGGGCCGAGCTGCATGACGACGCCGGGCGACACCGGGCACACCTCGCCGGGCTCGAGCCGGCGGCTGCCGACGACGGTGGCCGCCCCCGTCGCACCATCGGTGAGCGCCATGCGGGGGCCCGTCTGCAGCACGGCATGACGGGCCGCGACACCGGGCTCCTCGAGCCTGACCTCGCAGGTCTCGTCACTGCCGATCGCCACCTCGCCCATGCGGGGCAGCGGATAGCTCGTCATGCGGGCTTGTCCGAGGACGAGCAGGCGCAGCCCAGCGAGGCCGGCAGACGACGGCGGGCCCGTATCGGGCTTACCTGAACCGGAGGGACGACTGATCAAACTGTGCAAACAGTTCGATCAGATTGTGCAAGGCGTCAAGGATCAAACTGTGCAACCCGTGCCAGTCCTCGTTGACCGTATTTCCAGGTTCCTAGATAAACTCATTGGAATCAACGCCCTGCTGGAATTAGGCCGGCCAGTCGTATGCCACTAACCCACGTGGTATGGAACCTGCTACTCAACGTCGCGTGCCGCCCAGAGGCACAGATTCGAAAGATTCGAAAGGAAGAGCGAGAAGCGATGCAGGCAGTTAAGGGCATGGTTCAAGTCGATGGCGTCACCTACCGGATCGTCCGGGTGGGAGCGGCCCGCTACGACGTGATCCGCGTCCTGGACGACGCCCGAGTGGGCTCGTTCCAGAGCGCGCCGACTTTCGAGCTGAAGGCCGAGCGGATCGAGGAACCGACGCTGCGCGAGGTCGCGCGAACCGCCATCCAGCGCGCCAAGACGAGCTGGGTCGGCCGGCTCGTGCTCGCTTGAGACGGCGGGCCCTCGGGGTTCCGCCGAGGCTGTTCGGGGGAGCGCGGCTCTGCCGCGCTGGGGCGAAAAGGTTTGCCCCGTGGATCAACGCGGCGTGAGCGTGGCGACGCGCTCGGCAAGCGCGAGCGCCGCCGTGAGTCCCGGCGACTCGATGCCATAGAGCGCCACGAGGCCGGGAACGCCGTGCGCGTCGGGGCCCTCGATGACGAAATCCTGCACGGGGCTCCCCGCCGGTCCGAGCTTCGCCCGGATGCCCGTGTACCCGGGCTCGAGCTGGCCGTCGCGGAGCGCCGGGTAGTACCGGCGAATGCTGTCGTAGAACGCGGGCGCGCGCGCTTCGTCGAACGCGTAGTCAACCGCGTCGACCCACGACACATCTGGGCCGAAGCGCGCGACGTTTGCGAGATCCAGTGTCACGTGCACGCCGAGGCCTCCCGAAACGGGGACGGGGTAGACCAGATGCCGAAACGGTGAGCGTCCGCCGAGCACGAAGTAGTGGCCTTTGGCGTAGTGGGCTATCGGCACGCCCGCGTCGTCGCCCGCGATCGAGCGCGAAACACCGGGCGCGAACAGACCGGCCGCGTTGACCACCGCGCGGCAGCGAACCTCCACCGGATCCACGCCGCCGAGTGACAAGCACAGACCCGCTCGGTCGGGCGTGCCCCCGAGGACGGGCGTCGAAAGCAGCACGTGCGCGCCCGCCTCGACGGCCTCGCGCCGCAATGACTGCATGAACGCGTCGCTATCGACGATGCCCGTAGAGGGCGACAGAAAGCCGCGCACCGCGGCGACCTCCGGCTCGAGCGCCCGCACCTCGGCGGCGTCGAGCCACGTCAGGTCGTCGACGCCGTTCGCGCGCGCCTGCACGACGATACGCTCGAGCGTGGGGATCTCTTCGTCCCGGGCCGCCACCACCAGCTTGCCGACGCGGCGATGCGGGACGCCGTGCTCCCTGGCGTACTCGTAGAGCGCTCGGCGACCGGCGACGCAAAGCTCCGCCTTGAGCGAGCCGGTCGGATAGTAGAGGCCCGCGTGGATCACCTCCGAGTTGCGCGAGCTCGCGTGCGCACCGACCACGGGCTCGCGTTCCACCACGACGACCTCGCGGCCGCCCCGCGCGAGCGCGCGAGCGACGGCGAGCCCGACGACCCCGGCGCCGACGACCACGGCGTCGAGCTCGAGCTCAGGGTGCATGGCGCCCTCGCCCGGCGGTCATTCGAACGAGCACAGGTACTCGGTGATCCCTTCGGCAACCTCGATATCGAATCCCGAGCTCGGCGGGACGTTCGAACGAGGCCCCCTGCGGAACCTCGCGCCACGTATCACTGCCAGAAAGCCGCACGCGACACCTTCCGGCAACGATCTGCATGCGCTCCGCGCGGTCGGTATCGAAGTGGAAGGAGCCCGGGTAGATGAGCCCGAGCGTCTTTCGCTGGCCGTCCGAAAGGAGCAGCGTGTGGGAGACCACCTTACCTTCGAAGTAGACGTTGGCCTTGGCGAGGGCGGTAACGTTCTCGAGCTTCATGAAGGGCGTGCTACTCGCGGGTATGCCGAAAGACAAGACCGAGGCGGCGGCTCGATATTTGTTCGGCCCTGTGCCATAGTCGATGAAGTAATGACGGGTGGCCGCAAGCGTTACCGCGTGCTGATGGTCGAGGACAGCCGCGTCAGCCTCGAGGTATACGCGCAGCGTCTCGAGCGTCGGGGCTACATCGTGGCCACGGCAATTTCGGCGGAAGAGGCACGTGCGGAGCTCGAGAACGGCATCCCTGATCTCGTGCTGCTCGACGTCTTCATGCCGAAGGTGAGTGGGTTCGACTTCTTGCGTGAGCTGCGCAGCGCCCCTCGCACCGCCACGGTCCCCATCATCCTCATTTCGGCGCTCTCGGACACTCAGCACATCGTCGAAGGGCTCGAGCTCGGCGCAAACGACTACGTCAC
Source organism: uncultured delta proteobacterium (assembly GCA_963841435.1). Taxonomy (GTDB): domain Bacteria; phylum Myxococcota_A; class Polyangia; order Polyangiales; family Polyangiaceae; genus PMG-095. Next base: position 1,447,053 of record CAWJCS010000005.1, read on the forward strand.
GAAGCCGATCGTCATGCCCATCCTTACGGCGCGCATGGAAGCGCTCCTGCGCGCGAGTGAGCTCGTGCGGCGCCTCGAGGTGCAGACCGAGCTCCTGTCGAAGCTCGCGGCGTTCGACGACCTCACGGGGGTCTACAACCGCCGCTCGATGTTCCACCACCTCGAGGCCGAGCTCAGCCGCTGCCGGCGCTACGGGCGAAGCCTCGCCGTCTTGATGGTGGATATCGATCATTTCAAGAAGGTCAACGATCAGCACGGGCACCTGATTGGTGATCAGGCACTGCGTTGGGTGGCCACGACGCTGCAGAACGAGCTTCGTTCGATGGACTTCCTGTGTCGCTACGGCGGCGAGGAATTCTGCGCCATCCTGCCGGAGACCAATCAACCGGGAGCGGCGCGTGCCGCCGAGCGGTTGCGCGCCTCACTCGATCGGCAAGCGTTCGCGACCGATGACGTGAGCCTCGGCATCACGGTGTCGGTAGGCGGCGCGAGCTGGACGCCGATTGCCAAGGAAGAGGTCCCAGACCTTCTCGCGCGCGCCGACCGCGCCCTTCTGGACGCCAAGCGCTCCGGAAGGAACCGGGTACAGATCGCCAACGACGAGCAGACGATCTCCGCGAGCTGAGGCTTCAGCGGCTCTGGTCGGTCGGCTCGACGCACTCGACGAGGTCGAGTCCGTAGCCGTGTAGGGCGGGGATGCGCCTGGGATGGCTCGTGAGCAGGCGGATCTGCCGCACGCCGAGCTCGCGGAGCACCTGGGCGCCGAGCCCGTATTCGCGCAGCGTGCCACCGCGAGGGCGACCCGTGGCCTCGGCGGCCGTCACCGAAAACGGCGCGGCATCATCGGGCGTGACGAGCTCCTGGCCCGGCGCGTCGTCGGGCGGCAGGTAGACGACGACACCGACGCCGTCTCGCTCGATGGCGTCGAGGGACGCTTCGAGCATGCGACCGCCGGCGCCGAGCGAGGAGCTGAACACGTCCGCGAGCAGCGAGCCGCGGTGCATGCGGCACAGAGTGGGCCGAGCCGGCGAGGGGCTCCCCTTGACGAAGGCCATGAGCCGCCGCCCGTCGAGCTCCGACTCGAAAAGCAGTGCGCGCCAGGGCGTGCCCGTGTGATCGAGCACCATTTCTCGCTCGCCGAGGAGGCGCACCAGGCGCTCGGTCTGGAGGCGATGGGCGATGAGGTCGGCGACGGTGAGGATGCGCAGACCGTGGCGTTCGGCGAACGCCTCGAGATCGGGAAGGCGCGCCATTTCGCCGTCATCACGGATGATCTCGCAGATGACGCCAGCGGGATTGAGACCGGACAGACGGGCGAGATCGACGGACCCTTCGGTCTGGCCGGCGCGCACGAGCACGCCGCCGCGGCGCGCCTGAAGCGGGAACACGTGGCCGGGAACCACGAGGTCCTCGGGGCGCGCCGCGGGGTTGGCGGCCACGCGGATGGTGTGAGCACGGTCGGCCGCGCTGATGCCCGTCGTGACGCCTTCGCGCGCCTCGATGCTCACCGTGAAGGCCGTGCCGAGCCGCGGACCGTGGCGCCCGGGCGCCCCCATCATCGGCAGATCGAGACGCTTGACCTGCTCTTCGGTGAGCGTGAGGCACACGAGCCCCCGCCCGTGTACCACCATGAAGTTGACGGCCTCCGGTGTCACCAAATCCGCAGCGAGACACAGATCGCCCTCGTTCTCGCGATCCTCGTCGTCGACGAGGATGACGAGCTTGCCGGCGCGCACGTCGGCAAGTGCTTCCTCGACGCGCCGCTTCTGCTGCGCGAGGGGCGCGCTGTCGGCGGGGGGCAACGGCACCTGCTCGCTCACGAAGCCTCCACCTGACGCAGCCGCTCCACGTAGCGCGCCACCAGATCGACCTCGAGATTTACATCCATTCCCGACTCGAGGTCGCCGAAGGTCGTCATGGTGAGTGTGTGCGGAATCAGGAGCACGGAAAATCGAGCGCCGTCCACGGCGTTGACCGTCAGGGAAACCCCGTCGAGCGACACGGAGCCTTTTTCGGCGACGTAGCGCGCGAGGGCGGAGGGACACTCGAGCGCGACGCGGCGCATCTCACCCAAGTCTTCCATCGACACGACGGTCGCCCGGCCGTCGACGTGACCCGTTACGAGGTGCCCGCCGAGGCGTGAGCCGAGCGCGGCGGCGCGCTCCAGGTTGACGCGCGCACCGACGGCGAGGCGGCCGAGCGTGGTCCGCTCGAGGGTCTCGGGGGAGAGATCGGCCTCGAACGCGTCCTCGGTCGGAGTGACGGCGGTGACGCAGGCGCCGTTCACGCTCACCGATTCGCCCTCGACGAGCCCGGTGAAGGGCACTTGCACACATAGACGTACACCCGCGCCGCGGGGCTTCAGGCCGCGCACGCGGCCCGTGCCTTCCACGAGCCCGGTGAACATGGCCTTATCTGATAGCACGTGGGAAAAACGCCGCTCGTGTGTCGAAACGGCGCGATGAATTCGTAGCAAAGACGATACTTGCAAGGCGCTCCGTGCGGGTTGACGATGCTCGACAATGCAAGAAAGAGCGGCCCGGCCGCCGAGCTTGCTGCGACGCGCGCTTTGCGCGGCCGGATGGGCCGTGCTCTCGACAGCGGCGTGCGGGCCCAGCCTGACCACCGTTCACGAGGGGACGATCCGCTTCGAACATTGCTACCGGCTCGATCTCGAGCCGGGCGCGAACGCGGCGCAAAGGACGGGCTGCTGGAAGCTCTGGCTCGCTTCGTATACCTACGGGCAGCAGCGCGATCGCATCGACCACGCTCGACAACGCCTGACCGCGCTCTCAGGCGGCGACGTGGCGCACGCCGAGCTCAGGGTCGCGGGCGATCCGAGGCCTGAGGAACGCCAGTTTTACCTCGTAGTTCCGGGCCCCACGAGCGTGCACGCTACCCCTCCTCCCATCGCCACCGTCCTCAGCCCCAGCGTCGCCGAAACGCGTGCTGCCGAAGCGGCCGGCCGCAATGCGCCCCCGTCCGAAAGCTGCGCCGGCAGCTGCCGGAGCGCGTGGCGTTCGTGCGACGCCTCGTGCAAAGAGGGCTCCGCGCTGGGGTGCGACGGCTGCAGAGCCGATTATTCGACCTGCATGCGCGGCTGCTTCGAGTGACATCGGTCGGGGCCGGCGTGGCCACGGGGACGCAGCGCCGTGGCCTCATCCCCGCGGGTGACGCCCGGACGGAGGCGTAACTCCAGGATTTTGCTGGATCGCTTGCCCGAGCATGCCGCTTGCTGAATCCCCAATTTGTTGACGCCGCCGTCAAGGCAGCGCTACCGAAGGAAGGTCAACGCATGACACCACGGCATCAGGCACTCCGCGCGCTCGGTGCGACCAGCCCGGGCGCAACGCCGTTGCCTCGCGTTCTCAGGCCGCAGCGGGCCCTGCCCTCCGACGCCGTCCGGCCGACGCGAGCCGAGGTGAACCTGGCGAGCCTGCGCCACAACCTCAGGGTCGTGCAGCGGGCCGCACGGGGCCGCCCGGTCTGGGCGGTGCTCAAGGCGGATGGCTACGGGCACGGTGCCAAGGCCGTGGCCAGGACCCTCGAGCGCGCCGGAGCGAGTGGAATGTGCGTTTCGCTGCTCGAGGAGGGGGTGGAGCTCCGCGAGGCAGGCATCAAGACGCCCATTCTGGTGACCGGCGGCCACTATGGTCGTGCCTGGGGCGAGATCCTCCGCCACCGGCTCGTGCCCGTCCTGCACGACCCGGGTCAGGTCGAGGCACTCGCCGACGAGGTGCGCTTCGCCAGCTCCGAGCCCGTTCTCGTCCACGTGAAGATCGACACGGGCATGAGCCGGCTCGGCGTGAGCCTTGCCGACCTGCCGCGCCTCGCGCGCGCCTTCGAGAAGCATCCCGAGGTTCGCCTCGACGGGCTCATGACCCACTTTGCCTGCGCCGACTCGGGCGAGCACCCCTCGATTGACGAGCAGCTCGACCGCTTCGACGAGGCGACGGAAGCGCTGCGCGCCCACGGCCTCGTTCCCAACCTGCGCCACGCGGCGAACAGCGCCGCGCTCCTCTGCTCGGAACGCTCGCTGCTCGACATGGTCCGCCCCGGGCTCGCGCTGTTCGGCGTCGAGCCGCGCGCTGGCCTCGCAGGCGACCTTCGCCCCGTGATGCGCGTGCGCAGCGAGGTCGTCGCCCTGCGCGACCTGCCAGTTGGCGCGGGCGTCGGCTACGGTGCAACCTGGGTCACGGCGCGCCCCAGCCGCATCGCGACGGTACCGATCGGCTACGCCGACGGACTGCCGCGCGCGCTTTCCAACCAGAGCTCGCTGCTCGTGCGCGGCAAACGCGCCCCGATCGTCGGTGCCGTCAGCATGGACATGACCATGATCGACGTGACCGACCTCGAGGGCGTGCGGCCCGGCGACGAGTGCGTGGCGCTCGGCCCCCAGAAGGGTCCCCTCGGCGAGGACGTCATCAGCGCCACGGAGCTCGCCGAGGCGCTCGGCACCATCCCCTGGGAGGTGCTGACGAACGTTTCGCGGCGCGTTCCCCGGTTCTACCGCGAGCCCTGAGGCGGCGACCCGGCCGAGCGGCGCCCGGGCCGCTGCCCGCGCGCTTGCTCAGCGTTGCTCAGCACGTCACTTCACCGGAGGCGGCGGAACCGGCACGGGAGGCGGCGGAGGCGGCGGAGGCGTGGCACCCGGAGGCGGCGACCCGGCCGGCGGCGGGGGCGGAGGCGGCGGCACGGGCTGCGAGGTATCGGGCTGCACACAGGCGGAGAGGTCGAAGAACATGAACTCGAGCGCCTTCATCTGCGGCGACATCTCGTTCGTGAGACACCCGCCGCTCGGGAAGGGCTTCCTGGGATCGGAATCGTCGCCACCCATGCCGTTGACCTTCTCCTTGAGGTGAAGGTCGGTGAGCACCGTGCGGCCGCACTGGTTCGCTTCCTCGACACCCACGGGGGTGTTGAACGTCATGTACTGAATCGACGGGTCGTCGCTCTCGTTGGGGTTGTGGGCGACGTGGATCCAGCTCTGCGTGGGCGGTGTGACGGCCGTGACCGAATGCTGGCCGCCGTGGATCTCGAGCTGCCCGCGCGTGGGTGTGGCGCCGACCGCGACGAGCCAATCCGCGAGTGCGTTGCCCTTCGGGAAGTTGGTGTCGATGAGGCCCATCGTGGGGTCGGGGAGCTTGGCGCCGACGCCGATGTAGTTGGCGGTGCTCTGGAGCGTCGCCGAGCCGCTGCGGAGCCAGTAAAAGTGCAAGTGGCTCAAGAAGAGTCGCCCACCCGCGTTCATGTACCCCTCGATGTTGCCGAGGTACGCTTCCTTCTCGTCGGGGTACTGGCCGCCCTCGCACGAGTACACCTGGATGTCGTAACCGGCCATCTTGGTCGGGCTCGACCAGAGGGTGCTCGCGTGGGGGAAAGTGCCCCCGCTGTCGAAAACGTCGGCGCCGCGCCCCTTGTCCGACGCGAGCTCACCACCCACGTACATGTGAACCCGGCCGTTGCCCGCGTCCGTCGTGAACTCGGAGTCGTCGATGCCGATCCGACGAAGCAAGCACTCGAGCGCGTCGGAGCCGCCCGTCACCATCGCGATGTGCGGGATGTTGCCCTCCGACTGCGTGCGCGGGAGGCGCGTGAGATCCGGATCGTCGAGGGGTGTATCGACACACGAGCGGACGTTGGGGATCGTCACCTCGCGACGCCACTTGCCGACCTGGATGACGAGCGGAACGTCGGTACCCGTGGGCACGCCCGTGAGCCGAAAGCGACCCTGCGTGTCGGTGAGCGTGACCGCGATGGGGTCGCCCGACGCCACCGCGCCGCAGCGGTCGCAAGACGCGCCCGTGGGGATCGGGTCGAGCGGAGCGTTCGGAACGTAGACGACCGCGTTGTAGACGGGGTTGACGCCCGCGGGGTCGTAAACCGTGCCACTGAGCGACGTCGTGGAGCCGCCCGTGCACTGCTCGACCTGGCACGCCAGCCCCGTGCACACGGGGCCCCCGGTGCCGGGACACACGTGCGCGATGCCGTCACCGCCACACGTGTCGCCGCTGTCGCAGTCGCCGCAGTCGAGCACGCCGCCGCAGCCGTCGCCGATGGTGCCGCAGTACTGCGCACCGCCGTCGGGACTGCAGCCGACGCGCACGCAGTCCGGCGCGCCGCCGCACACGTGCTCGACGCCGCCACCGCCGCAGGTCGCTCCGCCGGCGCAGTCACCGCAATCGAGCGAGCCACCGCAGCCGTTGCCGATGACGCCGCAGAACGTCCCGCCGGTCGTCTCGCAGGTGAGCGGAACGCAGCCGGCCGCCACGCAGACGCCGCTCGTGCAGGATTCTCCGTTCGCGCAGTCGCCGCAGTCGAGCGCGCGACCGCAGCCATCGCCGATCATGCCGCAGTAGCTCGCTCCCTCGGCGCTGCACGTCTGAGGGGTGCAGCTCGGCCCGCCGACGCAGACGTTGTCCTCACAGGTCCAGTCGCCGGAGCACGCGCCGCAGTCGAGCGTCAGTCCGCAGCCGTCCCCAATCTCTTCGCAGTACCGACCGCCGGTCGGCGTGCACGAGACCGCCGTGCACGATCCGCCGTCCGGCATGTCCATCGGGTCGATGGGCACCGTGCCCGCCAATCCCCCCGAGGAGCCTCCGGCACCCGACCCGCCGCCGCCCGTGGCGCCGCCTCCCGACGCTCCCGTGGCGCCCCCGGTTCCCTCGGGGGTCGCGTCCCCCAGGCTATTGGTCGAGCCAGCGCTGCAGGCAGAGGCGAGGGCGGCGCCCAACCCGAACACGACGGCAGCGAGGAGGGTCCGAAAGTAGGCGCGGCGATGCATGTTTTTGGTGAGTGGGCGACAGGGGCTCGGTGTTCGAGGTGGGCTCCCCGCGTCTCGAGGTAAATGCATCAGGCAGGCCAGCCGATCACGGGATACGACTCCCGGGGGTGAGATTCAGGCTCGCGGGCCGGTTTCTCGCTTGCTTCCCAGGAAAGCCGCGCGATAACTTCCCGCCCCCCGTTCGCCGAGGGGCGAGGAGACCAACCTGCATGAAGTTCGGGCATTTCGACGACGAGGCGCGCGAGTACGTGGTGACGCGCCCCGACACCCCCCGCCCCTGGAGCAACTACCTCGGCACCACCGAATATGGCGCGATCATCACCAATCACGCCGGCGGCTTCAGCTTTTATAGGAGCGCCGCAAAGCACCGTTTCTTGCGCCTGCGTGGCAATTCTGTCCCGCTCGACCAACCGGGCCGGTATTTCTACCTACGCGACCGCACGAACGGCGACTACTGGAGCGCGAGCTGGCAGCCCGTCGGAAAACCGCTCGACCGCTACGAATCGGTCTGCCGTCACGGCACCGCCTACACCGTCATCACGTCGAAGTACGACGGCATCGAGACCGAGGCGACCTACTTCGTCCCGCTCGATCAGCTCTTCGAGTATTGGCGTCTGCGCGTCACCAATCGCACGGACAAGAAGCGCTCGATCTCCGTCTACACGTTCTGCGAGTTCACGAGCGTCGGCCACCTCTACAACGACCTCGTCAACCTGCAGTATTCCTGCTTCGCCAACAAGGCGGACTGGGTCAACGACATGCTCGCGGTCGCGTCGCATCCCTACGAGCCATTCGACCCCAAAAAGCTCGACGAGCTCGGCCGTTACTGGATGAAGGTCGTCGGCGCGCCCATCGCCGGGTTCGAGACGCTGCGCGAAAACTTCATCGGCAACTACGGCAGCTACAAGGAGCCCGAGGCGCTCGTCACCGGCAAGCTCTCCGGCTTCCAGACGGAGGGTGAGAACGTCGTCGGGGTGCAGCAGCTGGACCTCGAGCTTGCGCCCGGCGAGACGCGCGAGCTCATCGTGCTGCTCGGCCTCGGCACACCCGCTTCGCACGGCAAGCGCACCATCGCCGAGTTCGGCACGCCCGAGCGCTGCGAGAAGGAGCTGACGGCACTCAAGCGCCACTGGCACTCCATGCTCGGCGGCGTTCGCGTCAAGACGCCGGACCCCGAATTCGACAGCATGGTCAACGTCTGGAACGCGTACAACGCGCTCGTCACGTACGCCTGGTCGCGCGCCGCCTCGCTCATCTACAACGGCGAGCGCGACGGGCTCGGCTACCGCGACACCGTACAGGACTTCCTCGGCGTCACGCCGCTCCTCAAGGACAAGATGCGCGAGCGCCTCGAGCTGATGCTCACGGGGCAGGTCGAGTGCGGCGGCGCCATGCCGCTCGTGCGGCCTTTCACGCACCGGCCGGGCCACGAGAAGGCGCCTCCGAAAGAGGACTTCCGCAGCGACGACGCGCTCTGGCTCTTCAACGCCGTCCCGGCGTGGATCGCCGAGACGGGCGACGAGAGCTTCTATCGCAAGGTGCTGCCCTACGCCGACCACGGCGAGGCCACGGTGCTCGGACACCTGCGCCGCGCGCTCGAGTTCAACCTAGAGCGCAGCGGCAGAAACGGCCTGCCGTGCGGGCTCTCCGCGGACTGGAACGACTGCTGCAACCTCGGCTACACGGGCGAGAGCGTGATGGTGGCGTTCCAGGTGCGCTACGGGCTCGGCGTGTATGCCGAGATCGCCGAGCGCCTGGGCGAGAAGGCCGAGGCGAGGTGGGCGCTCGAGCAGCGTGACGCGCTCGACACTTCCATCCAGAAGATCTGCTGGGACGGCGAGTGGTTCATCTGGGCCACGGGCCACGACGGCACGATCTTCGGCACGAAAAAGATGGAAGAAGGCAAGGTGTACATCAACACCCAGGCCTGGGCCGTGATCAGCGGCGCCGCGACGCCCGAGCAAGCGCGCCTCGCGATGAAGTCGATGAAGGACTACCTCGCGACGCCTTACGGGCTGATGCTGAGCGCGCCGCCCTTCGAGAAGACGCCGAAGTCCGTGATGGGTGGCGTCGTCTACAACAAGGGCATCAAGGAAAACGCGGGCATCTTCAACCACCCACAGGGCTGGGCCGTCATGGCCGAATGCCTGCTCGGCAACGGCGACCAAGCCTACGAGTACTACCGGGCGTACATGCCGTCCGCGTACAACGAGCGCGCCGAGATCCGCCAGATCGAGCCCTACGTGCACAGCCAGACGACGTACGCGACGGTCAACCGCAACGCCGGAAAATCCAGGGTACCTTGGCTCACCGGCACCGTGTCGTGGAGCTACTTCGTGGCTCTGCAGAGCGTGCTCGGCATCCGTCCCGAGCTCGACGGCCTGCGCATCGACCCGTGCATCCCCTCGACGTGGCCCGGTTACGAGATGGAGCGCGAGTTCCGAGGCAAGACGCTCAAGATCGTGGTCAAGAACCCCGGCAAGAAATGCAGGGGCGTGACCGAGCTCTCGCTCGGCGGAAAGAAGATTGCCGGAAACCTGCTCCCGGTCGCCGAGCTTCGTGACGGTCTCGTGGTCGAGGCAACGCTTTCCGGCTGAGCCAAGCGCTGGAGGGTACGTCACCGCGTTCTTTCAACGGCTCGGAGAGCCCAGCGACGACGCCGGCGCGCTGGCGTCGGAGACGCTCCGCACGCTCGTACGACAACGCGCCTTTTTCCCGCGTGGGGCGAGCGCGCTTCACTTCGCGTACGCCATCGCCGTACGACAACACGCCGACCGGGCGAGCACCCGTCCCCACACCAGCGCTCGCAAGCTGCCCGAGGCCACGGTGGCGCGTCCGCTCGGTGGTCGTGCAGGCGCCGTGGCCGCGGGGCTGGGTGCCCTCGAACCCGCCGAACGACTCGCATTCGTTCTCGTCCGCTACGAGCGGCTGAGCTTCGCCGACACGGCCGAGGTGCTCGGCGCGTCGGAGCGGCAGGTGCGGGCACGCGCCGATCGCGCGCTCGTCGCGCTCCGGTCCGCGCTCGGTGTGAGCGCGGGAGTGTTGAGCGCGTCGCCCTCCCCGCTCGTGGCGCCGGAGGCGACCCAAGCTTGACCGAGCACGCCGGTCCCTAGCGCAGCGCGCCGAGCGCCTCGAGGTGCGCGGCGCAAATGAAGTCGTTCTCGCTAACTCCGCCGACCGTGTGAGTCCAGTAGACGACCCGGCAGCGCTTGTAAGAAACCTCGAGATCCGGATGGTGATCCTCGCGGTGCGCCACCCACGCGAGAGCGTTCACGAACGCCATCGTCTCGTGGAAATTCTCGAACCCGTACGTTTTGGCAATGCGCTTGCCGTCGGGCTCGAGCGCCCAACCGGGGACCTCCGGCAAGAGCGCCGCTATCTCGGAGGCGGACAGCGCGGGCGTGCCCGCCGGCAGGTCACGACAATGGCGATCGACCAAACGCGACATGCGGGCGACTTTACGCGCGAGCGCCGCGGACGCAAGGTCCGAGCTCAGCTTTCGGGCTCGAGCAGCAGGCGAGCTTCGTTCACGGCCGCGGCCACGGGCGCCAACCGTTCGTCGCCGCGCACGAGGGCGAGCAGCCCGCGCATCGCCGTGAGGTAACCCTCGCGCTCGAGCTCCCCACGCAGCAGCTGGACGCGCAGGAACACGCCGGCAGTCTGGACGACATCGCACAAGCAATAGTTGCGAACCTCTTGCACGCGCCCCGCGTGGACGAGCGGCCCCACGTCCTTGCCCTCGACTCCCACCTTGCCGGGCATGCCGCACAGCTTGGCGATCACGTCGAGGCGCGACGACTTCGCCGCGCCGAAGTCCGCCACGTAGTCCATCAGGTCGAGGTGACCGTCGGCGGAGAACCGGTAGCGGACGTCGCGAGATCGATAGTAGTGGCGGAGTGCGATGCCGTACCGCAGGCACCGCGTGGCGATCACCGGCATGTCGAAGGACCGCCCATTGAACGTCACGAGGCACGGCCGGCGCTCCTCGAGCAGCTTCGCGAAGTCGTTGAGCATGCCCGCCTCGTCCTTGCCCTCGCTGACGACCCCGAGCCGCTTCACCTCGTAGGCGGAGTCGAGCATCAACGCGCCGATGACGACGACGCGGTGATGAGGGGGCGCCGGAAGGCGCTCCGTATCGGCGGCCTGCACAATCGGCAGCTCTGCGTCGAGCACGGTTTCGATGTCGAGGACCAGATACGAGGTGGACAACGCTCTTCCCGTTAGCAGGTTCCCGCGGCGGAAGCGCTCGGTTGCGCCGGGGCCGAGAACGCCAGGCCGTCGTCTAACCCCCGGTAATTGCCGCGATATTTTGCAGGAAACGAGCGCAGTGGGCGCCCCGCGTGGTAATTGCCGAAGCTAGACGCGCACGGCTCGCGGACGGCAGCCCATGGGTGGGTGGCCGCGCAGCGAATCGAGCGTCGCAAGCTTTTTTCCACAATGGCTCGAAACACACTCGTCATCAATTGCGACATCCGGGAAACCCGGGTCGCGCTCATCGAAAACGGCATCATCGCGGAGCTCCAGATCGAGCGCGCCTCGTCGGCGGGCACGGTGGGCAACATCGTGCTCGGGCGCGTCACGCGCGTGCTCCCCGGGATGCAAGCAGCCTTCATCGACGTAGGCCTGGACCGGGCCGCGTTCCTTCACGTGGAGGACCTGATCCGCCCGGACGACTTCGAGGCGTACCTCTCGGGCGCTCGGAGGAACGAGACGGACGAACAGTACCAGAAGGGAGAGGGAGGCAAGCGGCACGGCGCCCAGACCAAGGCCGTCGGGGAAGTCGGGGAAGTCGGGGAAGTCGGGGAAGCGAGGGGAGCCGACGACGACGACGAGCCGGTGCTCGGCGTGGCCGCGGTCGTTGCGGCCGCGCTCGACGACGAGGGCGTCGAGGATGACGAGGACGACGAGGACGACGAGGACGACGAGGACGACGAGAGCGATCCTCAGGCGACCGGCGCAGCGGTCAACAGTGACCCCGCGGCGACCGGCAACGGGGACGAGGACGAGGACGACGAGGACGACGAGGACGACGAGGACGACGAGGACGACGAGGACGACGAGGACGACGAGGACGACGAGAGCGATCCTGCGGTGAGCGGCGCGGCGGTCGACGGCGACGCTGCGGCGGCCGTCGAAGCGGTCGACGGCGACCCCAGCTCCGCGACCGGCGAGGTCCCGGACGAAGACGACGAAGACGACGAGCCCGATTCCGAAAGCGACCCGGGCGCAGCCTCACCTGCCGGCGGCCCCATCGAGGAAGAGGAGGAGGAGGAGGAGGCTGGCGGTGGCTCGGGGCGAAAACGACGACGACGGCGCCGCGGCCGCGAGGGTCGCGGCAACGAGCGAAGCGCGGGCACCGCGCCGGCGGAGCGGGGACGCGGCGAGCGCCCTGCTCGCGATCGCGATCGTACCCGCCGCGCTGGCCGGCCGACGTCGCGCGTCTCGCGCTCCGTGCCCATCACCGAGGTCGTCAAGGAGGGCGACGAAGTGATCGTGCAGATCTCCAAGGAGCCCATCGGCACCAAGGGCGCCCGCGTGACGAGTCACGTCTCGCTGCCCGGCCGCTATGCGGTTTACCTACCGACCGTCGACCACGTCGGTATCTCGAAGCGAATCGGCTCCTCCCGCGAGCGGGCACGCCTGCGCGAGGTGGTCGAAGGGCTGCGCCCGCCCTCGGGAGGCTTGATCGTGCGCACCGTCGCGGAGGGCCTCACCAAGAAGAGCCTCAAGGCCGACATCGGGTATCTCGTCAAGCTTTGGGAGGACGTTTCCAAAAAGCGAGAGAACGCCAAGCCACCCTGCGTGCTGTACACCGAGCTCGATCTCGTACTGAAGACGGCCAGGGATCTGTTCACCGACGAGATCGAGAGCATCGTGATCGACGACAGGGAGCAACACGCGAGGCTGCTCCGATTCGTCGAGATGTTCATGCCGGCGCGCGCCAAAGACGTGCAGCTCTACGCGAGCGACGAGCCGATTTTCGACGCCTACGGCATCGAGGACGAGATCTCCCGAGCGCTCGGACGCAAGGTGCAGCTGCCGAGCGGCGGGCATCTGATCCTCGACCAAGCGGAAGCGCTCACGGCCATCGACGTGAACACGGGTCGCTACGTGGGCAAGGGCAGCCGCGACCTCGAGGAAACCGCGCTCAAGACCAATCTCGAAGCCGTCGATGAGATTGCGTACCAGCTCAGGTTTCGCAACATCGGCGGCCTCGTGATCCTCGATCTCATCGACATGGACGCGCCCCAGAACCGCGAGAAGGTCTGGCGCGCCCTCGAGCAACGCCTCGAGCGCGACAAGGCGAAGACGACCATCAATCGCATCAGCGAGCTTGGGCTCATCGAGATGACGCGCAAGCGCACCCGCGAGAGCCTCGGACGCACGATGCACGAGACGTGCTTCTACTGCGACGGCACGGGCCAGGTGCAGTCCAAGACGACCATCGCCTACGAGATCCTGCGGCAGATCCGCCGCGAGCGACAAAACCTGCCGGGCTACTCGGTGCTCGTGAACGCGCACCCTGCCGTCGTCGATCTCATGCAGGGCGAGGAGCGCGCGGCCGTGCAGGAGGCCGAACGCCGATACATGCGACGCATCGAATTCAACCCGCGCACCGAGTATCACATCGAGCAATTCGACCTACATGGGAAGTGACGCGGGTGACTGACGGACGAAGGTCCGAAAAGGACGGCGAGCCAGGCGCCGACCCGCCCGAACGCCGCCACGGCGAGCGCGTGACGCTCAACAAACAGTTCGATTCGTTCGAGCAGTTCGTCACGGAGTACGTGACCGATCTCTCGGGCGAGGGCGCGTTCATTCGCACCGATTCGCCCTTGCCCGTCGGGACGGAGGTCAACTTGAAGTTTTCCGTGTTGCTCGATCAGGTGGAAGTCGTCCAGGGGGTCGGGGTCGTGGTGCGGGTGGGGACCAATCCCGCTGGCATGGGGGTCGTCTTCAAGCGGCTCGAGACGTACTCGGAGCGGCTCATCGAGCGCTTGTTGGTCGGAAGCAAGCGGACCCGCGAGTGAAGCGCTTGCGAGATCCCGGACAGCAGGGTAGCCTCCGCCACTCTTCGAGCACGAAGCGCAGACCCGATCCGCGGGAACGCGCCCGGCCCGCCTCCCCTCCATGAGCTCCTTTCGATCGAGAAACCGCGAGGCAGCGCAGCTCGCGGCCGAGCGAAGGGCCCGCGAGGACCAGGCGCCACGCCTCACTGCCGAGGTTCCGGGGCTCAAGTCGCTTCGCCTCGAGATCGAGGAACGGCGCTCGGGCGCTACGGTGCCGGAGACCCAACATGTTCGCCACGTGTCGGTCCCCCACGCGCCGGCGCTCTTCGATTTGCCCTGCCGCGAGCCCTCCTGCACGGGCGGCGGCCACGACATGACGGCGGCCATCATGCGGGCGCTCAAGGCCCGCTCAACGCAGTTCGACGGCGAGCACGCCTGCCACGGCACGACGCGCGACGCGGAGTGCACGCGGGTGCTGCGCTTCGTGGGCATCGCCGAATACGAGGACTAGCGCTCCTCCGCCGGGGCCCTCGCCGGCCACGGGGGCGGTGTATGGTCGGCCGGCATGCGGCACGCGCTGATCCTCACTCACGTCGCGCACGAAGGCCCCGGGCGGCTCCTTCACGCGCTCGAGCGCGCGGGTGTCACGAGCGAGGTCCGGCGGCTCGAGGCGGGCGACGCGGTGCCGACCTCGCTCGAGTCCTTCCATCTGCTCGCCGTGATGGGCGGTCCAATGGGCGTCAACGATGTGGGCTCGGAACGATTCCCGTTCCTTTCGCCCGAGCTCGAGCTCTTGAAGCAGGCGATCCGAAGCGGTTTCCCCGCACTCGGCACGTGTCTGGGCGCGCAGCTCATGGCCGCCGCCGCTGGCGCCCGCGTGTACCCGAACGTCACCGGGGAACCGCCGCGGCCCGCACGCGAGGTTGGCTGGGGTGCCGTACACTTCGTGCGCACGGCCAACGAGGAGCCCGTGCTTCGCGGTCTCGATACCTCCGAGCTCGTGCTGCACTGGCACGGTGACACCTTCGACCTTCCGAAAGGAGCGACGCTCCTCGGCTCGAGCCTTGCGTGCGAAAATCAGATGTTCCGCCTTGGTGATCGCCAGTTCGGGTTGCAGTTCCACGTCGAGATCGACGAGGACGATGTCGTCGCCTGGCTCCGAGCCGGCGCGGACTACGTGCGAGAGTCGCTGGGCGCGGAGGGCGCAATGCGTATCCTGCGCGATACCAAGCGTCTCTTGCCGCGCGCGAGCGTGCGAGGCGATCGCTTGCTCGACAACATCGTCAGCGCACTTTGCGCGTAGGACGCGCGTTTCGCGCGTGAAGTCGGTCCACCGAGCGGGATCGATCTATGCTGTTAGGGATGGGTCCGGACGGACGGGTACCGGAGCAGGCGAGTGAGCACGCCGCCTGGCGCGACAATCTGTCGCTCAGCCTGCTGCGCGCCTTCTTCGCGTTGTTCGTGCTGGCGGCCGTCGTCGTCTGGACGGCGCTACGCGGGCCCTGGGACCGCGCCGTCCTCACGACCGTGTCAGTGCTCGGCGCCGCCTTGCTCGTCGTTCCCGCGATCACGGGCCGCCCCCGCGGCGCAGCGCGAAGTTGGATGGTGGTCGCGCCCGCGGCGCTCTCCGCCGTACTGGGCTTCGCGACGGTCGGCTACCTCGCCGGCCCGGGCGCGCTGCTCACCGTCACGCTCATGCTCATCGGTTTGTTGCTCGGGCGACGCGCGATGATCGCCATGACCCTGATGACCGCGCTGTGCATCGGCGCGGCCGGTTGGGCCATGGTCCACGGCATCCTGCCGGCGCCCGACCCGCGCGACACGTCGATGACCAACGGGCTCGCCTGGGTGCGCTCGGTGGGCATCACGTACCTCGCCGTGGCGCTCTTCGGCGGCTTGATGGTCACGATGGTGGCGCGCATCGAGCGTGCTCTCGAGCTCGCCCACACCGAAACGCGGCGGCGTGAGCTGGCCGAGCGCGCGCGCGCAGACGCCGAAATCATGGCGCTCGAGGCCAAGCAGCTCGAAACCGTGGGGCGGCTCTCGGCGGGCGTGGCGCACGATTTCAACAACGACCTCACGGCGATCATGGGGGCCGCCCAGCTCCTCAAGCACGAGCTTTCGGAAGGCGCCGAAGGGCGCGAGCTCGCGGAAGACATCCTCCAGGCCGCCAAGCATTCCGCCGATCTCACCCGGCAGTTGCTGGCGTATTCGCGCAAGGCCCAGATGCAAAAGGCGCCCACCGATCTCCACGAGGTGATCACCGAGGCGCTCTCCCTCTTGCGGCACTCGGTCCGCCCCGAGCTGCGCATCACCGTCGACCTCGCCGCGGAGAGCTCAGTGATCCTCGCGGACGCTTCGTTGATGCAGAGCGCCATCCTGAATCTCTTCGTCAACGCCGCAGACGCCATGCCAGAGGGCGGGACGCTCACGGTCAAGACCGCCTCCCTCTCCGCAGTCGAAGGCGGGAGCTACAACGTGGCCGCGCCTTTCGTGTTAATAGAGATTCGAGACACGGGGCACGGCATCGAACGCGCGCTCCTGCCCGAGATCTTCAGTCCCTTCTTCACCACGAAACCGCTCGGCAAAGGGACGGGGCTCGGTCTTGCTGCCGTCGCCGGCACCATCAAGGCGCACGCCGGGACCATCACCGTGGATAGCAGCGTCGGTGTGGGCACCGTGTTTTCGATTCGGCTACCGGTGGCCACGAACCCGCCGTCCGAGCTGGCAGTCGACGACGACGAGGTCGTCAACGGGCACGGCGTCGTGCTGCTCGTCAACGACGACGCCATGGTCGCCGCCACCGCCAGCGCAACGCTGCAATCGTTCGGCTACGAGGTCGTTCATACGCCGGGGGGTGCGGCTGCGCTGGAGCTCGTTCGCGCCGCGCCGGGTCGCTTCGGCCTCGTCGTCTTGGACCTCAGAATGCCTGGCATGAGCGGTGAAGAGACCTTCGAAGCCTTGCGAGCTCTCGACCCCGATCTTCCCGTCGTGCTCTGGTCCGGCTACGGCGCCGAGCAAGACGTTGAAGGAATGCTGCGCCGAGGTGCCGCCGCGTTCGTGCAGAAGCCGTACCGAGCCGCGGAGCTCAGCCGCGTCGTCGCTCGCGCCATCCGGGCTCCACTTTCAACCGCCCGTCCCAGCAGGTGATCGTGCTCGGCTCGAAAGGACCCGACTCGAGGGCGCGCGCCGGCGCTTCGGGCGTCCCGGCCGAAAGCCCTTCGCGAGGGTCCCAGTCGGGCGCGTCTCCAGGTGCAAGGCAATGCAAGCCGCTCTGCCAGAAGCCGATCACGTACGTGTGGCCCGCGATCCTCGCACCCATGAAGTCGCCGAGCGCGCGCGCGAAATCCTGACCCGGCAACGCCCCGAGCGTCTCGCAGGTCCGGAACCAGACGAGCGCGTGCGGCACGAGCCTTTCGCGAAGCGCTTCGAGCTTCGGCCGCAGCGCATGGGCGGGCGCGAGCGCCGAGCGATCGAAGCTCTCGCGATCGATGAGGGCACGCCCCCATTTCCCGTGCCCCCAAAACTGGACCTCGCCGATCGGTCGCCCTTTTTCCACGCGGGCGGCCCAGTCGAGCGCCTCCGCGAACCCCGCTGCGCCGAAGTACGCATCGACGAGCCGGCGCGCGCGATAGAGCCGCGCGCCGACGCTCCAGCACAAGCCGAGCGCGCGCGGTGCACGCGCGGTCTGCGTTCGGTCGTAGACCACGAGTCGGAGGGGCGCCGCCACGGTGGAAGCTTAGCGCGCGCACCGGGAGCAGTCGCGCGTCTTGCAAGCACGTATCGTCGTGTCAGAGGACGCCAAAGAGGTGGGCGCCGAGGCCGTGTACAAGATGGGGAAGGACGAGTTCAAGGAGCCTCTTCAAAACGGAGCGGGAAAGCCGCATCGCTCAGCTGCCGGTCGGCTTCGGCGAGGGCTACCCGCGCGCGCTCTTCAACAAGGGCATCGTGCTCGTCCGCGGCAAGCGCTGCCCGGTCGTCGGGCGCGTCTCGCGCAACGTCGTCACGGTCAACGTGACGGATCTTCCCGAGGCGGCGCCCGGCGACGAGGTCGTCCTGATCGGCAGCCAGGGCAACGACCATGTGAGCTTCGAGGAAATGGCCGACGAGTACGCGAGCGTCCATACCGACATCAACCTGATGGCGGGTCAGTACAACCGCATCACGTCCGTCTGAGCCCGCACGCCGCCGACGACGACGCGCCTTGGCTCCGCCTGGCCTCACCAAACTCCGGGAACGAGACGGAGCCGGGTCTGCTTGCGGTACTCGCGGTAGCCAGCAAGCTCACGCGTCAGCACCGCATCCTCGAGGTGCGTCCGCACCACCAGCCCGATGGCGGAAAGTCCCGCCGGGACGAAGCTCCAAATCGATTGAAAGAGAAGGGGGAAGCCCAGCGTGCCGACAATCATCCCCAGATTCCCTGGATGCCGTACGAAGCGGTAGGGACCCGTCGTGCAGACGCTGTGTCCCCGGTCGGTCTGAATCCGAACGACGGCAGATCCCCACGAAGACCAGGGTGGCGACAAGACTTCGCAGGAAAGGACGAACGCTCCCGGTCAACTTCTTGCCGTCGGACAGGCTCGCCATCGAACTCGGTAGGCGTAGCGGGAACGGGCCCGGGGCGCGCGCGCAACGTTAGCGTGCACGTCGCACCCTGATGCAGGTCGTGCGCCGAACGCCTGCTCAATCGACCTGTGGCGAGGCCACCCGCCTGGCACGGAGGCTGCACGAAGCCACGGGCATGCGTCACAAAGAGCTCATCCTGCCCTGGGTGCTGATTCTCGGTTCGACAGGCTGCGTGTCGACCGGCAAGTACGATGCTGCGGTCGCCGACGCGACGCGCGCGCAGCAGGCCCTCGCGGCCTCGCGCAACGACGCCGCGCGCCTCGCGGCGGCAAAGGCCAACGCCGAGCAGCAAGCGCGCGAGGGCTCGGCGCGCGCCGCGGCGGAGCTGGAAGCGGCACGCGCCGACGCTCTCGTTTGCCAGCATTCCCTCGACGACGCGACCGCCGTCAACCAGCAGCTCCAGACCGAGCTGCAGCGCTACGGCAAGGACGCCGATCAGCTCTTGGCCGCCAAAGGGGCGCTCGCGAGCTCGCTCGAGCAAGCGCGAGCGCGCCTGGAGGAGCTCCGTAAGGCGCAGGCAGCCGCCGAGGCGCGCTCCGCGCTTTACCGCGAGCTTGCCCTGAAGCTCAAGCGCATGATCGATGCGGGGGATCTCCAAATCACGCTGAGGAGCGGCCGCATGGTGCTCGTCCTGCCGAATGACGTCTTGTTCGATTCCGGTAAAGCGATCCTCAAGCCGCGCGGCAAGGAGACCTTGGGGCGAGTCGCCGCCGTGCTCGCCACGATTCAGGGACGGCGCTTTCAAGTTGCCGGGCACACCGACAACGATCCCATTCGCTACTCCGGCTACGCGTCGAACTGGCAGCTGTCTTCCGCACGCGCCCTCGAGGTCGTCGGTCTGCTCGTGCAGAGCGGCATGAAGGCGGACTCGCTCTCGGCGGCGGGCTACGCCGAGTTCGATCCCGTAGCCAGCAACGACACGCCCGATGGGAAGCTGCAAAACCGCCGCATCGAAATCACCCTGCAGCCCAACATCGACGAGCTCGTGGCCGTCCCGCAGCGCGGCTGAAGCGCCGTCGCGAGCCCGTTCACGACGCTTCACGCGCGACGTGCGCCCGCAGGGCATGCACGAGGTGGTCGAACATGAGGCGGACGCGACGGCTCGACTTGAGATCCTCGTGCATCACGATCCAGACGCCGAGGTCGAAGTCGAGCGCGCCGGGCAGCACCGGCACGAGGCCGTCTCGCTTGCCGAGAGCAACCTGGCACACGCCGATGCCGAAGCCCGCTCGCAACGCCGCGTACTGACCCAGGTCGCTGTCGCAACGATAGGCGAAAAGCTCACGCGACAGCGGGATGTCGGTCGCGGGCAGGCGCCGCACCGACGCTTGGCGGTCGAAGCCGATGAGCGGATGCTGCCGCAGATCCTCGAGCGTCCGCGGGGTACCGTGCGTCTTCAGGTAATGCGGGTGGGCGTGAAACCCCAGGTGCAGGATGCCGACCTTCTTCGCGAACAGGGCGCGCTGCGTCGGCTTGACCATGCGCACGGCGATGTCCGAATCGCGCCTCAAGAGATCTTCCGACCGATTGGAGAGCACCACTTCGACGTCGATGCGCGGATGCAGCTCGCGGAACGCCGTGAGCGCCGCAGGCAGCACCTCGGCACCGATCATTTCGCTCGCCGTGATGCGGACGGCGCCGCGCTCCTCCTCTGCTTCACCGGACGCGGCGCGTATCAGAGCGCTCGCAGCGCTCGCCATCGTCTCGGCGTACGGCACGAGCGCCGTCGCGGCAGCGGTCGCGGCGAGGCCGGCCTGCGAGCGCGTGAACAGGGAAACGCCGAGCGCCGCCTCGAGCGCGTCGATGTGCCGCCCGACCGTCGGCTGCGTGAGCAAGAGCGCGCGCGCCGCGCCGGACAGGCTCTGCTCGCGAAAGACGGCGAGGAACGAGCGATAGAGCTCCCAGCCGGGTTCCTCGTGAGCTTCGCTGCGGCGGGCGCTGGGCTCGGTTGTCATACAAACTCATCGCGTTCCTCGGCCGGGAGCCGCACACGCCGCTCGACGAGGCGCTCCGTGCGACGCTCTCGGGGCTCGGCTGCTTGCCCGAGCGCGCGTCAGTCGCGCCGCCAGCCGTTCAACTCGACGCAGCGAGCGCGAGCCGAGCGGCGCATTCGGCGTGACCGGCCGTGGTCGCGAGATCGCGCGCCGTTTCGCCCTTCTCCGTCAACAACGACGGATCGGCGCCGAGGGAAAGCAGCTCCTCGAGGCTCTGGAGGTTCCCGTTGCCAGCGCATTCCATCAGCGCCGTGTGACCGCTTCCCTGGCGCACGTTCACGTCGGCGGTGGCACGAGCAATGAGCCTGATCGCGCCCGTCAACCGCACGCCACCGGCACAAGCGGCGTGCAGGGCGAGATTGCGCTCGAACGCCCGACCCCACACGGCCGTGTCGGCGCCGGCTTCGAGTAGCGCAGCGGCAGCGTCGGTATGCCCGAAGAAACCTGCGAGGTGCAGCGCCGTCCAGCCGTCGGGCGACAACGTATCGATCGCCCACGGCGCGCGCTCGACGAGCGCCCGGCATTCGGCAGCGCGGCCCGTCGCGGCTGCCTCGTGCAACGTGTACTCGCTCGCGCGGTTGCCCAAAACGTCCAGGCAACGCTTGCTCTGCCGGTAGACGCACATCAAAACCAGGCTCGTCCCGTCTCGATTTCGGACGCGAGCGAGAGTCTTCACCTTCGCGAGCGCCTCGGCGAGCCGGACGGCGTCGTCCTCGGCTGCCAGCAGAAACAGGGACTCCCAGTAGTCGTGGCTCATCGCGTTCCTCGAAGCACCGTTCTCATCAGCCGCACAGGCCGGCATTCGCCGGATCGGCGCAGTAGCGCTCGAAGCAGCAATCGAGTGCCGCATACTCCTCGGTGCAGGTCCCGGCTACGGTGCGCTTGGGGGTGTTGCACGCCTCGTTCAGGGTCTCGAAGCACGAGTAAAGAGCGCCGACGAGCTCGGTACAATGTCCGTTGACGGACTCGTTCTCGAGACCCGTGCAAAATTGGACGCAGGCGTCGTAGTCGTGGCCGACGCAGCTTGCGTCCCGGGCGCTTCGACACAAGGCCTCACAGCGGTGGTACTGGGCCATGCCCTCGCTCAGGGGATCGGCGCTCGTGCTCATCCATGCTCCGACGCCCGACGGGCAGCGGCTCGTGCCAGCGGCCGCACCGCCGGCACCTCCCCCACCGAAAGCGCCAGCGGGAATGTCGTTCGAGCCGCGGCTCGAGCCGCACGCGACGACCAGCAAGAGGCCCCAAAGCACCCTCGTCATCACGCCGCCTCAGCCCTCGCATGCATTGGCGACCACAACTTAGCACGCGAGCTAGGTGCACGACCCGCGGGGCGCCCGGGCCGGCTCAGCGCGGCTCGCATGACGGATCGGCGAGGTCGATCTGCCCGTCGCCGTCGTTGTCGATCCCGTCGTTGCAGACCTCGCCAGTGACGCAGTCGTCGATGACGCAGTTGCAGTCGTTGTCAACGCCGTCTCCGCAGATTTCGTGAGTCTCGCAGCTCGACAGGCAGTCCGGCTCGTCAACGTCGCCGTCGCAATCGTCGTCCAGACCGTTGTCACAGACCTCGACGCAGCCGCAAGCCGTGGGCGTTGCGTCGTCCGTGAAGAAGGCGCGATGGTTGCCGTGATCGAGGCTCTGAAAGGGGGCCCAGAACGCGGCATAGCCGGGGTCGGCGAGGCTCGGATCGACGGCGGCGAGAAAGAGCTGGTCCACCTTCTTGTCGGCGGGGCGGACGTCCGCGTAGGCGCGCAGGCTCGAGAAGGCGACGAAATACGGTGGCGCGTCTCCGTGCGCGGAAACGAAGACGGGCATCGAGTTGCCGAGCGGCATGGTCGAGTCCTCGTCGTTCACGCGCTGGTTCAAGCGTGGAAGGTCGAAGAGCGCACCCGTTTCCGTGTCGAGCAGGCGCAAGCTTGCCTTGTCGGCGTCTCGCGATTTTCCCTTCGCCTCGACGAACGCAAGGTAGCGACCATCCGGGCTGAACGAAGGAAAGAAGTCGCTTTGGTCCGGCGCGTCGCCCGTGACCAAGATCTGCGCCTCGCCGAAGCTTTCACCGTCGTAGGGCAGCACGGCGATGGACCCGCCTTCGACCTCCTTGGCGTTCCCCTTGGTGGCAAACGTGGCGGCCAGTCGGTCCCCCTTCGGCGACCAGTCCGGATGCGTGGCGAACGTTTCGTCGGGCAGCACGATGGTTCCGTCGTCGCTACCGACGGGCTCGCCCGTGGTCGCCGAGAGGAGGCGGAGCTTGCCGTGACTCGAAACCACGAGCCTGTTGCCATCCGGCGAGAACGAGGCCCACGCCGCCTCGAAGGCCGGATCCGGCATCGTGCCCGGCATCCCAGCCATCGGATCGGGCGTGTCGCCCGCAGTTCCCGTCCCTTTCATCGCGCGCACGCCGAAGAGCGAGCGCCGCTCGGGAACCGACACCACTTCGAGCTCTTCACCTTCGTAGATGACGGCGAGCTTCTTGCCGTCGCGCGAAAGTGTATGGCAGCCGGCGCACTCGCTCGTCGTCAACAGGGGCTCCGGATAGAATTTCTGCGGTACGTCGTCCGACGTGCGCGCGGACGTGATTCCCTCCGCACCGGTCAACCAGTAGTAGACGCTCGAGGGCAATGGCTGCTCGCTCACGTAGAGCGTGATGCGTTCCGAGCGAAACGCCTCGTCCGGAGCTTTCGGATCCAGACCCCGGACGCTCACGCTGAGTTCTCCGCCGGCGTTTTCACCGGCGATGTAGCGCCACTGTTCCTCGGTCGGGTCGAGCGCGGGGTCCTTGGTGTAGATCCTCACCTTGGCGCGCGGGCCCACGATCTCGACCTCGAACAGGTGGTTCTTCTCGCCCGGGGTCCATGCGTGACGTACGCGCCAGACGTTCGGAGCGAGCATCGTCTCGTGGCAGGGATAGACGAGGTGTGGAGAGCGCTTCGGATCGGGCTCCGGAGCTTCGCTCGCGGCCGCGAAGCGGGCGGGCGCGTCGTCCCCGGCGCCGCTTTCGATGAAGACGTGAGCGCCGTCCGCGGCCGTGCCGCCGCCCGGCTTGCGCGCAGCATCGAGCTGCCCGAGGTCGACGATGCGGTCGCTCGTGCAAGCCGGGGCGCCGATGACGACACCGACGAGCGCCGCGCGAATCGCCGCGGCACGAAACCCACGCTCGGCAGCGCGAGGCCTCATCGGCCGTTCGAGAGCCGATCGAGCTGCGGCAGGTAGGCGGAGCGTGGATAGCGCGCACGGAAGGTCTGCTCACGCTGCTTGGCTTCCTCGCCCCGGCCGAGGCGGGCGAGCGCGGCGATGGTCAGAAATTCGCGTTCCTGTCCGAAGGCGCTGTTCGGGAAACGCTGTCGAGCCTGTTCGACGAGCGCGAGCGTCTCCGCCGGGGTCGACCCGAGCGCGTTGCGGGCGCGCTTGAGGAGCTCGAATCTCGTTCCCCGCGAGTGGCGCCACGGCTCGCTGAGCCATGGCGGAGCCCGGTGCCGCCTCACCCGAAGCGCGTGTCCCAAAAGGCTCAGGGTCGATACGCTTCTCCGATGCGCGGGGTTTGCCAGACTCGGCAGGCTCGACCGGCTCGCCGAGCTCCAGCGGATCGGCGGGCGCGGCGCCGGCGCGCGGCGAGTCGTTTCGAACACTCGCCGTGGGCGACACGACCCCGGGATCACGCCTCCGCACGGATGGCACTGGCGACGCACCCGCGCGAGCGGCCGCTCGAAACGCATCGCTCTGGCGCGAAGAGCCGCCGCCGAACAGCACGAAAGCCGCGACCGCTGCCGCGCCCACGACGCCGAGCGCGAGCCACTTCGCACCCGCGACGCCGTGAGCCGGAGCCCCCGAAAGCCGCGGCGAAGGAGCGTCCGAGAGCACGATGCCGGCGTTCGTGAGACCACGAGCCACGCTGCGCAGGTTCTCGCGCGTCGCAAGCTTGCGCCGCGCCGCTCCGATGGCCTGACCGAGCTCGCCACCGTCCTCGAAGAGTCGTTTGGGCTCGCTGATCACGCTTCAGCCTCCCTTCGTCGAAACGTTGGCACGCGCGAAACACTCGCGCACGTGCGCGCGCGCGGCATGAAGCCGCGAGTAGATCGTCTGAATCGGCGCTCCCGTGACCTCACCGACCTCGCGCAGCGAAAGCTCCTCGATCTCGTAGAGGACGAATGCGGCACGCTTGTCGGTGTCGAGCGTCTCGAGCGCTTCGAGCAAGCGTCGAAAGAGCTCGCGCGATTCGACCGTCTCGAGCAAGCCGCTGTAGGAAAGCGTGTCGGGAAACGTAGCGACGGGGACCTCACGGCGAACACGCGCGCTCCGCCGGTAATCCGAGGCCACGCGCAGGCAGATCGCGTAAAGCCAGGTTCTGATCGCGCGCCCGTCGAAGTCGGGCAGGCGCCGGTGCACGAGCAAAAACACGTCCTGGCAAACGTCGTCCACGTCGCCGCTCCGTACGCCGAGCCCCAGCAGCACGCGCCAGAGGTACGGCGCGTGGTCGCGAAAGACCCCTTCGAAGTCGAGTCGCCCTTTTTCGGGGGGCAGGGGTTCGCTGGCCGAAAGCACCGTCATGGATGGAGATGGCGCCGGGCTTTTCTGATCGGGGCGCTCGTTTTCTGCGCGCACCGGGGCCTCGTGGCCAGGTCCTAGAATGTGACACCGAGGCCCAAGCTCGCCACGCCGTCGAAGTGTTGGAATTCAAAGACGTTCTCCTGGGTCTCGTCAACGCGGTAGACGAAGCGGGGCGCGCTCGGGAAGAAGCGCGCGCGCAGGCTCGCCGCAAGCACCAGCCTGCGGCTCACGCGCATCGTGCCCTCGAGGCCCGCCTCGGCGCCGAGCATGGTCGCCGACTGGCCGGTGCCGCCACGAATCGCCTCGGTGGACGCGTAGGTTAGCGCAAGCAATGCGGCCCCACAGAAACGCAACGTGATCGTCGGATCCAGCGCGGAGCCCTGGCACAGCCCGAGCCCCGCGAACGCGAAGCCGAGATCGGCCGCGGCAGGCGGTGCGACCGTAGCGGCCACCGGCAGAAACGCGCCGAGCTCCGCCCTCGCAAAGAGACGACCTCCGAGCCGACGCGACAAAGCGAGCTCCGCGCCCGGACCGGGCTTCGGCAGCGTCACGGCCTGGCCGAGTAGCGACACGGCGAGCTCCCAGTCGTCCGTGTGCGGGAGGGGCGACGCCTCGAGTGTGGCTCGAGACTTGGCCTCTGGTCGAGCGAGCGCAGCATCGCCGTCGACCATCAAGGCGACGGCGAGCACGAGCGGCCCGTTGAGCGCGGCGCAGCTCCTGCCCTCGACGACCAGCTCGCGTTCGCCGAGCATCGTATCGGAGCCGCCGCGGAAGAGCTCGATGAGCGCGCGGTACCTCGACCCCTGTGGAGGCTCGGCATGGATAGCGACGACGAAGTCGGTCGCACCCGCCAAAAAGATGGGGCGACCAAGGTACTCTTCGACGGCTCGCGCCAGGGCATCGGCGCCGAGGCAACCACTCGTCGCCCCCGGCCCGCCCCATCGCAGGCCGACGCTCGCGCGGGAAGGATCGCCCGGCGCCACCGCCGGCCCTTGCGCGACGGCGGGCGAGCTCGCGAGCGCGGTACCGAGCGCGAGCACGCCAGTCATAAAGGAGCTGCCCAGCGGACGGTGCCTTTGCGCGGCGGGGGAGCTCCAATCGGGCATGGCTTCCCCTCGGAAGGCTTACTGCCTCCTTCCGAGCAAGACAACCCGAGACTACCCTAGTGCCACAGGCAGTAGCCGATGGGCGCTCCTTCGTAGACGTAGCAATACATACCGCCAGGGCAGCTCGCTTCGAGGTCCCCGTCCTTGCAGACGAGCAAGCAGTATTTTTTGCTCACGAAGTCGACGCAGCCGGCGCTCGCCTCGCCCGAGGCTGCCACGACCGAACAGTCGCTCGCGCTTTCGCATTCGTTCGAGCAGCCATAGCCGAACACCTCCTGATCCACGCGGATACCGAGGCACAAAAGCGACTCCGGATCGCCACAGGAGAGCGTGTCGCCGTGACATTCGATCTCGTAAGGCGATGCCGCCCCACCGCCGCCGGCCGCTCTCCCCGCACCCTCTGTTTGGCCAGCAAAAGCGCCAGCGCCCGACGTTCCGCCCACTGCTTCGACGCCGCTGCCGCCGCCCGTCCCGGCTCCACCTCGACCGGCGCCGCTCGAGCCGCCGCTTGCGCTCGAGCCGCCGCTTGCGCTCGAGCCGCCGCTTGCGCTCGAGCCGCCGCTTGTGCTCGAGCCGCCGCTTCCCGCAAAAGAACCCGCGCCCGCCGAAACGCCGCCGGAGCCTTGCGTCGTGGTCGCTCCGCTCGCTCCACCGGCAAAAGCGCCAGCCGGCGCGCCCGCGCTCGAATTGCCTCCATCGTCACCGCACGCGGGAAGACAAGCGACCACGACGAAGAACGCGACCGTGAAGGTACGTCCGGATGCTCCACGTGAGCCCATGGCGAGCCTCATGGGAGCAGCTCTGGGATTTTCTGACGCCAACGCGCTCACGTCGTTTTTTTCGGTGCCGATCAGAAAGCCCGCGGCGCGCCCCCATTTCGCGAGAACCGAGACACGGGAGCCATGGCACGCACCTACCCCATCGAGACGAGACTCTGGCTCCTTGGCCTCCTTTTCGCGGCCCCGCTCGGCGCGTGCTCGTCCGACAACGAGGCGAGCGACCACGGCCTCGGAGGCGCCCGCGCCGGTGCTGGCGGCACGATCACCGGCCCCGTCGTGGATCCAAACGCGAGCGGCGGCGCCGGTGGCTCGCAGAGCGCGGGCTCCGGCGCGACCGCCGGCACCGGTGACCAGTGCGGCACGTCGGTCCTGAACGGCTGCGTCGGCACGTTCTTCGAAGGCGAAAGCCTGCCGCTCGACATCTACGTCATGTTCGACCAATCGGGCTCGATGCTGAACAACGTGGGTGGCGTCACCCGCCTCGCCGCGGTGCAGCAGGCGACGAGCGAGTTCTTGCGCGATCCCGAAAGCGCGGGCATCGGCGTCGGCATCGGCTACTTCGGCTACCAGCCCATCGGCGAAACCTCGTGCGAGGAGGCGTCTTACACGGCCCCCGACGTGCCGGTTTCCCTGGATCACGAGCCGGTGATCGCGTCGCTCGACGCGCGCGAGCCGACGGGGGAGACCCCCACCACGGCGGCGCTCCGCGGCGCCTGCGCCTACGCGTCATCGTGGAAGCAAGAGCACCCGGAGCGCGGCGTCGTCATTCTGCTCGTCACCGACGGGAAGCCCGAGGCGCCCGTGTCGTGCCAGAACGGCGGCGCCTGCTGCCCCACCATCGACGACGCCGAGGCGGCTGCGCGCGCGTGTCACGACGACGAGCCCAACGTTCCGACCTACGTGCTCGGCGTCGGTCCCGAGCTCGAGCTTTTGAATCGGATTGCCGTGGCCGGCGGCACCAAGCGTGCTTACCTCGTCGGCAACGAGGACGTTGCGGCGAACGTTCTCGCAGCGCTCGCGACGATTCGCGGTGACGCTGCGATTCCGTGCAGCCTCGACATCCCCGCTGCGCCCGAAGGCGAGAGCCTCGACTACGGCGCGGTCAACCTGTTCGCAGGTTTCTCGGGCGTCAACTGCCTCTCGCCAATCTACCACGTGGAGCAGGTGTCGGAATGCAGCCCGGACGGCGGCTGGTACTACGACGACATCGGCTCGCCGAAGACGGTGGAGCTTTGCCCCTCGAGCTGTGACGCGGTGTCACGCCCGGGGAGCCGACTGCGCTTCTCGGTCGGCTGCGCGACGCTGGGTCCACCAGTGCACTGAGGACGATCGCGTTCGAGGGCCGAGCATCGAACGCGCGACAGACGGAGGAAATTCATGAGCATGCGTCATTTCGGTCTCATCCCCTTCACTCTCGGACTCGGCTTCGCCGCCGCGGGCTGCGGCTCGAGTGGAGACGGCGCAGCCGGATCGGGCGGCGCAGCCGGATCAGGCGGGGCGACCGATTCGGGCGGGGCAACCGGGTCCGCGGGCACGATGGGCTCCGGCGCGACGAGCGGCTCAGGCGCCTCGAGCGGCAGCGCCGGAAGCGCGACCGGAACGAGCGGACCGCCGCTGTTTCCAGGGAGCGGCAGCGCGGGCATCCCGCTCGCGCCTGGCTGCGGGCCCGCGACGGCGAGTGAATGCGGCGGAGCCTGCGAGCGCGCCGCGGGTGGCGGGACGACCACCATCGTGAGGCCCCCTGCAGCGCTCTGCTTCGCGGGCGCAGAGGATCCCACGCCCGACAATCCGACTGCCGTCATCGAGCAGGTCATCGAGGTGGTCAACGGCGTGTCGATGGTTCATCTGCGCGTCACCTTCGACCCCTCGTTCGCCGACAACAGCTACGGCGCGGGCGCGTGCTGCGGGTGGGTGCCTGCGGATGCTCCGGCAACGGACCCCATGGCCATGGGTGGCATGATGAAGCCGCCGAAGGGAAAAGGCGGACACACCTTCGGCGATCTCGTGGGCAGCGACCACCTCGAGCTCCTCTTGACAGATGGGAGCGGAGCCACGGTGATGGACTTCAAGATCGACTACGTGTCGGTCAACCCGGATGCGCCTTGCGGCTACGGGTCGCTCGGCGTGCTCGGCGGTGAGGGCAAGGTGATCATGGGCGATGCCTCGGCCGTGCTCGCCGTGGCGACGAGCATCGACCGCAATCTCAACGGCTGCGGCTACTGCTACACGGAAGATTCCCCCATCACCGACGACTCGTACACGCCGAACGCCGACGCGCCGAACTGGGATTATCGCGTCGTGTACGAGGTGTGGATCGCGCTCGACGCGTTCGGGGGCGCGGGCTTCGGTCAGGCGTACATCGAGAACGTTCACGCCTCCCCGTCGAAGCTTGCTTCCAACACCGTCGAACGTCTCGGCCTCACCTTGCCCGCCCGGCTGGGACACGCCGTTCTGCCCGCCGGAGCTCGTGCAAACGAACGGCAGCTGCGGCGGTGAGACTGGCGAATGCCCGCCGAACCACGAGCTTTACGTGTTAACGGAAGGCCAGCACATCTGCGCCCCGATCCCCTTCGCGAACTACCCCGGCATGACGGCCTGCCCCGAAGGCTACGCGCTCGATCCCGCGACGGAAGGGCGCTACTGCCTGCCGGTCTCACCAGGGTAGGGCCGGCACGTCGAGACCGTGCCACCTCGTGCTGCGGAGGAGGAGGGATTCGACCCGTCCGAACTGATCCGCTCGGGCTCGACCAGCTTCGCCGCTTCGCCCTACCATGCGCCACACGTAAGGGCCGCGACGCCGCAGGCGGCGCGAACCCGCGCTACCCCGTGGAGGCTACGTGCCACCTCGTGCTGCGGAGGAGGAGGGATTCGACCCGTCCGAACTGATCCGCTCGGGCTCGACCAGCTTCGCCGCTTCGCCCGACCACGCGCCACACGTCAGGGCCGCGACGCCGCAGGCGGCGCGAACCCGCGCTACCCCGTGGAGGCTTCGTGTCACCTTGTGCTGCGGAGGAGGAGGGATTCGAACCCACGGTAGCCTTTCGACTACGCCGGTTTTCAAAACCGGTGCCTTAGACCGCTCGGCCACTCCTCCAAGTATTTGGAGACGCGCGGAAACTTGGTGGATTGGGGGGCGAGCGTCAAGGCGAGCGCTCGGGCCTCTGGCTGCCCACCGCTCGTCGGGTGGCCGCCGGCACACTCTCGGCTGCGGACCGCGGAGAATCGGCACGCAAGCGCACGGCACGCTTCCGGCAGTCGACGCGCCGTGGACGCCGTCTCGCCACGTCGCGGGGCAAGACCCTACACCCAGCGTCAACCCGCTCGTCGGCGCGCACCTCGAATCCTTCCTCGCATCGGCGCGCGAGGAGCACGAGCGGGGCCTGCCACGCTACGTGGAAGCCGAGCTCCGCGCGTACCTTCGCTGCGGCATTCACGCCTAGGGCTTCCTGCGCGCACGGTGCCGAGAGTGCGCGCGCGAGCTTCTCGTCGCCTTCTCGTGCAAGCGTCGAGGGGTCTGTCCGTCCTGCAACGCGCGGCGGATGTGCGGGACCGCCGCGCACCTCCGCGTCGTCGCTTGGCTTCAACGTCGGGCGACGCGTCGAAGATGCTGGTTGGCTCGTTGGTGGGGAGGAAGCAGGTGACGCTGCCCTCCACGCCCGGCACTCGCCTCGCTGCCGCTGGCCCCCAGCCGCGGCAACGATCCTATCCAGTTGTCGAGACCAAGGCTGTTGTTCCGCTTGGGAGCCCACTCTCGGGTCTCTCGGCGTTGCCCGCGGACCCAGTGGGAAGGACTTCGTCACATCCCTTGGCCGTCCATTCGGCGGCAGAGCCTTCGGCAGACGTATGGGATGAGCCTTCGTGGGTATACGTTCGTAGAAATTAGGCCTTACAGCAGCGCTGGGGCCTACAACGACTTCGGTCTTGCCATCACCCGTCGAGACTTGAGCGAGGCCAGCTGCACTAACACGACGCTCCCCTGGGTCAAATTCC
The DNA here is from genome assembly GCA_963841435.1 of uncultured delta proteobacterium. Lineage (GTDB taxonomy): Bacteria > Myxococcota_A > Polyangia > Polyangiales > Polyangiaceae > PMG-095. Next base: position 1,477,884 of record CAWJCS010000005.1, read on the forward strand.
ATGGAACCGGTATGCAGCAATACGCACTAACCTGGGGCAACGCCAGCTGAATAGGACTGGAGGCATTCATGACCATGAAACTGGGAATAGGCTTTTGGATCGCGTTCGTGGCTTCGAGCACCGTAGTGCCGGTTGCGCTGGCAGACACTGAACTAAACCTCGAGATCGCCGACGAGCTGACCCACAACACGACGACGGGCGCGAACACGCTTACGAGTGGCGGATGCGGAGTATCAGCTTTGCCTTCGATGTCGAGAGTCGGGATGGGGTTTGGTCCGATGGGCGCCCCTATGTAGAGATTAAGGGCACAGATGCTTCACCGTATGGCCATTGTCTTCAGTTGGTTTTTGAGTCGCCCAACAATAGCGGGAGCTTGGAAATTCGGGCCAAAGACCACGGAACCAGCAAGCAGATTTACGCCTTCGCCCTGAACAACGGCGCACATGCCATCCGGTTGTGGGTCAATAAGAACGCCGGTGGAAGCGGAACAAGCTTGCCCTGGACGCTCTACGCGCTGCCGGTCACACTTGGGGATTCCGGCACGGTAGCCCAGCTGGATATTCGAAGAATCGAGCTTGGCAAGGCGGCTTGCGCGACCAACCCGGGTGGCGATCCGTGGGTAGGTGATGGCACCATTCGTTGGCCGTGGGTCACGATCGAGGGCTACTCGAGCGCATATACCGTCACCACGGGTCACTTCTGAGGCGAGCTAAGGCAATAGCGTCGGCATGACCACTGGAGGTCTGCAGCAAGCGCGCTCGCCCCCAGGGCCCGGTTCCGTGGCAGCGAGGAGAATCCCTCTTCTCCATCCTGGACGAAGATGTTGCCCAGGCGATCCTCGATAGTGTCGATCTACCGAGCCGCCCGCCCCCGGTTGCTAGAGCACGCTCGCCGGACCTTCGCGACGAGTGAGTTCCTTACCGCAGGACTCGTCAACTACTTGCATGTCGTAGTGGTCCGAATCCTGCTCGGCCGGGGCATGCGTCTTTGGGACGGGCTCGAGGGCCTCGAGAAAGAGTACAGGGTCGAAGCCACCTCCTCACCGAGCGGAGTCACGCACGTGACGTTCACGCGTTGAGATGCGCGCTCGGCGCGAGCGTCGGGCCGGCACCATGCGCTGGCGGGAGGCTCGCGCAACCCTCGCAAGTCCGGATTCCCGAATCCGGACGAGGCTAGCGGGGAAGCATCTGGGCTGACACGTGGGTCAGCGGCCTCTTGCCGCACGCAGTCTTGATGATGACTGACGGTTCCGTCTTCTCGGATCCCTGACACTCACCGCCGCTTGGTGGTGGCGAGAATCAGACGCGGTCGAGGACCGCCACGTTCTCGTAGGCAAGTGATGCGGCCGAGATGAGGACGCGGTGGCGCTGGCAGCGAACGCAGCCGTCGCGGTCGGCCTGGTGCGTTGCTCTGCCGCCTCGCGCAGGCTTCGAGTGCACGCGGATAGCGACGCGGAGAGGCTCCCCAACAGCTCCTCAAGTAAGAACTTCGAGGCCTGCGTCATCCGCAAGACCCCGCGGAAGCACGGGAAAATGAAGAGGGCCTCGCCGGTCATCCCGATGAGGCCCTCTGTTTTGCCTGGCGCCCAAGTGGTTCGCCTTGCGTAAAGTTGGCTCAAAAACCGTCTGCCTTAGGGCATTCGGCGAGCACGCTCAAGCATCTGTAATTGCTTGGTTTCGGTTGTTAATTGGCCGGTCACAATGCCTGCGGCAGGGCCTCCGCGCCGAACAGCCCCGGTGTCACTAGTAACGCAAACTTGACTAATACTGGCGTCTAGTAAAGGATTCGTTCCTAGAGCACCACCTTGGTAACGCAGGCTTTCCCAGCCAGCGGACCCGGTCAAGGGAGCGTTCCCAGCGGAGCCGACGATGCCGAAGCGAGCCACCGGACGATACGAGAGGACCACCGTGGGTGGGGAGGAGGTCGCGGCCTTCGTCCCGCACGCGCTGCCGCCTGCGGATCCGCCCGTCGTCGTCGACGCCGCCTTGGCCGAGCGCCTCCGTGCAGCCGAGCAAGCCCTCGTGCGCCTCGAGCTGGCCGGGGAGATGGTCCCGTCGCTCGACTGGTTCATCTACGCGTTCGTCCGCAAGGAGGCCGTGCTCTCGTCGCAGATCGAGGGGACACAGGCGACCCTCGTCGACCTGCTCACGTTCGAGGCCCAGGGCGGCGCAGAGCAGAGCGCCGCGCCCAACGCCGACGTCGAGGAGGTGTGCAACTACCTCGACGCGCTCGCCCACGCGCGTGCGCAGCTCACCGACGCGAAGGGCCTGCCCCTCTCGATGCGCCTCCTGAACGAGACCCACGCCCGACTCATGCGGGGTGTGCGTGGCGCAGAAAAGCTGCCCGGAGAAGTGCGCCGCAGTCAGAATTGGATCGGCGGAAGCCGGCCTGGCAACGCAGCGTACGTGCCGCCACCTCCGCACGCGCTCGGCGAGGTGCTCGGGGCTTTCGAGAAGTACCTTCACGCTGACGACTCGCTGCCGTCGCTCGTGCGCGCGGGGCTCCTGCACGTGCAGTTCGAGACCATCCACCCGTATCTCGACGGCAACGGCCGCATCGGACGCCTGCTCGTGACGCTGCTGCTGGAGCACTGGAAGCTGCTCACCAAGCCACTCCTCTACCTGAGCCTCTTCTTCAAGCGGCATCGCGAGGACTACTACCGTCGGCTCAACGCCGTGCGGGTCGAGGGCGACTGGGAGGGGTGGCTTGACTTCTTCCTCGACGGCGTCGCGACGATCGCCGACGAAGCGGTCGCCTCAGCGCGGGAGTTGTTCGCGCTCCTGGCCGCGGATCGCACGCGTGTGCTCGCACACGAGGGGATGTCGGTCCTTGCGCTGCGGCTCTTCGAGCTCTTGCCGCGCCACCCCGTCGCGACCGTCGCATCGGTGATGAAGCTCGTGGAGACGACCAAGCCCACGGCGGGGCGGGCGATCGACCTGCTCGTGGCCGCAGGCGTTCTCGTCGAGACGACCGGCAAGAAGCGCGGCCGCTCCTTCGTGTACCGGAGCTACCTCAATCGACTCCGCGTCGGTACCGAGCTCGGTGGCGCACAGGTCCCCGGTCGCTGAAGAAATCGTCGCCGGCCATGTCCCCCTTTCGCACGCCGGGCCGCTTTTCACCCCCATGAGCCCGCTCGGCCTCGTGTCCCTTCCGCGCGCCGCGATATCTTCGTGGCCTTGGACGCCGACCCCGACCTTCCCGACATTCGCGACGACGACCCGCGCTGCGTGCGCTGCGCTGTGTACACGCGCCAGTCGGTCAAGCGCGCGGGCGACGACCCCGCCGTCCTGCGCGCTCCAGCGGACGCTCTGCACGGAGTCATCCGCAGCAAGACCTGGGAGTTCTGGTACCCGATCGCCGAGCGCTTCGACGATCAGGGCGAGAGCGGCGCGACGCTCGTGCGCCCCGGCCTCGCCAAGCTGCTCCGGCGCATCGAGGACGGCGACATCCATCGGGTCATCGTCTACCGCGTGGATCGTCTCACTCGGAAGCTCGCGGATCTCGCACGCCTCGCCGCGCACCTCGAGCGCCACCGCATCGGCCTCACGATTGTGTCCGGCAATATCGACGCCGACGCTGGGTCGCTCGCGGGGCTGCAGGTGAACATGCTCGCCACCTTCGCCGAGTGGGAGCGCGAGATCATCTGCAAGCGGATCGCCGACATGGGCGGCACCATCAAGGCGCGCGGCGAGCGGTCCGCCGGGCGCGTCCCCCTCGGCTACCGGACGGACCCCGCCAAGCAGCTCGTCATCGACGAAGAGGCCACCGTGGCGGTGCGGTGTTGTTCAGCGAGGCCGCGAAGGGCACGACGACGAACGACCTCGTGAAGAAGGCCAACAAGAGGAAGCTGACCGGCAAGGCGTGGTCAGCACGTACGGTGCCTCGCCTGCGGACCAACCAGACCTTACGCGGGCCATCGCCCCGATGGAGCGCCAGGCCGTCACGTTGGGCTCGTCTCCGCGGAGCTGTTCTCGAAGGTGCAGCCGCTCATCGATGGACGCCGCACGCGCGCGCCCAAAAAGCCAAGCGAGCGCAACGCGGACGAGCGGCAGGTGATCGCGCTGTTCGACCCGTTCGTGCTGCGCGGGCTCATCATGTGCGGCACCTGCGGGAAGACGATGTCACCCTCGATGAGCGAGGCGACCACGCCGAAGCTCGTGCGTGAATACCCACTGCCGCAGCAGCACCGGCGGCAGCACGTGCTCGGTCAGATTCAGGGCGGTGCTGATCTCGATGAGCGCTTCGCTCGGCTCGGTGAGAAGGCGAACTACGAGGCCACGCTTCGGGAACGAATTCCGAAGTTCCATGACCGCCTCACTATCAGGGTGGACTTCCCTAGCAAGTGAACCGTCGGCGCTAGCAACCGGGGGACGGCCGCGTGGAAAGAGCGGCTTCGGCGACCAGCCAATCTTCAACGTCGAGTCCGGAGACGCAACCCCGATGTAGCCATCGATAATAAGCGGCGATCGCAATCTCATCGTGAGCAGGTCCATTCGGAAGGGACGCCTCGGCTAGCGGCCCCGGCCCGCCGACTGGATCGCGTTAGACTCGATCGGTCAACTGCGTGGGCACGTCGGCTCGCTCGTCGAATCCGCTTTGCGCTTCCTATCCGCAGCCGGACGCCGCAGGCGCTGCGGGAGTTTGCGTCGGCCAGCTGCGGGCAGCACCGGCAGCGCACCCACCGAGATCGATGTCGCAGCGTCGCGCGTTCACCGTATGGCTCTCCGAGACAGCTCGTTGGGTCGCCGGCTGAGAGTTTGCCGTCACAGGTCGCTCGCCGCTCCCGGCGCCCTCGCCCGCCACGCCTCGTCCAGCGATCACGCCGGCGCCCCAGTCGCCACCCGGGTCCTCGCCGCCACCATTAGTCAGCGTTCTCCGGCCGGCCGAAGAACGCCGCGAGGGCTGTCGTGACGAGCGTAAGGACCAATAGAATCGGCAGCGCACCATTTGGCCAGAGATAACGCCATGTCACTACTGCAGAGATCAACGCCAATCCGAGCCCGAGTATTGTCGGCACGGCACAGAGAAGTACTCCGCGCCTGCTACGCGGCTCGAGTCCCGCGAACGCCATGAGCACCGCCGCCGGTCCAAAGAGCGGCAGACCCAAGACCCAACCGTAATGGGGCATGGGCATTAGGCCCACCAGGCTCTAGAAGAGCGCCACGAGCATGCGCAGGGACCGCCCGCGATGCGACATTCGTATAGGGTACTCTCGGCCCAGTTCGTCCGGGTCCTTGGAACAGGGCGGGTGTCACGTGATATCGTTCCGAGGACATCGGTAACACATTCCGGAATCGAGACGCCGGCGCCGCGGAAGCTCGCGGCCACAATCGGTCGTTCGCCAGCGGTTCGGCCCGCAGGCTGAACGCCCCCAAGATCGCGCAACGCCGGATTACGTCAAGGTCCGTGACAGCCCTACGGCACTGAAACGCGTTTGGATCGCCTAGTCCCCGGCGCGCGGTGTCGGCTTCGACAACGTCGCTGTGGCACGCCGCGCGCTCGCCCGTGGAGGCGCCCACGGGCAATCGTCAGAAGTGGCAGTACACACCCTGATTGGGTAGTGCCGAGTTCCACCTGGGGCTCGGCCCAGGTGAGGTAGTTTGGTCGGCCGTACAGACATCACCGGCAATGGCCGAGCGCTCACGAGCTTTCTGCATTGGGTACGACGACTCTGGCGGAAGTGGTTGAGCCGCCGCTCGCGCGACGCTCGCCCTGACATGGGAGCAAATGACGCGAGTGCTCGAACGCTTTCCGCTACCGCCTCCCGTCGTCGTCCACTCGGTGTATCGCGTAGCGAATCCGTGACCTGACGAGCCGGATGCGGGAAATCTGCAAGTCCGGATCTGTGGGAGCCCCGGAGGAGCGATCCTCCGGGGCCACCCGGCCGCCCGCTGATCTTCGTCGCCGCGCAAACTTGCCCCGGTCATTTGCTGGGCGGCTGCCGGCCGGAACCCTACGTGGCTCCGGGACGGGCATCTAAACCATGACAGCGCGCTAGTCGCGCACCAGGTGTACGAGCGTGCCCGTTGCGATGAAGGTGCCCGTGAGCTCGTTACCGTCGGCGGTGAGCGCGGCGTCCAAGATCTGGGACGGCATATCCCGAACGACGCACCCGTCCACCGTGCACGAGCAGAGATGGCTCAACTGACAGTAAGCCTGGTTCACGCAGGGCACCTCGACCCGGGTTGCCTCGTCGTCGGCGTCTCCCGCATAACACTTGCCGTTCCTCACGCCCCCGCGGCCATCCGGGCTCCTCACGACGCAATCGTACGCGGGTCCCCCCGGAAGGTCCGGGTTGAATACGGGCGTCTGAATCGCGCACCAGGCGTCGTAGAGCTCTTTCATGACCACCGAGAGTCGGATGCGGCGCGCCTCGACCTTCGCATCGTAGATCGTGTACCGAAAGCCTTCATGGAGGCCGCGATCGGGCTCGGGTGTGAGCGTGGGCGGGTTGGGGTCCTCGGGATACGCTGCGTTCGGATCCGTGGGCGGTGACACCAGCGGCTGGTCGCCGACCTCGAGGTAGCCGTGCCCGGACCCGTCGAGCGCGATGCGGACCCGATCCGAACCTGATTCGAATTGCGAAGCTTCGATGTAGCCGTCCCAGAACGCGCCGTAGTCGCTCAGCGAGTCGCCCGTCTTCGCGCGATTATCCCCGATACTCACCGGATCTCCGCTTGCGCAGCCGAGCGCATTCGTCGCGAGTACCAGAACCAAACCGATCGTCTTGTGTTGCATTGTCTCTTGCCTCCACCGGAACGTGAGTTTCCGGAGGCTCGGCGATCCGTCTCACTCGCGGCTCGCGGCGTCGTTGAGCGCCTTGCACGCCGTCTCGATGCGCGCGCGATAAGCGCTCGAAGCGTAGCGCGCTAGGAAATCCCGAGCGAGCTCCGGCGCCGACGCGGTGCCGAGCTCACAATGTGCGATGACGCGTGCTGCTCGTCGCTCCTCGGCGAGCTGGCCGCCCGGCACTTCCCGATCGAGTTCACCGAGCAAGCCGAGCGCAAGCCGTGGATTATCGTCGCGGAGCGCGCGTTCCACACGCGTGAGCAGTCGTGTCTCGAGCTCGAGCGGCGACTCGGCGCTCGAGCTCGAAGCGATGCTCGACGGCGCCGGAGAGAGGGATTTCTCGATGGCACTGCGCCCCGGCCGAGCCGGCGGCGCCGGCAACTCGGGCAGTGGACGGAGCGGGGCGGGCGTCTCGACGCGCGGGACCGGCATGACGGTCGGCGGCGGGGCAACCACGACGCGCGGAGCGCTGATGACTCGTTCGGCACGACCGGCCCGGAACCCGAGCGCGTAGCCCCCCGCGCCCGTAGCCGTGGCTAGCGCGAGCGCCGCTACCGGGCGTCCCCAACGCAGCAAGGAGCGCAAAGGCTTCGAGAGCGCCTCCGAATTCGCGTGCGGCATGGTGGCCGGGACCCGCAGCGCCAGCTGGATGGCGGCGTGCACGCGCTCCGCATCCCCCGACGTTGGAGAAAGCCCGCGGCGTGCGCTCGCGAGCACGGAAGCTTGGTCCTCGCTCATGGGTGCTCTCTATGGGCGAGCGCCTGCTGAAAATCAGCACGCGCGAGCCGCAGGCGCGTGTAGGCTGTATTGAGCGGAATGGAAAGGGTGGTTGCCACATCGGGAATGCTCATCTCCTCGAGCAGAACGAGCATGAACACCTCGCGGCGCTTCGGTTCGAGCTCGTTCAGAAAACGCCGAACGAAGGCCGCGGCCTCGGCCTCCTCGACGCGCGCAAACGGATCCGGCGTGCGGCTCGCGATTTCGTCATCGAGCGGCTTCGCATGGCCTTTTCGTGCGACGCCGCGGCGCTGGTTCGACGCGACATTGCGCACGATCCCATAGAGCCAGGTTCGCACGCGGGAGCGCCCCGCAAATTCGGGGAGACGGCGATGAACCACCACGAAAACGTCCTGCGCCGCGTCGTCGAGCAGCGTCTCTGGAACGCCGAGCCCGCGCAGGCAGCGCCACACGAAAGGAAAGAACTCCGCGTAAATGCTGTCGAAATCCAGATGCGGGTCGGCGGTAACTCGCGGCGCTGAGGGAGGTGCCACGGAGGAGCTCACAAGACCCGCCTCCATTGAGTCTCCGCCTGGCGCCCAATCCGTCTGCCTCACCAGAGAAATTCCACGCCGAGGGCGCCACGCACGCTGAGCGCGGCCGGTCGATGCACCGGCTCACCCGCGAGCACGAATTCGGGCCGTTGGAGAGGCACCGCCACGCCGAGACGGGCCGCAAGCCGGAGCGCGGAGCCCAGTCGAACAGCCGCGCCCGCTTCGAGACGGGCAGCTACCCACAATGCTGTTCCGAGCTCGGGCTCGCTCACGCCGCGGCCTTCGCCCGAGATTCGACCTAGCTCGAGGCCGCCGCAGCCGAACGGCGCGACGGTCTTCGCATCCGGCCCGAGACATCCGAGGAGCGCGCCGCTCAGCAGCCCGAACTCGCCGCTCAGTCCCTCGGGTAGCGCTGCTTTTTGAGGCGCAAAGGCCTCGCCCTGGAGCTCCGCCCGGAGCCAGCCCCAGCGCACGCCGCCGGCAATTCCCACGCCGACCGCTAACTCGGGCAGCGTAGCCGTATCGATCAGCGCCGCAATCTCGACCACGCCTCCGAGACGTGCTGTCGAATGCGCCTGCTCGGCGCTGCTGGGGTCGCGCTCGGGCTCGGCGCGTTGGGGGACGACCGGTGGCGCTGCGGCAGGCTCGCGTGAAGAGTTTGCTGCCGGGGTTGGCTCGTCCTTCGCGGACGGATCCGGTGCCGCGGCGCGCATGGCCATCGCCATCGCCAGGGCGGCAGCGTCGGCCACTTCGCCACAGCTCTTGCCGTTGAGCTCGCGGCGGCTGGTCGCGCCGTGCGTCGTGTGGGTGAGGAGCGTGAGCTCCCACATTTCTCCGGCATGGGAGACGTTCACCTCGAAATTCGCCTCGGTGACGGTCGCGAAAGGCCGGCCGACGAGCTCTTCGATGCGCGCTTCGACCGCGTCCGCTCGCTCGCAATCCGGCGGCAACGTCCATCGGAGCTCCGCCGCCGAGACGGCTTCGGTCCTGCAAAAGAGGAGGGCACCCGCTATGAGCGCGCGCACCCACCGTCCACCGCGCCGTCCGAATCGCACCGCCCCGAGCTTACTCGCTCGGCTGCTCGAGACCCAAGGTCGCGAGCAGTTTCCTCCAGAGCTCCGCGATGCTCGCGAGATCGGAGGCGCTCACGCCGATCACACGGGGATAGGGCAGGCAAAGTGTCAACCGCTTCGTCAGCGCAGCGCCTCAGTTGACGTAACGGCGGCTCCGCGCTCCAGCCTGCTGGCCGAGCCGCTGAGCGAATCCAAACGGCGGTACTTCCCGCCGCCAAGGGTTGCCCATGGCACCGCTGCCGGCTGGGGTCGCGGCCAGCTTAGGTGTCAAATGTGTCCGGCGACCGAGCGCGGGGGCGGCTCGCCGGCCCGCTGAGCCGAGTGCCACCGCGCCACCGCCTGCTCCGGACGCGCGTACGTTGGAGAGCCAACCGGTGCAGTGCGCTGGGGCGATCAGCTCGAGCTCGAGCTCGATGCCGAGAGCGCCAAGCCCGCTCCGAGGAAAAGATGGGCGTGGCTCTTGAAACATGTGTTCCAGACGGACCTCGACACTTGCCCTCGCTGCGGCGGACCGATGCGCTGGATGGAGGCCGCTGCCTCCAAGGAGGCTGCTCGCGAGCTGCCGAATTCTTGAAGTGCGGCATCCTCGAGCAGGGCTGCCGAGAGGGGAAAAGAGCAAGAGGGGAACGGAAGAAGGCCAGTCCCCGCGGGTCTCGTCGAACATCCCCTCCAGAGCAGCGAGCAGCGAGCAGCGAGCCCCACCCCTTCTTTCGCCGTTTTCGTCCTCCAACGTGACGGTCGCGAGCGACGCCGAGTGAACGCGACCGTCGAGCGCCATCGTGTAGGCGTACACGATGCGTTCGTTCTCGACGATGTCGAGATAGTGCGTCACGTTCGTGTGCTCGCCCGCGCCAGGGCCCTCGTCGAGCACGAAGCTGCCCGTTTCGCGCCCACCGACGCGAAAGTCGAGTGTGTACTCGCGGCAGTTCCAGCCGGGGCCATCGGAATCGACGAACCAGCGCCGCTTGAGCTCGGGCTTGGCCCACGCGGAAAAAACGCGCTCTTTGCGTGCCCGGATGGTGCGGACGAGCGTGAAGCTCTCATGGGTGACGGTCATTTCCTGGACTCCTTCTCGAGGTAAGGGGTACGAGCATGTTTCCGCAGCATGCGAGGACGAGGCGCTTTCGTATCTCCGCTGCGCCGGAACGCCCGACCTGTGCAGCGACCGCCACATCACGCCAGCGATTTGCACGAACGCGGGGAGCTGGTCAGTTGCCATTCAAGAATGGTTCGACGGCTGCTGGTGGAGTGAGGACTGCGACAACCTGCATTACCGAGTGGACTGTGACGCCGTCGGTGACGGTACCGGCACATCGCTCTGCACATGCGAAGCGAACGAGTCGGGCACCGGCAACCCGCTGGTACCCGGCATCGGCGCCACTGCCTGCAAGGCAGCCGTCGAGGCATGCGGGTACCAGTGAGCTCGCGTCGTATCGCTGATGATCGCCGCGATCGTCGGATTACGATTCAGGCGCGTCAACGAAAACTTGCAAGCTGAGAGACATCGCGATTCGGCGTGCGCCGAGTGGATTTCATCTCACTTCTTGCGAGCGCACATCGGCGTGACGCAATCGTCGTAGCAGGTACGCTTGGGTTCGATGCAAGACGTAGCTTGGACAGCGCCTCGAGCGACGTGAGCTTCCTCGCGCTGCTGCGGCTTCTCAAGGAGACTGGGGCGCCGCCCCGCGTGGGCCACCGAGAGCTGAGTTCCCTCGTCGCTCGGGGCATGGTCGCGATTCCGGGCACTCGGCGACAAGCGCTCCACTGATCAGTACTCGTGCTCAGCGTCCGACCCCTGCTTGGTCGCGTTCCAGATCTCGGCGAAGCGATCGCGGACCATCGGATCGAGCTCTGTACCAAGCTCGAGCGGAAGGTGAGCCGCTCGAATGAGCTCCTGGACGTCCGCGAGATCCTTCAAGCGGTCCGGGTTCGTCATTCCGGAGGCCAGCTTCAGCTCGACCAAGTGACGAAGCGGCAAGACCATCACTCCCGACCCGCGGATCGCGACGGAGGGATCCGGGAAAGACACGGGCTTCGGCTTTCCGTCACCCGGATAATCACCAGTCAGAAGCACGTCAATCTTCACACCGCGCACCGTGTCCCGCATACCCCGAGAGCCGGGAAATCGCTCGACCCATCCGCGGCCGAGGTGTGCCTCACGGAAAGCGCGGAGGCCGGGTCTCGTCAACAGGACATCCACGTCGGTCGTCACGCGCTGGTAGCCGTGTGCGTTGAGCGCCATAGCGCCCGCGATAGCGTAGGGGGTCCCGTCGCGTTCGAGCGTTTCGCACAAGACGCGCATCGCCTCGTGCACCTCATCTTTCGCCATGAAGAACCTTTCCGCGAACCGAGCGGCTTCCCAGAAGCGACTCGCTTGCTCCGCTGACAGAGCGGCGGGAGCGGCAGATGCGCGGGACATCGCTCGATCTTAGCCCGGAGCGGATAGTTCGGCACGGTCGGATGTCGTCGGCCAAGTTGCGCTGGCGCTTCTCCCGCAGTGGAGCGGACTCGTTGCCCACCCGCTACCCACGCGAAGCGACCATCCCGGTCCGAACAGGCTCGTCGAGTGCCATCACTGCTGAACCTCATCCAGCGTGTTTCATGCGAAAACGCGCGTCGTAGCTGCTGTTTCTGAACGAGGCGGCAACCGTTTTCAAAACCGGTGCCTTAAACCGCTCGGCCACTCCTCCAAGTTTCTGGAGAGACCAGCAAATGTTGTGGATTCGCGCGCGAGCGTCAAGGAGCGGCGCCCGAGCCGGCGAAGTCGGCCCGCGTGCCCAGCGGCTGCGTCTAGGTTCTACCGAAGACGAACCACCGCCGCAGGGGGCGCACAAAATCCGACTAGACTCTTCGCGCGACGGCGTCGCCCGTTACTTCTGGCACACGTGGACGTAGTCGATGAGCACTTGCTGCGGGAAGACGGTGGTGCCGTCGGGATCGCCCGGCCAGTCGCCGCCGACGGCCAGATTGAGGATGATGAAAAAACCGTGGTCGAAAACCCAGGTCTTGCCGGCGATGTCGGCTGGCGTCTTGGTCGAGTAGAGGTCGTCGTCGACGTACCAACGAATGGCATTGGCTTCCCACTCGATGGCGAAGACATGGAAGTCGTCGGAGAAGTGAGCGCCGCCCGGGAGCGTGTAGGAACCCGCTGGTCCGTCCGCCCCCGAATAGCCGGGCCCATGCATGGTTCCGTGAGCAATCGAGGGCTCACGTCCCAGGTTTTCCATGATGTCGATCTCGCCGGTGTTCGGCCAGGAATTTCCTCCGAGCATCCAGAACGCCGGCCACATCCCCTGCCCGTAGGGCAGCTTCATGCGGCCCTCGAACCGCCCATACGTGAAGGTCTTCTTACCCTCCGTCTTGAGGCGTGCGGAGGTGTATTGCCTACCCTCGCGAGACTCTTTGCGGGCCTCGATGACCAAGTTGCCGTTGCCGTCGAGGAAGGCGTTGGAGGTGCCGGACGTGTAGTCCTGAAGCTCGCCGTTGTACCAGTTCGGGCCGGTGTCGTAGGTCCACTTGCCCCCATCGACGGCCGCGCCGGAGGCTCCGTCGAAGTCGTCGCCCCAGACGAGCTTCCACGTCGTATCGGGGCATCTTGCAGAGGCGACGGCGCCGGTTCCCGCGCTGCCCGCGGCGGCACCACCGTTATTCTGAGCGCCACTCGTGCCGGACGCTCCCCCTGAGTCCCGCCCGCCGCTCGCCGACGAGCCACCGGGGGACGAGTCGCCTGCTCCCCCGCCGTCGGCGCTGGTCCCGCCACTCGCCACGACGCCGCCCGTGGACGATTGACCGCCCACGTCGGTCCCCGCGGTCCCGCCGCTCGCCATGGCGCCACCGGTTGACAGCTGACCGCCCGCGCTACTTCCGCTGCTCGACGAACCGCCGGTAGCCAATTGGCCGCCTGTGCCACCGCCCGCGCCGGTGCCACCAGTCGGCGTGCCGCCCGCGCCGGTGCCGCCAGTCGGCGTGCCGCCCGCGCTTGTCTCGGTCCCCCCCGAGCCCGAGCCTCCGCTCGGAGACACGCCGGATCCTTCCGACGCGCAAGCAAGGAGGAGCGCCGGAGCCATTGCGAACAAGAGCGTGAGCGCACATCGCGGCATCGGAGGCCTCCGGCGCGCCGGGCCTGCGAGCCTCACGAGCAAGGCTTTCCAGCCCACGACGCCCGTCGTCGCAGGAAGGCACCCGCAAGCACGAGAAGGAGCACCGCGCCGCGACCCGATGCACGGCGCGAAGAGCGAGTCGATCCCGGCACGCGACAGCCGCAGCCGCTCGCGTCGTCGGTCGTGGTGCCATCACCGCCCATGGCCTCAGGACCCCCAGTGCCGAGGTTGCCTGCCATCGGGCTCGCTCCGCCCGAGGGGGCGCCAGCACTGACCCCACCGCCGCCGGCTGGCAAAGCCGCCGTCCCGCCGGAGCTCGTTGATCCCGAAACTGAGCCTCCAGCGGCCGTTTGACCCCCGTCAGGGCTGGCCGCGCCCGTTCCGCTCGCTCCACCCGACGTCGCGGTGCTCCCGCTCGCGCCGCCGGACGCGGTCATCCCACCACTGCCAGCGAGAATCGACGGTACCGCCCGTGCCCAACGCGCCGCCGGCGCTCGAGCCCGCAGCCGCTCCGGCCGCTCCAGCCGTCCCACCGTCACCGCTCGCGCCGCCCGTGCCCGCCGTGCCGCCCATGCCCGCGACACCGCCCATGCCCGCCATGCCGCCCATGCCACCCGTTCCACTGCTTGTTCCGGGCATCGCGCCCGCCGGACCGGTTGCGTCGTCGGCAGTCAACGAGAGGACGGCGGAGCCGCTCAGGAAATTCACGTTGCGAGGATCGTGGGTCGAGAGGTTCTTCGGTGAGCTCCAGTCGCCCGTTAGCCACCCACTCGGGGCGGTGGAGCCGTCGAAGTCCTCGCGCCAAGCGGGGGTGAACGTACCGCCCGCGTAGGAGGAGAACTGAACCCAGTCGATGTACTGGTGAACCGGCAGGATGCTGGGGTTGAAGTTGCCGCCGAACGACGCATCGCCCGGCCAGATGTTGAAATGGATTTGCATGCCGGCGCTCGCGTTCTCCGAGTACGCGGCCGCCGTTGCGCCGGTCTCCCGCCGAACCTCCGCACCGTCGAGGAACCACGCGATGTAGTCCGCCGTCCACTCGTAGCCATACACGTGAAATCCGCTGCACAGGTCCCCGCTCACCGTCGGCTTCTGCGTGTGGTTGGCGGAAGGATTGCCGTAGAGGGCGTTGGTCTGAAGCTGACAGGTCGCGCCAATCTTCTCGTAGTCGAGCTCGTTCCAGAAGGTGCCCGGCTGCTCGGAACCGTCCTTCCACAGAAAGAACGCGCTGACGACACCATCACCGGCCGTGACGCGCATGCGCGCCTCGAAGCGACCGTACCCGTACGCCGTGCTGGTGTAGAGCTCCGCGCTCTTCGTCGCGCTGGCGACGCGGGGCAGGAGCAAGGCACCAAGGAGGCACAGCGATGCCAGACGGATGCTGTTCATGCGATCTCTGCTGTTCCTCGGGGAAACACGAGCGCGTGGATGCGCTCGTATAGAAGTAAGTAACCTCTGGGGTCATGCTGGTGTTTGCGTTTCTTGGGGAATCGCGCGGTCATCACTCAGGTTCGCATGCCCCTTGGCGTCGCGCCCGCCGAAAGCTTCCCGCTCAGTGCGTGTCGAGCCAAGTGAGCGCTCGCTCGAAGGCGTCCGCCGGTGGGGGAGCGTGGCCATGCCCGTCGATGCTCAGCAGAGCGACGGCCGTGAAGCCGTCCTCGAGCATGCCGGCCGCCACGTCCGAGATGTGCTGGAAGTTCATGTCGTTGGGCCCGGTCGTGATCGCGATCGGCAGGAGTTTGGCGGCTTCGACGTCGCGCGGCGGGTCGAAGCGCTTGTACCAAACGTGCCCCTCGGTGCTCGAGCGCTCGGGAAGCTGCCGGTAGTAGTGGATGCCGGAGGCGAGCAACGCGCCCCGAAACACCTCCGGATACGTGAGCAAGGTTTCGAACGCGACTTTGCCGACCGCGAGATCGTGGCGCTCGCAGCGCGCCCTCATGAACGGAGGGTACCATCTCCCGGCGCCCGCGCGGAGCGTCAGGGCTCTTGCCCCGTGATCCGCGAAGTGTCATCCTTCCGACGATGGGCAGAGTCTTCGGCTGGGGGTTCTGGGCCGTGCTCTCGAGTCTCTTCACCCTCGGGTGCAATGGCGAACCGGCGGCGGAGAACCCTCGCGCAAAGTGGCTCGAGGAGTGTTTCACGAACGAAGATTGTGGGAGCACCGGGTCGTGCCTTTGCGGTCGCTGTACCGTCTCGTGCGCCGATTCGTGTGAGAACGGACCAGCGGGTTCGGCGTGCACGCGCACGTCCGGTTGCGGAACCGTCGAGTCCGGCGTTTGCGTGAGCCGATGCCTTCGGACGCTCGATTGCGCCGAGGGGCTCGAGTGCAAAGGCGGCCTCTGCACGGCGCACAGCGTTGACGAGGCGGATGCGGGCGCACCCGACGCGGAGGCGCTTCCGGGCCTCCTTTCCACGGGCACGGACGGCGCGTGGGCTCGCACGCTCCGGGGCTACTACCGCACGCCACCTGGCTTTTGGGCGCACGCCCTATACGACACACCGCCGTTCATGGCCCCGGGCCCGGACGGCGATCTGATCGTCCTGCTCCCGTCCGAAGTCGCTCTCCAAAAGGGGAGCGACGTAATGTACGTGACGGACGACTGGCTCGCGCGCCTCGACGGCGAGACGGGCCGCGTCGAGTGGTTCGAAAGCGTCCCGAGCAACGCGAAAATGGCGGTCGACCCGAGCGGCAACGTCATCCTTGCCTGGCCGGCGCTGCTTCAGAAGCTCGATCCCGACGGTAACCTCGTCTGGCTCAAAGAGCGCGCGCCACAGGTCGTCTACGACCTCGTCGCCGTCGCTGTCGACGGCGACGGCAACGTCATCGACGCGCGCCTCTCGGACACGGAGAGCCCCAGCACGATCGGCGCCAACCCGAGGGGCATCATCGAGCTCGAAAAGCTCGACCCCAACGGAAACGAAGTCTTCTCCAGGACCATCGGTCCCGGCCAAGGCCTGCTCGACCTTCCGTTCGTCACCACCGACGCGTCCAACGACGTTGTCCTCCTCGTCGGCGTCGTTGAACGCGGCGCTGATTTCGGCGGAGGCGTGCTCGATGGGTACAACGTTCTCGCCAAGTACGATCCGGACGGACAGCACGTCTTTAGCAAGGCCCTCGGCGGCTATCCCGAGCCTTACTACATCAACAATCCGCTCCACACGACGCCGCAGGGGAACATCGTCTGCTTGAGCGGCAGCATCGATCCCGTCGACATCGGGCTCGGGGAGATTTCCTGCGCCCAGTACCTGTTCGAACTCGACGGCGCGGGCGCGCCGGTCTCGAGCCGGTGCGTTTTGATGGACGACCTCGCCCCGCTGCCGGGCGGCGGCATCTCCACGGTTTACCGACTCTTCGACCCGATCCCGGTCGGCGACGACCAGTGCAACCCCCCTGACTTCGTGGGCGGCGGGGGCCTCCTCGCCCACTACGACCAGGACTTCAACCTGGTCGGGCACTACTGCAATTCGGACATGGGCGCCGCCGCACACGGGGTGCTCCCCGCTCCGGCCGGCCATGTCTTCCTCTCCGGCAGTGGTTCCATCGCCGGCCAATTGCCCGGTGGCATCGAGCTCGCCGAAGGCGGGCTGCTAGTGGCGAAGGTTCCGGTTCCCTGAAGGGACGCGGCCTAGGGCCACGGGCAAGGCCTGGGAAGGACCGTCGACGAGTCGCATTCCTGGAGGCTCACAGAGGCAAGGTCGAAAGGCCAAGCCTCACCCGGCTCCCCGGGCGCAATCAAAACTGACTGAAGAAGTTCCAGACCTCTTGATAAACCCAGCTGTTCCCTGACTGGCCGTTGTCCGGATCCGGCGTGTGGTCACCGTTGAAGGAGCAAAATCGTTCCGGGTAGCCCGTCATGCACCCCATTTCGTCGGTGCACATGTGCTGACCGCTGTTGACCGCCGTGGGCGTCATCCAGTTGCAGCCGTTGGCCGTGGCGAAGTTCTGAGCCAATCCAACCCCGCTGCTGTAGTTCAGCACCGAGTCATGGGTCCCGTGCGAGGCGAAGAAAGCGACGGGCTTGGAGGGAGTGCAGTTGCCGCTGAGCTGAGCTCCCGAGTAGACGGCGATGGCGCGGACGAATCCGTTGCCGCCGCCACTCAGCGGCCTCTCGCAAGCCGTTTTGTACGACATGCTGCCGCCGTAGCTCCAACCCGTCGCAAAGATTCGATTCGTGTCGACGCAGAAATTGGTTTCGATTTGAGCCACCACCGCATCCGCCAGAGCGATGTCCGAGTTGCTCGGGTTCGGCCAGCCGCAGCCCCCCTCGCCATTTCCGGTCCCCGAACAGGGCGAGTTGTTCTGCTGCCCGTTCGGGGCCACGAAGATCGTCGTGTTGTTGGATAGGTTGAGGAGGTGATAGTAGCCGTTCGCGTACATCTGCTTGTCGTTTCCATTGAGCTGGTGAAACGCGATGATGAGCTTGTACGGCTTGCTGTTGTCGTAGTTGGTCGGCACGTTGAGGATGTACCGGCGTTGCATGTTGGCGGCCGTGATCGAGATGGTCTGGCCGTTGTTGTACATGCCGCTCGCGATGCCGGGCATCTTGCCGCAGCCTGCCGACATGCCGGAGCTCATCCCGCCGGTTCCTCCCGCTCCGGCCCCGCTGGCGCCACCTGCGCCGCCACCAGCTTGTCCGGCAGCGCCGCCCTTGCCCGCGGCGCCGCTCACGCCTCCAGCGCCAGCACCTCCGGCGCCGGCGTTGCCGGCGTTGCCCCCGTCCGATCCCGCCATGCCCGCCCCACCCAAGCCGGCAGCACCTGCGAAGCCGCTCGCGCCGGCGGCACCTGCGAAGCCGCTCGCGCCGGCGGCACCTGCGAAGCCGCTCGCGCCGGCGGCACCTGCGAAGCCGCTCGCGCCGGCGGCACCTGCGAAGCCGCTCGCGCCGGCAGCACCTGCGAAGCCGCTCGCGCCGGCAGCACCTGCAAGGCCGCTCGCGCCAGCGATTCCACTCGATCCACTCGCGCCGCCGGTTCCACTCGAACCGCTCGCGCCGCCCGTCCCGCCCGAAACAATCGAGCCGGCCGTTCCGCCCGTCCCCGCTTGACCGGAGCCGCTGCTTCCACCCGCAGCTTCGGAATCACCAGTACCGGACGAACTGCACCCAAATGCCACGGCGGCAGCAGCAGACCAGATTGTGAAGCGAGAAATCGACATGCGGGAACGCGTCATTGGAAACCTCGTCGATGCGGAGGCGGGCCAGAAGGGGCAGCCGCGGCGTGCTCCAGCGGCCAGGCCGCAGACGGAGAACGCTCACACGCAGGGATTCCCCGCACGGACGACAATGATCACCACGCGCCCTGCGCCCAATAGGCCGATCTGCCTATTGCGTGCGACGACACGCGCGCCCTTGCGGAACGCTAGGTCGTACTGGTGCGAGGACGACCTCAGGCTGTAGCGAGTGCGTGGTCAGCGCGAGTTTCGACACCTCCTGAGCGCTCTGCTATTCTCCGCGCATGCGGTGGAGGAGAGAGGACTCACGCACGCTCGAGGCTGCGCGCAGGGCACCGGCGAGCGCGAGGGTGCAGGTATCGATCGTGCTGGCGATCGCGGCGCTGTGCTCGTGTGGCGGTGACTCGAAAACGGAAGAACGGGGCACGCCCGCTTCGGGACCCGTCGCACGAGAGGATTTCCTCAGCCGTGCCGCGGCCGCAATCTGCGACAACATCGCTTCCTGCTGCTCGTCCGAAGGCTACGGGTTCAACCGGGCGGGCTGCGAGGCGAACGTCGATGCCACCATCCACATCGCGGATGTGCCGAACACGATTTGGAACGACGCCGCGGCGGAACCTTGCATCGACACACTCGCCGCCGAGGCAACGAGGTGCAGAATCGGCGCCGCTCACGTTAGGACGACCTGCAAGGCGATCCTCACGGGTACCCTTCCCGAAGGGGCACCGTGCACTTACGATGTCGAGTGCGCAGCGATCGACGGGGCGGAGGCCTTGTGCACCTTCGAGGGCTATTGCGCGAACCCCGAAGACGGCGCCCCGCTCCACGGCACCGTCGGAGACGGCTGCGACGGCACTTGCGAGGGCCTTGCTTGCGGCCCGTTCGGCGATCGCGAGCCGCTGGGGATCAGCTGCTTCACACAAGATGGAGTCGTCTGCAGCGGCACGCTCCGGACCTGCGTGAAAATGCCAAAGCTCGGGGAACCCTGCCCGGACGGCTGGTGCGACGTGGGTGCCTATTGCGACTCTGACGACTCGGTCTGCAAGACTCTACAGCCGGATGGCGCAAGCTGCGTGGGCGGCAGCCAGTGCAGTGCAGACAACTGCTACGAATCGGTCTGCGGCGGCGCCGAAGGGAGCCTCGCGAACCCGGACATCTGCGG
This sequence comes from uncultured delta proteobacterium, assembly GCA_963841435.1. Lineage (GTDB taxonomy): Bacteria > Myxococcota_A > Polyangia > Polyangiales > Polyangiaceae > PMG-095. The sequence continues at coordinate 1,497,449 of CAWJCS010000005.1, forward strand.
CCAGGCGTCCTAGAGGGACGAAGGCTGAAGAAGCTCCCGCGGCGCTTGCCGCTCTCCGCGAGGGCGCGTAAGAGCGGGCTGACCATGCTGGCGATCATCGGTGGCAGCGGAATTTACGATTTGCCCGGTCTTTCGCACACCGAGTGGCGGCCCGTCGAGACGCCCTTCGGCGCTCCCTCCGACGAGCTCCTGATGGGCGAGCTTCTGGGGCAAAAGTTGGTGTTCTTGCCACGCCACGGGCGCGGTCATCGCGTGCTTCCGTCCGACCTGAACTTCCGCGCCAACATCTCGGCCCTCAAGCAGGTGGGGGCGACGCAGGTGATCTCGGTGGGAGCGGTCGGTTCGCTCAAGCCCGAGCTCGTGCCCGGGATGCTCGTGATCGTCGATCAGTTCATCGATCGCACCTTCGCCCGCAACAAGACGTTCTTCGGCGATGGCATCGTCGCGCACGTCTCGATGGCGCACCCGGTGTGTGACCGGCTCGGCACAGCGCTCGAGCAGGCCGCTCGCGAGGCGGGTCTCGCCCACGTTCGCGGCGGTACTTACCTGGTGATGGAAGGTCCCCAGTTTTCGACGCGCGCCGAGTCGGAGCTCTATCGTTCCTGGGGCTGCGACGTGATCGGCATGACCAACATGCCCGAGGCCAAGCTCGCTCGCGAGGCAGAGCTCTGCTACGCGACGCTGGCGATGGTGACGGACTACGACTGCTGGCACCCCGATCACGATCACGTCACCGTGGCTCAGGTGATTGCCACGCTGCTCGCCAATGCCGACCATGCGCGGAACCTGGTGCGCCACGCCGCACCCCTCGTGAAGGACTTCGACGGTGCCTGTCCGCACGGGTGCACCCGGGCGCTCGACCACGCCATCGTCACGGCGCGCGAGGCCTGGGGCGAAGAGCAGCTCGCGCGACTACGAGTCATCGCCGGGCGCGCGCTCGAGCGCTGAGCGTGCGCTCGGGACGGACTCGATGCGGTGGCTCGATCGACGGCCGAGCTTGCGGCGTGCCCTGGTGGGCGCGTCGTTGCTACCGGCTGTGTGGCAGCTCGCCACGCTCGGATGGGTGATCGCGGGGCGGCTCGGCTACCCCCTAGAGCTCGAATGGCTCGAGGGGAGCCAGATCTATCACGCCGTGCGGTTGCTCCACGGCGAGGTGATCTATCGCCGTGGGGCGTCGGGGTTTCTGCCTCATCCGTATCCACCGCTGCACCCGGCACTGACGGCAGCGGTCGGTGCGGTTTGGGGATTGAGCTACACGTCGGCACGCGCGGTGTCGGTGGTCTGCTTTGCGGTGGCCGTGGGCACCGTGACGTGGCGAGCGCTCGTGCACTGGCCGCGGCGCGCGCGCGCCGTGGTCGCGCTCGTGAGCCTCGGCTACCTCGCCACGACGTATTCGATGGTGCACGCCTGGTACGACCTCGCGCGTGTGGACTCGATGGCCCTGGTTCTTTTCGTGCTCGCAGGCGCGTCGCTCGACCGAGGCGACGGCCCCGTTCGGACGACGCACCTGGTGCTGACCGGAGCGCTCGCCGCGCTTTCGCTCTCCGCGAAGCAGACCAACGTATTTTTCGTTGCCTGGCTCGGCCTGCATTCGATCGTGTGGGAACGCGGGCGGGCATGGCTTTTCATCGCAACGTTGGGCGCCGCGAGCGCCGGGGGCTTCGGGTGGCTCGAGTGGCGAACCGGCGGCGCGTTCGCGGACTGGCTGTTCGAGACGGCGCGCCACCCACTCGAGCTGCCGGCGTTCGCGGCATTCGGGAAACAGCTGCTGATTTGCGCGCCGTTTCTGCTCGTCCTGCCGTTCGCGACGCGCCGGATGGCGGCGTCTGGAAAGCTCGGCCGGTCGAGCCGGTTGTGGCTGGGCATGTTGATCGCGGCGATACCGGCGTCCTTGTTGCCGTTCGTCAAGGTGGGCGGCGGCCAGCACAATCTGATGCCGCTCTTGTTTCTCGCCGGTCCCGTCACGCTGATGGTCGCGGGCGACGCTCTCTTCGAGGACCTTTCGGGTGGCGAGGGCGGAGTCGGGCTCGCGAGCACATCCGAAGCCTCGAAGCTCGTCGCGGTCGGCCTGGTCATGCAGGCTTTGGTCGCGTCCTTGCACCTGTACGGTCCAGACCGCTGCAGGCCGAGCGCGGAGGATCGTCGCTTGGCCGAGGCGCTGAATCGCAGGATTGCCGGGCTCGAGGGCGGCGTCATCTGTCCGCTCGATCCGTTTCTGCCCGTAGCGAATGGCAACCGCGCCGAGCAGGCGAGCTGGCTGTCGCATCTCGACGCGATCGTCGGACAGCGCCCCTCCGTGACGTTGGCATCGTACACGCGCTGGCTCCTCGAGGAGCGCCCTCGGTGGATCCTGCTCGCCGGGGTGTCGCAGGAAGCGGCCATCGTGCGGGCGATCGAGCCCGACTACGCGCTCGCGGAAGTGCTCCCCGCGCCGGCAGGGCCGCCCTGGCTCGGGCACCCGGTGCCGCACGAGCTCTATGAGCGGCGTGATCGCGGCAGCCCCTAGCCGTCTTCGATGGCACCGCTCAAGGACCGTACAACAGCGGCTCCGGACCGACGGCGGAGTGACAAGCATTGCAGTCGCCGTTCGGCGCGGGGTCGCGCATCGCGAGAGCGTCGCCCGTCGGACCGTAGACGACCGCGGTGAGCGGGGGCGTCAACCGAAAATGGCCGAAGAAGTTATCGAAGGCATTCGGCGCGGTATCGACGGAATGGCCTTCTCGGTCGGTGACGACGACGCGGGTGACGGGCGGCCCGGCGGGATCGATGGAGCCTGCCACGCTGAAGTCCGACTGGTGGCAGCAGAGGCAGGCAGTGCCGTAGCGCTGCTCGGCGCGGTCGCCGTCACGACAGCCGGGGGTCGGGCCATCGTCGAGCCATCTCGGCTCGTCGTCGCCGCTACACGCCGTCGCCGAGATACCGGCCGCCGTCACACCGACGAGAGCCCAGGCGAGACGCAGGCTCCCCGTCACTTAACCTCGAGCGTGAGCAGGGTGACGTCGCTGGTCACGCAGCCTTCGCTCGTGGCGGTGAGGTAGTAGTCGTAGCTGCCGGCCTCGGTGGGCGCTCGCAGCGTCGTGCCCCACGTGCCGTCGGGGAAGCCGGTGCCCTGGACGCCCGCCGACGGTGGGTCGAGAGCGCGGGAGCGTCGGCCCGCGGGATCGGTGACGATGACCTCTTCCGAGAGCGGGTCGGGGCCGTGATCGGGCGCGCCATGGTCGCCCTGCGTCACCGCTGCCGAGAGCGTGACCATGGCTCCCGGTGCCACGCTCGCGGGGTCGAGCGTGGCGCCGGTGATGGTCGGCGGAACCTCTTCGTGCTGAAAGCCTTCCATGTTGACGGTGATCCCGAGGGGTTGATCGAGGTCCAGGCTTCGTGAGCCGTAGTAGTGGCCGTCGATGAACGTGTGGACGCCGATCGGGCCGGTCGGCAACGTCATGCTGAGAGTCCCTTCGTCCCCGGCGCGGGCGCCCCACACGTACGAGGGATTGCCGCGCGAAGGGTCCGGATTGGCGAGGTAGATGCCGCCTTGCTCGATGGCGACCACGGCACCCGCGAGCGGTGTGTTCTGTCCGATGTCGAACACTTTGACGCGAAGCTCGACCGTATCGGGTGACCCGCATCCGACCACGGTGAGCGCTTGAGCCAGGACGGCGGCGTTCCACCAGAGTCCCATCCGCCGAATCGGAAGATCGCGTCGTCTCATCTCGAAGCTCCGGCATTTTGGGCGCGCCGACACCGGCGCCGGACTCTGGCCACGAACGGCGCGGCGAGCACCAAGACCAGCATGGCGGGGCCGCTGGAGCCGCCCGCCGGGCGCCGGCGCGTGCTGCAACCGTAGGTGGCGCAGAGAACGCCATCGCCGGTCTGATTGGGGTTCTTACCTTCGCGGAGCTCCGTGACGTCCGGCGTGCCGTCGCCATCGCTGTCGGCGGACCCCTGCTCGAGCGCGCCGAGCGCCGTGACGATCAGCTCGGGGTGCTTGCCTTCGAGCCCCATCGCCATCATCGCTTGCCCGAAAGGCCGGACGACGGTGCCCTTGCCGCCGCCGGTGTCGCGGTGGCACAGCGTGCATTGCGGCACGCAGGGCATGTCGAGCTGCTTCTGAACCTCGGCGGGGAAAGTGGGCGACGCGTGCGCCGGAGGAGCCCACGACAGCGCGTGGAGCAGCGTCACGAAAGCGCCGAAGCTCGCGCCACGCGAAACCTGGAACGACAGCGAGGTGTTCATCACAAGAGCACGTGCAGCTGAGCGAGCAGCGTGAAGGGGTCGTCCTCGCGGAGAACGCCGTCGAGGCGGGCCTCCAGCTGCGGCAAGAAGAACCAATCCACCGTGAGCCAGCCGCCAAAACGGGGGCGGCCGAAGCCCGCGGCCAGGGGCGTGGTGTTGTACGGGTCGCCGCTGTCTCGGTAGCCGGCGTCGAGGATTTCGCCGGTGATCCCGAGATGCAGGCCCTGAATGAGCTCGTAGTCGAGCTGGGTGAACCCGACGTAGCCGGGGTCGTGGTGCGTGCGCAGAAGGAGATCGACTTCGGCGAGCACCATCAGCGGAGACCACGGGACGATTCGCGCGAACACACCGTGCGCCTGTCGCGTCACGTTCGTCTCGAGCGATTGAAAGTCCGCCGCCGCATGCGTGACGAGGCTGCTCGCGCCCACGTCCAAGCCGTTGACGGCGTGACCTTCGGCGTAGGCCGAGTAGCCGCGCTCCCGCAACCCGTCGGGATGCAGCTGATAGTTGCCGAGGATCGCCAGGACCTCGCCCCTGAGCCTTTCGCCGCTGTAGGCGAGCGCGACACCGTGCTGCTGCGACGACTCGCGATCCGTGCGTGTGGCATCCCGGACCCACATCGTATGCTCCGGGATCCGCACGCCGAACGGCATTTCGAGACGGCCCGCGCGGACGGTGAATTCGCCGAAATCGGCGCCAATGAAGTGCGATCGGGAGATCAGGTTGAGCTGTCCCCCTTGGTTGCGGGTGATCTGAGCGCGGCGCGCGAAGCGGGAGCTCGCCGGCGCCTTCGCGACACCGATCGAGGCGGAGGCGCGCAGCCACCGCCAGCGTGCCTCGCCGTAAAGATCGGCTTGCATCGGGAACGTCGCCACGCGGCTGCCGAAGGCGAACAGCGTCATGTGCCGGTAGCTGCCGCCGAGCAGGAGCCAATCGGGGGGTGAAAGCACGCCCCAGAGCGGGTCGGTGTTGGGCTCCGCCTCCGAGGCGGACCCCGCGTAGTGCATCGTCAGGAGCAGGTCGTCCTGCGCCCGGCCGTAGCGCGTGAGCAGGCCCCCTCCCGAGGGATCGGCGTGGCAGGTCGCGCAGCCGACGTACGCGTGACGCGCCATCCATGGGTACGCCTGCGCGTCGCGGCACCAGAGCAAAGCGACGAGCGGCACGACCAGCCAGAGGTGGTGCGGCCACGAGCGATGAGCCATGACTCCTTTCAGTACCAACGGAACACGCTGGGCGGTGCGGGCGGCACGCCGACTCCGTACGACGCCCCCAGGCTGCGGTTTCAACCACCCGCTTTGCGCCTTCCGGCGGCCACCTGCAAATTGGACCCGCGACGGTAACCGCCCAAGTCGGTTCGACGTAGGCGACCGGCTGCGCTCCATCCCCGCCGCTCGAGGAGGAATCGATGAAACCGGAAGAGGCATTGGAAGAGACGAAACGCATCGCGACGACGATCGCGGGGCCTGCCGCTGGCGAGAACGACCGAGCGGCTCACTTTCCCGAGCAAGCGCTGCAGGCGCTCGGCGAGGCAAAACTACTCGGCATCGGCTGCCCGACCGAATATGGGGGCCTCGGCACCAACGTGCGCTCGTACTTCAATGTGGTGACCACCCTCGCAGAGGCGGATGCCTCAGCGGCCATGATCTACATGATGCACGTCTGCGGCACGCGTTGCATCGCCAGTGCGCCCAAGGGCGCCCACGTCAAGGCGGAGCTCGAAGCGATCGCTCGGGGCGAGCACCTGACGACGCTCGCGTTCAGCGAGCGTGGCTCGCGCAGCCACTTCTGGGCTCCCGTCTCGCGAGCCACCCGCACCCAGGGCGGCGTGCGGCTGACGGCCACCAAGTCGTGGGTCACGAGCGCCAACCATGCCCAGAGCTACGTGGTGTCCACCCTGGCGCCGGAGGGCAAGGGGCCGACCGACTCGAACCTGTATCTGGTCGCGAGCAAGGCGCCTTCCGTCCGTGTTTCGGCGCCGTGGGACGGCCTGGGGCTGCGCGCCAACGACTCGGCGCCCGTCGAGCTCGAAGGCTGCGACGTTCTGGACGAAAAGCGCCTCACCGACGAGGGCACCGGTTTCAAGGCCATGCTCGAGGTCGTGTTGCCGATGTTCAATCTGGGGACTGCGGGCGTGGCGCTCGGCCTCTGTCGTGCGGCCACGGCGAGCACGATCACGCACCTTCGCACCGCGCAGTTCGAGCACCTGGGCCAGACCCTGGGTGCAGCATTGCCGACACTCCGGGCGCTGCTCGCACAGATGCAGATCGCAACGGACGGGCTCGCTGCGCTGCTGAACGACGTCATGCAGCACATGGAGACGCCCAGCGACGCCACCATGCTGCGGATCCTCGAAGCCAAGGCGGCGGCCGCCGACACCGCGATCCGGGTCACGTCGGACGCCATGCACGCCTGCGGCGGGGCGGCGTTCTCGCGGCACACCAGCGTCGAACGCTTCTTCCGCGACGCCCACGCCGGCGCCGTGATGGCGCCGACGAGCGACGTATTGCGCGAGTTCATCGGCAAGGCCCTGCTCGGGATCCCGCTGTTTTGATGCGGCGAGCCGCCGAGATCGGCTAAGGAAGCGACATGGAACTACTCCTCGGTGCGGTCGCCTACGACCCCAAGGTCGTGACGATCTGGGAAGGTCTCCGCAGCTACTTCCGGGATGACGCTCGTCTCGACCTGGAGGTGGTCCTGTTTCTCTCGTACGAAGCGCAGGTCGAAGCGCTCCTCCAGTCGAAAATCGACATCGCGTGGAACACGAATCTGGCGTTCTTGCAGGCCACCGCCAAGAACGAGCAGTGCAAGCCGCTGGCGATGCGCGATACGGACATCGACTGGCGCACGTTGATCATCGCGCCCAAGGGCGGCGCGATCGGCAAATTGGAAGATCTGCGCGGCAAGCGCCTGGCGCTCGGAAGCCGCGACAGTGGTCACGCGGCGATCTTGCCCGTGCATTTCCTGGCCGAGCTGGGCATGAGCGAAGGTCGCGACTACGAGAGCGTGCGTTTCGATTCCGACGTCGGCAAGCACGGCGATACCGGCAAGAGTGAGCTCGAGGTGCTGCGCGCGGTGCTCGACGGCAGCGTCGCGGCGGGAGCCGTGGGTTCACCGTTCTACGCGGGGCTCGCCGAGCAGCGCATCACGCCCGAGGGCGCGCTAGAAGTGGTGTGGGAGTCTCCCTCCTATCACCACTGCATGTTCACGAGCCGCCCTGGGCTCGGGTCGGCGCAGGCGACGCGCTTCGCGCAGGCGCTGTTTGCGATGAGCTACGACAATCCGAAGCACCGCGAGATCCTCGACCTCGAGGGTCTCAAGCAGTGGGTCGAGCCCCGGCTCGAGGGCTACGCTTCGCTGAAGCGAGCGGGCGCCGAGCAGGGCTTCTTCCGAGGACACTGACGCGTCCGCGGTCACCGGCTGCGGCCGACGGAGCGCCGTCCGACGAGCGTCTTGCCCGTGCCACCCAGCCGCGTCGCCAGGGTGACCATCGAGAAGCCGTAGCGCTCTCGAATTTCGTCGACCACGCCGTCGACGCGCTCGTGGCGGTCGAAGAGACAGAGCTGCTCGAAGACGCCGAGATTCGAAAGCTGCAGGCCGAGCAGCCGCACCGGCAGTGAGCGTGTCCGCGCCGCCGTCAGGAGCTCCTTGACGACCGGGTACAGCTCGAGCTCCGAGCTCGTGGGCGCGAGCGTGCGCGAGCGGCTCAGCGTATTGAAGTCGGCATAGCGGAGCTTCAGCGTCACCGTGCGCGCCTTGATGCCACGACTGCGCGCCCGCCAGCAGACTCGCTCGCACAAGCCGCACAGCACCGATTCGATCGAAGCGGGGTCGGAAATGTCCTCGCGGAAGGTGCGCTCGTTGGAGATGCTGCCCGCCGTCTCGCCCTCGGGGTCGTGCTCGGCGAAGGCGGGGCGCTCGCGGCCCAGATCGCCCGGGCCTTGCCCGCTCGCGCCGCGGCGAATCGTCGCCGCCCAGGCGCCGAAGATCCGGACGAGCGCTTCGAAGGGGGCGTCGGCCACCGCGCCGAGCGTGGTGTAGCCGGCCGCGCAGAGCTTGCTCTCCGCCACGGGGCCGATGCCGGGTAACGCGCGCACCGGCAAGGGACCGAGCACGGCGCGCTCCACGCCACCGGGAACGAGCATCATGCCGCGTGGCTTGGCAAGATTCGAGGCCACTTTGGCCATGCTCTTGCTCGTGGCCAGCCCGGCACTGGCGGGCAGCCCGAGCTCGTCCCAGATCGCCGCCGTCAGGTCCAGCACCGATCGCTCGATCGCTACGTCGTCGCTTTCATCGCCAGGCTGCCGGTACAAGCCTTCGCAGCCGCGGAGGTCGAGGAACATTTCGTCGATGCTGGCGACCAGCACGACCGGCGTGTAGCGGCGCGCCAGCGCACGGACGCGTTCGGCGAAGTCCGAGTAGATGTCGCCGCGCGTGGGAAGATAGACGGCGTGGGGAGCGAGCTTGCCGGCTTCGACGAGCGACATACCGGATTTGACGCCGAGCGCGCGCACCTCGTAGCTCGCAGCCGTGACCACGCCGCGACTGCCCGGCTGGCCGCCAACGACGACCGGCTTGCCCTCGAGCGACGGATCGAGCACGCGCTCGACGGACACGAAGAAGGTATCCAGATCGAGGCAGCAAATGCGTGGCTGGGGCAGCGGCCCCAGGTGGGCGAGCTGATGCGCAGTGGGCACGGGAGCTCACGAGAGTAGACCTGAACCCCTGTTCAGGCTAGAGCCACGTAAGCCACGGACATTGGAAAGAATTCCTGGCGGCTTCCCCTGCCGAAAAGCGAACCGCGTCCCGGCACGCCGCGCGCTAGCCGCCGGCATGGCGGCCGAGGCGGATCGCAAGGGCGTGACGGCCCACGCAGCTCACGATCTTGAACGCCGCTCGCGCGCTGCCGCCGAGCGTTCCCGAGACCTTCGACTCACCTCCGGCGCGGCGGCGCCAGTGCACGTCAACCTCACGCCGCCGCAGCTCTTGCTGGTGCGCCTTGAGCAAGAGCTCGATGGTGAACCCGTGACCCGTGTCGCGCACGTCGAGGCGGTCGAGCGCCGCGCGCGTGATGGCCTTCTGCGGGGGCATGTCGTGGTAGTCGGCGCCGAGCGTCCAGCGCATGAAGAGCGGCGCCAGCAGATTGCCCACGCGCTGCACCGCGCTCATGCTCCCGGGCTCCATCAAGCGCGCCGCGCGCACCCCGAGCACAAGGTCCGCTTGTCCGGTCACCACGGGTGAGAGCACACTCGGGAGATCGCTCGGATCGTCGCTGCCGTCAGCGTCGAGGAACACCAGCACCGTCGCACCGAGCTGCCGCGCCCGCGCGACTCCCGCGAGGCAGGCGCTACCGTAGCCGCGGCGGGCCTCCCGCACGACGTCGGCGCCGGCCTCGGCGGCTCGCTCCGCGGTGCGATCGGCGCTGCCGTTGTCCACGACGATCACCCGGTCCACGAACGGCCGGACACCGTGGACCACGGTCGCAATGACCGCCTCTTCGTCGAGCGCCGGTAGGATCGCGGCGATCATCGCAAGTCGAGCACCACTCGCGTGCGCGGACCCAGGCACGGGTCACGCGCGAGATCGCGGGAGAGCTCGTCGAGGTCCGGTACCTCGTCCACGTCGCAGCGGGCCGGCAGCTCGCGAACGGACAGGCCGAGCGCGGCGCACCGCTCTCGCGTCTTGTCCGCGACGCTGCTGGTGCTCCAAGGGATGTCCTCGAACACCCCGAAGTCGCAGCGGGCGACGCCGATCAGGTAGTAGCCACCGTCGGTGCACGGTCCCAAAAGCAGCTGGCTCGGGTCGTCCCAGTCGCGGAGCGCCTCGCCGATTGCGTCGAACGGCGCCGTCGGCGAGTCGCTGCTCACGAGGATCGCGCGGCCGTCGCCGAGCACGGCTCGAGCGCGGACCAGCCGAGCGCCAAGATCCGGGCCCATTTGCGGCTCGACGGACCAGCCCCGCGGCGAAAGGGCGCGGAGCGCCGCGACGCCATCGTTTTCGGGCGCGGCAAACAGCACGCGCGCCGCGAACGGCAGACGCGCATAGCCCTCGAGCGTGTCGAGCAACATCGCGCGATAGAGGTCCGCAGCTCTTACTGCGCCGAGCGAGCGCGCGAGGCGCGTCTTGCAAGCGCCGGGAATCGGGGCGCGCGCCATGACGCCGACCTTCGCGCCGTTCTCGAGCATGCCGCGCTCACGCACAGTGGAACACCTTGAACATGCGCTGCCTGAGGGCGTGCTCCCGCTCGAACTCGCGCCGGAGGGCCGAAAGCGCGTTGGAAAGCGGTAGCGGCTCGCGGGTGACGAACAGGTCACGGTCCTCGGCGCCGACCGGGTGCCAAAACACTCCCTGGGCCGTGACGGTGAGCTCCGGCGCGAGATCCGCGCGCGATAGCACGATCCCCTGCTCGGCCGAGCCGCGGCGGGCCACGGGTCGGACGACGCGGTCCTCCTCTGCCACCTCCTGGCGATCGAGGAACGCGTGCATGGCTCTGGCGCTCGCGTCGCCCTCGACCGTCGCCGCCCAACGTACTCGAAACCCGGCGCCCCGCGCTGCCCGGATCCCCCGCAGCGCCTTGTCCCAGCTGCCCTTTCCGCGATGGGTGTCGTGAAGCTCGGCCTCTGGGCTGTCGATGCTGATCTGAAACCGAAGGCGCTGTCGATCCAGGCCTTCGAGCTCCCGCAAGCGCTTGCCGAGCAGCAGGATGCCATTGGTGAGCACGGTGGTGGGCAGCGCTTCGCTGCAGATCGCCAAGAGCTCGGCGATGTACGGCAAGAGCAGCGGCTCGCCTCCAGTGACGAACAGCTCCTTCACGCCGAGGCCCGGCGCCTCACGAGCGAGCTCGCGAACCGTGTCGAGGCCGAGAGCGCGGCGCTCCGCCCGCGGCGACGAGCGCACGCAGCAGTAGTCGCAGGCAAGATTGCAGTCGAAATTGGTATAGAGCCAGAGCCGTTCCCCCAGCGCGACGGGCTCCTCGGAGGGCGCCGGCCCCTTGCGCAGCACGTAGCGCGTCCCTGCGGGCTCTTCGGAGGCCTCGACGATCGAGTTTTCGGTCAGCCTCGCCCATTGGTCGAGGCCCTCGGCGACGCCGAGGTCTCTCGAGACCAGCGCGAAGAGCTCTCCCGGACCGAGCGAACGGAGCGCCTCCTGCAGGGTCAAGAGCAGCCCGTCGGCGAAGGTTCGTTCGACGATCCCCAAGTCGAGCTGGGCGGTCAGCTTGGCCATGAGCTCAGCGGATCACGCCGCGGGCGCGCAGCTCCTGGTTGGCACGGTCCGAGCGATCGTCGGGGCGTTGCCGCGCGGCCCAGGCCGCGAGCTCGGCGATACCCGTCTCGAGGTCGACCCGCGGTTGCCAGCCGAGCACGCCCTTGGCGCGGGAGATGTCCGCAAAACAGTGGCGAATGTCGCCGACACGGTATTCGTTGCTGAGCTCGGGAGCGAGCGGACTCTCGAGCGCCGAAACCAGCAAGCGCGCGAGGGCGAGGATCGTGACCGCGCGTCCAGAGCCGACGTTGAACGCCTGAAAGTCGGCCTCGGGCCCTGCGTCGGCCGCCGCGATGGTGGCGGCCGCAACGTCGCTCACGTGCACGAAGTCGCGCAGCTGGGCGCCGTCCTCGAACACCGCGGGACGGCGCCCGTTGAGCACGCGAGCAGCCCAGATGGCGGCGACCCCGGTGTAGGGATTTCCCAGCGCTTGACGCGACCCAAAGGTGCAAAGGTAGCGAAGCGCCACGGTGGGCAAGTCGTTGGCGCGGCCGACTACCAGGCATAGTTCCTCCTGATCGCGCTTGCTGATCCCGTACACGCTGTTCGGCCGGAGCGAGCGCGCTTCGGAGATGGGCAGCGGATCCGCCGTGCGGCCGCATTCGGGACAGGTCGGCTCCCAATGGTGCTCGGCGAGCCTTTCGGCGGAGCGCTCCGCGCTCACGAGCTCCCCGTGCTCGGGACAGCAGTAGGCGCCATCGCCGTACACGACCATCGACGACGCGACGACCAAGCGCCGAACGTGCTTCCGCCGAACGACCAGCTGCTCGAGCAACGTGGCGGTCCCCACGCTGTTTGCGTCCACGTAGCGACGTACCTCGATCATCGACTGACCGTTCCCGACCATCCCGCCGAGGTGGTAGACGACATCGACGCCGTCGAGAGAGCGGGCGACCGCGTCGGCATCTCGGAGGTCCCCCACGACGAGCTCGGCGTCCTTCGACAGGTGGGGAGCCGTGCCGTCGGGGTGCGCCTGCAGATCGAGATTGTCGAGAACGCGCACCGCGTCGCCGCGCGCGAGCAACGCGTCCACGAGGTGCGAGCCGATGAAGCCGGCGCCTCCCGTCACCAGGGCGCGCTCGCCTGCTCTGCGTGTAAAAGCCATGCCGCCAGGGGTCGGGTACGGTGTGGAGTGGGGAGCGGTTACGATACAGCTCGTCCCACCCTCGCGGGCTCCCGCGGCTTCCTCCGCGCCCGTGGGCTGACGAGGCGCACTCGGCTTCGAGGCCGGGACCCACTAGACTCGCCGGGTGCAGCTTGGCCCCACCCTCGGCCGCATCTTGTCGAACCTGGTGCTCCCCGGCTCCGTGGCGGTGTGTCTGGTCGCGGGGTTGCCTTCGGTGGCCCACGCCGAGGGTGGGGCAGCGCCGAGCTGGTGCGCCCCCGAGCTCGACGTGCTGTCCGGCGACGTGTGTCTCGCCACCCCCGAGCGGCCGAGCGAGCCGAAGACGGTGGTGCTCTTTCTCCACAGCCTGGTGTCACGGAACACGAGCGTCCAATGGGAGCAGCAGCGCACCATCGCGCGTGCCGCCCGCGGGCACGGGATGGCCGCGCTCATGCCGCGCGGCCGGCTGGGGCTCGGCCCGGGCGGCGCGCCGGACGTCTGGGCGTGGCCGACGGCCGAGCGCACCGAGCGAGCGGTCGAGGCCGAGCTCGTCGCCGAATGGACGCGCGCGCGGGAGCAAGCGGAAGAGCGGCTCGGACGGTTCGAGCGCGTCTTCGTGTTCGGCTTCTCGAGCGGCGCGTATTACGCGGCGTCACTCGCTTTGCGCAATCGCATCGGTGCCGACGGCTTCGGCATCATCGCGGGCGGCTCCGGCGCGAAGTGGAAGGCGCGTCTGGCTCGCACGGTCGAGCACCGTGCGCCCATCTTCATCGGCTACGGCACCAAGGATCCGGCGCGCGCGGACCCTCGCGGCCTCGCGCGGCTCCTGCACAAGCTCGCCTGGCCACACCGGCTCGAAGCCAAACCCGTCGGCCACACGGTGACGAACGCGCTACTCGATGACGCGTTCGCGTACCTGACGAAGCGTTGAGCTCGGTGGGTCGCTGTACTTCGTCGGGCAAATGAAGGCACCGAGCGACTGTGCCGGCAGATGCTGGAAACGCCGGTGCGCTTGACGACGACGTTCTCCGGGGGGCCGGCAGGCCGGAGTCGGGCGGGCCAGGGCGGGCCGGGCGGGCTCACCTACCTGCCCCCCGCCGCCGTGCATCGTTTGCACGCCCTCTGCGCGGGCCGCATGATCGCATGCTCCCAATGCACGAGGTGCCGGCCCCATCCATGACGCGTTCGCCCAACGGGTTCGTTCGACTGACGTGTTGCGTCGCGCTCCTTGCAGCGCTCGGGGGCTGCGGTGGAACGTCAACCAGCGGGACCACGCTGGGACCGCCCGACGCCGTGCTGTGGGCGGAGGCGACCTCGGGTCCGGTCGAGCTCCGCGGCGTCTACCAGGGGCACACGGGGACGATCCCGTTCGGTTTCGCGAACGGTAGCTACGTGGTCTCTCCCGATCGCCGTCACGTCTTTCTGCGCAACGACGACGGTTCCTCCATCGTGGACGTTGACGGCACGGAGCACCCCTTGGAGCAGACGTACTGGCTCGCCTGGTCCCCAGACGGAAAGCGCCTCGCCATGGTGAATGACGGCTCGCCCGTGGTCGCGGACGACGACGGAACCAATCCCGTGGGTGTTCCCTTCGACGCCCAGGCCCCCACCACCGCGATCACGTGGTCTCCGAACGGAGCCACCGTCGCCTTCGGCATCGATCAAACCCTCGTGCTCTCGCCCGCGGACGGAACCACCGCCATCGTGGCCTCGACTGGCCCGCCGACGGCGCCCGAAAGCGACGTGCGCTGGACCCTCCAACCGAGCTTTTCTCCGGACGGGTCCACGCTCGCCGTGGTCTCGTCGGAGGGGACGCTGACCTTCGTGGACGCTGAGGGCACGGTCACTGCGTCGGTCCTCGGTGCCACGACTCCGACCTTCGGTTGGTCCGCCGACGGCGCATGGCTCGCCGTGAGGACGGCCAACGGCGCCTGCGTCGTCGCCAATCCTGACGGGCGGACGCTGGTCGTGCTTCCGGCGAACTGTGTCTCGGCGGCCTGGTCGCCCGTGGACGTCCGACTTGCCGTCAACGATTTCGGCGGCATGGGGCTCGGCACGTTGGGCGTCTGGTCCCCAGGTGACGACGCTCCAGTCGCGCTCGCGGACAATCCCGTAGAGTCAACGCACGCCTGGTCGCCGGATGGTTCGATCCTCTCTTTTGTGTCACGCGACGGTGGCGTCGTGCTCATCGACGCCAGCGACGGTACCGAGATCGCGCGGGCGACGGCACGAGAGCTCGCGTGGAACTCGACGGGGTCGCGGTTGTTCTTCGTGTCCGACCAGGACGAGGTCGTGACGGCAGATGGGCGCGGTGCCTCGCAGCTGTCCATTGCGGGCGACGCGCGCGGCGTCACGTGGTTACCGGATGGGGAGCATCTCGCCGTCGCTGCGTCGCGCGAGGTGTTCACGGTGGGGGCCAATGGGGAAGGCCGAGTGATGGTCTCGGAGATCCCCGCGGGAATCGCGGCGGTTGGCTGGGCCGAGCCGCAGTCGCCCTGATCGGCGCGCTCCCGTCGCTTCGAGCGGCGGCGTCCGCGCCGGCGCGGCCAGGCCCGGTGTTCCGGCCGCGAAGGGGCGCTCCGAATCGTCCCTACACTCGGTCATCACCCGCGAGTAAGCTCCCGCCCGAATGTCCGACGCGGAGCCGCTTCCCGACGCGACCCGACGCGAGCTCCTCGCCATGCTCGGCGCGGGAGCCGCCATCACGCTCGGCATCGGCGCTTGCTCCGGAAGCTGCCGGCGCGGTCGACGCGCAGGAGGCGAAGCGTCGAACGCCGCTCAGATCGCCGCCGTGCTTCCGGCGTACCACCCCATCAAGTTGCTCGAGCCGGAGGTCCCGGGAGAGGGTCCCATCCCCGATGGGTTCTTGAGTTACCCGAAGACGAAGTTCGCGCGCGTGATCAAAGAGAAGCCGGGGCTTCGTGGACCTCAGATCCGATCGATGACGCCGTGGTGGGGACCGGTCGCGCCGGGTCTGGGTCGTAACGCGTACCTTGCCGCGATCAACGCCGAGCTCGGCGTCGAGATGAACCCGATCATCCAGGACGGCAACACGTACGGCGACAAGCTGAGCGCCGTGCTCGGCGCGCGGGACGTGCCAGATCTGCTCTGCGCGCCCTCGTGGGAAGTGGATAAAATCCCACGCTTCTCGCAGGCGGTGAAAGCATTGTTTGCGGATCTGACCGAGCATTTAAAAGGGGAGAACGTCAGCACCTACCCGATGCTCGCCACCCTCCCGACCGCCTCCTGGCAGCACTCGGTCTGGGGCGGGAGGCTCGCGGCGATCCCCTTCCCAACCGACGGACCTTTCCCGTGGGGGATGTTCTACCGCAAGGACCTCACCGACGCGGCCGGGCTCGAGCCGCCCGCGACGATCGACGAGCTCTATCGGTTCGGGAAGAAGGCGACCGACCCGAGCCGCGGCGTCTGGGCGTTCGGAGACACGTTCGAGATGATCCAGATGTACTTCAAGTGCCCCGGTTCCAAGGGCGGCTGGGGGCGCAAGCCGGGCGGCGGGCTCGAGTTCAAGTACGAGACCAAGCAGTACCGCCAGGCGGTCGAGTTCACGGCACGGCTCTACAAGGAAGGGTTCGTGCACCCGGACATGGTCGCGTCGAGCGGCGCCGACGCGAAGCAGCTCTTCAAGTCGGGAAAGATCTTGATGCAACGCGACGGCATGGGTGCCTGGCGCGGCATGCAGAGCGAGCAAGTGAAGATCAAGCCGGACTTCGACATGCAGCCACTGCCGGTTTTTTCCGCGGTCGGCGGTGATCCGCTGGTCTGGGGCAGCAACAACCCCGTCTTCTTCACTTTCCTCAAGAAGGGCCTCGGTGAGAAGCGAACCCGGGAGCTCCTCCGCGTGTTGGACTGGTGCGCGGCGCCCTTCGGCAGCTTCGAGTACGAGCTCAACCTCTACGGCGTGGAGGGCCAGCACTTCACACGCGCTGCGGACAACAGCCCCATCCCCACGGAGCTCGGCCGAAAAGAGATTGTCAATCAGTTCGAGTTCATCAGTGGGCGCGCCCCCGTCCTGGTCGGAACGGACGACGTGCCGCACTTCGTCCGCGACCTCATCGCGTACTCGAAGGCGACCGCAAAATACATGGAGCGTGACCTCTTCGAGGGCATCAAGCTCGAGTTTCCGGCGAGCTACTCGTCCGTCATCGTCAGCACCGAAGACAAGATCCGCGACGTGGTGCGCGGCCGCCGGCCACTCTCCGACCTCGACGAGATCGTGGAAGAGTGGCGCCGCACTGGTGGTGACGATGGGCGGGCCTTCTTCGAGAAGGCCCTGAGCGACAACGGCCGATGACCTCCGCCCAAGCCACCCTGAAAAGCCCGGGCGATGGCCGCACGCCGGCGGCGCGCAGCCGCCTAGCGGCGCGCTTCCGGCGTGATTGGCCGCTGCTCGCCATGACGGCGCCCGCGGCCCTTTTGCTCTTGATTTTCCACTACGTGCCGACGCTCGGCAACGTGATCGCGTTTCAGGACTACAACCCCTTCGAGGGCAAGGACGCGCTCGAGGCGTTCTTGAAGAGCGACTGGGTCGGCGTCGACAACTTCATCACACTCTTCGAGCAGCCGGCGTTCTGGGACGCGGTCGTCAACACGCTCAGCATCACGCTGTTTCAGCTGGTGTTCTTCTTTCCGCTGCCGATCTTCCTCGCCATCCTGCTGCACGGCCTCGCATCTCAAAAGCTCCGGGGCTTCATCCAGAGCGTGGTGTACCTGCCGCACTTCTTCAGCTGGGTGCTCGTGATCACGTTCTTCGTGCAGATGCTGGGCGGCGCCGGGCTGCTCGCACAACAGATGCGGGGCGCAGGGCTCGAGCCCTGGGAGCTGATGAGCAAGCCCGATACGTTCATCGTGCTCGTCACCGCAGAAGCGGTGTGGAAGGACGTGGGCTGGGGCTCGATCGTCTTTCTGGCAGCGCTCTCGGCGATCGATCCGACGCTGTACGAGGCCGCCGCTGCCGACGGCGCTGGGCGCTTTCGCAGGCTCTGGCACGTCACGCTGCCGGGTCTGAGACCGGTCATCGTGCTGCTTTTGATCCTGCGGCTGGGCGACGCGCTCAGCGTCGGCTTCGAGCAGTATCTTTTGCAGCGCGAGGCCGTCGGTCGGCAGGCGGCGGAAGTGCTCGACACCTATGTCTACTACCAAGCGATCGTGCCACAGCAGTGGGGCCTCGGCGCGGCGGCGGGCCTGTTCAAAGCCGTCGTCGGGCTCGTCTTGATCCTCGGCGCGAATCGCCTGGCCCACGAGCTCGGCGAGCAAGGCGTGTACTCGAAGGCATGAGCGATATCGCCGCCACCCCGCGCCGCGCCACGCGTCCAATCTGGGAAGAGAAGCCGTCCCCGGCACTCGTTTTCGGCAAGGGGGTGGCGCTCACGTTGGCCGTCCTGGCGGTGCTCTTTCCGATGTGGTCGATCCTGGTCACGAGCCTCGCTTCGCGAGAAACCATCGATGCGGTCGGCGGCATGGTGGTCGTGCCCCGCGAGCTCGATCCCTCCGCCTACTTCACGGTTTTCTCCGGCGGGCAGGTGACGCGCGCCGTGGCCGTGAGCTTGATCGTCACGCTCGTCGGGACGGCGCTGAGCCTGACCTTGACCGTGCTCGCCGCCTACGGGCTGTCGCGCCCGGGCTCGCTGTTCCATCGCCCGCTGCTCTTCTATTTCCTGCTCACGTTCCTCGTCTATCCGGGACTCGTGCCAAGCTACCTGGTCGTCACCGGCCTCGGCCTCAAGAACAACCTCCTCGCGCTGGTCCTGCCAACGGCCGTCAGCGTTTTCAACCTGGTCGTGATCCGCTCCTTCTTCATGGGCATCCCGTCGGAGCTCTTCGACAGCGCGCGCATCGACGGCGCCACGGAGTGGAGCATCCTGTTTCGCATCGCGCTCCCGCTCTCCAAAGCGGTGATTGCGGTGGTCGGGCTGTTCTACGCGGTCGGCTACTGGAACGTCTATTTCAACGCCGTCCTCTACATCGACGACGGCGATCTCTGGCCGATCCAGCGCGTGCTGCAAAGCTACATCCTCGCGGGTCAGTCACCGGCCGTGACGGGTGCGGCCGTCAGCCTGCCGGGCATCACCGCCTACCCGCCGACGCTCGCCGTGAAGATGGCGGTCGTCGTGGTGACGATCGTTCCCGCGCTCATCATCTACCCCTTCGTGCAGCGTAACTTCACGAAAGGCGTGATCGTGGGCGCGGTCAAAGGCTGAGCGCGCGCGCGCTCGGCGGCTTGCGCTCGAGCCGAAGCCAACACTAGGCTCGCGACCCTTGGAGCACGAGTCGATGAAGCTGCGAGCAAGCGGCTTCGAGCTGCACGCCGACGTGTGGGAGGGCGGTCCGGCCGACCCCGTGCTGCTCCTGCACGGTCTCGGGGGCAATTCCGTCACCTGGCACGGCGTTGCGCCGATCCTGGCTCGCGACCTGGGCGCACGCGTGCTCGCCGTCAACCTGCCGGGGTTCGGCAGCTCGCATCCGCAGGGCAAACCGCTCGGGTACTCCGTACTGTTCGACGTGGTCGCGGATTTGCTCCGTCACCAGGCCCCGAGCGGCGCGTCCTTCCACGTCGCCGGCAACTCGCTCGGTGGGCTGCTCGCTCTCAACGCCGCCGCCGTTCTCCCCGAGCGGGTGTCGAAGGTCACGCTGGCCGCCGTGTCGTTGCCGCTCGCGTGGGGTCGGAGCCTCGGGGAGCTCGTCGCGCTCGAATCGTACCTGCCGACGGCGCTGCCGTGGCTCGGCCGCCGGCTCGTGGCGCGTTACATGCGCTCGCTCGGCCTGCCCGGCGTCGTCGACGAGCCCGTGCGGTGGCTGTTCGGCGACGCGGCACGGCTCGACCCCGAGCTGAGGCACCGCATGCTCGAAGTCTCGCGCTATCGGCTGACCTGGGTCGAGGAGGCGGCTCGCGCCCTCGAAGAAACGACGCGCGGCCTCGGCGTTGCGCTCCTCAAACCCGATCGGGCGGCCCGCTGGATCCGCGACGTCGCGTGCCCGGTGCGAGCCATCCATGGCACGCGCGATCCGATCTACCCGTCAGGCGCCTGGCGTTACCTCGAGCGCGTGCGGCCCGATTGGCAGCACATCGGAATGCCGGATATCGGTCACGTGCCCCAGCTCGAAGCGCCGACCGCGTTCGCGCGCCACATGCTCGCCTAGTCGGCCGGGGCGAACCGGCACGGTAGACGCGATGGCGGCTGGCCGACGGGCGCTCACTTCGCGGGCGCGGGTCCACAGCGGGCTTTCATGCGCTCGGGTGTGAACAGGCTAGCCACGGAGCGGGGCAGGCGTTGCACGCTCGAGACGAGCCCCGCGTCGCCTCCGCCGACGCGATTGATGAACTCCCAGACGACCTCACCCGCGGGGTCAACCTCGAATGCCCGCCCCCCGAACGCCTCCGTGATCAGCAAGTTGCCGTTGTCGAGCCACTGATGCTTGCCCATCTTCGACGTGAAAAACGGGTGCTCGCGAGACCCGCGGAAAACGACGTGCTCGTTGCCGTCGGGCGCAGAGACTTCGACGATCTCGCTGGCTTGTCGCTGCTTGGGGCCGCCGTGGTTGTTGTTGACGAACACCGAGATGGTGTTGCCGTCCACGAAATCGGGATCGTGCTGCGCCACCAGCCGGCCGATCGACTCGAACTTCACCTTGAGCGTCTTGGCGTCCAGCACCATCACCGTGTGGACGTCCCTGAAGGAGACCATGATGTCGCCCCGCTGAAAGAAGCCGGGGGTCATCTTGCCCGAGAAGACCTCGACGTCGTTCAGGTGCAGCGAAGTCCCCCCCATCTTCGGATCGGGAACGTAAGGCGCCCGCATCAAGAGCAGGCCGTAATATCCCTGGTCCCAGAGCTCCTTGAGCAAGGAGATCTCGCGCAACACTCGGCCGTCCTGCGACACGTGGAGGACCATCTGCTCGGGGAACGGCGGGTTATAGCCGGGCAGCCACGGCAGCCGGTCGAGGTGCCACTTCTTGCCGGGGATCCAGAGCGTACCGTCGTCGTCAACGTAGATCGAATGGTGCGTGAGGTAGGGCAAGCGCCAAACGGCGTGATCGCACGGGTCCAAGCGCACCAGACCCAGTCCCTCGTAGTTGTAAATGAGGTCGCCATTTTCCGCGAGGAACGCGCCGTGGATGAGCGTGCCGGGCTCGGTCTGTGGGCGGGCGCCCTCGGGAATGTGCTTGGCGTCGGGCCAGATTTTGAACCAGTCCGGCTTCCACTCGTGGATGACGCGCTGATCCATGTCCATCAGGCGCACGGACAGCTGGTTGTCGGCAACGACGCCGGCAACCAGGTTCACGCCGTCCTGCGTCCGCTTCCGCGCGTCCGCGGCGAGCGGTGTCGGCTTCGGCGCGGGGAAGTAGTGGACGGGCTTGCGCATCAGCGTGATGAGGGTCTGGCGCCCGGCCTCGAGCAGTGGATACGGAAACCAGTGGCGGACGGACGAGACGTAGCCGTACCCGACCGACACGACGACGAGGCCGACCATGAACGCCGCTCGCGACAGACCCTCCGCGCTGACGCGCTTGAGAAAATGCTGCACGATACTGCCTCAGCACGGCCGAGGCGCGGAGCCAAGCCCCGAGGTATAGCGGAGTTGCGCGTTAACTCAGCAGCACCGGCCGGCGAGCTGGAACGGCTGCCCAGCTCGTGGCGCAAACCGCCCCCCCGGGTACCCGCTTGGCACGCGCTTCCTGCGCCTGTTCGAAAGAATCGCGCGGGCGCCCTGCGTGCCCGAGCCCGAGCTCGTCGTGGCTCTCGACGCGCGGCGCGAGCTGTCGCACTTCAGCGGATCGGCGCTCGGCGCGCGCTCGGCAAAACCACGACCATGACCTCAGGCGACGCGCGCCGCCGGCTCAGCGCACCGACGCCCCCGCCCCGAGCACGCGCAGATCGAAGCAGCGCACGGCCCCGCCGCTCCAGGTGACGCCGAGCTCACCCCGCTTTCCGCGGCGCGCCCGCGTGTCGAATTGCACGGTTTGCTCCCAGAGCCACGGGGGCTGTGTGGGGAAGTTGGCGAGCGGCGCACCATCGAGAACGACGGCTATCCGGCCTGCGCCGTTCTTCGGGGTGTCGTAGTCGAGCGCGAGAAACGAGCCCAGCTCGAGCTCGGTGGCGAGTGTCACGGCTCCGACGGGGGGCGCCGTCATGCAGAGGTGGATGCCCCACACCTCGGACTGGACGGCCGCTGCCGTCAGCGTGTGCGGACCGCAATGGAAAACGAGGGGGGCGGAGCGTTCGCAGCGCTCGCCTGCCAGCGAAAGCTCGGGCCCGGTGAGACCATGGAAGATCGACTCCTCGGAGAGCAGGCGCGCGCGTGTCCGCGTGCGAAGAGCCACGCTGCCGACGAGCAGAAGCAGCGTGACGATCAGCGCGTAGCCGATCGAGCGACGGTGCCGCACGAGCGCCTGCGCCGCACGCTCGACAACGTCCGGCCTGCGCCGCATCGCGAACGAGGCGCCGAAAAAGACCGGCAGCGATGCGAGTGATGCGAAGAGCCCGAGCCAGTCGGCCGGGCGACGCACGTACTCGAACACGACCTCGCCGTCCGTCACCGGAACCTCCATCAAGATGGGGTACTCGTATTCTTTGACGGCAACGGTGGTGATGGGAAGGACCGAACCGTGCTCGCTCGCTTGCCACCGCGAGTAGCTCGCGACGTGCAGCTTGAGGCGGGTGCCGGGTGACGTCCCCGAAAGCGCGATCCTGATCCGCTCGGCAGAAAATTCCAAGAGCCGCGCGTGTCCCGTACCGACGAGGGTGAAAGGATCCGGGCGAAAGTCGCGAAACTCGTACACCCAGAGGCTGCCGAAGCGCCGGGAAAACACGAGCTCGGGTGCGGACGCCGGCTCGGTCGTGACGACGTACTTGACCGAGAGCGCCCGGTAGAGGTCGAGGTCGTCCGCCATGGGAATGCGGCGGAAGATCTGCGCCGGCGTCGTACCCAGCTTGTAGATGGGCGTCCGGTCGTAGACGGGCAACAGCGTCGGAAGGTGGTTGCCGCGCCAGACCTTGTACACGATGCGGTAGAGCCCGGGCGTCTCGTTTCGCACCTGGCGCGACCAGCGGAGGAGCGCCTCGTAGTCGTGCCAGTGCTCGATGTCGTCCTGTCCCTTGATGGGAAACGAGAGGTCTTCTTCGTAGATCTTGCGAGCACCCGGGACCACGAGGCCCGCGGCGGCGACCAGGAGGATTGCCGCCCCGAGCACGCGCCCGACACTGCCGGCGCCTTCTCGCTTCGTCGTCGTTTCACGCCGGCGCGAGGACAGCGCGACGAGCGACGTGACTGCGTAGGCCGCGAGCGGGAACCAGACGAGCTTCGCGACCACGAGCAATCGGTTGACCTCGAGCTTGACGAGCGCGGGAAAGGCCCGCTCGAGGTGAAGGTCGGAAAAGATCGTGTTCGAGGCGAGAAACAGACAGACGAGCGCTGCGCTCGCGCAGAAGAAGCCTCCCGGAGCCTTGCGGCGCAAGGCCAGGTAGCCGCCGCCCAGCGCCAGGAAATGAACGACGGGCCATTGACCCTGAAAGCTCTGCCCGAAAAAAAAGCGCTGGCCGACCACAGCAAGCGACTCGTGCATCCAGCCGAGGTCCAGCGTGTCCTTCGTGTGCGAAAAGAACGGGATCAGGAAGAACCCGGACAGCCCGAGCCCCAAGCCCAGCGCAGCAGCAGCGCTCGCGAAGCGACGAGCCGGGGGCGGCGCCGCGCGCAGGGCATGGTCGAGAAAAAGCAGCGGAACGAGCAGCGGGAACGCGACGATCGGCAGCGCGTGCGCAAGGAGCGAAAGGGCGAAGTAGAGCCCCGCGAGAAACACGTCGCGCACGCCCGCCCCACCGAGCACGCGGTCGAGGCGCACCAGGGCGAGCGCGAAAAGCGCCATCGAGAGCGTCACGGGCCAGACGCCCCAATACGTGTGCCACTCCCAACCGCCCTCGAGCTGGCCGCCGCGATCGAGCGTCATGAGCACGGCGGCAAGCACGCCTGCCGTTCTCCCGAAGAAGTGCCGCGCGAAGCGAAAGGCCGCATAAGCCTTCAGCAGCATGAGCCCGGCGAAGGCGACGGCGTAGCTCCTCGCCCACGACAGCATGCCGAGGAGCGCGTAGTGAAACAGCCCGACCCAAACCTCACCGCCCGGCGGCACGAGCTCGTCGGAGGGAAAGCCGAAACCCCAGTAGTTGCTCCAGCCCCGGAGGCGTCCGCTCGGAAGGAGCTCGGTCCAGAAGTGCCACGCTTTGAAGACGTGCGTGAAGTGGTCGTACGTGAGCGGGATCTTGCTGATGATGCCAGGGGCGAGCAGCAACGCCGGAAGGAGCGCGAGCACGAGCGCCGCGATCTCCTTGCGGCGGTCCGAGGCGAACAACGCGGGAACCGTGCGCCACGCGGCTTCGAGTCGATGGCGGAGCGAAGGGGCGCCCCCGGTCGGGGTGCGCTCGTCGGAAGCGCCGGGCGGATCCTCGGCGGCCATGCTCAGGTCGGCGCGTGACGAAGGGCGGGCACGGCCTGATCGAGACTAGTACGAAATCTGGGAGGTAAGTCGCCGGGTGCCCCGTGCTCGCCCACGCGTGCCCGAAAGGCGCCCCGGACTCGGGATGCGGGCCAAAGCGCGCTCCCTTTTCGACTCGTCCCTCGAAGCGTTCAGAGCCGTGCGGCTTTTGGCGAAGGCACGCCGCTGCTCACGCTCGCGCACCGCGGCCCCGTCGAGAGCTCGGGATGGAAACGCAGGATGACGCGATCGCCGGACACGTCGACGCGATACCCAGGCGGCACGCTCGTGAAGCGACCCGACACGCCGCTCGTCGCCGTGAGGATCGTCCACGCGCTTCCGGGGGCCGGGGTCGCGCTCAGCTCGCCGACCTCGAGAGCGCCACCGAGCACGGCGTGGCCCGACACGTGGACGGCGTCGTGCTTCGCGCCGTCGAGGTCGAGACGGAGCGCGCCGTTCGAGAGCCTGAGAATCGCCGCTAATCTCGAGCACGCCGACGCCCGGCCCGGGGGCGACCACGCCGCCGTCGACGACGAGATCGAAGCGCACGCTTCGCGTGGCGAGCAAGCCACCCCGGAAACGGAACGTCGCGCCGTGCGCCTTCGCGAGGCTCCCCGCGCGGAGCTCACCGCCCGTGAGCTCGAGCGAGCCGTGCGCGCCAATGCTCACCTGGTCGCCGACGTCGAGCCAGCCGTTTCGCACGGCGAGCACCGCGCTGCCGGCAATCTCGACGGCGCGCGCCACCTGGCCGGGCGCATCGACCACGGCCGTCCCCGCGAGAACGCGAACAACGTCGAAACGGCTCGGCTGCCAGTGCGCCGTCTTCGCGACGCGCGTGCCGCCGGAGGGCATCACGCCGAAGCTTTCGCTCTCCGCGTAGCGAGCCGTCCCCTCGACGGCGAACGCGAGCTGACCGGGCGCGGGCCACGCCGCGAGCTCGTTCAGGTACTCCTCGAGGTTCGTGTAGCCGTCGGCGTCGAGGTCGCCGTTGTTGTCGGCCAGCGCCGGGTTCGTACCGTGCGCGGATTCCCAGGTGTCCGGCATGCCGTCGCCGTCGGTGTCGAAGCCCGAGGGGCGGCTCGTCATCGGCGTCGCGACGAGCGCCCGCCACTCCGTGCCATCCTGCGAGCTCGAGTTGAACGGGTCGTCCGCCCACGCGACGATTTTGCCGGTGCCGGCGCGCGTCTCGGCAACGATCCGCGTGTCGAGCGCGGCGCGCTGCCAGTAGCGCGACCCCGCGTAGGAGAGCACACGGTCGAATGCGGCCTGGGCGCTGTCCGTCACGCCCGCGTAAGGCGTCTGCGTGAACGCGTTCGACTGAATGCTCGAAGATCCGAAATCGGAGCTCGAGAGCGACGCGCCGTCGGAAGCGTCGCCGTCCCGATTCGTGTCCTTCAGATTGCCGCTCTGGTACACCTTCGTGAGGGAGCTGTCGCTGCCGTTGAAGATGCTCGTGCCGCCGCCCGACGTGCTGATGGCGGTGCTCTCGTTGCCCGAAGCGTCGTCGCCGCCGTTTCCCGCCAGATAGAAGTTGCCGATGAAGTTGTTCTGGCTTGCCTGGCCCGAAGCACCGGTGCCGGCGGTGCCGAGCCAGTTGTAAAAGACGTTGTTCCGAAAGTCGTTGTAAGCGCCGACGCCCGCGACCGTGAGCGCACCCGACTCGGTGCCGACGCGCGGCAGGCGACCCTTGAGGTGCGCGTACAAGTTGTGGTGGACGCTGATTTTTGCGTTGGAGCCCGCCTGGAAAAGCGAGCCGAGCGCGTGACCCGTGTACTTGATGCTGCTCGCCTCGGCGTCGGCTTGCGGATAGTTCTGGCCCTGCGCAATGAGCGCGTACTGCACGGTCACCTCGTTGGCGAGCTCGTTCATCGAGACCGTCTCGTCGGTGGCGTAGACGGTGGTGACGTGGTCGATCATCACCTTCTGCCCGCTGATATCGAGCGCGTCGTACGTGTACGAGTCCGGGAAGTCGCCCGACACGGGAGGCTTGCTCGGCTCGTCGAAGCTGCGACAGCCGTAGCCGGGGGCGAACGTGACGTTCCGCAGGATGATATTGGTGCCGCCGACTTTGATGGTGCCGCCCATGACGATCACGGGGCCGGGCGCCGTTTGCCCCGCAATGGTGACGGAGGCGGGTAGGTTGAGGCGCGAGGCGGTGTCCCAGCCGTTGCCGTTCGCGTCCCAGCCGGTCACGGCGGTGCGACCCAGAAAGAACACGCCCGACACGTCGAACACGATCGTGCGCGGCCCGGTGAGGTTCGACAGACCGTAGCGGAGCGTGCCCGGCCTCATGTCGCTCGAATCGGTGTCGAGCAGCGTCACGTGGTACACGTCGCCACCGCGACCGCCCGTGACCGTACCGGCCGCTCCGTCCGCGCCGGGGAAAGCGGGGAGCGCCGTACAATTGCCGGCCGTGCACTGGCAGGCCCCAGCGACGCACGTGCGCCCACCCGTGCACGGGCTGTTACACGCACCGCAGTGCGCGTCGTCCGTCATCACGTCGACGCAGCTGCCACTGCAGCTCGCGTGACCCGCGTCGCAACCGGAGCTGCCGCCGCCGCCCGCGTCGCCAGCACCGCCGCCAGCACCCGAGCCGCCGCCCGCGACGCCCGCGTTGCCGCCCGATCCCGCCGTGCCGGCATCCGATCCACCTGCCCCGGCGGCACCGTCACCGGCGCTGCCGGCAGCGCCGGCGCTCGTCCCCGCGCTCCCGGCGGCGCCCGAGCCACCCGCGCCGCTTCCACCGGTTGCGGCCGCTCCACCCAACGCGCCGGACCCACCCATCCCCGCCAAAACGCCGCCGGTGCCGGAGCCCGCAGCGTTGCCCGCTATCCCCGAGCTCCCACCCGAGGCTCCCAGGCCTGACGATCCACCCGTTCCGGGCGCGCCCGACCCCGCGCCCGGAGCGTCGCCGGATGCGGTTCCGCCGCCGCACCCGACGGCCGCCGGGGCCATCACCGCCACGAGGAAAGCTACACTCTTACTGGCACGCGTCATTTTCGGCCTCGCCGCCACTGCACGAGCTCAACGCGGATCGGTGGCCCGAGGCACGCGGCAGCGGTCATGTATGACGGCGGCCGGCGAACCGATCACGCCCCGCTGGCTTGAGACCAAAAAGGTCCGGGAGCCGCATGGCGCGCACTTCGTGCGATCCCCCACCGTCCGGAGGCAATCCGTGCGCCCTCGGGCGCACCCGCTGCAGGCGTGCCCCGAGCAGCGGCCGACCTCGGACGGGAAACGGATCCGCTCAGGCGAGCAGCACGACCGTGCTCGCCTGGGGTCCCTTGTCGCCCATCTCCTCGACGAAGCGCACCTTGGAGCCGACCTTCATGCGCCCGAAAGCGTGGTGGAGCACGCTGTTCTGGTGGAAGTAGATCTCGTCACCTTCGGGCGTCTGCAAAAACCCATATCCTTCGTATTCGAGAAGCTTGGCGACGTGCGCCCGCCGATAGGCGTGCTCGTGGGGCTTCACCTCGCCTCGCTGCTGGCGCACGAAGTCCTCGAGCCTGCGCAGGGCATTGTCGAAGGCCTGATCGATGGCGGCATACGCGTCCTCGTGAATCGGATCGTCTTCGCGCGCATGGCTCACCGGAACCAGGCCGCCGGGCAAGGACACCTCGACGGCGACGCGAAAGGGCCGACCGTTGCGCTGGTGACGATGGGGCATCTCCACGGTGACGTGGCAGTCGGTGATGCGGTCCGCGAATCGCTCGAACCGCTCCGCGCGTGCGCGGACGTACCGGTCGATGGCCTCCGAGGACGCCATGTCTCGGAAAGTGATTCTCAGTGGAATGGTCATGCCCATGATCGAAGCATCAACCGTGCCCACGATCCCCGCAGACGAGCAGGGCGCCCCGGACGAGCCCCTGCGCAAATCGTTCGCGTCGCCACCCCGGGGCGAATCGGCTGCACGCGGGCCCGCAAGGGCACGGCTTTTGCTCTCCATCCAAACGATGGCTCTCGAGGTTGCACGCTTCTATCGCTTTCTCGCCGGGGCGGTCAACGTCACGCACGGCCTCGTGATGCTCATTTGGGGGCTCGGGCTACCGCTCGTGCTCTGGCACCGTTTCGCCCGCTTGAGCCGGGCGTACATGTGGTTCTCCGTCAGTTTCGTGGTGCTCTCGCTTCTTTCGCACCAGATCTTCGGCGAGTGCTTCCTGACGACGCTGTCGCGCCACCTGCGGGTGACCGCCGGAGTCCGGGTCAATCGGGTGCCCTTCACCGTCGTCTTCGTGAACGCCGTCGCGGGCATTCGTCCAAGCACGCGTGAGGCGGTCCTGCTCTGGGAGACGACCATCGCGACCTCGTGCGTCGCGACGCTGCTCTACTGGCGGCGGGCGCGAAGCAGTCCGTCGGCGCGGAGCGGCGCGCGCTGAGCGCCGACGGCGCACCCGGCGGCCGCGGGTCCGGGCAGGGGCCGACGCTCGCGCTCGGTGCTAGATTTGTGAGACTCGATGCTTCGCAAGCGACTGGTTGGCATGCTCCTCGGCACCCGTTTGCCTCGTCTCTTGCCGGTCGGCGCGCTCGGGATCGTCGTCTTGCACTTCGGTGCGCGCGAGGCCGTGGCCTCCGCCGTCGCGTTCGCTCCGAACGCCACGCGAGCGGCCGACGAGGCCGTGCCCCTGCCCGCGGAGCTTGCCGACCGGAGCGTGACGAGGCTAAAGGTGCCGGTTGGTCCGCCCAAGGCGACGCTCGCCGCGTGGGTCGTCGAGCCGAAGGCCCGGGCCGCGCGCGGAACCATCGTTTTGCTTCACGGCATTCGACTCGACAAGCGCTCGCTCGTGAGTCCCGCGCTCGCGTTCTCCGATGCCGGCTACCGCACCGTGCTCGTCGATCTGCGCGGTCACGGTGAATCGAGCGGGCGCTATCTGACCTACGGTGCGGTCGAGAATCGCAACGTCTCGAGCGTGCTCGACGCGCTCGAGGCAAGCGGCACGAAGCTCGGCTGTGTGGGCGCGTACGGCTATTCCTACGGCGCCGCCGTCGCGCTCGAGCTCGGAGCGCACGACGCGCGAGTGCGTGCCGTCGTGGCGGTCGCGCCGTTCTCGTCCCTACGCTCGGTGATCCTCGACTACCGGCGCCGCTACCTACCGGCGCCCCTCAGTGCGATCCCCGACTCGTGGTTTCAGGGCGCGGTCAACGAGGCGAGCCGCATCGCCGCGTTCGATCCCGACGGTTCCGCGCCCGAACGGGCAGCGACCTGGTCGACCGCCGAGCAGCTGCTCATTCACGGCACGAGTGACACGCAGGTGCCCCTGGCGCACAGCGAACGTCTCGCGCGCGCTGCCCAGGGGCGCGCACGCCTCGTCACCGTGGCGGGGGCATCCCACGATACGATCCCGGCGTTCGCAGAGACCCGACGCGAAAGTCTCGCTTGGTTCGAACGCTGGCTCGAGCCCGAACACTGCGAGAAGGCGCAAGCGCCAGCCGATCGGCACTGACCGGGCGCGGAGCGGTCCGTGCGCCGGCCATGGCTTGAGACCGGAAACAGATGACGCGGCGGCAGCTCGGAAAAGCGCTGCGTTTCGTGCACGAGAGAACCTTGACCATCGCTGGAATGGGATGATACTCGCATGGGCTCTCGATGGGCGAGGCGCCACGACCCGACCCATGAGTGCCTCGCGTCCCCGAGTCCTCCTCATCGCGGAAGCTTGCAACCCGGAGTGGGTGAGCGTTCCGTTGATTGGCTGGTCGCACGGACGCGCGCTGGCGGGGCTCACCGACGCGCTCGTCGTCACCCAGGTCCGGAACCGTGAAGCGCTC
Source organism: uncultured delta proteobacterium (assembly GCA_963841435.1). Taxonomy (GTDB): domain Bacteria; phylum Myxococcota_A; class Polyangia; order Polyangiales; family Polyangiaceae; genus PMG-095. The sequence goes on from CAWJCS010000005.1 coordinate 1,527,291, forward strand.
GAGCGCGCCGGCTGGACGGAGGGTCGCGAGTTCGTCGCGCTCGACACCGAGGCAGTGGGTGTCCCCATCTACCGGGCGAGCCAGTGGCTGCGTCGAACGGCCGGGTTTGGCTGGACGTTGACCACGGCGACGGCGAGCATTCCCTACTACTACTTCGAGCACCTGCTCTGGCGTCGTTTCGGCGACGACATCAAAAGCAAGCGCTTCAACGTCGTGCATCGACTCACGCCGCTCAGCCCGACCATCCCGAGTTTCCTCGCGGTAAGGTGCAAGGCGTCCGGAGTCCCCTTCGTGTGGGGGCCGATCAACGGCGGCGTGCCCTGGCCTCCCGGGTTCGGCAACGTCCGTCGCGCCGAGGGCGAGTGGCTCTCCTACCTTCGCAACGCCCATCGTCTCATGCCGGGTCACGCCAGCACCCGGCGCTCGGCGGCCGCGCTGATCGCCGGCTCCATGTCGGTGTGGGAGCAGCTCGACGGCCATCACGACCGCTCGGTGTACATCCCCGAGAACGCGGTGGAGCCGGAGCGATTCCGCGGGTCCGTCGCGCCCTGGCAAGAGGGCCCACTCCGCGTCGCCTTCGTCGGACGGCTCGTCCCCTACAAGGGCGCCGACATGCTCATCGAGGCCGCTGCGCCGCTGGTCCGCGCCGGCCGCGTTCGAGTCGACGTCTACGGTGATGGTCCCGAGCTCGGCAAGCTCGAGGCTCTCGTCGAGCGTGAAGAGCTCCGGAGCGGCGTCAGCCTGCACGGCTGGACGGCGCACGAAGCCCTGCAGGGCGAGCTCGTGCGCGCGCACGTGTTCGGTTTTCCGAGCGTGCGAGAGTTCGGGGGCGGAGCCGTGCTCGAAGCGATGGCGCTCGGACTCGTACCCGTGGTGGTCGGCTACGCGGGTCCGAACGAGTTGGTATCGGAACGCACCGGCATCCGCGTGCCGATCGGATCACGCGCATCCGTCGTCGCCGGCGTTCGCGCCGCACTGGAACGCCTGCTTGCGGATCCCGTCGAGCTCGGGCAGATGAGCAAGCGCGCACGGCACCACGTGCTTGAGAGCTTCACGTGGTCCGCGAAGGCCGCTCAGGTGCTCGAGGTCTATCGATGGGTGCTCGGTGAGCGAAGCAAGCCTAGCTTCGGAATGCCATTTCCGGACGACGCCTAAACGCAGGAGATCGCACGGCGCGGGGAATCGCGGCGTGGGGGCTGTTGCCCGAGGAGTGCGAACGGTTCACTATTGCGCGCACGCTCGCGCACATGCGAGATAGCGGCTCGTCTGGGAATTCCGTCATGGTCGGCTCAGCTTCAGGTCGGGGTGGTTCGGTGGCGCGAGCCCTGTGGGGTGCCGCGCTGGGCCTTGCTCTGGCTGCCGTGAGCGGGTGCGGAGCAGAGAAGGCCCAAGGCGGAGCACAACCAAGCACCGTCGCGCCGACGGCGCCCAGAAGGCCCGGCCAACTGCCAGCGCCACCGAGCGCGGCGAATGCGCCACCGAAGGCGGCGAATGGTTTCACTCAGTTCAAGCCGAGCCCGGACACGACCATCTACTACGTGAGCGCCCAGGGCGACGACTCCAACGCCGGCACTTCGGAGGCTCAGCCACTCAAAACGGCCGGGGCCGCCATGAAGATGCTCCACGACGGCCTCCCCGACTGGATCCTGTTTCGACGCGGCGACAAGTTCAGGGAGATCGGACAGGTCAAGGCGTCGGGCCGTTCCAGCGCGGAGCCCATGCTGTTCGGCGCCTATGGGAGCTCCACCACGCGGCCACGGTTCACCGCTGGCGGCCTGGCCACCAGCGGGGGCGGCGGCGGGCCCGAGTACACGAGCTACCTCGTGTTCATGGGGCTCGACTTCGTGATCGAGCGGCGTGACCCGACACACCCGCGGCACGATCCGACCTTCGGAGGATCGCTCGTGAGCTGGCTGCGCGGCTCGGCGGGCGTCTGGTTCGAGGACTGCGTGTTCCAGTGGGGAGGCATCGGCTTTCAGGAGTTCGACAAGTTCGACATCGAAAACGTCACCTTCCGCCGCTGCCAGTTCCTGGACTCGTACGACAGCCATGGCTCTCACGCGCAGAACGTGTACATTTCGCGCGCCAAAAACGTCGTCTTCGACGAGTGTCTCTTCGATCACGGCGGTTGGAACGCCTCGATTCCCGGGGCCGACTCGACGATCTTCAACCACAACATCTACATCCAGAACTACACGCCCCGGGTCACGCTCAAAAACTCGATTTCGATGCGAGCCTCGAGCCACGGCGTGCAGTTTCGTGCCGGGGGCACGGTGGAGAACAACTTCTTTTACCAGAACCCCATCAACATCCTGATCGGCGGTGGCTCCACTCCCGATAAGGGCGGCGTGGAAGGCTTGGTGCGCGACAACGTCGTCGACGAAGGCGTCAACATGCACACTGGCGAGGGGCGCGGCTGGGGCATCGAGCTCGAGAACATCCGCGCCGTGACGGTGGAAGGAAACATCATCACGCATTGCCGGGGCACCGGTTGCAGGAACATCCCCAAGGGCGTCGCCGGTGCGACCCTGAACGAAAACATCATCCACGACTGGCCGGGCGAATCCCCCGCGACCCAAGGTGACTACCCGCACCCGGACGTTACACTGGCCGACTACGCGGCCACGCTCAACCTGACGATCGACCAATTTTACGGCGAGCTCCGCAAACAATCGCAGTTTCACTGGCGACCCGAGCTCACCGCCAACGCCATCAACAACTATTTCCGCTCCGCCTTTGGTCGGCCCAAGCGCTGACGAGGCCACGAAAGCCGGCGCAACGCGCCCCGGTCCCGGAGGTCAGTAACGTGCAATCCTTGAGTCCATCGTTCGTGCGCTCGGTTGTTTTAGTGAGCATTGTCGCGATGTCCGCCCTGTTCGGATGCGGGAAGGACGACTCGGCGACACCTATTCCAACCGCCGGCTCGACGTCCGCGGGCACCTCGGGAAGCGCCGGCACGGCCACGGGCGGTTCTTCCGCGGCAGCAACCGGAGGAACCGGGGGATCCGCCGCCGCAGCAGGCGGCCGCGCGGGAAGCTCCGGCTCCGGCGCCCAGTCCGCCGGAGAAGCGGGCGCGGACACGGCGGGCACCGGCGGAACCGGCGGCAGCGCCGGCACGAGCGGGGCGGCCGGAGGACCTCCGACGGCGGCCGACGGCTTCACCGATTTCATGCCGAGCGCGGACACCACCATCTACTACGTGAGCGCCGCAGGCGACGACGCCAATGCAGGGACGTCGGAGGCCGCACCGCTCAAGACGGCCGCTGCGGCCCTGAAGAAGCTTCACGACGGCTTGCCTGATTGGATCCTGTTTCGGCGCGGCGACAAGTTCACGCAGATCGGACAGATCAAGGCGTCGGGGCGTTCGAGCGCAGAGCCGATGCTGTTTGGTTCCTACGGCGACTCGACCGAGCGGCCACGCTTCACCAGCGCCGGCCTGAACACCGCGGGGGGCGCCGGCGGGCCGGAGTTCACGAGCTACGTCGCGTTCATGGGGCTCGCCATCGTGTTCGAGCGGCGCGACCCGACCAACCCGCAGCACGATCCGACCTTCGGTGACGCCATCATCAACTGGCTGCGCGGCTCGGACGGAGCCTGGTTCGAGGACTGCGTGTTCCAGTGGGCGGGCGTCGGATTCCAGGAGTTCGACAACTTCGACATCGAGAACCTCACCTTCCGCCGCTGTCAGTTCCTGGATTCCTACAACAGCGAAGGCGCCCACGCGCAGAACGTGTACATCTCGGACGCGGGCAACATCGTGTTCGACGAGTGCCTGTTCGATCACGGCGGCTGGAACGAATCGATCCCCGGAGCCGACTCGACGATCTTCAACCACAACATCTACATTCAGAACAACACGCCCCGGGTCACGCTCAAGAACTCGATTTCGATGCGAGCCTCGAGCCACGGCCTGCAGTTTCGCGCCGGTGGGACGATCGAGAACAACTTCTTCTACAGAAACCCCATCAGCATCCTGGTCGGCGGTGGCTCCACTCCCGACCCGGGGGGCGTCGACGGCGTCGTGCTCGACAACGTCATCGACGAAGGCGTCAACATGCACACCGGCGAAGGGCGCGGCTGGGGCATCGACCTCGAGAACATCCACGACGTGACGGTGGACGGAAACATCGTCACGCACTGCTTGGGCGGCGGCTGCACCAACATCTTTAAGGGCATCGCCGGTGTCACGTACGGCAGCAACATCGTGTACGACTGGCCCGGTGACTTCAGCCCGACCAACGGCAACTACCCGAATCCGGACGTCACGCTTTCGGACTACGCCGCCACGCTCAACATGACGATCGAGGAATTTTACGACGCGCTCAGGGCGCAGTCGCAGTTCAACTGGCGATCCGAGCTCACTGCCACCGCGATCAACAACTATTTCCGCACCGCCTTTGGTCAACCAACGCGCTGAACGGGGACAGCAGCCGCGCTCGGGGTGCCGAGCGCGGCTGGCCGAAGCGAAGCTTCCCGCGGTACGCTGAGGGCGGAGCTCTTAAGCCATGCCCCTATGCTTGCTCCTGGCTGCACCCGCGGGGAGCGACGGTCTGATCGGCAAATGGTCGCCCGGCATCGGCGATCCCAACTTCGTCGGATGGCTCACCGTGGTGGCCTACCTGTCCACCGCGGCTCTGTCGTTCGGCGTCGTGCGGCGGACTCCCCGCTTTCTCAGCGAGGCTCGGCGTGAGCGCTTTTTCTGGCTCCTGCTCGCCTGGTTGTTCGTGGCGCTCGGCATCAACAAGCAGCTCGATCTGCAGAGCGCCTTCACCGAGATCGGGCGCATGGCGGCGCGACAAGAAGGTTGGTACGAAGAGCGCCGAGCGGTACAGCGCGAGTTCATCGTACTGGTTGGCGTTGGTGCGGCGCTCGGCGCTGCTGGGCTCCTGTTCCTGGTTCGAGGAGCGAGCACCCATGCCCACGTGGCCGCAATCGGAACGAGCCTGGTGTTCGCTTTCGTCCTGATCCGTGCCGCGTCGTTCCACCACGTGGACGTCTTTCTCAGGGCTGCGCCGTTCGGCGTTCACGCCAACTGGGTGCTCGAGCTTTCGGGCATCGGCATCGTGCTCGCGGCCGCTGTCCGTCACTTCCGGCGCCTGCCACCGATACGCCCCACCACGCCGCCACCGCGCAAACGATAGCGGCCCGGTGCGTCACGCGGGCCGGCCTTGACCGCGGCCCGCAGCAAATGAGCATATACCGCGCCGCGCACCGGCCGCTCCTTCCCTGTGCACGAGCCAATCTCAAGTGACAAAGCCACTCTGTTTCGCCACCCTGCCCGCTCTCGCCACGTGCTTCTTCGCCGCTTGCGCGGGCGACGCCCCACCGCCGTCGAAGGCGCCCGAGCCTCTCCACCCGGTGGCCACCGCGATCGACACGAGCCCGATCCCGGACCCCGTCGCGAGCGTGCCGCCGAGCTGCGCGCACGGCACCAAGCCCGCCGCCGACGGGCTGATCGACGACCTCGAGGACGGCAACACCCTCGTGCAGCCGCTCGCCGGCCGCGACGGCAGTTGGTGGATGGGGAAGGCGGATCACGCGACGATCTCGATTCCATCGGGCGAGCTCCAGCCGTCGGAGGGCGGCGCGCCCGGCTCGAAGCTCGGCATGCACTTCGCCGGCAAGACGAACCCCTCCGACTCCTGGGGCGCCACGCTCGGCGTGACGTTCCTGAAGGCGGGCTTTTACGACGCGTCCAGGTACGCGGGCATCGCCTTCAAGATCAGGTCGGCCAAGCCGAACCTCGACGTGCGCCTCAAGGTCCTCGACACGAACACGCATCCGGACGGCGGGGCCTGCGCCAAGGAGTGCTGGAACGCCTTCGGTCGGGAGCTGATCCTCGGCACCGAGTGGCGCGACGTGACGCTCATGTGGAGCGAGCTCACGCAACAGTCGGACTGGGGCGATCCACGCCCGCCGATGGTCGAGGCATCGAAGATCAAAGACGTGGAGTGGCAGATCTGGCCCGCCACGGAATTCGACATCTGGGTCAACGACGTGCGCTTCCTCGCCTGTCAGTGAAGCGGCGACACCGGCGACGCGGGCGTGGTCAGGAGCTCGTCGGCGAGCCACTGGCCGAGCAGCGCGAGCGCGAGCCCCGCGGATGCTTCGGGCGAGCCGCCGTCGTCGAGCTCGGCGCAAAGTCGAGCAAGCGCGATCGGCTGCTGGAGGAGCTCGAGCGCTCGGGCCTCCATGCGGTCAACCGCGCGGTGGAAGACGCGAAACCCACGCCGCCACACGGGCAACACCTGGTCGCGCCGCTCGGTGGGCGGAGGTGTTTCGCGCCGATCGACCGCACGCCACGGCCCTTCGAGCTCGTAGTCGGAGCGCACGAGCCGGTGCGAGGGAACGAGGGACGGCACGAGGCTCGACCAACCGGGCGCAGTTGATCCTCTTTTGCGACAACCAGGGTTGGTCGAGCCACACGGGCGGGGAGGGCAACGGCAGCTATCACTCGCGTGTCGTCGAGTACCACCTCGACGAGACGAAGAAGCAAGCCACGCTAACCTGGGAGTTTCCGGGGAGCTTCGAGGTCAACGCCCGGTACAAGAACGACTGGAAGACGCCAATCTGGGGCGCCGCAAATCGGCTCGCGAACGGCAACGTGCTCGTCACGGCGGGCGTGAAGGGCACGGGGCAGCACACGCGAATCTTCGAGGTGTCGCGCGCCGGCGAGGTTGTGTGGGGCATCGAATGGCCGGCTCGTACCGCGCGACACGCATCTCGCCGCCGGCCGCCGAGCCCATCCCCTGAGCCGCCACGCTTCGGCCCGTCGCACGGCGCCTCGGCCTTGGCCAACGACCGTCAGTAAGCGAAAAGCGCCTCGCGGAGCTCTTTCGTCTTCGCAGGATCGCGCGAGAAGGCACACGGCACGACCTCGCGCCCTGCGTAGTACGCGCCGCTCGGTCCAGGTGCGTCGGCCGTGACGAGCCATGCGGGCGTGTCGGCGCCGCGCTCGGGGCTGTCGCTGCCGCCGAATCCGAGCGCGTTGCTCAGCTTCGAATTCACGTCGCCCGGATGACACGAGCCGATCCAAGCGCCCAGCTTGCCCAGGCGCCCCGCGAGCGCCGCAGCGAGCATGCGATCGGCTTGTTTCGACTGCCGGTACGCCGTTCCGTTGTCGTAGGGCCGCCGGCGAAACTCGAGGTCGTCGAGCTCGAGGCCGCCCGCCCAGTAGCTCGCGACGAACACCACGCGGCTCGCGCCCGAAAGAGCAAGTGCGGGCTCGAACGCGAGCACCATCCAGAGGTAGCCGAGCACGTTCGTCGCGAGCTGCCGCTCGATCCCCTCGGGCGTTTCCTCGCGCGTACGCGGACATTGTGCCGCGTTGTTCACGAGCGCGTGCACGGGGCCGTCAACGGCGCGGGCCAGCCGCTCGATGGAGGCACGCCGCGAAAGGTCCACTTCGAGCACCCTGCCGGGAAGCTTCCTTTCGCGCGAGGCGTCGCGCACCGGCAAGATGAGCTCCCAACCCTCGGCGGCCAGACGCCGTGCGATGGCGCCTCCGATCGCCCCGGTCGCGCCCGTGACGACTGCGCGCTTCACGGGCCCGCTGCCCACTCGATCGCGCCCGCAACGTGGTCGAGGAACGGTTGCTCGGAGTAGCTTTCCGGAGTGTGGCCGAGCGCGGTGTAGAAGGCCCGCCCGCCTTCCAGCTCGTGGTACCAGGCGATCGGGTGATCGGCGCCCATCGCGGCGTCGCCGGGCGCGTAACTCGTTTCATCGAGCGCGAGGAGCACCGTGACGTTCGCGCGTGGGTTCGTCTGAAACGCGTACCACTCGTCGGTGCGCATCCAGGGAGCGGGTAAGAGCTCGGTGGACGGGTGCGAGCGATCCTCGACGTGCACGCTGGCCGGCTGGACTGTTGAGTGGACCCTGAAATAGGCGCCCACGAGCGCGCCGTAGAAGGGCCAGTCGTACTCGGTGTCCGATGCCGAATGGATGCCGACGAAGCCGTTGCCCGCCCGAATGAAACGCTCGAACGCGACCTGCTCGGTGTCGTCGAGCACGTCACCCGTCGTCAAGAGAAAGACGATCACGTTGAAGGGCGCGAGCCCAGCATCGGAAAAGATCGCGGCGTCCTCGGTCTCGAGCACGTCCCAACCACGCGCGGTACCGAGGGAAGCGAGCGCCGGCAGGCCCTGATCGATCGAGGCGTGGCGGTAACCGATCGTGCGGGAGAACACGAGGACCACCGGGTCGCGCCCGCCGGCCTCGCCCCCGGCCGGCAATCCCGCGCCGCCCGTCGCGCCCCCCGCGAGCCCAACGCCCCCGTCACCGCTCGTCACCCCTTCGCCGGCCGTGCCGCCGCCACCCGCCGCGCCGGCCTCACCGGAGGCGCCGCCGGACCCGTTGCTGCTGGCCTCTTCGGTGCACGCCCCGAAGAGCGCGATGGCGACCACACAGAGCGCGCGATCCCGGCGGGGCGAGCGTTCGCTCACGGCGGCTCGGGCCGGCTCGGCACGACGAGCACGGGCGCGCGCGAGCGTCGCAGCACGCCCTCCGTCACGCTGCCAGCGAGGAGCTGGAAAAGCGCGCCGTGCCCATGCGACCCGACCACGACGAGGCCCGCGTCGAAACGGCGCGCGTGGTCCAGGATCGTCTGGACCGTCGGTCCTTGCACCATGAGCGGCTTGACGACGACGCCCGCCGCCGAAAAACGCTCGGCGACGGCCGCGAGAGAGCGGTGCTCGTCGCGAAGCCCCTTCGCAACGTCGTCGCGAACCGTCGGCGGCCCCGCCTCGTACCCGACGAAGTCGGGCTCGGGCGCCGCGACGTGGAGCAGCCGCACCTCGGCGCCCTGCGCGCGGGCCATGACGATGCCCTGTTCGGCGACGGCGTCCGTCGCGTCCGAGAAGTCGACGCAAACCAAGATGTGCTTCACCCGCTCACCCGTCTTTCTGGCGTAGGACGAAACGGCTCGAGCTCGCGGGGATCGCCCCTCGGTGGCTCATGACCCATACGATAAGCTCGCTCGGGCCATGCGTCGAATGGCCGACTCCGTCGCCCGCCGAGCGCCTCGCACGCCGCGTGGGCGTGCGCTAGGGTCGGCCCATGCTCGGCAGTGGCGCGGCGCGCGCCTGCGCATGGCTGCTCATCGGACTTTTGGGGCTCGGGGGATGCGCGCCCGCCGCAGGCGCTGAACCTCGGGCGGGACGCACGGAGGCGGCGACCTGGACGGCCGAGTACACGGGTCGTGACACGCTCGTGCTGTCAATCGAGGCGCTGCCGGCACGCCGCGAGAACGACGACCATGCGTCGCTCGTCGTGGCGGGGCTTTCCAAGGGGCTCTTGCGCCTTTCTCTCGTTGACGGCAAGAGCGGCGCGCCGGTGTGCACTTTGGTCGCCCGCGCACTCGGCAGCGACGCCACGGTGGAGCCGAACCAGCTCTGCTTCGACGGAGCGGCGATGCGGATCCTCGTTCGATCCGGGAAGGCGGTCTCACGAGGCGCGAATCTACACTTCGAGCTCTTCGGCCTCGTCGAGCTCGAGCAGCAGGACGTGCTCGCCGACGGTACCCTCACGTACGCCTTCGAGGGCACGCGACGCTAGACCCGCGCCGCCACGCGCGTCGAGGGCCGTCGCGCGGGGGACGCCTCGCGACACCGAAGCTCGGGTTCGATCAGCTCGCTCGCTCGAGGATTCGAAAAAGAGCGTCCTCGCCGAGCGTCACCGGATTGCCCTTCATGCTGCTCGACACGCGCGCTCGCTCGACGAGATCGGACGCCATTTTCGCAGAAAACCCATAGCTCGAGAGCCGCGGGATCGCGAGTGCCTCGACGAGCTCGCGCACCCAGAGCACGCCGGCCTCGGGGACGGCGTTCGCGTCGCCCGTGAGCACAATCGCGACCGTGGCGTAGCGCTCTACAACGTCGCGGAGCGATGCCGCGCGTGCCTCTGCCAAGTTCGCTTCCATCACCTCGGGCAGCAGGCGCGCACACAGTGCCCCGTGCGCCGCGTGCAGCGCGCCACCCAGCGGCCCAGCGAAGCCATGCACGGCGCCGAGCTTGGCGTTCGCGAGACAAAGACCTCCGAACAGGCTCGCTAGCGCCAGGTCTTCGCGAGCGTCGGCGTCCGATCCGTCCGCACACGCTCGAGCGAGGGAGCGTGCAGCTCGCCGCATGCCTTCCAGCGCGAGCGCGTCCGTGAGCGGCCCGCGCGCATTCGACACGTACGGCTCCATCACCTGCGTGAGCGCATCGAGCCCGGTCGCTGCCGTGACGGATGGCGGCACGCCGTGCGTGAGCTCGGAATCGACGAGCGCGAGGCGCGGCAGCATGAAAAGGCTGCGCAAGCTCACCTTGACGCGCTCCGATTCCACCGCAAGCACGGCATTTTTCGTCACTTCCGCGCCCGTCCCCGCCGTCGTTGGCACGAGCAGGCACGGCAAGCTCGCGCGCGATAGCGGGCGGCCGCGCCCGACGACCTCGAGGTAGTCGAGCGGTTCACCGGGATTGGTCGTCAGCGCGGCGACTGCCTTCGCAGCGTCGAGCGCGCTTCCGCCGCCGAAGCCGATCACGAGGTCGACCCCCGCGGCCCTCGCAGCGCTCACGCCGCGCTCGATCTCGCCCGTGGTCGGTTCGCTGGCCACCGCCATGGTCGAGACCACGACGGCGTGGCAGCCACTTCGCTCGAGCGACGGCAGGACGCGCTCGGGGTGCGCGCCCGTCACGAGCAGCGCTCGGCTGCCGAGGCCCGCCGCACGCTTGCCGAGCTCGGCGACGCGCCCTCGCCCGAAGACGACTTCCGTCGCCGTGGCGAACTCGAACGAGCTCACGCGGCCCCGGGAGGCGTTTCGAAGCGGGCGGGCTCGGGAAAGAGGGCGGCGTACCTGATGCTCGTGCGTGGCGCAGCCATGAGCGGTGCGACGATATCCCGCCACTTGGCGTAGTGCGCCGTTTCCTTGTGGCGGGCGGGCGCGCGTTCGTCGCGATAGATTTCGACCAGCAAGAAGCGCGTGGGGTCGTCGAGCTGCTCGATGATGTCGAAGCGGACGACGCCGGGCTCCGCGAGGCTCGCCGCGGCGTTCTCGAGCGTCGCGTGCTTGAACTCACTCACGCCGTCGGCCGTGACGTGAACGTGGACGTGGACGATTAGCATGGGACAGCAATCCTATCCCCATGCGCTCACGTGTCGGAAGGGGGCGGTCGAGTGGCGTACGGCTGGCGCGCAACCCCACGCGACGACGCGACGGCGGGCCTGCTCAGAAGCGGCCGCTCAGCGTGAAGAGCCCCTGGCGCGGGCCGAGCGAAACGTCCGCCTTGACGTTCGAGCCACGCACGGGTGCCGCGCTGTCCTGGTCGCGTGTGAGAAACAAATAGGCCGCCGTACCGAGGGAGACCACCGCGACCCCGAGCGAGATGTCGGCAACGAGGAGCTCCCGGCGGATGGGTGCCACTTGCCCCTCGGAGCAGCTCTTGTCGCGTCCGCAGGTACCCTCGAGATCGGCCGCCTCGGAACGACCTTTGATGGCGAAGTAACTGAAGCTCGCGATCCCGAGCAGTCCGACACCCGCGAGCACGAAGGACGCCACGGGCACGCCCTTACCCGCGTGCTCATGGGCCGATACGGGCAGCTCCTGGCCCGGCGGCGCGACCGGCGGCGCTACGGCGAGCGCCACGACGATGGGCCGGCCCTTCTCACCCTCGCGAATCACCACCTGCTGCTCGACGGGCTCTGCGCCCGCGGTCGCGAAGCGAAACACGCGGATGCCCGGATCGAGCGGCAGTGCGAGACCGTCGAGCCGATCGGTGAGCGTGTTGCCGTCAACCGTGACGTGCACGTCGATGAGGTCCGCGCCTGCCGCGTCACGCGCCTCGATCACGACGGTGGGCAAGAGCTTGTCGACCTCGGAGAGCCAGAAAGCGCAGTCGTTGCGCACGACGCTCGGGCAACCGGCCTGCGCGCATTCCAGCAAGCCCTCGCGCGCCGCGAGTAAGCGGTGCGCCGAGCGGTCCGTTTGTGCGTCCTCAGCAGCCTTGACGCAGGCAACAACGTCCTCGCCCGCCAGGGCAAGACTCGGTGCAAGAAACCCCGCGAGGGCGACGGCCGCCGCCGCGAGGCGCCTCAGCATTCAGACTCCGGCATCACAGACACTCCATCTTATAACGGCGGTGTCCGGCCTCGTCGATCGTGTAGGGGGGCTCGCAATTTTTCTTGGTTTTGCCGCCGGGCTTTCGGGAAATCGAGCTCGGCGAGGAAGGCGGCGTCGCTTCGGCCTCGCCATCCGGTTGCGGCGAGCGGCTTGGCGTCCCCGCCGCCGGGGCAAGGGAGCTCGGTTCGGCAGCAGCAGCGGCAGCCGCCGCGGGCACGGGGATGCTCGGCGCGACGGCCACGGGCGAAGGCGAAACGGGCCGGCTCGGCGGCTCGGCGGCTCGGAAGACGAGGAAAGCGGTCGTGACGAGGAAGCCGACGACCAGTGCGACGAGCGCCACGGCGACGCGGCGGCGTCGGTTGGGATTGAAGTCGACCGAGTCCGCCTCGAGGGCCTCGATCGACCGGTCACTTTGGCTCGGTCCGGTGCGAAGCTCGACGGCGGTCGGCTCCTCCGACCCAGCAAGCAGCCGCGGGGGGCGTGAGGACGAGCCCACCGAGACGAGATCCTGAATCTGCTCGATCTCCGAGATGGCGCGCGCGCGCGTTGCGAGCGCGCCACCCACCATCTTTTCGACCCACTCTCCCACGCGAAGCGGCGTGGCGAGCGGGGTCGCGGCCTCGAGAGCCCTTGCCATTTCGCGAGCCGTCGCGAAGCGCTCGGCAGGTTCGCGCTTTAGCCCTTTGAGCACGACCGCGTCGAGCTCGGGGGCGAGGCCCGGGACGACGGAGCTCGGCGGCAGGATCTCGGCGCTCAGGACGCGCGCGACGGTCGCGGCCTCGCTATCGGCGAGAAACAGGCGCTTGCCGGTGAGCGCTTCCCACAGCACGACGGCGGCGGCGTACACGTCGGCCTTGCGATCGGCGGCGCCGAGCTGCAGCTGCTCGGGAGCAATGTAGGCCATCTTGCCGCGCACCTGACCCTCACGGGTGATCTGCGCCCGACCCGCAGCCTTCGCGATCCCGAAGTCCAAAACGCGGGCGATGCCATCCACACCCACGAGAATGTTCTGGGGCGAAACGTCGCGATGCACGATGCCGAGCGGCTCGCCACGCTCGTTCTTCGCTTCGTGGGCGGCGTGCAGACCGTGCAACACGGCCACCAGGATGGCCGAGACCACGTCGAGCGGCGGCGCCTCGTTCGCTTCCCGAGCCGCGTAGAGCAACCTAGCGAACGACTCGCCCAGAAAATACTCCATCACGAGAAACAGCTCGCCCTGTGACGCCACGACGTCGAGGGTCGGGACCACGTTCGGATGCTGGATGCGAGCGGCGAGGCGCGCCTCGTCGAGAAACATCGTCACGAACTCGGGGTCGCGGGCGAACTGAGGGTGCAGCCGCTTGATGGCGACGGTCCGGGCGAAGCCGGCGGGACCGAGCAATCGCCCCACGTGCACCGAGGCCATACCGCCGGCCGCGATCTCGTCGAAGAGCGCGTAACGACCGATGACTCTCGGTCCCTGAACCGACGCGACTGCCACGGCGGGTCATGGTACGCGAGCTTGTCGGTCCGAGCACGCCCCCGGAATTGCCCAAAAAACAGCCGGACCGGAGCAAGCACGGGCTCGTGGGGGCGAGGTCGCGCGCACTCGCGCCCACAGTTGCTCACCCGCGGCATCAACGGCGGGCCGCGCGCAGCAAGCGTTCAGGCCATGCCCCGAGGGCGTGCATCGCGTAGAATGATAGAGACCGGCCACGTTGTCGCAGCGACGGTGCGCCGGTAAAAAGCACGTTGGTCAAACGGCATCCGAAGCATGACGGGGAGCCGCCGCGTCGGGGGGTGCGGCATCTCGACCGAGCGAGAGCGAGCGCGATCTCGGTGCTCGGCGTTGCGACCGCCTGCTCGCTCGTCACACCCCTCGACTTCGTCGGCGGCACGGGGGCGGCGGGCGCCCGGAGCGGCCCGCTCGGCGGGAGCGGGGGCATTGCCATCGGGCACGGGCGGTACTTTTCTCGAGGGCGGCGAGGCCGGGGCCAACGAGGGCGAAAACGGTGGGCTGAGCGGCACGGCGGGAGACGCAATGGGCGGGAGCAGCGGCGCGGGCGCGGGCGGCGCGGGCACGGGCGGCGGAGGAGCAGCGGGCGCAGGACAAACTAGCCGCGGTGGCGACGCCGGGACGAGCGGTAGCGCCGGCGCTTCGGGCCAGGGCGGGTGCCCCAGCGTGGATCTCCAGTCCGATCCCGAGCACTGCGGCGCGTGCAACACCGCTTGCTCCTCGACCGAGGATTGCATCGGCGGAAAGTGCATCGGCTCGCCGTGCGACGAGCTCTGCGGGACCTTCGTGACCGTGAGTGAGAGCGCCGACGGATTTCGGATGGACGACATCGGCACGAGCGAACAGTGCTTCGAGGTCATCGGATACACGCGCCCCACGGGCACTCCGAGCCTCATTTGCTGGAACTTCGACGTGGGACGAACGCTCCAGGTGAACGGCGAGGCCGCGACGTGCACCACCGAGCCCGGCTTCCCCGTGGGCTCTCCGCGGGCCGGCGGCTATTGCATCAAAGTCGGCGCCGGAAACTGGTCGTACGCGGGCTTCAAGCTGCCCCTGCCGTGAGGGGCTGGGTGCAACGCCCGGGCGAGACCGGGCGCGTCAGGCGGCCGAGTGTCGCGTGGCGGCGGCGCTCCCGGCGGATCGGCGCGTCGTTGCCGGCGCGGGCGGATCGTCGGCAAGGAGCACGAGGAGCTCCCGTAGCTCCTCCGCGGAGCGCATCTCCGTGTCGAGGGCGAGCAGGGCGTGGTCGGTGCAGAGCAGCACGTCCTGGTGCCCCAGCATGACGCCGATAAGCTTTGCGTTCCGCGGGGTATGTTCGCAAGCTTCGCAGTGCTGGCGCATGGCGAACACCATGGGGGCCGGTCTGGCCGGGGGCCGAAATTTTCGTCGGGCGACAGCCCAATTTCGGCGGCGTTTCGCCCGGGCTCGACCGGCCGCAGAGGGCGTGTTACTTCCTGCCCCCCCTGCCGAGGACGACGATGTATCTCGCCACCAAGAACAAGCCCAGGAAGACCGACCGCAAGCGTTCCGCCCGCTTCCGTGCGGAGGTCAAGGCGAAGAACAAGCGCCGCCGCCAGGGCCTGAAGAAGTAGCGCGTACCCGCGCTGGCAAGCTGGAGCTCGGGTTCGGCCCCCCGCACGGGCCGTTCAGAAGTCGTCGTCGCGTCCGTGACCGAGCGCACGCACCGCCACGTCGTGGTCGAAACCTGCGCGCGCGAGCGTCGCGAGGTCCTTGCGACGATACTCCGCACGCTCGGCCTCCGGTCGCAACGGGCCGAGCCGGCGCCGCTTGACGAGAGCACGCGCCGCTTCGAGCTCGGAAGCCGTTTCCTTGGGGACGGCGCCGTCGGCGATGGCGCTCGGGATGCCCCGCAACCGCAGCCGTTGCACGATGGCACGCCGTGAAGCGCCGCGCTCCTTCAAGCGCGCCGTGAGCTGCGCGGCGAAGCGCCCGTCGTCGAGCAAGCCGGACGCCTGGTAGCGCTGGAGCAGGGCGTCACGGTGGCGAACGAGCTCGCCCTCGTCGCCGCCGCGGCGCCGCATCAACGTGCCGAGATGGCGGCGCAGTTTCTCCGTCGAACAGTCGAAACGATCGAGATAGCGGAGCGCCGCTTCTTCGAGCTCGGCCGGTGAGAGCGGCCCGGCCGGCTTGCGCTTGACGGTCACCCGCCGCGGCGGAGCTCGTTCAATACGAGCCGGCTGACGGCCTTGAGCGTGTCGAACACCCCGACGCCCGAGCGTGCGTTGGCCTCGAAATCGGGCACGCCCGTGGGGTTGATGAGCGAGCGCAGCTCCTCCACCGTCACGACGTTCGGCAGGTCGCGCTTGTTGTACTGAATGACGTACGGGATTTTTTCGAGCGAGTAGCCTTGTTCGGCGAGGTTCGTGCGCAGGTTCTCGACGCTCTCCTGGTTCGCCTCGAGGCGCTCCATCTGCGAGTCGGCGACGAAGATGACTCCGTCGACGCCCTTCAGGATCAGCTTGCGGCTTGCGTCGTAAAAGACCTGCCCGGGCACCGTGTAGAGATGGAAGCGGGTCTTGAAACCGCGGATCTCACCGAGCGACAGCGGCAAGAAGTCGAAGAACAGCGTGCGCTCCGTCTCCGTCGCGAGGCTGATCATCTTGCCCTTCGCCTCGGGGTTGGTGCGCTCGTAGATGTACTGAAGATTCGTGGTTTTGCCGCACAGCCCGGGACCGTAGTAGACGATCTTGCAGTTGATCTCCCGGGCCATGTAGTTGATGAAGCTCATCGCCCTGGATCCTCAGCGTTGGGTGCGTAGGGGGTCGCGCGCCGACGTTGCATGCTCAGTCGTTGAACAGATTGTCGATGTCTTCGTCGGTGATCTCGGCGAAAGGCGAGTCCCCGCCCGGCTCCTGCACCTTGCTGAGCAGCGCTTCGAAGATGCGGTTCAGCTCGTCACTGGCCTTGCGGACACGCAAGCGAACCAGGCCCAGGCTCGACTTGGAATCGAAGATCACCACCAGGATGACGCGATTGCCCACCAGCTGGATGTGGATGTTCGCTTTTTCGCCCTCGTGAAACTGGGTCGCAAACTCATTCTCGCGCAGGAGCTTCGCGATGCCGCCCGTCGCCGCGATGTTGCCCGCCGTGAGCGAGGCGAGGGACGTGGTGTCGATATTGTCCACCTCGCCGCTAGCGGCGATGAGCTGCCCGTTCTTGTCGACGATGAAGACGACCTTGGCGTTCGCTTCCCGAACCAGGCGGTCCACGACCGTTTGGATCTGGTTGAACTCCTCTTCGTACATCACCATCTGTGGATTGACCATCACGCCTCCACCAAAGCCCGGGGTGCGCCCGCGGCGCCCCGTGCCTCAGGGTCAGGCCCGGTCTCTTTGGGCGGACCGGGGTGCTCCGATCGCGCGGAGCTCGTCATCTCGTCGTGTTTCTAAAGCGAGGAACACTTGTAACTGACCGCCCACGGGCGGACAAGGCCCGCATCGCCCCGAGCGCTCGACGGGCCTGCCGCACGCCCGCCAACCCACCCCATCCGCAGCGCTCGGCGCCCGCTCGAGGTGGCCAGGAGCGCCGCGCATCGGTGATCCGGGCCCGTGGAACCGGGTGACGGCCGTCCGGCCTCTGTTTCGAGCGGGTGGCCGCCCGACCTTTCCGATTTGCTCGAAGCCCGCCTGGCGGTACGAGGACAGACCGCCCGTGAAGCTCCGTCTCGCCGCGCTCTGCCTCGGGCTCCTCGCCGTCTCCGAGACCTCCCGAGCCGCTCCGGCACCGTTTCACCCCGACCTCGTGACGCGCGTCGCCGAGCTCGGTGCGGCCCGCGGACCCGAGGCGTACGCGGCCGTTCGCCGCATCTGGTCGAGCTGGGACCGCGCGTCGCCGGAGCACGTCGAGGAAGCACTGCTCGCGGCGACGCGAGACGAAAAGCTCACGCCGCCCGTCCGCGCGTACGCATCCGTGCTCGCCGCGCTTTCGCGCATGCGCCGAGGAGACCTCGAGGGCGGCGCGCGCAGTGTCCGCGCGCTCGGCTACGTCGATCGCTGGCTCGTCATCGGGCCGTTCGACAACGAAGGCAAGGCGGGCCTCGACACGGCGTACGGCCCCGAGCTCACGCTCGACCAGCCGATCGTGCCGGGCCGCGCCGAATCGGGCAAGGAACGCCCCGTGCGCTGGCGCGGCGTGCCGCACGAATTCTCGCACGGCTTCGTCCACTTCGGCTCGCTCATGCGGCCGGAGAAGAAGATTTGCGCCTACGCGACGACCTTCGTGCGCGCGCTGCCGGGGACGAAAGCGCCCCGCAGCGTGAGCGCCTGGGTCGGCGCCGCCGGCGCGTTCAAGGCGTTCTGGAACGGCAGCGAGGTCCTCGATTCGAAGACCTACGCCAGCCATGATTTCGATCGCTACGGCGTTCGCCTCGAGCTCGACGACGGAACGAACGCCCTCACGGTGAAGGTGTGCGGCGAGGACAACGCGCCCGTACTTTCGGTCCGCTTCGGCGACGCCGTGGGCGCGCCCGAGCACGGCCTCGAGTTCGGCAACGACCCCGCAGCGAGCGCCGACGCATCCGCGCTCGTCCACCGGCTGGGGCAGAAGGGACACGAGCCGCCCCGCGGTCGCCCGCTACTCGGCCCGATGCAGGCTTTCGAAGCCGAGATGAGCGCGAAGACCGTGAGCGCCCGCGCGCTCGAAGGGTACGCCCGCTACCTCTACGAAACGGACGGCGACGATCCCGCCGTCCACCTCGCTCGGGACCTGTCCCTGCGCGCCGCCGAAAAGGAGCCGAGCGTCCGGCGCTACCTGCTCGCCGCGTCGCTCGCCGAGGATCACAACCACAAGAAGGACCTCATCGACGAGGCGGAGGCGCTCGTTCCCGCCGGCACCACGGACCCCGACGTGCTGCTCGCTCGAGCGCTCGAGCGGCGCGAGAGTCCGAGCTTTCAGGAAGCCTTCCCCTATTTCGATCGGCTGCTCGCCATCGATCCCGACAACGTCGCCGCGATCCAGGGCCGCGTCGAGCTTTACAACATGGCGGGTCTGCCGCGTACCGCGCTCGCAACGCTGAGCGCGGCGCTCGAGCGCAATCCGAACGCCGTGAACCTCCTGAACCTCTACGCGTCGGAGCTCCGGCTGCTCGGGCGCGACACCGAAGCCACCGAGGTCGAGGCCCGTTACAGCGGGCTGCGTTTCGACGACGGCACCTTCCTCGGCCGTATGCTGGGGCTCGCCGTGGCCCGCCGGGAGCGACCGGCGGCGGAGCATTGGGCCGAGCGCCTCGTGGGCTCGCACCCCGGCGATCTCTGGGCGCTCAACGCATCGGCACGCGCCTACCGCGCCCTCGGCCAGACCGAGCGCGCCATCGCCACGTACCAGCGCTCGCTGGAGCTCGCCCCCGAGGACACCGGCACGCTGCGCACGCTCGCAAACCTCTACGGCGAGCTCGGCCGCACCGACGCGGAGCTCGCGCTCCTGCGCGAGATTTTGCGCCTTCGCCCCCAGGATAAGGCCGTGCGCGAGTACGTCGAGCACGTCGAGCCGAAGCGGCCGCGCCCCGACGAAGCGTACGCGTGGGGCCCCGAGCGCTTCCTGCCGCTCCGGCACGCCCCGGCGCGCGGCGAGAACCGGCGCACGCTGCGCGACCTCACGGTTTCGACGGTGTTCGACAACGGGCTTTCCAGCAAGTACCGCCAGATCGTCTTCCAGCCGCTCACGGACTCGGCGGCCGCGGCCGCGCGCCAGCACGCGTTCGTGTACGAGGCCGATCAGCAGGTGGTCGAGCTGCAGGGGCGCCAAGGTCTACCGCGCCAGCGGGCGCATCGACGAGGCGATCGAATCCGGCGAGGGTCCAGCCGACGATCCAACGGTGTCGATGTACACGTCGAGCCGCGCCTTCTACGTGCAGTTCCCGCGCCTCGAAGCGGGCGACGTCGTGGAGCTCCGCTACCGCATCGACGACGTGACGCCCCGCAACGAGTTCAACGACTATTTCGGCGAAATCACCACACTGCAGAGCGACGAGCCGACCGAGAACGCCGAATACGTCGTCATCGCACCGAAGAGCCGCCCGCTCTATTTCGACGCCCAGGTCCCAGGGCTCACGCAGTCGTCCGTCGAGCGCGGCGACCAGCGCTTTCTGCGCTTCTTTTCGCCGTCCGTGCCGGCCCTCGATGCCGAGCCCGCGATGCCGCCCGCGCAGGAGCTGCTCGGTTTCGTGCACGTCTCCACCTACAAGACCTGGGACGACCTCGGCCGCTGGTACTACGGCCTCATCAAGGACCAGTTCGACCTCGACGACGAGACGCGCAAGCTCGCGAAGAACATCGCGGGTAGCGCGAAGACCGAGCGCGAGAAGGTGGAGGCCGTCTACGACTGGGTCACGAAGAACACGCGCTACGTGGCGCTCGAGTTCGGCATCTACGGCTACAAGCCGCGGCGCTGCGTCCAGACGGTCACGCGCGGCTGGGGCGACTGCAAGGACAAGGCGACCGTGCTCGTGACGCTGCTCAAGGAGCTCGGCATCCCGGCGACGCTCGTCGTCGTACGCACCCAGTTCAAGGGCGCCCTTCGCTCGAAGATCCCGAGCTTCGCCCCGTTCGACCACGCCATCGCCTACGTCCCTTCGCTCGATCTCTATCTCGACGGCACCGCGGAGCACACGGGCATCGACGAGCTGCCGCGCGCCGACATCGGAGCGCTCGGACTGCGCGTCAACGAGGGCAAGGCCCAGCTCGTGACCCTGCCGATTCCGGGGCCGGAAAAGAACTACGTCGAGCGCGAGGTCCACGCACGCGTGCAGAAGAACGGCGACTCGAAGCTTTCGCTCGACTACAACGCGCGGGGCTACTCGGCCGCGCAGTGGCGCCGCGAATACCACGCCGAGGCGGTGCTGCGGGAGCGGCTCAGCCACGACCTCGGCGGTGAGCTCCCCGGCTTCGTGATCGCCCCAGGCGCGCAGGGCATCCAGACGAGCGACCTCGACGACGCCCGCACGCCCGTCCAGATCCACGTCGAGGGTAGCGCCTCGAGCTTCGCCCGTCGCGAGGGCGATCGGCTCTCGATGGCGGTCACCAATCCGTTCCGCATGGTCGAAAACTTCGCCTCACTCTCGCAACGCAAGCAGGACGTTCTGGACGCTGGGCTTCACCGAGCTCCGCGATACCTTCATGATCGAGCTGCCGACGGGCGCTCGCGTGGTCTCTGCGCCCGTGAGCGCCGAGGGTAAGAGCCGCTTCGGCTGGTTTTCGATCGTCGTTGACCGACAAGGGGACCGCATGACGGTCAAGAGCCGCTACGGGCTCGGAGTGCCGCGCGTGGCCCCCAAGGACTACCCGGCGTTCCGTCGCTTCTGCGAGGACGTGGATCGCGCCATGAGCCCGCGGCTGGTGATCGAGCCATGACGCTGGGCAGGCAGCGCGCCCGCCGCGCGGTCTGGGCGCGCCTGGCGGTTCTCGCCGGCCTCGCGCTGGCACCGGCGTGCGCGACCGAGAAACCCGCCCACGGACCGCCAGTCGCCGCGCTGCGGGGCGAGGGTTCGGCGTCCAAAGATCCGGAGCTCGTGGGCCGCTGGCTGCTCGGCGAGCTCGTGTCGCCCGGCGGCGATCCCAAACAGGCCGAGTCGGCACGCCGAAGGCTCGACTCGCTCGGTGGCCACGGCTTGCTCGCGAGCCTTGCGCGGGGCCTCGACGACGCGGCGCACGGGCGATTGAGCCGCGTCTCGGAGGAATACCTCGAAGCCCTGGTGGCGGCGCGCGACTCCCGCGACCCGCGGGCACCGATCTTCGCCTGGCTCGCCGCCCACGACGCCGCCGGGTATCGCCACGCCGCTCCCGGATTCTGGGAGAAGAAGAAGGCGACGGTCGAAGGGCTGCTCCGCGCGCCCGGCAAGATCGGCTGGCGCGCACGGCTCGAGCTGGCGGAGTGGTGGGCGATGGAAACGCGGGCCGCGGCCGTCAACGATGCGGACGAGCTCGCTGCCCGCCAGCAAGGCTGCGTCACGCCCGTGCGCCTCGCGGGCGCGTTCGGGCGCGACGCCGCGCGCGACGCGCTTCGGTCGTTTCCGCCCGAGTCGCCAGGCGCCTGGCCTGCGCGCTGGGAGCCGGACCCGGACGTGGGCAACGCGCCCCATGTCCTCGAGTCGAAGACCCAAGGCTGCCGAGTGACGGCCGACGAGCCCCCGTCGAGCGGCATCTACTACGCGGAGACGTTCGTCGACGTCGAGGAGCCCGTCGAGCTCTTGGTCGCGGTGCAGGGGGCGCTCGTCGTGTGGGTTGACGACCGACCGGTCGTCGTGCGCGACGTCCGGCGCTGGGGCTCGTGGCTCGAATTCGGCTCTCGCGTCACGTTCTCGCGCGGCCGCCATCGCCTGCTCGCCAAGCTCGGCGCTCCGACGACGTCCGTGCGGCTGATGTTCCCCGACGGGCGACCTTACGGCCGCCCGGGCAGCACCGACGCGACCACGCCGTACGTGCTCGCGCAGCCGGCGCGCGTCACCTCGGAAAACCCGCTCGATCCATGGGTGCACGGCGGCAAGGTCGTCGACGAAGGCGATGATCTCGTGCGCTTCTTCGGCGCGCGGGCCGCGCAGATCGACGATCAGTCCGACGTGGCGGCGGTCCTGAGCGGCCCGCTAGTCCGCGAGCCGACGCGCGCCACCGGCCTCTCGCTCGCGGTCGCCGCGCTCTTCTCGGAATCGGACCCGATCTTCGCCGACAGCCAGCAGCGCGATCTGTCCCGCGAGCTCGGCGAGCGCGCCCAGACACGCGACCCGCACCTCTGGCAGCCACGCCTCGCCATCGCGAGCTCGCTCAAGGAACGCAGCGGTCCGATCGAAGCGGCGCGCGCCGTCGCCGAGCTCGTCGACGAGTTTCCGGAGGTCCCCGCCGTGCTGAGCGAGCTCGCGCAGCTCTACCGCGAGCTCGGCTGGAGCGCCGAGTACGGGCGCGCGGCGCGCACCATCGCCAAGCGCTTCTCCGACGATCCGTCGGCGCTGGAGATCGCGGTGGCGGTGTTCGACGAGCAGGGCGAGCCCGAAAAGGCCGAGGCGCTCGCGAAGCGCATCCAGAAGCTCGATCCGGACAACGAGATCGTGCTGTCACGCGCTCTCGAACGCGACGACTACACGGCGGCGCTCGCGGAGCTCGAGCGGCTCGCCAAGCGGCGGCCGGACCGCAAGGACATCGCCGAGCGCATCCACGACGTGATGGTGCGATCCGGTAACCAGGCCGAGTCGTGGAAGAAGCTCGAAGCCGCGATCGAAAAGGACCCGCGCGATGACGACCCGCGGCTCGCACTCGCCGATCTGCGCTACGCCTCCGGTGATCGGCAGGCGCTCGTCGCGGCCGTCGTGGACTCGGTACGCAGCGGGGCGCCCACGGGCCGCCTCGAGACGGCGCTCGATCTGGTCGAGGGGGCGACCGAGCTCGAGCCGTACCGCATCGACACGGAGGCGGCGATTCGCGAATTCGAGAGCCAGAAGGAGCCGCTCAGCGGCACCGCGGCGCGCGTGCTCGACTATTCCGCCGTGTGGGTCAAGAGCGACGGCTCGAGCCGCCTTTTGGAGCACGAGATCGTACGCGTGCAGAGCGCCGAAGCCATCGGCGAAATGGCGGAGCAGCCGCTCAGGGAAGGCGTGTTCCTCAAGCTGCGCGTGCGTAAACAGGACGGCAGCGTGCTCGAGCCGGAGCTCGTGGCGGGCAAGCCCACGGTCACGATGCCGCACCTCGAAGTGGGCGACTACATCGAGACGGAGCGCATCGAGAGCTCGCCGGGCGACGGCCGGCACGGGCTACGCTGGGTTGGCCCGCGCTGGTTCTTCCGCGAGGAGAATGTCGCCTACGCGCGCAGCGAGTTCGTCGTCATCTCGCCGAAGAATCGCCCGCTGCAGATCGAGACCAAGAACCAGGTGCCACCGCCCCAGACGACCGAGCGCGACGGGCTCGTCGTGCGGCGCTGGCGCGTCGACCGGAGCGAAGCGGCGCCCGTGGAGCCGTTCGGCGCGCCGATCACCGAGTTTTTGCCCAGCGTGCAGGTGGGCTGGGGCGTCTCGCTCGACGCGACGCTCCGCTCGCTCGCCGACAGCGCCGACGACCTCACCCCGATCGACCCGCGCGTCCGGCGCGTCGCTGAGCGCATCGTGGAGCCCCTACCGCCGAGCGCGCAGGCCGACCGGGCGCGGCGCCTCTATCACTGGATCACGGCGAACGTCGAAGAGGGCAACGAGGTCGACGGGCGGCGCGTCGTGATGGGCAAGAACGGCAATCTCTGGCGGGGATACCTCGTGCTCTGCCGCGCGCTCGGCATCCCCGCCGATTACGCCGTCGTGCAGAACCGGCTCACGCTCGCTCCCACGGGCCCGTTCTCCGCGGCGACCGTGTACACGCAGCCACTGCTCCGCGTGAAGACCGAAAAGGGCGACACCTGGCTCACGCTCGGTAGCAAGCACGCGCCCTTCGGCTACGTGCCCGCCGACGCACGAGGCATGCCGGCCGTCGTGTTCTCGGGCGGAGAGGTGAAGAAGACTACGACGCCCGCCGCCGGAGCGCTCGATCACGCAGCAACGGACGGCACGGTCGAGCTCGCCGCCGACGGCTCGGCCACGCTGAAGCTCGTGCAGACGTTCCACGGAAAGTACGCGACGGGCCTGCGCGGCGCGCTCTCCCAGCTCCCCGAACGTCAGATCCGCGACGCCATCGAGACGCGCCTGCTCGGTGGCCCGCTGCGCGGCGCCGAGCTCCTCGACTATCACATCGACGGCGTCGCCGATCCCGACGCGCCGATTCGCATCACCACCCACTCGAAGAGCCGCACCTTCGCGCAGGCGGTGGGCGGCGTCTTGATCATCCAGCCGCCGGGTTTCGGTCCGCGCCTCGGTCAGATGGCGACCCTCGCGACGCGCCAGACTCCGCTCATCGTGGTCGACTCGATCTCGCAGAGCGTCAAGCTCACGCTCCAGCTGCCGAAGGGCGCCGCGCTCGAGACCGCGCCCAAGCAGCGCCACATCACCAACGCCGAACGTCGCGTTGACGTGCTCGACGCCGCCAAGGGCTCGACCCTCGTGCTCGACCGGCGCGTCTCGCTCCCAGCGGGGCGCGTGCAGCCGGCGGCCTATCCGGCGTTTCTCGAGTTCACGCGCCGCGCCGACGAAGCAACGTCCGGCAGCTTCCGCGTACGGCTTCGCTGACCGAGCGCCGCTCTACTTCGAGCTCTTGCGCATCGATTCGTCGGCTTCCTTGATACGCTTCTCGATGCGAGCCTTGACCTCCGCCGCATCGGCCGAGATCTTCTTCCAGTCCTCCGCGCGCTTGATGCGATCCGCCGCGGTCGCGGGATAGCCGCGGGCCTCCGGCTGAGACTGGACGTGCTGCTGGTACTCCTTCCAGCGAGCGACGCTCTCGTCGTAGGTCTTCGCGCGCTCCTTGAGGTCGGCCAGCACGAACAAGATCTTGCTGCGGAAGGCTTGATCGTTACCAACGAAACGCAGCGCGGCCTGCCAGGACTGCTCGGCCTCGTCGAGATCACCCTTGGCGAGCTGCGCCGAGCCGAGCCGATAGTGGCCAAGGGCCGCATCGGGGTGCTTCTCGACCTCTTTCCGGTACGCCGCGATGGCGCCGTCGAAGTCGCGCGCGAGGTACGCGCTGTCGCCCTTTTGCACGGCCTCCGAGTAGGGGCTCGGACCGGCGGGTGCAGCGGGCGCCTTCGTGGTGGCGGGCGCGGCGCTGGCGGGCGCGGCGCTGGCGGGCGCGGCGGCGGCCGGCGCGGCAGGGGGCGGCGTGGCGGGCGCCTGCGCTAGCGCCGATGCGCTCACGAGAACACCGAGCGCGACGACCACAGGCGAAAACGACTGCGAGCGCTTCATGAAAGCGACGCTAGCACGGCTCGCCAGGGCACCGAAGCCCAGCGTGGTATGCCTCGAATCCATGCTGCGCGCGAGCCTTGGAAACGCCCGGCGCAAGCTCGCGGCGTTCTTGGTCGCCGTGGGCGTCGCGTCCTGCGGGGCTCGACCCTCCACTCCCGTCAGCGCTCCAGAGGACGCGCTCCCGAGCGAGCCCGCGGCCGTCGCCCCGATCATCGTGGCGCGGGGCGACGCCGAACAGGGCGTCGATCACGGCACGGCCAAGGTCCCAGTGACGGCAGCCGACCCCCAGCTCGGCGACGCCCTCGCGCCCGTGACGATCGTCGAGTTCGGCGACTTCGAATGTCCCTTCACGGCTCGCGTCGCGCCGACCTTGCGCGCGATACGAGAGCTCTACGGCCCGAGCCAGGTGCGGATCGTCTGGAAGCACGAGCCGCTCGACTTTCACTTGCACGCGCGTGCGGCGCACGAAGCCGCCGCGGCGGTCTTCACGCTGGGAGGCAACGCGGCGTTCTGGAGCTTTGCCGAGCGCCTTCTCGCCCACCAAGACCAGCTGGATGCGGCGCATTTCGCCGTTTGGGCTGCACAAGCCGGGGTGGATCCCACGCGTTTTGCGCAAGCGCTGGGGTCAGGTGCGGGACGGGCCGACGTGGACGACGACCTCGCGCTCGCGGGGCAGCTCGGCCCGCGTGGGACGCCGGCATTCCGCATCAACGGCGCCGTGCTGACCGGCGCCCAGCCGCTCGAAGCGTTCCGCGCCATCATCGACGAGCAGATCGCGGCTGCGCGGGAGCTCTCCGAAGCAGGCACGCCGCCGGAGGCCATCTACCCGACCCTTACGAACCGCGCCGTCGCCGTCGAGCCGGAAGCCGCCACGGCCCGCGCCGAGCCCGACGTGGACGAGACCGTCTGGAAGATCCCCGTGACGGCCCAGGATCCCGCGCGGGGGCCAGCCGATGCGCTCGTGACGATCGTCGAGTGGAGCGACTTCGAGTGTCCGTTCTGCAAGCGTGTTCAAGACACGCTCGAGCGCGTCCGGAGCACGTATCCGGACGACGTGCGACTCGTCTGGAAGGACAATCCACTCCCGTTCCATCGACATGCCAAGCCGAGCGCCGTGCTCGGCCGCGTCGTCTTTCACGCCAAGGGCAACGACGCCTTCTGGCAGGTCCACGACGCGCTGTTCCTGAGCCAGCCGGCGCTGGAAGACGGCGACCTCGGGGACATCGCGCGCGCCGCCGGTGTCGCCTGGCCCCGCGTGAAGCGCGCCATCACACGGAGCGCGGAGCTCACCGAGGTCGAACACAGCATCGAGCTTGCCTCTGCGTTCGAGGCGCGCGGCACGCCGCATTTCTTCGTGAACGGACGGCGGCTCGCCGGAGCGCAGCCCTTCGAGGCTTTTCAGGAGATGATCGACAGCGAGCTCGGCAAAGCCCGAGCGCTCGTCGAACGCGGGACGCCGCGCGCCCGCGTCTACGCGACGATCCTCGAAACCGCGAAGGACCCGCCGGCTCCGGAGCGGAAGGAGCTGCCCCCGCTCGACCCGAGCGCGCCTTCGCGCGGCAAGCGGAGCGCCCCCGTGGTGATCGAGGAGTGGGCCGATTTCCAGTGCCCCTTCTGCTCGCGCGTCGAGCCGACGCTCGAGGCCATCCGTCGCGAGTTCGGGGGTCAGGTGCGGCTCGTCTGGCACCATCTGCCGCTTCCCTTCCATCAGGACGCAGCGCTCGCGGCCGAAGCCGCCGAGGAAGTCCGTGCTCAGAAGGGCGACGGCGCCTTCTGGCGCTATCACGATCTCTTGCTCGAAGCGCAGAAGGAGCCCGAGGGGCTCGCCCGCGAGCAGCTGGAGGTGCTCGCTCTGAAGGTCGGCGTGAGCGTCGAACGCTTCCGTGAGGCGCTCGACGACCACCGGCACCGTGACCGCGTCGACGCCGACGCCGAGGTCGGAAAGACCGTGGGCATCAACGGAACACCGGCTTTCGTCATCAACGGCTACTATTTGAGTGGCGCGCAGCCCGAAAGCCGCTTTCGAGCGCTCGTGAAGCGAGCCCTCGCCGATCGAAAGCGACCGCATCAAGGCCCGCCAACCGGCGCGCCCTAGGAGCGCATTTCCGGTACGCCGGAGGAGCGCTAAGGTCGCCCGGAGCATGGCGCTCGACCCCTACCCTTGGGACGCCCTTCCTCGCGTGCCGAAGAGCGCCCTGCCCGGGCTCGGTCGAGCCCGCGCGAGCTGGATGGCGGCGTTCGATCCCGGCGGGCTCGCGGCCGCGCTCTCGAGCCTCCTCGAGACGCCGGTCGTGCTCAACGTCAACGGGTTCGACCTCGGCCCGCCCGAACGACGTTACCCGGAGGTGACGCTGCGGGCCGGCGCGGCGTGGGTCACCCTCGGGCTCGAGCCCGATCTGGTGCAAGCCATGCTGATGCGCGTGCTCGGGCGTCCGTTCGCGCTCGGCGTTTCATCGAGCACGCTTTCGCCCGCTGTCGCCGGCGCGCTCGCGGCACTCTCGGTCGAGGTCGCGCGGCGGGTCTCGGCGCTGCCCGTCGCGCTCGAATCCGCGCCAGCCGGCGAGACGGCACTCCGCGTGGGAGCGACACTGACGCTCGAGGGTCGCCCGTACGCCGGCTACGCTCTCGTCGGCGCGCCGCTCATTGCCCCCGAGGGACCCGCCCCGAACCTCGCGGACCTCGGGGATATCGCGTTGCCCGTCCCGCTCGTGGTCATGACGTCGCTCGTCACGCGGGCGGAGCTCGAGCTCTTGGTGCCCGGCGCGGCGTTCCTGCCGAGCGAAAGTTGGGTCGACGCGGGTGGCGTCGGGCGCGGGGTCTTGATCGGCGCCCGGAGCGAGCGCGGGGTCTGGGTGGAGCTGCCTGCCGACGGCAGGATCGTGCTAGGTGACGGGACGGCGGAGCTCCCTTTCGACGCGGGGAGCGACAAGGACATGACGGCGGACTCCGACGACGTGAACGAGACGCTCACCGAGGCCGCGCTCGAGGCCCCGGTGGTGGTGCGAGTCGAGCTCGGCGTCGTCAGCTTGTCCGCCCGAAAGTGGGCCGAGCTCCGCCCGGGCGACGTGCTCGAGACAGGGCAACCCCTCGGCGCTCCCGTGCTGCTACGCATCGCAGGGCGCGCGGTCGCCCGGGGAGAGCTCGTCGCCATCGACGGCGAGGTCGGCGTCCGCATCCGCGAGCTGTTCGGCCAGGCGAGCGAGCGGTGACCACCTCGGGGCGGCCGGGCGGGGCTTCGCGGTGAGCGCCGACGGCATCGCTGAACGCCTCGAACGTGTGCGCGAGCGCGTCGAACGCAGCGGCGGCGCGCGCCGGACGACCCGGCGGCGTGCTTTTGGTTGCGGTTTCCAAGGGGCAGCCGGCGGTCGCGCTGCGGGTGGCACACGCCGCAGGGCAGCGTCACTTCGGCGAGAACTACGTGCAGGAGCTCGTCGAGAAGGCGGGCGTCCTCGCCGATCTCGACGGCATTCGCTTCCATTTCATCGGTCACCTACAGCGCAACAAGGCGCGCCACGTCGTGCGCGTCGCTCAGGCCATGCACAGCGTCAACTCGATCGCGCTCGCAAAGGAGCTTGGACACCGCGCGGGAGGCACCGACATCCCCGAAGCGCGCCGCGCCTTCGGAGGCGACGGGCGTTTGCCCGTGCTCGCCGAGGTGAGCATCGCGGGGGAAGCGCAAAAGAGCGGCGTTTCACCAGAGCGTCTCGGCGAGTTGCTCGAAGCCGTGGAGCGGCAGCCGGGCCTGCGCCTCACGGGTCTCATGGCAGTCCCACCGCTCGCCACCGAGCCGGACGCCGCGACACCCCATTTCGAAGCGCTTGCTCGGCTGCGCGAAGAGCACGGCGGAGCCGCGCGGCTGCCCGAGCTCAGCATGGGCATGACCGCCGACTTCGAGCAGGCCGTGGGAGCGGGTGCAACGGTGGTACGGATCGGAAGCGCGATCTTCGGACCGCGCCCCGGGCGCCGGGAGGCGTGATGTCCCGCGCACGCGGACGCAAGCCGGGCGACGCGGGACCGACCTTGCTGGAGCGGGCGGCCGAGCGCGGGGCCTTCGGCGGTCCACAGGCTCCGCTCGCGGATCGCATGCGGCCGCGCACGCTCGACGAGATCGTGGGCCAACGAGCGCTGCTCGCGCGCGGCAAGCCGCTACGCGAGGCGATCGAAGGCGATCGCATGCCGTCGTTCTTGCTCTGGGGGCCACCCGGCTCCGGCAAGACGACGCTCGCGAGCGTCATTGCCAAAACGACGCGCACGGAGTTCGTCCCCTTTTCGGCCGTTCTCGCGGGGATTCCGGAGCTGCGCGAAATCATTCGCGAGGCGCGCGAGCGCCGATCCTATCAGGGTCGCGGCACGACGCTTTTCGTCGACGAAATCCACCGCTTCAACAAGGGCCAGCAGGACGCCTTCCTGCCGCACCTCGAAAGCGGAACGATCGTGCTCGTTGGTGCGACGACCGAGAATCCGTCGTTCGCCGTCAATGCGGCGCTGCTCTCGCGCTGCCGCGTCTTTCGGCTCGAAGCGCTCGGCGAGGCCGATCTCGTCACCTTGCTCGAGCGCGCCATCGAGGATACCGAGCGCGGGCTCGGTGAGCAAAAGCTCGAGGCCGACGCGGAGGCGCTTTCTCTCGTGGCTCGGGCCGCGCGGGGCGACGGGCGGCGCGCGCTCGGTCTGCTCGAAGTGGCCGCTGATCTCGCCGGACCGGGGGGCCGCGTCGACCTCGCGCTCGTCGAGCGAGCCGGTGAGCACCGCACGCTGCTCTACGACAAGGCCGGTGAGGAGCACTACAACGTCACGAGCGCGCTCATCAAATCGCTGAGGGGAAGCGATCCCGACGCCGCGCTTTACTGGCTTTTTCGCATGCTCGACGCAGGGGACGACCCGCTCTTTCTGCTGCGCCGTCTCATGATCTTCGCGAGCGAAGACGTCGGCAACGCGGATCCGCGCGCGTTGTCCGTCGCCGTCGACGCCGACGCTGCGTTTCGCCGCATGGGCATGCCCGAGGGCGCGTTTCCCCTCGCGCACGCCTGCCTCTACCTGGCGAGCTGCCCGAAATCGAACGCCGTGAAGAGCGCCATGTCGGCCGTGCGTGCCAGCATCGACGAGCGCGGCGCGCTCCCCGTGCCGAAGAAACTGCGCAACGCCGTCACGCGCCTGATGCGGGAAGAGGGTTACGCCGACGGCTACCGCTATCCGCCGGATCACGCGGGCAGCTTCGTGCCCGGCGAGACTTACCTTCCCGACGAGCTCGTCGGCCGACGTTTCTACGATCCGACGGATCAAGGGCTCGAGAAAGCGATCGGCGAGCGCCTCGGGCGCTTGCGGCACAAAAAGCCAGAAGAGAGCTAGCTCGCGCGGACCTGCCGCGCAGGATCACGCGCGGCCAGGCTCGGGGTAGAGTCGGGCCATGCGCGCCCTCGCAGGGCTCCTCTTCGTGATCGTGGTGTCGGGCGGGTGCGGAGAGCGCCGCGAGGCGTCCGCTCCGCCGCCGAGAAGCCCAGCCGTCTGCGAGGACGAGAAGCGGGCGCTCCTTTTCGTCGTGGCGGCGCTCCCCGACCACGCGCTTTCCGTGGAACGGCTCGGCCCGCTTCCCGAGTCCACGCTGGGAGCGGCCCCGCTCGCGGGACCGGTGCTCGTCGTGAGCGAGCGTGCGCTGTCGCTCGACGGGGAGACGGTCACGCCCGCGACGATCGGAGAGCGCCTCGGAACCCGCTCGGCGCCCAAGACGCTCTACGTCGCCGCGGAGCCGGCGACCACCATCGGACGCATTCGTGCCGCAGTCGCGTCGGTCCCGAAGGGTGTCGAGCTCTCGTTGCTCGTCCGTGCGCACGACGACCAGGCGAGCCATCCTGCGAACACCACGCCGGAGCGCGCGAAACCGCTCGTCGAGGGCGTGCTCGCCGAGCGCGACGAAGCGGCGCGGGACGAGCTCCTCAGGCGCGGTTACGAAGAGCTCGCGAGCTGCCAAGCGCTGTCCACGGCCGTCGCACGCGCCGATGCCGCGCCCGCGGACAAGCGTTGGGCCATCCGACGCAGCGCCGCCCTCGAGGCGCTACCCGGCTGCCCCTGCGACACCCTGCAGTCTCCGGAGCTTGGCGCCCTGTTCGCGGCCGAGCAACGCGCAGGAACTGCCACCCTCGCCGCGATTCCATTTTCGTTCGTTCGAGACCAGCGCTGCGGCGCGAGCATGCCGTTGCGTTCGGTCGCTCGACTGCTCGAGCAGATCGAGCGTTTCGATGCCGACTACGCCGGCACCTGGCAGGACGACGCCCTGCGCTTCGACGCCGTAGTGACGAACGACCGGCTGCTCGTGCAGTTCTGCGACGCGCTGCCGGGCGAGACGCTGGCGGCGCTCGCACGTGCCAAGGCGACGCTCTACTTTCGCGCGTCCGGCAGCGACGCTTGCCAAGGCTTTCACTTCGAGCCGCTCTCCCCCGGCGCCCCGATGGGCACCTGGCGGCGCACGGCCCACGCCGGTCCTCTGCTCGCGTTTCACTACTGGCAAGCAGCCGAGGAGATCAGCGTGTTCGGTCCGCTCGTCGCGGGAACGCCCAGCAAGCCCACCGACGAGCACGAATGGCCCTGCCGAACGACATTGCACCTCGTCGGAATCGACGGTGACTCGATCGAGACCGACGCCGGGCGGCTGTTTTTCGAGGAACGCACCTGTCGAGCCGCGCCCCCGAGCGCGAGCGCGGCTCCCACCGCGTGCTTCGCGTCCCTCGGCACGGGTGACGCGCCATGAGCCATCGCGCGGCGGCGAGGGCCCGAGGGTTCGCCCGGTCGCATTGATCACTCACGGCAGAGCACCTCGTGGTTGGCGCACCTACCCGCGACGGGCGGGAGCCGCGCTCGGCAGCTGCCTGCTCGGCGTGGCGCGCTCGACACAATTCGGCGCGCAGCCCGAGCCGCTGAGCTTCGCGATTCCGATCGCCACGCGCGTCGTCCGGCGCTAACCGGGCCCGAGCGCTCTCTCTCGCCCGGACGCCGCAGCCCCTCCCGGCCGGCCGATGACGGCAACTCGAGGGCGAGCCCTGGCGACGCGCCGGGGCAGGCCGGGTCAGCGCGTCGTGAGCGGCCCCAAGAAGTCGAGCTTGCCGAGCTCGACGCCGTTGTGGCGCAAGATCGCGTAGGCCGTCGTGAGGTGAAAATAGAAGTTTGGTAGCTGCATCTCGAAGAGGTAGTCCCAGCCGGAGATGTGCTTGCCGTGGAGGGGCGGCGGCGCGATGAGCCGCGTCTCGGCGCCGGTGAAGTCCTCGGGCTTGAGGGTGTCGAGGTATTCGAGCACCGAGGTGATGCGTGCGCGAACCTCGTCGACCGTCCTCTCGCTGTCCGGGTGGCGGGGCGCTTCCTTGGCGGCGAGGCGCGCGCTCGTAAACTTCGCCGTGTCGCACGCGGCACCGCACTGCTGGACGAGCGCGAACTGGTCGGGGGCGAGGCGCGCCGACATCAGGATCTCGGGATCGAATCGCTTCCGATCGGCGTGGGCGACGGCTAGATCGATCCAACGCTCCAGGTTTCGGAGCTTTTTCCTGAATTCGGCTACAGACGCTCGGTAAAGATCCATGGATCGGGTCTGCCGTCGTCTGCTTACCGCCGACGGCACACCACGGCCAGTGCCCAGCCGGGCAAGGGGGCTACACTCGGCCATGGCCTTGTTCACGGGTGGTGCCATCGGCACCTTGATCCGCCTGCGCTGTCCGCGCTGCCGGACGGTTCAGGCCCGCGCCCGCAAGCCGGGGGGCAAGAAGGTGGTGTACCGATGCAGCACCTGCCATGCGCCGTTCTCGCGCGAGCAGGGCGAAGCCGCTGCACGCCCCAAAGCAGGGGGCCGGCGCTGAGGCGCCATGGGCAACCGTGCACTCGTTCGAGCTCGTCTCTCTGCTCGCCGGAGGTCTCGCCGCGGCGCTCCTGCTCGGGCTCGTGGCGCACCGGCTGCGCCTGCCTCCAATCGTCGGCTACCTGGTCGCCGGCGTGCTCGTCGGCCCGCACACGCCCGGCTTCGTCGCCAACGACGGCCTCGCACGCCAGCTCTCGGAGGTCGGCGTCATCCTGCTGCTCTTCGGCGTGGGCCTCGAATTCCACCCGGAGAAGCTCGTCGCCGTGGGCCGCGTGGCCGTGCCCGCCGCCATCGGTCAGCTCGTGCTCGTGACGGCCGCTGCAGCATTGACGCTGCGCGGGTTCGGCTTCGCCCCCACGGGCGCCGTCGTGATGGGGATTGCGCTCTCGGTGTCGAGCACGGTCGTCGTGACACGCATGCTGGCCGAACGCCGCGAGCTGCATACTTCGACGGGGCACCTCGCCGTCGGGTGGTTGCTGACGGAGGATCTGGTCACGGTGCTCGTGCTCGTGCTGCTCCCGGGTCTCGTGGGGGCGCATGCGGGGGCCCGGGACGTTCTCTGGCTAGCAGGTGTTTCGCTCCTCAAGCTCGGCGCTCTCATCGGCTTCACGCTGCTCGCCGGGGGCCGCTTGATCCCGTGGCTGCTCGCGCGCGTCGCTGCCACGCGCTCGCGTGAGCTCTTCACGCTCTCGGTCCTCGCGCTGGCGCTCGGCATCGGCGTCGCCGCCGCGGAGCTCTTCGGCGCCTCGATGGCACTCGGCGCCTTTCTCGCGGGTCTCGTCGTGGGGCGCTCCGAATTCGCGTTCCGCGCGGCCACCGAGGCGCTCCCCATGCGCGACGCATTCGCCGTGCTGTTCTTCGTGTCGGTGGGCATGCTCTTCGATCCGGCCTTCTTGCTCGAACGCCCCGGGCTGGTCCTCGCAGCGCTCGGGTTCGTGATCGTGGTAAAGCCCCTCGTCGCTGCGATCTGTCTGCGCGCGCTAGGCCGCCCCGCACGCTCGGCGCTGACCGTCGGCGTGGGCCGCGGACAGATCGGCGAATTTTCCTTCATCCTAGGCGGCCTCGGCAGCGAGCTCGGCGTGCTGCCCGCCGCCGCCGGCAACGCCCTCGTGGCCACGGCGATTCTCTCCATCACGCTCAATCCTCTGCTGTTCAAGCTCGCGCCACGCGCCGAAGCGCTGCTGCCGGGGCCGCCGGTAGGGACGGACGAGGCGTCCGTCGCGCGCCGCAGCGCCGAAAAGCGGCACCGAGCGGTCATCATCGGCTACGGCCCCGTGGGGCGCGCCGTGTCGCGCCTACTCGCCGACAGCGGCATCGAACCGACGGTCGTCGAGCTCAACCTCGACACCGTGCGCGCGCTTCGCGAGCGGGGGCAGCCCGCCGTGTACGGCGACGCCAGTCGCCGCGAAACGCTCGAGGAAGCTGGCCTACACGGCGCGATCGCGCTCGTTTTGAGCGCTCCGCTCGAGGGCGGCGCCGAGGGCATCGTGCGCCAAGCGCGCGACATCAACCCCGCCGTCTACGTGATCGCGCGAGCCGGATTCCTCGCCGAAGTGCCCGGGCTCAAGCGCGCCGGCGCCGATGCCGCATGCTCGGGTGAAGGGGAAATCGCTCTCGCGATGACCGAGCTCGTGCTCACGCGCCTTGGCGCGACGCCCGAGCAGATCGATCGCGAGCGCGCGCGCGTCCACGGGGATCTCGGCGGAGCGACGAGCTGAGCCGACGGGCGCGAGGGAGGCGCCGCGGGAACGGGCTACACGCCTCCCGCGGTGAGCTCGCACAGCGCCGGCAGGTTGCGGTACTGCTGCGCACAGTCGAGGCCGTAGCCGACGATGAACGCGTCGCCGACGACGAAGCCGACGTAGTCCACCGGTACCTCGACCTTGCGGCGCGAAGGCTTGTCGAGCAGCGCGCAAACCCGAACGCTGCGGGCGTTGCGCGCCTTGAGCAGGTTCAGGATGTACGCGAGTGTTAGACCGGTATCGACGATGTCTTCCACCACGAGCAGGTCCTCGCCTTCGATCGGGTGGGCGAGGTCCTGGATGATCCGCACGGCGCCCGTCGAGGTCGTCCCACTTCCGTAGCTTTGCACGCCGAGAAACTCGACGCGCACGGGCAGGGGCACCGAACGCACGAGATCCGCCGCGAACACGAAGCTTCCCTTGAGCACCGGCACGACGACGGGCGCTTGCTCGCCGTAGTCTCGCGCAATCGTCGCACCGAGCTCACCGACGCGCGCCGCGATTTGCGCTGCGGTGTACAGCACGCGGACAGCGCTCGGCAGGGGGAACTCCGGCATCGATCGCCACGATTAGCGGGCTCGATGTCGCGGGTCAACCGCTGCCCGCACCGCTCTAGTGGGGCACGACGGCGGTCCGCACGGCGGCGGCTTGCCCGTCCGTCGTGAAGGTCGCGCCGCCCCCACGGTCCAGGCGCAAGGCGGCGACACCGTGCCTGGCGAGGCGCTCGAGCACGGGCGCGTGCGGGTGCCCGAATCGATTGCGGACGCCTGATGAAATGGTCGCCCACGTAGGGCGAACCGCGGCGAGCAGCGCATCGCTCGTGGAAGTGCGACTGCCGTGATGGCCCGCTTTGAGGAGATCGGCGCGGAGCGCACCGCCGTAGCGCGCCACGAGGTCGCTTTCCTCGGCGCGCTCGGCGTCACCCGTCAAGAGCAGCGCGCGCGCACCGAAGCGGACGTGCAAGACGAGCGAATTGTCGTTGGCGCCGCGCCCGGGCACGTACCCCGGGCATGGCGCGAGGAGCTCGATGGTGGCTCCCCCGGCGTGCCGCGGACGACCGCAGAGCTCCGCAGGCCGCCGCACGGGGATGCCGCGCTCGCGGGCCAGCGCGAGCAGAGCCGCGTAGTCGGGACCCGCACCCTCGCGCTCGCCCTGCCCGCTGTCCCAGAGCTCGCCGACCGATACGCGCCGTAGCACCGACGCTAGCCCGCCGAAGTGGTCGGGGTGCGGATGCGTGAGCACGACGACGTCGAGGCGCGTCCGGCGTTCGGCGCGCAAGACGGGAAGCACCACGGCGGCACCGGTATCCACCGGGTTTCCCACCATGCCGCCCCCGTCGATGAGCCAGGCACTGCCGTCGGGCAGCTCGAGCAAGTTCGCATCGCCCTGGCCGACGTCGAGCGCGCTGAAGCGCACGACACCGCGTGGCATCCCCTGGGAGCGCACCGCGAGCTCGACCAAAAAGAGCGCCACGGTGAGCACGCTGAACCAGAGGCGCCGATGGGCGCGCGAGCGCCCACCGCCCGCGGAGAGCAGAACACCCGCGCCGCCCACCGCGAGGAGCGCGAGGTGAAACCCCGTCGGCTCGGGAACGCCGAACGCGAGCCACGTGGTCGCGGCGCTTTCCCAGGCGATGCGCTTCACGACGAGGAGCGCGCCCGAAGCCACGAGCGCAACACCGCGTTCGAGCTGAGGAAATGGGGCGAGAAGCACGTGCCCGAGGCAGAGCGGCAGCGCGATCGTCTCGCCGAACGGAGCCGCGAGCACGTTGGCGAGCACACCCGCGAACGTGAGCTCCGGGGCGAGCAGCGCGAGCAGCGGCGCGCACGGCAGCATCGACGAAAGCGTCGCCCCCACGCTCGCGCCGACGAAGCGCCCGACGCGCGAGGGAATGCGCTTCGCGTGGCGAGCGAGCACGGGGCCCACGACGAGCAGCCCGGACGTTGCCGCGGCCGACAGCAGGAACGAAATGTCGAAGGCGACGAGCGGATCGCGCGCGACGCCCACGACGAGCGAGATCGCCAGGGTGCGCGTGGGCCGCGGTGCGCGGCCGAGCGCGCGCGTGAGGAACGCCGCCGACAACATGAACGCGGCACGCCACGCCGAGCCACTTCCCCCGGCAAAATCGGCGTAGACGAGCGCGAGCGGCACACCGAGCAGGCTCGCGAGGCGTGCGACCTCGAAGCGTACCGCGAGCGCTTCGACGCGCACGAGCAACGCACCGAGCGCGCTCACGAGCGCCGCCACGGCGAACACCAGGTGCGTCCCGCTCACGGCAAGCATGTGCGAAAGGCCGCTCCGGCGAAACGCGGCGTCGTCCTCGGGGTCGAGATCGTTTTCTCCGAGCACGAGCGCGCGAGCCATCGGCTCCGCGTCGCGCACGAACGTCGCCGTGATCCGGGCACGGGCGCGAGCGCGGACGCGGTCAACGAGCGACGCGACGGCCCACCCCCGTTGGGTCACGTCACACGCCAGGATGGCGCCGCTCAGCGTGACACCGCGACGCGCCGCGCCCGGGAGCGGATCACGCAGCGTGGCGTTGCGGAAGAGCTGGAGCGGCGCAAGCTGCGCCACGACGTCGATGCGGTCGCCGCGGGCAAGGCCGTCGGGCGCGCCGAACCCGCGCACCGTGACGGGCCCTTCGATGCTCCCGGCCTCGCAGTCGAGGCGCTCGAAGACGGCCACGAACGCGAGCGCGTCGCCCGAACGCGCCGGTGAGCCCGTGACGACACCGCTCCCCGCACAGCGGGAAGGCGCCCCGAGCGCGTCTCGCACGCGCACGCGCTCCGCTTCGAAAGCCGCGAGGGAATGTCCGGCACGGAGCGACGAGAGCTCGACGAGCAGGAGAGCACCGACGAGCACCGGCCGGCTTACCCGCCGCACCAGGAGCGCCCCGAGCGCAAGCACCGCGCACCACGCCGGAGCCGGCGCCACCGCGGCCGCCTGCCCCAGAACGAGGGCACAGGACCCAACGAGCACGGCGTCCAGACGCACACGAGCGCCGGAGCACGACGTGTGCCGAGCTGCACGGCCGCGGAGGGCGCGTCACCCGGGCGGGCCGAGCGGCAGGCGGCCGCCCGGCGCCGCGCGCGGCCGCCAGGGGCGCCTCCGCCCGGACGCGAGGTGCCGCCACGAGGGCGCTCGAGTCGCCGCGCCCCGAGGCCCGGTCAGCGCGACGGCAACTTGCCCGCGCGCGGCATCGAAGTCAGCTCAAGGGCCGGCGTCGCAGAGGGCCGTGCACTCTTCGGCATTGGTGCCGTAGGTGCACTCGCAGTACGAGCAGTTCGAGTCGCAGCCGCTGCAAGCGCCCGTGTTCTCGTTGCACTGATTGCCCGGGTTCTGCTCGAGGTCGCCCGAGCACGCGGCGTAGGCAGTGAGCTCCGTCTCGCACTGGGCCAGGAGCTCGTCGGTATTGAGGTCCGGCTCGACGTTGCCAGCGCAGAGCTGGCTCAAGAAGTCCTGGTAGGTCGGGCTGTGGAGGAAGCAGCGAAGCGCCGCCGCGAACTCCTCCGCGCAAATGTCGTACTGGGCGAACGCATCCTCACAGGCGCCAGGGCAGGCCGCGATGTCGGCTGCCGTCGCCACGGCCTGGCACGAGCCGCTCGCCACGATGTTGCAAAGCTCCGTGCAGACCGCCGCCGTCGCGCCGCCTGGCGTCTGGTAGGTCGGCGGTGGATTGTCGTAGGTGGGCGGGGGCGCCTGATAACCGCCGCCGCTCGGCGGCTGGTAGCTGCCGCCCGGTGTCACGGTGTCGTCGGTCGCGCCGGGAGATTCCTGCGCGGCGTCACCCTGGGCTTTGCCCCCGCAGCCACCAGCACCGACGCCTGCTCCGACGACCATCAGAGCGGCCATTGCAAGACGGGTCATGAAGCCTCCTATCGAAAGGGAACCAGTGAGTCTGACACGTCACGGGGCGGCCAGCCCGAAGCCGAGCCGCCGCCCCGCGCATGAGGACCGTCAGAAGTAGTAGAAGGCCGCGATCCCGTTCGTGAAGATCGCCCAGGGGTTCGTGCCGGCGCTCGTCTGGAAGGCCGTGCGGCTGGATTTGTAATCGATGTCGGCTGCCGGAGCGGCGGGCGTGCTGTCGGTCGTCGTGCCCTTGTCGAGCGCGAAGCCGAGGCCGACCGAGCCCTGCAGCGACAGCTGCGGGAGACCCATGAAGCCGAAGTGGATCTCGGCGCCCGCGCGCGCGCCGATGTCGAGGTGGAAGCCGCCGTGCGAGAGGTCACCCTCGGTGGCGGAGCCGTTCGGGTCCTGGCCGAGGCTGGCGAAGCCGATGTTCGCCTCGGGCGTCAGTTGCCAGGAGAAGTGACCCGTGTTGGCGAGCGCCAGGGGAACGCCCGCGTGGATGGTGAGACCGAAGAACGAGTCGCGATCCGCCCGGAGAGCCGCCGCAGGGGGCGTTTCCGTGCTGACGCTGCCGCCAATCACGGCGAGGCCGAGGCCGACGTTGAGGCCGATCATCGAATCGAGCCAGTAGCGAACCCCCACGACGGGTGCCGCACCCGTGAAGACGTACGGGGTCGTGTTCGCGCCGGGGCCGCCAGCGGGGATGTTCGCGCCAGCACCTGACTCGCTGATGCCGAAGTACCCGACGGCGAGCCGACCCACCATCTGGTCGTGGTCGCTGCTCGCCGATGTGGCTGCCGCGGGAGCTGCTCCGGGAAGGGAAACGCCGACGTTGCCAGAGCCGCTGGCGGCCGCGTCCTGAGCGAAGGCCCCGGTCGTCGCGGTCATCACCGCCAAGGTTGCTGCGCCAAAGATCGTGTTTCGCATAGATTTCCTCCGATTTTCGGACGTTCATCGGCGACCCCGCGCGGGCCGCCCGTCTTAGAATGACGACCATGCTCCTCCGACTGCCCCGTGAAGGTCAACTCGAGCGCAACGCGGCGCGTCATCCACTCGCGGCTCTGAGGCTTACCTGACGAAAGCACGAGAGAAATCGTCAGCCTCGAAGCTTCGCGCGGACTTGCTCGTTCTCGAGCGAGGCCTCGCGGAGACGCGCGCCAAGGCCCAGGCGCTCATTCTCGCGGGGCGGATCCTGACGGGCACGCGACGGGTGGACAAGAGCGGCGAGCTCCTGGCGCGGGACGCCCCGCTCGAGCTCAAGGCGGGCGCGCGCTACGTCTCCCGTGGCGGTGACAAGCTCGAGGGAGCCCTGGTTGCGCTGAAGGTCAATGTTTTGGGCGCGCTGTGCGCCGACGTCGGCGCCTCGACCGGCGGCTTCACCGACTGTCTGCTCCAGCACGGCGCTGCGCGCGTGCTTGCGATCGACGTGGGCCACGGTCAGCTCGCGGCGTCGCTCCGCGGCGACCCGCGCGTCGTCGTGCTCGAGCGAACCAACGCGCGCACGCTCACGGCCGAGGCGCTCGGCGGCCCGGTTGACCTCGCCGTCGTCGATGTTTCGTTCATCGGCCTCGCCAAGCTGATGCCCGCGCTCCGCTCGATTCTGCGCCCGGGCGGGCGTCTGCTCGCGCTCGTGAAACCCCAGTTCGAGGCGGGCCGCGCCGAGGTGTCACGCGGCCGCGGGGTGATCCGAGACGAAGCCGTTCGCGAGCGCGCCATCGACGACGTTCGCACGACGCTGCGCGCGGCGGGCTTCGAGCTGCTCGCCGAGGCCGACTCCGAGCTCAGGGGGCCGAAGGGAAACCTCGAGCGCTTCGTGCTCGCGCGCCTGGCGGCACCCTCCGAGAGCGTCGCCGCTCAGCCCAAAAAGACCCAGACATCGTAGAGACTGTGCGTCCACACGGCGGGCGCGAAGCCCCGGAAGGCGTAGATGACGGTGAAGACGAGCCCGCAAACCCAGCGGAAGACGAAGCTTCTGAGCTCGAACGGCTCACCGAGCGCGCCGACGTAGTGCCAGACGCTGAACGCTCCCGCCGCGAGCAGCGCCCAGACGAACGACAGAAGCCGCGCGCGCCCGAGCGGAATCGGCTCGGCGAACAACCTGAGCACCTTTGCTCCGAGACCGAAGAGGATGACTCGGAAGGCAATCTCCTCGTAGAAGCCGGCACCGAGCGACAGCACGACGGCGCCGAAGGTGCCGCCCGGCTCGCCGCCACCCTGCAAACGGAGCCGGCCGACGACGTACGCCGCCGCCATCCGCATGGCGACCGCGTACGCGATGCCTTCGAGCAGCACCCACACGAA
Organism: uncultured delta proteobacterium; assembly: GCA_963841435.1. Taxonomy (GTDB): domain Bacteria; phylum Myxococcota_A; class Polyangia; order Polyangiales; family Polyangiaceae; genus PMG-095. Next base: position 1,568,433 of record CAWJCS010000005.1, read on the forward strand.
GCGCTGAAAGTGGAGCTCGCGCTCGCGCCCCATCACGGAAAGCACCCCGACGAACACCGCACCGATGGCGAGCGTGAGACCCGCGTAACCGGCGAGGTTGTTCTCGGCGAGCGCCACGAGCTCCCGCGTCACGACATCCGCCGCGTTCTGCACGGGCAAGAACACGACACCGAGGTGGTAGGCGAGAAAGAGGGGCAGCGTGAGCGCGAGATCCGACCACGGGTCGCTGCGGCCGAGGCGCGGAGGGCTTGGGGCTTCCGGCATGCCGAAACCGGATCGCTCAGGTCGGTCTCAGGTTGTAGACGACCCACATCACCAGCACGACCCAGCCGAGCACGATCGCCACGAACGGCCCGTCGCGAAGCATTTCTTGGGTGGGGCTCTCGGCGTGAGGCCTGTGCCGCACGATGTGAAGGAACCTGAACACCCCGAGCACGACGAAGACCGTGCTGAGCCACAGCCAGTCGGTGCGGAATAGCGCTCGCGTGTGCGAATCGAGCGTGTAGGCAAGGTAGGTCGCCACGGTCGCGAGAGCCGTCACGGAGAGCGCAACGTCGAGGCCACGCGCCGTGTAGTGCTCGAGCGCCTGGCGCTGGGCACCGGCATTCGACATGGCCGACGAGAGCTCCTGGCGCCGCTTGCCGAACCCCAGGAACAGCGCCAGAAGCGCCGTGCAGCCGAGCAGGTACCCCGAGACGGGAATCCGGGTCGCATAGCCGCCGGCCATGACGCGCAAAACGAAGCCCGCGGCGATGAAGCTCACGTCGAGGTACGCGACGTGCTTGAGCCGGAGCGAATACCAGACGTTCTGCCCGAAGTAGACGGCCGCGACGATCGCGAACGCGACGCCCACCGTGAGCGCCCACGTGAGCGAGATCACGATGAGAACGCCGACCATCACCCACGCCCAGGCGATGGGCACTCGCCCGGACGCGATCGGCCGAGCACGCTTGAGCGGATGGGCCCGGTCGGCTTCCCGATCCAGGATGTCGTTCAGGGTGTAGACGGCGCCGGCGAGCAGGCAGAAGATCAGGAACGCCGAGGCCGCGCGCCAGAGCAGGAACGGCGCGAAGACCTCCCTCGCGAACACCACGGGCGCGAGCACGAAGACGTTCTTCACCCACTGGTGCGGGCGGACCGTGAGCACCATGCCGCCCAGCCGGTTGGCGATCCCGTGCCGCACATCATCGGCTGGCTGACTCGGGAGCTCGGCTGGCATCGAGATTTCCCGGAAAGGTAGTGCCTCCCCCGCGCTCAAGCGAGCGAATTTTCGGGCGCGAGAGGGGCGCGAGCCCTCGGCGAAGATCACGTAAGCTCCCCGGGCCTTGACAAGACCGAGCTACGAGGAACGCCACGCCGAGCTCGTCCGCGACGTCTCGCGGCACGACTACCGGTATCACGTGCTCGACGATCCGGCGATATCGGACCGAGAATACGACCTCTTGTACGCCGAGCTCAGAAAGCTCGAGGCCGGCCATCCCGAGCTCGTCACGCCAGAGTCACCGACCCAGCGCGTCGGCGCTGCCCCCCGTTCCGAGCTTGCCCACGTCACGCACGTCGTGCCGATGATGTCGCTCGACAACACCTACAACGCCGACGAGCTCGCCGACTTCATGCGGCGCGTGCGCGACGGCCTGCCCGAAGGCGCCGACCCCGCCGTGTGTGTCGAGCCCAAGCTCGATGGCGCAAGCTGCGAGATCCTCTATCGAGACGGGCGCCTCGCGGGAGGCTCGACGCGCGGCGACGGGATCACCGGCGAGGACATCACGCCCAATTTGCGCACGATCCGCTCCTTGCCGCTCGCGATCGACTACCCCGGTGCGCTCACGCTCCGCGCCGAGATCGTCATCTACCGGCGCGATCTCGAGCGCATCAATGGCGAGCGCACCGAGCTCGGGGAGGCCCCCTTCGCGAACCCCCGCAACGCCGCGTCGGGGGCCCTGCGCATGCTCGACCCGCGCATCGTGGCGCGGCGTGGGCTCCGCGCCATCGTGTGGCAAGTGATCGAGGGCCCGGATCTCGCGCCGACTCATTCCGGCGCGCTCGACCGGCTCGCCACGCTAGGCCTCCCGACGCACCGCAAGCACCGCGTGTGCCGCACCGAGGCCGAGCTGTTCGCCGCCGTGCGCGAGATCGACGCCGCCCGGCGCGATTTCCCCTATGAGACGGACGGCGCCGTCGTGAAGGTCGACGCCTTCAACCTGCAAGCGATTCTGGGCGCGACGGCGAAGTTTCCCCGCTGGGCCATCGCGTACAAGTTCGGCGCGGAGCAAGCGCACTCGCGCGTGCTCGCCATCGAGGTCAACGTGGGCCGCACGGGGGCGCTGACTCCGGTCGCCGTGCTCGAGCCCGTGCGGCTCTCGGGCACGGTGGTCTCGCGCGCATCGCTCCACAACGAACAGATCTTGGGCGGACTGGACGTGCGCCTTTTCGACCTCGTCACGCTCGAGAAGGCCGGGGAAATCATCCCGCAAGTGGTGAGCGTCGATAAAGCGGCGCGGACCGGCAGCGAGGTCCGCTTCGAGATGCCCGGCGCCTGCCCGAGCTGCGGGACGGCGGTCGAGCGCATCGAGGACGAGGTCGTGGTTCGCTGCCCGAACCCCGTCTGCCCGGCCAAGATCAAGGGCCGGATCTTTCACTTTTCACGGCGCTTCGCCATGGACATCGATCACCTCGGGGAGAGCCTGATTGGCTCGCTCGTGGACCGCGGGCTCGTGCGAGACGCGGGCGACCTGTACGATCTGTCTTCGGAGACGTTGCAAGCGCTGGAGCGGATGGGCAAAAAGAGTGCTGACAACGTGACCACCTCCATCGCCGCCTCCAAAGACCGCACACTCGACCGCCTGCTCACCGGCCTCGGCATCGAGCACGTCGGCCAGGTGGCGGCTCGGCAGCTCGCGGAGGAGGCGCACTCGCTCGACGCGTTGCTCGCCTGGGACGACGAAGCCGTCGAGCGGCACCTCGCCGGCATCTCGGGCTTCGGCCCCAAGCTCGTGCAGAGCGTGCGAGACTACCTCGCCGATCCGTCGCAGCGCGCCTTGCTCGAGCGGCTGCGGGCGCTCGGTGTCTCGCGCCCGCAGCCGCAACCCGAGCGAGCAGCGACGGGACCGCTCGCGGGGCAGTCGTTCTGCGTCACGGGCGTCTTGTCCCGACGCCGCGAGGACGTGCACGCCGACATCCGTGCGGCGGGCGGCGAGATCCACGACAAGGTCAAACAGGGAACGACCTATCTGGTCACAGGCGAAAAGGTGGGCAAGGCCAAGCTCGACGCCGCGAAGAAGCACGGCACCAAGGTGCTGACCGAGCAGGCGCTCGCGGAGCTGCTCGCCGGGAACGAGCCATGATGCGCCGCGACGTCAGCTTGATGCTCGGAATCGCCGCAGCGATCGGCAGCATCGTGCTCACGGTCGCCGCCGCCCTGGCGGACCGCACGGGTCCCGCACGCTGCCCGCCGGGCCTCGCGGCCGGCGGCTCGCGCTGCTGCGGCGAGGGCCAGCGCGCCGTGGGCGGCCACTGTGTGGGACGACCTCAGCATTGCGCCGCCACCCAGCTCAGAACCGCGACCGGCTGCGTGATGCCGCCGGGTCGCGTATCGATCCCCGGCGGGCGGCCACCGCTCGATCCGGCTGATTGGAGCGGCTCGCTCCGACCCCCCGAGCAGTCACCGCTCGTCGCATCGTTCGAGATCGATCTCGGCGAGGTAACGGTCGCACGCTGGAACGCCTGCCAGAAAGCGAAGGGCTGCGACGCGCTGCCCGGCGGCGCCGACCTGGGCGAGCCGGTTCGCGGCGTGACACCGACGCAAGCCGACGCCTTCTGCCGCTACGCGGGAGGGCGGCTCCCGACGGGTGCGGAGTGGACGCTCGCGGCGATGGGCAAGGAGGCCCGCCGCTTCCCCTGGGGATCGACGGGCCTCGTCTGCCGGCGCGCGGCCTACGGGCTCGTCACGGGTCCTTGCGCCGATGGCGCCACCGGGCCCGAGCTCGCCGGCTCGCGACCCGACGGAGCGACGCCCCAGGGCGTGCAGGACCTGTCGGGCAACGTCGCCGAGTGGACCCGCGACGACCGCGAGGTCGTCGCGCGCGGCGGCTCGTACCGGTCTCGCTCCGCCTCCGACCTGAAGACGTACGCCGCCGAGACGTCGGGGGCGCGGCCGGACATCGGCTTTCGCTGCGCGTACCCCAAGGGCAAATGAGCGCGGCGATCCTGACGACCGGGACCGAGCTCATGCGCGGCGAGCTCGTGAACGGGAACTCCGCGTGGCTCGCGGACGCGCTCAGCGAGCTCGGCTTCGAGGTTGCGGCCATCGACAGCGTCGGTGACGATGCCCCGAGCCTGCGCGCCGCGCTCGAGCGACTCGGCTGGTCACACGACGTGCTCGTGTGCACGGGCGGCCTCGGACCCACGACCGACGATCTTACGACGAAGATCGTGGCGGAGACGCTCGGCGTCCCGCTCGTGCGCGACGAGGCGTCGCTCGAGGTCATCCGCAAGCTGCTCGAGCGCGCGGGCCGCAGCATGGCGATATCCAACGCGAAGCAAGCCGATTTCCCTCGCGGCGCGACGATCCTGCCGAACGCGCGCGGCACGGCGCCGGGCTTCACCGTGCGACTCGGGAGCTCGCTCGCCTTCTTCTTGCCGGGCGTGCCGAGCGAGATGAAGGCCATGTTCGGAGCGTCGGTGACGCCGGCGCTCGTCACGCTGCCTCGCACACCTCAGCACCAGGTGCGCCTGCGCACCTATGGTCTGCCGGAGTCGACCATCAACGACCGCCTGAAGGGCATCGAAACCCAGACGGGCGTCGTCATCGGCTATCGCGCAACACTCCCCGAGATCGAGGTCAAGCTCCTCGCGCGCGGCGACGACGCCGAACGACGCGCTCGCGCGGCGGCAAGCGAGGCGCGCGAGCGCCTCGGCGACGCGGTGTACGGCGAGGGACAGACGACGTTTGCGGCGGCGCTGCTCGAGCTCTTCGAAGCGCGCGCGAGCACGCTATCCCTCGCCGAATCGTGCACGGGCGGGCTCGTGGCCGAGCTCCTGACGGGCGTGCCCGGCGCGAGCCGCACGTTTTTGGGCGGCGTGGTCGCCTACGCCAATCAGGCAAAATCGGCGTTGCTCGGCGTGGATCCCGCGTTGCTCGCCACGCACGGCGCCGTGAGCGACGAGGTCGCCCGCGCTATGGCCGAAGGCGCGCGTACCCGTTTCGGCTCCGACCTCGCGCTCGGCGTCACCGGCATCGCGGGGCCCGACGGCGGGACGGCCGACAAGCCGGTGGGGCTCGTGTACATCGCCGTCGCGGGCGCTACCGGGACGCAGACGAAGGAGCTGCGCCTCGGGGGCGGCCGCGACGACGTGCGGCGCCGAGCGGCCTTCGCCGGCCTCGCGCTCCTACGCCGAGCGCTCTCGTCGCAGCTCGAGCCCGATCCGAAGCCGTGAGGGCCCGCCCGGCGCCAGGCCGCCCCGCTCAGGGAAGCGGCATCGGGCTCGCGAAGTACTGCGTGACCGCGTCGCGAAACTGACCGCCGTCGGTCGTGATGTACGTCTGGTTGCCGGCGCCGACGCCGAAAACCGCCGCGAGACCTCCCGCATCGATGAGCTCATCGACATGATTGAACAGGTAATGGACGCGGTTGTCGCGGTAGTGGCCCGCCGTACCGCCGGGCGCATCGCTCGGCACGCCGAACGGGATCTGCCACCAGATGATCGGCACCCCGAGCCCGTCGCTGAGCTCCTTCGACGCCGCGAGGTACTCGTGAAAATTCGGGCTCGTCTGATTCGATTCGTCCCAGTACCAGGGTCCGTCGTCACGCTGGCAGTTCGGGTCGACGTGCTCTTCGAAGCACCCGGCGTCCCGGTCCAGAAGATCCATGCCGATGAAGTCGGCATCACCAGCACCGACGCCGTTCAGGAACGAAACCATCTCCGAGCGAGGGCCGGCCCACAGCGACGCATGCAGGCCGAGCAATACTTTGGGCGCCATCATGCGACCCAGCCGGATCATGCACTTTCCGAGGCCGGCGAGGTCGTCGGTGAGGTCGTCGCATTCGCTCACGAGCGTGGTCACGTGGACGGGGATGCTCGACGGATCGGCGTTGGCTTGCTGCTGTGCGAACGCCCAAAAATCGGGCTCGAAGTGGACGATGGCCGGTTTGTCGAACTCGGCGAGCCGCTCGTAGAGCAGCTCGAGCGTGTCCCAGTACTTTCCCATGAAGACGTCGTCGACGAGCGGATCGAGATTCGCCTCGCCGCGAGACGCCATCGTGTAGAGGTCGAACATCGGCGTGACGCCGTGCGCGTCGGCGCTGTCGGTGAGGATGTTGACGAACGTGCCCCCCGCGTTCCAGTCGGGCCAGCCCCCTTCGCCGGGTAGGCCGACAAGATAGGCGTAGTGAATGTCGAGCGTGACACCGAGCGTGTACGCGCCGTCCTGATTGTGGTCGTTGTCGAGATCGTTTCCCATGCCGATCAGAAAGTTCGGTGTCCGCCCGAGCTTCTTTGCGGCATCTGCGGCGCTGCCCGTGCCCGGAGCGCCACCGCCCGTGCCGCCACTCCCACCGCCGTCGCTGCCCGCACCTGCCGATCCGCCGTTGCTCGCGCCGCCGGCGCCGCCGCCACCCGTGCCGCTGCCGCCGCCACCCGTGCCGCTGCCACCCTTGCCGCTTGCACCAGAACCGCCGGATCCACCGCCTTTTCCAGCAGCGCCGCTCGTCCCCGAAGCGCCGCTGCCCGACCCGCCCGTGGTGCCGCCGCTGCCCCCCGCGCTCGCCGCCGCGCTCCCACCGCTACCGCCTGCGTTCGCCGCCGCGCTTCCGGCGCTGCCCCCCGCGGGCACGCCGTCCTCGCTCGATCCGGAGCCGCAACCCGAAGCGGCCCCCAGCACGAGCGCGAGCGCTGCGACACCGAGCTCGGCAGCACCGCGAGCACCGACGCGACCACCTCTCCCCACATCGGACCCACGAAACGGTTTCATGGACATCCGATGATCTTACACGAGATCGCTCATGACCGCGCGAGTTCTCGCTCTCGTGAAGCGAGGCTCGCTCCTATCGTTTTGATCTCACTTGGTTGGAGGTCGGCGCTCAGTGTGACGCGCCGAGATAGCGGCGCCGGACGTGCCGCTCGAAGGCTTCGGTGCCGAGCGGACGACCGGTGGCGCTCTCGACGAGCGCGCCCGTTTCGAGGTGCGACCCTTCGCTCCACAGCTTTTCGTCGAGGAACGCGTCGAGCGCGGCCAGTTCACCCCCGGCGATGCGTTCGCGCAGGTCGGGCACTCTGGCCTCGGCCGCCTCGAAGAGCTGCGCTGCCGTGAGCGCGCCGAGCGTGTACGTCGGGAAGTAGCCCACGAGCCCCGCGGGCCAGTGCACGTCCTGCAGGCAACCGTCGCGGTCGTTGCCCTTCGTCTCGAGGCCGAGCAAGCGCTGCATGCCGGCGTCCCAGACTTCTGGCACGTCGGCAACGTCGAGCTTTCCCCGGATCAGCGCCTGCTCGATCTCGAAGCGCAGCACCACGTGGCAGGGGTACGTCACCTCGTCGGCATCGACACGAATGAAGCTGCGCCGTACCCGCGTCTGCAGACGCGCGAGGTTCTCCGGCGTGAACGCTCCCGGCGTGCGCTCCGCGGACGCCGGAAAGGCGGCGCGCAGAAACGGCGCCACGAAGCGCGCGAACTCGGGGCTACGGCACACCTGCATCTCGAGCAGGAGGCTCTGGCTCTCGTGAATGCTCATGCTGCGCGCGCGACCGACCGGTTGCCCGAGAAACGCACGCGGCAGGTGTTGCTCGTACTTCGCATGCCCCGTCTCGTGGAGGACACCCATCAGCGCCTTCGCGAAGTCGTCCTGATCGTAGCGCGTCGTGATGCGAACGTCGTCGGGCACGCCACCGCAAAACGGGTGGTGACTCGCATCGAGCCGTCCCCGCGTGAAATCGAAGCCGACGCGGCGCATGAGATCCTCGCCGAGCGCGCGCTGCTGGGAGACGGAGAAGGGCCCCTCGGGCGTGACCACCGACTCGGAGCGCTGCTTTTCGACGATGCGTTCGATGAAGTCGGGCAGCACGTCACCGAGGCGCTGGAACAGCGGCGCGATCGCGGCGCTCCTTGCGCCGGGCTCGTAGCTATCGAGCAGGGCATCGTAGGGCTCCAGGCCGAGCTTCTCGGCGAGCGCCTGGGCCGTCTCGCGCTTCTTCGCAAACACCTCCTCGAGCAGCGGCTGGAATCCCGCCCAGTCGTTGGCGGCGCGCAGCTTGCGCCAGGCCTGCTCGCTGCGGCTTTCCGCACGTGATGCGGCCTCCACGAGCGCTTGCGGCAACGCCGTGGCGCGCACGAACGCTCGCTTCATCTCGCGCAGGTTGGCGGCCTGCCAGGTGTCGAGCTCGCCGGCACGAGCCTCGGCGTTCGCGAGCCAGTCGCCGATCCGCCCGTCGGTCGCAAGCTCGTGGATCAAACCGCGCAGCGTCGCGAGCGCCTCACCGCGAGAGCCAGCTCCACCCTCGGACATCATCGCGGCTTCGTCCCACGCGCTGATCGCTTCCACGTGCTCGAGCTGAGCCAAACGATGGTGGTGCTTTTCGAGCGCTGCGTAGGACATCACACCGATTGTGGCCTCGACTTGGGCCGCCTTGGAAGGCAAGATCTCCGTCCGCGCGAGCGGCAACACCGCGAGCGGCAGAGGACGGCTGCCCCTCGATGGGGCCTCAATTCAGTGAGGACGCCGCGTTGGGTGCATTCGCTTCGCCCGCGGCCGTGCTCTTCGTGAACGTGAGCTCGGAGCCGCTCCGACCCACGAAAATCGTTTCGCCGGGCAGAAACTCGCCGGCGAGGAGCCGCTTGGCGAGCGCGTCCTCGAGGTGCCGCTGGATGGCACGCCGGAGAGGACGGGCGCCGTACTGGGGATCCCAGCCGAGCTCGGCCAGCAGCTCCTTCGCGGCCTCGCTCACGTCGAGACCGAGCTCGCGCTTGGCGAGCCTGGAGCCGAGGTGCTGGAGCTGGATCTCGACGATGCTGCGGATCTGCTCGCGCCCCAGGCGCTTGAAGACGACGATCTCGTCGAGGCGGTTGATGAATTCGGGACGAAAGTGCTGCCGGAGCGCCTCGTCGACGACCTTCTGACTGGCAAGCTCCTTCTCTTCGGTCGTGAGGTCACGTCGCTCTTCGACCGCGGCGAGCTCGGCCGTGCCGAGGTTGCTCGTAAGGATGATGACCGTGTTCTTGAAGTCCACGGTGCGGCCTTGGCCGTCCGTGAGTCGCCCATCGTCGAGCAGCTGCAAGAGCGTGTTGAACACGTCCGGATGGGCCTTCTCGACCTCGTCGAACAGGAGCACGCTGTAGGGGCGCCGCCGCACCGGCTCGGTGAGCTGCCCGCCCTCTTCGTAGCCGATGTAGCCAGGCGGAGCGCCGATCAAGCGCGAGACGGCATGGCGCTCCATGTACTCGCTCATGTCGATGCGAATCATGGCGCGTTCGTCGTCGAACAAGAACTCGGCGAGGGAGCGCGCCGTCTCCGTCTTGCCGACGCCCGTGGGGCCGAGGAACAAAAACGAGCCGATCGGGCGCCGCGTGTCGCCGAGGCCGGCGCGCGAGCGTCGCACGGCGTCTGCGACCGCGGCGAGCGCGCGATCTTGACCCACGACGCGCTTCTTCAGGTTCTCCTCCATCGTGAGAAGCTTCTGCAGCTCGCTCTCGAGCATCTTGGACACGGGGACACCCGTCCACTTCGATACGATCGCGGCGATGTCCTCGTCCGTCACTTCCTCGCGCAGGTACGAGCCGTGCTCCTGCACCTTCGTGAGCTCGGCCCGCTCGGCCTCGATGCGCTTGTCGAGCTCGGGCAGCTTGCCGTAGTGGATCTCGGCGGCGCGCCCCAGGTTGCCCTGGCGACGCACCTGCTCTTCTTCCGTCCTCAGACGCTCGTGCTCCCCCTGCGTCTCGCGAATGCGCTCGATGATCTCCTTCTCGCGGAGCCATTGCGCGCGCATCGTGCTGCGCTGCTCACCGAGCTCGGCAATCTCCTTGGCGAGCTCGGAAAGGCGCGCCTTGCTCGCCTTGTCGCGCTCCTTCTTCAGCGCCTGCTCCTCGATGCGAAGTTGCACGAGGCGCCGATCGACTTGGTCGATTTCCACCGGCAAGCTGTCGATCTCCATCTTGATCTTGCTCGCCGCCTCGTCGACCAGATCGATGGCCTTGTCCGGCAAGAAACGATCGCTGATGTAGCGGTGGCTGAGCGTCGCGGCGGCGACGAGCGCGGCATCCGTGATGTGGATGCCGTGGTGCACCTCGTAGCGCTCCTTCAGGCCACGTAGGATGGCAATCGTGTCCTCGGGCGAGGGCTCGTTGACCATCACGGGCTGGAAGCGGCGCTCGAGCGCGGCATCCTTCTCGATGTGCTTGCGGTATTCGTCGAGGGTCGTCGCGCCGATGCAGCGCAGCTCGCCGCGCGCCAGCGCGGGCTTGAGCATGTTGGCCGCGTCCATGGCGCCCTCGGCGGCGCCAGCGCCCACGAGCGTGTGCAACTCGTCGATGAACAGGATGACCCGGCCGCCGGAGGACTCGACCTCCTTGAGCACGGCCTTCAAGCGATCCTCGAACTCGCCACGAAACTTCGAGCCGGCGACCATGCTCGCGAGGTCGAGCGCGAGGATGCGCTTGTCCTTGAGTGACTCGGGCACGTCGCCGTTGGCGATGCGGTGGGCGATGCCCTCGGCGATGGCCGTCTTGCCGACGCCGGGCTCGCCGATCAAGACGGGGTTGTTCTTCGTGCGGCGCGACAGCACCTGCATGACGCGCCGGATCTCTTCGTCGCGCCCGATGACGGGGTCGATCTTGCCGCGGCGCGCGAGAGCGGTGAGGTCGCGCGTGTACTTGTCGAGAGCCTGGAATTTCCCCTCGGGGTCCTGGTCCGTCACGCGCTGACTGCCGCGGATTTCGGCGAGCGCACGCACGAGCTTGTCGTACGAAAGGCCGTGACGGTCGAGCACGGCCTGCACGTCCTTGTCGTGACGGGAGGCCGCGAGCAAGAAGTGCTCGACCGAAATGTAATCGTCCTTGAGACGCTTGGCCTCGTCCTCCACGCCCGACATGAGCGCGTTGAAGCGGCGGCCGAACGTCGGTTCCGCGCCGCCCGACACCTGCGGCAGTCCCTGCAGCCGCTCCCCGAGGTCGCGCACGAGGTCCGGAGCGCTCGCGCCGGCACGCTCGACGAGAGCCCGACCGACGCCGCCGTCCTGCTCGAGCACCGCGGTGAGCAGGTGCTCGGGAATGAGCTCCGGGTGCCCGCGGCGGCTCGCGGATCCGACGGCGCCGCGCAGTGCTTCTTGACTCTTGGTGGTGAGGCGATCCATTCGCATGACGATTCTTCCCCGCGCCGCGTTCGCGTCGCGTTCGGCCAAGTTAAGTCGGCGCTCGGGCGCTGCAAGGGTTCGCGCCGGGTCGCCCGGAACCCGCGGCGAGAGGCCGTGGCCCGCAGGGCGATTTCGGGGGCGGTCGGCGGCCCGCCCACCCGGGGCTCCGAAAGAAAGCGCAACAGGCCGGCGATCCCGGCGGGCGCAATAGCCCCCCTACATGGCAGCACGAAGCGTACCACCCGAGATTCGACGAGAATCTGACGGGCCGCAGCAAAAACCCCCGCCGGCGCGGCGCAAATTGCGCAGAGGATCGGCGCAGGCTGCGCAAAATGCGCCCCACGGGCCGCGCGCTTCCGCTGGCAGGGGCTGGGCGTCTCCGCGCGCTACTCGGCACCGTCGGAGCGGTCGCCCGGCTGGTGCGGGCGCGGGATGTCGTGCTCCCTCAAGCGTGACACCAGCGTTCGCCGCGAGATGCCGAGCACACGGGCGGCGCGAGTCTGATTGCCGGCGCAGAGCCTGAGGGCCTCGATGATGCGTTCTCGCTCGATGGCCTTCGGATCGTTTGACGGTGGCACCGAGCTCGGCGAGACGCCTGCGGGCGGCGGGCGCGTCGTCGTTTGACCGCCCGGTGGGAGCGACGATGGAATCCCGCTCACGCGTCGCGCTTCGTCGAGCACGGCACGCGGCAAGTGCTCTTCGCGAATGACGCCGCCCGTGCAGAGCACGACCGCGCGCTCCACGACGTTCTTGAGCTCGCGCACGTTGCCGGGCCACGAATACGTGCGCAGCCGCTCCATTGCCTCCGGCGCCACGACGAGTTGCCCGAACTCGAGCTGTCGGCATGCGGCAGCCAGAAAAGTCCGCACGAAACGCTCGAGATCGACGAGCCGGGCCCTGAGCGGCGGAATCGTGAGCGAAATGCCGTCGAGCCGGAAGTAGAGATCCTGACGGAACCGTTCCTGCAGCACGGCGCCCTCGAGATCACGGTTGGTGGCGGCGATGAAGCGCACGTCGATGCCACGCGTGGTGTTCGTGCCGAGACGACGCACGGCGCGCTCCTCGATCACTCGCAGCAGCTTTGCTTGCGTTTCGGCCGGGAGCTCGCCCACCTCGTCGAGCAGCACGGTGCCGCCGTTTGCAGCTTCGAAAAGGCCGCGGCGGGTCTGGGCGGCACCGGTGAAGGCGCCCTTCTCGTAGCCGAAGAGCTCGCTCTCGAGCAGCGACTCGCCGAGCGCCGCGCAGTTGACGGCGAGGAAGGGTCCCGCCGCTCGCGGCGAATGCGCGTGGATGGCTCGAGCGAGGAGCTCCTTGCCGACCCCCGTCTCGCCGAGCAGGATGACGCTGATGTCGGCGCGGGCGGCGCGCGCCGCCTGGGCGAACACCTCGCGCGTCGCGGGATCCTCGGTGGGACCGCCGAATTCCCCGCGATCGCTGAGCTTCGGTACCTCCTGGGACGGGCGGCGTCGCACGACGGCGCGCGCGGCACCGAACATCATGCTGTCCCCGACGGCCACGCGCGCCGAGCGTCGAATCAGCTGGCGGACGCTCATCGTCTCCGTCGCCAGCTCGGGGCGCAGCGGATCGACCCGCGCCACCTTGTGGACGAACGTCCCGTTACGGCTGCCGAGGTCCTCGACCGAAAGCTCCGGGCCAATCCTCAGCACGGCGTGGTGCCGCGACACCGAAGCGTCGTCGAGACGAACGGTGCTTTCCTCGGCGCGTCCGATGGTGGCTTCACCGGCCTCCGGCAATTCGAAAACGCGGATCACGTCGCGGCAGAAGACCAGAAGCTCGAACTCGCGCTCTCGGGACGCCGCTTCGGGCGCGAAGGATCCCTCGTGAGAAAGCGGCACGGCGACCGCAGTATAGCCCGTTGCCAAGCTGCTTCGAAGCGGCGCGAGCGTTTCCGCGTCGGCTTTTGCCGGCGCGCTGCAAAAAGGGGCGCCTACTCGAGCACGGTGCGAAGGTGGCGGCTCGCGCGAAAGTTCGCCGCGCCGGCCCCGCCGTCAGCAAGGCTCAGGCGCAACCGGCGCGGCTCCGGCGCGCGCGACCCGTCGAGCGTGACGCGCACGAAGCGCGCCCCAGCGGGCGCCTCGAGTCCCGGCGCGCCGTCCGACCGCGCCAAAGCGGGCCCCGCGTTCAGTACCGGAAACGCAGCAACGGCGCGGGGCCCGTCGAGCGTGACCCGGATGGGCCGGGCGATGCCGCCACCGCCCACGACGGCACGACGCCCGTCGTCGAGTGAGGCAAGGATGCGCCGCTCTGAAGATTGCGACGAGCTCGCCGTCGTCAAGGATTGCCGCCAGACACGGGGCGCAGCGGCAGGCGCGCCGTCGAGCGAGGTGCGAAGCGTGGGCTCGGGCGCGGACGCGAACGCAACCGAAGCCGTCGCGACGATGCCCACCAGCGACAGCCACGGGAAACGAAGCATGACCATGAAGGCATAAGCCCGAGACCGCGTTCCTGCAAGCCTCGCGCCTTCACCCGAGAGCGCGAGCGCGCCCAGCCTCAGGGGCAGGTCCCGTCGAGCGAGGGCGAAAGGTCGTTGATCTGACCCTGGTAGTTCGAGGGGGTCGGGTTGATGAGCACGCCGGCCACGCCGTCTGCAATCCGCTGGTTCAAAACGTCGGCCGAGGCGCTCGACCAGGTGTTCGCCTGCGTCGACACACCGAAGCTCGTATCGACGAGGATGGGCTTGCCAGTGAGCTCGTGGAGGTAGCGGTACGTTCCGTCCTCGCGGCCCGCGGCGTCACCGTCGTTGAGGTAGCCGCCGGGCACGTTCGCCATGCCGGTCGTGTGCACGAACTCGACGGCGTCGAGCGGCATCGCACCCCAGTAACCCGTGAGCACCGAGCCACGGATCCAGCTCGAGTGATTGAGTGCGATGAGCGCGTTCGGCATGGCCTCACGCACGGTGCAGACGATGTCGCTGGCGAGGTCGCCGAGCTCTTGCATCGTCAGCGGGTTGGCCTGCTCGTCGTAGGTGTACTGGATGAAGTCCGGATCGATGATCCAGATGACGGGCTTGCTCGGGAAGGCGGTATGCGAGCGCTCCGCGTAGCTCTGATAGATCGAGAGAATGCGGGCGCGGTTCGCGCGGATCCACTGCGCGCCCTCGTTGCACAGATTGTGACCGTCGAAGTCGGTGTTGCAGTCGCCGAGCCCACCTTCGATGTTCGCGCGATACGCGATGAAGTACGCGATGTAGACGGGCACCGTGCTCGTGCCCGAGAAGGTCTGGCTCAGCCAGGAGCAACCATCACAGGCGCTATCCAGGTTGGTCTCGTAGCCGACCCATTTCGTGGCAAAATCGAGGTAGCTCGGGATCTGCGCGTTCGGGTTCGCTCCCCAGGCGAAAGCGCAGTCGAAGGGGCTCGGGTGCAGCGAAGAGGAGCCGCACACTGCGGGGCGGCTCCCACTGCCCGAGGTGCCCCCGGTGCTCGCCGCCGAGCCGCCGGTGCCCGACGTGCCGCCGCCCGAGCCCGCCGTACCGGTGCCGCCCCGACCACCCGAACCGCTCTGCCCGCCTTTTCCCGCCACGGACCCACCCGCGCCGCCCGACACGGAGCCACCGCTCCCGGCGCTACCGCCCGCGCCCGCCTGGCCCTTGCCACCCGCGGCGGCCCCCGCAACCGACCCGGCGCTTCCTCCCACGACCTCACCGCCAGCTCCAGTTCCAGCCCCTGACCCGCCGGCCCCACCGTCGCCCTCGGAAGAGCACGCCCACGGTGCACCCACGAGGAGCACGGCAAGGGTGGCCAAGGGACGAGCCGATAACCGAAAAGCCCAGCGCCGCTGCATAGAGCAGAAACGCTAACTCAGCAGGCGCTCCCGTTCCACCCGAGGGCTGCTTTCTGCGTGATCGGTCCCCCCCCAGCCGGCTCAGGCCCTGAGTCGGCGGCGTGAGCGGGGCACGTGCTCGAGCAAGGCCGTCACCTCGTCCCAGCGCTCTGGATTCTTCATGAGCGCGCTAAGCAAGCCTGGGGGCAAGTGCCCCGCCGCGGCCATCCAGCGATACGTGTCCACTCCGTGCACGTCCAGGTGGTGCGCAATCT
Source organism: uncultured delta proteobacterium (assembly GCA_963841435.1). Taxonomy (GTDB): domain Bacteria; phylum Myxococcota_A; class Polyangia; order Polyangiales; family Polyangiaceae; genus PMG-095. The sequence goes on from CAWJCS010000005.1 coordinate 1,583,828, forward strand.
CGCGCAGCCTGCCGACGCCAACCCCCTTGCACAGTCCAGATTCCAGCATGCCCACGTAGCTTCCCGACCTAACACCGAGTCGCCTTGCCAGATCCTTTTGAGTGAGCCCCGTGCTCATGCGGGCGTCACGTATCAAACGACCGATCTTCTTCGTGGTTCTCCGAACTGCCATGGATGCCCTATAGCGAGCCAGGAGAGAGCGAACGCTCACCTCGCTAGCCCCTCCTTCCAACCTCGAAATATTTTTGAGACCGAAGGCGACGGCCCGGCCGCACACCGCGGCGCTCGAGACCCTCGCTTTCGACGGGGGCAGCCTAGATCCGTTCGCGCCCCGAACGCCAGTCGATTGCGCGGACGAACCCAAGAATCTGGCTATCTAGCCGTTGCAGTCTGATTGCAACCGTCGGTGCTCGCGGGACTAGATGTCGAGATTGCGCACGTTGAGCGCATTCTGCTCGATGAACTGGCGGCGAGGCTCGACCTGATCGCCCATGAGCACGCTAAAAAGCTCGTCGGCGCGCACCGGATCGTTCACACGCACTTGCAGAAGCGTGCGCGCATCGGGGCTCATCGTCGTTTCCCAGAGCTGCTCGGCGTTCATTTCGCCAAGGCCCTTGTAGCGAGTGATCTGCATGCCCTTGCGACCCCGCTCCGTGATGAACGTTTCCAGGCTTTCGGCATCGGGCAGAGTCTCCGGCTTTCCGTCGCCAACCTGAACCACGTAAGGCGCTGGCCCGATCGAGCGAATGTCGTCCTCGATCGAAAGGAGCTCTTGGTACTCGCCGGATTCGGCGAGCTCCCAGTTGGCGACGGCAAGGCGCGACGAGGCACCTGGGCGAAACTTCACGACGATGCGCCCCGCACCGTGCTGCTTTTCCCACTCGACCTGCACGCTGAGCGGTAAGAGATCTGGGTAGCGCGCTTCGAGGTGCTCACGAAGCTTGTCGGCGGTCGCCGCAACCTTGTCGCTATCGCGGAAGTCGGCGAGCGCCATGCCGCCGACGCGCAGCATGGCCGCGACGACGCGAGCGTCACAGCGAAGGTCGATCTTTTGCAGCGTGTTACGGAAGGCGCGCAACCGGCTCGCCAGGTTGAAGAGCACGACGCCCGAAAGCGCGGGACCGCGGCTCGAGCGGAGCGTCACGTCCTCGATGCCGTTTTCGATCAGGAAGCGATCGAGCGCGCCCTGATCCTTCAGGTAGAAGTGCCGCTTGCCTTTGCGCACGCCGTAGAGCGGTGGCTGCGCGATGAAGAGATAACCGCGCTCGATGACTTCGCGCATCTGCCGGTAGAAGAAGGTCAAGAGCAGCGTGCGAATGTGACTGCCGTCAACGTCGGCATCGGTCATGAGAATGACCTTGTGATAGCGGAGCTTCGAGAGCTCGAAGTTGCCGCTTTCGTCGATGCCGCAACCGAGCGCCGAAATGAGCGTCGCCACCTCCTGGGAGCCCAACATCCGGTCGAGCCGCGCACGCTCGACGTTGAGGATCTTGCCCTTGAGCGGCAGGATCGCCTGGAAGTGTCGATCGCGCCCCTGCTTGGCGCTGCCCCCGGCGCTCTCGCCCTCGACGATGTAAAGCTCGCTGATCGTCGGATCCTTGCTCTGACAATCTGCAAGCTTGCCGGAGAGGGACGTGCTGTCGAGCACGCCCTTGCGCACGACCTCCCTCGCTTTGCGGGCTGCCTCGCGCGCCTTGGCGGCGAGAACGGCCTTTTCCAGCACCTTCTTCGCCGTACCGGGGTGCTCCTCGAAGTAGCGGCTCACGAACTCGTTGACGGCGTTTTCGACGATGCCCTTCACCTCGCTCGAGACGAGCTTGGACTTCGTCTGCGAGTCGAAGCTCGCGTCGGGGTGCTTGACGTGGATCACGCACACCACGCCTTCGCGCGTGTCGTCGCCGGTGAGCCCCGCTTTGGCGTCGCGGAACAGGTTGTGCTCCTGGCCGTAGGCGTTCAGCGTGCGCGTGAGCGCGGCGCGCAGCCCGGTGAGGTGCGTGCCGCCGTCCTTGTTGTGGACGTTGTTCGTGTAGCAGAGGATCTGATCGGCGAACGCGTTGGTCCATTGCAGCGCGAGATCGACGACGACGGGCGGCTTGCCCTCGCCCGCCGAAAACTCGCTGCTGAACGCGATCACGTCCTCGTGCACGGGCTCCTTGGTTTTGCTGAGCAGCGCCACGAACTCGGCGATGCCGCCCTTGTACACGAACGATTCCTTCCGCCCTTCGCCGCGCTCGTCGGAGAGCCGCACGACGAGCCCCGAGTTCAAGAACGCGAGCTCGCGCAGCCGATTGGCCAGGATGTCGAAGCTGTACTCGGTGTTGGTGAAGATCTCGTGGTCCGGCTTGAAGGTGATCTTCGTGCCCGTGCGCGTCGTTTCGCCGATGGCGGTGATGGGCGCCTGCGGCACGCCGCGCCTGAACTCCTGGAACCACACCTGGCCTTCGCGCGCGATCTCGAGCCGAAGCCACTCGGACACGGCGTTCACGGCGCTCACGCCGACGCCGTGGAGCCCGGCGCTCACTTTGTAGCTCGAATGGTCGAACTTGCCGCCGGCATGCAGGACCGTCATCACGACCTCGGCGGCGCTCACGCCGCGTTCGGGCATGATGCCGACCGGGATGCCGCGTCCGTCGTCTTCGACGGTCACCGAGCCGTCGAAGTGCACCGCGATGTCCACGCCGTGGCACGAGCCGGCAAGGTGCTCGTCCACGCTGTTGTCCACGACCTCCCACACCAGATGGTGCAGCGCAGAGCCGTCGTGGACGTCCCCGATGTACATACCGGGACGCTTGCGCACCGCCTCGAGCCCTTCGAGGACGGTGATATTCGTCGAATCGTAGTCGCTGGTCGTCGGAGCAGGTTCGGGCGCCGCAGTCGTCATAGAAGTGGGGCTGGCGAGGTCGGGAGCGGGAGGGCTCAAGCCATCGGCCTTTGAACTAGTTTCTATAACCACGCGCCGACCTCGGCGCAAGGACCAAAACCCTTTTTATTTCGCTGGTTTGTACTGACTCTTCTGAGGCTCGTCAGCGCCCGGCGGCGCGGCCGCCACGGCGCCGCCAATCAGCCTGAAATCCGAGCGCTCCGAGGGCCCGAAAGAGCCCGTCGGAACGAGGTCGAGGCGCGTCGTCGTGACGAAGATCTGACCCCTATTCTGAGCGACGAGCTCGATGACGGCAAGAGTGCGCTCCTGGTCGAGCTCGCTCGAGACATCGTCGAGCAGGAGCACCGGATCGGCGCCCCGCGCGGCGCGAATGCACTCGAGCTCGGCGAGCTTGAGCGCGAGGGCGAAAAGTCTCTGCTGGCCCTGAGACCCGTGCGTGCGCGCCGGGCGCCCGAGCAAAGTGATCTCGAGCTCGTCGCGTTGCGGGCCAAAGCTCGCTGCGCCGCGCCGCATGTCGGCGGGGCGTGCCTCGGCGAGGCGCCGCGCGAAAAGCGCAGGGTCGTCTACGCCGCCCGCTTGGTAGCGCGAAGCGCCGAGCGTGCCTCGAGCAGCCACGCGCTCGAACGTACGCCCGAGCTCCGCGAGCACGCGTTCGGCGGCGCGCGCGCGTGCCTGCGAGAACCGGGAGCCCTCGGTGGCCATCACGGCTTCGAATGCGTCCAGATCGGGGCTTCGCACGCCTCGCTCGGCGAGCACGCGCTGGCGCGAGCGTAACGCGCGATCGTAGCGGGCGCGGGACTCGGCGCCCGGCGGGTCCACGAACAACATCACGCGGTCGAGGAGCCGCCTCCTTCCGCTCGCGCTCCCTCCCACGAGGGTGAGGTCGCCGGGGCAGAAGGCGACCACCGGGGTGCGCGTCGCATAGGCGGAGAGCGTCGAGGGCGCCTTGCCATCGACGCGAGCGCTGCGCGAGCGCCCCGTGAGCACGAGTCGCTGCTCGCGCGGCACGCCCCCCTCGACCACGCAGACAACGCTACTCCCGCCCTCGGCGCCTTCCTGAATCACCGTGGCGAGGCGGTCGGCACGAAAGCTCTTCGTCGTCGCGGCAAGGTAGATGGCCTCGAGCACGCTGGTCTTGCCGTGCCCATTGTCGCCGACGATGACGTTGAGTCGCGGCGAGAGCCGAAGGTCGAGCGCTTGGATGTTCCTGAGACGCCTGACGGCTAGCGTCTCGACGTGGAGCTGACTCGTTCCTTCGTCGGCGATGAAGGGAACCCTAACCTCGACGCAGGCAGTCTTGGAAGGCAAGATCTCGCACGCGCGGCCTTTCCGCCAGATCGACGCGAGCCGCTCAGATGCGCATTGGCATGATCACGGCGAGGTAGTTCTCGGCGCCGGTCGTCTCCGCGGGCCGAATCACCGCCGGATCGAGCTCACCGCCGAGCGAGAGCTCAACGTCGTCGGTGCTGATCGCACGCAGGACGTCGAGGAAGTAGCGGGCATTGAAGCCGACGGTGAGGTCCGGACCATCGTAGTCCACGGCGAGCTCGTCGAAGCCTTCGCCGCTCTCGGGGCTCTCGCTTTCGAAACGAAGCTTGCCCTTCGAGAGCGATAGTTTCACGCCACCGGTACGATCGCTCGCGGCAACCGAAACGGCGTTGAGCGCTTCCGCCGTCGCAGCACGCGGGACCCTCACGCGATTGGCGTGCTGATCGGGAATGACCTGCTGGTACGGCGGGAACTGCGCGTCCACGAGCTTGACGCTGAACTTCAGACCCGGCAGCTCGAAGAACGCGTTGGGGCCGCTCTGCAGGAGCGCGATCTCCGCTTCGCCGTCGGCGTCCTTCTTGCTCGCGACCTCGTCGCACAACCGGCGTAGCTCGTTCACGCCCTTGAGCGGGATCAGCATCGTGCTCGAGGCGTGTCGCCCGGGCACCGTGGCTTCCATCTTCGAGAGGCGATGGCCATCGGTGGTCACCATGCGAACGCGATCGCCGTCCCACTCGAAGAGTGCGCTGCTGAGGTGCGGTCGCGTCTCGTCGCTCGAGATCGAAAAATGCGTTGCCGCGATCAGCGACGCGAGCGTCGCGGCGCCGAGCGTCGAGGACTTCGCGTCGGCGGCCGGCTCCGGCAAGCTCGGAAACTCTTCGCCCGGAATGCCTTGCAGCGTGAAGCGCCGGGGCGAGCCGACGGCACGCAACGTGGTCGCCGAATTGCCGGCCGTCGCGATACCGATCTCACCGTCGGGCATGTTGCGCACGCGCTCGACGAGATCGCGCGCGCCCACCGCAACGCTGCCGCCCTGTTCCACGCGCGCCGGGATCTTGCCGCGCACAGCGAGGATCAAATCCGTCGCGGCGAGGCGCAGCTCGTTCGGGCCACCGACCTCGAGCAGAACGTTGCCGAGCACGGGCATGGTGCTCTTTTTGTCCGCCACGCCCTGGCAGCGATCGAGCACGGGGAGCAGATCCTTTTTGCTGACAATGACGTGCATCGGGCGGACGGTGTACCCGGGTGGCCCGGCCGGCGCCAGAGTCTCGAAGCACGCTGCTCTGAATCTGTCGTGGTCCTGACCCGACGCTGGCACCTTCCGGTCAACTCTGAGGAATATTTAAGAAGAACCAGTCGTCGTTAGTAGGCCCTGTGGGGGCTGGGGATTTTTCCGTAAACCTTCGGAATGTTGAGGTGTTTCACGGTGTAGGCTAGGGAGAACGCACGGGGTTGGGTACCGCGCTGGCTGTGGGCGAAACGACTCGGTCGCGCTCGTCCACGGGGGTGCACCCCGTCCGTCCCTAGGGATCTCCAGACCTTATCCAGAGGGTGTGGACGAGGCTTTTTCTGCCCTCGCCGTAGCCGTGCGCGCTCGGCGCCCGCGTTTTTTGTCCTGTTGGACGCCAATTCGGGCGATGGCGTCGACCAGCGACCGGTGAGCGCGGTCGTAGGCAGTGGGGCCGATCTCACCGCGATGACGCGCCTTGGCGAGCACGACGAGCTCGGAAAAGAGCAGATCGCGAGCTCGGGCTCGATCGCCCAGATGCCGCTCGGTCGGAGCGATCTTGAGCTTGCCCGCCGCTGCCAATCCGCCCGCGACTCCGAACGCAAGAGCGATAGCAACGGCGACCCAGCGCCCTTCATCGGGTGTCGGTAGTCCCGTGAGCACGATGGTGAACGCACCGACCTCCGGCTCACCGCGCCCGACGAGCCGTCGCGTTACGAGCACGTGATCACCGCTCGGCCCCGTGCCCTCGCGCGGCGGCTCGAAGCCGTCAACCTCGAGCCCCATGTTCTTGTTCGCGACGGCGATGACGCGCATCTCCGCGGTGCGTGCCGGCGGACGGACCGAAAACGTCATGCTCGTCGAGTCCGGCTTCGGCACCTGAAAGCGAAAGCTCACGTCCTGCTGGCCTGGGGGAAAAGTGCCGACGAGGCGCGCGCCGCGGCCGTCCACGGCTTCGAAACGCGCGTCGAACATCGACTCGCCGGCGTTGAACGCCTTGAAGTCGCTCGGCAAGGACATGATCACGTCCTTGGGCACCCAGGCGGCCTTGCCCAGATTGATCACGCGGAAGAGCGTTTCGATCTGAAAGACGTCGTCGCGCGTCTCGATGTAGAAAAAGCCGCGCATCCCCACGATCGCCTGAGCCGGATCGGTCGTGACGGGATAGACGTGCAGCGTCACGCGCATGCCGTGATCGCGCAGGTTGAACGGGGTCGACGCATACTCGGCGGGGCCCGAGCGGGCCGTGACGCGGTAGGCGTAGTTGCTGCCGGTCTCGAGACCGTCGAAGCGAGTCTTGCCGTCGGTGCCGGTTTTTTGGGTGCGCGAGGTGCGCGATTCACCCTCGGCGATCTTCTGGAACAGGATGCCGAGGCGCACGTCATGGCCAGCGATCGGCGCGTCGTTGCCGTCAACCAGCGCGACTTCGATGCTGTCGTGCGGCAGGTCGAGGGCCGGCTCCTCGGTGTTGGGCCGCGCGTCGCCGTGTGGCGAAGCGTGCGGATTGTCCATGGCGCCCTGCGGGCGCGCTGGCGACGCGAGGAGCAGGCCGCCGAGCAGCGACAGCGAGACAACCAGACGCTTCATGCGCTCTCCTCGTCCCCCTCCGAGTGCGGAGCCGCAAGCTCGGGATCGGAGGGTGGCTCCGTGGCTTCGGCGGGGGGCTCGGGCTCGCGAGCCTTCTCCTTCGCGTTCTTTTCTTCGGCGCGCAGCCGGTCCGCGAGCTGTCGCTCGACCTCGGCACGCTCGTCGGCGCCGCCGGCGTCGAGGGCGGCAATGAGACGGCGCGCCTCGGCGCGATACCGCGTCGAGAGCTCTCTGTAGTCTTCGTCGCCGATCTTGCCGACGCTGCGCTCGAACTCGAGATCCTTGAGAGCGCGCAACACGGCGCGCTTCTGTTCCTCTTCCGCGGACGGCGCCCCGAGGCTTAGGGCTTCTTCGAGCGAAAGCGGCGACTCTCCCGTGAGGCTCTGGACGCTCGCCCAGAGCAGCGCAATGACGCCCACGAGCGCGCCGCCTGCGATGACGAGCAGCGCGATCTCGACGCCGAGCGTGGCGCCGGCCGCTGCGGCTCCCACGAGGGTGACGAGCGGTAGCAGCAGGGGAAGCGGCAGCGGCGGCCGCTTCATCGCCGGCGCCGCCGCCAGCTCACGGCGAGCACCGCGCCGAGCCCGAGGCCGACGGCGACTGCGCCGAGCGGCCCCGTGGGCATCGGTAGCGCGGCTTGCTCGACGACGGGCAAGGGGGGCGGTCGCGGCGCTGCGGCCCACGCGCCCTGCGGGCTCGCGCCGAGCCACATCGCGAGCATCACGCTCGTTGCGACGCCGGCACCGGCGCGCAGGTAGCCCCAGGCGCCAACCTCACGGAAGCCAAGCTCGGGCCAGAGCGAGAGCGTGGCGCCCCCGATGAGGATCAACACTCCCACCCAGATGTACGAAACGAGCGGGTTCAGGTGCAGCTGGAAGGTGGCGCGCTTGGTCTGCGGGTCCACCGTGCCGACGACCGTGTACACGTCCTCGCGCAGCGAGCGCAGCATCGCAACCTCGGTGGTCGGGCTCTCGGGCTGCCGGTGATAGATGAACTTCGCGGGAGAGAGGCGCGTGAGCGGCTTGCCGTCGCGCGATACGCTGAGGTCGGCGAAGATCATGCGCTTGTTCACGTCGGCCTGCTCGGCGGGGCTGCAGCGCGGGTTGCCGGGGCACATGCGCGGGCCGTCGTAGGTGAGCTCGTAGCGACCGAGCTGATAGCTTTGCCCGGGGACGAGCGCGGTTTCGCGATCGATGGCCCAGGCGCCGCCCGTGAAGCCCAGGAAGATCGCGCAAATGCCGAGGTGCACGATGTAGCCGCCGTAGCGCCGGCGATTCTTGTCCATGAGCCGGAAGAGCGCGACGAACAACGATTCGCTCTCGTTGCGCTTCTGAGCGGAGCGCTGGCGCGCGCCGATCCCTCGGGCAAATTCCTGGACGACCACCGACACGTTGAAGGCCGCGATGGCAATCGTGATGCCCGGCAGCGCCGAGCCGATCTTCTGGAGCACGACGCCGATCACGCCGGGATAGAACGCGTCGCGCTCGACGAGCGCGGGGTAGCCGAGCGCCTTGCCGAACACGAGGTGCAGCACGAACGTGACGCCGAGCACCGAGAGCGGGATCACGAAGGCCTTCTTCAGGGCACCGGGGCTGGTCTTGCGCCAGCCGAACAGCGGCGCGAGCCCCATGAGCGCGAAGATGACGAGCCCGATCGGCGCCATCCAGCGGTTGAAGAACGGGGGGCCCACCGTGACCTTGTCACCCCAGAGCTCGCTCAGCTTCGGGAACAGCGTCGCCACGAGAATGAACGTGGCGCCGCCGAGCAGCGCCCAGTTGTTGATGACGAACATCGCCTCGCGGCTCGCCACGGCCTCGATCGACGACTTGCCGCGCAGCAGGGGGAGCCGCCAGACGATGAGCGCGAGGCTCACGGCGGCGATGATCGCCATGAAGCCCACGAAGTACTTGCCGATGTCGCTCTGGGCGAAGGCGTGGACGCTCGAGATGAGCCCGGCGCGCGTGAGGAACGTTCCGAAGATCGTGAGGAAGAACGTGAGGCAGATGAGGAACACGTTCCACACCTTCAGCATGTTCCGCCGCTCCTGGATCATCGTGGAGTGGACGTAGGCGGCCGCCGTGAACCAGGGCAGGCACGCGGCGTTCTCGACCGGGTCCCAGGCCCAGTAGCCGCCCCAACCGAGCTCCTCGTACGCCCAGGCCATGCCGAGCGCGTTACCGATCGAGAGGAACATGAACGCGAACAACATCCACTTTCGGACCGCGACGATCCACTCGTTGTCGAGCCGGCCCGTGGCGAGCGCGGCGACGCAGAACGAAAACGGCACGGAACAGCCAACGAAGCCCGTGTAGAGCGACGGAGGGTGGATGATCATCCAGTAGTTTTGCAGCAGCGGATTGAGCCCCTCGCCATCGGGGCGCGCGCCCGCGATGGTGGCCTCGAACGGATTGGCCGCGAAAAGCATCAGCACGCCGAAGAAGCCGAAGATGCCCATCAACGTGGCGATGACGTACGGCTGCAGGTGGCGGTAGCGGCCACGCAGCCAGAGCACGCACGCCGTCGTGTAGCAGGCGAGCAAGAACAGCCACCAGAGCAGCGACCCGTCCTGTCCACCCCAGAGCGCCGTGAAGAGGTAGCTCGTGGACATCGACCGGTCGCTGTAGTGGGCGACGTAGCGGATCCGGAAATCGTGGGTGATGAACGCGTAGGCGAGCAGCGCGACCGCGAACAGGGTCAGGCCCGCGGTCGCGAACGCGCCGTAGCGTGCTGCTTGCAGGAGGCGTGGCTGACCACGACCGGCTGCGAGCGACACTGCGAACGTGTAGGCGGCCGTGACCAGGATCGCGTAGATCACGCCCGTGCCGAACTCGGGGAGCGACTGCCACATGGCGGGGGCCGGAGCTTACTCCAATCGAACGCGGGGGGCCCTTTTTGCCGTTCGAGCGTCCTCGCCTGCGAAGAAAGGGTGCTCGATAGCCGGGAATAACTGGCGCGTGGAGTCGGTTCTCACGCCTCGTCGGAGACCGTCGTGCCGAGGTGCTCGCCCCAGCACACGCGCCGGATGTTACCGGGGGTCATGCGAAAGACGTGGATCCTCAAGCCGTTGTCGCGGCAGAGGGCGACGGCGGTCGCGTCCATGACGCCCAGGTGATCGGCGAGCAGTCGGTCGTAGTTCACGCGCTCGAGCAGGGTGGCTCCTGCGTGGTGCACTGGGTCCCGGTCGTAGATTCCGTCCACTTTGGTCGCCTTGAGCAGCCCGTCGGCGCGCACCTCCATGGCCCGGAGCGCGGCGGCAGTGTCCGTGGAAAAGAATGGGTTGCCCGTACCGGCGGCGAAAATCACCGTGTGACCGCGCTCGAGATGACGGATGGCCCGTCGCCGGATGTACGGCTCGGCGACCTGCTGGATCGAGATGGCCGTCATCACCCGTGTCGGCAGTCCGACGCGCTCGAGCGCGTCTTGGAGGGCGAGCGCGTTGATGACCGTGGCAAGCATCCCCATGTAGTCGCTCTGCGCGCGGTCCATGCCCTCGCTGGCGCCTCTCAGGCCGCGGAAGATGTTGCCGCCGCCCACGACCAGAGCGATCTGCACGCCCGTGGCTTGGACGTCGCGGAGCTCCTCCGCGGTCGCGCGGAGCGTGGCGGTATCGATCCCCGAGCCGCCCTGTTTGCCGCTCAACGCCTCCCCGCTGAGCTTGATGACCACCCGCTTGTAGCGCTGAGTCTTCTCTTCCACGAGCACGGCTCCTACTCTCGTGCGGGGCGACGGGCAACCAGCGGCGGCGACACGACCTGGCCGGCCGCGGTTCCGCCGACGCTCGACACGCGCGTGGATGCCCCTCGCGCGCGCCGTGCCCGGCGGCTGGAGGCGCCCGGGGCGTGCTCGACGAGGGCGCCCGGCCGTAGTATCCCCCGGCGCGATGGCGCATAGGGATCGGAGGCTCGTGAGACCAACACACCTGGGGCGATGGGGTCGAAGGCTCGTCGTGTGGGCCGCGCTCGTCGCGGCGCTCGTCAGCTGCTCGAAGAAGAAGAAGGACGAGCCCCACGCGGCCGCCTCGGCGAGCGCGTCGGCGGGTCCGAAGGCGCTGTCGCCCGAGCTTGCCAAAAAGACACTCGCGAAGGTGGGTGATCGCGTGATCACCCTCGGCGACTACGCCGCGGCGCTCGAGCGCATGGACCCCTTCGAGCGTATGCGCTATCAGTCGCCGGATCGTCGTCGGCGTCTGCTCGACGAGATGGTGGAGGTGGAGCTCCTCGCGCAGGAAGCCGCGCGACGTGGGCTCGACAAGGCGCCCGAAACCAAGGAACGCATCCGGCAAGTCCTGCGCGACGAGGTGCTCGAGGAAGTGCGCAAGGGCGCCCCCGGCGCGAACGATATCCCCGAGGCGGACCTGAGAGCGTACTACGACGCCCACAAGGACGACTTTGCAGAGCCCGAGCGCCGGCGGGTGGCCGCCATCGTGCTCGACAGCGAGCCCTCGGCGAAAGCCGCGCTCGCCAAGGCGATGGGCGCCGAAGGCAAGGCGTGGGGCGAGCTCGTCGAGCGCCTCTCCGTGCAGAGGGGCCCGCGCCTCAGCTCGACCCCGAGCGAGCTTTCGGGCGATCTCGGCATCGTGGGGCCGCCCGGTCACCCGCGTGGCGCGAACCCTCGCGTGCCCGAGCCCGTGCGAGAGGCTGCGTTCAAGGTGGCCGAGCTCAACAAGACGTATCCCTCCATCGTGGAGTCCGACGGAAAGTTTTACGTCATCCGCGTGACGAGCAAGTCGCCCGGTCGCGAGCGCCGCTACGAAGAGTCCGTGCGAGCGATCCGCACGGCTGTCGTCCAGGCCCGCATCAAGGAGCGCGAGCAAGCGCTCGAGAAGGATCTGCGCGGCCGCTTCCCCGTGAAGGTCGACGACACGGTGCTCGCCGCGATGACGTTGCCGCCGCCGGCGCCCGCCGGCGCCCGCATCTCGTCGTCCCCCGGCGCACTCACGCCAGGCAACTTCAAGATCCCGGCTCTACCGAAGCTCACGGGCATGGCGCCACACGGCAAGCCGTCGGTCGCGTCGCCAAAGTGAGCCAGCCCGTCGTCGCGCTCCCGCGCGCCTCCGAGAGCGCGAGCGAGTGGGGCGACGAGCTTCGCCGCGCGGTGCGAACCGCTGACGAGCTCGCCCGGGTGCTGCGACTGACTCCCGAAGAGCTCGCGGGCGCGCGGGCCGCCGAGGTTCAGGGACTGCCGCTGCTCGTCACGCCGTACTACCTGTCGCTCTGTGACCCGGACGATTCCGCTTGTCCCATCCGGCGACAGATCGTGCCGCACGCCGCCGAAGCCCTCACGCTCCGCGGCGACCTCGTGGACCCGCTCGGTGAAGCCGCGCACGAGGTGGCGCCGGATCTCGTCCAGCGCTACCCCGATCGCGCGCTGATCGTCGCCACGGATCGCTGCGCCGTCTATTGCCGGTTCTGCACGCGCTCGCGGCTCGTCGGCGCCGGCGGCGGCGCTCGCTCGCTCGAGCATCTCGCACCCGCTTTCGCGTACCTCGAGTCTCACCCCGAAGTTCGCAACGTCATCGTGAGCGGCGGAGACCTGCTTGCGATGGCGACCGCGCGCGTCGAGCGCCTGGTGGCGCGGCTGCGCGCCATCCCCAGCATCGAGACGATCCGCCTCGCGACGCGCGTGCCCGTCGTGCTGCCGCAACGCATCACCGACGAGCTCCTGGCGGCGCTCCGGCCCCATCACCCACTCTGGGTCATGACGCATTTCAACCATCCGCGCGAGCTCACGGAGCGCTCGCGGGCGGCGCTGCGGCGGCTCGCCGACGCGGGCTTTCCCGTGATGAACCACACCGTTCTTCTCAAGGGCGTCAACGACGACGCGACCACGCTCGCGGCGCTGTTTCGCGGCCTGGTGCGCGAGCGCGCGCGCCCCTACTACCTTCTGCAGATGGACCCGGTACGCGGCTCCTCGCACCTCAGAACGCCGCTCGCGACGGGCGTCGCCATCATGGAAGCCCTGCAGGGACGACTGAGCGGCATCGCTCTGCCGAAGCTCATCGTCAACACACCGGGCGGCTTTGGCAAGGTGCCCCACGGTCCCGATTACGTCGTCGAGCGCGGCGAGGGCGTGACGCGTTTTCGAACGCCGCGCGGTGTCGAGGTCAACTACTTCGATCCCGAAGGGTGAGCGCCGGCTCGCTCGTCGACCCTGCGCGAGGGGCCGGCGGCGTGCAGGCGCGGGGCTCAGAGCGGCATGTTGCCGTGCTTCTTCGGCGGGTTCTTGTCGCGCTTGGTGCGGAAAAGCTCGAGGTACGCGCCGAGCCGGCGACGCGAGTCCCGGGGTCGAATGACCTCGTCGACGAAGCCGAGGCCCGCGGCCAGGTAGGGGCTCGCGAAGCGAGCCCGGTAGTCCCTCACGAAGTCGGCGCGCGCTGCATCGGGATCGGCCGCCGCCTCGATCGCGGCGCGATGCACGACGTTGACCGCCGCCTCGGGCCCCATCACGGCAATCTCGGCAGTCGGGAAGGCGAGGTTCACGTCGGCGCGGATGTGCTTGCTGTTCATCACGTCGTAGGCTCCGCCGTAGGCCTTGCGCGTGATGACCGTGAGCTTCGGCACCGTCGCTTCGCTGAACGCGTAGAGCAGCTTCGCCCCGTGAGCGATGATGCCGCGGTGCTCCTGATCGACACCCGGCAAGAAGCCGGGCACATCGACCCACACGACGAGTGGCACGTTGAAGCAGTCGCAGAAGCGAACGAAGCGCGCCGCCTTGACGCTCGCGTCGATGTCGAGCACGCCCGCGAGCACCGCGGGTTGATTCGCGACGACCCCGACGGGCCGCCCACCCATGCGCGCGAATCCGACGATGATGTTCTTGGCGAAGCCCGCGTGGATCTCGAATAGATCGCCGTCGTCGACGGTGGCCTCGATGACGCGGCGCATGTCGTAGGGCTTGTGGGTCTCGACGGGGATCAGACGGTCGAGCTCGGGCGCGTCGCGGTCGATGGGATCGGTGGCGGCGCGGCGAGGTGGATCCTCGGCGTTGTTGGAGGGCAAGAAGCCGAGCAGCTCGCGCACGGCGTCGAGACAGGCGCCATCGTCGGGCGCCGTAACGTGGCACACGCCGCTCTTTTCGGCGTGGGTCGCGGCGCCGCCCAGCGTTTCCTTCGTCACGTCCTCGTGGGTGACGGCGCGAATCACGTCCGGGCCCGTGATGAACATGTAGCTCGTGCCCTCCACCATGAGGATGAAATCGGTGATGGCCGGCGAGTACACGGCGCCCCCCGCGCACGGACCCATGATGCAAGAGAGCTGCGGCACGACGCCGCTCAAGAGCGTGTTCCGAAGGAAGATGTCGGCGTAGCCCGCGAGCGCGGCGACGCCTTCCTGGATGCGGGCGCCGCCCGAATCGTTGAGCCCGATCACCGGCGTGCCGACGCGTAGCGCATGCTCCATGAGGCGTACGATCTTCTCGGCGTGGGCGGCGCCGAGCGAGCCGCCGAGCACGGTGAAATCCTGCGCGAACACGCAGACCCGCCGACCCTCGACGGTGCCGTGGCCGGTGACGACCCCGTCGCCGGGGGCGCTGTCGGTCCCTCCGAGATTCGTGGCGCGGTGCGTGACGAAGCCGCCCATCTCGACGAAGCTTTCGGGATCGAGCAGCCGGGTGATGCGCTCCCGCGCCGTCAGCTTGTTGGCCGCATGCTGCTTTTCGATGCGCGCCTCGCCGCCGCCCCCGAGCGCAGCGAGCTCGCGCGCAGCGAGCTCGGCGAAACGATCCGTTTCGTCGCTCATCGTCGCTTGGCTCGAGCATAGCTCGGGAGGGTCGCTCACGAAAAGACTGCGCGCGCTGGGCTGAGCCGATGGTCGATGCCGCGATGGATCTCGCCGGCGCGTGGTTCGGTCCCCGCCCGGCGCCGGGCGGCTGCTCGTCGATCTCGCTCAGCGGCTTGCTGCGGCAGCGCCTGCGCCCGGGGACGTACCGCTCGTTTCGCGAGGATCCCGCCGACGCCTGACGACCGGCCAAGGCGCCGAACGTTCGGCGCAGGAGCGGTCGCTCAGCGCGGGCGGCGCGCCGCGAGCCGCCTCAAGCGGTCGATGACCGTCGCGAGGACGTGCTCCTGCTCGATCGGCGCGAGAAATTCGCGGTACGCGTCGAGCCGTTGCCTCACGCGCTCGCCGGCCTCGGTGTCCGCTTCGAAGCAGGCGGCGTCGGCGTCGCTCACGTCGAAGTTGATGGCGCCGCGGCAACGCGCGGTGCCGCAACGGCAAGGATCGCGCTCGGGCTGGTTCTCCGTCACCCATCCGTAGAAGATCGTGATCTCCTGGCCCGGTGCGATCCGCCGCCGGCACTGAATCCGCCCGTCGCCGCTCGCGTAAAGATCCGCGTTCGGATCACAGCTGTGGTTGCACAACCAGCCACCGGGCATCTCGGTGTCGGGCACGAGCACGCTGCCGTCGTTCGTCAGCAGGGTGAGCTTGGTCGCCGAAAGCGCCGCCGCCTCGGGATCACTGCGGTCGAGGCGCCGGAGCTTCGGCGCGTAGGGCACGATCGTCTCGCCGCGCTCGAAAACGCGCCGTGCGAACACGCCGCGCCCCTCGATGCCGCTATGCTCGTAGACCACGGGTGCGAGAGTCCACTTCGAGCGCGTCCTTTCCCGCTTCGGCATGCGCCCCAGGCTAAGGCGGCCCGACCCTGCGCGCGAGCGCTCGCTCTGCTCAGAACGAGCAGGTGTTGCCGCAGCTACCGCTCGGCGTCGCGCCCGTCATGGCCTGGTAGTGGGCGGTGATCTCGGCCTGGCTCAAGAGAAAATCGTAGAACGCGACTTTCGCGACCATACCGGGGAACCACGCGTCGCCCGCCATCGTCCCCACGTTGACCGGGCTGTCGTTCGCCTGCGGAACCACGCTGTACTGGCTCATGCAGCCGGTCTGGCCGTGGCTCCCATGATCCCACTTCACGCCGTTCACCCAAATCTCGATCGAGCCCGGATAGCTGCTCGCGTTCTGGCAATCGGACGGCTCGCTCTCGAGCGTGTACTCGCCCACGACGTGATAAAACGCATCGGCTTCGAGCAAGCCGCACGTCGGCTGCCAATCCGCCGCCGAGCCGAGCCCCGCGCTCGGATTGAAGACGTAGGCGGAGATGCGATTGCAGCGACTCTCCGGGTTGGTCGTCTTGTACATGCGTGCTTCCCACTCGCAGGTCGGTGAGTAGCTTTCGCACTTGCCCATCCAGTCAACGTATCCGTTGCTGTCGTTCGGAAACTCGAGCTCGGTCGGGGAAATCCAGGCCTCCCACGTGAAGTTTTTGGCGGTCGGAA
This sequence comes from uncultured delta proteobacterium, assembly GCA_963841435.1. Taxonomy (GTDB): domain Bacteria; phylum Myxococcota_A; class Polyangia; order Polyangiales; family Polyangiaceae; genus PMG-095. The sequence goes on from CAWJCS010000005.1 coordinate 1,600,058, forward strand.
TCGAGAACGACGCGTGCGAAGGGATCGTGAGGTACTGCGACGAGCCGTCGAACACGGCGCCGGAGTCGCCGTTCGGCAGGCTGCCCGTCGCCGGCGTGCCACCGCGGTAGCTGCCGTCGTGGCCGTGGCCGCTGAGATCCGCCTCGGTGCCCGAGGTGGCGACCATGGGCCAGTAGCCGACCGGTGCCAGACTGAGCACGAGCGCGTCGTACGAGCCGCTGCTGCCCGACCGGCGCCAGCTGCTGCCCGCCGAGCCGCCGCTGCCCGCGGCGCCACTGCTGCCCGCGGCGCCGGCATCGACGCCCGCCGAGCCACCGCTGCCCGCTTCAGCGCCACCCGAGCCGCCGTTTGCTCCGCCGCTGCCCCCGGCGCCGCTGCCCGCAGCACCTGCCGAGCCGCCGCTGCCGGCGCCGTTGCCCGCGGCGCCGCCCCCGCCCGAGCCGGCGGCGCTCGAGCCGCCCGTCGCACCGGCTGCGCCGCCCGTCGCACCGGCTGCGCCGCCCGTCGCACCGGCTGCGCCGCCCGTGCTCGTCCCGGCAGCCCCACCGCTCGTCGCCGTGCCTCCGCTCCCCGAACCGCCCGTCTTGGTCGGGGGTCCGCTGTCGTCTCCGGAGCCGCAGCCGGCGGTGGTGCCGAGCGCGAAGATCGCGAGAAGTCCTCTCGTCCGGGCCCTTTTCGCGAGCATCACCAAGTGGAGAACCCCAGGCTCGCCGCGACGGCTCACGCCCAGGCCAAGGCCGCGCGGCGCAGCTACGGCATGTAGAAGTAGCGGCCCATCGAAATGGCGTAGCTACCACTCGTGTGGCGCGGCCCCTCGGGACTGTCGCCTTCGGCGTAGCCGAACTCGTCGGCGAAGCCCTCGGGTCCCGTGGCCTCGTCCACGGTTTGCGCGTCGCCGTGGGTCTCGACGCGCCACGTGACGTCGTCGCCGGGGCGCAGCGCGAAGCCGTTCTTGAACGTCGGCATCGTGACTTGCTTGCGCGTCGTCACGATGTAGACGCCCTCGTACCAGTTGTTGCTGATGGCAAACCAGACGTACGTCTTCGCGCTCCCGCTCCAACTGAAGGTGCTGTTCGCGCCGAGCGTCACGCCGTTGGCCGGCGCCGATTGCGTGGGCGGGGTGGGGATGTCGAGGTCGGCGCTGGTCTGCCCGCTCGTGAGACCGTCAACGTGTGCGACGGCGGCGGAGCCGAAGTACGCCGTGCCCTCCTGGGCAGCCACCGTGATGGTCGCCATCGGCAAGCTCGGCACCGTGTAGGCGTAATCCGTGAGCAGGCTCGAGCCGTAGTGCTCCACGACACGGATGTCGGCGCCCGTCGAGAAGCGCACCCAGACTCCGTTGGTGCGGTCGTCGGTCGTGGTGCTCGTGACGGTGCCGCCGACCGAGAAGGATGCGACCGTGTTCGGCGTGAAATCGAGCGTCACGCTTGCCGTGCCGCTGCCGTCGGTGAGCGCCACGGGCGCTGCCAAAGCGGAGTACGCCGTGTATTGGGTGGGAAGGCTGTTCGTCTCGAGCCAGGCGAGCGCGTGACCGCTCATGGTGATGGTGCCCGGCCCGTACCAGGAATGCGACGTTTGGACCGCGCCCCCTTCGCGGCTCCAATTGCTGTACTCGCCGCCCAGCGCGCCCACGATCACCTCGTTGGAGGCGCCGCTCGCGTTCGTCGGCGTGTATTGGAGGTTGCCGTCGCGGAGGGTGAGGCCTTCGTACACCTCCAGCGTGGGATCACGGCGTGTGAGGCCCTCGTACACCCAGCCGTATTGCGGGCCGTCGTTGCCGTAGCGCCGGAAGGTGACGACGAGCTCGGCGTCATAGGTGTCCGGCACGTCGGCCATCGTGAAGTCGCCGTTGGTGTCGGTGTCGGCGTACTGGTCGCCAATCGTCACCGTGACGTTCGGGATCGGCTGCAGCCAGTGGTTGACGACGCGGCCGTGCACGGTGCCGTCCGTGCCGCCCGAGCCGGCGGTACCGGAGGACCCGCTCGAGCCGCTGGACCCACTCGAGCCGCTCGCCCCACCGGCGCCACTATTGCCACCGCCGCCGCTCGTGCCTCCCGTCATGTCCTGACCCGCTTCGCCGCCCTCGCCGCCTCCGCCCGTCGAGCCGCCGGTCGTGCCCGCGCTCCCGCCGCTCGAGCCGCCCTTGCCGCCCGCCGCTCCGCTTCCGCCCGTTGCGCCCGAGCTGCCGCCGACACCGCTTCCGCTCGAGCCGCCCTTGCCACCCGCCGCTCCGCTTCCGCCCTGGCCACCGGTCCCCGCCCCGGTCTCGGGATCCGGGTGTAGCTCCTCGACACCGAGCAGCGACGTGCAGGCGACGGCGACGGCCGCAACGGGGAGAATTGCGCGCGGCACGAGCCAGCGCACCCAGCGCCCGGTCGATGCCCCATCCCCCTTCGACTTGTTCGACGTCATTTTTAGAAGCTCCCGTTCAAGCTAACGCTGCTCGGACCGATCCCCACCGCGACCGACTCCTTCTTCGACGAGCCGGCCGTGAAGTAAAGGACGGCGCCGCCCGCGAGCCCGACGCCGCCGACGATGAAGCCGATCGTCGAAATGGTGGCCTGGCTCTTCGCGTCCTTCTGCAAGCTCGTGCCCTCGTCGCCGCAGTCGTACGGATACGAGCGGCAATGCGACTTGGCGTCGGACCACGTCGAAGAGGCTTTGAGGCCGAAAAAGCTGCCGAGACCGATCCCGACGACGCCGATCCCACCGGCGACGATACCGAGCACGCGCTGCGTCGAGCCGCTGTCGCTCGTCGTCGCGGGCGTGGTCTCGCCGCCTGCGGCCGGGGGCGCCGGCGTCGAGCCGGAGGCGTCGGTCAGCACGGGGATCTCGACGGCCTTCGTCGACGAGCCCTCTCCGATCTCCACGCTGAGGCTCCACGGCTCCTTGCCGGGGGCGCTCACTTCGATCACGTGCTTGCCGGGATCGACCGGAATGGCGACCGCGAGCTCTGCAGCGCTGACGACCTCGCCGTCGCGAGTGATGGTCATGTCGGAAGCATCGCCCGCGCCGGGCTTCAGGTTGATGGCAAGCTTGGAGATCTTCGGCTCGAGCTCGCGGCTCTTCTGCTCGGCCAGGTCCTCGCGCTCCTTCGCGCCTGCCTGGCGCGCGAGCGAGACGATCTCGCGGTACTGCGCCCAGGCGCTCGCGGTGCGCCCGAGCCGCTCGTAACACTCGGCGATGTTGAGCAGCGTTCCGAGCCCCGGGTCGAGGTTTTGGCTCGCCTTGAGCTTGGCGACCGCCTCGTCGTAGCGACCCGAGGACATCAGGCTCCGGCCCTCGTTGAAAAGTGCCTCCGCCGCCGCCTTGTTGGACTCCGAAGCCAACGAGACGGCCGGAGCGCTGCACACACCCATCGCCAACACCAACGCGAGCCACCGCATCCGTCAACCGGTACCGCGCCCGCCGCCCGGCGACAACCGGTCGCTCGGCGGACCTCGACAATCGCGGCCTTGTCCGCGTGCGTGCGCCGGGTGCCCCGGGTTCGAACGCGCAGCCGGGGCACCACGGGCCCCGCGGACGCGCTCGCGCCCAGGTCGGCGAACCGCGCTAGTCTCCCGCGCGCCGTGACACCCGCGATCTACTGTCGAGCGCTCGTCAAACGCTATGGGGCGGTGGCCGCGGTCGATGGCATCGACCTCTCCGTCGCCCCCGGTGAATGCTTCGGTCTGCTCGGCCCGAACGGCGCCGGCAAGACGACCACGGTGGAAATGCTGGAGGGCCTCACGCCCAAGGACGCGGGCGTCGTCGAGCTATTCGGCATCTCGTGGCGAAGCGGGCGCGACCGCGAGATCCGCCAGCGTCTCGGTGTGCAGCTTCAGGACACACAGCTCGCGGATAAGCTTCGCGTGGAGGAAGTGTTCACGCTGTTTCGCTCGTTCTATCCGCGCGGGCGGCACCCCGACGAGCTCGTCGAGCTCATGGAGCTCGGCCCCGACCGCAAGAAGTACTATTCGTCGCTGTCGGGTGGCCTCAAGCAACGCGTTGCGCTCGGCTGCGCGCTCGCGGGGGATCCGGAGCTCCTGTTCCTCGACGAGCCGACGACGGGGCTCGATCCACGGGCCAGAAAGCTGCTCTGGGGCGTCGTGGACCGCTTTCGGGCAGCGGGTGGCACCGTGCTCATCACGACGCACTACATGGAAGAGGCCACGGCGCTCTGCGACCGCGTGGCGATCATGGATCACGGCAAGATCATTGCGCTCGGCACGCCGCGCGCGCTCGTCGATGGTCTCGGTCTCGTGCAATTCGTCGAGTTCGAATCCGCCCGCGCGCTCGACGAGGCCGCGCTCTGCGACCGCGCCGCCGTGCAGCACGTCGAAAGGCGGGGGGATCGCTTTCGGCTGCAGCTCGACCGCAGCGTCGCGGCCATGACCCGCGTGCTCGACGAGCTCGAGCGCCAAAAGGTCCAACCGATCGGGTTGAGCGCGCACCAGGCGACCCTCGACGACGTGTTCCTCGCGCTCACGGGCCGTGCTCTCACGACCGAGCAGGCCCAGGGTGCAAAGGACGTTGCGGTTGCGGCCGCCTCGGGGGCGGCGTGAGCGAGCCGGCGTTTGCTCCGAATCCGCTCGTCGAGCTCACGAAGGTGCGGCTCAGGGAGTTCGTGCGCGAAAAGGGCGTCCTGTTCTGGGTGTTCGCCTTCCCGCTACTCATGGCCATCGGGCTCGGTGTGGCTTTTCGCGAAAAACCCATAGAGCCGCCGCGCGTCGGCGTCGTCGTCGAAGAAGACGGGCCCGAGGTCCGCGCGCTGCTCGCGAGCCCCGAGATCCGCGCCGAACGCATGGGTCGCGCCGAGGCGGCCCGCGCGCTGGGCCGCACCAAGATCGATCTGATCGTCGCCTGGGAGCAGGGTCGTCCCGTGCTTCGCTACGATCCGGCGGCCGACCGAGCGCCACTCGCCCGCGCCCTCACCACCGACGCGCTCGAGCGCCATGCCGGGCGCAAGGATCGACTGAACGTCGCCGCGCACCCCGTGACACGTCCCGGGACGCGCTACATCGACTTTCTGATTCCCGGTCTGATCGGCATGAACATCATGGGCACGAGCATGTGGGGGGTGGGCTACAATCTCGTCATCGCGCGCAAGCGGCGCCTGCTCCGCCGCTACGCCGTGACGCCCATGCGTCACGCCCATTTCTTGCTGTCGTACTTCATCTCGCGCAGCATCTTCCTCGTGGTCGAGCTCGGCGTGCTGGTCACCTTCGGCTGGCTCGCCTTCGGCACGGAGGTGCGCGGCCACCTCCTGTCGGTGCCGATCGTCGCGCTCTTCGGGGCGTCGGCGTTCGCCGCCGTCAGCCTGATCATCGGCGCGCGCGTCGATACCACCGAAGCCGCGAACGGCTGGATGAACTTCGTGCAACTGCCGATGTGGGTGCTCTCCGGCGCGTTCTTCTCCTACGAGCGCTTTCCAGCGTTCCTCCAGGAGCCGATCCGCTTGCTGCCGCTGACCGCGCTCTGTGAGGCCCTGCGCACCGTCTACGCGGGCGAGGGGTCGATCCTCACGCTGGCCGAACCCCTCGGGGTGCTCACGCTGTGGAGCGTCGTGGGCTACGCCGTCGCCGCGCGCACTTTCCGCTGGCAGTAGCGTGAACCGCAACGTCGTCTTGCTCGCGGGGCTGCAGGCGCTCTTGCTCGCCAACAACGCCACCGCGATCGCACTCAACGCGCTCGCGGGCCGCGCACTGTCGCCCGACAAGTCGCTTGCGACCTTGCCCGTGACCAGTTGGGTGCTCGGCTCGGCCGTGTCGACGTTCTGGGCGTCGGGCTTGATGCGCCGCATCGGGCGGCGTGCGGGCTTCACGGTGGGCTCGTGGTTCGGGGTCGCAGGTACGGCGCTTTGCTCGCTTGCCGTGTACCGCGGCGCCTTCTGGCCGTTCGTCGCCGGGACGGCCGTGCTCGGCGTCTACAACGCGTTCGGCCAGTACCACCGCTTCGCCGCCGCCGACGCCGTCGACGCCCCTTTCCGCGCCCGCGCCATCTCGCACGTGCTCGCCGGGGGCCTTTTGGGCGGGGTGGCCGGACCCGCGCTCAGCCGCGTGACGATCCACGCCTTCGCGACGCCATATCTCGGCTCGTACCTGTCTTTGTTCGGCTTTCTCGGTCTCGCTCTCGCCGGCCAGCGCTTGCTCGATCTGCCATCCGAGCCGCCCGCGTCCCGCGGCGAGGCCGCGCGATCACTCGGTCGTATCGCCACCGAGCCTGCCTTCATGGTGGCGGTGTTGAGCGCCGCCTTCGGCTACGGCGTGATGAACCTGCTCATGACCGCGACGCCGCTCGCCATGGGCGTCTGCGGCCATCCTTACGACGCAGCGGCGATGGTCATCGCGTCCCACGTCGTGGGCATGTACGCGCCGTCCTTCTTCACGGGTGATCTCATCCGCCGTTTCGGCGCCATCCCCGTGATGTCGGTCGGCGCCGCGCTCAACATGGCATGCGTCTTCATCGCGCTCGCGGGGGTGCGCGTTTCGAACTTCTGGTGGGCGCTCGTCCTGCTCGGCGTCGGCTGGAACCTCCTCTACGTCGGCGCGACGACCCTGCTCACGGGCGTCTACCGCCCCGCGGAGAAGGCCAAAGCGCAGGGGCTGAACGATGCCATCATCTTCGCGACGATGGCCGTGTCGTCCTTCTCCTCGGGCGTCATTTTCCAGGCGAGCGGCTGGTCGGCGCTGAACCGCGTCGCGGTCCCGTTCGTGCTCGCGATCGCTGCGGCTCTGTGGCTGTTCTCGCGCTTTGCGCGCGCGCTCGCGCGGGGCTGAAACGACCGAAAGAGGAGGCCTCGCGGCCGGTCGCGACGCCCGTTGGCTCCGGCCGCTTGTGCTTCCGTGCGCCGCCTGCTACGAGAGCGCCGTTCGCGCTACGGGTCCGCCAACAGCGCAGCTTGAACTCCGCCAGGCCCGGAAGGGAGCAACGGTAGAGAAAAGCGGGTGTGGCGGGCCCACCAATTTCGCGTGACCGTGCGGCGTCTCGTCGCTGCCTTCGCGGAACACGGCACTACGTGCCGAACATCTCGATCACGGCGCCGTTGTGCGAAGCCGGCGCGTCGAGCGCGAAGTAGACGAGCGTGCGGGCAACGTCGTCCGCCGTCATGCGCGGCGGGAAGCCGCTACCCTCGAGCATGCGCGTCGCCGTCGAGCCGGGCAGCACGGCGACCACGCTCACGCCGCTTTCCGTGAGCTCGGCGGCGAGGCTCTTGGTGAAGCCGACGAGCGCCCACTTCGACGCGCAGTAGGCCGCGAGGCCGGCCGTCCCTTGCGTCGAGGAAATGCTGCCCACGTTGACGATGCGGCCGTGTCCGGCGCGGCGCATCGCGGTCACGAGCTCACGGCAGAGCACGAACGGTGCGCGCAGGTTCACGGCGAGCGTCTCGTCCCACACGTCGTTCTGGGTGGCCTCGACGGCAAGCCGCGGCGCGACGCCCGCGTTGTTGACGAGCACGCTCGGTGAAAGCGCGGCAACCTCGCGCGCGACGCGCTCGGTGGCGTCCGCGTTTTTGAGATCGCACGCCAGAAGGGAGACCTCGGGTGCGCCTTCGGCGCGGCAGAGCGCGCCCGTCTCCTCGTGCTCGGCCGAAGGCCGCCCCACGAGCGCGAGCGACAGGCCGCGCCGTGCGAGCCCGAGCGCCGTGGCGCGACCGATGCCACGGCTCGCTCCGGTGACGACGCCGAGCGTCACGCCCCCGTTCCCGCGGTGCGCCCGAGCGCGAGTAGCACCTCGGTGTCGCCGAGCTCGCCCTTGCGAGCGATCACCGTGGCCCGCGCGCGCGTTTGGCACGCGCCGCGCGCGCTCAAGCAGCCGTGGGCGAGCGTCAGCTCGACGTAGGCCCCGCGCGCGCCGGCGCGCTCCATCAAGGCGCGCACCGTGTCCTCTGCGATCGTTTCCTCGAGCGCCAGGCGTCGTGCACAGGCGTCGACGAGCCGCGCGATCGTGCCGAGGCCGAGCAGGCGGGCGCCGGGCCGGTACACGACTGCGGCCGTGCCGACACCGGGCATCAGGTGATGCGGGCAGACCGTCGCCACGTCGATTCCCGTGAGCGCGACGATCGCCGCGCCAGGCGACGCCGGGCTCGAGCCCTCGGCGATCAGCTGGTCGAGATCGACGGCGTAGCCGCGCAGGAGCTCCTCGCCGAAGGCCGAAACCACGCGCGTCGGGGTCTCGCGAAGCTCGGGGTCCTTCGCGGGGTCGTGACCGAGCGCGCGCAAGAACTCGGCGATCGCCGCTTCGGCGCGAGCGCGATCCATCAGTTCAAGAGGGCGCGGCGAACGTCCGGGGTGAGCGCGCGCCGGCCTGCGTACCCGGCGTCGAGGTCGTGATAGTAGCCGACGCTTTCTTCCCCGTAGCGCCAGCACAGCCACACGGAGCGCCCGTCGATGCGCCCGTAGAAGTCCACTAGCCCGATCTGCGGATCCTTGACGATGCCGCCGAGCGACTTAACTCGTTCCCAGCCGGCCTCGTAGCGCCGCACGCGGTCGCGCAGATCGCCCTTCACGCGGGCAACCTCGCTCGAATCGTCCTCGTGCTTTGCGAGTGTGCGCGGCGGGCGGCCGCTCAGCTGGGTGAGCCGTGCGAGCCCTTGCTCGATCTCGCTCTGCTCGCGCAGCTGCTGTGCGACCAGCACAGAAAGCGACGGAATCAGCGCGTTGATCTCCGCAACCGTGAACAGTCGCGGACCGGGCTCCGCGCGCCGCTCTGTCGTCATCGAGGCTCAAGCTTAGGAAGCGGAACGGGGTCGGTCAAGGCGACCCCCGGACAGGTCGTGGCCGGCGGGTTCAGCGGCTAGGCCACAGCAGAATGCCGAGCTTCGTGAGAAAAAAGTCCGCAATGAGAATGGCTATCGAAATGGTAACGACGGAACGCGTCGTGCTGTGGCCGACGCCGGCCGTCCCGCCCCTCGTCGTCAGGCCGAAATGGCAGCCGACGAGCGCGATGATGGCACCGAAAACTGGCGTCTTGATGAGACCCGCCAGGAACGTCCGGCATGGTCACCACGGAGAGCGCCGAGCGATAAAAGAACGCCGCCGGCACCTGGAACTCGAGGTCGGTGACGATCATGGCGCCCGTGAAACCGAGCACGAGCGCAAAGCCGCCGAGGATGGGCATGACGATGACGGAAGCCACGAGCCGCGGCCACACGAGCTTCTTCAGCGGGTCGGCACCGAGCGCGCGCACGGCGTCGATCTGCTCCGTGACGTTCATGGCGCCGACCTCGGCCGCCATGCCCGAGCCGATGCGACCGCCGACGATGATGGCCGTGAGCGACGGCGCGAGCTCGCGGGCGAACGAGAGCGCGACCACGCGGCCCGTGTACTCCATCCCGCCGAATTTTCGCAGCCCGAACGCGAACTGGACGGCCATCACCATGCCGATGAAGACGCTCGTCACCACGACGATGCCCACGGACGCCACGCCGAGCGACTCGAGCTGGTGCACGATCTCGCGCCACTCGAACGGCCGCCGGAAGCCGGCGCGCACGGCACCGTAGAACATGCTGCTCACGCGTCCGAGGTGCTCGAGGAAGCGCACGGCTTGGTCGCCCACTCGCGCCACGAGCCCGCGCGGTGGCGGCGGCGGCCAGATGCTCGGCCGAAGGCTCTGCCGTGCACTTTCGGGAGGCGCTTCCGAGGTCATCCGAGGGTCTCGAAGCCGCGTACGAAGCGTTCGAAGTCGTCGCGCCGCGCGCCGGCCGGGCTCACGTGCACGAAGTCGTAGACGCAGCCGTCCTTTTTCAGCACGAACACCAGGTAGCGGAGCGGTACGCCGTCGAGCGACGCCTCGATCTCCGTGAAGAGCGCCGCCCGGCCATCGAGCGTCACAGGCTCCTGCGCGACGAGCCGCCGGTCGGTAAACTGCAGGAACAGGTGATGCGTCAGCGCTGTGAGCGGCACGTCGTCGCCGTCGAGCCCGCAGCGCCCGGCGAGCTCGATCGTCGCTGTGGCCGCGTCGTCACGGAACGCGACGAGCGAGCCATCGACGGAGATCTGACGCCAGCTCGCCGGTACCGGGCCCACGCGGAAGGCCATGTCGTCGCCTCGGTAAACGCGCCCGTCGAATCCACTCGATGCACACGCGACCACGAGGCCGAGCGACAGCGCGACGGCTCGACAAAGCGACGACCGGAGGCCCATCGCGGGCGACGTTAGCATTGTTGAGCTAGGGTGCGCTCATGCTGCCGATCGGCGACCGGAACCCGACGCGGACCGTGCCGTTCGTCAACTACGCCCTCCTGACCGCGAACGTGCTCGTCTTCGTTGTTCAGTACGTGCTCACGCTGGGCGGCGGTGAGGCCTGGCTCACGCCCGGCTACGGCCTGGTGGCGACGCGGGTGATCGGCGATCCCACCGGGGAGGCCTTCACCATCCTCACGAGCCTCTTCATGCACGGCGGGCTGTTGCACCTCGCCGGGAACATGCTGTTTCTGTACATCTTCGGCGACAACGTCGAGGACGCGCTCGGCCACGGGCGCTACGGCCTTTTCTACTTGTTGTCGGGCGTCGGTGCGGCGTTCGCGCAGATCGCGACCGATACGAGCAGCACCATCCCCATGGTCGGTGCCTCGGGCGCGATCGCCGGGGTGCTCGGCGCGTACCTCGTGCTTTACCCGAGCGCGCCGGTCACGGTGCTCATCCCGCCGCCGCTGGGATTCTTTCTCGGGTTCTTCATGGTGCTGCCCGCGTGGGCCGTGACTGGCCTTTGGTTCGTGTACAACCTGCTGAGCGGTCTCGGGTCGCTCGGGGACGCCACCACGGGCGGCGTCGCCTTCTTTGCCCACATCGGCGGCTTCTTGACGGGGCTCCTCCTCGTCCGGCCCTTGCGGGCTGGCCGCGTCCTGCTCGAGCCCGATCGTTTCCGGGGGTGGCGTCCGCCGCCCCGCGAGCCCCCGCGACCCGGGTTCGAGCGCTGGGGCTGACGGCGGGTTAGACTGGGCAGCGATGAAGGTCATCGACTCGGAGTTCGTCGATCGCGGGGCCGCCGGAATGACCGGCGACAACGTGCGGAGCGTCGTGGACAACGCGGATGCCATCCGCGCGCGCTTTTCACGGGGCGGACCACTCGGGCGGCTGATCGAGGACGGCGAGCTTCTGCTCGCGCTCGTCCGCGACTACTGGACGGGCCGCTACCGCCGTGCGCCACTCTGGGCGATCGGCGCCTCGGTGTTCGCGCTGCTCTACGTGCTCGCGCCGCTCGACCTCGTGCCCGACGCGATCCCGCTCATCGGCGTCGTGGACGACGCGGCCGTCGTCTCCGTGTGCCTGGCGCTCCTGCACCAGGAGCTCGCCCGCTACGCGAGCTTTCGGGCGGCCGCCGAAAAAAAGTCAGACGCGAGCTGAGCCGGTTGCGCATTCCGGCTCGTCCGGTCGCGCCCGGCCGCGATCTGCCGTGCCACGCTGTCGCCGAGTGGTACTAACATCCCGGCCGATGGCGCTGCCTTCACTTTACAACACGCTGACGCGCAAGAACGAGCCGCTCGTCCCGGTGCGCCCGGGCGAGGTCGGCGTCTACTGCTGCGGGCCTACCGTGTACGACGTCCCGCACGCGGGTCACGCCCGCGCGGCGCTCGCGCCCGACTTGCTCGTCAGACGACTTCGCACCCTGGGGCTGCGCGTCAAGTACGTGCGCAACGTCACCGACGTCGACGACAAGATCCTCGAACGGGCCGCCACGACGGGTGAGGCGCCGCTCGCGTTGTCGGCGCGCATGGCCGAGATTTACCAGCGCCAGATGCGCGAAGTCGGTTGCCTCGAGCCCGATCACGAGCCGCGCGTCAGCGAGCATCTCCCGCAGATCGTAGCCCTCGTGAAGGAGCTCGTGGCGCGCGACGCCGCCTACGTCGTCACCATGCCGAGCGGCGCCAAGGACGTGTACTTTTCGGTCCGAAGCTTCGCCTCCTACGGCAAGCTCTCGCGCCGCAAGCTCGACGAGCTCGTCGTCGGCGCTCGCGTCGAGGCCGGCGTCGAGAAGCACGACCCGCTCGACTTTGCGCTCTGGAAGGGCGCGGACGCGGGCGAATGGGGCTGGGAGAGCCCGTGGGGGCGCGGGCGTCCCGGCTGGCACATCGAGTGCTCGGCGATGTGCACGCACTATCTCGGTCAACCGCTCGATGTTCACACCGGCGGCATGGACCTCATCTTCCCGCACCACGAGAACGAGATCGCGCAGAGCGAAGCCGCGTTTCCCGACCGGGGCCCTCTTTCCAACGTGTGGCTCCACAACGGCTTCGTCAACGTCGACAAGGAGAAGATGAGCAAATCGCTCGGGAACTTCGTCACGCTGAGCGACGTGCTCGCGCGCAACGACCCGGAGGCCTTTCGCTGCTTCTTGCTCGGCGCACACTACCGGGGACCGATCCAGTTCGAGACGGATGAGCTGCCGAACGGGCGCGTGGTCTTTCCCCTCGTCGACGAGGCCGAGCGCCGCATGGATCACGCGTTCGGCGCCCTTTCGCGCCTGCTCGAGCTCACGCTCGCTGGGCTCACGGCGCCCGCCAAGTTGCCGCCCGATCTCATGGGGTACCGCGATCAGGCGAGCGCCGCCGTGGCACAGGCCGAGGCGGCCCTCGACGACGACCTCAACACCCCCGTCGCGCTCGCGGCGTTCGGTGCCCTCGCCGGCATGGCGCACGAGCTTCGCGACCTCGCCGCGAAGCGCAAGAAGGACTCGGCGTTCGTCGGCGCTGCGAGCGTGGCGGCGCACCACGTGCTTTCCGCCCTGAAGCGGGTTGGGGGCGAGCTTGGTCTGCTCCTTTCGACACCCGAGGCGTATGCCGCACGCACACGCGAGCGAAGGCTTGCGATCCGCTCGCTCGCCGCGGCCGACATCGACGCGAAGGTGCGCGAGCGTGCCGCCGCGCGCGAGGCCAAGGACTTCCAGAAGAGCGACGCGATCCGCGACGAGCTCGTGGCTCTCGGCGTGGCTCTCCACGACGGCCCGAAGGGCACCGAGTGGACGGTCGCCCCGTAGCCGCGCCCCGAGAAAGGCGCCCGACTACACGCCGATGAAGAGCCGGTGGGCGAAGTTGCGCTCGAGCTTGGCGCGCAGCACCTTGTCGGCCGCCGTTTCGATGTCGTATTCGATACGCTTGAATTCGAAGCGCTTCTTGTCGCTGTCGTAAAGCGTGTAGCTCGCGCGATTGTCGTAGTCGCGCGGCTGGCCCACGGAGCCGACGCTCACGATGTACTTCTTGTTCGGCTGCAACTCGAAATCGATGGGAGGCAGCTCCTCCACGCTATTTGGTGTCAGCGCGAAAACTTTGCACAGGTGGGAGTGCCCGATCAGCGTGATGTGTCCCAGGTCGTCGTACATGGGCAGGCACTCGCGGGCCTGCTCGGGCGCGAAGATGTACTCGAACTCTTCGAGGCGAACCGGCGAGCCGTGGCAGAGCTGCACGCCGATGTCTGGGAGCTTGAGCTGGTACGGTAGCTCCTTGAGCCAGCTCATGTTCTCGGTCGACAGGAGCTGCGCGTGCAAGTCGAGCGCGTGACGCGCCGCCTCGTAGTAGTACGAGTAGTCCATCCTGCCGGCGACGGCGGCGTCGTGGTTGCCGAGGATCGTCGCGACGACGAGGTCACGCACGAGGTCGGAGCACTCGTTGGGGGAGCCGCCGTAGCCTACGGTGTCGCCCAGACAGTAGTACTGATCGATGCTCTCGCTCTTGAAAGCCTCCACGACAGCGCCGAGCGCTTCGTAATTGGCGTGGATGTCACTCAGGATCCCGAGGCGCATGGGAGGGAGAGAAGCGGCAGCGTATCACGAAAGCTCCACGAAACCGCCCGCCGCGATGACGAGGTCCGCGCTATCATGGAAAGGCACGTGTCCGCCCCGCCCGACCCCATCCCCGAGTACGCAGCCGCCTGCCTGGAATACGTGCGGCGGGCTCTCGACTTCAGCTTGGATTTCACCCCGGAAACCCTGGCCGTCCTCGACCATTACGTGGCCACCGTCCGGCCGACCCTCGCCGAGCGACCGGAGCTGGCTGCTCTCGTGGGACGAGCCACCGGGGCCTATTTCGGCGAGGTCGTGCGTGGGGTGATTCCCGGGTTTTGGCGTGTCCCGTCCGCCAGCGTGCATGATTTCCAGCTGTGCTCGCGCGTGGCCTTCCTGTGGGTGAACCCCATTGGCGTGGCCTACGACGCCCTGTTCGCGGGTACCGAGCACGACGGGCCGCGCTCGATGCTGCGCTGCGCGCCCGAGGACCGCGAGTTTTTGGAGCGGCGGCTCGCCACCTTGCCGCCCGTCCCCGAGGACCAATACTACCTTTTCACGACACGCTTCGAGGTGCTCGAGGTCGCCAACGAGGCCCTGCGCGCCCGCCTCGAAGAGCAAGGCTACGGCGAAAGCGAGCTCGGCGAAGACGACTACGCCACGATGGACGGCCCGTCGCGCTTCGACGCCTGAGACGACCTCGCGGGCTCGGAAGGAGCGGCTCGCGCTCGTCCCGCGCGACTCGAGCCTAACGACCGGCCCCCGCCGGCGCGTCGACCGCTTCACTCGCCACGATCACGCGCGAAGGCGCGCTGACGGTGAGCGCGGGACCGATCTCGTCGCCGAGGAACGAACGGGCGAAGATCGCGTAGGTTCCGGGCAGAAGGTCGAGCGCAATGCCCTCGGCACCCGGGAAGAGCCGCACGACGGGGACGCCGTCGACCAGGACGTAGCGCACGATGTCGCCGGCGTTGACGAGCAGGAGCCCGTCCTTCACGCCGTCGGTGTTGGCATTCGGCTTTGCCGCAGGGCGGCTGCGGAACGTGCGCGTTTGCGCCGCCGTGAAAAGCAACGGCGACGGCTGGCGAGGCAGCTCGCCGATGCGGTGTTCCGCCGTCGTGGGCGGTACGCGTAGTGCATACAGATCGAGCGCGACGCTTCGCTCGAGCGACGACACCTCGAACACGACTCGCGCGCCGCCCGCCCACGCGAAGTCGGCGCGCACGGGGACGAGCTCGGGGGCGCACGCTGGGCTGTCCGGGTGCGCGCCCACGAGCTCGACGAGCGTTCGGCAGAGCAAGATGCCGCCCGTCCCCGCGCCCGCGACGCGCGCCTGCTCGAGCTCCAGCCGGCCGAGCGGGGTCGCCAGTGCGACGCGCGTGCTCTGGAAGCCGAGCACGCGACCGGCACCGAGCGGGGTTTGCCTGACGTGCGCGAGCGGCGTCGTGTCGGCGCGGTGCTCGTTGAGCACGGCGCGCAGCGCCCCCGGCTGCACGACGACGTAGCGGCCGTGGTCGGGCCACACGAGAACGTGCCCGAACGACTCGATGCGCGAGCGAAGCTCGGTCCCTTCGGGCAAGAGGAAGCGCGTCGAGCTCAGCCGAATGAGGGCGCGGCCGGTCGCAGCAAGCTCGATCGCCAGGTCGAAGGTCACGGCGGCCCGCGCGCGCTCGACGGCGTCCTGGTTCGTCTCGGGTGGGCGCGGTGGGGCCGGCAGGTCCGGCCAGCGAAAGCGAGCTCGGAGCGTGAGGCCCGTCGGGTCGCGCGGATCCGTGCTCTCGCCGCCGACGGCGTGGTCTTCGCGGAGCGTTTCGGGGAGGCCGGCCTCGGCGTCCGTTCCCGCGTCGCTCGGGGGCATGGCGTCGGTTGCGGGCTCTACGTCCCCCGGCCGCAGGGGGGCGGCGGCGAGCGGCGCGGGCAGGATGCTGGCGTTGGGGCTCGGCTCGTTCGGGCCGGCGTCGGGTAGCGCCGGGCGGTTCTGGCAGGCTAAAAAGAGCGACGCGACGCCGAGCGAAAGAACGAGCTTACCGGCGTGGCGGTGGAACGGCGTGGCCCGGGACCGTCGGTCACCCCGAACGCTGGTCGCCCCTAGATCCATCGAGGTCACGCCGAACAAGTGAGGTCCTCGTTCGATGGCTCGCTCCGCTAGCGCGCGGCGCCGACGAGCGACGCGGCGTCCTGGCCCTTTTTTTCACAGTACGCGCGGAGCCCGTCGAGCACGTGCATGGCCGCGCAGGGGTCGGCGAAGCTCGCGGTACCCACCTGCACGGCGCTCGCGCCCGCGAGCAGGAACTCGAGCGCGTCTCGCGTCGTTCCGATGCCGCCGATGGCGATCACGGGGATCGACACCGCGCCCGCGATTTCCCACACGATGCGCAGCGCGATGGGGCGCAGCGCCGGACCGCTGAAGCCGCCCGTGCGGTTGGCGAGGCGCAGGCGGCGCTGCTCCGTGTCGAGCGACATGCCGCGGATGGTGTTGATGGCGGTGATGGCGTCCGCGCCCGCGTCCTCGCAGGCCTTGGCAACGGCGACGATATCGCCCGCCTCGGGGCTCATCTTCACCCAGACGGGCCGCTTCGTCGCGGCGCGTACCGCGCGCGTCACCTCGGCGCACAGGCGCGGGTCGCGGCCGAACTCGATGCCGCCGTGCGTGACGTTCGGGCAGGACACGTTGAGCTCGATGGCGGCGATGCCCGCCTCGCGCTCGAGGCGGTCCGTGATGGCGACGAAGTCGGCGACGCTGCTCGCGAAGATGTTCGCGCACACGGTGACGCCGCGCTCGCGCAAGATCGGGAGCTTGTCGGTGCAGAACGCTTCGACGCCGACGTTCGCGAGCCCGATGGCGTTGAGCATGCCGGCGGGCGTTTCACAGATACGCTCGGGCGGGTTGCCCGCGCGGGGGTGGAGGCTGAGGCCCTTGGTGCAGATGCCGCCGAGCAGCGCCACGTCGAAGAAATCGTCGTATTCGAGGCCGTAGCCGAAGCAGCCCGATGCCGTCAGCACCGGGTTTTTCAGCTCGAGCGAGCCGATGCGGACGGCGAGCGAGGTCACGACGGGGGCCTCCCGGAACCGAGCTTTCGGGGCGCGTGATCGCTCCGCGACCAGTTGACGCGCCGCGCGTCGAGGCAGGGCCCCTCCGTGCACGCGTACAGGTAGCCGCCGTCGGTGGTCGCCACCGGGCAACCCAGGCACACGCCGTAACCGCACGCCATCGGCGTTTCGAGCGACGCTTCGCAGGGCACGTCACGCGCCGCGCAGAGCGCCGCGACGCTCGCCATCATCCGATCCGGCCCGCAGGTGAACACTTCCGTGCCCGCGGCGAGCAGCTCCGGCAACACGTCGGTGACGCGACCGCGCGTGCCTCGCGAGCCGTCTTCCGTCGTGACGTAGAGCTCGGCGAGCTCGCTGAGCTCGTCGTCGAGCGGCAGATCGCGGGCGCTCCGCCCGCCGTAGATCGCGAGGGGCTTCACCGTGCTGCCGGACGCCGCAATCGAGCGCGCGAGGAACAACAGGGGCGAAAGTCCCACGCCCCCCGCGACGAGGATCTGCCGCCGGCCGCTGGTGGGCGCGCGCCAGGGCAGGCCGAGCGGCCCGAGCAGCGTGAAGGGCTCGCCTGGCTCGGCGCGCCCCATGCGCAGGGTTCCTTCGCCGAGCACCTTGATGAGGACGGAAGGTGTCGTGCCTGCGGTGAGGTAGCTCATGGGCCGCGGCAGCAGCGGCGCCTCGCCCCATTCCGCGCCCCGCACCATCACGAACTGGCCGGGCAGCCCGGGGCTCCCCTCCGGGTCGTCGAAAGTGAGCACGTGGTAGAGGCCGCCGATGCTCTCGCGCCGCAAGAGCGGCATCGTGGCGAGCCGCCGCTTGGGCAGCTGAGGAGGGCTCACGAGGGGCCCCCGTCGGGGCACGAGTCCGTCATGGGAACGCCGCGCATGAGAGTCGCACGCTTCCCTTATCCGAATCGCGGCCCTGGCGCACGCGCGCGCTTCGCCCAGGCGCGAAATGGCGCTCGGGACGCTCGCGCGGGCGACGTTTCCGGTCGGAGTGCAAAGTCCGAGGCTCAGTCCGCGGTCCCGCCGAGCTCGAGGCGCATCTCAATCGCGTCTTCTCCGTCGCTCGCGTAGTAGCCGCGCCGCACCCCGTGCTCGACGAAGCCTGCGCTCCGGTACAGGGCGAGCGCGGCCTGGTTCGACGCGCGGACCTCGAGCAACAAGACGCGCGCGGCGCCCGCCCGCGCATCGTCGATGACGGCGCCGAGTAGGAGCCGCCCGATGCCGCGGCGCCGCTCGCGCGCCGTCACCGCGAGGTCAAGGAGATGCACCTCGTCAGCAGCGCGCCAGGTGAGCGCGATGCCGAGCAGCGGCGCGTCACGCGCCTCGCGTGCCACGAAGAGGCGTGCCCACGCGCGCTCGAGCTCGGTGCAGGGGTCGAAGCCGGACCCCGAGATCGCCGCGAGCGCGGCGGCGTGGCCGCAATCTCCGCGGTCGAGGAGCGTGACCTGCATCGAGCTCGCCGCGAAGCATAGCTTCCCGCGCCCAGGCTCGCCTCAAGCGCCGAGCGCGGCCCCGAGCGGCGCGACCGGAAGTCTGGTCGTGGCGCCTCGATCGCTCCAAAAATACCGGGCCAAACGCAATTCGGACCGGATCCCGGACAGTTACCGAGCGCGCGTCGCAGACGGCCACGGGGGGGGTGCGGACGCGACGGCGAGCGACGCTAAGATGGGAGCGAAACCATGTCGCTACGGTCCTCGCTCGTTCTTCTCGGCCTCACGGTCGGCCTCGCGCTCTCGATGTCTCGCGCGACGCTGGCCAATCCCACGCCCCGTCCGGTCGCGCCGCGCGCGACCCCTGCCTCCACGCAGCAGAGCTTCGTGCCGTGCGGGCTCACCGGGCACACGAGCCTCGTGCTCGACACGCCCATCGTCGACGAGAGCGGGCGGCGCATCGCTCGCTTCAGCGGCGGCGAGACGACGCTGACCATCAGTGGGTTCTCTCTCGGTGGCGCCGAGCGCGCGCGAGTCGAGACCGGCAACGGTCGCGGCGCCTTTCGGGTTCGTGGTTTCGTCAACACGAAGAGCTTGCCGCTCGTGACGGCCGACGAGATCCCCGTCTCGCCCGGACATCTTTGGATCGGGAAGGATCGCGAGGTGACGGTCGTCGGTGCAACGGCCGACAAGCTCAAGATCGAGCGTGTCGCGTCGTCGCCGCTGCGGCAGAAGCAGAGCGCCTGGGCGCCGTGCCGGAGCCTGAAAGTGACGGCAGGGACGCCAAAAGGCTGGTCGCCGGCCGGCTTCGCACGTGGCTACGTGCTCAAGCAGGACTCCGTCGAGCTGTTCGACGGCCCGGGCGGCAGAACGGTCGGTGCGCTGTACCGCGCTCCCGAGGCCACGAGCGGCGTGCTCCTGTTCAGCACCGAGCAGTCGAGCGCCTGGGTCCACGTCGAGTACCACGCCGACCTCGTCGTCAACGCGTGGGCTCACGCCGCTGATCTCGTGCCGCTTCCGCCGGGCGAGACGATGGACCAACTTGCCCCCCCGACGCCCCGGCCCGGCACGCCTCGGCTGTCGCTGCCCGCGAACCCGCGCATCGTGCGCACGACGCACGAAGTCCCGCTGCGGGTGGCCGCGAGGGACGCCGCCGAGCCCATCGGCATCATCGAGACGGGGACCAACACCTACGTGCTCGACGTGATGGCGGGTTGGGTCAGCGTGATGCCCGAGGCGCTCGACGTCGTGCCCGTCAACGGCGGCCGATTCTGGGTCAAGAAGAGCGAGCTTGGTATCTAGCGCGAGCGGCGCGCCGCGTCGGCGCGACCACCCGGCCCGGCCAGCTTGTCGCGCACCGGGACCCCCGTGCTAGCGTCCGACCCGTGCCGAGCGTGTCCAAAGCCACCCTGGAGGCGGCCCTTTCCCGGCCGCTTGCCGCGACTGATTTTCCCTTCGGCAAAAAATACGAAGGGAAAGTGCGCGACAACTACACGCTCGCCGACGGGCGGCGCGTGCTCGTCACGACCGACCGCGTGAGCGCTTTCGATCACGTGCTCGGCACGCTGCCGCTCAAAGGGCAGGTGCTGAACTTCGTCGCCGCCTGGTGGTTCGAGCACACGCGCCACATCGCGCAGAACCACGTCCTCGGCGTGCCCGATCCGAACGTGCTCGTCGCCAGGGAATGCACGCCGCTGCCCGTGGAAATGGTGGTACGCGCGTACCTCACGGGGACTACTTCGACGAGCATCTGGGTGCACTACGAGCGCGGCGCACGCACCTTCTGTGGGCACGCGCTGCCCGATGGTCTCGTGAAGCACGCGCGCCTGCCGGAGCCCCTGCTCACGCCGAGCACCAAGGCGCCGCACGGCGACCACGACGTATCGGCCTCGCGCGAGGAAATCCTCGCCACGACGGGTATGCCCGCGAGCGAATTCGATCGCGCCGGTGCCATCGCGATGGCGCTGTTCGCCGAGGGACAGCGGATCTGCGCCGAGCGCGGCCTGATCCTCGTCGATACGAAGTACGAGCTCGGCAAGACGCCCGACGGCGAGATCGTCGTCATCGACGAGATCCACACGCCCGACTCGTCACGTTTCTGGTATCGCGAGAGCTACGAAGAACGACTCGCCGCGGGTCGGGATCCGGAGAGCTTCGACAAGGAGTACGTGAGGCGCTGGCTCGTCGATCAGGGCTTTCGCGGCGACGGCCCCATCCCGGTGATCCCCGACGAGGTGAAGGTCGAGGCGGTGTGGCGCTACATCGAAGCCGTCGAGCGGATCACGGGCGAGGCCTTCGTGCCGAACCTCGAGGAGCCGCAGGCCCGGCTGCGCAAGAACCTCGCCGATCTGTTCGCGCTGGGTCCGTCCGCCTGAGGGCAGCCGGATTTTCGCCGGCGGCGCGAGCGCGCGGCGCCTCGCCGCGCGGTGCTAGAATCAGACGATGACGAATCTGTTCATCGTCGGGGCCGCTCGCACGGCGATCGGGGCCTTTCAGGGCGCGCTTTCCGCGTTGCCGGCGCCGAAGCTCGGCGCCGCCGTCGTCAGGGAAGCCCTCTCGCGCGCGAAGGTTTCGCCCGAGCTCGTGGGTGAGGTGTTCATGGGGAACGTGCTCTCGGCGGGGCTCGGGCAGGCGCCGGGCAGGCAGGCGTCCATCTACGGCGGCGTGCCGAACACCGTGCCCGTGACCACCATCAACAAGGTCTGCGGCTCGGGCCTTCAAGCGGCCATTCTCGCCGCCAAGAGCCTGCTCGCGGGCGACGCGGCGATTGCCGTTGCTGGCGGGATGGAGTCCATGTCGAACGTTCCGTACTACCTGCCCGGCGCTCGGGGAGGGTACCGGGTCGGTGACGCCAGGGTCGTCAACGGGATGCTCCTCGACGGCCTCTGGGACCCGTACAACGAGTACCCCATGGGCAAGGCAGGCGAGCTCTGCGCGCGTGAGTACGAGCTCACGCGCGAGGCGCAGGACGAGTTCGCGAAGGCGAGCTACCGGCGCGCGCGCGAGGCGATCGCAAGCGGCGCGTTTCGCCGGGAAATCGTGCCCGTGGCGGTGCCGCAGCGCCGGGGGGACCCCGTGCTCGTCGACACCGACGAAGAGCCCGGCCGCGGCGACCTCGAGAAGCTTGGAAAGCTCAAGCCCGCGTTCGACCCTGCGGGCACCATCACGGCGGGCAACGCCTCCAGCATCGATGACGGCGCCGCCGCCGTGGTCATCGCGACCGAGGCAGCCGTGAAAGAGCAAAAGCTCGAGCCGCTCGCGCGTATCGTCGGCTGGGGCGCAGCGGCGCAAGCGCCGGAGTGGTTCACGACGGCGCCCGCCAAGGCCATCGACCAGACGCTCGGGCGCCTCGGCCTCGCGCCGCAGGACATCGACCTTTGGGAGATCAACGAAGCCTTTTCGTGTGTGACCATGGCATGCACGAGGCTCGCGAAGATCGATCCCGATGCCGTGAACGTCCGCGGTGGCGCCGTGGCGCTCGGCCACCCGATCGGGGCTTCGGGCGCGCGCGTGCTCGTGACGCTGCTGCACACGCTCGAGGATCTCGGGCGGCGCCGCGGGCTTGCCACATTGTGCATCGGCGGCGGCGAGGCCGTGGCGATGGTCGTCGAGCGGAGCTGATGGGTCACCGGGGCGCGCTCGTGCACGCGCGCTCGGGCTCCGCCGGACTTGACAGACGGCCACGCACCGCGACGAGAGATCGAACATGACGAACGTCGGCGCGCCGCGCTTCAATCCCGACTTCGAGCGGGCGTTCGTCGCCATCCGCTACTTTCTCGGGGCGCGTGGTGAAGAGCTCGGCAGGCCGCTCGGCGAGCCGGCGCCCGAGGCCGCTGCGACGCTACGGCGCATCGGCGGTGCCGATCGGCAGCGTCGCGCGGAGGCGCTCGCCGTGGAGGTGGGGCGCGTCGTGCGTGCGCTCGAGCTCGGGTGCTACCGATGAAGCTCGGCTTCGGTCGCGTGGTGGCCGCGCAGGATGCCGACGAGGTCGTCACGCCGGCGCGCGGCGCGGTCCGTACCGGGCCGCGCCTCGGCCGCGTCGTGCCGGCGGAGGCCGTCGCGGCCGCCGATCAGGCGCGCGGCGTCGTCGAGCGTGCGGAGGCCGAAGCATCGAAGCTGCTCGAAACGGCACGGGCGGACGCGCAGTCACTCCGTCTTCGCGCGGTCGAGGAAGCCCGCGCCGAGGCGGTCGCAGCCCTCGCCGCTCGCGAGCTCGCTTTTGCGGCCCGCGAGCGTGAAATCGACGCGCGCCAGCTCGATCGCCTGGTCAACCTCGCGCGGCTGCTCGCCGAACGCCTGCTCGGCGAGACGCTTGCCGTCAACCCGGCGCGTGTCGTTTCGCTCGCACGCCAGGCGCTCACGGAGGCGCAGGGCGCGCGGCGCGTCAACATCGCCGCGCATCCCGATGACGTCCCCGTGCTCGAGGCGGCGCTCGGCGGCAACGGTCTCGGCCCCGCGGCGCGCGTCGTCGCCGACGCGACCCGGGCGCGCGGCAGCCTGCGCTTCGACACGGACATCGGCACGCTCGACGCGGCGCTCGCGCCGCAACTCGAGCGCCTGGCAAAGAAGCTGCGCGCCGCGCTCGCTCATGACTGACCCCTCTGCTTCGGGCGCGGCCTCGAGCGCACCGCCGGACGCCCTCATGCGCGTCACGTGGAAGAGCGCGCGCAACAACCTGCTCTTGTTCGTCGCCACGGCGCTCAGCGTGTTCGTGACGCAGGGCCCCGCGTTCACGGTGGCGCTGCTCGCCATCCTGCTCGCGCACGAATTCGGCCACTATTTTGCCGCGCGCTACCATCGCGTGCCGGCGTCGTTGCCTTATTTCATCCCTCTGCCGATCATCAGCTTCTTCGGCACGCTGGGGGCCGTGATCGTCATGCCCGCGCGCATTCGCTCGCGCAACGCGCTCGTCAACATCGGGGCGTCGGGGCCGCTCGCGGGACTCGTCGTGGCGATCCCCGTGCTGCTCTTTGGTCTCGCGCACTCGACGGTTGGGCCGAGCGTCCCCCCGTACCTCCAGGAGGGCCAGAGCCTCATCTACCTCGTCGCCAAGCGGCTCGTGCTCGGCCCCATGCCCGAGGGCTACGACGTGCAGCTCGGCGGAGTCGCGGCGGCGGGGTGGGCAGGCCTCTTCCTCACGATGATCAACCTCATCCCGTACGGGCAGCTCGACGGCGGCCACATCGCCTACGCGATCTTCGGCGACCGGCAGCACGTCTTCGCGCGCTGGATGCGCCGCGCCTTACCGTTTCTTTTCCTCTACAACCTCGCCGTCTGGCTCGTGCCGATGCTGCGCGGGACGGCGCCGCTCGACATTGCCCTCGCGGTAGAAAACTCCCTATTTTGGCTCGTGTGGTACGGCGTGCTGGGCCTTTTGGCGCGCTTTTCGGGGCGTGATCATCCGCCTTGCGAGCCGAGTGAGCTCACGCCCGCGCGTCGCGCCATCGGCTGGCTTTCGCTCGCCCTCTTCGTCGGCCTCTTCATGCCGTTTCCGTTCGCTCAAGTGCCCTGAAACGCGGTGTGGAATTTTCCACGCACCCGCCTGGGGTGAAACGTTGACGGGTTCCGCTGCGCGACGGCTACAGAGTCGAGAGAGGTCTTCATGGAAAGCCGACGACGAACGACGGGGCAGGCATTGTTGGTGCTTTCGCTCGGGCTCGGCCTCGGTTGCCAGAGCGCGGTCGATGGGGATGACGCCGGCGCGAGCGGCTCGGGCGGAACGGGGCAGGGTGGCAGCGGTGGCTCGAGCGGGACGGCGTCAGGCGGAACGTCCGGCAGCGCGAGCGGTACGGGGGGCAGCGCCGCAGGCACCAGCGGCACGGCTGGACAGGGCATCGGTGGCACGGCGGGAAGTAGCACTGGGGGTGCTGCAGGGAGCGCCGCCGGTGACGCAGGCAGTGGCGGCCCCGCGGGAGGCGGCGCCGGCGGGGACGGCGCGACGGGCGGCTCGAGCGGCAGCGCTGGCGCCTCCGGCGGAACGTCGGGCGCTGCGGGCGCTCCCATGACGACCTCCGGCTGCGGCACCGCGACCTTCCCGGAGAGTGGCAACTACACGATGACGGTCGACGGCACCGAGCGCGAGTACATCATCAAGCTGCCGGATGCGTACGACCCCGCCACGCCGTACCGGCTCGTGTTCGCGTTCCACGGCCGCACCGGCACCGCGCAGCAGATCGCAACGGGCTTCGGCGGCGGCTACTACGGCATCGAGCAGCGCCTCGGTGACGACACCATCTTCGTCGCACCGCAAGGCCTCGGCACGGACACCGACCCCGCCGACACGGGCTGGCCGAACACGAACGGTCAGGACATTGCCTTCGTGCGCGCCATGGTCAACGACCTCGAGTCGAGCTTCTGTATCGACTCCACACGCATCTTCTCCACGGGCATGAGCTACGGCGGCATCATGTCGGATACGATTGCCTGTCAGATGTCCGACGTTTTTCGCGGTATCGGGGCCATCGCCGGCGCCATGTTCGGTCGCGCCAACTGCTCCGGCCCGCCGATCGCCGTGTGGATGGCGCACGGCACCGCCGACGATCAGGTGATGTTCTCGCAGGGCGAGGCCGCTCGCGACGCTTTCCTCGGCGTGAACCACTGCGACACGGCGGCGGAGCCCGTCGCCGTCGATCCCGAGGGTTGCGTTTCGTACCAGGGCTGCGACACGGGCTACCCGGTCGTCTTTTGCACGCACGACGGCGGGCACATCATCCCGAGCTATTCCGGCCAGGCCATCAGCGACTTCTTCGCGCAGTTCTGAGCGCGAAAGGGCGCCCCCCGCGCGTCGTGCTCCAGCGCGTGTCGTGCCCCGGCGCGCGTCGTGCCCCAGCGCGCGTCGTGCCCCAGCGCGCGTCGTGCCCCCAGTGCGTGTCGCCGTGCGTTGCCGGCCCCTGCGCGTCGCCGTGAGTCAGGCTTCCGGCGTGCTGTACTTCTTGCGCAGTGCCTCGCACACGACGTCGGGCGTGTAGCGGCTCACGTCGCCCCCGAAACGAGCGATTTCGCGCACGAGTGACGCCGAGATGAAGCCGTAGTTCGTGCGCGTCGGCAGGAACACGGTGTCGATGCCCGGCGCGAGATCGGCGTTCGCGTGGGCGATCTGCAGCTCGTACTCGAAATCCGAGCCCACGCGCAGGCCACGCACCACGACGCGTACGCCGAGCTTCTTGCCGTAATCGACGAGCAGCCCGCTGAAGCTCTCGACGGTCACGTTGGGGAACGGCTTGCAGATTTCCTTGAGCAGCGCGAGCCGCTCCTCGACGGCGAAGAGCGGCGAGCGCGCGGGATTCGTACCGACGGCGACGATCACCCGCGGGAAGAGCCGCGCGGCACGCTCGACCAGGTCGAGGTGGCCGTAGGTGGGCGGGTCGAAGCTGCCGGCGTAAAGGGCAATGTCGACCCCCTCGCTCATGGCTTCTTGTTCGCGCCACCAATCGGGGGCGCGGTGGGCTTGGGGGTGGTCTTCTTGGGCGGAGCCTTGGCAGGCGCCTCGTCCGCCTCGTCCGCCTCGTCGTCGGGTGCCGTGTCCGGCGCCGCGCTGTCAGCGAAGCCCTCGAGAGGGGGCGCCGGCTCGAGCGCCTCGCGAGGTAGATCCTCGAGCCACATCGAGCGCCCGCCGTCGAACAACGTGACGCGGAAGGTCGCGAGCAGGCCTGACCCGAGCAGACCGTCGATGTCCACGCCGAGCCCCTCCTCGCGCTCCTTGATGGCGCCGTCGCCCTCGAGCCCCGGCACGTGCGGTAGGTCGAACGCGCCGAGCCGCAAGAGCGGAACGACGCCCTGTCGCATCGAGCCGCCGTTAGGCAGCGCGCGGAGCGATGACGGCGGTACGCCGGCTTTGGTCCACGCCGCGCCCTCGAGCGCCACCGGGTAGGCGAGGGTCGTATCGACGAGCAGCGAGCAGGTCGGCGCCGATTCACCCGAGCCGAGCGCGCCCCGTACGAGCATGCCGCCGCCGCGTGCGTAGTTGAGCCTGAGCGTCGTGGCCGCGGGCGGTGGCGGTGGGTCGAAGCTTCGGACGACGAACTGGCCCCCCGCAAAGTCGATGGTCGGACGCAGATGCCTCAGCAGATTCACGCCGATGAGGATCTTGATCGGAGCGTTCATCTGCTTGGACAGCCCCGAAAAATCCTTCGCGAGGACGGGGACGTCGCGCACTTCGACGCGCTCGCCGAAGCGCAGCGAGGCCCAGGTGGGCTCGGTGCCGTTCGCGGCGTCGATCACGGCTTCGGCGGTTCCGGTCGCGATCATCCCGAGGCCGGGGCTGCCATCCACCTCGAGCGGCACGATCATCGACGCCGTGCCCGTCCGCGGCATGTCCATCACGGCCAGGAGCCCCCCCGACATTTCGAACGGGTGCCGGCCGGTGCCTCGCCGCGCAAGCTTCGCAATCTCGACCGCCCAGACGTCGTGCACCTCGGGGTCTCTGAGCAGCGCCTCGAGCTCGTCGGCCGTGCGGTCGACGTCGCCCTTGTACCAGTAGGCCCGGCCTCGGATGCCGCGCGCGTCCGCGGACTGCATGCCCTTCAAGACCTCGAGCGCCCGGTCGTAGTCGAGGCGCGCGAGCGCGACCCGGCCGGCCAGGAGACGGATCTCTTCGCGACCGGGTGCGACGCGCAGCGCGTTCTCGACGGCGAGCTCCGCGTCATCGAGGTCCCCGCTCCGGAAGCTCGCGGTCCCGCGGTCGAACCAGCGCTTTGCGACGGGCGGGAATTGTGGGTGGCTTTCCTGCGACGCGCAGGCAAACAGCAGCCCGGCGAGGGGCACGAGGCCGCACAGCGAGCGCAGCGAGAGGAGTCGGGTTCGAGGCACGGGGCGGCGGGGAGATAGCTCACAACCCGGCCGACGCCAAACGCGGGGTGGTCCGCGCGGTGCGCCCGGACCCCCGTAGCACCCGCTCGGACGCCCGCCGGGGGGGCTCCCAAGCTTCCAGAAGTGCTAGCCTGTTTGGGTGCACGAGGACTCGCTGACGGCTCTTCCGCGTGAGCGCGACGTGCTGAGCTTGCCGGTGTTGCTTCTGAATCGGCACTTCGCGCCCGTGACCGTCGCCACGGCACGCCGCGCGTTCATTTTGCTCTACGGGGGCGCCGCCCGCGCGCTCGACGACGACGGCGACGACTACGATTTCGACACCTGGTTCAAGCTGCCCTTGCGACGCACCGACGATCCGCTGCCCGTCGTCGGTGGCGCCGTGCGCGTGCCGCGCGTGTTGCACCTCTTGCGCTACGATCGTGCGCCGCGTTTCAGCGTCCGGCTCACGCGCAAGAACCTGATGATCCGCGACCAGTACCAGTGCCAGTACTGCGGTCGGCGCCCGAATCAGCGGGAGTTGAATCTCGATCACGTCGTCCCACGTTCGCGCGGCGGGCAGGACTCGTGGGAAAACCTGGTCGTGTCGTGCCGACTCTGCAACCTGAAGAAGGGCCGCCGCACGCCCATCGAAGCGGGCATGAACCTCCTCCGAGCGCCCTTCCCGCCACGCTGGTCAACGGCCACGCAGATCCTGCTCGTCACGCGCCGCCCCTACGAGGAGTGGCAGCCCTTCCTCAAAGCCGGCTGATTTTCCGCGCCATCTGCCCGCTGCCCGGAGCGGCCGGGTGGTACTAGGATGCGGGGCATGACGCGCTCCCCCGTGCTCGGACTCTCGACCCTCGTCCTGTTCGTCGTCGGCTGCGGCGGCTCCCAGCCCGAGCCTGAGGCACCTGCCGCGCCGCCCGAGGCTGCCGCTGCCGCCTCCCCAACCGCCGGCGATGCGGCGAAACCTCCCTCCGAAGGCGGCTGGGAGGGCGAGGCCGAGGCGACGGCGCCAGGCGACGCGCCCCGCGCGAGCGCTGCTGAGCCGCCCGCGGCCCCGGGTGTGAAAGAAACGCGCACGATGGAGGTCATCGCCAAGATCGTGAAGGACCGCCGCCAGCCCGTGCGCGACTGCTACGACAAGGCGCGCAAGGATCTGCCGTCCCTCCAGGGCGACATGGTGATCCACTTCGACCTCACACCCGAAGGCAAGGTGAAGAACATCGAGCTCAACCAGCCGCGCTCGACGCTCAAGGCCGCGGCGGTCGTCGATTGCGCCATCAAGGTCATCCAGGGGCTCGACTTTCCACCCTCGTCTCGCGGCATGGAGACGCAGGTGAACTACCCGTACAATTTCACGCCGTGACGACGGGGCGCCACACCCTGCGCCCGGAGCCAAGGCACCGGTCCCAGCCCTCGCCGGGCGGTGTGGACGACGCGTACGCCGGCCTGCTCAGCGGCACGCGGCGGCTGCACCTCGAGCAGCGCTTCGAGCGCGAGGCGTGGCTCGCGGCGCTCACGCTCGAGGACAAGGACGATCTCTTGTTCGAGCTCGAGGTGCTGCTCAAGGCAACGGCCTGCTACTCGAACCCGCGCAACCACCCCGGCCCGCCCCGCCGCACCGCCATCGTGGGGCACGATTTCCGGCCCGCGCTGCAGGTCTTTCGCGACGGGCTCGAGCGGGCGATCGCCCTCGCCCGGCAGCTGCTCGGTCCGCTCGATCGCGCCTTCGTCTTCCATCGCTACCTCGAGACCGTGTTGCCCGAGGACAGCGCGCGCGCCCGGCTGCTCGTCGAAGGCGCGCACCAGAACGTCGCCCGCGAACAGCCTGATCACGCTGCGCCACGGCCTCACGGCGGCGAACGAGGTGGTCGACGGCGTGCTGCGCGTCCAGCGCGTGCCGTTCCGGCTCTTTCACGCGCTGCTCTCCACGGTCTACCGCGAGGTCGATCGCAGCGCGTTCTTCAATCCCCTGAACGCGCTCGAGTTTCGCCCCGAGTTCGACCGCATCAAGTCGGCCCAGGTGCTGGATCTGATCCGCAGCATGCCGGGCGTCGAGGCGCACCGCCTCGTCGCGCTCACGTTCTTGTCGCTCTTTCGCATGCTGCGCTACCTCTCGCTGCTCGAGCACATCGGGGCCGAGGGTGCGCAGCGCCGACAGCACGTCGGTAGCGCATACCTGGTGCTCAGCGTGCTTCGCTCCGACGCGCGTGCGCTCAGCGACCACCTGCGGCAGCGCGCCGCGGCGCTGCTCGCCGACGGCTTCGAGCGCGACCTCATGCTCGTCCCCGCGAGCTCCGTGCGCGAGCGAGCGTCGACGCTGCGCGCGGCGGGACACCACCTCATCGGCATCAAGAGCGCGCTCGAAGGCATCTCCGGGAGTCTCCGCCTCGAGCTCCGCCGGGCGTTCCAGCACGATCTCCCCGAGCCGGGCGTCAAGAATGCGCCCGCTTTCCGGCGCTCGTTGGTCGGCACCATCGAGAACCTGCGCCCCGCGCTGCAGAACTCGATTCTTTTCCTCGGCAAGGCGCTCGGCGTGAGCCTCGAGCACGGTGGCGTCTTCGACGACCAAGCCGCGCGCCGGCAGACGAGCGAGCGACTGCGCCGCGACGTGTGGATGTTCGCCCAGATCGTCCGAGCGTTTTTTTCCAAAGCGCAGCACTCGCCGACCGAGGACGGCTGGGCGCCGGTGCAGGGCTTCCAGTACGTGCGGGAGTTCCTCGCGTACTTTCGCGCCATGGGCTATCCGCTCCTGCGCTCGGCGGACTACCCACGCATCGACCTCTTCATGGCCGCCATGACGCGGCTCGAGGACACCGACCTCGTCGACCCAGCTCGGCTCGAGGACGCCATCGACGAATGCGTCGCCTTCCACGGCTTTCTCACGCGCCTGTTCGACGACATCTCGAAGCGCGACGAGCTTTCGGGCGTCGCCTTCGATCGCCGCGCCGCAGCCGGCGCGCTCAAGCTCTATCTCGGCGACTGAGCGCTGCAACCGCGGGCGCTGCCGTCGGCGGGCTCGAGTCCGGGGGCGCGACCGAGCAATCCAACGTCGATGCACCGCGGAAGGATGCTTGCGCATCCGTCACTTCGCCGCGGGCGCCGCTTCTCTCATCGCTCGATGGGGAGCGATGGCAACGGACGCCCCTCGGGGTTTCATGCCGAGCACGCGGGATGGGTACTCATTCGCACCCACCCGCGTGCTCGGCTCCGAGGCTGGGCCCTTGCCCGGGACCTCGTTGGCCCGGGGCGGTGATCGACTAGGTCGACCACTGCCCCTGTCGGCGCTCGCAATTGGCCTAGCGAGCTTCGCCTTGGCGAGGCTCGCCAGATTGGGAAGCCAGCGAACTCAAAGCACGAGCGCGCCAGGCTTCCCCATCACTCACTTGGCCTTCTTGCGGCGCTTCGCCCGACGCTTGCCCTTCTTCTTGGCAACCTTGGGGGCCTTCTTTGCAGCAGCCTTACGTGCAGTCTTTGAACGGGTCTTCTTTGCAGCCATTTCTCGATGCCTCCCTTTGTTGGGGCCGGCTCTTAACCGAAACCCCTAGGGTATGTTGCAAGACGTATATTGCCACGTATGGGTGTCTGTCAACGAAAAAAATTCAGCGGTCGTATGGACGGCGCCTAAGCAGGCCGCATGAACCATGCAACAATTGCGTGGTGCGCACCCGTTTAGTTCCGGTCACCCGGCCGCGCGAGTTTTCTGGCTGCCCTGTACGAGGAGAGAAAAAGCTCGCTTGCTCGGGCACTTGACGCGTCACGTCGGATTGTCTCTAAGGGGCTCGAGGCAATCAAAGCCTCCACGAAAAAACTGAGGACTTGCCCCCCATGCTCGACGCTCGCTCACTTCGTTGGATCTGCACCTTGCTCGCGTTGACGCTCAGCGCGTGCGGCTACTCCCAGGAAGAATGGGACCAGAAGGTGCGTGAGAACGCCGGCCTGCGTGACCAGCTCACGACCCAGCGCCAGGCACACAAGAAGTGCGAGGCGGACTACGCCACCGCGCTCTCGCAAATCGACGAGCTCAAGCGCCAGCTCACCGAGCGCGGCGTCAACCTCGAGAACATGAGCGCGAGCCTCGCCGAGCAGAAGAAGGCGCTCGACGAGTACGCGCGCCGCACCGCTCAGCTCGACGCCATCCGCAAGCGCTTCGAGCTGCTGCAGCAGAAGCTCCAGAAGCTCACGCAGCTCGGTCTCCAGGTCGAGGTCCGCAACAACCGCATGCTGATCCGCCTTCCGGGCGACGTGCTCTTCGACTCCGGTTCCGACCGGTTGAAGAAGGAAGGCGAGAGCATCCTGCTGCAGGTTGCCGAGGTGGTCCGCACCGACGCCGACCTCTCGAAGCGCAACTTTCAGGTCGCGGGCCACACGGACGCCAAGCCGCTCAGTGGCGGTGGGTTCCGCGACAACTGGGGCCTTTCGGCCATGCGCGCGCGCTCCGTGCTCGTGCTGCTCACGACGCCCGTCGACAAGAAGGGCGGCGGGCTCGACCCCAAGAACTGGAGCGCCGCCGGCTACGCCGACACCGACCCCGTGGCGACCAACGACACGGACGACGGCCGCCAGAAGAATCGCCGGGTCGAGCTCGTCGTTCAGCCGAACGTCGAGGAAATGCTCAACCTGAAGAGCCTCGCAACGAAGTGAGCGGCTCGTGAGCGGCCACGCCGCCTCGCGGATTGCCACGCTCGACATCGGAACCAATACAGTCCTCCTGCTCGTCGCCGAGCGCGGGCCCTCTGGGCTCGCGCCGGTGCTCGAGCGGGCGACCATCACACGCCTCGGGGAAGGCGTGGACCGGTCGCGCGAGCTCGCGCCCGCGGCGCGGGAGCGGACGCTGCGCTGCCTGCGCGAGTACGCGGTCGAGCTCGAGCGCTTGGGCGTCGGGCGCGTCGCCGCCGTGGGCACGAGCGCGCTGCGCGACGCGCGGGGTGGTGACGAGTTCTGCGAACAGGTCCGCGCCGTGCTCGGCGTGGCGCCCACCGTGATCGCGGGGCGGCGCGAGGCCGAGCTCACGTTCCACGGCGCGCTCTCCGGGCTCGCCGTGACCGGCGACGTGGTCGTGTTCGATGTGGGCGGTGGCAGCACGGAGATCGTCCGAGGCCCCGCGGGCGGCGCCGTGGCGAGCGCAGTGAGCCTCGACGTGGGGAGCGTGCGGCTCTTCGAGCGCCACCTCGGAAACGACCCAGCGACGCCCGAAGAGCTCGAGCTCGTGCGTGCCGACGTGGCACGCGCGCTCGTCGACATCGACGTGCCGGGCGACCGCGCGACGCTGGTCGGTGTGGCGGGCACCGTGACGTCGCTCGCGGCGATCGCTCTCGAGCTCTCCGACTACGATCCCGCGCGCGTGCACGGTCACGTTCTCGAAGCGAGCGATGTGCACGCGCTCGCCGAGCGGCTCGCGCGCATGACGCTCGCGGAGCGTCACGCGCTACCTGGCCTCGATCCGCGGCGCGCCGACGTGATCGTCGCCGGCGCGCTGATTGTCGAAGGCGTGCTCGACGCTATTCGCAGCGAACGGCTCGTCGTCTCCGACCGTGGCGTGCGCTGGGGTCTTGCCGAAGAGCTCGCCAAAAGCAGCCCCTGAACGCGCGCGCCGTGCCTGGAACCGGTTGCACCGAGGGCGCCGCCGAGTCAGACTAATAGATGCAAAGAGTTGACAGAGTCGTCACCGGTGGGTAGAGTGCCGCCCCTGGCGAATTCTGATCAGCGCTTGGGTGTGCGCTGGCATCGGCGCCCCACGGGGCCCGAAACCCACGCGATACACCCGAGAGACACCGGAGGCGCCAGTTAAGGAATGGAATCACAGGCCCGACCGTTCATGTCCCGCGCCCGCGGGTGAGAGAACGGGAGAGCCTGCTTAACACTTCAGCGCTTGGTTTCCGGTCAACCCGGCCACCCCTCGCGGGGCGCCTCGGGCACCAGGTTTAGTCACAAGGAGACGTCATGCAGTCCAGCCAGGAAGTGGAGTTCAAGGTCGGCGATAAGGCGGTCTACCCTGCCCAGGGCGTGGCGGAAGTGGTCAGCATCGAAGAGAAGGACATCGCTGGTCAGCGCCAGCGCTTCTACGTGCTGCGCATTCTCGACACGGACCGCAAGATCATGGTGCCGGTCTCGAACGCAAACGCGGTGGGCTTGCGTCAAGTGATCAGCGAGCAGGAGATCCGCGAGATCTTCGACATCTTGAAGGAGCGTACGATCGGCTTCGACACGCAGACGTGGAATCGCCGGTATCGCGGCTTCATGGACAAGATCAAGACCGGGTCGATTTACGACGTCGCCGAGGTGCTGCGTGACCTCTATCGCCTCAAGGCGAACAAGCAGCTCTCGTTCGGTGAGCGCCGCATGCTCGACACGGCACGCTCACTCATCGTCAAAGAGATCGCGATCGCTCGTCACCAGACCGAAGAGATGGTGAAAAGCGAGATCGAGTCGATCTTCTTCGCGAACTGATTCGGCTTTCGCAAACAGCGCGCGGCGCGTGGCTTTCGGGTCACGCGCCGTTCGTGTTTTGTGGGCCTGCGGGTGAGCGGTGTCGCGCGGCTCAGCGCTCCACGGCGTGCGGCGGCGGGTGGGCCTCGGTCTCCTGAGCGTCCTCGCGCCGCTGGATCGGCGAAAGCGGTGGGATCACGAGCGCCACGCGCCAATGCCCGTCCTCGCGCACGCACTTCACTTCGTGGTGCTGTCCGGGTGCCTCGCCGACGACGGTCACGATCGCCCAGTCGCCATCGATGCGTGCGCTATAGCGCTTCGGCGCGAAGGCGAGCGAGAAGTGGGTGGGCGCGATCATCGACTGCGGTGCCACCTCCCGCCCCGCGACCGCGCTCGCGCGCTTTGCACGCTCGACGAGCGCACGCTGTGCCTCGCTCCACATGAGCTCGAACGCGTCGCGCCCCGCCTTGGGATCGCCGTGCACGCGCTGCATGCGCGCGATGAACTCCTCGACGATGGCGTCCGGCCCGGCGTCGACGACGTCCGCCTGACAGCCCACGCCGGCGAGCGCGAGGAGCGGCACTACGCACAGCGCGGCGGCGACACGCCTGCGTCCGCCCGTCATGCGGCCTCGCTCGTGGTGATGCCCATGGCGCGGCGCACGTCGCCGAGCGTCACTTCCGCGAGCGTTCGCGCGTGGGCGGCGCCCTCGTTCCGCACGTCGAGCACGCGGCGAGGCTCGCGCCGGTGCGCCGCGCCGCGCTCCTGAACGGGCCCGAGCTCCGCCACCATGACGTCCCACAGGCACATCTTGCCGTCGCGGCACCCGAGCGCGCCGCGCCGGCAGTCGCGCTCGATCTCGCTGCAGGTCGCCTCGCTGTCGAGCGCGCGGTGCATCGTGAACACGTTGCAGCTCTCCGGCCGTCCTTTGTCGATAGCCACGCCCCCGATGCCTAGCACTACTTCGTGCGACTTTCGCGGCCGTCGCCGGCCCGCTCCGTGCCCGCTCGTCGTGAAGGGACAGCCGCTCCCGCCGGAGCCACACGGGCCCTCGGCTCAGGGCAGCGCGATGCGGGCGATGCTGGCGAGCGAAGAGGACGACTCGAAT
The DNA here is from genome assembly GCA_963841435.1 of uncultured delta proteobacterium. Taxonomy (GTDB): domain Bacteria; phylum Myxococcota_A; class Polyangia; order Polyangiales; family Polyangiaceae; genus PMG-095. Next base: position 1,634,563 of record CAWJCS010000005.1, read on the forward strand.
AGCGACAAGAACAACGTCTTGTTCGACACCGCGAGGGCGTGGATGGTGTACCCCGGGGGCAGGCACGCGGCGCGCGAGAGTTGGCCCGCGCCTCGGGGCCCGGTGAGCACGACCTTTCCGACGCCGCCCTTGCCGGGCTCGAGCTGCCCGTTACCCGCGAACACGACGCGATCGCCGTAGGTAAGCCCCGTGCCGAAGGTGCCCACCGTCGCCGCGTAGATGCGCTCGAGGCCGCCGCCGCCACCGGCCGGCACGCGGTAGACCCCGGGCTTCTGCAAATCCTCGTTTTCGTAACCCGTGACGAACACCGTGGCACCGTCGGTAAGCAGCACGACGTGGGAGATCATCTGCATGATGCGCCCGAGGTCCACGGGGTTTCCGCCGCCGAGGGGCACCGACATCAAATGGTGCTCGCCGCTCGGCTCCGGGAGGAAGGGGCTCTTCTTCTTGTTCGCGGCATGCTCGGCGAGCTGCGCGGCGCTCGGCGGGGCGGTGTGCATGAAGACGACGCGATCACCGGCTCGCCGGACATCGTCGATGTCGCCCTCGATCTCGAGCAAGGTCTTCGCCTCGCCGCCGGCGAGCGGCACCGAGCGCACCTCGGCGTGCGCTGCGGCGGACTTTCCCTTCGCGCTGACCTCCGCCCAGTAAAACGCGCTGCCGTCGAAGTCGGCAAAGGTCGCGCGCGGCGCCCGCGAGCGCTTGCCGATCGACTGGAGGATACGGGTCGCGGCGTCGCGCCCGCCGCCGCGCTTCGCAGCCGTCAGGTCGATGAACGTTTGAAAGGCGCCCCCCGCCTTCGGCATCTGCATGAAAATGGGCTCGCCGGATGATTGCGTGAGGAGCCGATCGCCCGAGGCAAAGAGCACGAGCCTGCCGCTCAGCGTCATGCCGGGGATTTTACCGAGGGTCGTGGCCTTGCCGTCGGCGAGCGACACGCGACGAAGTTCGCTCATCGTGCCGGCGTAGAGCGCGTCGCCGTCGACGACCAGCGCGCGGAAGAGGTCGCTCCCGCCGATACGCGCCGGCGGCACGAGATAGTCGAGGGTCGTGAGACAGCCGTCGGACCCAACGGGCGCGAGTGTCGGTGTTGCGACCGCGGCGGAGCTCGACGCGCTCGCGGCAGGCTCGGGTGGCGACTCCTTGGGGTGGCGGCATCCGAGCGCCGTGCACCACGCCAACGCCAGCACCGCCGCCCGAAAAAACCAGCGCCTCCGTTGCATGGCCGGCATCCTAGCGAGGCCGCTCAGCGGGTCAAAGTCGAGACCTGGGGCGCCCGTAGAATCAGCGCGCGGCGCAGGACGTTCAGCGTGATGAACGGGAGCCCCCCGCCGAGCCTGAGGTCGTGCCGGAAGACGAAGGACCAGACGACGGCCGCCACCGTGACGGCGAAGAGGATCGCAGACGCGCGCGTGAGAAAGCTCGGGTCCGCGCCCCGGCAGCCGATGTATCCCTGGGGCGACAGAAAGAACGCGAGGATGGCGACCGCGAGCACGGCGACGAAGAGTGCGAAGGCCTGCACGTCGGCAAGCCATGCGGCCAGGGACGCGAGCGGGAGGGTGAAAGCGAGCGCACCCGCGACGAGCCACAGTCCGGTGCCGACGAGGATGGGGTTCAAGACATAGCGGCGCACGAGCACGAACGCGCTCGCCGCTGCAAACAGCACGGCCCCTCCCACGAACCCGCCGCGTGCCTGCTCGAGGTCCACCGACCCCTTGACGATGAACGGCAGGGCCAGGCTCACGATGGGGACGAGCTGCAAGAGCTCCACCCAGACGGGGTTTCGGTTTGCGGCCACGGGCGGAGCATACCGGGCCACTCGCTCGCCCGGAAACTTGGCCGCTGCCGAGGCCGCCTCGGTACGATCACGTCTCAGCCCATGCTCCGCGCCGGTTCCACCCCCCGCCTGGTCTGGTCCGGTCGTCCCACGCCCGCCGAGGCACCACCCGCCGAGCCCGCGCCCGCCGAGCTCGAAATCACGCGGGATGGCGAGCCCGATCTCCGGCTCATCCACGGGGACAACCTCGGGGCGCTCCGGGCGCTCGCCGAGACGGGCGAGCAGGTCGCGCTCGTCTACCTCGACCCACCGTTTTTCACCGGGCGCGAGCACACGCTCGTCGAGCGCTCCTCCACGCTCAGGGGCACGGCCCGGAGGCGCCGCGTGGCGTTCGACGACCGCTGGGCGAGTCTCGATGCCTACCTCGGGGCCCTCATGGAGCGCGTGACGCTCGCCCGCGAGCTGCTCCGGCCCGACGGCTGCCTCGTCCTGCACGTCGATCCGCGCACGAGCCACTACTCCAAGGTCCTATGCGACGAGATTTTCGGCGCCGATTGCTTCGCGAGCGAGATCGTGTGGCGCTACCGGCGCTGGCCGTCGAAGACCAAGAATTTCCAGCGTATGCACGACGTGCTGCTCCGCTACGTGCGCGACGCGCGCACCGTGCCCCGCTTTCGCCAGCTCTACGAGCCGCTCGCCCCGTCGACGCTCGCCACGTGGGGTGACAAGAAGCAGCGTGCCGTCGTCGATGCGAGCGGGCGCCGGTTGCGCTCGAGCACGACGCACGATGCGACGCCGGGCACGCCGCTCGGCGACGTTTGGGAGATCGGCATCGTCGCGCCCGTCGCCAAGGAGCGCACCGGGTACCCGACGCAGAAGCCCGAAGCGCTGCTCGCGCGGCTCGTCGAGGCGTGCACGGAGCCGGGCGACACGGTTCTCGACCCCTACGTCGGCAGCGGCACGACGGTGGCCGCGTGCGTGCGCCTCGGGCGGCGTGCCATCGGCATCGACGTGAACCGCCGGGCCGTCACCATCGCCAGGCGACGCCTGGAGGCGCTGGGCCGGCGCCCCCGCATCGAGCGCGTCATCCACGTGGACGGCGCCTCGCCCGGGACGAGCGAGGCCGAACGCCTCACGCGCGTGGGATAGCCCGCCCGCCGCGAAAGAGCCCCCCGATTGCGCTCGCGCGCGGCCGGCACTAAACCCCCGGGCCATGCTGTCGAAGCGTACCGCACCGGTCCTTTTGGCTCTCCTGAGCCTGGCGGCGACTGCGCTCGCGGCCGACGACTCACCCGTCGTGGTGACCGTTGGCTCGAGCAGCATGACGACGGTCGACGTGACACGACGGCTCGCCGCGCTCTCGAGCTATCAGGTTTCGCGCTATGGCTCGAAGCCCGAAGAGATCAAGAAGCGCTTCGTCGAGGAGGTGCTCGTGCCGGAGATGCTCTTTGGCGAAGAAGGTGCGCGGCGCAAGCTCGACCAGACGCCCGCCATGCGCGACAAGCTGCGCGACTCGCTGCGCGATGCGATCGATCGCAGCCTCAAAGCGGAGATGGCGGAGAAGAGCCCCGTCACGGCCGACGACATCAAAAAGTACTTCGAGGACAACAAGAGCCGCTACGAAACGCCGAAGCGCATCCGCGTTTGGCGCATCCAGGTCGCCGATGAAGCCGCCGCCAAGGAGCTCATCGCGCAGGCCAAGGGCACGGGCGGGCCGAAGGCCTGGTCCGACTACGCCCGCGAAAAGTCCCTCGACAAGGCCACGGCGATGCGAAACGGCGATCTTGGCTTCGTTCGCGCCGACGGCACGACCGACGTGCCGCGCGTCATCGTCAACAAGGGTGTGTTCGCGGCCGTCGACAAGGTGGGCGACGGGGCGCTCGTTCCGGAGCCGCTCCACGAGGGCGATCGCTGGTCGGTGCTCTGGCGACGAGGCAGCGTCGAGGCAACGAAGCGCACGCTCGAGGACGAGGAAGCGTCCATCCGGCAGATCCTCGAGCGGCGGCGGCTCGACACGATGCGCCAGGAGCTGCTCGCGAGCCTGCGAAAGGACAAGCTCAAGGAGCTGCACCCGGAGCTGCTCTCGAACATCGACGCCTCGGCGTTCGGGCCGCCGCGCCGCGACCCACGGTTGCTCGGGCGTGACCGCGACCGCCCGCTCAGGCGCCCCCGCCGCGAAGACGGGCCGAAGATCCCGCCGCCCGCGAGCAGCGACTGATCAGGGCACGTCCGGCAAAACCCAGCCGAACTGCTTGAGAACGGCGCGGAACGTGCGCTCTTCGTCGAGCGCACGCTGGTAAAAGACGTTGAAGCGATCGGCTTCGCCTCGCGTCGCGGCCTCGGCGGCCTGGGCGTGGTTCTCGAGCACGAGCAAGAGGTGCGGGTGCGCTTGCACGACCTCCTTCGGCACGGTCATGGACGAGGCCGTTTCGAGACGCGCTTCGGCGAGCTTCTGCACGACGCGCGCGAGCTCCCGGTCGGCGATGCGGGCCCTGAGATACGCCATCTCCCGGGTCGCTCCCGAGAATCAGCAGCGCGGCACGGCTCAGGTACGTTCCGGCCCATGCCGAGCCGGAGATCAGCGCGGCGAAAAGCCCCGCGAGCAGCGCCCGACGAGCGACGAGCGTGCTCATGCCCGCGCATCTCCCGGCGCGTCCGCCGCGGGCCCGCCGGTGCTCGGAGGTTCGGCGCCGACCAGGGCTCCCAGCGCCACGGCCGCTGCCGCCTGCTCGGCCGCGCGCTTCGAGCGCCCTTCGCCCTCGCCCGTGATCCCGCCGGCATCCACGCGCACCCGAAACCAGCGCGCGTGCGCGGGTCCGGTCGTGCCCAAAAGCTCGTAGCTCGGCGCAGGTCGCCCGAGCGCCTGCACGCGCTCCTGCAGCTCACTCTTCGCGTCGCGCGTCAACTGGCCACGAATCGCTTCGAGTCCGTGCTCGACGACCGCCTGGCTCACGCGCCGCGCCGCGTCCAACCCCTGCTCGAGGTAGGTTGCCGCGATCAGCGCTTCCACGGTGTCGGCCAGCACGTTGGTGCTCTCACCCAGGCCCGCGCTCGCGGCGCCGCGTCCGAGCTTCACGAGGGCCGGCAGCCCCGCGCTGCGCGCCCAGTCGGCCAGGGCCTCGGCGTTGACGAGCTGGGCGCGGAGTCGAGTCAGGGTGCCCTCGTCGGCGTCCGGGAACGACCGATAGATGACCTCGCTCGCACACAACCCGAGCACGGCATCCCCCAGAAACTCGAGGCGCTGGTTGTCGGCAACCCCGCGCCGCTCGTTGGCGTGGCTCGGGTGCGTGAGCGCCTGCTCGAGCGCTGACGATTCGGGCGCGAGACCGGTCAGCGAGAGGAGCGGCGCGAGCGCGGAGGAGACCTCGCTCATGGCATGCCGTAGGGCGCGAGCGTAGCACGTTCACGACGCCGTCATCCTCTCGGCAAGGGGCGAACCGTGGCGTCGAAACCGCTCGTGAGCAGAACCGAACAGAGGAAAAATGCGGATTGCGACAGGTTGCGTCGGGGGGTCATGGCGGCCCAGGAACTGGGTGGGGCTCGGTTTCAGCGCGTGTGCCATCTTCGGTTGCAGCGTTGCCGTCCGGTGCGACCCGAGCGCGGGCGGGCGCTCCCGCGCTGCGTGAGGGCGCCCTCGATCGGGGCTATGATCGACGGATGGCCGGGCTCGTTGCCTGCCCGTTTTGCCGCACCATGTACGAGCGCTCGGAGGCGCAGCTTTGCGCCGTCTGCGGCATGAAGCTCGTGCCGTTCGCGCGCCTGCCGCCCTCGGCCGACGCGCTCGCCGAGGAACCCCCGCTCGTGCCCGCGCTGCCCGAGGACGAGCTGCTTTCGTACGGCTACCTGGGACGCGGCCGGGGCGCCCTGCTCGCGCTCTCGGTGGCCGGCATTGCGCTGTTTTTCTCACCCTGGGTCGCGATCGAAATCCCGGAGAGCGTCGTGCGCACCGGGTTCGACCTCGCGCGAGGTCGCGCGGGGTGGCTCTGGGGCGGCGTCACCGGCTGGTTCATTCTCCTGCCGCTCGTGTTCACGCGGCGGACCATTTACAAGCTGCGCGGCGTCCGCCCCATCGCCGTGGCCTTCAGCGCCATGACGCTCGGCGAGGTGCTCGTGCTTTTGTCCCTGCCGCCCCCCGTGCGGCGAGTACCGCTCGAGCTGCATTTCACCTGGGGTATTTATGCTTCCGGTCTCGTGAGCTTCGCCGGCCTCATTTGCTCGCTGTGGCTCGGAGGGCGCCTGCCCCCGCTGCCGCAAAGCATGACTCGGTCGAGCACCGATGAAACTCTGCACTAGTGTGAGTCGGCCGATTCTCGCAAATCTTGCTATGGCGTGGTAGCTCTGGTCCATGGAGAGGGCCCGACGACAATCGGACCACGCGCTGCGTCGTGGACCCTCGCCCGTGCCGCCAGAGCCGGACGAAGGGGCCCTCGAGCTTTCGGACGTCCCCGCGGCGGTCGTCTGCGCGTTCTGCGGCCAGCCCGATTGCGCCGGTTGCCTACCGGTCGATGAGCCCACGAATGCCTCGGGCGTCATCGCCATTCTGCCGTGGGAGCGCGCCGGCGTCGGGTGGCCGTCCCGGCTGTGGTCCACCGCGCGGCTCATGACGCTGTCGCACCGCGACGTGTGCTCCGCGCTGCCCGAGGGTGACCTGGTGGCCGCGTTCAGGTTCGCCGTGCTCGCCGAGATCATCGCCGCTTCGGGCCTTGCGCTCTGCCTCGCTGCACTCGGTTTTCTCGCTCCCGACATCGTGCGCGCCGTGCTCGCCGACCCCGAGCTCAGGGCCACGGCTTTCAGGGCGTTCGCCCTGGGCTTGCCCTCCGTGGCCGCCGTGATGGTGGTGCTTCACGCCGTGCACGGGCTCGTCCTCGATCGCGCGGCGCGCGCGGCGGGCTCTTCGAGGCGGGGTCGGGGCCTGCGCTTCGGCCTGTACGCGTGCGGGTGGGATCTGGTGACCCTGCCGCTCGGGCTGCTCCTTTTGCTGGTTTCCGACGGCGCTGATGCGGCGCGGCGCGCGGCGGGCCTGGCCGTTTCGGTGCCGAACCGCGCCGCGCGCGCCTACCTCGGCGGCGTGCACGGGCTCGACCCCGAGCGCACGGCGAGTGCCGCCCGCACGGCCAACCTGTGGACCGGCGTCGCCGGGCTCGGCCTGCTCGCGGCGGCCGCGATCGCGGTGGTTCTCTCGTTCCGCTGAGCCGCCGGCTTCAGAACATCGCGCCGAGCTCGAGCACGAACGCGTATTGCTTGGACTCGCCCGTGAGCGTGGCCTTGTCCTCCGCGTTCGGCTGCGCGCTCGAGGGGGGCATCATGTCCATCATGAGCTGGCCACCCACCATCACCATCTCGTAACGGTAATTCACGCCGCCGATGAGCCGGTGGCGGCGGAGGCGCACCGGGTCGAACACGGTGTTGTTGTTGAAGTCGAACGGTTGCCCACCGTTGCACACGGGCCCGCCGTCGTACACGAGGTCGCCCTGGCCGTTCATGCCGCTCGTCTTGTTCACGTCAGGATTGCCGGGGACGGCATTGCCGGAATAGTTGCAGGCCTGGATGGCGTCGGTGCCGGGCGTCAGATCGATGAGCCCCGAGTCACCGAAGATGAAAAGGTACTGGTAGCCGACCCACGGCGTGATGACCGACGAGCTCGCGATGGGAAACGGCTTCGAGATCTGGGCGTCGAGGCCCATCACCGTGAGCTGGAACTGGGATGTGCCCGTGATGGTGCGGACCCCCGCGCCGACCGCGATGTCCGGCAGGATGCCCGGGATGCCCGTGCGGAAGCCCTCGAGCAGTGAAATCCGCGTGTCGGCGCCACCCGTGACGATGCTCGTGAGGGGCATGAAACCGACGGCGGCCGTGAGCTCGAGCCCGAAGCCGAAGCTTTTGCGAAACTTCAGCGAATAGACCTGGAGCAGACCCGGCGGATTCGTGTTCACGCTCGACGCTTCGTTCGTGATCGGATTGCGCGTGCCCTGCGTGCCCTCGCGCCAGTAGTAGCGCTCGTCGCTGATGGAGGAGTACGCGGCCTCGATGGAGAGGTGGAAGCCGCCGAAGCCCGTCGTGCGCGCCGAGTGCATCGCCGTCGGCGCGAGCGCGAAGCCGTATTGGCTGATGAGCTTGGTGAACGCGGCGTCGTCGGGCGAGCAGGGGGTCGTGCGACCGTCGATGATGCCGGGTGGCGTGGGCGTGTACTCGCCGAAGGTGCCGGGGCTCGCGGCGCCGGCCCCGCCGTGGCAGCGCGGATCCGTGACTAGCCGCTCGAGCGCTGGGTCGAGCGGGTCAGCATGGGCGTCTACGCCCGCCCCGAGGACGACGACGCCCAGTACGAAGGCTGTGGCGAGGCGGGCGATCATCGAGCGCGGCTCCGGCACCGAGCGGCGAGGCTACTAACCGGCCGGGATCCGCGTCAAGCGCGCGGAAAGCAACGCCGTCCCCGGAGCCCCGGGACGGCGCGGACCTCGGCGGTGCTACGCTCGGGCTCCCGCGAGGCAGCGAGAGCGATGACGGGCATCGATCGTGGCGCGTTCCTCAAGCTCGGCCTGGGGCTCACGGCCGCCCTCGCGGGATGTGGCTCGGGCGACGACGCCTCCTCGCCCGGCGGGGGCCGGGGTGGCGCCGGTGGCAGCGGCGGGGCCGGGGCGGGCGGCGGCGGCAGCGGGGTGACGGCTTGCACCACCGACGCCGCGCTCACCCAGACCAGCAACAACACGCACGATCATCTGCCGCTCACCCGTCCCATCACGGCGGCGGACCTCAACATGAACCTGCCCACCGAGTACGCGCTGCCGAACGAGTCGGGGCACATCCACACGCTGACCTTCACCGCGCAAGACTTCGCGGCGCTACGGGCCGGGACGACGATCTCGAAGACCTCGAGCGTGGACCAGGGTCACTCCCACGCGTACGACATCCGCTGCGTGTAGATGCCGCCCGTCGCCGAGCACCACGAGCGCCTCAGAGCGCCGGCCCCCACGCGGCCGTTCCACGTCGTGCTCGTCGAGCCCGAGATCCCGCCGAACACGGGCAACGTGGCCCGGCTCTGCGCGGGCACCGGCTCCACGCTGCACCTCGTCGGCAAGCTCGGCTTCCGCATCGACGAGCACGCCGTGCGCCGCGCGGGACTCGACTACTGGCACCTCGTCGACGTTCGAACGCACGAGACACTCGCCGCCGCGGAGCGCGTCATCGAGCAAGCAGCGCGAAGCACCGCGGCGGCGCCCCCGCGCGCCGAACCCGCCGCCCCGCCGCGTTTGTGGCTCTTCAGCGGCCGTGCGTCGAAGAGCTACCTCGACGTGCCCTTTGCGCCCGGCGATGCGTTCGTCTTCGGCAAGGAGAGTGTCGGCTTGCCCGACGCGCTGCTCGAGGAGCGTGCAGAAGCCGTGCTCGGGATTCCGCTGCTCGGTCCGGTGCGCTCACACAACCTCGCAAACTCGGTGTCGATCGTCGTCTACGAAGCGTTGCGGCAGACCGGGCAGCTCGTGAGAGCGCGGCTCGAGTAGGCAGCGTGGACCGAGGCCGCGCGCCCGCTGGCGGGGCGTCGTACGGGCCGAGCGCCGTCGGGCATTCAGCGAACGGTGACGGTTGGGACGGCCGCCCGAAAATCGGCGTGGACGCTGCGCTGCGCGCCGGCCGCTAGCGTCACCTGGCTCGTGACGGGCGACCCGTACGTCTCGCTCCGGAAGCTCACGCGGTAGGTCCCCGGCACGAGCGGCAGCGCGCGCAACGGTGTGGGGCTCGTCTGCGTGAAGCCGCCGCCCTCCACGCTGACGATCGCGGGTGGGTCCGCCGTGATCTTGAGCGTGGCGCTCCGGACCTCCGCGGGCGCGACGGTCGTGGTCGCGCTCGGCGTGGGTCGCTCGGGCAAGGGGGCCGAGGGCCCCGAGCCCTGCTGAAGGCCCGACTTTTCCGGGTTCCGACCGGTCGGGGCGGGCTCCGGAGTCGCCTCGGGGGCGGCGGGCTCGGCAGCGGGCAGGGGGTGGTCCGAGGCCGCGGGGGAGTCAGGGGCCGTCGCCGGCGCCGTGGCGCCCTGTGGGGGCACGCCGCTCGCGGGGGGGGGCGTTGCGCGCCTGGCGAGCGTCGCACCGAGCACCGCCGCGGCGACGACGCCGAGGCCGAGCGGCACCGGACCGACGCGGAAGCGCCGTCCGCCCCGCGGGGCTACCGACCGGGCGCCGGGAGCCGCGGACGGCGGACGGCTCGAGAGGCGGCGCGTGTGGTCGCCGGCGCGCTCGCCGCCCGTCGCGATGTCGTTGGAGGTCGAGCGGACCCGGGCGCCGCTCCCGAGGGTCGGCGAGCTGCTCGGCGCGGAAGGCGAGCTACTCGGCGTGGACCCGGGCGGAACGCTGCTGAGCCTGCGTGTCCACTCGACCATCTCGTCGCGCGCGGCAAACGTCCTCGTGGCGGTGGTCGAGCCGGTCGGCGTCACGAGCGGCGGTGTGGAGTCGCGAACCGACGCGGCCTCGACGCCGTCGCCGTCGGGCACCGGGCTTGCGCGCGGGCGCAGTCGGTCCCTGACGCGGCGCACCCTCGCGCCGAGCCGCCGCGCGATTTCTCCGCTGTCGGCGCTGCGCGCGAAATCACGCAGGCCTCGACCGAGCTCTTCGGCGCCTGCGGGTCGCCGGGCGACGTCGAGCGCGACCGAGCGGGAAATGAGCTCGTCGAGCGGCGCGAGCCCGGGCACGCTTTCGCCGAGCGCCGGGGGAGGCACGGTGAGAGCCTTGGCGCTCGCTTCGGCCGTGCCGCGGCGAAACGGTGCGAGGCCCGTCCAGGTCTCGATGAGCAGCGCCGCCACCGCGAACACGTCCGCGGCCGGCGTGAGGGGCTCACCGCGCAGCTGCTCGGGCGGCATGTGCCCCGGCGATCCGAACACCTCTCGGGTGCGCCCCGTGCCGGGATCGGCGGGCGCCGCGATGCCGAAGTCGATGAGCCTGACGGCGCCCTCGTCGTCGAGCAGCACGTTGCGGGGTGTTACGTCGCGGTGGACGATGCCGGCGCGCCGGTGCGCGTAGTCGAGCGCGCGGCACACCTCCGCGCCGACGACGGCTCCCTCCTCCGGGTCGAGCGGCCCCGTGTGCGACAGCACCTCCGAGAGCGTAACGCCCGGGCAGTGCTCCATCGCGATGTAATAGATGCCCTGCTCGACGCCGAGCTCGTAGACGGGCACGATATTGGGATGGTTGAGCTCGACGGCCGTCTTCGCTTCCTCGACGAAGCGGCGCACGAAGGCCGCGTCGACGGCGAGCTCCGGGCGGATCTGCTTGACGACGAGACGCTTTTCGAAACCGACGGCCCCGCGTAGCGTGGCGAGATACACGCGCGCCATGCCACCCGCCGCGATCTCGCGTTCGAGCACGTACTTCCCGAAGATCTGCGGGAACATCGCGGTTCACCATGGTAGCGCGTTCCTCGCCCTGTCGCTTTTTATCGGATGTGGGGAAAGGGACGCACGGGTCACGACCGTCGGCGTGGCGGCACACCAGCTTCCGGGCTGTCCGCTGCCGAACGAAGGCGCGGACTTCACGCTCGAGCTCACGGCGCTCGGGGCGTTCCGCGCGAGCCAAAAGGACATGAGCACCGTCGCGCTCGACCGCGACGGCGAGGCGCTCGAGTTCTCGCCCGAAACGCTCGGCGTCGAGGCCGCCGCCGACGATGGAGCAAGCCGTTTTATCGGCTATACAGAGCGCCGCACGTCTCGCGGCATCGACGTTTCTCTCTGGCCGGAGCGCCGCTCGTGCCCGCTCTTCGCATCCGACGACGACGACTACCCCGGTGACGGTGGCGGACAGGCCCTCGCCTGGGCGCGCGAGCTCGGCGTCGCGATGATCGCCGGAGAAGACGCGGACGACGGCCGCGCCCAGAACGCGCTGACTTTCGAGCTCGATACGGGGGCGGTGCATCTGCACCCAGGCCCGCTGTCGACGGCGCATGCGACGCTCACGCCCTTCGCCGACGGCTTCTTGCTCGCGGGTGGCGAGGACCCCCACACGGGCAACGACGCCCGCGACCGGGTGCGCTCGCGGAGCGCCTTCGTCTTCCATGTGGACGCGCGTGAGTTCGACGCGTCGCCGATCCGGCTCTTGTGGGACCGGACCCGCCATGCGGCGCTCCGGCTCGCGAATGGGGCCACGCTGCTCGTCGGGGGCGTCACGAGCGCCGGCCTCGTGCGCGACCTCGAAGCCGTTTTCCCGGGCAGCGACATGTCGAGCTTCGTCGGGCTCGCCGCGCTCGACCTCGGGCGAGTCGACCCGGTCGCCCTGGCCCTCGACGACGGCCGCATCGTCGTCGCAGGCGGGCGCTCCGAGCTCGACGAGCCGGTCAGCGAGGTCGAGTGGCTGTCGTCGGATGCCTCGCAGCACCTCGCGCGCGTCGCGTTGCCGGCCAGGCCGGACCGGGCGTTCGTGGCCACGCCGGGCGGCGGCGTGCTCAGCGTCGCCGGGTGCGCGAGCGAAGGGACGTGCACGAGCGGCGAGGCCAGCTGGATCGCGAGCGACTACGTCGTGAGCCAGGTCGAGCTCGAGCCGAGCACCAGCTGTCCGATTGGCGAGCACCCGCTGCTCGTCGCCGGTGCCGACGAAGCGCCGCTGCTCGCCTTCGTCTACCGCGACCTGCATGCCTGCACCTGGCGGTTCGAGCCGTGGCCCGGCGACGACGCCGAGCCCGCGCCGGGCGACGATCCGGGCCCGGAGGCCCACCCGCGCTTCGTGCCGGATTCGCTCACGCTCGATCCGTTGCCCGACCCCCGTGTGCGTCCACTCGCGCTCGGTCCTTCCGCGCTTTTCTGGGTTGCCGGGCGCACGGCGGGGCAGCGTGTCGGCGCGCTGCGGCTCGCGAGCCGCGGAGCGCTGTCGCGCGAAATCTCGCCGTTGCTCGGAGCGGACGCGAGCTCGGGTCGCTTCCACCCCGCTCACCTCCTGCCCGATCGCCCCCTCGATCCGGCGCTGCCCCACGCGTTCGATCGCGATCCCGTCGGAGGCGGCGGCGGTCTGTCGCTGTTCGCGCGCGACGCCGGGGTCACGTTCTGGGTCTCGAACACACTCTACGACGACATGACGTTGACCCTGGAGCTCGCATCAATCACCCCTGGGGGGGATGATCCACGGGCCGCACCGCCGCTCGTTCTGCTCGACGACACGGCGCTCGGCGGTCTCGGCTGCCCCTGGCCGCTGCCCGATGGCAACGACGACCCTCTGCCGCTCGCCACCGTGAGCGTCGTGCGTCGTGGCACGAAAGTCACGCTCGCGAATGCGGGAAAGCACCTCGAGTGCAGCGTGGGGCCAGGCCCCCTGCGACTCGGCGTGCGGCGAGGCGGAGGGGACGCGACGCTCGTCGCGCTCGACGTTGACCGCGATTGACGGTGCTGCGTGGGTCGCAGATCGCCGCCATGCCCGCGCGCCTCGTCTCTCAGCGCTTGAACAGGCGACCGAGCAGGCCGCCCTTTTCTGATGTGGAATCCTGCTTGGGGCGGCCCGGCTCGCTCGACCGCCCGACGGGGGGGTCGCTCTTCGCGCGACCACCGGTGCGCTGCATGTCGTAGAGGCGGATCTCGCGCTGTGCGTCGACGTTGCGCGGATCCTGATCGACGATGTACCGGAAGTCCTCGAGCGCGCGCCGCGCGCGGCCGAGGCGCTTGAGCAGCTGTCCGCGGAACCAACGCACGCGCAAGTTCGCCTGCTCGAGACGGGCCGCGCGGTCGAGCTCCTTGAGCAGGTGTTCGACGTCCGCATTCGGCTTGTTCGACTCGAGCCACGCTACCATGGCGATGTGATCGGCTTGATCGGGCGCGTCGGTGAGGGCGGCGCGCGCGGCCTCCTCGGCCCCCGCGAGGTTGTTGCGCTTGAGCAGCACCTGCGCCTTCTGGAAGTTGGTGGCGGCGCGCACGATCTTCTGGACCTCTTCCTGCTCCTCGGCGGCGCCCTCACCGTGGCTCAGCAGCTCGTCGTATTGCCGGCGCCGCTCTGGGTCGGCGAGCACCTGATGCGCCTCGCTCATCCGCGCGAAGATCTTGGTCGCGAGCTCGCGCACGTCGGCGTACTCGGGGCCGAGCCTGTCGGGATGCCAGCGCTTGGCGAGCTGGAAATACGCCGCCGCGATCGAGGGGGGAGCGGCCTCGGGTGGGACGCCGAGAAGGTCGTAGTACGAGGCCTGGGTCGCCTCTGCGCGGGCCCGGAGGTCGCGCCGGAAGTCGTTGTCCACGGGCGCGGCGGGCTCGAGAGCTTGCGGCGGGTCCGCCGACGCGCCGCCCGGCGCGAGCACGGCTGCGCTGCGTCCGCCCGTGGCGCGCGGATCGGCGGCAAAAGGGCGTGCGCCCGTGGTGCGTGCGTCCGGGAGCGCGCTCGGTCGTTGCTCGGCGCCCACGGGCCGGGCGCCGCTTCCGATATCGAAGTAGCGAAGCGCGACGAACAGGTAGACGAGCTGTTCGGCGCGCCCCGAATCGACGAGGTCTCTCGCGACGAGCTCGGCGAGGGCCTGAGGCTTGGCGGCGAGCACCTCGACGAAAGCCCGCTCGTCAGCGTCGAAATCGAAGCCGGACAGCGGCGCATCGGCCTGGAAGTGAAGAGGCGTCGAACCGAGCTTGGCGAGCATCTCTGCGATGCGATCCGCGGGCGGTGAGCACTTGAGCGCGCGCCACGCGAGCGCGAGCGGCGAGCACGGCGCCTCGGGGCCGCCGGCGTTCGCGAGGAACGTCGCGCCGTCGTAATAGCCATAGCGGGTGTCGCCGGGGAGCATCGCGAGGGACTCGACACGACGCGCGACCTGCTCCTCGAGCAGCTCGCCGAGCTGCTCGGGCGTCACCGCGCCCCACTCGAGGAGCACTTCGCCGAGGCGGCGCCCACCGTGACGCGCAAGCTCGATGGCAGGTCCGAGCCGCTCGCTCGTGAGGAGCCCTCGCTCGATGGTGAGCTCCCCGAGCGGCGCGACCGGGGTGGCCGTGCGCGCGGCGGTGGGCGCCCCCCGCAGCAGCTGCACGGCGTGCTTCTCGCGCGTCGCCTGCTCGAGCACCAAAGACCCCGTCAGGTGCCGGTCGAGGGCATACACCAAGAGGTGGGCGAAGGGCGTTGAGGCGAGCGTTCCGCTGGCAGTGGGCGCTGTTTGGCTCATGAGGCCCCCGGGGCCTGACTCGACGGGAAGCGGAGCTTGGCTCGGACGGGCAGGATTGGCTAGCCTTTTTGCATGCCGCGCGCGAACGTGCTCGTCGTCGACGACGAGCCGTCGATTCTGGGAACACTGAAAAAGGCGCTCAGCCTGGAGGGTTACTCGGTCGACGTGGCGGGAGGCGTCCGTGTCGCCGAGGAGCGGCTTGCAAAAAAGGACTACGATCTCGTGTTGCTCGATCTCGGGCTGCCCGACGGCGACGGGCTCGAGCTGCTCGAGCGCCTCACCGGGCGCGGCACCGAGGCTCAGGTGATCATGATGAGCGGCCACGGCACCATCGACGTCGCCGTGCGCGCCGTGCGTCTGGGTGCCCTCGACTTTCTGGAAAAGCCGCTCTCGACGGATCACCTGCTCGTGATGCTCGAGAACGCGCTCAGGCTGAAGCGCATCGAGCGGGAGGCCGCCGAGCTGCACGCGGAGGCCGGCCACTTCGACGAGCTCTTGGGCTCGAGCCCGGCGATGGTCGAGCTGCGCGACAAGGTGCTGCGCGCCGCACGCTCGAGCGCGAGTGTGCTCATCACGGGCGAGCGCGGTACCGGCAAGGAGCTCGTGGCGCGGGCGCTGCACCGCGCCTCGTCGCGCGCCAAGGCAACCCTGGAACGGCTCAATTGCGCTGCCGTTCCCGCCGAGCTCATCGAAAGCGAGCTGTTCGGCCACGAGGCGGGCGCATTCACGGGCGCCACCAAGCAGCGCGCCGGCAAGTTCGAGCGCGCCGACGGAGGCACGCTCTTCCTGGACGAGGTGGGCGACATGGCGCCCGGCATGCAGGCGAAGCTGCTGCGCGTGCTCGAGGAGCGCGAGATCGAGCGCGTTGGCGGCAGCGAAACGTTGAAGATCGACGTGCGCGTCGTCGCCGCCACCAACCGTGACCTCCGCGAGGCGATCCAGAGCGGCGCCTTCCGCGCCGACCTGTTCGATCGGCTCAACGTCCTGCCGCTCGAGCTGCCGCCGCTGCGCGCGCGGCGCGGCGACGTGCCCGAGCTCGTGCAGCATTTCCTCGACATCGCGCGGCGCACCAACGCGCGCCCGGGGCTCACGCTCGACGACGAGGCGATCGCCGCGCTCGCGAGCCACCCCTTTCCCGGCAACGTGCGCGAGCTCAGAAACCTCGTCGAACGTTTCGTGATCCTGAGCCCCGACGACCGCGTCGGGCGGGCCTTGGTCGAGCGCGCGCTGGGGCTCGCCTTGCCGCGTGTCGACGCCGGTTTGTACCGTGACGGGGTCCCCTTCAGGGTGCTCTCCGAAGACGCCGAGCGCACCATCTTGCGCGAGGCCCTCGAAGCCCACGGCGGCCAGATGGCGGCGACGGCCCGCGCCCTCGGCCTCGAGCGCAGCCACCTCTACAAGAAGACGCGCGCGCTCGGTCTTCGCGGCGAAAAAGACGGCGACGAGTAGCCGCGCGCCCGCGTGCGGCGTTTCTTCAGAGCACCGGTGCGCGCGCCGTCATCCCGCTGGCCTTTTCGCGACCGGAACCCTGCCGCCGAGTGCCTCGAGCTCTTCCTTCGCGTGCTCGAGCTCGGCCGGTTCCGCCTCGCAGAGGAGCGCGCTCTCGAGCTCGAAGCGCGCGCGCCGCTTGTCGCCCGTGTGTGCGAGCGCCTCCGCGAAAGCGCGGTGCGTCTCGAAGCCCGTGATGTCCGCGTAGATGGCGCCCTCGCCGACCTCGACCGCCTGCTTGTACTCGCCGCGCGCCACGAGACGCCGCAAAAGCTCGCTAAAAACCAGCGGATCGTGCTCGGAAAGCAGCGCGAGCTTCTTCAGCAGCGCGAGTGAGCCGTCGGCGTCGCCCTGCTGCTCCGAGAGGCGCAAGAGCGCATAGAGGGGCTCGGTCTGCGTGGGATCGAGCACCTCGGCGGCGCGCAGCGCGGCGAGCCGCGTCGGGGCGTCGTGCGTCGCTTCCGCAGCTTCGGCGAGCAGCATCTCCACGGCGAAGCCGTCCTGACCGTCGGCGAGCATGGAGCGCAAGAGCTTCACCGTCTCGCGCGGCTTGTTGCCCGCGAGCGCAACCCGTGCGGCGAGGTAGCGAGCGTCGGCATTCTTCGGGTCGAGCGTGCGGGCGCGCGACAGTACCGCCCCGGCCTCGTCGGTGCGACTCGCGCGAAACAGCGCGAGCGCGAGACGGGTGAGCTCGGCGGCGTTCTTGGGGTCGGCGCTCGCCCGCGCGCGCGCCGCATCCAGGCTCCCCACGCGCGAGAGCGGCACGTACTGCGAAGCGTAGCGAGCAAGATCGTGCTCCATTTCGGCTCGAAAATGCGCATCCTCCGCCGCCGGCTCGACGTGTAGCGCCTGCTCGAAGACCTCGCGTGTCGCCTTCCCTTCGCCCCACAGGCGCAGCATCGTCGCGAGCCGCTTCATGCCGTAGCGCTCACCGAGCATGGAGACGAGCCGGCTCGACGCGTAGTACGCCGTCGCGACGTCGCTCAGCTGCTCCGCGCGCGTGAAGGCGCGGTTCATCGCCTCGATCGCCGGTACGCGTCCCGCGCGTCTGAGCTCGAAGAGCTCGGGCCCCTGTTCGCGCGTCCACTCGGGGCGCGCAATCGCCGTCTCGTATTCCGCGAGGCCTTCGGTGAACCAGCGTGGCACGCGGTTCCTCGAGAGCTGGATGTGGAACACGTGCGAGAGCTCGTGCCAGAGCGTCATGCCCAGGTTGAACTTCTCCTTCTGCGGGCTCATCGAGGCGAGCGTGTGGCCGAAGCAGACGCCCTGGATCGCGGTCTCGGGCAGACCGCTCGTGCGGATCGCGAAGTGTTCCCGATCCGCGTAGAGCTCGACACCGACCGGGATTTTCGGGGTGAAACCGTAGTGGTCCACGAAGGTCGAAAAGGCGCGCTCGAGCAGCGCGGGCACGTAGCGCTCGAGCAGCGCGCGGTCGGCCTTTTGATACCGCAGCGTGAAGCGCGTCCCCCGCACCGTCACGTATTGCTTGGGGATGACCTTCTCGAAGAGCTCGAGCGTGTTGTAGACGCGAGCGTTGTACGGGTCGAGCGCGAAGGCGCGGCTCAACGCGGCCGTGCCTTCTTGATCGCGACCGGCGCGGATCAGGTTGATGCCGAGCCCGGCGAGCGCGGTCGCGTCGTTCGGATCGAGCGCCACCGCTTCGCGCATGAGCTCGACGATGTCGTCGTAGCGGTGCTCCCAATCGGCAAAGTCTCCCACGATGGCGTAGAAGCGCGACCGCTCCGGGTTCTTGGCGAAGACGGCGCGCTTGTCGGCGAGGAACGCCGCGTCGTCGGAGCCGACGAAGTGAATCGCCGCGCGCAGGCTCATGAGATCGAGATCACCGGGCCGCGCGGCGAGGCCCTGCGCGACGCGCTCCTCCGCGAGCGACAAATCGACGTCGCGCAGCGCGACGCCGGCGAGCACGAAATGAGCCCGCGCGAGACGCGGGTTCTGCGCGAGTGCCGCACGGGCGAGCCGCTCCGCCTCGACGAAGTCGAGCGCCTGGGCGAGGCGCACCTCGGCGAGCATGACGAGCGCATCGGGATGCTGGGGCGCGCGCTCGAGGAGCTTCGAGAGAACTTCCTCGGCGTGCCCAGGGTCGTACTTCTCGAGGAACAGCTCCGCGCGGTACAGCAAGAGCTGGTCGTCGCGCACGCCGGTCTCCTCGGCCTCGGCGAACGCCTCGTTGGCGTCGCGCGGCGACCGCAAGAGGTAGGCTGCCCTGCCGACGAGCGCGAGCGCGTGGCTGTCACGCTCGCCGATGCGCCCTTCGTTGTAGTCCTCGATCACGGCGCGAAGCGGTGCCTCCGCGTCGGCTCGCCGCCCGAGCTCGATGCGCACCTCGCCGAGCAGAAGGCGCGCCTCGCGCGCCGCGGGTTGGTCCGCGACGCGCCCTAGGCTCGCCTCGGCATCCGTGAGGCGCCCCGCGCGGATCAGCGCCCGCGCCTCGATGACCTCGCGCCTCAGCGGGTCAGCGGACGCCGGGAGGCGCCCGAGCTCGCCGAGCGCCTCGTCGTAGCGACCGGTCAAAACCAGCGTTTCCGCGAGGCCGAAGCGCGCCTCCGCCGCGCGCGCTCTCCCGAGCTCGGCGCGGAAAGCGTGCTCGGCGCCCGCGTAGTCGCTCGCGGCGAGCAGGCGCCCGCCACGGGTGACGGCGTCCTCCGGTGCGGCGGGAGCGGTGGGGTGCGTCGCGTTCGTGCTGGCGCCGGCCTTCGCGTTCGCGGGCGCTTTGGCAGTGCCACGGGCGCCACCGCACGCGCTCGCGACGAGCACACAGAAAAGCGCCGAACGGCCGAGTGACGTCACGATCACGAGTCTACCAGTCGAGGCGCACGCGTGCTCCCGGTCCCGCCCCGAGGCGCGTGGCCGCTCGAGCGTCGCGAGCGACGACCTCGAGCTGCCCGAAGGAGCCCACGAGAGCGCCGCATTCGCCCTCGGCGAGCTCGGCGTAGGTGCCGACGAGTCGGATCTCCCGCTCGAGCAGCCGGATCCTGGCCCCCGCGATGGCCGTGAGCGCCGGCCCTTCGAGGTTGGTCACGAGATTGCCGAAGTGATCGACCAGCACGACCTCGCCCTCCGCGCTGCCGCCGCCGCCGCTCTCGGCGCTGACGCGTGGCTCGGGCAGGAGGTTCGTCGCGAGCGGCTCGACGACGATGCCGACTGCCTCGAAGGCGAGGCGCCCCGCCGCGAGCTCCCCGGCCACGGGCGCGAATAGGTCGCGACCGTGGAAGGTGCGCGCCGGCACCTCGAGGCCGAGCGCCGACGGCTCGACCGCGCGCGCTTCGAAGGAGCCTGCCGTCTTGCGGACGCGCTCGAGCAGGCCGTTGTCGGGCGCCACGAAGAGCTGCCCGTCCGCGCGCGCGACGAGCGCGCGCCGCTCGCTGCCGACCCCGGGGTCGACGACGGCGAGGTGCACGGTGCCCGCCGCAAACCACGGATAGGCGAGCCCCAGCCAGAACGCCCCGTCGCACACGCGCTGCGGGGCGATCTCGTGCGTGAGGTCGACGAGCCTGGCCTCGGGATGACGCGCGAGGAGCACGCCTTTCATCACCCCCACGAACGGCTCGCGCGTCCCGAAGTCGGTGAGGAGCGTGACGATGCCGCTCATGGTGCCCCTTTCGCGCCCTCGGGCTCGCTCGACGGTCGCCAGCGCGCGACCCGACGCGGCCACCCCGAGCCCGCGCGGTGGCGCTGCCAAGCGCCGCGCAGCGTCGTCAGCACGAGCCGCTCGAGCCATGCAGGCGCCGGCAGGGTGCTCGGCTCACTCCGGAGCTCCACGCGCCCGTCCGCATCCGCCACGGAAGCGCGGCCGCTCCACACGTGACCGTCGGCACTGAGCTCGAGGGCGTAGTCGGCGCCTTCGTTGCTCCGCCCGAGCAGGCGCGCGACGAGCCGGCCCCCCGTCGTCTCGCTGCTCGGGTCGTCGCTCATGCTGGCTCGCGTAGCACCCCAAGGCCTGACCCCAAACACCGCGAATTGGTTGAACCAATTGTGGGCACGGCGTTACGCGGAGTGCGAATGACGCTGCGCGTTATATCCACAGTCTGGAAAATTCCCTGTGTCAATTCGGTTAGTTACCTCTGGCATGGACCTGGCTATGTCACAATCGAAAGAAGGTGCACTCCATGCCCGGACTCGACTGGCTCGGCTGGCTCCCGATTGCGGTCTCCAGCCTGTGGATCGTCGGTGGCCTGCTGTCCGTCATCGCGGTCACGCGGCGGCGAGGCACCCTGATGGCGAGTCCGGCACCCGTGAGCGTGCTGAAGCCGCTCTGTGGGTGCGACGCCGATCTCGAGGAGAACCTCGTGACGTTCTTCACGCAGGATCACCCCGACTTCGAGCTCGTGTTCGGCGTGACCGATCCGGACGATCCCGCGGTCGTGGTCGTCCGCACACTGATGGACCGCTACCCTTTGGTCCAGGCGCGCCTCGTCGTGCACCGAGGCTCGCGCGCGCTAAACCCAAAGGTCGACAACCTGCTCGGCATGCTGCCCAGCGCTCGCCACGACCTGATCCTCGTGAGCGACAGCAACGTGCGCGCACCACGCCACTACGTGCGCGAGGTCGCGACCCTGCACGAGCGCGAGGGAGCGGGCCTCGTGACGAACCTGTTCGCGGGCGAAGGTGAGGACACGCTCGGCGCCGCGCTCGAGAACGTTCAGCTCTCCGGCTTCGTCGCGGCGGGCGTCGCGTTGCCCACCCTCGTCGGCGACCCCATTCTGGTCGGCAAATCGGCGCTATTTTCGCGCCGCGCCCTCGAGGATCTCGGCGGTCTCGCCCGCTTCGCCGACGTGCTCGCCGAAGACTTCGTGATGGGCAAGACCTTCGCACACGCCGGTCAGAAGCTCGTCGTAGCACCGAGCGTGCTCGCGAACGTGACGCGCACCATGAGCGTCCGGCAGATGCTCGCGCGGCAGCTGCGCTGGACCATGTTTCGCTTCCGCCTGCGCCCCGCCATCGCGGCGCTCGAGCCGCTCACGAGCCCGCTTGCCCTCGTCCCCTTCGCGTGGCTCGTGCTGGGGCCGTGGTCGCTCGCCTGGGCGGCCGCGCTCATCGCGCTGCGCGACGTGGGCGGCTGGCTCGCGCTGCGCGGCATCCGGAGGGCGCACCTGCCGCTCCTGCTCGGCCCGCTGCGCGAGCTCCTCGTGCTCGGGGTTTGGGCCGTAGCGCCTTTCAAGCGGCACGTTTCCTGGCGCGGCAAGCGCTTCCTGCTCGGGGCCGGAACCCTGCTTTACCTCGATCGAGCGCGCTTCAACCGCGCATGAGCCGGTCGAGCTCGACACCGGCGCCCGCGAGCACGCGCTCTTCGAGCGCGATCGAGATCGGCGACGCCCTTGAGCGCGAGGTCGATCATGCTGTCGAGCTCCGGTCGCGGCAGTGCCTCGCCCTCGGCCGTGCCCTGGAGCTCGACGATGCCGCCGCGCCCCGTGGCGACGACGTTGAGATCGACGCGCGCCACGCTGTCCTCGGCGTAGCAGAGATCCAGCGCGAGCTCGCCGTCAACGTGACCGACGCTCACGGCCGCCACGCGGTCGCGAAGCGGAGGCTTTTCGAGCTTGCCGGCGCGCCGGAGCTTGTCGAGCGCGAGCGCGAGCGCAATGAAGCCCGCCGTGATCGACGCGGTGCGCGTCCCGCCGTCGGCTTCGAGAACGTCGCAATCGATGACGACACTGCGTTCGCCGAGCTTTTCGAGATCGAGCGCGGCGCGGAGAGCGCGGCCGACCAGGCGCTGGATCTCACGCGAGCGACCCCCGAGCGGCCGTTCGCGCCCGTCGCGCGACTCCCGCCGCTTCGGGTTCGAGCGTGGGTGCATTTGGTATTCGGCGGTCACCCAGCCCTTGCCGCGCCCCGCCATGAACTCGGGCACCGACTCATCCACCGACGCGGTCGCAAGGACGAGCGTTCCGCCAGCACGGTAAAGCGCTGAGCCCTCGGAAAGCTTGTGGAAACCGGGCGTGACCTCGACCGGCCGGAGCTCGTCGAGAGGCCGGCCCCCGCGTCGTGTACTTTTCATCGGGGTTCTTCTAACATGAGAAGGTTGGGGGAAAGTATCTCGGCTCCCGAGTACGATGGCATGAAAATGGTCGTGTCCGTGTCCCCACTGACTGGCAAACCCCGCGATCCCGCAGCATGCTAATCGACTGGCGGATAGAGGCTGATGCTTAGCACCGGCGAAATCATCGACGGCAAGTACCGTATCGTGCGCCTGCTCGGGGAAGGCGGCATGGGCGCGGTCTACGAGGGCGAGAACACGCGCATTCATCGGCGTGTCGCGATCAAGGTGCTCCACTCGGGTGTGGCCGAGCAGGGCGAGGCCGTGGCGCGTTTCGAGCGCGAGGCCCAGGCAGCAGGCCGCATCGGTTCCGAGCACATCGTCGAGGTGCTGGATCTGGGCACCCTTGCCGGTGGCGATCGTTACCTCGTGATGGAGTACCTCGATGGCGAGGGTCTCGGCACTCGCATCAAGGACCGCGGGCGGCTCACCCCCGCCGAGCTCTGTCCGATTGCGCATCAGCTGATGGAGGGGCTCGCGGCCGCGCACGGCGCCGGCATCATCCACCGCGACCTCAAACCGGATAACGTGTTTCTGCTCCCGAATCGCAGCGGCCAGCAGGATTTCGTGAAGCTGCTCGACTTCGGCATCTCGAAGTTCAACCAGCTGAGCGGTGACAGCGGATTCAGCATGACGCGCACGGGCGCCGTCATGGGAACGCCCTATTACATGGCGCCCGAGCAGGCGAAGGGCTCGCGCGAGATGGACCACCGCGTGGACCTCTACGCTGCGGGAGTGATCCTCTACGAAGCGCTCACCGGGCAGGTGCCCTTCAACGCCGATACGTTCAACGAGCTGCTGTTCAAGATCGTCCTCGAAGAGCCTCGCCCGCTCGAGCAGGTCGACGCTTCGATCGACTCGGGCTTTGCGGCGATCGTCACGAAAGCGATGGCGCGCGATCCCGCCCATCGCTTCCAGACGGCCAAGGAGTTCCAGGAAACGCTCGGACAGTGGGGTGCCGGTCATGGGCACGAGCTCGCGAATCGGTTGCGCGTCGCTCCCGCGGCGGGGACGGGCCTCCGCTCGTCGTCGATGAGCCGCACGCCTGCACAGGGGCTCGGCACCGGAACGCTGGGCACGGGAACGCCCGGCACCTGGGCGCAGACCGGGCCGAACCTCGACGCCGGCCTCGACACCATCCCGAAGAAGAGCAACATGGGTCTCTTCATCGGCGTCGCCCTCGCGGGCCTCGTGATCGGTGGGGGCGGTATCGCCGTCATGAAGATGCGCGGGGACGCCGAGGCCGAAAAGAAGCTCGCCGAGGCCGCAGCCGCCGACAAGGCGGCTCAGGAAGCCGCTGCCCAGGCGCAGGCCGCCAAGGTCGAAGAAGAGCGCGCGCGCGCTGCAGCGGCCGAGCAGGAGGCCGCGAAGGTCAAGGTCGAGGCCAATCAGGCGAAGGCCGAGGCCGCGAAGGCCAAGGCCGTGGCTTCGAAGCTTGCCGCGAGCGCGAGCGCAGCCGCCGCGAAGCCTCCCCCGGTGGTCGTGCGCCACGTCGCGGCGCGCCCCGCACCCGAGCCGCCCAAGCCGGCCTCGACGACTGGCTCCGGCCGCAGAATCCGCACGTCGCTGTGACAGGCGCCGCGCCGCGCGACGTGCCGACGCTCGCGGTCTCCGAGATCTTCGCGAGCATCCAGGGTGAAGGCCCGAGCGCGGGCGAGCCCTGCGTCTTTTTGCGCCTGGCGGGCTGCAACCTGCGCTGTCGCTTCTGCGACACGCCGTACACGTGGGACTACAAGCGCTACCGCGTCGAGGACGAGGTCACGGCGCTCACGCTCGACGATGTGCTCGGGCGCCTCGTGGCGAGCGGCCAGTGCCGACTCGTGATCACCGGAGGCGAGCCGCTCTTGCAGCAGCGAACGCTCGCCGCGCTCCTTTCGCGGCTGCCCGGGGCCTTTTACGTGGAGATCGAGACGAACGGCACCGTCCTTCCCGACGCGGCGCTCGTCGAGCGCGTCAATCAGTGGAACGTGTCGCCCAAGCTCTCGAACGCGGGCGACGACGAGCGCGCGCGCCTCGATCCCACCGTGCTCGCCGCCTTCCTCGCCACCGAGCGCGCTTACCTCAAGCTCGTCGTCGGCAGCGGCGCCGACCTCATCGAGGCCGAGGCGCTCAGGGTGGGAGCGGGGTGGCCTGCAAGCCGCACGCTGCTCATGCCCGAGGCCGCCACTCGCGCGGAGCTCGCACGCCGCGCGGGCTTCGTCCGGGAGGAGGCCCTGCGCCGCGGCGTCGGCTACTCGCCGCGGTTGCACGTCGAGCGCTGGGACGGCGCCCGCGGACGCTGAGGCGCGACGCGGACGCCGGGCGCGGGTCAGTCGTCGCTGCCCTTGCGTCGCACGGCCTCGCGTGCGGCGCGCGAGCGCGCACGGAACGCTCGCTTTTGCTCGCTCCGGAGTCGCGCGTCCACCCGCGCGCGCTGGTGCCGGAGCTCGCCCTCGAGCTTGCGTGCGCTCTCGAGCCGGGAAGCGGGCAAAGCGCCCGATTCCACGGCCGTTCGGACCGCGCACCCGGGCTCGCCGCGGTGCCCACAGTCGCGAAAGCGGCAGCGCGCCGCGAACGCGTCGATGTCCGAAAACCCGGCGTCCTCGTGCTCGTTGTCCGCGTCTCCGAAGAGCGCGAGCTCGCGCATGCCCGGCGTGTCGATCAGGAGCCCGCCGCCGGGCAACGCCACGAGCTCGCGCTCGGTCGTCGTGTGGCGACCGCGTGCGTCGGCCTCGCGCACGTCGGCGGTGTGCCGAGCATCGCGCCCGAGCAGCCGGTTGACGAGCGTCGACTTGCCGACTCCGGACGAGCCGAGCAGCACCGCGGTCGCACCGGGCTCCACGCGGCGGCGCAAGGGCTCGAGACCGTGCCCGGCGAGCGCGCTCACGAGCGCGACCTCGACGCCGGCGAGCGCTTCGGACACGAGCGCGGCCGCCTGCTCGGGGTCGCTCGCCAGGTCCGCCTTGTTGATCACGATCACCGCGGGAATTCGGCTCTCTCGTGCGAGCGTCACGTACCTTTCGAGGCGCCTCGTGTTGAGGCTGCGGCGCTGCACGTGCTCGCCCGCGCCATCGGGCGCGAGGGCCGACACCACGAAGCACACGTCAACGTTGGCGGCGAGCACCTGCCCGCGCGACGTTCCGTCAACACGCTGTCGCCGGAGCACACTTTTTCGCTCGAGCAAACCGACGACACGCGAGACGGGGTCGGCCGGCTCGACGAGCACCCAGTCGCCGACGGCCGGGCGATCGTCCGTCGTGAGCTCGTGCTCGAGCCGGCCGCTCAGCTTCGCGCGCCGGACATCGCCGTCGCCGAGCACGCCGTACTCGCCACGGCGCTCGCACACGATGCGCAGTGGACAGGCGAGGGACGCGCCCGAGCCCTCCTCGCGCGCGCGCGCTTCCTGCAGGAAAACTGGCGAAAAGCCGAGCTCGACGAGCCCGGGAGAAACCCGAAATGAAGACATGATGAACCCCGAGAGCGGTGGAGGAGCGCGCCGACGGCGCGCTCCTGTCGCAGCAACGCGGTCGCGCGCTGCCTGGTGCGGCCCGGCACCTTGCCGGGCGGGCTAGCTCTGTCCGCAGAAGGAGCGGACGACTTCGACTTGGGTCATGAAGGGCTCCTTTCTGCGGTGGGGTGGTCTCGACCTTCGAGACACCAAGGACAAATGACATGCCCCCGAAAGGGCGTCAACGCGTCCGTCCCTCGAAGGAGTGCACGACTCGGCGCGGCGCGATCGTCATCATGACCGTGAGCACGCTTGACGTGGATTGCGTCCGACGGGGGCCGCTTGCCCGAAGCTCGGGTGCGCGTTCGAGCTCGGCGCTCGGGCTCGCGCTGCTTTTCGCCTCCCTCGCAACGGCCTGCTCGGCCGCGACCACCCAGCCCCTGGGGGCGGGCGGGGCCGCGGGGCTGGAAGGCTTGGCTTCCGGGTCCGGCGGTCTGCTCCAGGGGGGTTCGAGCGGGTCCCTGGGTGGTGCCGGCGCGGCGGGTGGGGGCAGCGGCGGGAGCGGCGCGAGCGGTGGGCTCGGAGGCGGCGCAGCCGGGAGCGGGACGAACGCCGGGGGCACGGGGGGCGCAGCGGCGGCAGGTGGGGATGCCGGGGCGAGCGGCGCCGGTGGGCTTTCCGGAGCGGGGGGCATCGCGGCGGGTGGTGCGTCTGGGCTCGGAGGATCGACGGGTGGCGCGGGTGCGGCCGGAGCTTTTGCCGCCGGCGCCGGGGGGAGCTCGGCCGGGACCGCCGGCACGTCGGGTGCGGGTGGTGGCGCCGCTGCGAGCGGTGCGGGCAGCGCTGGCAAGAGCGGCAGTGCGGGTGCGAGCGGCGCCTCGGGCTGCAACCTGCCGGTCACGGTGAGCTTCCAGACGGACGTGCAGCCGTTTCTCGTCACGAGCTGCGGCGGCGGTGGGGGCTGCCATGTGATCGACGGCCAGTCAACAACGTCCAACGGTGGATACAACCACGCGTACGATTGGATCACGGCCGGATCGCACACCTCGTCGTGCCCCAACAGCCCACTTCGCTTCGAGATCGTGCTCGAACGTCGTCGAACGCGGCGAACCCTGCGAGCTGCTCCAAGTCTCGGAAGATGCCGCCACCGGACGCGACGGGCGGCGACCTCCGGACGCCGCTCACGGCGTGCGAAGTGGCGACGCTTCAGGCCTGGCTCGACGAGCCGCTCGTCACCCAGACGCACCGGGCGGACGACACCTCACCGACGACGCCTTACCCGATGCCGCCGTTCAACTGAAAGCGCCGCCCGCCGGTCCGGGTGCGCGCGCTGGCGGCGGTCGTCCTTGTCGGGGATAACCGCCGCCGTAGCGGCTCGTTACGGCGGGATATCGCCCCACACCGTGAGGGCCGCGCGTGTTTCCGGATCGAGCTCGACGGGCGCCTGCTCGGTGGTGCCGAGCTCCTTCGGGACCTTGCCGGCTTCGCCCGCAAGCGTGGCAAGCCAGACGGTACGGGCGGCGATGCTGCGATCGGCGAAGACATCGACCGCGCAGGCGGGATCGACGTCGAGCGCGCAGAGGTGCGGGGTCTCGCCGAGCATACCGCGCAAGAGCCAGGGGCCCTGGCGCGTGGCGTAGCGGCCGAACAGGGTCGCATGCTGGGCGTGCCCCTCGACGATGCCGCCGCCCCTCGCGCGCAGCGCGAGATCGACGCCGGGCAGCGGGGGTGGGAGCACGAGATCGAGCGCGCGGGCAATGGTCGCGGCAACGTCGACGGCCGTGACCGGCTCCTGGATCTCCTTGCCGGCGAGCTCCCCGAACGGCAGCTTCACGATGAGCGGCACGCTCAAGCGCTCCTCGTCGAGCGGGGGCGACGGATCGAACGGCAGCGCCGGCGGTGCCCCCGGGCTCACGTCGCCCATGACGACGATGAGCGCGCCATCCCAGGCGTTTTCCTTCTTGAGCACCTGGATGAGCTGCGTGAGACCCGCGTCCTGTTTGGCGAGCGCCGCTTCGGTCAGCGCCGAGAGCCGCGTCCAGTCATCGTCGCCCAGCTTGTGGCGGGAGCGCCCCTGCCTCGCCCGGAGGGCTCCGAGGATGATGCCGCCGCGCCGGGGCTCGACCGCTCCGTTGTATTCCGTCGGGCGAAGCTGTGCGGCTTCCTCGCGTGAGATGTCCCAGGGCGGGTGGCCGCCGCGCGCATGGATCACGACGAGGTGCTCGGCGCTCGGGCGTTCTTCGAGGTCGTGCGAGAGCCACGCCGCGGCGCGCGTGAACGGCTCGCTCGCCGCGATGTCCTTCACGGGCGACAGCGCCTCGAACGTGTCGAAGCCGGCGTTGAATCCGAACGGCGCGAAGCTCGTCGGCACACTCGTGAACATGGCCGCGCTGCCGGCAGCTTCCTCGAGCAGGCGCGGCAGCGTGCGGAGCCCCGCGGGCACGCGTTGCAGCGGCGCCTGGACGCCGTGCGCGCGCGGCAAGAGCCCCGTGAGCAGCGTCGTGAGCACCCCAGACGCCACCGTGGTCGGCGCTCGATAGCGGCTGAACGTCGTGCCGCCCCGGACGAGGCCTGCGAGCGCCGTCATCCCGCCCGTCGGCCCCCAGGGCGGCACGTCGGCCTGGTCGATCGACGAGAGGACCACGAGAACGACGACGCGGGCCGTCGGAAGCGCCGCCTCCTTGGCGTCGGCGCGCACGATCTCGGGGTCGCCGAACGCGATGCGTCCGCCGCGCGTCGCCTCGGGTGCCCTGAGCTCGAGCGCGACGGGCTCGCCCGCAAAGCGACCGAGGTCGATGTCGGCCATGGTCCAGGCGTTCGAATCGCTGCCCGCGACTTTGTGCGTCGCGAGCACCTCGAGCTCGCCGCCTTCGCGTCGTGCCGCAAGCTCGGCGGAGCCGTGCCCCGAGCCCCAGAACCCGAGCGCCACGCGAAGGTGCGCGCCCGCCGCCGGGCGCAGGAAGCACCGCACCGTCGACGGCGCGCGCAGCACGAGGGCTCGCCGCGGCACGCCACCGAGCGCGACGTCGGCCACGATGTCGAGCAGCGTGGGGGCGGCGAAGCTCGCGTCCTCGCGGTGGTCGCTGGGGCTCGCGAGGCGCAGCCAGTCGAGCTCGGCGAGCGGGTTCTGCGAGGCGCGTGGCCCGCCCGTGAAACGCAGCCGAACGCGGTGCAGGCCCGGCTCGACCGCTGCGTTCAGCTCGGGCAGAGCGAAGCTTTTCGGCTCGCCTTCCGGCAGGCGGGCCACGCCGAGTCGCCGGCCGTCGAGGACCGCCTGCACGCGCTTGGCCGTGCCTGCGCGACCCCGCAGCGTGATGCGTGCGGCATCGAGGCGCTCGTCGAGCCAAAGGTCGTAGTCGAGGTCGCGCGTGCGTGCTTCGAGGTAAGTGGCGCCGTCACGCTCGACGACCTCGTCGCTCGTCGGCGCGGTGAGTCGAAATCCGGTCCACGGCAGGGGCGCGTCGCCGCCGAGATCGAGCAGTCGGCCGTGATGCTCGATCTCGCAGCCCGAGAGCCGTTCGATGAGCTCGATCCGGTCGCTCTTTCGCACGGCGCCGAGGGCCGCGGCGGCCGGGCGCGCGGGCGGCGTGGCAGCGGTGGGGGCGCCGCCCGGCGCCGGATTGTCGCTGCGATGCTTGCAGGCAAGGAGCAGCGAAAGCGAGAGAACGAGCGACACCACCAGCCGCCCGCGACGAGCCGCGCGTGCGGACGAGCGGGGGGTCATCGGGGGGTGCCGGGGGCCGGCGTGGCGCTCGCGACGACCTGCCGCACCCGGGCGCGTCGCCCGGCCGAAAGCGTGACTTCCTGGGTCATCGGCGTGCTGCCGCGGATCTCGACGCGATGCTGCCCGGCGACGGCGGGGACGCGCCGCACCGGCCCACTGCCGACGAACTGCCCGTCAACGTAGATGGGGTCCGTGCCGGGCGTCTCGATCTCGATGACGCCGTTGCCCGCCTTCAGCGTCATGTCCGGGGGCGGCTCGAGATCGTCGGTCATGAGCGCCGGTGCGTTTGCCGAGCTCGCCACCGGGATGATTGACGCAGCCGAGACGGCGGGCGTGGCGGCGGTTGGCTCGTCTCGAGGCTCCTCGGGGGAGATCAGCGGAAGAACGACGAAATTCGTGACGCCGAACGCGACGCCGAACGCGAGGAGGCCCTTGCCGACCGCGGCAGCCCAGCTGCCGGATGCTTCCGGCGCTTCGGGGCGTCCGCGCCGTGGCTGTGGCGGCTCCGTCTGGGCGTCGCGCGGCGAGGTCCTCACGATGCGCGGTGGCGCGGGGCTGGTCGGCTCCGGGTCCAGCTCGTCGAGCCCCGCGGGCTCGTGGGTTTCGGGTTTGCGCGGAGCGGCTGCCGGAACGGCCTCGGCGGCTTCGTTGCGAGGGGCGGAGCGCGCCGTCTTGGGTGGCGCTGAGCTCACGTCGTTGTCGCCGAGCAGTCCGAGCACGTCCTCGCCCGCGACGACGGCGCCGAGCTCCGGGGTGCTCCGTGCGGGTGGGCGGGCGGCGTCGAGCGGCTCCTCCGGCTCGCCGCTCGCCGCCGCGGCCTCGCTCGACTTCGCCGTCGTGGGCGCCTCGTCCGGCTTGGTCGTCGTGGTCGGGCCCGCGGAGAGCGGCAAGGTTCTCGCGGCGACCGGGGCGGCGCCGACCCCCTCGAGAGTCCGGGCAGCTTCGCCGCCGAAGTGGAAAAGCGGCGCCGACGCCTCCGCGGTGGCCGGGGTCTTGCTCGCGTCGAGCGGCAGCGTCTTCGAAAGGCCGCCGATTCGCAGGCTCGGTCCCGGGGCCACCATCGTGCTCGCGAAGGCCGCGGCCGTCTCGGGCGCCTCGCGCGCAGGGGTCGTCGGGGGCTCGGGCTCGGTGGCGGCCAGATGATTTGCCGCGACCGGAGCGTTGGTGGGGCCTGCTTCCGGCGCCCCCGGATCGGAGGGGCGCAATGGATCGGTTCCGGGGGGCGTGGGCTCGCTCGTCGCGTCGGCGAACCAGCCCGCGTCGTGCTCGTCGAGAGGGCTCACGCCGGGCTTGGTGCCGGCGCCGAGCCGCTCGGGCTCGGGTTCCGGCGGGGGCGCGCTCGGGACGGGGGCGATGCTCGGGGGGTCGAGCTCGGCCGAGACCACGCCACCACGTCGCGCGATGTCGGAGAGCACGACCTCGAGCAATCGCGACTCGGCGGAGCCACCGAGCACGAGCTCACGCACCGGCTCCCCGGCGAGGAGCCGCTTCAACAGGGCCGCCGCCGGCGCCGGGGTCGAGGGCAGGTAAGCCTCCACGAGCGGTCGGTCCAGCTCCAGCTTACGCAGGCGCACGAGCGCATGCTGCGAGACGGCTCCGAGCCCCGCCCGGGCCCGCCCGAGCGGCGCGGCCATCAGCTCCGCGAGGGTGCCCTTGAGCTCGACGCGGGTGGAAGAATCGTCAGGCTCCACCACGAAGCGGCCTGCGCTGGCGCCGAGCAGGCTGCCGAGCACGGTTTCTCCCCGGACGAAGCCGCCGTTGACGCTGCTTCGGCTCAGCGAAACGAGCCGCCCTCGCCGGACCTGGGCTTCGAACAGGAACGCGGCGTCGCGCACCGACACGCGCACGTTGCCGCCGCCGAGGCACACGAGCTCGAGCACGAGGCGCGGCGTGATCCCGTCCAGGCGTCCGCGGACCTCCCCGCCGGCGAGGATCCGCGCCTCGACGCGCGCCCGTGGCCGCAGGACCTCCCGCACGCGCTCGACGACGGCCGACGCGGCCGCCTCCTTGCGCAAATAGCCGTCGGCGCTCGCGCCGAGCTCGCGCACGCGCTGCAGCAGATCTTCCTTCCAGGACAGCAAAATCACGGGCGTGTCCCGCACGGCGACGTCGCGCTTGATCTCGTGGCAGAGCGAGAAGCCGTCGAGCTTCGGCATGAGCACGTCGCTCACGACAACGTCAGGCTGTGCGCCGAACGTGAGCTCGAGCGCCCGTTGCCCGTCGTGGGCTTCGAGCACCTCGACCCCCACGGCCTTGAGCAGCCCGCTCATGAACCAGACGACGGCCGGATCATCGTCCGCGACGAGGATCTTGCGCCCGTTGAGCGAAACCCCTTCGGGCTCACGGGAAAGCCGTAGTCCGCGCTCGCCCGCGCGCCGCTCCGAGCGCGTCCAGGGAGCGAGCGGCACGGCGCCCTCGGGTCCGGTCTGCCGGAAGCGCAGAGCGCCGCTAGAATGCAACGTGACGAGCTCGCGCACGCGCGCGACCGCGCCCCACACGGCCGCGAGCACGTCGTGCCCCTCCCCGAGCGGCACGCTCGCCTGCGGCGAGCCGGCGTCGAGCGCATCGACCAGACCGCGTTTGAACTCGTGCGCAATGCGCTCCGAGAGCGCCGCCACCGTGACGTCACCGAGCGGGTCGCGCGAGGCGCGCGGCCGCGCCGAGCGCTGGCGCAGCTCCTCGACCGTGCGCCTGAGGACGTCCGGGCTCGCCGGCTTCGCGAGCACGCGATCGACCCCGAGCTCGACGAAGGCGCGCGTCGCCTCGGGGTTATCGAAGCTTCCGACGACGACGACGGGCAAAGGCTCGATCAGGGCGTCGCCGAGCAGCTGGTCGAGCACGTCGCGCGCGCGCGGGTGGTCGCCGTCGATGACCGCGGCGTCCGGGCCCACCATGCGCGCGAGCTCGATGGCCCGATCGGCGTCGTCGGTCCGCTCGCACTCGAGCACGGCCTCGCCCGCGCCCTCCGTGAGCGCGTCGGCCAGCGCCTTCGAGCCGAGCACGAGCACGCTGATGGGGAACGCGACCGGAGCCGCCCGCTCACGTGACTCGGGGTCGCGCGTCGAGGCGGGCGCGCCGAGCACGAGGGACGGCAAAAGGTCGAGGGCGCGGGCCACCTCGGCGAAGGGCTTTCTCCCTCGCTGAGGGGCGCTCCGTACGCTCCGCTCGGCCTCGGCGAGCGCCTCGGCAACGCTCGCGAAGCCGAGCACCCGGGCCGCCGAGCCCACGGCGTGCACGCGCCGCAGCAGGCCGTTCACGCGGTCCGCGTCGTCGGGGACCTGCTCGGCGACCTCGAGGGCGCCGCGCAGCGCCTCGAGCCTCCGGGGCAGGCTGCCGACGAACTCCGCGCGGGCGCCGATCAATCGGGCGTCGTCCTCGCGGCTTTCCGGGGCGGGGGCCATTGGGGGGCCCTACCACACCGCCTCCGAAACAAGCCAAATATCCGCGGTTGGCGCAGCGGTCCTTCCGCGTGCGACGAGCACGCGACGAGCGCAGAAAACGAGCCGAAGTCGCTGGCTACCCGGGTGCTCAGAGCAGGAACGACACCCCGACGGCCAGCGTGGGCCGGCCGATGCGCATGGTCAGCGTGATCCGGTCCGTGAAGTGAAAACGCCCGCCCACCCACAGCGCCAGCCACTCGACGCCCCGGTTCTTGGCGTGTCCGTCGATGCCCTCACCCACGCGAATCGAAATGCCGGGCTCACCGAACACCGACCAATTCCGGCTCAACCAAAAGTTCCACTGCATGACGACCGGGACCCAGGCGCCATGGTCCACCCAGTCGAGCCCGAAACCGATGCCGACGCTGTTGTTGATCGAAGAGACGAACCCGTTGTCGACGATCTCGACCGTCCCGCGGAACCCGACTCCGGGAAGGAACTGGTGAAACGGCGCCAAGAGCCCGTGGGGCTCGGCCTCGAACACGTAATTCGGATGCTGACCGGGAAACTTGATCACCATCTGGTCCGCCGCGGCCGGTCGCGAGAACGAGGCCGCAGCAGCGAGCGCGAGGGGCCCGAGCCAGCCGAGGTGTCGTGGCATCGCCCGCAATTAGCCCAGTCAGCTGGCCCCGGCGACTCTTTCGAGGGTGATCCGCACCAGGGCGGCCAGCCGTTCTGGGTTGGTCTCGCCGCCCGCGCCGAGCGTCTCGGCGCCGTCGTAGAGAGGCACCGACACCAGCCGGCACGCCGCATCGAGCGCCTCCGCGCCCGTTTGGTCGATGCGGGCAACGGCCGCGCAACCCGGCAGCACGAGCGCCCACAGGGGTGCAAACGCATCCACGACGGGGATGCCCACGATCTCGAGCGTCACGCCGTCGGTCAGGCGCAACGTCGACATCGTGTGCGGGACCGGCGCCGCGGGGATCTCGCCGAGCACGGCGGCGTCCCCGATGCGGCCGAGTGCCGAAAGTGCCGCCGCGAGATTCTGCTGCGACCCCGCGAGCGCGAGACGTGTCGGCCCCTCGAACCCCGGCCGCGCCACGCGCTGCGCGAGCGCGGCGAGCACGCTGAGGCGTTCGGGGTCGGCGAGGTCGACGCGCAGCGTTCCTCCCGCGAAACGCCGCACGGCGCCGCGCGCGAGCAGCGCCGCGAGTGCGCTCAAAACGTCGAGGTCGAGCGCCGGCACTTCGTCGAGCAGCTCGCCCAGGCTGTGCGGTGTGACGAGCACGTCGAGCACGCGCTGCTCCACGTCCGTATGATCGGCCCGCGCGATGACGACGGCGAGCAGGGCGTCGTCGTCGAGGCCGAGCGACTCGATCGCCTTCTTCGCTTCGTCGAGCTGGCGCACGCCGTCCATCAAGAGCGCGTTCGACGAGCGCTCGATGCGGCGAATCGTGGGCGGCGAGCCACCCGTGAACGCAAACGAGCCCTCGGACTCACCGAGCAGGCGAATGACGGCCTTTTCGCCGTCGACGCGGCGGTACACGGCGTCCACCACCTCGCCGTCGGTGAGACGCACCTCCCCGGCGCCGCTCGGCGTCAGGACGCTCAGCGTTCCGCTTCTGCGGTTGGCACCGAGCAGCTGCAAGAGGTCGGCGACGCTCACCTGCTGGAGATCGCCCCGGAAGTCACCCCCCGCGGCCGCCGCCGGCGGCACCGAACGTTGCAGGGCATAGACGCGCTTCGCGATGGTCTCCGCGTCCCAACGGGCGAGCTCGCTCGCCTCGCGCTCACCAATGCCATCGACGAGCACGAAGCGTGGCAGCCGCGCGAGCGCGGGCTCGCTCGCGACGCGCTCGTCGAAACCCGGCTCGCGCGCGAGGATGCTCGACACCAGCAACACGCTGGCGGCCTGCGAGCGGACGCGCTCGGCGCCGCCTTCGAGGCTGTCCGCGATGCTCACGTCGAGCCCATGCGCCCTGAGCTTCGAAGCCAGCACGCCGAGCTCGTCCACGTTCGGGCTCGATCAGGAGCACGGTGCGCGACATCAGTCGGGAAGCCTCGCGCCGGAGACCTGGGAAAGCCGCTGAACCAGGAGATCGGCGAGGAGCGGATCGGCGGCGTGGACGGCGCGGATCGAGTGACCTTCCGAGCGTCCCGCGAGCGCGTAGGTGCCGTGCTCGCCGAGCACGGCGCAGACTTCGACGTTGCGGCAGCCGGGCAGCGCGCCCACGTCCACCGTCAGCACCTGGCGGCCGCTCGCGCCGCGCACGGCCTCGCTGCTCAGCACGCCGCCGATGCCGACACCCGGGTGCCGGGTCACGGCGACGATCGTCGAGCCGCCGTGAGCCGCCTCGCGCACCGCCGTGAGCACCAGCGCGACCACGTCGGTCGTCGGCAGCTCGATCACGCGCGGAGCCTCGAGCCAGTCACGCGAGGTGCCGGCCGGCTCGGCAAGCAGCGCGTCGACGATGCCGTCGAGAGGCAGCGCGCGCAGGCCGAGTCGCGCCACGGGTGACACGCGGCACACCTCCGCGCGGTGCCGCGCGATGCGCAAAAGGCGCGAAAGGTCGCCGCCGTCGTGGGGATAGACCGCCACCCCGACGCTCACGTCGTGCCGCTCGGTCTCCCCCGCGGCCGCGAGCTTGTCGAGCACGCGGCGCCGACAGGCGTGCGCACCGAGGCCGTTCGTCTCGGGCAAAAGCAGGTAAAACTCGTTGGCGTCAACGCGTGCGAGCACGTCCGTGTCGCGCACGACCCCGAGCACGTGCTCGACGCTCGACAGCGTGGGCTCGGTGGCACCTTGCGCTGCGCCTTCACGCGCGTGCACGCTGATCGTCGTGAGCGCGAAGCGCCGACGGTGGCGCCGCGCCATGTCGATCTCGCGCCCGGCCACGTCGACGAAGTAAGCGAACGTGTAAGCGCTCGAACGCGGATCCTTGATGCCGCCGCGCTGCGCCTCCTCACGCGCTGCGATCAACGCCAGCGCCGTCGCGGCCTGCGCTCCGAACGCCGCCAGCAGCGATTCGCGCGCTTGTGGAGCGAGATCTTCGAGCAGCCCCTGCTCGAGCAAGAAACCGCCGAGCTCGCGCCGCAGCGCGAGGCGTACCACGCCGAGCCCCTCGCTCTCGGCGAAGGCGTCGAGCTCGAGCTCCTCGCAGAACGCGGGTGCTTTGCCGCTCGGATCGCTGCCGATACGCTGGAGCTGGCGTGAGCCCTCGCCCGCCGGTACGTACAAGATCGCCCGCCGTGCGCCGGCGCGCATCACGAGCGTGGCGAGCCGCTCGGCAGCCTCGCGGCGCGTTTCGCACTCGGCGAGCCCTGCGACCTCCACGAGCAGCGCCGCCTCGCTGCGCGCCGAAGCGCCCTGCCGCTCGAGCCGCTCGAGCGCGACGCGCTCGGCGCGACGCGTTCGCACGCTCGACGTCATCGTGAGCACGGCGTCGCCCGTGAGCGGCGTCAACAGCACGCCCGTCGCACCGAGCGCCATCGCGTGCGTGCCGAGCTCCAGCCGACTTTCGTGCGTCAGCGCGTAGATCGGCGTGCGCGGTGAAAGAGCGCGCACATGGTGCAAGAGCGCGAGCCCCGCGCCCTGCCCGAGCGCCACGTCAACCAGCACGACGTCGGGAATGTCCGCCGCCGCGCGCGCGAGACCATCGACGACCGTGTCCGACAGCGACAGGTGGTCGCCCGCCGCCGACACCACTCGCTCGAGCAGACCCCGGGTCTCGGGATCGGCGACGATCGCAGCGACCTCGAGGGTCGCCTCTTCGCTCACCGAGCCACCTGCCCCGAGAAGACGTGGCGGGCCGGCCCGCGCAGCGTCACCTCGAGCGTGCCCTGCTCGACGCTGAGCCCGAGCTCGCCGCCGGGCAGCGCCAGGGTGAGCTCCGCCCCGTACGGCGCGAGCCCACTCGTCACGGCCGCCACCGCGACCGCCGCCGCGCCCGTACCGCAAGCGAGGGTCCGCCCGACGCCGCGTTCCCAGACCAGCACCGAGAACTCGCGAGGGCCGCGCTGCCGCACGATCTCCACGTTGGTGCCTCCCGCCACGCTCTGCGAAAGCTCGGGCGCGAAGCGGTCGAGCGCCGCTTCGTCGACGCCGTCGAGGAAGGCCACGGCGTGCGGATTGCCCATGCTCACGCGCTGAAAGGGGACCTCGCGACCCAGCACGACGAAGGTCACGGGCTCGCCCGGTGTGCCTCGACCCATGCCGAGCGTCACCTCGGCGCGCTCACCCGTGCGCTTCACACTGGCGCGGCGCGGCCCCGCGTCCGTCGCGACGACGTAGTCGGCGCGGTCGACGCCGTCGCGCTCAGCGAGGAACAATGCCACGCAGCGTAGGCCGTTGCCGCACATTTCCGGCCGAGAGCCGTCCGCGTTCAGCACCACCATGCGCGCTCGCGCGTCGTCCGACGGCAGCACCAAAAGCACGCCGTCACCACCGACCCCGTAGTGCCGATCGCAGAGCGCGCGTGCCGCGGCGGCACCCAGAGCGGCTTCCGAGGCCGCTTCGAGCACGAGAAAGTCGTTCCCGGCTCCCTCGAACTTGGCGAAATCGAGCCGTTGCATCGGGCGCTCCGGAGACTTCCACCTCTAGCACTCAAGCTCCCCCGGAACGAGTGGGCAGCGAGGGGGCTTCGGGTATGATGCACGCTTCGTGCGGCGGGTGGTCTGCATTAGCGTTCAGGCGCTTTTCCTTTTGGGAGGAACGGCCTGGGCGGCTCCTGAGCCGCGTGTCCATCTCGACCTCGGCGGGTGCGCGCGGCTCGATGCCGCGTCCGTGACGCGCATCTTCGCCGCCGACCTCGGCGCGCCCTCCACCGACGAGGAGGGGCCGGACGTGACGACCGTCACCATCGAGTGCGCCGGATCGCGCGTCTTCGTCAGAGTGGTCGATCCGTTGAGTCGCAAGACGCTCCGCCGAACGTTCGACTCTGCATCGTTCGGCGATCAGGGAGAGTCGCGGCTCGTGGCCATTGCCGCGTCGGAGCTCGTGCTCGCGAGCTGGGCGGAGCTGGCGAACAACCCTGCGCCGCGCGTCGAGCCCGAAGGTCCCGCGCCGAGCGCCGGCTCACTGACGACGGCGCGTGCCACCGTTCGACAGCACGCGCGAGTGACGCCCGCGTCGCCGCCCCCGCCGCCGCCCTCCGAGCCCGTAGGTGAGCCAGGCGCGCTGGAGCCCGGCGATGCGGAAGCCGCGTCCGAGCGGCGTGCCGTGACGCCCGCGACGCCGAAGGTCGGGCCACCCGTCTGGCGCATCGTCGCGCTCGGCTCGGTACGCGGCTTTTTCCGTGACTATGGCTACCTAACCGGTGGGGTCGCGCGGGTCGGTGAAGACCGTGAAGGACTCATGAGCTGGGCGCTGGATGTGACCGTCGACCAGGGGCGGATCCAGGACCAGCAGGTGACGAGCACGTCGCTCGGGGCGCTGCTGTTCGCCCATTTGAAAACCGAGGTCATCGTGTGCCGACTCGGCGCAGGCCTGCGGCCCGGCATCCTCGCGGCGGGCTCCCTCACGGTTGCGACGTGGGGATGGCCGCTCGGCGCCGCGAACTGCAGCTTGACCCCCGCGCCGTTCGTGCTCGAGCTCGGGGGTGAGCTCGGCTACGGCGTGCTCGAAAACCACGGTCCGACCCTGCCGAGCCTGCGCGCCGGCTGGTACTCCGTAAACTTCGGGCTCGGGATGATGCTCTGAGCTACGGTGGGGGGAGCGGCAGAGTCACGACGATGCTTCTTCGGTGCGTTCTCTCGGCGGTGGGGGCTCAGTCCGGCGCGCGGTCGCTGCGGCCGGGCACACTGCCGAATTCCAGGAGGACTGTCCCGTGAGCCGACCCGAGCCCGGCGCCCCACCTAGTCAAAGGCCCTCCTGCATGCCGCGCGACGAGCCCGCCATTTCGCTGATCCGGCTGATCCCGCCGGAGCCTCCCCCGCCCGAAGGCGGGGTCGTGCCCGCGCTCGATCTCGACTCGCTCTTCCGCCGCTATTCGTCCTACGTCGCCGCCATTGCCCACCGCCTGCTCGGTCGCGAGGAGGACGTCGATGACACGATCCAGGAAGTGTTTCTCGCCGCCGTTCGCGGCGTCCACGCCTTGCGTGACCCGGCGGCCGTCCGCGGCTGGCTGGCGCGCGTCACCGTGCGCACCGCCCGGCTCAAGCTCCGAAAGCGCCGCATGCGCTCGTTCCTCGGCCTCGACGAGCCATCGACGTACGACGCCGTGATCGACAAGAGCGCGAGCGCCGAGCAGCGGGCGCTCGTCACGCGCGTTTATCGTCTGCTCGACGGCATGCCGGCCAATCGCCGCATCGCCTGGTCGCTGCGCTACATCGAGGGTGAGCCGCTCGACAACGTCGCGGCGCTTTCCGGCTGCTCGCTCGCGACGGCCAAGCGCCGCATCGCGGCCGCGGCGCGTGAGCTGGAGGAGGCGTTCGGCGATGCTTGACCTGGGCGAACGCCTCGCAGAGTCGCGCGACCTCATCGAGCCGTCGTGGACGGCCGCGCGCGAGGTGCGGCTGCGCGCCGCCGTGATCGTGGGCTTGAAGCGGGAGCGTCGCCAGCGCGCCGCGCTCGTCGCCGTGCTCGGCGCGGCCATCCTCGTTTTCGGCATCTGGCTCGGCCGGCGCCAGGGTTCCGTGGCGCACGTCGCGGCGCCCGAGCCAGCGGCCCTGGTTCGGCTCGAAGACGGCTCGGTCGTCACGGCGCGCTCGTCGGAAGCGCGCGTCGAAAGCGTCGCCGTCGCGCCGGACGCCGTGACGTTGCGGCTCGAGCAAGGCAGCGCGCATTTCAGCGTTACGCCGAATCCCGAGCGTCCTTTCCGCGTGCTCGCAGGAGACGTGACCGTCAGCGTGCTCGGCACGGTCTTCGATGTCGCGCTCGAGCCGAGCGGTGTGCGCGTCGCCGTCGAGCGAGGGCGCGTGCGCGTCGGCGGCCCCCGCGGCACACGCGAGCTCGGCGTTGGCGAGAGTGAGCTCTTCGCGGCGGTTCCGGTCACCACGCCGAGCGCCCTCGAGCTGGCGCCGCCCGCCCCCACGGCGGACGAAACACCCGAGCCCACGCGCGGTCCGTCGCCGCAGGCCTCCTGGCGCTCGCTCGCGGTCGATGGCGCGTACGGTCCCGCGCTCGCGCGCCTCACCGCCGAGGGTCCGAATGCCGTACGCGACACGCCCGAGGACCTCCTGCTCGCGGCGGACGTGGCTCGTCTCGGGGGTCACCCCGAGCGCGCCGTGGCCCCGCTCGAGCGCGTCATCAACGGCCACCCGTTCGACTCGCGCGCCCCCCTCGCGGCGTTCACGCTCGGCCGCACGCTGCTCGAGCAGCTCGGCCGTCCCCGGCAGGCGGCGCACGCGTTCGCCACGGCCCGCCAGCTCGATCGCGCCGGGGCGCTCACGCAGGACGCCCTCGCCCGCGAGGTCGAGGCCTGGTCGCGCGCCGGCGACAGCGAAAAGGCCCGCGAACGCGCTACCGAGTACCTGAAGCGTTACCCGACGGGGCGGCGCGCGGGAGCCGTGCGGCGCCTCGGCGGCGTCGACTAGCGCGCCGTCCCGGCGTCCTCAGCGCAGATTGTCCGGTACGGCGGCCAGTCGCACGATCTTCGTGCGCCCCGAGTGTCCGCTGACGATCGTCACGTCGCGCTGCCTTAGCTCGAAGTGCCGCGCGAGCGTGCGGACGAGCTCGTCGTTCGCCGCGCCGTCCACGGGCGGCGCTGCCACCTGCACCTCGAGCTCCCCGCCCTTCACGCCGAGCACGCGGCTCTCTCTCGCGCGCGGCTTCACGCGCACGCGCAGCGTCGCTCCTTCTGCGTCGATCGTCACCGCCTGGGCGCCTTCGGTCCGCGACACGGTCCCGCCGGCAGCCTACCAGGCCGTCCGGTCCCCGGCCGCGACCCCATCCCTCGAGGGTCGCTCGAGGGTCGTCCGAGGGTCGTCGAGTCTTTTCGAGGCGACCTTTGCGCGGCGGCAGTCAACGGCGCCCGGGCGCCCCGTTCCGCTCGTTTTTGCCGCGTTCGCGCTGGCGGGGCCCCGGCGGCCCGTGACAAGCTCGGCGCATCGTGCGGCGCCCCCTGCTCCTCAGCGGCTTCATGGCGACGGGCAAGTCCACCGTCGGCCGCCTCGTCGCCGTGCGCACGGGCCGCCCCTTCATCGACCTCGACCTCGCCATCGAGGCCCGGCTCGGCGCGAGCGTGCGCGACCTCTTCGCTCGCATGGGCGAGGCCGGCTTTCGCGCCGAAGAGCGGCGCGAGCTCGAAGCGCTGCTCGACGCAAGCTCGCCCTCGCCGCCGGTCGTGGCGCTCGGCGGCGGTGCGCTCTTGCCGCGCGACCTCAGGCTGCGCGCGCTCGACGCCGCGGTCGTCGTCACGCTCGAGAGCTCGCCTGGCGAGATCGCACGGCGTGCCGGCGATGCCGCTTCGCGCCCGCTGCTCGGCGCCGCGAACCCGGTCGTGCGCGCCGCCGAGCTCATCGGGCAGCGCCAGGTCGCCTACGCCGAGGCCCACGCCCGCATCCCGACGGACGAAAAGACGCCCGAGGTCGTGGCTGAAGCCGTTCGCGCCGTCTGGGAGCGGGACGCCATCGCCGTCGCCTCGGGCGCGCGTTCGTATGCGGTCGAAATCGGCCACGGTCTCGTCGAAGCGCGCCTCGCCGAGCTGGCCAGCGGGGCCTCGCTCGCGCTGCTCGTGACGGACGAAAACGTCGATCCTTTGCACGGCGCCGCCGCCCGCGCCGCGCTCGGCAGCACGCGCGTCCCCGCGCTCGTGCTGCCCGCGGGCGAGCGCGAAAAGCACGTCGGCAGCGTCGAGCGCATCTGGAAGGCGTTGCTCGCCGCCGGGGCCGATCGCAAGAGCGTGCTCGTGGGTCTCGGCGGCGGTGTGGTCACGGACATGACGGGCTTCGCCGCGGCGACCTACATGCGCGGCGTGCGCTGGCTCGGGCTGCCCTCCACGCTGCTCGCAATGGTCGACGCGTCGGTCGGGGGCAAGACGGGCGTCGACCTCGAGCAGGCGAAGAACGCCGTCGGCGCCTTTTGGCAGCCGTCCGGCGTGCTCTGCGACACGGCGCTCGAGGCGACCGAGCCCTTGCGCGGCTACACGAGCGCGCTCGCCGAGGTCGTCAAGACGGCGCTCATCGGCGACCCGGAGCTGTTCGACCTCCTCGAACGGAACGTCGCAGCCATCCGCGCGCGCGACGCCGCGCTCGTCGCCGAGATGGTGCGCCGCTCCGTGCGAGTGAAGGCGCGCATCGTCGGGCTCGACGAGCGCGAGAGCGGCCTTCGCGCCGTGCTGAATTTCGGGCACACGCTTGGACACGCGCTCGAAGCTCAGGCGGGCTTCGAACGGCTGGCCCACGGCGAGGCCGTCAGTCTCGGCATGGTCGGAGCGCTTCGAATCGGCGAGGCCCTGGGAGACACGCCTGCCGACCTCACCGTGAGGGTCAAGGGGCTGCTCGCCGCGCTCGGGCTGCCCGTGGACCTCGGCGGCGAGCCCGTGACGGCGGCGGTCAAGCTCATGAGCCTCGACAAGAAACGCTCCGGCAAGACGCTGCGCTTCGTCGTCGCGCTCGCGCCGGGCCGCGTCGAGCTTCGTGATCTACCGCTCAACGAGCTCGAGCGGCTCGCGAATGGCCTCGGGTAGGTGGCCCTCGCACACGCGCTTCGATAAGCGCGGTTCACCTAATTTTTGCGCGGGTTGGGGGCGGCCGCTAAGCTTCTAAGTGGCGCGGTCAGGCACCCAATTCCGCCCCAGAGGTTTCATGCCCAGGTTCTCGAAGTCCGTAGCCGCTGGCGCTTTGCTCGCCGGAGCGGCGCTCGCGATGGGCGGCTGCGCCGACAACGATAGCTCGCTGTTCGTGTACGGCGTCTTCGCGCTCGGGCGCACGCAGTGTCTCGCCCAGCCCGATGCGACGGCCGTTCTGCTCCCGTCCGGGACGCTCGATCGCGAGGTCGCGAACGGCTACGAGGCTGCGCTCCTTGTCGGCAGCC
Organism: uncultured delta proteobacterium; assembly: GCA_963841435.1. Taxonomy (GTDB): domain Bacteria; phylum Myxococcota_A; class Polyangia; order Polyangiales; family Polyangiaceae; genus PMG-095. The sequence goes on from CAWJCS010000005.1 coordinate 1,677,482, forward strand.
AGCTCACCCAGCGCGGTAGCCGCGAAAACCTTCGTACCGAGAACGTCCCGCCTCCACATCGAGGGAGCACACATCACGCTGTACGGGACGGACGGCAGCGTCCAGACGCCCCCCGACGCCGCCGCCACGGGTCTCGTTCCGCCCGCGAGCGGCACGGACCCCGGTCTGGCTGCCGTGTTCGCACAGCTCATTCGGAGCGAAGATCTCGCGGGGCTCGGCCCGCCTGGCCAAGCCATCGTTCGCATTCGCCTCTTCGGCACCACGCTGGGTGGCCAAGCAATCGAATCGGGCGACTACGACTATCCCATTCAGGTCTGCGACGGCTGCCTGATCAGCTACCCCTCCGAGGCCGCGCTCATGGGCTCGGTGGCGTACATCTGCGATCCGAGGATCGAGGTGAAGCAGGAGGTCGTCCCGTGCGTTCTGGGGCAGGACGTGCCAGTGCCGTGCACCTATTGTGCGGCGACGAACCCGATCTGTTTGGACCCCGCGAACAACAAGTCGCTCACTCCTTGAGCTGCCGGGTCGCCGTCGGAGCGGCCGCCGTCCTTTTGGTGCCGCTCGCTCCGTTGACGGCCGCCGCGTCGCCACAGGGGCGTGCCGGCGTGCGGCCGGCGGTCTGCGGCGTCGGGGTCGAGCGCCGCCTCTGGCAAAGCACGCGCTTCTGCGGCGCGCTGACCGGCGACCTACTTCTCGGTCGCTCCCGCAACGCCGACTTCGGAATCGGTCCTTACGTGGAGCTCGGCACGGCGGGATTCTTCGACGTGCGAGTGGGCGGCGGCGCGTCGCTGCTCGTCCCGGTGAGCCCTGACTTCCCGCTGGTCGCCTCCATCGGGGTCTACGACCACGCGCTCCGTGAGCCCGCGCTAGCGGCGACCTTGTTCTGGGGAGCGCGCAGCTACAACTTCGGTGGTGCCTACAACCTTGGGCTCGGGCTGTTCGCCAGCGCGAGCACCGATCTCGGCGGCGACCGAGCGACCCTCGTCACGCTCGGTGCCGACATCGACGCGTTCTTCCTCGCCGCGCCGTTCATCCTGCTCGTGAGCGCCTTGCGCTGACGACTCTCGCGGGTCAGGGCGAGGGCGCGTCGCCGGCTTCGGCTGGCACCGCCGACGCCTCGATGGCGGCGTCGAGACGCGACAGGACGGAGCCGAGCATCTCGCGTGAGCGGTGCGCGAGCTTCACGTTGCGCGAGCGCTCCTCCTCGAGGTCGTGCGCGAGCGACATCGCTGCGAGCAAGAGCGATTGCGCCGAGACGGCCCGCCCTGGTCCCGTGACGGCGCGCAGTCGCGCGTCGACGATCTCGGCGAGGCGCTTCAGCTCCTGCTCGTCAGCCGACGCAACGACGCGGTAGGTCTGACCACCGACACGTAGCTCGACGGGCACGCTCATCGCCCCGCTACGCTACCACCCAACTCCAGGGATGGAAATGGAGCGAGGCGTACACCAGAAGGCGTGGCCTTTGGCCCCCGGCCCAGGCGAGCAGCCCGCGCCGAGGTGCGAGTGACCCGGGGACCGCCGTGTGCACGAGGGCTCACCGGGCCGCTACCGCAACAACCGCACGGCAACGTTGACGAGCACTCGTTCTGCGGCGATCCGCACGGCGACAGGCGCGGGATCGGCGGCAAGGCAGGCGGTCGCGTAGGGTCGGGCGAAGGCTTCCGCGGCGGCGGCGACGGCGCGCACCCGAAGCGGCTCGCGCGCTGTGCTCACCCCGCTACTTGCAACGACCTCGAGCGCCCTCGCGATGGCTCGCTCGAATGCGCTTCCCGCGAGCGACAACGCGTCGCGGTGGGTCACGAGCGCGAGAAGCATCGCCGCAGGATCGTCTTCGACCTCGGCGAGCCACGCTGCGGCGAGAGCGCGCAGGCGCTCCACCGGTGTGCGCGAGCGCCGCTCTGCCGCGGCGAGCGACTCCTCGACGCGGTGAGCGACCGCCGCGAGCGCGGCGCGCTGCGCGTGCTCGAGATCGTCGAAGTACTCGTAGAACGTGCTGCGACCAACTCCGGCGAGCGCGATCACGCGAGCGACGTTTCGAGGGCCATCGCCGACCAGAATCCGGGCCGTCGCAGCGAGGAGACGATCGCGCTGCTCGGAGAGGCGCTGCTCCCGGGTCTGGTGCCGGTCGTATTGGCCCCGGCCGGGGGCCGGCGAGAAGGTCTCTGAGTCGCCCATGAAGACACAGATAGTCTCAATGATACCACGCAGTCGCGTGGACACTGAACGATCGCGGACGGCACGCTGGCCCTTAGGTACTTTGGGCGCTCGTCACATTGGTACGATAAGGTATTCATGTAGAGCAGCTCATGGGGCGTTGAGCCAACGCCGGCTGGACGTTTACTATAAAGAACAATAATTTCAGGTAGTTAAGTATAAAGATACCATCGTATTCATGTCCGGTGGGTCTTGGGGCCCGGAGTCCGAGACGGGTGGGTTCGTCGGCGAGGCCGGCCCGGTCGCGAGAAGGGCGCGGGCGCTGCGAGGGCGCTGGGGGAGCTGCCCGCCGGGGCTCGGTCCTCCCCAGGCGACGAGCGCCACGCCTGCCGAGTCGACGGCGCTGGATTCAGCACCGCATGTCGCAACGGCGGCTGCCGCCCGCCTCGTGTGCTGCTAGGCTCGCGCCCGTGTCGGGTCTCGCGGACTCGTTCGCAGCAGGGGAGCTAGCAGCGCTCGAGTCTCGAGGCTTGCTCCGCCACCCCGACGACGGCGCCGCTCGTGCCGCCTCAGCGGCCGCCGCCAGGGATCTCGGCGTGCCATTCATCGACGCTTCTTCCAACGACTACCTGGGGTTTGCCGCTGGGGGTGTTTCACGTGAAACAAGTGTTCAGGGAGCGCCGGGCGCCGGCGCCTCGCGGCTGATCCACGGCACGCGCCCCGAGCATGTGGAGCTCGAGCGAGCGCTCGCGGCGTGGATTGGAGCCCCGGCCGCGCTGCTGTTCTCGTCAGGGTACGCGGCGAACGTCGGGCTCCTTCAGGCGCTCGGCACCGACGGCACGGTGATCGTGTCGGACGCCCTGAACCATGCCTCCATCGTCAACGGGTGCCGGCTGGCCCGCGCCCGCGTCGAGGTCGTGCCCCACCTGGACGTCGGAGCCGTTGAAGGCGCGCTGGCGGGCGCCGGGAGCTCGCGCGCGCGGTGGGTCGTTGTCGAGTCCCTCTTCAGCATGGACGGGGACGGTTCGGACCTCACTTCCCTTCGGGCGATCTGCGACCGCTACCGGGCCGGCCTCGTCGTCGACGAGGCGCACGCTCTCGGCGTCTTTGGCCCGCGTGGCTCGGGTCGGTGCCGGGCCGATGGCGTGGTGCCGGACGCGCTCGTGGGCACGCTGGGCAAGGCGGTGGGCGCGCAGGGCGCCTTCGTCGCCGGGTCGGATGCGCTTCGAACGCTGCTCTGGAACCGTGCTCGGCCCTTCGTCTTCTCCACGGCGCCCTCGCCGCTTCTCGCCGAGCTGGGCCTGTTTCACGTGCAACGTGCCGAGAGCGCCGAACCCGAGCGCACCAGACTTCATGCCTTCGCTGCAGAGCTTCGCGATCGGCTCGCAGCGCACGGCGTGGTGGTCGCGGACGGTCGCACTTCGGGCGTCGCGTCCCCCATCATTCCCATCATCGTGGGCAGCAACGAACGCGCACTCGGAGTTGCTGTACGCCTCGGCTCAAGCGGCATCCTCGCTCAGGCAATCCGCTATCCCACCGTACCGCAGGGCACGGCTCGCCTCCGCGTCACGGTCAGCGCGGCCTGGCCTGACGGCGCGCCGGCTAGAGTGGCGTCGGCGGTCGCGAGCGCGCTCGCGGAGGTCACGTGACCCGACGTGTGTTGATCGTGGGGACGGGCACGGGTGTCGGCAAGACTTGGGTCGGGTGCATGCTCGCCAGGGCCGCGGCGAGTCGGGGTGCGCGGGTGGTCGGTCTCAAGCCAGTCGAGAGCGGGGTCGCCGCGCCCCTGGCTCCGGGATCCGATGCGGCGGCGCTCGCGGCGGCCGCCGGGTTCCGGCCAGGCCCGCCACCGTACGGACTTCTGGGCGCGATCTCGCCGCACCTTGCGGCGCGCCGCTCGGGTACGCGCATCGAGCTCGAGCAGATCCTCATATACGTCCAGGACAATGAGTCCATCGCCGGAGAGCCCGCCGCCCTTTGCCTGATCGAGAGCGCCGGGGGTCTCTTCACGCCGCTCGGCCATGGCCTCACGAACTTCGATCTCGTGGCGACCCTCGAGCCCGAGTGGCTCGTGCTCGTAGCGCCGGACGCGCTCGGGGTGCTCCACGACGTCACGGCGACGCTCGGGCTCGCGCGCGCGCTCGGGCGCGACCCGGACGTGGTCGTGCTCTCGGCCGGGCGCACGCCCGACGAGAGCACGGGCACCAACGCCGAGGAGCTCGTGGAGCTCGGTATCGCGAAGAGCGTCTTTCGCGTGGAACGCGATGCGAAGGAGACCCTGACGCCGCTCGTCGATGCGCTGCTTTCCCCATAATTCGGGCTGGGTTCAGCGCTTGACGACGCGCCCGCCCGAAAGCGTGATGCGTCGCGCCCCGAGCCTCTCGGCCTGCTCGGGTGCATGGCTCGAGACGACGACGAGAGTTCCGCGACGGCGCTCCTCGACGAGCGCGCTCTCGAGCAGCTCGGCACTCGCCGGATCGAGCCCCGTCCAGGGCTCGTCGAGCAGCAGCACGCTGGGTCGATGGGCGAGCGCACGCGCGAGCGCGATGCGTTGTCGCTGCCCGCGGGACAGCGTGCCGAAGGGTCGCTCCCCGAACGACTTTGCCTGCACGCGATCGGCGGTCGCCTCCCACGCCGCGCGGGGATCCACGCCGTAGAGTCGCGCGGCGAGCTCCACGTTCTCCCGCCCGGAGAGCTCGCGGTAGCACAGCGAGTCGTGTGAAACCCATCCGAGCTCCGGTCGCACGGCTTCCACGGCTTCGCCGAGCGGCTCGTAAATGACGCGGCCGAGCGTCGGGCGAATCGCGGTCGCGAGCACGGCCAAGAGCGTGCTCTTGCCGGCGCCGTTCGAGCCCTCGAGCGCGACTAGCTGCCCGGACTCGAGGGTCAGGCTCACCGCGCGCAGCGCCGCAATGGCCCCGAACGTCCGGGTCACCGAGTCCACGACGATGCGCTCGATGGCTGGCAAGCTTTGCCGCTTTTATCACCCTTCGTGCCCTGACCCCCGACGGGCCCACGATTTTTCCGGCTCTATTCCCGCTGCGGCGAGGGGCCGGCCCGGGGACTTCGGAGCCGGAAGCTCGTGCTAGTATCGACGCGGATGAGTTCCTCCGCCGCCTTACTCGAGCCCCGGCGAGCCGAGCAGCTTGCCGAGCTGCGGTCGGCCGTCGGCGGAGCGCTGGAAGGCAAGGCCGACGTCGTCGAGCTTTCATTGATCGCCCTCCTCGCGAGAGGCCACGTCCTTTTGGAGGACGTCCCCGGCGTTGGCAAGACGACCCTCGCCCGTGCGCTCGCGCGAGCCGTTGGCGGCGAGATGCGGCGCGTGCAGTTCACGAGCGACCTCCTACCGAGCGACGTGCTGGGCGTGTCGATCTACGACCAGCACCGGAGCGATTTCGTGCTTCGGCACGGTCCGATCTTCACGAACGTGCTGCTCGCTGACGAGATCAACCGCGCGAGCCCGCGCACGCAATCCGCGCTGCTCGAGGCCATGAGTGATGGGCAAGTGTCACTCGACGGGCGCACGCTGCCGCTGCCCGAGCCGTTCTTCGTCGTCGCGACGCAAAACCCCCACGATTTTGCCGGAACCTATCAGCTGCCCGAGTCGCAGCTCGATCGCTTCATGATGCGCCTGCGCATCGGGTATCCGCCCCCCAGCGTCGAGACTCGCTTGATGCTCGATCCCGACTACGACCGTGTCGAGGCGGTGCCCGTCGTGCTCGATCCGAAATCGCTCGTCAGCATGCAGCGCGAGGTCGATCGCATCTCCACCGACGGGGCGCTCGGCGCGTACCTGCAGGCGCTCGTCACGGCGACGCGGACGACATCGACGCTGTCGCTGGGCGCGTCCACGCGCGCCGGCATGAACCTGTCGCGGGCCGCCCGCGCGCGAGCTCTCTTGCATGGGCGCCATTACTGCATCGCAGACGACATCCACAGTCTGGCCGTGCCGTTGCTCGCGCACCGCGTGCGGCTCGCCTCGCACGCCGAAGGTTATGTTCCGTCGCGCGACGAGGCCGAAACGGCCGTGCGCGAGGTCGTTTCGCGAGTGCCCGTGCCGCTGTGAACGCGACGGCGCCTCGCGAGCGGCGACGCCCGCGGCCACCGATCGGTGTGCCCCGCAGGCGCCGCCGGTCCGAGCCCGCCGCGAAGCCCGAGCGACCCGTCGCCGCGTTCCTCCGCGGGTTTTTCGCGCGCTTCAAGCTGCCCCGCAAGCTCCGCATCACGCGTGAGGGCCGCTACTTCGTGCTCATCACGTTCCTCGTGGGGTTTGCCGCGATCAACACCGGCAACAACCTCCTCTATCTGCTGTTCGGCATGTTCCTGTCGCTCATCGTCGTCTCGGCGGTGATGAGCGAGCTCAGCCTGCGCCATCTCACGGTCCTGCGCCGACTCCCCCCGCGCGCTCAGGTGGGACGCGCGCACCTCGTCGAGATCGAGGTGTACAATCACAAGCGCCGCATCCCGTCCTACGCCATCGAGGTGGAGGATCTCAGGGCAGGCCAGCCAGCCGACAAGCGCTGCTTTTTCCTGAAAATCAGCCCCCGCTCGGCGCAGGTTGCCGCCTACCGGCGGACGCCCGCGCGGCGAGGCCGCGACCACCACGTCGGCTTTCGCATCGCGACGCGGTTTCCTTTCGGGTTGTTCGAAAAGTCGCGCGACATCACCTCGGACGGCGATCTCGTCATTTACCCAGCCGTCGATGCCCTCGCGCTGCCCGTCGACGAGGCGGGCGATCGACAGGGCGGCATGCTGACGCTCGGACGCGGCAGCGGCGACGAGACCGCCGGCGTGCGCCCCATGCGCGACGGCGACGACCCGCGTGACATCTACTGGCGTAAGAGCACCGAATCCCACCAGATGATCGTGCGCGAGCGCGTGCGTGAGGCGCGGCGCGACGTGACGCTGACGCTCGAGTCCCGGCACGCCGGCGAGCGCCCGACCGACGAATTTTCCACGCGTTTCGAGCGCCGCATCCGCGAGGTGGCGTCGCGCGCCGTCGCCCACCTGAAACGGGGCGATTCGGTGACGCTCGCGACGACGGCGGGCGAGCGCGCTACGAGCGTTCCGGCGCGCGGCGCCGACCCCCTGCTGCGATTTCTCGCCCTGCTCGAGTCCGTGCCGCTCGACGATCCGGGCGACCGTCTGGAGGCCCGGTGAGGTTCGGCGTCGTTCACCGCGTGATGACTGACACGCTCGCCGTGCTCGGGCTTCTCGCGTTGCTCTCGAGCGGCGAGGTGGACCGCAGTGTCTCGGTCGTCATCCTGCTTGGGCTCGTTGCAGCCATCGGCCTGCCCGAGCGCGTGTTCGAGCGGCCGCTCGTGCGGCGGGTCACGGCCGTGCTGCCGCTCGTGCTTTTGGGCGTGCAGGTGCTGCGGCTGATGGCGGGTGCGAGCCTGCTCGTGACGGCCATCGAGTTTGCCGCGGGTCTCCAGGTCTTGAGGCTCGCGACCCGCCGCGGCGCCGCTCACGACCAGCAGGTGATCGTGCTGGCGCTCCTGCACCTGATCGCCGGCACGGTGCTCGGCAGTGGTCTCACCTATGCCTTCTGTTTCCTCGGCTTCTTGATCGTCACGCCGGGGGCGCTCGTCTTGAGCCACCTGCGGCGCGAGGTCGAGGGCAACTACCGGCAGGGCGCGCGCGATCGAACGGGGCTGCCCGTCGACGTGCCGCGCATCCTGCGGAGCCGCCGCGTGATCGGTCGGCAGTTCCTGCTGCTCACGTGCCTGCTCTCCGTGCCGATCTTCGTGTTCACGGCCGTGCTCTTCGTGCTGTTTCCGCGCGTCGGGCTCTCGCTCTTGCTCCTCAACCGGAACCAGCCCGAGCGCATGGTCGGCTTCTCGGAGCGCGTCAACCTCGGCGGTGTGGGCAAGCTGCGCTCCGACCCGAGCATCGTGATGCGCGTGGAGCCCCCGGGTCTCGGCGCGAAGCCCCCGCCCCGGCTCGCGCTGTACCTGCGCGGCGCCGCCTTCGATCGCTACGACGGGCGGGCCTGGTCGCGGCAGCGCCGCGAGGACGTGCCCGCCGACCAGGCGGGCAACGCCGTGCGCATCGTCCGATTTCCGGACCCCGTGCGTGATCGCCTCATGCGTATCGACCTGGAGCCGATCGAGCCGCCCGTGGTGTTTCTGCCTCTCGACGCGGTCGCGCTCAGGATCCTGTCGCCTGGACCGTCGCTCGATCAGGCCAATCCCGAGCTTTTCAACGCGCCGGAGGGCGTGTTGCGCTACCGCTCGCTCGGCGATCGCGGGCTGCGCTACGAAGTGTCGCTCGCGGGAAGCGGCGAGCTCAGGCCCCGCGCGCTCTCGCCGACGGAGCGGCTCCGCTACCTCTCGCTGCCGCCGCTCTCCCCGCGCATCCAGGGGCTCGCGGAGAGCTGGACCGGGGGCGCGACGAGTGACCTCGAGCGCGCGCGGCGGATCGAAGCCAAGCTGAGGACCCTCTACCGCTACGATCTCGATTCGCCGTCCGGTGCTGCCAAGAAGCCCCTCGAGGACTTTCTCTTCAATTCGCACCGGGGCCACTGTGAGTTTTACTCGACGGCCATGGCCGTCATGCTGCGCTCCCTCGCGGTGCCGGCCCGCAACGTCACGGGCTTCGTCGGCGGGACCTACAATCGGTTCTCTCGCTCGTACGTGGTGCGGCAGGGTGATGCGCATTCCTGGGTCGAGGCGTGGGTGGACGGCGTCGGCTGGACGCGCTTCGACCCGACGCCGCCTTCGGACGCCGCGCCGCGCAGCGAGCTCAACGGGGCGCTGGCGCTGATTCGCGACCTCGTCGAGGCGCTCGGCCAGCGCTGGAGCCGCCACGTCGTCGGCTACGATCTGCACCAGCAGATCGGCCTTTATCATCAGCTGCGCAATCGCTACGAACGGCTCGCCCCCCGCTACCCGTGGGCCAAACAGCTGCTCGCGTCCCCGCGCCGGCTCTTGCTCGGGGCGCTCGGGGCGCTCGGCCTGTTCTTCGGGCTGCGCGAGCTCTGGCGGCGGCGCAAAGCGCCTGCGCGGCGCAGCGAGCGACCCGAGGACGAGCGCCGCGCCCACGAGGCGGCCGAGCTCTACCGGGCGCTCGAAAGCGTGCTGGCGATGCGCGGCGTGCCACGGCCGGCTGGCATGCCGCCATTTGCCCACGCCAGCGCGCTCGCGGCGCTCGGACATCCGCTCGGCCCGGACGCCCTCGACCTCACGGAGCGCTATCTGCGCTTCCGCTTCGGCGGCGAGACCCTCGATGCGTCGGCGCGGCGCGCCTACCTCGAGCGGCTACGCGCTCTGAAGAGCCTGCCACTCGCGCGGCCTAACTCGCAACGCGCCGCTTGAGCACGACCCGCGTCGGCGCGGGCTGATCCGCACCGGCCTTCGCGGGGGCGACGCCGTAGAACGCGTCCGCCGCGGGACGCGCCTCGAGGCCGTCATAGTCCAGATCCGGACGTCCGCTTTCGACCCAAGCGACAATCACCGGCGCCTCGTCGCTCGCACCGATGCCGAGCACGTCGACGGCAACGCCCTTCTGGAGCTCGGCCGGCGTGATCGCTCGCTGGGTCGAGGCGAGCGGCTTGCCGCGGCTACCGGGCAGCTTGCCGTCGGCGAGGCTGGACGGCGCGTACGACTGCACGATCAGGCGGTATCCGTGCTGAGAATCAGCGAGCTGCCGCGGATCGGCCGAGACCGCGGCACGGACGCGGTGAACGGCGCCGATGCCGACCGTCGTCGCGGCGACGAGGGCCACCCACGACGCGCCTGCGACGGGCGCCTTGGCTCGCTTGCGGTTGGTCTTCGTCGTTGCCACGTCGCTCTCCGGTATGAACGTCCGAGCCCCTCCGAAAGTTTCTGGGCTCTCACCCAAAACAGAAGCACGCGTCGTGCCAACCGGGCTAACGAGTCAGGTCGGCTGCGCGGCCGCATGGCGTGCCGCGCACAAGTGCCCATGATCGCGCGGCTTTGGCGCTACTTGGCGGCCAGAATGCGAGCCGCCCAGGCGAGCGCCTGCCGGCAGGTGGCGTCGCTTTCCGTCACACCGCGCTGTCGCCGATACGGACCGAGCGTGACAGCAACGTCGCGCCCGCGGCGCAAGACGGCAAACGGACCGCGCCGCGCCCGCTCGCGGCAAACGCTTCCGCCACGCGCTGCCTTTTCGGCACCCTGCGCCGTGGGGCTTGCCGCCGTTCCCGCTCTGCGCTCCTCGGGCTCGCCCGCGAGCGCGCCCCGGACGAGCGCCGTGAACGCGCCGGCGGCGTGCGTCGTGTCGTCGAACGCGAACCTGAGGGCGAACGCCCGGCGGTCGCCAGTGGCGAACACCACCTGCTGGTCGCCGCCCCAGCCCGCGGCGGCCTCGGCAGCCGTGACCGCCGGCAGCCACTCCTCGAGCGCGAGGCGGAGCGCCTGTTCGCCGAGCACGTCGGCGACCAGCACGTCGCGCGGGCCCTCCGCTGGCGGCACGGGTTGGGGGACGCGCGCCGCGGCCTCGTGGGCGAGGTACTTTTCTGGGTGCAGGACCTGCTCGGTCGTCGTCGGCGGGTCCTTCCAGGCCGCGTCCACGGCGGCCCAGCCTCCCAGGCGCCGGAGCGCGTGGACGAACGCGACGCCGTCCACGTAGGGCGCCACCACCGAGCGCTTGAGAATGGCGGGCACGTCGGCGATCTCGGGCATCGCCTCGATGAGACCCATCCCGCTCGCCAGCGCGCTCACCGGGACATCGAGCGCGGTGCGACCGTCTCCGGCCAGCATGAGGTCGAGCATCGCGCTCGTGGCATCACCTTCGGCGAGCGACTGCACGGCCGCCAGCGCGTCCCCGCGCCCCGGCGACCACTTGAGGCGAGGCGCGAGATCGTAGTGCTGATCTTGCAGTGCGTGGACGAGCTCGTGCCAGAGCGTCGCTTCTTCGCCGGCCTGGCCGAGGTCGTCGAGCCAGAAAAGGGCCTTTTCGCGCGGGTCGTAGAAGCCTGCGAGCTGACTGCCGAGTAGCTCGAGGATGCTCTTTTCGTAGTCGAGATCGGCGCTCGCGGCGCCGAGCAGAAAGAGGCTCTCGGACCCACCTTCGAGCAAGGCGGGATCGAGGTCCGAGAGCACCTCGCGTCGCATGCGGTCGGCAAGCTCGCGCCGTGGGATGACGTGGCTCGTCACGGGGCCCAAGGCGGCGAGCTGGCGCGCGCGTGCGACCCGGGCGAGTGCCTCGGCCACGTGCGTCTGGCGCTGCCGGTCCTCGAGCGTGGCGTCGGGGGGCTTCGTGGGGGCTTCCGTGCTCCGTGACCGGGCCGCGTCGATCGCTGCGCCAGGCGGCGCCGCGGGCGCAGGGTGGGCCTCACCGGACTGGGCGGCGCAGGCGGCGCAGCCGAGCGCCACGAACGCCCAAGCGGTGCGCACACCGAGCTTCACGTGGCTGCCGCGCGCAACGCGGCGATCGCCCGGGCGCGGTCCGGCTGGTCGAAAATCGCATGACCGGCGACGAGCACGCGTGCCCCCGCCTCGACGACCCGATGGGCTGTATCGGGTGCAATGCCCCCGTCAACCTCCAGATCGATGGCGCGCCCCGAGGCGTCGATGAGCTCGCGCACGCGCCGGATTTTCGCGACCATCGCGGGCAGAAACACCTGCCCGCCGAAGCCGGGGTTCACCGTCATCACGAGCACCTGATCGAGATCGTCGAGCACCCAGCGCAGCGTCTCTTCCGGCGTGTGCGGGTTGAGGACGGCGCCCGATCGCTTGCCGAGCTCGCGGATCTGGTGGAGCGCACGCTGCAAGTGGCGGGCGGCCTCCACGTGCACCATGATCGTGTCCGCGCCCGCCGCTGCAAAAGCGGCCACGTGGCGCTCGGGCTCCACGATCATGAGGTGCACGTCGACGGGCAGCGTCGTCGCCTTCCTCACGGCCGAAACGACCAGCGGACCGAAGGTGATGTTCGGGACGAAACAACCATCCATCACGTCAACGTGGATCCGGTCCGCGCCGGCCGCCTCGACCGCCTTCACTTCTTCGGCCAGGCGTCCGAGATCGGAGCTGAGGACGGAAGGAGCGATTTCTACCGACATGGTCGCCTATGCGTCCACCTACCCGACGTTCGTGGCGAACGCCAGCACCCGATCCGAATGCCGGCGAGCGCGTTACTCGCGCGGCGGAGCGTGTTAGGCTCGGGTCGTTCGGCCCAGAAACGATGATCACAAGGCCCCTCGGTAAGCAGGACTACGACCACATCGTTCAAATCATCGACCGATGGTGGGGCGGTCCGACGACGGCGCTCGCGCATCCGATCTTCTTCTACGAGCTTGGGTCGATGGCGCGGGTCGTCGAGCACGACGGGATTCTCGTCGGCTTCCTGCTCGGCTTCGTGGCACCGGGTCCGCCGAAGACCGGCTACGTGCACCTGGTCGGGATCCACCCCGACTATCGGCGGCGCGGTGTCGGCAAGGTGCTCTACCAGACCTTCGAGGAAGACTCGCGCGCGGCGGGCTGCACGCGGCTCAAGGCGATCACCACCGTGGGGAACGAAGGCTCGATCGCGTTCCACAAAGCAACCGGCTGGAGCGTCACCTACGTCGAGGACTACGCTGGCCCCGCGCGCCCGCGTATCGTTTTTCAGAAGAGCCTGTAGCGCCCGCCATCGTGCGCGGCGCATCGCCCTTGGAAGCTTTCGACGCGAGCGCCGGCTCGCCGGGAGCGAGCGCTCTCGGACCGGCGTTCGAGGCATTCTTCACGCGGGCGGGCGCGCGCTCGTCACCGGTAGCGCCGTCGCGCGCGGAGAGTGCTAGGGTCCCGCCGCCATGGCGGGCCCCGACGAGCTCACCCCGGCCGATTTACGGAACATCGGCTTGTTCGGCGCGCTGAGCGACGAGGTGCTCGGATTCTTCGTCGGGATGCTCACGGTCGTGCGGCCCGGGATCGGCGAGGCGGTCTTTCGCGAGGGCGACGAAGCCAACGCAATGTACGTCGTCCTTGCCGGCGAGATGGAGGTGACCAAGCGCAGCCGCCAAGGCGTCGACGCGCGCGTCGCCATGCTGGGGCCCGGGGATTGGTTCGGCGAGATGAGCATCGTTGACATCCAGCCGCGCTCCGCCACGGTGCGCGCGGTCGCGCCGTGCCGCCTCATCCGCCTGACCGCTTCCGATCTCGACGCGCTCTACCGGCACGACGTGCGGTCGTATGCGATCATCGTGCTCAACATCGCGCGCGAGCTCAGTCGCAGGCTGCGCGTCGCCGACGGCATCCTCGCCGATCTCATCGCGAACGTGCTCGACGGCTATCTCGGCCAGCGCACGGGCGGCTCCTAGAAGGTCAGCGCTCACCCGCAGCGAAGCGGGAAAGCCGTGGCCTGCCAGGGTTTTTCGCCGCTCGTGGCCGCCGCGATCACGAGCCCGCGGGCGTCCACGTGGCGTTGGCGATCATCGCGCAAGCCGCCGCGGGGTCGACGATCGTCGTGCCCTGGTAGACGCACTCGCGGTAGGCGGCCGGCGTCGCGTACGCGCAGCAACCGATGAGATCGAGGCCCGCGGGGCACGGTGATTCCGACCAGGTGCCGCCGCTGAGCCCGCACGCCATCTGCGACGCCGCGACGCTGGCCGGGCCGTCAGTGATCTCGAGGCAGCTTGCCTGCGTCGTACGCTGGTCGCAGGTGCCGTGCACGAGCGCGCCGCCGGCGCTTCCTCCCTGGCCGGCGCCACCCGAGCCCGCCACGCCGCCCGAGCCCGCCACGCCGCCTGAGCCGGCTACGCCGCCCGAGCCGGCCGCGCCGCCCGAGCCCGCTGGCGATCCGCCGGCGGCACCGCCGCTGCCGCCCGAGCCGGCGGCGGCGCCGCCCATGCCGCCACTCACCCCTGACCCGGCGCCGCCTGCAGCGCCGCCGAAGCCGCTGCCGCCGCTTCCGGCGAAGGGACCGCTCCCCGCAGAGCTGCCGCCCGTTCCGGCGAAGCTACCAGCGCTGCCCCCAACGCCGACGCCCGCTGCTCCCGCTGTACCAGCGGCAGCGGCACCGGCCGTACCCCCGGTGGGCGGCGTCGCGCTCGAGCCGCCGTTTCCGCTGCCGCCTGTGCCCGGAGCTGCGCCCGCGCTCGTACCGCCGGAGTCGTTCGCCCCCGACGTGCCGCCAGTGCTGGCCGAAATGCTGCCACCTGTTCCCCCCGAGCCTGGCTGTCCGCTGCCTCCGGTCCCGCCGGCACCGATGGCCGGGCCGTTCGGGTCGTCCTTCTTTCCGCCCGGGAGCTCGGGGAACGGATTGAGAAAGCACCCAGCCGGCCACAAGGCCAGAAGAATGGGTAGGAGGCGCCGATAGTAAGGCGGCATGGCAGGGCCTGTGCCAATGGAAGCACAACTTGGGCCAGTGTCGGTGGAAGATCGACCGCGGCCCATCGACCTTTCCGTGGCCCCTCTGGCGTGCACCCGCGCCTTTGCGATTTGGCGCAATTTGGCACAAATTGCGACCGCGGTGTCCCATCCGGCCCACCACGGCTCAGCTCAGCTCAGCTCAGTTTAGCTCAAGCTCCGGCCTCCCCGCCGGCACCTGCCTCGGGACCGTCCAGGTTCCCCGAGCCGCCGGTTCCCTCGGGCGGGACCGCCGGGCTGCCGGCGGTCCCGGAGGTCGCGCCGCTGTCGACGCCGGCGTCGGGGGCAGAAGAGCCGCCCGTTGCCCCAGACCCGGTCATCCCAGTGCCGCCGGCCCCCGAGTCGGAGAGCCCGGGGGTCCGCCCCCCGTTCGTCCCGGGCAGGTCCGCGCCGTCGCGCAGCAGGCACGCCCCGGTGAGCAGCAGCCCGGCGAGGGCGGTGAGCAGGAAACGCGGCACGCCGCTCCCTGGTGCAATTCTCCCGCCAATCGGCTCACCCTCCGACATCGGAATCGTTCAGCCCCGACCTCGGAGGGCTCGTCGCGCTCGGGCGAGCAGCGCCATGGCCGGGGCCGTGTCGGGTGGCAATCGGGCGAGGCCCGCGCGGACTCGATCCAGCTCGGCCGTGATCTCGGAGAGCCCCGCTGCCACCGTGTCAGCGTTCGTCGCCAGGATGTCCTCCCACATTCGTTCCGGGCCGCCGGCAGCGTGCGTCGTGCGCTCGAAGGCAGGGCCCACGGCGCTCTCCGCGCCCGATTCGAGAGCGACGCCCGCGAGCGCGCTCGCGACGAGCTGAGTCACGTGGCTCGTGAGGGCCACCGCGCGATCGTGCTCGTCCGCGCTCAGACGCACGGGCACGGCGCCGAGCCTGGGCACGAGGCTCTCGACGAGCTCGAACGCGTCCGGGTCGACGTTCTCGGGACAGAGGATCCAGCGGCGCCCCTGGAACAGGTCCGCGCGCGCCAGGTCGATGCCGCCCTCGGGGGCGCCCGCCATGGGGTGACCGGGGACGAAGCGCGCGCGCCGCGGCGAGGCGCCCGCGGCGCGGGCGATCGCGCGCTTCGTGGAGCCGCAGTCGGTGACCACGCGTGCCGTGGCGAGCAGCTCGGGGACGAGTCGGATGATCGCGCTCACGGGCGTCGCGACCACGACGAGATCTGCCCGCGCCGCTGCCCCGGCCACCTCGCCATACCGCGCGGCGTCGATGTGCCGCGCGGCCGCCCGCTGTGCCGCCGGGCGGTCGAGGACGGCCGGGAGATCCACGGCGGTCACCTCGGCGCCCGGGTCAACCTGGGCGAGGGCGAGCGCGAACGAGCCCCCGAGTAGACCGAAGCCGACGACGACGACGTTCATCGACGCATGGCCGCGGCGACCGCGCGCACGCGCTCCGCGACGTCGACGGCGTCGCCCCAGCTGAGCGTCGCGGGAACTCGTGCCACCTCGCCGTCGCGCCCCACCCACACGCGCAGCACGATTCCGTCGGCACCCGCGGCGACCGCCGCGGCGGCAACCGAAGCAACGTAGCGCGAGCGCTCGGCGATGCTCGGCACGTCGACGACGATCGGCAGATGCGTGCGCTGTTTGGCCCGGGCGATGGCAGCGACCTCGAGCGTGCGCGCGCCGCTCGGGTATTCACCCCCGCACTCGAACAGCACGACCTGCCCTTCCGCGCGCCCGAGCTCGCGCTCGGCCTCCGCGATCCATGCGTTGGCGCCCGCGCTCGGCGCGCGCGCCACGAAGCACACGGGCCAGCGCTGGCCGCCGGGCTGCGGATGCACCGAGAGGCACGCGAGCGCCCCGACCGCGTCGGGTGCCAGATGCGACCGCGTGATGGCGGCATCGAACGGCCGCCCCGCGAGCACGGCGTACGGCAGCTCCTGCGAGCGGGGCGCTTCGGCGTCGCTCGGCCGCGACGCAGGCTCGGCGTGGCGCACCGCCGGACCGATCGGCTCGATGGCGATCCACGGTCGCTCGCCGCCGATCGTCCCCCAGGGTCCTTCGATGACCGTCAACTGCTCGCGGAAGCGTCGCGACGCCAGCCGAAAAGGCTCGCTCACTCGCACGACCTGAGCGACGCCCTCCAGCTCGCTGACGACGACGACGTCGTTGCCCGTGACGTCGCCGACGACACCGAGGATCGTCCGCTTGGCGCCGCTCGAGCGGTGCACGTCGAACCCCGCGGAGACCAAGAACGCGATCACGCTCTCGACCGCGCGGTCGGAGGCCCCTTCAACCATGACGACGATCATCGGAGGCCGGCCAGACTAGCAGAACCCGGCGCCGTTGACGTTGCCCGGAGCCGCGGGGGCAGCCCCACCGCGGCTTGCAGGGAGCGAGCCTGTCACTCGGTGGTGAAGCGGTGGACCATCGTGTGCTTGTACGTCTGGCCGGGCTTGAGGATCACCTGATCCTTCCAGGCGGGGACGTTGATGGCATTCACGAAAGCCTGGGTTTCCAGGCAGAACGCGTCGTATTGGTGGTACGTCGCGCCCTTGCCCGTGAGCTTGCCGTCGAGGAAAATGCCCGCGTAAAACTGAAGCCCGGGTTGATCCGCGTCGAGCGTCAACACCCGCCCGGACTTCGGATCCTTCACGATGGCGGCGGGGCGGAGGGTGTGGGGCTCGCCGTTGACGATCCAGTTGTGGTCGAAGCCAACGGGCGTCCCGCCTGCGGCTTCGAGATTCTTGCCGATGGGCGTGGGCTGCAGGAAGTCGAAGGGTGTGCCGGCGACGGGCTTGACGGTGCCGTCGGGCACGGGGTCGGTGCCGGGCTTCGTCGGCTTACCGGGCGTGTACTTGTCCGCGAAGATCTGCAGCACGTGATCGCGAATGGTCCCCGAGTTGTACCCGCCGAGGTTCCAGTACGAATGGTGAGCCATGTTCACGATCGTGGTCTTGTCGGTCGTGGCGGCCATGTCGACACGGAATGTGTTGTCGTGGGTCAGCGTGTACGTGACCGTCGCGGTGACCGTGCCGGGGTACCCTTCCTCGCCGTCCTTGGACACGTAGGTGAGCTTGAGCGCCGGGTCCTCGGCGGTGCCCGCGGGCTCCGCCGTCCAGATCACCTTGTCCCAGCCCTTTTTCCCGCCGTGGAGCGTGTGCGGGCCGTTGTTGGCGAAGAGCTTGTACGTCTTGCCTTCGAGCTTGAACTGGGCGTTCTTGATGCGGTTGGCGACGCGACCGACGGTCGTGCCCATGTAGGGGCTGCTCTTCACGTACTCGTTGACGGTGTCGAAGCCCGCGACGATGTCGGCGAGCTTGCCGTTGCGATCGGGAACGAGAAAATTCGTGACGATGGCGCCGTAGTTGCTCACCGTCATCGCGAGCCCCTTCGGGTTCGTGAGCGTGTAGCGAACGACGTCCTGGCCGTTGACCTTGCCCCACGGGGCCTTGGTGATGGGCTCCGGCTTGGGAGCGGGCGCGGGCTCCGGCACGGCCGGGGGAGCCGTCACGGCGACGGGAGCGGGAGCTTCCGGGGGCGGAGGCGCAACGGGCTCGGGCTGCGCGCCGCCGCAGCCGATCATGAGTCCAATCGCAGTGCCCAGGATGGTTTTCGACAGGCCGAGTCGCGTCATTGCCGCCTCTTTCGTGCGTGGGGAGAGAGTGGCGCGGGGCTCGAGACTTCGAGCCTGCACCGGGATTGGCTCCGTACCCTGATCAGGCAGAAATGACAATGCCATTGCGGAGCCGAATCCACGCCAGTGCAGGTCGCCGCAGACCGTCGCGATAGGTCACGATTCTCGCCGAGCGGGACCGAGCCCGGCGGCCATTCGCGCGAGCGCCGTATCCTCGTCTTCACTGAGCCCGCTCACGCCAACGGCGCCGACGACCTCACCCGACGGAGCGAGGACCGGCACGCCGCCGCCCCAGCTGACGTAGCGAAGCACCCCGAAGTTGGTGAGCGGGAAGCCCTCGCGGCGCGACGCCTCGCCAAGCGCCTTGGACTCGCCCTGCTCTCGTGCTGCTGTGTACGCTTTGTTGATCGCTACGTCGATGCACGAGAGACGACACCCATCGGTGCGGAGCAGTGCGATGAGCTCACCATGCGTGTCGACGACGGCGACGGCGGCCCCCTGCCCGTTTCGCTCGAGCTCGCGCTGGACCGCCCCGATCATGGTCATGGCCTCGGCGTGCGAAAGCGTGTGTAGGGTTCGCATGGCGGGTTCAATGTCGCCGATCGCCCGGATCGCGTAAAGTTAGGAGCATGGGCGCTCGACGGACGCACGGGGCAACGCTCCTCTCGGTCATGGCGCTTGCTTTGGGGGTGTCGGCAGCATGCGCTCCGGCGGCTGACACCGCGGCTCGGGTGCCTCCCGGCGTCGCCGGCGGCACTGGAGCACCCGAGGACAGCGTCGCGAGCGGCTTTCCGCCGGACGAAGCGTGGCTGCGTGCGCTCGGGACGGGCCCCACACAGACGGCGCGGGTCTGCAGCCGCCGCAGCGGAGACCGCATCGCGCGCGCACTGTGTGCCGACCCGGCGGCGCCGATTGCGAGTCTCGTCAACCTTTATCGCCGGCTCGGCCTCGCCAATCCCGACGAGCGCGAGTTTGCGACGACCACGCACTCGCTCGGACTGGGCGCGCGCTTCGTTTCGGCGGCGAACCCCCGGACGATCGTGTTTCGCAAGGACGGCACGCCGATTCCCTACGAGCGCTTCGCCGTCGCCGCGTTCGCGCGTGGGGAGCAGGTCGTCGAGCTCGTTGGGCTCGACCGCGCGACGCTCGACTACAACTTCTACCTACTTCGCTTCGAGCAGCGCTGCAGCGCGTCACGCTGCACGCCGGCCGACCTGCTCACGAGCGCCGTGGAAGACGCCTGGACGGGCTGGACGCTCTACTCCGACGCCGATCTGGAGGACACGCCACTCGATTGTCTCTCGTGTCATCGACCCTTCGGGCCCGGAACTCCAAAGCAGCTCTTGATGCGCCAGACCGCGAGCCCCTGGCTTCACTGGGGGGATTTTCGGGGCGCCTACGAGCATCGCATCTGCCCGGCGCCGACCTCTGTCTACCCGGGCCCGTGGATCCCCGGCGACGGACTGAACCTCCTGGTAACGCTCGAGGGCAAGGCAGGGCGGTACGCCGCGATCCCCGTCGAAGAACTGGCGAAGGCCCCGAGCGGCGAGCGCTTCGGCCTCTTCCTCACCGAGGCCGAGAACACCCTGCGTCTCGATCGACAGCCGCGCGACTACCCGTACGGCCAGCTCGACTTCGGCTCCACCGAGGCGCTTTGCGAGCCGCTCGAAACGGGAACGAGCCCGACCTGGGAGCGGCAGCGACGAGAGTCGTTGAGCCGGGGCCTCCCGGTTCCCTTCTACGGCGCCGATGTGCTCGATCCCGAGAAGCGCGGCGAGCTCGGCGTTGATCGCGCGGGATTTCTGGCGCGGCACGCCGCTCTTCCGGCTTTCGAGGTGGCGATGGATCTCATCGACAAGGAGGTGCAGGTCGCCGTGGGCTTCACCCCCCGTTCGGACGACTCGGCGCCGCAGCTCTTCCGAGAGATGTGCTCGCGTTGTCACGGCAAGAGCACGGAGCCGCGCCTGCGGCGGGCGCGCTTCGACGCCGAGTCTCTCGAGTCGGTCGAGCCTGCCGTCGCTCGCTCCGTCCGCAATCGCATTGCGCTGCCCGTGACCTCGCCGGAGCTCATGCCCCCGCTTCGGGTCGGGACGCTGCCCCCGTGGGCGATCGAACGCATCGAGACCTACCTCGACGAGCACTGCTCCGACGGTCGCCCCAGCGCCTGCCGCTGATTTTCGTCCGGCAAGCGTTAGCCGGGACGATCTTTCCGGCGGGCTTGGATCGCCCAGAGAAAATGACCAAGAAAATTAGTGACCATGAAATCTTCCAGATCGGCTAGCCTCGAGGGGCGGTTTAGCCCGTTCGGGGCCGACCGCCGAGGGCACCCGGCGTCATGTCCAGGGTGAATCCCGAGGGAACCCACCCACCCCCCCGGTGGGTTTGATGATTCGTTTGTCGAGTGCCGGGACTCTTAACCAGTCCAAGGAACTAAAAAACATGAAGCGTGCTCTCTTTGCATCGGTTGTGGTGGGGTTCGGGGCCTTCGCCGGCTGTGGCGGTCAAGAGCCCTCCACGGTCGTCAGTACTGGGGGAACCGGGGCTGGGGCAACGGGTGGGAGCAGCGGCGCGAGCGCATCGGGGGGTAGCGCCGGCACGGTCGCTGGCACCGGTGGCTCGCTGGGTGGCACCGGCGCCACGTCGGGAACGGCAGGAGGAGCCACCGGTGGCACCGCTGGCTCGGTGACGGGCGGCACGGCCGGTCTCGGCGGCACCGGCAACGGAGCTGGGCTTGGCGGCGGCTCGGGCCTCGGTGGCACGGGCGCCGTGTCCGGCGCGGGCATGGGCGGCATCGCCGGCACCATGGCCGGCAGCGCGGGTGATACAGGTGGCATCGGCGGCGCGGGTGCTGGCGGCGCGGGTGCCGGTGGCACCTCCGGTTCGGCGGGAGCAAACGGCGGCGCCGGCACCGGCGGCATGTCCGGCGACGGTGGCACGGGCGGCAGCGCGTGTCCCTCGGTCGCCGAGCTCTTCCCCGCCATGGGCAACATGGGCTCGCTCGATGGTCGCCTCGTCACGACGCCCTGCGCGACGACGAACAGCGACGACTGCGACGGCGGCGGTTGGATCTACCAGGGCCAGACCTCGCCGTGCATGAACGGCTCCCTCAACGCCCAGCAAGACTTCACCGTCGCCGGTACGCCTGGCGCAATGTACACCGTGATGATCCACTTCTACGGCGTCGTCGAGCCGAAGAACTACGGCAACATGGTGACGCGCGAGGCCGGCAACACGCGCCCCACGAACTCGTTGACGGGCGCGAGCCCGGCGCCTTGGGCCCAGGCCAACGGTGGCGTGACGTATCCGGCGTCGGACTACAACACGTACGAGATCCACGTCCTCGACAACAACAACCAAGAAATTCACGAGTACTTCCTGAACTCGGACACGCAGGAAGGTCACTGGACGTATCTGTTGAACTACGAGCGTGAGATTACCGTCGTCGGTGGCGGCAAGGTCCGCATGCGCACGTACGACCGTAACTGCCGCATGATCAAGAACTGCGGCGTCAGGACCGGCGGCATCAGCATCGATGCTTGCCGGGCGGCGACCAAGCAGACGATCAGCACGTCGGCTGCGATGCCCCAACCCATGGGTCTGACTCAGCCGGGCCTGGGTCAGCCGGACGATCAGTCCGGACAGTGGCTCTTCTTGGATGTCATGAGCGTCACCTGCATGTGAGCTGGCGCACCGACGAACGTTTGAAAACAAAGGACTCGGGCTTCGATGCCGATCGGTCGCGCGTCCGCGCGCGGCGGCAACGTGCGCCATCACGCGGCCCACGCGGCCGCGAAGTTGCGCCCAAAACGTGCAGTGATTTCCTTTCGGTTGCGCGGCGTTTTTGGTAGATAGCAGTCCTGTCGCGTTCGCGTGCCGTCGAGAGCCCTCGCGCGCCATCAAGTAATCCGAAGCAGGAGACACCGTGATAGCTCGAAGCACAGTTCGATTGGGCAAGCTCGTCGGCGCCCTCGCGCTCAGCGGATCGTTCTTCGTCGCGCGTTCCGCGCGCGCCGACGTGACGCTGGTCGACAAGGACGGTTGGACCGTGTTCATCAACGGCCGCATGCAGGCGTTCCTCAACTACAACGTCGGTAACGGTTACCCGATCAGCGTGATCGACGGGACGGATCGCACGGTCGTGTTGCAGAGCGGTGGCTACAGCGGGTTGGCGCTCGAGAAGCCGCCCGTCACCACGACCAACGATCCTGGCAGGATTCAGGAGCTTCGCATCCGAACGGGCTTCGTCGGTAACGTGCTCGGCTTCGGCATCAAGCGCCAGATGAACAAGGACACCGAGATCCTCGGTTACACCGCGGTCACGACGTTCATCGAGTTGACCGATCGTCGGAAGTACCTCGGCATCACGCCCGACTGGCGCGAGAGCTATCTCAAGGTGTCGGCGCCCTGGGGTAGCGTGACGGCCGGTCGCATGCTCACGCTCTACTCGCGTGGTGCGACCGAGATCACGTATCTCTACGGCTTCCGCTACGGGCTCGGCTGGCCGGGCGACATCAGCAACAACGGCCCGACCGCGGGGCACGTCGGCTTCGGCGTTCTCGGCAACGGCTTCGGCGCCGGCATGGCCTATGCGACGCCGTCGCTCGGCGGCTTCCAGCTGACCGTCGGCGCGTTCGACGCCAACATCCTGCCGGGCTCGACGTTCTGGGAGCGTGCACGCTGGCCGCGCGCCGAGGCCGAGGCGACCTTCGAGTCCAAGATTGGCACGCTTGGCATGTTCAAGCTGTTCGGCAACGGCATGTGGCAAAAGATTTACGAGAAGGGCGGGGATCGCAACTCGACGATGGCGGGTGCCGGCGCCGGCGGGCGCGTCGAGGTCGGGCCCGTGCACCTGGGCGTCGCCGGACACTACGGTCAAGGTGTCGGCGTGAACTTCGCGCTCGACCCATCGGACTCGTTCTTCAACCCCGAGACACCGGACCGCAAGTTTCGCACGATGGACGGCCTCTACGCGCAGCTGCAGGTCTCGCCCACCAAGATGTTCGACATCGCGGCGGGTGCCGGCATCAGCCGCGTCAAGCTCCTCAATGAAGACACCGTCAACTGGACGGACGACGACAACGACGATCCTGACGCCAACGGCTTCACCGACGGCGACAACGACCCGACGACCCCTGAAACGGCGGCGACTCCGGCGAGCAACGACGACTCGGATCCCACGACCCAGGACCCCGTTGGCTTCGTCCCGATCAAGAGCCAGCTCGGCTTCTCGGGCGGCGTCACGGTGCACCTCTCGGAGAATCTGCACCTCGCGCTCGAGTACTTCCGCGCCATCTTCACCTGGTACAAGCCGTCCCCATCGGCGTCGGATGCGCAAGAGCCATCGCAGGCGTTCCACGTCGTCAACGCGGGGGTCACCTATGACTTCTGAGCGCGCACCGCGACATGCAAAAGGAACCCGGAGCGGACCGATGAGCACGCTGACCACCTTCGCCCGATACCTGACCGGTTCGACGATGCTCGTCTTGGCGTGCCTCGTCGCCTCCGCAAACATCAGCTGCGCCGAGGAAGAGTTCAGCTGCTGCGAGTGCACCTTCCCGAATTGCCTGGACGGCATGGGGGCATCGGCGTCGCAGCGCTACTGCGTGTGTCCGTCAACGCCCTACACGTACGAGAGCTGCGCGCTCTTCTGTCGCGATCAGGCGCCGCTGGACCTCAAGGCTGCGGGTTTCCAGATGTGCGGGACGGCGACGACGACGCTCGCCAAGAACTCGTGCAGCATCGGCTCCCCGGTCGGCGCACCCTGAGGGCGGCGCGCCATGCTGCCGTGGATCGGAGCCGCGCTCTGTGCGGCTTTTTCGGCTGGCGGCGCCCGCTCCGCACCCCCGCGTGACGCTTCCGCCCCCGCGCCTTTCGATCCCGCGCTAGAAGCAGCGCCCGTCATCGCCTCGGCGCTCGCCGCCGCGGCCGCGCCCGAAAAGGCGGGCGGCACCGTCCCGGTACCGGTCGGTCGTGTCAACGGAAAGGACGCCACGCTGTTCACGCTCACGAATGCTCACGGCCTCCGAGTTTCGGTCACCGAATACGGGACCATCATCACCGAGCTTCACGTTCCCGATCGCTCGGGCAAGCTCGCTGACATCGTGCTCGGCTTCGCGAGCGTCGCCGAGTACGACGAGCGGAGCCCGTACTTTGGCGCGACCGTGGGGCGCGTCGCAAACCGCATCCGGAGCGCCCAGTTCGAGCTCGACGGCAAGCGCTATGACCTCGCTCGGAACGACGGGCCGCACCACCTGCACGGTGGGCCCAAGGGCTGGGACAAGGTCGTCTGGGAAGCAAAGCCCATGGAAACGCCGGACGGCCCGGCGATCCAATTCACCTACGTCTCGCCAGACGGCGAAGAGGGCTACCCGGGCACGGTCACGGCCAAGACCAAGTACACACTGACGAACCGTGACGAGCTCTACGTCGAGATGCTGGCGACGACCGACGAGACGACGCTCGTGAACATGGCCCACCACGGCTACTGGAACCTCGGAGGCGTCGGGTCGGGCCCGATCACCGATCACGAGCTCACGTTGTTTGCCGACCAGTACACGCCGGGCGACCCGATGGTGCCGACGGGTGCCATCGAGCTGGTCAAGGGCACGCCCTTCGACTTTACGAAAGCCAAGCCCATCGGTCGCGACCTCGAGGCGGCTGGCGGAAGCCCCGTGGGCTACGATCACAACTTCGTCGTGCGCGGCGAGCCGAGCGCGCTCCGCCCCGTTGCTCGCGTGAAGGATCCGAAGTCGGGCCGCGTGATGACGCTCGAGGCCGACCAGCCCGGCGTGCAGTTTTATTCGGGTAACTTCCTGGACGGCACGCTCGCGGGCAAGGGTGTTTCGTACGGCAAGCACACCGGGTTTTGCCTCGAGACCCAGAAGTTTCCGAACGCCATCAACGTCCCTTCGTGGCGTGACCAGATGATCCTCGAACCGGGCGAGACGTACTCGCACACCATGATTCATCGTTTCAGCGTGGAGTGAACAACATGGCCGATATGCTCGAGTGGGGAGTGATTGGGACGGGAGGAATCGCCGGGGACTTCGCCGAGGCGCTCGGTCGTTCGAAGCGCTGCCGCGTCGTCAACGTGTGCGGGTCCTCCCCGGAGAAGGCGCGCGGCTTCGCGGAAAAGTTCGGCGTCGCGAACGCCGCGCCGTCACTCGACGCCATGCTCGCCGACCCGCGCGTGCAGGCGGTCTACGTGGCGACGCCGCACCCGGCACACGAGGCGCAGGCCATCGCGTGCATCGAGGCGGGCAAGCACGTGTTGTGTGAAAAGCCCATGACGATGGACGCCGTCGGCGCCGAGCGAGTCGTGGCAGCGGCGCGGAAGAAGAACGTCTTCTTGATGGAGGCGTACATGTACCGCTGCCACCCGCTCTTGCGCGAGATCATCGCCCGGCTGGAGGGTGGCGCCATCGGCGCGATCCAGCACGTGCGCGCGGACTTCTCCTTTCGCGTGCCGCGCAATCCCAAGGGGCGTCTGTTCGACCTCGCGCTCGGCGGTGGGGCCGTCCTCGACGTCGGCGGGTACCCGATGTCGTTCGCTCGCCTCGTGGCCGGCATGGTCGAGGGCAAGCGCTTCGCCGAGCCGACGCAGCTCCACGCCGTGGGCTTTCTCGGGCCCACGGGCGCCGACGAGATCACGACGGCGACGCTCCGTTTTGCGTCGGGTTTCACGGCCGTCGTGAGCTGCGCCGTGCATCAGGAGCTCGGGCGGCGAGTTTCGGTGTGTGGGGAGCTCGGGCGCCTCGAAGTCGAGGATCCTTGGATCCCAGGTGGCGACCGACAGGGCCGCACGACGAGCTTCACGCTGCACGTCGAGGGGCGCCCCGCCGAAAATGTGCAAATCTCAACGGAGTCGGCAACTTATGCTATCGAAGCCGAGCTCGTGGCCGCCACGCTGCCGGGTGTGGAAGCTGCATTCCCGGCAATGACTTGGGCTGACACGATCGGTAACATGCGCGCGCTCGACGCCTGGCGCGCGGCGCTCGCCGCCAAGTAGAGTCACCACCAACGAGGAGATCCGCTGTGACGATTTCGACCAAAAAGCGCGCCTTCATGCTCTGGTGCGGAGCAACGTTCGCCTGCGCCCTCGCAGGCTGCAGCAAGAGTGAACCCGCGGGGACGGCTGCCGCCACCGGTAGTGCCGCCGAAGCCCCCGCCCAGAAAGTGTTGAAGTTCGCGTTCGTGACGAACAACGCGAGCGAGTTCTGGAAGATCGCCCAAGCCGGCGTCAGGAAGTTCGAGCACGAGAGCAAGGTGCAGGTCGACGTGAAGATGCCGTCGAACGGCACGACCGAGGAGCAGAACCAGATCCTCGAGAACCTCGCGAGCCAGGGCTACGACGGCATCGCCGTCAGCGCGATCGCTCCGAACGATCAGGTGCCCGTGCTCAACAGGGTGGCTGCCAAGACCAAGCTCATCACCTTCGACTCGGACGCGCCGAAGTCGAACCGCCTGCTTTACATCGGCACCAACAACTACGAGGCCGGCAAGGCGCTCGGCGGCGAGATCGTGAAAATGCTGCCGAACGGTGGGAAAATGGCGGTCTTCGTCGGTACGCTGTCGGCAGACAACGCGGCGCAGCGGCTCAAGGGCATCGTCGATGTCGTGACCCCGGCGAAGATCGAGATCGTCGACAAGCGCGAGGACAACACGGACCGCGCGAAGGCGCGCTCGAACGTCGAGGACATCCTCAACGCCCACAAGGATCTCGACCTCGTGGCCGGCCTCTGGTCGTACAACGGACCCGCGATCGCGGCGGCCGTCGACGCCCTCGGAAAGAAGGGCAAGGTTCGCGCGGCGGTGTTCGACGAGGAGGACGGGACGCTCACCGGCATCCAGAACGACATCGTCGATTGCACGGTCGTTCAGAAGCCGTTTCAGTTCGGTTACCTCGCGAGCAAGTGGATGTACGACCTCGCGACGGACCCCGGAGCCATGGCGAAGATCCCGGCCGACAAGGCCATCGACACGGGCGTCGAAGTGATCAACAAGGCGAACGTGGCTGACTTCAAGCAGAAGCTCGCCGAAATGAAGAAGTGAGTTGAGCGACAGGTCCGCCCCGCTGCTCGAAATGAGCGCGATCACCAAGCGCTTTCCCGGTGTGATCGCGCTCCGGGGGGTGAAGCTCACCCTCTCGGCGGGAGAGGTGTTGGCGCTGATGGGCGAGAACGGCGCCGGCAAGAGCACGCTGATGAAGATCCTCGGCGGCGCGCAGCTGCCGGACGAAGGGACGATCACCCTCGACGGCAAGGCCGTCGTGCTCGACAGCGTGAGGGAGGCCAAGCGTCTCGGTATCGCGCTGATTCATCAGGAGCTGATGCTGGCGCCGAATCTCGACATCACGGCCAACATCTTCCTCGGCGGCGAGCGAGCGCGCCTCTTCGCGCCCGTGCCGCGCCCCACGCTCCGCGCCGAGGCCCGTCGCCTGCTCGAGCGCGTGGGCCTCGACCGCCCGCCCGCGACGCCCGTGTCGAGTCTGACGGCGGGCCAGATGCAGATGGTGGAGATCGCGAAGGCGCTCGCCCTGAACGCCCGCATCATCATCATGGACGAGCCGACGTCGTCCTTGACGTCCGGCGAATCGGAGCATCTTTTCCGCATCATTCGCCAACTTCGGGCCGACGGAATCGGCATCATCTACATCTCGCACCGGATGGAAGAGGTGCTCGAGCTCGCCGATCGCATCACCGTGATGCGCGACGGGCGCTACGTGGGCGACGTCGTGCGTGCCGAGGCGACGCACGACAAGATCGTCGCGATGATGGTGGGCCGCGAGCTCAGCGGGCAGTACTTCCCGGCTCGTTCGGAGCGCCCCGAGGGCGAGGTCCTCCTGAGCGTCAAGAACGTGATTGTCCCGGGGGCGCCGGTCGGCGTGAGCTTCGAGGCGCGGCGCGGCGAGATCTCTGGGCTTCGCCGGGCTCGTCGGCGCGGGGCGCACCGAGCTCATGCAGACGATCTTCGGCGTGACGCCCGCGCTCGGTGGCACGATGACGCTCGAGGGGAAGCCCTACGCCCCGAAGAGCGCGCGCGACGCCATCCGGCGGGGGGTGCTGCTCGCGCCCGAGGATCGCAAGCGCCACGGGCTCGTCTTGCCCATGAACATCGCCCAGAATACGTCGCTCCCCGCGATCTCGACCTACGCGCGGTTCGGCTGGCTCGACCGCAAGACCGAGGCTCGGGTTGCCGAGGCCGAGATCAAGCGCCTGCGCACCAAGACGTTCGGCATCACGCAGCGGGTGGTGAACCTTTCGGGAGGCAACCAGCAGAAGGTGGTGCTCGGCAAGTGGCTCGCCATGCAGCCGAAGATCCTGATCTTGGACGAGCCGACGCGGGGTATCGACGTGGGGGCCAAGGCCGAAATCTACCGACACATGGCCACGCTCGCCGAGGAAGGCATCACCATCATCATGGTGAGCTCCGACATGGAGGAAGTCCTCGGCATGAGCGAGCGTGTGGTCGTGATGCACGAGCGACACGTGCGAGGCGCCCTGCCGCGCGCGGGTCTGACGCAGGAGCGGATCGCGATGTTGATGACTGGTGGTCAGAAGGGTGCAGCAGCATGAGACGAGAGCTCGGCATGAGCGTGGCGCTCGTCCTGATGTGTTTCGCGCTCTGGGTTTCCAACCCCGATTTTCTGGGACAATCGAACGCAATCAACACGGTCCGACAGATCTCGATGCTCGGCACCTTTGCCATCGGCATCGGCTTCGTGATCATCACGGGCGGCATCGACCTGTCGATCGGCTCGCTGATCGGCCTCACGGGCGTGGTCATCGCCAAGCTGTCGTCGCCGGGGCTCGGCGGTCTGCACTACTCGCTCTGGGTCGGCATTCCCGTCGCGCTGGCCATCACGACGACCGTCGGGCTCATCCAGGGCCTCTTGATCACGCGCCTCAGGCTCCAGCCGTTCATCGTGACGCTGGGAGGCATGCTGCTCATCCGCGGCGTGTCGCAGACCATCGCCGAGGGCGGCACGCTGAGCCTCGCCGGCTCGCCCTTGCTCGATCTCGCGAACGGCGGCTATGCGAAGATCGGCGGCTATCCGCTGATTCCGTACCCGTTCGTCATCTTTCTGGCGGTGGCAGGTGTCGCCACCTACGTGCTCCATTTCACCGTGTACGGCCGCTACGTTTACGCCATCGGCGGCAACCGCGACGCGGCGGAGTACTCCGGCATCAACGTGCGGCGCATCGAGGCGAGCACGTACGTCATTTCGGCCGCAACGGCCGGCATCGCGGGTGTCTGCTACGCGGCGTACATCGGGCAGATGTCGCAGCAGGTCGGCGTGGCCTACGAGCTTTACGCCATCGCGGCGGCCGTGCTCGGCGGCTGCTCGCTGCGCGGTGGCGAGGGCACGGTGCTCGGCATCGTCATCGGTTCGGCCGTGATGCGCGTCATCGATAACGGCATCAACATGTTCCAGCTCCAGTACCAGGACCAGGACCGCATCGCCCGCATCTGGCGCCTCGATCCGAACTGGACGTACGTGATCATCGGCGGTGTGATCCTCGCGGCCGTGATCCTCGACCAGACGGTGCACCTCGTGCAGGAACGGAGGCGGATCCGTGCTGCGGGGGCAGAAGCAGCAGCGGCCGCCAGCGCTCCACCGCCGGCCACACCCGGCCCCGAGGCGCCGAGCGCCGGCGCGTCGTAGCGACGGCCGGGCGGTCACCTGAGGGCGGCGCGCGCCGGTCACGCCCTTCTGCTGCCGCTCGGCTCGCTCAGCCGGGATACCAGATCTTGCGTGGATCGTCGGGCGCGCGCCGGTAGTCGAAGGCCGCGTCCGTCATCTTCGCGAGGTCGTACTCGGGACGAAAGCCGAGCAGGAACTTCGCCTTGGCGTTGTCGAGCCAGGTGGACTGGTAGGGGGTCTGGATGGGCACGCTCGGCAGGCCGCGTGTGCGCTCGAGATAGGCGGCGAGCTCGCCGTAGTCGACGGGCTCGTTCATGCAGATATTGAAGGTTTGCTGGCGGGCCTTCGGCTCCTCGAGCGCGAGGAGCAGCGCGCTCACGAGGTCGTCGACGTGCACGAAGTTGCGCTTCACGGGTTTGCCGTCGGCACCGAGCATCAGCGGAACGGCGCCGCTTTTCTGGTATTCGGTCGCCTTCTCGGCGCCGACGAGGTCGCGCCAGCGCGGGCCGCCGAACACGTCGTCGCCGAACGAGAGCTGGTAGCGAAAGTCGTCCTTTTCCATGATCCACGGCGCCCGGAGGCAAGCGCCGTCGAGGTCGTACTGCACGTAGTACTGCTCGAGCATCACTTCCTCGAGCACCTTGGAAAGCGCGTAGCAGCCGGGATACGCGCTGTGCTTCTGCGTCTCGGTGACGGGGATGGGGTGCGGATAGAAGAAGTGGCCCATGCCGGCGTCGCCGCCCACGAGCAGGAAGCGCTTCAGCGTCTTGCTCTCTCGCGCCGCCTCGAGCAGCCAGAACATTCCCTTCACGGCGACGTCCATGATGGCGTCCGGCGTCTCTTTGCAGGTGGCAAGGTGCAGCACGTGGCTGACGCCGTCGAGCGCCTGATCGACGACGGAGCGGTGCTCGATCGACCCCTTGACCACGTCGAGGCGCGCATGCGTGGCGAGCGTGCGGTGGTGACAGAGGGCGCGCACGGCGTAGCCCTCGAAGCGCGGATCCGCGAGCAGACGCGTGATGAACGCCTGACCGACCTTGCCCGTGGCGCCCGTGACGAGAATGCGTGCCTTGCCAGCCATATCGTGGTTTCCGGAGCGTAGCCTTGGGGGGACCTCGGGCTCAAGTCGCGCGTGACCCGCCGTGCTTGCCGGTGAAGCAGGACGGAACTAGCGTCGCGCCATGCGCGTCGCCCGCCGGCACCTCTTCGTCGCCCTCGGTTTTTTGGCCCTCGGCATGCTGGGCGCCTGCAAGAAATCGGGGGGCTCCGGCACGGGGCCGGCGGCCTCTGGCGCCGCCGAAGCGAGCGAGATCGTCGTCGGGCACTACGCTTCGATGACGGGGAACACCGCGCATTTCGGCCAGGACACCGACAAGGCCGTCCGCCTCGCCGCCGAGGAGGCGAACGCCACGGGCGGGGTGATTGGCAAGAAGGTGCGCGTGGTCACGTTCGACGATCGGGGCGATTCGGCGGAAGCGGCCAACGCCGTCTCGAGACTGATCGACGTCGAGCACGTGACGGCCGTGCTCGGTGAGGTGGCCTCGAGTCTCTCGCTCGCGGGCGGTCGCGTCGCGCAGCGCCGAAAGGTGCCGATGATCTCGCCGTCCTCGACGAATCCGAAGGTGACCGAGGTCGGCGACTACATCTTCCGCGTGTGCTTTCTGGATCCGTTCCAGGGGCGCGTGATGGCGACGTTCGCGAAGAACACCTTGAAGCTCGACACCGTGGCGATCCTGAAGGACGTGAAGAACGACTACTCGATCGGTCTCGCCGAGGCGTTCAAGACCGCCTTCGAGAAGCTCGGAGGGACGATCGCCGTCGAGCAGTCGTATTCTGCGGGCGACACCGATTTCAGCGCGCAAGTCACCGCCATCAAGGGCACGAAGGCCCGGGCGCTCTACGTGCCGGGCTACTACTCGGAGGTCGGCGCCATCGCCCGTACGGCGCAGCGGCTCGGTCTCAAGGTGCCGCTCATGGGCGGCGACGGCTGGGACGCGCCCGACCTCTTCAAAATCGCGGGCGACGCCCTCGACGGCTCGTACTTTTCGAATCACTTCGCGCCCGACGCGGCCACGCCCAAAGCGAAGAAGTTCGTCGCCGACTTCTCCAAAAAATACGGCCAGCCGCCGACCGGGCTCGGCGCCCTCGGCTACGACGCGGCCGCCGTGCTGTTCGACGCCATCAAGCGCGCGGGCAAGCTCGACCATGCCGCCGTGCGAGACGCCATCGCCGCGACCAAGAACTTCGAAGGCGTTTCGGGCACGATCACCATCGACAAGGACCGCAATGCCGAAAAGAGCGCCGTCATCATCAAGATCGTGAACGGCGAAGGTAAATACGAGTCGACCGTGGCGCCCTGAGCGCGTCGTAGCCCCAGGCGCCCCGAGTTCGATCCGTGAGCGAGCTAGTCCAGCAGATCATCAACGGCCTCTCGCTCGGGTCGATCTACGCGCTCATCGCGCTCGGCTATACGATGGTCTACGGCATCCTCAAGCTCATCAACTTCGCGCACGGCGAGGTCTTCATGATGGGCGCGTACGCCGGCTACTTTTCGGCCGTTTCGCTGGGCGTGGAGCACTACGAGGCGTCGGGCGAGGGGTTTCCGTTGCCGCTCGCGCTTCTCGTGCTGGTCATCGCGATGGCGGCGTCTGCCCTGCTCGGCGTGACGATCGAGGCGCTCGCCTATCGCCCCGTGCGCTCGGCCCCGCGCCTCACGCCACTCATCACGGCCATCGGCGTCAGCCTCTTCCTGCAGAACGCGGGCATGCTCGCGTTTACACCCGACCCGCGCCGCTACCCCGCGATCTTGCGCGAGGTCCGCTACGAGGTCGGCGGCGTGATCCTCACGAACGTGAAGCTCACGATCTTCGTCGTGGCGGTGGGGCTGATGTTCGGCTTGCACCTTTTCGTGCAGCGGACCTGGACGGGGCGCGCGATGCGCGCGGTCTCGATGAATCTCGACGCGGCGCGCCTCATGGGCATCGACGTGAACCGCGTGATTCGCGCGACGTTTGCGCTCGGTTCGGCGCTCGCCGCGGCCGCGGGCATCCTGTTCGGTCTCGACCAGGTGCTCATCAACCCGCTGATGGGCGTGCTCACGGGTCTCAAGGCGTTCGTGGCCGCCGTCCTGGGCGGAATTGGAAACATCCCCGGCGCCGTGCTCGGCGGCATGTTGATTGGGCTCGCCGAGCAGCTCACGGCCGGCTACCTGTCGCCGGACTACCGCGACGCGATTACCTTCCTGATTCTCATCGTGATCTTGGTGCTAAAGCCCGAGGGGCTCATGGGTGTCGTGCGGCAAGAGAAGGTTTGAGCGACATCGCCACGCCGTGGGATCACGGCGCGGAATGTGGCTGAACTGTCGATTCGAACGGGGCTATAGTCGGGGGAAGGACACGATGCTATGTGGGTCGCGTGACCGCGCCAGGTCTGAGAAGGAGCCTCGACTCCATCGATAGGGAATGGAGCGCACCAGGCCAAGGGCCGTCCGAGCCACCCGATCATCGGACCGGGGCGGCAGTGGGGTCGTCCAGCACCTGGATGGTCAAAGCGGAGGGGCAGGACGTCGTCGTGTTGACGGCGGCGGACATCGTGGCCGCACTGCGCAGCGGTCAGCTCACGGGTGACGCGTTCGCCTGGCGTGATGGCATGGCCGAGTGGGTGGTCCTCGACAGCGTGCCGTCGTTCCAGCTCGCTGCGCCGGCCGCGTCGCGGCCTCTTTCGTCGCCCCCCGCCGAAAGCGAGGCACGCCCGCGGCGCGCAGCCGAGGACGAGCCCGCTTCCGCCGCCCCGGCCGGCGGCTCGGACGACGAGGCGCTCGCCGAGGCCGACGTGCAGACGGCGACGCCAGACGACAGCGAGGATCGAACCGCCGTGCGCGTGCTCGCCGACGCGCTGCTCGACGAGGCGACGGTCGTGCACGAGCCCGAGACGTTGCCGCCGCCGCGCCCCGCCTCGGACCAGCCCGCCTCCGCGGCCGAGGATCCGGACGTTCTTGCCATTTACGAGCGGGCGGTCGCCACGCTGGCGTTCCCCGACCGCGACCCGCCGCTCGACGAGGAGACCATCGTTTCGCAGCCGCGAAACGAGGTCCCGGCCGCCCGCGACGAGCCCCCCGTGCCCCCGTTGCCGAAGTTGCCGTCGCGGGCGCTCGTGTCGGCGGCGACGAACGCCTTCGTACCGCCCGGCGCGGGCGGCGCGGCTCGGCCCTCGCGTCCACGCCTGAGCTCGATGACCAATGAAGGGCGCCGCGACGCGAGCTCGGCGGCGCCGCGCCCAGACGCCGCAGCGAGCGTCCCGCACCGCGACGCAAGCTCGGCGGTGCCGCGTCCGACCGTCACCGCGGGCGAGCTGCGCGCTGATGCGGGCTCGGCCGCGACGCGCCGCCCTTACGCCCCGACGACCGAGGCCCCCGAGACGGGAGCCGCGCCGCTCGTCGAAGCGCTTCGCACGCTCGCTGAATCGGTGCCCGAGCATCCGGCGCCGGCTCGCAAGGGACCTCCCACGCCGCCAGCGCGCACGCGGCCTCCACTTGGACCCGACGCGAAGCCTTCTTTGGGTTCGACGGAGCCGAGCCGCAAGAGCGCGCCGCCGTCGGCGCTCGCGACACCCGTTCCCCGCGCTCCCACGCCCCGGCCACCCTCGGCCGCGCCACCGGCCGATCCGCGGCCGCCATTGTCGGCGTCGCCCGCTTCGGCGTCGCCCACGAGCGAGACGCCGCGCTCGCCCAGGGCGGCCCCTAGCAGGCCGCCCGTCGACGCGCCGTTCCGCAGACGCGAGACACCGCGCCTTCCCAGCGTGCGCCCTCGCGCGGAGCCCCCGTCCGGCGCGGGCACACCGCCCGAGGCTCCCGTCCGGCCCGCTTCCGGCGCGGCCCCGGCCATTGCCGCGCCTGCGCCCGCCACCCCTACTGCTGAGCGTGGTGACGCGTCCGCGTCGACCCCGCCGGCGACCCCCGCACCCGGTCTGGCGCCGGTCGCAACCGGTCCGGCCGCCGCCGCCGCGTCGCCGGCCGTCCCCGTCCCCGTCCCCGTCCCCGTCCCCGTCGCCGGCTCGCCGGCGCCCCCCGGCGCTGGTCCGTCGAGCGGTCCGGTCGCACGCCGATCGCCTGGCGCCGATGCCCAGCCACCAGACGCGGTGCCGCCACCTCCGGCGCTTCCGAAGCGCGCGCCCGTGATGGCTGCCATCGCCGCTCACCTCGCGCCGACCATCATCGTGCGTGAAGACCGTGACGCCGACACGCTCATCACGAATCTTCGGCCGTCGCGAAGCATTCCGCTGCGCACGGCCCTCGTCGCGTGCGCCTGCTCGGCCATGTTGGCCTCGTTCGTCACGGCGCTGATCTCGCGATCGACTTCGTCCGAGGCGCCAGCCCCCGCCGCCGAGCCCCCGCGGGCCGTCGCGGCGCGCGAGGCACCGCCGCCGCCGCCACCACCCGCGCCACCCGAGAACGCGGCGCCCGCCGCGCCGGTCGCCGAAGCCGCCCCCGCGGTTGCCGCGGAGCCGGCGAAGCTTGCCCGAAGCTCCGCCAGTCCGGAACGGAAGGTAGCGCGCGAAAAGGCGGCGACCGCACCGCGTTCGCCCGGGCCGTCGGTGCTCACCGACCCCGAGACCGCGCTGCCCGAAACACCGACCGAGGCCGAGACGCCCAAGAACCGGGCCACCTGGCAGACGAGCCCGGGGTTTTAGGCCATAAGACCCGAGGACATGGCCGCCGTCGGCAACCGACCGCGCTGGGCCCTGCGCCTGCTCGTCGCTTCGATCGTGGTGAGCGGCCTTTATCTGGTTGGCCTCGCCGCGCACGCGACGCTCATCGAGTACGCCGAGCGCGTCGTGATGCTCGCGGGCATCAACATCATCCTCGCCGTCGGCCTGAACCTCATCAACGGCACTACGGGCCAATTCTCGATCGGCCACGCGGGGTTCATGGCGGTCGGGGCGTACGGCGCGGCGTATCTCGGCGTCCAGCTTGCGCCGCACGTCGGGGGCCTGCTCGGCGCGGGGCCGATGGCCGACGCCGTGACGTTCAACGTTGCCCTCGTGCTGGGCGCGATACTCGCCGGCGCGACGGGCCTACTCGTGGGCCTGCCGAGCCTGCGCCTGAAGGGCGACTATCTCGCGATCGTCACGCTCGGCTTCGGCGAGATCATCCGCATCCTGTTCAACAACGCGTCCGCGCTCGGCGCGGCCACGGGCTACTTCGGTAATTCTCCCGCGGGGCTACCCGCGTACACCACGTTCTTTTGGGTGTTCCTCTGGGTCGTGATCGTGGTTTCGCTGGTCAAGAACGTCACGTTTTCGCAGACGGGCCGCTCGCTTTCGGCCATTCGCGAGGACGAGATCGCCGCCGAGGCCATTGCGACCCCGACGACGCGGCTGAAGGTGCTCGCTTTCAGCATCAGCGCGGCGACGGCCGGCATCGCGGGTGGCTTGTTCGCTCACATGCAAGCGGGCATCCGCCCCGAAGATTTCAAGTTCGAAAAGTCCATCGACATGATCGTGATGATCATCGTCGGGGGTCTCGGGTCGATCTCCGGTGCCGTGCTCGGCGGTGTGTTTCTCGCCGTGAGCCTCGAGGCGATGCGCGATCTGCAGGAGTACCGTCTCGTGCTCTACGCCCTGCTCCTCATCGTGATCATGCTCGTGCGGCCGCAGGGGCTGCTCGGGTCTCGCGAGATCAGCCCCGCGTTCGTGCGCGGTCTGTTCCGGCGCGCCGGGGGCGCATGACGCTGCTCGCGCTCGAGGGCGTCGATAAGGTGTTCGGTGGGCTCCATGCCCTGCGCGGGATCCGCTTCACCGTCGAAAGGGGCGCGATTTTCGGGCTGATCGGTCCGAACGGCGCTGGCAAGACGACGCTCTTCAACGTCATCACGGGCGTCTACCGTCCCGACGCCGGCCGCGTGCTGTTCGACGGGCAGGACGTGTCCGGTCGCGGCTCGGTGGAGATTGCGGCGCTCGGCATCGCGCGGACGTTCCAGAACATTCGACTGTTTCGCTCGATGACGGTGCGAGAAAACGTGATGGTGGCCGGGCACCACCTGCACCGGGCGGGCCTCTTCGGCGAGGTTTTTCGCACTGCTCGCTACCTCGCCGACGAGGCGGCGCTCTTCACGCGTGCGAGCGATCTCCTCGAGCTGATGGGTCTCTCGGGGAACGCGGGCGACGTCGCCGGCAGCTTGCCGTACGGGTCGCAGCGGCGCCTCGAGATTGCGCGCGCGCTCATGTTGGAGCCGAAGCTCCTCTTGCTCGACGAGCCGGCCGCGGGCATGAACTCGAGCGAATCGCGCGAGCTCGAACGTCAGATCCGCGCGTTGCGAGACGATTTGGGCGTCACGGTCGTGCTCGTCGAGCACAACATGTCGGTCGTCATGAGCGTGTGCGAGCGCATCCACGTCGTCGATCACGGCGAGACGATCGCGGAGGGCCCTCCCGAGACCGTGAAGAGCAACAAGGCAGTCCTCGCGGCGTATCTCGGTGAAGAGGTCGACGCCGACGCGCCGAGCGCCGGGGCGTCGGCATGAGCGACGTTTCGTCTCGAGCGGGCGCGGCGGCGGACCTCGAGCTCGAAAAGCTCCAGGTGGCCTACGGCGGCATCGCAGCGGTGAAGGGCATCGACCTCTCGGTCGCGCGGGGGGAGATCGTGAGCCTCATCGGCGCGAACGGGGCGGGAAAGACCAGCGTGCTAAAGGCGATCGTGGGGCTCGTGCCGCTCGCCGGGGGGCAGGTGCGCCTGTTCGGTCAGGACCTCGCGGGCGTCCCCACGCACCGGCGCGTGGCGCTCGGTGCGACGCTCGTTCCCGAGGGGCGCGCCGTGTTCGCCGGCCTCACCGTGCGCGAAAACCTCGAGCTTGGCGCCTTTCTCAAGCGCGAGCCCAAGGGCCTCGCGGCGCGGCTAAAACGCGTGGTCGAGCTCTTTCCTCGGCTCGGCGAGCGGCTCTTCCAGTCGGCGGGCACGCTGTCGGGCGGTGAGCAGCAGATGCTCGCCATCGGCCGCGCTCTCATGGGCGAGCCGAAGCTGCTCTTGCTCGACGAGCCGAGCCTGGGCCTCGCGCCGAAGCTCGTGGCGCAGATTTTCGAGAGCATCCTCGCGATCGCGAAGACGGGCATCACCATCCTGCTCGTCGAGCAAAATACGCGGCTCGCGCTCGAGACGGCGAGCCGCGCCTACGTGCTTGCGACGGGCGAGATCGTTCTGAGTGGCGCGAGCCGCGAGCTCAAGGAAGACCCGCGCGTGCGGGCGGCGTACTTCGGCGAGAGCGTCGAGGCGTAGGCCGGGGACTCAGGCCGCGCGCAGCATTCCGAATGCCGCGACGCCTTTTCGGCGCAACGCTCGCCGCAGCGTTTCGCGCTCGGCGGGGTCGCCGACGAGCGCCGAGAGCAGCTCGGCACCCCACGCGTCGAGCGGCTGGTCACCGCAGGCCGCGAGGTCGTCGCTCTTGCCGTCGAGCACGGAGCGCCAGACGGCGCCTGCGCTGAGCAAACGCGCGAGCCCCGGTGAGGCGTCGGGCTCGCCGCGCCCGTCAGCGAGCAACCCCGGAAGCTCGGCGGCGGCGCGCGTTGCGCCACGCTCGAGCAAGACCCGCACGAGCGCCTGCACGAGCGCGTCGGCGGCGCCCATTTCCACGGGAGGCTCGCGCGACGGCGACGTGACGAGCGAGGGTGCGCGGCCCGCATCCGCGGCGATGGCGGGCGCCGCGGGGGCATCGTCCGGGTGAGCCGGTGCGAGCACGGGCGCGGCGGGAAGGGCGGGCTCGGGCGCGGGGGTCGATGCGACGGGCGCCCAGCTCGGACCGAGCACCTTCGGTAGCCGCCCCGAAAGCGGCCTCAGCCGCAGTGTGGGCACCGGCGCGCCACACGGTGACTCGGAGGTCCAGACCAGCCCGTCATGCAGCTCGGGGTTGTCGTTGGGAAACTCGGAGGCCGCGCGGCGCGAGAACATACTCTCGGTCGTAGACCAAGCGCGCCGATCCAGCCAAAATTCCGGCGAAACGCGCGCCGTCACTCGGCGGGCTTGATGAGCACGCTGTCGGCGTTGGCGGGCGTCACGCCCCCGGCGGGCAAGGCGCTGCCGTGGCCCGCGAGGATGAAGTTGACGACCGCCCAGTAGTCCTCGGGCGAAAGCGAGCCGCGCTTGCTGAGCGGCCGCGGCATTTCGCGGCTCACGTACTTGAAGAGGTCGCTGGCGGTCCGGAATGCTCCTCGGGCGTCCGCGCCGGGGGGCAGCGATTGCTTGCGCTGCTGCTCCGCAATGTCCTGAAAGGCGGGGTTGCTGGTGGTCGAAGGGTCACGCACGTAGAGTGGCAAAGCGCCTGCGCCCATCACCGCGGGCGCCTGAGCGAGCCCTTCGCCGCGCTGGCCGTGGCAGCTCGCGCAGTTCTGTTCGAAAACCGCTGCCCCGGGCAGACTGGAGGCCTTCGCGTAGTTCGCCTCCGTTGCGCCGAGCGGCGTCGCACCACAGCCAAGGCTCGCGAGGGCGCCGAGCGCGGCGAGGACGGTGGCCCGAGTGGGGAGCGAAAGCGGGACGAGCTTCATGGCGCGAAGCTTCACGGATCTGCCCTGCGCGCGCCAGTCGAATGGCGGGACCGGCCGACGGGCCGCCCGCGGCGGCGTCCGGGCACCCACGCCCCGCGTGCCGCGCTATCTTCCATCCGTGCGGTTCGCACCGTTCATCGTCACGGCGTTCGCGCTCTTGGGTTGCACGCCCGCCGAGCCTCCCCGCTGGGCGACGGGGGGCGCGGTGCTCGTGGTGCCGAACGCGCGCTGGGATCGCCCCGGGGACGAGCCCGTTTCGATCGAGCCCGATGGGCGCGTCCTCGAAGGGGGCACTCTCGTCTTCGTCGTCGACCGAGTGGGCCGCGTCGCCGACGCCGACTACGAGCCCTTGG
Source organism: uncultured delta proteobacterium (assembly GCA_963841435.1). Lineage (GTDB taxonomy): Bacteria > Myxococcota_A > Polyangia > Polyangiales > Polyangiaceae > PMG-095. The sequence goes on from CAWJCS010000005.1 coordinate 1,717,045, forward strand.
CGGTCCTCTTTCCAGAGGGGCGCCTCGCGGGCACGGACCAGCGGGAGCTCGGTCACGTCGGCGTTTCGAACGCCGCCCCTCCGGGGCGGGTCGAGGCATGGCTCTCGGTGTCGCCCGACGGCAACGTGATCGCCTTCGCCGACGACGGCGCGCGCGAGCCCGCCGGTCAGTGGACGGGCTGCGGTGGACCGGCGCTCAGGACTTGCACGCTCGTCACGCACCTTCTGGCGGTGCGAAGCTACGCGCGGCGGGCCGACCCTGCGGTTTCCGTCGGTGTCGGGGTGGGCGTCGGTTTCTGAGCCTGCCGGCGTTTTGCTTCCCGAACGGAGTCGTCGCAAGGTCCCGCCATGCTCGATGCCCGCCACGTTTCCGAACACCTCGACGACGTGCGTGCCGAGCTCTCGCGCCGCTCGGCCGCCGACGCCGCGCTGCTCGACGGCGTCGCGGAGCTCGCGAAACGACGCCGCGAGCTCGTCGGCAGCACGGAGGCCCTGCAAGCGCAGCGCAACGCGGCGAACGAGTCGATGGCCGCCCTCGCCAAGGCCGGCGACAAGCCGGCACTCGCGGCTCGTCGCGACGAGCTTCGCAAGCTGAGCGAGGCCATCAAGCAGGCCGAAGGCGAGGTGGCCGAGGTCGAGCGCGCCGTCGAGGAGCGCTTGCTCGTGATCCCGAACGTGCCGCACGCGAGTGTCCCCGACGGCAGAACCGACGCCGACAATCCCGTGCTCCGAACCTGGGGTGACAAGCCGCGCTTCGACTTCACGCCCAAGGCGCACTGGGAGCTCGGCGAGAAGCTCGGGATCCTCGACTTCGAGCGCGCGGCGAAGATCTCGGGCGCGCGTTTCTCCGTGCTCTGGGGGCTCGGCGCGCGCCTGGAGCGCGCCCTCGCGGCGTTCATGCTCGATCTTCACACGCTCGAGCACGGCTACACCGAGGTTTACCCGCCATTTTTGGTGAAGGCCGACGCGCTGCGCGGCACGGGCAACCTGCCGAAGTTCGAGGGTGACCTGTTCAAGACCTATCGCGGCGACCCCGCCGACGGCGACGCGCTCTATCTCGTGCCCACGGCCGAGGTGCCCGTCACCAACCTCCACGCCGACGAGATCCTCGACGGCGAGCGGCTGCCCTTCGGCTACGCCGCGTACTCGCCGTGCTTCCGCAGCGAGGCCGGGTCCTACGGTAAGGACGTGCGGGGTCTCGTCCGCCAGCACCAGTTCGACAAGGTCGAAATCGTGCGTTTCTGCACGCCCGAGCAAGGTCCGGCGGAGCTCGAGCGCCTCACGGGTCACGCCGAGGAAGTGCTCAAGCGCCTGGGCCTGCACTACCGCGTCGTCGAGCACGTGACCGGAGACCTCACGTTCTCGTCCACTAAGTCGTACGACATCGAGGTCTGGCTGCCCGCGCAGGATGCCTATCGCGAGATCTCGAGCTGCTCCTGGTTCGGTGACTTTCAGGCTCGCCGCGCCAAGATCCGCTATCGCCCGGCACCTAAGGAAAAGCCGCGCCTCGCGCACACGCTGAACGGGTCGGGCCTCGCGATTGGCCGCACCTGGCTCGCGATTCTGGAGCAGTTCCAGGAAGCGGACGGCAGCGTGGTCGTGCCGGAGGTGCTGAGGGCGTTCGTGGGGACGGACAGAATCACCGCACCCGGTCGAGTCGGGAATCTCTCGTTGTGATAACGTCGTGAAGATGAGGGCGCCGCTCTGCCTCCTCGCGCTGTCGCTCGTTTCGATCGGGTGCAGCGAGGAGAGTCGGCGCTGCCGCGCTGAGCGCGATCGGGCCCAGGAGATCGTCAAGGCGATCGATTCGAAATCGCAGGATAGCCTCACGGCCGCCGTCGGCGCGCTTTCCACGGCGATCGACGCCTGCGACAAGGCCGCCATGGGAGCGGACAAGAGCCAGCTCCTCGAAGCCAGAAACCAGATCGGCGCGCACCTTGCGCTCCTGAAGAGGCGCGCCGAGCGTAAGAAGGCCAAGCTGACCCCGGCCGATCTCGAGCGCCTCGCGCGCGAGGGCGACCCGACGTGCCCCAAAGGGCAGGGCTACAAGCAGGGCAAGCACGAGATCCGTTGCACGGGCCCCGAGCTCATCGACATGAGCCTGGACCAGGCGAACGAGTACTTTTCGTCGCGCAAATACCGCATCACGATCAGCAAAGACCCGCCGACGTTGCGCGCGGAAAAGGGCGCCGAGGTCTACGTCTTCAAGTACGAAAAGCCGGACGACACCGCGGGCCCGAAGTGTCTCGAGCTCTTTCCGATTCCGGGGATCACGCTGCCGGAGGCCGTGGGGCGCGCGACGGGTGCGCGGCTCGAGAAGCTGAAGAATGGCGGCACCGTGACGGCGGCGCGCGGCGAGCTCGCGCTCACCCTCGAAGACGGCGCGCAGAAGTTCGTCGCCAAGATCGGCGACTGCGGCTAGCGCTCCTCACGGCAGCGCGTCGAACACCTCGCCGAGCGCGCCGTAGGCGGGGCGCGTCGCGCGGTCGATGTCAACGATGCCCCACCATTCCTCGTTGAACGTGGAGTCGGGGTAGGGTCCGCCGCCCGGCGCCGTGCCGCCTGTGTCGTGCGTCGACGGGCTGCCGCCCGCGTCCTTCCACCACTCGTCGGACCACTCGAAAAGGGTGCCGCCGACGCTCACGCCGTCCGCGTGGAAGGCGACGCCGTGATCGGCGATCTCCTGCGTGAGCGCGGAGACCGCCAGCGCCTGGCTGTCGGGGTCGTAGGCGTCGATGGTGTCGTTGTAGGCGTCGGCACCGTACTCGGCGAGGAACATGGGCTTCTGACTGCGCGAGGCCCACACCGTGAAGAGGTCGCCGAACGAGATGCCGCGGTAGGCGTTGATGCCCCAGAGGTCGATGTCCGGCATGGCGTCGATCACGCTCGCGGCGGGCACCTCGCCGTACACGCTCACGATGGGGTGGCGCGTGTCGGCGGCGCGGATCAGCGTGGCGGCTTCGTTGAGGCGCGCCATGGACTCGCTCGCCGAGAGGCCCACGTACAGGCCGTTGTAGTTCCACTCGTTGCCGAGCACCCAGCCGAGGATCGCGGGATGATCGGCGACGGCCTCGACCCGCGCCGTGACGACACTCGCCGCGTCGCCGCCGTACACGTAGGTGCCCATGAGCACGTAGATGCCGTGATCGTGGAGCACGTCGAGGACGCTCGTGCTCGTGACGGGCTCGTACGTGCGCACGACGTTGATCCCGATGGCCTCCATCAGCGCGGCGTCGCCGGGCGCGGCGCCGGCAAAGTCCAGGTCGGCCGGGTGCGTGCCGCCCTTCTTCACCGGGTTCCAGCACACGCCGCGCAGGTGCAGCGGCACGCCGTCAACGAGCAGGCGGCGCCCATCGAGGCGGATGCCCGTTTCGCCAGCGCCCGCCGAGCCTGCCGTACCCGCGGCGCCCCCTCTGCCGGCCGCTGCGCTCGAGCCTGCCGCACCGCTCTCTCCCGCCGGGGCGACGCCGGCTGCTCCTGCGATGCCCCCCGCGCCGCCCTGGCCGGCTCCTGACGCGCCCGCGGCCCCCGCGGCGCCCGACCCACCCGACCCACCGTCGAGGCCACCCGTGGCGCCTCCGCCGCCCGAGGACCCACTCGCGCCGCCCGCGCCGCCGCTCGGTCCGAGGCTACCCGCGACACCCGCGGCCGCTCCGCCGGCTCCACTCGCCGCGCCGCCGTTGCTCGCCGCATCGCCGCCGCACGCGCCGAGCAACGACGCCGAAAAGACGATGAGAGCAAGCGCGCGCACGCTGAGCGTGAAAGCCTAGCCCAACGCGAGAGTAGCGAGCGGCGCTAGCGCCCGCCCTTCTTTCGGCCGCCGCGGTCGCCGCGCCGCCCGCCGGCGGCCCCCCGGTTCGACCCGCCGCGACCCCCCTTGGCAGGGCCGCGCTGCGCCTGCTCTCCCGCGCGGCCCCAGGGTGCCGGGGGCCGTCCGGGCGCGTTGGCGGTGCGCGCGGCGCCTCGGCCCCGCGGCCGGCTCTCTTCCGCCTTGGCGAGCACCGCCTCGGGCACGACGCGCCGCGCGTAGACGGTGCGCCTGAGCACGGCAACGTCCTCGATCGTCACGAGCATGCGGTCGCCGAGCGTGACGGCGTCACCCGAGCGCGCGCCGACGACGCTGATCTCGTCCTCGCCCGGCTCGTAGCGGTCGGGGCCGAGCCCTTCGAAGCGCACGAGCACGTCAACGTACGGCTGATCGAGCGCGACGTACACGCCGCTGCCGACGAGCGCGGACACCGTGCCCTCGAGCGTTTCACCCACGCGATCGCGCATGAAGAGCGCGCGGTAGAGATCGACCACCTCGCGCTCGATCTCCATGGCGGCGCGCTCGCGCGTGCTCGCGCGTGTCGCGCTCGCCGACAGGGACTCGAGCGCCGCGGCGCTCGTGTCGGGCTTGCCGCCGCGCAGAAGGTGCTTCACCTGGCGGTGGATCTCGACGTCGGGATAGCGCCGGATCGGCGACGTGAAATGCACGTACGCCTCGGAAGCCAGGCCGAAGTGGCCGATGTTGTTCACGTCGTAAACGGCCTGCTTGAGCGAGCGCAAAAGCAACGATTCGAGCACCCAGCGCCGCGGATGCTTCTGGATCTTGGCGAGCCAGCGCGACACACCCCGCGGCTCGTTCAGGGCGTCGAGGTCGATCTCGACGCCGAGCTTGCGAGCCACGAGCCCGAGGCGCTCGAGCTTCTCGGCGTCGGGCTTGGCGTGCACGCGATACACCGCCGGGCAGCGCCGCTGCCCCAAAAAGCGCGCCACGAGCTCGTTGGCGAGCAGCATGAGCTCTTCGATCATGCCGTAGGCGCGCTTGACGCCCGGATCTTGCGCGCGCCGCACGATGTCGACGGGAGCGCCCGTTTCGGCGTCGAGAACGACCTTGGCCTCGGGCAGGTCGAGGTCGAGCGCGCCGCGCGCCATGCGGCGCTTGCGGAGCTTGCGCGAGAGATCGTCGAGCACGCGCAGGCCCTTTTTGAGGGCCTCGGCCTGCGTGCTCTGCGGACCTTGCTCCGTGAAGCCGAGCGTGCGCGCGACGCCGCCGTAGGTGAGCATCGCCTGGGAGCGCATGACGCCCTCCACGATCTCGAAGCTTTCGACGTTGCCGTCGGTGTCGAGGTCGGCGATGACGCACAGCGTGAGGCGCTCCTGCTCGGGAAGGAGCGAGCAGAGGTCCGCGGCGAGCGCGGCGGGCAGCATGGGGATGGCGCGATCGGGCAGGTAGACGGTGCACCCGCGCGACAGCGCCTCGGCGTCGAGGGCGCTGCCCGGCTGCACGTACTCGCTCACGTCGGCGATCGCGACCCAGGCGCGGTAGCCGTCGCCCAGCTTTTCGACCCAGACCGCGTCGTCGTGGTCGCGCGCGTCCTCGGGATCGATGGTCGGCAGGGGCACGTCGCGCAGATCGCGGCGGCCGGTCGCGGCGGCACGCTGCAGCTTCGCGGCCATGGCCTCGGCCTCCCGCACGGCGGCGTCGGGGTGCTGCTCCTCGACCTCCTCGCGCACGAGGATCTTCTGCACCTCGACGTTGGGGTCGCCCGGCACGCCGAGCACCTCGAGCAGCTCTCCCTCGGGGTTCTCGTCGGCGAACTCGGGAAAGCGCGTGATGGTGACGACCGCGGCCGCGCCGTCCTCGGCGGTCTTCGGTACGCCCGCGAGCACGATGGGGCCGCGCAGGCGCGAGTCGTCGGGCTCGAGCCAGGTGCTCTTGCCCCGACGGCGCAGGACCCCAGCCACGCGCGGGCTGCGGCGCTGCACCACACGATCGACGGCGCCTTCGACCCCGCGCGGCGAGCGCCCCGCGATGCGGACGGTGACACGGTCGCCGTGCATCCCGGGGCCGATCCCCTCGGGAGGCACGTAAACGTCGTCCCGCCCGGCCGCGGCCACGAAGCCGAAGCCCCGCGGGTTCATCGTAAGGACGCCGTCCCACGCCTCGGTGGAATCGTCCTGCTTCTTTCGGGCGCGCGCCATGCGGCCCCGCTCTACCGACGGGCCAGGCGGGGCACAAGGTCAAAGGCCGCGCCCCAGGCCTGGATCTCGCCGAAAGCGCGCGGCGGTAGTAGTAGTCTCTGCGCTCCGTGGCCCGCTTCCCTTGGCTCGCGACGCTCCGCCTGGCCGTGCTCGCCTCGCTTGCGGGCAGCTCGGCACTGGTCGTGGACTACCTGAGCCCCGTGGCGAGCTATTGCGGCGCCAACTCGGGCTGCGGCCAGGTCCGGCAGCACGCGCTGTCGCATCTCGGGAGCCTTTTCGTGCCGCTGCCCGCCGTCGGTCTCATGGCCTTCACGGCCGTCTACACGCTGTCGCTGTTGCCCGGCGAGCGGCGCCGGCTCGCGGCCATCGCGGCCATCGTGGGCGGTGTGGGCGGCGCGGCGCTGCTCCTGGTTCAAAAGCTGGCGATCGGCGTGTTCTGCAGTCTGTGCACGGTCGTCAACGTCGGGGCCGTCATCGCCGGGATCGCCGGCGCCCTGTACCTCGCGAGCCTCGACGAGGGCCCCGCGCCCGAGCCGCTGCGCGACTGGGCGTTCATGGCGTTGGGCGCGCTCGCCGTGTCCGCGCCGCTCGCCTGGCCACAGCTGCGACCGGCGCCCGATCTGCCACCCGGTGTCGCCGCGTACTACGAGCCCGGCAAGATCAACGTCGTCGAGTTCGTCGATTTCGAATGTCCGTTCTGCCGTCTCCTCCATCCGAAGCTCAAGGCCGTCGTTCGCGAATATGGCGATCGCGTCAACTTCGTGCGCCTTGACCTGCCGCTCGCCATGCACCCGCGCGCGCGCGCGGCGGCGCACGCCCACGCTTGTGCGACAGAACGAGGCAAGGGCGACGCGATGGCGGACGCGCTGTTCACGACGGAAGACCTGAGCACGGCGGGGCTGCTCCGCGCCGGCGAGTCGGTGGGGCTCGACCGCAGCTACGTGCAACGTTGTCTGGGCGCCAAAAGGACCGAAGAAGCCGTCGTCGGCACGGAGCGCATCCTGCGCGACTCCGGTCGCCTCGAGGGCTTGCCGACGACGTTCGTAGGAACGGCCATGCTCGTCGGGACGCAGGAGGAGGCGACGCTGCGTGATGCGTTCGACCGCGCCGAGCAGGGGACGCAGGGCGGCGTGCCCGGTCCGGTCTTCGTCGCGGCGGTCGTCATCGCGGCGCTGCTCGTCATGTGGTTCGGTCGCGCGCGCGGCGCCATGGAGCCTCCACGTGTCACCGCGCCCTGAGCGCGCCCCCCGGATCTGCTTCGGCCAAAGCCTGGCGACGTAGCGCCATTGGCACTGCGGCGCCCTAGTGGCACTGCGGGAGGAAGCTCGGCGGGCAGCAGTAGCGCGGCACCTGAGTGCCGAGGTCGGTGCAGCCCGCCGTTTGGAACATCCCGAGATTGGCGCCGGCACCGAAGCAAACCCAGGTGACCTCGTCGGTGGTGCACAAGCCGCCCGTCGACGCTTCGCAGCCCTCGGGGCAAGCCGCCGCCGCACCACCCTCGCCCCCTTCACCCGCTTGTCCCGCGCCGGGGAGCCCACCAAAGCCAGCGGAGGCGCCGCCCGTCGCGCCCCCGTTGCCCGCGCCGCTGAGGCCTCCCGCGCCGCTCGAGCTCGCGTTGCCGGCGCCTGCGGTGGCGGAGCCCGCCGTGCCGCCGGAAAACGCGCCACCCGGCGACGCGCCGCCCGTCGCGCCGGCACCCGTGGAGCCTCCGGTCGTTGCGCCGGAGCCGCCGCCGCTTCCGCCCGTGCTGCTCACCGTGCCGCCCGTGCCCGTGGCGTTGCCCGTGCTGCCGCCGCTCCCGCCGCTGCCGCCGCTGCCACTCGGATGACTTTGCTGATCGACCGAGCGCCCGCTGCACGCGATGGCGCACACGAGGGCCACGGGCCACGCGAACCGATGACTTTGCACCATCCCGACCACCGGCACGGAGACTATCACACTCCGCCCGCGTCGCCCTGCTCCCGTGACGATGCGGCGAGACGGCTGGCGCTCGGGCGCACCCTGGGGAGAGGGCGAGCCCGCCGTCGAGACGGAGCCCAAGGTGAAGACCGGGGCGTTCGCCGAGCCGGCGTCGCTCCGAGAAAAGTGGTAAACTCTTTCATGAGTTCCCCCGAAAGAGCGCCGTCCGTGGTGCCGTTCGAGGTGTTCCAGGCCCTGCCGAAGACGGACCTGCACGTTCACCTCGACGGGTCGCTCCGGCTCGAGACGATTCTCGACATCGCGCAGAAGGACGGCGTCGAGCTGCCCGCGCGGGACGCCCATGGCCTGCGTGATGCCATCGGTTGCGGCAAGCACTTCGGCTCGCTCGTCGAATACCTGCGTGGTTTCGACATCACGCTGCGCGTCATGCAAACCGAGGAGGCGCTCGAGCGTATCGCCTTCGAGCTCGCCGAGGACGCCCATCGCGAGAACGTTCGCTACATGGAGGTGCGCTACGCACCGATGCTGCACACGCGCCACGGGCTCAAGCTCACGCGCGTCGTGGAGGCGGTGCTCGCGGGGCTCCGGCGCGCGCGAGAGACGTACGGCGTGAAGGCCAACGTCATCATCTGCGGCATCCGCAACATCTCGGCGGAGTCGTCGTATCAGATGGCGGAGCTTGCCGTCGCGTACAAGGGGCGCGGCGTCGTCGGCTTCGATCTCGCGGGCGCCGAAGCCGACTTCCCCGCGAAGCACCACCGCCGCGCGTTCCAGCTCGTGCGCGACAACAACATCAACTGCACGATTCACGCGGGCGAAGCCTACGGCCCCGAGTCGATCGCGCAGGCGATCCACGTCTGCGGCGCGCACCGTATCGGCCACGGCTGCCGGCTACGCGAAAACGGCGATCTCTTGCACTACCTGAACGATCACCGGATCCCGCTCGAATGCTGCCCTTCGAGCAACGTGCAGACGGGCGCCGTCAAGGACCTCGCGACACACCCGCTCAAGCTCTACTTCGATCTCGGGCTTCGCGTGACGATCAACACCGACAATCGTTTGATCACGGACACCAGCGTTTCACGGGAGCTTTACCTCGTTCACCGCGAGATGAGCGTGCCGTTCGTCGATATCAAAGCGATGATTCTCGCGGGCTTCAAGTCGAGCTTTCAGCCGTTTCACGAGAAGCAGGCGATGCTGCGCCGCGTGGCGAGCGAGCTCGAGCGCTACGACGAAACGGGCGGCGCGAGGCCGACCCTCGGTCCCCCGCCGGCAGCCCCAGCTCGCGCGCGCGCGAGCGCTGAAGTTCGGTCCGAAGCGGAGTAGTGCGCGGTCACCAAGGAGTCGGCCGCCGGAGCCGGGCCGCGTGCGTCAGCGCGCCGCGGCGGCGAGCGCGTAGACCCAATCCTCGATGCACGTCTGGGCCTCCGGGCCCCAGCCGTTCGAAGTGGAGTTGCCCGGCGCGAGGGGCATGAGGTCACCGCAGCCCTCGGCGTCCCGCATTTTGAGGATCATCCAGCTTTGCTCCGGGTGCTGGCTGTCGACGAGCAGCGCACCCTTGGGGCAGGCGTCGGGCGGGGGGTCGCACGCTCGGAAGACCTCGCCCGGAGCGGCGCAGCTGATGTCTCCGAAGACGGCGCGACGGTCGACCAGGAGGCCACCCGCGCCGGGATCGGAGAGATCGAGCTCCGAGAAGTGGTCGAGCGCGTTGTGGCAGCCGGTGCGCGAGCAGTTCGCCTTCAAGCGCGTGGTGATGTCGCTATCGCCGCAGGGCACGTCGATGACCCCCCCGCCGGCACCGTTGGGGTTGCCCGAAAAGCCGCCCGCGCCGCCTCTGGCGCCGCCGCCAGTCGTCGTCCCGGCCGTCGCGCCACTACCGGTCGCCGTCCCGGCCGCGGCGCCGCTGCCGGTCGCCGTCCCGGCCGCGGCGCCGCTGCCGGCCATCGTCCCCGCCGTCCCACCCGCCCCGCCGTCGCCCTCCGCTGGTCCCAAGCCGATCAGCGACTCGCCACCACAAGCCCCGGCGGCGCCGGCGAGCAGCGCGATCTGAGCCCATGCCCGCAAGCTCACGGTTCGCATGCCCGGTAATCCCGAGCGCCTCGCCCGATTGATCACGAAAAGAGCGCTCATCGGCCGAGCAGCGCTTTTGCTCGCGCCGACTGAGCGGTGCGCGGGAAACGGCCGAGCAAACGGCCCGCCCAGAGCCGTGCGGCCGTGGTGTCACCGAGCTTGTCGGCGGCTTCCATGCGCAGCGCGAGCACTTCCGGCAACAGGCGTGGCTCCTCGAAGCGCTGCTCGTAGGGCGCGAGCGCCGCGAGCGCGCCGTTTGCGTCACCCCGGGCAAGGGACTGGTGCGCCCGATCGACGAGCGCGACCTCGGCGGCGAGCGGCGGCGGGGGCGGCGTCTCGTCGAGCGGGAAGGCCTTGGCGCTCGGATCCGACGCCTCGGGCTCCGTTGGCGTGGGGGCTTCGGGAGCAGCGCTCGGCGCCGTCGCCTGGGCGCGCATGGGCGCCGCAGGTGCCGAGGGCGCGAAAATTGGCGCGGCGTGGCTCGCGGGCGGCGCCTCGTCGCGCGCGGGAGAGAGACCATGGCTCACACCCCACGCAGCACCGCTCACCGCGACGCCCGCCACGGCGCCCACCGCGAGCAGCTTCACGGTCGCCGCAAGACCGAGCGTCGAGGTTGCGGCCGTCGCGCCGGCGGCGCCGGCCGCTGCTGCTCCGGCGGATGCCGCGCTGGCCGCCGTCGCGGCCCCGACCGTACCGGCGGCAGCGAGCGTCGCCGCGCCGGCGCCGACGGCGAGCAGCGTCTTTTCCATGGCCGTTCGCGCTGGTACCTCGTCGGCGCCCGCGCGCAGGAGCGCCGTTGCGAGCGACGCTGCCGGCCCATGGAGGAGGCGTTCGGGATCGTTCATTTCGGCTCCTCGTCGATGGGGCGCGCGCGGAAGCGGCGCCGGGCCTCGTGGCGGTGGACGTGCTCGGTGAACGCCTCGCGCGCGCGTCGCAGGCGCGAGGCGACGGTCCCCGCGGGGAGAGCGGTGATGGCCGCGACCTCCGCGGCCGTCAGCTCCTCGATTTCGTAAAGTACGAACACCGCGCGGAGCTCGAGCGGAAGCTCCGCGAGGATTGTATCGAGCAGCTCGCGAGCGCGGTGCTGATCGAGGGCTGCATCGGCGTCGATGCTCGCGTCGGCGAGCGCTTCGGGGTCCTCGAGCGGCTCGGGGCGGCGCGCCGCGGCGGCGCGCCATTTGGCAACGACGTTGAGCGCCGTGCCGTACAGGAACGCCCGCTCGCTGCCCCGCGCGATCGCGTCGATGCGACGCGCCGCAACGAGGAAGACCTGCTGCGCGGCGTCGTCGGCGTCGGTTGCCGGGAGACCGAGGCGGCGCAGCAGACGCCAGACGTAGCGAAAGTGCGCGCGGACGAGGTCCGTCACCGCTCCGGGTGCTGGCGGCTCCGACACCGTTCGGGCTGGCGCTGGTGGCACCCTGGGCTCATCCCTGCTCCTCGCCTCCACGATCACGGAAAGTGAAGCAGCAGACCGACCCGGAAGCCCGTGCCGACCGTCGGGATCTCGAAAACGGTGGCCTTCGGGCGCTCGAAGACGAACGCGTGCCGCCTCAGCGGGAAAGCCAAAAACCCCTCTCCCTCGAGCTCGAACAGGCGCGTGGGGGCGACGCGCAGCCGGCCAACGGCCCGTGCGTCCGCCCAGAAAATCGTCGATTGTCCGGGGCTCGGCAGCGTCGCGCTTTCGCGACCGTGACCCTCGAGGGCGCCCAGCGTCACGGCGGCGCAGGGCTCGAGCGAGAGCAGGCCCGCGGCCGGCCACGCGAGCGGACAGGCCTCGGCGCTGCCGCCCCAGCCCCGAAAGCTCGCCGAGCGCTGGTCAACCTCGATGGTCAACCGCCAGTGCGTCACGGCGACGCGACCCGAGGCGCTCGAATCGGACCGGCCCACCCGCAGGAGCACGTCGATGCCGAGAGGCGTGCCGGGAGCAGCGTGCATCGGGCTTCCCGCGCCGAGGCCGACGGCGAACCTCCAGCGCGGCGCGACGGCCTGTCGCGGCGGGGTGGGGGCCGGGTTCGCAGGCGGTGGCGAGGGTGGCGAAGGCGGGCTCGGCTTCGGCTTCGGCCTCGGCTCCGGCGGGGGCGTGATGGCCGGTCCGCTCGGTGTCGTTTCGCGCTCGAGCTGGGCTTCGAGCGCGAGCGCCGTCACGAGCGCGATACCGGAAACGACTTCGTCGCACGTGGCGCCGGTGAGCGTCCGCGTGATCGCCTCGCCGTGCACGTCAACGAAGTCGAGTCGGGCGAGGTACCCGACTTCGTCTTCTGCCACGGTGACGGTGACCTGGCGCGCGAGCTCACCGGGAGCGGCGGCGTGCGCGCTCGGCACGCGCGCCGTGACCCGCGCGAAATAGGCGTCCTGGTCCGGACAGCCCGGGCGCGCGGAGTAGCTCACTCGCACGGCCTCGCTCGCGGCGGGCGTCGGAGACGGTGCCGCGCTCGAGGCGGGCCCTGGCGGCGCGATGGGCGCTGCCGCGGGCAATTCGGGCTCGGCGAAGCCGAGCCGCGTCAGGGCCGTGACCCCGACTCCCAGCAGGATGCCGCGCCCGCTCAGCGCACGTCGAGTGGAGCCGGGCAACTCGACCTCAGGCGGCAGGCGCCGCACTCGCGGCCCGACCAGATGCGGTCGAAGCGCGCCTGTGTGGCGTCGAGCAGCACGTCGTCGTCGGTGGACAAGCCAAGCTCGAAGTTGCGCCGCCCGTCGCCCTTCGCGCCGAGCCCCGCTCCCGTGAAGTTCGCGCTGCCAAGATAGAGATAGCCGCCGTCCACCACGATGAGCTTGAGGTGCACGCGCGGGCAGTGCCTGAGCTCGAAGCCCGGCGCGCGAAGGGCGCGGCGGCGCCGGAGCGACTCACGAAAGGGCCGCGACGGCAACGCACCGTGCAAAATGCGCACCTCCACGCCTCGCGCGACGAGCTCCTCGAAGCGCTCGGTCATCGACAGGTATTGCCCCCGTGCCCTCGCCCGGGTGCCGATGGGTGCTTCGACGTGCACGTCCTTGACGTTCGCCGTGGCAATCCAGACGGACACGCGGGCGTTGCCGATCGCTCGGAGGATGACCGCGTCGTAGTGCTCGCGGTCCTGGATGAGCTCGACGGCCGCCTTGCGCGCCGCTGGCCCCGGCAGCGCCGGAAGGACCGCCAGGGCGCGCGCACGGACTCCCACGTCGCGAACGATACCGACCGGCGAGCCGCCGCACCAAGTTCGTGACAGTCGGGCGGTCACCGTGGGAAGAGGGGCTGCCTGGGCGGCGTAGGTTTGCCCGGGCGACGCCGTCATGCGTCGCGCGGTCTCTAAAGTGGAGGTACGGATGGCATCGCCCGAGGTCTTTCCGGTGGTGGTGGTGATGGTGGCGTGCGCGTCGGCCTGCTCGGCGCAGCACATGCAGGTTCCGCCCGAAATCGCGTCGCGCTCCGACGTGCTCGACGTGACGGACCGGAGCTCGTGGTCGGGAGCGCTCGTCAACGAAAGCTTCGAGCTAGGCCCGTACGCGATCAGTGACGTCGATCGCAAATGGGATTCGAGCTCGGGTTTTTCGATCGGCAGCGTGTCACACGAGACCTCGGAAGGCGGCTACGCGTACGCGCTCGAGGGCGGTGGCCCGAAGCAGGTCGGCCACTGCATGACGGGCAAACGCGACACGGGCATCGGCCTCGGCAACGGCCTCGGTCTCGAGTTTCAGTTCTCCAAGCTCGCCTGCCAGTGCGAGGCGGGTGGCAAGCAGGCAACCGTGACGGTCGAGAGCCGCGACGGCACCTACGCCGGCGCGGTGACGACCTCGGGCGGCACCTACCAGATAAAAAGCGTGCACGAGCTCGAGGGCGGCGGGAGCACGGGCAAGCCCAGCGGCTATCGCATGGACGGTGACCGCGCCGTGGGCGCCGCCGAGGTGACGCACCCGGGCAGGGTCTGGCTCGACAAAGCGCTCGAGACGAACGAGCGACGCGAGGTGGCGTGCCTGTTCGCGGGGCTCATGTTGTACAAGCCCAAAGACAGCGAGTGAGTCGCTGCGCCGGCACCCCGGCGGACGGGCAGCGGGTCAGGGACCAATACCCTCGCGCACGTCCTTGTCGGAGGCATGCTCGAGCGCGTCGATGGCCTTCTCGACTTCGGCGGATTCGCTCTCGGGCAGCTTGATCTCGAAGCGCACGTACAGATCGCCTTGCTGGTTCTGGCGCTTGACACCCTTGCCCTTGAGTCTCGCCACCTGCCCGCTCTGCGCGTGCTTTGGCACGGTGAGCGTGACCGAGCCCTCGATGGTCGGCACCCTCACTTTCGCGCCTCGATAGGCCTCAGCCGCGGTCACGGGCAAGTCCAGGTAGAGGTCGAGCCCGTCGCGCTCGAAGTAGCGATGGGGCGCCACGCGGATCGTGAGCATGAGGTCGCCCGGCGCGCCGCCGAAGGGTCCCGGGGCGCCGTGGCCCGCGATGCGCACGCGATCGCCGTCGCCGGCGCCGGGCGGGACGCGCACCTTGACCTCCTCGCCGCCGTCTTGCACCCGCAACCTGAGCTCCGCGCCGCGGATGGCGGAGAGGAAATCGACGGTCACCTCGCTCGCGAGGTCGGCGCCCTTGGCGCTCGCGCCGCGCCGCCGGCCGCCGCCGCCGCCGAATAGGTCGCCCAGCATGTCGCCGATGCCGCCCGAGCCGCCGCCCCCGCCGCCGAACAGTTCCTCGATGCTCGGGCCGCCGCTGTGGCGCACCCGACCGCCCCGTGTCGCCGAGCGGTAGGCACGCGCCGCGTTGGCGTCGAACCCCTCGCGGAGGCCGTCCTCGCCGAATTCGTCGTAGAGCTTGCGCTTCTCGGGATCGCCGAGCACCTGGTTCGCGCGATTGACGAGCTTGAAGCGTGCTTCCGCCTTCTTGTCGCCCGCGTGCTTGTCGGGATGCAACTGGGAGGCGAGCTTGCGATACGCCTTCTTGATCTCGTCGGCGCTCGCCGTCCGAGAAACACCGAGCTCCTTGTAGTAGTCCGCCATGCTTTGATTCCGATCAGCGTAACCACCCGAGAGCGGGTTTCAACGGCTTGCCACCCGGCAGGAAACCACGACCGAGTCGGTCAGGTGGTCAGCGGGAGCATCGCCGAAATCCGCGTGAAAGCCGATCTCGGAGAAGCCGTTGTAGTGGAGCAGCGCCTCGACTTCGCGCGGGAAGAGCTGGCGGTGGGTGAGTGGAATGGTCCACGGGTCGCCGTGCTCGGGGCTGAAGCGTGTCGTCACGAGCAGCAGCTGGCGGACGGGATCGTACTCGAAGCGCTCGTCGTAGCGCACGAGGTCGCCCGTGCTGGGGTGGCGGATGCGCGGCGCGCCGAACCACCTGTCGGGGTCGCGCGAGAGATCGGCCGCCGACGGCAACGAGAAGTCGAAGACGAACTGCCCGCGGGGCGCGAGGTGCTCGCGGACGCGGCTGAAGAAGTCCTCGAAGTCGTCGCGTTCGTACAGATGCAGCACGGCATTGAACGGCGCGATGACGAGCGCGAACCTTCGCCCGAGCTCGAGCGTTCGCATGTCACCGTGATGGAAGCGCACTCGCTCGCGCACCGGCCCCGGCAGCTTTTGGAGCCGCACCGCGAGGTCGTCGAGCATGGCGCGCGACAGGTCGACGCCCTCGACGTGGACACCCGCCTGAGCAATGGCGAGCGCGACGCGCCCGTTGCCCACGCCGTACTCGAGCACGGGTCCGCCCGACGCCCTCGACGTGCGCACGTAGTAGTCGACATCGTGTCGGCGATTGCCGTACGTCTTCGTGTAGTAGGCGGGGTCGGAGTAGTGCGCGAGCGCACCAGCGTCGCCGGCCCGGCCGAGGTCGCCGAGCAACGCGGGGAATGGGGCGGCCGGCGGGCGCGTCACGACGACGCGCCCGTCAGGGATGCAGCCGCGCCACTTCTTCGATGTATTCCTGGACGGCCTCGATCGAGGGGCGGTGGTACCGCACGCGGCCGGCAGCGATCTCACGCAAGCTGATCACCGGCGCCTTGTTCTTGGCGTTGACGAGCTGCGGAGCACCCTTCATGAGCGACCGGGCACGCGATGCAGCGAGCACGACGAGCGCGAAGCGGTTCTCTTCCTTTTCCAGGCAATCTTCGACGGTGACACGGGCCATTGGGGGGCCGAAAGCTAGTCCCCGGTCCCCGGTCACGCAAGCGATGGCCCGACGGGGCGGTTCTCGACCCCGGAAAGCCCACGAAACCCGGGAAATCCGGGCGGGAGCGCTGCGCACCACACCCGCCCGGCCACACTGGGCCGCCCGTGCGTCACCCCGCGGCGCGACCCGCGCGGCGGCCTCGCCGA
The DNA here is from genome assembly GCA_963841435.1 of uncultured delta proteobacterium. GTDB lineage: Bacteria > Myxococcota_A > Polyangia > Polyangiales > Polyangiaceae > PMG-095. The sequence goes on from CAWJCS010000005.1 coordinate 1,733,283, forward strand.
GGCGCCGTGCCGCTCGCGGCGGCGGGCGGCATGGCGCGTGCTTCGTGGATCGGTCGTGCGCTGGCTGACGACCCTCGTCTTTTCTCTCGGTGGCTCCGGGTGCCTGCCGTTCGTGGTGCCGCCCGCGAAGCTGAGCGTTGGCGCGGGCCCCGCCGTGGGCAGCATCCCGCGCACCTCGGGTACGCTCGAGCCGCGGAGCGTCACGACCCTGCGCGCGGGGTTGCACCCGCTCCAGCTCGTCGAGGGCGCGTCGCGTCGAGCATTCGACCTAGGGCTCGGCTACGGCGGCGATTTCGTGTTCGGGCGCGCGCCCGAGCACTACGACGAGCGCGCGGTGGCGCACGGCCCCTACCTCGAAGGCGCCTACTACCCGGTCCGATTGCCCGTGGGCTCGACCTCGACGTTTCGCTGGGGAGCGCGTGTGAACGCTGATCTGCTGTTCCTCGAGCCGCTCGACCTCCTGGGCTACGGCGCGATGGCGGCAACCGAAATCGAGCTTTCGGGCGATGCCAACGGCCCGTTCGCCGAGGCCGACGAGCAGGACGGGATTTTGGCGGGCGCCGCGATCGGCCAGTGGTCGATCGGCGCGTTTTTGGGCGGCGCGGTGCGAGCGTTTCCCGAGGCTCGCTACGGCGCGCTGACCGCGGGGATCAGCGTGCGGATCCCGTTCGCCTTCGGCGTGGCGTGCTGCGCCTGGTCGTGGGGGAGCGACGCGACGACGACCGAGACCACGGAGCACTCCGAGCCTCACCATCACCACGCCGAGCCGGCGAAGTCCCCGCCCCCCGAGCGCGTCAGGGCCAAGCCGAAACGCGTCGAGGCTTCGCTGCCTCCGGAGCGCGTCAAGGCGACGCCGCGCGCCGTGGAAGATCGCTGACCGCCGAGGCGCGCCGCTCGTTCCGAGCGGCGCATCGTGAGCGCGGACACGCTTTCCGACGTGCTCCACCACGTGCGCCTGTGCGGTGCGGTGTTCTTCGACATCGATGCGAGCGCACCGTGGGTTGCCGAGACGCCGCCCGCGCGGGCGGTAGCGCCCTACATCATGCCGGGCGCCGAGCACGTCATCGAGTACCACCTCGTGGTGTCCGGCACCTGCTACGGCCGCATCGCCGGAGATTCGCAGGTCGAGCTCACGGCGGGTGATCTCATCGTCTTTCCACAGGGTGATCCACACGTGATGTCGAGCTCCGCCGGCCTGCGCGCCAAGCCCGAGATCGAGATCCACCAGCGACCGCCGGGCGCGCTCCTGCCCATCGCCTTGCAGATGAATGGCGGCGGTGAGCGAGCCCAGGTGATTTGCGGTTTTCTCGGCTGCGACGCGCGGCCGTCGCGAGCGGCTCGGCGCTCGCGTTGCTCACCCAGCTTGCACTCGCGGAGTCGAAGGGTCGGCGTGCGGGCAGCGAGTGCACGCTTTCGCGCCTGTGAGCTCCTGTTCATCGCGGCGGTCCGGCGCTACGTTCAACCTCTTGCCGCCGGGGCAGGACGGCTGGCTCGCGGGGCTGCGCGATCCACAGGTGGGTCGGGCGCTCGCGCTCCTGCACGAGCATCCGGCACGCGACTGGAGCCTCGAAAGTCAGCGGAGCGCCTGCGGGGCACGAGCGACAGCCTTTCGGAGATCGCCGAGCGCGCAGGCTACGGCTCCGAGTCGGCCCTCAGCCGTGCGTTCAAACGTCTCGTCGGCGTGGCGCCTGCCGTTTCCGCCAGTCGCCCCCTCGCCCCGCCCTCGACGCCTGAAGCACCTTGCGATGGCGGCAGGGCCCGCCGATGCTTCCGCCCCATGCCGGCTTCGAAAATGCGCTGTGCCTGGGCGGGCTCGGACCCGCTCTACGTTCGCTATCACGACGAAGAGTGGGGTGTGCCCGTCGAGGACGACCGGCTGCTGTTCGAGTTTCTGGTGCTCGAGGGCGCGCAAGCGGGGCTTTCCTGGATCACGATTTTGAGAAAGCGCGCCGCCTACCGCAAGGCGTTTGCACGCTTCGACCCCAAGCGCGTCGCCCGCTTCGGCGCGAAGGACGTGAAGCGGCTGCTCGCCGATGCGGGCATCGTCCGGAACCGACTCAAGGTCGAGTCCGCCATCAAGAATGCGTCCGCCTTTCTCGAGGTCCAAGCCGAGTTCGGCACCTTCTCGGCGTACCAGTGGCGGTTCGTCGACGGGCGGCCGCTCGTCAACCGCCACCGCTCGATGAAGGAAGTCCCGGCACGGACGGCCATTTCGGACGCGTTCAGCAAGGACCTTCGCGCGCGGGGGTTTTCCTTCGTGGGCTCGACCATCGTCTACGCCCACATGCAGGCCGTGGGCATGGTCAATGATCACGTCGTCGACTGCTTCCGGCATCGCGCGCTCGGTGGTGGGCGGCGGGCGCGCTGAGCGCTCCTTGCCGGAGGGCGACGCCCCGGGGCGCTGGCCTTTGATGACTCGGTCGCCTGGTGCTAGGATCGAATTTGGAGGACGGGTTTTCGCTTGCTTCGTCGCTATTGGCTGGTCATTTTGGTGGGCGCATCGTGCTCGGTTGCCTGCAACCTGAACGACGGCCCGGATTTGCCCGCCAATCCACCCCCCGCAACGGGCAGCGGCGCCGGTGGCACGGGCACCGGTGGCAGCGGCGGCTCGGGTGCGTCGAGCGGTACGGGCGCGGCTACGGGCGGCGGCGCCGGTAGCGGCGGTAGTGGCGGCACGCTGGCGACCGGTGGGTCTGCGGGTAGCGGTCAGTCGGCTGGCAACGGCGGTGCGAGCGGGAGCGGGACGGCGGGAGGCGCGGGCTCGGGCGGCCTCGGCGGCGAGCTCGGTGAGGGCGGCGCGAACGATGGGGGCGAAGGCGGCGAGGCCGGTGAGGCCGGGGCCACTTCGGGCACCGGCGGTCGCTGAAGCGCGCCTTCGCGCGTCAACTGTCAGGCGGGCGACAGGAAGCGGCTCGCCACCCAGCCTTCGACGTTGCCGTCCTCCGTGACGACATGAAGGTAGGTGCCGTGGCGCGCGACGGGCGTCACCCGGACACCGTTCGGTAGCGGGCTGCCCGGCACCGGATCGAACGACACCGCGGGCCCCTTGCGGACGTTGAGCAGCGCGCTCGTCACGAAGACCTCGGGTCCGTCGTCGGCGCGGCCGAACAGCCTGCCGCGCAGGGTTTCCATCGGGAAAGCCGGCCCCGGGTCGATCTTCCTGCCCGGCGCGATGTCGTCGTGGCCCACGACGTCTTTCAGGCGATAGGCGGCGACGAGCAGCGACGCGAGCTCTTCTACGGCGCTTAGCTGCGCTTCTTCGTACGCCGCCCAGTGCGTGTACGGCCCGCCGTTCTTGTGCGTGGCGTCGATCACGGGGCCATGCCACGGGCGCCCGTACACGTCGGTGGGCTGCCCGCTCACGAGCCGGAGCGGTCCGGGGTTCGCAATCTCGATGCCGAGCGAGAACTGATTGCAGCCGCTGCGCCCCGCCCACTGGCTCTTGCCGGCATGCCACGCCACCCGATCGAACGGGACGAGCTGCGTGAGCGAGCCGTCGATGTCGACGACGACGTGCGCCGACGCCGCGCGGACCTTCGACCGCAGCGCGGCGATCGCCGGGGCGGCGCTCGCCGTCGCCGTGTAGTGCATCACCAGGTAGTCGGCGCCGAGCGGGCCACCCATGTTGGGCGTCGCCTCGAACGGAACGCCCTTTAGTCGATGCTCGACAATCTCCATTTTGGCCTCCACGTCCCCACGCGTCCGGCGAGGGCCCCGTGCCCCGCGAGCGCGATCGAACCCATCATGCCACGAGACGCGACGACGGTTCCAGGCGGGGCCGCGCGCAGCCGAAGAACCTGGCAGCCATGGGCGGGCGCCTCGTGTTATTGACCCTCACCATGCGACGCCGAGCCTTCGGCCTCACGCTGTTCAGCCTGGCCGCGCTCGCGTGCTCGAAACGAAGCGAAGGCGGCGCGCCCGACCGTCCCGCGCGCCTCCGCATCGCCGTGATCCCCAAGGGCACGACGCACGAGTTCTGGAAGAGCGTGCACGCCGGCGCCGTGAAGGCCGCGCGCGAGCTCGACTGCGACGTGATCTGGAAGGGGCCGCTCAAGGAAGACGACCTCAAGAGCCAGATTGACTTGGTGCAGAGTTTCACGGCGCAAAAGGTGTCGGGCATTGCGCTCGCGCCCCTCAACGACAAGGCGCTCATCGCATCGGTGAATCAGGCCGAGCAGGCCGGCTCGCCCGTCGTGATCTTCGATTCGGCGCTCTCGGGCGGAAAAGTCGTGAGCTTCGTGGCGACCGACAATCGCGCCGCGGGGCGTCTCGCGGGTGATCGGCTTTCGGAGCTGCTCGGGGGCAAGGGCAAGGTCGTCGTCTTGCGCTATCAGGAGGGCTCGGCGAGCACGCACGAGCGCGAGGAGGGGTTTCTCGAGGCGGTCCGCGCTCACCCCGAGCTCAGCGTCGTGAGCGACAATCAATACGGCGGCGCCACGACGGAGTCGGCGTTCTCGGCCGCCGAGAGCCTACTCTTGGCGAAGGACGCGGCGGGCGGGGGCGTCAACGGCCTCTTCGCTCCCAACGAGTCGACCACCTTCGGCGCACTGCTCGCCCTCGAGAAGACGAACCTCCAGGGCAAGCTTCGCTTCGTCGGCTTCGACGCCTCCGACAAGCTCGTCAGGGCCGTCGAGGCCGGCGCCATCGACGCGCTCGTCCTACAAAATCCCTTCAAGATGGGCTACCTCGCCGTCAAGGCGCTCGTCGACCACCTGCGTGGCAAGAAAGTGGAGCCGCGCACCGACACGGGCGCACAGGTCGTCGACAAAAAGAATCTCGCCGACCCGGCTGTGCGAGAGATCGTCAAGCCGGACCTCGCCAAGTGGTTGGGACCGTAGTGGGGCGGCTCGCCGTCTCGGGGCTCGCGAAGAGCTTCGGCAAGACGCGCGTGCTCGACGACGTATCCCTCACGCTCGCTCCGGGGTCCATCCACGCCGTGCTCGGCGAAAACGGCGCGGGCAAGAGCACTCTGATGAAGATCGTCGCCGGGGCGCTCGCGCCCGATGCGGGGACGATGCTCGTCGACGGCGAGCCGTTCGCGCCGGAAGATCCGCTCGCCGCGCGGCGTCGTGGCGTCGCGATCGTGTACCAGGAGCTCTCGGTTTGCCCGCACCTAAGCGTGGCGGAGAACATCGCGCTCGGGGCCGAACCGGCGCGTTTCGGCTGGAATCTCGCGGGCGGCGCTCGCCGAGCGGGCGCGGCGAGCGCTCGCGCCCGTCGTCGGCCGGCATGCGGCGATCCGGCCCGAGGCGGTCGTCGGGGAGCTTTCGACCGGCGAGCAGCAGCTCGTCGAGATCGCTCGCGCGCTCTCGACCGAGGGGTGCCGCGTGCTCATCGTCGACGAACCGACGAGCAGCCTTGGCGGCGACGACGTCGCGCGGCTGTTCGAGACGCTCGCCGCGCTGCGCGAACGTGGGCTCGGCATTCTCTACATTTCCCACTTTCTCGACGAAGTGCGGCGCATCGCCGACGCCTTCACGGTGCTCAGCGACGGCCGCGTCGTCGCGAGCGGCGAGGTCAAAACGAAGAGCAACGACGAGCTCGTCGTAGCCATGGCGGGGCACGGCGTCGAGGCTGTCGAGCGCGGTGCCCGACGCGAGCCCGGCGAGGTCGTGCTTTCGCTCGACGAGCTCGGCGGCGAGCGGCTCCCCGTTCGCGTGACGCTCGAGCTTCACCGCGGCGAGGTGTTGGGCGTGGCCGGTCTCGTGGGCTCGGGGCGCACCGAGCTATTGCGAGCCATTTTCGGCCTCGACAAGGTGAAGCGCGGCAAGCTTCGCGTGCTTTTGCTCGACGGGCCCCGTTCGGCGCGGGAGCGACTCGCGCAGGGCGTCGGCATGGTGAGCGAGGACCGCGCGCGCGAGGGGCTCGCGCTCGACCTCTCCATCGCGCAAAACCTCGTGCTTTCACGGCTCGGAGCGTTGACGCGCCACGGCTTGCTATCGCTTGCACGCGAGCGCGACGCCGCGCGCCGCGTGATGCGCGAGCTCGACATCAAGGCCGCGGACGGCGCGGTGCGCGTCGGGGACCTGTCGGGCGGCAACCAGCAGAAGGTCGCGCTCGGTCGCCTCTTGTTCCACGACGTCAACGTGCTCTTGCTCGACGAGCCGACGCGCGGCATCAACGTCCGGAGCCGCACCGAGATCCACCGCTTGATAGGTGAGCTTGCCGCGCGGGGCAAGGCCGTGCTCATGGTTTCGAGCCATCTCGAGGAGCTGCTTTCCGTGTGCGATCGCGTAACGGTGATGCGTCGCGGCGTGCTCGGTGCGGCGCGATCGACTGAGGGGCTCTCGGAGCGGGAGCTGCTCGGCGAGGCCGCGGGCGCATGAAAGGCCTCGTGGGGCGCGCGTGGCTGGGTCCGCTCGTGGCGCTCTGCCTCGTCTACGGCCTGTTCGCGCTGCTCGCGCCGAGCACGTTCTCGGGCTCGGTGAACCTCTTCACGATGGCGCGCCAGACGGTCGTGGTGGCCGTGACGGCGCTCGGCATGACGTACGTCATCCTGCTCGGTGGCATCGACCTTTCGGTGGGCTCCGGCGTGGCCCTCGCGGGTGTCGTCGTCGCGCGGGCGCTTTCGGCCGGGGCGGGACCCGCGAGCGCTGCCGCTGTCGGGGTCTTGGTGACGGCGTCGTTCGGCGCGCTCAACGGCGGGCTCGTGGCGCGACTGCGCATCACGCCGTTCATCGTGACGCTCGGCACGATGAGCCTGATGCGCGGTCTCGCGAAGGGATTGTCGGGCGAACAGAAGATCGACGCCGATCCTCGCGGGCTCGACGCGCTGATGGCGCCGAGCCTCGGGCTCGCGTCGCCGGGCGTCGTTTTGCTCTTCGTGCTCGCCGTGCTCGGGGCCGTGATCCTCCACTTTACGGTGTTCGGGCGCCACACCGTGGCGATCGGCTCGAACGCCCAGACGGCGCGGCTCTGCGGTGTGCCCGTGGAACGCATGACGCTGCTCGTTTACGCGCTCGCCGGGTTGCTCACCGGCGTCGCGGGTGTGCTCGAGTTCGCCACGCTCACCGTCGGCGACCCCACGGATTCGATCGGCCTCGAGCTCGAAGCCATCGCGGCGGTCGTGATCGGCGGCGGCTCGCTCTCGGGCGGTCAGGGCTCGATCGCAGGCGCGATGATCGGCGCGCTCTTGATGACGGTGATCAAGACCGGCTGCACGCACGTCGGCGTGCCGAACTGGGTCCAGGAGATCCTCACGGGCGTCATCATCGTGGTCGCCGTGGGCATCGACCGGGTGCGAAAGCGCCGCTGACCGTGGCGCGGGTGTCGCTTCGATGCCGAACGGCGCGGGTGCGCGGCGGGCCCTCTGGCCTCAGGCGGTGCCGAAACGGCGGGCGGCCTGGGCGCGGCGCTTGTCGGCTTCGATGTCGCGATTGCGCGGCGGGGCATTCGTCACGAGGGCGTCGATGAGCGTCGTGGCGCTCGCCTTGACCTCGGCAACGGCGCGTTCGAAGGCCGCCTGATTCGCCTTGGAGGGGTGCGTGAAGCCGCTCAGCTTACGGACGAATTGCAACGAGGCCTCGCGAATCTCTTCCTCGGTCGCCGGCGGCTCGAAGTTGAACAGCGTGCGGATGTTGCGGCACATGGTGCGTCAGGGTTTGGGCGGGGCGAGACTTTTGAGCATCGCCATCACGTTCGCGCGCTGCTCGGGGGCGGCTGCGGCGTAGAGCGGGAGGACGTCGAGCAGGTCGGCACGCGCGGCGGCGTCGAGGTTCGCGTAGCGGGCCGCGAGGTCCACGAATTCCATGCGCTGCTCGGGTGTCATCTCGTCGAACACGCTGAGCAAGCTCTGGTAGATCGATGCTGTCACGTTCTTCTGCTTCGTCGGCGGTTCCGAATAGAACTGAGGAAACTCATCTCGCGAAGATTTCACGCGCGAAAAAGATCCTGCTTCCACGCGCCGAAGTCAAATCGCGGCGTAGGAGCGGCGGCTGCAATGTAGGTGGAGCACCGACCAAAGTGTGCGAGAACCCTCGACGGTGTCGGCGGAAACGCGCAGCGACACTTCTCCACGTCACGAAACCCGGATACTCTCGTGAGATCGGGTCATGCGTCCGAGGGTCGTCTCGTTGGCGCTCGTGGTGGCGTTCCCGGTCTCGCTTGCACGAGCCGAGCCCGCGGCGACGCCCGACTCGGGTGCTCCCGCGGCGCTTCCGAGCGCGCCTGCGTCGCCACCGCCCGCGTCGCCCCCGGCCGGCTCGCCCGGCGCCCCTGGAGCTGCGCCTGTCGCTCCGCCGGCTGTCGCTCCAGCGCTAGGGCGGCGCCGCGCCGTCGCCCCCCGCCGGCGCCCGCGCCCGCGCCCGTCGCTCCCCCCCGGGCGCCGGCGTCCGCTACGCCTCCGGCGCCCGCGTCGTCCCCGGCTCCGGCCCCCGTTGCTGCTGCCGCGGGCGTGGGGCCCGCGCCGAACGCCGCCGCGCCGGCCCCCGGCGCATCGGCCCAGCGCGAAGGCGCGCGCGGCTTCGGTATCGGTGTCGCCTACGCGGAGGTCGCGCCGCGGCCCGCGTCGCGCTCGGCCGCCGCACGTGGGTGTCGGGCCGAACCTTGGCGTGGGCTTTCGCGTCCGCACGCTGCACGTGGGCGCGACGGGAACTTGGTCGCCGCCACACCTGCACGGCGAGGCGCGCGAGGGACGCTCGAGCCTTTTCACGGGTGCCTTGAGCGTCGGGCTCGATCACTGAGCCCGACCAAAAGCCGCCAGACGACGGCACGTCGAGCGGCCCACCCCTCGGCCTTTTCGAACCTCGAACCTGCGAACGCGGCGCGCTGCTCTGCGCGGTCAGGTCGCGCCGAGGATTCGCACGCGAAACCCGAGCTCTTGGCTGAGCGCGACCATCTCGCCGAACACGTCGCCGTACGCGACCGCCACGTGGTTCGACTGATAGTGCGCCATCAGCGTGTCGCGCCCGACGCCGAGGTCGGCCGCCATGAAGGGCCACTCACGCGTCGTGCCTTCCCACCACGCATCACGCGTCGCCGGTGGCAGCTTCACGACCTCGCCCTTGCCGACGTCCATGAAAAGCTCGTCGTGCTGGATGTAGGCGCGTGCCCAGGTGATGCTGCCGGGCAAGCTCTCGCCCGCGAATGACCCGCCTGGCGTGGGGAAATAGAGCGCGGGCTGGCGGTAGCTGTGCGCGCCCTTCAGCGTGTCGGGATCGTGATTGAAGGCGTACGCGCCACACGAGCCCGAGTTCAGAAGCACCCACAGAAAGCGCCCGTCGTGCTCGGCGCCCCAGCGCACGTCGTGGAACATCACGGCCTGGTGCAGGCCCTTGTCGGCGAGCAGCCGTTTGAGCATCTCCATCGGGATGACGTTGCCCTGGTCGGCTTCGGTGGCGGTCGCGAGCGTGTCGCCGTTCGATTCGGGTCGGCACTTCGAGTTGAAGAGCCCTTCGGCGAGATCCGAGGGGGGGCGGAGCGGAATGAGGCCGAGCTGGTACTGCCAGCCGAGGCAATCGGCGCCGTACTCGCCGACGAGGTCGAGCACGGCGAGGTAGTCGCGGAGCTGCTCGCGCGAGGCCTTTTCCGTGAAGTCCTGTGCCGTGCCTTCGCCGAAGTGAAAGACGAGACCGCGATCTTTCACGAAGCGGAAGGCGTCGTCGATGCGTGCGTCGGCGATGCCGCGACCACGGTCGATGATCCACGCCTGGTCGATCTTGTGCTCGGAAAAGCCGTAGGGCGCGAGCAGCCGCGGGCCGAAGTAGCCGTTGATCATGCCCATCGACGTGTCGCCCAGCATGAGGATCAGCGGGCGCTTCTCACGGATGCCCTGCGCGACCCTCGCCGCGCGCGCTGCGGCGTCCTCGGAGACGGCGGCGTGATGGCGGATGCCGTCGGTCGGGTACGTCACCGTTCCGGTGCGGCACCACTCGTCGAGCGCGGCCATGAACTGCGGATCGGACGAGAAGTCCGCGGCCGTCGTCCAGATGCGCGAGTGCTTGCGGTTCAGGCTCGTGAGGCACGCACCCGTGTTCAAAAGTCCCACGAGGCCAGGCCAGCGACCCGAGAAGTTCGAGGCGAGCAGGAGCGGGTTGTCCTTGCCGACGACGCCCTCGGTCGTGTGCGGCCCGTACACCCAGTGTGCGAAGACACCCGCGATCGGGTCGTCGATCGGACCGAGCTTGTCGCGCGCCTCGTGCGGCTTCTCGAGGAAGCCCGGCACGCGCTGCGGCTCGCGCCCTACCTTCTTCAGGGCTTTCTCGAGCTCGACGCTGGCGCTCTCGACGCTTTCGAGCGCGAGCTCGTTGGGCTTGCGGCGGGCGTCGCCGGGCCAGTAAACGAAAACCTTCTTAGACATCGGGTCCCTCGGTTCGGCTCATTCTGAGCCTCCGGGGCCCGCCGGGTAAAGCCCCGTGCGCGGTCAGCTGCGATCCGGGCCTTCGCGGAAGATCGCTTCGATCTTCTCGAGCGCTTCGTCGAACACCTGATGCACTGCGTGCATCGTGTGCGGATTCACGGCGCCGCGACGCGCCACGCGCCGAAACGCCCTCACGAGGCGCGAGAAGCGCTTCGCGAGCTCCGCGACCTGATCGGCGTGCGTCTCCCACGGCGAGTCTTCGACGCGGTCGTAGAACGCGGCAACGAGGTCGCGGTGCTCGTCGAGATCGCGCCGGCCGGCTTCGGTGATCGCGTACACCTTGCGGCCATCGCGCTCGGCGCTCGTCGTGTGACCGAGCTCCTCGAGCATCTGCAACGTCGGGTACACGACGCCCGGGCTCGGGCGGTACGCGCCGCCGCTCTTCTCCTCGATGTGGTGCATCACCTCGTAGCCGTGGCGCGCGGTCTCGGCGAGCGCATCGAGCACGAGGTAACGAACGGCGCCTCGGTCGGCGCGCGGCGCCGGCTCGCCCGACAGCTCGGACCAGAGCCCGAAACGGCGCGCGCCGTGGTGGTGCCGACCGTGCCAGTGGCCGCGCATGAACATTCCGTGGGGACCCCATTCACCTTGATAAAACATCGAATTCATTCCTGTTTTAAGTATCGACCCGGCCCGGAAACCCTACCGAGCCATCTGGCAGATACATCATGAAGATATATCTGGATCGAGCCGCCGCGGGCGTCAAGTGGGAGGCAGGGCGCCCACGGACGGGCATACAGCCGGCTGTCGCGAGCGGGGTCAGCGCGGTCGCGCGGGCGCAGGGCGGCGTGTCGCGCGGGCGCAGGGCGGCGTGTCGCGCGGGCGCAGGGCGGCGTGTCGCGCGGGCGCAGGGCGGCGTGTCGCGCGGGCGCAGGGCGGCGTGTCGCGCGGGCGCAGGGCGGCGTGTCGCGCGGGCGCAGGGCGGCGTGTCGCGCGGGCGCAGGGCGGCGTGTCGCGCGGGCGCAGGGCGGCGTGTCGCGCGGGCGCAGGGCGGCGTGTCGCGCGGGCGCAGGGCGGCGTGTCGCGCGGGCGCAGGGCGGCGTGTCGCGCGGGCGCAGGGCGGCGTGTCGCGCGGGCGCAGGGCGGCGTGTCGCGCGGGCGCAGGGCGGCGTGTCGCGCGGGCGCAGGGCGGCGTGTCGCGCGGGCGCAGGGCGGCGTGTCGCGCGGGCGCAGGGGCAGCCGCGTCGCGTGGGAGCGACGTTCGCCCGGCGCTCTGCGGCGGCGGGTGTCGCTATTCGAGCGCGGCGCCGCCCCTTGCGACGTTGTCTTTCGTGAAGAGGCGGGTGCCGAGGGTGATGCGCTTGGGGGCGGGCCTGCCGGCGAGGATCGAGAGCGCAAGCTCGATCGCTTCGGCGCCGCCCGTCGGGTAGGCGAACGTCGCGTCGAGGATGCCATCGCGCACGTAGCGCACCCCTTCGTGCGGCAGCGCGTCGATGCCGACGAACTTCATCTCGTGCTCGCGACCCGCCGCCTTCGCGGCGAGGTACGCGCCGTGCGCGCCGGGGTCGTTGTGCGCGTACACGAGCGAGATCTTCGGGTTCGCCGCGAGCGCCGACTCCATCTCTCGCCGCGCGTTTGGCTCGAGCCACTGCATGTCGGCCTCGAACACCACCTTGAGGCCGGGGTGCGCTTCGAGCGCGATGGCCTGGCGAAACCCGCTGTGCCGGTCCTGTCCCGGCGTCGATGTCATGAGGCCCTCGAGCTCCACGATCGTGCCTTTGCCGCCGAGCGCGGCGAGGGCCCATTTGCCTGCCTCGCGACCGATACGCTGGTTGTCCGCGCCGATGAAAGTCGTGAAGGCGTCGCCCTCGACGGCCCGGTCGAGCACGATCACGGGGATGCCCTTTTTGAACACCTCCGCTACGGGCTTCGTGAGCGGCGCCGCCTCCTTGGGTGACACGAGCAACAGGTCGATTCCCTGGGCCAAGAGCTCCTCCACCTGAGCGCGCTGTCGCAGAGAATCATTTTGCGCATCCTTGAACACGAGCTTCAGGTTCGGGTGTGCCTTGGCGGCCTCGGCGATGTCGGCGTTCATCTGCACGCGCCAGGGCTCGCCGAGGTTGCACTGGCTCATGCCGACCACGAAAGTCTTCGGTCCGGCGGCGCTCGGCGCCGCCGACGGAACGGGCGCTAGGGACTTGTCGCGGCAACCCAAGAGGCCCGCGAAGGCCCCGAGCAGCGCGACCAGCGTCGGCAGGCGCGTCATGGAGGGCATCTCAGCTCCCCGGCACGGCGAGATCAAGCACGCGACCGGCGTGGCCCGCTGTGGGTGGAACGGCGCGCCGCCTGCGGCCGTTTCGTAGGGCTCCGCTGGTCGCCCAAAAACCCAACGAACCGCGGCGCTGAAGGCTCAGCCTCGCCGGTCGCCGCCCGGCTGCAGATCGGCCTTGAGCACGGTGAGATCTTCGAGGAGCTCGAGCAGCTCCGCCTCGAGGCCGCCGTTGCCGAGCAGCGAAAGCGCCTGGTCGAGCGACAGCACACGCGACCCCGGGCGCTTGCGCAGCGCGCGGCGAATGCAGCGATTCCCGAGCACCGGCACCCCGGCGACCAGCGTGACGATGCGAGAACGGCCGGCCCAGGGGTCGTTGAGCGCGCTCAGCAGGTCGTGCACGGTTGCGAGCGAGTTCAGGTCCTCGGCGTTCACGCGACACGCGTCGCCGTCCGGAGAGAGTAGCGCGTCGGGCTCGAGCGGAGCGCGAACGGTCGAGCCCGGCATCCTACCGACCTAGCCGGGTTTGGCGCGGGCCGCCACCGGACGGAAGACGATGCGGCACGTGAACGGTCCTCGATGCGGTTCGTGACTGCGCGGCGAAACGAGCAGGACAGCCGCCGGGGATGAGCTCGACGGCCTCGAGCCGCACCCAGAGGCAGCCTTTTCCGAACAGAACGGCGACGTTGAGATGACCCGTGCTGACGCGAAGTAGCCGTCGTGGGTCGCGCGCGCTTCGAGCACCGCCGTCGTGCTTTCGTTGCCATGATGGTCTCCTGGTCCCGCGGGGCGAGACCTTCCGAGCGGGGCTACGGCCGCCCCCGTCGGCGCGTAACCCCGGCGCGACCGAGCCCGAAAAGAGCGCGGAAAGCCGTTCATTTGGCGGCGACGAGGAACGCGATCGCGATGGCGAGCGCCACGGCGGCGACGGCCAGGCCGATGAGCGTTCGTCGCACGCCGCCCGGCGAGACGCTGACCGCGCCGTCGGCGACCGACAGACGCTCCGGTGAGCGACGCAAGAGGTCGAGCGCGGGGTGCGGCGCTTCGGGCGTGGGCGGCGGTGGGGTGAAAAGCACGGCGGCTTCCGCGGTGAACGGTGCCGAGCTGAGCGGCAGGTCTCCGGGTCCCGCCCAGGTCTCCACCTGCGCGACGAGTCGGGCTCGCGCCGCGAGTGTCTCGGCGGCAAGATCGTTCACCCACTCGGCGACACGCCGCGCGGACGCGCCCGGTACTGCTTGCTCGAGTGCCAACGCGAAATCGCGCGGGCTCTCGAAGCGCGCCTCGGCCTCGGACTGAAGGGCACGCATGGCAACGGCTTCCACCTTCGACGAGAGGTCCTGCCGATACTCGCTCGGCTTGGGATAGTTACCGTCGAGGATCTTCTGCATGCGCTCGTGCTCGCTGTCGGCCATGAACAGGCGCCGCGTCGAGAGCAGCTCCCACAGGATGATCCCCGCCGAGAACACGTCCGAACGCTGCGTGAGGCGCTCGCCGCGGATCTGCTCGGGCGACATGTAGCCGCTCTTGCCCTTCACACGGTTCGGGTTCGATTCTTCGAGCGATTCCAGGGCCTTAGCGATGCCGAAGTCGAGCACGCGCGACTGCCCGTCGGCCCCGACGATCACGTTGGGCGGCGAGATGTCACGGTGCACGAGACCGAGCGGCTTGCCCTTCTCGTCGAGCGCGTCGTGCACGGCTTCGAGGCCCTGCAGCATGTCTTGCACGATCCTCACGGCGACATCGAGCGGGATGTGCTCCTTCTTCTCCTTGGCCTGCTTGCGGCAGAGCGTGCTCAGCGCCTCGCCGTGCACGTACTCGAGCACGAGCAACACGTCGCCCTTCGAGGCGACGACGTCGAGCGTGGGCACGACGTTCGGGTGGCGCACGCGCGCGGCAAGCCGTGCCTCGTTGAGCAGCATCTGCGTGAAGTCCTCGTTTTGGACGAGGTTCGGCAGCAAGCGCTTGATCGCGACCACGCGCGAGAAGCCGCCGGCGCCGTCGAGGCGACCGAGGTGCACGGTGGCCATGCCGCCCGTCGCGAACTGATCGAAGAGCGCGTAGCGGCCGATGCGCGCGATGGGCAGTCGCATGGAGAGCGGAGCGCTGCTCGCGGGCGCCGAGTCCGGCACCACGAGCTCCTCTTCTTCGCCGAGCCAGAGGCCGCCCGACACGACGGGGTTGTGCGTGCCGGCGCTGCCGTCGAGCTTGATCTTCCCGTTGCAGCCGCGGCACGCGAGCAGCGAAACGCGGCCGCGCACGCGCTTCTCGTAGAGATCGTACGGCACGGCCATCCGTTTGCCGCAGCTCGAGCACTGGACGGTGTACGCCATCGGCCGGGGGAGACGAGACTAGTGCCTGGCGCTAAACTTCACAAATCCTGGACTGCGGCCGGAGCGCATTCGTGCACTTCCGCCCGCAGCGGTATGCGCGCGTGGCATTTCGGCCGTGGCTACTCGGCCTTCTTGGAGGGCGCGAGCCGCTTTTGAAACAGCACGGCGAGAATCAGAATCGCGCCCGTGAGCATCAAGCGCGTCTCGCTCGAGTACGCGTTCAAGCTCAATACCTTCTGCAGGTAACCGAGCGTCAAGGCGCCGATCAGCGTGAGACCGATGCCACCGCGACCGCCGGCGAGGCCGGTGCCACCGAGCACCACCATGGCGATGGCGTCGAGCTCGTAGCCGAGCCCTGTCTCCGGGTCTCCTTGGGTTTCTTGCGCGGCCTGGCAAATGCCCGCGACGGCGGCGAGCAGGCCCGACAGCGCGTAGGCGAAAATCAGGGTGAAACGCACGGGGACGCCCGCGAGACGCGCGGCCTCGAAGTTTCCGCCGACGGCGTACAGGTAGCGCCCGATGCGAAGGCGCTCGAGCACGACGAACGCCACGAGCGCCACCGCGGCAAAGACGAGTGTCACCACCGACACGCTGCCGCCAAGCACGCGCTGGTCGAGCGCGGCGAACGCGTCCGGCAGCGGGACGTTCACGAAGCGCCCGTCCGACGTTCTGAAAGTAGCTCGATACCTTCTGCCCGCCCGAGAGCTCCTTGGCAACGCCGCGCGCGAACACCATCGTCGCGAGCGTCACGATGAACGGGGGCAGGCGTGGTACGGCCACCAGAGCGCCCGACACCGCACCGAAAAGCGTCCCGAGCGCGAGCGCCGCCGGTCCGGCGAGGAGCGCCGACCAGCCGAGGTGCATCGTGAAGAGCGCGAACCCGACCGACGACAGCGCGAGCACGCTACCCACCGAAAGATCGATGCCCGCCGTGACGATGACGACCGTCATGCCGCAGGCGAGGATGCCTTCGACCGCAATCTCGCGCAGTAGCGCGCGGTGTGTTTGCCACTCGAAAAACGCGCCGCTGGCGTTGAAAAGCGCTCCCACGACGAGCACGGCGAGGAGCGGCAAAAGTGCGCGACCGAGTGGCTTTTCGAGCCAGCGCTTCGTCATGCGGTCGCTCCCATCACCAGCGAAAGCAGCCGTTCGGTCGCGATCTCGCCGCGTTCGAGGTTGGCGACGATCGCGCCGCGAAAGAGCACGAGCACGCGATCGGCGTGCTCGACGAGCTCGGTGAGGTCGGACGAGTAAAAGAGCGTGCTCGTGCCGCCCCGCGCGGCGTCGTGCAGGCGGGCGAAGAGGTCGGCCTTGGCGCCGAGGTTGACGCCTCGCGCCGGATCGTCGAGTAAGAGCAGCCGCGGTCGCGCGGCGAGGCAGCGCAAAAGCGCGACCTTCTGCTGGTTGCCACCCGAGAGGGACTCGGCGCGAGCTTCCAGCGAGGCGGCCTTGAGCCTGAGGCGCGCGACCTCGGGCGCGAGCACGCGGCGCTCGGCACCGCGGTCCACGAAGGCGAAAGCGTGGCCGAGCGTCGCCGTCAGCATTGCGTTGTCGCGCACGCCGAGGTTGGCAAGCACGCTCTCCTTTCGATCGCCGGGCAGGATCGACACGCCGCGCGCGAGCGCCTGACGCGGGCTCGTCGGCGCGTAGGGGCGGCCGTCGAGCTTTATCGAGCCGGATGCTCGCCGCGCGTCGCCCGAAAGCGCGGCAAAGAGCGCGCTCGCGCCCGAGCCGTGCGCCCCGGCGACGCCGACGATCTCGCCGGGCTCGACCTCGAAAGACACGCCTCGGAGCGGCGTGCCGGCCGACGAGAGCTCGCGCACGGCGAGGCGCACGGGGCCGCGCGCGGCTCGCTCGGGCAGCGGGGCGGGCTCGAGCCTACGTCCCAGCATCGCGAAGAGCAGCTCGTCGCGCCCGAGCTCGGCGGCGCGCGCCGTGAGCACGCGCTCCCCGTCGCGCAGCACGGTCACTCGGTCGGCGACGCTTTCGATCTCGCGCAGGCGGTGCGAGATGTAGATCACGCTCGTCCCGCGCAGGACGACGCTCCGCACCCGCTCGAACAGCCGCGCCGTCTCCGACTCGGTGAGCGCGCTCGTGGGCTCGTCCATCACGAGGATGCGCGCGTCGCGATCGAGCGCTCGTGCGATCTCGACGAGCTGCCGTTCGGCCACGCCGAGCGTTTCGACCGGCGCGTCGGGGTCGACGGCGAGCCCCACGCGCTCGAGCGCGGTCAGCGCTCGCCCTCGCGCCGCGCGTCGATCGAACGGGCCGAGCGCGGCGCCCTGGGTGCCGAGCGCGAGGTTGTCGGCGACGCTGAGCTCCGGCACGAGCGAAAGCTCCTGGTGAATCGTCGCGACGCCCGCGCGGAGCGCGTCGGCGGGTCCGCGAAATCGCCGCACGACGCCGTCGATGGCGAGGCTCCCCTCGAAAGCCGTGACGACGCCCGCAACGACGCGAATGAGCGTGCTTTTCCCGGCGCCGTTCTCGCCGGCCAGAACGTGCACCTCGCCCGGCGAAAGCTCGAACGAGACGTTGACGAGCGCGCTCGTCGAGCCGAACCGCACCGAGACGCAGCGAAGCTCGAGGCGCGGCGGCGTCATCGGAGCGTGCCTCGCGGAGTTTTCACACCCAGTCGAGGGCGTCGCGGTCCCAAGTGCGGAACGTGCCGTCGATGCGTTGCTCGAGATCGCGCGTGCCGGTTCGAACGCGAAAGTCGAGGTTCGTCACGAGCTCGGCGATCGGCGCCGGCAGCTCGGCGGGCGGCTTTGTCACGAGCTCGTCGTCGAGCGTGACGAACGTCACCTCCAGGGCCTCCGCGCCCGCCGTGACGAGCGCGCAACCGTTCTTCACGAGGTCGAGCCAGCCGATGTGTGGGTTCGGGCGGCTCGCCGGATCCTGCAGAAGCGTACCGACGGCGCCCGCGAGCAGCGCGGCCTCGGCCGGTATGGTCGGGTCGGAAGCGATGGCGCTCTGGATGCCCGTGAGCCAGGTCGTCGACGAAATGCTGCCCGACACGAATTCGACGACGCGCGCGCCTTCGTTGCCCTCGGGGTAAGGTGTCCCGGCGAAGAAGGCGTGCAGATCACCCGTGAAAACGGCCACGTTCTCGACATCGGCGAGCTCGTCGAGCAGGGCGTCGCGCTCGTTGGGCGCGCCGTCCCAGTCCTCGCCGCTGAGCAGGATCTTCTGCTGGTATTGCTGGGGCGCGAAGAGAATCCCCGTGAGGTCGATGCGGCGGCGCATCAGCGTGTACTCGTTGCCCCAGAGCTTCCACGTGCGCGTCGAGCCCTTCATCGTGTCGAGGAACCAGCGGCGCTGTTCGTCGCCCATGAGCCGCTCGCTCTCGCCGTCGCTCGCCTTCGCGCGCAGCGCCGCGAGGGCGCGAAACGGGCCCTCCGCCACGAGGTAGCGCGAGCCGACCGACGAGTACGGCGAGGTCTTGAGGAGCTGGTGGTACGCATAGCCCCGCTCGAGCGACGTGTCGTCGAGATCGATCGGAGGATCGCCCCCGGCGCCCTCGATGATGCCGTTGACCCAAGGTGCCGAGAGCAAGCCCGTGACGCGCGCGGGCTCGACGTTCTGATCGTCGGCGGCAGCGAGCAGCGCGTCGCGAACGGTATTCCACGCGTCGTCGTCGATGTCGACATACGGCACCGCGTCGTCCGGCACCTCGCCGAGGAGGTCCAGGGCGTCGCTCTTTGTGAGGAACATCGCGCCCGGAAACGCGTCCTCGGGGACGACGTGGTCGGGCCGATAGCGCCTCAGATCGGTGAGCACGAGCTCGACGTGTCGGCCGAGCTCGAAGCGACGATACAGCCGAAAATCATCAGGAAACGCGGCCGTTTCGTCGAGCGCCGCGGCCGGCGCCGTCTCGTCGTCGAACGGCATGAACTCGAACCATGCGCGATCCGCGTTGCGGCGCCGCTCGAAGTCCTCCTCGTTCTCGCGCCCGTCTTCGTAGGTTGCGGTGGCCCCGTAGCAGTCGTTCGAGAACTCGTGATCGTCCGGGATCGCGATCATGGGGAAGAGCTCGTGCACCTTCTGCAGATCGGGATCGCTCCGCGCCGTGCGGTAAAGGTCGCGGTAGTTGTCGAGCGAGCGCGCGGCGAGCACCGCTTCGCTCGGAGCGTCGTCGCCGATCACGCCGCCGCTCAGCGAAAGGGCTTGCTCCGGCTGCCGGAACACGACGGCGCGCCCAGCCCCGTCGCCGCTCGTCGTGCGCGTCGTCTCGTACACGTAGTCGCCGAGGTGCAGCACGAAGTCGAGCGGTTGCGCCGCGACGTACCGGAGCACGTGAAAGTACTTGTCGGCGTAGTCCTGGCAGGACACCACGGCGAAACGCACGCTCACGTCGGCGTCCGGCTCGGGCGCCGTACGTGTCCGGCCGACGCGCGACGCGTGGCGCTCGTCGCCTCGCAGGTACGTGAAGCGGTAGTAGTAGGTCGTTCCGGCATCGAGCCCCTCGAGCCGCGCCTTCACGCAGCCGCCGTCCGAGCCGAGAGCCGTGAGCGCCACCGTTTCGCCGCCGTCGAGCGCGATGCGATCGCGAAAGCCCTCGTCGAGCGCGACCTCGAGCTCGAGCGGAAAGTCCGCTTCCTCGAAGTCTGCGTCTTCGACGCGCGTCCAGACGACGACGCTCGTGGGCCGCGGATCGCCCGACGCGACCGATAGCGGAAAGTAGACGGGCCCCCGCGTGATCGGTTGCGCCGACCGCTCGCCGTCGCCGCAGGCTTCGAGCAATCCCGGTGCGGCGACCACCGCGACGGCGCGCAAGAAGTCGCGACGGTGGACTCCAGTCACGTAGGCCTCGTACGGCGTCCGCGTCACGCCTGCAAGTCCAGGACCTACTTCGCCGCAGCCCTAGCGGTCGGGCGCTGGTAGGCTTCGGCATCGGCGGTGCCTGTTGCCCGCCGACGAGCTCTGCACGACGATGGTGCACACGGCGCTCTCACGCACGGATCACCGCCCGTGGCCGCTCCCCGCGCGGCCGTGGACGTGGCGCCAGTCGTGGCAAAAGCTGTTGTTCGCACATTGGGCGCTGCCAAGCGCCGCGCTCAGACCGCTCGTGCCGCGCGAGCTCGAGCTCGACGTGTTCGACGGGCGCTGTTTCGTGGGTGTCGTGCCTTTTTGCATGACGGGCGTCATGCGGCGACCGCTGCCGGACCTGCCGTGGCTCTCGGCATTTCCCGAGCTCAACGTGCGCACCTACGTCACGCGCGATGGCAAGCCCGGCGTGTGGTTCCTCAGCCTCGACGCCACGAACCCCGTCGCAGTGTGGGCAGCGCGCCGTTTCTTCCACCTGCCGTACCATCGCGCGCGCATTACGGTTGCGTCCGGCGAGCGTGACGTGCGCTACGTTTCCGAGCGGCCCGGCGCCGCCTTCACGGCAAGCTACGGCCCGACCTCGGGCGTCTTCGCGGCGCGGTCCGGGTCGCTCGAGCACTTCCTCACAGAGCGCTACTGCCTGTACGCGCGCGCGCCGGGCGGCACCCTGCTTCGCAACGACGTGCACCACCACCCCTGGCCCCTCCAGCCGGCGCGCGCCGCAATCGAGCGGAACACCATGCTCGCCGTGCACGGCCTCTCCACGCCCGCGGAGCCGCCGCTCTTGCACTTTGCCGAGCGGGTCGACGTCGTCGTCTGGGGCTCCGAAAGAGTTGACGGCGCGCTCGAGCGCCTGGACGAGCCCGCCGCCCGATGACCGCTCGGCGGCCGCGACCGCAGCGCCGCCCGACGCGAAACGACGACGACGGCGCCGCGCGAAGCGAAACGACGACGGCGCCGCGCGAAGCGAAACGACGACGGCGCCGCGCGAAGCGACACGGCGACGGCAGCGTCACCCGCGGGCCAGCTTTCCGCTCACTTCGCGGCGAGGTGACTGGGCTCGGGTCGCGACTTTTCTTCGGCGCGCAGGCGGGCGCCCACCGGGTCCTTCGGAGCGAGTAGCTCCAGGCGCTCCAGCGTTTGCGACAAAAGCTCGTGGTCATCGTGCCCGGCGAGGAAGAGAGCGCGCTGCCGCAGCGCCGAGACGACCACGGCGCGGGTCGCACCATCGGTCGGCGCGCCGTCGGTCGGCGTCACGGCGCGGACGGCGCGTTCGAAGCGCCCCGTCGCGTGCTCGATGGCGAGAGTGCGATCGGAGCGCGCCACGGGGTTCGAACGGAACGCGAGCCAGAACGACTCCGGCAGCACGTGGTCGCTCAGCCGCTCGTCCCAGCCGGGCTCGAGCTCGACGAAGAGCGGGCGGGCGTCGGCGAGGGAGGTGAGGGCGTACTCACCCGGGCGCCCGTTTAGCGCGATGTCGCGAAGGAGCGGCGCGAGCGCCGGCTCTGCGTCGATCAAGCGACGCCGCAGCGCCCCCCGCTCGAGCCACGACACCGGGACGATCAGCGCGTCCGGGCGCTCGCCCCGCACGAGCTGCGCCGCCCACAGCCGGTACGCGAGGGACTCGGAGCGCGCGAGCAAGAGCGCGTGATCCGGCATGCTGGCGAGCCCTTCGTCCGTCCACACTTCGGTGGCGTAGGTGTCACGGCGCTCCGTGGCGGCCGCTGATGCCTCCGAGCCGACGAACACGAGCGTGAAATCGAACGCCACGAGCAGCACGGCCGCCGGACGCGCGAACGGCAGTCGTGCCCGCACGATGCCCAACGCCGCCGCCTGCACGCCGAGCGCCGCCGTGACACCGAGCGCGGCGAGCGCGAGCAACCGCGTGGGAGCGAAGGGGTCCGCGGCGAGCGGCCCGACGTGTGTGGCGGGCAGCGCGAGATCCACGAGCACGAGCGTGACGAGCGGCAGGAGCGCGCGCCGGACGGTTTTCCTCGCGAGCCCCACGACGAGGCCGAAGACCGAGAGCGCGAGCGGGACGAGACCCATGTCGGCGAGCCACGCGGAAAGCGCCGTGAGTCGTTCGCTGCCGGCGTCGCCCGCCGTGAGGCTCGACTGGCCGAGCCCGAAGCCGAGATCGAGCCAGGCGTTCGGTGCCACCGAGCGCATGAAGAGCGCACCCACCACCAAACCCACCACCACGCCGGCTCCCGCAGCACCGGCGAGCACGGTGCGAAGCTCGGGCAGCGCGCGTCGCGCGACGGAGCGGGCCGCGAGCGCAAGGAAAAGCGCCAGCGCCGCCGCGTGGCTCTCGACGGCGGTGACACCCACGAGCGCGCCGACGAGTAGGCTCGAGCGCGCGTCGCGTCGCGGCAGGGCTTCGCTCGCTGCGAGCGCGGCGAGCGCCGCTGCCGTGCCGAGTGCCGCGCCGCCCACCACGGTTGCCTCGAGCTGGAAGCTCGGCGAGAGCACCGCCGTGAGCGCGGCCGCGAGCGCGAGCGCCGGATTGAGCGCAGGCATGCGATCGCTCCTCGCGAGCAGCGCGCGAGCGCGGTCGTAAATCAGGCGCGAGGCCAGCGCGAGTGCGAAGCTTGCCGCCCACGCCGCGCGGAGCCAACGACCGCCCACGGGCAAGAACGAGAACAGCTGGTCGGCGACGATACCGAGCCATCCCTCGCCGCCGAGCGGCAGGAACGCGAAGCCGGTCACGGCGGGCAGATCGTCGCGCCAGCCGCTGCTCGACCCCGCCCTGAGCAGCGTGATCACGAGGGGCACGACGAGCGACAGCGCCGCGCACGTCCGCTCGAAGGTCCCTGGTTCTTGCTCGCCCGAGCCGCGCGTCACCGCCCCATCGCTACGGGATCTGGCGGATTTATCCCAATTTTCGGCCATTCGGCGTGGAAGCTCGCGTGCGGAGCCGATGCTAGGCTCCACGAGTGACGGCGGGTGGGTCACGTCGCTGCTTGGCGCTTGGCTGGCCGGGGCTGGCCTTCGTCCTTTTGCCGCTCCAGGCGTGCGGCGGCCTCTCGGCCGATGATCGCGGACGGGGTCCGGATCTGGATGGTGGCGGGCCGAAGTTGACCTGCACCTGGAACGGCGAAATGTACGCCGACGGGGCGAGCGTTTCGTGGGGCTGCAACTCGTGCTTTTGCGATCACGGTCAAATGGCGTGCACGCTGATTGCATGCACTCCGCCGCCCTGCGACTACGCGGGCACGACGTACGCCGTCGGCGTGCGGCTGCCCGACGACCGTGAGCCACACGGACGAGCTCGACGCGCTCGCGGCGGAGTACGCCGGCGCGCAGTGTGTGAGCGACGTGCTCTGCGACGAATGCCCCTTCGGTGACCTGCGCGGCATGTGCGTCGACGGGTCTTGTACGGACGTTTGGCTCGTACCGAGCCCGCCGTTCGAGCCTCCGCCGTCCGATCCGGCGCCCTAGTCAGCGGGGGCCTGCCGTCTCGCCGCCGCGTGCCGTGCCGTCGTGGGCTACTTCTGGCTCGACCGCCCGGACCTCGGCTGCTACCTGAACCGCTCGGGCTGCGACGTACCGGCGGCGCGGGTGTGGGCAGAAGAAGACGCCGGCAAGGAATACCAAAACGGTGCCATCTGCCCCCGCCGCCCTGATCGCGCTTTCGCTCTTCATGTTTGCGCGATCGGCGAGTGCAGACGCCCGCTACGCCGCCGACAGCTTGCTCGGCGACGTTGAGCGCATCGTGAGCGACACCGAAAGCTCGGGCTGGTTCGTCGACGACGACGCACTGCAGGATGCGCGCCGCGCGTTGCTCGAATCGGTGTGTCGGACGCCACCCGAATCCCGCGCCCTCGCGCTCGGGCGCCTTGAGCAGGCGAGCCGCGCGGCGGGCTCGGCGCGCTCTCTTTACGAGGCGGAGGGTCGCAAGCTCACGGCCGTCGTCGTGCGCGCCCGCTTCGTCGAACGCGAGGTTCTCGCCTTGAAGACGGCGATGAGCTGGGCCGAGCGCGATTGTCCTTTCTGGGTCGAGCCGGAGCCCGGGTTTCGCGGGCTGCAGACCGACCGCGATCGCTTTGCGCTTTCGGTCGAATCGGCCGGCAACGTGCAGATACGGCGCACCGCAGGCACGACCACGATCGGCGCCGGGGGGCTCGGGCGCCTGCTCGTCGCGCGCGGGTTCGGCGGGCGCTATTCGCTGCTTGCCGGTTTCGAGTTCGGCGGCAATGCCATGCTGAGGCCGGGCGCCGTGCCGACGGAGTTCGTCGTGAACTACCTTCCCGCGCTGCCCGTCGTGTTCCGCATTCACCAAGTCGCCTGGCACTACGAGGTCGAGCTTGCGCCTGTGGCGCTGTTTCAAGCGGACAACGGCGCGTTCAGCTTCGGCGGTCGCGTCGGCGTCGGCATCGGTGTGTCGTCGTTGCGCACTCGCGGCGTGATCGCGTGGGCGGGGCTGTCGCTCGCGTACGAGCGCTACGTCGCCTCAGGCCATCGTCCGTCGGCCGACTTCCTGCGAAGCGGTCTGGGCGTCGGCGTGATTTGGGACGGTTGAGGCGCTGTCATTGAACTCCCCCCGAGACGCGCCTATCATCGATTGATGGAGCCAAGCCGCCTGCCACTCGAGGGGCAGGGGTACAGGACTCCGCTCGGCGAGCTCGACATCTGGGTACCGTCGGCGTCGCTCGTGCTCGTGCGCATGACGGGCGTCGGCGACGCGCGCTTCGCAGGCCCGGTGCTCGAGCACTTCGACGCCGCCGCCAAGGCGGGCGCGCCCGTGCACCTGTTCGTCGATTTCCAACGTCTCGACACGTACGAGTCCGGCCTTCGAACGCGAGCGACCGCTCACCTCGGCGGCCAACGCCAAAACATCGGAGGCCTGCACGTGCTCGTCCGCTCGCGTCTGGTGGCGATGGGCGTCGCCGTCGCGAACCTCGCGCTCGGTGGGATCATTCGTGCTCACTCCCAACGGGCCAGCTTCAGCGAGGCGCTCGACCGCGAGCTCCGCGCCCAGGGCGTGGTCGGCTTCTCGAGCGCCGTTCTCGCGGCGTAGGGCCGCTTGGGCCCGCGCATGGCGCGTGACGCGCCCGCCCGGGCGCGCTAAGAGCCGAGCCCCGTCGTACGGCGGGGAAAAGGCGAGGAATATCAGCGTGGCCCGTTTCATCGATGAGCTCAAGCGAACCCACGATTGTGGAGCCCTCAGGCCCGCGGACATCGGCAACGAGACCGTGCTGTTCGGCTGGGTCGCCAATCGCCGGGACCACGGTGCGCTGATCTTCATCGATCTTCGGGATCGCGAGGGCATCACGCAGATCGTGTTCGACCCCGAAGCGTCGGGTGACGCCCACACGCTCGCCGAGCAACTACGCGGCGAATGGGTCATTGGGATCCGCGGCAAGGTGCGCTCGCGCGGCGAGCAGTTCAGCAAGAAGGAAGGCAAAATGGTGAGCGCCGCGAACGCAGCGCTCGCCACGGGCGAGGTCGAGGTCGAGGTGCTCGAAGCCACGGTCTTCAACAAGGCCGAGACGCCGCCTTTCCCCATCGACGAGTCGAGCGACACACGTGAGGACGTGCGGCTCGAGTACCGCTACCTCGACCTCAGGCGCCCGCCGCTGCAGAAGGCGCTGCGCATGCGCCATCGCATGAACCAGGCCACGCGCAACTACCTCTCGGAAAAGGGTTGCTTCGAGCTCGAAACCCCAGTTCTCGTGAAATACACCCCGGGCGGCGCGCGGAACTTCCTCGTGCCCGCGCGCCTCAACCCCGGGAAATTCTATGCGCTCGCCGAGAGCCCGCAGCTATTCAAGCAGCTCTTCATGGTCGCGGGCTACGAGAAATACTTCCAGATCGTACGCTGCTTCCGTGACGAAGCGTTGCGGGTCGACCGGCAGCCGGAGTTCACGCAGATCGACATCGAGATGAGCTTCGTCAACCAGGACGACATCTTCGGCCTCGTCGAGGGTCTCGTGTTCGCGATCTGGAAGGCCGCGCTCGACATCGACTTGAAGGAGCTCTACCCGACGGGCCACTTTCCGCGCCTCGACTTTTACGAATCGATGCGCAGCTACGGCAACGACAAGCCCGACGTGCGCTTCGACCTCAAGCACGTGGATCTCACGGATCTCGTCATCGAGCACGGCGGCGGGGGAGTGCCGTTCTTCACGCCCATCGCGGAAAAGTTCGCGAGCGGTGCCTTTCGCCGCGACCTGCCCGCCGAGATCATAAAGACGATGGTCGTGCCCGCCTCGGCGCAGTTCTCGCGCGCCGACGGCGACAAGCTCGAGCAGCTCGCGAAGAGCATGGGCGCCGGAGGCCTCGCGCGCGCGAAGGTCGGGCCGGCCGGCACGCTCACGCAATCGCCGCTCGCGAAGAGCATCACGCCAGAGCTCTCGAAGGCCATCATCGAAAAGGCCGGCGCGAAGGAGGGCGACCTCCTGTTCTTCCAATTCGGCAAGGCGGCGCTCGTCGATACCGTGATGGCGAACCTGCGCGTCGCGCTCGCCAAGAAGCTCGGGCTCGTCCCCGAGGTCGGGCACGGTGGACAGTGGAAGTTCCTCTGGGTCGTCGATCCGCCGCTCTTCGAGTACGACGATGAAACGAAGCACTGGGCGGCGGCGCACCACGCCTTCACGCGCCCACACGACGCGCACGTGGACCTCATCGAGAAGGATCCGGGCAAGGTGCTTTGCTATCGCTACGATCTCGTGCTGAACGGTTTCGAGATTGCGGGTGGTTCCATTCGTCTGCACGATCCGGACGTGCAGCGCCGCGTGTTCGGCGCCCTGGGCATCGGCGACGAGGAAGCGCAGGAGAAATTCGGCTTCCTTCTCTCCGCGCTGCGCTTCGGCGCCCCGCCGCACGGTGGCATCGCGCTCGGCATGGATCGCATCGCCATGCTGCTCGCCGGCACCGACAGCATCCGCGACGTGATCGCCTTCCCGAAAACGCAGAAGGGCACCGACCTCATGAGCGATGCACCGAGCACCGTCGGCCCGAATCAGCTCGCCGAGCTTCGCATCCGCACCATCGCCGACGGGTGACGCGGGGCGCCGCGGCGCTCAGAGAAGGAGCGAAAGGAGGCGCTCGGGGTCGGCGTCGACGAGCAAGAGCTCGAGATCCCGTTCTCGCAGGAAGCCGCGCTCGTGAGCATGCTTCATCAGCGCGACGAGGGGCTGAAAGTAGCCGCCCACGTCGAGCACGCCGATGGGCTTTTCGTGAAAGCCGAGCTGCGCCCAGCTCCAGACCTCGAACAGCTCTTCCAGGGTTCCGAGCCCGCCGGGCAGGACCATGAACGCGTCGGACAGCGTTGCCATGCGCGCTTTGCGCTCGTGCATCGTGTCCACGTAGTGAAGCTCGGTGAGGGCGGCGTGTGCGAGCTCGCGATCGGCGAGACTTCGCGGAATGACGCCGACCGCGGCGCCACCCTGAGCAAGCACCGCGTCGGCGAGCGCTCCCATGACGCCGCCGCCTCCGCCGCCGTACACGAGGCGGATGCCACGGCGCGCGAGCAGCGCCCCGACGCTTCGCGCCGCCTCGAGCGCCAGGCCGTCGTGCCCCGGGCTCGCACCGCAAAACACGCAAAGGCTCGACGGCATCAGAAGGGTCCGAGCACGCTGTTCTTCGCCGGTCGCTCGATCCCCGCCCAGGCGGCGACGCTCGGCCGCCGCCACACGGCTTCGGCGTAGTCGCGCAGGCGCCGGGGCACGGGGTCGCCGTTCTTGACGAGGCGCATCACCGCGAACGCGAGGTCCGCGTCGGCGACGCAAAATTCGGCGAACAACGTGGTCCGCCCTTCGCCGAGCAGCGTGTCGGCGATGCGAACCAGCTTGTCGGCATCGGCCCGGGCTCGATCACCGAGCGGGGCATCCGCGCGCTCGAGAAACAGGCTGCTCGACGGTCGCTCCGCGCGGAGCGCCGTGATGTCGGAGCGTAGCCAGCCGAGCACCTGGCGAGAGCGCGCGCGCTCGTGCAAGTTGACGGGCAAGACGCGGGCGTGGGGCGGCGGCAACGTCTCTTCGAGGTACTCGACAATCGCGAGTGACTCGCTGAGCGAAAAGTCGCCGTCCGTGAGCGTCGGCACGCGCGCCGTGAGCGAGCGCTCGACGAACTCGGGCGTGCGCTGCTCACCGCGCGACAGCCTCACGATGCGGAGCTCGAACGGCACGCCCTTCTCCGCGAGCGCCACGAACGCGGTGAACACGAAGGGGCTATCGAGATGCGACTCGCCGTACAGCGTCAGCATGCGGCGGAGCCTAACCCCGTGCGCTCTGCTCGGGGGAACATCGGTCGGCCGCGACGCCGCGGCGCGCGGCGAAGTGCCTCGCAGCCATCGCCGTCGCGCCTCCGTGAGCGGGCGTGCGCAGGGAACGGTCCCCGCCGCCATCGGCGCGCCTCCGAAGGTACGTTGTGCTGCGGCGGGCGCGGCTCGGGCGCGGCTCGTACGCGGCTCGTACGCGGCTCGTACGCGGGGTCGTCCCTCTGGCCCGCTGGTTCCGCGGAGGTCCGTCGGGTCAATGCATGCGCGGGCTTCTGCGCCGTCAACCTCATTTTGGCTGCGCCATTGGGTAACCGTGTTCAAGGGCTCGAATTGATTCATGAGTTCATGCTGCTCCGCAGCGCCACGCGCTCAGGTGGCCGAGTCAAACGACAATTTTCGCGGTTCCCGCCTCGCGCCGCCGCCACGCCAGGCATTTCACCCGACGGATCCACCGCGCTCCCCACACTCAGCCACGAATGAAGAGCTCCGGAGGTGGACATCAGCGTGGCGCGCGGCGCGGCGTGACCGCGGTCCGAGCGGGCCGTTGTTCGCTGGTCGGCGCCGGGACGCCGCTTCGGGCGACGCCGTCCGTCGCCGGGGCGGCCCTTCGGGCCGTGGCGGGCTGGCGCACCGCCGCAGTGTGCACGCTCGCGGCTGGCGCCCTGCTCGTGTCGGCGTGTCAGCTCCCGGTTCTCGATGACGAACCCGGCACAGGCGGTAGCGCTGGCACCGCCGGTGCGGGTGGCGCCACGAGCGCCGGCGGCAGCAGCGGCACGAGCGCCGGTGGCACGACGAACGCAACGGGCGGCACCGCAACGGGCGGCACCGCAACGGGCGGCACCGGCGGCACGATCACCATCGTCGAGCCGGGCGACACGGGCGGCACCCTGTCGTCAGGCTCCGGCCTTGAGTTTCCCGGCATCGGAACGCCACCCACGATCCCGTGCTCGACGGCCGGCGACGGCCAGTCGGTGGCGTACGCCTTCTGCGATCAGGTCGTCTGGAACGTCGCGCCCGCAGCGCGCGTCCTCTACTCTTGGACGACGGCCGAGCAGGCCGCCGAGCTTCGTGCCGACCGCGTGCTGCTCACGCGCACCGAAACACCGGGCCTCGGGCGCGGCTACGCCTTCACCTCGATCGACGAGCTTGCGGCACGCGGGAACGCCCCGGAAAACCAGCTGCTCGCGAAGCTGAGCTCCGAGCTCTTCACCAAAGTTCGCTACGCCTGGCCGCACGCGTGGGCCACGCGCATGGGCTGGCCCGGCGAGGACTACGGCGACCAGCTTTTGCGCATCGTGCTCAAGCCGGAAGCGTGGATCGTGGTCGTGAGCGATCGCGTGGGCATGGTCGTCATCGATCTACAAAACCAGATCGTCCCCATCGAGGATGCGCTCGCGAACAGTGAGCGCATCGGTGCCATCTTCTTTTACAAGGTCGACGTCACGGGCCAGGGGACATTCCACTCGTGCAGCGGCGGCTACCGCGAGTTCATCGTCGGCAACGAGGCCATGATCGAAGAGTGGTCCCTCGGCACGGAGCAAATTCGCGCCGAGCTCGAGCAAGACGCCGCCCGGCTCGAAGCTTTCTTCGAGCTCGTTCGTCCCGCGCCCCCGAGCCTGAGCAGCGCGACCTACAACGCGATCGTCGTCTGCAACTGGGACTTTGCACCGAGCGACGACGTCGGCACGTACGAACGCTCCCTCTCGATCCCGAGCGACTACTACGTGCCCCTGCCCGCCGAGCTTGCGGCCCTCGTCGAAACGCTGCGCGCAAGCCTGTTCGAGCCCGATCCGCTCGTCGTTACCCCCGGAGGTTCGCCATGACGCCCGCTCGCCCGAAGACCGTCGCCCTCGTCGGGGCCGTCACGCTCGGCGCCCTCACCGCCGCGTGCTCCGACACCGTGGCGCCGCGCCAACTCGTGCCGGCACCGCCCGCGACGACCGCCGGCACGACGGCGCCGCCCACGCCGACCGTCACGATCGCTCCCACGGCGACGACGACACCGCCGCCCCCCACGCCCAGCTCGACGACGACGACGATCACCCCGACGCCCGAACCGACCGCGACCGTCACACCGATCGACGAGCGCCCGCCGCTCTTCGCCGATCCGGTGCGCACGGCACCCGCGGCCCCCATCGCGGGCGGCACCTTGCTGGTCACGCAAGACGGCACGACGGCCGTCGCCGCCGACCCCGACCGCGACCAGGTCTTCCTCGTCAATCTCGCATCGCGCGCCGTGCGCTCCGTTTTCGTGCCGCCCGGCGACGAGCTCGGCCGCGTCCTCGAAGGCCCGCCCGGGCGCGTGTACGTCGCGGCCCGGCGCGGCGGCGTGCTGCTCGCCATCGACATTGCTGCCGCCACCGTCACGGGCCGCTACCCCGTGTGCAACGCGCCGCGCGGCCTCGCGTACGACCCACAGAACGGCCGCGTGCTCGTCGCGTGTCGCTCCGGGCACCTGGTCTCGCTCGACGCCGAAACGGGCGCCGTCCTCACGACGTGGGAGCTCGGCGAGGACCTACGCGACGTGCTCCTCGTCAACGGCTCGCTCATCGTCACGCGCTTTCGCAGCGCCGAGGTCCTGCTCGTCGATAGCGAGGGCGCCATCACGGCGCGTAGCGCCCCGCCCACGTCGAGCAGCCTCGTTCCCTCGGTCGCGTTTCGCGGTGTCGCCCTTCCGAACGGCATGATGCTCATGGCGCACCAGGTCGAAAGCAGCGCCCCGCTCGGCACGGGCTTCGGCGCCTACTACGGCGGCGGTTGCTCGGGCGGTGGCGTCGTCGAACAGGTGCTGAGCGTCGTCTCGCCCGACGGCACGCCGCTCCCCCTGCCCGAGCCCGGCAGCGAAACCGCATCGCTCGGCTTCGCTCCCACGGTGAGCGCGCCGACGGCGCCATTTCCCATCGCCTGGCGCATCATCGGCGGCGCGCTCGGCCCGCTCGACCTCGCCGTCACGCGTGACGGCAAGCGCGTCGCCGTCGTCGCGAGCGGCAACGCCTGGCTCGTGAAGAGCGAGCTACCGACGCTCTATGTCACCTCGCTCGACCTCGAGCACGACACGCCGCCCGCGGCCTTCAGCCAGGGCACGTGCAACGGCGCCGCCCTGCACGCGCGCTACCTCGCCGGCGAGCCCGTCGCCGTCGCCTTCGACGCCGCCGGCCGCTACGTCGTCCAATCGCGCGAGCCTGCCATGCTCGAGCTCGAGGGCGACATCTTCGTCCCGCTGAGCGACGAGTCGCACTTCGACACGGGCTTCGCCATGTTCCACATGAACTCGAGCGGGGGCATCTCGTGCGCCTCGTGCCACCCCGAAGGCGGCGACGACGGCCGCGTCTGGTCCTTCACGCAAGTGGGTTTGAGGCGGTCGCAGGCGCTCGAAGGTGGCGTCACCTCGCGCGCACCGTTCCACTGGTCCGGCGACCTCACGACCTTCGACGACCTCTTCAGCGAAGTGATGCTAAAGCGCATGGCCCTCCCGCTCACGCCGCCCCCCGAAGACGTGCAGGCGCTCGCCAGCTGGCTCGACACCGTCCCCGCGCTCGCCCCCGCCGACGGCCTCGACCCCCAAGAAGTCGAGCGCGGCCGCGCCCTCTTCGACGACACGACGATTGGCTGCGCCAAGTGCCACACGGGCCCCGCCTACACCGACAACCGCACCTACGACGTTGGCACCGGCGGAGACTTCGTCACCCCCTCCCTACTCGGCGTCGCCCTCCGCGCCCCCCTCATGCACGACGGCTGCGCCGCCGACCTCGCCGCCCGCTTCGGCCCCTGCGGCGGCGCCTCCCACGGCGACACAACGTCACTAACCCCCTCCGACCGCACCGCCCTCGTCACCTTCATGCGCTCACTGTGACCCCCGCGCGCGGCGCGCACCGCGAGCGGCGGGTGTCGCGCTTGTTCCCGTTCGTCGCGTCGCCGCGCGACGCACCCGCGCACTTGCACGAGCTTTCGCAATGTCTCCGAGCCCGGATGCCGTAACCCGCCCCGGCGCCCCAAGCCCCCAGCTTGTCCACAGATAAAGGCTTGAGTTGCGGTCAATCATATGATATAGCCCTAATCAAGATGGCAATGGGGTCCAGGGCTGGGGCAAGCCGCTCACCAACGCGACCATCGAGCCCGCGGCCGGGCTCACGCCAGGCGCAAGCAGCTCGCCATCCACGCCCAGCGTCTCGAGCTCGCTCTTCGGACGCGGGCGGCGCGCCGCGGGGCGCGCCGCGAGCGCAGCTCGCGCTGCCGTTGTCTGGCGGATGGGGTGGCGCGCGTCCTGGTGCTGGTCGCAAGCCGGGGTCTCGCCGGGCGACGCCGCATCGCGCGCGTCCCGAGCACCGTTCGTATCAACCGGTGCACGTCACGCTGCGCGCGGCGCTCGGGCCCTTGCGCAGCCAGCACCTGTTCCCGACGGTGCGGCTCGCGCTCGTGCGCTCGGGTCGCGCCACGCCAGAGTCCTTTCGAATCGTGCAGTTCTCCGTGCAAAACGACCATCTGCACCTCATCGTGGAGGCGCGCTCGAAACGCGCGCTGTCGAGCGGCATGCGCTCGCTTGCCATCCGCACGGCCCGCTACGTCAACGATCTTCTCCAACGACGCGGCCGCTTTTGGGCGGACCGCTGGCACGGTCGTGCGCTCACCTCACCGCGCGAGGTGCGCGCGGGGCTCGTCTACGTGCTCGCGAATTTCCGCAAGCACGCGCGGCGTCCCCCGCCGCTCGGCATCGACCCGTGCTCCTCCGCCGCGTGGTTTGGCGGGTTTGCTGGCTATCACCCCGGGCGCGATCCCGTTCCGTACGCAAGCGGCCTGCCACCGCCCTCGCAGGGCGTCGGCGTGCCCGTGTCGCCCGCGCGCACCTGGCTCGTGACGACGGGCTGGCGTCGCCTCGCTCCGCTCGGGCTCGCCGAAGCGCCCGCAGGGCCGCGGGACGCTCGGAAGGCACGCGCCGTTCGGCAACCCCGAGCGCCGCGCCGCGAGTCACCGCCGCTCGCCGTGGCGCCGCGCCGCCCGCCGCCGTGTCCACCGCCGCACGAAGCAGGGCCCACACGCGGCGCGCCGACGCGTCGTGCGTCGCGCGCTCGACACGAGAGCCCGCCCAGCGACCACACCCCGCGCTCGTTGGCGGCGCTCGTCGCTCCGACCACGGGCCCCACGCGGCATTCGACGCGAACGCGCCGCGGCTCACCGTAACCTCACGCACTTCATGGGCCTGCCATGCCGCGCACCATCGAGAAACCCGAAGCCCTGACGCTCCTCGAGGCGAACCGACGAGCGCTGCTCGGCTCCGACGAAACGTGCGTCATGTGCGCGCTCGTCCGTCGTGCGTCAGGGAGCCCGGAGCTGCTCGCCGAAAGCGAGCATGGCGTCGCGCTGCTCGACCGCTTCGGCTCGCGTCCCGGGCACTCCATCGTCATTGCCCGCACACACGTCGAGGAAACGACGGCCCTCGGCTGGTCCGTCTACGCGGACCTGCAACGCCTCGCGTACCAAGCCTGTGGCGCCCTGGAGCGCGAGCTCGCCCCGGCGCGCACGTTCGTCGCCGTGCTCGGGGCAAGCGCGCAGCTTCCCATGAGCTTTCCGCACTTTCACATCCACGTCCTTCCCGTCTTCGAAACGGGTGAAGGCGCGCGCCCGGCGCACGTCTTCTCGTGGAGCGCCGGCGTCCTCGTCTACGAAGACGACGAAGCCCGCACCCTCGCCGCGCGCCTCCGCTCCGCCTGGCCCACCGCGGCCTCTTAGTGCCAAGAGCCCGCGATACGTTCGACAAATTCGGAGTTCACTCGCGGGACTCAGGTCACGAGCCACGAAACGGCCGCCAGGGCTGCCCCCGACCCGTCGGTGCTCGCCCCTGCGGGGCTGCGCGCCGCCGACCACCCCCAAATCGCGCGCTCGGCGCGCTCAGGGGGTGGTTCTCACGGTCCGTCGCCGTTCGCACGCCGTCCGTCGCCGAGCGTCGCTGTTCATGCGCGGCGCGGTTCGCCATCGTTAACTCGCTGTTCGCCGCCGCTTCGGGTCGTGCGTCCCCGAGCGTCGCCGTTCGCACGCCGTCCGTCGCGGTTCGCACGCCGTCCGTCGCCGCTCGCATGCCGCGCGTCGCGGTTCGCATGCCGCGCGTCGCCGTTCGCGCGCCGCGCGTCGCCGTTCGCGCGCCGTGCGTCGCCGTTCGCGCGCCGTGCGTCGCCGTTCGCACGCCGCGCGTCGCGGTTCGCCATCGTTCACTCGCTGTTCGCCGCCGCTTCGGGCCGTTCGCACGCCGCGCGTCGCCGCTCGCATGCCGCGCGTCGCCGTTCGCATGCCGTGCGTCGCCGTTCGCACGCCGCGCGTCGCCGTTCGCACGCCGCGCGTCGCCGTTCGCACGCCGCGCGTCGCCGCTCGCACGCCGCGCGTCGCCGCTCGCACGCCGCGCGTCGCCGTTCGCGCGCCGTGCGTCGCCGTTCGCGCGCCGTGCGTCGCCGTTCGCTCGCCGTATTCCCGCCGGCTCGTCGCGTTGGTCGCGTGGCGCGTTGGTCGCGCGGGTGGCTGGGTCCGTGGTCGTGTGAGCGGCGCCTAACCGCCGCTCGCTGCGTCAGGGGCGCGTGCCGCGGGTCAGGAATTTGGGGCGGACGCGCAGGACGACGGCGGGGAGGAAGGCGACCGTGGCGGCGCTGCTCGTGACCATCGTGAGGGCGACGAGGACGCCGAGCAGGACGTGCACTTTGAAGCCGGAAAGGGCAAGGCAGAGGTAGCCGCCGGCGACGGCGCTCGCGACGTAGGCAATCGCCTTTCCCGAGGTGGTGAGCGCCGTGGCGGTCGCTTCGCGTAGGTCTCCCTTGCGTTGGACCTCCTCGCGCACGCGAAACAAAAAGTAGACCGCGTAGTCGGCGCCGATGCCCACGGCCATGGCCGAGATGGCCGCCGTGCCCATCGAAAGCAAAATCCCGCTCCAGCCCATCAGACCAAGGTTCACGAGCGCCGCGGTGGCAAGCGGCAGGAGCACGAGGAAGCCGCCCGTGATCGAGCGCAGGAGCACCGACGTGATCACGACGACGAGCAACGCGATCTGGATGAGGTTGATGGTCTTGCCGCGTACCATCGTCTCGTTGAGCGCGATGGCGTTCGTGACGCCGCCGCCGACGGTGGCCTTCGCGGGCAGGCCCTTGAAAAGCTCGTCGGCTTTGGCCTGTGTCGCCACCGTCATCGCCTTCATCTTCGTGTAGTCGTCGGTCTTAACGTACGCCGTGAGCACCGCGCGCTGAAAGTCGTGGTCGACGAGGCGGCTGAGGTCGTTTTCGTCGCCGGACATGCCGTAGAGCAGGAGGAACTGGGCCACGGCTTCGGGGCTGTCGGGCAGCGTCGCGGCGTTCGTGTCGTTGTTGATGACGCGGCTCATCTGCTTGAGCACGTCGACGATCGACATCACCTTCCCGATCGGCAGCGGTTGATGCTGGATGAAGCTCGAAAGCTCGTCCATCTTGCGCAGGACCACGGGGTCCTTGATCGTGTCGGGGGCGTTGCCCTCGACGAGCACCTGAATCACGCGCGTGCCCGCCAAGCGCGAGTCGGCGAGTCTAAAGCCGCGCACGGGTGCGTTCGACTCGAAGAACTGCGCGCCCAGGCTGTTGCCCGCCTGCAGCCGGAAGGCCCCGACGGCCGCGACGGCGATGAGCACGCCGAACACCCAGAGAATCGGCCGCTCCTTGCCCGCCCGCACCGTCGCCGCGAGCTTTTCGAGGATGGGGTCGAAGTACTCCTCGCGCTTCTCGCGCTCGGTCTGACGCGCCGACGGAGGCGACATCAACATGCGCACGGCGGGGATGAAGGTCATCTCCACGACGAGCGCCGCGACGATCCCGAAAGCGGTGCAGAGGCCGAAGTTCTTGATCGACGGCAGCCCGAACGCGGCGAGCGAGCCGAAGCTGAGCGACGCGATCGTCCCGGCGGCGAGCATCACGGCGCCGACCTTGGTCGTGGCCTCGATCACGGCGAGCCGGTTGTGCTCGACCGGGCTGAGCCCGGGCTCTGCTTCGCGCACGCGCGCGTATTCCTCGTAGTAGCGTTTGAGGATCTGCACGGAGTGCCCGGCGCCGATCGCGAGCAGGAGGATCGGCGTCATGATGTTCCACGGATCCATCGGGGCCTGGATGAGCCCCATCAGGCCGAGCGCCCAGACCACGCCCATGAGCGCCGTGACGAGCGGCACGATCATGCCCTGTAGCGTGCGGAAAGCCCGGTAGTGGAGATACCCGATCATGGCGAGCGCGAGCACGAACAGAAAGGCCACGCGCCGCGTGTAAATCAGCAGCCAATAGAGGATGGTCGGCGCTCCTGCGGCCTTGATCTCGAGGCCCGGCTCGCGCTCGGCATTCAGGATCTTCTCGAGCTTGAGATAGAGGCCTTTGGCCCCTCCCGCCTTCTCGAAGTCGTCGAAGTCGACGAGCACGGCGGTCGCCCTCCCGTCGTCGCTCACGAGCAAGCTCGTGACGACGTTGTTGCGTTTCACCCGCGCACGGAACGCGTCCACCTCTTCGGGCGTCTTCGGCACCGCGCTCGCGAGCGGCGTCACGTCGAGCGCGTCCTCGGTGCTGTTCACGTCCTTCACGCGGCTCGACATGAGCGAGAGCACGCTGCCGCTCTTGGCGCCCGGAAGCTTCTCGAGCTCGTCGTTGATGCGCTTGACCTTGCCGAGGATCTTCGGCGTGTAGACGGTGCCGCTCTCGGGGTACACGCCGATGACGGTCATGTACTTTCCGCCGAAGAGCTTCTCGATGCGCTTGCCGACGATCACGAGCGGGTGCCCGGGCGGGATCTGCGCGTCGATGTCGAGCAGGACCTTGAGGTGCCCGATGAAGAAGCCGAGCACTAGAGTGATGGCGACGACCGCGGCCACGACAGCCTTGGGCGAGCCGACGACGAACGTGACGTAGCGGCGCAGCATGGTGATCCGGGCTCAGGGTCGGGTCGCGGGCGAGCTCGTGCTGCCGAGCGTCCGAGCGAGCAGGGCGCGCACCTTTCGCACGTCGAGGCAAGGGCGGCAAGCCATTGGGCCGGCCGACCTTCGGCAAGACTCGCCGCGCTCACGCGGAACGGTGCGCGTTGCCAATGCCCGGTTGCTGGCTCTCGTATTGCGTCGCGGCAGTTTGGTGCCCGGCGTCATTGGCGTCGCAAATTGCTCCTTGGACGCAAGAGGTTGGACGCACGGGGCGCAAGTTCCCGCTCTCGCTTCTCGCATCAGCATCCACCTCTTCTTCGCAGGACAGGCGTCCATCGATCGAGGCGATCGCGTCGATGAATCCCGGGCATGAAGTAATCCCGGGCAATGACGAACATGGTCGTCGCAAAACCACGAGCTTTTGCAGGAAGCGGTTTGCGCTCCCACCGATTGAGAAGTAAAACGCCTGAACGCTGTCAGGTGTTGGGAACGACGCTCGCTACGTCCAACGGGTGCGCCTGGAAGCGTCCCGGCTCGGTTACTCCAAAGTGCGGGCTTGCGCGTCGTTCCCCCTCACGCTTTCACTGGATCTTTACATGAAGCAAAATCTCCGCCCCTCAAGAATCGCGCTCGCCCTCGTCGCCTCGACCAGCCTGTTTGCCGCCGCATGCAGCGGTGGTGACGACGACGCTGCCTCCACCCCCAACGCGTGGCAGGGCCACACGTACCTGCTCTCGATTCCCGAAACGTCGTGGATTGAGCCCGATCCGCGGATCGGCGGCGAAATTGCTCCGTTCGTCCCCGACTTCGTGCTGCGCGTTGACGCCGCGGCTGATCCCACCATGTCCGCCGCGGTCGGCACCTCCAAGGCCGGCGCGCAGGACACGTGCAACCTCACGTTGACGGTTTCGGGGAGCAGCGCTTACCCGAACGGGACCCTGAGCGCGCAGACGTACCCGATGCACATTCACGACGCCGATCACGACGTCACCGTCAACACCACCGTTTACAACCTCCAGTTCAAGAACGTGTTGCCGAACGGGTTGACGACGAGCACCACGGGCGAGTTCTCCGCCACGCTCGACGCTCGCGAGATCTACCCGCTCTTCTACAAGCTCATCGGCGCAACGCCGGATGCGGTCTGCACGGCGCTCGGGCAGTACGATGCGAACTGCCAGGCATGCCCGAACGATGGCGGCGTCTACTGTTTGCCCCTCAAGGCGATCGGCGTCGGTGCGGTCGAATCGAGCGCTGCGTTCACGGACGTTGCAGAAGCCGACCTCGACGCGTCTTGCGCCGACACGCAATAGGCCATCCGCACCGATGGAGACTCCATGAATCGCTACCTTCCGCTCGCTCTCCTGGCATCGACCAGCCAGTTCGCGGCCGGGTGCAGCAGCGCTGACGACGACGCAACCCCCAACGCGTGGCAGGGCCACACGTACCTGCTCTCGATTCCCGAAACGTCGTGGATTGAGCCCGATCCGCGGATCGGCGGCGAAATTGGGCTGTACGTGCCGGAGTTCCTCATCAGGGTGGATGCTTCGAGCGATCCAAGCATTTCTGCCACGGTAGGGACGTCGTGGGGCGGCGTCCAAGACATGTGCGGTGTCACCCAGAAGGTTTTGGGTAGCAGCGCCTACCCGATGGGCACCTTGAGCGCGCACACCTACCGTGTGCACATCCGTCAGGAAGACCGGCAAGTGACGGTCAACACCGACGTGTGGAACCTGGAAATGAAGGACGTGTTGCCCAACGAATCGACGCCGAACGCCACGGGAACGTTTTCCGCGACGCTCGACGCTCGTGAGATCTATCCGCTCTTCTATCAGATCCCGGGTCGGACGCCCGAAACGGTCTGCGCCGCGCTTGGACAATGGGGCGTTGCATGTGAGCCGTGCCCGAAGGACAACGAGGTCTTCTGCCTAACGATCGAGGCGGTCGACCTCGGTGCGGTTGAGTCGACAGCATCTCTCTCAACGGTCGCGCAGGGCGACCTCGACGCGTCTTGCGCCGACACGCAATAGGCCATCCGGACCGATGGAGACTCCATGAATCGCTACCTTCCGCTCGCTCTCGTCGTCCCGTCCTGTTTCTTGCTCAGCGCTGCCGGTTGCAGCGACGGGGGCACCTCCGATCAAACGGGTGGGACGGGCGCCGGAGCGGTCGGCGGTAGCGGCGCAGGGATCGGCGGTAGCGCCGGGACGGTCGCCGGGACGGCGGGCACCCCGACGGGCGGCACGGCGGGCGTGGGTGGCGTCGCCGGCTCGCTCGGCGCGGGCACGGGCGGCACGCTCGCAGGCTCCGCGGGCCTCGCGGGGACGAGCGGCGCAGGCGGGCTCGGCGCTGCGGGTAGCGGCGCCGGCACGGCTGGTGACGCCGGCGCGAGCGGGCTCGGTGGTGGGAGCGGTGCGAGCGGCGCCGCCGGCATGGCGGGCGCAGGCGGCACGGGCACTCCCGTGACGTGCACCATCACACAGAGCTCCGAGATCAGCACCAAGATCGCGACCGTCGGTATCGTGACCTGGACTTCGGATCTCGCGGGGATGGACAGCGCCGAGATCGAGTTCGGCCTCGACACGACCTACGGGATGACCGCCCCGATCCCCCAGGCCGATCTGATGGCGTCGAACCGCACGCTCTTGCTCGGCATGAAGCCGTCGAAGATGTACCACTATCGCGTCGTGGCTCACGCTGGCGCAAGCGTGTGCGCGGGCGACGACCAGACCGTCATGACCGGCGCGAAGGCGTCGAACCTGCCGAACATCTCGCTGACTACGACGCCCGGTGCTCAGCTCTCGGGCGGCTTTTTGATCACGGGCCAGTACGCGACCTCGGGCGGGTCGAGCCCCGCGTACATCATCGACGCCGATGGCGATTTCGTCTGGTGGTACAGCATCAACAGCGACGTGACCGGCGCTCGCATGAGCTACGACGGCAAGTACATGTGGATCAATCGCGGCAACGTCCCCGAAAGCCAGGGCGCGAGCGTTCACCGCGTCAGCATGGACGGGCTGACGGACGAGAATTTGAGCAGCCAATTCACGGGGCAAAATCACCAGCTCACGGTGCTCCCCGACGAGACGATCGCCTTCTACGCGTACAACAGCAACGGTTGCGACGACATCAAGGAGCGCTCGCCCGCAGGGATGGTAAAGACCATCATCAACGCGGGAACGGCGCACGGTGCCGGCGGCCCCTGCCACGTGAACACCATTCAGTACTCGGCCGAAGACGATTCCTACGTCTTTTCCGACCTCGACAACGACAACTACACGAAGGTCACGCGTAGCGGCACCGTGAAGTGGGTGCTCGGCGGCTCGACCAGCACGTTCACGGGCATGGGGGCTTCGTGGAGCCGGCAGCACGGGTGCGACATCCTCGGCCTCGATCGCTTGTTGTTTTTCAACAACGGCTCGATGGGCGGCGGTGGCGGGTCGCTCGCCATCGAGGTTCTGCTCGCGGGAGCCGCGGTCGGCGGCCAGGGCGCCGACACCGCGACGCGCGCTTGGACCTACACCGCCATGCCCTCCATCAACAACGCCATCATGGGCGACGTTCGAGCGTATGCCGAACGGCAACACCATCGTCGCGTACTCCACGCAGGGCGTCCTGCACGAGGTCGACAAGGACGGCAATCTCCTGCAGGAGATCAGCTGGCCCATCGGCGGCGCTTTCGGCTACATCGAGAAGCGCGCGAGCCTGTACGGGCCGCCCCCCAAGTAACCCCGTCCTCGTGCCGGCGCGCAGCCGGCACACGCGAATCGGTGTGAGGTAAGTCATGAAGTCACTCATCGTCCCGGCCGTGCTCATTCTCGCTTCCACCGTGGGGTGCAGCGGCACCAGCGACGACGACGCCGCGAGCGGCGGCACCGCGGGTACCGGGGCGAGCGGCGGCACCGCGGGCACCGGGGCGAGCGGCGGCACGGGCGGTGCGGGTGCCACGGGTGGCGCGGCCGGCACGGGCGCGGGGACGGGTGGCAGCGGAGCGGGTAGCGGCGGCGCGACGTGCGGCGGCAGCATCGTGGCAAGCCCCGAAAATGACTACGCTTTCACGAGCACGCTCAGTTTTCCGCCCATCGCGGTCAAGCCCGACTCGAACCTGACCTTCGAGTGGGGCGGGACCACGAAAGACTTCTTGAAGCACTCGCTCGACCCGATGAACAACGTCGATAGCGTCAACCTGATGCTGTGGAAGCTCACCCAGAGCGAGCTCGAGACGAAGCTGAACGACGACGCGCTCGCCCAGCGCGATCTGGCCATCATCGCGACGGTTTACACGCAGAAGATGCTCACGTCGTCCGAGCTCTTCGATTTTACGTCGGTCGGGACGCCGCTCACGCCCTGTCAGATCTTGCCGTTCGTGCAGGCTTTGAATCCGGACCCGAACGGGCACCCGGAGTGTGCGGACTGGGCGATGAACGTGGGCGACGGCTACGATCCCGCGGCACACATCTACACGGTGATGCTGGCGACGGGAGAAGAGCTCGGCCAGGGGACGCGCATGATCCAGTCCTTCAAGCTCGATCCTGCCTCCACCAACACCACGGTCACCATCGACTCGACCTCTACGGTGCTCGACTACAGCGTCGATCTGCACTCCCTGACGCCGACGATGGTGCCCGCCGGCACGCCCGCGCTCAGCATCGATTGGACCGGGCTGACGACGAACGGGCTCGGCAAGCCGTTCAACAAGCCCATCACGCGTGCTCGCATCGGCCGCTACACGCAGACGCCCGCCGAGATGGAGGCCCAGTTCTTGGACCTCGACATGATCGCCGATAAGATGTGGTCCGCCGACGTTCCCGGCGGGATGACCATGGATCTGTCCCAGCTCACCGACGACATGGGGCAGCCCTTCCCGGGCATCGACGCTTCCTACACGTGGATCGTGGCCCTCGACTGCGGCAGCTGCGCAAACCCCGCGCCCTGGTATCTTTCGCTCCTCGAACCGTGCACCCCTTAGCGGCGCCCCCCGTCTCGAACGCCGTGCTTAGCACGGGCGGGGGCAGCGCATGATCGGTCGCGGGGCGCGCCGCGTCGCGCTGTTCTCGTGTGCGCTGGGCCTCTGGGCGTGCGGGCGCAGCATGCCGGACCTCGTGCCGGCGTACGAGCTCGCCGGGGCGGGCGCGGGTGGAGCAGTCGGCGGTCATGGCGGTTCGTCGAGCGGTGGTGTCTCGGCAGGCGCGCCCCCGATGGCCGGAATCGGCGGCGTGGGCGGCGTGGTGGTGGGCGGGCAAGGCGGCTTCTTTCAAGGCGGCACGAGCTCGGGCTTCGCGGGGGCCGGTCAGAGTGGAGGCGGCTTCGCGGGCGCGCTCGTGGGCGGCGCGGGCGCGGGTGGGTTCGGCGGTGGCATCGGTGGCGTGTCGGGCGACAGCGGCATGAGCGGCGGCGGTGCGGGCGGCTCACCCGTGCTCGGGCTGCTCGGAACGCCCTACGTGCACAGCACGACGGCCGAAAGCTTCGTGCTCAACGCTGCGGTCTCGGGCGGAGCGCCGGGTGACCTCCGGGCTTACGTGCGGGAGCCGGGAGCGCCTGGCTGGACGCTCTTGCCCCCGCTCGCGCCTCCGACGACGGACGTCATCGAGTGGTCGGCGACCGGTCTCACGGGTGGAACCCGCTACGACTACGACGTGACGGGCTTCTTCGACGGGCGCGAGGTCGACCTGTATTCAGGCCACATCGTCACCGAGCGCGCTCCAGGCTCGACGTTCGTCTTCTCGCTCATCACCGACACGCACATCGCCCCGCGCCTGGACGTGGCCACCGCCTCCGAGACGGACACCTCGATGGAGAGCACGCTCGTCCAGGTGACGCCCGACGTGCTGGCCGACGCTCCCGACTTCGTGATCAACCTCGGTGACATCCTCGATTTTCACATGTTCGGCTTCAACGAGCCGCCCCCGGACCCTTCGTGGACGCGCCTCGGTTACCTGAACTACCGGCGCCTACTCGGCGACACGCTCGGCAACGCCACGCACTTTCCGGTGATCGGCAACTGGGACGGCGAGAACGGCTGCAACACGCTCGAACAGATCGAGCGCTCGCGCAGCCAGCGGCTCATCTACCTGCCCGGGCCCAAGCCGGACACCTACCCCGAGGGCGGCAGTCCCTTCGAGGACTACTACGCGTTCACCTGGGGCGACGCGCTCTTCATCGTGCTCAACGTGATGACGTACACGCCGTCGTGCCACCTGCTCGGAACCTACCCCGGCCTCCCCGACGACTGGACGCTCGGCGACGCCCAGCTCGCCTGGCTGCGCCAGACGCTCGAAAACGCGACGTCGAAGTGGCGGTTCACGTTCATCCACCACACGGTCGGGGGCAACGGCGGCAACGACGTCGATTCGGCGTATGGCCGGGGCGGCGGTCGCGCAGCGTACGTGGGGGAGCAAGCCATCATTCAGGATCTGCTCACGACCTACGGCGTCCAGATCTTCTTCTACGCGCACGATCACGTCTTCACGGACATGGTCGTCAACGGCGTGCACTACACGTTGCCGGGGAGCGCGGGCGCGCCCTGGAAGTTTACGACCTACGAGACCGGCTACGAGGACTTCTGGTCGGACTCCGGCCACGCTCGCGTCACCGTGAGCCCCGACGACGTGAACGTCGAGCTCGTCGCCCAGGGCGGCAGCGTGCTCTCGAGCTACACGCTGCCGTAGACCTCGGCGCTCGCGCGCTCCCTGCGCGGCGAGGCGCGTCGGAACCTCAGAACAAGCAATCGACCGGTTGCGGGTTTTCGTCCTCGACGTCGGCCGCGAACGAGCCGTCGATGTCGGGGGCCTCGGTGAAACCGTCGGCCGCGCTGCCGCGCATCGCCATGCCGCGATAGCCGCCGACGCTCATGTGCGCGCGCACGACGACGATCTCGTCGGCGGCCACCGGGACGGCGCCACCCGTGCGGGTGAAGGTGTTGCCGGGCGCGTCCGCGTCGGAGGTGCCGTTTTCGTCGGTGTGCGAGTGATCGAGCGTGCGCCGGTAGATGAGGGCGCCCGCTTCGCTCAGGACCTCCCACCAGTTGGCGTATTGACTGCAGTCGATGTCGGCGCTTTCGACGGTCACGGTAAAGACGTAGCTTTGCTCGGCGCCGCTCGCGGAGACCGCGACGACGTTGGCGTAGGGCGCATCGTCCGTCGCGCCGCCGGCCCCCGCCGCGTCGTCCGGTGCGCCACCCTCGCCGGCCTGGCCGCCCGACGCCGCCGAGGTGCCGCCGGTCCCTCCGCCCGAGGTCGCGCCTCCGCCCGGGGTCGCACCTCCGCCCGGGGTCGCGCTTCCGCCCGAGGTCGCGCCTCCGCCCGGGGTCGCACCGTTGCACGGGGTCCCGGAGGGCTCGCTCGTGCAGCCGAATGCGGCCGCGATGCCGAAAGCACAGACGGCGAAAAGCTTCATGGCTCACGCGGCGCCGGCGACTGGCCCGCGACGCTCAGTGTGGCGCGCCGCGCGGCGTCTGAAAAGGAGACTCTCGCTCTCGTGGCCGGCGCCGCACGATGACGCCGCGGTGTCGGACGGCCGCACGCGGCGACTAAGGGCGCCGCGGCCCCGCACGGCAAGACTCACGCGCGCTTGGAAACCCAAGCGGCGCCCGTCTGGTCACGCTACCGCGCGCTCAGGGCGCGCCGGCGTCGAGGCCGTCTTCTTTCAGCAGATCGTCGAGTGTTTCGCCGGCATCGGGGCTCTTGGCCTCCGGCGGAGCCGCCGGAGGCTCGTCACCCTTCATCAGGTCATCGAGCGTTTCGCCGGCGTGGTCGGCGCCGTTGTCGTTCAAGAGATCATCGAGGGTTTCGCCGGACGGCGCCGCGCTGCCGGGCGCTGCCGCGCTGTCCGTGGGAGCGCCGGCGCTTGCTCCGGGTGGCGGCAAGAGGTCACGCAGCTTGGCGTCGTCGTTCGTCGGGCTCGCGTCGAGCACCACGGGCGCGAGCAAGCGGGAGCTCCACGTCGAGAGCTTGGGGACGTAGCTCACGAGCAGGAGCGCGCCAGCGAGAATCGCGACGAACGGCCCCACGGCGCGGTACACGACGGGCAGCGGCTTGTCGAAGCGGAAGCTCGAG
The DNA here is from genome assembly GCA_963841435.1 of uncultured delta proteobacterium. GTDB lineage: Bacteria > Myxococcota_A > Polyangia > Polyangiales > Polyangiaceae > PMG-095. The sequence goes on from CAWJCS010000005.1 coordinate 1,778,174, forward strand.
ATGAAGAGGTTCAAGCCGAGCGGCGGCGCAAGGTACGCGATCTCGAGGTTCAAGAGGAAGATCGCGCCGAGGTGATACGGATCGATACCGAAGTGCAGGCCGATCGGCGCGATGAGAGGCGGCACCACGACCACCGCCGAGAAGATCTCCATCAACATGCCGACCACCAGCAAGAAGATGTTGATGACGATCATGAACGTCCACTTCGAGTCGATGAACGTCTTCATCGCCTCGAGGAGCAGCTGGGGAACGTTCGCCTGCACGAGGTACGCCGTGAGGCCCACCGCCATGGCGAGGATGATGAGGATCGCGCCCACGAGCACGACGCACTCGTTCACGATGCGCGGGAGCTCGTTGAGCTTGATGTCCTTGTAGACGAACACCTCGACGATGAGGACGTAGAGCGCCGTGAAGGCCGCCGCCTCGTGGATGCGCAGCATGCCCGTCGCGAGGCCGCCGATGAGCACGGGGGGCAAGAGGGCCTCCCACTTCGCGTACCAGAGCGCCTTGGCGGCCGCCTTGCCGTCGAAGGTGGTCCGAGCGATCTTGAGCCGCGTGCCGACGAGGGCGGCGTAGACGGAGAGGGCCACCACCGTCAGCAGCCCCGGGATGAGCGCCGCGATGAACAGCCCCTCGATGTCCAGGCCGCTGACGACGCCGTACAGGATGACGGGCACGCTCGGCGGGAAGAGCACGCCGAGCGAGCCGCCCGTCGTGACGAGCCCGAGCGAGAAGCGCTCCTGGTATTTTTCGGCGACGAGCGCCGGGAACAGCAGCGCGCCGATGGCGACGATCGTGACGCCGCTTCCCCCCGTGAACGTCGTGAAAATGGCCGACGTGATGAGGCAAACGATCGCGAGGCCGCCCGGTACCCAGCCGAACAGCGCGCGCGCCACGCTGACGAGGCGCAAGGGGGCCTTGCTCGACGCGAGCGCCACGCCCGCGAACGTAAAGAGCGGAATCGTCACGAGCAGCGGCGAATCCGCGAATTTCGCGCTGAACATGTCGTTCGCCGCGCTGCTGAGCGGCGTGTTCGGCAAGAGCGCGAAGAGCCAGACGGAGAGGCCGCCGAAAATCAGAAAGAGCGGCGCACCCGAGATCGCGAGCGCCAGCATGACGAGCAGCGCAACCCCGACCATCAGCCCTCCTCTTTCGGCGGCGTGCCCGGCCCGTGAGCATCATCCGCCTTGAGAGTGACGCCACGAGTGTGGGCGATGACGATCGAAATCGAGCGCGCGATGAGGCGGATGCCGATCGCGACGAACATCAGCGGCGTGATGAGCTGCGCCATGCCTTCGCCGCTCGACACGGGAATGTGGATGGCGGTGAACCCGGCGCGCAGCGCACAGAAGAAGGCCGGCCTGCCGAGCTTTTCGGCGATGTCAGGCGCGGCGTCGCAGATGTGAATGACCTGCCCGTCGCGGGTGAGCGCCTCGTAGTCGAACGGAATCGCCTGGTCGGCGATCAGGCACGCCTGGAAGAACACCTTGGCGAGCACGAAGGCGATGATGCCCGCGCCGAACGCCGCAAACACCCGTAAGATCGCGGAGATACGCTGCGGGGCCAGGCGCGGCAAAAGATCGATCGCGATGTGCTTGTTCTTCTGAGTCGCCAGCGACGCTCCGAGGAACGCGACCCAGAGCGTCCCCTTCTGCAAGAACGCGTCCGACCAGGACATCGCGTCGAGCGCGGCGCGCGCCCAGCTGATGTCGTGCTCGGCGATGTTGAAGAACAGCGCCTGCAGCGACGCGACCACGACCATTCCGAGCAGGACAGCGACGGCAATCGCCCCCTCCACGCGTGCGACGCGCTGATCGAAACGCTCGAGCTTTCCCACGATAGAATTGGATCAGGCGTGGGAGGCGATGTCCTCGACGCGCTTCAGGAGGTCGGCAGGGTACAGCTTGCCGACCAGGGATAGGCGGGCCTTCTTGAGCACTTCGTCCCAAGCCTTCATGTTGTCGGCGAGGCTCACGGCCTTGACGCCGCGTTTGAGGATGGCGTCGAAGGCGCGGTCGTCGTCGCGACGGATGGCCGCCGTGAGCGCGCGCTCGGCCGTCTTGCTCGTTTCCACGAGGGCGGCCCGCAGCGGCTCAGCGAGCTTCATAAAGCTTTCCTTCTTGATGACGATGGCGCCGACGACGATGCCGCGCGGCTCCTTCGTCACGTGCGTCGCCTTGGTGAACCACTGGAAGGCGACCGCGGCGATCGAAGTGCCGGGGAAGGCGTCGATGCGGTTCGTGCGGAGGGCCGGGTAAACCTCGGGCAAGCCGAGCGGCACGCCGTTGACGCCGGCCGCGTCGAGCACGCTCTGCCAGGTCGGGTCGTCGCGCCAGGTCCACATGCGCGTCTGCCGCATGTCGGCAGGCGTGACGATCGGCCGATTCGCGAACACACGACCCTGACCGGCGTCACCCCAGTAAAGTAGCTTGAAACCGGCCGAGTCGAACTGCTGCTCGAACTCCGAAGCGAGCTTGGTGCGCACGGCGTCGATGCGCGGGTAGGTGTGGCAAACGCCGGGCGCCTGCAGCACGAGCGAGGAGCGCACGATCTGGCCGAGCCCGACCGTCGTCACGGCCGCGGCGTCGATCTGACCGGCGCGCATCTTGCGCACGGCGTCACGCTCGTCGCCCGCGGCACCGCCCGAGTAGAAGTGGATCTCGAGCTGGCCCTTCGTCTTTTCCTTGAGCGAGTTGTTCCACGCTTCGAACACGCGCATCCAGGACGAACCGTTCGGCGCCAGCGTGGCCATGCGCAGCACCGTCTTCTCGTCGGCGCGGGCGTTGGTGGTGAGGCCGAGCGCCGACGCCGAAGCGGTGGCGGCGGCAGCCTTCAGGAAATGACGACGCTGCATGGGGCAATTCTCCTACGGGCGGAATGTTTTCGAGGCGAGCGATCCGCCACGAGGCATCGTACGCGCGGTTGACCTAGCACACCCCCTATTCCCGACCAACGTTGGCAATCTCTCGTAACGCGCTGGATTTCTCATCTTTTTGTGTCCGACCCCGCGACGCGTCGCGCGCTGGGCGAGGCGCTCACTTCGCCGCGCCCGAGGGTGTCTTCGTGGTGGTGCTCGGCGCCTTCGTGGGGGCGGTCGGCTCCTTGGGTGCCGCGGTCGTCTTGGTTGAGGGAGGCTTGGGCGGGGTAGCGGCCTTCGCGGCGGACGCCGGCTTCGCCGGCTCGGGCTTGGCGGCGGCCGGTGCTGCAGCGGTGGCGGGCGTCGGAGGCGCAGCCGCCGGTGTCACAGCACCAGGCGCCTCTTCAGACTGTGGCCCATCGGGTGGAAGGTCAGGCAGCGGCGGCAAGATCAAATCGTCGCCCCGGCGCAGAAGGCGCACCGCCCGCCGGTGGGCGATGGTGTTCGGCAGCGCGAGCGTCGTGTGCTCCGGAATGGGCGCGTTGACCACCTCGTTGAGCAGCGCGTCGAAGAGCTTCCGATTCTGAGACTGGACCGCGTAGTACTGGGCGTAGTTCACGTGTGCGAGCAGGGCCTTGCGCCCCGTGAGCGCGAGCGCGCGCTCGAAGTGCTGCTTGCCGAGCTCCGGATTTCCTCCGACGCTCGCGCCCCGGCTCGAGTTCACGACGCCGAGGAACACGTGACCCGCCGCGTTGTAATACTTCTCGTCGAGCTCGACCGACCGCTCGACGAGGGTGCTCGCGAGCGCGAGATCCGCGATGAGCGTCGGATCGTCGCGTGAAACGCCGATGGCCGAGCCCCAGGCGTACCCGGTCCAGAAAAGGGCCGGAGCGTCCTCCGGATCCTTCAACTCTTCGGTCAGGAACTTCTTGAGCGCGTCGGGGTCGCGCTGGAGCACGTCCTTCAGCTTGGGCGTCTCGAGCTCGAGGAGCCGGAGCCCGAAGTCGCGGCCCTTGAGGTACATCGCGCGAGCGCGGGCGCGCGCCTGGTCGGCCGCGTCGAGGTCGCCCTTCTCCTCGGCCCGTTCCTTGTCGTCCTCGACGAAACCGTACGCGTAGGACGCAAACCCCCAGGCCGCGAGCAAAAGAAGATGCGGATCATCCGGACTGACGCGCAGCAGCCCCTCGGTCTGGATCAGGTTTCCCGGGATGCCCGTGCGCGCAAACTCGTAGTCCGTCTGCTCCTCGATCGTGGGCGAGGCCTTCTCCATGATCTCGGCCTGCGTGCTCACGGCGAGCTTCGTCATGCTGCAGCCGGCGCACAGCGCCACCGCGCCGAGCGGCAGCGCGCGATTCGAAAAGCGACCGAGGGCCGCCCAGGCGGAGCGTTCACGATGCATGGTCATCTCTCTGGGGCGAAGGACGATGAAGACTCGCTGGCCGAACGTTTCCGGCACTCTTTTCGTCAGAAACGATACATGAGGTCAATCGACGCCACGTGCGCGTGCGCATCGTACGTGCCGGCGTTGACGGCGGGGGCGGGAATGCCGGGGTAATTCGGGTCACAGAGTGCGGGATCGGTGTACGGCGGCGTGCACGCGCTGCCCGGCACCACTTGATGAACCCGGGCGTCACCTTCGCTCACGTGGGCGGTCGGCTGATGGCGGTATTCGTAGGCGAGGGCGAGCTCTGCGCCGCGGTAGAAGAACGACGCGCCGAGTGTCCCGCCCAGCTGCTCACCGCTCGCGAAATCGACGTTCAGGTAGTGTGGGTTCGCAACGGCGCTCTCGTAGAAGGCACCGGCCCGTACGGTCACGAGGTCCTTCACGGCGGCGTAGTCGCCGCCGAGCATCACGGCGAGCGTGTTGCGCCAGTGCTTCTCGATCTCGATGCGACCGATGGGGACGTCGTTGCCCTGCAGGTTTGCAATCAAATTGTTCGACTCGACGTCGAAGCGTTTCACCCGGCGCCACGTCTCGAGCACGAAGTCGAGCTCCACGTCGAATAGCTCGCGCTCGCCCTCGAGGTGCCGGTAGCGCGCACCGGCGCGGGCCGTGAGCGGCAGCGGGAAGGTGATGCTCACGTCGTCGGCCGGAATCCCGTCACGCTTGAGCGTGATATCGCCCGCAACGTCGGGGTCCACGGCGGTCGTCGTCAGCTTGCTCTTGGTTTTCACGTCCGCCGGGATGATCTGCCCCGACAGCGCGAGCTCGAGGAACGGCGCCGGTCGATACCAGGTGCCGAGCACGGCGTTCGGCGTGAAAAGGTCCGAGCCGTCCGTCGTGGCATGGATGTCGAGCTCGCTCGAAACCGGGTAAGCATTGCCGCCGATCGATGAGCCCTGGATGACGAGGTCGTAGCGGAGCTTCGGCACGGCGACCCAGACGAGGCTCACTCCGGCGCCGAACACCTCGCGATAGTGATAGGCGGCCGTTGCCGCGTAGTTCACGATCAGCGCCTCGCGGCTCAGCATCATGTAGCGCTGGCCGCCGGTGATCGGAAACTCCTCGCGGCTCGCTCCGGTGACGGCGACCGCCGCGAGCGCAAAGCGAAAGTCCGGGAGGCCGAAGTCGGTCGCCACGCCGAGCAGCGGATCGAGAACCTGCCAGGGCTTCTCGTTGTCCACCGTCGCAAACTCCACGTACGGCGGCACGGCATCGCTCGAGCCCCAGTCGAGCGTCGGCGCGCGCTTGTACGAGAGCGCATTGTACGAAAAGCGGTTCCCGAGCTGCAGCAGGGTTCCATGCCCGTGGGCGAGACCCGCGGGATTGATGATGACGGCGCTGATATCGTCCGCCTTGGCGACGAACGCCCCGCCGCGCCCCGAAGCCTGGGCGCCGTTCGGCCCGTAGAAGTAGCCGCCCGCGAGCGCCGGGGTGGCCAAGCCCACGAGCGTGCCGAAGACCGACAGGGCAAAGAGTGACCTCATGGCTCGCTCTTCGGCACTCGGCTCGCGCTCGAGTACAGGGAATTCGACTTCGTGAGCGTGTGGTAACCGAACGACCAATCGCTCGGCGCTTCGACTCGCCACAGCGACTCGTCGTCCTCGTTGACGAGCTCGAGGCGACCGGCAGAGCCCCAGCTCACGAACCAATCGCGATTCGGCAGGCGTGTCGGCTCACCGAACGCGTCGACATGGACGCTCGGGTCAGGCAGTAGCACACGCGTTTCTGCGACGGTCATCGCCGTGAGGTCGAGCTGGTACTCCACGACGCGCGACTCGTCCGCGTTGGCGTCGTTGTCCATCACGAGCAGGCGATCGCCGTAGGCCGCGAACTGGTGCTGATGCAGGAAAGGGGTCGAGCCGTCCGCGAAGTCGAGCGTGCCGCCCGTCGCGCCGACCACCCAGTCGCAGCTCCCCGTTTGGCGATCGACGCGCGCGATGCTGCTCAGGTTTTCGAGGCTCACGTAGTAAACGTCCTCGTCGGCGGTCTCCGAATAATCGAGCGCGTTCGCAAACGTCCAGACCGCGCCCGTGCTGTCGCCGACGTCGACCGCAGGATCGAAACAGTCTGCCGTCGTGAAGACCGTCGAATTGTCGCCGCCGGGAGCAATCTCGACGATGCGGTCGCCCCGCGGATCGCTGCCAGAGGGCTCCTCCATCGCGATCGCGGCGATGGTCCCGTCAGCGCGCTCCACGAAATCTCCCGCGAGGTACGGCACCGAAAACGACTCCTTCTCCTCACCGTCCAGCCCCACGCGCACGATCTCGGAGTCGGGCGTCGAGTCCTCACCGAGCAGGCTGGCGTCGTAGAGCACGCTGGTGCCGTCGACGGAGAGCACGGCTCGGTGGATTTCGAGTCCCCGGTCGTCTTCGTGGTACCAGACGATCTGCCCGTCCGTGTCGATGATCGCGACGGTAGGCGCGCCGCCCTGAAGCGGCACGACGACGTAGCGCTCGAGCCCGCCGCCCTCGAGCGAGAGCGCGGGCAGCTTCGACGGTAGCGAGCCGGTGCGAAACGTCAGGATTTCGCTCGCGCCCGCGTCGTCGCCGTCCCAGGTGACGACGCGGTAGTAGTACGTCGTATCGGCCTGCAAACCGAGCAACATGTCGGCGTGGGCGACGGCCGGGTCGGTCTCCATGGGTGTCGAGTACGCCATGGAGGGTGTGGGCCCGTACTCGACGTAAGCCGTACTAGCTTCCGTCGTGCCAAACGTCACGGTCACGAGCGTCGCGATGTCAGGGCTCTTTTCGACGGATACGCCCGTCGGACGGCGCGCGGCGAGCTCGTCGCCACACGCGCTCACCGCGAGCGCGGCGCCGCAACACGAAATGGCCAGCCGCCGGCCGACGCCGCCGAACGGACCAGTCGCACTCACGGAGCGCTCGGGTTGAGCTCGGAGAGCACGAGAGGCTGCGGGTTCTGGCAGTTGTTGCAGCGCAGGGCGACCATCCAACTGCCCGTCCCCTGGCCGTCGAAACCGTCGAACGCGTTGCCGTCGGCATCGCGTGCCGCCTCCAGGTTCATGCTCTTGGTCGCCGCTGGGACGCTCACCTTCCAGAGCGGGTCAGCATTGATCTCAACGTCGAAGAAGTCGTCCTGGACCTGGGTGGGCGTCATGTTCGGGTAGAACCCGACCAACAGCTCGTTGATGAGATTGAACGCAGTGGGGTTCCCCAGCGAGTCCACCTTGACGTCGCCCCAGCTCGCGACCCACGGGCCGTTCATGGGAGCGTCAACGGGCGTTCCGAGCGAAGCCTCGAAATCGAGCAGGCCGCAGCCGGTCTCGACGTCCACCTGATCGACGACCGAGCTGTCCGACGGCTTGAGGAAGGCCATGGTGCTCGTGCCGATGCCCGGGCTCTTCGTGGTACCGGCCGCGACCAGATAAATCAGATTGCTGTCCGTCGTGAAGTCGGACTCGAGATCGATTGGCGTGCCACCGAGACTTTTGAAGGCGTCGAGCGAAACGCACGGCGACGACTGATCCGTCTCGTACGTCCACACGGCGTCGAAGTCGCTCTGGCTCAGCGTACCCTTGGTGAGGACCTGGGCCGCCTCCTCTTCGGTCACGTCCTTGAAGCGAAGCAGCGTGAGGAGCTTGATGCCGCTCACGTCAACCGCGTGGCACTGAATGTCGTCCATGATGCTGTCGAGGCAGACTTCGACATTCGTACCCGCAACCGTGGGGTGACTGACGGGTGTCAGCACGCTCTTCACGGTCGTGTAGTTGTTCGCTTGCGACAGCACGATGGTCGCCTGCGTCGAAGGACCTGGATTGGGTCCACTGTCGTCATCGCCACCACCACAGCCCAGCGCGAGGCAAGCTGCGTAGGCCGCGGAAACTAAAAGAGAAATGCGCGGGCCCTTCGAAGCGCGCGCGAGGGAATGAACGTGTGACGAACGGCTCGACATGGTCGCGGAAGTAGAGCCCAAAGCGCGACGTTGCGCCAGCCGATCCGAGCACATTTTCGGCTCGAATCATGCGATCAGCGGCTGGGTGCGCGGCCGGTCGGTACACAAATCGAAACAACAATTTGGTCTGAAAAGTGCGCGCAAGACTTTGTCCGGGCATCTCTGGTTACAGTTCGCTCTGTCCCCATCGCATGGTCGTGCTCTTGAACTTTTCCGTTGGCGTCGCGCTTTCGCGAACGGTTTTGCAGTGAGACTGCCCGAATACTATGATGGAGCACGCACGGCGGCGCGGTCGCGCGCACCCGCGAGGTGACGCGCGTGACCCACCGTCCCGCCACGGAGATCCCCATTGAGCCTACCCGAACTCTACGTGTCGCGACCGGGCATCAGCCACCCTGCAGCACGCGTCGACAACCAGGAAATTCTGCGGCGGGTGCACGAGCGCTACCGAGGCGACGAGGCGGACTGGCCGACCGTCGAATCCGCCATCACGCACGTCTTTGGGCTGTGCAACACGAAGGTCCGCTACCTCGAGGATGATCCGAATGCGCGCGTCGCCGACTACGCCGTGCAGGCAGCGCAGCGTTGCCTCAAGATCAACGGCGTCACGGCGAGCGAGGTCGACATCGTGATCAGCGGCGGCATCGCCCGGCAGTACTTCGAGCCCGCCACGGCCATGGAGATCGCCGCGAAGCTCGGCCTGAAGCGCACGCACGCGCTCGAACGTCACGGCCGCCTGCGTCGGCCACCTCGAAGCCATCCAGGCGGCCGCCGGCTACTTCGCGATCCATGACGACTACCAGACGGCGCTCGTCTGCGCGTCCGAGCTCTTCGGTCACTACCTGAGCTACGACATCCAGACGGTCAAGGACCTCTACATGAAGTCCGCGGGCCTCACGGTCGGCAACGCCGCGGCCTGCGTCCTGCTCCGACGGGTGCCGTGGCCAGGTGGTGGCATTCGCCTGATCAAGATCGACTCGTATACGGCGCCTGATCACTGGCACCTCTGCCAGGTGCCCATCGATCGCACCTTCGAGTCGTCGTCCGTCGAGATGATGCGGCTGAGCAAGCTCATCCCGCCGTGGCTCAAAGACCGCCTGGAGACGCTCGGGTGGACCCCGCAAGAGGTCAACCACTACGTCTTCCATCAGCCGAGCGAAATGATGGTGAGAAAGCTATTGGAAGACGTGGGCGCGGATCCCGAACGGGGCGTCTACACCCACTCGCTCTACGGCAACACGGCGAGCGCCGCCGTGGGCGTCACGTACCACCGGCTGCTGGAATCGCGGCAGGTGAAAGAGGGCGACAAGCTCGTGCTCGGCAGCGCCGCTGCCGGGTTTTCAATGGTATTTTCGGCTGGCATTTGGACGGGACCGAGCGTCGGTCCAACGGAGAATTCAGCATGAGCTCGTGCGCGCTCGTCTCGCCGCCATGGCGGCGCGGGCATCGTTTCACGCTCCTCGGAGCGCTTTCGGTTTTGGGGGGTCTGGTTTTCGTCGCGAACGATGCGCGCGCGCAAGCCGCGCCGGCGGCCCCTCCCGCGGCGCCCGCTCCAACGACCCCGGCGCCGCCCGTGGCGGCCCCGCCAACTGCGGCGCCCGTTGCGCCGGCGGCGCCAGTGCCGAGCCCTTCGACGGAACCTTCGGCAGGAGCTCCCGCCGAGGGCACCGAGCCTGCGACGACCGAAGCCGAGCCGCCCCCCGCCGAGGCCGAGGCTTCGTCGGGGAGTGAAAGTGCGGCGACGGATACGGGCTCGGGCCTCTTCGAGAGCAGCTTGTCGGGAAGTGACGACGCCGGCTCTGTAGCTGGAGGCGGCGGTGCAACGGGCATCGACCTCGGGGGCTACGTTCGCGGTGACGTGTTCGCAGGGATGGTGCCCGACTCCAAGCGCTACGAGATGAAGGCCGCCTACGGCGAGCTAGCGCTCAAGGTCACCGCCAAAAAGGAGCACCTCGGGACCGCGTTCGCCGAGGCGCGCTTCATGTACGGGCGCGTCGGCGACGACGTGGGGCCGACAATAAACCTGCGCGAAGCGTACGTGAGCACGTATCTCGGCCCGCTCGACCTCCGCCTGGGCCAACAGATCGTCGTGTGGGGTCGCGCCGATGCCTTCAACCCGACGAATAATCTGACGCCCTTTGATCTGCGCGTGCGTTCTCCCGCCGAGGACGACCGTCAACAGGGTAACGTTGGCGCTCGCGCCTCACTCAACTTGAGCCCCATCCGGATCGAGGGCGTGTGGATGCCGCTCTACCGGCCGGCGCAGATCCCGTTCATCGTTCCCTGGTACGCGAGGCTGGTGGACGATACTCCAGAGCCCGATCTCGCGCACGGTACGCAGGGCGCGCGGGTGCACTTGGAGTTGCCGGCCTTCGAGATGTCTGCGTCGTACGTGTACGGCTACGCGCCGCTTCCGGGGTTCACGTACCACCACCTGATTCACGCCAGCGACGAGCCCAGCGAAACCGCTGCGAGGCCGTGGCAGCTCGAGATCGGGCGAACGCCGTACCAGCATCACGTAGTCGGCTTCGATTTCTCCACGGCCATCGGCGATGTGCTCGGCTTGCGTGGCGAGGCCGCCTACCGCTTCCCCATGCATTTTCGCACCCGGTACTGGGAGCCGCGCCCGGACCTCCAATACGTGGTTGGGGTCGATCACAATTTCGGCTCGGTGAGTGTCATTGCGCAGTACATGGGCCGCGTGGCGTTTCATTGGAGCAAGGTCGAAAAGCCGGAGCTTCCCGCGATTGTTAACGGCGACCTCGATACGTTCCTGACCAACGAGATCCTGCCGACCTTCGCGGCGGCCGACATCGCGGCGTACGCTCCCGACGACCTCGCGTTCCGAAACCAGATGCTCTTCGGCCAGCTGCACGAGGTGCAGCACCTTGCCTCGCTGCGCGTCGAGTGGCTCACCCTGCACGACACGCTCTCGCTCTCGGCGCTCGGCATGGTGAACTTCACCACGCAGGAGTGGCTCGCGTTTCCGAAGGTGCTCTATCACCTGACCGATGCCCTGAGCACTTCGGTGGGCGCGGAAATCTACGCTGGCCCCACGGGCACCCTGTTCGGTCTCATCGACGAGGAGCTCAGCGCCGTCTACGGCGAGCTCCGCGCGAGCTTCTGACGGAGGTCCGGCACGTCGCCTTTTTGCCTTCGAAAATTTTCGTCGCCGGCGAGGAAGATCCTCGACCGAGCCACCGTCTAATCGTATTGGAAATACCCCCGCTAAAGGAGCCCGGACCACCGATGAACCAGCTCAGAATCCCGCGCAGAACGGCAACTTTGGCCCTCGTTGCAGCCGCTTCGTTCGGCTTGCTCGCCGGGGCACGGGACGCGGAGGCGGGCCCCTCCCCCCGCGAGATCATGGACAAGGTGGCCCTCACCCGGAAGCTCGCCGGGTCGGAAGCCGTCGTGAAGATGACCATCGTCAACGAGAAGGGCCAGACGCGGGAGCGCAAGATCTCGCTCGCCACCAAGCTCTTCGACGGCGGCAAGACCGAGAAGCGCGTCTACCAGTTCCTCGCCCCGGCCGACGTGAAGGGCACCGGCGTGCTCGTCTTCGACTACGACGACAAGTCGGACGACACGTGGATCTTTCTCCCCGCTCTACGCAAGACGCGCCGCATCGTGAGCTCGCAGCGGTCGCAGGCCTTCATGGGTAGCGAATTTTCCTTCGGCGACCTCGCCGTGCCGGCGCTCGACGACTTCAACTACAACCTCTTGAAGGAAGAGGCCGCGGGCGGCGAGCCCTGCTGGGTCATCAACGTCATTCCGAAGAACGACGACGTGAAGAAGAGCGACGGCTACTCCAAGAAGACCTACTGGGTGAGCAAGGACAAGTTCTCCGTCCGCAAGGGCGTCTACTACGACATGGGCGGCAAGCTCCTGAAGGAGCTTGCGACGAGCGATCTGAAGCTCCTCGACCCGAAGAACAAGCGCTACCGCCCCATGAAGATGGAAATGACCAACAAGCAGAACGGTCGCCGCTCCGTCTTCCAGTCCGAGAAAATCAGCTTCGCCCCCGACACGAAGGACGACTACTTCACGACGGCGTTCCTCGAGCGGACGTAGCGCGACGCGCTGTCCGGCGACTGCTGCGCGAGCGCGCCGCGCTCACGCGCCGGATCCGAGCCGGGCTGCACGGCGAAGCGTTCAGCCGTCGAAACGCCCCGCAAATCGAGCTGGTGCGCGACGTACGTGAGCTCGCCGCGCTCGACCTGCGCGCGCCGCGTGCGGAGCCAAGCGTCGAGCGTGGCGCGGTCAACGCCGGGGTCCGCTTCGAGCGCTTCCTCGATCGTCCTCAGAATGTGGAAGAGGAAGAACGCTTCATTCTCCGGATAGCGTCCGTCGCTCGGGAAGACGACCCAGTCGGAGCTCCCCGCCGCGAGGACCCGCGCGCCTGCCGCGTGAAGCTGGGCGAATAGGTGTCGACCGGCGCGGCTCTCGCCCGCCCTGTGGCCGAAGCGCACGCGCTCGTCCATCGTCCGGTGGAACGCCGCCATGAGCGCGTCGTCGGCCGGGTGATCGGGCTGGAAGATCGACTCGCCGTCGAAGTTGATCGTGAACCAGAAGACGCCTCGCGGCGCGAGCCGTGCAAGCAGCGTCGGCAGCACGGCGGGCACGTCGACGAGGTCGAGCACGGCGTTCGCGACGAGCAGATCCACACCGTGTGCGTCCGCTGGCCGCCCGGCGAAATCCTGGAGCTCCGCCTGCGTGCTCAAGACGTCGATCGTGGTGCCGTCGTCGGCCCGTATCCGCGCGGCTGCGCCTTCCACCTCGACCTTGCGCCTCGTCCCAACGGCCCAGCTCTGGAGCCAGCGGTGAAGGTCGCCGAGCAGCCGCGCGTCAACGTCGAGAGCGACGTATTCACCCGCGCGGAGCACCCTCCAGTCGACGAGCCTGGTCAGCATCGTCCCGACGCCCGCGCCGATCTCGAGCACACGCGCCGTCGGTAGCGGTGCGAGCGCGCTCCGCACGGTCTCGAGCACGTGGCGGTTCAGCGCGCGATCGTCAACGGAGATCTTGGAGAGCAGGTACCGGGTCTCGCCGTAGGTCGCAGGGTCCGAGGCGAAATCCGGCAACATCGCTTCGTCTCCGCGCCGTTAGGCGCGCTGGGCTTCGCGCCGCGCGGCGCTCAAGCGGACGCCGCCGGTTGCGCGCCGTTCGTCACTTGCGCGGGCGGCTGCCAGGGCGGGAGGAACGTGTCGTAGAAGAACGCGCAGTCTTTCCGGATCTGGGCTTCGTCGAGGCCGAACTTGGCGAGATCGTACTGGTGCTCGGACTCGTACTTGCGCTGCTTTTCGGCGCGCTTCTTCACCGTGGCGCGAAGCTCGGGCGTCATCTCGTGGTTCAGGAACGTGCACATCTCTTCCATCACGTTCTCGAAATCCATCATCATCCGATCGTAGCGCACGATGAACACGCGCTCGTGATCGATGGCACCGCTCTGCCACTCCTCGTGGAACCGCTCGAGCAGTGAGACGAGGGCGCGGTACATGCGTTCGAGCCAGCGCTTCCTGATTTCCTCGGGCTGCGACCAGAAGCCGAAGGCCCGGTCGAGCACGCCCGTGACGAGGCTCATGGCGCTCGGCAGGACCGCGATGGGATCGCGGGCCATGTAGAGGATCTGCGCTTCGGGGAAGCGCTCGAGGAATTGTGGCAACCGCACGGCGAGCGAGAAGAGCTTCGCGACGTTACGCTTCGACTCGTGGAGCACGAGGCTTCGGCGCCACAGCTTGTCGAGCCACTCGAAGTCGCGCTTCGACGTGTCGCGGACGCGCGGGTCGAACTCGAGATACGGGTCGTTCTCCTCGAACGACAAGAAGAAGCCGTAGAGGAAGAAACCGTCGAGGTAGCGAAAGAGCACGCCCACGTCGTCGGTCTCGACCGAGCTCAGGCTCGTTTCGTGAGCCTTCGTCGAGTGAAACTTCGCGGGGCTCAGCCTCTCGAGCAACGGCAGGATGGGCCGCAAGAGCTTCTGGAGAAACAGCGACGGATAGAGCATCAAGAAGAGCTCCATGCCCGAGCCGAAGCCCTCGTCCGAGAGGAACCGCTGCAAGAACGTCGTGCCGGTGCGCGGATTGCCGACGAGCACGATGGGCCGATTCGCGCGCGTGCGCGCGAGGCGCGGAAAGAACACGTGATCGAGCGTCATCGCGACGGCGACGATCGTGCGGAGCAGTCCGAACAAGCACGCCAAGAACAGCGGCACGACGTACACGTGGTGCGGACGCCGGAGCACGCCGTAGATGCGACCCATTCGGGAGAGGATGCTGTTCATGCCACCTTAGGGCTGGGAGTGATGGGCGACTCGGACGCTAGCATGCCGCTCGCGCCGGAGGGCTCGTGATCGGCGCGCCTCGACGCGTCAGAGACCGCTCGACTTCAAACTTTCGTCCTCGGCGACGCGCGGCAAGTGGATGCCGCACTCGCTGTGCACGCCGAGCCTTCGACCGGCGCGCGGGTCCTCGCCTTCGAGTGTGGGCGTCGTCGAGTGAATGTCGCCGATCGAGCGATATCCACGGCGGTAGAGAGGATGAAAGGGGAGGTCGTTTTTCCGCATGTAGTGGTACAGGTCCTCCTCGTTCCAGCCGAGGATCGGGTGCACTTTCACGATGTCGTCTTGCAGCTCGACCTTGCGCAGGCCCGCGCGAAATTCGTTCTGATTGCCACGTAGCCCGGCGATCCAAGCGCGGGGCTGAAGCTCGCGGAGCGCGCGATCCATAGGCTCGATCTTGTTGAGCTGCATGTACTTTTCGAGGTCCTCTTCCCACAGCTTGCCGTAGAGAGCCTCTTGACGAGCGGCCGTCATGCGCGGCGAATAGACGCGAAGGTCGAGGCCGAAGCGCTCCGTGAGCTGCTCGGCGAAGCGATACGTTTCGGAGAACAGGTAGCCCGTGTCGAGAAACACGACGGGCGCGTGCGGTACGACCTGGCTCGCGAGGTGCAGCATCATCGCGGACTCCGCGCCGAAGCTCGAAGTGAGGATCAGTCGATCGCCGAACGTGTCCTTCGCCCAGGCGAGCACGGCCGCCGGCGAGGCTTGCTCGAGCTGCGCGTTGACGGCATCGAGATCGATGCTGGGAGTCGGGCTCGCTTCGACGAGCTTGAGCGGCTGGGCCATGGCGACAAACGTGCGCCTCTATGCCTAGATGTCAACTAGGCTGATTCTTGAACTGCCAAATCCTCGGTAAAGATGCCCGAGAATTCTTGACTGTTTTTGTGCAACTCAAGACGCCTCGTTCAGCTCGCTCGAAACTGCGCTTCGAAGTCGCTCGCGAAGCCTTCGAGATCGGCTGTCGGCAGATGATTGATGCCACCGGCCGTGCGGCGGCCACCGCCCGTGGGGAAGCGTCGGCAGAAGGCTTCAGCCGGCACCACTGCATCGCGTGGAACCCGCACGCTCACGACGAACCCGCCGGCCTTCTTCGGAGAAGCGATGGCAACGGCACTCTTTAGGTTTGCCTTCGAGAGATCGTTGGCAAGCGTGCCGATCACGCGGCGAGCCCACGCTTCGTCCGGCATCACGTACAAGATGGCGCCCGGCGTTTTTCGCGCCGGCTCGAGCCGCTCGGCAAGCTCCATGTCTTTCCGATATCCCGCCGCGAGCCCGCGGTACGCCTCCGAGCTCCGCGCGAACTCGAGTGGATCGACGAAGGGCAGCATGGCCGCCGCGAGCTCGGTGGGGGGAACGTGCAGGTCGGTGACCGTCTCACCGTAGGCGTTGTAGTTGAGCGTGACGCCCAGCGTTTCCAGGGTCTTTTCGGATTCCGGGGCGAGGCCGAGCTCGCGCCCGAGTGCCTTCGCTTCCTCGACGAGGCTGTCGCCGAACGCACCCGTGACTGCCCAGGCGCGCGCGCGCCCGCCGAGCTGGCGGTCAACGAGAATGCTCGTGCAGACCGTGGCGCTCTCGTCGATGTGATGCTCGAGCCGGTCGCTCGCCGGGATTTCTCCCGCATGATGATGATCGAAGTAGCGTACCGAGGCGCCCGCTTCGAGCAGCGCCACGAGCCCGTCGCGGTTCACGTCGAGCGATACGTCGAGCACGGTGACGCGGTCGCCGGGCGCCGCCTTCACGCGGCCGAGCAAGGCGATGTCGCGTTTGACGCCCGTGACGAGCTCGAAGGGGCCGTCCTCGACGAGCCGGAGCTGTTGCAGGGCGCAGAGGCCGTCCGCGTCGCCGTTGAAAGCAACCGTGTGCGTCATGCCTCGAGGAGCCCTCGCTCTTCGAGGAACGAGACGACGGCATCGGCCGCGGCTTCGGGCGTCATCTGCGTGGTGTCGATGCGGATTTCGGGCTTCTCGGGCGCTTCGTAGGGCGAGTCGATGCCGGTGAAGTTCTTGAGCTCGCCGCGCCGCGCCTTCTTGTAGAGGCCCTTCGGGTCGCGCTCCTCGGCGACGGGAAGCGGTGTATCCACGAAGATCTCGACGAACTCGCCGTCGGCGAGCATCGAGCGCGCCATCGAGCGTTCGGCCCGGAACGGCGAGATGAACGCCGTGCTCACGATGAGCCCGGCGTCAACCATGAGCTTGCCGACCTCCGCGATGCGGCGAATGTTCTCCACGCGATCCGCGTCGGTGAAGCCGAGGTCGCGGTTCAAGCCGTGACGCACGTTGTCGCCGTCGAGCAGGTACGTGTGGCGATGCAAGCTGTGGAGCTTCTTGTCGACGAGGTTCGCGATCGTCGACTTTCCGGCGCCCGAAAGCCCCGTGTACCAGAGCAAGCACGGCTTTTGGTTCTTGATCGACGCGCGCGCGATCTTGTTCACGTCCATCGCCTGCCAGTGGACGTTTTGCGCGCGGCGCAGCGCAAAGTGCAGCATCCCCGCGCCGACCGTGTCGTTCGTCATGCGGTCGATGAGGATGAAGGCGCCCATATCCCTGTTCTCTTTGTAGGAGTCGAAGGCGATGGCGCGGTCGAGCTGCAGGTGGCAAACGCCGATCTCGTTCAGATCGAGGCGCGGCGCCGGCTGCTGCTCGAGCGTGTTCACGTTGATGCGGTACTTGAGCGCGCCGAGCGTGGCCG
Source organism: uncultured delta proteobacterium (assembly GCA_963841435.1). GTDB lineage: Bacteria > Myxococcota_A > Polyangia > Polyangiales > Polyangiaceae > PMG-095. The sequence goes on from CAWJCS010000005.1 coordinate 1,795,415, forward strand.
TCGCCATGCGCGAGCCGAGCTTGAAGAGGTAGCTTCGGCCGCGCAAAAGCGGACTCTCGTTCATCCACACGACGGTGGCCTCGAACTGGTCGGCCACCTGTGCGGGACTGTCGGCCGCGGCGATCAGATCGCCCCGCGAGACGTCAACCTCGTCCGCGAGCGTGAGCGTGATCGACTGGCCGACGACCGCTTCCTCCAGGTCGCCGTCCTTGGTGACGATGCGTTTGACCTGGCTCACGCGACCCGAAGGCTGCACGCGGATCGTGTCGCCGGGGCGTACCGCGCCCGCGACGATCGTCCCGGCGAACCCGCGAAAGTCGAGGTTCGGGCGGTTGACCCACTGCACGGGCAGGCGCAGCGGCTTGTCGTGCAGGCGCATCTCGTCGACCTCGACGGTATCGAGCAGGCCCATCAACGTGGGCCCGTGGTACCAGGGCGTGCGATCCGAGCGTTCGATGATGTTGTCGCCGTTGACGGCGGACATCGGGATGCACATGAAATCGTGGATGCCGATCTGCTTGGCGAACTCGCGGTAGTCGGCCTCGATTTTCGCGAAGACCTCCTGCGAGTAGTCGACGAGGTCCATCTTGTTCACGGCCAGGACCACGTGTTGGATGCCGAGCAGCGACACGAGGAACGAATGCCGCTTGGTCTGGGTGAGCACGCCCTTGCGGGCGTCGATGAGGATGACGCTGAGATCGGCGGTGGAAGCGCCGGTCACCATGTTGCGCGTGTACTGCTCGTGACCGGGCGTGTCGGCGACGATGAAGTTGCGGCGCTCGGTCGAGAAGAAGCGATACGCAACGTCGATCGTGATGCCCTGCTCGCGCTCTGCCGCAAGGCCGTCGAGCAAAAGCGCGTAGTCGATCTCGCCGCCGCGCGTGCCCACGGACTTCGAGTCGCGCGCGAGCGCGTCGAGCTGGTCGTCGAAGAGCGCCTTCGAGTCCCAGAGCAAGCGCCCGATCAGCGTGCTTTTGCCGTCGTCGACGCTGCCGCAGGTGTTGAAGCGGAGCAGGCCGCGCTGCAGGCGGCGGCGCACGTCCGCGTCGATGTCGTCGGGCGGGCTCGCGAGCGCCGCGGTGGAGGGTGCTACGGGGGCGCGCATCAGAAGTAACCGTCCTGCTTCTTCTTTTCCATGGACGCAGCGGCGTCGTGGTCGATGACTCGGCCCTGGCGCTCCGAAGAGCGAGCCGAGAGCATTTCCTTGATGATGAGCGGGAGCGTATCCGCCGTCGATTCGATGGCTCCCGTGAGCGGGTAGCAGCCGAGCGTCCGGAAGCGGACGACTTTCCTCATGGGCTTCTCGCCGGGGGCGAGCGGCATGCGGTCGTCGTCGACCATGATGAGTGTGCCGTCGCGCGAGACGACGGGCCGCTCGGCGGCGAAGTAGAGCGGCACGATCGGAATCTTCTCGAGATAAATGTATTGCCACACGTCGAGCTCGGTCCAGTTGGAGAGCGGGAACACGCGCATGGATTCGCCCTTGTGCTTGCGTGCGTTGAAGAGGCGCCACAGCTCGGGTCGCTGGGTCTTGGGATCCCAGCGGTGCTGCGCGGTCCTGAAGGAGAAGATGCGCTCCTTGGCGCGAGACTTTTCCTCGTCGCGGCGCGCTCCGCCGAACGCGGCGTCGAAGCCGTACTTGTCGAGCGCTTGCTTGAGCCCCTCGGTCTTCCACATGTCGGTGTGAACGGCCGACCCGTGCGTGAACGGGTTGATTCCCTTCTCGAGCGCCTCCGGATTCTTGTAGACGATGAGGTCCATGCCCGACTCGGAGGCCATGCGGTCGCGCAGCGCGTACATGTCCTGGAACTTCCAGGTGGTATCGACGTGCAGCAGCGGGAAGGGCGGTCGCGCGGGGTAGAACGCCTTCTGCGCGACGTGCAGCATCGCCGCGCTGTCCTTACCCACTGAGTACAGCATCACGGGCTTCTCGGCCTCCGCGGCGACCTCTCGTATGATGTGGATGGCTTCGGCTTCGAGGCGTTCGAGGTGGGTGAGGGTCATGAGGTGCCGGTCGCTCCTGTCCGTCTGGCGGGGTAGTAGACTAATGCCCGGTCAGAGTAATTTGCGTTGCGGGCTGCCGCCAGCGGGCCTCTCGCTTGAAACTTCTGTCGTCGCCGGAAAGTTGACGGTTCGGGCGGGCGGCAGAGCAGGCGCGAGGTAACGACCACTGTAAATCATCCGCGAGCGCAGCAGGCGTGGCGTCACGAAATTAGAAGTGCGCCGGCGCGGCGTGCACGCGTCCGACCCTGCGCTCGAGGCCGTCGGGCCGGCCACTCCCCCGAAGATTCAGCCATCGGATCGGCCGCGGTGCCGAGCTGCCGCCGCAACGCGTCAAGCGACCGATTCTCGCGGGGATCTCGGGTCCGTCTCGCCGAGCGTCGCTTCACGCGCGTCGAAACGCGGCGAGGTGTTGCCAGACGTACGCTAGCGCGCCGCCCTTCGGGTACTTGTCGTCGGCGATGCCGTAGCGGTCGGGCTTCGTCTCGGGAAGGTACGCCGTGCCGAAAAGGAAATCCCAGATCGCCAGCTTGGTCGCGAAGTTCCGGCTGGGCGAGGTGAGCTCGCGCGCGTGGTGCCAGCGGTGCATCTCGGGGCCGTTGATGACGTACTTGAGGGCGCCGCTCTTCACGTTCAGGTTCGAGTGGATGTACATGCCCCACACGGCGTCGAGCGTCGCCTTCATGAGCGCCACCTCGGGCGCGGCACCCAAGAGCACGATCGGCAAAAATTCGATCGTCTGATTGACGCAAATCTCGAGGGAGTGGGAGCGCGTGCCGCTCAGCCAGTCGAACGTCGTCCACCGAATGGTGCGCTTCGTGGATGCGCCAGAGCAGCGGTGAAGCGTGTTGCAGACGGTGAAAGCAGTAGATGTAAAAGTCGTGGGTGACGAAGAAGAACGCGAGCTGGACGGGCACCGGCCAGGCGCTCACGAGGTGGAGGCGCGAGATCTCCGTATGGCCGTCCACGAAGCGGATGAAAGCCGTGATGAGGAGCCCGAGAAAATAGCTCTGGATGAGGCCGTAGCCCACGAGATCCGTGAGGAAGCCCGCGCGGAAGAGCTTCTGATGCGGGTCGTAAGGCCAGATGCGCTCGAGCACCACGAACGAGAGCGCAACGCCGACGATGATTGCCGGTGAGATGATTTCCCAACGCATCAGGTGGTCTCGCCGGCTCAGCTCACGCGGCGTAGCTTCCGCCGGACGGGCAGCTCGCTGTCGTAAACGCGCTTCACGCCGTCCCCGAGGGCGCTTTCCACTTCGCGGATGCTCCGCACGAGCTCGCTCAGCGTGTCGATTTCGACCGACGCGGCGTGATCGCTGCCCCACATCGTGCGGTCGAGCGTGATGTGGCGCTCGACGAACGTGGCGCCGAGCGCGACGGCCGAGAGCGTGGGCAAGAGCCCTTCCTCGTGCCCCGAGTAGCCGATGGGGCACTCCGCGTAGTTCTTGCGCAGCGTCTCGATCATGCGCAGGTTGAGCTCGCCCGTGGGGCATGGATAGGTCGAGGTCGCGTGAGCGATGAGCAGCTGCTCGGTGCCGATCCAGGCGACGCTCCGCGCGATTTCCTCGGCCGTCGACATGCCCGTCGAACAGGATGAGCGGTCGCCCCGTCGCGCGTATCATCGCGAGCAAGTCGAGATCCGTGAGCGACGCCGATGCGACCTTGTAGCAGGGCGGGTCGAAGCGCTCGATGAACTCGACGCTCGGCTCGTCCCAACACGACGCGAACCACGGCACGCCGAGCTCGCGGCAATGGCGCGAAAGCTCGCGCAGCTCGCGCTCTCCGAGCTCGACGCGGCGCTTGTAGTCGATGTAGCTCATGCGACCCCAGGGCGTGTCGCGCATGACGCCCCATTGATCGCGCGGCACGCAGAGCTCCGGCGTGCGCTTCTGGATCTTCACCGCGTCGACCCCGGCGCGCGCGGCTCCCTCCACGAGGTTCTTTGCCAGCTCGAGCGAGCCGTTGTGGTTGATGCCGATCTCCGCGATCACGAACACCGGCTCGTGCTCCCCGACCCAGGCACCTCCGATGCGCACGCGACGGGTCGCCGTCGCGGGTTTCGGGCGGGCGACGGGGAGGTTTTGCAGGAGGCCGTCGAGCAGAACATTGGCCGTTGTCATCCGTGTTCGTCTTCCTTTCTCCAGCCGAGAATCGAGTCGGCGAGCTCACGGAAAGCGCCCGCGCCGCCTTCGGCGTCGGTGCAGAAGTGGACGACCTCGCGCACGGCAGCGACCGCGTTCGCGGGCGCCGCGGCGATGCCATGCTCGGCGACGCGCACGAGCGCACCGAGATCGTTCACGTCGTCGCCGATGTAGGCGATTTCGTCGAGCGACAGGCCGCCGGCCCGCGCGAGCACGGTGTCGAGCTCGAGGGCCTTGTCCTGCACGCCCAGGTACACGTGGTCGAGGTGGAGCTTGCGGGCGCGCTGCGTGATGCTCGAGCCTCGCTCCTTCGACATCCACGCCGTCTCGATGCCGGCGTTTCTGAGCAGCTCGCTGCCCATGCCGTCTCGCACGGAAAAACGGCGAAATTCCTCGCCATACAGCGAGAAGTAGACACCGGTGTCCGTCAGCACGCCGTCGACGTCGGTGACGACGAGACGGATGCGGCGCGCACGGCGCTTGAGCTCACGGTCCTCGAGAGGTCTCACCATATCGTAAAGCCTCCGTCGATCACCAGATTGGCGCCCGTCATGTAGGACGACGCGTCGCTCGCCAGGAACACCACGGCGCCGCGGTAGTCTTCGCGACGCGCCATGCGGCCGAGCGGCGTGTGCTTCGCGTACTCGGCGACGAAGGCTTCGTCCTGACTCGCTCGCACGCCGCCGGGCGAAAGCGCGTTCACGCGGACCCCGCGCGGCCCCCAGTACGCCGCGAGGTAGCGCGTGAGCTGGAGCACCGCCGCCTTGCTCGCCGGGTAGGCGGGGCCCTTGAAGAACGTCTGGCTGCCGTCGGTTCGGCGATAGAGGTCTTGGCGCGGCGCCGTGATGCCGTACGTCGAGGCGACGTTGACGATGCTGCCCCGCCCCGCCTCGGCCATGGGCGCGCCGAGCTTCTGGCACGCGAGAAAGACGCCCGTCACGTTGACGTCGAGCTGGCGACGAAAGGCGTCGAGCGGGTAGTCTTCGAAGCGCGGGCTTTCGGCGTCGCCGACGACCTTGTCGTCGATCGCGGCGTTGTTGACGAGCACGTCGATGTGACCGAAGGCCGAGAGCGTCGCATCGCGCAGGTGCTCGACGGCCGAGGGGTCCGTGAGATCGGCTGCCAGGCCCAGCACGTCGCGGCCGGTCGTTCTGCCGAGCCGGCGCGCGAAGCCCGCGATGCGCTCGTCCTCGCCGAGATCCGTCGCGACGACCGTGGCGCCGGCGGCCGAGAGCGCCGCGCAGTGCTCCTGACCGAGCAACCCGAGCGCGCCGGTGACGATCGCCACCTTGCCTTCGAGCCCGAACGCCTGCATCAGCGGGGTCTCCGTTCGGTGGTGCGGAACACCGGTTGCACGGGTCGGCCCTCGATGCGCGTCTCGAGCGTGCCATCGGCTAGCGCGTCGCGAAGGACATCGAGGGCGCGGTCGTAGGCGCCGAGCACGTGCGTCACGTCCTCGTCGCGGTGCGAAAACGAGAGGTTGTGAAAGCCCGAGAACAGCACGCCGTGCCGGATCAGCTCCTGCTGCACGAGGGACTTCTGCAAAAGCGGATCGCCTGCGGAAGCATCGAATTCGATGAGCGTGCGGCACGGCAAGCCGACGGCGCGCGTCGCGAGGCCCTTCTTGCGCGCGAGCTCGTCGTAGCCGCGCGCGAGGCGCGAACCCTGTGCCTCGAGTCGGGCCGGCACCTGCTGCTCTCGGAGCTCGAGCAGCGTCGCCTTCGCCGCCGCGAGCGACAGCGCCTCGCCGCCGAACGTCGTGAAGAAGAACACGTCCTCGTCGAGGCGGCGCATCACGTCCCTGCGGCCCGTGAGCACGCTGAACGGCATGCCGTTGGCAATCGCCTTCGAGAAGCACGCGAGGTCGGCCGTGACGTCGTAGCGCTCCTGCGCGCCGCCGAGCGCGACCCGAAAGCCCGTCCACATCTCGTCGAAGACGAGCAAGGCGCCCGCCGCTCGACAGGCGCGCGACAGCTCGTGCAAGAAGCCGTGCGCCGGCTCCTCGAACAGCACCGGCTCGAGGATCACGCAGGCGACGCTGTCGTCGAGCGCGGCCCGCAGGCCCTCGAGGTCGCCGTAGCGGAAAGCCTGCGTGAGAGCGCGGGTTCCTGCGGGGACGCCGGCGGGGCGCGGCGTCGTGCCGACGTACCAGTCGTGCCAGCCGTGGTAGCCCGAGCACAGCACGCGCTCGCGGCCCGTGTGGGCCCGCGCGAGCCGCACCGCGGCGCTCGTCACGTCGCAGCCCGTCTTGCTGAAGCGGACCGATTCGGCGCCGGGCACCATGGCGTGGACGAGCTCGGCCACCTCGACCTCGAGCGGATGCATCAACGAGAACGTGATGCCGTCGGCGAGCTGGGCGCGCACGGCGTCGTCGACACGGGGGTAGGCGTAGCCGAGCGACAGCGGCCCGACCGCCATCGTGAGGTCGATGTATTCGTTTTCGTCCGCGTCCCACACGTGGGAGCCGAGCCCGCGCACGAGGTACTTCGGGGCGACACCGTTGACGTACTGCGTCGGGCCCTTCGCGAGGGTTTGGGTCCCGGCCGGGATCAGTCCGCGGGCTCGCGCATAGAGCGCCTCGGACGCCGCGATCGCGGGGAGCGGCTGGTCGTAAGCTACGTGGTTCGGCATGGGCGTTCCGTCCGTGCGACTCAGGCTCCCACCCAGGAAATTCCGTCGTCCGAAAGGCGTACGGAGCGCAGCTCCCCGACGTGCTTGCGCTGCCAGCTGTTTCCCGCCCAGCGCGCGTTCAAGGAGAGAAGCTCCGGCCTCTGCTCGAGCAAGCCGAGGATCGACGAGAGCGGGAAGACCGGCCGCGCGTCATCGTGGAGCGCGTCGTACACGGCGCTGATGAACGCGTAGTCCTCGGCATAGTCGAGCGTGAAGCGGTGGCTCCGCGACAGGTCGCGGCCGGCCTCCCAGCGTACGTTGAGGATGCGAAAGCGATCGGGCTGGTCCCAGATGAACGGTGTCGTGTGCTCGCGCTCGAGGGGGCGGCGGGCCTCGCGAAACGCGCGCTCGAGCACGTCGCGCGGGATCACCTCGATGTCGTTGCCGTCCGGCCAGCTCGGCGGGCAGAGGTTCGTCGCGAGGTCGCAGCCGCCACGCGCGCTGTCGAATGCACCGAGCACGCGCTCGATGGCGGCGGGATCGATGAGCGGGCAATCCGAGGGAATTTTCACGATCGCGTCGGCTCCCGCGCGCCTTCCCGCCTGCACGTGGCGCCCGAGCAGGTCCGTCGGGTGGCCGCTCAAGCAGTTGACCGACAGCCGCTGGCAAAGCTCGCGGATGGGCTCGTCGGCGGCCTCGGTGGTGGTCGCCACGCACAGCTCGAAAAGTGCGCGCGCCGCCCGAACACGCTCGATCAGGCGCTCGAGCGCGGGGCGCCCGGCGAGCGGCATGAGCACCTTGCCGGGCAGCCGCGTCGAGCCGACGCGCGCCTGAATGACGACGAGCTTCTTCATGCGACCTCCCGCAGGAGACGGAGAGGAGAGCGCGCCGCGAGCACGTCGCGACAGACCGCGGCGATGTTGCGGGCTGCCGAGCGGTTCTGCACCGGTATGAGGCGCCGCAGCGTCTCGACCGGAAAGTAGGAATGCACCTCTTTGCCGAGGGCGAGCGCCACGAAGGCGGTGGACGAATACTGCGTGATGACGACGTCTGCGTTGGCGATCATCGCGTCCGTGGGCCCGTCGGTGAGCACGCGCGCCTGAGGCAGGTACCGCGCTACCTCGCGCGTGGCTCGTTCGACGAGCTCGTTCGGATGCAGCTTGAACAGCGTGGGGCGCCCCTTCGCGATGTCGCGAGCCCAGCCGAGGAAGCGACGGCGACTATCGAACTTCAACGTTTCGCGCGTGTCGGAGCTCAGCACGAGCACGTAGCCCCTGTGGGGAAAGTCATTTCGAAGAAATGACGCGCAGTCGTCGAAATTCGGCAGGCCCGTGACGACCATGCGCTCGCGCGGTGCGCCGCGTTCAGCGAACCAATCCTTGTAGCCCTCGCTTGCAACGCAGAAGCGTTCGTAGGCACAGCTCAGCCCGGTCGCGGCCGTGCCAGCGATCCAGCGCGGAAAAATCTTGGGAAAGCGCCGCACGAGGGAAAACGCGAAGGTGTCCGGATCGAGGATTCCCTCCTGGACGGCGACGAGCGGGACGCCCGAAAGGTTCTTCGGCACGAGCACGTCGGACGACGTGACGGCGAGCTCGTAACCGCCGTTCAGACCTCGGAAATCGATCGTGAGGTCGTGCTCGCGGAGGTAGTCGAGGCAACGCCCCGTGTGCTTGTTGCCGCTGATGGTAGTCTCCAAAGCCCCGATCCGACGCAGGATTTCCGTGCCCGTGTTGCAGTAGTACGGCGAAAACGCCGCATGGACCTCGGGCAACGCGCGCGCGACCTGATGCATCTGGGTGGTCTGGTTGAGTGACCCGCAGATGAAGAGGGCCGTCGGGCGCCGCGACCTGGTCGTCACGTTCGAGGAACCTAAGGTGCCGAGGGGAACGTTGGGTCTCAGAACATCAACGTCCTCGTAGCAAGCGCGTGGCAATCCGCGCACGGCTGCGAGGAGGTTGTGCGACGGCACCGAACCGTCACGAATTCTTGGCAGTGCCGTCCACTTGGGCTGGTGGACTCACTCGCATGGGTGAGCAGGCGTTATCGGCGGTGACGGGTCGTATGTGCTGGGTGCCGTACCCGGAGCTCCAGAGGATCCGGGCGAGCCAGGTGGACCGTGTGGCGCGAGCAGCGCTCTTCGCGGACGCCTGTCGCCTCAACGCGCTCTACATGATCGCGCGCGCCGGGTCGGGGCACATCGGGAGCTCCTTCTCGAGCCTCGATCTGGTCTCGTGGCTGCACTTAGAGGAGCTCCCGCGAGCGGGAGATCCCCCTGGAAACCTGTATTTTTCCTCGAAGGGGCACGATGCCCCGGGCCTGTATGCCGTGTTGCTCGGCCTCGGTCAGCTGCCCTTCGAGAACCTGCATGCCTTGCGCCGGCTCGGCGGTTTGCCCGGCCATCCCAACGTCGGCACCCCGGGCATGCCCTTCAACACGGGTTCGCTCGGGATGGGGATCTCCAAAGCGAAGGGGCTCGCCCTGGCACGTCGTCAACGGGGGCTCGGCGGGCGGATCTACGTGCTCACCGGCGACGGCGAGCTCCAGGAAGGCCAGATCTGGGAGGCGTTGCTCTCGGCGCCCCGCTCACGGCTCGAAGAGATCACCGTCCTCGTGGATCACAATAAGCTGCAGTCCGACGCTTTCGTCGAGCGAACGAGCCCGCTCGGCGATCTCACCGGCAAGCTCGAGAGCTTCGGCGCCTGGGTCGCGCGCGTGGATGGGCACGATCTCGGAGCGTTCGCGGCGACGCTCGAGAGGGCGCGCTCACAGCGCGGGCGGTTGAAGGTGATCGTGGCCGACACCGTGAAGGGCCGCGGCGTTTCCTTCATGGAGCACACGAGCTCCGATTCGGACGTCACGCACTACCGCTTCCATTCGGGCGCTCCAGACGCCGAGTCGTACGCTCTCGCTGTCGAGGAGCTCTCCGAGCGCTTGGCGCGCCGCGCCGATGCGCTGCGTCTGCCGCGCCCGTGCCTCGAGTGGGTCGAGCGGCCGTCACTCCCCTCGGGGCCGCCGCCGCGCGACGCGCTGATCCCCGCCTACGCCGCCGCGCTCGTCAACGTGATGGAGAGGTTTCCCAACGTCGTCGCCCTGGACGCGGATCTCGCCCACGACACGGGTCAGTCGCCGGTGCGCGAGCGCTTTCCCGGGCGGTGCCACGAATGCGGCATCGCCGAGATGGACATGGTGAGCATGGCGGGCGGCATGGCGCGCGCCGCACTCGTGCCCATCTGCCACTCTTTCGCGTGCTTCCTTTCGACGCGCCCCAACGAGCAAATCTACAACAACGCTACCGAGCGAACCAAGGTCGTGTACGTCGCGTCGCTCGCCGGGCTCCTGCCCGCGGGGCCCGGACACTCGCACCAGAGCGTTCGCGACATCTCGGCGCTCCGCGCCATCCCGGACCTCGTGCTCGTGGCGCCGAGCTCGGCCGCCGAGGTCCTTCTGGCCCTCGAATGGTGCGTGGCCCGGCCGTCGGGAAGCAGCGTGTTGCGGCTCGAGAGCGTCCCGTGCTCGGTGCCGTTCGCACTCCCGGCGGACTACGAGCTGCGCGAGGGCATCGGCGTCTCGCTGCGGCCGGGGCGTGACGCGCTCGTCGTCGGCTACGGTCCGCTCTTGCTTTCGGCCGCGGTGCACGCCGCGGAGAAGCTCGGCGAGCAAGGGCTCTCGATCGGCGTCGTGAATCTGCCGTGGCTCAATCGCGTGGACCGCGCCTGGCTCGCGAGGATCGCGGAGAGCACGCCCCATCTTTTCACGCTCGACAATCACTTCGTCGACGGCGGTCAGGGCGAAATGATCGCGGCCCAGCTCTCGGAGCTCGGCTTCGAGCGACCGCCGCGCCTCCGGCGCTTCGGCGTCGAGGGTATCCCGGCGTGCGGCGCGAACGACGAGGTGCTCCGCCATCACGCGCTCGATGCCGACAGCCTCGCCGAGCGGATGCTCGCGGCGCTTCGTGGCTAAACGCACCCCGCTCGCCTCCGCGTGCGGCAACGCCCTGCCGCCCTCGTTCCCTCCCAACTGCGGCGCGCGACCTCGACTTTCGGCGTGCCGCGGCGCCCAGAACCCACTCCGTCTCCGTTTTCGAGGTGCCGCGAGCCAAAGGTAAGGTGGTGTAGGGGCTTCTGCCGCTTTCGTGGCTTCCCGGTGCGGGGCTTGACCGCGCGCCGAGCGGACCGGCACCATGACGAATCCCGAGCATGGGTGCTCGCATTTTGGTTGTCAACGACAGCCCGACCATTCGCAAGGTCGTGGGCTCGATCCTTTCGGCACGGGATTACGAGCCCGTGCTCGCCGAGGACGGCCAAGCTGCGCTCGAGCTCCTGCAGGACCAGAGGGTCGACCTCGTCCTGCTCGACTTCGTGATGCCGCGCATGAACGGCTACCAGTTCTGCCGCGAGCTCCGCGCCAACCCCGAGCTCAGGAACCTGCCCGTCGTGCTGATGAGCGCCAAGGGCGACAAGATCCGGGGGCACTTCGTCGAGCAGACGGGCGCCACCGACGCGATCACCAAGCCCTTCGATGCGCGCGGCCTCGTGGCCGTCGTCGAGGGGGCGCTCAAGCGTCAGGAGGAGGGCCGGGCGGGTCCCGTGCCCGACGCCGAGGCGATGCCGGCCGACGACGCCGAGCTTCTCGAGGACCTGCGGACGAGCCGGACGAGCCTGAGCGACAATCCCGCCTTGCGGCGCGTGCAGGCGGCGCAGGAGTTCGCCGGCGCGGTGGAGCGCGTGGTGTTCGCCGAGCTCAAGAAGCTCAAGACGCCAAAGGGAGCGGACGACGTGCTCAAGACCGCCATCGAGCGCGCCATCCGTCCCGAAACGATGAGCGCGCTCGCGACCCTGCTCCGGGCACTCAGCTACGGTGAAAACACGCGGGAAGTGCTGGCCGGCGACGTGAGCGTCGTTTCGATCGCCGAGGTGCTGCAGCTCCTGGATCTGCAGCGGCAGTCGGGCGCCGTCAGCGTATTTACCCGCGACGCGGAGATCACGTTGTACCTGCGCAGCGGCCGCATCGACTTTGCCGCCTGGCGCGGGCTTCGGCACGAATTCTTGATTGGACGCTACCTCGTGGAGGACGGCGCCATCACCGGGGACCAGCTCCAGACCGTCGTCGAAAGTCAGGCCGCCACGAAGCGGTTGCTCGGCGAGGCCCTCGAGGAGCTCGGTTTCGTCGGCGCGGAAACCGTAAAGAGAGCACTCACCCGCCAAACGTCCGAGCTCGTTTACGAGGTGGTGCGCTGGAAGTCGGGGCGGTTCTCGTTCACGGTCGGCGCGGAGCACCCGGCCGCCAGCAAAGCGGCGCTCAGCATGGAGACGAGCGGGCTCGTCATGGAGGGCTTTCGGCGCGTCAACGAGTGGCGGCTCATCGAGGGGTCGTTCGACTTCGACGACGTGCTCTACCCCGACCCCGGCACGATCGAGCGGCTCAGCCAGGAGATGCGCCTCACGGGGCGCGAGCGCGCCGTGCTCGCCGGCATCGATGGCGAGAAGAGCATCCGCGAGCTCGTGAACGAGGTGCCGGGGAGCTCGTTCGAAGTGTGCAAAATCCTCTATCAATTCCTCAATTCACGCCTCGTGCGGCGGAAGACGGCCGCATGACGACGCGAGCCGGCATTCTGCTGCGCGCGGGAGGCGAGCTCGGGTTCGTTCCCGCCAACGTCGCGCGTCAGGTCGTGCCGTTGCCGACGTTGAGCAGCGTCGCCAACACGCCGCTCGCCATGGCCATCGTGGGCGGCCAGGTGGTGCCCGTCGTGGCGCTCGGCACGGCGCGCAGCGCGCTCGTGCTCTGCGACATCGACGGTGAGATCGTCGGGTTCTCGGGGCTCGAGGTGGACCGCGTGGGACTTTTCGAAGCAGCCGAGGGCGGCGTGACGTATCAAGACCGCGTCGTGCACGATCTCGAGCTCGAGGCCGCGCTCCGCAGCCTCGAACAGGCGCTCGAGCCGCGCATCGGAGAGCCCGGATGACCGTGACCGTGGACGATGCAGCCGTCGTGGCGGCGCTCGACGCCGTGCGCCAGGCGCTCGCGCAGGCGAGCGTCGTGCTCGAGAATGCGACGACGGGCGTGACGCGCGAGCAGGCGCAGCTCGAGGCCGTGAGCGACGCCGCTCGCGCCTTGCCGGGCCGCGGTCGCGACGTTCGTGCGAGCCTGCAGCTCATCCACGAGTCGCTCGAGCGCGCCAAGCTCGGCGCCCTGAACGCGGGGCTCGAGGCGGCGCGCGTCGGCGAACCGCTCGGGCAGGTGGTCATGCAGCTTTCTGCGGATCAGCGCGATCTCGTGAGCCGCGCGCTCGATTCACTCGAGGCACACGCCGCGCTGCTCTCGGAGGTCGAACGTGACCGAGATCGCTGGCTCGACGGCGTGACGACGGCACGCGACGCCGCCGCCGCGGTCGCCGAGCAGCTCGGCGGCCTGTCGCAGCATCACCAGGAAGCCATGAGCGGTCTGCTTCGCCTCGAGCACGACCTTGGCCCCGTGCTCGGGACCGATCCGGCGACGGCGCGTCTGCTGCTCGGGCTCGCCGAGCAAGTCGAAAAGCTCGGCGCTACGATCGGCGCGCTGTCCGAGCACGCCGATCCCCGCACCGCCGAACGCTTGCGCCAGGCGCTCACGCCGCTCATGCGAGCGCTCGGGGAGGAGCCCAGGCAGGGCGGCCCGTGACCGAGCACGACCCCGAGCTCGATCGCCTGCTGGCCGAGGAAATCGAGCGGAGACTGCCCGCCCTCGCTTCGCCGGAGACCAGCAGCGCTGACTCGCGCGCGGCGCTTCACGGCCTCAAAGGCTCGGCGGCGATGGCGGGCCACACCGAGCTCGCTCTCGTCGTCGGACAGCTCGGCGAGCGCCTGCGCGAGGGGCGCCCGGGGACGCAAGCCGCGCTGCTCGACGCGTTCACGACGGTGCTCCAGCGCCTGCGCGCCGGTAAGCCGCCCTTCGCCACGACCTGGCCCGAGCCGCCGCCGCCGCTCGAGCCGAGCCGGGTCGATCCTCGTTACGCGCTCGAATACCACGCGGCCATGCGTGATCACCTGACGGAGATCGACCGCCTGATCGCCGATGGGAGGCCCGCCGACGAGGTGCTGCAAAGCGCCCAGCGCACGCTCCACGCCATGAAGGGCGCCGCCGCAGGCGTCGGCGATGACGTCGCGAGCTGGTATTGCCACGGCCTCGAGACGCACCTCAAACAGGCAACGAGCGAGGGTACGTCGGGGGCCGCCTTGATGCGCCTCTCGCGCGATCGCATCCTGCTCGCGCTGCTGGTGGACGACGGCACCCGGGGCCTGCAGACGCTGCGAGCAGTGACGGCACGCGGCGCGCCGCGCCGCGCGCTCACGCCGACGCCGAATCCACCCTCGAGCCCGCTTTCGTCCGGGCTCTTCGCCCGCGTGCAAGACCCAGACGAGCTCGCGCTGCGCGTCGGCCCGGCCACGGTGGATCACCTGCTCGATCGGCTCGACGGCGTCAACGCGATCGGTGACGACTTGAGCGCCGCAGCGCTCGCCGCCACGCGCATGAGCGCTCGCCTTTCGTCGCTCAGAGTCACCGTGCTCGACGCCCTGCGCCGCATCGGTCCGGCGCGGCCCTGGGGCCCGCCGCGTGCCGCGCTCTCGGATCTGGAGGGCGCGGCCGACGCGCTGCGCCGCGCCGTCGTGCGCGCGAACATCGCGGGCGTCACCTTCCGTGGCGGCGCCGATCTCGTCCGGACGCGAGCGCGGGCGATGCGCGAGGGGCTCACGGCGCTCAGGCGCACCTCGATGGGCTGGGTCTTCGACCGCGTGCGGCCCGCTGTCCTGCGCTTCGCTGATCAGCAGGGAAAATTGGTGCAAATCGTCGTCTCCGGCGCCGACGTGCCGGTGGATCGCGTCGTCGCCGAGCGGCTCGTCGAGGCCGTTCTGCAGCTCGCCAAGAACGCCGTCGCCCACGGTATTCAGTCGCCCGAGAAGCGCGAGGCGCTCGGCAGCTCCCGAACGGGGACCATCATGCTGCGGGCTGCGCGCGACGGCGGCTGGCTGCGCGTGCAGGTGGAGGACGACGGGCGCGGCGCTGACGTCGAGCGCATTCGTCAAGTCGCGGCCGCGCGCGGATTCGCGAGTGCGGAATTGCTCGAGCGCAGCGCGGCGCCCGACCTGATGGGGTTGCTGTTGCTTCCCGGCATGACCACCGAGGAGGGCTCGGACGTGCTCGCCGGGCGCGGCATCGGCCTCGAAGTCGTGCAGGCGACGGCGCGGCGCTTCGGCGGTGCCGTTCGCCTTCACAATCGTGAGGCCGGTGGTCTGGTCGCGACCCTGGAGCTGCCGAGCGATCAGACCGTCGTCAACGTCCTTTGGATCGAGGAGCGTGGCACGACGTTCGCGTTGCCGGTGAGCTACGCAGGTCGCATCGTACTCGAGAGCGAGCCGCGCGGCCCTCGGCTGTCGATGTGCCTCGGGGAGCGCCTGGCGACACGAGCGCGTTTCGAGGTGGAGCTCATGCTCGCCGGCGTGGGTCCCATTCCCGTCGGCATCGATCGGCTTGGCGGCATCGAGCGCGTCAGCGTGCGGGCGATTCCTCCGCGCGTGGCGGCGGCCGGCCCGTTCGCCGGGGCCGTCATGCGCGGCGACGGAACGCTGGCGCTCGTTCTGGACGGGCCAGCGCTCGCCGCGCGGGCGCGCGTGCTGGCCCCGCGCCCCCGCGCGAACGCTGCCAGCGCCTGAGCCATTTGGGTTACCATTGGCCGACCGGGGCGGGCTCCGGCGTCGCGCGCCGCCTCGCACATCGGAAGGGGCACCCTCATGTCGAACGCAGTCCGTCATTCGCCGTCCGGAATCATCGAATCCCCGCGCGCCGCCGCGCTGATCGTCGCGGGCGCTGCCGGCAAGGGGCCGTACGCCGCCGGCGCGCTCGCCGTGCTCGCCGGAGACGCTCGCTTCGACGTGCGGACCGTCGTCGGCGCAAGCTCGGGGGCGCTCAACGCGGCCGTCTACGCCGCAGGGTTGCGCGCGGGTGCGGCGGCGGACGCCGCCGAGCACCTCTGCGAGCTGTGGCGCGATCGAGCGCGCTTCGAGCGCATCCTCGGCCATAAGGCGCGGGTCGGCATCGTGCTCGACGCGCTGGAGCGGTTCCGTGAGCGGCCTCGCGACCGGGCGGTCAGCCTCGAGGTGGTCGTGGCGTCGCTGCCTGGGACTCGTGATCGCTTCGGTCACGTGCGTTTCGAGCGCGCGTTTCGCTTCCACGCCGCGGATTTCGAAGACCGGCGCCGCCTGCGTGACATCGCCGAGACCGCGGTGGCGTCGGCGGCGCTCCCCGTGCTGTTCGCGCCGCGGCACCTCGCCGGCGAGGGGCCGTTCTGGGACGGCGGCATCGTGAACAACGCGCCGATTGGTCGCGTGCTCAAGAGCGACGACGAGATCGACCACGTGATCGTCGTCACGCCCGACGCGCTCGAGCTCGGGGGGGGCTCCTACTCGCGATTTTCGGTTGGGCGCCTGCTCACGATGCTCGTCGACGAGCGACTGGCGCGCGACCTCTACGAAGCGAAGGCGTTCAACGAAGACCTCGCCGTGCTCGAAGCGAACGGCATACGGCTGCGCGAGCTCGGTGACCTCGGGTGGCGGATTCTCGAGCTCATCGAGATCCGCCCCGATCGCACGTTGCCGGGCAATCTGCTGTCGGGGTTCGTATCGAAGCCCCTTCGCGCGACGTACATCGAGAGCGGCCGACAGGCGGCTGGCCTCGCGCTCGAGCGCTTTCGCCCGCGGGCCCGCACCGCGGCGACCGACGACGCCGAACGGGCCGCGAGCACGGGCTGACGCTGCGCGCCGCGCCAGGCGCGGCGGGCGCGATGCGGGGTGGAACGTCCGCGGGCCGACGCCGCGCGCCGCGCCGGGCGCGATGCAGGGCGGAACATCCGCGGGCCGACGCCGCGCGCCGCGCCGGGTGCGATGCGGGGCGGAACGTTCGCCGGCCGACGCGTGAAGCGGCGCACGGCCACGCCGTACTTTTCCATCGAGAACAGCGCGCGGCCGTGTGCGGACGCCGTCTCGAGCGCGTGGGCGCCGTCACCCGTCGGTGTGATGGCGAGCCACGCTCGTGAGCAGGAACGCGGAACACCCCAAGGTGTCGGCACCGGTCCGCTCACAAGTGGCGGCCGCCATGATATATTCTAGAGTCTTGCCCTTGCTTGCGCCGGTCGTTCTCGACCGTGCCGACCGAGAAGAACCATCGATGCGCCATCACTCGCTGAGCTATCTGACGAGCGTCGCTCTCTCCCTCGCTGCCTGCGGCGGCGAGGATCCTCCCGCTGCCGACACCCCCACCACGGGTGGCTCGTCGGGCTCGTCTGCCGCCGGCACGTTGGCGACCGGTGGCACGGCTGCTACGGGCGCTCAGGGTGGCACTTCCGGAACCGGTACCGGAGGCAGCATCGCCGGTGGATCCGCTGGGAATGGCACGGGCGGCACCTCGACCGCGGGCGGTGGCGGCAGCTCCGGCGCGGGCGCGGGCGCGGGCAGCGGCGGAAGCGGCGGAAGCGGTGGAAGCGGCGGCACCTTGGCGCCGACCGGCGGCGGCGCCGGCAAGGGCTCCGGCGGCGCGAGCGGTGGTCAAGCGGGAACGAGCGGCGGCAAAGGTTCGGGAGGCGCTGGCGCGGGCAGTGGCGGTAGCGCGGGATCGGCGGGCAGCGTGGGCGGCGGCGACTGCACGCCCGTGAACCCGAATGCGACCGAGCAAGCGAAGAAGCTGCTCTGCTACATCCACGGCATCTACGGCGAGAGCGTGCTTTCGGGTCAGCAAGAGACGAGCTGGGTCAACAATCCCGCCGACGACGTGAACTGGATCAACGGCCAGACCGGCAAGTACCCCGCGATCCTCGGCGGCGACTACCTCTATCCGAACGGCACCACGAGCCGCGCCAAGGCCTACTGGGACGCCGGCGGCATCCCGATGATCCGCTATCACATGGGCGCGCCGCCGCTCTCGGACACGTACGACAACTCGAAGGGCAGCACCGACTACAACGCCGTGCTCACGGCGGGCACCTCCCAGAACAATTCCCTCAACTCGAAGCTCGACTACGTCGCGGGCGAGCTCCAAACGTTGCAGTCGGCGAACGTCGCCGTGCTCTGGGCTCCCTTCCACGAGGTGCAGCCGAACGGCTGGTTCTGGTGGGCGAAGGGCACGGGCGCACAGTTCGTATCGCTCTGGAAGTACACGTACGACTATCTAACCAACAAGAAGGGCATCAACAACGTGCTCTGGCTGCTCCCGTTCAGCGGCGATCCGGACGCCTCGTACTTCCCAGGCAAGGAGTACGTCAACCTCGCAGGCCCGGACACCTACGACCAGGGGCAACCCTTCGCGTCCATCTTCACGCGTTCGGTGGGCATCATCGGTACCACGACCCCGATCCCCCTTCACGAGACCGGGGTCATCCCCGATCCGGATGCCATGTTCCCGTCGAGCGCTCCCTGGGTCCTTTTCAGCGTGTGGGCCGGCTACGAGAAGGACACGTCGCAAAACTCGGCCGCGAGCATCAAGGCCACCTACGAAAACGCCCGCACGATCACGCGCGACGAAGTGCCCAACCTCAAATAGGGAGCGTGGCAGCGCGCGTGAGGCCGCGAACCATCACCGCGATCGTCGCCGCGGGCGCGCTGTGGGCGCTGCTTGCCGTCTGGGTCGCCTGGCGGCCTGGGCGCCCTCTTTCGGACACCTCGGCAGATGCGTCCGGCGCCGCCAGCGCGCGCGTCACGGCGACGGAACCGGTCGCTTTTCCGAGCGCCGTCCCCCGTCCGGCACCGTGGCCAGCTGCGGCGTCGGCCCCGAGAGCCGCGGCGTCCGTCGTCGTGCCGGTCGCGAGCGCCGTAACGGAGCTCGACGAGCCGAAGCTCATGGCCGAGCTCCGGCCGCTCGTGGGCAAGGACCCGGAGCGCGCGCTCGAGCTCGCGCGAAAGGGCGACGCGCGCTTCCCGGACGGACCGGACGCCGCGGAGCGCTCGTGGATCGTGGTAAAGTCCCTGACGGACGTGGGGCGCTTCGCGGAAGCGCGCGCCGAAGCGACGCGCATGGTCGCGAGGTTCAGAGGCACGTCGTGGGAAAAGGACGTGTTTCACCATGTGCTCGAACAACCCGCTGGTCCCCCGCCGGGTGCGCGCGAAGAAAATCAATAGGGCCCGGCGAGCGATAGCGCGTGGCGTTCTGAAAAGGCGCGCTAGATTAGCGAGCCCAACGTGACGACCCAACCCCAGCTCGCCTTCGGCACCCCGCGCAAGCTTCCGAAGCCCCAGTCGCTCGCGGGCCGCGTCGGTGTGCTGGACGTGGCGTTCGCGGGTCTCGGAAAAAGCGGCAGCTTCGAGGTCGTGACGCTGCCGTTCATCGAGGCGCTCGGCCCCCGCCTCGCTGTCTGGGTCGACCACCACGATCACGGCGAGCACGCCCGCTACGTGCGCGACCCTCGCTTCGTGCTCGCGACGAAGGCCGAGCACGGCGCCTGCCCGGAGATGATCGATCCGCCGCTCGTCGAGCGCATCGGGCCGCTCGACACCATCGTCTGCCACACCGACTTCGACGGCCTCGCGAGCGCTGCAAAGTGGCTGCGCGGCGGCGTCGAATCGTACCCGGGCGCCGACGCGGACGCGCGCGCTATCGACACGCGTCTCGGCACGCCGAGCGCCACCGCCACGCGCTTCGATCGTGCACTGCGAGCGCGGCCCGGTGACCATGGGCTCTTCGGCGTGATCGTGCGTCACCTCACGGGCGGCCTCGCCGACGTCACGCTCTGGGAGCCCATCGATCGAGCGGGGGAGGAGCTTCTGCCCATCGAGCGCGAAACGCGTCGTGCGGCGCAGAGCTACCGGCGCTTGCCGCCGGGCGTCGCGATCGTCGACGTGGCGAGTGGCTACGGCCGCATCGACAAGACGCTCCTGCTCTTGCTCGGGCAGGAGCGCGAGCCGGTCAGCGTCGTCCTCGACCGCGACAACGTGAGCATCGCGGCCCGCTTCGACAGCGGGCTCAATTTTCTCCACCTCTTCGATCTCGAGGGCGGCATGCCGACGCGCGTGTCGCTGCCGCGCAAGCGGCTGTCGGACGTGCTGTCGCGCCTCAAGGTCGATCCGAGTGAAATCGGGGCTCTCTTGCCGTGATGCGCGCGCTCCGCTCGGTCGCGCTCGGTTCGTTCGCGCTCGCGGTGCTCGCGTCTCCCGCGCCCGTGCTCGCGGCCTCGGCGGGGCCCGCCGTCGCGCCCGCCGGCGCCGGCCAAGCGATGCTGGGCGTCGGCTACGACGCAAAGGGGGAGCTTCGCGCCGACGTTTGTTCCGCCAAGCCGTGCTCCGTGGAGCGCGGCACGGCGCTCGGTCTGCCTCGCGACCTCGCGCCCAAGTCCGTGCAAGACCGCGCGCGCACTCGCATCGCAATCATCGGCATCGGCGCCGGCCGTCGCGTCGTCTGGGTCAAGGTCACGAGCACCGATTCTTCGCGCACGTTCGAGGCCGTCGTGGCAGCACCGCTCGCCGGCAACGCGCCCGTCGTCTTGTTTGCGGGGCTCACCGGCCTCGCGGAGGGGGAGGACGGCGTGCGGCACGGCGGCATGGTCATCGTGGCCGAGCCGGACGCGACCGGAGCGCGCAGCGTCGCCATCGGCCAAGAGCGCGAGGAAATCTCGTTGTGCGGGCGCCCGACCATCCTCGAGCCGCGCGTCATCGTCGCGAGCGACCTCTCGCTCCGACCGGCCAAAGTGCAGCGCCTCGCGGCCGAAGAAACCGCCGCTGCGCCGCGCCTCACGGCAACGCGCGTCACCGGGGACGCCCCGCCGGCCGCCCAGCTCCTGCGCGCCGTGAGCGCCTCGAGCGCGATTGGAGATCCCGCGGCGCTCACCGACGGCAACCCCGAGACGAGCTGGGCCGAGAACGTCGGCGGCTCCGGCCGCGGCGAGTTCGTCGTCATGAACGCCCCGGCCGATCTTCCGCTCGAAGGCATCGAGCTCGCGGTGCGTCCCGCGCAAGCGATCGTGCCGGGCGGCGCGGCACCGAAGCAGCTCTTCGTCGTCACGAGCAAGAGCATCTTCGCCGTCACGCTGCCCGAGGACGCCTGGAGCGCACCGGGCTCGCGCTACGCCGTGCGCTTCCCCGAGCCCGTGCGCGACGACTGCCTCGCGGTCGTGCTCGAAAGCGCCTTCGACGAGAAGCCCGACGCGCGCGTCACGCTGTCCGAGATCGCGGCGCGAACGGCCTTCGACGCAAAAACCGTCGCCGCGCTCGTGCAGGCGCTGCCGGGCGGCGGCCAGGAAGCAGAGCACGCCAAGGCGGTGCTTCGGGTGCTCGGCAGGCCCGCGCACGAGGCCGTTGCCGCCGCATTTTCCGGGCTCGACGAGGGCGGGCGTCGCGTCGCGCTCGAGGTGCTCGACGGCGCAAGCTGTGACCTAAGCGCGGCGCCGTACGTGGAAGCCCTCGGCGGCCCGTACCCCGCGCAGAGCACGCACGCGCTCGACCACCTGTCCAAGTGCGGCGCCGAGGCCGCACCCCTGCTCGCCGCGCGCCTCCAGGTCGAAAAGGGTCGCGCCTTCGCCGACCTCGCCGACCAGATCGCGCGTATTGCGCCAGCCGAGGCCGTCGGGATCTTCCTGCCGCTCATGACCGAGCGAGCGGTCTCGCGTCGCGCCGCGATGCGCACGGCCCTCGGCCGTATCGCCGGAAATCGCCTCGCACAGGCCTCCTTCCGCAGGGCGTTTGCCGACCCGGCGACACCCCGCGTCGCGTTGCTCGACCTCTTGCGCTCGGCGGGTGCCGAGGCGCCGTCGCTCGCTCCCGAATCCAAGCAGGCGCTCGGCCGGCTGAGCAGCGGCACGCTCTCGTTTCGCGAGCGCTACCTCGGCGTCGAGCCCACGTCGGCGTTGGCTGGTATTTCGAAGGAGGCGCATGCGGCGCTCGAGCGCGCCCTCGTGGCCGATCCGGACGCTCGCGTGCGCGCTGCAGCCGCTCGCTCCGTCCGCGACGCGCGTGGCTTTCAGCTCGCCCTCGTCCGCGCCCTGACCGACGACTCCATGCGCGTCCGCCTGGAAGCGACGCACGCGCTGGCGGGCGCGCCGAACGGCGTCGCGACCACGGCCCTGCTCGGCCGCCTCGACGGCGACCCGTGGCCCACGGTGCGAGCCCGCGCCGCAGCGGCGCTCGGAGCCGCCTCACCCGCCGCCGCCACCGACGAGCGCCTCGCTCGCGCGCTCGGCGACGATTCTTGGTTCGTGCGGCGCGCGGTTCTCGGTGCGCTCGGCTCGCGAGGCGCCCGCGCTCACGCGGACATCGTGCTCGAGCGGCTCGACGACGCGGAAGAGTGGCCCGACGTCCGGCGCATGGCCGCCCGCGCCCTCGGTGAGCTCTGCTACGAGCCGGCGCTCGGCACGCTCACCCAGCACGCGCGCCGTCTCGCCGATCCGTACGCCGCGAGCGACGAACGGGGCATCGCCTTCGCCGCGCTCGGCGCGCTGCGCGACATCGCCCCGGCGGATCTCCAAAAGCGCCTCGCCCCATTGCTCGATCGCCGCGCCCCCTCCGGCGCGCGCGCGGCCGCCAGCGCCGCCGTGCAAGAACGCTCGTCGCGCTGCCGCCCGCGCCGCTGAGCCCCCGACGCGGCCAACGCCGTCGTCGAGGAGCGTTTCGGCGCCGCCGCGCCGGTGGGCCCCGTTCGACTTCGGTCGGTTGGATTTGGAGGCGACCGCCGGGTCACGCCGTGGCCGGTCGCGGGCCAAGCCGTTCCACGCCGCGTTCCACGCGGCGTTCCTTCTCCGCCCTCCGCTCACTCCTCGGCGAGCGCGAGTGCTTCGAGCGAGCTGACGACGGCGCGCATCGCAGAGCGCGCGCTGCTCTTCTTGCGCGCTTCGGCCTGCTTCTTGGTGGCGCCCGGACCAATCAGACCGAGCCCGACGGGCTTTTTGTGCTCGAGGCTGGCCTCGACGAGCGCGCGGTGCACGACGTGCCCCATGACCTCGCCGTGGAGTGTCTCGCCGCGCTCGATGAAACCGAGCACGACCACGGCATCAACGTCTCGCCGCCCGAGCAGCTTGCGCGTCACGAGCGGCGTCTCGTACGCCCCCGGCACGCGCACCGTGCGCACGACGCGGGCGCCGAGCTGCTTCGCCTCGTTTGCCGCGGTAAACAGCATCGCGTCGGCCAGTGAACGGTGGAACTCCGCCACCACGAAGGCGACGCGCGGCTGCTTGACGGGGGGCACGCTCGGCATGCTAGACGAGCCCCCGGGTCCAAGCCAAAAGCTCGGTGCTGCCGGCTTCGAGCGGCAGACCCTGCGGCGCGCGAACGAGCTGCCAGCGCGTGGTCCAGACGGAGCTCTCTCCGGGCTCGAGCGCGATGTACGGGCCCTGCTGCTCGACCTCGACGAACAGCCCCGTGTGGTCAACGTAAATTTCGACCTCCGCTTCCGTCGGCGCCTGCTTCTCGCGCGGCACATCGGGAAACGTCTTCAAGAACAGGAGGTCGCCGTCGAGATGGGCGAGCCAGCCCTCGGCGCCATCCGCGAAGGACTTCGCGTTCGCCGTCATGGTCGCCGGGTCGTGGCGGAGCCAGGCGACGCCGCCCAGAGGCTCGATGACGAGCGTCGACCCGGCGAGCTTCGGCCCCGCGTTCGGGTGAAAGGTAAGCCCGCCGGGTCGCACGCGCGAGTTTTGCCACGCAGCGACGCTCCGCCGCGCCCTCCCGTGGTTCGTCAGCGTGTACTCGAAGCACACGCCGCGCGGCGCGGGTCGCACGCGCTGCGTCGCCGAAAGCCCGAGCGCCGCTTCGATCTCACTTTCGAGCACGAGCGCATCGCCGTCGAGCCGGGCTTGCCAGGGTCGCGACTCGAACGCCGCGGGGGGCGGCCAGTCCCAGTCGCGTTGCGGGCTCGGCCAGAACGACGAGCCGTAGGCCGGGCACCCCGGGGCACGCTCGACGAGCACGTTGTGTCCGTCGAGCGCGAGCTCGACCGGTCGTCCGCCGTCACCCGGGTCGATGGCGAACGAGAGCCCCGCTGTCTCGTGGCGATAGCGGTCCCCCACGAGCTCGAAGGAAGGGCTCTTCACCATTCGACCACGACACCATAGCCGGGTGGACCGTGAAAACCCAAGTGCCACGGCCCACGTTCGGAGCACTCACGGCCGCGTCCGCCGTGCGCTGCCGCTCTGCTTTCACGGCCAACTCGCCCAGCGCCGGGCGCTCGAAGATGGCGCGGCGGCTCGGGTCCGCGAGCGCCTCACGCCTCGCTGGCGCGCCGGAGCCTCCAGCCGCCGCCGCACTGCCGCTCACGGAACGCTTCGCGGTACTCGCTCCGCGCGTCCGTTCGCAAGAGCTCGCACGGGTCGAACCAATGCTTCGTCGTGGCGCGCGCGAGGATGGGGCCGAGCGTGCCCGAAAACTCGGGGTTCTCCGGGCAGCGCAGGTGCCAGAGCGCGGAGGCTGCGGGGACGTCGGCGAAACACGAGACTTCCTTCACGCCACCGTTGCAGTTCGTGGCGACGACGAGAATGGGCCCTGGCAAACCCTCGCTCGGTGCTCGTACGCGGATCACGACGTCGTGATGAAATTCCCCTTGCTGAAAGTGGTCGACGAGCTCGTAGCCGCCAAAGCGCTCGCGCACTCGCTCGAGCAACGCTCCCAGCACCAGCGTGTCGGCGAGCTCGCGAACCTCCCGATCACCGTGCCCGAGCATGCTGCGAAGCATAGCAGACCCGGATGCACCTCGAGCCGGTGGCTCATCGCGCGTCGGGAATCGACAGCCGGCGCTCGAGCAGCTCGCGAACGTGCTCCGTGGGCGCTGTCGCGAGGGCGCGTTCGCGGTAGTCCGCGGCGCGCTCGTCGTTGCCGGCGCGGCGGTGAAGGTCAGCGAGCACGGAAGCCCAGAGGTAGCTCCCCGAAAGCCACGTCGGCGGCTCCAGGCCCGTCAGCAGCTCGAGCCCGGCATGCGGCCCGCGTGCCTCCGCGGTCGCGACGGCCCGATTCAGCGTGTGGAGCGGCGAGGGATCGATGCGCTCCAGCATGGCGTAGAGGCCCGCGATCTCGTCCCAGCGCGTCGCGGCAAACGAGGGAGCCAGGCAATGCTCCGCGGCAATGGCCGCCTCCACGTGATAGCGCCCGGGCGCCTCGCCCCCGGCCGAGCGTGCGAGCCACTGGATGCCCTCGGCAATCCGCTCGGAGTCCCACAGGCTCCGGTCCTGCTCTTCCAGGAGCAAGAGGCCGCCCGCGGCGTCGTGCCGAGACGACAGGCGCGCGTCATGCAGGTGCATCAGCGCGAGCAGCGCACACGTCTCGGGTGCAGCGCCCACGGGGTGGGACGCGAGCAGCGTGCCGAGCCGGATGGCCTCGTCGCACAGCTCGCGGCGGACGGCCTGCTCGGCACGCGCGGACAGGTAGCCCTCGTTGAACAGCGTGTAGATCACCGCATGCACACCGGGGAGTCGCGACCGCGACTGGTCGAGGGGCGGCGTGTCCGTTTCCAGTGCGCTCTCACGAAGTCGCTCCCGCGCGCGTGCGAGCCGCTTGTGAACGTTGGCTTCGCTCGTGAAGAGCCGGAGCGCGATCTCCGCCGTGCTGAACCCGCACAAGGTCTTCAGTGCGATGACGAGCTGCGATTCTCGCGGAATGCGCGCGTCGCAGCACACGAACAGCATTCGCAAGAGCTCGTCCTTCACTTCGGGGCCGAGCGCCGGCTCCTCGGCAGCCAGGGGTGGCGGCGCCGGCTCGTGCTCACGCTCGAGAAGGCGCGCGCGCCCCTGGGCCTTTCGGAGCGTGCCGATCAGCTGGTTGTGCGCGACGCGATAGAGCCAGGCCGAAGGCTCGGGCGGCACGCCCTTTTCGGCCCAGGCCATGAGCGCCGCGAGCAGGGCTGCCTGCACCGCGTCCTCGACCTCCTCCAAACGCTCGAAGCCCACCCGGCGCACCAGGACGGCGACGAGCTCACCGTACCGGTGACGGAAGAAGTGCTCCACCAACCCGGGCGGTGACGCCGGGCGGTCTGCGCCGGGTGGGCTGCCCTCGGTCAGCCGCTCACCATCTCGCGAATTTCGATGGACGTGCCGGGCGACTGGGTGCCCGGACAGGCGGCCGCGACCTCGGCGGCCCGTTCGTAACTCGGCGCCGACAGGATCATGAAGCCGCCCACGACCTCCTTGGCTTCCACGAAAGGTCCGTCCGCCACGCCGGCGGGCGTGAGCACGCGCCCGTCGGGCTTCAGCTTGGCCCCGAGGTCGAGGATCTCGGCCCTGAACGTCTCCATCCAGCTCTTGAACGACCCATACATCGCCTGCATCTCTTCTGGAGACGGCGCCTTTCCCTGGCCGGGCGTGCTTCGCAGCAACACCAAAAACTTCCGATTCGACATCGATACCTCCTGATTGACGAGCGAGCATGGTGCGTCGCTCCCTCCCAACGCGCCAGCACTCCCCGACTGGACACACTTTCCACACTTTTCAGCGGACCCCGCCCCGCCGCGGGCGCTCGCGGACGACGAGAGGACGGTTGTCGCACAGGAGCGCGAGCGCCGCGACTCGTCAGGTGGCGGTGCCGCGCGCTGCCAGGGCCCGGGCTCGGAGCTCGATGGGTTGACCCTCGGGGGGCCTGAGTCGACGTTCGAGACGCGTTCTCAGAAGCTCGCGCTGTGCCGGCTCGAGCGAGGCGACGTAGCTCGGCGCCGGTCCGCTCCGCCCCAGGAACGGCTTCCAATAGTCGTCGAAGCTCGCAAACGTGGTCGGTATGTCGAGGGTCGTCGCCTGCACGTCCGCCAATCCCGCCGAGCGAAATCGAGCCTCCATGGTGGCCGCGTCCCAACTCCGAAAGCGCTGCCCTTCGTCGAGCGAGGCGGCATCGGCGCTCAGCGAAACGGCCTCCTCCCAGAAGTATTTCAGGAGCTCCATCCCGCCGCCGTAGTCCCAGACGTACGCGGCGACGGTGCCGCCGGCGCGGGTGCGAGCCCGCATCACGCCGAGCGTGTCCGACGGATCCGCCACGAAGTTCAACACCAGCCCCGAGACGACGGCATCGAACCCCCCGGGACGGCTCGGGAGAGCGTTCGCTCCGCTGATGACCTCGAACTCGGATGCTGGCGGCAGCGACTTCCGCGCGTGCTCGATGAAAGCCGCCGACGTGTCGCAGGCGACCACCGAAGCTGGTCGGCGATGGTCGAAGAGGGTCGCCGTGAGCGCGCCCGTCCCGCATCCGACCTCGAGCCAATGCCCTCCCTCTTTCAGGCCCAACCAGTCGAGAAATTGCCCGGCGATGAGGCGGCTCCATCGCCCCATGTAGGCGTCGTACGCGTCACCAGCCGCCCAACCGTCACCGGACGTTTCCGTCATCGCGCCCTTCTCGCTCACGCGTAGGCACCGAGGACCGGCTGCTGGGCTTTGAACTCGGCCGGCGCGTCTCGAGCCCAGGGATAGCGGCCTGCGCGGTCCGGCCAGACGCACTGCAGCGCTTCGAACTCATCGCCCTGATAGAACCAACAGGCGTAGCCGAGGAAATCCCGGTACGCGGCCCTGGGGAACGGGAGCAGCCTGCACGAATGACCTTCGAGGAGCTCGCTCGCGACGGCGCCCTGCTCGTAGCGACGCCCCGCCTTGATGGCGTCGCCCGCGAGATTCAGGACCGAATGCATCACGTCGAGTGGAAGCCCGAACATGATGAGCTCGGGGTGCCCAAAGCGTCGTGAAAGGCCGATGGTGAACGCAAACGCGGGCCCGATCGAGTCCCCCACCACTTTGACGACGTGCCAGCCGAACACTTCGAAGTCATGCAGGATCTTCTCGTCGGGGGTCATGGCCGCGCGAGCAACGTACCGGCGTTCAAGCGGGGGCGCCAGAGGCTCCGCCCTCAGAGCGCGCAGCAGCCATGACATAGGAGCCTCAGGAGCACGTCAGCTTCGTGCAGTCGAGCTCGTCCTCGCCGCCGGGGCAGTCCCTGGTGCCGTCGCAGGCTCGGCTCGCCGGGACGCTCATGGCGTTGCCGCAGTCGACCATGGCGCCCGTGCAGTCGAGCTCGTCCTCCCCGTCCGCGCAATCCAGCACGCCGTCGCATTGCCAGCCCGCCGGAATGTTCAGGCCGCTATCGCAGGTGAAAGTCCCTTCCGGGCAGTCCTCGTCCTCGCCACCCGGGCAGTCCGCGAAGCCATCGCACTGAAAGCTCGCCGGGATGCGCGAGCCGTCGCCACACACGAACTCGGGGGGCGGGAGCGCGGCCTGACAGTCGTCGAGGCACTGCGCGAAATCGTTGAAGCTAGCCGCGCAATACATCGCTTCGATCTCGGCACAGCTCGCCTTCGCGACGCAATCCGTCGCACACGGCAAGATCGCGTCGTCGTCTTCGCAACCCGCAAACCGAGTGCCGGTGACGACCCCGCAATCGGTCAGCATCCGCACGAACCGCGCACAGGTGATCTCTCCGTTGTCAACACCGCCGTCGCTCGAGGCCTCCGGATCTCCAGGCGCGCCGGCGGAACAGGCGACGACGAGCGCCGCGCCGATCCCCGAGATCGTCCAGGCGAGTCTCGTTCGCATGGCAGTTTCCTGTAAGCCGGCCCGCCTACGGGCTTTGAATGGACGCCGTCGGGTACGCAACGTAGCCCGCCCCGGGATCGTCCACGCTGCTCGTTTCGAAGCTCCAGCTGCCGCCGGGTGGAAGGTCCATACTCGCGGTGCTCGTCGCCATGCCGAGCGGTCGTCCGACTCGATTCACCGGGAAGATCGAGACCGTCGGGCTGCTCGCGGTGACGTCGAGGCCGTTCGTCAGCGTTCCGGTGTACGTGGTCGCGGGGCCGCTCGTGACGGCTTTCACGTTCGTCACCTCGAGGCCCTGGATCGGAACGATGCCGTCCACGACGAAGGCCGGGAATCGGTGCTCGAGGCGGCCGAGCTCGTCGATGACGATCGAATCGGGCAGGTCGGCCGAGCCCGTCATTGCAACTTGCCCGGGGTCGATGCAGTTGATGGCTGCACCCGCGCCACCATCGAGGCGGTAGAGATGCCCGCTCTCGAGGACGCTCGCCGTGGTCGTCACGAGCGCCTCGGTCATGTCGAAGAAGCTCGTCATCATGCCGCCCTCGCAGACGGGCGTGTCGGCGTCGTTCCTGACGGCGGCGTAGAGCTCGGGGCCGTTCGAACGCTCGACCAGTGTGAAAGCGACGAGGGTGAGGCCTGCGTCTTCACCGTCCGACGGAGTGTTCGGTAGACCCTCGGGCACGAACGTCCGGTCGTCGCCGCTCGCGCCGCCCATTCCCGATAGCCCGCTCATTCCTGCTGTCGCCGATCCACCTACACCAGCGCCACTCGTCGTGCCGCCGGCGGGTTCGAGGGCACCGCCGCTCGCGGATGCTCCTCCAACGGCCGCCTGCCCCCCGTTCGCGAACGAGCCTCCACTGCCCGCCGTGCCCCCCAGTTCGTCGCCGCCGCCGCCCTCCGAGCACGCGACCGAGCACGCGAAGACCGCGAGCGCGAAAGCGCGCGTGAGGAAAAAGCCCTGCGATTGCATTTTGACGGCGGAGGACGACAGCCCCGTTCCTTTTGGGAGCCTAAATCCAAAAGCGACGGCGCGGGCATAGATCAAGGCGCGTGGGTAGGTTGCTCTCGGGCGGTTTCGACCGCACCCGTGAGGTTTATCTCGCTCCGAGATTTTCCACACCGGGCGCCGAAACTCCATTGAAGGCCGTGAACGAGAAACCTGCCGTTCGCGCGGTCGCGTGGACATGAAGTCGGTTCCGTTCGTCGTGAGGTAGCAATGATTCAAACGAGGTACCTGGTCGGTCTGGGAGCACTTGCGGCGTCACTCGCCGCGTGCGGCTCGACAATCGAAGGGCCCGCGGGCGGCTCCGGCGCCATGAGCGGCACTGCCGGCACGCCGCCGGCGACGGGCGGCTCGGTCGCGACCGGCGGCACCGGTGGCTCCGCAACGGGCGGCACCGCCGGTTCGAGCACGGGCGGCAGCACGACGGGGGGAGCTGGCGGGAGTATGGCCGGCACGGGCGCCGGCGGTTCCGGCGGCGTCACGACCTGCGTTCCGGGGGTTCCCGCGTCCACGCAGATCCCGCGTTTGAGGAACACCCAGTACGACGACGTGATGAACGATCTCCTCGGTGTCACGACGCTGGCGAGCGCTGGGAACGGGACCCCGTCTTCTTTGCTCGCCGAGGATTCCGGCGGCGCCATGACGGACATCGGGTGGAGCGCCTACCAGAACGCGGCAAACAAGCTTGCCACCGAGGTCATGGCGGGACCAAACCGGGCCAAGTTCATCTCCTGCGATCCGGCGATGCCGGCCTGCCTGACGAGCACCATCCAGTCCTTCGGTCGCAAGGCGTTCCGGCGGCCGCTCACGGATGCAGAAGTGGCCGCCTTCGAGACGCTCACGAGCGTGACTCCGGCGGGGACACCAGAGCAGATGGCGACGGCCATTCTGTATACGTTCCTCGCGTCGCCCTCGTTCATCATGATCCCCGAGCTCGCGCAGGACACGGAAGCGGGCGCCATCAAGCTCTCGAGCTTCGAGGTGGCGGCAAGGCTTTCGTTCTTCCTCTGGAACTCCGTTCCCGACGACGCGCTGAACACCGCGGCCGACAACGGCCTGCTCGCGACCAGCCAGCAAATTCTGGAGCAGGCGCAGCGCATGGTGCTGGTTCGCGCCAAAGCGGCCCCGGTCGTCAGCGCGTTCCACCGCGCCTACGCCGACATTCGCCTGGGCTCGCACTGGGACAGCATCGATCACGACACGACGACGTATCCCAAGTACTCGCCTGCCGTGCGCACCGCGATGATGAAGGAAATCGACGCCTTCTTCGAAAACGTCGCGTTCCAGGACGGCTCCTTCAAGGATCTTTTCCTGAGCAGCGCCGCCTACGTCAATGCGGACACCGCGGCGATCTACGGGCTCGACCCGGCCGCCTATGGCCCGGAGCTCACCCGCGTGGCGCTCGACGCCAACCAGCGACCCGGGTTTTTGACCCGCGTCGGGTTCCTCAGCTCCTTCTCGTCACCGGGCACCTCGAGCCCGCTCCTTCGTGGCGCGTATCTCACCCGAAGCATCCTCGGTATTCACATCGACGATCCGCCAGCGGACGCCTCCAAGACACCCATCCCCCCTGGCACCTACACGACCTACCGTCAGGCCATGGAGGCGTTGACGGCCGGTCCGAAGTGCGCCGGCTGTCACGCTCCCCTGATCAACCCGCCCGGCTTCGTGCTCGAGCACTTCGACTCGATCGGCGAATGGCAAGACACGGATCGCATGGGCGGCGCGATCGACGGAACCGCCAACGTCATGTTCAGCGAAGACCGCATCGAGACGATCACCTCACCCCTCGAGCTCATGACGGAGATCGGAACGGGTCCCGAAGCCCAACACCTCTACGCCGAGCGTTGGGTCTCGTTCGCGACCGGCCGGGTGCCGAACCCGAACGACGCCTGCGAGGTCAACACGCTGAGCGCCAGGCTGGCTCAAAACGGCTACCGCATTCTCGATCTGGTGACGGATCTCACCCAGGCCGAGTCCTTCCGCCTCCGCACCGTTGGCAACTGAGCAGGAAACCCGACCATGAACAAGCACATGAACCGAAGACTCTTTCTCCGCGGGCTCGGCGGAGCTGCCATCGCCGCGCCGTTCCTGAGCTCCGTTGCCGAACGCGCGGCGCTGTCGCAGTCGTTGCCGGTCAACATGCCGAAGCGCTTGATCGCGATGTTCACGCACTACGGCTGCCTCACGAACCGCTGGTTTCCCACCAAGTCGCACGGGGAGCTCACGGCTGCCGACTACCAGGCGACGACGCTCAAGCATCTGGCTGACTTCGCGCCGAAGCTCCTCATGCCCCGCGGCATTCGCGCCATGAACGAGTGGAGCTTCGATGGGGCCTACGGTCAGACGACCGACCCCCACACGCAGGTCTGCGGTTCGTACCTCACCTGCTTCCCCGTCACGCCGGACAACGGTAAGTTCGACGCCAAGCCCACCGGTCGCTCGCTCGATCACATCGCGGCCGAGCAGGTCAACCCGAGCAAGAAGCCGCTCTTCATGCAGATCGGCGGCGTCAGGGGCTCGGATAGCCTCACGCAGGACGTGATCTCGTGGGAGAAGCCGGGCGTGATTTTCCCGGGCTACGGCAGCCCCACGGCCGTCTTCAACAACCTCACGCAGATGTTCGGCAACGGCCCCGTGACGGCGGATACGTATGACCTAGTTGCGCGCGGCAAGAGCGCCGTCAACATCTTCCGCGGAGACATCGACACCCTGAAGCGGGTCCCCATGAGCTCGTCGGATCAGCAGAAGCTCGACGCCTGGATGCAGCTCCTCCACGAAACGGGTGGCCAGGTCACGGCAGAGTGCACCGAAGCGACGGCCACGGGTCTCGGCCTGACGGCGCAGACCGTGCAGGCGGCGCAGGGCAACGACCTTTCGAAAGTCACGAAGGTCATGCTCGACCTCGCGGTGCTCTCGGCCATCTGCGACACCAACCGCGTGATGGTCCTGAAGTTCCCGGGCACGTACGTGTTCAACTTCCTCGGTCTCCAGAAGGACTCGCACGGCATCTCGCACCGCATCGGCACCGCGTTCATGGGAGGCCAGTGCCTCGACGGCGTGCTCGACATGATCGCGACGATCGACGACTGGTACGCCCAGCAGTTCGCCTACCTCGTCGGCCGTCTCGACAGCTTCGACGAAGGCACTGGCAAGCTCCTCGACAACACCGCCACCGTCTGGTTTCAGGAAATGTCCGACGGCAACAGCCACAACCTGAACAACCTGCCCATCCTGCAGGCAGGCAGCTGCGGTGGCTACTTCACGACCGGCAAGGCCGTGAACGTCGAGGGTGCAGCCACCGACATGACGGTCGGCCACAGCGAGGACGACTGCAAGAACGGCCAGTCCACGAACCTCGACGGCGTCGGCACCCCGGCGACCATCGCCACGCAGCCGATCAACAAATACTTCTGCAACCTGATGAACGCCATCGGCGTCAAAGCCGGCGCTGACGGCTTCCCCGCCGCCGGCGGCGCGGCCGAAGTCACCCACTTCGGCATGTACGACGACTCCAAGCTCTTCAAGGGCGGCGGCACGCAACCCGCATCGATCAAGAATCCCGGCGAGTACTCCGAGCTCCGCGGGACCGGCGTCTAGCTCGGCTCGATAGCCGCCAAAGCCCCGCCGAACCGACGCTCTGAGGGCGGCTAGTCGAGGTGCGCCTCGCCACCCAGTTGGCGCTTTCGCTCGAACAGAACGATGCCGAGCGCCACCACGAGGTTGAGGCTCTGCGTTCGTCCGTGCACCGGAATGGTCACTGCCACGGAGCTTGCCGCGACGACCTCGGAGGGCAGGCCACGGCCCTCGGACCCGAAAAGGAGCAGGTCCGTCGGCGCGAAGCGGTGCTCACCGAGCGGCACGGCCGTAGCGTCGAGAACGGTGGCGACGACGCGCCCGAACCTTGCCGTAGCGCTCGCGCACGAGGTGATGAGGGTCGAAGACGTGGCATTCACGTTGACCGAACACTTCCAAAGTCCGCGCGAGCAGGCAAAGGTTGTGGAAGTCTTCCGGCGCGTACAGAAAAACGGAGGCCATCTGCGGACAACGGCGAAAGCTACCAGGTAGAGCTGGTCATACGAGGTGCGGGCGTCTGCTTCACTGGCTCGTGGGGCAGCACCGTCAGAGCTGAAAGGCTCTGCAGTAGCGGTCCCAGATCAAGGGTTCATGCTCCAGGGCGTACGATTCGGCAAAGCCCTCACCGCGGGCAGTTGAACCTGTCCGTCGCGAACCGCCGGGGCTGTCTTGCGATGCGGATGCTGCATTGGTTCAGGGGCACGGCAAGTGCTCTCGCGGGAACACGGGGGTTACCGGAGAATGACAAAGTACAAAAAGGCCCATGAAGCGGCGAGAATACCCCAGGCGGTCAGGACATAGCCTAGCGGGTACGCGCGCTTGCCGGGGTGGAGCTCGGCGACGGCGACCGCGTTGCCACGAATGACCAGGCTAGCGAAGAGCAGTGGCGCGCACCACCACGAGATGCTTGCCCAGCTCTCGCCGTACTGCTTCTGCTGGAACGCAAAGAGCGCAGTGACAGCAAGCACCACGGGCACGGTCTTACGGAGCACGGCCCTTCGAGTCTGGGGCGCCGACCGAGCGCAGGCGAGCGGGATCGCCACGAGAAAGTCGTCGAGCGTGTCGGCACCTGCCCGAGATCACGCCTGATGCCCGGCGCCTGCCTCGAAGAATATGGGCTGCCCAACCGAGAGGCGCCCGCGTCGAACGACGCTGCCGTAGACCCCAGCCTTGTTGTTCCTCTCTCGAACAACCGCCTTCAGCACCTCGGGTGCGGGGCGTGCCGAGTCGGGGTCGAAGTTTACCATTGAGCAGCGCTCGTCGCGGTTGGTAACGGCTATGGAAGCGGCGTCGTTGGTTTGTCCGAAACAGAGGAGGCCACCGACCCATTCATCCTCCTCGAAGGCAAGCGACTGCGCTGACCTAATCAGGATATTCGGCCGGAATCTCCGGACGTCTGGGCTCTGCGCCGCGAGCCTCCCGACTTCCTCAACCGTGGCGCACGTAATCATGGAGATGCTCGCTTCGTCGAAGATGCCACGGTTGAGATGCATCATTTCGACCGGCGATCCATGCCGGCGACCGACATCGGCGGCGAGCTCCTGGCCGAACAGATCCAGCTCCTCTCCCCCTGGCGTGCGCACATGCGTCGGGGGACTTGCTGCGGCGTCAGCTCCCCGCCGCACCGGAGCGAACAGAATCAGCTCTGGAAGCCTGGAGGCACTTAGCCAGGGGAACCCACGACGATCGTCAATCCGACGAAATGAAAAGCGCCGGTCACCGTCAAGACCGTGCCAGCCAAGCTCCGCTTCCTCGAGAGCTTCGCCGCCCATGGACTTCACCGGGTACCGGAACAGCACTTCTATCGCACCAACCTTGATCGTCATGCCCGATCTCGTCCGGCCAACGTACCAACGCTAAGCTGCGCTGGTCGAGCGTAGCGAGAGCCGCGTCTGCTTCAGCCCGGAGAAACGCAAAGTTAGGCAGCGTCGTCCGAGGGGCGCCACTGAAGGCGGAGTTCCTTGCGGTGCTCCGCGCAGTCTCGAAGATACATATCGATGAGAGTTTGGTACGGAAGACCCATGCCACCCCGAAGGGGTCTAGGCCGAAGCCGCTCAGGCTCCGCTGCGGGGTGAGCGAAGCGAGCCGGCGACCGACGGCGACCGGCTGCTGCAACACCGAGTTATGCGGCTTCGTGCAAGAGCCGTCCGTGCCATCCGTCGACCGGAGCGTACAGGATATGAAGAGCGCGGCGATGGGTGCTGCGTGTCGACGTTCCGGAGCGATGAATCACGAGCGGCTTCATGAGGAGCAGGTCGCCCGGTCCAGCGGAGCAGGGCTCGTAGGCATCGATCGGCAAGTGGGAAATCTCGGTCTCGCGAACGCGGCCGCGCAAATGGCTGCCCGGAACGACGTACAGACCGCCGCTGTTCTCGTCGGAGACGTTGAAATGAATCCGCACGGCGAGCAATGCAGTCAAGACGGACTCTGGCGGCTCGGCATAGGTCAAGCCGTCGCGGACACGTTGTCGTCGAACTAGGTTGTCGTCGATCCCCGAGGGAACCGGCACGACAACATCTTGATGTGCGGGCACGGCCCAGTTCGCTTCGGCGTGCTTGTCGAAGAAAATGGCGTCGATCGGAAACAAGCGTCGCCCCGAGGCTTCGCTTGCGAATTGGGTGATCAAGAGGAGCTCGAGGTGCGCTGCGAGTTCGGGACAGGCGGCCAGGAGGGCACGAACGCCGTAGGTCTGGCCGGATCGGTGACGAACAGCTCCTCGAGCCTCGTCCAAGCGCATCGCCGAGAGAAGGAAGCGCAGCTGGTCTTCGTGCAACGCGGCGGGCACAAGCGCGACTCCGCGAGCCTGCAGCAATTGTCGCACGTCGTGGGTCGCTGTCATGCCGCTCGACTCTTCGGTTTCTGGTTTTCGCAGAGGCATCTTACGCCCGCCTAACGTACGGGCGTTCAGCTGCGGGCGCCAGAGGGAGCGGGTGAGCGCAGCGAAACCGGTGACCGACGAAGCCCGTCTGCTGCAGCGCAGAGTTAGGCAGCCGTCAGCCGGTTGAGTCGAGCGCGCGAACCGAAACAAGTTCGTCGTCGGCGGCTTCGCGAACATCAGCGGTTCGCAGCGTGACGACGGCGCGGGTCTTCCCTGAAGCCGTGAAAAACTCAACCTCCAGCCCCCCGGTTGGGTAGAGGTGCACGACAGTGCCGATGTCGCCCTTGCGCAGACCGTCCTCGGGGACATCGCGGGTGAGAACAACTTCCTCAAGCAGCTGCATGGCGATCAGTCAGGGTAGGCGGTAACGAAACGGAGTTGGTCGTCGCCAGCGTTCACGATCCAGATCGTTCTGACGACGGCCTCACGACCTGCGGGCCCTCGAATGGTAGCACGAACCTCGAACTTGGTTCCGAACGCGCTCTGCTGGCCCGGGTTGGCATCACCGGACCGCGCGACGTCCAGGAGCACCGAGCGAAGCGCTTCCCAGTCCGAGGCGACAAACCCCGAGCGCCCTGAAGAACGCGGGCTTGCCGCGAGCGCGCGGATTCGCGGGCGAAAGGAGAAAGTCCCGCACCTTCTCCGGTGCCACAAAGGCTCGATCCGCGCCGGGCAACTTCACACGGCAGTCCTATCCGGATCGACGGCTCAGTGCCAAGTCTGCCTAACGTAGCAGGGCTAAGCAGCGCGGGTCGAGCGCAGCGAGGCCCGCGCCTGCTTCAGCCCCGAGTTAGGCGCCGCTTGCTCATATGTCGAAACTGACATATCATTGAGGAATGTCGCCGCGCCACAAGCCTTTGGTCTGGCTGGGCGGCGAAATCAAGACGCCCCCGCTCTCGACCCGAGCTCGAGTCGAAGCGGGTTTCCTCCTGCGAAAACTGCAAGCTGGTGAAAGCCTGACGATGCCGCACTCCCGACCGATGCCAGTGATCGGAACCCGCTGCCACGAGCTGAGGGTTCAAGACGAAGGCCGAATCTGGCGGATCATCTACCGAATCGAGCGGGACGCCGTGATCATTGCGGAAGTCTTTGCGAAAACGTCGCAGGCGACACCGAAAGCTGCGATCGAGCTCAGCTAAGACCGGCTGCGCCGGTACGACCAAGCAAGCAAGGGGCGAAGCTGATGGACCGGAAGAAACAGAAGCGACTCGAAGAGGCCGGATGGCGTCTCGGTTCGGCGTCGGAGTTCCTGAGGCTAACGAGTGCGGAAGAACAGCTCGTCGAGATGAAACTTTCGCTCGGTACGAGGCTGCGCAAGGCACGGCAGCGACACAACCTCACGCAGGCGGCGCTTGCTGATCGAATGGGTTCCAGCCAGTCACGGGTCGCAAAAATGGAAGCCGGTGACCCGACCGTCTCGCTCGACCTTCTGGTCCAAGGGCTGCTGGCGGCCGGCGCAACTCGCCGAGAGATCGCTGACGCCCTCGCCCCAACGAAGAAGGTCGCGAGCGCCTAACGTAGCAGGCATAAGAAGGGGGTGGCGGAAGAATCGCGACGGGTAGCTTGGGTGGCGTTCGCCAAGGGCGTGGGGGCGAGGAGGTGCGCACTGGCGCTCGCGGCGGCGTACGCGTTGTCGCTGGGGGATCCGCTCGACGCGGCGGGAGTGGAGAGAGGATCTGGGTCCCCTATCCTGGTGTCTTCCACAACCCCGAAGAAAGGAGACCCAGATGACCCGGTATATCGGACTCGATGCCCACGCGGAAAGCTGCACGATCGCGGTGCTCGGCCCGAGCGGCAAACGGCTGCGTCACGAGCGCCTTCAGACGAGCGCGGAGCTGCTCAAGAGCTTCATCAAGGAGGTGCCCCGGCCGCGGCAGCTGTGCATGGAGGACGGCACGTTGAGCGAGTGGCTGTTCGAGGAGCTCACGCCGATCGTGGACAAGCTGGTCGTCGTGATGCCGGATCGCACGCCAGGCAACAAGAGCGACCTCATCGACGCGTGCAAGCTGGCCGACGACCTGCGGCGCAATGCGATTCGTCGCCCCGTGTACAAGGCGCCGGGTTGCTTCCGGGCGCTGCGCGAGGCGGCGCGGACGCACTACGTGCTGCAGCGCGACAAAGTCCGCACCAAGAGTCGGCTGAATGCTCTGTGCCGCGGCTGCGGCCATGCCGAGCTCGCCAAGTCGCTCTACGCGTCGAAGACCCGAGGCCAGGCGCTGAAGCAGCTGCCCGAGCATCTGCGCCCGCGAGCAGCGCTGTTCGGGCAGCAGCTCGACGGTCTGATCGAGTGCTCGAGCCAGGCCGACAAGACTCTGCGCGAGGAGAGCAGCCGGGTGCCGATCGTGCAGAAGCTTTCAACGGCGCCGGGGATCGGGCTCGTGCGAGCGGCGTACATCGTGGCGGTGGTGATGACGCCGCATCGGTTCCGCACGGCGCGGCAGTTCTGGAGCTACAGCGGGCTCGCGGTCGTGACGCGCTCGTCGTCGGACTGGGTCTCCGAAGGCGCGGGCAAGTGGCGGCGGAGCAAGGCCATGGCCCTCGAGGCCCAACGAAGAGGATGGTGCCCGAATTCAGCACCACAGACAGGGCTTCTTCTCGGCACCGGAGCACACGCCCAGCACCGCCTTCGCTCTCGACTCATCGGCGACACTGACAATCAACTGCGACCCAGTCCGACCGCCGACCGGACGCGCTTCGCCAAGACCGACACCATTCCGCACGGTGCAAGACCGACCGCGGATGCGCCGCGGTCCATCTTGACACCTCACCCCTCGAAGAGGTTTCGGCGGCGCCGGCCGCGCGACAGCGAGGGCGGCGTCTGCTGCAAACCGGAGTTATGCGGGGCCGTTGGGGCACGGCCATGGCGGAGCTATTGGAGGATCGTGAAGCGTCCGTATTCTCGAAAATGCCGGTCGAATGCAACGGCTTCGGTGATGCCGAGTCGCTCCATCACGACAAAGCTGAGGGCGTCGCAGAGTGAGTAGGTCTTGTCCGCATGTGTTCGAACCAAGGCTTCCGCCTTGATCTCGTCATCAACGCGGATCGGCTCCACCGTCAGCGCAGCGGTGGACGCTTGAACGGCATCGAGAAACGAGATGGCAGCTCGGCGTCCGTCTCGAGCGCGAGCCAAGAGGACCGAGTAGGTCTCGATGACCACGGCGTTTGTCGTGATCAGCGCCCACCGCTCGCGGGACGCCGAGCCGAACAGCGCGGCGGCGCGACCGTGCATCCGGTCTTCGGCGACCAGCAGGGCCACGAACCCGCTGGTGTTGACGAAGACACGCTTCATCCGGGTTATGTCTCCGGATCGAGAGCGGACGCAGCGACGTGAGCGTACTTGTTGGTCGAGAGGTCAGCAAAGACCGAGTGGACGGTGGCCGAGACGGCTAGAAGCGCTGCCAGCGGGTCGGACGCCGGGACGGCATTGCTCGGCTCCTCACGCTCAAGGGCGTCCAGTTCGCCAATCAACCGACGACGCTCGGCCGGCGAAAGGCCTCGCGCGGCGTCGATCAGCTCAGCAAGCTTGTCCATGGCCACGAAGTTGATCATAGCGCATCGCAGAAGATCGAACCACGTCCGCGTTCACGAGTGGCGCGGGGCCAGCCTCGACCTTGGAGCTCGGAACTCCCGCCCCTTCAGGGCGCCAGCACGCCGCTCACGGGTTTCGGGTCGCCTCCGCATAACGGCTGCGGTTTCAGTTGCAAGCGCACCACGGCAAGACTAGTCAGGTTAAGGCAAACATTTCAGGCGCTTGGTAACTGCAAACCGGAGTTATACCGGCCGAACGCGATGTCTCGCGTCGGTGGGAGCGACCACGTACGTGCCGACTGCTTCCGTATTGCTCAGTTAAGTTAGGGTATGGGCGGTCAGGTTTGACGGGTCGTCGGACAGGTTGCGAATTACGAGTTGGAGCAATTCGACGAGTCTTCTTTGGTCCGGCTCGGACACACCAGCTAGAGCCTCTTCGACGACCTTTGTCATCATATCCTTGGCATCGGCGACTGCACTTCGTGCGCGCGAAGTGAGCGCTACAAGCTGAGCCCGTGAGTCCCTAGGGTCAGGTTTGCGTGAAATGAGACGGTCGCGTTCCATTCGCTTGAGCAGCGCCGCCATCGTCGGTTGCTCGACGTGCACGAATCGCAACAGGTCCTTCTGCTGTAGGGGGCCACGCTCCTGAATCGTAATAGCAACGTGCAAGTAGGCCATCGAAAGCCCGAGTGGACGGAGTCGCTCATCAAAGTGACGCATCAGCAACCGCGACGCGTGGTTGATCCAGAAGGTCGGGACTGAGGTCGGGTCCCAGAGCACTTGACGATTTCGCATAGCTGGATATATAGCATACTATGCGAAATCGAATCATCGAAAAGCGTCCTCCGACCACCAGCGCAGACTTTGACGGCCAGTACCGCGCTCTCTTCACATTCTGGGGAGACATCCGCATGCCACCTGAGGTGGCTGACCTTGCACGAGGCAAGCCCGCCCAGCGCATCCTCGAACTCGGCTGCGGCGTGGGTCGGTTTTCTCTCAACCTCGCGCGCGCCGGGCATCAAGTCGTCGGTGTCGACTTCTCTCCGGTGGCCATCGAGAAAGCCCGTGGGCGCGCAGCTGGTGACGCAGCTAGACCGGAATTCGTGGTGGGTGACGTGACCGACCTACACAACGTCGAGGGGCCCTTCGACTTGTCGTTTGACGTCGGCTGCTACCACTGCCTGAATGCCGAACAACAAACGCGCTACGCAGCGGAGGTGTACCGGCTGTTGGCCCCAGGAGGGACGCACCTGATTTGGGTGATGGACGACTCTCCAAGCGGTCTTCCGCTCGCGGCATCTGACATCCAGAGCGTGTTCGCCCCTCACTTCGTGCTGCGGAAGGAGATCTTCAAGCGGCGGCGCCTAGTGCGCTCGCACTGGTACTGGCTGGAGCGACGAGCGCAATCGTAGTGGTTGCCGGACAGCACGCCCGGCATACTTTGGCTTTCCAGATCCGATCACTGTGAGCGCCATCACGTCGGTCATCGCGGCAAGGAGTCCAATACTCCGTGGCGCCCGCTTCCGCTTCCATGACTTGCGGCTCGGTATAACGTAGCAGGGCTAAGCTGCGCGGGTCGAGCGCAGCGAGGCCCGCGTCTGCTTCAGCCCCGAGTTGGCCGGCGACCGCCATCAGGGTGGCAACTTGAAGAGCCGCGCGAAGTAGGTGCTGCACGCTTCGTCGCGATCTCGATGAAGCTCCCACAGAAGGTAGACGTTGCCGTCGGACGAGACGACTTCCGGCGGAACGGGTTGGACGGGGAACGAATGGAGCAGGGCGATGAGTGCAGCTCGATCGAACGCTGCAGATCCGCTGTGGCGCCGAAGTCGCACGCGGGTGAGCGCGCCGGAGTGGCCATCGATGAGCAAGTCTGCCGCGGCCACGAGTGTCTTATTGGAAAGGGGGTCGTCGGGCTGGGGTTCGAGGGAGTCCAGGAAGGACTTCGCGAAGACTGGATGCAGGCACGTGTGAACAGAGGCGAGGTACTGACCGAATGCGATGTCGGTCGAGCCCTGCTGCAGAGCGGCGGCTGGGAAAAGCGGGGCGTCCGATGCGGCAACTCTTGCATCAGCCGTCGGGTCAGCGGTCCAATCGGGCGGTCCATCGGGGTCGCTTCCGCACACTACCCCGGACGAGTCCACTGGCGGCTGGGGGGTCACGAGCGGGGAGGCACCCGCGGAATCGGCCGAGGCTGGCGTCGTCCCAGCGCCAGCACTGGCCACCCCGGTTGGGGCACCAGGGGTGGCGCGAGGAGCCGGGCAAGGGATCGGTGGTGAGAGACACGCCATGACCATGACCGGGGTCACCGCCACCGTCACCCACCTAAAGGGGGCAGCGTGTACCGCCAACGTTCCACGCACCGACAGTCCTCGTCCGCCCAGTCAGTATGGAACGACCGGCTCGAGTTCACGAGGTCGTAGGTTACGTTTCGAGCGGTAGGCAAGAAAAGGAGCCGGTCGCATGATCGCCAATCGGCCGGAGGCCGTCCGGCGCTTGCTGGGGAAGCTGGGAGATCCAGCGAAGTTGAAGGTTTGCTACGAGGCGGGTCCGACGGGCTACGCGTCCGCGCGATCGTCGACGCCCTCCAGGCGTTGCGCGGCGTGGCCAAGGTCACCGCCGTCACGCTCGCCACCGAGCTCGGGTGCTTCAGCCGCTTCGAGCGGGCAGCCCAGGTCATGAGCTACACGGGCGTGGTCCCGTCGGAGCACTCGAGTGGACCGCGGACGCGCCGCAGCGGCATCACGAAGACCGGCAACTCACACCTGCGCCGAGTGCTGGTCGAGGCGGCTTGGCATTACCGCCACCGACCGAGGATCTGCCAGCGGCAGCACGAGCTGCAAAAGGCGCTCGATCCGAAAGTCGCAGCCATTGGCTGGCGGGCGCAGGAGCGCCTGCATCGCCGCTACTGGGCGCTCGCACAGAAGAGCAAGCCGACCGGCAAGATCGTCACCGCCATCGCTCGCGAGCTCGTCGGCTTCGTCTGGGCGATCGGCGTCGAGACCGAGCAACGCACGAAGCGCTCGAAGGCAGCATGAAACGCAAGGTGAAGTGAACGAGCCAGGGGTCGAGCCGGCAACGGTAGGAGGATCCTCGAATACGTTGTGTGGCAAGACCCACGAGCCCAGTGCGAGGCAGCTCCCGACGAATGATAACCATGAAGGCGGCCCCGGCCGATCCTCGAATATCAGCGTGATCAACCGTCGATGAAGCCCACCTCGGCCCCTGTCCCGTTCACTTCACCCGCAGCCACACGGAGCAACGAAAGAAAAAAGTGACCTGAACCTCAGCTTCGAGCTTGCAGGGTCGTTCCATATCAACGTACCAGGTTTCAGCTGCGCCGGCCGAGCGCACGCGAGGTCGGCGTCTGCTGCAAACCGTTGTTGGGCGGCGCTCGCGTCAGCGCAGGTAGGCGCGCCGGATCACTTCGGGATCCTGGCGCAGGTTGACGACCGCAAGGACCACGTCCGGTGTCTCGGCGGAGCCCGCGAGAAAGAACACGCCGAACGGAAACCGACCCATGAGGGCCCGGCGCACTGGCGCATCTACCAAGGTTGACAGTAGCGGGGCCTCCCGGATCAGCGAGGTTGTCCGTTGGAATTCATCCAAGAACGCCAGCCCCAGGTTCGGGCGCTGAGAATCATATTGCTCGGCCGCGAGCAGCACATCGGCGTGTGCGTCCGGCGTGAGCGCGGGCTCAGGTCGCATCAGCGCGAGGTGCGGACTGAAAGCGCTTGTTCGATCTCCAGTCGAACTTCTGACCAAGGGCGAGCGGCGCCCGGGTTCGCCTCATGCGCAGCCAGGCGCTGACGGACCAGCTCCCGCTGCGCATCAGAGATGGGGAGGCGCTCTTGATCCTCGACAATTCGGTCCCAGAGCGCCCCGACGTAGCGAACCTTCTCCTCCGGCGTCAGATCGTCGAAACCTGGAGGAGGGACGGGGAGCGCGCTGGCCACTGAGGGAGGTTAGCCCGACTCAGCGCGAACGACAATCGGAACACCCTACCGCCGATCGTCGGTGGGTCACATGCCAACCGTCGTCCGCCCAGTCAGTATGGAACGACCGGCTCGAGTTCACGAGGTCGTAGGTTACGTTTCGAGCGGTAGGCAAGAGACGCAGAGCTACACGTGAAAGGAGCCGGTCGCATGCGCAAGATTACCCGATTTGTAGGGATGGATGTACACGCGGAAACGATCGCCGTGGCGGTGACCGAGGGCCGTGACGGTGCGGCGCAGTCGCTGGGGACGATCGCCAATCGGCCGGAGGCCGTCCGGCGCTTGCTGGGGAAGCTGGGAGATCCAGCGAAGTTGAAGGTTTGCTACGAGGCGGGTCCGACGGGCTACGCGTCCGCGCGATCGTCGACGCCCTCCAGGCGTTGCGCGGCGTGGCCAAGGTCACCGCCGTCACGCTCGCCACCGAGCTCGGGTGCTTCAGCCGCTTCGAGCGGGCAGCCCAGGTCATGAGCTACACGGGCGTGGTCCCGTCGGAGCACTCGAGTGGACCGCGGACGCGCCGCAGCGGCATCACGAAGACCGGCAACTCACACCTGCGCCGAGTGCTGGTCGAGGCGGCTTGGCATTACCGCCACCGACCGAGGATCTGCCAGCGGCAGCACGAGCTGCAAAAGGCGCTCGATCCGAAAGTCGCAGCCATTGGCTGGCGGGCGCAGGAGCGCCTGCATCGCCGCTACTGGGCGCTCGCACAGAAGAGCAAGCCGACCGGCAAGATCGTCACCGCCATCGCTCGCGAGCTCGTCGGCTTCGTCTGGGCGATCGGCGTCGAGACCGAGCAACGCACGAAGCGCTCGAAGGCAGCATGAAACGCAAGGTGAAGTGAACGAGCCAGGGGTCGAGCCGGCAACGGTAGGA
Source organism: uncultured delta proteobacterium (assembly GCA_963841435.1). GTDB lineage: Bacteria > Myxococcota_A > Polyangia > Polyangiales > Polyangiaceae > PMG-095. The sequence goes on from CAWJCS010000005.1 coordinate 1,839,516, forward strand.
GGATCCTCGAATACGTTGTGTGGCAAGACCCACGAGCCCAGTGCGAGGCAGCTCCCGACGAATGATAACCATGAAGGCGGCCCCGGCCGATCCTCGAATATCAGCGTGATCAACCGTCGATGAAGCCCACCTCGGCCCTTGTCCCGTTCACTTCACCCGCAGCCACACGGAGCAACGAAAGAAAAAAGTGACCTGAACCTCAGCTTCGAGCTTGCAGGGTCGTTCCATATCAGCGAACCGGCGACCGACGAAGCCCGTCTGCTGCAACGCGGAGTTAGGCGGCAACCATGCCGCGTGCTCACCTCGTCGTGACAGCCACCTACCGTCTACCCAGTGTCTTTCTAACAGTGACGGCCTCACCAGAGAACGGCGTGACTTTCGCGCGCGAGAAGGCACGGAGCAGACAGTGGGCGAGCGCTTCGTCCTCCCCACCCTGGTCGAGGCCGGCAATACGCGCCTCACGCAGACATCCCGCTGGGCCGAAGGTTAGAACCACGCTGGCGGCGCGCTCGCCCCAGCCGCAGCTGAGCTGAGAGATCCCCTCATCCCCTCACGGAAAAGTTGAGGGTCTAGGAATTTGTGGTGGGGGCGTTGGGTTGAAGGGGCATGCAGGAACAAGGTCAGCCGCTTTCCCAGCCTCAAGCCGCGCACCGCTTGCGTCGGCAGCCGCCTCGTCCGACGCTTTCGCCTCGATACGTGCATCAGTTTGTCGAACGACTCATAGGAGACGATTTTCACGCGAAGCGCGTGCTTTCCCTCGCTAACGGCGTGGTGGGTACCATCCACGCCGCCGCGTTGGCGGTTCACTTTATCGGGGAGGGTTTGGCGCTTGCGGAGGGACTCGACCCAAAGCACGCGATCAAACAGGTTGACCGTTTGCTCAGCAATCCGGCGATTTCCGTTGAGAGGTTCTTCGCCCGATGGGTGCCGTTCGTCGTTGCCGAGCGGAAAGGCTCCGGGTAGCGCTGGATGGACGAGTTCGATCGCGATGGGCAGATCACCATCGCGCTCTACCTGCTGACGAGGCACGGGCGGGCCACCCCGTTGCTCTGGAGGACCGTCAGGAAGAGCGACCTGAAGGAGCGACAGGGGGAATACGAAGATGCTATCGTTGAACAGCTTCACAGTCTTCTCGGCGCCGATGTGCGAGTGACGCTGCTGGCCGATCGAGGCTTTGGCGACCAGGCGCGGTACGAGCATCTCGACCGGCTCGGCTTCAGCTTCGTCATTCGTTTTCGCGAGAACATCCTGGTTGAGAGCGCCGACGGCGATTCGAAGACCGCCGCAGAATGGGTTCCGAGCAACGGCCGGCCCAAGCACCTGCGAAAAGCCAGAGTGACTGCTGACCGCGCCAACGTGGGCGCCGTCGTGTGCGTGAAATCGGCCGGAATGGCTCAGGCCTGGTGCCTCGCCACCAACCGTACCGACCTTTCGGCGACCGAGGTCGTCGAGTTGTACGGCCGCCGCTTCACGATCGAGGAGACGTTCCGCGACCAGAAAGATCTGCGCTTTGGCATGGGGCTGTCGAGCACGCACATCAAGGACCCGGCACGGCGCGATCGCCTGCTCATGCTCGCAGCCTTTGCACAGGGGCTCCTCACGCTGCTCGGCGCTGCGAGCGAAGCGTCCGGACTCGATCGCTACTTGAAGGCCAATACTGTCAAAAAGCGCACTCACTCCCTGTTTCGTCAGGGTAGCTATTACTATGCCGCGCTCCCCAACATGCGCGATGATCGCCTGTTGCCGCTCATGGACGCCTCGGCAAGATCGTCGCCGAGCCAGGTCTCGCGCGAACTTCTCGGTGTCATATGAGGGGATGCCTCAGCTTGCTAGCAGCTCGACGATCATCGCGAAGTGTCGGCAGTCCTTGTCTGGCACGAGCCCCAAAAGCTCACCGCCGGACTGAACAACATCTTGGATGACGTTGCAGCTTTGCACATCGGTCAGTGCATGAACAAGTACCCCTTCGACGGGCACCTTTTCGGGGAAGTCGCATCGAACAAACTCGTACGCGATCTCCGGACTCGGCCGTCCGGGCATGGGAAGTCCGCGACGACCTGGGTAACGGCGCCAGCATCGAAATCCTCGCGCAAATTCGCTGACGGCTCGCCCCAGTAAAGACCCTCAACAGGACGCGGCGCGCTGCGATGACGACGTTATGGCTCGAATATCTCGCGTGATGTCGCCGACGAGCGCCCGCTGAAGGGAAAGCAACACTGACCTAGGTAGTTCTACGGGGACAGACGAATGGCTCATCGTGATGTGACCGGTCCGGCTAACGTACCAGGTTTCAGCTGCGCCGGCCGAGCGACAGCGAGGGCGGCGTCTGCTGCAAACCGGAGTTAGCCGGCACGGCCAATATCGTTGACAGTTCTTTCTTCAGAAAAGAGAAGGTCGAGCTTCGAGCACGGACGGTGTCAGCGCACGCCGGTGCTCAGGCTGAGCGTCTTGGTCCCCGTCCCAGCACGCAAAAAGGTGAACGATTCCGACGCGCGCCAACTCCTCGCGGAGGTATTGGGCAAACGCGCGGAGGGATCGCTCCCGAAGATCGAGTTCCTCACGATCGAGAAACGCGCGCGCGTCGGAGTCCAATTGAAAGCCGCATCCGCATCCTTCGTACGACCCAGCGTAAAGAACATGGTTCCCACGAAAGTGGCAGCGGACACGTTCCTCGTCGGGCGCCAGCGACGAGGTGTTCGCAAGCCGGAGCAGCCTCAACCCACGGGATAGCGCGGAGGGGCTGGTCGGCGCCGATGTAGACCATCATGCACATGCAGTCATTCGAGCTTCGATCGGATTCGGCCCCTGAGGTCGGTCGGACACCCTGGTCCTCGGAAGGCGTCGCAATCCGCGTCAACTTGGGGAGCTTCTGGCTGACATCTTCACGGCTTCCAGCTCGCCCAAATGGAAATCGGCCAACCCAAAGAGTCATGCCGCTCGCGTCTACGCACTCCACGGCAAACGTCTCCGCCGAATAGGCGTGCACCACACTTCCGACATCGCCAGTTCGAGGCGCGCGAGCAACTCCGGGCGAACAGTGAAGAAGCGCGGTTGGTCGCCGACCCAAATGATCCGAACGAGCTGTGGTCCGCGGGCATCATCTTCAGCTCGTCCGGCTAACGTACCAGGTTTCAGCTGCGGGATCCGAGCGAAGGCGAGGAGCCCGTCTGCTGCAAACCGGAGTTAGCCAGCTCCCCTACGGTTTGCGATCGCGCGAAGCTTGGCGGCGTCCGCAAGATCCTTCGGGCGTCCGGATGCCAACTTGTTCTTGAGAAGCTCGTTGACGCCAATGAAGTTCACCGCGTGGCCATCGAGATCAGCGGGAGACCGTGACGCCCAAGCCGAGTCGAATTCGACGCCAGAAATCGAGGTGAGAATATCAATACGGTTCGGGGGACGCCCGAGTTGGACGACCTGGCCCGGCTCCGTGAGGTCTGCCGCCGTAATGCCAAGGGAACCGAAGCCAAAAGCGTCCAGAGCTCGAAGCACGCGGTCCGCGTTCTCGCCAGTCGCGCGGACGAAGAAATCGATGTCGCCGGTAAAGCGAGGGTGGCCGTGGAAGGCCACGGCGTGGCCGCCCACGACGAGGTACTCAACTTTGAGAGAGTTCAACAACCCGATGAACTCGCTCAAGTCGGTCTGCAGATGCGCCAAGCGCGCTCCGATGGCGTTCGACCAGCTCGAGCAGCAAGTCGAGCCGTTCTTGGGGTGTCAGATCGGCGTAGAACTGATCGTCGGCCTGGTCGGCAGCCTCAAAGCTCGCGAAAACCTGAGCGACGCGCTCCACAGTTCAAGTCTACCAGACAGACGACAGGCTCACCAGAAACCGCTCGCCCCCCGAGCCGCGCGCTGCGCTGGGCGTTCTCGCTCCCATGCGCGGGTGGGAGCGTCAGACAGGGCCAACGCAGGGTGTTGGGCCCCCGTCCGCCACCATGGGCGCACCCGAGTCTGGCTACAGCCCCTTTCCATGATTCATGACACGTGATACGCGGTCTTCATGGCCGCGATCTCGTTGGACTTGCGCAAGCGGATCTTGGACGCGCTGTCAGAAGACAGTTCGTCATTGCGGGTGGGACGGAGGTTCGCGGTGAGCGCGAGCTTCGTTCGGAAGCTTCGGATCCAGGTTCGGGAAACGGGGGATCCGGCACCGGGAAAGGCCCCGGGCAAGGAGCGCTTGGTGAAGGGGGCGACGGAGCGACGGCTACGAAAGCTCGCTGCGAAGCGGCCGGACGCTTCCCTCGTGGAGCTGTCGGAGTTGCTGGCGAAGCAGACCGCCGTCGCGGTCAGCGAGACGACGATGTGGCGGAGCCTGCGCCGGCTCGGCCTGACTCGAAAAAAAAGTCCCTCCAGGCCTCGGAGCGCGAGCGGCCGGACGTAGTCTGCGCCCGGGAGGTATTCTGCAAGCGTCGGCAGCGCTGGCGCAAGAGACGCCTTTGGTTCGTGGACGAGAGTGGGGTCAACCTCGCGCTCACGCGGGCAAACGGTTGGGCTCCGCGCGGCGAGCGGCTCGTTGACCACGTTCCGGGCAGGCGCTGGGAGAACTTCTCGCTGATCGCCGCGCTGTCGCTCGACGGCGTGCATGCACCGTTGTTGCTGCCCGGCGCGATGAACACCGAGGCGATGCGCGTCTGGGCTCGGGAGTTCCTTGTCCCGCTCCTGAAGCCGGGAGACATCGTCATCTGGGACAACCTGGGCATTCACACCGACTTCGAGGTGCGCCTCGCTGTCGAGTGCACCGGCGCGCGGCTCGAGTTCCTGCCACCCTACTCTCCCGACCTCAACCCGATCGAACTGGCCTGGTCGAAGGCGAAAGCGCTCCTGCGTCGCCTTGGTGCCCGCACGTGGCGACGACTGGTCTGCGCCGTCGCCGATGCGCTTCACGCGATCACGCCGGCCGACTCCGCCGGATGGTTCGGCCACTGCGGATACCCCTCTCCGTGATCCATCTCATTGAAAACTGCTGTAACGTACCGGCGTTCAGCTGCGGGTGCCAGAGGGAGCGGGTGAGCGCAGCGAGCCGGCGACCGACCAAGCCCGTCTGCTGCAACGCCAAGTTAGCCAGCCCGTGGAAGGAGGACCTTGGCGAGTTCGGTTACCACAAGGGCGGCGTAGTCCTCATCCTTGATGGAGAACTCTCCAACGCCGTCCCGCTCGTTGAGGTTCAAGAAGACCTCCCCTTCGCCATCGGCGAGGAAGAGCTTCGCGGCGGTCCAGTTCCCCGGGGGGCGTGGACGAAAAGCTGGCGCCGATCTCCGGCTCCTCGAATCTGGTTTGGTTCGTTCCCCGTATCGCAATCGAACACGTCAGCTCCTCGGCAGCCGCGGGCCGGGGAAGTGTGCCCGAGAAAGAGAGCTCTTTTCGCCCACGTGGCGTAGGAACTCCGTACAGTCGGAACCGCCGCGGCGATGCAGCGAGAGCTTGGCGAAGGAGAACAGCCCACTACCTGTTGACTGCGAAGGGTCCTGGCGTGGCTTAAACTTGCACGATGGCGCGTCGTCGGTTGTCGCGAGGTACCGACGAGAGCCGTCTGCCTCTCCCGTGACGGCAAGATGAAATTGCGTTGGCGCGAGTCGGTGCTCCGAAGTTCGACTTGGGTACGGCAGCGGCCTCGGGCGACGACGCAACGGCACCGGTCGTGGCCGGTCCTCGCGGAACGCGCGAGCAGGCGACCAAGATGGTCAAACAGACACCCAACCGAACTCGAGACAGCATGTCCCTCTGCCTGGCTAACGTACCAGGTTTCAGCAGCGCCGCCCGAGCGAACGCGAGGGCGGCGTCTGCTGCAAACCGGAGTTGGACTGCCCGTGCAAACATCGTCACGCCCGCTTGCTGGCCTCGCTCGCGTGGCCGCCGGGGCCGCCTGACGGCGGCAGTCGAAGTGTGAGTGCCTCAATGACGGGAAGTGCCTTGGCGACCGCAGCGCACGCGGATTTCCTGATCGAACGGACCCGCATAGCGGAGCTGCAGGACGTAGCAGGATCCGAACGTCTTCAAATACGCATGACCGGTTCGTCCCGAGAGGCACGTGTCGAGGGCGCCGCCGCGTTGGAGCGGGGTTCCCGAACGGGCGACCGCAGTGCGGATTAGATTAGAACAGGTCGTCGCGGGGCATTTCAGAGAAGCCTGTGGGCTGCGCACCACAACTTGCCCCAAGCGTCGAAGACGTAACGGGCTCCAACGCCCTCGCCTTGCTCGAGACGCTCTCCAGCGCAGCCTGAAGTTCTCGCCATTCCGGTGAGTCGTCCGTCGCCACTTTTCAACAGTCGTGGGCGAGGCTTCCATGGGGCGAGTCTTGCCACGACCGCCAGACCGATGGTGTCGAGGACCGGATCATCAAGGCGATGTTTGAGGAGGTCAGCCAACTCCACCTCGAAACGGGTGAAGAACCATTTCGGCTTCCACTGAAAGGGCGCCTTCCAGCCCGCGCGCCGGACATCGTCGAACACGAGCCACACTTTGCCGTCCGGTCGCTCCATGATGGAAATGGCCAGCCCGGTCGCCCCTCGGTTGCCGTCGTCTGTCCGTGTGTCCTCGGTCACGCGCGCCTGGCACCTGGTCGGCCCAACGTATCAGGCATAAGAAGGGGGTGGCGGAAGAATCGCGACGGGTAGCTTGGGTGGCGTTCGCCAAGGGCGTGGGGGCGAGGAGGTGCGCACTGGCGCTCGCGGCGGCGTACGCGTTGTCGCTGGGGGATCTGCTCGACGCGGCGGGAGCGGAGAGAGGATCTGGGTCCCCTATCCTGGTGTCTTCCACAACCCCAAGAAAGGAGACCCAGATGACCCGGTATATCGGACTCGATGCCCACGCGGAAAGCTGCACGATCGCGGTGCTCGGCCCGAGCGGCAAACGGCTGCGTCACGAGCGCCTTCAGACGAGCGCGGAGCTGCTCAAGAGCTTCATCAAGGAGGTGCCCCGGCCGCGGCAGCTGTGCATGGAGGACGGCACGTTGAGCGAGTGGCTGTTCGAGGAGCTCACGCCGATCGTGGACAAGCTGGTCGTCGTGATGCCGGATCGCACGCCAGGCAACAAGAGCGACCTCATCGACGCGTGCAAGCTGGCCGACGACCTGCGGCGCAATGCGATTCGTCGCCCCGTGTACAAGGCGCCGGGTTGCTTCCGGGCGCTGCGCGAGGCGGCGCGGACACACTACGTGCTGCAGCGCGACAAGGTCCGCACCAAGAGTCGGCTGAATGCTCTGTGCCGCGGCTGCGGCCATGCCGAGCCCGCCAAGTCGCTCTACGCGTCGAAGACCCGAGGCCAGGCGCTGAAGCAGCTGCCCGAGCATCTGCGCCCGCGAGCAGCGCTGTTCGGGCAGCAGCTCGACGGTC
>CAWJCS010000006.1:0-1857774 GCA_963841435.1 uncultured delta proteobacterium
ACACGGGCTCGTACTCGGTCGCAACGGTCCTGACTCGCTTGCCCTGGACGAACTCCTTGACGCTTCGTTCGTCGAAACCGAGCCAGCCGTGGCCGGTCGCGCTCATCCGAGCGTTCCTGTAGTGGTACTCGAAGCGGCGATCACCACGAGGGCGGCCGAATTCGTCAACCAACTTCTCGACGTGAGCGCTGACGAGGCCGGACATGCGCTTGATGCAGGACTCCGGCCAGGTGGGGCCGACGCAGTCGGCCTCGTACGTCGGCGTTCCGTCCGACGCCGCAGAATCGTACTCGACTTCGACTACGTTCCCGAGGCCGTCTGTGACGCTCTCGAGAAAGGTATTGTGCCGGCCCGAGCCATAGTAGATCCCGTGGGGTCCGAATAGGTCAGTGTTGCCGTCGCCGTCGAGGTCTCCAGAGCTAGCGAAATCGCCCTCGAGAAATGTATCTCCTCCCCCGGGCGCGGGCAGAGGTACCCTTGCATCCGTCTTGAAAAGCGTCGAAACGCTCCAGTCGGGAACCAGATCCCAATTGACCAATTGCCCGAGCTGGGCATTCCCCCAGTTCTCGAGGATGTCCGCGCGCCCGTCCCCGTCGTAGTCGAGCATGGCACGACGCCGGTGGTACCACCCCGCACCAACGTCGGGCTGGGGCCGGTCCAGATTTCTCGGGATGAACGATCCGTTTCCGGTGTTGAGCCAGATCATTGCCTGCGCGTCGTCGGCGCTCCACACGTCTGCTAGCCCATCGCCATTGAAATCACCGAGCGTCAGTCCGCCCCCGTTGGTCGAGCCACCCTGTTCCGAGCCATTCCAGTCCTCGAATTCGACTGGCTGCCACTCGAGGGTCTCTGTGCCTGAAGCTCTCGAGTAGCGAAGGACCTTCCAGCCGCCTTTGCCTCGGGCCAACAAGTCCGGCACACCGTCGCCGTCGATGTCGAAAATATTGTGCGTGGGCCGCGTTCCACTGCCGCAGAAGGGGTCATCGGAGAACGGTGGAATCGGAGGAGCCGGCAACTCCGGGACGGTTTGAAGAACGATCGGATCCGTATCGAACCCCAGGTCGGGAGCGAGGCGGCGTCGAACGTTGAGCGTCGAAGTATTTTGGCACGATACGAGGTCTTGCAGCGAGTCACCATCGACATCGACGACCGCTTTCGGGAGCGAGCCCATGTTCGGGTCAGCGGTTATCAGCGCGAGTAGAGGGGGTCCGGGCTCGAAAAAGGTCCCCCGCGACTTGCCGGGACGCACAGACAGCCCGCAAATGCTCATCACGTCATCCAGACCATCGCGGTCAACGTCCAAAAAGAACGTTTGGGCCGCGGACCCGCATGGGAGGCCGTGTGTGGTGAAGCCCGTGGATGGGACGGGTCGCGTCGGCGTGCCCTGAATCATGAAGTTCGTCGTGTGGACGATGGGCTCGTCGGCAAGGAGACCCCAGAAGAAAGGCTTGACGATGGACCATGTCACCGTGATCGGAATCCCGACCTCTGGGGCGACGATGTCGAAGGTAGTGAGCACCGCCAACGTCGCGTCAGTCCCGATTTGGGCGGCAATCAACCCGGGTTGGGCGGGCACCCCGTTGACGGTCGTGGTGGTGCCGAGATAGTCCGGAATGCCATCACCATTGGCGTCTAGCTGCCCCAACGAGAGTAGGTTCTGAGGCCCCTGGGCCGGCTCGAATCCAGACTCCTCGAAGTAGGTGAATTGCGTGGGAGGCTTGCATGCGCCGTTGCCCGCGCCTTCACACTCGCTGATTTCCTCGACCTGGCTGACTTGGTCGTCGGAATACTTCAACTTGTACGTCTTGACTGGCGCGGTCCGAACGTACGTGGTGATGTGTTCCAGTCGCTGAGTGGTGGTGGTCAAGATGCCGCCCTGTAGGAACCGCATGGTTGGGTCCGCGCGGTCTTCGTAGCCGAACCGGACCTCCCGGTTCCCGGCGACGTCTCCGTATCCGGCGTACGAGATGCCGAGAGGCCTCACGGTAACCGGTAGGCTGGCCAAGGTCAACGGCACCTGCAGCGCTTGCGCGTTCTCGTAGGTGACGAGGATCGTGTTGCCTGCGCGATCCTCGACCCGGTTCAATAGCCAGGAGTACCGTACTCCCGCTCGGTTCATCACGAGGGAATCGCGCGTGCGTCCGTAGGTCAGAAGCCGCCCGTCCTTCGTCCACACCTTGAAGTAGTCGGGGCCCTGCCGGAACGGGAGAACGGGCTCGACGCCGGGGAGCGGCTCGGGTTGATAGCCTCCGTTGTCATCCTTGTAGGAGACGATTTTGGCGAAGCTATCGATAATCGTGCGGTATTCCGCGCCGTCCGTACCGTAGATGCTGCCGGGCACGGCGCCCAAGCGCTTTCCGTCGATGCAGAGGCGGTCGCTGAGGTCGTTCTTGATTGGTGCAGCGTAGCCATCGATGGCTTGGATGCGGGGACACCGCGTGATCTTCGAGAGCCCATCGAGGTGCCAGCCGACGCCAACGTCGCCTGAAGCCTTGGACGCTGAGTAGCGCAGGCTGAGGGCGGGCTGGAGCCCGGCTCGGCCCGGAGGAACGTCGATGGGCACCGTGTACTCCGCGGTCCCTTGCTCCGAAACGCTGAAGCCTCCTGCTAGAGCGCCCACTCCAGCCGCGGGCGGGCTCGGCAAGTCATCGACCGGCTCCTGCCCTCCGTTCCCGTCGGGGGCGGTCGGAGTCGAAGTCGGGCTCGGGTAGATGCACTGTCCTCCCGCATCGCAGAAGGTCCCGCCACTGCAGGAGCCGCAGCTCACCCCACACTTGGGATCCGGACCGCATTGGTGAGCATCGCAGTCGGGCGTGCAGGTGGGGCACTCGTCGCCGCAGGGCGCGCCAGGCGTACCGCAGAGCGGAGGTCGCAGTACCGCCAACGTGCAACTGACGGGTCGGCAGACTCGCGGGGCGCCAAGCGCGCACGCCATGCCGAGTGGGCACTCAACGTCATTTTTGCAGGGATGGTTGGGGTCGCCAGGCTGACAGACCCCTCTGCACGTGCCGCCACAACCGTCGCTTGGGTCGTCGCAGGTCGCGTGTGAGCAGTCCGGGGTGCAAATGCAATGCTCGCCGCACAGCTTGGATGAATCGCCGCAGAGCGCAGGGTCGTTCGACGGGCAGCTGTCTGTTGGCAGACAAACGTCGCGCGATAGGGAGCCGAAGTGGTTGCCAAAGCCCCGGTTGCACGTCTCTCCGGCGGGGCAGGTCACGTTCGGATCGTCCGCATCGCAGGGGTTCACGCATCCACAGTTCTTGCCGCAGGGGCTGTCGTCCTCTCCGCATTCGTCGGGCGCGACGCCATCTGTGCACACCGTCGGCCAGCAGACCTTCTCCGCGCGCCCCTTGCCGAAGCACGCGCCATTGTTGGTGCCGCATTCGAGGCCATCCGAGCAGTCGGATTCGGAGGTGCAACCGCCGCCCGGGTCGCATCCCGCGCAGCTGCCGCCGCAGTCAACGTCAGTCTCGTCGGCGTCCTTGGCGCCGTTCGAGCAGTGGGGCGGCAAGCATTCGGGCGCATTTGGGTTGGCGATGCAGTGGTCAACGCACCCCCCGTTCACGCAGTCGAACCCCGGCGTGCACTGGGTGGTCGTCGTGCAGGCGCAGGCGTCGCCCCCGCAGATGCCGTTGCAGCAGTGAGCGCCGCCGGCGCAGTCGCCGTCGTTGGTGCATTCGCGGCCGGGGGTGCAGGGGCACAACCCGCTGCACGCGGAGCTTGCCGTGCAAAAGTTCGTTGGCGTGAGCGGCCGGTGGGTGAACGTCGTGTTTGGGCCTTGGACGATGCCCTTTGCGAAGACTGCGCCGGTGTGGCCGGTGCTGGTGGAGGCGAGGGTGACGACGGAGTGGGGGGCGACGAGGATGCCGTGGAAGGCGCTGTCGATGGGGGTCGGCGCGGGGCCGGCGACGCCAATGAGGATGTTGTCCTTCGTGGGGTCCCGGGGGCTCAGGGTGCCGCGGAAGGTGAGGTCGCCGCGGATGTAGATTTCGACGCTGCCGAAGCGGTTGTCGATGTCGAGGGTGGCGCCTGGCTCGAGACCGAGAGAGCCATCCAGGGTGTAGAGGCCGGGCATCGAGAAGGTGAGCGTTGCGCCCGATTTGATGCTGCCGCCGGCAAAGGCGCCCTCGGTGATCGTGCGCGTTTGGCTGGGCTCGAGGTCGAGCGAGCCGCCGTTCAGCACGGGAAATTGGACCGTCCAGCCGAGGTGCTGGATGGGGTCGAGCTCGGTGTGCTCGACGAGCTGGCCGAGGATGGTGGCGCCCGCCTGGAAGGCGACCGTGCCTTCCGTGAGGACGTTGCCGTGGACGAGCGCGTTGTTGCGCAGCGAGACGTCAGGCTGGGACCAGAGGTTTTGGACTTCAGTCGAGACGCCGAGGTCGGCGGCGGTGCTCGTTTTGACGCTGGAGACCGACGAGAAGGCGCTCGGCAGCGCGCGGACTTTGACGTTGTCGCCGAGTGCGAGCGCGGAGCCGTAGGCGCCGAGCGCTACCGCTTCGCGCGGGACGCCGACGGGGAGCTCGATGAAGTACTCGACGTTAGCCGCGCCCGAGCCGCCTCCGCTGCCGCTCGTGCCGCCCGTGCCGGCGCCAGCGCTGCCGGACGTGCCTCCGGTTCCCGTGGTGCCGCCGGCTGCCGAGGCTCCGCCCGTGCCCGTGGTGCCGCCGGTTGCTGACGAGCCACCGGTGCTGCCGCCCGAGCCCCCCGTCGAGCCGCCGGTGCCTCCGCTGCCGCCGGACCCGCCGGACCCGCCGGTGCCGCCAGAATCCTCCCGTGGTGCCGCCCGTGCCGACCGAACCACCCGTGGAACCGCCGGTTCCTCCTTTGCCCCCGCCGCTGCCGCCTGTGCCCCCGCGCCGCCTTCGGGCGCCTGGCCGAAGCTCAGCTTGTCGACGAGCACCGCTTTGGTTCCGCTGTTCGAAAGGTTCAGTTGCACCAGAACGGTGCAGCTTTTGGTGGAGAGTGCGGACGCGACGTTCGAAGGGAGCGCGGGCAGCGCGTATGTCTTGAAGCTGCCTGTCGGGCCGGTGAGCGCCGCGGGGCCGACGTAATAGTTGAAGATGTTCGCTGAGCTACAGGTGACGAAGGCCGCGACCTGGCCGTAGTAGCTCCCCTGGTTCGCGTAGCCGGTCGGCAGCAGCACGTCAACCTTCGGGGGGCCGGAGAGCGTGCCGAGCGGTGCGAGGGTGGCGGAGAGGGCCGCCGGGTTCCAGTCGCCCGCGAGCGCGATCGATTTCGTGAGGTCGCTGTGCTGGCTGTTGGACGCAGCCGTGCCCGTGACGGCGCGCCAGTCGAGGTTCGAGCCGCTGTTGCCGATCGGCCCCTCGAACGAGAGGATGCGGCCATTGGTCGAGAGCGCTTCGGCCTCCTGACCGAGGGGCTCGAAGACTCGGTCGCCACTGCAGGCGGCAATCAGCGTTACGAGGGTCGGCGCGATGAGGCGGGCGGCTCGGCGAGACATGACGCTGCTCCCTTCGGGCAGCCTCGCGCCTGAGTTGCGTGCCTGGACGCCGTTCGACCCCCCGATGGGCCGCCCCGCCGCCCCTGTTGACCGCTACCCCTCGCTCGGCTGCTCCATCTCGATCCGTCGCCCATAACACGCCTATCATTTCTGAGGGAAGGGGTCAGTTAGAGCGCCCGGAGCGATTTGTCGGATTCGACCCTACCTAATCGTCCGTCGAGTGGGCCACTGTGTCCATCGAGTGTCGTTTGAGGGCAAACGAAAAACGACCATGGACTCGGGTTTCGCCGCTGGGGTGCACCACGGCACGTGCACGAAACAGCGTGGGTTTCCTCGCTCCAGGCGACGGATTTTCCGAGCCGAGATGCGCGCCGCCCCTCGTGGTGCCAGGGTGTGGAACGTGACGACAACGGTGACGAAAGCGAGGACGAAAGCGAGGTGAGGCGATGACGGATTCGAGCGCGGACGTGGAGCGGCGGCGGTCGGCGGAGGATTTTTACCAGGCGATGCGCAAGCGCATCCGGGCTTGGCTCGAGAAGAAGGGGAAGGCGTTTCGCTATGCGGACGTGCTGCTCGCGGGGCCGGATCTTTTGCACCTGCTCTCGAAGCTTGCGCTCGATAAGCGCGTGCCGGCGGTCGAGAAGGCGAAGATTGCGAGCGCCATCGCGTATTTCGTGTCGCCCATCGATCTCGTGCCGGAAGGGGTGCTCGGGCCGGCGGGGCTCGTCGACGACATTGCGCTGGCGGCCTTCGTTTTGAACGGTTTCGTGAATGCCGGGTACGGGGAGATCGCGAAGGAGCACTGGGCTGGGCAGGAGGACCTGCTCGTGGTGATCCAGCGTGTGCTCGGCGTCGCGGACGCGGCGCTCGGAGCGGGCGTGTTCCGGCGGCTGAAGGCGCTCGTCGAGCAGCGGCCAGCGAGCTGAGGTGGCCGTCGCCCTCGGGCCGCCGCGCCGTCAACCTACAGCGTCGGTCCGTGCAACTGAGGGGCGCCCCAGACGGCATGAACGGTGATGAGTCCGGGCGCTTCGGAATAGTAGACGTGGTGCCCGGTCCTCGGCAGCAGAACCCGGCGGATCTCCTGCTCGTCGAGCAAAGCGTAGAACGCCCCGAGCGTTCGTGATGTCTTCTTCAGCCATCATATCGTCGGCGATCCTCAAGGGCACTTCCGTGCCTTCTGGCAAGTCGGTGGGCTCGTCGAGAACGAGTCGTCCGTTGTGGACATGAGCCTTGAGCGCCTGCATCGAAGGCAAATCCAACCTCTCTCGCGGGTTCGGGCCATGGCCGTTCGGCGTGCGGGGAGTTGCTCCGGGGTTTCAGCTTGCGCGGGGGCGGGAGAGGCTCGGGGGCATGGCTTCTTCGACGAGGTCGGGAGGGGCGGCGGGGACCGTGACGCGCTTGGGCTTCGGGCCGAGCGAGAGGCCGACGGCGTGAAGGTCGGGCGTGGCGAGCAGCAGGAGCTTGAGCGTCTGGGTCAGGACGGCCGAGAGCACGGCCCCCACGACGCCGAGAAGAAAGCCCCAAAACACGACCGAAAGCAGCACGATGAGCGGCCACAGGCCGAGCGCGCGCCCCATGACGCGCGGCTCGACGACGTTGCCGATGATGATGTTGATGACGACGTAGCCGGCGGCGACGAGCGCGGCGTGCTCGGGGCCGTGCTGGAGCAGGTCGAGCGCCACGATGGCAAAGCCCGCGAAGGTGCTGCCGATGGTGGGCACGTAGTTCAAGAGCAGCGTGACGAGCGCGAAGAGCACGGGCAGGTCCGCGTCGACGAACCACAGCCAGCCGCCGACGAACGCGCCGGTGATGATGCTCGTGAGCGTCTTGACGGCCATGTAGCGGTACATGGCGCGGACGGCGCGGCGCACGGATTCGGTGCGCAGGGAAAGGAGCCGGCCGTCACTGCCCGTGCGCGCCGAGAAGCGCAGCAGGAGAAACGCCGCAATGATGAGCGCGAGCAGCAGATCCGTGAGCAGCCCCGCGATGTCCCCTGCGAGCGAGGCCAGGAACGTGACGACCGAGGACGGGTCAACCACCTCGCGGAGCGGCATGGTGATGCCGTATTCGCGGAGCAGCTCGGCGGCGCGCTCCTGCACGGACTCGAGATGCATGAGGTACGACGGCAGCTGAACGGACAGCCCCGCGAGCGAGCCCACGAACAGCCAGAACAGACCCCCGAGTGTGAGCGCATCGGCGCCGAGGGCGCCGAGGACCGCGACGCCGAGCGGGACGCGCCGGCGCCGCAGCCAGAGCACGAGCGGCACGTCAACCGTGGCGATGAACCCGCCGAGCACGAGCGGGATCAGCACGGGCGCCGCGAGCTTGATGCCCGTGCACACGACCACGAACGCAGCGAGCATCAAGACGACGAAGCTGCCGCGGTGGGTCTTGCTGAAGGGAGGCTCGCTCACGGGTCCCCGAAGGATGACACCGACAGAGCGGACTAACTACGGATGAATCACGACGACCGTGCTGGCTTCGCCGGCGTCGCGGCGGACGGCGTGCCAGCCGGCCGGGAGCTTCGGCTCGCTGAATTCGAACGCCCAGCGCGCGTCGATGGGGGAGAGGTTGACGCAGCCGCCGCTCATGAGCTCGCCCCAGTCGTCGTGCCAGTACGCGGCGTGGAGCGAGTAAGGTCCCACGAAGTTTTGCACCCACGGGACGTCGGAGTGGACCTCGACGGGTGAGACCATCGTCGCCGTGACGATTTTGGTGTTGATGGTGAAGGTGCCGGTCGGCGTCGAGGCGGTTTCGAGCGTCGGGTGACCCGGGACCGGCTCGCCGCCGCGACCCGGGGACACGAGCGTCACGTAGACGGGCGTCTCGCCCTGCATGGCGATGAGCCAGCCGCCGCGGATGCTCACCTCGAACCAGCGCGCGCCGGGCGCCAGCACGCTCGGCGGCGGTGGCGGCGACGGCGCGGGCACGACGGCGTCGCTCTCCTTGACGAACAGGTCCGGTTGCCACGTTACGAGGTAGCGCTCGCCGCCGTGCTCGAGGGTTTCACCCGTGATGGGGACGTGGCTCAGGCGCGCGAAGCTGCGCCCCGTGGGCACGAAGTCGCCGTGGGGTGAGCGGTGGTACTTCGGGCGGCTCTTGCCGCGGAAGAACGCGATGGGCAGGTGCGCGTTCGGGCCGAGCTCGACGCCGTGGAAGCCGTCGAGCGGGTAGGGCTTCACGCGGTCCTTGGGGATCCAGCTGAAGTCGGCGCCGAGCAGGAAGCCGCGATCGCCGTGGCGCGCTTCACCGGTGTAGGCGACCGTCGAGCGCGGCGGGATGTTAACGTAGGGCTCGTGGACGGTGCGCGCGAGCGCCGGGAGCGTCGGCGGCCCGAGCACGGGCAGACTCACGTCGATGCCCTCGAGCCGCGCAATGTGCTTGCCCTCGCGCGCGAGCGCGACCTCACCGAGCTGGCGCAAGAGGTCCGATTCGTTTCGCGCCTGGAGATCCTCGCTCGGAAGGTCGCGGTAACGCACGAGCCCGATCGACTCGCCGTAGCGAAAGGGCCAGGGCCCGTCGGTGCGCGCCGTGAACGGCTCGAGCAGCGTCACCTGCGGGTCGTCGCGGTCGAGCGTCGCGCGCGTCTCGTCGATGCAAACGAACCCCGTCGGAACGAGCTCGACGAACGGCCCGTCGCAGCCCGGTCCGAACTTCGGCGCCGTGCCCTTGAGCGGCGCCGAGCCTCCCGTCGCCAGGTACCCAATCCACTCGCCGTTGGCGTCAGGCTCCGGATAGATCCAGACGAAACGCGTCTTCGCGTAAACGCGCGGGCGGTCGTCCTCCGTGCGCGCGTCGGCGCGAGGCTGAGCTCCGTTCCTCGCCCCGGCGGCCAGCGCCTCCGCAACCTCGTCTTCGGCGGCTTGCCCGGCGGCCTCTTCCTCGGCGTCCTGCTCGTCCACGGCGACCACGACGGGCGACTGCATGCGCCGCTCGTCCTCGCTCGGCCAATCCGCCGCACAAGCGCGCGCCGCACCGAGCGCGAACAGGCCGAGAGCCCAGGGTTTCACACCCTTACATTACCAACTCGCGGGCGCTTCGGCCCAGCAACTCGACCCGGACCGGTGCGTCATCGCGGCCCTCCGCGGAGCACGCGTTCCGGCGCCGGTGTCACCCCCTGAACATGAGTGCGGATGAAGGAGCGTGTCGCACAGCGTGGGAAGAGGTAGCCGTCGGCAAGCCCAAGCGCGTCGAGTCGCCGGGGACGGCTGCGCGGCGTGACGCGGGCTGGTAATGGTGCGGGCGGTGAGCCCCAGGAGTGAGCTTTTGCCGCCGAAGGACGAGGATGAGCTCCTCGGGCGGGCGGGGGCGCTTTCGGGGACGACGCTCGGCGAGCTCGCGGCGCGGTTCGGGAAGGTGGCGCCCGCGGATTTGCGGCATAGCAAGGGCTTCGTGGGGGAGCTCGTGGAGCGGGCGCTCGGGGCGCAGAGGGGGTCGCGGCCCGGGCCGGATTTCGACGTGCTCGGCGTCGAGCTGAAGACGCTGCCCGTCGATGCGCGGGGCAAGCCCGTCGAGTCGACGTTCGTGTGCACGCTGCCGCTCCGGGCCGTGGGCGATCTCGAGTGGGAAGAGTCGCCCGTGCTGAAGAAGCTGTCGCGCGTGCTGTTCGTGCCGGTCGAGGGGGAGCGCGGGCGGCCCGTGGCGGAGCGGCGCCTCGGGTCGCCGCTTCTGTGGTCGCCGAGCGCGGAGGAATCAGCGGATTTGAGGGCGGATTGGGACGAGCTTGCGGGGCGCGTCGGGCGCGGTGAGGTCGAGAGCATCACGGGGCATGTCGGGCGTTTTTTGCAGGTGCGGCCCAAGGCGAGAAACTCGCGCGCGCTCGGGCGGGCGTTCGACGCCGACGGCGCCCCGTTCGAGACGCTGCCGCGGGGGTTTTACCTGAGGGCGGTGTTCACCGCGCGGATCGTCCGCGCTTACTACGCGCTCGGGCTCTGAGCGTCGAAGGCGCCGGCAGGTCGTTCGGCAGCTGTCCCGGCAAGGGCCGCAGGCCGAAATGGAAGTGATCGTGGTGGTCGCGATTGTCGTCGGGGCCCAGCTGCTCCTTGAAGAGCCCGCGCGAGCGGATGCGGCACGCGATGAGGTTGAGCGGTCCCATGCCGCTCGTGCAAATCTGGCCCCTACCGCGGTCGAAATCGTGCTCGACGCTCAGGGTCTTGCCGCCGATCTCGAAGGCATGGGCGTCGATGGCCAGGCCGTAGGCGTGCATGCTCATCCGGCCGGGGTGGCTCAGCCGGTAGACGTACGTGCTCGAGTAGCGCACGCGCTCGACGCCGACAGAGCGAAGCTCGGGGCCGATTTCGTCGAGTGCGAGGACGAGCCGGCAGTCGGCGACCATCGGCTTCTTTTCGTACGTGAAGTAGCTGATGCCGCCGATCGGACCTTGGACGACGACGGGGGTCGGAATGCCGAGCACGGGGGCGCTCTTCGAGAAGCTCACGCCCGTCGCGCGAAGCTCGGCGAGGCAAGCGTCACCGCCCGGCAGGCTCGACGTGGCCGTGAGCGGCTGCGGCGCCTTCGTTTTCGACGCGGACGCGCGCTTCTTCGGCGCCGCCTTGGCGAGCTCGTCGTCGGAGGGTCGTCCCGCCGGCTCGGCGGTGCCGTCGACCTTGGCGGCCGCCTGTGACTCGCTTGGCTGCGCCCGCGCCTGCTCGGCTTCGAGCTCCCACGGCTCGAGCGGCAGCTCCGGGGTCGCCGCGAGCGGAGCCACGCGCGCGCAACCCGACAGGAACGCGAGGGCGAGCCCCAACGGGAGAGTCACGCCGGGGCGGGGGAGAGCGCGCGGCACGGCGTGGATTTTGGCCGACCGGAGGCGGACCGGCCAAGTAGCCGCCCGATCTGCGAGCCTCGGGGCGGCGGCGCCAGGGCCGGACGGTCTCCGATCGGGGCGTTTTTCGAGGGAGGAAGCGGTCGGGCTCACTCCAGGCGTGCCGGAGGGGCCGTCCTCGTGAGCTCGCGGACGAGGATGGTCGCGTAGCTGCCGGCGGGGAGCTCGAACGCGAGCACGAGGCGATCGGCCGCTTCCGTCACGGTGGCACCCTCCGGAAAGACGAGCAGGTCGCGGCGCGTGCCCGGCGCGTGGCGCCCGAGCTCGGCGAGCGCCTCGTTCGTGATGCCGAGCTCGGTGAGCACCTCGTTCTCGAGGTCGAGCGCTTCGCCGCTCGCGGCGCGCATCTTCGGTCCCGGCATCGGACCCGTGAGCACGAGGTCGCGCGCGGCGAAGCGCGGCGCCTCGCGCTCGAGGGACTCGACGACGAACGACGCCCCCGCGCCCGCGAGCCGCACCACTTCGCCGGAAAGCAGCCGGTCGCTGCCGGCGGTCATGCGGCGCGTGGCGTAGCGATTGAAGACCTCGGCCTGCACGACGCTTGCGTAGAGCTTCGTGAGGAAGCGCTCGCGACCGCGCGGCAGGCGCCGCTTGCCGCCGAGAAACTCGAGCGCCTCGACGAGGTTCTGGCCGTCGCGCCCGAAGCGTTGCGTTCCAAAGTAGTTGGCCTGGCCGCGCTCCGAGAGGCGCGCGAGGATGGCGCGGGCCCGCTCGGCGGCGCCGGGCACCGTGTCCGCGAGCCCGACGCGGAAACGGTTGCCGCGGAGATGCCCCGTCCTCAGCTTATTTTGATGGAGGGAGGTTTCGAGCACGCGGAGCGCGTCGCCGAGCGCCCAGCCTTCGGGAGGGGCCGATTTCGCGGGCAGGCTCAGCCACTGCGTCGTGACGCCGTGCTTGTCCTTCATGCCGGCGTAGCCGACCTCGCGCTCGGACACGCCCGCGGCCCGGGCGAGCGCGAGCGCCGCGTCGCGCGTCGTCATGCCGCGCTTTTCGAGCCGTACGTAGCGATGCTCGCCCGTGCCGCTCGGCAGGTACGCGGGGATTTCCTCGACGGTGAAGTCGTCGAGCTCGGGGCCGATGGCGCCACCGGTCGGTTCGAATTCCGCCGTCCAGAACGGCGGCACGTGGGGCGTCATGCTCCCGGTTTCTTCCCGAGCAGGGCTTCGAGCGCGTGGATGAGATCGTCGCTCGCCGAGCTCGAGTCGAAGGAGTCGAGCTCTTCGATGCCGAGGATCAAGAGCTCTGGATCGGCGCGAGCGTCCGCTTCCCGCGCCATCCTGAGCACGCCGGCTGGCGGCGGCGGGACGCTGTCCGCATCCGGGCCCTCCGTGCATTCGATGACGAGCGCGGCGATGTTGTCGTTACCCGTCGAATGCTTCGCGAGCTCGACGAGCTTTTTGCAGATGGCCTCCAGTGAGGTCGCCTCCTGCAGGGCGGCGGCGATCGCTGGCGCCTCGACCGGACCCGAGAGGCCGTCGCTGCAGAGCAGGTAGCGGTCGCCCCCGACGACCGGGTAAGACCTGAGCGAAATCCTCAGCTTGGGATCCAGCCCGAGCGCGCGGGTCACGATGTTCTTCGGCAGGCGCGCGAGCACCGTGTCGTCGAGATCCGGCCGCTGCTCGAGCACGTCCGTGAGGAGCGAATGATCCTGCGTGAGAAGCTCGAGGTGCCCGCTGCGCATCCGGTAGCAACGGCTGTCCCCCGCGTGCCCGACGTGCATGAGCCCCGAGCGCGGCGAGAAGCAAGCCGCGACGACGGTCGCTCCCATGCCCTTGTGCAGGGAGCTGCCGCGCGCCACCTCGATGACGTCCTGATTTGCCTTGAGGATCGCCGAGGAGAGCCGCCGCGCACCCTGCGGGATGCCGAAGCGGTCGAACTCCGGCTGCGCGTGGGTCTGCTTGACCGTCGCGCCGAAGTAGTTGGAGAGCGAACGGGCCGCGAGAGCGCTCGCCACCTCCCCCGAGCGATGACCGCCCGCGCCGTCCGCGACGGCATAAAGGCCGAGATCCGAGCGAACGAGGACCACGTCCTCGTTGGTGGGCCGGCGGCCGATGTCGGTGAGCCCCGCCGCGCGGAGCTTGAGATTCTGAAGACATGCGTGGGCCCGTCGGAATTCAGTATACCCGGTTGCCCTCCGCGGCGTCTCGACCGACGCTCGACCGGGCAGCGAAAGGCGTGCCATGATGGCCGTATCTTGCCTTCGACTCGGCACCGGAAGACGGGTCTCGTGCTCTCCGGCGGGGGAATGCGGGGGGCCTACGAGGTCGGCGTCGTGGCCGGCATTGCGGAAGTGTTGGGAGAGTCCCCGCCGCGGACCCCGCTCTTCGACGTGCTCGCGGGCACGTCGGTCGGCGCCATCAACGCCACCTACTTCGCCGCCAACGCCGACAAGCCCGATCACGGCGTCGGGCGGCTCGCGGCGCTGTGGAGGAGCCTGAGGCTCGCCCAGCATGCCCGGGTGCGGCCCTTCGGCTTGTGGGCGGGCGGCATCAAGCGAAAGTTCGACCGCCTCACCTCGAGCGCGCGCGACGGGTCCTCGCTGCTCGACACGCGGGCACTCGAGGTCGTCGTCAAGCGCGCGATCGACTGGGAGGGTCTACACCGCAACACCGCTTCGGGCCGCGTCCACGCGCTGATGATCGCGGCGCTGCACGTCGCCTCGGGGCGCACGACGGTGTTCGCCGAGCATGCCCCGGGCGTGCGCCTCAATTCCGCCAACGACGAGCGGCGCGTCACCGTGCCGTGCCGCATCACGCCCGATCACGTGTTCGCTTCTGCGGCGATCCCACTGCTCTTTCCCACGCGGCGGCTCGGTGACCACTACTATTGCGACGGCGGGTTGCGCTTCAATACGCCCATCGCACCCGCGATTCGTGCCGGTGCGGAGCGAATCGTGGTCATATCGGTGCGCCACGCGCGCACCGCTCGCGAGATCGCCTCCGAAGAGGTGAGGGATTTCGGCAAGGGGCGCGACCTCAGCCCGCTTTTTCTGGTGGGCAAGCTCTTGAACGCCCTCCTGCTCGATCCGGTGGCGTACGATCTGCAGATGCTCGACCGGCTAAACCAGATGATGACCGTCCTCGAGGAGGCGCTCCCGCCAGACGAGCTCGAGCGCGTGCAGCAGGTCTGGATCAAGCACCGCGGAGCACCCTATCGCCGGCTCGACACGCTCATCTTCACGCCGTCGCGCGACCTCGGCGTCGCGGCCGGCGACTACATCCGCAACCGGCTCGATTCGACCGACGTCCAGACCATCACGCGCATCTTGATCGAGCGAGTCGCGAGCGAGGGCGATCGCCCCGAGGCCGACTGGGCATCGTACCTGCTCTTCGAGGGTGGCTTCGCTGCCGAGCTCATCGAAATGGGCCGAGTCGACGCGCTCGCACAGACGGACCACATCCGCCAATTCTTCGCGGAGGGCTGAGGGATGGCGGAGGAGGGTCGTGAGCAAAAGCGAATCCTACTCGTCGATGATGACAACGTCAGCCGCAGCGTGCTCGCGCGCCTGCTTGCTGCGCGCGGCTACGAGGTGATCGAGGCCGACAGCGGTGGCAGCGCGCTCAGGGCGCTCGGCGTGCCGGGGGCGCCGCGTATGGCCGTGGTCGACTGGAACATGGGGACCATCAATGGACCGGAGCTGTGCCGCATCCAGCGCGGGCGCTCGCCGTACGTTTACGTCGTGTTGACGACGGCGCGCGAGGGCAGAAAGCCGCTCGTCGAGGCGATGAACAGCGGCGCCGACGGCTACGTGCAAAAGCCCGTCGACCTCGACGAGCTCGAAGCGTGGCTCGTCGCCGGGCAGCGCATCGTCGATTTGCAGGACCGGCTGTTGCGCGCGCAGGTCGAGCTCGAGCGTCGCGCGACGCACGACACGCTCACGGGCGTGCGCAATCGCGGCAGCGTGCTCGAGATCCTCGGCCGAGAGCTCAAGCGGTCGCAGCGCACCAAGTCGCCGACGGGTATCGTCGTGCTCGACATCGATCACTTCAAGAACATCAACGACTCCCACGGCCATCCCGTCGGCGACGAGGTGCTCGTCGAGTTCGCGCGGCGCTGCCTTGCCGGGATCCGCGAGTACGACGTGTTCGGACGCCAAGGCGGCGAGGAATTCTTGCTCGTCATCCCCGGCGGGAGCGTGCCGGACGCCACCGTGGTGGGCGCGCGGCTGATCTCGCTGGTGTCCGCCACGCCGTTCGTGACGCAGGCGGGGCCCATCGACCTCACGACGAGCGCCGGCGTCGCCTCCACGGGGCAGGGCTACTTCGACGCCGACGCGCTGATCGCCGCGGCGGACGAGGCGCTCTACGAGGCCAAGCGCACGGGCCGAGCGCGGCTCTGCGTGGCTCGCGAGGCGGGCGCGTCTCAGGTTCCCCCGGAATCGGACGGCGGCAGCTTCAGCAGCGAGGAGCTGACGACGCTGCGGGCGCCCGAGCCGGACCGGGAGCACGGGCGCAAGCGCTGAGCGGCACGCCGGAGCGTGCTATCGAGACCGCAGGCGCCATGCAAGCGGACGTGATCGTCGTTGGCGGCGGACCCGCCGGGGCGGCGACGGCGGCGCGCCTCGCCGCGCTCGGGCGGCGGGTGCTCTTGTTCGAAAAGGAGCGCTTTCCGCGCTTTCACGTCGGCGAGTCGCTCTTGCCCTGCAGCATGCCCCTGCTCGCCGCGCTCGGGGTGCTGCCCGCCCTCGAGCGATTCGGGTTCCAGCCGAAATATGCGGCCGAGTTTCTCACCGACGACGGCGCGCTCAGGCAGCGCTACGCGTTCGCCGAGGGGCTGCTCGAGGGCGCGACCTCGGCGCTGCAGGTCGAGCGGGCGACCTTCGACCACGTGCTCCTCGAGCACGCAAAGAGCCAGGGCGTCACGGTGCACGAGGGCTCACCCGTGACGGGTTTTTCGCTCGACGGCGACGCCGGCGTCACCGTCAACGCCCGCGCGCCGGACGGCTCGCCGCTCGTTGCGGCGGCGCAGCTCCTCGTCAACGCGAGCGGCCAGAGCACGCTCGTCGCGAGCCGGCTCGGGCTAAGGCGCATGGAGCCGAACCTCAAGAACGCGTCGCTCTTCGCGCATTTCGAGGGCGCTTTGCGGGGCGAGGGACGAGAGTCCGGGGATACGAGCATCGTGCTCGGCAATGAGGGCTGGTGGTGGGTGATCCCCATGAAAGACGACATCACGAGCCTCGGCGTCGTCGCTCCTGGGCGCGCGCTCGCGGGTGCCGGCGAGGCCTTTTTCGAGGCGGGGATCGCGCGGGCGCCGTACCTCGCGCGGCGCTTTGCCGGCGCGCGGCGCGTCGGGCCCGTGCGCGCTGCGTCGGACTGGTCGTACCGGAGCACGGCGCTCGCGGGTGATCGCTGGCTCGCCGCGGGCGACGCCGGCAGCTTCATCGATCCCATCTTCTCGACGGGCGTCCACCTCGCGCTCGTGAGCGGGCTCGCGGCGGCCACGGCGGCCCACGAGGCACTGGCACGCGGGCGCTTCGAGCGCTCGCGTTTCTCCGGCTACGAGCGGCGCATGCGCCGTCTCTTCGCCACCTACGGCGAGCTCGTGCGCGGCTTTTACACGCCGGAGCTTGCTTCGCTGTTGCTCCACCCGAGCGACACGCTCGGGCTGCGCCGCGCCGTCATCTCGCTGCTCGCCGGCCACGGTGCCGACCGGCCGGGCGTCGCCCTCCGGCTCGCGGTGTTCCACCGCATCGTCGCGCTGAACCGCCGCTTTTCGCTGGTTCCCAGGCTTGGGGTGCGCTCCGGGCCCTGAACGGCTCGCCCTGCGCCGTCGCGCTAGACCAGCTGTCCGCTACGGGAGCTTCTTGGGTACGGCGAGCTCCTTCTGGCAGTCGAGCGCGCCGAGGAAGGCGATGATGTCCTTGACCTCGCCATCCGAGAGCTTGCGGTCGGCCGCGAGTGGGCTCTTGTGCGGGTTGTCGTAGCCGCCGCCCGCCATGAAGCGCACGGCTTCTTCGAGGGTCTTCTTCGAGCCGTCGTGGAAGTAAGGGGCGCTCTTCGTGACGTTGCGGAGCGTCGGCACCTTGAAGGCTCCGAAGTCGGTGTCGTTGTTCGACACCTTCTTGCGCCCCACGTCAACGTCCTCTTCCTTCTTGCCGTCGAAGCCGACGCCGACGTTGAAGTATGCCCCATCTTTGACGAGGTACGCGCTCGAGAAAAATGGCGGGCTATGGCAGGCGACGCAGCTCGCCTTGCCCATGAAGAGCTCGAGGCCGTGCTTCTGCTCCGCCGTCAGGACGTCCTTATTTCCCTTGGCAAAGCGGTCATAGCTCGTGTCGTCGCAAACGAGCTCGCGCTCGTACGCCGAAATCGCCTGCACGATCGTCTCGGGCGTGGCGCCCTTTTCGGGGAAGACCTTCGCGAACTGCTTCTTGTACCCCGGGATCATGCCGATCTGCTTCGCCTTCTTTTCGAGGTTCTCCTTGCCGACGCCCATGTTGCCGCCCGCCCAGGCCGCCGTGCCCTGCTCCTCCAGCGTTGCGGAGCGCCCGTCCCAGTACAGGCGCGGCAGGAACCCGACGTTCCAGATCACGGGGCTGTGGCGCGTGAGCTGCTTGTTCTTCGCGCCGATCGCGAGCGGGTCGTGCCCGCCGTTGCCGTCCTCGTTCATGTGGCACGAGTAGCAGGAGCGGGAGCTGTCGGCGCTCAGGCGCTTCTCGAAGAAGAGCTGGTGCCCGAGCTCGATCTTCTCGGGGCTCTGCGGGTTGTCCTCGGGGATCTTCATCTTGCCGAGATCCGCCGGGAGGTTCATCGCGTCGGCCTTCGGCGTCGCCTGCGACTCGGCGAGCCGAGCCGCCGCGGCAGCGGACGCCGCAGCGCGACCCGCCTGTGTCGCCGCCTCGCGCTCGGCCTTCATCTCAGGAGATTCCTCCGCCTTCGGCGGCTCCTTCTTCTGGCAGGCCGCGAGAAGACAAACCACCAGCACCCACGCGCTTCCGACCTTCATGGGGCGGAGCATCCTCCCCGCCCGTGCGATCGTCAAACTATCCCGCGAGCGCGGCCAGCACGGCCTGGCCCATTCCCTGCGTCAACACCGGCGCGTCGCCACCCAGGTCGCGTGTTCTTGCCCCGCTTGCCAGCGCCTTTTCGACCGCGAGCTCCACGCGGCGCGCTTCGGCCTCGAGCCCCAGGCTGTGCCTGAGGAGAAGTGCCGCACTCAGGATCGTGCCGAGAGGATTGGCGATGCCCTTGCCCGCGATGTCCGGCGCCGAGCCATGGATGGGCTCGTAGAGGCCGAGCTTGCCCTCCCCGAGCGACGCGCTCGGCAGCATGCCCAGCGACCCGGTGAGCACGGCCGCCTCGTCCGAGAGGATGTCGCCGAACATGTTCTCCGTGACGATCACGTCGAAGCTGCCCGGCGCCGTCACGAGCCGCATCGCACAGGAGTCGACGAGCTGATGCTCGAGCGTCACGTCCGGGTAGCCCGCGGCCACGCTGACCGCCACCTCGCGCCAGAGCCGCGAGGATTCGAGCACGTTGGCCTTGTCGACCGACGTGAGCTTCTTCTTGCGGCCGCGCGCAATCTCGAAGGAAAGCCGCACGATGCGCTCGATCTCGAAGTCGTGGTACTCGAGCGTGTCGACGACCAGCTTTCCCTTGGGCGTGTCCTTCCGATACTTCTCGCCGAAGTACAGGCCGCCCGTGAGCTCGCGCACCACCACCATGTCAACGCCTTCGATGCGTTCTGCCTTCAACGGGGACGAGCCGATGAGCTCCTTGTAGCCGCGCACGGGCCTGAGGTTCGCGTACAAGCCGAGGCCGCGGCGGATGGCGAGGAGCCCCATCTCGGGTCTCGTCTTCGCCTTCGGGTTGTCCCACTTCGGTCCGCCCACGGCGCCGAGCAACACCGCGTGCGCCGCCTTGGCGGCCGTGAGCGTCGCCTCGGGTAGCGCCTCGCCCGTCTCGTCGATGGCAATGCCGCCCATGAGACAGCTCTCGAACTCGAATCGATGCCCACCGGCGGCGGCGACCGCCTCGAGCACCGCCTGGGCCTCGGCCACGACCTCGGGGCCGACGCCATCGCCCGGAATCACCACGATCTTGGCTTGCATCGGAGCGCCTCCTACCACGGATTTTCGCGCGACGACGGTCGTCCTGCCGTTTTCGCGATGTCTCCGAGGTGGGCTTGCGAGAATCGTGCGGCGGTCCCTAGGCAATCCCACGAGAGAGGTGAGCATGAGAAATGTCGTCGTTCGCTACAAGGTCAAGCCGGGTCGGGGTGACGAGAATCAGCGCGCCGTCGAACGGGTGTTTCTCGAGCTCGCCGAGCGCGCGCCCGCGGGCCTGCGCTACGCGACCTTTCGTCTCGCCGACGGCGTCTCGTTCGTGCACGTCGCGTCGATCGACACCGACGACGGAAAGAACCCGCTCGGCGGCATCGATGCGTTCGGAGAGTTCACGCGCAGCGTCGGCGAGCGCGCCGAGGAAGCACCCGTCGCGACCGACGCGACGATCGTGGGCCAATACCGGCTGTTCGAGTAGGCACGCCGCGCGATCACGGGTGTGTTGACGGGGCGTCAGCAATCCCCGGGTTACGCTCGCCTCCTTGATGCGAAGCCCGTGGCGCCCTGCTTGGCCCTGGTTGCTCTTCGCCGCGAGCGTGGGCTGTGCGCTCGAGGCGACGCCGGGCGAAGGTGAGCCTTCGGCCGGGGTGGGCGGCGGCAACGAAAATGGGGTGGGAGGGGGGAGGAACGGCGGGACAGGGCCGGTCGGGGGAGCCGGGGCCAAAGCGAGCGGGGTGGGCGGCGGGGCCGGGGCCGGCGCGGGGGCCAACGGGGTGGGGACCAGCGGGGCGGGCGCCAGCGGGGCGGGCGCCAGTGGGGTGGCCGCGGATGCCGGAAGCGCGGGGACGGGCGGTGCGTCAGCAGCCGGGGCCGGCGGGACGGGGGGAACCGCCGCATCGGCTGGTGGCAGCGCAGCAGCCGAGGGTGGGTCGAGCGGGAGTGGCTCGTCGCTCGGTGGCGGAGGCTCGAACGTCGGCAGGCGGTAGCGCGACCGGTGCCGCTGGCGGCAACCAGGCCGTCGGCGGCACCGGTGGCGCGCCGGAGGTCGTCGGCGGTTGTGATCACCAGCTTCTCGCCAACGCCGACTTCGAACGCGGACCGACGCCCGAGTGGACGCAAACCTCCGACTGGCCCGGCATCGACATCATCGTCGCGGGCACCGACGCCACCCTCGCGGTCGAGGGCGTCACACCGTACGCCGGCAATTACCTCGCCTGGCTTGGCGGCATCCCCGACAACCCCTGGGATCACCACCTCGTTGTCCTCGAGCAAACGGTGGCGATCCCCGCGAACGCCGCGACGCTCACGCTCACCGGCCGTTACTGGGTCACCTCCTTGGACGATCCGAGCGCCGAGTACGACGAGGCGTACCTCGAATTCAGCCTCGACGACGAGGTCGTCTGGCAGGCAGAGCGCTTCACGAACCAGAGCGTCACGAGCGCCTGGGCGTCGTTCTCGAGCACGACCACCGAGCCCGAGCTGATGGCCGGCAAGGCCGTCACCTTCGTCGCGTACTCGCGCACCGATCTCGAGGGCGTGACGAGCTTCTTCCTCGACTCGCTGCGCCTCGAGGCGAGCTGCGGCCGCTGACGAAATACGGGTGCCGCTCGTGCTTGCCCGGCGCCGCGCAGTCGGGTAACCTAAAAATTACCGAATGATGCACGCGCTCGATGCGCTCGGCAGCCGCGTCCGGCGCCAGATCTTGCTCGGCCTGCGCGAGCGGCCGGCGACGGTCGGCGAGATCGCCGAGCGCTTTCCCGTGAGCCGCCCCGCCATCTCGCGGCATCTCGCGACGCTGCGCCGCGCCGGGCTCGTCACGCTCCACGCCGAGGGTGCGCGCCACGTCTACCGCCTGCGGCTCGAGGGCTTCGCGCCCGTGCGCGCCTACCTCGACGGCTTCTGGGACACGGCGCTCGAAAGGCTCGCGGCACTCGCAAGGTCCGGCAAGGAAGCGCCGCCGTGATCGTCGAGAAGAGCATCCTGCTCGCCTGCGCTCCTGCGGACGCCTTCCGGTGCTTCACCGAGCAGGCTTCGGCCTGGTGGCCTCCCGAGCGGCGGCACACGGGTGACACCGAGAGCGAGATCTTTCTGCGCGAGGAGGGGCGCTTCTACGAGCGAGCGCGCGACGGGCGCGAGGTGGAGCTCGGCCGCGTGCGAGCGTGGGAACCGCCCGCGCGGTTGCTCCTCGACTTCTTTCCCGGCACCGACGCCGAGCACCCCACGGAGGTCGAGGTGTTGTTCGCCGCCGAGCCCGGGTCCGAGCGCACGACACGCGTCACCGTCCTTCATCGGGCAACGGCCGCGAGCGAGGCGCTCTTCTCCTCGCGCGCCTCGCGCTTCGTGGCGTCCTGGGACCTGCTTTTGCCCGCGCTCGCGCGAACGGCGGCCCGCCTGGTCACCGCGTAACAAAAATGTTACGTGGTGGCTCATGTTCGACTTCCGAGCCACCGTCTCGATCAAGAGTTCCCCCTCGACCATCTGGGCGCTGCTCACCGACGCTTCGGCCTACCCGAGCTGGAATACGAGCGTCGAGCGCGTCGAGGGGCACATCGCGCCCGGATCGCGGCTCGTCGTCTACGCGAAGGTGAGCCCGGGCCGCGGCTTTCCCGTGCGCGTCGCAAAGCTCGAGCCCGAGCGCCGCATGGTCTGGCGCGGCGGCATGCCCATCGGCTTCTTGTTCAAGGGCGTGCGCACGTTCACGCTCACTCCTGCTGCGGACGGCGCAGTCTCGTTCGACATGCACGAGGTCTTCAGTGGGGTGTTGTCCGGTCCGATGCGCAAAGTGATCCCGAACCTGCAGCCTGCCTTCGACGAGTTCGCCGCGTGCCTCAAAACGCGCGCGGAGGAGTAAGCTAGCGCCGAACGTCTCTTTGGCATCGTCGGCAGTCGATCAGAAGCACCTCGTGCGGGCATTCAAGCGCATGCCGCACCAGCTTCTTGGTCGTAGCTTTTTGCTCCGTTGCATGTCGTGCGCCTGTTTTGCCATCTCGTGCAGCGGGGGTGACGACGCGAGCTCCAGCACCGGTGGCACGGGCGCCATGCAGGCTTCGGGCGGCGCCGGTCTCGGCTCGGGTGGCGGAAGCGGCACGGTGGGCGCGGGCACCGGTGGGAGCGGGGCAGGCGTCAGCGGTGCTGCGGGCACCGGGGCCGGCTCGGGCGGGACCGCCGGCGTCGGAGGCAGCGCGGGCGGCGGCGCGGCCGCGGGTAGCTCGGGAGCGGCGGGTGTCGCGGCGGGCGGCGCCGCCGGCGACGCGGGGAGCGCCGGTGTCGCCGGCTCGGTGGCGGGCGACGCGGGTGCGTCAGGTGCGGGCGCGGGAGGCGCCGCGGGTGCGGGAGGCGCAGGAGCCGGAGGGATTGGCGGCGAGAGCGGCAGCGCGGGCCTCGGCGGCGGCGGCTCGGGCGGTGCCACCGATTGCAAGGGGCGCGCGGTCTCGCTGACGGCGAACGGCACCGGCATGGACAGCGACAGTGCCTACGCTCACGTCGAGATCGATCTCGGTAGTGATCTCCCAATCGGCAACGCCAACCGGACCGTCGAGTTCTGGGCGTTCATCAAGACGACGGATTGGGTCGGCGAGAAGAACGAGGTCTACTACTACGGCGGCGGCGCTTCGGCGGCGGCGTTCGGACTGGATTTCGGCACCAACCCCGTGACGGGCATGGCGTCGAATCACGCCACGCTGAACCCATTTACGGGCGGCGGCTTCAACGACGACAGCACGAACGATCTCGGCATCACGTCGGCGTCCGACCAGTGGGTTCACGTCGCGATGACCTGGAACGGTACCAACGTCGTCACGTACGTGAACGGCCAGCCGAAGATCACCACGGCCGGCACGGGCGGTGTCACGATGCTCGCCACGGCGCAATCCGCGCTCATCCTCGGCTGCAATCCGTCGAACAACCAGTGCTTCAACGGGCTCTTCGACGAGCTTCGCATCTGGAAGGTGGCCCGGAGCGCGCAAGAGATCGCGGGCCTTTACGACAAGCCCGCGGTGGGCGACGAGGCGAACCTCGTCGGCTACTTCAAGTTCGACGAAATGAGCGGCACCACGACGGCCGACGCCGTGACGGCCGCCGGTCATACCGCGCACCCCGGCACGCTCAAGGCCGACACGGTGGCGCACGACCCGACCTTCGTGACGCCGCCCATGGCGGTGCCGCTCGTCTGTCCCTGAGCCCGGACGCCGCGCCCGCGCGCCTCGCCGACGCGGGAACGCCTCGGTCGGGCGGCACTCGAGCGGTGTCGCCTCGACCGGTGTCGCGAGGCGCCTGGTCGGCGCGCTCGCGCGGCGCGCTCACTCGGCGCGGAGGGGTGCGGCTTCGCTCGACGTTTCGGCAGTCCGCGCGGCCGTTCCGTCGAGGTGCTTCACGCCGTTCTGCAAGAGCCCGTACTCGATGGAATCGACGAGCGCTTCGAGTGACGCCTGGATGATGTTGGGCGACGCGCCGACGGTGCTCCAGAAACGGTGTTCGTCGCTGCTGTCGATCAGCACGCGCGTCGTCGCCTCGGTGCCGTCCTTACCGTCGAGGATGCGCACCTTGTAGTCCTCGAGATGGATCTTCGAGAGGGTGGGGTAGACGGGCGTGAGCGCTTTGCGGAGGGCGGCGTCGAGCGCGCTCACGGGGCCGTTGCCTTCGGCCGCCGTGTGCAGCACCTGGTTGCCGACCTTGAGCTTCACCGTCGCCTCGGCGTACGTCTCGCCGGCGCCGCGACGCCCGACACGCGCCTCGAAATCGAGCACGGAAAACAGCGGCTCGTAGTCCTTCGACCGGCGACCGAGCAAGAGCGCCACCGACGCCTCGGCGCCCTCGTACGACACGCCCCGCGCCTCGGCGGCCTTGATGGCGTTGAGCGTTTCGACGTCGGCGCCTTCAGCGACCTTGACGCCGAGCTCTTCGGCTTTCGAGAGCACGTTGCCGCGCCCCGAGAGCTCGCTCACGACCACGCGCATCTCGTTGCCGACCAGCGCCGGGTCGACGTGCTGGTACGCGTCGGCGAGCCTTCGCATCGCCGCAACGTGCACGCCGCCCTTGTGCGCGAAAGCGCTCTTGCCGACGTAAGCCATGTGCGCGTCGGGCGCGAGGTTCGCGACCTCGGCGACGAAGCGCGAAAGCTCGCTGATCTCGGCGAGCCGCCCGGGCAAGAGGCAGCGCGCGCCGAGCTTGAGCTCGAGGTCCGGCGCGATCACCGTCAGGTTCGCGTTGCCGCAACGCTCGCCGTAGCCGTTGATGGTGCCCTGCACCTGGGTCGCGCCACCCCTGACGCCCGCCAGCGAGTTCGCCACGCCGCAACCGGTGTCGTCGTGGGCGTGGATGCCGACCCGCTCCGAGGGGCCGAGGGCGTTGACCACCGCGCGCGTCGTTTCCTCGATGAACCAGGGCAGGCTCCCACCGTTCGTGTCGCAGAGCACGACGGTCTCGGCGCCGCCGCGCAATGCCGCATGCAGGGTCGCGAGCGCGTACTCGCGGTCGGCACGGTAGCCGTCGAAAAAATGCTCCGCGTCGTAGAGCACGCGCCGTTTCTCGCCCACGAGGTAGGCGATGCTCTCCTCGATCATCTTGAGGTTGTCGTCGAGCGTCGTGCGTAGGACCTCCGTCACGTGCACGCCCCAGCTCTTGCCGAAGAGCGTGCAGGCCTTGGTGCCGGAGTCGAGCAGGGCGCGCAGGCTCGGGTCGTTCTCGGGGCCGAGGCTCGCGCGGCGCGTGGCACCGAACGCCGTGATGACGGTGTGATTCCAGTCGGTGTCGCGCGCGCGCGCGAAGAATTCGGCGTCCTTCGGGTTCGAGCCGGGCCAGCCGCCCTCGACGAAGGCGACCCCGAACTCGTCGAGCTTTTTGGCGATGCGCAGCTTGTCCGCGAGCGTGTAGGAGATGCCCTCGCGCTGCGAGCCGTCGCGCAGGGTCGTGTCGTAAAGCTCGACGAGTGGGCCTGTTGATTCGGACATCAGCTGAGCGCCTTCTGCGGCGGTTCCGGAGAAGCCGCGGGGCTCGACGTCCGCTCGGGGGCGAGCGTCGCGAGCACACGATTCATGGCTGCGAGGTAGGCCTTGGTGCTCGCGACGATCACGTCCGTGTCCGCCGCGTGGCCGTGGAGGATGGGCGCCTGCCCGCCGCCGTGCTGCGGGTTGACGCGGCCGTCCGAGCCGCCGCGAACGCGAACGCTGGCGTGGCCGAGCGCATCGATGCCCTCGGTCACGTTGTTGATCGCGTACTCGAGAAGCTCGGCCGGCGCTTGCACGATGTCGTCGATGGCGCGGAACACGGCATGCACCGGTCCCGTGCCGACGGCGGCCCGCGTGCGAACCTCGCCGTCCGGACAGACGAGGCGCACCGTGGCGGTCGGCATGCCGTTCGAGCCGCACGTCACCTGAACGGCGTCGAGCTGGTAGTACTCGCGGCCGCGCCCGATCTCGCTTGCGGCGAGCGCGATGAGATCGGCGTCGGTGATGCGCTTCTTCTTGTCGGCGAGCGTCTTGAAGCGAGAAAACGCCGCGTCGAGCGCCTCGGCTTCGAGCGGGTGGCCGAGGTCGCGCAGCCGAACGGCGAACGCGTGACGCCCCGAGTGCTTGCCGAGCACGAGCAAGGTCTGGCTCGCGCCGACCGTCTCGGGCCGCATGATCTCGTAGGTGGACTCGTGCTTGAGCATGCCGTCCTGGTGGATGCCGGCCTCGTGTGCGAAGGCGTTGGCGCCGACGATGGCCTTGTTCGGCTGCACGACCATGCCGGTGCGCATGGAAACGAGCTTGCTCGTGCGCGTGAGCTGCGTCGTGTCGATGTTGGTTCGGAGCTTGTAGCGCGGCTCGCGCGTGTGCAGGGCCATCACGACTTCTTCGAGCGCCGTGTTGCCGGCTCGCTCGCCGATGCCGTTGATGGTGACCTCGGCCTGGCGCGCGCCCGCGGCGATGCCCGCGAGCGTGTTGGCGGTCGCGAGGCCGAGATCGTTGTGGCAATGCACGGACACGGTGACCTGCTCGATGCCCTTCACGTTCTGCATGATGCCGGCGATCAGGGCGCCGAACTCGTCGGGCACCGTGTAGCCCACGGTGTCCGGGATGTTCAGCGTCGTGGCGCCCGCCTCGATCGCCGCGGCGAGCACCTCGTACAAAAAGTCCGGCTCCGTGCGACCCGCGTCCTCGGGGCTGAACTCGACGTCGCCGCAGAGGCTCTTGGCGAGCCCGACCATCTGGCGCGTGCGCTCGACGACCTGCTCCTTGCTCATGCGCAGCTTGTGCTCGCGATGAATGGGAGAGGTAGCGAGGAAGGTGTGGATGCGCGGGCGGCGAGCGACCTTGACGGCCTCGTA
Source organism: uncultured delta proteobacterium (assembly GCA_963841435.1). Lineage (GTDB taxonomy): Bacteria > Myxococcota_A > Polyangia > Polyangiales > Polyangiaceae > PMG-095. Next base: position 26,594 of record CAWJCS010000006.1, read on the forward strand.
TGCCGTCTTGATGTCGCCCTCGGCTGCGCGCGCCAGGCCGCAGATGACGGGCGGCTCGCTCGACGGCCGCCCGTCGACCGCTGCCGTGCCCACCGTCGCGGCGATGGTGCGCACCGCCTCGAAATCGTCGGGCGAAGCGCAGGGAAAACCAGCCTCGATCACGTCCACGCCGAGCCGTGCAAGCGCCCGCGCCACCTCGAGCTTCTCGTCCGACGTAAGCGTCGCGCCCGGCGATTGCTCGCCGTCACGAAGCGTCGTGTCGAAAATGCAAACGGTGTCGGTCGACGGGCTCTTGACTGGATCGGACATGGCAGGGTTCCTTGGTGTCGTGGTTTATTGAAAGTTTTTCATGATGAAAGGTGGTTCAGGACGGCCATTCAGCAACGACCTTCGAGTCTTGGAAGACCAGATACGCAGAACGAAAAGTTCTCCAAACCAACTCATGCCGCCACCACTCCCCGGCCGGTCGAGTCCCTGATCGACTTGGCCGCGCTGCTTTGGCCGCCGCGCGTCATGGCGACGGTGCCGCTCTGGACCATTTCGAGCACGCCGAACGGCTCGAGGATTGCGAGCAGGCCGTCGAGCTTGTCTTGCGTGCCCGTGATTTCGACGACGAGCGTGTCGGGGCCCACGTCAACGGCGCGCGCGCGGAACACCTGACAGAGCTGCAGCACTTCGCTGCGCTTCTCCGGAGGCGCGTACACCTTGATGAGGGCGAGGTCGCGCACGATGTTCGGGCTCTTCGTGATGTCTTGGACGCTGAGCACGTTCACGAGCTTGTAGAGGTTCGCCTCGATGCGGCGTGCCTTGTCGTCGTCGGCTTCCACGACCACCGTCATGCGCGAGACGCCCGCGGTTTGCGTGCGGCCGACGTTGAGCGACACGATGTTGAAGTTGCGACGTCGGAACAGCGACGCAATCCGGTTGAGGACGCCGGGCTGGTCCTCCACGTACGCTACGAAAGTGCGCAGGGGCGGCTCGTGGTTGCTCATTCGTCCTCTCCGGTTTCGAAGATGGGGTTGTGCGGGCCGCCGTTCCCCTCGGGCTTGGGTCGGCGGATCATGGCGTCCAGATCGGCGCCGGCGGGCACCATCGGGTACACGCTGTCCTCCTGCTCGACGCGGAAATCGATGATGGTGGTCTCGGGGTTCGCGCGGGCCGACTCGACCGCGGCGCGGACGCCCGAGCGCTCGGTGACGCGCAGGCCCTTCAGGCCGTGCGCCTGCGCGAGCAACACGTAATCGGGGCTCTTGATGGGCGTCGCGACGTAGCGGCCGCCGTAGAAGAACTGCTGCCACTGGCGGACCATGCCGAGAAAGCCGTTGTTGATGACGGCGATGTTCACCTTGATGTCTTCCTGCGCGCAGGTGGCAAGCTCGCAAGCCGTCATCTGGAAGCCGCCGTCGCCCGCGATCACCCAGATCTCGTCGTTCGGGCACGCGAGCCGCGCGCCCATCGCCGCGGGCAGCGCGAACCCCATCGTGCCGAGACCGCCCGAGGTGAGCAGCTTTCGCGGGTGATCGTGCTTGTAATACTGGGCTTCCCACATCTGGTGCTGGCCCACGTCGGTCACGACGAGCGCCCGGCCGTCGGTGTAGCGCCAGAGGTCGTGGATCACGTGCGCCGCGAACAAGCGGCCGCTGTCGGGCAGGTCCTTGATGTCGCGGACGGCGCTGTCGCCCTTCAGGCTCTCGATGTGTGCGATCCATTCGTCGCACGTCACGCGTTCGAGGTGCGGCACGATCTGCCGCAAGATGTCGCGCACGTCGCCGAGCAGCGGCAGGTCCACCTTCACGTTCTTGTTGATCTCGGCTGGGTCGAGCTCGACGTGGATCTTCTTGGCGTTCGGCGCGTACGTCTTCAGGTTGCCCGTCACGCGATCGTCGAAGCGCATGCCGAGCGCGATGATCAGATCGGCTTCCTGAATCGCCGTGTTGACCCAGGCTTCGCCGTGCATGCCCATCATGCCGAGCGAGCGCTCGTGCCGCGCGGGGAAGCCGCCCAGGCCGAGCAGCGTGAGCGCCACGGGGATGTTCGTCTTGTGAACGAGCTCGAGCAACAGGCTCGTGGCGTTCGATTTGATGACGCCGTGTCCGCAGAAGATCATCGGGCGTTTGGCGGCCTGGATCATTTCCACGGCTTCCTTCAGCTCTTCCGGCAGCGGTTGCCGGTCGGGGCGGTAGCCGGGCAAGCGCACGGGGGACGGGTCGTACTGGTACTCGAGGCTCGCGTTCTGAGCGTCCTTCGTGATGTCGACCACGACGGGTCCCGGGCGCCCCGAGCTGGCGATGTAAAAGGCCTGCTTGATCGCCGGCATGATGTCCTCGACGCGCGTCACCAAGAAGTTGTGCTTGGTGATGGGCAGCGTGACACCCGTGAAGTCGGTTTCCTGGAATGCGTCGCTGCCGATCAGCGTGGAGGGAACCTGGCCCGTGATGCACACGATCGGAATCGAGTCCATCATCGCGTTGGCGATGCCGGTGACGAGGTTCGTCGCGCCGGGGCCGGACGTCGCGACGGCGACGCCCACGCGGCCCGATGCGCGCGAGTAGCCGTCGGCCATGTGCGCGGCGCCCTGCTCGTGGCGCACGAGCACGTGGCGAATGCTGGAGCCGGGCAGCGCGTCGTAGGCGGGCATGATCGCGCCGCCGGGGTAGCCGAAGACGACCTCGACGCCCTGATGCTCGAGCGCGTCCCAGATGATCTGGGCGCCCGTCAGCGTGCGCAGACCCGTGGTCGGCCGCGCGCTCTCTCGCGCAGAAGGGATGGGGTCGGTTGTCGGTGAAGCCACGGAGCTGCTCCTTGTACGGAAAGGTGGGTTAGGGAGGATGGTGTCTGGTACGGCTCGGGTCCAAAATCGAAAAAGCCCCCGAACCTCTCTGGGTGCGGGGGCCGATTCGTGACTGTTGACTCGTCGTCAGTCGGCCGCCGCACCCGGGCCAATAAGGAGCCCGAGAACGGAAAGGACACGGACGACGACCCGCGAGCCTTCGCTCGCGAAGAAAGACGCCTCTCGTGTCACGGCCTGCATGGCGGACAAAAACCTGCCCTTCGAACGGGTTCTCGTCAAGTTTCTTTGGCTGCGAACGCGCGCGCCACGTTCCGCGAAGCGCGCTTCGCGGGCCGCTTCCAATGCCGACGGTCGTGGCGTACCGGGGCGCCCCAGGTTTCCCTGCATTTCGCGAAACGTCGGGGAAGGACCGGCGCGCCGGGCGAGGAAGGCCCGACGGCGCCGCGGTAAGTCTCGGAAATTCAACGAAACTTGCGCGAGCCCTAGAGAGAGTGCACCGCGCGGGTTATCCTGGAGGTCAATCTGCTCGTTCGTAACCCGGCGAGGTAGGTTAGCCCGAGTCGAGTGCTAGGCTGACTCCTCTCCGCCGCCGACAGAAAACCGGGTCCCATTTGAACGCACCACAGCTTTCCGCCGTGCAAGCCGTACCTCAGGCCGAGCGGGTTCACGAGCTCGAACGCGTGCTCGCCGCCGCCAAGGACGAGCCCCACGTCATTCTACTCGGGGGGCATCCCGACCCCGACGCCATCGCGAGCGCCATGGCGCACCGGCGCCTGTGCGAGCGGCTCGGCGTCTCGGCCACCATCGCCCACGTGCTGCCGATTTCACGCTCGGAAAACCGCGCCCTCGTGAAGCTGCTCAACGTGCCGATGATCAAGGTCACGGAGACGAGCGAGCTCACGCAGTACAAGCACCTGTCCCTCGTGGACGCGAGCGCGTGCGAGACCGCCATCAGGCTGCCGCCCGGGCTCGAGGTGCTGACGATCGTCGATCATCATCGCCCGCCCGCGATTCCCAAGGCACCCTTCGTCGACATCCGTCACGACGTCGGCGCGACCTGTACCATCTACGCCGAGTACGCCGAGCACGGCCTGGCGCCCTTCGGCGCCACTGGTAACGACGACGCCGACGTCGCGACGGCCATGTTCTTCGGCATCCAGACCGACACCGACGACTTCGCCTACGCGACACCGGCCGACTTCCGCGCCGCGGCGTACCTCAAGCCGTTCGTCGATTCGGAGACGCTGAGCCGTGTGGGTCGTCGCGCCGTTTCGGCCGAGGCCATGGCCGCCATCGGGCGCGCGCTTCAGGATCTCGAGGTCGTGCGCGACTTCGCGATCGCCGGCGTCGGCCACGTGTCGGCGAACAATCGCGACGCCATTCCCATGGCCGCCGACTTTCTCCTACGCCGCGAGGACATCGACACCGTGCTCGTGTTCGGCATCGTGGAAGACCGCGTCGACGGCTCGCTCCGCACGCGTCGCGCGAGCGTCGACCCTGCCGCTTTCATGCAGAACGTGTTCGGCGCCGACAGCGAAGGGCGCCCCTACGGCGGCGGTCGCGCCGACATGGGTGGTTTCCGTATTCCGCTCGGCCTGCTCGCCGAGAGCGGCGACGAGGACAACCTCTGGCGCATCGCCCGCGAGGTCGTGCGCCAGCGCGTCGCACGCGTCGTGCCCGAGCTCGACAAGAAGCGCGACACGCGCGTGTAGCGAAGGGGCGCGGGCGAGCGGTCGCGCGCCTCGCAGATCTCCCTACATCGTCGCTTTTTTCAGGGAGGCGTGCTCGTTCGCAATCGTCGAGCCGACTCGTCCGCGTCGCGGGTCCATTGAGACGAGGTATGATGCGAAGCATGACGGGTGTTTTCGTTGGGTGGTCGGCCGGGGCGCTGGTCGCGACGCTGTCGCTCGCGGCCTGCCAGGGTCAGGGCGAGGACGTTCTGCCGGGCGTCGGCGGCGACTCGGGTAGCGGAGCGACCTCCGGTACGAGCGCGGGCGGCTCGGGGGCGACGGGCGGCAAGCAGGGCTCGGGCGGCTCGAGCGGTGGCACGGCCGGCAAGGCCGGAGCCGGCAGCGGCGGCGCGATGGCGTCGTCCGGTGGCTCGGGCGGCGGGAGCGGCGGGTCGGGCGCGACCGGCGGCAACGGGGCGACCGGCGGCGGGGGCACGACGGGCGGCGACGCAGGCTCGGACGCAGCGGGCGGCAATGCCGGCGCCGATGCGGGCAGCGGCGGCTCGGGCGGCGTGATGAACCCGCTCACGGACCCCGAGGACGGACCGCCCGCAGGCAACGCCGAAGGCAACTGCGACGTGCCCGCGGAGGCGGGCCTCGAGGACGTGTCGAGCCCCGATCAGGTCGTCGGCGACGGAACGAAGGCGAGCTGCACGGGCGCCGCCGTGATCGCCGCCGTGGCTGCGGGTGGTGTCATCACCTTCGACTGCGGTCCCGATCCCGTCACGATCATGCTCGATGCGCCGGCCAAGGTTTTCAACGACGCGAGCGACAGCGTCGTCATCGACGGCGGGGGGCTCGTGACGCTGAGCGGCAGCGGGAAGACGCGCATCCTCTACATGAACACGTGTGACGAGGCCCAGCACTGGACCACGTCGCACTGCAACGACCAGGAGTTCCCCGAGCTCACCGTGCAGAACATCACTTTCGTCAACGGCAACTCGAAGAGCGAGACCGAGAACGACGGCGGCGGTGCCATCTATGCGAGTGGCGGGCGCTTCAAGCTCGTCAATACGCGATTCTTCAACAACGTCTGCGCCGACACGGGCCCCGACGTGGGCGGCGCTGCCGTGCGGGCGTTCCAGCAGTACCAGGGAAAGCCCGTTTACGTGGTGAACAGCACGTTCGGCGGCGCCGAGGGCTATGGAAACACCGGCTCGAACGGCGGCGGCATCAGCAGCATCGGCGTGTCGTGGACGATCATCAACAGCCTGTTTTCGTACAACCACGCCATCGGTGACGGCGGAAACCCTGCCCAGTCGGGTACGCCCGGCGGCGGCAGCGGCGGCGCCATCTACAACGACGGCAACACCATGACGCTGACGCTCTGCGGCGTCCGCATCGAGCACAACGAAGTCAACGCCTACGGCAGCGCGATCTTTTTCGTCTCGAACGACCACAGCGGCAACATCGTCATCGACGATTCGGTCATCACGAACAACGTCGGCGGCAGCTGGTACCCGACCTACCCCCAGATCTCGAACCACGACGACACGCCGATCACGGTGACGAGCTCGACGATTCAGTAGCAAGGGGCGCCGGCGGACGGCGCGTGCGGCGCCGCGCGGACCGGGTCGCGCGGCCCGGCAGCACGGGCACGTGCCGGCGACGGGCGTTCGTCACGGGTCCCCCGACGCTCGAGTGGAACGGCGCCGCACGCTGCCGTCTCGACGGAGCGGGAAGTAGCCCGCCTGCAAACAACACCCTCCCGCCCGCCTCTTTGAAGAAAGGGTGACCGCAGGCAGGCAAGGCGCGGAAAGAACGAAAACCCTCCCGCCCGTCTCTTTGCAGCAAGGGGACGAAATGCTTAAAAGCACCCGATCGTCGAAGTCGCGATCACCACGTCATCGATGTACGCCGTCCGCGCGTCGTCGGCCTGGTAGGATTCCCAGCCGAGGTCGAGCTCGGAGAAGGTCGGCGCCGTCCAGGCGAAGTCGCTCGCTGCGTTGACGCAGCCTTCGCCCGTGCCGGTCATGGTCACATCGGGGACCGGGGTGCCGTCGAGGGAGAGGCGCATCGTAGCGTTCGGGCCGTCGAACTCCCATTCGACGCAGGTCCACTTGCCCGTCGGTAGCACGGTGCCCTGAGCGTGCTTCCAGCAGTCGCTGCCCGGCGTGCTCATGTTCGAGTACCAGTCGGGCGTTTCGTAGTTTGCCATGAGCTGGCTGCCGACGAAGGTTTGCCCCTGGGTGACCGGGTGCTGGCCGCCGTAGCGGTAGAGCGCGTGGTAGGTGTCGTTCGGCACGACGCCGCCGCCCGCGATGATGGTCCAGTGCACCGACTGGGTCGGCGCGGACTCGAGGAAGTACATCATGCGGCCGAACAGGTGATTTCCGGGCACGGGGAAGATCGATGCGTCGGTGATGCGCAAAAGTGCCGTCCGGCTCGTGCTCGAGCCGCTCACGGTGAATTTCACGGCCTGGCTGCCCGAGACTTTTTCGGTGGTGTCGATGGCGACCGTGCCCGAGCTCTGCTTCGCGGTCCATTTGCCGTTCGGCGCTTGCCCCGCCGTGTAGCTCTCGAAGTCGTCGCAGAAGAGCGCCGTCGCGCAGGGGTCGCCGCTCGTGCCGGCGCTGCCGCTCGCGCCGGACGCACCGCTCGTGCCGGACGCGCCGCCTGCTGCCGAGCCCGCGTCGCCGCTCGCGCCGCCGGCACCGCTTCCGCTCGTGCCACCGTCGCCGGCGCCGGCCGCTCCGGCACCCGCCCCGCCGCCCCCCGTGCCCGACCCCGCCGTGCCCGCCGTGCCCGCCGTGCCCGCCGTGCCCGCCGTGCCCGAGCCGCCGCCGACGGTGCCGCCCGAGCCCCCGCTCCCCGAGGCGCCGCCCGTCGCGTCGGTGCCCGAGCTGCCGCCCGTCGCACCCGACCCCGCCGCGCCGGTTCCGCCCGTCGCGGGGGCGCCGTCGTCGCCCGTGGAGCCTCCCGTGCAACCCGGAAAGAAGAGCAAGCTGAGCGGCAACGCCGCGTGCTGTAAGCGCATCACTTCAGTATCGCGCGACCGGAGGGCCGCTGCCAGGCGACCGCCGTCCGGGCTTTTTGCGGTCAATGGCGTCGCTGGCGCCGGGCGTCGCGGCGGGCGTCGCGGTCGTCGTCCCACTCGCGTTCGCGTTCGCGTTCGTCGTCGAGCGCTTCGCCCTCGGTGTCGATCACGCGGTAGCGCTCGCGACGCCGGCGACGCCGCGCGCGCTGCTCGCCGCGCAGCGCGTCGCGTGCCTGGCGCAGGCCCCGATCGCCGTCCTGGCCGAGCTGCCTGAGTCGCTCTGCTGCGCGCCGCAGCCCCCCGCCGAAGAAAATCGACAGGAGGGTGAGCACCACCGGTAGGAACACGCGGAACAACAACGCGGTCGAGACACGCGCAATCGCCAGGCCGATGAGCACGAGCAGGAAGATGCCCGGGGTCGGCGGGAACCAGTGCGGACGCTCGACCGCCGCATCGCGGCGCTCGTCGCGACGGTCGTCCGCGTGCGGGCGCGCTTTGGGTGGCTCGCGCCGCGGCCTGAGCTCGGCGAGCAGCGGGCGCACGCGCGCTGGGCGGCGGTCGGGATCCGGATCGAGCATGCGGCCGAGCACGCGCGCGAGCGCGCGGTCGTGCGGGAGCACGGCGCCCACGTCGATGGCAAGGCCCCGGTGCGGCAAATCCTCCGGCTCTTTGCCGCTGGCGAGCGCGAGCGCCGTCGCACCGAGCGCGTAGACGTCACTCTGGGGCAGAGCGCGGCCCTGGAACTGCTCGGGCGCCATGTAGCCGAAGGTGCCGACGACGGTGCTGCCGCCCTCGGGTTTCAGGCTGTCGCGCACCGAGCCGAAGTCGACGAGCGCAAACGAGCCGTCCGGGCGCCGGATCACGTTGCCGGGCTTCACGTCGCGGTGGATGACGGGCGGCGCGCGACCGTGCAGGTACTCGAAGAGCTCGCCCATCTCCTCGAGCAAGCGCGTGATCTCGCCGGGGCCGAGCGTGCCGCCCCGCTTGCGGATGCTCGCGAGCGACTCTCCCTCGACCTTCTCCATCACGAGAAAGAGCGCGCCGTTCTCCTCGAAGGCGTCGAGGTAGCGCGGCAGGTGCGAGTGCGACAGCTGGGACAGGACGCGCGTTTCTCGCTCGGCCAGCTCGACGTCCTTCCAGGATTTGGCGCCGCGCACCGAAAAGCGCTTGAGCGCGACGCGCTTTTCGTCGGTGGTGTCCTTCGCCTCGAACGTTTCGGCCTGCGAGCCGCCACCGAGGAGCCCCAAAAGCTCGTAGCGTCCCGACCCGAAGCGCTCCGGCTCGCTCACGATGCGACGGCCTCCGCCTCGCGCCGCCGGACGCCCCGCTCGATGAAGGCCGCGATGACCGGCACCGCGAGCGAGACGCCGATCGCCGCGAGCGTCACGCGTTCCATGCCGAGGAGGCGTCCGCTCGGTTCCGCCGTGAGCAGCGCCGAGGCGCCGAGCGCGCCCGCGGCCGACGACAGGTGCTGCACCGCGTTCTGCGCGGACATGAAGCGCGCCCGCGCGGGCGTGGACGGAACGCGGGTCGCGAGCGCGTTGAGTGGCACGCCGCGTAGCGTCGCCGAAAGCATCATCAGCGAAAAGACCCAGATTAGGTGGGAGCGGGCGACGGGATTCAAGAAGCCGAGGTAGAGCGCGAGGCAGAACGCGAGGATGTTCACGAACTGAACCGCCGCGACCAGGAGCACGATCGTGCGTTCGTTCATGCCGTTCGCGCCCCGGGGATAGCATCCGGCGCCCGCCGCGCTAAAAAGTGGGCGGAAGCAGGCTTACTTCAGTGCCTGCGCGACGGGCAGCGCGGCTTTTCGCACGCCGTCTGCCACGAAGCCGGCCATGAGCGCAGCGCCCGTCTTGCTGAAGTGCGTGCCGTCGATGCGCGTGCCGTCGTCGAAGAAGAACTCCGCCGACGCGAGGCAGCCGATCATGTTCAGGTAGTCGAGCGTTTTCTGGTTCAGGTCGATGACCGCCGTGCCCGTCTCGCTGGCGAGCTCCTTCATGGCGGTCGCCCAGCGCGCCGTGCCGTTGCCGAAATCATGGCTGTCGCCCGAGCAGGAGCGCCGCGGCGGCGGCGTGACGAAAACGGGCGTGGCCTCGTGCTCGCGCGCTCCGTCGACGTACACGCGAAGCCAGGTTTTGAAGTCGGTATCGGGGTCGAGATAGTAGGGGATGCTGTCGCCGTCGACGTTCGTGTACATCGCGGTCGAGTTGCTGTCGTTCGTGCCGAACTGGACGAACAGGTAGTCGCCAGGTTTTATCACCTGATAGATGCGATCGAGCGACTGCTCGTCCTCGGCGTCGATGAAGCGGCGCGCCGTGCGGCCGCCGCGCGAGCGGTTGTCCACCTTGACGCTCGAGTCGAAATGGTCGGCGAGGAACTGGCCCCAGCCACCCTGCGTCGTCGATGCGGCGTACGTCGAGGCCGTGGAGTCGCTGGCGATGTAGATCGTCGGCTGATCGGAGATCGGTGGTGCACCGGCGCTCCCAGCGCTTCCGGCGCCGCCGCCCGATTGGCCCGCCGAGCCGGAAGCACCGGCGGTGCCGCCCCCCGCCGCCCCCGCCGCCCCGCCTGCCGCGCCTGCCTGGGCAGTGCCGCCCCCGCCGCCCGACGCTGCACCCGCGCCGGCCGTCCCGGTGCCCGCGCTTCCTCCTGTGCCGGAGCCGCCCCCGAGCGCGCCGGCGTTGCCGACGCCCGAGGACCCTGCCGCGCCCCCGGGCGAGGCACCGGCGCTTCCGCTCGCGCCCGCTGCGTTGCTGCCCCCTGTGCCGCCAGCTCCCGCCGTGCCGCCGGCCGCGGCGCCGGCCGCGCCGCTCGCCCCGACGCCAGCCGTGGCACCCGTGCCGACGGTCTTCGGCAAGCCGCTCGGATCCTCCGCGCCGCACGCGAAGAGCACCGGAAGTGCGAGGAGCAGACGCGCGATCGCCGAGCGGGTCGTCACGCAAGGTCCGTTGCCCTCGGGCGCAGAGACCAATCACCGGACGTATGCCAGAAGCAGGGTGACCGATCACGGGCATGTCGAGCAACAGTCCCCTGTGCGCTCTTCGCTCGGATGGATCGCTCCCTGGTTGGCAATCGCCGTGGTCGCCGGCTGTGGCGGCGGCACCGACGAGTCGCCTGCGGGGGCCGGGGCGGCCAGCACCAGCGGTGGCGCTCCTGCTGGCTCCGCCGGCGTCGCGACCTCCGGTGCCGCCGGGACGGTCGCCGGTTTCGGCGGTAGCTCGTCGGGGAACGGCGGCGCCCTCAGCGGCGGTGTCGGCGGACAGGCCGCGGCTTCCGGCGCCGGTGCGGGGCGACGGCGGGCGGCGCCGGCTTCGGGGGCGCCGGCTTCGGCGGCGCTGGCGGAATCTTCCCGGATGGCGGCTCGGCGGGCGAGGTCGCCGGGAGCGCAGGCGCTGGCGCGAGCGGCGCTTCGGGCGCAGGCGGTGTCGGCGGCGGCGGCGCCTCGGGCGGGAGTGGCGCCGGCGCGGGCGGCGCGGGGTCCGGCGGCGGTGCTGCAAGCGCGGGCAAGGGCGGCGGTGCGGGGCAGGGCGGCGGCGCCGGAGCCTCGACCGGTCCGATCACCGTTTGGATCGCCGGCGACTCGACGGTCGCCAACGGCAACACGCCGTGCCCCGTGGGCTGGGGGAAATCCTTCGACTCGCTCTTCGACGACCGCGTCACGGTGGTGAACAGCGCGGTCGGTGGCCGGAGCGTGCGCACCTGGCTCTACAACGTGGGCACGACGATGGACAGCACCGGCGAGTGCGTTCTCGCGAAGGACTCGCTGGGAAACCCCACGATCCAGAGCCGCTGGCAGGCCATGCTCGACGGCATGAAAACGGGTGACTACCTGTTCATTCAGTTCGGCATCAACGACGGCGATTCCACGTGCGATCGCCACGTGGGCATCGAAGCGTTCAAGACCACGTACGGCGTCATGGCGGCGGCGGCGAAGGAGCGCGGCACCGAGCCCGTGTTCATCACGCCCGTGAGCGCCATCGCTTGCAACGGCTCCACGGCCCGCGCGACGCGCGGCAGCTACGTGACGGCGACCAACGACGCCGGGACGACCTACGACGTTCCCGTCATCGACCTTCACCAGCTCAGCATCGACCTTTACAACATGCGCGGCTTTTGCCCGATCCCGGGCGGTGACGTGAGCGCGAGCACGACCGGACCCGTCGGCGATTTTTTCTGCGACGACCACACGCACTTCTCGGCCTCGGGCGCGCCGGATATCGCCGCGCTCGTCGCGGGTGGGATCCGCACCGAGAGCCTCGGCCTCGCGGCGTATCTGAAGTAGCCGGGTGGACCGCGGCGGCGCCGGGCGCTTTCGTTCAGCCGGTGTTGCGCATCGCCTGGGCGATGCCGTTCAGCGTCGTGCCGAGCGCCTGGTCGAGGAGCGGGCGCGTCGGATGCCCTTCGGGGAGCTTGCGCTTCTTTTCGAGCAAGCTGACCTGCAAGAGCGAGAGCGGATCGACGTAAGGGTTTCTGAGCTGAAGCGACCCCTGCAAGAAGCGATGATCCGCGATGAGCTCGCGCGAGCGAATGGCGTGGAGGGCGTTCACCGTGAGGTGGAAGTCTTCGAGGATGCGGGCGGCGAGGTCGGGATGCTCGCCGAGCCTGTCGAGGTAGAGGCGCGCGATGTCGAGATCCGCCTTCGCGAGCACCATTTCGAGCTTGTCGCAGAGGTCGACGAAGAACGGCCAGCGCGCCGACATCTCCTTCAGGACATCGAGGCCGCCCGGCGACTTCATGACGTCGTCGAACGCGGCGCCCGCGCCGAGCCACGCTGACGTCATGAGGCGGATCTGCGTCCAGCCGAAATTCCAGGGGATCGCGCGGATGCCGCGGATCGTGCCCGCGCCGCGCTCGCGGTACGCGGGCCTGGAGCCGAAGTGGACGTGCGTGAGCTCACGCACGGGGGTCGAACGAAAGAAACAGCTCGAAGAGGTGCGGGTCCTCGTGCACGAGACGGCGGTAGGCGGCCTGCGAGACCTCCGCGAGCCGTTCCATCACCGAGCGGTAGCGATCCTCGCTGCCGGGCGGCAGGGTTTCGCGAAAATCCGTGACGGCCGCCATGATGGTGCCCGTCATCATCACCTCGAAGCTGCGCTCGGCGATGCCGGGGAGACCGAACTTCTGGGAGATGATTTCGCCCTGCTCGGTGATCTTGATGCGGCCGGTGACCGTGCGCGGGGGTAGCGCGGTGAGCGCGCGGTAGACGGGCGAGCCGCCGCCACGGCCGACCGTGCCGCCACGGCCGTGGAACAGCGTGAGCGCCACGGAGTGGTCGCGCGCGATCGCCGCCAGCGACTCCTGCGCGCGATAAAGCTCCCAGGAGGCCGCCATCACGCCTGCGTCCTTCGCGGAGTCGGAGTAGCCGAGCATGATTTCCTGGTGGCGGCCGCGCGCCGCGAGCTGGCGCCCGTACACCGGATCCTCGAACAGGCTCTTCACGATGCCCGGCGCGTTGACCAGGTCGTCGCGCGTCTCGAAAAGGGGCACGACGTCGAAATCGGAGCGCGGCGGATCGGACGCCAGGTCGACGAGCCCCGCCTCCCGCCCGAGCAAGAGCACGCGCAAAAGGTCCTCGGCGCTCCTCGTCATCGACACGATGTAGGTCGGCGCCGCGGCCTCGCCGGCTTCGCGCTGGATCGTGCGCATCGTGAACAAAACGTCGATCGCCTTCTGCGAGGCCTCGTCGAGACGGGCGTTGGGCGAGTAGAGCGGGCGGCGCCCGGCGAGCTCGTTGCGGATGGCGGCTCCGTCGAGCGGCGGCAGAGCGGCGTTCTTCGCAATCGCGTCGAGCGCGCGCGTGTGCACTTCCGAGTCCTCGCGCAGGTCGAGCGTGTAGCCGTGGAAGCCGAGCGCCTCGACCATCACGATGAGCGGTTCGATGAGCGCCTCGCGCGCGTGATCGGCGCCGCTCGCGATCATGGTGCTGCGGACGAGCCCGAGATCGCCGAGCAGCTCCGCGGGGCTCTGGTACGCGCCGGGCACGCGCTCGGGGCGACCGGCGTCGCGCGAGGCGATCTCGCTCCTCAGCGCCTCGAGCCGCCCCGCGATGAACGTCAGCTTGAGGCGCAGCGGCTCGTGGGCGTCGCGCCGTCGATTCGCTTCCCAGATGTGCGGCAGGAGCTCCTTGTCGCTCTCGAGTGACGTGCGAAGCGCTTCGCTTTCGGGCGTGAGCCGGTCGGAAATGCTGAGCCGTTCGACCAGGTCTTCGACCTTCTTGCGGTAAACGGCCAAGAGCGCGTGGCTCGTCCGGCGCACCGTCGCGAGCGTGATCTCCGGTGTGACGTAGGGGTTGCCGTCGCGGTCGCCGCCCACCCAGCTGCCGAGCGTGACCTTGAGGCCCACGCCGAGGTCGCGTCCGAACACGTCGTGGAAGGCGCGCTCGGCGCGTGCCCGCACCGCGGCCGCCGCGCCCACGAGCCTATCCTCCAAATAGTAAATCGCCGAGCTCACCTCGTCGAGCACGCTCGGGCGATCGCGACGCACCTCGTCGGTGAGCCACAACAGCTCGATGTCCGTCTCGATGGCGGCTTCAATCTCTTTTCGTTCGCTCGCCGAGACGTGGCCGCGCAGGATGAGCGCTTCCGAAAGCCGCGACTGCAACGAGAGGAGCGTGCGGCGCGTCGCTTCGGTCGGGTGCGCCGTGAGGACGGGTCTCACCTCGAGCACCCGCAAGAGCTCGCGCAGATCGCCCGCGGACTTGCCGCGCTCGGCGAGTCGCTCGAACGCCCAGCGAAAGCTGCCGGGCTGCGCCGTTCGCTGGTCGGCGATCTCGTAGGCTTGCCGGCGACGCACGCGGTGCACTTGCTCGGCCGTGTTGATGAGGAAGAAGAAGAGCGTGAACGCGCGCGCGACAGGTGCGGCAATCTCGAGCGGCAGCGCGTCGATCTCGACGAGCATGGCGTCGAGCGTCGGCGCGTCAGGGAGGCCGCGACGCCGGTCTCGCGAGGCCGTTCGCAGGCGTTCTACGGCCTGGAACGTGGCCTCGCCCTGGAGGCGGCGCACGACCCCGCCGAGAACGCCGGCGAGGTAGCGCATGTCGTCGTGGAGCGCGCGATCTTCGGGACGGACTTCGATGCTCGGCACTCCAACGCTTGTCGCACGGCACGCGGACGAACGGAAGCGGGGGCGAGCGCGCACGCGCTGCAATCCACGCTTTTTCTCCGGACCAATCTTCGCTATAGCGAGGAAACAAAGGAGCGCGCCGCCGGGCAATCGAGATGAGCGACGAGGACAAGACCAGCGCCGACCAGCCGGCAAGAGCACCGCTTCCTTCCGGTGCCGTCGCACCTCGGCCATCGTTCGCGCCCCCTCGTCCCTCCGGCTCCCCTGCACACCCGCAGGTGCCGCGCACCACGCTGCCGGGGATTTCCCCGATACCGCCGCCGGTTTCAGCCCCACCGCACGTGGGGCCCGCGCCGCATGCCCCACCCGCGCCGTTCGCGCCCGTCCCGGCCTATCCGTCGGCGGCAGCGCCGCCGGGCCCGCCCCCGCCGCCTTCGCGTGGCGCGCCGCCACCTGCTCCTTCGCGCAGCGGTGGCCCGCCTCCGCCCCCGGTCCGCTCGCGCCCCGCGAACGCCGCGCCCGAAGCGCCGGCGGCGCCGACGCCTCGCCTCCTGACGCCGTTGCCCGGCCACCGCCCGCCGCCGCCCAGCATGCGGCCCGATCGCCCGACCCCGCGTCCGTCGAACCTGCCGGGCTTGCCGCCGCCCATGGCCTCGAGCTCGTCCATGCCGCCCCGCACCGTGCCGTCGGTGAACGTTTCGGTCACGCCCGAGCAGCGCGCGCTGCAGCTCTCCAACCAGCTCGTGCAGTCGCGACAGGACCTCGCGAGCGCCCACGCCGATCTGCGCAACGCTCGGAGCGAGCGCGACAGCCTGCGAGCCGAGCTCGGCCGCGCCCGTGCTCGCATCGACGAGCTCGAGGCGGCCGCGCAGAAACCCCCGGAATTGCCGCCTATCCCCGCGATCGACCCCGATCTGGAGCTGAAGCTGCTGGGCCGCATCAACGAGCTCGAGGCCGCCCTCGCCAAGGCACGCTCCCAGAGCGTGCCGCCGCCCCCTGCCGCGGGAGACGACCTCAAGGTGGTGCGCGGCATCGGGCCCAAGTTCGAGCGCATGCTCAAGGCCGAGGGCATCACGAGCGTGCGGCAGATCGCCGACTGGTCGGACGCCGATGTCGAGGCGGTTGCCGAGAAAATTGGCGTCAAGCTCGCGCGCATCCGGCGCGAGGACTGGATCGGCAGCGCCCGACGTGCCCTCGAGGGCGCGTAGAGCCAAACCCCGATGCTCGGCCTCACGCGCTATCAATGGCTCGTTCTGTTCGCGGCCTGGCTCGGCTGGGGCTTCAACGTCTTCGACGGGCTGCTCTTCAATTTCGTCGCGCCCATCTGCGTGCCGAACCTGCTCGGGCTGTCGCCGTCGGATCCCGCCACGCGCCAGCAGACCGTGTTCTGGACCGCTTCGCTCACGAGCCTCTTGCTGCTCGGCTGGGCGCTCGGGGGCATTCTGTTCGGCAAGATCACCGACCGGCTCGGTCGCACGCGGACGCTGCTCGTCACGATGCTCACCTACGCGCTCGCCACGGCCGCGTGCGCGTTCGCCCCGAACATCTGGGTGCTCGCGGCCTTTCGCTTCGTCGCGAGCCTCGGCATCGGCGGTGAGTGGGCCGCCGGCGCGGCGCTCGTCGCGGAAACCGTACCCAAGGAAAAACGGGTGCTCGGCGGCGCGCTGCTCTACACGTCGGCGCCTGCGGGTCTGTTCCTCGCGACGTTCGTCAACGACCTTTTGACGCGCCAGATCGGCGTGATCGCCTCGGACCCGAGCCGCTCCTGGCGCGTGGTCTTCCTGACGGGCCTCATCCCCGCCGCCGTCGCGATCGCCATCCGCCTTCGCATCCAGGAGCCGGCGGTCTGGAAGCCGGAAAGGGAACCGCGCATCGCCGAGCTGTTCGCTCCGGACCTCCGGCGCCGCACGCTCGGCGGGATGGCGATGGCCATCGTCGCGCTCGTCACCTGGTGGAGCTGCAGCGCTTTCATTCCCGTGGTGGCAAGCTCCCTCGCGGGCGACCTCACGCCGACGCTCGCTCCCGCCGCGCTCGCCCTCAAAAAGACCGAGTTCATCACGCGCGGGACCACCGCCTTCAACCTCGGCGGGCTGATCGGTACGCTTCTCACCGTGCCCGTCGCCGTCCACTTCGGACGGCGGCCGATGTACCTCGTCTACTTCCTCTTGAGCGCGGGTGCGCTCCTGCTCACGTTTGGGCCCGCGTGGCCGCCCGAGATCCGTCTCCTGCTGCTCTTCACGGTCGGCCTCACGGTGTTCGGTGTCTTCGGCTCGTTCACGTTCTATCTACCCGAGCTCTTTCCGACCCGCCTTCGGGGCACGGGCTCGGGCTTCACGTACAACGTCGGGCGCATCATCACGGCCGCCTTTCCGTTCGCCGTGGGCGCGGTCGCCCGCGGGGGAACGGACCCGCTCCTCATCATGAGCGCCGTCGCCGCGGCTCCCGCGCTGGGCGCCTTGCTCGTGCTGCTCGGCGTCGCCGTGGAAACCAAGGGCGAGCGCGCCGAGGCCTGACGAGTCCTCGCCGCTCGCGTGGCCGCGGCTAAAACCTGAGCTTCCACGCGCGCACGAGCGTCATGTCTCCGAGCCGGGCGGGGTCGCGCGTCACCTCCCACGTCACGTAGAGCCGGCCGTCGCTCGACAAGAGCTCGGGGGCGATCTCCACGACCGGAAAGATGCCGGCGAACGTCGCGACCACGGCCGCATCGAACTCCGCGACCCCGCTCGAGCTCACGATGCCCTTGTCGGCGAGCGCGCCGGTCTCGCCGTCGATGACGAGCTCCACCGTCGTCGTCAGCGTCGGATCGGAGAGCCGGTGATCGGCCGGTAGCGATTTCAGCGACTCGAGGAACGAGCCCGCGAAAACCCGTTCGAGACAGGCGTCAACGCGCGCAAGGTACGCGTCGAGGCTCGCGCGCCCCTCGTCAACCGGCGTGGGGCGGCCGCCGTTCGCCTGCGCCTGGTAGCGGCCGAGCTCGTCGGCCCAGGCGTTGAACGTCGACCGATCCGAGCGTGGGCTTCGGGAGCTCGTGCGGAGCCTCGCAATGGGGCAACGGCGGGGGCGCGGGCGCGCTCGGCGTGGCGCTCGCTCCGGTTTGTCCCCTCGGAGGTGTGCTCGGCGTCGCAGGCGCACTTTTCGGCGCTGGCGCGCTCCCGGCGCAGCCGCTCGCCACGAGCACGACGACGAGGGCAAGAGGCACCTGCACGGGACGGGCGCATCATGGCGTGTTTCGGACGAGGGGGCTATGCTCGGCACCACACGTCCGTGGTCATGAGCGCCGTAAGAATAGCCCTCTTGTACCCGCCGCCGTGGAAGATCCCCGCGCCCGGCGCTCCGCCCGATCCCTCGGGCGACGGCCCACCTCTGGACTTTCGCGCGGGCGACCTCGACGCGGATTTCTACCAGACACCGTACGGCCTGTTCGCCCTCGGCGCGCAGGCGGTTCGCGCCGGGCACCGCGTGAGGGTGCTCAACCTCTCCGCCTTCGAGTGGCCCCGCGTCGAGGCGGCGATCCGCGCGCTCGACGCCGACGTGTTCGGCCTGTCGTGTTGGACGGCCAATCGCCGCGGCGTCGCGCTCGTGGCGCGCGCCATCCGCCGCTTTCACCCGAACGCCCGCATCGTGATTGGCGGGCCGCATGCGACGCCGCTCGCCCGCGAGATGCTCGAGCACCACCCGGAGATCGATTGCGTGACGCTCGGGGAGAGCGACGGCGCGTTCGCCGAGCTGGTCAACCGCGTCGGGGCGGGGCGTGATCTCGCGGGGCTCGCCGGGGCGCTCGTGCGCACCCCCACGGGAATCGAGGTGGGGCCGAAGCGAGAGAGCGTGAAGGATCTCGATACGCTCGAATGCCCACACCGCTACTACGGGACGCACATCGTGATGACGTCGCGCGGCTGCCCCTGGGCTTGCACCTTCTGCGGCGCCGAGACCACGTGGGGACGCGGTTTTCGCGGCCATTCGGTGCCCTACGTCCTCGACATGCTGGAGGCGGCGCTCGCCCGCGTGCGCGTGCGCATGATCCAGATCAAGGACGACACGTTCACCACCAACAAGAAGCGCGTCATCGAGCTTTGTCGCGGCATCCGCGAGCGCAAGCTCAATTTCTTGTGGAGCTGCGACACGCGCGTCAACGTGCTGAACGAGGACCTGCTCCGCGAGATGCGCCTCGCCGGTTGCCAGCGGCTGTCGCTCGGCGTCGAATCGGGCTCACAGCGTATCCTCGACGCCATCCACAAGAACATCACCGTCGACGAGATCGTCGAGGCCGCGGAAATGGCCAAGCGCTACGGCGTCCACGTGCGCTTTTACATGATGCTCGGCAATCGCGGCGAAACGCGCGAGTCGTTCGAGGAGACGCTCCGTTTTCTCGAGCGGGCCAAGCCTCATCAGTACATCTTCTCGTGCCTGTCGGTGTTTCCCGGAACGGGGGACTTTCACGAGGCGGAGCGCGTCGGCTGGCTCGATCGCGAGCTTTACTTCACGTCCGATTTCCAGGAGCTCAAGCTGCCGTTCGACGCCTCCGAGGAAGACACGCAGCTCTTGAACGACTGGTTCGTAAAGAATTGCGGCCTGCGCGAGGTGTTTCACCCGTCGGCCGACGATTGCCGCGCCGTGCTCGAGCGGCTCGGCGACCACCACGCAGCCCAGCTCGATCTCGCGGGAGCGCTGTTTCGCGAGGGCGATCTCGACGGCGCGGCGCGCGCGGCCCGCCGTGCCCTCGAGCTCGACCATCCGACGCCGGGCCTCGTCCACAATCTGCTCGCCTGTGTCGCGTATCGGCGCGGTGACATCGCCGCCATGCAGGACGCCTTCATGGTCGGCGCGAAGATCGACCCGCAGCACCATGTGCTCATGAAGAACGTGGAGGCGGCGCGCGCCTGGTTTCGCGAGCGCGGTCCGGAGCGCGGCGTGCCGCTCGAGCTTTCGGCGCGCCACGATTTCCAGCTCTTCGAGCGCACGGCGCAGCCCACGCTGCCCGGTCCGCTGCCCGACGACTTCGCCGACTGGGCGGCGACGCCGGAGCCCGTCGGTACGCCGCCGCGCGCACGCGAGCACGCGCCGCTCGATTTCTTCCCCGACCCCGAGAGCGTGATGCGCCTCGACGTGGGCAACGAACCGATCGATTTTCGCGGCAAGAAGCTCAAGGTCCTGGCTTGAGCGCCGTTCCGCCCAATCCCGTCCCAAGCGCCGGCACAGACGGTGCGCTCGTCTGCCGGCCCATTGGTGTCGTACGCTCGCCGTTTCAGGAGCGTGCCGCTGCGCCGCGGCAGACCGCGAACGCGCGCGAGGTTCACGGCACCATCGAGCTTTTCCCGGGGCAGGGCTACGAGCACGCTGTCGACGACCTCGATCGCTGGCCGTACCTGTGGGTGCTCTTCTGGTTTCACTTGAATCAGGGCTGGCGACCCAAGGTGCTGCCGCCGCGCAGCGCGCGACGCCGGGGGCTCTTCGCAACGCGCGCGCCGTACCGGCCCAATCCGATCGGCCTCAGCGTCGTGAAGCTCGAGCGCGTCGAGGGGCTCGTGCTCCACGTCAGCGGGCTCGACATGCTCGACGGGACGCCCGTGCTCGATCTCAAGCCGTACGTTCCGTACGCGGACGCGCTCGGCGATGCGCAGGGCGGCTGGCTCGAGAGCGCGCTCGATCCGCTCGCGCCGTTCGCCGTCGAGGTGGCGCCCGAGGCCGAGGCGCAGCTCGGCTACCTGAAGCAGACGTTCGGCATCGATCTTTTGCCGTCGCTCGAAAAGGTGCTGGCGCTCGGCCCGCAGCAGCATCCGTACCGCCGCATCAGAAAGCAGGGTGGCGGGCTCGTGCTCGCGGTGAAAGATTGGCGGGCACGCTTCGAGGTCGTCGATCGGGTGGTGCGCGTGACGGCGATCCACAGCGGTTATCGTGCGCGCGAGCTCGCGCTCGACGAGGACCCCGCGCTCGATCCGCACCGGGCGTTCGAGCGCGAGTTCGGCGCGAGCGCTAGCCGAGCACGCTGAGCGCGCGGTTCTCCAGTGACCCTTGGCTTCTTCGCGGCGTGACCGCTGACCGGGTGCGGCACGCTCCTTGCTCCTGCCGCTCACCATGGTGCGATCTTTTTGGTGGATGGCCGCGGTGCTTTCAGGGGTTCTCGTGGCGCCCCGCGCGGCAGCGGAGCCCGCTGTCGAGCTGAAGCCGCCGGCGACCGCCGACGAGCCGCGCGAGGCGCCGCCGCCGCCCGTGCCACCCCGCTACCTCGACTATCGACCCCACCTTTTGGGCTTGGATCTCGCGTCGCTCGGCCTCGTGGCCGCCGCGATCGCCGTGAATGGCAAGGGGTCCGAGGCGCTTGCGTGGTCGAGCCTCGGCCTTTACGCGTTCGGAGCGCCGCTGGTGCACGTCGCGTACGAAAAGCCCGTGCGCGCGCTCGCAAGTCTCGGAATGCGCCTTGGTTTTCCCGTCGCAGGCGGCGCGCTCGGGCTTCTGCTCGCCGCACCGAGCTGCAACTCGTCGACGGACGACGAGGGTTGGAGATGCGTGGGCGCGGTGATCGGCCTCGGCGGCCTGGGCGTGGTCGCCGGCGGCCTGACGGCCATCATCATCGACGATGCTTTCCTCGGCAAAGTGGAGCTACCGCCAGTCGCCGAGCGTCGCCTGAGCCTGACCATGGCCCCGCTCTTGGATGCGCGCGCCCGCTCGGTTGGGCTTTCCGTCGCGGGAGCGTTTTGAGCACGTGCCCGCCCGGCACGGGAGCGTGCTCTTTTTGCTACAGCAGCCGTGTGGTTTCGATCACGGGGAACAGGCACGCGACGCGCCAGCCAACGTCGGCGGAGCCCTCGACGACGACCGCGCCGCCGTGCGCCTCCACCGTGCTCTTGACGACCGCGAGCTCGAACCCGAAGCCGCTCGCCGGGCCCGATGGCCTTTGCCGTCCGGCTTCGCCGCCCTCGACGCAAAGCTCGACGTAGCGTCCACTCGGCAGCTCCGAGCAGGCGACGTTCCGCGCCTCCCCGAGGTCGACGGCCTGCACGCTGACGGCGAGCGTGGTGCCGGCGTCCGAGCGCTCCGCGGACCCGCCGATCAGGCTGATGAGGAGCTGGTGCACCGCCATCTCGTCGGCCAGCACCTGCTCGCGCAGGGGAAGCAACGCGACGCGAATGTTCACCTCGGTTGGTATCGTGACGCGCAGGAGCGCCACCGCCTCGCTCACGACGCGCGCGAGATCGAGCTGGGCTCGCGGCGCGCTCTTCTGCCGTGCACAGCGCTGGTAGAGTTCCACGATCGCCTTGCCCCGGGACGCGAGCGCGACGAGAGACGCACCACCTTCCCGCACGTCCGGGTCCGCCGCACCGAGCCACGCTTCGCCCGTCGTGCCGATCGCCACGAACAGCTCGCCGAGCTCCTCGGCGAAGGGGGTCGCGAGCGCACCGAGGGCTGCGAGCTTTCGGGTGGCAGCGAGCTCAGCCGCCAGGGCGGCATCTCGCGTCGGAGAACCCTCCGTCGTCGCCCTCGAATCGGTCATCAGCTACCAGACACAGAATCCTAGGACGATAGCTCCGCCTGGCGCAAGTCTTTGGCCTGCCGATTTTGCGCGCAGTTTCGCGGGGTTCTTGCGTCCTCGTCGCCCTTCGGTCGCGCCCGGCCGCGGCGCTTGTGGGTCACGGCGACGCGGAAAGGTTTCGGCAGGTTTGCGACAGGAAAGCCCTCCGACATCGAATCGCAACATTGTCGGGGCGAGGGTTACCGCCGAGGTTCCTCATGAAGAACATCCTTCTCGTCCTTGGCCTGCTCCTGCCTTTCTCCCCCGCCTGCAGCAAGAAGGAGCCAGCTCCGGAACCCGCGGCGGATACAGCTGCGGCGAGCGCGAGTGAAGCCCCCGCCCCCGCGCCGCCTCCCGAGCCGACGGGCCCGGCCCTCAAGATCGCCTACAGCGACTGGCCCGGCTGGATCGCCTGGGACATCGCCATCAAGAACGGGTGGTTCAAAGAAGCCGGCGTTGCGGTCGACTTCGTGTGGTTCGAATACGTGCCGTCGATGGACGCCTTTGCGGCGGGCAAGGTCGACGCCGTGGCCATGACCAATGGTGATGCGCTCGTCACCGGCTCGAGCGGCGCGCCCAGCAAGTGCATCTTGATGAACGACTATTCGAACGGCAACGACATGATCGTCGCCAAACCAGGCATCAAGACCGTCGCCGACCTCAAGGGCAAGAAAATCGGCGTCGAGGTCGGCTTCGTCGACCACCTCCTTCTGCTCAAGGCGCTCGAGAGCGCCAAGCTCACGGAGAAGGACGTCACCATCAAAAACGTCACCACCGACCAGACGCCGCAGGCGCTCAAGTCCGGCGCAGTCGACGCCATCGCCGCGTGGCAGCCGAACAGCGGTCAGGCGCTCAAGGAGCTGCCGGGCTCCACTCCGATCTTCACGAGCGCCGACGCCCCCGGCCTCATCTTCGATCACCTCTGCGTGAACCCGAAGAGCCTTGCCGAGCGCCGCGCCGACTGGGTGAAGGTCGTGAAGGTGTGGTTCAAGGTCGCAAGCTTCATCAAGGACGAGAAGAACATCGACGACGCGGCCAAGATCATGGGCGCTCGCGTCAAGCTTCCCGGCGACGAGTACAAGGCCTTCATGAAGGGCACGTTCTATCTCGACTCCGCGGGCAACACGAAGGCCTTCGAGAAGGGTGAGGGCCTCGATTCCGTGTTTGGCTCGAGCAAGATCGTCGACGCGTTCTTCACGAAGTACAAGATGTACAAGGCGCCCGTGAAGTACGAGGACTATTTCGACTCGAGCGTCGTCGAGGAAGCGCTCAAGTAGCTCGGAGCTATGGCGCAGCCGAACGACGAGGAGCTCGACGCTTCCAGCTTCGACCCGATGGCGAAGCCGGTGCGGCCGCGGCTCCTCGCCGTGCGCCAGCCGCTCTCGCCGCGAGCGAGCGCCCTCACCGGAGTGTTCGCGTTCCTCGTGCCGCTCGCGCTCTGGTGCATCGTCAGCTACGTGCCCTTCGTCTGGCACCCCGCCGTGCTCGTCACCGACGCGGGGGACACCAGCGTGCCGGGCACGTACTCGTACGTCGCGGAAGGGCAGCTCGTCGACAAGGAGGTCTTCGCCGCCCGCAACCAGGAGCTTTTGGCGAAGGGTGCGCGCCCCGCACGAGGAAAACGCTCGAACCCGATCTACTTGCAGCCGCCGCACGCCGTCGCGCGCGCACTCTACACGGCGTTCACGACGCCCCCCGAGGGTCTGGGTGACGTTCTGGTTCCACGAGAGCCTATGGCGGAGCTGCCAGGTCATCTTCTGGGGCTTCTTCTGGTCGGCATTGCTCGGCGTTCCGCTCGGCATCCTGTGCGGCACCTTCTCGCTGTTCTCGAGGTTGTTCGAACCGTTCGTCGACTTCGTGCGCTACATGCCCGCGCCCGTGTTCGGCGCGCTCGCCGTGACGGTGCTCGGTCTCGCCGACGAGCCGAAGATCGCCATCATCTTCATCGGCACCTTCTTCCAAATGGTGCTCGTCGTCGCGAACACGACGCGCTCGGTCGACGTGCAGCTCTTGCACGCCGCGCAGACGCTCGGCGCCAAGAACGTGAGGCTCGTCACGTCGGTCGTGATTCCAGGCGCGCTGCCAGCGCTCTACCGCGACATGCGCATTCTCATCGGGTGGGCCTGGACCTACCTCGTGGTTGCCGAGCTAATCGGCGAAAAGTCGGGGCTTTCGGCGTTCATCTACCAGCAGCAGCGCTACCGGCACTTCGACAACGTCTATGCCGCGATCGCCATCATCGGCATTGCGGGGCTCGTCATCGATCAGCTGCTCGCGTTCCTCGGGCGCCATATTTTCCCCTGGGAGAGCGGCAACACCAAGCTCCTGCGCCTGGCACGCGGCTTTCGGCGTGTGCTGCCCGGGGGTCTGGCGCCGGCGCGTGCCGCCTGAGGTCCCCGAACGTGCGCGTCGACGACCAGCTTTCACTGCCGAGCTATCTCGATCACCCGCCGGAAACGACGGCGCGCATCGCCGAGCTCGCCGCGCGGCCCGTCGTGATGAGCGTCGAGGCGCTGACACGCGACTTCGAGAGCCCGGGCGGGCAGCTCGTGACGGCGCTGTCGCGCATCACCTTCGAGGTGAGAAAGCGCGAGTTCATCAGCGTGATTGGGCCGTCGGGCTGTGGCAAATCCACGTTGATCCGCATTCTCGCAGGTCTCGACTATCCGACGAGCGGCGAGGTGCGGCTCGACGCGCGCCCCGTCGTCGGTCCCGGCGCCGATCGCGGCATGGTGTTCCAGGGTTACACGCTCTTTCCCTGGCTCACCGTGAAAAAGAACGTGATGTTCGGCCTGAAGATGAAAGGCGTGTCGGGCGCCCGGGCCGACAAGATCGCGCGCGACTGGCTCGAGATCGTCGGGCTCGGCGGCGTCGCCGACCAGTACCCCTCCCAGCTCTCGGGCGGGATGAAGCAGCGCGTCGCCATCGCGCGCGCCCTGGCGAACGAGCCGCGCATCATGCTCATGGACGAGCCGTTCGGCGCGCTCGATGCGCAGACGCGCGCGAGCATGCAGGCGCACCTCCTCCGGATCTGGGAGCAGGTGGACGTCACCGTGCTTTTCATCACGCACGACCTCGACGAGGCGGTGTACCTGTCCGACCGGATCGTCGTCTTGGGCGCGAATCCGGGTCGGATCCTCGAGATCATCGACGTGCCCGTCGCCCGCCCGCGCCGACCCCAGCAGTTCCTTTCGGGGCACTTTTTGGCCACGAAGAAGCGCCTCGAGGAGCTGATCCACCGACCCGAAGCCGCCGCCCCCGCTGCCTGAGTCGCGCCATCGCCGAAACCCGCGCGAAACACGCGCACTTTATGCTCCAGCCTCGGCTCGACCGGGACGACCCGGTCCGTCCCGGTCGCGGCTCGCCGCACCGGGTTGCAAGGGCCGTGGCCGGGACGACCCGGCATCGAATCGCCGGGGCTCCGCCAAAGCCTCGGTAAAGGAGCCCGTCGATGCCGATCGAGCGACGAACAAGCGAGCCGGGCGCGCCGCTCTACACAGAGCTCTTGCGCGGCGGACAGATGTGGTCACGCGTGCTCTCGCGGGGCGAGCGGC
Source organism: uncultured delta proteobacterium (assembly GCA_963841435.1). GTDB lineage: Bacteria > Myxococcota_A > Polyangia > Polyangiales > Polyangiaceae > PMG-095. The sequence goes on from CAWJCS010000006.1 coordinate 52,221, forward strand.
TGAAGCTCGTCAACGTCGAGGGCGGGGCGACGGCGGCAGCATTGCTGTTCAACGCGGTGTCGCCCCTCGAACGCTACAACATGCCCGACACGCTCAAGGCGCAGCACATCGCGCGCCTGACGACCGACACCGTCCTCTACTCCGACATGGGCTGCGTGCTCTGCTCGGTCGTCGCCGACGACTTCGGCTGGCACGACACCATCACGGGACACATGACGCGTGCGGCCTCCGAAGGGAAATTCGGGCCTGGCAGCTACCAGGAGCTTCGCAACGACTTTTACCGCAACACCCGTGACAACTTCCTGATTGAGCTCGGCAAGCACGGGCTCGGCAAGCGTGACCTTCATGCCAACGTGAATTTCTTCGTCAAAGTGGTGGCCGACCTGGAAGGGACGCTCTCATTTTCGAAGAACGAGCGCCCGGGAGCGAGCGTCGAGCTGCGCGCCGAGCTCGACGTGCTCGTCGTGCTGTCGAACACGCCGCACCCGCTCGACCCTTCAGCGCGCTACGCGCCGAAACCCCTCGGGGTCGAGATTCGCGCCGGGCTCCCTGCCGGGCCCGACGATCCTTGCCGGCGTTCGTGTGCCGAGAACGAGCGCGGCTTCACCCTCACCGAACGAGCGGCGAGCTAGGAGGCAACGATGACGCTCAAGGAAAGCCGTCTCGAGCCCGCCCGCGCCATCTTCGACGAGATCGTGCTTTCGGGCACGGGCTTCAGCCGCCTCATTCACCATGGGCAGACGCTGCGCATCGTCGACCTCGAGGGCAACCAAGCGGTCGATACGCTATTTTACGACGCCCACGAGCGCAGCGATCGCTACAGCGCGGTCGATACCATCCGCGAGCAGGGCAACATCTACCTCACCACGGGGTCGCGGCTGATTTCGACCGAAGGCAACCTGCTGCTCACGATCGTGGCGGACACTTGCGGTCGCCACGACACGCTCGGCGGTGCATGCGCCGCGGAGTCGAATCAGGTTCGCTACGCCATCGAAAAGAAGTTCATGCACAACTGCCGCGACACGTTCCTGCTCGAGATTCAGGAGCGTCTGTCGCCGATGGAGAAGCGGGACATCACCCACAACATCAACTTCTTCATGAACGTGCCCGTCACGCTCGAGGGCGGACTGCGCTTCGAGGACGGCATTTCGGCGCCGGGCCGCTACGTCGAGCTGTTCGCCGAGCGGGATGTCACGGTCTTGATCTCGAATTGCCCGCAGCTCAACAACCCCTGCAACGGCTACGACCCGACCCCGATTCGCATCCTGGTCTGGGACGCGTAGCCCGGAAGCGCGCCGTGTTCTCGAAGGTTCTGATCGCCAACCGCGGCGAAATCGCCTGCCGCGTGCTCGCGACGCTCCGGCGGCTGGGCGTGAGAAGCGTGGCGATCCACTCCGAGGCGGACCGCCACGCTCGCCACGTGCTCGAGGCCGACGAGAGCGTCTGCGTCGGGCCGCCGCCCGCGCTCGAGAGCTACCTCGACCAGCAGGCCGTCCTCGAGGCGGCGCGACGCACGGGCGCCGAGGCCGTCCACCCCGGTTACGGCTTTCTATCGGAGAACGCCCAGTTCGCCGAACGGGTGGAGGCGGCGGGGCTCACGTTCGTCGGACCCACTCCCGCCCAGATCCGCCGCTTCGGCACCAAGCACGGCGCGCGAGCGCTCGCCCGCCAGCTCGGCGTCCCGCTCTTGCCGGGCACCGGGCTCGTTGCCGAGGTCGCGGATGCCGAGCGCGAGGCTCTGCGCATCGGATTCCCGCTCATCGTGAAGAGCACGGCGGGCGGCGGCGGGATCGGCATGCAGGTGTGTCGCGAGCGGAGCACCCTCGCCGACCAGTTCCGCTCGGCACGCGCGCTCGCCGAGAAGAACTTCGGCGATGGAGGCCTGTTCCTCGAGCGCTTCGTCGAGCGGGCGCGGCACGTGGAGGTGCAGATCTTCGGCGACGGCACGGGCCGCGTCATTGCGCTCGGCGAGCGTGATTGCTCCGCGCAGCGCCGGCACCAGAAGGTGATCGAGGAGACGCCGGCCCCGCGCCTGACCGAGGACGCGCGCGGCGCGTTGCTCGAGCGGGCGGTCGCGCTCGGTCGCGCCGTCAGCTACCGCTCGGCCGGAACGGTCGAGTTCGTGCTCGATGACGAGTCGGGCGAGTTCTTCTTTCTCGAGGTGAATACGCGCTTGCAAGTCGAGCATCCCGTGACGGAAGAGGTCACGGGAGTCGATCTCGTGGAGTGGATGCTCAAAGTCGCCGCGGGTGATGCGCTCGAGCTCGTGGCGCCGCAGGCGAGCGGCCATGCCGTCGAGGTGCGCGTGTACGCCGAGGACCCCGAGCGCGGGTTCCGGCCGAGCGCGGGGCTGTTGACGGAGGTGTCGTTCCCTCCGGGGGTGCGCGTCGACACCTGGGTCGGCGCGGGTACGGAGGTGCCGCCTTACTACGATCCGATGCTCGCCAAGATCATCGTCCACGGCGCCGATCGCGAGCAAGCGCTCGCCCGCCTGTCCGCGGCGCTCCACGCCACCGAGCTCGGCGGCATCGAGACGAACCTCCGGTATCTGAGAGCGCTCGTCGACGCGGAGGTCGTGCGCTCGGGGCTGATCGTCACGAGCACGCTCGCGAGCTTCCGCCCGCCGAGCCTGAGCGTCGAGGTGCTGTCGCCGGGCACGCTGACGACGATCGCAGGATCACCCCGGGCGCCTCGGCTACTGGGCGATCGGCGTGCCGCCGTCCGGGCCCATGGACGCTCGTTCGATGCGCCTCGCCAACCGGGCCGTCGGCAACGTCGCGGGAGCGGCCGCGCTCGAGATCACGGTGTCGGGCCCCACCTTGGTCTTCGCAACGGACGCCGTGGTCGCGCTCGCGGGCGCTCCGATGCCGGCGACGCTCGACGGCGCGCTCGTCTCCTACCTCGAGCCCGTCCGTGTCCGCGCGGGCCAGAAGCTCGCCATCGGCTCGCTCACGGGCCCCGGCTGTCGCGCCTACCTCGCCGTGCGACACGGCTTCGACGTGCCGGCCTACCTGGGCAGCCGCTCGACGTTCACACTCGGCGGCTTCGGCGGCCACGGGGGCCGGGCCCTCCGCAAGGGCGACGTTTTGCACGTCGCAAAGAGCGGCTTCACCGACGGCGAGCCCCTCCGTCTCGACCCTCGGCTCGCGCCCGAGCTCGGCGACCACTTCACGATCGGAGTGCTCTACGGACCCCACGGTGCGCCCGACTTCTTCACGCCTCGCGACATCGAAACCTTCTTCGCGACCGACTGGGAGGTCCACTACAACTCGGCGCGCACCGGCGTGAGGCTCGTCGGTCCGAAGCCCGAATGGGCCCGCCCTGACGGCGGCGAGGCGGGCCTCCACCCCTCGAACATCCACGATGTCGCCTATGCCGTCGGCACGGTGGACTTCACGGGTGACATGCCCATCGTGCTCGGCCCCGACGGACCGAGCCTCGGGGGTTTCGTGTGTCCCGCGACGATCGTCACGGGCGAGCTCTGGAAGCTCGGGCAGCTCCGGCCCGGCGCTCGCGTTCGCTTCGTGCCCATCGCGCCTGCGCAGGCCGCGCGGCTCGAGCACGCCGAGTCCGAGGCGATCGCAACGCGGCGCCCGGTCGCGCCCGAGCCGCTGGCGTTCCAGATGCCCGAGCGCGCCGTGCTCCGCGAGCTCGGCGAGACCCAAGAGCACCCCAGCGTCTTTTACCGGCCGGCGGGCGACGGCTCTCTGCTCGTCGAATACGGCCCGCTCGTGCTCGACCTCGCACTGCGCTTTCGCGTGCACGCGCTCATGCAGTGGCTCGGCGCCGAGCGCGTGCCGGGTATCATCGACGTGACGCCCGGCATCCGCTCACTGCAGGTCCACTACGATCCGACCGAGCTCGGTCTCGCGAAGCTACTCGACGTGCTCGGGCACGCCGAGAGCGAGCTCCCCGTCGTCTCGAGCATGAAAGTGCCCACGCGCACCGTGCGGCTGCCGCTGTCGTGGGAAGACCCCGCGACGCTGCTCGCCATCGAGAAGTACATGCAGAGCGTCCGGCCCGACGCCCCCTGGACGCCGAGCAACCTCGAATTCATTCGCCGCATCAACGGGCTCGACTCGATCGAGGACGTGCGCCGCATCGTGTTCGACGCGAGCTACCTCGTGCTCGGGCTCGGTGACGTTTACCTCGGCGCGCCCGTCGCCACGCCCGTCGACCCGCGGCACCGTCTCGTGACCACGAAGTACAACCCCGCGCGCACCTGGACGCCGGAAAACGCCGTGGGCATCGGCGGCGCCTACCTCTGCATCTACGGCATGGAGGGTCCGGGCGGCTACCAGTTCGTGGGGCGCACGCTGCAGGTCTACAGCCGCTTTTTACGCAGCCGCTACTTTACCGATCGCGAGCCCTGGCTGCTCAGGTTCTTCGACCAGATCCGCTTTTACCCGGTCGGCGCCGAGGAGCTCCTCGAGATGCGTGACGCCTTCCTCCACGGCAAGGTGGAGCTCGACATCGGCGAGGAGGTGTTCTCGCTCGCCGACTACCAGGGCATGCTGGGCCGCGAAGCCGACAGCATCGCGAGCTTCAAGCGCACGCAGCAAGCGGCGTTCGACGCCGAGCGGCAGCGCTGGGCCGAAGCCGGCGTCGCGTCGTCGCCCGTCGAGGTCGCGGGCGAGCCCGAGGAACGGCCTCTCGCACAGCGTCACCCCGGGGCGGAGCTCGTGGAGAGCCACGTTCACGGGAGCGTGTGGCAGCTCCGGGCCGAGGTCGGGCAGCGGGTGGCGCGAGGCGACACGCTCGTCGTCTTGGAGTCGATGAAGATGGAAATCGCGATCGAGGCGACGATGGAAGGCACCGTGGTGGAGCTCTGCGTGAGCGAAGGTCGTGCCGTGACCCCCGGGCAAGCGCTCCTCGTGGTGCGCCCATGATGAAGCTCCTCCCGACGCTCGAGCTCGGGCGCCTGTCGCGGCTCTACGCCGAAGGAACCGTGACCGCGAGCGCCGTCCTCGACGAGGTGTATCGCCGCGTCGAGGCTCGCGGGCGAGCGCCGATCTGGATCGAGCTCGTGCCCAGGAACCGCGCGGGCGAGCTCCTCGCGCGTGCCGAGGAACGCCGCGCGCGCGGGGAGCGCCTGCCGCTCTACGGCGTGCCGTTCGCCATCAAGGACAACATCGATCTCGCCGGTGTCGCGACCACCGCAGGCTGCCCCGCCTTCCGCTACGTGCCGGAAAAAAGCGCCACGGCCGTCGCGCGCCTCCTCTCGGCCGGCGCCGTGCCGATCGGCAAGACCAACCTCGATCAATTCGCCACGGGCCTGGTCGGCGTGCGCTCGCCCTTCGGCGCCTGCGGCTCCGCCTTCGACGAGCGTTACGTCGCCGGCGGCTCGAGCTCCGGGTCGGCGCTCGCCGTGGCGCACGCGCAGGTCTCGTTTTCGCTCGGTACGGACACGGCCGGCTCGGGTCGTGTGCCGGCTGGCTTCAACAACCTGGTCGGCGTCAAGCCGACGCGCGGGCTCGTGAGCACGCACGGGGTCGTTCCCGCGTGCCGGTCGCTCGATTGCGTCTCGGTGTTTGCGGGCAGCGTGCCGGATGCCCAGGCCGTGCTCGAGGTGCTCGCCGGGAGCGACCCGCTGGATCCGTTCTCGCGCGCGCCGGCCGTCGCGAGCTCGAGGCCCATCGGGCGCGTCGGCGTGCCCAAGACGCTCGAGTTCTTCGGCAACGTCGCGTACGAGGCGCTCTTCGCGAGCGCGCGGCAGCGGCTCGCCGCGCTCGGTGCGAGCGTCGTCGAGGTGTCCATCGACGCCTTTCTCGAGGCTGCGACGCTGCTCTACGGCGGGCCCTGGGTCGCGGAGCGCTACGCGGCCGTCGGCGAATTCATGGAAGCGCACCTCGGCGAGGTGCATCCGGTGGTGCGCGACATCGTGCTCCGCGGCAAGGACGTGACGGGCGTCGAGACGTTCCGCGGCAGCTACCGCCTGCAAGCGCTCCGTCAGCGGACGGACGCCGTGCTCGCCGACGTCGACGCCTTGCTCCTGCCGACGACGGGTACACACCCGACCGTCGACGCCGTGCTCGCGAGCCCGGTGCAGGAGAACACGCATCTCGGCCGCTACACGAACTTCATGAACCTGCTCGACCTCGCGGCGATCGCCGTGCCCGCGGGCTTCACCGAGGATCATCTGCCCTTCGGCGTCACGCTCGTCGGTCCCGCTTTCAGCGAGGCACGCCTGCTTTCCTTCGCCGATCGGCTTCACCGTGCCGCCGGTGCCACCTTCGGTGCGACGGGCGTTGCGATCCTCGACGTGTCGACGCGCCCGGTGCCCGACGCGGCAGGCGACGAAATCCTGCTGGCGGTCGCCGGAGCGCACCTGAGCGGCCAACCGCTGAACGGCGAGCTCACCAGCCGCGGGGCACGCCTCGTCTGCGCGACGCGCACTGCCAGGAGCTACAAGCTTTACGCGCTCAGCGGCACGGTGCCGCCGAAGCCTGGGCTCGTGCGGGCACCCGACTTCGGCGGGCCGGGCATCGAGGTCGAGGTGTGGGCGCTCTCCGCGGCCGGCTTCGGTTCGTTCGTCGGCGGCGTGCCCGCGCCCATGGTGATCGGCAGCGTGGAGCTCGAGGATCAGAGCCGCGTCAAAGGGTTTCTGTGCGAGCCCTACGCGGTCGAGGGCAGTCGCGACATCACGGCGCTCGGCGGCTGGCGGGCGTTCCTCGCGTCCTGATCTATAAGGGGCCCATGGCCATGCTCGACGGCAGGCGGATCCTGCTCACGGGAGTGTCGCGCGGCGTCGGGCTCGAGGTCGCGCGCCTGTTCCTCGCCGAAGGTGCCGAGATCGTGGGGGTGGCCCGCGACCCCGTGCGACTCGACCGCGTGCGCCGCGAGCTCGACCCCGGTGGCGAGCGGTTCTCGGTCGTGGCGGTTAACCTCACGGCGCGCGATGCCGCAGAGCACGTGCTCGGCGCCGTGCGAAAACGCTTCGTTGCGCTCGACGTGCTCTTCAACAACGCCGGTGTTCAGACCGACGGCGACACGCAGGGCATCTCCGAGGGTGACGAGGCGGTCTTCGAGCAGGCGCTCGCCGCGAACCTGCTTGCACCCTACCGCTTCTGTCGCGCGTTCTTGCCGCTACTGCTCGCGGGGCGCGAGCCGCGCATCGTGAACGTGAGCTCGGGGGCCGGCAACTTCGAGAGCATGCGTAGCATCGGCATTCCGACCTATCGTCTGTCGAAGTGGGCGCTGAACGGGCTCACCATGTTGCTTGCCACGGAGCTCGCGGGAAAAGTCAGCGTGAATGCCTTCGACCCGGGCTGGGTCAAGACCGATCTCGGCGGACCCAAGGCCCCGGGCTCGCCGGTCGAGTCGGCGCGCGGCGCGCTCGCGCTCCTCCGCCTGCCAGTTTCCGAGACGGGGAAGTTCTGGAAGGACGGCGCCGAGATACCCTTCTGATTCGCTCCACCAACTGCTCCGTCACTCATCTGCTCCTGCCAAAGACCGGTGGAGTAGTGCTAAAAGCCGGTGATCGCATGTACGACGTTCTCTTGATGGTCCATTTTTTGGGTCTCGCCATGGGGGTCGGCACGAGCATCTCGATGCTCACGCTCGGCAAGGCCGCGCAAAATCTCGCGCCGGAGGAGCGCGCGACGTTCTTCGCGCGCGTGGGCGGCCTCTCGCGCAACGGCTCGATCGGCCTGGCGCTCTTGATTGCGAGCGGCCTCGGCTTGTTGTTCGCGCGCGGCGCCTCGACGACCTTCGCGACGGCGGGTGGCGCGTTCCACACGAAGCTCCTGCTCGTCGTCGTGCTCTCCGGAATGCTCGGGTACTCGCAGGTCTTGCGCAAACGTTTGCGCGAGGCAGGCGGCACGGGCCCGGCGGCGGCGAAACTCCCGAAGCTCGGCGCGGGTATGCTGCTCGTCAGCCTCGCGATCATCGTGCTCGCCGTGCTCGCCTTTCACTGAGCGCTCGGGCCGCGCCGCCCGGCCGGGGCTTTCGCCGCGGGCCACGCGTCTGCTTCGCGTCGGTGCTAGCGGCGTTGATCGAGGATCGAGCGCTCGTCGGGCGGCTTCGCAACGGGAGCGGCCGGCTTGGGAGCTGCGGGGGCGGCTTGGGCCACGGCGGCCTTCGGCGCGGCCACGGCGGGCTTCGGTGCCGCTGCCGTCGGCGTGACGCGCGGCGAGGACGGCGGGCGTCGCGTGGCCGGTGGGGGCAGAGGTGCGGGTTTCGGTGGGCTCGGGGGCTCGGGCATCGGCGTGATGGCGATGGCGGACGCCGCTGCGCGTACGGACGGCTCGGCCGTGGCCGCCGGTGCCGGTACGACGGCGACGGCCGCGGGCGCCAGCCCCGGCTCCGCGGGCGTGGGAACGAGCGCGGCCGCGCTGGCCGCCGGCTCGTCGGTCGGGGCGTCGCGCCCGAACAAGAAGAGCGCCACCGCACCGCCGACGACGACCGCCGCCAGACCGGTCACGGCAATCCACGGGCCGCTCCGCCGGCCGCTCCCCGCCCTGGTGAGCGCGCCTTCGGCCGACGTTCGCGAGAGCGCGCTCAGGCTAGCCGCCGCCGCCTGCCCGGCGGTCGTGGGCGTGGGCGCTCCGGCGTACTGAATTGGGCTCGCAGTCGCGACGCCGGAAGGTCCGGTGCCGGGCCCCGCGGAGCGGCTGGGCGAGGTCTGCGCGGGAGTGGGCGCCGGCGCGTAGCCGAGCATCGGCGCCGAGCCCCGGCCGACGCCTCCCTCTCCTGCACAGACCCGGCGAAGCTCTTCGGCGGCCTCGCGCGCTGATCCGAAGCGCCGGTTCACGTCGCGCGCCACCGCGCGCTCGAACCAGGCGTCGAAGCCCGGCGGCACGGGGCCGAAGGTCGAAGGCGGCGGCACCGGCTCGACGCAGATCTTCAGCGTCAGCCCGCCGATGCTGTCGGCATCGAACGGGCGCCGGCCCGTGAGACACTCGACGGTCATCACGCCGAGCGCCCAGAGATCGGTCCGAAAATCGACGTTCTTCGCGCCGCTGATCTGCTCCGGGCTCATGTAATAGGGCGTGCCCATCACCGCGCCCGTGCGCGTCGCCGAGTCGGTCGCGAGCGCGCTCTGGGCCTTCGCAATGCCGAAGTCGAGCACCTTGGCGAGCTCCTCGTCCTCGTTTTGCACGAGGAAGACGTTGTCTGGCTTGAGATCGCGATGCACGACGCCACCCTCGTGGGCGCGCACCAGGGCGCGGCTCACGTGAGTGATCACGCGCGCCGTCTCGGCGGGCGAAAGCCGCCCGAGACGTGCGAGTCGCTGCGCCAGGCTCTCGCCTTCCATCAGCTCCATGGCGATGAAGGGCACGTGGGTCGCCTCGTCGACGCCGTGATCGAGGATCTGCACGACGTGGGGGCTGCGGAGCCCCGCCGCGGCGCGCGCCTCGCGGTGGAAGCGACCAATCGCCTCCGGGTTCGACATCACGTGCGGATCGATGAGCTTTATCGCGACCGGGGCCTCGAGGCCCAGGTGGGTGGCCCGCCAGACGGACCCCATCCCGCCACGCCCGAGGAGTGACTCGAGCCGGTATTTCCCCGCTAAGACGGAGCCCGAATCCACGATCGGCGCGAGTTTACCACGCAAGGCCCTAATCATTCGCCCGAAGCAGTCGTTCTACGGGCGCCGCCCACCGAAGGCTCCCGTGCCATTGGAAGGGCGGAGCCGAGGCGACGAACGAACCCCTAATGCCCAAAAATGCGGGGGGGCTCTCCCTTTGCGGCGCCGGCGCGAGACTGCTAAATTCAAGGATTTGGCGCGCACCCCCGCGCACGTTTGATGCCTTCTCACCTTACCCGTGACAGCTGGTCGCCCAGCACTGGCGACGTGGCGGCCTCCCCGCGTCGCCGGCGCATTGCGGTGCTGATCGACAACATCGACCACGTGAGTGGCGGCTACGAGCCCCAGCTCCGGGCGGCATTCGACGCCGCGTGCCAGGCTCGGGACCTCGAGCTCGTGATCGTCGTCGGCCGGCCATTCGACGACCCGGAGCCCGCGAGCGCGGTCCAGAACCGGATCTTCGACCTTCTGACGGCAACGTCCGCCGACGGCGTGATCTTCCTCGCGGCCGGGCTCGCGGCCTTTTCGGGCACAGGGCGCCTCGCGGAGCTGCACGAGCGCCTTTCGCCCATGGTCGCCTGCAGCATCGGCGCCGAGGTCCCGGGTGTCCCGAGCGTGCTCGTCGACAACCGCCCCGGGATGGACCGGCTCTTCGACCACGTGATCGGCGTCCATGGGCGCCGGCGCGTCGCGTTCATCGCGGGCGCCCCGAAGAACCCGGACGCCGAGGCGCGACTGCACGCCTACCGCGACGCGCTCGCGCGGCACCACATCCCCTACGACCCGCGGCTCGTCGGCTACGGCAACTTCAATACACCCGCGGGCGCTCGCGTCGCGCTCGAGATCCTCGACGGCGGCGCCTCGTTCGACGCTCTCGTCGTCAGCAATGACGCCATGGCGCTTTCCGCCATCGAGGCGCTCAAGGGGCGCGGCTTGCGCATCCCACGCGACATCGCGGTGACCGGATTCGACGACCTCGTCCTCGCGCGCCTCGCGAGCCCGCCGCTCACCTCGGTGAGACAGCCGCTCGAGCGCATGGGAGCGCTCGCCGTCGAGTTGATCGTCGAGCAGCTCTCGGGCCGCCCCGTGCCGGCGCGCTTGTTCCTGCCCGTGGAGTTCGTGGTGCGGGAATCGTGCGGCTGCAGCTCGCGGTTGATCGGGCCTGCTCCGCCGACGGCTTCCACCTCGGGAGGGCCGCGCGTGCTCGACCGCGACGCGCTCGCGCGCAGCGTGGCCGAGCACGCACTCGAGCCGATCGATGGTTCGTCGGCGTGGATCGCCCGGCTCATCGAGGGCATCGAGGTCGAGCTCGCTGGCACCACCGGTGAGTTCCTGTTCGTGCTTCAGGACGTGCTCGACGAGATCGGCAACCTCGACGCGGTCTGCGAGAAGCTCCAGCGTGCGGTCGAGGCACTGCGCGACGCCCTCTTGGTGCCCGAGCTCGACGCCTCGTGGGTCGCCGCGCGAGGCGCGATCGATGCGGCGACCGCACGCCACCAAGCGCGCGAGCGGCTCGCCATCGACGTGGTCTTCCAAGGGCTCCTCCACAGCGCCGAGCGGCTCGCCACGGCGTCGCTCGAGCCGGAGCGTCTACCCCAGGTCATCGCCGAAGAGATGCTCAGGATGCGGCACAAAAACGTGGCGATTTCGCTCTACGCCGACGAGCGGCAGGTGGAGCTCTCGCCGCTTCTTTGGCTTCACGAGGGTCGCGCCGTCGAGCCCGAGACGGCGTTCTTCGCTGCCAGCGAGCTCATCCCACCCGAGGCGCGCGATCGCCGTCGCAGCTGGTTCGTGCTGCCGCTCACCGTCGAGCTCGAGCAGCTCGGCGTGGCGGCGTTCGAGCTCGGGCCCGGAGTCGTGATGTACGAGATGCTGCGGGGGCAGATCAGCACCGCTCTGAAGACCGCGGCGCTCCATCGCGAAATCGTGCGCACGACGAAGCTGCACGAGCGCAGTGTCCAGGAGCGCCTCGCGACCGCCGAGCGCATGAACTCGCTGAGTGTGCTCGCGGGCGGCGTCGCGCACGATCTCAACAACGCGCTCGGCCCCCTCGTCATGCTTCCCGACATGATTCTCGGCCAGATCGAGGACCTGCGGAGCGGGCGTCTTACGGACGACAGCGACCTGCTGCTGGACGTCCGCACCATCAAGTCCTCCGCGTCGCGCGCCGCGCAGACCATCAAGGACCTCCTTTTGATCGGGCGGCCCGGGCCCACGGCCAAGGAACCGCTCGAGCTCGGTCGAGCGGTTTCTCGCTGCCTCGACGGGGAGCCGCTGCGTTTTCTCATGCGCGGCCGGCTGGGCCTGTCGATCAAGCTCGAGCTCGACCCCGAGCCCTTGTCCATCATGGGCTCCGAAGCACACATCGGGCGTGCGCTAACGAACCTCGTGCGGAACGCGGCCGAGGCCATCCCGAACGAAGGCGAGGTCCACGTCACCACCGAGCGCGTGATCCTCGCCGAGCCGCTGTTCGGCGCGGAAGCCATTCCGCCAGGCGACTACGCCGTCGTGCGCGTCTCCGACAGTGGCGCCGGCATCGCTACCGCGGACATCTCGCGCATCTTCCAGCCCTTCTTCAGCCGCAAACAGCGTTCGGATCAGAGCGGCAGCGGGCTCGGGCTCGCCATCGTGCACGGTGTCGTGAAGGAGCACGGCGGCTTCATCCACGTCGACAGCGAGCTCGGGCGCGGCACCACGTTCAGCCTGTATTTCCAGCGTGTGTCCTTGCTGGTGAGGCGTGCGAGCGACCGCGCGACCTCGCCGCGTGGCAGCGCCCGCATCCTGCTCGTGGACGACGAGCCGGCGCAGCTGCACTCCGCACGGCGCTTGCTCGCGCAGCTCGGCTACGAGGTCAACACCCTCGAGAGCGGCGAGGAAGCGTTCCGGGTGTTTTACGCCGCCCGCCAGGCCGGCGCCGCGCTAGGCCCCGCGCGCGGCCCGACCCCGTACGACCTCGTGATTCTCGACTACGCGCTCAACGAGGAGCACGACGGCCTCGAGACCCTCGAGCGCATCCGCACGCTCTATCCCTGGCAACGCGGCATCATGGTGAGCGGGCACGGTCGCGAAAAGCCGGAGGGCGGCTCCCACGCCGGTCGCGTGCCCTGGCTGGCCAAGCCCTACAGCGCCGACGCCCTCGCAGGCATCGTGCGCGCCACACTGGACGCTCCGGGTCAGTGACCGGGGTGGCGGCCGCGCCGCCCGTCAGTTCACGCTGACGCTGTACGAGTTCGTCACCATGCTCTGGTTCTGTTCCCAGATCTCGAATCCCGCCTGGATACCGAGCAGATAGGCGCTCGCCGTGGCGTAGCCGCGGGTGACGGCATCCGAGAAGAAGGGGTTGAGATCCATGCCGGTCACGCTCGAGGTGTTGGTGGCTCGCACGTAGCTCACCGTCGAGAAGCCGTCGTGCGAGCCGTACCAGACGACCCACGACGTGCCGTTGATCATCACCGTGCCCACCTGGCTGCCGATGGGCGTAGTGTCACGCTGGGCGAGCCACACCATGAGCTCGAGCGTGCCGCCGGTGTTGCCCGGCTTGGCCGACGAGTTGCTGATCCACACGTCGTACGAGGCGTTGTAGCGGCCGGCGCTGGGCGGGACCGTGAACGTCCAGCTCGTCGGGGCGGAGCCGACGGCGGAGAGCTGCTTGGCCGTCTGGTAGCCGCCGTACATGTTGCCATCGACGTGCCAGCCGTACACGATCGACGGATACGAGGCCGGGGCGCCGCCCGCTGGAATGTTCAGGCTGACGGGGTTCACGGTGAAGCCCGCGTTGTTGCCGTTGTCCCAGGCCGCGGTGACGCACTGGCTGCCACCGCCCTTGTTGTACAGATTGTTCTGCACCATGTAGCGGCTGCCCAGGTTGATCTGCGAAAAGTCGCCGCACTGCTGGCTGCCGTACGGAGCGAGGGTACCGGTCACCGGTGGCGAGCCGTCGGTGATGGGGCTCACGCTCTCGACGCAGAAGTTGTAGTCGGCGTCGGCGCTCGCGCCCACGACCTGGATCTGCATGTCGTAGATCGAAGCCGGATCGGCGATGAGCCCGGCGTTCGGATCCGTCGTCCAAGTGGAGGGCACGTTGGCGTCGACGATGTTCACCATGTAGCTGCCGGCGCCCGGCACCTCGACGAAGGGTGCTGCGCCGACCTGCGGCGCTGCCGTCGTGAAGCCGATGCGCAGCGGCAGTCCGCCCGTGTCGCCCGAGATGACGACGTTGAAGCCCGTGACGCCGTTCATGGTGGCGTTGTAGGCGGATTTCACCGAGGCGGTCGTGCCGCCCATGTCGCCCGATTCATTGAGGCCGAGCGCGATGCCCGCGCCCCAGGCCTTGTAGGTCGTATCGAGGATGGTGTGCCCCGTGAGGCACAGGCCCATCCCGGCGACGTACGGCACGACATCCTGCACGCAGGTTGACAGCGCGAGGCTGTCGGCAGCGCGATCGTTCTTGTCGTCGTAGCAATACCAGGGGCCCTGGATGGCGCGCTCGTTGCACTCACGCGCGACCCAGCCGCTCATGTCGATTGGCAGCATCGACTTGTCCGTGTTCGTGCACATGACCGGCCCCGCACCCGCCGAGCCCGCGGCGGCGCCGCCAGCCCCAACGTCGCCCGCCGAGCCGCCGGTTGCGCCGCCCGCACCCACCGCGCCGCCCGTCGCCCCCGCGCCTCCGCTGCCGCCCGTGACCGCGCCGCCCGTCGCACCCACGCCGGCGCTACCGCCCGTCGCCGCGCCCGACGTTCCACCCTGGCCGGTGCCCCCACTTGCGGAAGTTCCACCTTGCCCGGTGCCGCCCGAGCTGTCGTCGTCATCGTCGCTGGACCCATTCGCGGGTGCGCACGCGTAGATGGACAGGGTGGTGAGCAGGGCAAAGCTTGCGGACAAGGTTCGACGCATGGGAGGGACCTCCGGTGAGCGCTGGCGAGCCGCCACTCGATATGCGCTCGTTAATAGATATGAAAAGGGTAGCACGGGAACCTACCCCGTGGGGGACCGGTTCCAGGTTTTCTTGGCCTCCGCCTGGCATTGTCAGGCCGGGTCGCTCGCGACGCCGTGCTCCGCCTTCGCGCGAATCTTTTTCTGCCTTCTCTCTATAGGCTTTCGGTACTCAACGACGACGAGCCCGCCTGAGCGGGCGCGGCGGTGGGGGGGGTGTGCGCACGCTCCGTCAGTCCCGCATGTAGTGGCAGGTGTAACCACCTGGGTGCTTCTCCAAGTAGTCTTGGTGGTACTCCTCCGCCGGCGTGAACGTGCCGAGCGGATCGATCTCGGTGACAATCGGCCGTTTCCATTTGCCGCTCGCCTGGACGCGCTGCTTCACCTCTTCGGCAACCTTCTTCTGCTGCTCGGAGCCCACGAAAATCGCGGAGCGGTACTGCGTGCCGACGTCGTTGCCCTGCCGGTTCGCCGTCGTGGGATCGTGCATGTGGAAGAACCACTTCTCCAGCAGGTCGGCGTACGAGATCTTCTTCGGATCGAACACGATGCGGATGGCCTCGGCGTGGCCCGTTCGCCCCGTCTTCACGTCCTCGTAGCTCGGGTGCTCCGTGGTCCCGCCCGTGTAGCCGACCTCGGTTTCGACGATTCCCGGCACCTTGCGCAGGATCTCCTCCATGCCCCAGAAGCAGCCGCCCGCGAGCACGGCCGTCTCGAGCGTGGGCTCGCAGCCTGGGCGGTCGCCGGGGGCCGGCGTGGCGCAAGCGTTGTCGGTTGCCGAGGGCAGGGGGGCCGCCTGCTTTCCCTTTTCGAAGAGCGCCCGATAGTCACCGTAGCCTTCGGCCTCGAGCTTCGCCGCGGGGACGAAGCGCAGCGACGCGGAATTGATGCAGTAGCGGAGGCCGGTCGGCGCGGGGCCGTCCTCGAAGAGGTGGCCGAGGTGCGAATCGCCGTCGCGGGAGCGAACCTCCACTCGCGTCATGCCGAGCGACCTGTCCTTCTTCTCGACGACGCGCTTCGGGTCGACGGGGCGCGCGAAGCTCGGCCAACCCGTGCCGGACTCGAACTTATCGGTCGAGCTGAACAGTGGCTCGCCGCTCACCACGTCAACGTAAAGACCCGCTTGGTGGTTGTCCCAGTAGCGGTTGGAAAAGGGCGGCTCGGTTGCCTCGTGCTGCGTCACCTCGTACTCGAGGGGGCTCAGGCGGGCCTTGATCGCGGGCTCGGGGGGCTTGACGAAGACGCGCTCGGACATCTTGGTATTCTCCAGGGTGGGGCGCTCGGAGGCGCTCGCGGAGGCGGTGACGCGCGTGTCGCTCGTCGCCGAAGTAGCGATACGGTCCTCGGCCGGCGACGAACGCCGCGTGCAGCCCGCGACGGCGAAAACGGCCGCGAGCAGCATACCGAGGAAGGAAAGGGAGCGGGAAAGGGACGAAGGTCGCATGCGCCATACCTCGCTTTTTTGGACGATCCTTCTACGTTTAAAGGAGCCGCGAGGTTACCGGGTCGATCCCGGTTTTGCTGGAGCTAAAACCCCGCCCTGCCATGCGTCGCTCGAAACCCACGCCGCTCGTGCTCGCGCTGCCGCTTGCGGCCTGTTCCGGCTGGGACGGAGCGCTCCCCGCGTCGAACGTCGCCGAGCCCGGCCCCGTGGATTTGAAGGTGGTCGACGGTCACGTCGAGAATGCGCTCGGCGAGCGCGTGGTCTTGCGCGGCGTGAACCGCTCCGGCACCGAGTACCAGTGCACGAAGGACTTCCACGTGCGCCGACGATTTCGTTGCCCCCTTGCTACAGTGGCTCGACGAGCACGAGGCCGGCCTATCGTCGCTCTGACGCGTGAAGCGACGAAGGCGCGGGCGGGCGACGACACACCAGGCGGGACGAGCGGACCTAGTCCGTCGCCGCGGCCACGCGATCGCCGGCCCGTAGCGCGCGGTACCAGCTCGGGAAGACGGTCATGCGCGTCGCACGAAACTTGCGGTAGCTCCGCACGCGCAGTCGCGCGTAGTCGCCGTGGCGATCGAGGGTGTGGCAGGCAAGGCCCGTGGCGTAGGCCGCGAAGATGGCGTAATCCGCCGGCCATTCGCGGCAATGCGACGTCGCGAAGCGGCGCGCGCGCACCATGAGCACGGCGCCGGCATCGAAGCAGCGCCTGAGCTCGGCGTAGCCCAGGCCGACCACCTTCGCCGCGAGCTCCTCGTCGGGGAGACTCGCGAGATCCCACGGGACGGCGGAGCGCAGCACCGCGGGCTGGATGTCCATGAGGCAGAGCTCGCCCGCGGGGCCTCGCGTGCGACCCGTCTGGATGTCCTCGCGCATTCCCGTGCTCCATCCGGATGCCGCGAGCATCGCACGCGCGAGATCGGTCGGTCCTTCGCGCCATCCCGCGCCCGCGTAAAGCGCGGCGTCGGCGAGCGCTTCGGCGACGACCTCGAGCCGTGCCGCACCCGTCTCGCGGCGTTCGGCGCGCGCCCAGGCGCCGAGGCCCGGGTTCCAGCGAGGTGCCCTGCACAGAATGCTCGGCGCGGAGCACACCGGGGCAAGCTCGCACGCCGGCTGCTCGGGGTTCGTGCCGCAGCTCGGGACGGCCTCGAGCGAGAAGATGGAGCCGCCGGGAGGGAAGCTCGAAAGAATGAGGGAGAGAACGTAAGTACCAAGTGAGGTCAATGAATCGATTCCTTCCCCCAACTCGGACGAGTGTCCAAATGCGCCGACTTTTTGGCGCCTTCGTCGCGAATGCGCCAGTGGGAAAATTCAAAGTGTCGTGCTTTCGGTAGCTTATCGTTGTTTCGATTACCGCAGCAGCACCACGGAAGCGTCGTGCGAAGCGTTCTGCGTCGCCGAGCACGACATGCGTCCGGCGCGCCGGTGGGCTCCATCGAAAGCCAGGCGTCGAAGCGAGCATCGCGCGCGGCGAGCACGGCCGCCGCGCCACGTGTGACGCGGGACACGCGACGCGCAGACAGGCGACACACCACACGCCACACGCGTGTGCTGCCACCACGCTCGTGCTCGCTCGACACGAAACGTGTGCGGCACACGGGGTCGAAACCGTAGGAGCGACGCAAGCGACGTCCGACTCCATGCAAGCGGCGGCTCGCGCTAGAGGTGACCTGGTCGGGGCGTCACCTCTTGCACGGGGTCGCGGGGCGTCGACCGAACGAAGCGGCCCGTCGAGGAGGTCATGGTTGCTCACGCCGAACGTCGCCGAGCGCTCGCGTCATTGCGTCGTCGTTCTCTCGTTCCGGTGCGAGCCCGGCGACGGGAGCCGAAGTGATATCGAAGCGCGCGGTGGCGTCGGCGGGCGTGCCGGTTGACGCGACGTTGCCGCGCGCGTCTCGGGGCGCGGCTTTCGTGCTCGTGCTTTCGTTTGCTTCGGAGCCGTCGCGAAGAGCGCGCACAGAGCGAATTGGGTGCAGGTAATATTAGTAAGTGATATCAAATGCTTGGCGTATCCGCGGCGCGTGTCGGCCGTGCGGGCAAACGGTTAACCGCGGTCCTCACACCCCGCGCGCGCGGACGCGGACCGCGTCGAGCTGCCGGATGCTCGCCTGGATCAGCGAGGCGCGTCGCGGCTCGACCGTCGCGCTCGTGCACGTCGAATCGCTCGACTGAAAAGGTATCGCATGATCCTCCGCTCTCACGCGCGAGCACCGGGTGGTCGCCTGCGACTCACGTGGCTTCAAGTCCTCGCTGCGGCCTGACGCGGAGCCTACTCGCCCCGCGACGCTTGCAATGCGTTGCCGAGAGCGCACGGCATCGAACGCACCTGCCGCATCGGGCACGGCGTTGGTGCTCTTCGCGCGCTCGAGGCTGCCTTCCCCAGCCGGCCCGTCTCGACCGCGCCAACGTGCGGCGGAGCACGACCGACTGGCTCGCGTTGAGGCGTGAGCGTGGGCGTTCCGCCCTCGCGCGGGCGATGGACGAAGCGCGCGCGGACTTCAGGCCATTGACGCTTTCGAACCCGAATCCGGTCGTTGCTCTCGGGCCGCCGTCCGTTCGACGGGTCGGCGATCGGTGCGCACCGGCGCTCGTTCTCGTGGGCGAGGTGCGCCCTCGCATCGATCCGGGCTGCCAGGTGCCTCTGCCGAAAGCTCTCTCTGAAAGTGCGACGCGTGCCGCTCGAGGGCGCCGCTGAAACGGAGCAACCGGAGCTCGCCGCCGAAGCGGAGCAGCCGGAGCTCCTCGCTGAAGCGGAGCAGCCGGAGCTCCCCGCTGAAGCGGAGCAACCGGAGCTCGCGTCGACGCTGCCCCGGACCGTCGGCGCGTCAGCGCGTCCCACCGGCGGTTCTCCTTGCGCCTTCATCCGCTGCGGTTCGCGCCCGGGCGTTGGCTGGTCAGTGTGCAAATGTGCTGCCGTCTGCGCATGTCTGCCTGCGGTCATGCACAGCTACTGAAAAGTTCCATGGAACCGCCAGCTTGCACCGCCAGCTTGCATTGTTTCAGGTACTGGCCAGGTCGTGGTCGGGATGATACCCCGAAGGATGATGAAAGAGCTTGCTCGGCGCAGCCATGCGAGTCGTCCTCTTGGCAGCGCGCTCGGCCTCGCGGTGGCGGTGGGTGTGGCGGCGTGCGTCAGCGGTCAGGTCGGTGATGACGCTCCGGGCAGGGGCGGCAGCATGAGCGTTGGGGGTGCGGGCGCCGGCGGCGTCGCAGGCTCGCTGGCTTCGGGCGGCTCCGTCCAGTCCGGGGGTGCCGGCGCGCTTTCAACGGGTGGGAGCACGAGCGGCGCGAGCGGTACGGGTGCGACGAGTGGCACCGCTGGCCTCTCGAGCGGCGGCTCGTCTGGAACCGGTGCCGGGACAGGGGGCACGCTCGCGGGTAGCGCGGGTTTCGCCGGAAACTCGGCGGGCGGTACGAGCGGCGGGGCCGGTCTCGGTGGCGCGAGCGGCGGCTCGGGCGGCAGCTCTGGCTCGACCTCCTGCTCGGACACGCCGCCGAACAACGGCGGTACCTGCGAGGATGCCGTGAGCTTCGGCTGGTGCGGCCAGGACTGGATGGCCGGCGCCTGCATGCAGACCTGCGGCACGTGCACCGGCGGTTCGGGTGGGTCGAGCGGAATGGCAGCGGGGGGTCGAGCGGCAGCGGTGGCTCGAGCGGCAGTGGCGGGTCGAGCGGCAGCGGTGGCTCGAGCGGCTCGGGAGGCAATGTCGCCCCGCCACCCGACATCCAGGGAGGCCAGAATGCCTGGGCGTCACGCTACTGGGATTGCTGCAAGCCGGCGTGCGGCTGGAAGGCCAACGTTCGCAACGGCAACCCGATGCAGGCGTGTAGCCAACAGAACCAGCGCCTTTCGGACAACGACGCCAGGAACGCCTGCGAATCCGGAGGCAGCGCCTACATGTGCTGGGACGGCGCACCGTGGGACGTCGGTGACAGCCTTTCGTACGGGTTCGCTGCCGCCTCGTCCAACAACTACGTTTGCGGGCGCTGCTTCCACATCCAGTTCACCGGCAGCACCCACAACGCTGGCAACAACGCCGGTGCGGCGGCGCTCAAGGGAAAGCACATGATCGTGCAGGTCATCAACAACGGTGGCGTCGCCGCCGATCAGTTCGACCTGCTCATCCCCGGCGGCGGAGTCGGCGCGCTCAACGCCTGCTCGACCCAATGGGGTTCGTCCGATCTCGGCGCGCAGTACGGCGGCTTTCTCGCGGGCTGCAATGGCGACAAGAGCTGCGTCCAGCAGAAGTGCAGCTCGGTGTTCGCGGGCAAGCCCGACTTGCTCGCGGGTTGTGACTGGTTTCTGGGCTGGTTCCAGGGCGCCGACAACCCGAGCTTCGTCTACCAGCAGATCGCGTGCCCGTCGGCGATCACGCAGCGCTCGGGCCTGGCGGATCCGGGCTGAGCTTTCCGAGCGCGTCAGTGCATGATGCCCGCGCCGACGCTCCAGCCGAAATAGTCGCGCGCGCGGTCGATGGCGCCGCTCACGCGGAACATCGTGCCTTCGTCGTAGAGGCCGAACACCGAGGAGGTCAACACCTTCACGTCGAAGCCCCCCGTCCCGTGGACGCGGCGCGAGCCGGACACGAAACGGGTCGGCTCGAGGTACGAGCCGGCGCGCAGCACGAGCCAGGTCGGGATCACCTCCGCCTCGGCGCCCGCCCGGATCGCCAGCGACGCGTGCCGCCCTGCGCGCCGTACGGTCTGCGACAGCATCGACTCCATGCTCACGGCGTTGTGGACGGCGCCGCTCAGCAGCGCCGACGCCGAGAGCAGCACGCGCCGGCGCGGCAGCTTGGCGTAGCGGACCTTGAGCAGGCGCCGCGCGCCGCGGAAGGGGGGCTCACGGACGCTGTTCTTGGTGCGAACGTAGGGCTCGCTGTCCTCGCGTGGGATCGTGTCTTCGTTGACCCAGCGCAAGTTGAAGGGCCGCGGACCGAGCTGGACGGCGACGCCGCCCTCGACCTCCCAGGGGAGATCCAGCCGGCTCGGCAGGTAGATGTTGCCGACGACACGGTCGCCAGCCTGGTCCGGCGCGATTCGACCGTCATCGCCGAACACTCGCGCGACCGGTGAGCGGACCGCCACGCCGACGCGCACGGGCAGCGGGGCCGGCGCCCAGAGGAGACCGCCCTGAACGCCCGCGCTGTTCGCGTTCACGAGCAGCCGCTCGTCGCCGACGGGCTCGCCACCTGCCGTCGTGCCCCCGACGCCGAAGAAGCTCGCGATGCGCAGCCCGAGGCCGAGATGGATCTCCTCGCCCGGCAGCGCATAGGAGATGACGGGCTCGGCCTCGAGCAGCCGGATCTTCACGGCCACGATGACCTCGTTCGTGTTCGCGAGCGGCACCGGCTCGCCGGGCACGCCCAGCTCGTAGTTCTGGAACGATCCGAGCACGCCCAAGCCCACCCGCTGGTGCTGAAGGAGGGCCCCGGCCGAGACCCAGACGAAACGGTCGTAGACGAAGCCGACGTTGCCGTCGTTGTCGAAGTCGGTCTTGTTCACGGAAGCGGGCAGCGTGATCCCGGCCGTGAGATCGTAGTCGTCCGGCGTCGTCGAGTAGGGCGGCCTCAGCGAGACGGCCGCGGGGTTGTACTGGATTCCTTCGGTGCCTTCGGCGATGGCGGTGTACGCGCCCGAGAGCCCGACGATTCGCGTCGTGGAGAGCACGGGCCCCTGGAAAAGGTCGACGGCGTAGTTGCTCGTCGCGATGCGCGAGCCCTCGGGCCCGAGTGGACCGCCGGCTCGTGCTTTCGGGCCCACGCCGAGCATCGCGAGCAGCCCGAGCGCGCAGGCCCGAACACGCTTCGCGCGACTCGTCCGGCGTCTTTCGGGCACGTCGCGAGGATACGGCGAGCAGGGAGCGTGCGGCCAGCCGTCGGCGCTTGCCGTCCTCGGCCGTAGGGGCAAAGCTCCTCCGCCATGGGAAAGCCGGTCGAACGTCACGAATTCATGGCCGAGGTGAAAGAGCTCCTCGACCTCATGATTCACTCGCTCTACTCGGACAAGGACATCTTTCTCCGAGAGCTCGTCTCGAACGCGTCGGATGCTCTCGACAAGCTACGTTTCGAGGCGCTCACGCGCCCCGAGCTCTCGAGTGACGCTCCGCTCATCGAGCTGACGATCGACGAGGAACGTCGGACGCTGTCGATCGCCGACAATGGCATCGGCATGACGCGCGCCGAGGTCGTGTCCAACATCGGCACGATCGCGAAGAGCGGCACGCGCGAGTTTCTGGCCGCCGTCAGAAAAGGGGGACACAAGGACCTGCCCCCCGAGCTCATCGGACAATTCGGGGTGGGCTTCTATTCGGCCTTCATGGTGTCGGACAAGCTCGAGCTCACGACGAGGCGTGCGGGCGAGACCGAGGTCACCCATTGGGAATCCGGCGGGGACGGCGCCTACACGCTCGGCGACGGCGAGCGCGCGACGGCGGGCACCACCGTGACGCTCCACCTCAAAGCAGTCAACACCGAGCAGGGAATCCACGACTACACCGACTTTTTCGTGCTGCGCGGCATCGTCAAGCGCTACTCGGACTTCGTCGCCTACCCGATCCGCGTGAAGGGAGCGAAGGGAAAGAGCGCCGAGGCCGCCGACGAGCCCCTGAACTCGATGAAGGCCATTTGGGATCGCCCGAAGAACGAAGTGACCGAGGCAGAGTACAAGGAATTTTACCACCACATCTCACACGATTTCGCCGATCCGCTCGCGACGATCCCGATTCGGCTCGAAGGCACGCTGGAGGCGTATGCGCTCGTCTACCTGCCGCGCCGCGCGCCGTTCGATCTCTACAATCCCGAGATGAAGCGCGGGGTGCAGCTCTACGTGAAGCGCGTTTTCGTGATGGACGAATGTCGGGAGCTCTTGCCGCCCTGGCTCCGATTCGTCCGTGGCGTCGTCGACGCGCACGACCTGTCGCTGAACGTGTCGCGCGAGATCCTGCAGAAGGACCGCCAGATCCAGATCATCGGCAAGCAGATCGTGCGTCGGGTGCTCGGCGAGCTCAGGGACATGAAACGCGACAAGCCCGACGACTACCTCTCGTTCTGGGCGGAGCTCGGACCCGTGCTCAAGGAAGGCTTGCTCGCACCGGATGCCGATCAGGAGGCCCTGCTCGGGCTGCTGCTCGCGCGATCGACGGCGAGCTCCTCGCTCACGAGCCTCGAGGAAGCGGTCGGGCGCATGAAGGAGGGGCAGGATGCGCTCTATTTTCTCACCGGTCCGACGGCGGAGCAGGTCTCGAAGTCGCCCGTGCTCGAGCGTTTCACCCAGAAGGGTTACGAGGTGCTGCTGTTCTCGGATCCGATCGACGAGATCTGGCTCGATCGCTCCTTGACCTTCCAGGGAAAGTCGCTGAGGTCCGTGGGTCACGGCGAGATCGAGCTCGGGTCCGAAGAGGAGAAGAAGCGCGAGGCGGAGGCACTCAAGGAGAAACAGGAACGGTACTCCGACCTGCTCTCGTGTCTGCGCGTCCACCTGCAAGAGGAGATCAAAGAGGTACGGCTCTCGAACCGGCTCACCTCCTCGGCGGCGTGCCTGGTCGGCGACGAGCACGATCCGAGCCCCCGCGTGCAGCGGCTGCTCCAGCAGCTGGGACAGCAACCGCCGAAGACGAAGCGCATCCTCGAGCTCAATCCCACCCACCCGCTCGTCGAGAAGCTCGAGGGCATCTTCCGGACGAACCCGGCCGACCCGCGGCTTGCCGAGGCCGCCGCCCTGCTGCTCGGCCAGGCGCACCTGGCCGAATCCGGGGAGTTACCCGATGCGGCGTCTTTCAGTCGGGCGCTCGGAGAAATGATGCTCCGCGGGCTCTGAGCCGTCCCCGGAGCCGTGCAGAGCAGGGAATCGAGCAGTCGCGGCTACGTGATCAGCGGCGACCGGGGCTTTTTGGATCACGCCGGCGCCGAGCTTCTTGCCTACGAGCAGAACCTCGCTGTCGCGCGCGAGCTGGTCCGGGATAGCCCGGCGCAGGCAAAGCGTATGAGCGAGCTCGACGCGCTCGCCCGCGGCAAGCTCGAATTCGTCGCCGCCAACGTGGCGCTCCGCGATGAGGGCGACACCGTCGTGGTAGCGCGGCGCGTGGCGGGTCGCCACGGCAAGCAACTGATGGACGAGCTGCGCCGCAAGTCCGCCGAGATGGAGGTGGCCGAGCGCCACGACCTCGAGCGTCTTTCGGCGACCGCTGCGCGAACGGAACGCGACGGCGTGCTGGCCGTCGGGGCCACGGCGCTCGCGATCTTGTTGTTGCTCGCGCAGAGCGTCGTCAGAGCGCGTCGCGACGCCACCGAGCTACTGCACACGAGCGAGGAGCTCCGGCGCAGTGAAGAAAGCTATCGAGTGCTGATCGAGCACTCCGGCGACCTCGTCAGGTTGCACGGCGCCGACGGCCACCCGTTCTTCGTCAGCCCATCGGCGAAGCACTTGCTCGACTACAGCCCCGCCGAATGCGTGGCAGCGGCGCCCTACGCGCTCGTGCACCCCGAGGACGCTGGTACGGCCAAGTACATGCTCGGCCGCCTGCAATCGGGAGAGCTGCGCGGCGGGTCGGTGACCTACCGCTTGCGGCGCCGCGACGGCGAATACCGCTGGTTCGAGTTCAACATGACGCGCGTGGACGCCGCCGACGGCAGCTTCCGCCACTACCAATCGTCCGGTCGCGACGTGACGGTGCGCCGGCGGCTGGAGCAGCGGCTGGCCGAGCAGACCGAGGCGCTGCGCAACCTCTCGCTGCGCGACGGCCTGACCGGTCTCTACAACCGGCGCGGGTTGCTCGAGCTCTCGGCGCAGGTGGTGCGCGTCGCCGAACGCGAGCAGCATTCGCTGCTCGTGTTGTTCGCCGACCTCGACGGGCTAAAGGCGATCAACGATCGCCTCGGGCACGAGCAGGGCGACTGCGCGATTCGCGAAGCCGCCGAGATCTTGCGGGCTACCTGCCGAGCCACCGACATCGTGGCGCGCCTCGGTGGAGACGAGTTCGTCGTTTTGGCGAGCAACGTGGACGAAGCAGGCATCGAGATCCTCAAGCAGCGGCTCGGGCGGGCCGTCGAGGAGGCCAACGACACCCCGGCGCGCTCGTTCCCGTTCGCCTTCAGCCTCGGCGTTGCGCGCTACGACCCCACGGGGCCGCTGCCCATCGAGACGCTCATCGCCGAGGCCGACGCCCGCATGTACGAGGCGAAAGTCGCGCGTCGTCGCGGCGAGGGACGTGACAGCCGTCCCTTGACGGGCGCCGTCTGACCACGCGGTCGCGCGGTCTCGGTGTCGCAGGTTTTCCCACAGCGCCCGACTCATGCGCGCTCGAGTTGGAAAAATCGGCGCCGTGTCGCCACTTACCGGAGTGCATGCACCCAGGCGACGCGCTCGAGGCCGGATCCCGCCTGAGCATCGGTCGCGAGTCCTGTGACGACGCCGTGCTCGTCGTTGACGACGACGCCCTGTCGCTCCGCGCGCTTTCGCGGTGCTTGCGCGGGCTGCCCTGCGTCCAAGCGTTCGAAACGGGCCGCGCCGCCGTCAACCGCGTGAGGCAGGGCGGCGTCACCGTCGTCCTGTGTGATATCCGCATGCCGGGCATGTCCGGCATCGAGCTGCTCCGGGAGCTCCACTGGGTCGACCCCGACCTTCCCGTCGTGCTCGTGACAGGCTCGCCGACCATCGCCACGGCCCAGCTCGCGATCGAGCACGGTGCGTTCCGCTACCTGCCGAAGCCCTGCGAGGCGTCGCTCGTGACCGCGACCGTCGCATTGGCGAAGCAGGCCTACCGGTCGTCGCGCTCACGGCGCCTGGCTCTGGAACGCCTGGGGCGCACCATCGCCTCCGACCGTGTGGGGTTTCGTCCCACGTTCGACAGTGCCGTCGAGTCACTCTGGATGGCCTTTCAACCCATCGTGTCGGCGTCCGGGCGCTCGGTGTTCGGCTATGAGGCGCTGCTACGCGGTCCGGACGGCGCTCTCTCCGACGCCACGGCGCTGCTCCAGGCCGCGGAGCGACTCGGGGCAATCGAAGCCCTGGGTCGCCAGGCGCGCCGCCGCGCCGCGGAACAGTTCCTCTCGGCCCCTGGTGAGCCCCTCCTGTTCGTCAATCTCCACCCGAAGGATCTCGGTGACCCGGATCTGCTCGACCCCGGCTCGGCCCTCGCGAAAATGGCGCATCGCGTCGTGCTCGAGATCACCGAGCACGCGTCGCTCGACGCTCCGGCCGAGCTCAAGGCGCGCATCGCGGCGCTGCGCGCGCTCGGCTTCCGCATCGCGATTGACGATCTCGGCAGTGGCTATTCGGGGCTGTCCAACGTTGCGCTGCTCGAGCCGGACATCGTCAAGGTCGATATGACCCTCACGCGAGACATCGAGCACAGCCCCGTGAAGCAGAAGCTGGTCTCGTCGCTCGTTGGCATGTGTCGGGACATGGGGATGGCCTGCGTGATCGAGGGCGTGGAGACGGACGCGGAGCGCCACACGCTGACCGGCCTGGGGTGCGACCTCTTGCAGGGATTCTTCTTCGCGCGACCCGAGCGCGATTTTCCGACGCCGAGCTTCTGAAGGCCCGAAGCCGCGGGCGCCCGGAGCGGCCTACTGCGTCACTGTGTACTCGTGGAGCACCGTGCCGCCGAGCGCCATGAAGGAGACGTGCACGTCGTCGGGTGTCACGTCGACCTTGGCCCAGCCCGAGTCGCCCCAGTAGTCGATGTAACCCGTTTCGGAGGTGGTGAACGTCCAAATCGCGCCGGCGTTGCCCGGATCCGTGTAGTGGATTCCGTCGACCGCCATGTCGACGAACACGTGGTCGTGGCCGTAAAAGAAGATCTGCACGCCGTGCTCGAGCATGAGCTCGTGCACGATCGCCTGCTCGCCGACGTATGCCGCCTGGCCGCCGCCGCGACCGTATGCCGAGTTCGCGTCGTTGCCGGCCATGCCACCCACGGTGTGGTGGATGAAGAGGAAGCGCCACTTGCTGGTCGCGTTCTCGAGCGTCTTCCTGAGCCAGGCGAGCTGCACGGAGCCGAGCGTCCAATCGTCGGGTAGCCCCGGGCTCGTCGAGAGCAGGTGCGCGGTCGGCGTGTAAGTCATCACGTTGAGCACGACACAGAGAGCGTCTCCCCAGGTGAAGGCGTAGTAGTCCTCGCCGGCGCCCCCGCCTTCGGGGTAGGTGGCGGGCGTGGGGCCCGGCACGTAGAGCATGCGCTCGGTGCGCGACCTTTGGATCTCCTCCTCGGTGTAGCTGCCGTTTTCGCCCTCCCAGTTGCCGATCACCGGGAAGTGGGCGGTGTTGGCGCCCGTATCGCCGTATTGCGCGCGGAAATTGAGGTACGCGAGCCGGCTGATCGACGTATCGGGCGGCGGCGAATTGAAGCCGTACTGGTGGTAGTCGAGCATGTCGCCGAGGTGCACCATGAAATCCGGCGCCGCGCTGCCGATCTCGGCGCTCACCGCCGCCATGACGTTCTCGTCGCCCTGGTTCGTGTACGAAAGGTCGGAGCCGATGTGTGTGTCCGACAGCAGCGCGAAGCGGAAAGGCTCGCCCGGGGGCCGCGCCGTGACGGCGCTGCCCGTGGAGACGACGGCGCCGCTCGACGCGTCGATCACCTGGTACTCGTAGCTCGTTCCCGGCTCGAGCTCCTCGAAACGCCACTCGGCGAGATCCGGCGCCGGGGTCTCTGCCGCGAGGGACCTCCGGTAGCTCTGCTGGCCCTCGGGGCGCACGCGAGCGCGCAGGACGCTCGGATCGCCATCGGCGAGGGCCACGCTGACCCCAAAGCTATCGGGTGTCGGCGCGATCACGAGCGGCGCGCCGACGAGCACGACGCTCGACGCCGTGGCGCCGCCTTCACCGCCGGCGCCGAAGGTCTCGCCCCCTTCACCGCCGGCGCCGGTCTCCGCCGCGGTGCCTGCGCCTCCGCCGACGGCGCCGCCCACGCCGTCAGCCGGGCCAGCGGGGAGCACGTCGACGCTGCTGGTACAGGCAGCGCCCACGAGCGCTCCGACGAGCCCGATATGCGCGAGCGGGCCGCAAAAAGGTCCGAAGACCACCAACCAAGCTCGAGCGAAGCGAGGGATCACCAGGCGTTCTTAGGCTCACCAGCTGCTCGGGGCAACCTTGCGATCGTCGGGAGGCCGTGCGTCGCGTCGCGGGCTCGATCGAGC
Source organism: uncultured delta proteobacterium (assembly GCA_963841435.1). GTDB lineage: Bacteria > Myxococcota_A > Polyangia > Polyangiales > Polyangiaceae > PMG-095. The sequence goes on from CAWJCS010000006.1 coordinate 80,269, forward strand.
TCGGGTCCCCGCGCATCGCGTGGACTTTTTCCCCGAGGTTGAAACCCTCGCTCGCATTGCGCGATAACCAGTGGGTCGCGTCGGACGACCCACGCCGCGTCCCATTCGCATGCCTCGCCCGGTCCTCAGCACGCTTCGACGCGCGTCACGCTTGCGGTGCTCGCTGCTCGTTGGCGTCGCTCTCGAGCTTGCGGCGTGCCACGCGCCCGACGATTCGAAGTCACCCGGAGGCGCCGTCGGGGGCGCCGCGGGGACAGCAGGCGGAGCGGGCACGGCGGGCAGCGCGAGTGGCGGAGCGGGCACGGCGGGCAGCGCGGGCGGCGGAGCGGGCACGGCGGGCAGCGCGGGCACGGCGGGCGGAGCAGGCACGGCGGGCGGCGGCGTCTGGGCGTGTCCGAAAGGCATCACCGGGCAGCCGACGCTCGGCGGCTCGCTCGCGCGGGTCGCGAGCGTCCCGCCCCCGGATGCGTTCAACATGGAAAATGCCAACTTCGGCAACGTCGAAGGTCCGGTTTGGATCGGCGACGCGCTCTACGTGTCGGAGATGAGCGACCTGTCTTACGACTCCGAAAATTCGGAGGTGAAAAAGGCCCGCATCCTCAAGGTCACACCGGGCGGCGAGACCACGATCGAGATCGCCGATTCGGGCAGCAACGGGCTCGCCGTCGACCGCGACGGCAACATCGTCGCCGCCGTCCACAGGGACGGCAGCCTCACCCGCTACGCCCTGCCTGGCGGGCAAGCGACGCCCATCGTCACGATGTTCATGGGTGCGCGCTTCGATTCGCCGAACGACCTCGCGATTCGCGCCGACGGCACGATCTACTTCTCGGACCCGAGCTTCCAGGCCCCGAGCACGCCGCCCCAAGCGGAGACGCGCGTCTATCGCGTGGCCCCGGGCGGCAGCACCGCCGAGCCCATCCCGAACGCGACGAGCCCCGATAGGTTCTCCAACCCGAACGGTGTCACGCTGTCGATCGCCGAGGACTACCTTTACGTCGCCGCCGCAAGCGGCCGCCGCTATCCCGTGATGGCGGACGGCACGCTCGGCGCGGGCGAAGACTTTCCCGCAACGTCGGGCGGCGACGGCATGGCCGTCGATTGCGCCGGGAACCTCTATGTCGCCCGCCAGCGCAGCGTCGTCGTCTACACGCCCACGGGCACGATGATCGGGACGATTAGCGTTCCGGAGGTGCAGTCGGCGACGAACGTCGCGTTCGGGGGCATCGACCACGAGACGCTCTACGTGACCGGTCTCGGCAACAGGAAGGGCCTCTTCCAGATGGCGCTCGACCTTCCCGGCAGGCCGTACTGAGGGGCGCTGCACCCCGCAGCCTCGACCCGTGGCACGGCGACGAGGCGCTCGAGGGTGCAAGAACAAACGACCATTTCAAAGCGTCCAAAGTTCTTAGTAGCGTGGCATTCGGTGCGGCTCGCGGCCGTCGCGACGGGCGGACGCGAGCGAGCGCGCCGGGAGTCGGCGGAGCCGACGGGGCAGGAAGGAGACGACTGATGGCAAGAGCGAAGAAGAAAAGGACGTTCGTGGGGGCCCGCGCAAGCTCCATCACGGCGCCGCGAACCGACATCGAGCAGCGTCTCGACTACGGCGGCGTCCGCATCATGAACCCGCCGAGCACCCAGGTGAGGCGCCTGTTGCCGGGGCGTGGCACGCGCGCCGAGCCCGTCGAGATGGACATTCGCGGCTTCGTCCCGTCGCGGCCTTCCTCCGTCGTGAGTCGCTTCGTCCGAGAGGAGCTCGAGCGCGCTCGCAAGAAGTACCCGCTTCTCGAGCCAACATTGGCCGATCGGCGCCAGCCCTCGTGGTTCGACACGGTCGCGCATCTCGTCGCCGACATCGTCTTCGACCAGATCCCGTATGAGCCACGCGGCGGGGCCGCCTGGCAGCTGCCGGAAGAAACGCTCGCGCTCGGTTGCGGCGACTGTGAGGACCGCGCGACGCTGCTCGCCTCGGCGCTCGTCGCGGCGGGCATCAGCCCGTACAACGTGCGCGTCGCGCTCGGGACGATTCGCGTCCAGAGCCCCGGTCGTGGCGGCCGAAAGCGGCTCGCCCACGCCTGGGTGGTCTACCGCTCCGAGCACGGGGGTTGGGCGGCGCTCGAGCCGGTACCGAAAGAGCAGCGCACGCGGCACGCCGGTCTGAGCTTCGGCTACGAGCCCGAGATCGTCTTCAACGGCGACCACCAGTGGCGGCGAACAAAACCGCGTTGTGTGGTAAAATAGGGGGCTTGGTGGCGAGGGCGGGATGAAACGACTCTTCAGCGCGCTGGGGCTTTTCGTGCTCGCCGTCTTTGCGGGCAACCGCGCGGCCGCGGCGCCCTTTCCGTTCACGGTCGAGCTCGAGCTCGCGGGCAGCCCGAGCGCGATCCTCGGGCTCATGCGGGCGCATGGGGTGTCGGCCGACGCCCTGCGCGAGGCCCTCGCGTGGGACTACCTTTTCATCGTCGCCTACAGCCTTTTCATCGCGAATGCGGCGTCGGCCGTCGGGCGTCGGCTCGGGGAGAAGTGGGACGACGCCGGGGCGGCCGTCGCCTTCGCCACGCTGCTTGCCGGGGCGCTCGACGCTCTCGAAAACACGCTGCTCTTGCACGCGCTCGAAGGGCGCTTCGGAGCAGCCGGTGCGGCCGTCGCGGCGGCGCTAAAGGTCGTGCTCTTGATCGGGGCCGTCGCGTACACGGTGGTGGGGCTCGCCGTGCTTTCGCGCCAGGCGCTCGGTCGTCGGCCCGAAGCTCCCTTGCCGCGGCCGGAGCCCCTCGCGGCCGATGCTCCGGCGCGCTCGCGCGAATGCAACGTCGTCATGAAGGGCGGGATCACCAGCGGCATCGTGTACCCGCGCGCGGTGGCTCGGCTCGCGAAGGAGTACGACTTCGTCAACGTCGGCGGGTCCTCGGCGGGCGCCATCGCGGCGGCGGCCACGGCCGCGGCCGCCTACGCGCGCAAGAACGGGCGCGACGCGTTCGCGGTCCTCGAAAAGCTGCCGGCTTATCTGGGCGAGAAGGGACGGCTGTTCGGGCTGTTCCGGCCGAACCCCAGCGTGCGCGCGCCTTTCGAAGTGTTCTCGACGTTTCTGGGCAAGGCGCCGGTGCCGTTCAAGCTCGCGCGCTCGCTCGCCGTTTCCGGGTGGCACTTCCCGTTCGCCGTGGCGCTCGGCCTCGCACCCGGGGTGCTGTTCGCGGTGGGTGCGTTCTCGACGCCGGCGCCCGCGTGGGGTGTGACCGCGGCCGTGGCGCTCGGGCTCGTCGGCGCGCCGCTTTTCGCCGTTGCGGCTTTCGTGATCGCGCTCGTGCTCCGGCTACCGAAGAACGGCTACGGGATGTGCAGCGGCAGGCTCGACGGCGAGACGGTGCTGAGCGACTGGCTCGGAGAGCTCATCGATCGCCTTGCGGGCGTCGAGGGCCGCCCCTTGATCTTCGCCGACCTCTGGACGGCCGGCGAGTCGTACGCGACGCTCGACGAGCGGCGCGAGGCGGCGCGCGGGCGCCCCGTGGGCAAGCGGAAGGTCAATTTCGAGGCGCTCACGACGAGCCTCGTTCACGGCCGCCCGTACCGCCTGCCGGAGACCGAGCGCACCTTCTATTTCCGCCCCGAGGATCTGCGCCGCGTGTTGCCAGACGCCGCCGTGACCTGGATGGAGCAACACCCCGGATCGTCGGACGACGAGGTTCCGCCTGGCTTCCTAGCGCTTCCCGCACCGCAGGATCTGCCCGTCGTCTTCGCGGCACGCCTCAGCCTCAGCTTTCCGCTGCTCATCAGCGCCGTGCGCCTCTGGGGCATCGATCGCCGCAATGCTCGAAATCGCGGAGGCCGCGGCGTCCGGCAGCTCGACGCGTGCTGGATGTCGGACGGCGGCATCGCCAGCAACTTTCCGATTCACTTCTTCGACGCCTGGGTGCCGGGCCGTCCGACCTTCGGCCTCGATCTCGCTCCTTTCCACGCCGACGACGACCGGGACCCCGACGAGGCGAAGAACGTCTTCTTGCCGACCAACAATCGTGCGGGGTTTCTCGAGAGCTGGCAGCGCTTCGACGGTTTGTTCGGATTCTTGGGGGCGCTCGTCAACGCCGCTCAGGCGTTCCTCGACAACATGCAGGCGCGAGCACCCGGCTTCCGCAATCGGATCGCGCGCATCCACCTCGCGAAGGAGGAGGGCGGCATGAACCTCGCCATGCCGTCCGACGTGCTCGCCCGGCTCGGAAAGCGCGGCGAGGTGGCGGGCGAGAAGATCGTGGAGCGCTTCGTCGGCGAGAGCCCGTCCGGCTGGGAAAACCACCGCTGGGTGCGCCTCCGACTCTTGCTCGGACAGCTCGACCCGCTTTTGCGGCAGCTCGCCCGCGAGGTGCGGCGCGTGCCGCCCCCGGCGGACCCGCCGAGCTATGATTGGAACAACGCGACCCAGCGACACCTGGCGGGCGCCGTCATGGACCGGCTGACGGCGCTCGGCGACGAGATCGAGGCTTCAGCGGCGACGCTAGAAGACGGCGCACCCCGCCCGCGCACCGAGCTCAAGGGCGCGCCACGCGTGTGATCGTCAACGGCACCGCGCCGCCGGAGCCATGCGCCCCGGGCAAAGTGCCCCTCCTCAGTTCAGGCCGAGGCAGAGCTCTTCCGAGGCGATGGAGCGGGGGCCGCAGATGCCCTCGGAGCAGCTCCCTTTCTGGCACTCGTCGTCCCCGACACACCCGGCACCTTCGGGCTTGCTCGCCGTGCAGCCCCCCTCACCTGTGTCGGGACAGTACGCTCCACTTTGGCAGTAGTAACCGGGGCAAGCCTCGCCGAGGGAGGGCGCCCGCTCGCAGGTGGCGCTGTCGAAGTTGCACACGAGGCCGTCCTCTACGTAACAGGTGCCCGGCGCGCCCGACCCTCCGACGGGCGTCACGCTGACGCACGAATCGCTGCTGCAAGTGCTGTCGCACGGATCGCCCAGGCTGCTCGCCGCTGCCCGCACATCGGCAGTGCATCGGCCGCCGGGCTCGGGGGTGTCGTAGAGGCATTGGGCACGCGCGCCTGCGATGTCGGCGCACTCGATGTCGTCCACGCAGCTCTGGCCCTCGCCGAGGGTGCCGCGTAGGGTGTGGCCGCAGCTCGCGGCGTAGTCGGCGGCGCTCTCGTTGCAGGAGCGCGCGATGACGCCGAAGTCTTCCACGCAGCGCCCGGCGGCATCGGCGTCCCAGATCGTGTTTTCGTGCGGGTCGTCCCAATCGAGCGAGCCCCGCACGAACGCTTCACACCCCGTTCGATCGAGCGCGAAGCCTGCGCTCGCGCAGCAAGCGCCGATGTTGTCGCAAATCGCCGCCGCGGCGCGATCGGTGAAATCCGCCTGACTCACCGGCGTACCCGAGACGGAGTCGGAGTGGTCGTCGACGATGGACTTGCCGGCGCAGGCCCCCGTGAGCGCCGCGCACAGGGCGCCGAGCAGCAGAAGCACTCGCCGCCGCGAGACCCTGCGCATGACCTTGCTGGCTTCGGGTCGAACCGCCCCGATCGCGCCCTCCAGCTCGATCATCGAATCATCATACCAGGCGTCGCAGCCACGCGGGACCCGCGCGTTGGATGCGGGATCCAGCCGTGTTTCACTGCTTGCTCGCGCTCCTTGCCCGAACCGTCGGTCGGGAACAGAATCCGCGGCATGCGTGGTGTGGGTCTTTTCTTGGGAGTTCTGGGATTGTGTGGGATCGCCGTTTCGTGCGGCGGCAAGTCGGGGGGTGACGATGACAGTGCCGGGCAAGCGGGCGGAGCGGGCCGTGCGGGTGCCGGTGCGTCCGGAGCGTCGAGTGGCGGCGCGGCGGGCCGCGGTGGATCCGGCGGCAGCGGCGGGACTCGCGGGGGCTCCGGGGGCGAAGGCAATGCCGGCGCGGAGGCGGGGGCACCGTCGGCGGGCACGGGCAGCGGCGGAAGCGCCGGAGCCGGCGCGGGTGGTGGTGCGGGGACGGGAGGGATGGAGGGCGGTTCGGGCGGCGGCGCGACGGTGCCCACCGAGTACGCGACGCCCGGCATGGGCCAGGCGTGGCGGCTCGAGAGCGGCGACCCGCTGAACTCGACGCCGCCCGTGCTCGTTTCGCTCGACTCGGGCGTCGTCATTGCGGGCGCGTCGGCGGATCCGGCGACGGTGGGCGTCACCGCGTTCGACAGCGGCATCGAGTCGGAGGCGTTCGTGGCGCGCCTCGACGCGACGGGCATGCCGCTCTGGCAGCTGCCGTTGAAGCCCGCGGGCCTGCCCTGGGCGATGGCGCGCTCGGGCGACGACGTTGTGATCGTCGCGCCTTACCTGCCGGATCTGGCCACGGTGTCCACTTCCTACGTGTCCAAGGACATCTACCTCGCGAAGGTCGGGATCGACGGCAACGTCCGGTACGAAAAGACCCTGACGTTCGACAACGACGACACCTTCACCTACGGTCTCGCCGTCGACGAAGCGGGCTCGATCTTCCTCGCGGGTGGCTATCAAGTCGTCGATCCCGTCACGGGGTTCGGCGAGCACCCCATCCTCGTGAAGGTCGACCCCGACGGCAACCTGGTCTGGCAAAAGACGTTCACCCACGCCGGCACGCAGGGGTACGCGAACGACGTTGCCGTGCTCGCGGACGGCGATCTCGTGATGACGGGCGACTTCGACCTCGATCTGTCGTTTGGCGGCGACACCGAAACCCTCACGAGCAGCGCCACTTTGATGGGGCTGCCGAGCGGCTTTCTCGCCCGCTTCACCAGCGACGGCGAGCCGGTGTGGAGCGCGGCCTTCGGCGGCGACGACTTCTCGGTCGGAACCGCACTTGCGCCGCTCGCCGACGGTGATTTCCTGCTGACGGGCGGGGCCGCGCTCGACCTCCACCTCGGCGGCAAGACCGTGCCGGGGGCGCCGTTCACGCCGAGCAGCAGCTCCTCGTTTCCCCCGACGGCCGCCTTCGTGGCGCGCCTCGACGGTGACGGTGCGGCGCGCTGGGTGAACCTCGAGCTCGAGACGGACTTCGGACAGCTCGTCGCGTGCGACGATGGCGCCACCGTTTTCCTCGGCGGCAGCCTCGACGCCGAGATCCCGACGGACGGTGGCACCTATCTCCTCACCTACGACGCGGCGACGGGCGACCCCGTCCAGACCCTCCGCGCGAGTGGTGGCGCCGGCATCTCGAGTAGCGCGCTAGCCGTCGGCTCGGGCAAGATTTGGCTTTCTGGCAGGTTTACCTCGAGCGCCGACTTCGGTAACCAGAACTTACTCACCGACACCGGGGCCGGGGTTTTCCTCGTCCGGCTCGACGCGAGCCCATAGGTGACTTCGCGCGTTCAGGACGAAAGACCATGATGGAGATTCGACGCGCCGACCAACGAGGGCGAACCGATGCCGGCTGGCTCGATTCACGCCATTCGTTTTCGTTCGCAGATTATTACGATCCCGCTCACATGGGCTTTCGCAACCTGCGCGTGATCAACGAGGATCGCGTCGCAGCGGGCGCGGGCTTTCCCACCCACGGCCATCGCGACATGGAGATCGTTTCTTACGTCCTCGAGGGCGCGCTTTCGCACCGCGATTCGCTCGGCACGGGCGCCGTGATCCGCCCGGGCGAGGTGCAGCGCATGAGCGCCGGCACGGGCGTCCAGCATAGCGAGTTCAATGCCTCACGGACCGAGCCCGTGCACTTCCTCCAGATCTGGCTGTTGCCGGCGCGGCGCGGTCTCGAGCCGGGCTACGAGCAGAAGCACTTCGAAGAGGCCTTGGGGCGCCTTCGCGTGCTCGCGTCACCGGACGGACGCGAGGGCAGCGTCGTCGTCAACACGGATGCCGTGCTGCGCGGAGGTACGTTCGAGGCGGGGCAGGCCGCCGAGCTCGAGATCCCGAGTGGGCGGGGCGTGTGGGTGCAGGTCGCGCGCGGTCGCGTGCGCGTCAACGGTGCCGATCTCGAAGCCGGCGACGGAGCCGCGCTCTCGACGGAGCCGCTCTTGCGCCTCGAGGGCAGCGAGCGAGGCGAGGTGCTCGTGTTCGAGCTACCCTGACGGCGCGAGGGCCGGTCGAGCCTCGGGGGTCGTGCCGCGGCAGAGAAAGCGCACCGGGCGAGGCCGCTCGGGCTCGTAGGTGAGCAGCCAGTGCCTGAGGAGGCTCTTCGCTTCGGCGTCCGATACGCCGAGCCGCTCACTGAGGAAAGCGACGAAATCGTAGCGGGTCGCTGGCGAGTCGGAGCTCGCGTCCGTCCGGACGCTCTCGGTGGGCGTCTCCTCGAGGGCTCGCCGCCGCGAGTCGGGCTCGGGAGGGCGCTTTCCACGAGAGCTGTACGGTGTGGTCTCTTGGGATGCGTGCATCATCACGACGAGCCTCCGTGCGACCGATATTGCGAAACGCGTGCCATCGCTCTTGACGCCCCGAGCACTGGCTTTCCGCCATTTTTCGCCTAGTACCCTGCGGCAGACTGTCGCGCCCGGGCAAGCGGTGGGGCATGGCTGTCACACCGCCGGTGCTTCGGCTGGGGGCTGGGGCACCCCTCTCGGCGTACTCCCAAAAGCAGCGAGCCGGAGCGGCTTTTGCCGTCCGGCTCGTTGCGATTCCGTTCGTTGGGTCGTTCGTTTCGTTTCTCGGTGTTATGGCCGTGTGTCGGCGGCGGGGGTGTCAGAGCGCTCAGCGGCGGGCGACGGCGTCTTGCTTGGCGGCAGCCTTGGCGTTGCGGACGAGGCGGTCCACGTCGCGACGGAACTGGGCCTCGTCGACCTGCATGCCGTTGAGCATCGTGCTCATGTCGCGGGTGAACGAGGCGAGCCCGATGGCTTCGCTGATTTCCGCTTCGGTCGCGCCGTTCAACTTGGCAAACTCAGTATGGGCGATGATGCAGAACTTGCAGGGAACCTGCGCTGCCACGCCGAGGCCGATGAGCTCCTTGGTCTTGCCGTCGAGGGCCGTCTTCGGGTTTAGCTGCACGTCGCGCATTTGCTTCCAGGCGCCGGCACGACCCGCCGCGGGGAAACGGGCCAGAAACTCGGGAGCGAAGCCGAACAGCGTCGAAATCTCGCGCAGGGCCGAGGCGCCGTCCACGACGTTCACGGGGGCCGGTGCCGTACGCTTCGCGGACGCGGCCTGTTTGGCGTTCGCGACGAGCCGGGCGATCTCGGCGCGGAAGCGCGTCTCGTCCGTCTGAATGCCGTTCAAGAACGTGCTGAACTGCCGGGTGATGGCGGCCATGGCGACGGCCTCGCCGACCTGCGCGTCGCTGGCGCCGTTGAGCTTGGCGAACTCGGTGTGGGCGACGATGCAGTAGCGGCAGGGGACCTGCGCTGCCACGCCGAGGCCGATGAGCTCCTTGGTCTTGCCGTCGAGCGCCGTGTTCGGGTTCAGCTGAAGGCCCTTCATTTCCTCCCAGGCGCCCGGCAACATGCCGTCCGGGAGCTTGGTGAAGAACTGCGGAACGAAGCCGAGCGTCTTCTGGATGTCGGCCTTGGTGGCCGCGTTGGCCATGGGGTCGGCGGCGGCCGTTGACGCGAAGCCGACGAGAGCGAGGAGCGTTGCAAGCAAGGTCGTGATGATTCGTGAGGGGGTCATGATGCTTCCTTGGTGATCGTGAGCGTGGTTGAGAGAGGAGGGGAGTCGACGTTGATGATGGTGAGGGTCTGGACGCGCTCGATGGCGGGCGAGAGGTTTTGCAGCATCGGGCTCAGGCGATCGGCGTGCTCGACGACGCGTCGTACGTCGGCGACGGGTGCATTCGAGACGAGGCGCACCTCGAAGAGCAGGCGTTGCCAGCCGGGCGGCACGTCTTCGGCGAGGCCGAGCTGACCGCGCACGTCGAACTCGCACGTGACGTCAACCTCGACGGCGAGCAGATCCACCCCGAGCCGCGCTGCCCAGCTGCGGTAGCCCATGGTGAGGCAGGCGCCGATGGCCGCGCGCATCAGATCACCGGGCGTCGGCGCCGTGTCAGCGCCGCCTTCCTCCGCCGGCAGGTCCGCGCGGATGACGCGGCCGCCGCGACGCACGTCGCAGGCGAGGTCCCCGACGAGCTCTGCGCTCGCCTTGATGCTCGCCTTGCCGAGCCAGGGGTGTCCGCGGAGGGCGCGCGTCTTCTGCTCGAAGAGGTCGCGCAACAGTGAGTCGGTCACGGCGCCTCCGTCTGGGCGACGAGCTCACCGCCGCACGACGGGGCGCTCTCGACGAGCGCGGGCTCGGGGGCGCGCTCGCGGGCGGGAGCGGGTGCCGGCGCGACGGCGTCGAGACAGGCGGTGGCGGCAGCGGGCGCCGTGCGAGCGGCGGGGTGGCCGGAGCTGAAAAGCGCCAGGCCGAGCAGGATGGTGGTGACGAGCGTGGCGGCGAGCGCTGGAATCTTTCGGGTCATCGTGGCCTCCAATCGGGGAGGCGTGACCTCGGTCGGAACGTTCGTTCCCCGGCGCGGAATCAATCGGGAACGGGAATGAAAACGCAGTAATTCCCAGTTCTTACGGACCGCTCCAAAAACGTCGCGAGCTTTTGGTCGTGCTCGCCGAAGCGCTCGATGGCGTGCCGGATGCGGCGCTGAACGGCGCTCCGCGCTCGTTCGGCCGCGGCGCCGGCCTTGCGGGCCCGGCCGCCGAGCCCGACGGCACGGCTGAGCTCCCGCCCGAGAAACTCAATCTCCTCGCGCGCGCGTGCGGCGCGTGCCGTGTCGCCGAACGACTCGGCCTCTGCGAGCGTGTCTTTGAGATCCTCGAGTCTTCGCCGGTAGCTCTCCCTTGCCGACTCGTCGAGCAGCTCGCCCGCGTCGCCCTGGTCGGCGAGCTCGCTCGGGTCGCTCGTGCCCTGCCGCTCGCGGACGAGCTCGAGCACGTGCACCTCTCGGCCGGGCGCTTCGAGCAGCCGGGCGAGGTACTGGAGCCCGAGGCTCGATTTGAGGCGGAGCGTCTCGGTCTGGTAGGTGACGCTATAGTAGTCGCCCTCCAGTACGAGGGTGACCGGCGAGCGCGGGGGAGACTCACCAGTGCCGGGCGGCGCGCTCACGGGCGGGTCGCTCGGCGCACGCGCGGACGCAGTGCTCGGCGACGGGCCGGCGCCGAGCGCGGCGAGGCGCCGAGCGACGTGCCCCAGCAAGCCCGGCATATCGAGCGATTCGGCGCGGCCGCGCGCCGCTTCGAAGAGCGCGCGGGCCCGCTCGGCATCGCCCGGGGCGGCGCGCTCGGCGAACATTCGGCCGAATTCGTACTCGGTGCGCGCCAGGTAGGGCAGGGCGTCGAGCTTCCCGAGGCGCGCGATGGCGTCCTCGAACGCGACGCTCGCCTCGTCGTAGCGGCAGAGCCGCGCGAGCAACAGGGCGACGAAGCGCGCGCGCGGTCCTTCCCACGCGACGTAGCTCCAGCTGAGCGCCAGGTACTCGTCCGGGCACTGCTCGACGAGCCGCAAGAGCTTCGCCGCTTGCTCCTCCGTGCCACCAACCGCAGCCATCTCGACGAGGAAGAAGAGGGAAAACAGATTCATCGGGAAGGCCGTCGGGATGATCTGGTAGTAGGCCGCTGCCTGCTCGGCCTCCTCGCGGCGCGCGTGGGCGAGGCCCGCGTGGAGCGCCTGCCACACGGACGAGAAGCGGAAGTCGCTGCGCTCGCGTCGCGACATCGCGCCGCTCGTGAGAAGCTCGTCGTGACGCTCACGCGCGCGAAGGTACGATTCGCGGCACGACAGGTAGAGCCCCTCGACGACGGGGTCACCGGCGGCCTTGCCGAGCTCGAGCGCTTCTTCGAGGTAGCGCTCGGCGTCGGCGAAACGCCCGTGCATGGTGGCGCGGACGGCTCGGAAGAAGCGGCTGCGAAAGGCCAGCCACGGCGCGGCAAGCTCCTCGGCGAGCGCCTCGTAGGCTTCCGTGCGTGCGTCGGCGAGCTCGAGCTCACCATGGCTCAGGTGCACGAAGAACAGCCGACCTTGCGTGCGGAGCAGGCGTTCGCGATCGCCGAGCTCGCGGCAGAGCTTGTCGGCTTCGAGATTCAACGCGTAGACCTCGGCGGGCGGGGCGCAGTCCATCATCGCGGAGATCGAATCGTGCAGGACCTCGAGCAGCGTCTGCTTGTCGCCGAGCCGGCGCGCCGTCAGGATGGCGTCGCGCGCCACGCCCACGGGCTCGGCAACGACCGCTGCCGGTTGCAGCGCCCCCGCGAGCCGCCCGAGTAGCCGTGCGCGGAGCGCACTGTCGCCGGGCGGCAGCGCCTCGAGCGACGACTCGAGCATGCCGATCAGCACGGGGTCTATGTTGCCGAACGTGAACACCCGCCCATAGACGAGCGCCGCGTGCGCCGCGAGGTCGGCGTCGCCGAGCGAGCGCGCGATGCCTGCCGCTTCGCGGCAATGGCGCTTGCCCGCCGCCCCGTCGGCGCGACGGATGCAGGCCTCGCCGAGCGCCACGAGCACCGAGGCGCGGAGAGCCGGCGGGTTCCCCCGACTTTGGACCGATTCGAGTGCCCGTTCGAGGGCCTCCACGGCGTCGTCGTAGGCAAAAAGCTCCTGGGCCCGACTCGCGGCGAGGAGGGCGTGCTCGACGCCCCGTTCGAGGAGCTCGGGCGGCCCCTCGAGCGCGTGGTGCGCGATCTTGTCGTGTGGGACCGCGTCGTCGACGAGCGCGCTCCGCTCGAGCGCCGTCGCGACGCTCCCGTGCAGCTCCCGGCGCCGCTCCGGCGAAAGCTCGCGGTACAACACCTCGCGGAAGAGCGCGTGGCCGAAGCGCCGCCGGTCACCGAGCTCGACGAGCAAACCGACGCGCGCCGCTTCGGCGAGCGCGCCCGCCACACCGAGGGCGTCGGTGCCGGCGGCCGCTGCGACGAGCGCCGGGTCGATTTCGTCGCCGATGACGGCTCCGATCTCGAGCAGCCCTCGCGTCTCGGCGCTGACGCGCGTGAGACGCTGGCCGATCACGTCACGAACGCCGTGCGGTACGACACCCGCTTCGATCGACCCCGGTCCCTGCTCGGCGTAGAGCCTGAGCATCTCCTCGAGAAAGAGCGGATTGCCCTGGGCCCGCTCGAGGATGCGGTCGCTCACGCGTCCGGCGACGTGCGCGGTGTGGGCCTTGACGAGGTCGAGGGCGTCCTGAACGTCGAGGCGGCCGAGCGACAGCACGCTGCCCTCCCGGCCGATGCGCGCCAATAGCTCGCTGGTTTCGGCGTCCTTGCGCGCCTCTGCGTCGCGGCACGTCGCGATCACGAGCAGTTTGAGGCCGCGTAGCTCGCGTGCCAGAAAATGGAGCAGCAGCAGCGACGAGCGGTCTGCCGCGTGCAGGTCGTCGAGCACGATGGCAAGACCGTGCCCCGACAGACGCGAGGCTTCGCGCGCGAGCGCGACAATCGCCCGGAAGACGCGAAAGCGCGCCTCGTCCGCCGGCGGGTGGGCGCCCGTCGACATTGGCGGCAGGCGACGGCGAAGCTCCGGCAGGATCTCCGCGAGCAGCGGTGCGCCGTCGCCGAGCGTAGCGGCGAGCACGGCGTCGTCGAGGTCGCGGGCTATCGACGAGAGCACGCCGAGCCATGGCCAGTATGCCGGCGCCCCGCCCGATTCCCAGCAGCGCCCCCAGTGCACGGTGAATCCGCGCGCCTTGGCGAGTGCCGTCGCCGCGTCGGCCAGGCTCGTCTTGCCGATGCCCGGCTCGCCCGCCAAGAGCAGCAGTCGACCTTTTTCGCTCTCGGCGTCCGCGAGCGCCCGAGCTATCGTCGAAAGCTCCCGCGTCCGCCCGATGAGCCTACGACCGTGAGGGTCGGCGACGGGCTCGCTTTCGGCGTTCGTGCGGGGCACGGCGCCATTGTACAGAAGGTGCGCGCTGCGGCGCGCTGGGACCGGTGTGCTAAACTGGGGCTTCCTTAAGGTCGGAGGGACTCCATGGCATCGTCGAGCACACCCGTTGCCCTATCGAGCGCAACGTTCATCCTTTTGCTTGCGGGCGGGGCCGTCGCTGAGCAGGCCCCGGTGGCCCCGGCGCCGACCGTGAGCGCCGCACCGGCGCCGAGCCCGCCGTCCGCCGCCGCCCCTGCAGGTTCGTCAACGCCGCCGGTCGGTGCCGCTCCGGCCGCGGCGGTCGCGACGGCACCGGCGCCGCCGCCACCTCCTGGCTACGCCGTCCCGCCGGGATACATGCTCGTCCCGGCTCCGACTCCCGAGGCCCAGACCCGCTACGACGTGCAGTATCCGCAGGGGCGCGGCGCGCTGCCGCCGGGCATGGAGCTTCCCTACGTCGAAGGCGAGCCGATCCCGCCGGGCTACCGCTTGGTGGAGCAACGTCGGCGGGGTCTCATCATCGCGGGCTCGATCGTGCTCGGGGTGCCATGGGTGTTCGGCGTCACCGCGGCGACCGCCGCGGATTTCAAAGACGGCACGGGGCTCCTGCTCATCCCGGTTCTGGGTCCGTGGCTGACGCTCACCACGGACGTCGCTCGCGATAAACCCTGCGACCCCGGGACTCTCGTCTGCGAGACACGGGCGGCCACGCGCGCTGTGCTCGTGCTCGACGGCATGGTGCAGGCGGGCGGCGCCGCGATGCTGGTCGTCGGGCTCTTCGTGCCGAAAAAGCGGCTGGTCCGTCGCAACGTCATCGTGAGCGTCGCCCCTCTGGCCGTGGGGCGCGACGGCTACGGATTGGGCGTCTCGGGCAGCTTCTGACGCCTCGCTCTCGCTCGACGCCGCTGGGGCTCTAGCTCGGCCGCGCGCGCCCCTGGAAGTCCACGGCCACGACGCTGTCGCCCGAGCTGGAAGCGCCGGGCTCTTGCGCTCGCCGGCTCCGGTCGAGCACCTCGGCCGCGCGCTCTTGCCACCAGCGCGCCGCGTCCGCCTCCGTCCACGGGGTCACGTCGTCGCAAGCGGTGAGGGCGCTCGAGAGGTCCACGGCGCTCACGGGTCGCGCCTCGGGCTTCTTCGCCAGGCAGCGCAGAATCACCGCTTCGAATTGGCTCGGTAGCGAACGCCCGAGCCGCTCGGAAGGCGGTTGGGGATCGACGTGCAGCGTGTTGGCGAGCACGGAAACCACCGTTTCGCCCCGGAAAGGCGGCGAGCCGGTTGCAAGGAAATAGCCGAGCGCACCGAGCGCGTAGATGTCGGTTCGCGCATCGACGGTCTCGGGGGCCGTGACGGCCTCGGGGGCCATGTAGTGCGGCGTTCCGAGCGGGGTGTCAACGGCGGTCAGTAAGGGGTCCGGCCCCCGGAGTTGCTTGGCGAGCCCGAAGTCCAACACTTTCACGAAGTCCGGGATGTCGCCCCGCACGCAAAGTTGCAGGTTTGCCGGCTTGATGTCGCGATGAACGACGCCCCGGCGGTGCGCCTCGGCGAGCGCACCGCACGCCTGACGGAGCAAGTGCACGACGCGCCCGGGTGGCTGAGGGCCGTCGTGATCGACGAGTTGTTCGAACGAGACGCCGTCGAGATACTCCATGGCGTAGTAGAAGCTTCCGTCCGCCGTGCGCCCAAAATCGTAAATGGCAACCGTGTTCGGGTGCGTGAGCCGGCTGGTTTCGAGCACCTCGCGCTCGAATCGCGCGAGCCCGGTTGCGCCAGCGCGTTGCATCGGCAGGAGCTTGATGGCCGTCGGGCGTCGCAGAAATGCGTGGTTCGCGCGGTACACGACGCCCATCCCGCCCTCGCCGAGCTTGCCTTCGAGCGTGTACTGGCCGAGTCGCTCGGCCGCTCGCACCTGGGCGCGAAGATTGTAGATGACTCGCGAGATCAAGACGGGGATCGGAATCACCACGACGCTCACGAGCGTCGTCCCGAGAGCGAAGTTCGCGGCGTCCAGCGTCCGATACTGGTGGTGCACCAGGAAGCCTGCCACGAGCACCGGTAGGGTCGAGACCACACCGACGGCGAGCGTTCGCCGCGGCGTGCTGGGCAAGAGCGCTGCCCGCATGCTCAGCATGGCGATGTTCGAGATGACCCCGATGGGCAGATTGGCCGAGGGCGGCGCGCCGCGATCCAGCCCCGGATGAACCGCTCCGGGCGAAAGGTAGCTCCCAGCTTCGCCCCAACGCCAGCACGCCGGCCACGTTGGCGCTCACGTCGTAGGCAATGGCGAGGATCGCCGTCACGCCGAGCCAGAGCGCGAGGCGCGTCCGCAGCAGCTCGACGGCTTGCTCGCTCTCCGGCGTTGCGAGCAGGGCGGGCGGGGCCCCGACCGGCAGCGTCTCCGGGTGCTTCGTCTCGGGGGCGATGGTCGGGGCGATTTTGCGGACTGTCTCACGAGAGCCCGCGCGCTGTCGAACTCGACGGCCGCCTTCCCCGCGAAGCTAGCGAGGAAGGCCGAACCGGCGCCGCCGCCTCCCCGGAGGCGCGACTCGAACGCGGCCTTTCTTGCTAAAAGAAGAGCTGCATCTGCGTCGTCCAGAGCACGTCCTTCGTCGTCGCGAGGGTCGGTCGCGTGACCCGACGGTAGCCGACGTCGGTCTTGACGTTGAGCGTGTACTTGTCGATCCAGAAGTTGACGCCGCCGTGGGGGGCGATGACCTTCACCGCGGGCTCAGCGGGCGCCGGCGGCGGATTCTTGCGCGCCTGCAGGTAGTCGAGCGAAACGATAGGCTCGATCCATGCGATTCTGAAGCCCACCTCGCCGAATGCGGTGATGCCACCCTGGGGCAGGTTGCTCGAGCCGATCGTCAACGTCCCCTCGGCATAGTAGAACGCGGCGGCCTTGCCGACGAGCTCCATGTCGTCGCCGAACGGCAGCTCCGCGAACACGTCGCCGCTCAACGCGAGGTATTTGCGGCGGTCGCCGTTCACTTTGTACATCGCGTTCGACTGGAAATCGACGCCGACGCCCACCGACACGATCGGCGTTTCCGAAAAGTAGATGCCCTTCACGAAGAAATCTTTTTCGCTGCCCAAGATGTTGCCGCGCACGTGGGCTGTCACGCGGGGCAAGCCTCGCTCGTTGAGGGGCGGGGGAGGCGGTACCGGCGGCATGGGGGGCGCCGGCACCGCGCTGTTGCGGACGCCCTCGAAGACGCCCAGGCGGTAGTGGAGGTGATCGTCGAGTAGCATTCCGCGCAGCTGGACACCCACGTCGCGCCAAATGCGACCGGTGGAAAACCGGATCATTTCCGCGTGATAGTCGAGGCCGTTGAGCCCCGTCGCGCCTTCGATCGTGTGGTGGCTGAGCGGCACGAGCATCAGCCCCGCGTCGAGCGTGATCTCCGGGGCGAAAGCGTACGACAAGAAGGCGTCCTGAATGAACGTGGTCGTCGCATAGGCTCCACCCTTGCCCAGATTCGGCTCGTCCGTTTCCACGAAGAAACTGAGCTGCTTGGTGGCCGAGCCGTACAAGAGCAGTCGCGTGCGGCGCAGGTAAAAATCGTAGGAGGGGCCACCCTCCGGGCTCCCGATGCCCGCGGAGCACGTGGTGCGCGTGGCCGAGCCGCACGGCCCGGTTCCACCGCGGGAGCCGGGCGACGTGAGCTGAAACCACGGCTGCAAGAGCACGCCAATCTTGAGCGCGACGCCCTTGTCCTTGTCCTCGAAGACCTGAACGGCGCGGGCGGGGGGCGCCCAAAGGACCACGGCCGCGCAGCAGAGCACGAACGCATACTTCAGCAGTTTCACGACAAACTCCCAGGTATGGAGTCGGCTTGGGACCGACTCGGAAGAACGTACTACTCGAGCTGATGGGTGATTGAGTGTTGTTGATTCAGATGGTGTGAAGCTCGTGCACGGACGCAGACTCTCGGATGAAGAGCGCCCCCACCACGACCGTCAGCAACGAGACGACGACTGGGTACCAGAGCCCGGCATAGACGTTGCCGGTCGCTGCCACGAGGGCCGTGGCGGTGAGGGGCAGCATGCCTCCGAACCAGCCGTTGCCGATGTGGTAGGGAAGCGACATCGACGTATAGCGAATGCGGGTGGGGAAG
This sequence comes from uncultured delta proteobacterium, assembly GCA_963841435.1. GTDB lineage: Bacteria > Myxococcota_A > Polyangia > Polyangiales > Polyangiaceae > PMG-095. The sequence goes on from CAWJCS010000006.1 coordinate 98,089, forward strand.
AGCTCGACGAGGAACGCCGCAATGGGGCCGTAAACCATGGTCACGTAGACCAGCTGCAGGAGCACGAGCAACACCAGCATCGGCATGTTGACGTCGTCCGGGTTCGCCTTGGCCGGATAGTGGAGGGCCTTGAGCGTCGCCGTGAGCTCCGCTTCGTCGAACCCGGTGATCATCTGGCCGTTGATGCTCGTGACGGGGCGCTGGCCGGCTACCGCCGGCGTCGTGTCGAAGGAGAGGCTGCGCTTGGCGAGAAAATCCCTGATCTTGTCGCACTCGCTGTACTTGGTGCTCGGGTTCGGGAAGAGGTGCACCTGGCATTCGTTCGCGGTTAGGTGGATCTCCGTCGTCGCGCCGAACGCTTCGAGCGCCGGGTTTCCGTAGTGGGCCATGCCCCGATAGATCGGGAAATAGGTGACGGCGCCGAGCAGGCAGCCGAGGAGCATGATCTTCTTTCTACCGATCCGATCGGAGAGCCAGCCGAAGAACACGAACAGCCCCGTGCCGAGCACCAGCGTGATCGCCATGATGTCGTAGGCCGTCGTCCAGTCGATCTTCAGCGTGCCCATGAGGAAGAAGAGCGCGTAAAATTGCCCCGTGTACCAGATGACGCCCTGCCCCGCGGCTGCGCCGAAGAGAGCGATGAGCACGATCTTCAGGTTTTGCCAGTTGCCGAAGCTGTCACGAAGCGGCGCCTTGCTGCCCTTGCCCTCCGCCTTCATTCGCTCGAAAACCGGCGATTCGTTGAGCTTGAGGCGGATGTAGACCGAGACGGCGAGCAAGACGAGTGAGACGAGGAAGGGCATGCGCCAGCCCCAGTCCTTGAAGGTGGCTTCCTCCATGGTTCGCCGGCAGGTGCCGATGATGATCAGCGACAGGAAGAAGCCGAGCGTGGCGGTAGTCTGGATGAAGCTCGTGTGCAGTCCGCGCTTGTCCTTGGGTGCGTGCTCGGCAACGTAGGTGGCCGCGCCGCCGTATTCGCCACCGAGCGCGAGGCCCTGAGCGAGCCGCAACAGAACGAGCAGGATGGGCGAGAGCATCCCGATGCTCGCGTACGTCGGAAGCAGACCCACGGCGGCGGTCAACAGGCCCATCACGAGGATCGTGACGAGAAAAGTGTACTTTCTGCCGACGATGTCGCCAATGCGACCGAAGACGAGCGCGCCGAACGGCCGTACCAAAAAGCCGGCCGCGTACGTCGCGAAGCTCGCCAGTAGCGCCGCGGTCGCGTTGCCCGATGGGAAGAACAGCGCCGCGAAGAACGGTGCCAGCGTGGCGTAGAGGTAAAAGTCGTACCACTCGAAAACCGTACCGAGCGACGACGCGAAGATGACTCGACGCTTCTCGCTCTCTTCCCCCGCCAAGGGGGCCTCGACCGTTGCCTGAACCATCCGCCTGTACCTTTCTTCTGCCCCCCGGGCCGCGCGAAACCCGAGCGCTCGGCAGACCCTGAAGTCAGCCTCGCCAGCTCGACACCACCTAACTGATTCCGCCCGAGGAGAGTCTCAGTTCTCAATGCCCCATACCATAGTGTTTGATCGTGAGTGATCTTTCTTCTGGCGCTTCGAACTGACGTTCGAGGCGAAAGAACGTCGCGCGCCATCGTGTCAACTGCGCGCGATGAGAGTGAGTTCGCCACTAATGAGAAACGGAAGCGTCGTTTCCGCACTGCAATGCAATTGTTTGCGTCTGCGACCGTGCCTTTTGCTCCGCTACGGCAAAAGTGCTTCGTTCGAGGAAGTCAGTCGTCGCGAACGTTGCTTGTTTGAGAAAAGCGATCTCGTGTCGCCGTGGAAGTAGCGGCGAGTCATCCAAACGGCGGTTGCCGAGCTCCGTCGGCCGGCCGCCCGCTTGCGCACGGACCGAACGAGCGGTGCGCGAGGTGGAGGTGCTGCGTCTCGTTGCTCGCGGCTCTCCAACAAGGAGGTCGCCGGGCGGCTCTTCATTTTCACCGAAGACGGTCTCGCGTGAGCTGGCTCAGGGGCGTCGCATCGCCTCGAAGTGCGTTCGTCCCAGCCGGCTCGAGCGCCGTGACTAAATCGTTTTAACATCGACGCCTGTCCCCACAATCACACGACGAACGTCGGGTCTTCGTCGGGCTGGTGCACGGACCGCCAGTCCGAACACATCGATCTGAGCTGCAGCGGCCTCGGCGATATCTCGAATCTGGGTACGAAAGTCGGGCAGGCAGGCTGGCTGCCCGTCTCGGTCCAAGTCGTCGACTGCAGCGTGGGGCTCGGCAAGCACTCGCTGTGAGCGCGCCGCGGACCGCCGGGCGAGGAGCTTGCACCCGCGCCGCCGGACCCCGTGAGCCCGCTCGAGTTGGAGCCCGTGTCACCGCCGCAGCCGACCGTGCCGAGGCAAAGGACGAGCCCCGTGAGCAGCGGCGAGGCATGTTCGCAAACCCTGCGCTCGGAGACGGCGCGGCGTTCGGGGGAATGGGGCATGCTTGTCCCGACGAAACTCGGCATGGGATAGTGCGCGGAGTGAGCCGTGAGCAGGCGCCGGGCGGCGCGACCGCGCGTCTTTGGTGTCGCGGCGTGCGTCAGGGGCTCTTTGGGGGCGCGCCCGTGCCGAACCACCGCTTTTGCTCGGACTCGAGCGCCCGGAGCAGAATCCCCTGAACGGCGAGCGGCTCGATGCGGTGCCGCTTTGCGAGCTCCTCGGTGAACGACGATTCGTTCTGACAGCGGACGAACAGGCGCGCCTCGGGCCAGCGGCGGCGCACGTGCAGGGCGCACTTCAGGTTCACGATGTCGTCGTTGCCCCCCACGATGATGACCGGCGGTGCTTCGAAGCCCTCGAGCCGGCCAGCGATACGATCCCACGTCTCGGGATCGGCGAGATCGCCGTTGACCGGTTCCGGTGTAGAGAGCGTACCGGCCACCTGGTCTCGGTATTTTCTGAGCGCGAGCTTCGCGTCGTGATCAATCACGAGCAGCCGCGCAATTTCACCGTGCGCCTGTCGGTCCAGAAACTCGAGGATGGTCTGCCCGAAACGGCCGAACCCTGCGAGCACCACGGGGTCGCGCGCGGCGGTGACCTTGAAATAGGCACGTAGGTGATCGTCGTAGAGGTGTCGTGCCGCCATGCGGTGGGCATTGAACACGAAGACGCGCTCGCCGGCCTCAGCGTCGCGGATGTCTCTGACGGCGCGTCGCATGCCGATGTCGGAAACGTGCGCGACGACGCGCAGGCTCGGATGTTCCTTGGCGAGGCGAAACGCAACCTCGAGGTTCGTGAGGTCGTCGTCGGTCACGAGCGCCACGGCACGGGCCCGGGAGAGCCGCGCGCCATCGAGCGCGCGCTTGAGGTGCGCGTCACCCTGCAGCACGACGACGCGCTGATACTGGCGGGCGTGCGCCACCGGGGCCTGGGAGATGTCGCGATCCATCGCGAGAATGGGCGTGTGAGGCTCCCATTTCCGGAAGGCTGCAACGAACGTGGTCCCGAGGCGTCCGAGGCCGACCACGACGAGGTGTCGGTTCAGCCCCACGCGCTCGATGGCGCCGGATCCGACGAGGCGGAGCGCGCCCTCGATCACGGCGCTCGTCGTGATGAGCGGCGCGGCGAAGTACGCCCCCCACAGCGTGGCGCGCTCGACGAGGGGGCCCCCGACCGGCATGCCGAGGTCGAGGCCGCCCATCACGAACAGGCCGGCCGCATAGTAGATCTGCGTCATCAGGTCCGCGCCCGCGAGATCGGTGCGGTTCGTCACCGCGACTCCTGCACGGAAAGCATGCAGGGCTAGGCCGAACACGCCGACGAGCAGCAGTCCTCGCACGAACCAGCCGATGCGCTGTCGATCCATGCCCTACGCCTGGTGCAAAAGTGGCCGTGCTTCGCGCCGCACGCGATAGTGATAGCCGTACGCCTCGCGAAAGCCCAGCCCGGCGTAGAGCGCGTGCGCTCTGGGGTTCTCGCGCTCGACCTGGAGGTAGAGGGTCCGGGCGCCTCCCTCGCGCGCGGCACGCGCGAGCGCAGCGACGACGCTTCGGCCGAGGCCTCGCCGCCGCGCGTGCTCGAGCGTCAGCATGCCGAAGATTCCGAAGAGATCGCCGTGCCGGACGCCGAGCCCGGCGGCGCACGCTTCGCCCTCGAGCGCAATGCTTGCGTACACGGCGTCCCGGCCGAGCCGGCGGAGCAATCCGAGGAACGCTTCGGGCACGCGCGCGTAGCGTCCCCGTTCGACGACGACGGCGAGAAAATCGCGCGAGGGCTCGCTCGCGAGGACGGCCTCGTGGGTCGCTTCGGAAGCGAGGGCCGAAGCGTCGGCGGTCTGGATCGAGACGGGCGCTTCGAGCACGTAGCCGCGCCGTTCGAGGTCCCGGTCGAGGTCGGGCGGCGAAAGCGGGCTCAGCGTGAGGTAGCTCGGCAGGTGACGCGCGGCGTAGAACGCCTCGACCTCGGCGATTCGTTTGCCGAGTGGGCGCGAGCCGGATGTTTCGGAGGTCCACGCGGAGTTCGCGCGCCGCGTCACGCCCTGCATGGCGCGCAAGACCCAGCCGCCGCGCGTCTCTGCCTCCGCCGCGGGCCACGCAACGAGCGCAGCCCGCTCGAGCCGGAGCACGTCCGCGGTCGGCGGCATGCGCCCGAGCGTAGCAGACTGGTTGGCGACGTGATGGCGCTCACCGCGCGCGGCCGGCCTAACACTACTGTCAGAGTCTTGGAGGAACAGATCACGATCCGGCAGAGAGAACATGAGCCACGAAAGCAACTGGCGCGGCCAGCGGGCGGCCGTCTTCGAGCACGAAATGGACGCAAGACGTGGGCGCCGCCGTCCGAAAAGTTCGCCGCTCGCCAATCTGCGAATTTCTCGAAGGAAACGCGAATTTCTGACAGTAGTGCTAAGGCGTGACGAGCACCACCACCGTGCTCGTGTACGCGGTCGAGTCGGAGCCGGACACGGTGAAAGCAAAGGACGCAAGACCCTGGAAGCCTGCCGTGGGCTGGAATCGCGCCGTGTGGCCGTCGGGCTGGAGCGCGACGGTTCCACCTTGCGCGGAGGATGCCAGGTAGGTCGGCGACACGTTGGCAAAACCTGCGGCGTACGCCGAGAGATCGACGTCCACGGCGGCGCCGGCGGCGCTCGTGGCGTGCGGTCCGGCGAGCCAGTTCACGTAGTGCTCGACGAGTGTGTAGCCGTCGGTGGCCTTGGTCATGGCGTCGTCGGCGCTCGGGTTCGAGCCCGTCGCGAGCTCCCAGCTGTCGGGCATGCCGTCGTTGTCGCCGTCCGTCGGCCGCGTGCCGCCGGTGATCGAGCCGTAGCCGCTGTTCGGTAGGCCCGTCTGCGACTGGCTCGTGTAGAGGCCTCCGCCGGGGCCGGCGGTGTTCGCGCCCGTGCCGGTCGTGCCCTTGCCGAGGGTCATCACCTGGCTGATGATCAGGGCGTCAACGGCGTCACGGGGCAGGGGGCCCGCGAGCGAGATGGCGACGCGAGCGCCCGAGGCGGTGCCGAGCGGCGTGGTCCTCGTCGTCTCGGCGGACCACGCGCTCGAGAGCAGCGTGCCCTCGCCCTGGTACCAGTACGGCGTCGTCGCCGAGCCGTCGAGCGTACCGTTGAGGTTCGTGTCTTTGAGGTTGCCCGCGTAGTAAATCGACTGGTTCTTGTCAACCTGGTACCACGTGTTGTCGGTCCCGGTGGAGGCGGGGCCCATGACGAAATAGTTGTTGAGCACGTCGTGCTTGAAGCTCGTGCTCGTGTGGGTCGTGTAGCCCGCTTCGTAGTTGTAGAGCACGTTGTTGACGAACACCGTGTTGATCTTCGCGAGGGGATTGCGGTTGTGCGAGTTCGCGAAGACGTTTCTGTACCAGGCCATCTGGCTCGACACCGACTCGGTGTGGGCCCCGAACTGCTGCCCCGTCGGGTCGGCAATCAGCGAATCCTGAAAGGTGACATCCGTCACCGGGTGGGCCTGCCAGTCGTCGCTGACGGCGTCGATGTTGTTCCACGGGCCGAATTCGAAGGACGAGTGGTCGATCATCACGTTCTGTGCGCGGTACAGGCTGAGCGCGTCATCCGTGTCGCTCGCCGTTTCGCTGCCGGGACGGATGCGGAGGTAGCGGCAAATGATGTTCGAGGAATTGGCGAAAGAAATTTCGCCGCCTCGAAAGCCAATTCCTTCCCCCGGCGCCGTCTGGCCTGCGATCGTGATGTTGCTCTTGACGGACACCGCCGTGACGAGCTGCACGTAGCCCCCGACGTCGAACACGACGAAGCGGTTCGAGCTGCTCACGGCGTCGCGGAACGAGCCCGCCCCCGAGTCGTTGAGGTTCGTAACGTGGTAGACGCTGCCGTCGCGCGCACCCGTGGCGTTTCGGCCGAAGCCCTGCGCACCGGGGAACGCGAGCGGGGGCCCGGCGGGGCCGCCGCCTACGCCGGCGCTACCCGACGACCCGCCGGTGCCCGCGCTACCCGATGACCCGGCGGCGCCCGCGGTGCCGCCTTGTCCCGCGCCGCTCGTCCCTCCGTCGCCGGCGGAGGCAGCGGTTCCAGCCGCGCCACCTTCGCTGTCGCCCGCCGTCCCGCTGCCGCCCGTCCCGTCGCCGCCGCTGCCGCCCGCGGCGCTCGAGCCCGAATCGCCGCCGCTGCCGCTCGTTGCGCCCGAGCCACTGCTGCCGCCCGTTGCCGCGCCGCCAGTACCGGTGGCGCCGCTCCCGCCGCCCGTCCCTGCGCCCGCGGCACCGCTCCCGCTCGCACCGCTGCCCGAGGCGCCGCCCTGTCCGGAAAACGTCCCGCCGCTCCCGCCACTTTCGTTCGACGGAGCGCCAGTGCTCTCGCCGCCGCCCGAGCAGCCGGCGGCAAGCACGAGAACGGACGGAAGCAATGCGGAGGCTAGCGAGCGAGTTGGCGGCATCGGGGCTCGAGCGAGTGAGGGAACGACACGTTCCTACTGAGTTTACTGGTTGCGACCCGCGTACGAAATCCGTCACTGAAATGCGCCGGAGGCCGCGGTGCTCGGGTTTTTGGGTGCCGGGGGCGGCACGCCCCCGAGGGCAGAGCTAGTGCTGCGCTGCGAAGCAGAGGCGCGGGCGAAGGGCCCCCAGAACCAGCGAAGCTGGTCGAGGGATGTGCTCTAGTGTTGGGACCGTGGTCATGCCCGGACCTCTCAGCTCGCGCAAGGTGGCAGGGTGCAGACCCGGGGCCCGCCGTTTCTTTGCACGCAGTCGAGCCCAGAGCTGCAGTCGACGTTCACCGTGCACTCGTCAGCGCTCGACTGGCACGAGAATCCCACGGGTGAGAGGCAGCCCGACGTGTACACCACGCACAGCCTGCCGCCGCCGCAATCGGAGTCCGTCACGCAACTAGCCGGGCCGCTGCACGTGCCGCGATCCTCGCCGCACAGGCAGAGCGTCCCCGCCTCGCAGTCCGAGTCAACGGTACACGCGTAGTGACAGAGGTTGGGGAACGCGGCGACACCGTATTGGACGAATCCTCGCGTGCAGTACCCGAGTGGCTTCTCGTTACAGTCGAGGTCCGAAAAGCACTCGTCCCCGTCGGGCATCGTCGACGGCTCGAAGGTCTGGCCGCCCTTGACGTAGGCCGGACATGTTCCCACCGAAGGCCGATGCACGACCCCGTTGTCGCAGCGCTCGAAGCCGCCGCCAGGCGCAATCTCGTGTGGATTGTCGCAGGGGGTCGGCGACGGCGAGGCTCAGCAACGGCGTCGAGATCCTGCGGTTCACGACGGCGTTGCTCACGCAAGCGTCATGCCGATCGCCATGTAGGCGTTTTCTCGCGCGTGTCGGCGTGCTCGCCGGCACAAGCTGGCACAAGTGCATCCCACCCGACGACGGGCATGCCCTGCGCCGGCTCTCGTCACGCCTTGCCGGGAGGCCCAGAGCGTCGCCGCGGGGCTCAGCCCGCGTGCACCGCGGGCGGGTGTCGTTCGGGCGGACGAAGCTCCGCGCGCATCATGTCGACGAAGAGGCTCGCGAGGTGGCGTCGGGTGTCCGAAGGCACCGCGTCGTCGAGCCAGCGGTCGAGGGTCGCGTCTTCCCGGGCAGCGTGCTCGGTGAGAAGCGTTGCAAACTCCGAGAGCGTGAGCTTCGTTAGCGTGTGGAGATCGCAGCCAAGGCCGATCTCCATGGCGAGGTGGCGGAGGCGCCCGTGATCGGCGCAGAGCTCGTGCACCTCGTCCGGATGGATTCGCTCCACCAGAGGGAAGAGCGACTGTTCTTCGAGCTCCAGATGTCGAAACAACCGGCGCTCGAACGCCGTCCACACGGCCTGCAGCCGTCGGGGATCAGCGTCGTCCGTGGCTGCCAGCGCCCGGCGCAGCGCATCATCGAGCGCTGCGTGCTCCTGCCGGTGCTGGCGGCGAATTTCCTTTAGCAGCACAGTGGTCATGTCACATTGGGGCAGCAAGAAGCGCGCCCGCTCGGAGCGTGGCGTGGCGCAAAGGGGATGGGCCACGAGGGCGGCGAAAAGGTGCAACGAAAACGCGGGCTCGAGCGCCCACGCCCCTGGGGCAGCGTCTCGTACGCTCGGCCCGGGCGACGCAAGGTTAGCGTCCACGCCGAAGGGGCCCGCGGTATTTGCGCCGTGGCCGCGAAAGGCTCGTGCGGGGCGTCGGCGAGGTGACCCTCGCGCCGTCTCAGAGCTTGCCGACTCCCGCGGACGCGGGAACGACGGTCTTCACGTCGGCGGTATCCGTGAGCGCGCTCGAATAGGAGTAGGGGATGTCGGCCGTGCAGTTCGAAGGATAAGCGCGCGAGGCGTGGCTCACCTCGATGTTGTCGATCCGCTCGGTGCTGCCGGGCGCATCCGTGGGCGAGTAGATCGAGTAGTGGAGCGTCTCGTAGTAGTTCTTTTCCACCCGCACGCAGGTGCCCGCCCGGATCTCCGTGGCGTCCGTCGCCTCCACCACGTAGTTGTTGAAGAAGTGCCCGACGGCGCCTCGGTACATCGGGATGCGTAGCTTCACGTTTTCGTAATAGTTGTGGTGAAGCGTGATCTTCCGGTCATCGTAGAGGTCGGTATCCGACGAGCCGACCAGGCCGGCCTTGTGGTGGTCGTGCAGGTAACACCAGGAAATGGTGATGAAGCCCGTCTGGTTTTTGATGTCGATGAGCCCGTCGTAAAGATCGTGGTTCGTCTGGACGTTCGGGTCCTCCGAAAAGAGCTCGCAGTGATCGATCCAGATGTTCTTGCTCGTGCCGCTGATGGAGATGGCGTCTCCGCCGTTGACCAGGATTTGCGGCAAGCCTTCGTCACCCGTCGAGGAGTACACGCCGCTCTTGTCCGTGCGCGTCGTCACGCCCGTCATCGAGACGCGTAGATTCTGGATGATGATGTTGTTGGCACCGTTGATGTCGAGCCCGACGCCGAAGAGAAACCCGGTGCTACCAACGCCGATGAGCGACTTGTTCGACTCGACGCTGATCTTCCCCCCGTCAGGTCCGTTCGAGATCGTCCCGTCAACCATGATGACGTACGCGGTCGAGCTTTCCGCGTAAGACTTCAACTCCGCGTACGTCGAGGCCGTCACGACCTGACCCGCCTTGCCGCCCGTCGTTCCGCCGTTGAGCGTCGCGAACCCGATGGGCCCCGCGCTCGACGTACCGCCGCCCGTGCCCGCCGCGCCGGCGCCGGATGCGCCGGATGAGCCGCCTCCACCCGCTCCGGCGCCGCCCGCTCCGCTCCCTGCCGTGCCGCTCCCGCCCATCCCCGCGCCGCCCATGGCGGCGCCCGCGGTTCCCGACGACCCTGCCTGCGCGCCTCCCACGCCCGCTCCGCCGGCGCCAGCGTCGCTCCCTGCCGTGCCGGTCCCTCCCGCTCCGGTTCCCGCCGTCGTGCCTCCCGCTCCGCTGCCTCCGGCGCCGCCGTTCGCTCCCGAAGCGCCGACGCCTGCCGAGCCGCCCGAAGGATTGCCGCCCGTACCGGCTCCCGTCGCGGCGGCGCCACCTGAAGCCGCTCCTGCCGTCCCGGCGGATGCGCCACCTGCGGCCGCGCCCCCGATGGAGGTCGTGCCACCGCTCGCTGTGGCGCCACCCGATCCGGCGCCGCCCGGCGTCCCGGCGTCGGAGCATGCGGCGAGCAACACGCCGAGCGCTGCCAGCGAGGGGCGAAGGAGATGGACGGCTCGGGGACTCACGGCATCCTTATGTTGTTCCTCCTTGCCGATTCCGCTCAACATTGTGGGCTCGCCACCCTTTTCCGGCGGAGGACTCTAGCCGTCCGCGCCGTGCGGCGCGTCCTTCGGAGGGGGATGCATCTCCGTCACCTGGATGAGCTCGACGGACCCGTCGCCCATGAACTCGAGGGTCCGCCTGGCGCGGGCGATGGCTTCCTCCTTCGAGGCGACGTCGATCAATGAGTAACCGCCCGCGGCCATCCAGCCCTCGCCCGCCGGCGGATCCTCCACGGTGACGTCTCCGCCCTTCGACGTGACTCGAGCGGCCGCGGTGGCCCGCTGTCCCAGCCCGCCAGTGGCGACCAGTCGACCCGACGCGATGTCCTCGCTGATCACCTGCCGCACCCGTGCGGCATGGTTCGGGTCGCGTGGGCGTGGTCGCTCGCCGGTGCTCATCACGATCAACAAAAAGCGCATTCGGTCGCTGCTCCCTCGTTCGCTGGCTCATAAAGGAGGATTCACGCGAGTGCAAACGGAGCGAAGCGCGCCATCGAAGCGATGCATGTCGGTCGCACGAGTGAAGCGCGCTACTGGAACCGCTCCCGTGTCGCTCGGCGGTCCGCTGCGAAGTCGAGCCCGTGTCGTAGGCACGCTACTCTCGGGTGCGGCGGATCGGTATTCGACGAAATGCGTTCTTGTGGGACATGAGATGATTTGGTAACTGCGGTTGCATGCGCATGCGGCTCGTTGAGCTTGCGTTCGTCGCTGCCGTCGCGAGCGTCGCAGCGAACGCCCAGGCGCTGCCCGGCGACGACGACCTTGCGCTGGCCACGTTGTCTGCGCCTCCTGTGAGCGCGGCGTCACCGAGGGAAGACAGCGCGCGCGATGCGACAAGCGTGCACCGCGACGTTCGAGGGGAAGTTCCGATATTTGCCTACACTTACGCCGCGCGGGGCGCGCCGGCGCGTTCCGTCGGGGCACAGGGCTACGGTCTCGGGCTCGCGGCAACCGGGCAAGACGTCGTTCTAGGTGGCGGTGCCATGATCTGGTGGGCGCCGATCGAACGGCTGACGCTGACGCTCGACGCGCCACGCAACGCGTGGGGAAGATTTTCGCCCTCCGCTGCGGGGGCCTTCCGCGTCCTCGGTGGCCGTGACCCTGTCGCGCTCGCCCTGCTCGGAAAATTCAAGGTCGAAGGTTTCGCGGAGGGGCCCGACCATGACGAGGTCGAGAGCGAGGTCGAGGTCGGTGCGCTGTTCGGCTTCGCGCGCTCGGGCTGGCACCTCGATGCGAATGCAATCGCGGGGTTCGGAACGGGTGAGGAGGGTGAAAAGGACGTGGAGGCGCGCCTTCGCTTGGCTCGCGACCTCGGACGTCTCGTAGCGCTCGGAGTCGATGGTCAGGCGCGCCTCAGGGTCGGCGGGCCCCGCACCCTGCCGAACGGCCGCACCTGGGACGCCGCGGCGGGGACGCAGGTCGTCGTCGGGACGAGCGGACTTTTTGGGTCTTTTACCGCTGGTCCCGCGACGCAAGGGCTCGTAAGCACGTCGGTTGGCATGCTGGCGATGCTTGCAGTCGGTGGCACGACGTAGCGCCGGCGACGCCCTCGGAGCATTAGTTGATCCATTCATCGCTGATCGCGTCCCAGAGATTGTGCATGGTTTTGCGCCCCTCCTCTCCATGGCTTGCCTTGCTCGCAAGCGCGGCGCTTTCGGGTGCGCTCATGGCCTGTGGAGATAGCGCCACCAACACCGTTGCGTCGGCAGGCGTCGGCGGCGCGACGAACGTGGGTGGCAACGGTGCAGGCGGGGCGGGTACGAGCGGCACGAGCGGCGCGAGCGCCGCGGGTGCAGCGGCGCAGGGTGGGTCGGGCGCCGGTGGCGGGACGAACGGCGGCGCGAGCGGAACGGGTGGAGCGGCGGCCGCGGGTGCGGGTGGCGCCGCTGGTGCCGCGGCATCGTCGGGCGCCGCAGGGACCAACGAAGCGGGCGGCGCGGGTGCGATGGCGGGCGCGGCGGGGTCTGCCGGGGCGGGCGGTGACGCGGCCGGCGCTGGCATGGGCGGCGCCTCGGCGGGGGCGAGCGGCAGCGCCGGCGCTGGGGGAATGGCGGGTGCTGCCGGTGCGGGCATGCCGGCCGATCCCGTCTTCACGACGAACATTCGCCTCAACGACGACAACGGTCGCGCGCGGCAGGCCGAGGTCGCGATGGCCGCGGGGCCCGACGGCCTCGTCATGGCAGGGTGGATGGACGAGCGCGCGGAGCGCGTCTGCGCGTTCACGGTCTCGACGGACCGGGGGGACAGCTGGAGCACGAACGTCTCGATCGCCGTCACGCAGGGCGGCTTCGTCGGCGACCCCGCGGTGGGCATCGACGGAGGCGGCACGCTGTACGCCGGGTGTCAGGACTACGGGCAGAACCAGATCAAGCTCATGACGTCGTCCGACAAGGGCATGAACTGGTCCACGCCTCGCCTGATTCAGGACGCCCCCGACAAGCCGTGGCTCGGTGGCGGCGTCGCCGACGGCATCGTGTTCGTGTCGTGGCTCGGACAGAACGCGGGCATCAAGCGCTCTCGCGATCACGGTGCGACGTGGGATCCCATCGAGCCGCTCGGCAACATCATCCACGGCACGGCCATCGTGGCGTCAACGTCGGGCCTCGTGCACGTCCCCTACAACCTCGATTCGGCGCGCAATCAGCTGCGGTACGTGCGCAGCAAGGACGGCGGCGACAGCTACGAGGCGCCGCGCGACCTCGTTTCGAACATGGGCACCTTCGGCTTCAACGCCATGCCCCGCCAGCACCCGATCGTCGGCGCGGCGTCGGACCCCACGGGCCGCGTCGTCGCGATCACCTGGTCGAGCCAAATGCCCGGCGGCCAAGCGCAGGAAGACGTTCTGGTTGCTCTACTCGGACGACGGCGGCGACACCTGGACGCAGCCCATCCGCGTCAACGACAACACACAGGTCTCGCGCCAGTTCCAGCCGTGGGTCGCGATCGACGCGCACGAGCGCGTGCACGTCGCGTGGACGGATCTGCGCGACGACGGCCTGAACAAGACGTACTACGCACGCTCCGCTGATCCCCGGCAGGGCTTCGAGCCGAGCATCGAGGTGACGGACGAGCGCGGAACCGCGCAGACCGACTTTCTCGGCGACTACAAGGGCATCGTCATTTCCGGTCCCGACGTGCTGATCGTCTGGAACGATACGCGGCGCGACAGCAGTGACATCTATTTCTCGAAGGCACCGGGCGCGGCGGGGCCGTAGTCGTCTCGGGTCGCTTTTAGGACGGTGTCTCATCGTCCTTCTGCCCCTGGGAGCCGCCGCGTGCCGTCGCGGAAGCGAGCCGGAGCGCGTCGCACCGTCGCAAAGCGCGAGCAACGATCGCGCGCTCGGCCCGTCCGCCCGGACCGCGCCCGCCGGCGCCTCGGCCCCCGCCGCCGAACGCGACCCATCGCCTGCCCGAGGACCCCATCAAGGCGCGGCAGGCGACCGAGCAGTGGAACCGGCACTTGGCGGAGGAGGAACGCGAGCGCAAACGAACCTTCGACCGGGCCCACGAGCGCGAGCACGAAGCGGTGCTCCGGGCCCTCGACCAAGCCCGCGCGCGCTACGTGTCGGCGAAGACTCCCGCGGCGGTCCGGGCGGCGAAGGCCGCGTTCCACGCATCGCGGCCGCGCCTCGAGCAGGCCATCGTGGCGCTCGACCCCGGTCGCCAGAGCTCCGAGCTCACCCACGAGTACGAGGAGATCCTCGCGCTCTTCGACGGGCCGTATCCGGAAGCGCTGCTCGTTGCGAAATCGGGCGACCGGCGTGTCGCCGATGAGCTCGGCACGGCGATCGACGGCCGCTTGAAGAGTGCGCGTGCCTGGCTCGACGAAGGCGAGGACGACGACGACGACGAAGCGAGACGCGAAGCGCGGGAGCACGCGGCGCGAGCGCGCGAGGGCGTCCGCGCAAAGTGAGCGTACCGCTCGCCCGACTGGGAGCGAGCCGTCATTCGTAGCCGTAGTACGTGGCGGACACGAGCCAGCTCCCGCCGCTCGCGAGCTCGTCGAGCCCAAAGGCGAAGAGGTGCTCGCCGGGCACCGAAAGCTCCGCGCTTTCGACGACGCGCGGTGGCGTGACGCTGCCGGGACACCAGTTGGCGCGCGAAGCGCGAACGCTCGCCGGCGCCCCGCAGGGGTTCTCGGCGCAATATTCCGCGATGCTGACGAACGACGACTCGTAGCTTGCCGGCGTGCACAGGGTCGCGCAGTCGTTGCGCCAAGGAGAAAACTCGTCGAGCGTCACACCATCGAGCATGAGGACGTGCTCGCGCCGGCAGAACTCCTCGGCCGGGCCGATGCAGCTCGCGCCACCGTCGGCGGCGCCGTGGCCCGTCGCCCTGTACTCGACGACCCCCCGCGTGACGCCCTCGGGGATCGTGAACGCGACGGGTTCGGGCGATGCCTCCGTAACGCTGCCGAACACCAGCGGGAGCACTGCGACCACGCGTCGCGGCGCCGGGCCGTCGACGAGCTCGACGGTCGCGCTCACGATCCATTCGCCCTTCGTGCCTGTCACGAGCCCGTCGGCGTCGCCGTACGTCCCGATGTCAACGCCGAGCGAGTGGCCGCCCGGACGCGCGTTCACGATGTCGGTCATGTCAACGTCGAGCTCGAGCGGTCCGCCGAACGGCGTGATGGCGCGCACGAGCTCGAGCCCGGGCGGACCCGGCGTGGCGCCCTCGGCGTCCTTCGGGTCGTCGAGGGAGACGAGCAGCCCGCGATCGAACGCGTCGCAGAGCGTGGGCCAGTTCTCACCCGGCGGCACGGTGTCGGGCGACCACTTGTCGAACGGAAAGCAGGGCGATTGGAGCGCAAGGTGCAGGGTTGCGCGTGACACCGTGCCCGCTCCCCAGTCAATCGTGTGCGTCGCGTGCTGGTAGTGGGTCGCCTCGGGGTCGCTCGAGACTTCCACGCCGTCGAAAAGGTGAATCCTCCGCGTTCCGAGCACGGGCCGAGCCGACGCTTCGCGCGAGTCGACGCTGGCGAGAGGCTCTGAGCTGCAGGCGCCCAGCGCGAGCGCAGCGAGCAACGCGCCCCTCATGGCACCTTGAACGAGCCGATGCGCGTCGCGCGCGCCCCACCGCTCTTCAGGTAGTCACCCACGTACCAGAACGTGGTGTCGTCGCTCGGGTCGATGGCCGTCGTGGTGAAGTCTTCCCAACGCAGCGTGTCGGTCTGCGACGCCTGGCCCGCGACCAACACCGTTTCCTGGAAGCCGAGCACGCCGAGCGGGTCGTCAACGGCGTGCACCGCGAAGCGCTGGCCGGGGAAGGTCGTGGCGTCTCCGAACGAATAGCCAACGCCGATGTTGCCGCGCCCGTCGATCGCCACGCTGCCCATCCAGCGGTACGACGTGTCGGGCGCGTAGGTGCTCTGCTGATGGAGCTTGGGCTTGCCGTTCGCGTCGAGGCGAAACTCGTACCAGCGAACGCCCCCGCCCCCCGCGGGGCCGTCCACCGAATGCGTGGTGACGACCGACTGATGAGTGCCGAAATTCCGGTACGAGAGGCGCTGCATCAGCTTGTCACCCTGGGCATCGAGACGCCGCGTCGTGCCGGGCTGCGGCACGCAGCTCGTGAGCTGTCCGTCGCAGAGGTAGTGATAGGGAGCAACCGCAATCTTGACGGGGCCGCTGAGCGCGGTGCCCGCGGGCGTCGTCCAGTCAACGTGGAGCTCGTAGGCGTACACGCCGTCGTCGTCGAAGTCGTTCGAGAGCTGGGTCCCGCCGAGTGCCATCAGAATGTTCGGAGCGCCCGCTGGCGGGGGTGTTGCCGCCCTGGCCCGCCGCGGCGACTCCGCCGCTCCCCGCGACCCCGCCCGCGCCGGCGCTCTGGGCGGGACCCTGCCTGCCTTGGCAAGCCAAAGACGCGGCGGCAAGACGAATCCCCGCGGCGCGTCCTTTCACGTTCGATCTCGAGATGGGCATGCAGGAGCGGTGCCGGCGCGAGGTCGCCTCGGTGGGCGCCGGTGCCGTGCCTGTATGGAAGCGGCGCGACGCCACCACCTTCCAAAATTCCGCGCCCCTCGCCGTGGGGTGCGAGCGCGAACGCCTGACCCCCCATCGCGCATCGAGCAACGCCCGGCGGCGTGACCGTCGCCCGGGCGAGGTGGCGGTGCGGGTCGCGCTACGCTCCGCCCATGGGCAAGAATCGACTGGAAGCGTTCAGCGACGGCGTCATCGCGATCATCATCACCATCATGGTGCTCGAGCTGAAGGTCCCGCACGGCGAAAGCATCGAGGCACTGATGCCTCTTTTGCCCGTGGCATCGTGCTACGTGCTGAGCTTCGTGTACCTCGGCATTTACTGGAACAATCACCACCACATGCTTCACGCATCCCAGAAGGTGACGGGGTCCATCCTCTGGGCAAACCTGCACCTCTTGTTCTGGCTGTCGCTGACGCCGTTTGCGACGGCGTGGATGGGAGAAAATCACTTCGCGCCGGCGCCCACGGCGCTCTACGGTGCGATCCTGCTTTGCTCGGCCGTCGCGTACTACGTCTTGCAGCAACGCATCATCCGGTCCCAGGGCCCCGACTCTCTCCTCAAGCGAGCCATCGGCGGCGACTGGAAGGGCAAGCTGTCCCCTCTGCTCTATGCAGCCTCGATTCCCCTCGCTTTCGTCTCGCCCTGGATCTCGGTCGCGCTCTACGTGACGGTCTCGTTGATCTGGCTCGTGCCGGACCGGCGCATCGAGCGCTTGCTGGAGAAGGCGTAGCGGCGGCGGGACCAACCGCTGAGCGGGCGTGACGGGCCCCTCGATTTGCCGGCTTTGTCCCCAAGAGCTGGCATCTTTGCCATGTAAGGTCACCCTGCTCGACCCGATGAGCAAAAAGCCCGCCGCCGCCCCCGTCCCTGAAACGCCCGCAGCGCCCCCACCCGGCAGGGGCAACTCGCCGTTCGGGCAGTTTCCGAGGCCGCGCCCCGCGAAGGGCCCGAAGCAGGCGAGCGGTCGAGTGCTGCCGCCGGCTCCCGCCTGGATGCAAAAGCCGCTCAAGCCGCCCGGGCGCACCATGCCCGGCAGCGGCACCTGATCGAACGGCGCGCCGTCCTCACTCGAGCTCGGCGCAGCGTTTCGATAGCGGTCCCTGAAAGCCCGTGACGGGAAACGTCACCGGTGCGGTGCTCGCTTGGCCGAGCACCACGCCGAGCGCGGGCGATGAGCGCGCTACTCTGCGAACCCTCGCACGTACAGCCCGTCCTCATCCCCTCCGGTGTTGACGGTGTAGATGAGCGCCGAGCCGAAGGTCGCGTCGTAGTCCACGTGCTCGGCGATCAGCGTGGGCGGGGTGGGGTTGAGCTTTCCGTTCGTGCCCACGCCGCGAAAGCGCAGCGTGCCGGACGAGCTCGGCGAGTCGAAGTCATCCATGAAGACGGTGTTTCCGTGGCCCATCCAGCCGAGCACCACGACCCCGGGCGCGACGAAGTCGGTGCTGCAGTCGGCGAGCCGAGAGTGATACGCGTCGTAGCCGTCGGTGTTGGCGCGGGCCCAGAGGGCCGTTCCGGTCCCGGGCGAGAAATGCACCGATCTCGCTGGGACCGTGACGCTCGTCTCGAGCGTGCACGCTTCGGTGCCGTCGAGCTTCGAGACGAAAAGGTCCACCGAATCGGCGGTCGTGTAGTGCTTGGCGTAGGCGAGATGGCCCTGATCGCCGAGCGTTACCAGAGCCTGGACTCCGCTGTCGATGAGCAGCCGTTCGTCGGGCGCCCCCATGGGGTCGCGAAATGCCGTGAGGTCTCCCGTGTCGGTCAGTGTCACGAGGGAGCCGTTGCGATCGAGCCCGTAGTCCCACACGTCGGCGAGCAGATCCCGAGGGTCGGTGCCGTCGGGGAACGGCGCAACTTGGAGCACGCCAACGCCTCGTTCGTCGGCGGCCCGGAGCCAGACCCAGGCCGTGCCGTCGGGTGACACGTCCCAGGCGTGGACGTCCGAAGCGACGGTGATGCGGCTTTCGGGCTCGCCGACCCGCTCGAGCTTGAGAATTTCCGGGCCCTCCGGGTCCTCGCGGGTGGTCCACGTGACGTAGCCGTCCGCGGGGAATCCGAAGCTGAAGCGGTGCACACCGCCGAGGTCCGCCCGGGTGGCTGCGATCACGGTGTCGATGGGCGTGAGCAGGGGCTCGCTCTCGCCGTCGATGGTGCCCGTGTAAAGCTCGCTCGTGACCACCGACACAATCTCGCTCCCCTGGTCGGTGGGAAACCCCAGGCAAGCGAGCGCGGTTCCATGCGGCGCGGGCGCGCAGAACGAGATGTCGAGCGCGTCGGAACGGTTCGCGAGCAGGCGCCCACCTCCCATGCCGGGTCGCCAGACGTACGGCGTGAGCGTTGCGTCGTAGTAGACGAGCGTGTCGCCGCCGAAGAATGTCCGGTGCCAACCCTCGACGGTGGGCCCGAGGTCTTCGGTCAACAGCAAGCAATTCGGATCGGGAGCGTTGCAGCTCACGGGAACGCCAGCCAACACCCGTGACACGTTGACGACGAAGAGATTGTCCTTGTAGCCACTCGCGCGGGCGACGAAGGCGCACCAGCTGTCGCCGCCGGCGCTTGCCTTGGTGGTGCAAGCGTCACCGCCCGCAATCGTCGCCGCCGCGCCGCTGAACACGCGCGTGCCCGGTTGCGCCTCCGCTTCCGTTGCGCCCGCTTGGCCCGCTTGTCGGCCGGAGTCGCCGCACCCGACCGCAAGGACGGCGACCCACCAAACCAGAGCCGAGCCCGGCGCGCTCACCGGTCGCATTTGCTTCTCATTCTCACTCCCGCGCTCTTCCGGCTGCAAGCTTCGGCGCCGCGAGGCTGTTCTTTCCGCGGTCGTCTCGAGGACGGGTCGCCCGCAGGGCGCCCCTTGCGCTGCCCTCGCGCTCGGATGACGCGCGGGGTTCTGTCGACCACGGCAACTTCGAGTCTGACGGCGACCACCACGAGGCGCCGCTTTTGAGAACGGTGACGCCGGTGACAAACTTGTCGCCCCTCAAGTTGTCTTCGCTTGCGGGATGATCGGTGTCGACGCACGGGCGCGGGACGCGAGCCTCGAAGCTCCCGCCGGCCCGACGGAGATTCACGATGACCCGCAAGACCATTCGATCGTCTCGGCTGCACGTTGGTGCCGATGTTGCCGCGTTCCTTTCTCTGGTCCTCGTCAGCACGACGCTCGGTTGCACCGCCGACAGTGGCACCGAGCCGGCGGGTGCGGCAGGCATGCCTACCGAAAGCGGTGGGGCGAGTGGCTCGGGCGGCCTCGCGGGCGCGGGTACGGCCGGCACGGCCGGAAGCGGCGTTGGCGGGAGCTCCGGCTCCGGCGGAACAGCAGCGGGCGCAAGCGGGACGGCTGGAGCTGGAAGCGGCGGGGTGGCGGCAGGCGGTAGCTCGGGAATCGGCGGCACGGCGGGCACCAGTGGCGGTGCGAGCGGTGCCGGGCAAGGTGGCTTCGCGATGGGCGGTGGCGGAGGCGTCTCGGGTGGCGGCGCCGGGGCAGGCGGGGCGTCCGGCGGGCAAGCGGGCGGTGGGCAGGCTGGCGGCGGGTCGGGAGGCGGCTCGGGCTTCGACCCGTGCCCGGCGACCGGTGATTGCAAGGTGCTTCCGCTCGGCGACTCGATCACGTTCGGGACGCCGACCAACAACGGCGGTTACCGCGTCGAGCTTTTCACCAAGGCCGTCGGCGACAGCAAACACATCACGTTCGTGGGCAGTCAATCGAACGGCCCGAGCATGGTGGCGGGCACGACGTTCCCCAAGGCCAACGAGGGGCACCCCGGCTGGACGATCAGTCAGATCGACGGCATCTCCACGAGCTCGCAGGCGCTCAAAGATTCCCCCGAGATCATCCTGCTACACATCGGCACGAACGACATGGTGCAAGGCGCGAACGGTGCCCCGGACCGCCTGGGCACATTGATCGACAAGCTCGTCGCCGCGCTGCCCGACTCGCTCCTCGTCGTCACGTCCATCATTCCGCTGCCCCTCGCGGCGAGCAGCGTCATGACGTACAACGCCACCATTCCCGCTACCGTCAAGCAGCGCGCCGACGCCGGCAAGCACGTGATGTACCTGGAAATGTTCGACGGCTTCCCGAGCAACGGCCTCAGCAGCGACAACGTCCACCCGAACGACAACGTCGGCTACCCGTGGATGGGCGACGCCTATTACGAGGCGATAAAACAGTATTTGCACTGAGCGCCGGGTGGGCGGCCGGAGCGGTCCCGGGGGTTCTGGCGCAAAAGAGCTGCCGAGGGGTATAGGGGCTCATGCCCTCCGATGATCGCATCGACCTGTCGATCCCTTGCGAGCACGTTACGGCGGACCTGCCCAGGTGGGTGCACCGCCCTCCCACCGGCTGCAAGGAGTGCCTGGAAATGGGCTCCGCCTGGGTCCACCTCAGGATCTGCCTCAACTGCGGGCACGTCGGCTGCTGCGACGCGTCGCCGAACCGGCATGCGACGGCGCACTATCGCGCGACGCATCACCCGCTCATCACTTCCGGCGAGCTCGGCGAGACCTGGGCGTACTGCTACGCCGACGATCAGTTCCTTTCCACCGGCTGAGCCCCTTCGGAACGTGCATGACGCTCTCGGGGTTGCCGCCGTTTCTCAACGTCACGCGGCGGCGTGACCAGATGTTTCCCGCGCTGAGCGCGGCGCAGATCGCACGCGTCGCCGCTTTCGGCTCCGAGCAAAACGTCGCCGAGGGGGCGTTGCTCTGGGATCAGGGCGATGCCGAGGCACCGCTCTTCGTCGTGCTCGAGGGCGAGGTCGAGATCGTCCACCCGCGCGGCAAGCTCGAGGAGCCGGTCGTCTTGCTGAAGGCGGGGCAGTTCACCGGGGAGATCAGCCTGCTCGCCGAGCGTCGGGCGCTGGTGCGTGGCAGGGCGAAGAGCGTTGCGAGGGTCCTGCGCGTGGAGGGCGCCGAGCTGCGCGCGCTCGTCCGCGACGACTCGGAGATCAGCGAGATCATGATGCGCGCCTTCATCCTGCGACGCGTGGCGCTGCTCTCGACGGGACAGGGTGACGTGACGGTGATCGGTTCGCGGGACTCCGCGGCGACGCTGCGCGTGCGGGCGTTCCTGCTCCGCAATGGGCACCCGAGCCAATACGTCAACGTCGACGACGACTCCGGCGTGCAGATCCTGCTCGACGAGCTCGGCGTCGGTGTCGGAGACATCCCCATCCTGGTTTGCCGAGGCGACCTCGTGCTCAAGAACCCGAGCGACGCCGCGGTGGCCGATTGCTTGGGGTTCAACGCGGCCGTCGATCCCAAGGTCACCCACGACCTGGTGATCTGCGGTGCCGGCCCGGCGGGTTTGGCGGCGGCCGTTTACGGTGCGTCCGAAGGGCTCGACGTGCTGATCCTGGAGGCGGACTCACCGGGAGGTCAGGCTGCGTCCACCACGAAAATCGAGAACTACCTCGGCTTTCCCACGGGCGTCTCCGGACAGGCGCTCGCCGCGCGGGCCATGAATCAGGCCGAGAAGTTCGGCGCGCGGATTTCCGTGGCGAGGGCCGCCGTGAGCATCGATTGCGCGGCGCCCGTGTTCACCGTTCTGCTCGCCGACGGAACGCGAGTGCGAGCACGCGCCATCGTGATCGCGACGGGCGCCCAGTACAACAAGATCGTCGTGCCAGAGCTCGAGCGGTTCGAGGGCGTTGGCGTTTACTATTCCGCGACGTACCTCGAAGCCGAGCGCTGCGGTCGAGCGGAGGTCGTGGTCGTCGGCGGAGGCAACTCCGCGGGGCAGGCAGCGACCTTCCTGTCGCAGCGTGCGAGCCACGTTCATCTCCTGATCCGCGGGCCCGATCTCGCAGCAAGCATGTCGCGCTACCTGATTCACCGCATCGAGGAAGCCCCGAACATCACGCTCAGACGCCGCACCCGGGTGGTTGCGTTGGAGGGTGAGGACCATCTCGAGCGCGTCACCTTTCGCGACGACGCGACCGGGGAGGAGACCACGCGTCCCGTCCGCCACCTGTTCTCCATGACCGGGGCGAGCCCCAGCACGGTT
Organism: uncultured delta proteobacterium; assembly: GCA_963841435.1. Classification (GTDB taxonomy): domain Bacteria; phylum Myxococcota_A; class Polyangia; order Polyangiales; family Polyangiaceae; genus PMG-095. The sequence goes on from CAWJCS010000006.1 coordinate 120,205, forward strand.
TGGCTCCGCGGCTGCGTCGCGCTCGACGACAAAGGGTTCGTGCGCACGGGTGCGGACCTCGACGCCGACGCGCTTCGCGAGTCCGCCTGGCCGTTGCGGCGCTCGCCCTACCTCTTCGAGACCAGCCGCCCCCGCATCTTTGCGGTTGGCGACGTGCGCTCATCGAGTGTCAAGCGTGTAGCGTCTGCGGTCGGCGAAGGCTCGGTCTGCGTCCAGCTCGTTCACCGCGTGTTGAGCGAGTGACGGGAAGCACTGGCGCAAACGGGATCGGGGCTCCATGTTCTCTGAATGGCACCAAGCAACGCCCACGAGAGCGAGCCGCCGGTCAACCGCGTCGACGAGGCTGGTTTCGAATCGTTTCCCGCGAGTGACCCGCCGTCCTGGACGCTTGGGCTCGGCGGCCCGTCGAAGACGAAAGGATCGCGTTCGATGACATCCAAGCCAACCCCGGAGCAGCTATCGACCCTGAAGCGCCTGCTCGAGGCGAAGCGTGACGACCTTCGCAAGAAGAGCAATCGTCACGTGCGCGCGGCCACGCTGTCGGAGTCGAATGAGCGAGCGGAGCAAGGCAACGTCGCGGAAACCGAGCACGAAATCGCCGACACGGTGGGCCTCGCCGAGCACGAACAGCGCGAGCTGGACGAGGTGCTGCACGCGCTCGAAAAGCTCGCGCGCGGCACCTACGGCGTGAGCGAAGCCACGGGGCGTCCCATCCCCTACGCGCGGCTCGAGGCACTGCCCTGGGCGCGCTTCGGCGTCGACGAACCTTGAACGAGCGCTGCACTAGGGAGTCGCGGAAAGCCAGAAGCTCAGACCGATGGCGGCGAGCACGAGCACGGCGAGAGCGAGCGCGAGCATTTCGTTTCGTGATGCGCCAAGCTTGTGGTGACCCGGCACGCCGGGGATCTGCGGTTCGTCTCGATGACCTTGGGGATGGGGAAGAGAGGCCATGGTTCACCTCCGCGCGGGAAGCTGCATCACCCGTGCCATGGCGCTGCCCGTCGAGGGGCCACGCGGAAGCCTGACGCTGGGTTGCCTTGCCCCAGCGTGGCGGAATTGCGGCGCGTACCGTTGCGGATGGACACGCGCCGGTGCGCACAATGCGCGCCCGGCTGCCCGGTATCCCCGACTTTTCCGAGCCGCGCACGGGAAGGGGCTGCACGCCTCCACGGCATGCTCCGGCGTCGGGGGCAGGCTAGCCACCGCGACGGGTGCTGCGGTGGGACTGGCAGCGCGAGCTTCGGACGTCAGCCCTTCGCAGCTTCGCGTGCAGTGTGCCTTCTGGTTAGTTCGTACCGGTAGGGAGCACCTCCAGGCAGCCAATCAGTGACGCAAATGCGAATTATTTCGTGACCAAAGCAGGCCTTCGACGGCCGACGGCCGAGCAAGGCTTCCCCGTCTTGCTCGCCCGGCTTCTCGAGGCGGGCGCAATCCGATTGGGCCGGCGTGTCGAATCGATCACATCCGCCGTCGGGGGGAATCAATCATGACCACGCACGCGTTGACGAGGCGCTCCGCACCGACCTCCGTGGAATGAAGGAAGTCCCGTTCAGTCGCCGCGAGCTATCCGCGACACAGCGATCCGCGACACGAAGCGTCAGCTCGGGATCGCCTCGCGGGCTCACGTGGGCGGCGGGGATTTTCGCCGCGCTCGTCGCGTGCGGCGAAGGCGCGACGCCGAGCGCGAACGGCAACGGCGCCACCAGCGGCAACGCGGGCACATCGGGCGCCAGTGCTGCGTCAGCCGGTGCTTCGGCGCTCGGCGGTGCGTCCGGCAGCGCTGGCACGCCGACTGCGGGGGGTGGGTCCGGCGGATCCGGCGTCGGTGGCGCTGGGGCTCCCGGCGGCGGCGTGGCCGGCGCGTCGGGAACGCTGCCCTCGGCAGGTGACGCGGGCACCGGTGGCACGTCGGGTGCGGGCGCCGGCTCTGCTGGGCAAGCGGGATCGGGCGCCATGGGGGCGACGGCTGGTGTCGGCGGTGTCGGCGGCCTCGGTGGTCTGGGCGGCGGGGGCGTGTCGGGCGCGGAAGTGGGCGGAGGCAGCGGTGCCGGCCAGGGAGGCGCGGGGCAGGCGGGGGCGAGCGGCGCCGGGAGCAGCGGTCTGGGTGGTGGCGGCGCGTCGGGCACGGCGGGCTACGAGCCGTGCCCGAGCAGTGGACCCTGCAAGATCATGCCGTTCGGTGATTCGATCACGGAGGGTGCCGGATACTCGGGCGGTTATCGGGTGGAGCTTTTCCGACAGGCGCACCAGGCGGGAAAGAACATCACGTTCGTCGGCTCTCAAACGAACGGTCCCTCCATGGTCAACGGGGTCACGTTCCCGGTGCAGCACGAAGGACATGGTGGCTGGCTCATCGATACTTCGGGCGGCCGCTCCGGCATCTCTTCGCTCGTGAGCAGCGTGATGCCCATGTACGCGCCGCACGTGATCACGCTGATGATCGGCACCAATGATGCCACGTACGACGTGGACATGGCGAACGCGCCGAAGCGCCTCGGGAACCTGCTCGACAGCATCCACGCCCTGCTCCCCGACGTGCTCGTGGTTCTGGCGCAAACCATTCCGACGCGCGACGACAGCTTCAACGCGCGGCTGGAGCCTTACAACGCCGCCATTCCGGCCGTGGTTCAGGCGCATCTCGATGCGGGTCAGCACGTTCGGCTGGTCAACATGTGGCCGCTCTTCGCCGACACGAACAACTACAAGACCACGCTGCTTCAAGACACCTGGCATCCCACGTCGTCGGGATACGCCATCCTCGGCGCCGCGTTTTACGAAGCGCTCTCCGACGTGCTCTGACCCATTCTCGATGCCGCCATCCGAGCTCTACATGTTCACCGGCTTCAACGCCTCGTCGATGCTTCCCTAGCGTGCGCGGTGCTCGTCCGTGCCCCGTAATCGTCGGTGCCCCTCGAGCTTCCCCAGCCGATCAGCGCGGGCGGCAGGCGCGTCGGGCCACGGAGCGAGAGCTGACGAAAAGAGTGCTAAAACGCTGAGCTTGGAAGGCTCCCGGATCGACCCAGTGGCGAGCGGTGACCTCGGCGTGACGCGTCACCGGGGAATCCCATTGGTGCTGCTGCTCGCCTTGGGGTGCGCGCCTTCTGAGCCCTCGGGGGCAGGCACCGGCGGAGCCGCACGAGGCGGGACGGGCGGTGGCGGTGCGGGCGTCTCTGCCGGCGGCAGCGGTGGCCAGGGTGGCTCCGGTGGATCGTCGGCGGGGATGTCGGCGGCGGGACAGGGTGGCGCGATTGCGGGCGCGGGCGCGGGCGCGGGTGCGGCGGGAAGCTCGGGCGCGAACGCCGGACGCGGTGATGGTGGTCGGTCGGGAGCGGGTGGCGCAGCAGGCGACGGTTCGAAGGCGGGCGCGGGCGCCGGCGGAGTGGTCGCAGGAGCGGGTGGTGGTGGGAGCGGTGGCGATGCCGGCGGCGGCGCGGCAGGAGCCTCGGGAGGCGGAGGTAGCAGCAGCTGCTCGGGACCCGTGGGGACGTTTTCAGGGGAGCTTGCGAGCGGTATCGCCTTCATCGACACCGACGGCGAGCGCGTGAACGCGCACGGCGGCGGGATCATCCGCGAAGCCAACACCTTCTACCTCCACGGCGAGTATTTCCTGAGCACGAGCACCGCCAACGACTTCGTCGGGTTTTCCATGTACTCGTCCGACGATCTCAGCACGTGGAAGAACGAAGGCATCGTGTTGCCCCAGCAGCCGAGCGGGGAGCTTGGCCCGAACCGCAAGGGCGAGCGACCCCACATCATCAAGTGTCCCGCCACGGGCGAGTTCGTCCTTTATGCCCACGCCGCATCGCAGGACTACCAGACGGACAAGGAGGTCGTTTTCGCAACCTCACCGACCGTCAACGGCACGTACGCTTACCGAGGGCCGCTCGAGAACGGCAACGGGCAGCTGATCGTGCACAGTGACATGAGCGCTTACGCCGACGACACGGGCGCGTACGTGCTCACCGAAAGCGGGCACGTCTTCAGCCTGACCGAGGACTGCCACGGCTGGCTCTCCGACCGCTCTTTCTCGGCGGTCAACGGTGACTCGGGTGGCATCGAAGCGCCCACTGTGTTCCGCGCCGGTGATACCTACTACTGGCTCGGCTCCTACAAGACCGGATGGCGCGCCAACAACGACTTTTACTCGACGGCTCCCGCCATGCTGGGCCCTTGGACTTTTCAGGGCTTCATAGCCCCCGTTGACGACCCGACGAACAACATCTCGGACGAACGCACCTGGCTCTCACAGGTCACCTGGGTGGAGCCCATCGTCGGCTGCCAGGGGACCGTCTACCTCTACTTTGGCGACCACTGGGACGGGACGGAGAGCACGACCGCGCCCGGGCGGCACAACGACCTTGCGACTTACGTCTTTCAACCGCTGGTCTTCGACGGGCCGTTGATTTCATTGCCCGTGTATCGCGCGAGCTGGCTGCTCGATGTCGGGGCAGGAACCTGGTCGGAATAGATGCTCGGATCGTCGCTTTGGCGAAACGCTGGGGCCGTCGACGTTTCAAAGTTATGGACGTGAGCGCACGCTCGGAAGAACGCGTGAGTAAAAGGGTGGCGCCGACAAAGCCCAGAACCTAATCTGAGGGAATCGAACGCTGCCATCGCCGAGGCGGGCCGGCAGCCTTCTCATCGGACATTTCGGCTTCGGCCGTTCCAACATCCACACGAAGAAGGGAGGCGCCATGGATCTCCGACCTCGCCCCACTGGTTTTTCCATCGTGGCGCTCGCCACGTTCGCGCTCTGCCCGTCCTGTACCAGCTCGGACGGTGCGGCAACGGGCACCGGCGGGGGATCGCCCGACGGCTCCGGGGGTGCGTCGGGTGATGCGGGTGCGACGGCAACGTCGGGAACGGCCGGCAACGCCGGGACGACCGGCGCTTCGGGAACGACCGGTATGGCTGGCACGTCGAGCGGCGCCGGAACGACCGGCATGGCCGGCACGTCAGCCGCGGCCGGCACGACTGCAGGGGGAGGCGCTGGAGGTAGCGGCATGAGCGGCGCCGCCGGCTCGGCCGACGGAGGCAGCGGGAACGCGGGAGGCGGGGACGGTGCGAACGGCGGCGTCGCGGGTCTCGGCGGAACGGGCGGCGACGTTGGCACGGCTGGCGGCGGCGCGAGCGGCACGGGCGCGTCCGGTAGCGGCGGGACAGCGGGCGCTGGCACGATGGATCCTGCGCCGAGCACCGGTTGCGGCAAGCCCGCCGGGCTCACGAGCGGCCGCGCGAGCATCGACGTCAACGGCAAGATGCGCGAATACATCCTCGCGGTGCCGAGCAACTACGACGAGAACGAGCCCTACAGGCTGATCTTCGGCTGGCACCCGTGGGGCGGGTCAGCGCAGCAGATCGCGAGCATGGGCTACTTCGGGCTTTCGAGCGTGATCGATGGCCAGGCGATTCTCGTCGCGCCCGAGGGTCAGGACTTTCAAGACAACGGACTTGGCTGGGGTAACGCGAACGGCGAGGACATCGACTTTGCCCACGCCATGATCGATCGCTTCGGCTCCGAGCTCTGCGTTGACGAAAACAGGATCTTTTCCACTGGGTTCAGCTTCGGCGCCATGTTCTCGTTCACGCTCGCCTGTACGGAGAACAGCATGATGCGCGCCATTGCACCCATGGCCGGCAACGCGACGACGAGCGGCCGCTGCGAGGACGGCACGCGGTCGGTGGCCACGATGGCCTTCATCGGTACCGACGACAGCCTGCTCTCGGCTCACCGCCAGGCCGTCCAAATTTTCGTCGGGCGAAATGGCTGCTCGACGCAAGCGGTGACGATGCAGACGAGCTGGTGCGACGGCCTCGCCTCGAGCTTCGAGCCATGCACCTGTGTGGAATACCCGGACTGCAAGGACGGCTACCCCGTGATCTCGTGCGAGTACAAGGCCGGTCACCAGTTCGCGCCCAGCGCGGGCGCTACGCTCTGGAGCTTCTTCTCGCAGTTCTGATTTCGCCTCGTTCAATCGTCCAGTTTCCCTCCATCATTGGCGTCGGGGTGGACGAACCGGGTGCCTGACCGCGCGCGGTTGACGAGGCGCGGCTCACGCCCGGCCGCTCACGGAGCTAAGCTTTGGGGGCAGGAGACTCGACCCATGCGTGCACTCACTTTCGTTTCCTCCACCGTGACCTGCCTCGCATTGGGCGCTGGCCTCGCGACGCTCTCCTGCGGCGACTCGAGCACCGATCAGGGAGGATCCGGAGCCTCCGCGGGCACGGACGCAGGCGGCGCCGGTAACGCGACGGGGACGGGAGGCTCGTCGGCTGCAGCTTCCGGTGCGGGTGGTGCATCGGGGACGTCGGGCGCCGGCGGTACCGTGATGGGTGAAAGTGGCGGCAGCGGCGCGAGCGCTGGGGTGTCCGGCGCGAGTGGCGCCGCCGCGGGCATGGGCGCAACCGGTGGCGGCGCGACCGGCGGGTCCGCAGGCTCCATGCCCGACGCCGGCAACGGCGCGGGCGGCGACGCGATGGCAGGGTCGGGCGCGGGCGGCAGCGCTGGACAAGCCTCCGGTGGTGACGCCGGCACGTCTGCGGCGGGCGGGGCGGCGGGCGGGGGCGGCGGACTGCCCGGCGCAACGCCGAGCGACGGCTGCAACATGGCGGCTCCCGCGACCGGACCACGATCGATCGACGTGGGCGGCGCGATGCGCGACTACATCTTGCGCCTGCCGGATGGCTACGATCCCGCCGTGCCCCATCGCATCATCTTCGCGTTCCATGGCGGGTCCGGGTCCGCCGTTCAAGTCGACAACGGTGATCCGGCGAACACCGCGTCTGATCCCACCGGACCCTACTATGATATCATGGACGAATCCGTCGATACGATCTTCGTCGCGGGTCAGGCCGACGGCACGTGGGACACGTCGAGCAGCAAAGACGTTAACTACGTCAAAGCGATCGTTGCCGAGCTCGAGAGCACGCTGTGCATCGACACGAGCCGGATCTTCGCTACCGGTTTCAGCATGGGCGCGCTCATGACGATCAACAACGTCGGCTGCAAGATGGCGGATGTCTTCCGCGCCATTGCACCGATGTCCGGCGCGCTCACGACCTGTCCGGGCGACGCCGCGATCCCCTACTGGTCCTCCCACGGCACGAGCGACACCACCATCGACATCAGCCGTGGCGAAGAGGCGCGCGATGAGTTCGTCAGCCGCAACGGTTGCGACGACACGACCGTGGCCAGCACCCCCCCGGGCTGCGTCACCTATCAAGGCTGCAACGAGGGCTACCCCGTGAGCTTTTGCCCGTTCGACGGGGTCCACCAGCCGCCGCCTTTCTCGGGGCCCGCCATCTGGGCCTTCTTTTCTCAGTTCTGAATCGACGCGGGTCCCGGCCAGCGGAACGGCGGGTTTGAGCAGAAACGCTCACGACGCTCTCGACCCGTGAGCCGCTCGTCGGAACCGAGACGTCAACGTCGCCAAGCCGACCGGGCGACGCGACCGAGCCCCCGTGCTGGAAGTCTGCGTTCGGGGTGGAGTCGAAAACGGGTTATGGCGATCGATTGAAAGCTTCGTGCCGGCATGGGCGGCTACCCCTCGACATCCAGCAGTGGAGCCGTTTCGTTCGCGCGCGGCGGTCGAAGCGGGGTGGCGCGGTCGGTTTCCACCGTCGCGGCGTCGCCGCTCACCGGTGCCCGCCCCCCGCTCGCCGAAGAGTCAGCGCGACGGGGCGGCAAATCCGTAGGTTGAGCTCACGAAGCCGCCGCACCCCACGCGGCGCTTCCGGAGGCAACCATGGAAACAGAACGAACAGGATGGGAAGAGGAACCGTTGGGCGAGCGCCGCACGCAGGGCCGAAAATTCGTCGATGCGGACGAGGAATCGTTCGAGCGCGGCGCGGCGCTCGACGGGCTGAAGATCCGCGTGCGCTCGCAGCGATTTCGGGGAGGGCGGCTCACGGCCGTGCTCTCGAGCGTGACGGTCGACTTGCGTGACGCGGTGCTGAGCCCGGACGGAGCGACCATCTCCGTGCAATCGGCGATGAGCGGCATCGACATCCTGGTTCCGAGTGACTGGGAGGTCGTGTGCGACGTGGACGGGATTTGCGGTGCCGTGGACGACGGACAGTCGGCGCCCGGCGGTGCACGATTGGGGCCGCGCCTGCGCGTCACCGGGACGGTCGTGGCCGGCGGGCTCTCGCTGCGATAAGGGCGAGCCATGCACGGGCACCACCACCACCGCCACGGGCTCTTCCCGGGGCTCCTGCTCTTGACGCTCGGAGCGGGCCTTTTCGCGCGCGAGTTCGGCTGGTTGCCGGCCACCGTGCGGCTGGTCGACTTCTGGCCGATCCTGGTCGTCTTCGCGGGCCTGTTCAGCGTGCTTCGGGGGCGCAGCGTGGTCCGCGTCTTCTTCGGGCTCGCCTTCGTGGGTCTCGGCAGCGCTCTCCTCGCGGGTAACCTCGGGCTTCTGACTTTCCCCGCGGCGCGGCTCTGGCCGGGCCTCGTCGTCCTGCTCGGGCTCGCTTTCCTGGTCGGCAGTTTTCGCCGGCATCATGGCGGGCCACCCCACCGTCCGCCCGGCGGCGCGTCGGCGGCGGGGTGGGAGGGGCCGCGGCACGGGCCGTACGGCGCCGTCACCACCGAAAAAGACACGCTGAGCCGGCAGGTCACGTTCTCGGGCGCGCAGTATCGGGTCGAATCGCAGGCGTGGAAGGGAGGAGAGCTCGGCGTCACCTTGGGTGGCGTCGAGCTCGACCTCCGAAATGCCCGCCTCGAGCCCGAGGGGGCGCAACTCGACGTGCACGTGCTGATGGGTGGGCTCGACATCCGCGTGCCGGATACCTGGCAGGTGAGCTGCGACGTGGCGCCGATGTTCGGGAGCGCCGAGGACGGGACGCGCTCGACGCAGGGGTCCACCAACGCGCCGCGGCTCCGCGTCACGGGCTCCGTGACGCTCGGCGGCGTGAACATCCGAAACTGAGCGGCTCCGAGCCGGCGCAACGCCATGCATCCCCTGCTTTCCCAACGCCGTTCGCTCGCCGCGTACCTCTTCTTCTGGGCGGATCTTTCGGCCGTGCCGTACCTGGTGCTGCGCTCGGAAGCCGGGCTCGGTGCCTTTCTGGTGTGCTTGATCGCGAGCTGGGTGTTCGCGCTCGCCACCCTGTTCGACCTTTTACCTCTGCCGCGCGCTTCCGCTCGCGACGCAACAGCCCCTGCGCCTCGTCGGAAGCCACGCCGTGGCCGGAGCCTTGTGGAGCCTCGTCTTCTTGCTGACGGCGAAGCTCGCTGCCGAGACGCTTTCGCTCGTGCCGGCGTGGCGCGACCTGCCCAAGGACGTGGGCACCGCCGAAAGCGCGCTGCTCGCGGTGGGAGCACTCTTTTACCTCTTGGTCGCGAGCTTTTCCTACGTGCTCGCCGAACTCGAGACGAAGCGTGACGCGCTCGAGCGCGAGGGCGCGCTCGCGCTCAGCGCCCAGCGCGCCGAGCTTGCCGCCCTGCGCGCCCAGGTCCACCCGCATTTTCTCTTCAACAGCCTGAACACCGTCAACGCGCTGATTGGCTACGATTCGGAGAAGGCGCGAAGGGCGTGCGTGCTGCTCGGCGAATACCTGCGCGGCACGCTCCGTGGCCAGGACCACGCGCTCGTGAGCTTCGCAGAGGAGTGGGCGCTGTGTGAGCGCTTTCTCGGCGTGGAAGCCCTGCGCCTCGGTGAGCGCTTGCGGGTCGAAGCGGACATCGAGCCTCGAGCACGGGACTGTCTCTTGCCGTCGCTCTTGCTCCAACCGCTCGTCGAGAACGCCGTGACGCACGGCATCGCTCCCTTGGACACACCGGCGCCGTTCCGCGTGCGTGCGCGGCGCCATTCGGGCCGGCTCGCCCTCGAGCTCGAAAACGGCCTCGACCCGGCGCCACGCCGCAGCGACGGCGGCCTCGGGCTCGCGAACGTCAGGGCGCGTCTCGCGGCGCAGTACGGGGCGGACGCCACCCTGCGCGTCGAGTCGGATGCCGAGCGCTTCCTCGTCACGCTCGATCTGCCTGCCGAGTCGCCGGAGCTTTTGCCAGCTGCTAGCCCGGCCCGAGAAGGGTCCCCGCCGTCGTGAAGCCGCCCGCCCCACGCCGTGTCGTCATCGCCGACGACGAGGAGCCTGCGCGCCGCCTGCTCGCCGAGTACCTTTCGGCCCATCCTGACTGGACCGTCGTCGCCGAGGCCAAGCACGGGCTCGAAGCCGTGCAGCTCGCCAAACAACACGAGCCGGATTTGCTGCTCCTCGACGTGCAGATGCCCAAGCTCGACGGCTTCGAGGCGCTGGAGCTCATCGCGCCGGAGATTGCCGTGGTGTTTACGACGGCGTTCGACGAGTACGCCGTCAAGGCCTTCGAGGTGCACGCGGTCGACTACCTGCTGAAACCTTTCTCCGCGGAGCGGCTCGGCCAGGCGCTCGAGCGCGTCGAACGGCGGCTCGGTGAGCGGCGCCCCGTTTCCCCGAGCACGCTGGCTCGGGCCGCGCGGGGTCCCGGCGCCCACCTCGAGCGGCTGGTCATTCGCGATGGCGCCGAAATTCTCATCGTGCCGGTGCCGAGCATCGACTACGTGAAGGGCCAGGACGACTACGTCGAGGTCTTCCACGACGGCCGCTCGTCGCTCACGCAAAAGACGCTGCAGGAGCTCGAGGAGAGCCTCGATCCCGAGCGGTTCGTGCGAGTGCACCGCTCGTACCTTTTGAACGTGAGTCGCGTGTCGCGCATCGAGCCCTGGGGCAACAAGAGCAAGCTTGCCGTGCTCGCAGACGGCCGCACGGTGCCGATCAGCCGTTCGGGCGAGGCGCGGCTTCGCGCGGTCCTCGGCACCTAAAGCACCGCGCTGTCCGCCCAGCCGGCGCGGGTTCCGCGCCCCGTTTGACCGATTCCGGCGCCCGGAAGCAACTGGACCGATGCCATGCCCACCCGATCGACGCGCCGTGGACGCTCAAGCGTAGGAGCACGCGCCAATTTTCGCGCCTGGGTGGCTTTCGGCGCGCTGGCCTGTGCCGGCGCCGCGGCCTGCAGCAGTCCGAGCGATCCGAGCGCGGTCTTGGCGCCATCCGCTGCGACGGGGGGAACCGGGGGCGCGTCGACCGCGACAGGTGGAGCTGGGTCTCCCGAGATGGCCGGCTCCTCGGGCTCGCCGAGCGCAGGGGCTGCCATCGGCGGAGCAGGCGGGAGCAGCGGGGCCACGGCGGGGACGGGTGCTCTCGGCGGTGAAGCCGGGGGTGGCACGTCGAACGCGGGCGGCGCGGGCAGCGGCATGGGAGGAGCGCCGGGTGCGGGTGACGCGGGCAGGTCGGGAGCCTCCGCCGGCTCGGGCCTCGGCGGTGCGGCGGGAATGGCGGGAATGGCGGGCAGCGGCACGACCATGGCGGGTGCAGCCGGAACGGCGGGTGCCGCGGGAGGCGCCGGAACTGCGGGCAGCGCGGGTACCGCTGGCAGCGCCGGAACGGCGGGAGCCGGCGGTGTCGATCAAAGCACGCTGCCGAACGTCACCCTTCACCTTGCGGGCGACTCCACCGTCATGACCTACGACCAAGGCTCCGCACAGGAGGGCTGGGGTCAGGAGCTCGGTCAGTTCTTCATCAGCAAGGTGTCCATCGACAATCAAGCGATCGGTGGGGCCAGCATCCGAACGTTCCAGACGGGCCGCTGGACGAACATCATGAATGCCCTGAAGGCCGGCGACTACGTGATGATCCAGTTCGGTACCAACGACAGCGGAACGGTCGCCGGTCGTCACGTCGATCCACCCGATTTTTCGCTGGCTCTCACGGAGATGACCGATCAGGTCTCCGCAAAGCAAGCGACGACCTTTTTCGTCACGCCCTCGGCGCTCCAGGAATGGAGCGGCGGGAAGGAGGGCAACTCTCGGCTCGGCCCCTACGCCGATGCCATGCGAGCCCTCGGCCCCGTGAAGGGCGTTCTGGTCGACGACCTCAACGCCCGCAGCGTCGAGTTCTTGAACATGATCGGCCAGACCGCCGCGATGCAAATCTACATCAACGGGGACAAAGCGCACTTCACGAAGACCGGCGCCACGCAGATGGCAGAGTTCGTCGCACAGGAGCTCGACCGCATCGGCAGCCCGCTCGCGGCGTACCTGAAGCGCTAGCTGTCACCTGGGTAAGCCCAGGATGACACAGTGGTCGTCGAAGCATCCCTGGTTGAAATCCGGTGCTTCCGGGATCGCGACCGCGCACTCGGCGCACGCCTCCCCGGGATCGCAGCGCAGCGCTTCGTAGGCGCCGTCCTTGTCGCGGGCGATGGCGAGGGGCAGGCCGTTCGACTGCGCCGTGCAGCCGCAGCAGCGGTCCGAACGGAACTTGCAATCGTCCGCGGTCCTGCAGAAGGTCACGTCCGTTTGCGTGAGGTCGACGGCCACGCAGCGGCCCGCTTGGCACGTCGAAAGCAGCGCGTGATCCACGCTCGGGTCGCACGCCGTGCACGCCTCGGACCCGTCGCACGACCGAGCTCGATACTCGTCCGCGTACAGGCCGTTCACGGCGACCACTTGCTCGAGCGAGAACGCGTTGCAGCGGCAGCAGCTCGTCATCGCGAAGACGCAATCCGAATTCTTGGTACAGGCGAGCTCCACTTCTGTGGGGACGCCCGGTGCGCCCGCGCTGGCAGCCGCCCCGGAAGTGCCTCCCGCGCCTGCGGAAGCAGGCTCGCCACCGCTCCGTGACGACCGTGCGCCGCAGCCCAGGCCCGCAGCGAGGAGCAGCACGACCGCGAACGATCGCTCCCGAGCCATCCGGTAAATTCTAGCATGCCGCGCGACGAGCCGAGCGAGCGCGCGGTGGCAGGAACGCCTAGGTCACGGTGCCAGGGGGGACGTTTTCGGCGCCGAGCCGGAAGATGAGAAAATCCTTGGTCGTGTTCGCGTTGCCGCCGGGCCACATGAACGGGCTGCCCGACGTGCGATTGGGGTCCCATTCGAACCACATCCACCTGGCGGCGGCGTCGATGTCGCAGGCGATCAAAAATTCGTTGCCCACCGTGGGTTGACCGCGATCGGTGCTGTTGTCCTCACCGAAAACGACGTACCCGTTCGGCGTCTTCGCGGTGCCGACCCAGCCGGCGCTCGTGGTGGCAGGGTTCCCCGTGCCGCCGTTGCACTTGGCGATTTCCGCGTTGATCTCGGCCAGGCTCGGCCCGCCCGAGCCCGGGTCGAAGTCCTGACCGGTGGCGCAACCTTCCCAGGCGCCGTTGCCCGTGAACACGGGCAGGCCTCCCTCGCGGGAGAACTTCGCGATCACACCCTGCGTCGTGCTCTTGTCGGCGTAGGTCACGATGTAAAGGTAGCCGCCGACGTTCGCGTTGGCAGCTGGCACCGTGTACGCCTCGGGCCCCATGCCCACGGGGCAGGAGAAGATGTCCTGGCTGCGCGGGTTCTCGACGCCGCCCTGATAGTTCAGTAGCTCGGTCGCGGTGCCGTAGCCGAAGCCGTACGCGTTGTCGGCGGTGATGATGACGTTAACGTCGGTCGCAAGCGTCGGATTCGGGCTGGACCCCGCGCTGCCGCCCCCCGAGCCGCCCCCGGTCGGAATCGGCGTCGTACCGCCCGATGCTCCGATGGAGATGGTGCCGCCGCTGCCGCCGCCGCCCCCCTTGCCGAGCCCCGTGGCCGAGCCCTGATCGTCCGAGCCGCACGCGGTGGCGAGGCTAAACAATGCCGAGAGGAGCAACGACGCGCGAATCAGAGAATTTTTCAAGGCGATCACTTCGGGAGCATCGAGCGTCCCGCAATCCTTGGTTGCGTCCCGATACCCCAAAGCAGGCACGACTTGCCGAGTGGGGCGCGACGGAGCGGCCGGACCCAGACCGTGATCGCGGGCGCGGGTTCCAGTGGAGCTGGAAGCGGGAGCTGAGTCACGGCTGCGAGCCTTCAGCACCCGCTGTTTTGCGCCAGGGTCGAGCCGTCCTTGCTCGCGAGGGGCGTCGTGCACGAGCTCGAGCCGCCGCCGCGGACGTTCTTGATGTTGATGTTGCGGAAGGTCGGGGTGCCGAGGGAGCGCGAGCCGGGGATGGTGGCCGACGCGTAGTTGGTCGTGATGAAAATGTCGTTGCTCGTCCCGGTCCCCGCAACGTCTTCGAACCAGAGGTTCGCGACCTCGACGGCGCCGCGACCCGTCGGCGTCTTGACGCGAAGCAGATACTGCACCCCGGTCCACGTCTGCTGGGTGTCGTTGTACTCGTAGACGTTGTCGACCCCTCCCGAGAGCTCGCTCCCGATGGAAAAACCATGCCCGCCCTGCACCTTGAGGTTGTGGGCCACGATGTTGTGGGAGGGCCGTGCGATGTAAAATCCCGGTTCGTTGGTGCCCGACTTGATCGCAATCATGTCGTCGCTCGTGTTGAACTTCACGTTGTCGATGAGGACGTTCGTCGAGGAGTCGGGATTGACGCCGTCGCCGTTCGAGCTGCCATTGTTCGAGCTCACCGTGAGGTTTCGAACGATGACGTTGGACGAGTACAGGGGGTGGATGTTCCAGTACCAGCCACCGTCAACCAGCAGTCCTTCCAGCATGAAGTTCGTACATCCGTTGCATTCGATGAACGTCGGACGAAGGCCGTTGTTGGTGTGGGCGGTCGGAACTTTCAGGGACGCCATGTTGGCCAGAGTCGGCGGGCCCGACGTCTTCAGGGCGTCCACGTTGCCATTCATCCACGCGTTGTAGACGGCCGTGGCGGCCGCCGTACCGTTGTTCTTCCAGTTTGCCGTGCCCCCGCCAAAGCTCGTCCCCGGCCCGTGCAAGGTGCCCTGGCCCGTGATCGCGACGTTGGTCGCGCCGAGCGCATACACGGCCGGCTGCCAGTTGAGACAGTCGAGTCCTTCCCAGCGCGTGAGAACCGGCGGCTCGTAGTCGCTCGTTGCGGCGCTGAAGCTCAGCACGGCGCCCTCTTCGAGGTGGAGCTCGATGTTGCTCATGAGCGTGACCGCGCCGATCCGGTACGTGCCGCGCGGAACGTCGATGACGCCTCCTCCCGCGTCGCCGAGCTCGGCGATCGCCTGGTTCATCGCCGCGCGGTTCGCGGCCGAAGTCCCCGAGGTCATCACGCCCTTCGTCGTAACGTCCACGATACGGCAGGGGATCGTCGGCGGCGTGAACGTGAGCGAGTCGTCGGGCGCGGCGAACGGCGTCGTCACCGTGACCGGCGCCGTGTCTCGCCACGAGCACGCGTCCGCCGTGGCTCCGCCGTCGCCGCCGGTGCCGCTCGACCCCGCGCTGCCCGCACGGCCCGCGTCCGCGCCGCCGCTCGAGCCAGCGCCCGAGCCGCCGTCGGTCCCCGAGGCTCCGCCGGGCCCCGTGGCTCCGCCGCCGCCGCCAGTGCCGTTCGACCCCGCGCTGCCCGCACGGCCCGCGCCCGCGCTGCCGCTCGAGCCGGCGCCCGCGCCCGCGCTGCCGCTCGAGCCGGCGCCCGCGCCCGCGCTGCCGCCGGTCCCCGATGAGCCGCCCCCCATGCCCGCTCCCGAGGTGCCTCCCGTTCCCGAGCTGCCGCCCGCGGGGCCTCCCCCGGTGACGTTGTCCACGCTGCACGCGGTCATTGCCAGGCCGACCGCTGCCGCGAGCAAAAAGGTGAAGGTACGCCGATGCAGCATCCGCCGACTCGCTCTCACCCAAGGTTGCGGGCGACCCGGAAAATCCTCCGAGAATTTTCGTGCCCCGCCGGGTGAGTGCACCCGCCCTACGTTCACTGGCACAGGCCCGCGACGCACGTGGGCGTGGTGCCCGAGCACGCGGCGCCCGAGTCCGTCCAGACGCCCATGTCCGAACAGACCTGCGGTTGGGCGCCGCTGCAGCCGAGGGACGCCGGGGTGCACTCGTAGCAGGCGTTCGCACTCTCGTCGCACATCGTCCCCGTGGCGCAGGTGGTGGAGACGAGGGTGTTGTTGTTGCAGGTGCGGAGCGACTGTCCGCTACAATTCGGGACGGCGCTGCTGTTCCAGTGGCCCGTGCCGTCGCACTGGCGCAGCGTGCCCTGCGAGCACGAGTAGGGCGTCTGTGACGCCACGCAGTCGTCGCACTCCTTGTTGGTCGCGTCGCACAGGGTGCAGGTCGAGGCGGTCGGAGTTGACGTGCCGCCCGAGCACGTGCGCAGCGTGTTGCCCGAGCAGACCGAGCTGGCCGTCACGAAGTGCCCGTTGGCGTCGCACGATCTTAGCGTGGTCCCGCTGCACGAGTACTCGCCGCTGACGCATTGGTCGCACTCGTGCCCGTTGGCGTCGCAGTGAGCGGCGTCCACGCAGGCCTGGGACGTGGTCCGGCTGCTCCCGTCCGTGCTGCAAATCTGCAGGTTCGCGCCGCTGCAGGAGTAGCTTCCCGGGCGGCACAGCGTGGCGCAGAAGTCACCCTTGCCGTCCTTCGGGACGCAGCCGTTCCCGCACAACGGGCCGGCGGGAAATTGGCCGTCGGAGTTGCACATGCTCAGGTTGTCGCCCTGGCAGAGCTTGTCGCCCGGGCGACAGATGCCGCACAAATCGTAGATGTCACGGTCAACGCAGAGGCTCGGGCAAACCTGAACGAAATCGAGGCTCGAGCCGTCCGTGTTGCAGTGCGTGAGCGTCGTACCCGAACAGCGCCACTCCTGGCCGGCCATGCACACAGCGCAGGCGTCGTTCAGCCCATGGTCAACGCAGCCATACGGACATGCGGTGCCGTTGACGAGCGTCGACTGATCCGCACTGCAGCTCTGCAGCATGCTTCCGGGAGCCGTTCCGTTGCAGCGCGTTTCGTTCTTCTCGCAGGCGGGACAATAGTCGGGTTGGGAGCCCGGAAGCTCGAGACACCCCGCACAGGACCTTTCCTGCACCCAGGCCTTTCCGCCGGGTCCGCAGACGTGCAAGCCCAGATGGTCGGTGCGGCAGCGGATCTCGCCGTCGAGGTTACAGACGGCGCAATATCCATCCTTGTACCCGGGCGGCGTCCCGGGGTGACACAGATCCTCACTGCCGCAATCGGTTTCGAGCTGCCAAGCCTCGCGCCCCGGCGAACAGCGCTCGAGCACGGAGCCCGTGCATTGGTCCTCTCCCACGCCGCACAGGGGAAGGCCGCAACCGTTCTGATCCACGCCGTTTTCGCAGCTGTCGTTGGCGGCACATTCGCAGAGCGTGGCCGTCGCGCAGTCGGCCTGATGAACGGTCCCCTCCTGCGTGCAGCGCAAGAGCTCGGTCCCGTTGCAGAGTAGCTCCTTGGGACACTCGGTCTTGCACGGGTCGCCGTGATCGTCCGGGAAGCAGAACTCGCCCGCAGTGCAGAGCTCGAGGGGCTCGAAGCCGGTGAAATCGGCCTTGCAGCGCTCGACCTGGAGCGGGTTCCCCGGAGCGCAGCGCAACGGGAGCTCCATGTTCATATCGGGGCGGCACTGAGGCTCGTCGCAGCGCCCCGCAGCGGCGTTGCACAGCGCGGCGGACAGGCACGTGTCCGCGAGCATGAAGCCGTTCCGGCCCTCGTTGCAGACCTGGAGCTCGTTCGGTGTGACCTCGTTGCAGCGAAATTGTCCAGGCTCGCAAGTCGGCGCTTCGCACGTGTGGATCCAGCTGCCCTCCTGTGGGTCGGCATGACAGAGCGCCGCCGTCTCACACGTCCGTTCGGGGTCCCATGTCCCGCCCGCACCGCAGACCTCGAGCTCGGCCGAGTTGCAGCGATACGACCCCGGCATGCAAGGGGCGCCGCACTCACCTTTCGTCGAGTCGCACACGAGCTCGCGTTCCGCGCAGTCCTCACGCGGCTCCCACTCCGTGAGGCACGCCTCCAGCGCCGAGCCCACGCAACGGAAGCCTCCCGACGGCGAGCAGGGGTGCGGGCAATCCGGCACCGTATCGGGCATGGCGGTCGCTATCGCGTTTTCGCACAGCTCCGGTGAGGCACAGTCCGTGATCTTCGTCTCGCCGTCACCGCCGTTCCGACAGCGCAAAAGGCTTGCTCCGTCGCAGGCGAGCTCCCCCGGCGTGCACGGCGGCGGTGGGCAGGCCGGTTCCGGGTCCAGCTGCGACATGAACCGCTCCACGGCCTGTTTGCAGAGCGCCGTGCTGCCGCAATCTGCGATCGCGATGTACTTGCCGTCCGGCCCGCAGATCTCGAGCTCGCTCGACGGCAAGGGCTCGGTCAACCTCGCGCCGCCGGACGGAGTGACGCACTCTACCTCGTTCGGCATGCAAGGACCACAACGCGTGTCGTTGCACACCTGGTCGCCGCAATCCTCGAGCGGGGCGAAGCGAGATTCGATCCGGGGCGCAGAGCTCGCGCATCGAGCCGTTGCAACGAAGCTCGTCGGGCTCACACTCGGTGCAGATCCCGAGCTCCGGGTTACACTGCTCGGCGGTCGGACAGGTTTCGATCAGGATCTTCTGGCCGTTCCTACAACCGAGCAAAAACTCGCCGTTGCAGGTGAGCGGACACTGCTCGATCGGGTCGAGCACCTCGAAGTCGCCGAGCACGAGCTGACACGCCGGCAGGAACATCGCGAGCGAAAGAAGGCAGCGCATCAAGCTCGGCAAGCGTTCGCGATTCATGTTCCCTCCTTTCGGTCGCCCGGCGGCCTCCCTCCCGACCTACCGACCGATCATCACGCAAAACCAATCCTACATAGACCTACACCCCGCTACCTCTCTCCTGGCGCCCTGGCAATGCGCAATGCTTCAACGAACGCGGCGCGGAAGCGGCGTTTTTCCGTATTCGTGGCCGTCAATTCTCGCTGCCCCGCGAGGGCGCCCGAGAACGCCGATTCGGCTCGTCTCGCGCTCGGTCGGCCCGGAGCGGCCGCCACGGAAGCTCGAGCCCGGTTAGCGCAGCAATTCGGCCGCCGCCCAGAGGACGGGCGCTTGTCCGTGGCCGTCACCCGTGAGTCGGGTGAGCGCCATGTACTCCTGAGCGGTGGCCTTGTACCAGGTCCCGGTACAGATGCTGCTGACGTCGCCCTGCGGCGAGATCTTGGTCTGCAAGCCCGCCCATGCGGCCTGGATCGCCGGCACATAGGTCGGTGCATCGAGGATGCCGCGCCTGACTCCGGCGATCATGGCGTAGGTGAACATGGCCGACCCCGAGCTCTCCTCCCAGTTGCTCGGGTCGTTCGGCATATCCAAGACTTGGTACCAGAGCCCGTTCGGCCCCTGATACGTCAGAAGCCCCGCCATCATCTTCTTGTACCCAGCTTCAATCGTCGCGTAGTCAGCCGAGCTCGTCGGGAGGTCTCGCATCATCTCGGCCATCCCCGACGCGAACCAGCCGTTGCCGCGGCCCCAGTGAACCGGCGCCTGGGTCACGTTGTGGAAAAAGAGCCCGTTGGGCTGCTGCGCCTTGAGGTACTGCACCATCGTCTTGGACATGAAGTCCAGGTACTTGGTGTCCTTCGTCGCGCGATAGGCCTGGACCTGAAGACCCGTCATCATGAACATGTCGTCGATGGCGTCACGGGTCTGATTGGTGACCTGCTGATTGTCCGCTACCTGCGTCCCGAGCGGCAGGTAACTTGCGTCGCCGGTCTGGAGGTAGATCTCGAGCGGCACCATTCCGAAGATGTAACGATCGACGTGCGCATCGCCGCCGAGCATGGCACTGACGAAGCTTGCCTTGAGCGGATCGAACTTGGTCACCAGGGTGTTCAAGAGGGTCTGGTTGGCGGTCAGCTTCGCAACGCCGAGCGAGCCGTACCACTCACACGCCGTCTTGTAGCCGTCGCCGGGAAGGTTCGCGACGGTGCTGAACGAAAGCGCCTGCTTGCTGAAGCGCTGCGCCAAGAGCAGGCCTATCGTTTCGGCCGAGGGGACGAGGTCGGCAAGTGGATTCACCGCGGCGCCGCCTGCGCCGCCTGCGCCGCTTGCGCCGCTTGCGCCGCCTGCCGCCATGCCGCCCGCACCCGAGCTGTCGCCGCCCATACCTGCCCCTGCCATGGTACCGCCCGCGCCGCCGAGTCCCGCGCCGCCATCGCCGGCGCCGCCGCTTCCACCGACGGCACTCGTTCCACCGTCGCTCTGACCACCCGCACCCGCACCACCGCCTGGCACACCGCCCGCGCCGCCGGTTTGCACGGCTCCCCCCGCGCCACCAGCTTGCGCGCCCGCGCCGCCGCCCACAGGCGCCGTCCCTGCACTGCCGCCCGGCGCGGCTGCACCCGCGCCGGCGCTGCTACCGCCGGCTCCGCCGAGTCCCGCGCCCGAAGCTGAAGAGCCTGCCGCCGCCGCCGGCTCGTCGGGCTTTTCCTGGCCGCAGCCCAGGGGGAACGTCATCAAACCGAGGACGGAAAAGGGGACGACGAACCGGACAATCAGGCTGTGGCTCATGTGGCGGCGGATGAAGCTTCCAACGCTCATATCGGTGAAACCTTTCAAGCTGGCCCTGCAGCGCTCGAGCTAAGACCGCGGCGAAGGCTCATTCCCGCAGGCGCCGCCCCTTGATCGCTTCGCGAGGGCGGGGCTGCTGCAACGGCACCTCCTCGCGGCGTCGCGCCGCTCCGTCGTACGTAAAAACACGGACTCCGAGACGCATCTCGCATTTCAGGCTCCGCGGCGGGCGCTCGGATCCACTCCGGCGCTCGTCGCCGAAGCTCTTCCGGGTTCCTTGGAATCTGGTGCTGGGAACGCAAGCAAAGGATCTTTGAACCGACTTCGGGAGTCGCAACCACCATGGCACCGGCGTACATTGCACGACAGCGCCCCACTCTGGGTACTAGCTCGCCCCCGCTTTCCCCGGGGGCGCCCCCTAGGCCCACGCGCGGCCATTGCTCAACGCCCTACGGGTTCGGAGGAATCAGCACCATGTCGAATCGAAACGCGCCCGCTGTGGGGGTCGCGCTCGGGTTGTTGGCGTCGTGGATCGTGAGCTGCAACGGGAACGGACCGATCGAGGTCCCGCGCAGTCAGCTGGCATCGGCGGGCGGAGCAGGGGGAGCCGCGGCTGGGCAGACCATGACCGCTGGCGGCTCGGCCGGCGCGGGAGGATCGAGTGGCTCCGGCAGCCCGATCGCTGGCCAGCCCCCGGTGATCGTGATGACGGACGCCGGGCCGGACGATGCCTGCGATCCGCTCTCGTGCACGCCGCCGGGCGGACAGTACTGCGGGACCGTGGGCAACGGTTGTCTGGGCACCATGGAGTGTCCGGCGTGCACGGGAGACTGGGTCTGCGATGACGGCCTCTGCAAAGGCGGGCCGAGCTGCACGGCGCGCACGAGCTGTGCGGCGGGCGACACCGCGTATTGCGGCGTGGTCGGCGACGACTGCGGTGGCGCGCTCGACTGCGGAGACTGCGCGGCGCCTGCCACCTGCGGAGGCAGGGGCGCTCCCGGCGTGTGTGGCGACCCCGCGTGCGCTCCGATCTCGTGTGAGCTTCCGGTCGGAAAGTATTGTGGGATGGTGGGCGACGGCTGCGGCGGCGCGCTCGACTGTGGCGATTGCCCGGGCGGCGACGTGTGTGGCGGCGACGGCATCTCGGGCGTGTGCCCCGGGAGCAGCATCGGCGTCGCGTGCACCGGCATCCAGTGCAACGTCGAACAGTGCGCTACCCCGGACGTGAAGACCACCGTGAGCGGCGTCGTGTACGATCCCGCGGGGGTCAATCCGCTCTACAACGTGTGGGTCTACGTCCCGAACGAGCCGCTAGAGGACATCCCCACGGGCGCAACCTGCGAGCGCTGCCTCGCGAACCTGACTGGCGCACCGATCGCGATCGCCCTCACCGATTCGTCGGGGCACTTCACTCTCGAGGGTGTTCCGACCGGGCAGAACATCCCGATCGTGATGCAGGTGGGGCGTTGGCGCCGCCAGGTGACGCTACCGGAGGTCGTGGGGTGCACCGACAACCCGGTGAACGACCCCGAGCTCATGCGCCTGCCGCGGAACCAGCAGGAGGGGCACATTCCGCTGATTGCGATCACGACGGGCAGGTCCGACGCCCTCGAGTGCATCATCCCGCGCATCGGCCTCGATCGCGAGGAGGTGACGACGGACACTGGTGGCGGTCGCGTGCACCTCTACGCCGGAGGCGGCACGACCATGGGGGGCAGGAGCGGTCCCGGGGCGACCAGTATGACCCCCGGTGGCAACCTGACCCCGGCCACCGATCTCTGGGCGGACCCGATGAAGATGCGCGGGTACGACATCGTGATGTACTCGTGCGAGGGCGACGAGCTCGGGCAAGTCAAGGACCCCTACCTCGGGAACTTGCAAGACTACGCGGACAACGGTGGCCGCGCGTTTCTCACGCACTATCACTACTACTGGCTGAACCACGGCTCGCCCGCGTTCCAGGGCACGGCTGACTACAGCCCCGGCGGCCAGAACCCACCAGACCCGTCGATCGGCATCATCAATACCGGGTTTCCGAAGGGCGTGGCCCTGGCCGATTGGCTCGTTCTCGTCGGGGCGACGCCCACGCGCGGCGAGCTTTCGATCTACCAGCCCCGCGCGTCCATCAGGACGGCCACTGCGCCCACGCAGGACTGGATCTCCATTCCGACGAACCCGAGCGACATGGACAACCCCGCGCTCCAGTACATGACGTTCAACACGCCCGTGGGCACGCCGGCCGAGGACCAGTGCGGGCGCGTCGTCGATACCGACGTTCACATCGGCGCGGCGGTAGACGATGGCGGCACGATGCAGGGCGGCGACACGTCCGACCCGAACACGCCCTACCCGGGCGGCTGTCGGGACACGCCGATGTCGCCGCAAATCAAGGCCCTCGAGTTCATCTTCTTCGACCTGTCGAGCTGCGTTCAGCCCGACACGATGATGCCCGAGCCACCTCCTCCGCCGCCGGCCGCGGGCGCGCCACCCCCTCCGGTGCCGGTCCCGCCGCCGCCGCCCCCTCCGCCGCCTCCGCACTGAGCGCGCGGCGCCGGCGAAGACCGGTTTGGCAGGCGTCCGCCGTTTACGCTCGTCGCTTGCGACCGGCCGGCGCAGTCGCCCGAGCGCGTCTTGTCTCCCGAGGCGAGGCGCGGCATGCCGTGACTGAACGGCGGCTGCCCGCGCAACCAGAAAAGGGTCGTTCGTGCGCTACCCCCTCCGACTCGCTCCGTCCTTGCTCGTCGTCCTCGCCCTGGGCTGCGGCTCAGAAACGCCGTCGCGGTCGCCAGGCGGCGGTTCCGGCGACGGTGGCCAGGCAGGGACGGTGGCGGCCGGCGGCGCGGGTCTCGGCGGCACGGGCGGCGCCGACACGGGTGGTGCCGGCGCCGGTGGGGCGGGCGGCGCTTTCGCGGGTGTGAGCGGCGGCGGGGCGAGCGCCGGTGTGGGCGGCAGTCTCGCCGGGACGGGCGGCGAAGGCGCGGGAGCGGGTGCCGCCTCGGGCACGAGCGGCGCGGGCAACGGCGGCTCGGCCGATGGCGGCTCGAGCGCGGGAACCGCGCCCGGTGGCAATGGTGGTGACTCGGGCAGTGCCGGGGTAGCGCCGGGCGGCGCGGGAGCAGGTGGTGCGGGAGCAGGTGGTGGCGGCGGCGCGGGCGGTGGCGGTGTGGTGACGGGCTTGCCACCGAAGAGCGAGATCCTCGACGCGATGCGCCTCGCGAACGGCTACTTCATGAACAAGTGGCCGGACCCCGGCAAGGACATCGTCACCGACCAGACGCGACCGAGCAACATCTGGACGCGGGCCGTGTACTACGAGGGCGTGATGGGTCTCTACGCCGTGGATCCCAATCAGAGCCTGCTCGATTACGCCGTGAGCTGGGGGGAGAGCCACAACTGGGGACTGCGCAGCGGGACGACCACGCGCAATGCAGACGATCAGTGCGCGGGACAGACGTACATCGACCTTTATCGCATCGATGCCCAGCCGCAGCGCATCGCCGCCATCGCCGCGAGCCTCGATGCCATGGTGAACAGCTCGGGCGTCGCCGACTGGACGTGGATCGACGCCATCCAGATGTCGATGCCGGTTTTCGCGAAGCTCGGCGCGCTCCGTTCGGACTCGGCCTACTTCGACAAAGCCTACGCCCTTTACGAGTATGCCAAGACGTCGCAAGGCGCGAACGGACTCTATAGCGGCACCGATCACCTGTGGTGGCGCGACGGCGACTTCGACCCTCCCTACACCGAGCCGAACGGCAAGAGCTGCTACTGGTCGCGCGGCAACGGTTGGGTCTACGCGGCGCTCGTCCGGGTGCTGGATGCCATCCCCGCAACCGAGACCCATCGCAACGAATACCTTGGCGACTTTCGCGCGATGTCGGATGCGCTCCTCGCGGTGCAACGCACCGACGGCTTCTGGAACGTCAGCCTGTTCGACCCGACGCATCTCGGCGGCAAGGAGCTGAGCGGCACGGCGCTCTTCACCTACGGCATGGCCTGGGGCGTGCGCCAGGGCATCCTGGACGCCGGGACTTTCGGACCGAGCATCGCGCTCGCCTGGAACGCGATGGTCAGCGACGCGCTGCACACGGACGGGAAGCTTGGCTACGTGCAGGGCACCGGCAAGCAACCGTCGGACGGCCAGCCCGTCACCTTCGACAGCACGCCGGATTTCGAAGACTACGGGCTCGGCTGCTTCCTTCTCGCCGGCAGCGAGAGCGCGAAGCTGGCCCCGCCCTGATAGCGGGGCTGGCTCCGCATCCCGGGGCGCGCTCTCGGGACGCCAGGCAGGCTCCCCTGCGTGGAAAGTTGAGCGATCCCGAGCGCGGGGATTCACTGACTTTCCATGAGGCGCCGAGCTCCCGCTCGTTTCGTCGTCAGCGCGGCCCTCGTGCTGCCGCTTATCGTCGGCTGTTCCGGAACGGCGGACACTAACCACCCCGGCGGAACGGTCGGCGGCAGCGGAGGCACCGCCGCCACCGGAGGCGTCTCCGCCACCGGCGGGTCCACACCAGGCGGGGCCGGAGCCACGGCCGCGACCGGCGGCACGAGCACGGGCGGTGTGAGCACGGGTGGCGCAAGCACGGGCGGCGCGAGCGGTGCCACGATGACGGGGGGCTCGGCCGGGACGTCGGGCGCAGGGGGCGGCATCGTCGCAGGTGCCGGTGGCGCGGATGCGGGAAGCGGCGGCACCGATCCAGGCGGGACGGCGGGGATGGGCGGAATGGCGGGCAGCATGGGCGGCGCCGCGGGAGCGGGCGTCGCGGGGAGCTTCGTCGGCGGCGGCATGGGCGGCGCAACGATGGTGGAGCCGCTCGACTGCGGCGGGAATGGTACCGCGGTCGAGAATCACGGGCCGCCGTCGAACCGGCTGAACTACGTCATCGTCGGCGACGGTTACAGCGCGTCGGATCTCATGCCGGGCGGTGCGCTCGATCAGCACATCGAGGCCGCGATGACGAAGCGCTTCAGTGAGCCCGTCGGTCAGCCCTACCTCAGGTATCGAAATTTCATCAACATCTGCGTGCTCAGGATCCCCTCGAGCCCCATCTGCGGCTCGAGCGAGTTCGGTTGCTGCGGCGACGATCAGAGTAGGCTCGCGAACTGCAACACACAGTCCGTCAATAGCGCGATCAGCGCGAACCTACCGGCAAGCTTCGAGGTCGACTGGCGCGCGGTCGTGCTGAACGGCTCGAGCTGGTGGAACTCCGGCGGGACCACGATGATGTGGTCGGGCGGCAACGCCGACGCGGGGGGCGCGGCGCTCCACGAAGGCGGCCACGGCTTCAACTCCGTCTCCGACGAGTACGGCAACTGCGAGCAAAGCCGCGTTTCGCGTGAAGCGACCTACGGCGTCAACGTGAGCCTCAACGGTCAGTCGAGCGGGGACAAGTGGGACGGCTGGCTCGGGTACGACCAGAGCCCCGGTACGGGGATGCAGGGTTTCTTCGCGTGCGACGGCAACGCAACCTGGCGGCCGAGCAGCAACTCGATGATGAACAGCCTGTTCGGCACCAACCCGAACACCTCCTACAACCCCGTCACGCGCGAGAAGATCATCATGGACATCTGGCGCGTCGTGATGACCCCGTACGACTCGCTGACTCCACCGGCAGGCCCCGTAACGAACCCGACGGCACTCACCGTGAACGTCATCGATCCCGCCGTCATCAGCGTCGACTGGTCGCTCGACGGAAACGTCGTCGCCCAAGACGGCGGCCCCACCTACGACATCGGGGCCGCGAATCTCGCGCCGGGCATGCACACCGTGACGGCCCGCGCCTACGACAACGCCGGCCCGGATCTCGTCAAGCAGGTCCCTGGCACGACCTTCAACCGCCAGTACTGGGGCTCGGGCGCGATGGGTCACTCGGACAAGACCGTGACCTGGACCGTCACGATCCAGTAGGTAGGGTTCCTCGCCCTGAACCGCGCTCGCTGGGTTTTTGCCGTCGCTCTCGCCACCGTGGCAAGCGTTGGTCTTTGGGTCGTTCTCGCGACGGGTGACGATCGCGTTTCGCCGCACGAGCCGGCGACGCGTGATGAGCCGCCCGTGCCGCTGCCAGAGCCCGCCGCGGCTCCGCCCCTCGCGAACGCTGCATGGCCCGCGCGCCCCGCGGCCCCGCCCCAAGCGTCGTCCGAGGCTCCGAACAGCTTCGTCGTGGTCGGTCCCAGGCCGGACGATCCGCACGAGCCCGGCATGGTGCCCCACCCGCTCGACGAAGCCCACGCGCGCATCGACGCCGAGAACCGACTGATTCAGGCGTTGAACGACGCGATGTCGTTCCGCAAGGTCGAGGACATGCGCGAGATGCTCGACGAGTACCGGAAGCTCGAGCCGAGCGACCTCGACAAGAACCAGCTCGGCTACGAGGTGATCGCCGACTGCATCGAGTTTCCGGGCGAAGCGTCACTCGCCGCCGCGCACGACTTCTACGACACCGAACGCCACTCGCCGCTACGGCGCTTCGTCCGCCGGATCTGCCTCGAGAACACCAACTGAGCTCGGCGCTTCCCCCCCCCGAGCAACTCGACGGCCTGCCACGCGCCAGGTGACCGACTTTGCGTCGCTCTTTAGGCTCGCCGACGACGGATGAACGTGGCTCCCAAGAGCAGCGAGGCGGTCCAAAGCGCCACGCCGTCCGCGGGGGCGGGGCTACCGATCGAGCAGCTCACCGTCTTGGATTTGCCGTCCCCGTTCGTATCGATGTGCGTGTCGATATCGACGCTCACGTCGAGGCTGATCGAAAGCTGAGCGGACAGATCGGCCGCGCAATCGTTCAGGTTCGTGGCATTCAAGAACTGTCCGTCGCAGAAGATGGCGCCGCCCTTGTCCGTACAGTCGGTGTGGCACTTTTCGTGAATCGTCGTCTGGCAGCTCTCCCACTGTGTGGTCTGACAGTCGACCTGGCAGGTCGTGTCCGACGTCGAAGTACACGTGCCATCGCAGGCGGTGACGCACTTGGGCTCGCACTCCACCTGTTGGTCGTCCTCGCTGCAGCGCTCCTCGCACTTGCGGTTGCAGGTATGAGGACACGCGCGACGGCAGCACTCCGGGTTTCGTGCGTCCATGCACTTCACGTCGCAGTCCGCAAGGCAGCCGTCGCGACAGATCTCGGCCGAGCTTTCGGCGGACGTCGCGCTGCAGTTTTCCACGCAAACGGGCGAGCAGCTTTCGGTGCATTCCGTGCTTGCCGTGGCGGTGCACTCCGTTTCGCAGGCCGTGTAGAGCGTGGCCGCGCAGGATTCGTCAACTGACACCACATCGCAGTGCTCCTCGCAATCCTGCGCCTTCCGAAACTCGCACGCTGCATCTCCCGACAGGAACACGCCGCCGCAGCTTTCCAGTGCCGCGTGCGCGGTGGATGGGGCCGCAAGCAGCACGAGGAAGGGGAGCGCGAGAAATGCTTTGGATCGCAGCATGAGGAGTTCCTTTGCGAGACGTTTCGACGCGCGATGTGGCGGGCCGCCTGCAGCGTCCAAGCAACATGCGGACCAGAACGCACGTACGGCTTCCACCCCGAGAGCCGCCGCGACTTGCCGCGCCAGCCAGCCTCACCGTTCAAAGCGAACGAGTGGCTCCATCACTTTGACGGGTTCCGGCCGTTCGATCCCCGCGGACGTCGTACGCCCGCCGGGCTGCGGGCGCCCGAGCCCTTGCCGATCGTCCGGCCGCGCGCGCCTCCATGTCCGCGCGTCGATCCGAGCGGCCGCGGCACGGAAGTTGCTTCGTTGGGGGTGATGGACAAGTCACGTCGGGCGCGTCGTGCCGCCGAGCACGCAAGCTCGATGACTTGAATCGAGAGCGGCTCTGTCGCTCGCGCACGAGGTCGCGAGATGAAACATGGCCGTCGCTCATGATGCGGGCGCGCTCGCAGAGAGAGACACGATGACCACGTTTGGATCCGATGCACTTATACCCGGAGCGGCTTTGCTGCTCTTCGGGGCGATCGTCGGCGGGTGCGGAGAGTCGGGGGACGAGTCGAGTCGAACCCGGGTCCGGGGGAACGGGCGCCAGCTTGGGTGGAAGCTCGGGAGTCGGTGGCTCCGTGGGGGGCGCGTCTGGAAGGGGTGGCTCGAGCGCGGGCACGAGCACGAGCACGGGTGGATCGGGCGGCAAGGCGGGAAGCGCTACAGGCGGCACATCGAGCGGCGGCGACGTGGGCGCTGGCGGTGACGCGGGTGCTGGCGGTGACGCGGATGCCGGTGGCGACGCGGGTGCGGGCGGCGACCCGGCGCCTCGAACGATGGCCGTGGACCTCGGGTCCGCCGAAGAGTTTGCGATCATGGCGAAGAGCGGGATCTCCACGGTGCCGACGTCCGCGGTCACGGGAAACATCGCCGTCAGCCCGGCCGCGGCGAGCTACATCACGGGATTTTCACTCATCGCCGACGCAACGAACGCCTTTTCGAGATCATCGCAGGTCACGGGAAGAGTGTACGCGGCCGACTACGCGGCGCCCACGCCATCCGACCTGACGGTAGCCGTCGGTGACATGGAGCTTGCGTTCACGGACGCTGCTGGACGCGCTCCCGACGTGACGGAGCTCGGTGCCGGAGACATCGGCGGCAAGACCGTCACCCCGGGTGTCTACAAGTGGGGCACGGGGCTGCTCATCCCAGCGGACCTGACATTGTCCGGTGACGCGCGCGCCGTATGGATTTTCAGGTGGCCCAAGACCTGACCGTGAGTAGCGCCGTCAAGGTGGTCCTCGAAGGAGGCGCGCTCCCAGAGAACGTCTTCTGGCAAGTGAGCGGCCACGTCGAGCTCGGTACCACCGTGCATTTCGAGGGCATCGTGCTTTCCCAAACTTCGATCACGCTCGCCACCGGAGCATCGATCAATGGTCGGCTTTTCGCCCAGACCGCGGTCAGCCTGGACGAGGGCACCTTGACCGAGCCCTGACTGAGCGTGGCGAGCTCGACCAGGATGCGAAAAGAATGACGCTCGCGAATCGCTCTGCGCACTCGCTGCCTCGGGCGCGCGGGTGAGCGATGCGACCGTCCTCGACGCGCCCGAGGTGTTTGGCGGGCGGATCAGCCGCGTCGCCGGGCTCTTGCCCGAGTTTTCGTGGCGGACGAGCGAGCTACCCGACGGCCTGCGGGTCGAGCTCGGGGGAGAAATCACGATCGAGGAGGCGCCCGCACTGTGGCAGCGCGTGACCGGCTTGCTGGAGAGTCTCGGTACCCGGCAGCGCGTACAGATCGACAACGCCGCCGTCGAGGTGATCGACGGCGCGTGCATGGCGTTGCTCGTGCACCTGAGAAGCGAGCTCAAGGCGCGGCGCGTGCATTGCGAGTTCACGGGCGGCTCGCCTGCGGTGCGTCAGATCGTGGACCTTTACGGCGGGCGCCGCCGGCCGAAGGTGCGGCGCCGCCGACGCACGCAAAACGCCGTCGAGCAAGTCGGCCAGGGGACGGTCGACCTGTTTCGCGCCGGCTTGTCGGTGCTCGACTTCTTCGGCGAGCTCCTGGCTTCCGCCTGGCACTCGCTACGCCATCCGCGAAGCATCAACTTTCGCGACATCGCGCTCACGATGGAGCGTGCGGGTGCCGACGCCGCGCCGATCGTCCTTTTGATCAACTTTCTGATTGGCTTCGTCATGGCCTATCAGAGCGCGCTCCAACTCGAGCGGTTCGGCGCCAGCATCTTCGTGGCCGATCTCGTCGGCCTGTCGATGACGCGCGAGCTCGGCCCTTTGATGACCGCGATCATCGTCTGTGGACGCACGGGCGCCGCTTTCGCCGCGGAGCTCGGGACGATGAAGGTCTCCGAAGAGGTCGACGCGCTCCGCACCCTGGGCTTCATGCCCTTGCGCTATCTGGTCATGCCACGAGTGCTCGGGCTGCTCCTGGTGGCCCCGCTCCTGACGTTGCTGGCCGACGCCGTCGGCATCCTCGGCGGCCTGATGGTGGGCTCGTTGACGCTCGACATCACGCCTGCGGCGTACTGGGTCGAGACCGTCGGTGTCGTCAAGCCATGGGACGTCTTCTCCGGGTTGCTGAAGAGCGTCGTGTTCGCGGGCACCATCGCGCTGATCGGCTGCCAGCAAGGCTTGGCCACTTCGGGAGGAGCCGCCGGCGTCGGCCGCAGCACGACGTCCGCCGTGGTCTCGACCCTATTCACGTTGATTCTCCTCGACGCAGTCTTCACGGTCCTGTTCGGAGCGCTCGGCTTATGAGCGAACCACTGATCACCGTGCGTGACCTGAGAGTGGGTTGGGGTGACCAGTTGCTCTTGAGCTCCGCCAGTTTCGAGGTGGCACGCGGGGACGTCTTCGTGATCCTGGGAGCCAGCGGCTGCGGCAAGTCGACGCTGCTTCGCTACTTGATTGGGCTCGAGACGCCGGCGTCAGGCTCCATTTCGATCGCCGGCATCGGCGCGCCTCGGCTCGAGGGTGCCGCGCCAGACTACGGTGTCATGTTCCAGTCGGGCGCACTGTTCAGCTCGATGACGGTCGGGGAGAACGTCGGCTTCGCGCTTCAGGAATGGACCGAGCTGCCGAGCGAGGCCATCGACGCGATCGTGAAGGCAAAGCTTGCCCTCGTGGGGCTCGAGGGCGCCGAGAACAAACTCCCCGCCGACCTCTCGGGAGGCATGAAAAAGCGCGCCGCCATCGCGCGGGCGATGGCGTTCGAGCCACACCTGATCTTCATGGACGAACCTTCGGCCGGGCTCGATCCGGTCACCGCCGCGGAGCTCGACGACTTGATCACGAGCCTCAATCGCGGACTCGGCCTCACCGTCGTGATGGTCACCCACGAGCTCGAGAGCATCTTCAACGTAGGAAAGACCTGTATCATGCTGGACAGAGAGTCGAAGTCCATCATCGCGTCCGGCGATCCGCGGGTGCTCAAAGCCGAGAGCGAAGACCCGAAGGTCCGCCAGTTCTTCCACCGGGAAGCGAGGGTGCGCTGATGACGATGGGCACCAACCGCTACAAGCTCGGACTCTTCGTGATCGTGGGAGTCGGCCTCGCGCTCACGGCCGTGGTCGTGCTCGGAGCGAGCAGCTGGAACGACGAGACCGTCAGCTACATGAGCTTCTTCGACGAATCGGTGCAGGGCCTCGACGTTGGATCGCCGGTGAAGTTCCGTGGCGTGACGATCGGGCGTGTTGCCGGCATCGACGTGGCGCCGGATCGTCGGCACGTTCAGGTGGAGAACGAGCTTTCCGTCGATCAGCTCGCGCGTTTGGGTCTGCGCTCGAAAGCTCGCGGCGATGCCGGGCTCGCCCTGGATCCCCACCTCCGAGTTCAGCTCGCGCAGACCGGGCTCACGGGGGTGAAGTTCATTCTGCTCGATTTCTTCGACGGCTCCGCGTACCCGCCGCCCGTGCTGCCGTTCAAGGCGCCTCCGAACACGATCCCGTCCACCCCTTCCACGATGAAGAATCTGGAGGACTCGGTCGTGCGTGCCGCCGACCGATTTCCAGACATCGCGGACGCACTACTCGGGACCGTGACGAAGATGAATACCCTGATGGATGGCGTGGAAAAGCAGCGCCTTCCGCTGCGAGCCGGGGACACGCTCGACGAAGCCAGTACCGCGATGCGCGAGCTCAGAACGGAGCTGAATGCGCTGAATGCCGCAGGGCTGTCGGCGGACGCCCGGCATGGCCTGGCGGAGCTCAATCAAACGCTGATGGGTGCGAACCGTGTGCTCGAGCGCATGGAAAGCGACCAGGGGCTGATGAAGAGCGCGGAGCGCGCGACCAACTCGATCAACGAGGTGGCGCGGGGAGCTCAGTCGGTCGGTCCGGAGCTGGAGCTCACGATGCGAGAGGTTCGGGGTGCGGCACGGTCGATTCGACACTTCGTCGACGCACTCGAGCGTGACCCCGACATGCTTCTCAAGGGAAGAGCGACGGCGGAAAAATGAGCACCTGTGCTCGCGCGTTCGGGTTCCTCGCCCTTCATCTCCTCGCGGTCGTCTACGGAGGCTGCGCGCTCACGTCCAAGGCGGACGCGCGGTCGCCCCCGCGATTTTTCAGCGCCGAGCTCCCCACGCGCGCCCCGCTGCTTGCCGAATCGGGAGCTTTCCCACTGGAGCTTCGCATGGGTCAAGTCGATGCCGCGTCGCATCTGGAGGAGCGTATCTCGTACCGGCTAAATGGGGCCGAGCTCGGCTACTACGACGATCGCCGCTGGACCGAGGCGCCCGAGCAGTATCTCCGCCGCGGGCTCGAGCGAGAGCTGTTCGAGCGCCGCCACGTTCGGCGCATCGTATCGGGTGCGAGCTCGACGCTCGATGTCGAGCTCACGGCGTTCGAGGAGCTGCGCGGGCCGCCCGCACGGGTGCGGCTGGCACTGAGCTACACGTTGCACGACTCTCGCCAGTCGTCGCTGGAGCGGAGTCTCGTGGTCGAGCGACCCCTCGCTGCCTCCGACCCGTCCGACCGCGCAGAAGAGGTCGCGGCGGCACTGGCCATCGCGCTCCGGATTGCGGTCTCCGAAATCAGCGACCAGGTCACCGCGAACCTTCGTACGTTGGCGCCGCTCACGGAACCTTCGGCCCCTGCCACGGCCACTTCGGAGCGCTCTCCCCCGTAGCCCAGCGGTAGCGAAAACCGGCGACGCCGTAGGCACCGAGCGCGATGCCCAGCCGATCGGGGCTCCACAGCGCGACGCTCAACGTGCCGAGCATTTCGAGGTGGTCCGTCAGCTGCAGCGCTCCGGCCGGGCCCATGCGAAACACGCCGTGCGGGCGCCCGGTCGAGGTGACGAATTCACCGAGCACGCCAATCCTGAGCGCTTCCTCGCGCAACAACCGGAGGACGGCCGCGCCGCGGAACACTTGAAAGAAAGAGGGCGCGACGATCACTCGGTACGATTCGTCGTAAAAAAAGCGGTTCGCCGGCACGTCGAGCGTGCCGACCGCGACGTAATCGAAAAGGATTGCCGAATGCGGCAGCGGTGCGATGGCGACGGCCTCGGCTTCCCATGCCCAGTAGCGGGCGTTGGGTCCGGGCTGACTCACGTCGCCGAAGACGAACGTCGCCCGTGGCTCGAGGAACGTCTTCGTATACGAATAGGTGTCGCGCACCCCGAACGCGAAGTCCAAGATCGGGGACGATGCCCGGGCGCCTCCGTAGACCTGGGCGAACTCGACCGTTGCGATGGCGTTCAGATCGAGGCCCACCCAAATCCAATGCGGAAGGCCGTACCCGACGGAAAAATAGGGCTTCGCGTAGATACCGCCCACGTCAGTCTTGGTGGACACGAACCAGCGCGGCACCCCCGTGCTCCAATAGCCGTTCGCTGGGCGCAGTCTCGGCCGCACCGTCTCGGGCAGGACGACCTCCGCTCCCGGCCGGACCGCCGCAGGGGCCGGCTCGTCGGGCCCCAGCGCCCAGGCCCGGGTCGGCCCTCCTGCTACGCCAACAGCGGCCACCGCGGCCAAGATGGTGCGCGCGCTGCCGTGACGCCGACGAGAGGGTTCGCCAGGGACGCGCCCGGGTCCTGCGCAAGGGCTCGCGGGCGTTGTGGGTAGAAAGGGGTCTTTCACGGCAAATTCGTCGGCAAGTGCTCGGGCCCCGCGTGGCCCACGCGGTGCAAGCTTCGAGCCACGGGTTGCGGTCGAGCCCGTCATCTGGGCCGTGGCGGTTCTCGCGCAGAGCCCCATCGAATTGATGGAGTCCGAGCGTCAGGTTGATTGGGCGCCGACGCCCGCCGCTGCATCGATCCGCCGAACCGGGCGGAAACTCGGGCGGCATGGAAGCTGCTGCGGCACGGCGAGCGTGGGCAGTCCGCGGCGACATTTACAACCCTCCACCTTCGTGGCGTGGACGGTCACCGCGATCGTCTGCTTGGTC
Source organism: uncultured delta proteobacterium (assembly GCA_963841435.1). GTDB lineage: Bacteria > Myxococcota_A > Polyangia > Polyangiales > Polyangiaceae > PMG-095. The sequence continues at coordinate 154,279 of CAWJCS010000006.1, forward strand.
CTGGGAAGCGTGCCGTCCGCCGCCGGAGCCCCGGCTGCGCGTGAGGCGGTCCTCTTCTCAATCGCGAAGAGCGAGAACGAGAACCAGGTTCAGTACTCTGTCCGCGTGGATGACCGCTGCGCGCCGGTGGGGGCAAAGCCGGTCTTCGCCTACTGGCGTCTGCGCGAGGAGGGGCCGAATCGACGCGCGCCGCTCTTGTCGCGCGAGCAGCGCGCGTACGGGATCGCGAGCCAGTGGATCGAAGCGGGCAATTGGCGTCTCCTCTTGCGCGCACTCTCGAGGCGGCCGATTGACGTACAGGCGCTGCGCGGCGCCGACGGCTCGTGCCAGGCGGTCGCAAGGATGACCATCAATGGCTCGCCCGCCTACCTGTTCAACGTGTACCTGAAGTTGAAATGGCCCTTTGGCGTCGACTACATGCTTCTGCGCGGTTGGTCCCTCGATCGCACCCACACCGTGACGGAAAGGCTCACGCCGTAGCCGCTCGCGGCTATGGCGCCGGAGCTCCACGCCGGGTCCGCGAGCTGAATATCCGAGGCTGAAGCAATTTTCGTGCTCGAGCGGACGCGTCGCCCCGGAGCTCCGCCCGCTCGACGAGGCCCGCCCGCAGCGAAGTCGAGGAGCGTCCCCCCACTGTCTGGGCCACGGGGACGCGCATTCGTGGCCGCTCCCAGGGCGCCCGAACGACCTATTTAGACACGGTCGCATGGCCCTTCAGGCACGAAAGCAAGGCGCGCGCGGGCCATGGGCCGATTTTCTATGGGCTCGGCAGGGCCTGCTCGCAAATGTACGGCAACTGGAGCGAGCAGGCGCGATCGTTCCAGTTATCCCCCGTGAAGGTGAGCGCCAGACAGCGCTCCGGGTCCGTGGTCACGGTGCTCGAATCGTTCGGCTCTCCCGGCAGCCACCTCACGTAGGTGTTGCCCTCGGCGGAGCCGTCTGGACCGCCCCGCCAGAAGACCGTGCCGTCCGGCCAACGCCAGACATGCTGGTCGTCACGAGTGCCGCCGAGCCACAGGTTGCCGTTGACGAGGCTGCTGGCGCTCTGGGCGATGTACGCATTTTCCTCCGCCGAGCCCACAGCGGCGAGTGTCGCGCTCCGGCGAGCGCAGTCGGTCGCCGCCGCCTCGAAATCGAGCGGCTCTGGGCAGATCACGTACTCGGGCGGGGCTATCTCGACGAACGAGGAGCAGGTCGCGAGCGGCTCGCCGCCGGTGCCGCCCGAGCCGGCGCCCCCGGTGCTAGCGCCGCCGCCCGAGCCGGCGCCGCCTCCGCCGTAGCCCCCGACGGCGAGGACGCTCGGCTCGAGGTCGGTCGTGCAGGAGGCGAGTGCGACGAGCAGGCTCGCGTAGCGAATCGCGAGCGCACCGCTCACGGCGAGGGAGGTCGCGCGGTGCCCATCCGGCGGGCTCACGTTCATCAGACGCCCGTGCCTTGCGAATGGTGCCATGAATCGCGCTCGAAGAGGCTCGCCCTCGGACGGGAGCCGGCTTCGGAGTCTGCTATCGTGACGGCGGTGGCTCGCGCTCGTCAACCCGCCGGCCCAGCGCCGACGCCCGTCGAGGCCGACGGGGCGCGGCTGGTGCTCATTCCCACGAGCGCCGCGCGCGGGGACGAGCTCTACGAGCGTGTCGCGCCCGTCGTGAGCAAAATGGTGTGGCTCTATCTCGCGACCGATCCGGAGCGAGACGACATCATACAGGACATTCTGATCTCCGTTCTTCGGCATGCGGACTCGGTCAGAGACCCCGAAAACCTCGAAGCATGGGTCTCGCGCGTTGCGTTCAACAAGATCTGCAGCCTGTTTCGCGCGAGGAAGCTGCGCCGCTGGCTCTCGCTCGAGGTGCTCTCCGGCTACGAGCCCCCGGAGCCCCACGCCGATTTCGAAGGACGCGAGCTCGTCGCGCGGGCACAGCGGATCCTGGAGCACCTCCCGGTTGCCGAGCGCATGCCCTTCACCTTGCAGCTCTTCGGCAACGCCGGCCTCCGGGAGATCGCAGCGCAGTGCGGGTGGTCGGAGCGGACGACTCGGCGTCGGCTCAAAGCGGCTCGCGTTCGGTTCATGCGCCTCGTGGAACGAGATCCCGTCCTGTCGGCTCGCCTCGGCAAGCGCGCCGGTCTCGGCGAGGAGAGCTCCGATGGATGAGCTCGAGCCGCTTCAGACCGCGCTTCGGCAGGAGCTCGGAAGCCCCCCGGATGCGTGGCAGCAAGCGCAGCGCGCGCGCGTGCGGGCAGGGCTGCGCGCACCAGCGCGCCCTCCGCTTTTCCGAAAAGCGGCCCCCTGGGTCCTCGCGTCGCTCGCGCTTTTCTCGGTGCTCGTCTGGTTCGTGGCGTCGCGCCCGGCCGCGAGCGCCGACCAAGAGCTCGTTGCGGAAGCGCTAAAAGAGCCGTTCCGACTCGACGACGGGAGCAGCATCTCTCTCGATCCGGGAGCACGCGGGCGGCTTTCGGCGGGCGACGCCGGTGTTCATTTCGATCTGGAGCAGGGCCGCGCAAGCTTCAACGTCAACCCCGCGCGCAAGCGAAAATGGAGGGTCAGCGCCGGAAAGAACGAAGTGCGGGTCGTCGGGACGCGCTTCAGCGTCACCTATGGACCCGCTGACGGGTTCGAGGTCAACGTCGAGCGCGGGATCGTGGCCGTGCAGGTTCCAGGTCGCCCCGCAAGCGTCGAGCTCAAGGCAGGTGAGCACTTCCGCGGACGCTCGGAGCGCGTAGAAACCGTTCGCAACGCGGCGCCGTCGCTCGGGCCTGCCGCCGAGCCACGACCAACGCTCGTCTTGCCAACGTCGCCCTCGGCGGTGCCGTCCGGGGCCGAGGCGCCCGCGACGCCGGCAACCACCTCCGACTGGCTGGCCCGATACCGAGCGGGGAAGTACGCCGAGGCGCTCGCGCTCGTGCGCTCGACCGGTGTGGACAAGCGCCTCGGCGAGCTCTCGCCGACGGCGCTTTCGGACCTCGCGGAGGCTGCCCGGCTGGGTGGTGATTCCGATCTGGCTGTGCGCGCATTGACGGCGCTCTTGCGGCGGTTTGCTGGGACCGCGGAGGCTCGCGAAGCGAGATTCCTGCTCGGTCGCGTGCAGGCCCTGCGCGGCGATCGCACCGCCGCCATCGCGGCGTTCGAGGGCTACCTCGCGGGTCGGGCGACACGCTACGAAAACGAGGCCCTCGGTCAACTGATGGAGCTTTACTCGGCTCGCGGCGACCGTGAGCGCGCTCGCGAGATCGCCCAGCGCTACCTCGAGCGGGCCCCGAAGGGCCCCTACCATCTCCTCGCGCAGTCGCTCATATCTCCCTAGGAGCGAGGCGCTTTTCGTGACGGGTCGGTCGAGCTTGACGGCGTTCGCGGCGACGCTGGTCGCGGCCAGTTTCGTTTCGCGACCCGCTCGCGCGGAAGTCCACGTCTCGATTCAGTACGATTCCGAGGAGCGTCTCGAGGCCGCGCGACGCCTTTTTTCCGAGCTCGCCACGGAAGGGTACGTCGTGGAGATGGCGCCGAGCGCGGTCGCGTCGCCATGCGAGGCGACCGGCGCGCGCGTTCCGAGCGTCCCGCGGGACACGAATGCTTGGGTCCGATTGAGCGCGGACCCATCCGGCGCCGACGCGGTCGTGGCCTCAATCTGTTACCTTGGTGCGCTGCCTTTCCTCCAGCAAGCGAGCTCGAGCGCACCGAGATCCGATCCGGACCAGCTCGCCGTCGCGACGGCCGAGGCCCTGAACGGCCTCCGTGCCAAGCTGCCTCCGATCGTCGGCGAGACCCCGGCACCCGAGCGTCAGGAGGCCCCACCGAGCCCGGCAGAGCCCCCGGCCAGTCCAAGCGCGCCCGTGAACGGCGTGGGACTCGGCGTGGCAATCTGGCAAAACCTCCCGGACTACCCCGTATCGCCCGGCGTGCTGTTTCGGGCGACGCTCGGCGCGAGCGCCCGAGTGAGCCTTTCCGTCGAAGCGTTCGCGCCGACCCGCGGCGCGGAGCTCGCGGACGCAGAGGTGACGGCCACCGTCCGAACCGCCTGGCTGAGAGTGGGCCCGCGCCTCGGCTGGAAGCTCGGTGACCTCGAGCTTTTTGGTGCGCTGCTCGCGGGCCCGGCCCTCACTTGGGCGACCGCCACGGCACGCCCTCCGCGTGTCGGCACGGCGGACGTCTCGCCCGGCGCGCTCCTCTCGATCTCGGCCGCCCTCGAGTACCCGAGCCGAAGCCCGATCTTCGCCTCTGCCTCGGCGTCGGCGTCCGCGCTTCTACCGGGCCTGCGACTGCACCTCGCCGACGGCTCGCCGGCGCCGAGCGGCTCGTGGCCAATCGATGCGGCCGTGGGGGTCGGAGCTCGCTTTGGCGGCGAGGACTGAGCCGGGCCCTTTCGTCGGCCGCTCAGCGCTTCGGCTCGAGCGGCGAGGTGCCGGCGAATCGACGCGCGGACAACCCTGGGAATCGGCTTCGGTCGGCATCAAGGCTTCGCGGCGCGAAGCGCGCGGCGGCGCGCATTGAACAGGACCGCCGTGGCCAGGAGTGGCCCCGACACCGCGATGGCCACCACGATTTGCTCGAGCGCGCCCGGGTGGCGCGGGGCTTCGAAGAAAGCCGCCTCGAACAGCGTCGTCACGGCATCGCCCGCGATGAGCACGAGCAAGAGCGCCGCGAGCCACGACCGCCAGCGCACGCCGAGCGCGAGGAGCCCAGCGCACAAAAGCACGTCGAAGACGACCCAGAACCACTGCACCCAGGGCGCCGGAAACCAGTACGCTCCGTCAACGGTGGCGAGCAAGAGCGTCCACGGAACCAAGAGCACGGCGAGCACGCGGACCACGATGGACGGCCCGCGCAGGAGCGCCTCGATGCCGTAGCGCAGGAGTCCCCGGTGGGAGAACGCGGAAAGGCTGTCGTAGACGGCCGACTGCAACGACTGCTGCGCCGGGAACGAGAGGTAAATCGGCGTCCATTCGCGGGGTCGAAACTTGGCCTTGAACGCCTGCAGCCCCGAAAAATCGTAGAGCGCGGAGCCCCAGCGTCCGGCCAGGCGCAAGCCGAACGGCACCTCGCCGGAGAGCGGCGCGAGCCCGAGTGTCACGTAACCGATGCCGGCGGCTTCCGCATCCCGCATCGCCGCGTCCACGAGAAGCTCGATGGTGCCATTTGGTGCATCGGGCGCCCGCACGAGGTCCTCGATGAAACGACCGTTGCGCGCGTAGACCGGAACGATGCCGGCGAGGCCCACGAGGCGCTGGCCGACATGCGCCAAGAGCACGGTGCGTTCCTCGGGGAACGCGTAGGGGTACACGCGCACGAGGAACCCCATCGGCGGCATGGGTTTGGTGGCAAGCCAGCGAGCGATGAGCTTCTCAATCTCGCGACGTTCGGCACCTCCGTGATCGGCGAGCGACTCGGCCGAAGGACGCGTGACGACGACGCCTTTGGCTCGCGCTCGACGGAGCTGCTCGCGCAGGCTCGGATTCGCGGTGAGCGTTCCCTGCCACTTTTGGGGATCGAAGAGCGGCTGCTCGCCGATGAGGATCGAATCGAGCCCGCTCTGCTCGACGAAGCGGCCCTCGGTAGCGAAAAACACGGCCCGGCGCCCCGCGGCACGGGCGACCCGAATGAACCCTGCCGCCACCTCCCGCAATCGCGTCGGGTCGGCGATGGGCGCGCCCGCGGCGACCCAGGCGCGCCCCGTGTCCACGTAAGCGACGCAAGCGTCGTCATCGACGAACCAATACTCGAACCCGGGCTCGAGGATCTGGAAGGAGGTCGCATTCCAGCCGAAGCGGCGGAGCACGTCGAGCACCCGTGGCTCCGGCGGCTCAGGTTCGTGACTCGGAGGAGGGGAGGTAGACACGAAAGCAACCGCTCCACGCGAGCCTACCGCCGATCACCTCGCGCGCGAGGGGCTCGAGGCCGTGGGGGGCTACCACCTCCACTACCCGAGTCGCCGGCAACGTTCTCCCGCGTTCGCCTTGCTCGTCGACGCGCTACGCCTCAAGGAGAGGTCACGCCCAACGCCAAACAAGACACGCGCTCCTCGCTCGTCTATCTCGTGGGCGTCATGAGCTGGAGCAGGGTAGGCAGCCTCGGGCTTTTCGGGACGCTTTGCGTCTGTCAGTGCGGTCCCTCCGTGGCTTCCCGACGGGACGGGTGGGCTCGCCGCTCGGTACGTGTCCTGGGAGCCGACGACGAAAGCGGTGCCGCGTCAGACCGGAAGCTCGCGTACGAGTACCTCCGGCAGAGCCTTTGCGGTGGCGGACCGCGCGTCAGGCAGCGACGCTGTTGGCACTCGACCCGAGAGCTCCAGCTACGACGGTCTCGCTGTGTCTAGTATGTCCCCGGAATGGAGCTACGCGTGCGATAGCTGCCGGTGCGAAAGGGGCGCAGAACCACCGCCAGCACCGAGCAGAGCGCGGACCCAACCACCACCGCGGCCGCCCGGCTCGCCGCTTGCCGATATCTGTCGGATCGATCCGGCGGCGTGTCCGCCACCGGTCCCGCCCGACGGACCGTGGGGAAAGTGGGGAGGGTGGGCTTGCATGACGCTACTGATAGCCGATTGCCCCGGTCGTCCAATGCCGCCCGCGGTGCGTCCGCCGACCTGCGTCGGCAAGCAGACGCCCAACGAGCCGCTCGCGGAGGCGTTCGCTCGTTGCAAGGAGCAGGAGCGCCTCTTTCGGTCGCGCTGAGCGCCGGCTTTGCGTTGGTCGGGCGAGCGCATGCTTGCTCGAAGCCCGGTCTCGCACGAGAATGAGGGTATCAACATGCTCACCCAAGTCGTCCCCGAGGGTCAGGTCCTCGTCTACGATGGCGTGGGCATGCTCTTCCGCGGGGACGTCTGCGTCATCGTCTATCAGAAGGCGGCGCGACTCGAACGGACGCGGTGGCTCTTCGATGTCGTCGAGAACTTTCTCGCGGGCACCGATACCGACCTCCTGGCCTTCATGCTGGTCCTGCCGAGCGCGGACCCGCCTGATGCGGAGACGCGCCAAGAGAACACGGACCGGATGCGACGGCTCGGCCCCCGCATCCGACGGCTCGTGACCACGCCGATCGGCAACGCGTTCAAGGTCAACGTGGTGCGGGCGATCATGCGAGGCCTCAACGTGGTGCTCGGCAATCGGGACAAGCAATTCATCGCCGACACCGTGGACCAGGGCCTGATGCGTTTGCTAGAAGCCACGAGCGAACGGACGCCGACCATCCAGCAAATGCGTGCCGACATCGCGGCCATCTACCGAGAGCTCGGCGAGTCGGAGCCGAGGTTTCCGACCATCCCCCCAGGCACCCGCAACAGCGAGGGGTGAGTTGGGATTTGGCGCCCCGAAACGCGCTCGGGATCACCGCCCGTGCCGGACTGGGGGGTCTGTGATAACGAAACCGCGTGGCGCCGACTGCCTCTGCCTCCTCTTCCCCGGTGTCGTCGTCGACCGATGAGCGGAGCCTCCGCCTGCGAAGGGCCCTGCTCCTTTTGTGGGCGGTTCCCTTCGCCCCGCTCTTTGGCGTGCTCCATCCCCATCTGCCCGATCCGCCGATCCACCGCAGCTTGCTCGGTGCCGCGGTGTTTGCCGCCACGGCGCTCCCGGCCTTTTGGCTGCTCGGGCGCGAGAAAAAGAAGGCAATCTGGATCTGGCGGATTGTCTTCGTGGTGTGGGGGCTCCTCGTTCTTCCCGTACTGCTCACGGTCGCGGAGGGCATCGCCGCGGAGGGTTGGCCTACTGGCAGACAGAACGAGCCCGTGGCCCGTCTCTTGACCCTGGTGCTCTTGCTCACCGTGCCTGGGTTTCTGACCGGCCTTTTCGCGCTGCTGAGGACCCATCGCGTGACGAGCGCGCTCGCGCTCGCGACCGGTGTGCTCTATCTGGTAAACGGTGTGCTTCTGATCCGAGCCACGGCTGCCTCCGGGGGATGGTGGTTCAGCGTCGACAACGTTTTGAACATCATCCTCTCGGGCGCCAAGCTGGGGTCGTACCTGTCGATCCCGGTCGGACTTTTGCTCATCGCCGGCGCGATCGTGACGTTTCGAAGCGCCAGGGACCACGCCGCCCCGACGCGCAGCCGAGCAGCGTGACCGCGGCCAGCGAGCTGCCATCGCCGCGCGAAATACGACCTCGTTGCTCCCGGGTACGCCCGTGTCGGACATCGGCCTAGGCGATCACACAAGGGGCCGTCATCCGTGATCATTTCATTATTGGGGAGACAACTGATCCCCTGAGGCTCATGCTAATGAGAGTGCGCGGTCGGCTGTCGAGGGTCGTTGTGGGAATTCTCCTGAGCGGGCTTTCCGCCGTAGGGTGCGGCGGGGACGACGACTTTCCGCCGGGGAGCGGTGGGGCGCGCGGCGGTCGCGGCGGGGGTTCCACGGCGGAGGCCGGTGAGGCGGGCGAAGGCGGTGCGCCGGCTAGCGGCGGATCCGGTCACGGCACGGGTGGAGCGGGACAGGAGGTCGGTGGGACTAGCGGCGTCGCTGCGGTCGGGGGCAGCGCGGGGAGGGGCGGTGGTGCGGGCGGCAGTGGAGCTGCTGGTACGGCCGGTACTCTCGGCGGGAGCGCGGGGGTGGAGCCGAGCGCCGGAACGGCAGGGGTCGACGCAAGCGGCGGGACCGGGATGGGTGGCAGCGTGTCGAGCGGCGGTGGCGGCGGCACGGCGCCCGGCGAGGGAGGGGAAGGCGGCGCGGTTGGCGAAGGTGGAGAGGCAGGCGCCGTCGGCAGCGGTGGGTCGAGCGGCGCCACGGCGGGCACTGCCGGAACGAGCGGTGTCGCCGGAACGAGCGGCGCGGGCGGCACGATGGGCGGCACCGCCGGCACGATGGGCGGCACGGGCGGCACGACGGGCGGCACGGGCGGCACGACGGGCGGCACAGGCGGCACGACGGGCGGCACCGCCGGCACGATGGGCGGCACCGCCGGCACGACGGGCGGCACTGCCGGCACCAGCGGCACGAGCGGTGCGGGAGGCAGCGGCGGCTCGGGCGGTGGCTGCGTTGGCCCCGATCCGTGCGACTGCGTGAAGGTCGCGCCCGACGGCGACGACGCGGCGGCGGTTGCCGCGAACGGTGCCGTGCCGTTCGCCACCCTGCAGCCCGCGATCGATTACGCTGCGGCGCACCCCGAGGTGTCGAGCAACGTCTGCGTCGCCGCGGGACCCGCGTGCGGGGCGCAGGCCACTTACTTGCTCGGCACCGCGCTGAAGCTCAAGGCCGGCGTCGGCGTCTACGGCGCCTACGAGTCCTCCACCTTCACCCGCTGCTCGACCTCGGAGACGGTGATCAGTGGGGCATCGGTTTCCGCGAAGGACGAGGTCGGCGGACCGATCGTGCTCGACGGCTTCACCGTCGATGGCTCGATTGGCATCCTTCGCTCGAACGCCGTCACGCTCTCGAACCTGGCTTCCGTGCCCAGCATCAACGTCAGCCGGTCGACGACGGTCGCCATTTTTCGGGTGGCGATCGTCGGCGGTGGCATTCACCTCGACCAGACGACCCCGGCGACCCTCACCGAGAGCACCATCGACAGCGACGTCGACCCGACGCTCTACGGCTCCGATACGGCGCTCTGGGTCAACAAGTCCGGGGCCGTGGTCTCGGACAACGTGGTGACCGCGCTTGGTCAGGCCCAGCCGGCGGTCGTGCTCGAGGGTCGAAACACCATCACCTTCACGCGCAACAACGTCGATGCGGCCGGCGACGCGCTCCAGGCCTGGGACGGCTACGCCGAGATCGTGGAAAACGTCGTCACGGCGGGTGGGACGGGTGTCGAGATCTACGACTGCTTGTCGGCGGGAACGTGGGTCCAAGGCAACGACATCCAGGGAGTGACGGGCTTTCGCAGCTGGGGGTATTGTGGAACGGGGCACGTGGATTCGAATCGGGTCCGGGCCACCGGCCCCGACGCGGCGGGGCTCGACTGCTACGGCGGCTGCGCCGCCTCTGGCAACGACATCAGCGTCACGGCCAACCCCGCGGCGAGCACGGCCCGAGGCGTGTTCTGCCAATTCGACTGTCGCATGACGGACAATGACGTGATCGTGGATGCCGACGGTGGGCAATCCGGCATCGACATCGACGCGGCGGACGCCGACATTCTCCGCAACCGCATTATACTCCTGGGCAGCGGGGCCGGGTCGGGGCTCGATGCCGAGGGTGGCCTCGTCGAGCGGAATCTCATCGACGCCCCTCGTGCATTGTCCATCGGTGACACGGGAGTGCGAGTCAGCGAAGCCACGCTGCGCAACAACATGATCGTCGGCAACCTGCGCGCGCAGCCCTGGCAGCAGCCGAGCCAACTGCTCGTCGAGCACAACACCATCGTGGGCTCGCTTTTGATCGACGGTGAGGGCGGGCGATACCTCGGGAACATCGTTCGCGGCAACGTTCTTCAGGGCCCGCCCTACACGGACAACACGCCATGGCCCGTCCCCGCCTGGGACCAGTTTCTCGACAACGACCTTCTGCCCGTTGGCGCGTATTTCTTCATAGGCAGCGGCGGGATCAACGTCAGCGTGACGACGCTCAACGCCTTCAATGCCCTCTACCCGCAGGTCCCGTACTCCGCGCTCACGAGCCGCAACTTCTCGGATGATCCGCTGTTCGGTCCCGGGAAGCACCTGACGGCGGGCTCGCCCTGCATCGACCGCGGCGCTACGGCCGTCACCGGTGACATCGACATCGACGGCGAGGCGCGCACGGGGAAAAAAGACGTCGGTGCCGACGAATATAGCGCGGGCCCGCCATGCAGAGGCTTCTCCTGCAACGGCCCGGGGCTCTGCCTCGACATCGGGTTCGCGCCGACGTGCGACTGCGACGCGGGTTACCTCAATCCCCCCGGCGACCAGCAGAGCTGCGTGGTCGATGCGTGCGCGGCGCCGTCTCCCTGCGATCCGCTGACCACCTGCAGCAACACGTTCCCGGGGTTTTCGTGCAGTCCGTGTCCGTCCGGATATTCGGGCAGCGGGGACACCGGGTGTTACGACCAAGACCAGTGCCTGACGAACAACGGCGGGTGCGACCCGCTCACGCAGTGCATCGACGAGCCGACGGGGCGAAGCTGCGGCCCGTGCCCGAGCGGCTACCTCGGTGACGGCGAGACCGGCTGCTTGCCCGACGATTGCTCCAGCAACAACGGCGGCTGCGATCCGCTCACCACTTGCACCAACGATCCAGGTGGCTCCATCTGTGGCGCGTGCCCCTCGGGTTACGTGGGTGACGGCTCGACGGGTTGCGTGGAGGTCGTCTGTGGCGACGTGACGTTCGTCGATGCGAATCTCGAAGCTGCCGTGCGCAGCGCGCTGTCGATCCCGACCGGCCCCATCAGCGGCGCAGAGGCCGTGTCGCTCCAGGTCCTCTCCGCGCCCAACCTCGGGATCACGGATCTGACCGGTCTGGAATGCTTCACCGGGCTCACTTCGCTCGGTATCGGCAACAACCAGATCACGAGCCTCATGCCGCTGGACGGCCTGCCGAAACTCGCCTCGCTGAACGTCCTCAACAACAAGCTCGGACATCTCGTGTACTGGCCGAGCATCGTCAACCTGGACGTCGCCGGGAACTTGTTCGCGAACACCGACGAGTTCGCGGCGCTGACGACGCTTCGCACGCTCGACATCTCCACCAACTACTGGCTCACGGACCTGGATGGTCTCGCCAACCTGCCGAATCTGGATGTCGTCGACCTTCACGACACGCCGGCGTACGACCTTGGCGGGCTCATCAGCGCCCTCGGCTCGGGCAACGTCGCGTTCGTTCAGTTCATCAACACCGTGCCCGGGCCCCCGTGCAGCGTGAAGTGCTCCGCCCTCGAGGTGCACGTCGGGCTGCTCGAAGCGCACGGCGTGACGGTCTACTTCACGCCGTGTAGCTCGGTCTGTCCGTAGCCAGCCACAGGCCTACGCTTTCAACCCGCAGCGCTCCCGTGAGCCTGCGCGCGGGCTCAGTACTCGCACGAGATCTTGATGTCGGTTCCGCCGCCGCCCACGCACGTGTCGTACGAGTTGCCGCCGTTCAGCGTGTCGTTGCCGGCGCCGCCGTCGAGGCGAGCGTCACGTTCGGCGTCGGCGTGCGGCGACGAGAGCGAGCAGACTCAGCGCAGCGACCACGCCGGGCGTGCCGATCGGCCGCGAGCCACCGATACTGCACCCGCCCTCGTCGCTGGCTCCAGCCGTCGCCTCAGGCTGACTTCCAGCGTCCGGTACTGCGCCGGGTTCGGGCACTGCGCCCGCAGGACCGGTCGCGTCTTCCGCCGTGAGCGACAGCACGGCGTAGCCGTGGACGAAGTTTACGTTGCGCGCGTCGTGGGTCGAGAGATTCTTGGGTGAGCTCCAGCTGCCGGCCTGCCACCCGGCAGGGGTGGTGGCGGCGTCGAAATCCTCGCGCCAGGCGACCGTGAAGGCTCCGTTCGCGTACGACGAGTACTGAATCCAATCGACGTACTCGTGCACGGGGAGGATGGAGGGGTCGAAGTTGCCACCGAACGAGCTGTCGCCCGGCCAGATGTTGAACCGGATCTGCATGCCGCCGGTCGCGTTGTTCGCGTAGGCGGCCGCCGCGTCGCCGGTCTCGCGCCGGACTTCCGTACCGTCGAAGAACCAGGCGAGCGCGTCGGGCGTCCACTCGTAGGCATAAACGTGGAACTCGCCGCAGGGATCCGCGGTCAGCATCGGATACTGGTTGTGAACGGCCGCCGGGTTCCCGTAGAAGGCGTTCGTCACCAGACGGCAGTCCGCGCCGATCTTCTCGTAGTCGAGCTCGTTCCAGAACGTCCCGGGCATCTCGGAGCCGTCCTTCCACAGGAAGAACGAGCCGACGACGCCGTCACCCGCGGCGAAGCGGATCCGGGCTTCCACGCGACCGTAGCCGTAGGATGCCGCGCTGTAGAGCTCCGCGCTCCGCGTCGCGTGCGCGACTCGGGGCAAAAGGATCGTTGCGACAAACAAGCAAAGCGCTCGTGCGAGACATCTCACCATCCACGATCACCTACCGCCCTGGCCGTCGGTCGTCTTCGCGTTCCTTGGGGAAAGCGCGCGTCATGCGTCGCCGGCCACTTGCGCGCAGCGATCACGGTCAGCGAATCCAGGGCGGAAAAACTCATCAGCGTCCCGCGGGCGTCACTGGCGGGCCCCGCGATTCGTGGTGAGGTAGTTCGAGGAGTACTTGAAGTGCGGGATCCTCGAAGAGGGTTGTCTACACCTCGTGTGCCGGAGCTGCGGCTACTCGCAGGTCGTGGCCTTGAGCTGCAAGAAGCGCGGCTTCTGCCCGGGCTGCCTGGGCCGGCGGATGGCCGATACGGCCGTCCACTTGGAGGAGCGCGTGCTGCCGGCCGTGCGAGTGCGCCATTGGATCTGCTCTCTGCCCTGGGGCCTCAGGGCGCTGCTCGGCTACGACCGGGAGCTGTGCGCCAAGGTCGTGAGCGCGTTCGTGGGCGAGCTCTGCCGCTCGCTGAAGAGGAGAGCAAAGCGACAGCTCGGGCTCGCGAGCGTCGCGCAAGCGCACACCGGCGCCGTCTGCGCCGTGCAGAGGACGGACGGGGCCCTCCGGCTCAACGTCCATCTCCACGTGCTCTCGCTCGACGGCGTCTACGTGCGCGACTCCGAGAGCGCCGCGCTCGTGTTCGAAGAGCTCGGCACGCCCAGCCACGCCGAGGTGCTCGACGTGGCCCGGCACACCGCCGAGCGCGTCGACAGGCTGCTCCGAAAGAGCGGGCGAAGCCTCGAGCGCGAGGGCGACGACGCCGTGCCCGAGCTCGTGCTCGACGAGCCGGGGCTCGCCTCCTGCTACGCGGCCGCCGCTCAGGGCATCAGCGTGGGCGGCGAGCGAGCGGGACTGCCCCAGCTCAGGCTCGTGTTCGGCACCGGCGCCGCTGCCGAGAGAGCCGAGCCCCGCGCCGACGACCCGGTCGCCGACCACCGGGGCGTCAACGTGCACGCCAAGCAGTCCGTCGACGGCCGCGACCGACGACAGCTCGAAAGACTCTGCCGCTATGTCACGCGGCCTCCGGTTGCACAGGACCGGCTCGCTCGCCTGCCAGACGGCTCGCTCGAGCTCCGCCTCAAGCACCCGTGGAAGGACGGCACGCGCGCCGTCGTGCTCGAACCGGATGATCTCTTGGTCCGGCTCGTCGCCTCGGTGCCCCCGCCGCGCTGGCATTTACTTCGGTACTTTGGCGTCATCTCGAGCCATTCGCGACTGCGCTCAGAAGTGGTCCCGCATACGCCCGCTGATCCAAGTGCCACCGCGCCGCCGCCTGCTCCGGGCGATCAGCTCGAGCTCGCGCTCGCCGCCGAGGCGGCTCGCAAGCTGCTCGCGCGCCTTGGGCTCGGTCCGCGTCCGCCGCCGGCACCCAACCCACCGCCGCTCGGGCAGCTCGCGCTGCCGTTCCCGCGGTGAGCCGGCCCAATCCGGCTTCGCCTTGGCCGAGCGTGCGTGCGCTTGCCGCCCCAAGACCCGAAAAGCCGGCCCTCTTCCGCTCCCCCTCCTGCTCTTTTGCCCTCTCGCCCCTCTCGCCTCCCCACCGCGGCGGGGTCAGGCGTCACCCACCAAAGCCTCCGCCCGCCCCTCACCCTCGTTTTCCCAGTTCGAATGCCCTTGGCGCCGACCAGGTCACGGAGCTGCGCCAGGCCCTCGAGCGCCGCGGCGGACGTTACGACGAGCATCTCGTCTTCCGCGATGCGGAGGTGAGCGGCGGGGTTTGGCAGCGCGACGGGCTGCAAGCGCTGCTCACCGCCGTCGAAACCGGGCGCGTGCGTCGTGTCTTTGTCGAGGACGTGAGCCGCCTCTCACGCGACAAGGAAGATGCCGCGCGACTCGAGAAGACCTTCGACTACCACGGGGTCTCGATCGTCACGCTCGACGGTATGACCTACGACGGAAGCGTCGGCTCATCACTCGCGTTCACGTTTCAGAGCGCTGGGGCTGCCCAGTACCTTCGCGACTTGGGCGCCAAGACGCGCCGTGGGTTGCGCGGCGCGCACCGTGAAGGGAAGAGCACGGGCGGCCGCTGCTACGGCTTCAAGGTCGCGGCTGGGAAGCTCGAGGTCGACGAGACCGAAGCCGCCACCGTGAAGCTCATCTTCACCCTGTACCTCGAGGGGCATGGCTACGCGGTGATCGCGCAGAAGCTGAACGAGCGCGGCGTACCTGCGCCTCGCAGCCGTCGACGCGCGGGGATCGGCTGGATGCACTCGTGCATCCGCGAAATGCTTCGCAACCCGAAGTACGTCGGCGAATTCGCGTTCGGCGTCCGGAAGTGGCAGCGGCACCCAACCACGCGCAGGCGCGTCGCGCGCACCAACCATGACGCGGACGTACTGCGAACAAATCGCCCGGAGCTCACGGTCGTCGATCGGCAGACGTGGGACGCGGTGCAAGCGCTGCTCGCGAAGCACGCGAAGAACTACAAGGCGCGCGCCGTCCCCCACGGCAGGACGAACTACTTGCTGACCGGCTTGCTTCGCTGCGGCTGCTGCGGAGCCCCGATGCAGATCATGGGCGGCAGCACCGAGCGCTATTACCGCTGCGTCGCCAACCGAAAGCGCGGGACCTGCTCGAACAGGCTCAGCGTGCGCGAGGGGCTCACCCGAACGCGCATCCTCGCGGCCGTGAGCGAGGCGCTGGCTACGCCCAAAGCCATCGCCTACGTACGCCAGCGACTCGCCGAGCGCGCCGGCTCCCTGTCGCGCGACGCCGGCCGCGAGGTAGCCGAGCGCTCCGGGCGCCTTGAGCGCACCGAGGAGCGCGTCCGAGGCCTGATCACCATGCAGGCCGAGGGCGACCGCTCTCCAATGGTTTCCGAGATGCGGGCCGACCTCGAGGCACAGGCCGCCCAGGACCGCGCCGCAATCGCCGACCTCCGAACCATGGCATCGGCGCCCATCCGTCTCCCGCCGGTCGACCTGCTCATCGAGCGCGTGTTCGCGCTCCGCGCTCTCGCCGAGTCCCAGAACGTCCAGAGCGCTGCTGCCGTGCGTGCGCATTCGGCATTGGATCTGTTCCTTGCCCTGGGGCCTCAGAGCCTTGCTCGGCTACGACCGCGAGCTCTGCGCGAAGGTCGTGAGCGCGTTCGTCGGTGAGCTCAGCCGCTCGCTCAAGAAGAGAGCGAAAGGAGAGTTCGGCCTTGCGAGCGTCGAGGATGCGCACACCGGCGCCGTCTGCACCGTGCAGAGGACGGACGGGGCTTTGCGACTAAACGTCCATCTTCATGTTCTCGCCCTCGACGGCGTGTACGTCCGCGATACGGAGAGCGGCGCGCTCGTGTTCGAGGAGCTCGGCACGCCCAGCCACGTGGAGGTACTAAACGTCGCACGCCGCACCGCCGAGCGCATCGACAGGCTGCTCGGAAAGAGCGGCCGGAGCCTCGAGCGGGAAGGGGACGAGCCCGTGCCCGAGCTCCTCTCCGACGAGCCGAGCCTGGCCTCGTGCTATGCGGCCGCTGCCCAGGGCATCAGCGTGAGCGGCGAGCGAGCGGGAAAGCCCCAGCTCAGGCTCGTCCTCGGCACTGGCGCCACTGCCGAAGGAGCCGAGCTCAACCCGGACGAGCCCGTGGCCGAGCACCTCGGCGTCAACATCCACGCCAAGCAGTCGGTCGACGGGCGTGATCGCCGGCAGCTCGAGCGTTTGTGCCGTTACATCACGCGGCCTCCTGTTGCTCAGGAAAGACTCGAGCGGCTTGCCGACGGCCAGCTCGAGCTCCGACTCAAGCATGCGTGGAAGGACGGCACGCGCGCCGTCGTGCTCGAGCCCGACGACTTGCTGGTCCGGCTCGTCGCCGCGGTGCCCCCGCCACGCTGGCATTTACTTCGCTACTTCGGCGTCCTCTCGAGCCACTCACGGCTCCGCCGAGAAGTTGTTCCGCACCCGCCCGCTGATCCGAGTGCTACCGCGCCTCCGCCTGCTCCGGGCGATCAGCTCGAGCTCGACCTCGACGCTGACGCTGACGAGCCTGCTCCGAGAAAAAGATGGGCCTGGCTGCTCAGACATGTGTTCAAGGCAGATTTGGATATTTGTCCGCGCTGCGGTGGACCGATGCGCTGGCTCGAGGCGGCGGCTACCCGAGAGTCTGCTCGTGACCTGCTCGCTCGGCTCGGGCTCGGGCCCAGGCCGCCGCCGGCTCCACCCCGCACGCCGCTCGCGCAGCTCACGCTGCCGTTCGCGAGGTGAGCCGGCTTGCGCTGGTCGCTGCGCCAGGCGAGCGTCCGCGCGTTCTGGGTTCGGGGAGCTCTGGCACCTCAGAGCCTCCTTCCGCCTCGTCCACGACAGCACGTCCACCCCATAGGCGTGCGTTCTTACGGCCTCGCCGGCCTCGCCGTGGGCCCCGCCCGGGACCTTTTGCCAGATCGTTTCGCCTAGGCGCCGACTCCGTCGGTGGGGCGTTGATCTTCAAGGGAACGAATTCGACGATGCTCTACGCTCAGCACCTCCACAACGGCGACTCCGTGCAGGGCGACTATTTCGGCGGATCGCTGGCAGTCGGAGACTTCTTCAGGAAAGCCAGCTACCAGGGTCTCGTGGTCGGGATACCCGGTGAAACGCTCGACGCGCAGCTGCCCGAGGGCGCGATCTGGATCTACGCGGGTGGCTCGTCAACGATGGCCTCGAAATTCTACAGAAGCCAGAAGAACCTCTACTCGGTGAGCGACACGGACACCATTCTCCCGACCGAGCAGCGCGACATAGGTTTCGGCACCGCCCTGGTCTCGGGCAACTTCAACGGCGGCGGTGGCGACGAGCTCGTGGTCGGCGCTCCCACCGACGACCCCGGACAGGACGGCAGCACCGCCGGCGCGGTGTTCGTCTTCCGATACAACTCCTTCGGCGACGCCGAGAAAATCGACCAGGTGACCACTCGCTACGGTGACAGCAGCTTCGACTGAGCTGTTGCTCGATCAATCGTTGCCGGAATCTTGACTGCTCGGACGACAGGCCCTAGCGCAGAGTTGGGTGGGTCGAGATATGCACTGCGCGCGACGTAGGAGCCAACGTAAACCTCGCGTTTGCCCCAGGAATCGAGAAAGAAGCGACCAAAGCTCTCCAGCTCTCGCTGAGCGCCTGAATAGGAAAGAAAGCCGTCCTCGGTGCGCGCCGTGGAACCTTGGCGACGGGCGCCCGTAATCCCGAGCTCCGGATGATCTCTTGGTCCGGCTCGTCGCCTCGGTGCCCCCGCCGCGCTGGCATTTACTTCGGTACTTTGGCGTCATCTCGAGCCATTCGCGACTGCGCTCAGAAGTGGTCCCGCATTCGCCCGCTGATCCAAGTGCCACCGCGCCGCCGCCCCTGCTCCGGGCGATCAGCTCGAGCTCGACGCGCCCGCTCACTACACCACGAATTCCAGGCTCACTAAAAACAGTCTGCCGTGCCTCCTCGTCCTCCCTGCTATTTCATTCGCTCCACTACCCCCCTCCTCCCCGTTGGTCTCCCTAGCCGCTTGACGAGGGGTCCGAGCTGGGCGTAAGAAGCTAGGTGTTGTCGCCCCGGGGAGGCGGAGGGCACGTAACGGCGCAGCGGAGGTCACGATGCGAAGGTGGATGACGCCATTCCTTGGTGCTAAAGGGACCGTGGTGATTGCCGTCCTTTCGGCGGGATGCGCTGGACGCGGCGACGATGTGGGGGGGGGTGAGACAACCTCCTACGCGCAGGACGCGATCACGGTTCCCTTCTCGCTTCCGATCCCCGTAGGTCTTCACCCAGGAAAATTGGTCCTCGGCGCTACAGGCACCATCCGGGTCAACGACCGAGCGGAGATCCTCGTACCATCTTTCGGGATCCCGTTCGGGGACATCGCGGCGATGGGGCCAGGCGGCGAGACCAACATCGGTGTCGATGCGCGCGTGAGCAGGATCTGGGCCCGGCACTCGATTCTGTTCCGTCATCCCGCCAACGTGTCCTTTTACAAGACCTCGGCCACGGTTCAGTCGCAAGGCACGACGATGTTCGCCGATCCAGACGAGAATCGCGAGCAAGTCACCATCCGCCAGGACCCCATCTGGACCGCGAGCTTCACGGTTCCGACCAACCAAGCGTATGTCAGCATCGAGCCCGGGTACACGGCCGCCATTACACCAGGCGACCGCGGGAACTACACCGTCAAGGGCACGCTGACACTCAACGGTGGCGGTACCTACTCCTTCGCAAGCTTCGATCTCGAGCCCACGGGCGTCGTGCAGCTCTCGGATCCAGCGAACACCACCGTCGTGGTTGGCTCCAACCTGATCCTCCACACGCAACCTGGGGCGCCGCTCTTCGGCGCAAACGGGCTCGTCTTCGCCTACCTCGGGACGTCGGCGGCGCAGGTCGAAAGAGGCTTCAAGGGGGACTTGTTCTTGGCGCCGCAGGCAGACATCAGCGTCAAGAGTCACTCGTTCGCGAACTTCTACGGCAAGAACATCACCGTGTTCGAAGGGATCCGCGTCACGGGCGTGCCCGTGCTCGGGCCGAGAGCCGTTGGACTGCTTCTACCCACAGAGTCGGTGACCGGGCTCGGCGTGATGGGTTCGGGTTTTCCGGGCGGCGACGAGATGGCCAGTGCGCTGCTGCCGCCTGCGTTCGCTCCGCAATGCAGCTCGGCGACTCCGATCGCCCTCGTGAGCCACCACTCGCGTTCTGTGGTCCGTGCGAATGTTAACCTACCCGGTGGCGCTTTCCTCAACGTTCAGGACATCACGCCCGGGTTCCCCGGCGATCCTTCCGCGTGTATCCCCACCGTGTTTCCGAATTTCTTTCAGATTGAGCCGTGGCTAGCGCCACTCTATCCGTCCACGGTGCC
Organism: uncultured delta proteobacterium; assembly: GCA_963841435.1. Taxonomy (GTDB): domain Bacteria; phylum Myxococcota_A; class Polyangia; order Polyangiales; family Polyangiaceae; genus PMG-095. The sequence goes on from CAWJCS010000006.1 coordinate 174,001, forward strand.
GGACCCGAACGCGATCGCGTACTACGGCCCGAGCCTCACAGATAACCTGATCGCGCGGCTCCCCGGAGGTCGAGCTCTGCAAGTCGGGCTCACAAGCCGCGTTTGCGCTGATCCCCCCGGGCCATTGGCGGCGGGCTGCCCTGCGATGATGTTGGAGGCGGCTGCGTGCAACCCCTTCCTGAGCCCCAACGTGTGCGCATATGGCGGTGGCGTGCCAGCTGACGCGAATACCGACAAGAACTGCCTTTGCGTCGACCCGGAGGGCGACGAAGTCACAGCCGGAGCGGCGTTCACCCCGGTGTGGGTCTGCCGCACGAGGCGAATTGAAGGGGGGGCACTGGCAGTACGGATGTCATCAGACTGCGGCAGTGGGTGGAACTCGGGCGCGCTGGACTTATACCAGCTCGGGGTGACTGCGTTGCCCCCGAACCCGCCCGACGGGCTTCGGAACGTGGATAGACCTGATCTGTACGTCAACCCCTTCGATGATCGCGTCTTCGTCTCGGCGAATTGGGGCCCCGGTTTCGCGATCACGCAGAACGTCGTCGTCGAGGGCAGACCAAAGAGCGCGATGAACCCCCAGACGATGCAGTGGTCCGTGTTCCGCAACGATGCGAGTTCGGTGGCCTATGCGCCTCGAGTCATGACCACGGTCCGCGACGACCGTGCCTTACTGTCCCTGTCACCGCGGACGTACGGGCCGTTCGTCCACTTCGCGAGCGCCTATTGCATCAACGAAAGACCCATGCTCAACGTCCAGACGCCGTTCGGTCCGCGCCAATGGGACCTAGCGGGGACTAATGCCGCACCAGAAGCGCTCTGCCGCCAGGTCCCCAAGGGTACCAACGGCATGCCCTTCTTCGGTATTCATTTCGGCCCCAGCATCGCAGCGATATCATCTTCTCCCCCGCGCTTTCTCATCGCCTATTCGGGAAAGACCGACACGGACTTTGAGCGTACCAACCTGTACGAGGTGACGCTGCGGAGCGCCGGCGGCTATGCGGCCGCCCCGGAAATCGAGCCCCTCGCTACCTTCGTAACCGGGGCGCCGCCAAATGGACACGTGATCTTTCCCCAGCTCGTTCAGGCCGACCATCTCGCAGGGTCTGACCTCGGGTTTGATGAGCCCGTGATCCTGCGCATTGCGTCCGTGGTTGGCGACACGGTCAAAGAACATGCGTTCGGAATCTACTCGGGGCTGATCGGGCCCTCCCACCTGCTCACGACTTGGTCGCTCGCCTCCGCATTCCCGGGCCAGGTGTGCAGCGACTCCATCGACTTCGAATGCTTCGTAGGCGACTACCGCTACGGTTCGCTAATGGACAAGTCGGGCGCCACGCTCCGATTTTTCGTGCCCTGGATTGGCGGCAACCCTGGAGGCGCGGTGAGCACCTCCATTCAGGCAGCAGTCTTCAATGTTAGCCCGTAAGCATTTCGTTTTCGTGGCGGGTATCGGTCTAGGCGGTCTTGCTGGCGCCTCGTGTGCAGGAAAGAGCGATAGTGCAGCGCACTCAAGCGCAGGCGCGCCCGCTGCGGGGGCTGCGCTCGGTGGAAGCGGCGGCACCCCCGCCGGCGGGGCGGCGAATGGCGGGGCCGCGCTTGGCGGCGGTTCCGGAGGAGGGCACGGCGGCATTGGGGGCACTGCCGCCGATGGGGGACGCGGCGGCGGAATTGCGGGCGGGGCAGCGCAGGCGGGTAACGGAGGCACCGGGCTCGTCGTGTGCGTCGGGGGCATCTGCGCAGGCTCCCCGAACGGGGGTGCGGCCGGAGAGTCCGCCGGCGGCGCGGGCGAGGGAAGTGGCGCCGCGGGCACGACCGGAGGAGGGGCTGCCTGGAATGGGTTGCCCGAGCAGTACGACTGCGTTCAGACGAGCGTGACCGGCTGTGCCAGCAACACGGTGGAGTACTGCTGTCCTGGCATGAGCTTGCGGAATTTCGATGCGCTCGAGCAGGCAGGTTGTGGTTGCCAGCTACCGCCGTCGCAGGTGCAACAGTGCATGGCAGACGCGTCCGACGGTGGGCTGCTGTATGGCTACCCGTGCTGCTGCGAGTAATGGCTCGCTCCACGTCGCTGTTCGCTTCGAGCAACCCGGAAGTTGCCATCGTGCTCGGGGTCGCGTTGGTGATGCTTGCGGGTCCGGCGTGCGCGGGGAAAAGCATTGGCTCCCCGGGGGTCGGAGCCGCGAGTTCGGGCGGCGACCCAACCGGCTCGACTGGTGGCTCCGTGGGAGCCGGTGGCTCTTCAGCGGGAAAGGGCGGCACGGATGGCTCTCACGGCACCGGGGGAGGGGTCGTCATTTGCCTCGACGGCCCGTGCGGCGGGGTGAGTGGAGCCGGTGAGGCCGGTTCAATGACTGCGGGCGACGGATTTGGTGGCCGGGGCGGCGGTGACGCAATCGTTGACGTCGAGGCGGGTGCCGCCGGCGCAGGCGACGGAACGGGGGCTCGAGGCGATGGGCTGCCTGAAGAGTACGGTTGCCTCAGCCAAGAGCTCATTTATTGCGGCTCGAGCGCCGCGAGCTACTGCTGCCCGCCACTGACTATTGAGCAGCACTCCGCACTCTCGAACGCACATTGCGCTTGCTACATGGCGCCGTCGCAGACGACGTGTCGCGCGGACCTGCCGCAGGGGGGCTGGTTCCAGGGTTATCCGTGCTGCTGCTAGAGCGGAGGGCGGGGGAGCGGGAGCTGGCACTCGGAGCTAGGTCGCCATCTTGGCGCTCCGCGCGGGCGGGGCTGAGCGGCGGCAGGCGCGTCTTGGTCGGCGCCAAGGTGAAACGAACTGGGAAAATCGTGCTGAGGGACGGCAGCGAGCCGGGGTAGCGGGCCCCAGCGGGCCCCCCCGACGAGGATGACCGCGCCTGAGCGTAGTTTCGCGAGCGGCCTGCGAACCTCGTAGTGCGGGCGGACAGCGAGCCACTCGGGCGTGGGCAAGATCGCACCCGCCCGAGCAAGACCACAATGGGGTGAACGGCCTATCCGAGTCCGAACGAGGCTAGGAAGGGTCCGCTCCCGGCTGCCTCGCGAATGAAATCGACACGCCCGGCTTTCGCCGGGCGTGGTCGCAGAGCTCGTAAGCCGGGTTCTGTTCTTCGTGCGAGTCGCCTCGCGCGAAGCGGCGGTCATTCCTCTGGGACGCGCGTCGCCGCGCGCCTCGAGCGGCCTACCCGGGAGCTCGGGCGGGCAGCCCTCGAACGCTCCTCTATGTGGCCTTGCTCCGGATTTGCTGCCCACCCCCGGCCTGCTCGGCGCGTGCTCGCGTGCTCGGCAGGGTCGGGGTGCTCACCGTGAGCGAGTGTCCGTCCGCCCGGCCGCACCCGGTGACGACGCCCCCGGCGGCGGCGCGGCGCGGCAGACTCGGGGGCGATGGAACGCTGGACGACGGACGAGGCGCGGGAAGTTCTCGGGCGATGGCGCGCGAGCGGCGAATCGGCTCGAGCGTACGGGCGCGAGGAGGGCATCGATCCGCAGCGGCTGTTTTACTGGCGGAGGAAACTGGGAAGCGCAGCGAAACGCGGACCGAAGCGGCCCGAGCGTGCGATCGCGCGGTTGGTGCCGGCGGTGGTCCGGGTCGAGAGCGCGACGGGGGACGAGCGTGCGGTCGTCGTGCGCCTGTCGAGCGGAGTGATCGTCGAAGTCGAACGCGGCGCGCGTGCGGCCCGAGTGGCTGGCTACGCTCGTCGGCGAACTCGCGAGGCGATGAGCCGTGCTGCTCTTGCCGCGCGCCGTGCGCGTGTACGTGGGGACGGAGCCGGTTAATCTCAGAAAGTCGTTCGACGGCCTGTCGAACGAAGTCCGCGAGGTGCTCCGGCGCGATCCGCTGAGCGGGCACGTCTTCGTGTTCCTCAACCGGCGAAAGACGATGGTGAAGCTTCTTCTGTGGACTCGCGGCGGCTTCACGATTTTGCACAAACGGCTCGAGCAGGGGCGCTTCACTTTTACGAAGAAGGTGACGAGCGAGGCGAAAAGCGTGGAGCTCGAGGTGCACGAGCTTTCGATGTTGCTCGAGGGCATCGACGCTCGCGTCGTGAGCACGCAGAAGCGCTGGGAGCCACCGCTGCACGCGCGGGCAACTGTGTCGCCGTGACGGTACGTGATCCCACGTGACAACGCGCGATTCTTCTTGCTCCTTTCGATCGCGATGAAATAGAAACGCGGAGTGAGCGGAGCGACGAAGAGCACGAGCAAGGAGCGGAGGGGGCCGGCGCTCGACATGCTCAAGGAGCTCGCGCAAGCGCACACCGGCGCCGTCTGCGCCGTGCAGAGGACGGACGGGGCCCTCCGGCTCAACGTCCATCTCCACGTGCTCTCGCTCGACGGCGTCTACGTGCGCGACTCCGAGAGCGCCGCGCTCGTGTTCGAAGAGCTCGGCACGCCCAGCCACGCCGAGGTGCTCGACGTGGCCCGGCACACCGCCGAGCGCGTCGACAGGCTGCTCCGAAAGAGCGGGCGAAGCCTCGAGCGCGAGGGCGACGACGCCGTGCCCGAGCTCGTGCTCGACGAGCCGGGGCTCGCCTCCTGCTACGCGGCCGCCGCTCAGGGCATCAGCGTGGGCGGCGAGCGAGCGGGACTGCCCCAGCTCAGGCTCGTGTTCGGCACCGGCGCCGCTGCCGAGAGAGCCGAGCCCCGCGCCGACGACCCGGTCGCCGACCACCGGGGCGTCAACGTGCACGCCAAGCAGTCCGTCGACGGCCGCGACCGACGACAGCTCGAAAGACTCTGCCGCTATGTCACGCGGCCTCCGGTTGCACAGGACCGGCTCGCTCGCCTGCCAGACGGCTCGCTCGAGCTCCGCCTCAAGCACCCGTGGAAGGACGGCACGCGCGCCGTCGTGCTCGAACCGGATGATCTCTTGGTCCGGCTCGTCGCCTCGGTGCCCCCGCCGCGCTGGCATTTACTTCGGTACTTTGGCGTCATCTCGAGCCATTCGCGACTGCGCTCAGAAGTGGTCCCGCATTCGCCCGCTGATCCAAGTGCCACCGCGCCGCCGCCTGCTCCGGGCGATCAGCTCGAGCTCGCGCTCGATGCCGACAGTGACGAGCCCGCTCCGAGAAAGAGATGGGCCTGGCTTCTCAAGCATGTGTTCGCGGCAGATTTGGATACTTGCCCGCGCTGTTCGGGGCCGATGCGTTGGATGGAGGCAGCGGCCACCGCCGAGGCGGCTCGCAAGCTGCTCGCGCGCCTTGGGCTCGGTCCGCGTCCGCCGCCGGCACCCAACCCACCGCCGCTCGGGCAGCTCGCGCTGCCGTTCCCGCGGTGAGCCGGCCCAATCCGGCTTCGCCTTGGCCGAGCGTGCGTGCGCTTGCCGCCCCAAGACCCGAAAAGCCGGCCCTCTTCCGCTCCCCCTCCTGCTCTTTTGCCCTCTCGCCCCTCTCGCCTCCCCACCGCGGCGGGGTCAGGCGTCACCCACCAAAGCCTCCGCCCGCCCCTCACCCTCGTTTTCCCAGTTCGAATGCCCTTGGCGCCTCGACGACAGCGGGATCCGCCTCGTGGATCAGCGCGCGCATCCGCCCGAGCATCTCCCCGCGCCAGTCGCCGAGGTCGGCGATTCTCTCGCTGATCAGCCGAGACGCGGACGCCTCTTCCTTTTTGGCCCCGGAGTGCTTCTTCGCTGCCACGGTGAAGTACGTTTCATCTTGCCGTGATCCCGCGAGAATACAAGCGCGCGCCAGACCCCGCCCGTCGGCCGCTACCCGCGCAAAAGCGGTCTAGCCCGCCTGGGCGATCGCCGACACTTCTTCCGACGAGAGCGCGATGTGGCGAGCAGCCCAGTTCTCCTCGAGGTGGGCAACGGTGCTCGTTCCCGGGATCGGCAGCATGACGGGCGAGCGCGCGAGGAGCCAGGCGAGCGCGATCTGTGCGGGGGACGCGTCGTGCTGCTTGGCGATCGCCGCGAGGACGGGCCTGTCCTGGGTGATGTTGCCGACGGCGAGCGGGAAGAAGGGCAAAAAAGCGATGCCCTTCTGGGTGCAGAGCTCGAGCACGCCCTCGGGATCAGTGACCTCGGAGTGGGTAAGCCTCGCGAATGCGCCGCTGCCCCCCGAGACATTGAACATGTTCTGCACGGTGACGACGGGCGTGCGCGCGAGCACTCGTTCGAGCTCGCTCGGGCTCACGTTGCTGAGGCCGACGTGGCGGATCTTGCCCTCGGCTTTCAGTGCGAGGAGCGCGTCGAGGGACTCCAGGAGCGGGATGCCGGCCGCCGGCATGTTGCGCAGGTGGACGACATCGAGACGCTCGAGCTTGAGGGTGCGGAGGTCTTCCTCGGCGCCCGTTCGGAGCTCCTCGGGGCGGAGCGCCGGCGCCCAGCCTTTGTTCGGGAGGCGTTTGCCGCCGAGCTTCGTCGCGATCACGAGATCGCGCGGGTAGGGGTGCAGCGCCTCGGCGATCAGTCGGTTCGAGACGAGCGGGCCGTAGTACCAGGCGGTGTCGATGAAGTTGATGCCAAGCTCCACCGCGCGGCGGAGGACTTGGCGCGCACGCGCGGGATCGTCGGGCTCGCCCCAGACCTCTTTGCCGGGCAGACGCATGGCGCCGTAGCCCATGCGCTCCACCTCGAGATCGCCGATGCGGAGGGTGGTCGGCATGCTGATGTGGCCTTCACTCTGGGTAGGTTCGCTCATGCAATGAAGATGCGGCACGGGCGTCGAACCGCATTGGGCGATGTTGGCGTGCTCGTTCCGAGGGGACGAAGCTTCGCGCGTAGGCGCCCGGCGTGATGCCGACGATGCGTCGAAAGTGGCGGTGGAGCTGGCTTTCGTCGTAAAAACCGACACTTTGCGCGGCAGCGGCCGCGCGCACGCCGTGGCGGAGCAGCTCCCTCGCGCGGGCAACGCGCAGGTGAGTCAAGTACTCGTAGGGAGGCAGCCCGACCTCGGAGCGGAAGGCGCGCACGAGGTGGAACTTGTCGAGCCGGGCGTGCTCGGCGAGATCGTCGAGGGTTACCCTGGCGGTGAGCGCTTCGTGCAGGAACGCGCGTGCGCGGCGTACGGCGAGCGGCGCACGGCCGCTCGAGGGTGCAGTCGTGCAGAGGATCTCGCTCAACGTTTCGGTCACCCGTGTGGTGCGCTCGAGCTCGGTGGCGTCGGGTCGCACGAGCGCGTCGTGCATGGCGAACGCGAGCTCGGTCGCTCGCTCGCCCTGGGCAAAGCCGGGCGCCTTGAAGTGCGGCGGCCCGCGCAAGCCCAGCGCGTCGGCTGCGGCGGCGACGAGCTCGCTCGCGAACGCCGCTCCCTGGAGCGTGAAGGGGGCGTGGACCCTGAGGGCGCGGTGGACCTCGCCGGGCTCTTGCAGCTTGAGCGAGCTGGCAAAGAGCCTACGCTCCCGCCCCCGGTACCAGCCGTCGAAGGCGCCCTCGTACACCACCACCACGGCGAAGTGCTCGGCGTAGGTGACCTTGGTGCGATCCTCCCGCTCGAGGCGAAACATCCCCGTCACCGCGGAGGTGTCGGGCCGCCAGAAGCGGGTCCGCCGGCGATCGTCGGTGGAGGGCACCCGTCGAGTGTACGCGCGACGCGCAAGCCGGGCTTGGGCGATCTTGGCGGCCCGTGTGCGGGCTCAGGCCACCGCGCGTCGCTGGTACAGGTACTTCTGAAAGTCGGCAAAGACGCGGCCGATTTCGTCGGGCCGGCCCAGGTCGGCCACCGCGTCCGCGATGGAGTTCTGATAACGGAGCCGCAAAAGGGGCGTCAGCTTCTCCTGGTCGAGCTCCTCGACCCCGACGCTCACGTAGTGCGACAGGACGAAGTCGAGAAAGGCCTGCTGCTTGCTGTCGAAGTTCGCGCTGATGTCGAGCTTCGCAGTGATCGCTCGCTGTTCGCGCGTCACCGGCGTGAGGGCGTACGCGACGTTGGCGAGCACGTCGAACAGGTCGCTTTTCTCAGCGTCGATGATCTTCTGCATCTCGGCGAGCTGCTCGCTGCCAAAGCCCTTTTCCGCGAGACCCTCGAGGAGCTTCTTCCTGGTGCCTGGCGCGCTCCACAGCGCGCGCAGCTCGGCTTCGTCCTTGAAAAAGTCGGGCAGCTTGCCGAACAGCATTTCCATGAACTGCTGGGCGGACATCGGCGTTCCGTCGGGGTGCCAGAACGTCGTGCACATCATGTGCTGGATGACGCGCGCCTTGCCGTCGGCGAGCTTCACTTTGACCTTCCCCCGCTTCGGATACTCCGACTTTTCCGGGTCTGCCACCGCGAGCTCCCCACCGGGTGCTGCCGGGCGCTTGGGCTCGGGCTCGAGCGGCTCGCCGTCCCACTCCGGATCGCTGAAGTGCTGGTGGGCCTTCACGAAGTCATAAATCGTGAAGTAATCCTTGCCATCGTAGAGCCGCGTCCCGCGCCCGATGATCTGCTTGAACTCGATCATCGAGTTGACGGGGCGCATCAGTACGATGTTGCGGATGTTGCGAGCATCCACGCCGGTGGAGAGCTTCTGCGAGGTCGTGAGGATGGTGGGAATGGTCTTCTCGTTGTCCTGAAAATCACGCAGGTGCTGCTCGCCAAGCTCGCCATCGTCGGCCGTCACCCGCTGGCAATAGTTGGGGTCGGAGCTCGCCTTGGCCTGGTTCACGAGATCGCGGACGGCCAGGGCGTGGTCCTGCGTGGCGCAGAAAACGAGCGTCTTTTGGCGCTGGTCGATCTGATCCATGAGGACCTGCACCCGGTGCGCTTCGCGTTCCTTGATCTCGATGATCTTGTTGAAGTCCTTCTCCTGGTAGCGCTTGCCGCTTTCGACTTCACCCTCGATGAGCTTGTCGTCTGGCGTGTAGACGTACTCGTCGAGCGTCGTCGAGATCTGCTTCACCTTGAAGGGCGTCAGAAAGCCGTCGTTGATGCCCTGCTTCAGCGAATAGACGTACACGGGCTCGCCGAAGTAAGCGTACGTGTCCACGTTGTCCTTGCGCTTGGGTGTCGCGGTGAGACCCAGTTGCACCGCTGGGGCGAAGTACTCCAGGATCCCGCGCCAGTTGCTCTCGTCGTTCGCGCCGCCGCGGTGGCACTCGTCGATGATGATGATGTCGAAAAAATCGGGCGCGTACTCGCCGAAATAGGGCGATGGCCGCCCGTCCTTCGGCGGCCCGCTCATGAACGTCTGGAAGATCGTGAAGAAGAGGCTCCCGTTCTTGGGCACCTTGCCCTTCTTGCGGATGTCCGCCGGATCAATGCGCACGAGCGCATCTTCGGCAAACGCGGAGAAGGCGTTGTAAGCCTGATTCGCTAGGATGTTGCGGTCCGCGAGGAACAGAATGCGCGGCCGGCGCGTGGGCTCCCGGCTCAGACTCCAGCGGCTTTGGAACAGCTTCCAGGCGATCTGAAACGCGATGAAGGTCTTACCGGTGCCGGTCGCGAGGGTCAGCAGCATGCGCTGGCGGCCATCCGCGACCGCCTCCAGCACGCGTTCGACGGCGATGTCTTGGTAGTAACGGCTCGGGTGAGAGCCGCCCCTGTCCTCGAACGGTACGGCAGCGAAGCGATCGCGCCAGGCGTTGGCCTCAGCGAACGTCTCGGCCCACAGCTCGTTGGGTGTGGGGTAGCGCGACAGCTCGCCTTCACGGCCGTTGCCCATGTCGACGCCGTAGATGCCCTGGCCGTTCGTGGCATACGCGTAGCGAAGCTCCAGCTTGCCGGCGTAGTTCTTGGCTTGGGCCAGCCCCTCCGTGAGCGGCTTGTCCCAGGCCTTGGCCTCGGCAACGGCGAGCTTGCGGTTGCGGTACACGAGCACGTAGTCCGCGACCACCGGCTTGCCACGCCGGCCGAGCCCTTCGATGCGGCCGGGCGCGATCGGAAACTCGCGCAAAATCTTACTGCCCTCGACGACGCCCCAGCCCGCCGCCGCCAATGCGGGGTCGACGTGCTCGGCTCTCGTCTCGGCTTCGTTCATGGCTTGGGGGGCTTCGACTTCCTCGGCTTCGGCAGCTTCTCGAGCTGAGCTTCGATCTGCTTCAACGTCTCGAGCTCGCCCGCGCTTTCCAGCTCGCCTCTGCGGCGAGCCTCAAACTCCTCGTATTCCCGCTCCGCGAGCGCGTCCGCCTGCTCGCGGCTGACCTTCCCAGCATCAGGCAAAATGGCGCGCTCGTTCAAGCGCAGAAAGTCGTCGAGCCGCGTTTGCCAGGTTTCGAGGAAGATTTGCTTCCGGCGGAGCGCCTGATCCTCGGCGAAATCCAGGAACATCACGACGATCCGGTTCAGCTGGCGGATCTCGTCTTCGCGCAGGTAGTTCTTCGCAATGGTCACATCGCGCTTGCGAACCACGCCGCCCTTCCACGTGGTCAGCCCCATGTTGGGCTGGTTGGCGTCGGCGCGTTCGGCGATCAGCTCGGGCGCCGTCTTGCCCGTGGCGGCAACATGCAGCTTGTTCTGCACCGTCTGGAAAAAGACCTGAGCCTCCGGGTCGGACGGCGAATAGTCCGCGGCAAGCGCCAGGATTTCGCGAACCCGCACGTACACGCGTTGCTCGCTCGAGCGGATCTCGCGGATGCGCTCGAGCAGCTCGTCGAAGTAGTCGGTCAGGCCGCTGGTGAGCGGACTCTTGAGCCGCTCGTCGTCCATGGTGAACCCCTTCACCAGGTACTCGCTGAGCCTGGCGGTGGCCCACTGGCGGAATTGCGTGCCGCGCCTGGACTTCACCCGGTAGCCGACCGCGATGATCGCCTCCAGGTTGTAGTGCTGCGTTTCGTAGCCCTTGCCGTCCGACGCAGTTATCCGGAATTTCCGGATAACTGCTTCCTCTACCAATTCGCCCTCCTCGAACACGTTCTGCAGGTGCTCGTTGATGGTGCGAACGTCCTTCTGAAAGAGCTCCGCCATCAGCTTTTGCGTGAGCCAGATCGTCTCGTTCTCGAACCGGCACTGGATGCGCGTCCGCCCATCCTCTGTTTGGTAGAGGACGATGCTGCTTTCCGGGGCGGTGGGGTCCGGCATCGGGGGGCGACTAACGCGACTAGAGCAGGCCGGTGAAGGCTTGGTGGAGGAGTGACTTCTTCAGTGCTGCGAGCGCGGTGAGCTTTTGTTGGTAGATGTTTTCGAGGCGTTGAGTTTCGGCCATCACCGTCTGAAGCCGAGAGACGACCGCTCGTTGCTCACCCAGCGTTGGTAGGGGTATCGCTATTTCTTTGATCTTTCCCAGGCTCAGGTTCTTTTGGCGGACGCCACGGCGCTCAAGAAGCAATCGGGGTTTGTCCGCATTGATCGCATTGAGAACAAATTCAACATCAAGCTTCGCATTTGGCCGAATTCCAGCAATGGCTTGATTGAAGGCGCCATCGCGATCAAGGATAGACATCTTTAAGGCCGCAGTGTCATACATACCGACGAGCAATGAGCCTTTCGGAAAGAGCTTTGCATTGGAGTTGGTTAGACCTGTGCTGGTTAGCCTTCTCTCGGGCTCGACCGTAAAGGTGGAATTTAACTCACCTGATGAATACCAGGGGATGTCACCACCCCAAAACTCCTTTTGCGAGACGAGGGGTGTGCCGCCGCTCTGAATGTCGGCAACATCGCCCAACTTTTGCTCTGCCCACCCGTTGCGGCGTTGGGTGAAGACGGATCGGAGGTGGCTTTCAAACAGGGCGCGGGCGTTTTGGAGGTTCTTTTCGGCGTTGGCTTGGGCGGTGGCGAGGCCGGCAAACGCTTCGTCGAGCACACCTACGATCCGCTGCTGTTCGGGAAGCGGGGGGAGACAAATGTGGAATGCCTTTGCCTCGGGATAGTAAATAGTCTGATGAACTGAGCCGCTCGCGAAGCGAAGTAGGTCGTCACCCTCGGCAACAAAGACATACTTGAGAAATTCGGGTTCGAGATCGTTGCCGCAGATCCAGTTCACAAAATCCTGACTCGTCGTCATGGGGCGACCCATCACAACGACATATCCAACCGAAGCAGTCCGCGAAAGGCAGACCGTACCCTCGGGAAGGACGCGCGCAGATGAATTCTGGGTGCCAAGCTCACTGATCGTCTCGCCCGTTTGTTGGATTCGCGCACCATCGTTCGCCCGTGCATCGGCGATCCCAATCCACGGAATGCCACCACCCCAATAGTCAGGATGCTGCCTGCTTGGCGTGTGACCGGATTCGAGCGTGGCTACCGAAGACAAGGCGGTCCACCGCCAGCCGGTCGGAGCGGGGGTTGCTGGCATTCCAACCGCCAACGCAAGCTTGGGCGGAATGCACCGGGTCGTCGCCTGCCGGCCTCCGGTTCTGCTTGTTCGAGCGGGGGCTGTAGTCACACCAGCGCTCTGATGTTCTTCAGCACAGCCGCGCTCTGGGCGTCCAGAGAACCGATTTCTTCCATGATTTGCTTCGGCGTACGATGCACAACTTCCTCGCCGACGTTGGGGTTCTTCACGGAAAGATCGAATGTCGTCGGGTCAATCGCCTTCGCATCCACGCTCCAGCTCTTGGGCGAGTTGGCAAACGTCTTTTGCAGCGTGATGAACTCGGCGAGATCGGCGTCGTTGAGCGGGTTGGTCTTGCCCATGCTGCGGCCCGGATCGAGCTGGTAGAACCAGACTTTGCGGGTGGGCGCGCCCTTTTCGAAGAAGAGCACGACAGTCTTCACGCCCGCGCCCTGGAACGTGCCGCTCGGGCAGTCGAGCACGGTGTGTAGGTTGCAGCTCTCGAGCAGCAGCTTGCGCAGGCTGACCGAGGCGTTGTCGGTGTTGGAGAGGAAGGTGTTCTTGATCACTACGCCGCCGCGGCCGCCGGCTTTCAGGATCTTGATGAAGTGCTGCAGGAATAGGAACGCGGTTTCGCCGGTGCGGATGGGAAAGTTTTGCTGCACTTCCGGGCGCTCTTTGCCGCCGAAGGGCGGGTTGGCCAGGACGACGTGGTAGCGGTCCTTCTCCTGAATGTCGGCCAGGTTTTCGGTGAGCGTGTTGGTGTGGATGATGTTCGGCGCTTCGATCCCGTGCAGGATCATGTTCATGACGCCGATCACGTAGGCGAGGGACTTCTTTTCCTTGCCGTAGAAGGTGCGCTCTTGCAGCGCGCGGTCCTGAGCGGTGGTGCGTTTAGGGTTGGCGTGTTGGAGGTAGTCGAAGGCCTCGCACAAGAAGCCTGCGGAGCCGACGGCACCGTCGTAGATGCGCTCGCCGAGCTCGGGGCGCACGACTTGGATGATGGCGCGCTCCAGCGGGCGAGGTGTGTAGTACTCGCCGCCGTTGCGCCCGGCGTTGCCCATGTTCTTGATCTTGGCTTCGTACAGGTGGGAGAGCTCGTGCTTCTCGACCTGCGAGCCGAAGCGCAGCTCGTCGATGTGATCAATCACCTCGCGCAGGTTGTAGCCGCTGGTGATGCGGTTTTTGATCTCGCTGAAGATCTCCCCAATCTTGTATTCGATGGTGTTCGGCCCAGTCGCGCGCTGCTTGAACCCCATCAGGTAGGGAAAAAGCTTGCCGTTGACGAAGGCGGTCAGATCATCGCCGGAGAGGGCGACGTTGTGGTCGATCTGACCGTCCTTGGTCTTCGGCGCCGCCCAGGTTGGCCAGCGATACGCTTTGTCGAGGATGAAGTCGTACTTCCGCCCGTCGAGCTTCGCCTCGGTGGCCTTGTCGGCTTCGAGAGCGTCGAGGTACTTTAGAAAGAGCAGCCAGGAGCTCTGCTCGGTGTAGTCGAGCTCGCTAGTGCAGCCCGCGTCCTTCCAGAGGACATCGTTGACGTTCTTGAAAACCTGCTCAAACACGGTCACACATCACTTCCGTGGCCTTTGGCGCGTCCAGTCGCATCGCGACGCGGAAACTTATCAGGATTTGGGCGGGGCCGAGGTTGACTCCCGAAACCTCGAGCCGGTGCATGTGGCGCTTGGCGCCTGGGTCTCGGGCCGTCTTCCCTGGCGCTGCCCGCCTTGGCTCAGGGCGGGTCGGTGAACGGGTCGCTCGGTGACGGCGACGGGGCGTCGTCTGCGTCGCGCGAGGGCGCTGATTCCGTGGCGGTCTCATGCGCGTGTACAGGTCCCGCGGCGGGCGAGCCCGACTTGCCGAGCACGGCGGCGACGTTCTCCGCGATCTCGTCGAGATCCGACACGCTTGGCGTCTGATGCTTTCGACGAGCTTCGACTTGGACATGGTGCTTGGCATGGGTGAGTCTCCGGGGGTGCGCTTTGAAGTAGGGAAGTGCATCACGTCGGGAGGTTGCGTGTAAAGAGCACGGGGAGCGCACATTGCGTGGTGACGACGCTCACGTGCACCACGCCCCCGTTCCGACGGTGCAGGGCGGCCAGGGTGTTGCGCCATGGCCGCCAGCTGGCTGTGCTGATGAGAAGCGCCGAAACGTGCGGCGTGAGGGCCGGGCATGCACCTTGTGACGCCGCTCGGCTGTGGGCCACCCGGCGCACGACCTCGAGCAGCACGGCACGCGCCGCCCCGACGGCTACGCCCGCCGCCGGCCGGAAGACACGGTGCTCTACCAGACCGTGGCCGAGCGCTGGCCCCTGTTTCGCGAGCAGATGGAGCAGCAAGGCGGGTTGCCGAAGTTCGTGGTGAGGTAGTTCGAGGAGTACTTGAAGTGCGGGATCCTCGAAGAGGGTTGTCTACACCTCGTGTGCCGGAGCTGCGGCTACTCGCAGGTCGTGGCCTTGAGCTGCAAGAAGCGCGGCTTCTGCCCGGGCTGCCTGGGCCGGCGGATGGCCGATACGGCCGTCCACTTGGAGGAGCGCGTGCTGCCGGCCGTGCGAGTGCGCCATTGGATTCTGCTCTCTGCCCTGGGGCCTCAGGGCGCTGCTCGGCTACGACCGGGAGCTGTGCGCCAAGGTCGTGAGCGCGTTCGTGGGCGAGCTCTGCCGCTCGCTGAAGAGGAGAGCAAAGCGACAGCTCGGGCTCGCGAGCGTCGCGCAAGCGCACACCGGCGCCGTCTGCGCCGTGCAGAGGACGGACGGGGCCCTCCGGCTCAACGTCCATCTCCACGTGCTCTCGCTCGACGGCGTCTACGTGCGCGACTCCGAGAGCGCCGCGCTCGTGTTCGAAGAGCTCGGCACGCCCAGCCACGCCGAGGTGCTCGACGTGGCCCGGCACACCGCCGAGCGCGTTGACAGGCTGCTCCGAAAGAGCGGGCGAAGCCTCGAGCGCGAGGGCGACGACGCCGTGCCCGAGCTCGTGCTCGACGAGCCGGGGCTCGCCTCCTGCTACGCGGCCGCCGCTCAGGGCATCAGCGTGGGCGGCGAGCGAGCGGGACTGCCCCAGCTCAGGCTCGTGTTCGGCACCGGCGCCGCTGCCGAGAGAGCCGAGCCCCGCGCCGACGACCCGGTCGCCGACCACCGGGGCGTCAACGTGCACGCCAAGCAGTCCGTCGACGGCCGCGACCGACGACAGCTCGAAAGACTCTGCCGCTATGTCACGCGGCCTCCGGTTGCACAGGACCGGCTCGCTCGCCTGCCAGACGGCTCGCTCGAGCTCCGCCTCAAGCACCCGTGGAAGGACGGCACGCGCGCCGTCGTGCTCGAACCGGATGATCTCTTGGTCCGGCTCGTCGCCTCGGTGCCCCCGCCGCGCTGGCATTTACTTCGGTACT
Source organism: uncultured delta proteobacterium (assembly GCA_963841435.1). Classification (GTDB taxonomy): domain Bacteria; phylum Myxococcota_A; class Polyangia; order Polyangiales; family Polyangiaceae; genus PMG-095. Next base: position 189,497 of record CAWJCS010000006.1, read on the forward strand.
TTGGCGTCATCTCGAGCCATTCGCGACTGCGCTCAGAAGTGGTCCCGCATTCGCCCGCTGATCCAAGTGCCACCGCGCCGCCGCCTGCTCCGGGCGATCAGCTCGAGCTCGCGCTCGATGCCGACAGTGACGAGCCCGCTCCGAGAAAGAGATGGGCCTGGCTTCTCAAGCATGTGTTCGCGGCAGATTTGGATACTTGCCCGCGCTGTTCGGGGCCGATGCGTTGGATGGAGGCAGCGGCCACCGCCGAGGCGGCTCGCAAGCTGCTCGCGCGCCTTGGGCTCGGTCCGCGTCCGCCGCCGGCACCCAACCCACCGCCGCTCGGGCAGCTCGCGCTGCCGTTCCCGCGGTGAGCCGGCCCAATCCGGCTTCGCCTTGGCCGAGCGTGCGTGCGCTTGCCGCCCCAAGACCCGAAAAGCCGGCCCTCTTCCGCTCCCCCTCCTGCTCTTTTGCCCTCTCGCCCCTCTCGCCTCCCCACCGCGGCGGGGTCAGGCGTCACCCACCAAAGCCTCCGCCCGCCCCTCACCCTCGTTTTCCCAGTTCGAATGCCCTTGGCGCCACCTTGCCCGGCTCGACGCCGTGCTGCGCGAGAAAGGCGCGATAGGCAGGCACGTCTTCGGCGGCCGAGCGGAAGAGCGCGAGCAAGCGCCGTTCGTGGTCTTCTCGCGTCGTCGGTTCCGGCGGGAACCGCTCGGCGTAGAAAGCCCGGAAGGCGGCCAGCACCTCGTCGGAGCTCGTTTTCGGGGAGGTCACGGGCCCGAGGGTTCCATCGGGTTCGCGCGGAGGGAAGGGGTGCGGGTCGGGTCTAGAAATGAGCCTTTGCCTGACAGCTCTGGCCCGTCCACCAAGTTTGCACGTAGTCGGGGGCAAAACCGAAGGTGGCGTTCGCGGTGATCGCAAAGGTGTTCGCTGCCCGCTGGCAGGTGTCGGTCGGGAGCTTCGGCGTGGTACTGCACGAAGCGCCCGTCCACCAGCTTTGGACGTAGCTTGGCGCGTAGCCCCAGCTGAAGTTCGAGATGGTGCCGAAGAGGTCGCTGACCGCTTGGCAGTCGGGTGTGACGTTGCACCCTTTCTGCGTCCACCAAGTTTGAACGTTTGCCGGCGCGCCGCCGAACGTGGAGCCGGCCACGATGGCGTACAGATTGGAGGCGTTGCGGCAGAGCTGTGCGGTGGTGGAAGCGGTGCTCGCGCTGCAGCTGTTCTGCGTCCACCAAGTCTGTACCTCGGGTGGCGCGAAACCAAACGTCACGTTTGCGACGATGCCGTAAAGATCCGCAGCCTTCTGACAGGCGTTGGTTTCAGCCGAGTTGCAGCCGCCGCACGATGAGGTGGAGGCCCAGTAACATGGGCGCTGGAACGGATAGTACTTCCACCAGACACCGAGGGAGCCGTGGTCGTTGACCGGAGCCATCACGTCGATGCGGTTGCTAGGCGTGGTTTGGGCCACTGCCGCCGGCGTTCCGGAGGCTACCAATTGCCCGCCGAGCGGTAGGGGGCTGAGCCAATTGCCCATCAAGGTCTTGAGGTAGAGCGTGCCGTTGTAACGGTAGAAGACGTTGAGCCGATTGGGCCCCCAGCTGCTCACGGCAGGGCTCGCGCCCGAGTCTGCCAATGAACCCAGCGAGTAGAAGGACCGCCAGCTACCGTCGTACCAGATACTCCACAAGACGTTGTTCGAACGTTTGACCACGACGTTGATTCGACCGTTCCCCCACGAAACCGCCGCCGGCTTCCCCACGAACGTCTTGTCGCCCCGAACTGCCCAGCTCGACCAACTACCCGTGAAGCTCTTGTGGTAGAGAAGGCTGTCGCCGCTTCCTTTTACGAATACGTCCAGGCGATTCGGCCCCCAGCTGCTGACCGCGGGTGCAGAGCCGATTCCGACGCTCGGTTTGCCAATCGAGGTCCACGACGACCAACTCCCGGAGTAAGTGCGCTGGTAGATGGCTCCGTCCGACGACTTTCGGGCGAAGACATCGATGCGTCCCGCGCCCCACGAAACTGCGGCAGGGTCTGAATTGAAGCCGCCGCCGAGGTCGCTCCAGCTCGACCAGCCCTGGAAGACTCCGCCCGAGACGTTCTTGTATCTGCGGTAGATGTGACCGTCGCTCCCGCGGACGTAGACTTCGAGGGACGGATAACCGAGCGACACGACTGCCGGCGAGCCCAGCATGCTGACACCCGGCGCAAGATCGTAGTTGAGCACCGAACACTGCCCCACGTCGTCGCCCAGCGTGTTAAACGGGGCCCAGTCCTCGGCGCTCCGATAGAGCTCAATCGCCGCGGCGCCGTCCGCGTCTGTCGCGGTATCGGCGGCGGACGGCTGGCAGTCGTTCACGGACTCGCAGATGTCGGGAGAAATGTAGTTCATCACCGAGGTCTCGTTGAACACACCGAGCAGGCCGGTGGGGATGCTCGGAAACTTGGGGTCGTACCCGAGCTCGCCAGGGCCAGGAGCCATGCACTTGGTCCAGACGGTGTCGGTCAAGTCCTGAGAGCCACACCAAAAATTCGAAAACTTGAGGTACCGATCGCGGTCGGGGCGGTTCCACAGGTGCGGGAGGCCGATCGCGTGACCGAGTTCGTGGGAGTCGTAATAGGCGGCGTTCCCAGGCGCAAGCGTCATGTCTTGCTGGCCCGTTCTCGCAATATTGCTGATCCCGCCGTTGCCGCCCGGGTGAATGGCTAGCCACCGACCATAGCTGCTGCAGGTGTCGGTCGGGATGTCGCAGCGAAAGAGCGGAGGAGCCCCTCCGAGAGTTCTGGCGTTCCAGACCCCGATCCAGTTGGAGATGTTGCTGAGATCGCCGCCGGAGAACGTGAGTCCGTTTTCGCTCGTGATGATCTTGTAGGGGATGCCGGTCGCCGGCCAGAGCACACCACCGCAACGAACCTGCGAGCACGTCGGTTGACAGGGAAGGGGAGCGCTGCATGACGCGCTCGACGTCGCCGCATTGTAGGACGGCGTAGTGCAGGCGTTGCCACAGGTGAACGCCTCGCTCTCCGTGGCGACCTGCTCATTCCTCTCACCTACTGCCGCCGGGCCTTCGCACGAGACGAGCGTCGTCCCCGCAATCGTGAGCATTAGACAGGACCCGATACCCGCCGCCCGAATCATTCCCACCTTCCCAATCATGGTCTCCTCCTCTCGCGCCCCCGTGGCGCGGCAGAAGTATCATGCAGCGTCTCCCACCAGTCAAGGCCGTTGCGCCGGCACCACGCCGCCCGTCTCGTAACGTTTTTTGCCCGTTGCTACTTCGGCCAGGCCGCGACCTGGGCCGCGGTGTACGGATAGCGCGTGCCCTCGAGCACCTCGGGCACCAGGTGTTTCGGCGTGGCTTCGTGCACCCAGTCCCACACGATCTTGGTGTTGTCGTCGCGGTTGTTGAACAGGACGATCGTGCCGTCGGGGAAGAAGTCCGGGTCGTGCTGCCGCAGGGCGCCCGTGAACATCCATTTGATGGCGAGCGAGTCGTGATCCATCACGAAAACAGCGTTGATCTCGCGGAGCGAGACCAAGAGGTCGCCGGCGCGAAACATCGGAAACTCGCGCGCGAGCTCGGGCAAGAGCGGCTCCACGTCGTTCGAGTGCAGCAGGTCGTCGGTGACGTTGCTGCCCGCGTGCCAGATGAGCTCCCAGTAGCCGCTGTCGATCAGTGCCTTGGTGAGGATCACGTCGCGCAGCGACCAGGAAAAGCAAGGGTGTTGTCGGTAGTGCAGGGAGGAGCGGACGGAGGGCGGCGAGGGTTCAGTGCGGCACAATTTGCAGCTATGCTGGAATTGGCGATGTGGTGAACGATCTCTTCCAGCGGGGCGCCGTTTGCGATCGCCGCCTGAATCGCTGAACGCACGTTTGCTTCATTCCGTTGAAGAAATTCGGCGCGCATCCTCGACTGCGCCTCGCGCTTTTCGTCCACATCAGTCATGTGACGTTCTTCCTATCGATCTCGCTCCTCTCATCCAACGCGATCAGGAAGCGCCCGCGGAGGCCTTCAGACGCGCCTGGTCTTCATCGCCGATGACAGCGCAAACCTCCGGACCCTGTTCCTCGAAGAGGGCGCGTTGACCGCGGGTCGCTGAGCAACATCGCTAGCCGAGCGCCGGCGCAAAAAGCCGGAGCAATCGCGCTCGCCGCCGTCAACCTGGGCACTGGGTCGCCGCGCTGAGCAGTTGCTGGTGATCCTGCGAGCGGGGCAACGCTGAACTCGCTGGAGGCGTCGTCGGGTTGTGCGAGCACAGGTCCGCTGATGAGAGCGAGTCTGAGCGATCGCTTTGCGCGAGTGTGAAGTTGATGGTTGACGAGCAATCCACGCCGGGCGTAAGAGTCTGGCCCTAGTTTGCCAGTGAAGCGGGGCGAGGGCGCTCGCGAACGAAGTGAGGAGGTTGCCATGCGGAGGTGGATGACGGGATTCGTTGGTGCTAAAAATGCTATTGTGATCGCTCTCTTGTTCCCAGCCGCGTGCGCGGGCCGGGGCGACGAGGTGGGGGGGGGGGTGAGACAACCTCCTACACGCAAGAGGCCCTGGTGGTTCCGTTCACCCTTCCGAGGAGTCGGTGACGGAGAAGGGCGAGATCGACACCAACACTCCGGGCCCCGCTGAAATTGCTGCCGCCGTGCTCACACCGGCTCTTGCCTCGTGCCCAACCGCGGATCCTCACGTCTTCGTGAGCTACTCTTCGAGCTCGGTGCTTCGTGCGTCCCTTTCCTCCATGGGATACTCGGGAGGCCCCCTGGCGCTTCTCCCCGAGGGCTCCCTGCCGATCACCGCGAGCTGTATCGGCAGTCTTCTTCCCGGTTACCCGCCGTCGCCGTACGGCCCCCTCTACGGCTATCCGATCCAACCGGGTGGCATCCCGTACTTGCAGCACAGCTCGGGCACCGACAACGTCATGGCGCGGTTGCCGACGGGGAACTTGCTGGAAGTGGGGGGAATCGAGCGCGCCTGCCGGGACCCGATCTCCGAAACCCTGTCCGGATGCCCCACCACCGCCCCCGCTGAGGGCTCCGCCTGCAGCACCGGCACGAACCCGCCGCGCTGCTCGTACAAGCCCATCACCCCGCCGGGTGATGGCACGGATCGAGTCTGCGGTTGTTACTTCAACCCGGCAGCGGACATCCCCGCGGTCCGTAGCGGCATGGGGCCGGACGTGACCATCACGGGCACGGCCGTGTCTGCGGCGCTCGGGCTCATCACCGTCACGAACAGCGGCGCCCTCGGCACGGCGCTGATGAGCTGGTCGTACGGCGCCCAGTCCGGGACGTCCGTGCCAATCGCGACCACCGTCACGCTCGGCACGACGGGCCAGACCGCCAATTTCCCGGCGGGAAACTACGTTGCCGGGACGACGTACAGCTGGACGCACGACACCTGGCACTGCTTGCCGAGGCGGCTCGAGGCAGCCGGCCTCGGGGTCCGACTCTCGAACGACTGCGGTGGCAACTGGGACGCCCGAACGGTCTTCCCGTACGAGCTGGGTGTCACGGGCGGGCGCGCCGTCAACCGCTTCGAGCTCTACGTGGACCCCTACGAAGACCGATTCTTCATCAGCAGCTACGCGGGCGCGGGCGCGACCGCCAACCGCGTCATCATCGTCAAGGGCTCGCCGAAGACCGCGACGAATCTGGGCGCAATGAGCTTCAGCGTGTACCGCGACGAGGAGCGGAGCGGCCTGCCCGCGGTCGTGACCACAGTGCTCGATGAGAAGGCGCGTTTGCCGGGCGGCACGTTCGGCAGGTGGGTGCACGTGGTGACGGCGAGGTGCACTGACCCTCCTGACAAAGCCCCGCTGGTCGATATCCAGACCCCGTTCGGTCTGCGCGTGGTAGACTTGAGTCTCGGCCGCTCGGCAGATTTTATTTGCGACAACGCCAAGTCGCTGCCAATCCAAAACGGCTTCACTTATAACCGCTCGCCCAACATCACCGCCGTCGGCATCCCATCGGTCCCCCCGCGCGTTCGCGTCGTGTACCACGGCATTCGTTCGGATGGCGCCCAGGTGGTGCACAGCTTCCTCGTCACCCTGTCGAGCCGCAACGGCTACGATGCCGCGGCCATGCAGGCTCAGCTCGTGCATGAATTCACACTCGAGGATACCGCCGGCAGCCGGGACATGGCGTTGCCAGCGTTGATGGGCGTGGATGGGCTCGCCGGCTCCGATGCCCTCACCGACACGCCGATGGTCCTCCGCTACGCGCGCGCCGACCCGAACACGGTCAACGCCCGAGCAACGGTCATCTACTCCGGCCTTCGCCGTTCGACGGATCTCGACCTCGGATCGTCCAACTTCAGCCAGATGTTTGTAGGCGCCTGCCCGGGGATGCTCACCCAGAGCAACGGCTGGACCAATCCGTGTGCCTTCGGCGACTATGAGTACGGCGCGTTCTTCGACAAGAGCGCCTCGGGCGAGCTCAGGTTCTTCACGCCGTACGGGGGGCAGTCGCTCGCCATGCCGCCCGCGCCGGGGATCTTCGCGATTGGGACGGTCGTCGATGTCGCGCCGTAGCGTCGTCATCGCGCTCGTGCTCGCTGCTGCGACGGGCGCGGGTTGCGGGCGGTCAACGTCAGGCGCGCAGCCTGCGGCCGCAGAGGGAGGAGAGACCGCTGCTGGCGGCAGGGGCGGCAGTGGAGCACCAGGCTCGGGCGGGTCCGAGGCTGGTGCAGACGACGGCCGAGGGAATCAGAGCGGGAGCGACTCGGGCGCTGGCAGCTCGCAAATGGGCGGAAGCGGTGGTGACGGAGTCGCCGGCGCTGGCGAGAGCTCTGGAGACGCTGGAGGCGGGGCAACGGCGAGCGGCGGCACTGCAGGCTCGGAGACGGGTGGAAGCGCCGGCTCGACGGGGGGCTCCGGCGCCGGCGGGGACGCCTGTCTGGGCCCGCCGGGCTGTTGGCTGCGGGGCAAGTCTTGTGGCTCAGGGGCCGTGGGCTTCGAGTGTCCTGGCTGGGAGCCTCCCGACGGCTGCTTCAACTGTCTTGATTCGTCCACGGAAGACTTCCAGTGCCCGCATGGACCACCCTGCAACATCTGCTGCTGCGAGCCCTCGCGGGGGGGGTGTGAAGACGAGGTGCCGGGGGGATGCGTGGGCTATCCGTCCACTCCCAACGCCTATTTCTGCATCACGCCGTACGACGTGCCAGAACCCGGCTGCATATTCATCAGGACGACCGATGGTATCGACAAGGTCTGCTGCCCCTGACGCACGCCATTTGCGCAGCTGCTTCGCGCCGCGGCCATGCAGGCGCAGCTCGTGCACGAGTTCACGCTCGAGGATACCGCCGGCAGCCGGCACATGGCGCTTCCAGCGCTGATGGGAGTCAACGGCCTCGCCGGCTCCGATGCCCTCACCGACACGCCGATGGTCCTCCGCTACGTGCGCGCCGACCCGACGACGGTCAACGCGCGGGCGACGGTCGTCTACTCGGGCCTTCGCCGTTCGACGGATCTCGACCTCGGATCGTCCAACTTCAGCCAGATGTTTGTAGGCGCCTGCCCGGGGATGCTCACCCAGAGCAACGGCTGGACCAATCCGTGTGCCTTCGGCGACTATGAGTACGGCGCGTTCTTCGACAAGAGCGCCTCGGGCGAGCTCAGGTTCTTCACGCCGTACGGGGGGCAGTCGCTTGCCATGCCGCCCGCGTCCGGGATCTTCGCGATTGGGACGGTCGTCGATGTGGCGCCTTAGCGTCGTCATCGCGCTCGTGCTCGCTGCTGCGACGGGCGCGGGTTGCGGGCGGTCGAACGTCAGGCGCGCAGCCTGCGGCCGCAGAAGGAGGGGAGACCGCTGCTGGCGGCAAGGGCGGCAGTGGAGCACCAGGCTCGGGCGGTTCCGAGGCTGGTGCAGACGGCGGCCGAGGGAATCAGAGCGGGAGCGACTCGGGCGCTGGCAGCTCGCAAATGGGCGGAAGCGGTGGTGACGGAGTTGCCGGCGCTGGCGAGAGCTCTGGAGCCGTTGGAGGCGGGGTAACCGCAGGCGGCGGCACTGCAGGCTCGGAGACGGGTGGACGCGCCGGCTCGACGGGGGGCTCCGGCGCCGGCGGGGACGCCAGTCTGGGCCCGCCGGGCTGTTGGCTGCGGGGCAAGTCTTGTGGCTCAGGGGCCGTGGGCTTCGAGTGTCCTGGCTGGGAGCCTCCCGACGGCTGCTTCTACTGTCTTGATTCGTCCACGGAAGACTTCCAGTGCCCTCATGGGCCACCCTGCAACATCTGCTGCTGCGAGCCCTCGCGGGGGGGGTGTGAAGACGTGGTGCCGGGCGGCTGCGTCGGATACCCCTCCACGCCGGACAGCTACAGGTGCGTCGCGCCCTATGAGCCCCCTGTGCCGGGCTGCGTGGTCCTCGGTACCACCGACGGAATCGACGCATTGTGTTGTCCCTAGTATGCCGCGTGTGAGATCCGAGCAAGCATGCGGCGATGGTCTCGGATGAGGCGACGGGGCTTCTTGGTCCAGATGAAGGGTGTCGGGCTCCTGTTCCAGCGATCGAGAAACGCCTGGATGTGCTTGCGCAGCGCGGTTTTGGTCTGGAAGTCGCCGTGACGGAGGGATTGCCTGGTCAGGATGCTGAAAAGCGCTTCGACCTGGTTCAGCCAGGAGGCGCTCGTGGGCGTGTAGTGGAATCGGATGTTGGGGTGACGCTGGAGCCAGCGCTGCACGGCCGGAGTGGCATGGGCCGACGAGTTGTCGAGGATCACGTGCAGCTCTTGGCCGCGGTACTGCCGGGCCAGGAGGCGGAGAAATCCCAGAAATTCCTTGGAGGTGTGGCGGTCGGTGCACTGGTGGCTGACCTCGCCCGTCGCGACATTCAACGCCGCGTAGAGGTCGAGCACGCCGTGCCGCTCGTAGTCGTGCATGAAGCGTTTCACCTTGCCGGGCCGAAGCGGGAGCATGAGTTGCGTGCGCTCGAGGGCCTGGATCTGGGTCTTTTCGTCCACGCTGAGCACGACCGCGTTCTGCGGAGGGTTGAGGTAGAGGCCGACAACGTCGCGCACCTTGGCCGAGAAGTTCGGGTCTCTGCTGACCTTGAAGGTTCGAGCCAGGTGAGGCTTCAGGTCGTTTGCGCGAAGCACCTTGGCCACGGTCGCGCTCGTCAATTTCACCCGTGCTCCGAGCAGCCGCGTCAACCAGCGCCCGTAACCCGCCGGTGGCGGCGACATCACCAGCGAAATGATGCGCTCCACCTGCGCTGGCGTGACGGCGTGGTCCTTGCGCCCCGCCTTGGGCCGATCGGCGAGGCCGGTAACTCTGCCGCGCTCGAAGCGCTTTCGGATCTGCGACACCCGCGGTGGTGTCAGCGCAAGGCGGCGGCTGATTTCCCGGCCTGGAACACCCTGCGCTGCCAACAGCACGACCCGCGCTCTGCGGACGTGCCCGGCCCGCGCCGTCCGCCTTCGCACCAACTCTTCCAACTCCCGCTGCTCGCTGGGTGTGACCTTCAACGGCTTCGTCGTGTTCATGCAGCGGCGAACGCATCATGCCACCCAAAAATTCCCCCTAACTCACATGCGGAGCACTAGTGCAAGCAGCGAGCACGGGGCAACGGCTGGAGGCGGCGAGCCGGACGAGGTCACCGAGCGGTCTGCTCGCTCACTCGGCGCGGCCGTCGAGGCCAAAACGGCGGACGACCCCGAGGCGGTCGAGAGCACATGCACTCGCGACGCACGCTCCCGATGAAGCGTTCACAGATCGCATTCATGTTCGGCGCGCGCACTGCGGTCCTGACGGTTTCAGCGACGCGCTCGAACTCGCGCCGAACTTGTCGTCGCGGTCGAGGGCGATGAAGCGCGGCCCCTACTCGAGCGGCGTGGCAGTCCTGAGTTGCTGCGCCGTCCAGTGTTGGGTGGGTGCACGCGTCACCGCAAGACGGGCCAATTCGCGGGACCAGGTCATAAGGGGCGCCCGGAGCTCGACGTAGCCCTATGTCACGAACGCTCGAATCGAGGCAGTCGTTGGGGCAGAGATCCCGGGCGCGTCGAGCATCGTGATCTTTGCAAAGCTCCAGCCATTCGCCCTGCGAGGTCGTCGGCGGATGACGCCGTCCTGCTGGCGCTTGCTGTGCAGAACGGCATTGAGATTGTCGTCATGACCGGAGGGTCCTGAGGGATGGCCTTCCCAGTCACGAGCGACCACCGAGCCACGTTCGCAGCAGGTGCTCAACGCCCGAAGGCATCGGAGCGGGATCGAGGCGGCCGGAGCCGGAGCAGTACTCACAGGGCTTGACCGTGCTCAACGCCCGAAGGCATCGGAGCGGGATCGAGGATTTCGCGAATCGCAAGTCGGCCGCGTGCAAGCGGTGCTCAACGCCCGAAGGCATCGGAGCGGGATCGAGGGGCCGAGCCGGTCGGGCGGGGCGGGCGAGGCGTCTCGTGCTCAACGCCCGAAGGCATCGGAGCGGGATCGAGTACAGAGCCTGCGGCTCCCACGTAAACGAGGGCGGTGCTCAACGACAACGTCTTCGTTGGTCAAGAACAGCCGCTCGCAGTCCGGGATCCTGAGACCGTAGCGGCTTGCCAGCGAGAAGACCGGTGACCACAGCGGATTTGCCGTCGAGAGCAAGAGGCGCCCGCCGTCGCGCAGTGCCGTGCGGATCTTGTCGAGCGCGCGCCCCACGTCTTCCATGTATTCGAGCGTGTTGATCAGGAGGACGGCGTCGAAGCTTTCGTCGCCCTCGAAGTCTTCGATGGCCTGAATGCGAAAATCGAGAATCCGGATGGTCTTTTCGTGCCGCCTGCACCATGCCAGGGCTGAGATCGATGCCGAGCCCCTCGCGAGGAGCCACCGCTCGGAGCACGTCGCCGCGGCCCGAGCCAACGTCCAGCACCTTGCGGCCGGGCGGGACGAGCGAGCGGCACCAGGCCGTGATGTGGCCGTTGTAGTAGGCGTTCTGCTGCTTCAATCGGGGGTAATCGTCCGCGATGGCCTGGAAGTGGTCGCGAATGCGCGCGTTGTGCGTCGAAGGCGACGCACTCCACCGGAGTGCCCGTGCGTCGCTCCGGTCGCGCGCGGGCGCGACGCTCTCCACCACGGAAAGGTCCGCGGATACTGCTTCGGCTCTCTCGAGTAACATCATCAAAGCTCCCCAGCGTTCGCCGACGTCGGTCGTCGCCCGCGATCCGCCACCGAACCCGCCACCAAGACCCGCCACCAATCGGGTCATCGAAAGACCAACCTCCGAAAGGGACGGCCCCACGCGTCGTGCGAGAGGCACGCCCCGACGCGCGGCGGCGCGCGCGCGGAGCAGCGTGTCGCCGATCTGCTGCGCGCGTCGCGTCGAACCGCTGCTCGGTGGGGCGCGGAGGCGAGTCCGAGGCTGTGCCTGAATGTGCCAGCCCCTGTCGTCGCTGCCACGGTACCCGGGAGCCGAACGCACCCGGTGCGTCCCGGATCCGGGCGCCGCTCGGGTAAGAATCGCGGCCGTTGCGGCCGCGGCGAGTCGAGCCACGCCGTCACGGTGCGTCGGAGGTGCAACGTGCGGGCCAACCTGCGCGCGCCGCCGTAGAAGCGGTCGTCGAACGCGACCTGGTCATCGCAGCTCGCGTGTCAGCTCACTCAGCCGGCCGCTGGCTTGCTGGCGCTAATCGCCCATTGGGCGGCGAAGGCGCGCGCGTAAGCGGGCCGCGCTTCGCCGCGGGCGACGTAGGCAGCCAAGCTCGGAAATTCGTCCAGAATGCCCGATGGCCTCAGCCTGAGCAGCACCGACACCATCATCAGGTCGCCGGCGCTGAAGGCGCCATCGAGCCAGTCGGCATCGCCCAGGCGAGCGGAGAGTTGGCTGAGCCTGCCGCGAGCGCGATCTTTCACTAGAGGAAGGCGCTCCGCAGTCCAGGGCTTGTCGCTCTCGAGCAGCTTCGCCGTTGCAAGCTCGAGGATCGGCGGTTCCACCGTACTGAGCGCGGCAAACATCCACGCGATTGCGCGCGCGCGGGCATTTTCATCCGCTGGCAGCAGGCCTGCGTGGCGTTCGGCGATGTGGAGCACGATAGCTCCCGATTCGAACAGCGCGAGATCGCCGTCCTCGTAGGTGGGAATCGCGCCGAAGGGATGAAGCGCCAGATGCGCGGGCTCCTTCAGCGCGCGAAATGAAACCAGGCGGACCTCGTAAGGCTGGCCCACTTCTTCGAGCGCCCAGCGCACGCGCGTATCACGCGCGAGTCCCTTGCCGCCATCGGGCGAGCGTTCGAAGGCGGTGATGGTGATGGTCATCGTGGAGCTCCTTCGGATGAAAAAATCGTCGGCCCAGCTGGTCGCGGCGGCGTGTCACTGCGCTTCATGGTCGTTGTCCTCCGATGTCGATCAGAGTGCCCCCGACCCTCGTCGCCGAGAGCGCGAGCGGCAGGAACGGGCCGCCGACAACGTCCGCAACAGGACGGGCGAGCTGAAAGAGCCGGGGTTCACGCCGACCCGCACGTGCGCTCTGATGGTCCCTCCGGTGCCAAAGAAGTCCCTCAACCCGCGCGCAGCAGGAACCGGAGCCCGATCAGCACCAGCAGAAGCTCCACCACCAGCGTGAAGCGAGCCGCGTCCAAGCGGCGCAGGACCTTCGTCCCTGCCAGCGTGCCCAGCACCATCGCGACCCCGAGTGCAGCGCCGAGCGTGAGGGTCCCTGCGTCAACCGCGCCGCCGTGGCGGTAGACGACTACCTTTACGACATGCATCCAGACCGCGCAGGCCGCGACGGTCCCCACGAACGCCCGCCCGGTCAGACCCGCGGCCAGAAAGAACGGCGAGACGATTGGCCCCATTCCGCCGACCACGCCCCCGACGAAGCCCCCGCCCGCGCCCACCGCAACGAACACGCGCTCGTCGAGGATGCGCAGCTTTCCGCCCGGCATGCGCCGTGAGACGACGGCCAGGATCAGAAAGCCGCCGATCGCCTTCAAGAGCCAGAACACCGGTAGGGAAAGGAAGACCGCGGCTCCGAGGGCGGCGCCCAAGGTCGAGCCGAGGGCGTACCAACCTACGATGCGCCACCTGACGTGAGCTCGGTTGACGAACGCGCGCGAAGGCGTACCGAGCAGCATCATCACCGTCAGGATTGGCACCGCGCGCTGGGGACCGACGGCCGCCGTGAGAAACGGCAGAAACAGCATCCCGCCCCCAAACCCCGCAATCGCCGAAACGATCGCCCCCAGAAACGAGAGCCCGACGAGCCCGACCACCGTCGGCCACAGCGCGATCCCCTCCATCAGCGACCCTTCCCGCCGACGTTGAGCAAGCACCCGCGCGAGCTGGTTCGTATCGTGAAGGCGTGGGAATTCATGACCCCGAGGTGTAGTCGTCGAAGCTGAAGCTCGGCTGGGCGTGTCGCGCCATGAACTTGGTGAGCCCCGGCAACCCGGCCATCTTGATGAGCAGATCACGTGTCCATACCGAGGGCTGATTCGCGGGGGCGAAAAACATGCGGTAGGCCTTGGCGCGGTCCTGCTGTTCGGCAACGAAGCGGCCGAGCTTTTCGTGATAGCGCTGAAACGCCAAAGGCACGTCGCCTGCGGCTCGAGTCAGCTCGCCGGCCAAGACGTAAGCCTCGGTCATGGCCAGGCCCGTGCCCTCTCCTACGAGAAGCGACGCGCACGCCGCCGCGTCACCGACCAGGGCGACTCGTCCTTTCGACCAGCTGGGCATGCGGATCTGGCTGACGCGATCGAAGTAGACGGGCCCGCGATCCAGGTAGGAAAGCATCTCGGGGACCTCCCAACCGACGTCGGCATAGACCGAACGGAGACAGCTCTCTACCTCCTCAGCGAGACTTGGGTTCACTTTCCACGAGGGAAGCGCGGAAGATCAGGAGAACGACCGTGGTTCCATCGTAGCGCTGGATGCGTGCAGCCCAGCGGTTCGGGATGGAATGGGCGAGGTACTTGTCGTCGTCTCGATGGGGGTAGTCGGGCGCGCGGTAGACGGCGACGTAGCAGTCCAAAAAGTGCTCGAACTCGCTTTCGGGGCCGAAGGCGAGCTCTCGAACCGCCGAATGGAGCCCGTCGGCTCCGACAATCGCGTCGAAGGATTCGCTCTCGCCGTTGGACAGGGTCACGTCGACTCGATCCGTCGCCTGTTCGATGCCCACGATGTGGGTTCCAAATTCGGCCCGGATGCCCTGGCATGCCCCGAACAGTGACTCACAAATCGCACCCCTGGGGATGGTGATGAAGCGCCCGTCCCACTGCTCCCGCACCTCGCTCGTGTCCAGTCCGGCCACTTCGTTCCCGTGGGTGTCAACGAAGCAGAGCCGGTTCATCTCCTTGCCCTTGGCCCGAAGCTCCGGGATGAGCCCCATCTTCTCGGCCACCTGGTAGCCCAGGCCCCAGAAATCCACGACGAAGCCCTCCTTGCGGAGGGTTTCGGCCTTCTCGAAGAGAACGGGTTCGTGGCCGTATTTCTTCAGCCAGTAGGCCAGGGTTGGTCCACCGATCCCGATACCGTTGATGCCGATCTTCATGACGTCTCCTGTTCTGATGATGTTTCCTTTTGCACCATGCGGGAGAACTCGGTCCACGAGCGACCGAGCTCAGCTCCGCTGTGAGAAGCGAGCAGATGCAGCGAGATCCCATCGAGCATGAGGAGCGCCATGTTCGCGACTCTGCGGGCGCTCTTCTTCTTCAACCCCACCTGCACGAAGTGAGCGGCGATGCTCTCGTTGACTTCTGTCAGGTAGCTCGCGAGCCGCTCGCGCAGCTGGTCGTCGAACATCGCCTTGCCGAAGAACACGTAGTAGGCGCGCAGAAAGTCACCGCGCTGTTCGAGCATTTGGAAGGTCATCTTCCCGAGCGTGTCGAGCAACTGTTTCAAGGTCATCCCGTTGGGGGGCTGCCACTCCACGAAATCCTCGAACAGCAGCTCGAACGCTTCGTGCGGGACGGAGCTCAGCGTCGGGAAGTGGTGAAACACGGTGGCCTTGCTGACCCCGAGCTCTTGGGCCAACCTGGCGGCCGAAAAGGCCTCGGGTCCCTGGCTCCCCAAGAGCCGAATGGTGCCTTCGAGAATGCGTCGCCGTGTATCCGAGGGATGGGGTGGCATGAGGCTGACCGATCGGTCAGGATCATGGGGCGACGCGCGCAGGTGTCAAGTCGGCCCAGGGCGGAGGAGCTTCAGATTCACGATGATGCGCTCGCCGGTGCCCTTGTGACGGAGCTCCAGACGAATCGGGCGGGGAGCAAGCTCGGAGGGGCAGTCCGTCGCTCGACCTGGACAGAGCCGTAGGCGCGTGGAACGCTGTCGTCCGGAGCGGGTGAAGGTGCGCGAGATCGGAAACGGACGTAGAGAACCGAGAGCGCAACAGCTGCTCTTGTGCGTCGTGCTCATTCCTCTCATGGCCTACTGCGGCGGGCAGAGTGAACGTGACGAGCAGCGCCCGAGCGGATCGTCCGGCAAGGGTGGCTCCGGTGGCTCCGGTGGCTCCGGTGGCTCCGGTGGCTCGATGGGCGGCACCGACACCGGGAGCGGCCCCGGTGCGACGGGGGGCGTCGCGGCCAGCGGCGGAACGCTCGGCGGCGGGGGCGGCGTCGGCGGTGACTTCGCCGGTCACACCGGGATCTGCGCGGGCGACCCCTGCGCGCCTGGCTGCGCGTTTACCTGCAGCGGCAACGGTGGAGGTGGTCAGGGCGGGGCGGGCAACGGCGGCGTTTCAGGAGTTGGTGGCGCCGGCGACGGCGGTGCCGACAACGGCGGTGCTTCAGGAGTTGGTGGCGACTTCGCCGGTCACACCGGACTGTGCATGACCGCCGGCTGCGCCGGGCAGGGTGGCGGCGGGCAGGGTGGCGGCGGTGTCGGCGGTGACTTCGCCGGTCACACGGGGATCTGCGCGGGCAACCCCTGCGCGCCTGGCTGCCCGGGTATCTGCGGCGGCGACGGTGGGGGTGGCCAGGGCGGGGCGGGCAACGGCGGGGTTGGCGGGGCTGGAAATGGTGGAGCTGGCGACGGCGGCGCCGGAGCGAGCGGAGCGGGAGCGAGCAACATGGCCTTCGCGGACCGCCTCGACGCCGAGGTCGCGAGCGCGACGTACGGCGGCCCAACGCTGCGCGCTTGCTACGCGCTGCCGGGCTACGAGCCCGACCCCTGCCTCCCACCGGATGACGGCTTCGTCACGTGGCTCGACATGCCGGGCGGGTGCGAGCCCCACGTGAAGGACGGGCCTTTCCCGAGCTCGGGGCGCGGAGGAAGGCAGTGTTGTTACACGGTGACCTGCGTGCCCCTGACGGCGAGCGGCGTGCGCGACCGCGTTCGGCCCTGACGGTCGGGGGTCCCGTGCCGCGTTCGTCCGCGTCGAGCCGCGAGGCGAGCTTGCTCGCAGGCCTGCTCGTCGTCGGCATCCTGGTGCTTTCGTACGGCCTCGGCCGCCACCAGCCGCTCGCCGACTGGTTGTCTTTCCACTACCTGCGTGCGGCGCTACTCGCCGGCTGCTTCGCCTTCGCCTCGCTCGTGGCAGGCCACGGGGTCCTGGTGCGAACCCTCGGGCGCACCCTCCCGCTCGCCGAGCACGCGACGCTCGCGTTCGCGCTCGGGGTCTTCGCCTTCTTCCTCACGAGCTTCGTCTTCGGGATGCTCGGACTCTACGGCGGCGTGTTCTTCTTCGGCGCGCCGCTCTTGCTGGTCGCCTTCGGTCTGCCAAGCTTCGCGCGGAGCGCGTCCCGGCTCCGCCGCCATCTGGCGCGCGTGGACCTCCGCGTGCGGGTGGGGCCACTTTCCGCTCTGGTGCTGGCGCTCGGGTGCCTGGGTATCGCGCTCGTCTGGTTCACCATTCTGACGCCCCAGAACGCGTCGTACGACGCGCGCTGGTACCATTTGCCGATAGCGCAGCAGTACGCCGCTCAGGGCCGCATCTCCGCCTTCGGCGAGGGCTGGGTGAACGGCGCGTTCCCGCAACTCGCGAGCCTACTCTACACGTGGGCGTTCTGCGCGCCTGGCACACTGTTCGATCGGGTCGAGACTGCTGCGCACCTCGAGCTCGCGATGCTCTTCATGACGCTGGTCGGCGTCGGCGCGCTCTATCGGCGCGTGCTCGGCGAGCGCTCGCCGCTCGCGTGGACCGCGCTCTTCGTGTTCCCCGGCATCTTCTGCTACGACTCGGGGCTCGTGCTCGGCGCCGATCACGTGGCCGCGCTCTTCGCCGCGCCGGTCGCCCTGCTCGCACTGCGCTTCTCCGAAGCGCCCGATCGGCGCTGGGCGCTGCTCCTCGGTGCGGCCGTGGCCGCAGCGCTCGACACGAAGTACACGGCGGTGCTGCTTTTGCCGCTGCCGCTCGCCCTTGTCGCGAAAGCCGCGCTCGGGCGGCCCGATCGCCGCCGCACGTTCGTCTCGAGCGGGCTCACGCTGCTCGGCAGCATCGTCGTGCTGACGGCGCCGCACTGGCTGAAGAACGCCGTCTACTACGGCGACCCGCTGTTCCCGCTGCTGCGCCGCTTCTTCCCCGCCCACCCCTGGCAGGAGGCAGCCGAGGCGCCCCTCGCCGGCTGGTACTACCGAGTGCACGTGCCGTCCGGCCTCGCCGGTGTCGCGGACATGCTGAAGACGCTCGTGACCTTCTCGTTCGTCCCCCACGACTTTCCCCAGTATCATGGCTCGATCCCGGTCTTCGGGTCGCTGTTCACGCTGCTCACGCCGACGCTCTGGTTCTTCCGCCGCCGGGCGCGCCTGGTCTGGCTGTTCTCGGGGAGCTACCTCGGCATCGCGGCCTGGTGCTACCTGCATCAGTTCGATCGCTACTTGCAGGTGCTCGTCCCGTGGATGGCCGCGGGCTCGGCGGCGGCGATTGCGCTGTCGTTTCGGAGGGGCGGCATGGCGCGCACGGCGGTCGTCGGGCTCGTTGGCTTGCAGGTGCTTTGGGCCGCCGGCGTGCCGTTCATTCCCAGCCACCGCGCGGCGCCCGCGCCCATCCTGAAGGTGGTCGTCGATCTCCTTTCGTCGCACGAGGGCGACCCGGCACGGGCCGAGTTGATGGGCTACCCGGCCTGGGAAGCGCTCGGGCGAGCCCTACCCCAGGGCGCGCGCCTCTTGCTGCACGAAGAGGAGGTGGCGCTCGGGATCGACGCGGCCGTGGTGCGCGATCATCCGGGCGACCAGGGGGCCCTGTATTGGGGTGAGCCCGGAGCTCAGACGCCTCGCGAGGTGTGGCGCCTGCTCGAAGCGCAGCGCGTGACGCACCTCGCGTGGGCCACGCACCTCGATCACGGCAACGACACGGTCGCGAGCGGGCTCGTCTTCTTCGACTTCGTGGCGCACCATGCCGAGCCGCTCGGTGAGCACGGCGGGTTTTCGCTCGCACGCCTGCCCGCCGAGCCGCCGCCCGCGGAGCCGCCCGGCCTGGTGGCGTACTTTCCGTGCGGCACGACGCGCTTCGCACCGGGTCTGTATCCGCTCGGGGCGCTCGCCCGCGGCCCGAAGGACGTGCGGCCGGCGCCAGGTCCGCTCGCGGGCGTGTCGTTCGGCGCGGCGCTCGAGCGTGCACGCTTCTTGGTGCTGGACGTGCGCTGCCACCCGCCGCTCGCGCCCGCCCAGCGCCGGACCTTCGAGCTTCTCGCCGCCCGCGACCGAGCGATGCTCTTTTCGCGGAGGCCGGAGCCATGACGCGCGGCCGCGGTTCACGGGTGGCGCTCGCGCTCTTGCTGTGCGGCTGTGGCGAAGCGAGCTCCTCGAGCGAGCCCGTTGCCCCGGCGCACGTCGCGAGCGCGGACTGCCCCCTGAAGGTGCCCGCCGACTGGCAGGCGTTCCTGGAAACGTTGGTTGACGATCAGCACTGGGTGATGACCTGCAGCGACCTGCAAGACTGCGGCCCACGGCTCGGTGACTTCCTCGCTCACGTGGAGAGCAACGTCGCGAGCGTGCTCGCGCGCTGCAGTGTCGACCTGGAACGAAATCCCGCGATCGCGGCCTGCACGGAGCACCTGCGCCGCTACCTGCCCGCCTTCGTCGAGCAGCACCAGACGGGCAGCTACGGTTTCCGCCAGCCGAACGTCGAGTACTTTACCGCTCAGGCGGCGCCCAACGTCCCCGCCGGCATGATGGACCCGCCGAGCGCGCTCTTTGCCGCGCTCCCCACGCGCGCCGCAGTCGAAGCCGCGGCTCGTGATCAGGGCATGGTGTACCTCACGCACGACTCGTGCCTCGGCGGCGTGCGCACGTTCGTACACGTCGTGGACTCCCAAGGACGCTTCGAGCAGTGGCTCCTCTTCGGCATGGAGAACGACGCCAGCGCCGTGTCCGACCCGACGATCGTGTCGTTCATCGCAGTGCAGAAGACGGACGCAGGCGGCGTGCCGCTGCCGAAGCCTCGCCTGCACTTCCGGGACTACCTGGCCGCGAGCGGCGCATCCGGCTGGACCCTGAGCCTCCCCGACGGCTTCGAAGGCAAGTGCTACGGGTGCCACACGAGCGGCCTACGGGCGCTCGTGCCCTCCCTCGCCTCCATCACCGAGTCCGCGCCCGTGCGTGGTGAGCCCGGCTTCGGCGTGGATCCGCCCCCGGATTTCGGCGCCGAACGACTGGCGGCGCTCAACGATCGCCTGGTCGCCGGCGGTCCGCCCGACTGGAACGACACCATCCGCCCGGCGGATCACGGTCCCGTGCTGGGCGCGACCCTCGGCTGCACCGAGTGCCACGACGGTCGCACCCGCGGCACGCTGAGCGTCTCGAGCAGCGAGGGCACGCTGCGCCAGAAGATGGTCGGCCAGCTCAGCATGCGCTCGTATGCCGACGGCGTGAGCGTGCCCGACGAACGCGCCATGGAGCTTCTGGCGCGCGAACAGAGTGGCGACCCACCACTCGGCCCCGAGGAGGCGAGCGAGCTTGCGGCCGCGCGCGCCCAGCACCAGGCCGACTACGATGCCTTCGTGGCGGCACGCTTCCCCGACTGGAAGGCGTGGATGCTCGAGCGCTCGTGCGAGTGACGTGGACGCACGCGATCCCCGGTCACTGGTGACCACTGACCGGGTTTGTGTCACCCAGAAAGTGTCACCTAGGCCCCCGGCCGTACCCCCTTGGAGCCGTACTTGCTGGCTCGGACGGCCTACTTGCAACGTCGAGCTTGCCGGCAACAATCGCTTCTCGTGGGTGAGTCCCCATCGACGAACAAGGCAGCTAGGACTCTCGTCGCGCACGGTGGAAAACCACCTGGCACGAGCCTACGAAAGCTCGGTGTCCGCTCGCGCACGGAGCTTGCGCTCTTGAACCGGGTGTGGCCCGAGCCCGGCTGCTGACGTTTTCGCATGATTTGTCGGGGTCGCCGTTCGATAGTCGATGCGGTGTCCCGCACGCGACCTGCCCCCGTCAGCGACGACAGCGAGGAGTCCCGCGCCTTTCTCCAGGCTCGCGTCGCGCTGTTCTGGAAAGTGATGTTCTTCATCACGCTGTTCAGCAGCGGTCTAGGGGCCTTCGGTACGATTGCGCAGCGGGGCCTGGACTTCTGGCTCACCCTGGTGGTGAGCGGTCAATCGGCCGTCTTTTGGTGGTTGTGTGGCCGTGGCCAGTGGTCGATGCGGTCGTCCCGTCTGCTCGAGAGCGTCGGCTTGGTGTTCTATGTCACCTGCGGCGCCTCGATCGGGCGCTTCCTTCTCGTCGGCGTGACGCACGATCGGTCGCTCGTGGACGCCTCGGCCATCATGATGGCCGACGGGTACGTCACCATGCTCCAGCTGTTCGGGACCGCGCTGATGGTCGGCATTCGCGCCGCTCTGGTCCCGTCTCGACCGAGTCGTACCCTGATTGTCACCTCGTTGGTCGGCATCCCCCCGATCGTGATGACGACGTTCTTCGAGCCGACCGACGGCGGCGGGCTCAGCTTGCGCTCACTCGACTCGCCCGCTCTCCCCTGGCTCCCCGGCAGCGCGGTCGTGATGTGGGTTTTCGTGGTGATCACGTGCAGCGTCATCTCCAAGGTCATCTTCGGGCTCAGGGCAGAGGTAAAGGAAGCACGCCGCCTGGGCCAATACGTCCTCGAGCACAAGATCGGTGAAGGCGGCATGGGGGAAGTCTACCGGGCACGCCACGGCATGATGCGGCGCCCTTCGGCGATCAAATTGCTGCGCGGCAACCAAGCCAGCGATGCGCAGCTGCGTCGGTTCGAGAGGGAGGTGCAGCTGACGGCGCGGCTCACCCACCCCAACACGATCACGCTCTTCGACTACGGTCGAACTCAGGACGGCCTCTTCTACTACGCGATGGAGCTGCTGGACGGCGCCAACCTCCAGCGCATCGTCGAGGTCAGCGGCCCACAACCGGCGGCTCGCGTCGTGCGCATCCTGTCCATGGCTTGTGGCGCGCTGATCGAAGCGCACGATGTCGGCTTGGTCCATCGCGACATCAAGCCCGCCAACCTCATGTTGTGTCGCCAGGGCGGGGAGTACGACGTCTTGAAGTTGCTCGACTTCGGCCTCGTCAAGGAGCTCGCGGTTGAGGGGGAGGCGCGCCTGACGGGTGTGAGCACGCTGCTCGGCACCCCTCAATACATGGCGCCAGAGACGATCTTGCAGGCAGACTCGGCGGACGCCCGCTCCGACCTTTACGCTCTCGGAGCTGTAGCGTACTACCTGCTTGCCGGGGCGGACGTGTTCGACGGCAAGTCGGTGATCGAGCTCTGCACCCAGCACTTGCGAAACGCGCCTGCGCCGCTCGCTGCGCGAGGTGTGACCGTACCCGCCGAGCTCGAGGCGCTCGTGCTCGCCTGCCTCGAAAAGGAGCCAACTCGACGACCCCAAGACGCAGCTGAGCTCCGCCGCAAGCTCGAAGCTTGCGCGATGGCGCCCTGGACCAGCGACGATGCGCGCACCTGGTGGCTCCAGCACCACGCCGCACTCGACGCAGAACAGCCCCGAGGCAACGACTCGTCCCACGCCGCCACCATCCACGACCCTTGGCGGTCGCTAGCCGCCGAAGAGCACTGAACCTCTGACCGCACGCGGCAGTCGGCGGGACCCTCTGGAAGCGACACGCGGCCGTGAGAGGACGCGGCCGCGTACCTGCTCGCCTTGTGGGTCCGATCGGCTCACCGACCGAGCGGCAGCATGAGCTGCCCGGGCACGGGAGGCAGCGCACGTGGAGGCGGACGAGGCGCCGCCCTAGCCGCGGGAGCTCGCCGAAAAAAAGACGGGCTCCTCTTGCGGTCCCTCGGACTAGCCAGCGCTTGCAGAACAGACACGCTGCAAGTCTCTCCTGTCACCGCAAGGCGGAAGGTGTCAGCCGCCGCGCGCTGCCTCTGACTTGGAATTTTGCGCCCCCATGGTGAAAAAAAATGCACCTGGTCCTGTCGCGCGGGGGCAAAAGCGGGAATTGTTGAGCATGGTCCGTCACTCTCGTTCGCTCGCCTCGGTCGGTGTCTTCGCCCCTTGCTTCGTGACCGTAGCCGTCGCGACAGCATGCGCGTCCAACTCGCCCACTGACCCAGTCTTCGACTTTGGGAGCGGCGGAGCCTCGACGGCCGGACTCGGCGGCACGAGTGGGGCCGGTCAAGCTGGCTCGGGCGGCACGCTGGGCGGCTCGACGGCAAGCGGCGGCAACGCGGGCTCGGCTGCCTCCGGCGCGGGCGGCGCCACCGGCGGCGGCGGAAATGTCGGCGGTAGCTCTGGCACGACCGGCGGGCTCGGCGGAGCGGGCGTCACCGGGGGCGCGGGCAACATGGGCGGCTCTGCGGGCACCAGCGGTACGGGCGCGGCGGGCTCGGGCGGCGTGGCGGGCTCGGCCGGCGCGGCAGGCTCGGGCGCGGGCGGCGTGGCGGGCTCGGCCGGCGCGGCAGGCTCGGGTGGTCGAGGGGGCGCGGGCGGCGCGGCGGGCTCGGGTGGTCGAGGCGGCGCGGGTGGCGCGGGCGCCGGAGGAAGCAGTGCGGGGACCGGCGGCAGCGGTGGTGCGACCGTCATCGACTGCTCGGCGGCGATGCCGAGCGGCGGAACGGATCACTGCGGACAGAACACTCAAGGCACGGCCGGCGGCCTCAGCTGGTCGCTCTGGTCCAACAGTCTGAGTGGCAGCGCCTGCATCACCACCTTCAGCACTCCCGCGTTTAGCGCGCGCTTTAGCAACAATAGCGATTTCCTCGCCCGCATCGGCCTGGAATTCGGCAATAGCGGGAAGCCACACGGACAGTACGGGACGATCAAGGCAGACTTCAGCTACAAGAAGTCGGGAAGCGCGGGCGGCTACTCCTATATCGGAGTTTACGGGTGGACCACCAACCCCTGTGTCGAGTGGTACATCGTCGATGATAGGTGGGGCACGATGCCGTTCGATGCCTACAACGCAAGCCTCAAGGGGACTGCGTCGATGGACGGCGCGAGCTACAAGATATTCCAGAACAAGACCAATGGAACGGGCGGCTCGAGATGCAGCGGCGTCTCGCAGTGGGATCAGTACTGGAGCATCAGGCAGTCGGCGCGTCAGTGCGGAACGATCACCGTTTCCGATCACTTCACGGCATGGGAAGGCGTGGGGTTGCAGCTTGGTGGTCTCTTGGAGGCCAAGATTCTCGTAGAAACCGGGGGCGGAACGGGAGACATCGAGTTCCCCGTCGCCAACGTAACGGCGACCCAATAGTTCCTCCGCCTCGGCTTTGCCGAGCCACGCGCTCGGTCTGCACCAGGTCGCCTCGGAGTACCGAGCAGCGGGGTGAGACTACACGCTCGCGACGCGCTTCATCAGCGTGCCGCACAGCTTGGACTGCGGGTCGCGCTTTCGCTCGAGGTCGAGGCCGGCCCGGAAGGTGGCGCCCGCTTGCGCCTCGTCGCCGAGCACGACGTAGCAGATGCCGAGCAGCTCGTGGTCGGCCGGCTCGGCGTGCGCGGCAACGAGCGCCGTCAAGAGCTTGGCAGCCACGCGGCTTGCCTCCTTCATCGCGTCAGTCGGGGTCGCGGGCGCGCCCTTGGCCAGCACCATGAGCCGAAGCGCCAGCCGCTGGTCCTCCGCGCGGTAGCCCGCGAACTCCGGACTCGCAAACAACTCGCGATACCCCTGGTACCCCGCGTCCGCGCCACCCTCCTTCGCACCGGCGATGATTCGCTTGACCGCTTCGCTCAGCACCGCGTTTGCCATCGACGCATCTTAGCATCATCGGGAGGCGCTCGTTCTGACTTGGGGCGTGCTCTCGAGCTACTCCCGCTCCCAAGAAAGAGCGCTGCCGGCCGGGCACCAGCGCTGGGCTCGGCTGCTCAGTCGCTAGTTCTCTAGGAATCTTTGGTCCTATGAATCCAGGCAGGTCACCATCAGCGAAACGCCTCACCATCACCATCACCATCACCGGCTCCGTGACCCCCGGCATGCTCTACTCGCTCGATCCGACGACGGACATCTGCACGGCGGTGGATCCCGTGAGCCTCTCGAACCGGACACTGCTGGAGCTCGGCGACCCCTTTGATCCGGAGGAGCTCGTCCGGGCCGAGCGCGTCATGCGCGACTAGCTCGCGCTCGACGCCGAGCTGCCGGCTCTGGGTGGAAGCGCTGGGCGTGGCTGCTCAGGCACGTGTTTGCCCTGCCGAGGGCCACACGAAAGCTGATGGGCGCTTCGCGGGTCGGTGAGCGCCGGCGCTTCAGCCGCGCACCTCGTAGTGCATCCGCACCGTTCCCTCGCCGACCTTCGCCACCTCCCTGAGCACGAGCTTCTGCTCGAACGCCCCACCTTCCGTGATGAGCGGCAGCCCCCCTCCGAACAGCACCGGCTCGACCACGAGGCGGAGGTCTGTCACGAGCCCAGCCCTCGAGAACTCGCTGACCGTCATCGCCCCGCCGACGATCACGGCCTCGGCATGCCCCCGCTCCTGGAGAAGGCCGACGACGCCTTCGGGTTTTTCGTCGGTGAAGACCACGGTCGGGTTCGGGGAGCTGAGGTCGGTGCGTGAGGTGAGCACGATCGTGGTGCCGCTGTCTTTCAGCGGAAGATTTTGGGGCGAAAGGATGTCGTAGGTCCGCCGGCCCATGATCACGGCTTGCGTTCGGGCGCAGATTGCTGCGAAGCCTTCACCGAATTGCGGGGAGAGCCAGTCGGGGGCTCCTTGCGGGCTCGAGATCATGCCGTTGGCCGATAGCGCCATGTAGATGCTGATTTTCATGTGTTCACCGCCTTGGGTCGCGCGAAGGGCGGCCACGGCCGCACTTCAGCGTGGTTCGGGTGCGACTAGCTTTGGGGATGCGGCCCAGGCCGCCAGTACCAAAGGCGGAGTCATGACGACGCTTTCGGGAGCTCTCGAACGGGGTAGCGTGCGTCCGCGTGGCTCTCGCCGCTGCGAATGCTCTGGCGGAAGCTCGCGGGTGAGGTTCCGTAGGCGCGGCGGAAGGCGGTACTGAAGTGGTTCGGATAGGCATAGCCGACGGCGGCGGCAATCTGTTTGACGGAGTCTTCGGTGTCACGGAGGAGGCGGCACGCTTCCGCAAGGCGCGCGACGAGGAGGTAGGCGTGGACCGGGCGGCCGAAGACGGCTTTGAAGTCGCGCTTGAGGCTGAATTCGTTGATACCGACCGCGTGCGCGACCTCGGTGAGCGTGGGTGGCCTCGAGACCCGCGCGAGGAGGAGCTCCCGTGCCGCGTGCATCCGCTCGATCTGACGGCTGTGCGGGTGCGCGCCGGGCGGGTCGGGGTGCTCGCAAAGCGAGAGGGCAAGCCACTCGAGCGCACGCGACTCGAGGAACAGGGGCTGGAGGGCGCCGTAGTGCGAGCTGTTCATCAGCTCAGCGATCTGGTCGATGAGGCGCCTCAATGGGAGCGCCGTGTATGGCTCGCCGCAGAACGCTGTGCCGGTCGCCACGTGCGACGCGAGCTTTTCGAGCTCGGGATGGCGCGCCGCCAGGTCCGTGATCATGGAGGGGGCGAAAACGATGCGGAAGGCTTCGTTTTCCACGTCGGCTTGCAGGCGCACCGTGGAGCGGGACCGCGGCGCCGCGAACACCTGGAGCTCTCCGACGCGGTCGCCGAACCCCGCTTCCAGGCCTTCGATCGAGAAGGTGCCGGGGCCGCGTAGCGACGTGTGGACCGCAGTGATGGGAGCCGCTCCGTCGTGGCGCAGCAATAGATCCTCTCGCGCCTGGTTTTCGCCGTGGATGAACAGGAGCGCGCCGGAGATCAGCTGCCGCGAACGCGCTCGGAGGAGCGGGCTGTCGAGAGCCAGCCATTCTTCTCGCACGCCACCGGGGAGGGTGCGGCTCGCCCGTCGCGCCCCCGCGAAGAGCTCCTCGAACGTCGTCGCTCCCGATGCCGTAGGCATTGCTCCCAGAAGCGTACTGGCCAGCCTCGAACTGGGCACTACCTTACTGACAGGCGAGTGAGATTGCTCGCGGCAGCCGGTTGCGCGCGACAAGACTGCCCCGTCGCCCGCCGGCCGAGCGTGCTCTCGCCACCAGCGAGGCAAAAATGCAGAGCGGCCACCGGATCGAACATCATCACATCGAGCTCGAGGGGATCCGCTGCCACTACGCGCTCGCGGGGTCGGGCCCGCTCGTCGTGCTGGTGCACGGCTTTCCGGAGCTCTGGTATTCCTGGCGCGAGCAGCTGTCCGCGCTCGCCGCGGCTGGGTTCCGGGCGGTCGCACCCGATCTACGCGGGTTCGGGGAGAGCTCCGTGCCCGAGCGCGTGGAGGACTACAGTTTGCTCGAGCACGGGGCGGACATCCAGGGGCTCATCGCGGCGCTCGGGGAGCAGCGGGCCGTGCTCGTGGGGCACGATTGGGGAGCGAATCTCGTCTGGCTGATGGCACTCCGCTATCCGCAGCTGGTGCGCGCCGTGGTCGCGCTGAGCGTCCCGTTTTATCCCGAGCCGCGCGACCCGAGCGCCATCAAGGCGTTCGCGTCGGGTCACTTCAACTTCATGCAGTACTTTCAGCGGCCGGGCGCGGTCGAGGCCGAGTTCGAGCGGGATCCGCGCGGGTTCCTGCGCAGGTTTTTCTACGGTCTATCGGGAGATGCTCCGCGGGGCACCGTCGAGCACCTCTTCCAGGAAAAGCCCGCGAACGCGACGCTCATGGACGGGTTTCCCGCGCCACCCGCCGAGCTGCCATGGCTCCGCGAACGCGATCTGGATCGCTACGTCTCGGCATTCGAGCGGACTGGCCTCTCGGGTGCGCTCGGATTCTACCGGAATCTCGAGCGCGACTACCCGGCGCTCAAGGAGATCTATCGGCATCGGCTCGAGCAGCCGGTGCTCTTCCTCGGCGGTGCCGAGGAGCCCACCCTGCGGTTCGGTAGCCTCGACCCGATGCGGCGGTCGTTGCCGAACCTCCGGCAAGCGATCGTGCTTCCGGGTTGCGGGCACTGGGTCCAGCAGGAGCGCGCCGCCGCCGTCAACGAAGCATTGGTCGCTTTCTTGAAGGACGAAGTCGAGGGGACGAGGAGATCATCATGAAGGGCGCCTATCGAATGTTTCCGCTCGGGCTCCGGCTCAGCCATCTCGCGTTGGTACGAAACGCGCGCACGTTCTCGAAGATCGAGGACGGCGCCGGGGATTCCGTGCTTGCCGGCGATGAGACGAAACGTGCGATATCGCGAAAGCGCGTCGCCGATTACGTCGCCTGGTACGCCGACTTCCTCGACGTGCACCACCGCGGCGAGGACGAGCACATCTTCCCGGCGCTTCGCCGCGCCTCCGAGGGCCGCTCCACGGACATCGCGCACCTCGACCGCTGGGTGATCGAGCACCGCGACATTTACCGGCTCGGCTCCGAGCTGCGGCAGGCGGCGCGGCAGCTCGGCGAGGGGTCGATGGGCGCGCTCCGCGTCCTGCGCGATCGGTCGGCGGAGCTCGCGGCGCTGCTCGCGCCGCACCTCGCCGCCGAAGAAGAGGTGCTCACGCCCGAGCACTTGCCGGAGATGATCTCGGAGCACGAGCTCGAGCGAGCCGAGCTCGCAATCCCGCGCGCGCAAGGCGCCGGGGCCCTGCGGAGCGCGACGTTCCTCGTCCACTCGCTCGAGCCGGTCGAGCAGCGCGAGCTACTCGGCGAGACGCCCTGGGTGTTCCGCAAGGTGGTCTTGAGTTGGCTCGGGAAGCCGACGGTCTGGCGGTATCGTGCGCTGATGCCGTCGCCGGACGTCGCGCTCTGACGCGCCGGTCTCCGCGGCGGGTCGTGCTGCCGGCATGGGCGGTTCGCCGGAGTCTCGGCGAAAGATCACCGTGGGAATAGAAGTATCCCTCGATGGCGCCTGGGTGGAGATAGGGCCGCATTTTGGAAAAACGTCTTTCAGTTCCACAGCGCGGACGTAAAAGAGTAGCTGAACGACCTTTTGTTTATGCCCGACGCGCTGCTGAGGGGGCGGAAGACCTACGAGGTCTTCGCCCAGGTCTGGCCGGCGAGCGTGGAACGCCACGCTCATCGCGGGCGACGTTGTCGAGGCGATCGGGAAGGTCAAGCAAGAGAAGGGCCGCGCCTCTTCGAGCACCGGGGCGTCCGGACCCTGAAACTGCTCGGCGCCCAGACGTTCGACTCGGGCGTCGTCGTCCTGCACTATCAGCCTCGATGACGTGAGGGCCCGGGGGCTGGGCAAGCGCCCCCGTCCGCGACATGTCGCAGAAGGCCGCGCCACACCGCCGCCACGCCGAAGGATAAACTGGCGCGCCAGACGCCCCAAAACCGGGCACGTTTCCTGCACCGATTGCGCGCATGCACGTTCGCCCCGCGCGGGCAGCCGAGGCGGCGTCGGGTACCGAGCTGCCTCTAGTGACTGTTCTGGAGGTTTTGCGCGCCGTGCGCGGAGGTGACTTCTCGGCGAGCATGCCCAAGGGGTTAGCTGGGGCAGCAGGCGACGTGGCGGAAGAGCTAAACGAGATCATTCGCCTCAACCGGGCCCTCGCCGAAGAGCTTTCGCGTGTCAGCGTGGTGGTCGGGCGCGAGGGCAAGCTCAAGCAGCGCGCCACCCTGAGCGACGCGCAGGGGGGATGGAAGGAGTGCCTCGAGTCGGTCAACACCGTGATCGACGACCTGGTGCGGCCCTCTCACGAGGTCGGGCGCGTGATCCGCGCGGTCGCCGATGGTGATCTTTCCCAGACCATGGCGCTTGAGGTCGACGGGCGCAGGCTCAGGGGCGAGTACCTGCGGACCGCCCGAGTCGTCAACGGCATGGTGGAGCAGCTTGCCTCGTTCGCAAGCGAGGTGACGCGCGTTGCGCGTGAGGTCGGCACCGAGGGCAAGCTCGGCGGCCAGGCGCGCGTGCGCGGCGTCGCGGGAACGTGGCGCGACCTCACCGAGGGCGTGAACCTGATGGCCGGAAACCTGACGGCGCAGGTGCGGCGCATCGCCGAGGTGACGACCGCCGTCGCCAACGGCGACCTCTCCAAGAAGATCACCGTCAACGCGCGCGGGGAGATCCTCGAGCTCAAGAACACCATCAACACCATGGTGGACCAGCTGAACTCGTTCGCGAGCGAGGTCACGCGCGTGGCGCGCGAGGTCGGCACCGAGGGCAAGCTCGGCGGCCAGGCGCGCGTGCGCGGCGTCGCGGGGACGTGGAAGGACCTCACCGATAGCGTCAACTCGATGGCGAGCAACCTGACGGCCCAGGTGCGCAACATCGCCGAGGTGACGACCGCGATCGCGCGCGGTGACTTGTCGAAGAAGATCACGGTTAACGTGCGAGGTGAGATTTGGGAGCTCAAGGACACCATCAACACGATGGTCAACCAGCTGAACGCCTTCGCGAGCGAGGTCACGCGCGTCGCTCGCGAGGTCGGCACCGAAGGCAACCTCGGCGGTCAGGCGCGCGTCCCGGGCGTCGCGGGCACGTGGAAAGACCTCACCGACGGCGTGAACTCGATGGCGAGCAACCTCACGGCCCAGGTGCGCAACATCGCCGAGGTGACGACGGCCGTGGCGCGCGGCGACCTGTCCAAGCAGATCAGCGTCAACGTGAAGGGGGAGATTGCCGAGCTGAAGAACACCGTCAATACGATGGTCGACCAGCTGAACGCCTTCGCGAGCGAGGTCACGCGCGTGGCGCGCGAGGTTGGCACCGAGGGCAAGCTCGGCGGCCAGGCGCGCGTGCCTGGCGTCGCGGGCACGTGGATGGATCTCACCGACAACGTCAACTCGATGGCGACCAACCTCACCAACCAGGTGCGCGGAATCGCGAAGGTGGTGACCGCCGTGGCCGGCGGCGACTTGACGCTCAAGCTGGCTCTCGAAGCGCGCGGGGAAATTGCCGAGCTCGCCGAGACAATCAACGGCATGACGAACACGCTCGCGATCTTTGCGCAACAGGTGCTCACCGTGGCGCGCGAGGTCGGCGTCGAGGGCAAGCTCGGCGGCCAGGCCAAGGTGCCGGGCGTGGCCGGGACCTGGCGCGACTTGACCGACAACGTCAACGAGCTCGCCGCGAACCTGACGACGCAGGTGCGCGCCATCGGCGACGTCGCGACGGCCGTGACGAAGGGGGACCTCACCCAGTACATCACCGTCGAAGCATCGGGCGAGGTTGCGGCGCTCAAGGATCACATCAACGAGATGATCCGCAATCTGAAGGACACCACCCAAAAGGCCAAGGAGCAAGACTGGCTCAAGACCAACCTCGCGCGCTTCACGCGCATGCTGCAGGGCCAACGCGACCTCGTGACCGTCGCCGAGCAGATGCTGTCGGAGCTTGCGCCGCTCGTTGCGGCCCAGCACGGCCTCGTGTACATGAGGCAGCAAGGTGACGCCGAGGTGCGGCTCAACTTGGTCGCGAGCTACGCCGCGTCGAGCCATACGGTGAAGAGCTTTCGGCTCGGCGAGGGGCTCGTGGGCCAGTGCGCGCGCGACAAGCGCAAGATCGTCCTCTCACCGGTGCCCTCGACTTACGGGCCGATCCATTCGGGTCTCGGACCGGTCACGCCGGGCAAACTCGTGATCCTACCGGTGCTTTTCGAGGGGCAGGTGAACGCCGTGATCGAGCTCGCGTGCAACGAGCCGCTCAGCGAGATCCATGAGGTGTTCTTGGGCCAACTCACCGAATCGCTCGGTATCGTCGTGAACACCATCGCCGCCAGCATGAGAACGGAGGCGCTGCTCCAGCAATCGCAGTCGCTGACGCAGGAGCTGCAGACGCAACAAGAGGAGCTCCGGCAGACCAACGAGCGTCTGGAGCATCAGGCCGCCACGCTGACGGAGAGCCAGGAACAGCTCGAGGCACAACAGGAACAATTGCGCCGGACGAACGAGCAGCTCGAGGAAAAAGCCAAGCTGCTCGAGCTGAAGAACGGCGAGGTCGAGCTCGCCAAGGCGGAGCTCGAGGACAAGGCCGCGCAGCTAGCACTGACATCGAAGTACAAGTCCGAGTTCCTCGCGAACATGTCGCACGAGCTTCGCACACCGCTCAACAGCCTGTTGATTCTCTCCAAGATGCTCGCCGACAACCTCGAGGGCAACCTGACGCGAAACCAGGTCGATTTCGCGCACACCATCGTGTCGGCGGGAACGGACTTGCTCGCGCTCATCAACGATATCCTCGACCTCTCGAAGATCGAGTCCGGGACGATTGCCGTCGATCTGGCGGAAGTCCACCTCGCTGACCTCGGCGAGTACCTCGCGCAGAGCTTCCGACACGTCGCTTCGCAAAAGGGCCTCGAGTTTCGCGTCGAGATGCGCGCTGGGGCACCGGAAACGATCGTGACCGATGCCAAGCGCCTCGAGCGGGTATTGAAGAACCTGCTGTCCAACGCATTCAAGTTCACCGAGCAGGGGCGCGTGACGCTGGAGATGGGGCTCGCCACATACGGCTGGCGCCGCGACCACCTCAATCTCAATCAGGCCGAGGCAGTCATCGCGTTCAGCGTCGTGGACACCGGCATCGGCATCGCCGAGGAAAAGCAGAGCATCATCTTCGAGGCCTTCCAGCAGGCCGACGGCACGACGAATCGGCGCTACGGAGGAACGGGGCTCGGACTTTCGATCAGCCGCGAGGTGGCGGCGCTTCTCGGCGGCGAGATCGGCGTCGTGAGCGTGCCGGGCATGGGCAGCACCTTCACGTTCTACGTGCCGCGCTCCTACCAACCGCCCGAGGATCCCTGGCACGTGCCCACGACGCCGCACCACGTCAACGCGGTCCCGCACGGCGGCGGGCCGTCGGCGACGGCTCCCGTCACGGCCGGTGACGTAGCCGCACCACGCGTTGCGGGCGAATCGCTCGTCCTCGTGGTCGACCGCGATCCGGCATCGGCGCGCGTCATCGGAGACGCCGCGCTCGCGCGCGGGCTAAAGACGCTGGTGGTCGAAACCGGCGACGAGGCGCTGCGGCTGGGGCGGCGATTGGAACCGAAGAGCATCGTGCTCAGGCTCGAGCTGCCAGACCTCGACGGGCGCTCGGTCCTCGCTCTGCTCACGGGCGAGCCCGCGACCTCACACACGCCGGTAGCCGCCGTGACGGCAAACGGTCTCGGCGTTAACGCGATCCGGCTCGGCGCCGTGGATTGGATCAGTGACCCCGTCCACAGGCCCGCCGCCGACGCGCTGATCGACGCGGCTCTCGAGGCTGCAACGCCGCGCGAGCGCCGCGTGCTCGTCGTGGAACGCGACGAACGGATGAGACGCGACCTGGTCGACGTCTTGCGGGCTCCCGAGGTCGCCGTGGATGGCGTCGGCGACGGGGGCGAGGCTCTGGCGGCGCTCGAATCCGATCGCTACGATTGCGTGCTCGCCGCGTTCGGGGTCAACGGGCTCTCGGCGCTGCTCGCCGGGGCGGGCAAGAACCGTCCGCCGTTCGTGGTTCACTCGCCCCGCCGCCTCGGTCGGGACGAGCGTGCGGCACTGCAGGGCATCTCGCCCCGCGTGATCGTCCGTGACCTCGTTGGGCCGGGTGCCCTCCTGCTCGAAACGTGTGTTCGGCTGCACCGCCGCGCCAAGGCGCTCACCGAGCACCAGAGATCCCTGCTCGACCAAGTCGCCCGCACGCCCAAGCTCCCCGACACCAAGATCCTCGTCGTCGACGACGACGTTCGCAACATCTTCGCCATCACGAGCGCCCTCGAGCAGGAGCGAGCCAGCGTCTCGTGCGCGGAGAACGGGCGTGACGCACTGGAGCTACTCGACCGCAACCCTTCCGTCGATGCAGTGCTGATGGACATCATGATGCCGGATCTCGATGGGTACGAGATCATTCGCCGCATTCGCGCCGACGGGCGCTTCGACAGCTTGCCGATCGTGGCCGTCACGGCGAAAGCCATGCAGTCCGACAGGGACAAGTGCATCGAGGCCGGCGCTACGGACTATATTTCCAAGCCAGTCGACATGCAGCGGCTGCTCGCTTCCCTGCGCGTCCACTTGCGCCCCTGAGGCGACACGCCCATGGCTCAGAGCACGCACCAAACGCCGCTTTCACGACCCCCGCCGAGCGAGCGCCTCGAACCGGTCAACGTCCTTTTGGTCGACGACCGCGCCGAGGATCTGCTTTCGCTCAGCGCGGTGCTCGATGGTCGCGGGTACCGGCTCGTGCGCGCGCGTTCCGGCGCCGAGGCGCTGCGCTGCCTGCTTCGCCAGGATTTCGCCGTCATCCTGCTCGACATCGTCATGCCGACCATGGATGGCTTCGAGGTTGCGGCGATGATCAAGCAGCGCGAGCGCTCGCGGCACACGCCGATCCTCTTCATGACTGCCGAGGGTGCCGACGTCGGGCGCCTGTATCGGGCCTACTCGGCGGGCGCCATCGACTGCCTCGAAAAACCGATCGATGTCAACGCGGTGCGCGCGAAAGTAGCGATCTTCGTGGATCTCTACCGCAAGGAGCTCACGCTGCGGCGTCAGGCGGTGGCTCTCCAGGAAGCCGAGCGGCGTGAGCACAACGTCCAGATTGCGGCGCTCGAGTTCGCCGCCACGCGGCGCTACGTGAACCTAGCCGAGGCAATTCCACACATCGTCTGGACCGCCTCGCCCGAGGGCGCGCTCGACTACGCGAATCGCTGCTGGGTCGAATACACGGGTGTTCCGGTCGACGAGGCGCGCGGTGAAGGCTGGCAGGAGACGCTGCACGCCGACGACCGGGAGCCCTGCCGGCGGGCCTTCCAGAGCGCCATCGCCGCGGGCGATGCCTTCATGGTCGAGTGCCGGCTACGCCGCGCGGACGGGGCGTACCGCTACCACGTTTGCAGGGCGGCTCCGGAACGGGACCCGGAGGGCAAGCTCGCCGCGTGGCTCGGCACTTTCACCGATTTCGAAGAAATCAAACAAGCCATCGGTGCACGCGACGAGTTCATGGCGATCGCATCGCACGAGCTTCGTACGCCGCTCACGGCGCTCAAGCTGCGCATTCAGAGTCTCGTCCGGGTGCGCCAAGGCGATTCCGATCTGCGGGAACGGCTCGAAGGCGCTCTGCGCCAGACGGGTCGCCTCGAGCGGCTCATCGACAACCTGCTCGACGTGTCGCGAATCGCGACGGGGCACTTGGACGTCGAGCTGGAACCGCTCGACTTGTCGGAAACGGTACAGGAGGTCGCCGACCGATTCTCCGCGGACGCCGAGCGGGCGGGCGTGACCGTCGAGCTCGACTTGCCCGAAGAGAGTCAGGGCAGGTGGGACAGGCTGCGCGTCGAGCAGGTTCTTACGAATCTGCTCTCGAACGCTATCAAGTACGGGCAAGGCGGGGGGGTGTGCATCGCGCTGCGGATGAGCGAGCTCGAAGCAGAGATCCGTGTCACTGGCGGGTCACCCATCGCCCCAGCCAACCTCCAGCGCATCTTCGACCGCTTCGAGCGGGCAGGCGGGCCACGCTCGGCCGGCGGCCTCGGCGTGGGACTCTACGTGACGCGCCAAATCGTGGCGGCTCACGGGGGCACCATCGAGGCCCGCTGCGAGCCGGGGGACGTCCCCGTTTTCCTCGTGGCGCTACCGCGCTGGACGGAAACCGAGCCGCTGTCACCCGTCGCCGCGTCAGCGCGCGACGGCGTGGCATAAAGCCGCGCCCCCGGACGGCGACGCCGCTCGAACAGCGTCGCTTTTTCCCTGGTTCCGAACACACGTTGCACTGGCATGATCGATGCTTCAACTAGCTCATGCTGCCAAAACCGTCCGCGTTGTTCGGGGTCCGGAGTCGCGTGCTGCGGGACTGTGTCCCACGGGTGCTATTGGCCGACGACGACCCCGACATCCGCGCCGAGCTGGCCTCCATCCTCGCCGAGGACGGCTGCTCTGTCGTGGAGGCGCGGGATGGCTACGAGCTCATGGACCTCCTCGCTCCGTACGCCACATCGCCCGGCGTAGCACCGTATGACGCGATCGTGACCAACGTCATGATGCCCGGGTTCAGCGGTCTCGACGTGCTCACAGCGGTAAGGCGTCACCTTGGCAGGACGCCCGTCCTGGTCGTCACCGCCTTCGGCGACACTCGCACTTGCCTCGCCGCGCGGGCGCTCGGCAACGTCGCCGTCATGAAGAAGCCGATCGATCTCGACGATCTCCGGGCCACTCTGGCAAACTTGCTCGAAATGGCCTGAGACTGGCGCCGCGGGGCCGCCCTTCAGTGCTTCGAGGCACGCCGACGGCGCGGCGCAGGGACTGGGCCGTCTCCCCAAAAGCGGCGCTCGGGTCCCAGATCCGGAGCGAGAGCCCGGGGCCGTCCTTCCGGATCGCGCTCGAAGACACCCCGAGCTCCACGACGCAGTCGCGATCGTACGGGTCGTTGCCCCACCTGCCTCGCCGGCGCTCGAGCGGCACGCCGTTCAGCGTCGCCTTTGCGTCGGGGGCAGGGAGCTTGCAGGGGCCTTGGGGTCGTGTTCCGAAGCCACGATTGCGACGGCGCCCAGCGAAACGAGAGAGACGGAGGGGTTGAGCGTCGGGTCGGGGATGTCGGCCAGGCGCTTCACGGGAGAGCACGCGAAGGCAGCGCCGAAGACGGCTACCGCCCCACGTGCGAGCTTGCGGCTCGGGTCCCTCACCGCTCCGCGCCCACACCCGCGCCTCCCCCGACCCTCCGGAGCGTCGCCTCCAGTTGCCCCCGCGCATCCCTCTGCGCCCTCGCCGCCCAAACCTGGATCTCCACGGTCACGATCCGCTCGTTCTCCGCGCCCCGCGTCACGTCCACGAGGCTCTCCGGCGCTCGATACGGCGACAGCGCTGCCACCTGACGCAACCGCTCGAGCATTTTCTGGTCCGGCCGCTCTTCGAGCTCCAGTCGCACGCGGACGGGCACGCTGTTGCGCGCTCGCCCGACGACGACGGGTAGCTCGTTCAGGAGCCGATTCGGCACGAGCACGGTCGAGCCGTCCGCGCCGCGTAGGTAGAGCTGCCCGATGCCGACCTCGCGGACGACGCCTTCGTGGTCGCCGACTTTGACGCGGTCCCCAACCCGAATTCTGCGCCGCAGCGTCAGCGCAATCCCCGCGAACACGTTCGGCACGAACCCCGACAGGAACAGTGCGCCCAAGAGCGCCGCCATGAGAAATACCCCCGTGAGCACCGGCGCAACCCCGAGCGCCCCGCGCAGGAGCGTCAGAGTGGCGAGTAGCGCGACGACCAGGCGCAAGAGGCCCGAGGTGCGCGCCCAGCGGCGCTCGCCGTCGAAGCCGAGGCGCCAGGCGAGCTTGACCAGCGTCTGAATCAGCGTGTTCAGCGCGAAGGCGAGCGCGACGACGAGCGCGATGAAAAGGAGGTGTGTCGGCCCGAACAGGCTGCCGAGGGCTTCGCTTTCGTTCAGGAGCGCCTCGACCCCGGGAGCACCTCCCTTGGCCCCGGGGGACGTGCCAGGCGCCGTGCCCCGCGACGCGCAGCCGAGCGCAACGAGCGACCCCGCGACGACGAGCAGAGCGGCCGGGACCCGTGCCAAGGAGCTAGCGCGTGATGCCGGCATCGCGGAGGGCTCCTAGGACTAAGGGTTTGAGACGGGGGACGACGGTTAGGCGCGATTCGGTCTGGGGGTCGCGGGAAAGGACGCCGGAGGAGAGGAAGAAGTGGGTGTGGCGGCCGATTTCGGCTTCGGTAAGCTCGAGGTAGCGGGCGAGCTCGGGCTCGTCGAAGGGGCCGAAGCGGGTGAGGTGCGAGAGGATGGCGAGCTGGCTCGCGGAGAGGTGCGTGAGCAGGGAGAGGCCGATGCGCAGGTCCAGCTGGAGCTCGAGCTCGATGGAGCCGTCGGGCGCGACGCGCGCGGCGCGAAGCCAGGAGAGGACGGCAGCGCTGAGGTTGCCTTCGGTGCTGCGCGCGAGCATGCGGAGGAAGACCCCGCGCGCGTCGCCGAAGCCGAAGCGGCGCAGGAGCTTGCTGAGGGCGGTCCGGGGGTAGACGACGGCGCGACGGCTGATGCCGTGGCGCCCTTCGAGGAAGCTGCCGAGCTTTTCGACGGAGAGGGGTGCGATGGCGATGACGCGCGTGAAGGCAGGCTTGATGGGCATGACCTCTTCGAGCAGCGCGAGGCTCGATTGCTCGACGGCCACGAGCCAGAAGACTTGGCTGTCGGTCGCGACGACGAGCTCGAGGAAGCGCGTGAGCTCGGCGATGCCCGCCGCGTCCGGCGTGAACCATTGCTCGAGGTCGTCGATGAGGACGGTGGTACGGGTGTCCTTGAGGGCGAGGGCCATGTCGCTCACGCGGTCGCCGAGGCCGAGCTCGATGGAAAGGGCGCGGACGATGCCGATGCTACGGCGCCATTCGATGGGCTCGGGGCGGATGACGCGCGGGGCGCTGAGCTCGACCTCGCACAGGTTCAAGAGCGAGGTGCGGCCTGAGCCGGAGCGGCCGACGAGCAGGGCGGAGCCGCGCCGGCCCTGGAGGCTGCTTCGCTCCGTGGCGAGGAGCTCCTGCAGGGTCTCGCGGTTGGCGGTGAAGAGGGCGTGCTTGCGCACGGGCTCGGCGCGCCAGAGGCGGGCGTAGTCGCGCGGCAGGTGCGTGAGGTCGGCGAAGCGGGCGAGGTGGGTGTCGAGCGAGGCGGCGTCAACGCCTTCGCGCTGGTAGCGCGCGCGGACGCCTTTGGACAGGTCGCTGCCGAGCAATCGGGCCCAGGCGGCGCGGCCGCGCGTGGTGAGGCGGGCGAGCGCCAGGAAGGGGCGCTCGAGCGGGCGCTTGAGACGCGTGAAGAAGGTGATGTGCTCGGCCTCTTCGGCGCCCCGCGCGCGGACCTCGAAGATGCCGGTGATCTCGCGGTAGGCGGCGCCGGCGCGCTCGCGCACGCCGCGGCTCGCGCTCTGTTGGCCCTGCTCCAGCGTCTTTAGCTGCTCGTCGAGGCGCATCAGCGCGCGGTCGAAGGCGCGCTGGACCGCTTTCATCTCGGTCTCGGCGCCGTGCGGCGGCGTTTCGAGGGCGTGCTCGCAGATTTCGACGGCCTCGCGGATGCGGGCGCCCGTGACGGCCATCTCGGCGAACACCTGGCGCAGCTGCTCGTCGAGCGCCGGGAAGAGGGTTTCGATGAGCACCTCTTCGACGCGCACGCGGAGCTCGACGGGCTCGACGCGGTAGGTCGCCGGGCTCGGCTCGGCGTCGAGGCTCTGCGCCTGCGGCACGAGCACGGTGGCGGGCAGGGTCTCGATGCTGACGCGGATCTCGCGCGCGACGCTGCCGACCGTCGCGGCGGAGCGGAAGCGCGTGGCGGCGAGAGCCAGGCGGCGCTGCGCTTCGGGCGGGCAGGTGCCACGCGCCCACTCGGCGAGGACGGCGCGCCGCTCGACGCCGAGCTCCGCGGTCTTTGCGATCTCCGTCGCGAGCTCGCTCAGGCGCTGGCGCGCGGCGCCGAGGACGGAGCTGGCGACCTCGAGCGAGGCCTGGGCAGGACCGAGCACGGTCGCGTCGAGCGTCCTGCGGATGCGAGCGACCAGGCTCTCTATTTCGAGCTTGGCCTTGAGCTCGGCCTGCTTGCCCTCGAGCACGGGCTTCCACGCCGCGGGATCGGCGCGCAGGCGCTCGAGGCGGCGGTGGATGCTCGGCTCCTTGTCCGAGAGGCGGATTTTGGCGCTGGGCAGGCTCGGCCCGCCGGCGATCGCGAGCGAGCGCACGAATTCTTCGAAGCCGGTCAGGACGTAGAGGCGGGAGTGGCGCTCGAAGTTGACGAGGAAGCGCGCGAGGCTCGAGCTCGCGGCCAGGCGGGTTTGCTCGCGGTCTTCGCCGTTCTGGCGCGAGCGCTCGAGCTCGGTGAGCAGGTGCGCCTGCGCTTCGCTCCAGGCCGAGAGGGTGGAGAGGGCGAGGCCGGCCAGGCGCGCTTCGAGCGTGAGGCGGGCCACCAGGCGCGAGGGCACGCGGCGCGTGGCGGGACCGAAGCGGAAGAGGCGCCCGACGGCGCGGCTCCGCTTGCGGAAGCGGACGCGGAAGGGATCGCCCGGGAGCACTTTCTTGTTCGTGCGCTCGAGCGGGACGAGGGTGCGCGATTCGACGGAGCGCAGGCGCGCTTGCAGATCGCTGAAGAGGCGGTGGCACGCCGCCGCGCGATCCGGCAGGTCTTCGGCGTGGGGGACCTGGCTCCAGGCGTGCAGGGCGTCGGCGATGTCGTCGTCGCTCTCGACCTCGGTCAGGACTTTCTCGAGCGGGCCACCGATGGTTTTGACCCAAGGCTCGAGCTCGGTGTGGAGGAAGTCGTCGAGGCGCTCGGAGATGTCGGCGTGCAGCACGACGACCAGATCCTGGAGCTTCTCGCTCTCGAGCTCGCCCGCGATGGCGGTGATCTCGCGCAGCTCCTCGACCGCGACGGGCGGCACCTCGGTGCTGCGCTCCGGATCGGCCCCGGGGGGCGCGCCGCTCGGCGTGGTGGCTCGTTCTGGCTGCTCGGCCTCGCCTTCATGCGTTTCGCCCGCTCGCTTGAGGATGCGCTTGAGGGCGATGGGGCCGACCAGGAGGTTGATGGCGACGCCCGCCATCCCGAGCGTCTTCAGCTGGTCGCCGACCATGGGCAGCTGCTGCGCGGACAGGCCCACGAGGCCGAGGGTCACGCCCGCTTGCGGCAGGTAGCCGAGCCAGGCGTGGTCGCGGATCAGAGGGCGCTCATGGCCGAAGCGACCGCCGACGCGCGAGGCAACGCGGTAGCCGACGGCGCGCGCGAGGGCGAGGGCAATGGCGACGGGCAGGATGCCGAGCGTCGAGTGCAGGTCGACGCTGGCGCCCGCGATCGTGAAAAAGACGATGAA
Source organism: uncultured delta proteobacterium (assembly GCA_963841435.1). Lineage (GTDB taxonomy): Bacteria > Myxococcota_A > Polyangia > Polyangiales > Polyangiaceae > PMG-095. Next base: position 229,439 of record CAWJCS010000006.1, read on the forward strand.
GACGGGCAGCGCCACCATCTGCACGGCGGGCATCAGATCGTGCTCGTGGCGGCTGGCGTTGCGCACGACGAAGCCGGCGGTGATGAACACCAAGAGCAGCTCGAGGTGCAGCGTCCGCCCCACCTCCGACACGACCAGGATCATGGCCGCGACGAAGAGCAGCATCTCCGCCTTGACCAGGCGGATGTACAGGATGAGCAGGCCGCCGAGCACGGCGCCGGCGAGGAGCGAGCTGCCGAGCTCCTTGCCCACCAGGACCAGAACCGATTCGCTTTCGTGCTCGCCGGGGACGAGCCAGCTCTTCGAGAGCGCCACCGCCACGGCCAGGCAGATGACGACGATGAGGTCCTTGAGGACGGCGGCGCCGAGCACGAGGTCGGTGAGGCGGCCACGAGCGCGGGACTCGGTTTTGACGGCGAGGGCGATGGCAGGCGAGGTGCCGATGGAGAGCACGCCGAGCACGAGCGCGACGGAGTAGACGTGGGCGCGATCGCCGAACCCGAGCGCGGGCACCGAAAGGGCGATGGCGACGAAGGTGCCGCCCACGAGCACGACGCCGAGCACGATCTTGACCGCGATGGTGCCGAGCAGGGTGTAGAGGACCTTCGCGATCTCCTTCACGTCGAGCTCGAGACCCGCGCCCGTGGCGATGAGGCCGAGCGCCAAGGCGTTGAACATGCGCATCTCGCCGACGACGCTCTTGGACAGCACGTTGGCGACGGACGGGCCGAGCGCGACGCCGGCCAAGATGTAGCCGGTGACGCGCGGCAGGGTGAGCCCGCTGCCGACCTCGGCGAGCGTGAAGGAGGCGAGAAGGACGAAGCCGATGGCCGCGAGCGTCATCGGATCGCGCGCGCCGGGGATGGGCTCGGCGCGCAGGAGCTGCAGGGAGAACATCACCCCGAACAGCACCAGAAGGACGATGATCCGCCTCACGACGACGCCTCCCCGTGGCCAGGCGTCGGGAGCGCGGGCGCGGGCGGCGACGAGCTCGTTTTGGGCTCGGGGGCGAGGTTCACGTCGCTGCCGAGCTCACCGGCGTCCGACAGGACGCGGCGGGTGACGCGCTGGCTGAAGAGCTCGGAGAGCAGCGTGCCGAGCAGCACCGTCGTCAAGACGAGCGACTCCCATTTGGGGAAGCGCATCGCAAAATCGACGGCGATGGCCGTGGCGAGCGTGCCCTGGCCGAGGAAGGCCAGACCGATGCGCGGGACCGGCTCGCTCAAAAGCAGGCGCGAGAAGAAGCCCGTGACCAGGCGGCGCGCCGCGACGCGCACGACGACGTAGGCGAACGGCATGAGCCAGGCGAGGCCGCGTACCGGGGACCAGAGCGCGCCCGCGAAGATCATGGTGAGCACGAACAGGACGTGCTGCAGGCGGTCGAGCTCGTGGCGCAGGCGGCCGGCGTGCGAGGAGGTGGTGGCGACGGTGAGGCCGGCGAGGAGGTTCACGAAGAGCGGCGAGACGGCGAGCACGGCCCCGGCTCCGGCGGCGAAGGTGACCAGGCCCACGCTCGCGAGGAAGATGCGGCTCGGATCGCTGTCCTTGCCGATGAACAGGCCGAAAAGCAGACCGAGCACGACGCTGCCGGCGATGGCCGCGACCTCCCACTGCCAGACGTGGAGCGAGATGCTGCCGCCGCTGCCCTCGGCGGCACGCGTGGTCGCGAGCACCAAGCCGAGCACGATGACGGCCGTGAGCTGGCTCGCCCGGGCGGCCGCCTGCAGGACGTCGGTCACCGGGCCCGCGGCGCCGTGCACGCGAATGAGCCCCTCGATGAGCACGCTCGAGGTGACCGCGGCCGCCGCGCCGATGCAGAGCGCGAGCCAGAGGTGGTCGCTCGTCAGGTAGACCTCGAAGAGCCAGTCCGTGCCGCGCAAGAGCTCGCGCTGAAAGACCACGTGGTGCAGATCGCCCGGGACGAGGCTCACGAGCAGCGGGAGCAGGCAGGCGCCCGTGAGCGCGACGACGCCGAGCGCCGAGCCGAAGCCCAAGAAGGCGAGGCGGGGCGTCTTGATCGCCTCGCGGCCGCGCAGGCCCACGACGAAGCCCGTCAGGCCGAGCAGCAGCGAAATCAGCGGGCGCACGAAGTCGAGCGTCGACTCGTGCAGAAGGCCGAGGCCCGCATGCGGGCCGATGAGCACGCCGACGAGCATGTACTCGGCGCCGGACAGCACGACGTAGCGAGACGCGAAGCGCGCGACCAGGCGCCCGATGATGAAGCTCGAGATCACGACGACGACGAGCAGCAGCGTGACGCTCACGGCGCTTGCTCCTGGCTGCTGCGAAGCTCGCGATCCTTGGCGGCCCAGGCGGTCGCACCGTCGGGGGCGACGGTGACGCTGTGAGCGTCCACGATGGTCACCGAGAGCTCGCCCTTCGGCGTGTCTTTGAGCGCCCAGTCGAGCGCGTCCTTCGGCGAGCCGGTGCGGACGAGCTGGTCGTAAACGCCGCGCGCGAGCAGGCGCTCGAGGATGGGCTCGCCCGAGCCGCTGACGAACACGGCGCCCGCGGAGCCGACGTACAGGGCCGCGCCGGGCACGGAGACGTCGCCCACGCGGCCCGGCAAGCTTAGCCAGGGTCCGCCGCCGCTCACGACGCCCACGAAGGTGCCGCCCGCGCAGCGAGCGAGCACTGCCACGGTGTCGCCGCCCACCGGGGCGGGCGCGCGGGGGAGCGGAGGCGGGCGCGGTGCCGACGTGGCGGGCGTCGAGGCGCGGGGCGCTGGGAGGGCGGTGGGTGCGGCGGGGCGAGGCGCGGACGGTGCGTGCGGCACCCGGCGCGGGACGTACGCCTGCCAGACGGCGGGGGCTCCCGCGACGCCGGCGTTCGGCCAGGCGACGACGCCCGGCTCGGGCGCGCCGCCGTCCGGCGCTTGGAGCTCGGCGAGCAACGCTTTGTAGCGCGCGGTGCTCGCCTCGGTGCGCACCTCGAAGGTATCGACGCCGAGCAGGCGTGCGAAGCGCAGGGCGCCGGCGCCGGCCAGCGTGTGGTGCGGCGTGTCGGCGACAGCGCGCGCGACCTCGGAGGGGTGGCGGACATTGGTGAGCCCGGTGACCGAGCCGAATTGTCCAGCCGAGGTCATCACCGCGGCGTCGAGCTCCACGCTGCCGTCGAGCCGAAGCGCGGAGCCGATGCCGGCGTTGAGCGCCGGATCGTCCTCGAGCACGGCGACACCGGCGACGGCCGCATCCAGGCAGCTCGCGCCCGAGTCGAGCGCCTGCTCGGCGCGCTCGAGCGCGGCGGTGACGCTCGCGACCTCGCCCGGGCTCGTGCCGATGCCGGCCACGGCAACCAGCGCGACGGGGCCCGCGGGAGCCGACGCTTCCGCTGTCGCGCCGGCGTCAACGAGCGCGAGCGGATCCGGATCGCCGGGAGGACGCGCGCTCGCCGCGCCGGAAACAGACGCGGCCGGCGCGCTCGCGCTCGGCTCGCGCCGCTCATGGGTGCTGCGAATGCGGCAGCCCGAGGTCGCCAAGAGGAGCGGTCCAAAAGCGGCCGCCACGGTCAGGAGTCGAGCCGGGTCCAAGGGACGGGCATGGTACACGACCGGGCGCGCAGCGCAGGCTGCGTCCGGTCTGCGTAGCGGTGATTGCGGACCGAATCCGTCCGCAATTGGGGGTAGGTTCCGGGCATGTCCCTCGTCCTCTTTCACCACCCGTTTTCCCGTGCTGCCGGCGTCCTGTGGATGCTGGAGGAGGTTGGGGTTCCCTACACACTCCGTTTCATCGACATCACTAGGGGTGAGCAAAAGCAGCCCGAGCTCTTGTCGCTCAATCCCATGGGCAAGTTGCCGACCCTCACCGACGGCGACACGGTGGTGAGCGAGTCGGCGGCCATCGCCCTTTATCTCGCCGATCGCTACGCGCCGGGTCGGCTCGCTCCGCCCATCGACGATCCGCGTCGCGGTCCCTACCTGCGCTGGTCGTTCTTCGCGCCCTCGGTGATTGAGCCGGGAGTGATGGCGAAGCTCGGAAGCTGGCAATATCGCGAGAGCGCCGCCGGGTGGGGCTCACACGGCGAGATGCTCGCGGCGATGAAGAGCGCCATCACGGGCGACTACATTCTGGGCGACAGCTTTTCGATGGCCGACGTCGTGTTCGGTGGGACGGTGCGCTACATGCTGAGGGTGGCGTCGCTCGAGCCCGATCCGGTCTTCGACGCCTACGTCGCGCGCCTGTCGGCGCGGCCCGCGTTGAAGCGGGCGGACGAGCGCAACGCCGCAATCATCGCGGAACGCGGGTTGATGTCGAGGTAAGGATCGCGTCGCGTCGCGTCGCTTCGCTTCGCTTCGCTGGTGCGCAGGATGGCCGCGAAACGGAGGAAGCAGCAGCTCCCCTCGCGCTCTCCCATCGCGACTCGCCGCCAGCGCCGCTCCCCCCTTGGGCTCGCGACGGATACGACTTCTTGCGCGCCAAGCTCGCGCTCGATCCCGAGCTCGTGTGCCCCCGAGGCGCGAACTGCGTTTCGGTCTACGCCGTTCTCTCGGAGGTCCGCGCCCTGCGCGAGGCCGCGGCTCCCCTGCTCCCCGAGCTCGTCTCCTTCCTCGAGTCCAAAAGCACCTCCCTCCACATACCGACCCTTCTGGTGTTGAAGGGCATGCGCGAGAAGGCTCGCCCCGCCGTTCCCAAGCTGGTCACTCTCCTCGGGCGCGACCCGAACTCGGGCTCGGACGACGTCGACAGCGAGACCTTCTTCGTCCTCGAGGCGATCGCAGCGGCACGCCCTTCCCCGGCGAGCGTGAAGCGAACTCTCCTCGGCACGGTGCGACGGGATTCGGAGCGATTCGACAACGTCGCGGCGCCACCGCGGGAGCTCCGGCCCTGGATGCTCATTGGGGGGAGGGCCGGCGCGCCGCCGACGCTCGGCTGCACGTCTTCGCCCACGGCGATGAGCTTCGTGGCTTGGGACCTTCTTGCGTGGCGGTGCACGCGGTGCTTGGCACGCACGGCGACGCGCCGTGCCAGCCCGTTACATCGACACCTGGGAACCGACCTCGACGACGCGCTGCTGCGGCAGATTGAAGAACGCCGTGGGGCGGACGGCGTTTCGTGAAAGAAACGAAAACAGGTGCGTGCGAACGCGAGCCATCGTGCCGCGTCCCTCGGGAAGCACGAGCTCGTTTCCGAGAAAGAACGTCGTGTACGCGATGGGTGGCGTGGGGGTGTCTTCCCTGGCCAGGAGCGCAACGACGTCCGGCTGCTCCATGAAGCCGTAGCGGGCAACCACGCGCGTGAATCCGTGGCTCAATCGCTCCACCCGGACCCGCTCGCCGTCATCGACACGGGAAACTTCTTCGATGACGATGGTGAGGAGCAGGACCTGCTCGTGCACCGCGTGGTTGTGCAAGAAATTGTGCATCAGCGCCCGTGGAGTTCCTGCGGGGTTGCCCGTCATGTAGACGGCCGTGCCAGGGACCCTTAGTGCCGGCTCGACGCTCAGAAGCTCGAAGAAATCGTCGAGTGGCACCATGTTGTCCTGGACCCGTTTGCCGAGCAGCGTCCTGCCCCGATACCAGGTCGTCATGATCGTGAACACGAGGGCTCCGACCGCCAGCGGAAACCAGCCACCCGCGAAGAGCTTGACGATCATCGATCCGAAGAACGCGACGTCGGCGCTCAGAAACACGGTCGTGACGGCGATCGATTGCCACAGCTTCCAGCCCCAGAGCCGCTGCGTGACCACGAAGGCCAAGAGCGTCGTGATCAGCATCGTCGCGGTCAGCGCCACGCCATACGCGGACGCCACGTTGGTGGAATTCCGAAATCCCACCACGACCGCGATGGTCGTCACCATCAGCAGCCCGTTCACCAGTGGAACGTAGATCTGCCCTATCTCGCGCGCCGAGGTGTGTCGGATGAGGAGCCGCGGCAAGTAGCCGAGCTGCACGGCCTGCCGCGTCAACGAGAACGATCCCGAGATGATGGCCTGGGACGCGATGATCGCGGCCAGCGTGGCGAGCAGCAGCAGCGGGTAGCGGGCCCAGGCAGGAGCCAACAGGTAGAAAGGATTGTCGACTGCTTCCGGATTGGAGAGCACGAGCGCCCCTTGACCGAAATAGTTCAGGAGCAACGCTGGGCAAACCACGGCAAACCAGTCGAGCTGGATGGCCCGCTCGTGAAAGTGCCCGAGGTCGGCGTACAGCGCCTCACCCCCGGTCGCGACCAAGAAGACGGCGCCGAGAACGAGAAACCCCGAAAGGCCATTTTCGACGAAGAAGCGCACAGCGTGGACGGGATTGACGGCCGCAAGCACGCCTGGAAAAAAAAGGATACCGCGGATCCCGAGCACGGTTAGCGCCGCGAACCAGACGAGAATGACGGGCCCGAAGACGGCGCCGATCCCGGCGGTCCCGCGCTTCTGGAACAGGAACAGCCCGACCAGGATGGCCACGCTCAACGGGACCACGTATCGGCTGAAGTCGGCGTGCCCGACCTCGAGGCCCTCCATGGCTCCCAACACCGAGATCGCCGGCGTGAGCACGCCGTCGGCGTAGAGCAGGGCTGCTCCGAACAGGCCGAGCACGAGGACCACCGAGCGCGCCCGCCCCGTGACCTTGCCGTGTACGAGCGCCATCAACGCGAGGATCCCACCCTCGCCCCGATTGTCGGCTCTGAGCACGTACACGTGGTACTTCAGCGTCACGACCACGACGACCGTCCAGAAGATGAGCGAGAGCACACCGAGGACGTTCCCCGTCGATACCGCGACAGCGTGGGATCCGCGAAAGCACTCTCGCACGGCGTAAAGAGGGCTGGTCCCGATATCACCGTAAACGACTCCGATGGCCGCCAGGCTCAACCCGAGCAGATAGCGGCCTCTTGGCGCCTCCTCGGCGCGGCGCGCTTCGCGGGCTTCGTTCACGGGCTCCGATCCAGCGTCGAGGTCGAGCATGGTCGAGGCCAGTCTGGCCTTCCCGTCGTCGGCGCGTTGCAAGGATTGCCGGCGCGGGCGTCAGGATTTCGTTAAGGGTCGTGCGTCAAGCTCGCGAGCGCGGCGCGGGCGCGGGCTCTTCGTCTCTCAGCCGATATCCGACACCGGGCTCGTTCGCCAAATAGCGCGGGCGCGTGGGATCCGGTTCGATCTTGTGGCGGATCTGGCCCATGAAGACGCGCAGATACGCGGTGTGCTCCACGTATGGCGCCCCCCACACCTCTCGGAGCAGCTGGCGGTGCGTGACCACCCTGCCGGCGTGCTGGACGAGCACGGCGAGCAACTTGTACTCCGTCGGCGTCAGGTGGACTTCCTTGCCGTCCGTGAAGACCTGGCGTCGCGCCAAGTCCACTCGAAGCGCTCCCGTTTCGAACACCGCGTCGGCGCGGTCCGAAGCCCAATCGACGACGTGCCGGAGCGCGACCCGGATCCGTGCCAAGAGCTCGCCCGTGCTGAACGGCTTGGTCAAGTAGTCGTCGGCTCCCTCGTCGAGGGCGCGGATCTTGTCCTCGTCGCGGCCGCGCGCGCTGATGACGATGATCGGTGCGCGCGTCCATTCCCTGAGACGCGTCGTCACCTCGATGCCGTCGATGTCAGGCAGGCCAAGGTCCAGCAAGATGACGTCCGGGTTGTGGCTTCCGGCCTGCACGAGGCCGTCTTTGCCGCTCGTGGTCTCCACCACCCGGTAGTCGTGCGCCGTGAGGGTTGCGCGCAGGAATCGGAGCACCTGTGGCTCGTCGTCCACGATCAAGACCAGCGGCCGTGGCCTCCCCGTCGCTTCACCCATCGGAAAGCTCCGGGAGGCCGCCGTCGGGAGGCCGCCCCTCCACGGGCAGCGTGAAGCGGACGCTGGTGCCGCCACCCGGGCGCGACGAGGCGTGGATCCGCCCACCGTGTGCGACGGCAATCGCTCGACAGATGGCCAGGCCGAGCCCGACGCCCGGCGGGCGCGTCGTGCCGTGGCCTGCGCGATAGAACTTCTCGAAGACGCGTTCCTCCTCGCCGGGGGACAGACCGGGCCCGCGATCAGCGACCTCTAGCTCGACTGACCCTGGTCCGCTCTCGGCCGTCACCTCGATCGCGGCCGTGGGCGGCGTATGTTTGGCGACGTTCTCGAGCAGGTTCACGAGCAGCTGTTCGACCAACACCGCGTCGAACGGGGCCAGCAAATCCCCGGGAACGCGCGTTTCGACCTCGCGACCTGCCAGCAGGGCGTCGACGCGATTCAGCGCGGCTCCGACGACTTCCTCGACGGATTGCCACTCTTTCGTGATGACGACCTGGCCCGATTCGAGACGCGTCATGTCGAGAACGTTGGAGATCAGCCGCTCGAGGCGATTGGTCCCCTCGACCAGTGTTTCGAGGAGCTCGCTCTGCGTGCTCGGGTCGAGCTTGTCGCGGTTGTCGGCGAGCGTGGTTGCCGCGCCCTTCATCACGGCCAGGGGGGTGCGCAGATCGTGCGAAACCGAGCTCAACAGCGTGCTGCGTAGCCGCTCGGCCTCGACGGTCACTCGGGCGCGCTCCGTTTCGCTCGCGAGCGTCGCGCGCTCGATGGCCATTGCCATTTGGGCGGCGAAGGCGTCGACCAGGCGTTGCTGCTCCGGGTCGCTGAAGCGCTCCGGGTCGTCCGCGAACGAGGCAAGGACGCCGAGCGGTTCGCCGCTGCCGCTCGAGCCCACGAGCGGCAGATAGTAGCCATCGTCGCCCGGCAAAGTGCTCGTACCGCGCCCGGCCTCGCGTCGGTTCGCCCACACCCACCCTGCGAGGTCCAGCTCGTGCGTCGCGGGAACGGCAAGCCCATCGGTCAGATAGCTGACCTCGAGCGCGCCGTCGGCCCCGCGCTGGAACAACGCTACCCTGCACTCCAGCGCCTCCTCGATATGACGCGCGGCTATCCTCGAGAGGTCGCTCGCGGCCTGGGCCCGCGAAAGCTCCCGGCTCATGGCGTACAGCATGGCGGTGCGTCGCTCCGTGCGTTGCGAGATGACCGCCTGGTCCCGAACGCGTTGGGTCAGCCCCGTGATGACGAGCGCGACCACGAGCATGACGCCGAAGGTGACGAGGTAACGCAGGTCGGCGACCGTGAACGCGTAGTACGGCGGAGTGAAGAAGAAGTCGAATGCCAGGACCCCCAGCGTCGCCGCGAGCACCGAGGCTCCGAACCCCGTCCGCACGGACACCACGACGACCCCTAGGAGGTAGATCATCACGACGTCGGGCAGGTCGGTGCGTCCGAACAAGAGGGCGCTCACCACCGTGGCGCCGACGATGACGCCGGCCGCCGTCGCATACCCTCCTCGCCGGCGCGACGTGACACGGCTCGGGCGAGCGGGGGCATCCGTGGCGGACTCGCCGGCGGTAAAGTACACGTCGATTTCGCTTTCGCTGCCGAGGATGAGCTCGTCGACCAACGGCGTCGTGACCCGGTCCCGGAAGCGGCGCGACCGCGGCTTTCCGAGGACGATCTTGGTCACATCGTGCTCGCGTGCGAAGCGCAGGATCGTATCCGCGGCGTGCTCGGCGGCAAGCGTCACGGTTTCTGCGCCGAGCTCTTCGGCGAGCCGGAGGTTCGCGGCAGCGCGCGCACGATCGCCGGGCGGCAGCCTGAGCGTCGCCGGCGTCTCGACCATGACCGCGTACCAGCGAGTGCGCAGGCTCGCCGCCATGCGCCGCCCGGTGCGCAACAGATCCGCGGAGTATGGGCTCGGACCGATGCAGACCAGCAGGCGGTCGCCGGCTCCCCATGCCTGCTCGACGCCATGAGCCCGGCGGTACTCGTCCATCTCCGCGTCAACGCGTTCCGCGGTGCGGCGCAGCGAAAGCTCGCGCATCGCAATCAGGTTGCCCTTGCGGAGGAAGCTCTGGGCTGCCCGCTCTGTCCGCTCCGGGAGGTGTATCTTCCCCTCACGCAGGCGGGCGAGGAGCTTCTCCGGCGGTAGATCGATGAGCTTGATTTCGTGGGCGCCGTCGAGAATCGAATCCGGGACCGTATCGCGCACGCGTACACCCGTGATCTGGTAAACGACGTCGTTCAGGCTCTCGACGTGTTGCACGTTCAGCGTCGTGCACACGTCGATGCCTGCGTCGAGCAGCTCCTCGACGTCCTGCCAGCGCTTCGGGTGGCGCGTGCCTTCGGCGTTCGTGTGCGAAAGCTCGTCGATCAGCAGCAGCCGGGGCCGGCGCGAAAGCGCCGCGTCCAGATCGAGCTCCGGGACCTTCCGACCACCCTCGTCGAGCTCCTTGCTCTCTAGAAGCTCGAACCCGGCCAGCAGGGTCGCCGTCTCGAAGCGACCGTGCGTCTCCACGACCCCCGCGACCACGTCCACGCGCTCGACGTCGCGCTTGTAACCCGCCTCATCGAGCATCGCGAAGGTCTTGCCCACGCCCGGCGCCGCGCCGAAGTAGATCGTGAGCTGTCCGCGCGCCCGCTTGCGCTCCTCACCCTGCGCGCTCCGCAGCACAACGTCGAGGTCGGGCCGGGCCGCCGTCATGGGTCCGATGCACCCTGACACACCTTGTATAAGGAACTTGCAAAATCAGCTGCTGGGGGGCTCCTTCGCCGCCGACCCAGCAACCGTCGGAGATTCGCCGCGCGTCAACCGGCAGACGAGCGGCGCCGCTTCAGGGGCACCCTTTTGCGAGGGCGGTGATTGACTCGGGCCGCGGTCAGCGTGCGTGCTTCGCGACGCGCCAGACGCCACCCGTTTCCTGCGTGAAGTCGAGGTTGTCGGCGTCAACCGCGAGCGCGTGGGGGTTGGTGAGCGAAGAAACGATCGTGACGGCGTCGCCGCCGTCTCGCGGCGCGCTCTTGATCGAATCGCTGACGGCCCAGTACACGGACGTGTCGTCGAGGGCGAGCGCGGCGAGCGCGATGGAAGCCGGCCGGCGCTCGAGCCGCCAGATCGGCGCGCCGCGGAGCGACATTCCGCACCGCAGGCCCCCTCCGGCCACGCTCGTACGGCGACTCGGAACCTAGAGGCAGAAGTGGGCGGGTGGGAGAGGGTGCCTGACGATGCCCGCATTCTCGGGGCTCGGACTCTTCATCCTCCTCGGCGGCGGTGATTCGGCGGACGCTCGTGGCCTGGCCCGCCCTACGCTTCCGTTCCGAGCACAGCGTCCAATGCTTCGGCTCGCGAGCGTCCGGAAGCAGCCCCCCGCCTCTTCGAGGATTCGTCGGGGGGGCTTCCCGTCCGGATTCGCGAGGTTGGCGTAGCGAGAGCGAATTCCTCCACGGCAGCCGATCATTTTCGTGCTCCCCCCACAAAGGCGAGACGATGCCGACCGATCTCGCATCGAGCCCGCCCGCTGGGTCGGGCCGGCCCGGGAAGGAGGCCGATGACCGCACGCTCGCCAACGAGCTCTTCGACCGCCTCTTCCCGATCTGCCGGAGCATTACCGGTCCGGGCATCGAACAGAGCTTGCACATTCTCGGGGAGGTACTGCCGCTCGAGCTCGTGCGCGTGCCCACTGGCACCCAGGTCTTCGACTGGACGATCCCACCCGAATGGCACTTGCGGGCCGCGCGCCTGAGCGGGCCGGACGGCCGCACGATCGCCGACGCAGCGACATCCAATCTCGCGATCGTCAACTTCTCGATCGGCGTCGATCGGCGCCTGTCGCTCGCCGAGCTCCGGGCGCATCTGCACTCCATCCCGCAGCTACCGGAGGCCGTTCCCTACGTCACGAGCTACTACGACAGGGGGTGGGGCTTTTGCCTGCCCCACCGCGTGCTCGAGGGGCTGGAGGAAGGGGAGTACCACGCGTTCATCGACGCCGAGCACCGAGACGGGCACCTGGTCTACGCCCACGGCACGCTGCCGGGGCGCACCTCGCGGGAAGTGCTGCTCACCTCGTACGCCTGCCACCCCTCGCTCGCGAACAACGAGCTCAGCGGCCCAATCGTACTTGCGTTGCTCTGGCGCCGGCTCGCGGCGTGGCCGAGCCGACGCTACACCTATCGTTTTCTAGTCGGGCCCGAGACCATCGGGGCGATCGCCTACCTTGCCGAGCACGGCGAGCACCTGCGCGCGAAGCTCGATGCAGGGCTGGTGCTCACCTGTGTCGGCGGCCCGATCACTCGCTTGAGCTACAAGACGACGCGCCGCGAGACCGCGCTCATCGACCGCACGGTCTTGGCGCTCAAAGATTAGGGAGATCTACAGATCGAGATCCGCCCCTTCGTGCCGCGGGGCTCGGACGAGCGGCAATACAACTCCCCCGGTTTCAATCTGCCGGTCGGCCAGATCGCCCGAAGCGTCTACGGCGAATACGAGGGCTATCACAACTCACTCGACACCAAGGCGTTCATGAGTATCGACTCGCTGGTCAACAGCGCGAATCGCATCGAGCGGTTGCTCGAGGCCTTCGAAGGGGCAGGTCGTTTCCGCAACCTGAAGCCGTTCGGCGAGGTCCAGCTCGGTCGTCGGGGACTCTACCCCAACAAGGTTGGCATGGGCGCTCGACGCGACGGAGACGCGTCGGCGGACGAACGGACGTTCGCAAGCCGCGTGGTGACGGTTCTCAACTACGGCGACGGCGAGCACGATATGATCGACATCGCCGCGCGCTGCGGCTGCCGCTTGCAGGAGCTTTCACCCGTGATCCAGCGACTCGAAGAGGCGGGACTCGTCGAGCTCTGCGGGGAGCCGCGATGAAGGTCGTTGCGCTCACCGGAGACGGCCCTCGGCATGCCTACATCGCGGCGGTGCTCGCTCGCGCGGGGTTGCTCGCAGGGCACGTCGTACAGACGCGCGAGCCGGCTCTGCCAGAGCCACCGCGCGGCATCGGACCCGAGCTCACGGCGCTGTTCGTGCGTCATTTCTCCGATCGCCAACGGATCGAGCAAGGCTTCTTCGCGAGCTTCGTGGAGCCGCACCCCGGTACCGCCGTGGTGCAGGTCTCACGACACGAGATTTCAGGGCCAAAGACGTGGGAGCTCATCGCTCGCGTGGCTCCCGACCTCGTGATCTCCTACGGAGTCGCGCGACTGGACGAGTCGACTCTCGCTCGCATGCCCGAAGCCCGTTGGAACGTGCACGGCGGCTTGTCGCCCGCTTACCGTGGCGTCGCGACTCACTTCTGGCCGAGCTACATGCTCGAGCCACAGATGACCGGCATGACGCTCCACGAGCTCACCGAACGGCTGGATGGCGGCCCCATCGTCCATCAATCGGTCGGGCCACTCGTGGCGGGCGACGGGATCCACGAGCTCGCTTGCCGAACGGTGGAGCGCTTCGGCAGCGAGCTCGTGCGGGTGATCGAGCTTTTCGCCGCCGGCCGACTGACAGCGCCGAGGCCCCAGGAATCTGCCGGCAAGCTTTGGCTCGGTCGCGACTTTCGCCCCGAGCACCTGCGCCTGATCTACCAGACCTACCAAAACCGCATCGTCAACGCCTACCTCGGAGGTGAGCTACTCCCGCGCGAACCGAAGCTCTTGCGGCAGCTCTGAGGCCTAGCAGTGATCCATTCTGGCGGGCGGGCGAGATCCACCCTTTGTTGCATGGGTGCGGACGAGGTGGCGAGATCGTGAAATGGCGCTCTTCACGGCGCGTTCGTTTCCGCGAGCCACTGCTTGGTCTTCGTCCCGAAGTCGTTGAGCGAGGTGAAATTCGCGTCGGTGAACATGGGCGGAGCCCAGCCGTTGTCCGTGACCCAGGCCGACCAGCTCGCCCCGTTGCCGTCGACCGTGGAGCGGAAATTGGCAAACCACATCGGGTCGTTCGTGCCACCGATCGCGTCGTTCGAAGCGAGGATGTAGCCCCATTCGGTGATGAACACGGGCACCTTGGCGGTCGCCGTCGCGAGCTGCTGCTCGGTCGTCGGGTCCCAGTTCCCAGGGTAGATGTGCATCGTGTACATCAGGTTCTCGCCCGTGAGCGGCGAGCTCGACGCATCACCCGGCTTCTGACACCAAGACATCGACGGCACGATGACGATGTTGGCGGGCGCCGCGCTCCGGATCGTGTCCACCCACGCTTGCGCGCGCGGCTTGAAGGTGGCCCACGGCGTGCTGGCGTCCATCGGCTCGTTGAACGGCTCGTAGAGCACGTTGCTTCGATCCGCGTATTTGGGCGCCATGTACTGCCAGAACGCGGTGGCCTCCGACGCCGAGTCCCCGTCCGTGTCGTCGATCTGGTGAAAATCGAGAATGACGTAGTAACCCTTCTCGGTGAAGTAATCGACCGAGGGGTCGAGCAGGTCCGACACGTACTGGTCCGCGCTCGGCCCGTTCTGCTGCCCGCCCGCGCCACTCGGGAACGGGTAGGGCGACGCGTACGGGTAGTTGCCGTTGTGCGAGACGCGCGGGTAGACCGGAATGCGTACGACCTTCGGCTCGAACCCGGCCGCGAGGATCTTGTCGATGCGCGTCTTCACCGCGCCAAAATCGTGGTCGGCGTACGCGTAGACTTGGCCGAGATCGATGAAGTCGATGCCGCGCAACACGACCGTGTTGCCGCCGGCGTCGACGAGCTTCGGGCCTTCGACGTGGAGCGGTGGAATGCCGTTCGTGCCGCCGCCGCCCGTGCCGCCTTGGGGCATACCGGCGCCGCCGCTCGTGGTCCCGCCGCTACCCGCCGTGCCGCCTTGAGGCATGCCGGCGCTGCCGCTCGTGGTCCCGCCGCCGCCCCCCGAGCCGCCGGGGGCCGCGCCTGCAGTCGAGCCACCATTCCCGCCGGTACCGGGTCCGCCGGACGCTGCGCCGCCGCCCATGCCCTTGCCGGCCGCACCGCTCGCGCCACCCGATGCGGTGCTGCCACCCGATGCGGCGCTGCTGCCACCCGAGCTCGCCCCGCTCGCCCCGCTCGTGTTTCCGGAACCGCCGGACCCTGCGCCGGCGCTCGCGTCATCGTCGTCACCGGAGCTCTTCGAGCTGCAAGCGACGAGGAGAAGGAAGGCGGAGCAAAGGGTGTAACGGGGAAAGGTGCGCATATCGGGGAAGCGGATAAGCATGAGCCAGACGAGAGAGCGAGGCCAGGCGCTCGGCGGTGCCATGGCCGGAGGCGCGATGAGAAAAGTGCGGCCGGGTGCTGAGCTCGCGCCGCTCAGCCCGCGAGCGGGGTGCAATCCGAGTACGCGCACACGGTGCTCTTGCCCTGCCCCACGCTGATCCAGATGTTGCCGAAGATCCGGCAATCGAGCGTGTCGAGCAACTCGAGCCTCCGTGCCCGGCGCGGGCGGCGTGGTCCTGCAGGACTCCGGTGCGTAGAAGGGGCAGGCGTAGCGCCAGCCCGTGCGAAGATCTTCGAGGACGGCGTTGCTCTCGGCGTCGATGCTCACGAAACGCATGGTGTCGCCGAGCTCCGGACAGACGCCGACGCACGTACCGCTCACGCAGCCGCCGCCGCACGGGATCGAGACGCTCGTGACCATCCCGGTCACGGTGTAGATCGCGGCGCCGGGATCGGAGCCGCCGCCCACGCTCTGTTGAGTGCTCTCGCACTTGTAGTCGATGAGATCGCCGCTCGAGTCGCACTCGTCGCTGAAGGTGCCATTCCCGCGCCTGCCGCCGCGCCATTCCCACTCGAACCAGCCCGTGCGGAAGACCCGCCGGCTCCGGCCGTGGCTGCGGATGCTCCGCTCCCGCCTTGCGTTTCGACCGAGTCGCTGCCGGAGGAGCCGCAGGCGAAGGCCGCCGGCGCAAGAACGCCGAGAAGTGCCAGCCTGTGCCACCCCACACGGAAGAAAGGCATCTTTGGTTCGCGTGCAACCACCGTGCCGGCGCGGGCAACTGGGCCACCGGGAGGTAGGCACCCGGCTTGTACCGGTAGGCACCCGGCTGTACCCCCTCAGACGGCGTACTTGCTGTCTCAGACGGCGTACTTGCTGTCTCAGACGGCGTACTTGCTGTCTCAGACGGCGTACTTGCTGTCTCAGACGGCGTACTTGCTGTCTCAGATGGCCTACTTGCTGTCTCGGACGGCCTACCTGCGAGCGCGCCGACGCTGCCGCACGAGGGCGACTCGTCTCGTCGGCCTCCGGCAGGTCTCGAGGGTCCTCACGAGTCTGTTGGCACCGACCGAATCGCCGGGCGCGGGGCAGCGAGCCGTCAGCGGAGTGCGCACGGGCCGGAGCCGTGCGCTCGGAGCCTCGGCAAACGTGTAGCGACGAGAGGCTGCGCGCATCGTTCGGCTCGTTGCGTGGTAGCGTTCGATTCGTGCGGGCGCGCGCGTACCTCGTGGCTGCGGCGGTGGCGTGGCCAGTGAGCGTGGCGTCGGCCGAGACGCCGGGAGCGAGCGAGGGGACGCCGCCCGAGTGCTCGGAGGCCGCGCAGGCGCTCAAGACCTACGTGCTCAGGCGCGAAACCGAGGCGCGGACGTGGCCGGGGCGTGATCCGGCGCATCTGCTCCGCGCGATCTCACCAGCTTGCCGGCGGGCCGTGACGGAGGGTCAGTGGCGCGAGCTTGCCAGCACGCTGCTGCCGCTGGCGGAGACGGACGACGCGCTCAAGGGCGCGACGTGCGAGCTTTCCCCCCCGGAAGCCTTCGACCGCATCACCGAGTGGGTCCAGGTGCCGACCGACCACGAGAGCTACGTCTACGACGCGGTCTGTGCGGAGGCGCTGTTTCGTCACCGCCGCAGCGATTTCGATCGCATCGTGGCTCCCTCACTTTCGGCTACGCAAGGGCCATTCGTGCCGGGCGTGGTGCAGCGCTTGGCAGAGCGATTGCGTCCCGAGGAGCGCGGCGTGCTGCTCCCCGCTCTGGAGGCTGCGACCCAAGCGAGAGCGGGCGGCCGAGACGACCTCTTCCGGGTGGTTTGTAGCGCCGAGGCGGTTCGTGTCGCCCCACCCTGCCGCGCTCCCGCTCACCTCAAGGACGAGTGGGTGGACGCCGACCGCGTCCGACAGGTCGCTCCCGCGTTCGCCGTTCACGTCGGCGGCGCGCTCCTCTACGCCGCCGCGTGCTTTCTCCTCGCGCGCCGGTCACCCACCAGCTGGCCCGCGCTTGGCATGGGCATGGTCGGCGCGATCGGCCTTGCGATCGCGCTGGTCTGGATGATCCTGGCCGACCCACTGGACGGGCCCGGAGAGACGAGTGGGATCGGTGTCCTCCAGGCCATCTTGGCGACCCCGGTCGCGGCAGTGGTCGGAGCCGTCAGTGCGTGGTTGGTCATTGCCCGGGCGAAGGCGCCCGCGCTGCCTCTATGCCTCGGGCTGGCGGCGCTCTACGCGTTCGTCGCAGGAACGTACGCGTGCCACTCCTCCGGCTACTGATGGGCGGATGCAGCGGGACCACGGGGACCTGGTTCGGTCGCTTCTGCAAAGTGGCATCCGCGGCGTGCTCGTGCGCTTCGCTCGAGAGGTAAGTGGACGACGCCGGAGCGCCGCAAGCCCCAGCATGAGCCACAGCGACGCGCCCGATCTCGGCGCGTGCCCTGGCCGCACGCTGCAGCCAATCGTGCCCTCCACGTTCGACGTGGCCGTGTCACTCTCGGGCTCGTTGTCCGGGGTCGCGACGCCCGCGGTTCCCGCCGGCGAGGATGGCTCACTTGCGCCTGCACCGCCGGTCTCGCTCACGCTCGCGCCGCCATTGCCCGCGCCGGCTCCCGCATCGCCCGCCGCTGCGCCGCCGCTCCCCGAGGCTCCGATCCCGGCACCCCCGCTCGAGGAGCCGCCGGCAGCCGGAGCGCCACCGACACCTGAAGCGCCGGCCGACATGTCGACGGCGCCTCCGGCTCCAGCGGCGAGGCCACCCGCGGATCCGCCACTGGCCAGGCCGCCCGCGCCACCACCTGCATCGCCCGCGCTCCCCGCGGCCCCTGCGAGCCCGTCGCTCGCGCCAGCTGTCCCACCGCTCCCCGCCGAGCCACCCGTCGCCGTGGCTCCGCCCGCGCCAGGGGCGCCCCCCGCCGACCCGTCATTCGCCACTGCGTGCAGGAAGCACGTTGCGCAGCTCTGGTTGGACGAGCGGCGGCCCGCGCGGTTCTCCTCCACGATCGTCACTTTGGCGGCGACGGCATCCACGGTATCGATGACCGCGATGTGGCCCGTCGAGGCGTCGGCGCCGCACACGCCGCCCGCAAAGACGATCAGATCGCCGTGTACGGGCGTCGGCGAGATGGTGAGGTTCGCCGGTAGCGCTCCGTCGCACCATTCTTGAGCGTCGCCGGAGCGGTACGACACGTTCCAGCGGAAGTACAGGTACCGGTAGGCGAGCTCGGTGCACTGGTAGCCGCCGCCGCGCTGTGTACGCACCCAGTCAGCGTCGATTTGCGTGAGACTCGTGTCCACCCCGTTGTTCGACCAGATCGACGCGTTGGTCGTGGTGTCGCATTGGGCGTAGGCCGGGATGCCGTTGACCTGGCGATTCTCGGGCACGACCTCGCTGCAGATGTCGAGGGCGTCGCTGGCTTCGCCGAGCTCGTCTCCGCTTGGCGGCGCGCCGCAGCCGAGCAGTGCCAGGAGGGCGGGGAGTGACCGAAGCGCAAGCGATCGGAGCTGCATCGTGTTGGGCGGAGCTTGGGCGCCTTGTCGCGAGCGGGGGAGATGTCCAATGGGGCATCCCGGAAACTTCCAACGGGGCTACTCCGTCGCGATGGTCACGATCGAAACCTCAGCCGCTCGGCCGACCCCGACGTCCAGGTAAACGCCGTCGGCGAGGCGCTGGCACGAGCCCACATCCGAGAGCATGCCGGCGAGGGCTGCCTCCGCCGTCGTCCCGAGCGCATAGCTTTCACTCCACGACCGAGGCGCGTAGCCCGTCAGTGCCAGGCGCTCGCCGGTCGAGCGGCCGCTCGAGTCCACGAGCCCGAGTGCCCCGCTGCCATCGAGAATCGACTGCGAGCACGCGCGCCTCGCAGAGAAGCCGGGGGTCGAGCCGGAGTGCGCCAACGGCCGTCGAGGGCGTCGCTCCACCGCAGGTCTCGCCGCCAGTCGTCCTCAATGACTGAACTAGTGAAAGGAGCTCGTCCTCGTGGCGCCGGTCGCCCTCGGTCCAATCGGCGACCGGCGCGCAGAAGTCATTCGCTGGGAGCGCCGCCGGTACGCACGCTCCTTCGACACAGGCCTGCTCGCTCGAGCACGTTCCTGGCTCGCAGCGCGGCAGGCACACCCCCGTGGTCGGCACCGGCGCACCGCCGCCGCAGGCCGAGGACGCCGCCGGATCGGCCGGCGGCGCGCAACGGCCGGGGCCCAGCGCGTCGCAGTCCGCGTCCGTCGCGCAGGCGAGCGTGCACGTGTTGCAGAAGCAACCGAGCGCCCCACCGCACTCGCCGTCGCTTTCGCACGCCCTGAGCCAGTTCGTGTTGCTTCCCACGTCCCGCCCCGCGAGCGGCGCGTTGCACGCAGCGAGCAGCAGGCCAAGGACCCCAATCCGGCGCCGCATCAGGGCTCGCTCTCCGACGTGACGCACTGACCGAAGTAAAACGAGACCTGGATCTCCTCACCCTCGGGCGCCGGGTGCGAAACGTTGTGGCTCTGCACCTTGTTCCAGAGCTCGTTCACCTCACCGCGGATGCGCTGCAAGAGCCCGAGCACCTCGTCGTGGTGAGGGTGCCCGGTGTGTACGAGAAACTTGAGCGTCGCGCCGCCGTTCACGTCCGCGTGGGTCGAGCGCGTGAGCCCGCGCCGGACCTTGGTGCCGATGGCTCGCACCACGGTCTGAAAATGATCGAACACGGCGGCCTCCCAGCCGTGCTCCGCGTCCACGGGCACGATCAGCGTGGCGGCGCTGAAGACCGCACCGTCCCCCTGACCCGCACGGCTCACGTGGCCGTCCGCCTCGAGCGCAGCGAGCGTTTCGGCGAGCGCCTCGTCCTTTATCCCGAGCTGCTCGCGGAGCGCGGGCCGCGTCGTGCCACCCGAGCGGTAAACCATGGCCCAAACGATCGGCGCGAGCGACTCCCGACGCTGTTCGTCGATGGCTTGCGCCAGGGCCTTTTGCCCGGAGATCCCGAACACCGCGCCGTCCCCGGAGCCCGTCCGGGACACGAGCCCGCTCGATACCAGGTCACTTAGCACCGAGCCCACGACCACCGGATCGTCGCGCACGAACCGCGCGAGGATTTCGCGTCGCGAGAGGCTTCCCGCCCCGTCCAGCGTTTCGAGCACTGCCTGCCAGAGCGTCCGGTCCCGGACGCTCACGCTCTCCGTGAGCCGCTGCACCTTCTTCTGGTAGCTCCGGATCGCGAGCCCGAACATGTCCGCCGCGACCTTGCGCGAGATGCCCTGCGCCTCGATCTCGCGCGAGAGCTCCACGAACACCTGATCGGCGATGTGCGAAAGAGGCGCCCGGATCCCCGCCGCCGTCGAGAGGTGGGCGATGAGGACCGTGGTCTGATGGACGATGGCGTCGATCAGAAGCTTCGTGTTCACGCTCGGGTGGAAGTATCACGCGCCGAGGCCCGCGAGGAGGTGCCGCGGCCCCGCCCGAGCAGAAAAACCCCGCATCGGGTGAGCAGGTGTCCAACGGGGCACCGCCAAAAGGGAGCAGGGATCGTCCGTGCCTAAAGCGGTCCGACGCAGCGAGTCCCGAGGTCGGGCACGTCCGCAGCAGTGTCCAGCTCGAAGGCGAAGGGGGGAGTGCTCGATCAAACCGACGCGCACCGGCCTCGGGCTCTGCACTCGGTAGGAGGTTGAACTTGCTGCGCAATGGGATTGGAGGCGCGTCCGACCGCGGGCGCCATCGGCAAGTCAGCGACGCGACGGACCACCAGCCAGACGGCCGCAATCGCCAGGCCCGCAACGACCGAAAGCGCGCGGGGCGGGAAGCAGCGCGAGGGAGCGCGCGAAGCGCGTCACGCGCTCCCATGTCACGCCGTCGGTCGTCCCCGGTAGCATCGTGATTTGCAGGAGGTGGATCCCGAAAATGTCAGGGGCGAGCTCGAGGGACTTTCGATCGACCAAGCCGCCATCGAGCTCGCGCTGCCACCCGCCGACTCGTGAAACGCCTGTGTCAACTTGGTGCTTGACGACTCGCTGGCACCGCGGTTCCGTCCGCTTCCGGTGATGCCCCAGCAGGCTCGCCCCAGAAGGGACAAAGGGCACAATGCGCTCGAACGTACTCACGGTGATCGGCTTGTTGGCAGCGGGAGGACTCGTCGTCGTCGGCTGCGGCGGTGACGACGACAACAACGGCGGAACGGGTGGACGCGGCGGCGCGAGCGCGGGCCAGGCTGGAAAGGGCGGCGGATCCGGAGCCGGACAAGGCGGCACGAGCGGCACCGGTGGCAAAGGCGGCTCCAGTGGCTCGGGCAACGCCGGCAGTGGCGGCACCAGTGCGGGCACCGCAGGCACGGGTGGCTCGAGCGGCACCGGTGGATCGACCGGCGGCACCGGAACCGGGGGAACGAGTGGCACGTTGACCGGTGGAGCGGCCGGTGAGGCGGGAGCCGGCGGCGAACCGTCGGGAGGTCAAGGCGGCGAGGGCGGTGCTGGACCGTCGCAGGACGTGATCGACCGCGGCGCGTACATCGTACGCCACCTCGCGCTGTGCGGAGGCTGCCACACGGCAACGAACGGCCTCGAGCTCGGCGGCAACCCCGCCTTCCGCGGCGGCGGGTTGCCCGCACCCAACCTGACGCCCGATCCGACGGGCATCGGCGACTGGACCGATCGGCAGATCATCGACGCTTTGCGCAACGGCATCGACGACGAAGGGCGCCACCTCGACCCGAGCATGCCCTACTGGTTCTTCCACAACTTGAGCGATGACGACGCACGGGCCATCGTCGCATTCTTGCGTAGCCTGCCGCCGTCCTCCGGTGCAGTCGGCGATGCCAACCCGGACTTTGCAACGCCTCCCTCACCGCTCTCGCTGTCGGACTTCCCCGACTCGAGCCTCGGAGTGAGCGACGCGGACTACGTGGCAGCGCAGCAGGGTAAGTACCTGGTGAGCTCGGCGGCGCGCTGCGTGAGCTGCCACTCGACCTCGAGCGGCGGCCTGCCGCAGCAGAGCTTCTTCGCGGGCGTCGCGCCGAGCAACAGCACCAGCATCTTCGCTCCCAACATCACCCCGGACGCGACCGGCCTCTCCGGCTGGACCGCCGCCGACATCGCCACCGCGCTCCAGGAAGGCACCGACAAGAGCAACGTCGCCCTCTGCGGCTCGATGCCTTCGGCGAGCAAGGGCTATGGGGGGCTCACCGACGAGGATGCCTACGCGATCGGCGTGTACATCACGACCATCCCGGCCGCCGCCAACTCGGCCGCCGACCCCAGCCTCGAGCCCGCCTGTCCCTGACGATGCTTCGATCCCGAGCTCCGTGACTTCGTCGTTGGGGAGCACGGCCGCTCGTCGCGAGCGGCCGCGCAGCGGCGAGCGCGTGGACGGCGTCGCGGCTCCGACCCGGCTCTGACCAGCGTCGTCGTTGCCGGTCAGCGGCTTGCACCGGCGTAGCCGCCCTCGCCCGCGTTTCCCGCATCGCCGGAGCACAATGCGCCGTTCCGCAGCCAGCTCCCGTGACAGCAGTAAAAGGAGACGGAGCCGCAGTGGCTGGCGAGCCATTCCCACGTCGAGCAGGTGACGGTTTCATCGTTGCACGGGCCATAGGGCTCGAATCCGACGTCCACCGTCATGGCGGTGTTGGTAGCCTCGTCGTACCTGTAACAGCTGGCGGGTTTCTCACAGTTGGCGCCGTCGATGCTGCCACCCACACCGCCGCCTCCGGCAACGCCCGCGCCCCCCGCGTGCGCCGCGCCGTCGTCCTTCGGAGGGGTCTCGCTTCCGCACCCGAGACCTTGGCCGAGCGCCACTGCAAGAACGGAAGCGGCCCACAGCGCGCGTTGGCCGGCCATCCAGCCCCGAGCTTCGCACCGCGCGGCCCGCGCCGCCAGCCGAGCCCGACGTTGCTCAGTCTTCGAGCTTGATCGGCTCGAACTTCGACGCGAGCACGTGGCTGACCGCGACGGCGAGCAGGTACGCGAGTCCCTTCGAGCCCCTCACGTGCGACAAGAGCCGCGTTCGAGGCCGCCGCCATGAGCTGAGGATTGCGCGAAGCCTCTTGGCTCAGGGATCGTTTTGAGGAGAGCGTCGCGCGACGCGTGCCTTTACATGCGCGGCGTGAGGATCGTAGGTTGCCGTCGGTTTCGACCGGACCATCGGTCAGTTCCGAGCTGGGGTTTCCCGGGGTCTAGCGCAGATGGGATCTTGCGAGCGACGTTCGTACAGCGCCAGGCGGTGGGCGATCGTCCTCGGTGCGTGCGTGGTGCCGGCTTGCGTGATCCTGGAGGACCGAGCCGAGATCGTCGGACCCGCGGGGTCAGGCGGTGAGGTGAGCGTCGGAGCTGCGGACACGAGCGCGCGCGCCGGACAGGGTGGCGAGGTGGAAGGTGGTGCAGGCGGCGAGGGAGGCGCGGGCAAGCCAGCGGGGGCGGCGGGAGACGACGCGGGCGCGGCGGGCGAAGCGGGGCACGAGGAGCCGCCCGAGGTGGCCGGCGCAGCACCCATCAGCTCGGCGCATCGGTGGGAGTTATTGTCGCGACGGGCTGTGAATTGTAACGAAAAGTGAAGCTCGGTGTTTTTGCGACAATCAGGCGAGCGATTCTCAAGTGGCCTGCGCTTGCGCGCCCTCGTGCGCCTCGGCTATCGGGTATCGCGCTGCACCCATTTCCGCGGGAGCGTCGCTCCCACACGTTGTCCGAGCACGAGCCTACGAGTAAGCTTTACACCGTGCGTTCTGTCCACAGCCACCGAAGACGGGGCTCGCCTCCGTCAGTTGCATGCGCACGCCGCGGTGCCGCTGCGTTGCTTGCTGGCATGAGCCTCGCTGGAACCGCAAGCGCCAAGCCCTTCATGGACTACCTCCAGCCGACGCCCATCGTCGCGCCGCTCAGCTCGGCAACCTGGGGTGTGGCGGGAGTGTTGCCGCGGGACCTGTCTAACGGCATCGAGAGCACCAAGGGTGCGGGCGTCCACCCAGACTACTACTACTGGGACGGACAGATCATCAGGGCCAAGGACGGCAAGTACCACCTGTTCATGAGCACGTTCTCGGGGGACACGAATTTCGGCACGGGCTGGTTGAACTCCGACGCCTACCATGCCGTCAGCCAAACCAACGTGCTCGGCCCCTACCAACGGCAAGACTACGTGTACAGCAACAACGGGTCGCACAAGGGACACAATGTCTCCGCGGTCGAGTTGCTGGACGGCACCTACGCGGTCATCGTCAGCGAGATCGTTCCCTTCACGATCTACACGTCGAGCTCTCTCGACGGTCCGTGGACGGGCTGCCAACCCACGAGCCAAGTGGGGGCGTCCAATATCAGCCTCTTCGAGCGTCACGACGGCAGATTCGAAATCGTGGAGCGCAACGGGACCATCGCGATCTCCGACACCCTATGCGGTACGTACGTGAAGCAGAAGCCCACGTGCTCCTATACCCAGGCCGGTACTGACAGCATCTACCCGCAGCGGACCTCGATACCAGGCGTTTCCAATCCGACCTATACCTGGCAAGAGGATCCCCACATTTGGCGCAGCGGGGGCGTTTACCACGTCATCTATTCGGGTTCCGGAGATCGCGTTGGCTGGCACGTGTATTCGGTCGACGGCATCACGAATTGGCAGGATAACGGGTACGCTTGGTCTCCGCGCGATTACCAAAAGATCTTCTGTTACGAGGGCACCACCACCTGCACGCAGTGGTACAAGATGGAGCGCCCGAGCGTGGTTCTGCAAAATGGTCACCCCACCCACATCACCTGGGCCGTATCGGATGTTGACAAGGACAACCAGGTCCTACCCGGCACGAATCACGGCACCAAGATTGTCGTCGTGCCCTTCGACGGCGTGACTTTCGACAACGACTTTGGTGTCGACGGCTCCGGTGGTGCCGGGAGCGGTGGTGCTGGGAGCGGTGGTGCCGGGACCGGTGGTGCTGGGACCGGTGGTGCCGGGACCGGTGGTGCCGGGACCGGTGGTGCCGGGACCGGTGGTGCCGGGACCGGTGGTGCCGGGACCGGTGGTGCCGAGAACGGTGGCGCCGGGACCGGTGGTGCCGAGAACGGTGGCGCCGGGACCGGTGGCGCGGGTGGAAATAGCGGAACAGCGGGCACCGCTACCGGCGGCAATGCCGTTGGCGGCTCGACGAGTGGATCGAACACCGGCGGGGCAACGATGGTCGTTGCGGGCATGGGTGGCCAAGCCGCAATGGGCGGCGCTTCGACCGCTGCTGGTGGCGCCGCGGCAGCAGGTGGGGCCGTAAGCAGTGGTGCAGGAGGGCAGTTGGCGACTGGTGGTCTACCTGCGGTTGCCGGGGCGGCAGCGTCGGGCGCTTCGAATACCGATGCCGGCGGTTGCGGTTGTCGAGCCGCGGGCGGGCCGTCGCCGTCGCAGTCGAAGGCATTCGCCATGTTGGGTATTCTCGCTGTGTTGGGCCGCAGGCGTTCCAGTCGCCGAAACAAGGCTAGGGGCTAGGTCGCCCAAAGCGCCGGCCACCTCCCGGACTCGAACAGCTCAGCTGTTCGTCGCTGGGTCGTTCTTCTCGCTCGCTCGTCTCGTGCGCCCACCTTGGGCTCTCTTGTGCCGTGACTCGGCTAGTCGAAGCTCTTTGGCGATGCGCTCGATGGCGGCTTCCCGCGATTCGGTCGAGCGCCGCAGGTAGCCGAACGCGCCTACTGCGAGCGCGAGCCGCGCGGCGACGGCCGGTGCCGCGCGAGGCCCCTCCCATTTTCGGCCGAGCTCCTTCCTGATCGTGTCGTCGGTCAGCTGCGCGAAGGCGCCGTCGGCGCGCGCGAGTGAGGTGCGCACCGCATCGGCACCGGTGGCCTCGTACGTGACCTTGCGGCCGCTGGCGCCGAGCTCCACCTTGGGGCGCCCATACGCCCTCGTGGTCAGCCGTTCGCCCACCAGGCGCCCTTCGTCCGCCTGCGCGAGCCGAACGATCTCGTCCATCAGCATGCACAGGTTGGCGTCGTGACTCGTGGTGAAGGGCAACAAGGCCTGCTCCACCCACGTGGAGTGCTCCGGCGAGGGATCCACGACCGCGAGCACGGCCTGCTGCATGAGCAGGTACGCGTTCCATTGCTCGGGCGTCGGACTCGCGCCGGGCTCGAGACTCACGCCCGTCAGCGCTTCGAACGCTGCGCCGATCGAGCCGAGGTTCTGGACGACCCCGGGGCCGACCGCGAGCACGCGCGATATATCGGATTTGCCCCCGATCGCCTTGGAAACGACCGGCTTTCCGCCTTTCCTGGTCCTGCTCGGTCGCATGAGTGCGAGCCTACCTCATCGGAGGCGGTCGCCACAGGGTGTCACGCTGGCGCGTTGGTTTTGATCTGGAGGAGGTAGGGCCGCCCCGGTTTCCGCTACGATGACACGATACGACCTCTGCCGGAAGAGCGGCGACAAGCTCCTCGTCGTCACCGTGCTCGACACCTGCGCCGACAGCGGCCCCGAACCCCATGGTATTCTCCGCGCTCGGGAGGCCTGGTGGCACATCGACTGACATGCCCGTGTACGACAGCAAAGTGACCGTCTCTGACGATCAAACGCGCATGGGCGGGTGGTGCCGGCGGCTTCGAGCTCCAACTCGTGTCCCAGTTCGTCGGTCGCTTCCCACCGCTCACCACCTACTACCTCGCGCTCGGTGATCTCGGCTTCCTGTGAAAAAGCTCCTGTCACTTGCGCTCCTCCTCGCCGCCTGTGGCGGGAGAACCGGATTCACGATCGACGACCTCCCCACGGACGCCCCGACCGCCCCAACCGACACTCCCGCCGAACACCCGTCCGAAAAGCCCGCCGTCGGCGACAGGAAC
The DNA here is from genome assembly GCA_963841435.1 of uncultured delta proteobacterium. Lineage (GTDB taxonomy): Bacteria > Myxococcota_A > Polyangia > Polyangiales > Polyangiaceae > PMG-095. The sequence goes on from CAWJCS010000006.1 coordinate 256,068, forward strand.
CCGCCTGATACCCTGTGCACCGGCGAAGCGAGCGAGCCGATGCTGCTCGCTACCGGCACGGACGGAGCGGCTTCAATCGCGGTTTACAACGGCACCGTGTACGTCGCGTCCTTTTACGCGGTCAACGGCAAGGTTTGGAAGATCGCGCGCGACACGGGCGCGCTCGAGCTCATCGCCACGAGCCAGAACGGGCCCACCTCGATTGCCGCCGACGCAAGCGGCGCCTACTGGACGACCGCCGAGGCCGTCGTCCACTACCGGGCGGGCGGAGTGCTCGAAACCAGCGCGACCAGCCTCGACCATCCGGGCGAGGTCGCCCTCGGCAGCAACGGTTTCTACGTCGCCGACCGCAGCAACACGGGCACGTTTCCCGTCAACACGCAGGGCAGGATCCTCGCCTTCACCCCGCACCGCCGCGACCTCGTCAACGGCCTCGGCCTCCCCACGAGCCTCGCCCTCGATGATCAGAACATCTACTACACCGACTGGGTCAATTTCACCGTCGGCCGCGTCTCGCGGAGCGGCGGCGACGCCGCGACGCTGACCGCCAACGTCTTTTACCCCGACGACATCGCCGTCGAGGGCAACCTCCTCTACTTCACGGGCTACGACCACGGCGTGTTCCGATTCGAGCTTCCGAACGGCCCTGCCGTCCAGTTCTTCTCGACCGACATTGCCCTGCGTGACCTCGCGTTGGACGCGACGGACGTCTACGTCGGCGGCCACGACACGATCGACTGGAACTCCGGCGCCCTCTACCGCATCCCTCGCAACGGCGGACCGCTGGAGACCGTTAACCAGGGCCACTCCGTGTTCGGCATCGCCGTGGACGTGGCCCGCGTGTACTGGACACGCGGCGGGGCAGGGGAGGTGTGGATGCGCTGCAAGGGGGAGTGATGGCTACGCGGTCAGCGATGCGCGACCCGCTCATGGTCCCCTGGCGGCGGTCGAACGCCTGAGCCCCCGTCGAGCAACCACCCATCCAACGCCACCAAGCACGATCGTGGTCCCCGCGCCGCAGAAGAAAAGCCGCAGTGCAACAGGTTAGGGCTCATTCGGCCTCGTGCTCAACCGAGCTTGCTTTTCAGCGCCGCCATCAGCGAGCTCGTCAGCTCCTGCTCTGGCAGGATGCGCTCGATGAATAGGTCGCGGCTCAGCCGGTCGAGCGCGTCGGCGACGCTCCCATACCAGCGCGAAGAGCTCTTTTCGGCCTCGTTGAGCAACGAAATCGAGTATTTCTCACTGAGCACCGCACCAGGCGTCGCGAATACCAAGGGAAGAGCGCCCCAAACCCCCCCCATCGTGGGCGCTCGGCTCCCGGATTGTTCGATGCGCCGAGCGAGCTCGCCCGCGCGAGTGCGGTGGGAAGCGTGGCAATCCACGATCACGCTCGTGTGGTCGTACAAGGCCGGCAAGACCCGCGCCTCGGCGTAAGCTTCGACGGCTCCGAGCTCGTGGCGACAGAGCGCGATCAAGAGCTCGAACTTGTCGATGTCGGGGTCGGTTCTACGAAAGTCCGCGTCCGTCGTCCGCTGGTGGAACTGCCGTGGCTCGTCCTCGCGGGCGTCGTCCTCGTCATCGTAGTCCTTTTCCTCTTGCTCGCTGTGCTCGTGCAGGCCCGGACGCACCAGCGAGCGCGGAACTGGCTCAGTGCACGTCGTTCGTGTTGGTCGTTGCATGGGATCAAACTCCTTCGCGGGGTCAGGTGCAACATCGTCAATGGACGCGCTCGAGGCCTTCGTGCGTCAGCCAGGCTTCGTAGCGTTGCTTGCGGCGCTCAATCTCCTGGGGAGTCGGGGCGAAGGCGCGCGCGCGGCCAAGAGGACGGCTCGCCCTCGGCGGGGCTGGCAGCTCGTCCGTCGCCCGCGCCTCCGCGGGCGCTGCCGGAGCGCTTAGCGCCTGGACGGCGTGATACACGTCGGGACGATCGAGCCCGTCGGGCTCCGGACCAGCCTCGAGCACCGGGTCCCAGGGCAGGGTCGCACGGTCGAGGACCTGGCGGACGCTGGCGATCGCGACGGACAAGCGCGGTCGAAAGGCAACCACGGCAAGAACGACCGAGCCCGCGATTCCGGCGATGCCCAGGGTTCTCGCAACCAGCGCGCGAGCTCGCGCGGCGTCACGCATCAGCCCCGCGGGGCTCATCGAGTCCGCCGAGGTTCGTGAGCTCTGACCAACACGGTCGTCGAGCGAGCTCGGAACCTGCATGAGCTCTCCTTCCCACAGAGGGTTGGTCGGAAACGGTCGGGCCATGGCTGGCGTGGAGCAAATCACGTGCCACCGCCGCCGCGACCCCCAAGGGCCCGGGAGGGGCGAACCTGCCGCTTCGCCTGAGGGCGCTTTGCGGCGGCGTCGCGTTCTGCCTCGCCAAGACGCTGGCGACTCGCGCAGCAGCGTGGGAAATCCTTGAAGCCAGCCTGGAACGTCGCTCCGCTCTCGCCAATCAGCGCCAATGCTCGCTGACCAGTTCGGAACCCGCGCTTCAGCGCCTTCTCGTCGAGCTGCCGTGAGTGACACCGCCGGAGCGGACGGAAACCACGGCTCTGTCGCAGTCACGCGCCCTCGGCGGTCGCACTTTCGCGGCCGGCCATTCGAACAAGGCTGGCCTCCATGGCGCACGAGACGAGATTCACTCGCGTGATCGCCCGGCACGAGGACGAGACCTCGGCGCAGGCGGGTTCGAAGACATGGCGGATACCTCCGAGCCACACGCGAACGTGCGGCACAAGAACCGGAAAACGTCGAGCGACGCCGCAAACGCAGCGTCAACTTGCGAGTCACGAGCCCCGTCTACGAGACGGAGCGCTCGGTTCGTGCGACCAGGGTCGGCCGAGGATGCGGACTCCGCAACGTTGGGTGGCTCCGGTCCAACAGGTAGGCCTGCGTTGCGATGGTAGCCCGACCGATCGAATCGTCGCACCCGTGTATCGGATCTTCTCTGGTTGACCCTGGCCCGCGGCCAGGCTTCTGGCTCTAGATTTCTCGGATGCACGAGCGAGCGTCTTTCGGGGCTGCGCGAGCGATTTCTTAGACGCCCGCTTCCCGCACCGGACTGAGAAAGCGCGTTCTCAGCCAGGGTCGGGGCCGCCTTACGCCTCGTCCCCGAGCTCGATAGGCTAGTCTCCAAGCAAGCTGTGACGAGCGCTGGGACGGACGGGACGGGCAACTCTGGTGGACCAGGTGACTGGCTCGTGGGCGGAGGTGAGCTCGGCAGGCTCATGCGCGCCGTGGACTGGGCCGAGACGCCGCTCGGGCCGAGAGAGTCGTGGCCTCAGAGCCTCTGCACGGCGGTGAGCCTCTGCCTGGGCTCGCGCCACCCCATCGTGCTCTGGTGGGGCGACGAGCGCGCCATGTTCTACAACGACGCGTACCGGCCGATGCTCGGCGACAGCAAGCTTCCGCAGTTCCTCGGTCGCTCCGGTGAGGATTGCTGGGCGGAGATCTGGCACGTCATCGGTCCGATGATGGATCAGGTGCTCGCTACTGGCGAAGCCACCTGGTCGGAGGATCTGTTCCTGCTCATGATGCGCCACGGGTACCTGGAGGAGACGTATTTCACCTTCTCCTACAGCCCGATCCGCGACGAAAAAGGCGTTCCACGCGGGATCTTCAACGCCTGCAGCGAGAGCACGGGCCGCGTGCTCGGCGAGCGGCGCCTTAAGGCGTTGCGCGGCTTGGCGGTGGAAGCCCGAACGGCCGCCGATGCCGCTCAGCGTTGCGCGGACGCGCTCGGCCAGAACGCCCGCGCCGTGCCCTTCGCGCTCGTCTACCTCTTCGACGAGACGGGCAAAGCGCTACACCTGGGTCTCGAAGTCGGCACGCCCGCGAGCCCGGAGGCGGTGACCATCGGCACCGAGGAAACGGCCGGATGGCCCTTCTCTCGGGTAGCGGCGGGTGGACGGGCGGAGCTGGTCACGAACCTCGCAGAGCGGTTTAGTTGCCTGCCAGTCGCGCCCTGGGACGAGCCGGCGCACCAGGCCCTCGTGCTCCCGATTGCACGCCCCGGGTCGCCGCAGGCCACCGGGGTGCTCGGGCTCGGCATCAATCCGAGGCGGGCTCCGAGCATCTTGAACCAGGCGATCATGAACCTCGTCACCAACGCGCTCGACGCGATCAAGGGTCCTGGCAAGGTAACCCTCCGGACCGGAGCAGAAGGCGAGTCGTACGTCATCAGCGTCACGGACACGGGCTCGGGCATTCCCGAGGCCATTCGCGACCGCATCCTCGAGCCGTTCTTCACGACCAAGCCCGTCGGCCAGGGCACCGGCCTCGGGCTCTCCATCACCTATTCGATCGTGAAGAGGCACGGCGGAGATCTCGAGCTCTCGCCCTCCGCCACGCGCGGGACGGTGGCGAGCATTCGGATCCCGCGCGCTTGGAGCTCGGGCTCGGCGGCGTGATCATTTTTCAGCCACCACAGGGTCAACCGGGGTCCACGTGAATCGCCCTCGGTAGACCTGGTCGTGGAGAAATTTTGGAGAAGAAGGGGTCGCCCGACACCCTCCGTCGTCCTAGCTAAGAGCGCCCGCGCGAACCTCCGGGAACGCGACCCCTGGCCTGGCAAAGAGGTAGCCCTGAAGCAGATCACAACCCAGCGCGACGAGCGAATCGCGCTCGGCAGCGGTCTCCACGCCCTCGGCGACCGTCAGTTGACCCATGTCTCGGCAGAGTGCCATAACGGAGGCGACGACTTTCTGCTTCACGGGGCTGCTATCGATGTCGCGAATCAGCGCCATGTCGATCTTGACGACTTCGGGCTCGAGCAAGGTAAACGTGGTGAGGCCTGCGTAGCCCGCGCCGAGGTCGTCCACAGCGATCCGAAAGCCGGACGTCCGCAAGGCGCTGACGTGGTCGGTCAAGTCCTTCACACCGTCAAGGGACGCGCGCTCGGTCACTTCGAGCACGACCCGCGGCGCCAACCCCGACAAGGTCGCGGCCCAGCTTACTAGCTCGGGGTCGGCGAGCTCTTCGGGATGCAGGTTGACGAACAGCACGGTGCCCTCACGAGCTCCACGCAAGGCCTTGCCGGCGCGATCCCGCACCGTTCGCCCCAAGCGGAAGACTTCACCCAACCGCTCTGCCGCCTCCAAGACCTGGCCTGGGCCAGGGAGGCCGGGTTCCCGACTGCGAAGCAACGCCTCGTAACCGAAGACGGTTCCGTCCCCGGCGCGCACGATCGGCTGGTACGCAACCCACATCGACTCGAGCGTGCGCTCGAAGCACGCCGCCAGCGCATCCCGACCGCCGTCGTCGCTTTCGCTGCCAGAGAGCCGTGACAGAGCCTCGCGCTTGAGACGCCCCATTCGCACGAGTTGCCGGGCCTTGGTGACGGCCCCAAGGAGCGCGCTCGTTTCCACCGGCTTGACCAGGTATTTCAGAACGCCGTGGTCGATCGCCTCCCGTGCACTATCCAGGCCGGGCACCCCGGTCATCAAGATGACCGGCAGATCCGGATCGTGGCGACGAATCTCCTGCAACAGCTCGAGCCCCGACATGCCAGGAAGACTGATATCCGTCACGACGACATCCACCCCACCGGCGGCCACGCATTCGAGCGCGGCAGCCGCCGTCGAATGTGTCGTCACCAGGAAATTGTGCCGCTCGAGAGCACGCTTGATCGCCCTCAGCAAGCCAAGCTCGTCGTCCACGACCAGGACCGTGCCGCGAAGCGATGAGACGGCCGCGCGCCCAAGATGACCCATGTGCTTCTGTGAGGATGGGCTGGTCCTCACCGATCCGCAATGCTGCGCGCCGATCCATGTGCACCAACGTGGGCGACTGTGTGCTTGGTCGGCCCCGGATGGCGAGCTCGAGCGCATCCGGCGCGTCATCGAAGCAATCCTTGGGTGAGAGCAGGCGCGCCAGGCAGTCCGAGAGGGTTCAGCGGCGCCACCGCCACGTTGACCTTGGGCCGTCCCACGCTACCCTCCTCTAAGCTGACGACCATTTGGTCCTTCCATTCAAGTGGGCCAGGTCGGGGGACCAATGCACATGGGATGCTCCAAAGCAGGGCTCGTACCTAGTGGCGAACGCGGACCCGTCATATGCCGCTGGGCGCCTGGAGATGGCCTTGATGCCCCGGTCCTCACGCTCGCACTGCCTAGCGGGTACGGGACGGCCGTCCGAAAACGCGTGACGCGTGCGTTCCTTCGGCGCGAGACGAGGCGACGATGACGCCAACCGCCGAACGTGTCCTCGTGGTGGATGACGAGCCGCAGGTTTTGGTCGCGCTCTCCGATCTGCTCTCGGACGAGTTCGCAATCCTCACGGCGGATTCTGGTGAGCAAGCGCTCACCCTGGCCGAGGAGGAGCCCGACCTGGCGGTCATCGTTACCGATCAGCGGCTACCCGGCCTGTCGGGCGACGAGTTGCTCGCTCTGCTCGAGGATCGATCGGCCGCCACGCGCATCCTTGTCACGGGGTATGCCGACCTCACCGCCGTGATCAGGGCAGTGAACGTAGGTCGCCTTTTCGCCTACGTGTCGAAGCCCTGGAGCGCGGAGGACCTGAGGCTGAAAGTGCGTCGTGCGGCCGAGCGGTATCGCCTGACGAACGAGCTCGCCCGCGAGCGACAACTGCTCCACGATCTCATGGACAACGTGCCGGACGGCATTTGTTTGAAAGACCGCGAGCTTCGGGTTTTAGGTACGAATCGAGCGTTTTCCATGCTGCTAGGCGTCAGCGCTCCGGACACGCTCGTGGGCAGGCGGCTATCGGAGGTTCTCGGCGAATCACCGGACGCCGGTCACAGCGAAGCCGAGGAACGACGAATCCTCTCGATGGGGTCAGCGGTGCAGGACCTCGTCACCGAGCGCCAACTCGCGCATGGCAAGCGATGGCTGTCGGAGACCAAGGCCCCGATCCGGAACGCCTCGGGGGAGGTCATCGGCCTCGTTGGCATCACGCGCGACGTGACCGAGCGCGTGGAGACACAGGAGGCGCTTTCGCGGGTCGAAGAGCAGCTGCGCCAATCGCAGAAGATGGAAGCGATCGGTCGAACTTGCCGGAGGCGTGGCGCACGATTTCAATAACCTTTTGTCGGTGATCCTGGGCTACGGCGAGTACGTTCTCGAGCGACATCCCGAGCCGGACGAGGCACGCGACAACGTCGTGCAAATCATCGCTGCCGCGGATCGAGCGGCAGCCCTCACTCGCCAGCTACTTGCCTTCAGTCGTCAGCGACCGATAGAGCCCGTGGTCATCGACCTCAATGCCGTCATTCTGGACACCGAAAGGATGCTGCACCGCCTAATCGGCGCGGAGGTCGTGATCCAAACCGATCTGCAGCCGGACCTCGCCTCGATCCGCGCTGATCCCACTCAGCTCGAGCAAATCCTCTTGAACCTGGTCGTCAACGCGCGGGATGCAATGCCGGGCGGCGGCAGCATTCTCATCAGCACGCGGCTTAGCTCGAAGGATGCGCCCGAGCGCAGCGCAGGACCGAACCCCGCGGCTTTGGTGGAGCTCTGCGTCGCGGACACCGGCAGCGGGATGGACGATGACACCAAGCAGCACCTATTCGAACCATTCTTCACGACGAAGCCGGTGGGCAAGGGGACGGGACTGGGCCTTGCCACCGTCTACGGGATCATCCAGCAGTCCGGAGCTCGGATCCGCGTGGAAAGCGACATCGGCGTCGGGACGCGCTTCCGCATGTGGTTTCCAACGGCAGGCGAGGAGACGCGCTCGTCGCCGCCGCGGCCCGAGCACAAGGGACGACCCCGCGGAGCGGGAACCGTGCTGCTCGTCGAAGACGAGGATGCCGTGCGGCGCGTGGCGGCAAGGACCCTCCGCGAGCAGGGTTATACGGTCCTCGAGGCGCAAGGGGTGGCGGAAGCGCGTCAGCTTTGCGAGCAGCACCGCGCGACCATCGACCTGCTGCTGACCAACGTCGTCATGCCGGAGCTCAGTGGCCCGAAGCTCGCAGAGGAGCTAACCGTCATTCTCCCCGGGTTGCGTGTTCTTTTCATGTCGGGCTACTCGGGCAACGCCTTCCAACACTCGGTCATGCCGGCCGCCTCGTCCTTCGTCGAGAAGCCCTTCACGCCCGCCGTTCTCGCCAGGAAGGTCGCCGAATTGCTGGACAGCTGACTGATTGCAGGGGTCGGTCGCTGCCACGGCTTGGTCCCGCGCGCTGGGGCAACGCCGCTTCCCGGGTTACCGCTCCACGACGGTGCGCGGTCGCGTCCCTGCTCATCCGGAGGGCAGCGTGCTCGGCGTGTAGCGGCGCCCGAGCAGCCCGGGGATCTCCTGCGGGGCGACGGGCTTCGAGATCAGATAGCCCTGGATCTCGTCGCACTTGAGGAGCCGGAGGAATCGAGCCTGCTCGCGGGTTTCAACGCCTTCGGCGATGACGTCGAGCTCGAGCGCATGGGCGAGCGAGATGATGGTGGTCACGATCGAGGTGCTCTGCGGATTTTCAACCATCTGCAGCACGAACGAGCGGTCGATCTTGAGCGCGTCGATCGGGAGGCTCGCAAGGTACGAGAGCGAAGAATACCCCGTCCCGAAATCGTCGATCGCAACCCGCAGCCCGAGGTCCCTGGCGGTGGCGAGCTTCGCGACACTGCCGGCGAGGTCGTCCACGAACACGCTCTCGGTGATCTCGATATCGATGCCCGCGGCGTCGTGCGGGTAGAGCGAAAGCACGTGCTCCACGCGTGCGACGAAATCGGGCGCCCCCAGCTGAAGTCCCGAGACGTTCACTGCGATGCGGGGGACCCTCACGCCGGCGGTTTGCCAATCGGCATACTGCCGCGCAGCGCGCTCGAGCACCCATCGACCGACCTCGCGGATGAGACCGGTCTCCTCGAGTACGGGGATGAACTGCCCCGGGGACACCATGGCTCCGCCCTCCTCTGCCCAGCGGATGAGCGCTTCGAGGCCGACGATCTGGCCTGATTTCAGATCGACCTTGGGTTGATAGTGGAGATCGAACTCCTCCCGCGCGACGGCCCGGCGCAGCCTGGTCTCGAGCGAGAGCTGCTCGGCGACGCGGGCGTTCATCGTCGGTGCGTAAAAACCGTAGGGTTGTAGGCTCGCCTTGGCGCTCTTCAAGGCGGCCTCCGCGCTTGCGAGGAGGACCTCGGCTCGGTCGCCGTCCGTCGGGAACATGGCTACTCCCGCACGCGTCGCAACGCTCACCTCGTGCCCGGCGATCAAGAATGCTTCTTTGAATACGCCCGGCAGGTCGTTGTCGACGACCGAACCCACGGACGTTTCACTCTCGAGTGCGGGCAAGACCAGTGCAAAGACGTTCCCGTCGAAGCGGGCCACGGTGCCAAGGCCGTCGAGCGCCTCGAGCCTGCGCGCGACCTGGATCAGCAGCTCGTCGCCGCCGCCGCGCCCGAGCGCGTCGTTGAGCTGACGGAATCGGCCGAGGTCCACCAGGACGAGCGCGAGCTGCTGCGCGCTTCGCTCGTGCAAGATCAACTGCTGTGAGATCCTATCGAGCAGGAGCCTGCGATTCGGCAAGCCCGTGAGCGCGTCGTGGAAGGACAGAAACTCGACCTGCTGGCGCTTGTCGATGTGATCGAGCGCCAGCGAGACGCTGCTCGCCGTTTCGCCAACGAGCTTGAGCACCTCGTCCTCGAAGAAGAAGGCGTCGCGCGCGAAAAGGAGCAGGCTCCGCCCGCCGCTCGCCCCACGGTGCAGCGGAAAGGCCACCATCGCGCCTAAACCCTGCTCCAGCATCGTTGAACGCAACGCAAAGTCACCCACCGCCTGTAGGTCGTCCATGACCATGCGGAGCTCGGTGGAATTTTCCAGTCCAGGAACGCTGGCCCAGACGGCCCCGATCACATCCAGCACCGCCTGGTGCGAGACGCCATCGGCAGCTGCGCGCGACAGGACGTGCGTTCCGGCCACGCCCACCTCCATCACGGCCGCTGCGGCGAGCTCGCCGACGCCGACCGCGACCCTACAAACCTCGCTGACGAGCTCCGACGGTTCGGAGAGACGGACGATGGCAGCGTTCACGCTGCTCATCAATGCTCGCATCTTGCCGATCCTGACGGCCCGTTCTTCTTCGGCGCGGCGTTGCGTCACATCGCGCGTGACGCCGACCAGGCCGATGACCGTACCGCCGACCCCGCGAATGGCCGCCTTGCTCTCCGACAGCCAGCGCTCTGCGCCCCTGCAGCGCAGCTTGCGTGTGACGTCGGAGATCGAGGTCTCCTGCTCGATGAGCGCGCGCTCGGCTTTCTCGGTGGCCTCCGCGTCGGCACCATCGTCGACGAGGTCTCCCAGCGACCGTCCGAGGACGTCCGACACCCCGGAGCCGAATAGCGTGCCGAACGCGCGGTTGGCGCGCCGGAACCGCAGCTCGAGATCCTTGAAGTAGATACCGTCGGGAATGTTATCCATGAGGTCATGGAGTAGCTGCCGCTCCTCGGAGAGCTCCTTTGCCAGGTGATAGTGTTCGGCCGCGCGGCTCACCTTGAGCCTGAGGTCCTCGCGTTCCCACGGCTTCGAGACGTATGCGAAGAGGCGCCCGTCGTTCACCGCACGAACGATTGCGGCGAGATCGGCGTAACCGGTTAGCAGGATGCGGGTCGCCGAAGAACGATCGGCAGCCCGCGCAATGAGCTCGTCGCCGCTCATGCGAGGCATCCGCTGGTCGGTCATCACGACGGCGAGCTCGGGCTCCTGCTCGACGATGTGCAGCGCGCGTTCCGCCGAGCCTGCGCTGACCACCCGGAACTGCTCCGAAAGTAGGTCCTCGAGCGCCACGAGCACCTGTGGCTCGTCGTCCACGACCAGAACGAGATCCTTGGCAGTGCCCATGGTAACCACCCTTCAATCCGAGCAATCCGAGCCCAAATCCTAGCACGACCATCGCGTATAGGTGACGGGGCGCCCCCTCGTTGACACGCTGAAGAAGAGACACCTATCATCCCACGGTTATCCGGAGAAAAAACGCAGGCTCAGCGGGCGGCGCGCAGGTTTGGGGCTGCTCGAAGGCGTGGGCGAGGGCGCTCGTGGTTGTCGTCTGCTTGCTTGGTAGCTCGCAAGCGGCGGCGCAGGACAGTGGTGCCGAAGTGCCCTGGGTCGAAGTGCACGGCTTCGTCAGCCAGGGGTTCATCCTGAGCAGTCGCAACAATTACCTCGCGAGGTCGCGCCGCGGCAGCTTCGAGTTCGCCGAGGTCGGGCTCAACGTGACGAAGAACGTCACGGACGATTTCCGCATCGGCATGCAACTCTTCACGCGGGACCTGGGGCCCGTCGGCAACTACAAACCACAGTTCGATTGGTTTTATCTCGACTATCGTTTCCGCGACTGGTTCGGCATCCGGGCCGGTCGGACCAAGCTGCCGTTCGGCCTGTACAACGAGGATAGCGATACCGACTCCGCGCGCGTGCCGATCCTACTTCCTCAGTCGCTCTACCCGACCGGCAATCGCGACGTGCTGCTCGCCCAGACCGGCGGTGAGGTTTACGGCTATGTGCCCCTCGGAGCCGTCGGTGCCTTCGACTACCGCCTGTACGGCGGGACCATCTTCATCGACGACACCCTCCTCGCCTCACCTGCGGCGACCGTGACGCGCGTCGATATTCCGTACATCTTCGGCGGCCGGGGCATGTGGGTCACGCCGCTCGACGGGCTGCGTGTCGGCGGCAGCGTGCAGGCGCTCCGGATCGAGATCGACTACCAGCTGAGCCCCGCCACCGTAGCCGCGCTCCAGATGGCCGGGCAGCTGCCGACGCCCTTCGGAGGGACGTTCGCGTATCGGTTGCCCTACCTGCTCGGGGTGGGATCGCTCGAATACGCGGCCCACGATCTTCTCCTGGCCGCTGAATACTCGCGCTGGCACACCTCGTATTCCACGGACCCCAAGGTCGTACCCGACGGCCACGTCACGGCAACCCGCTGGTACGTGATGACGTCCTACCACGTGGCGCCCTGGTTCACCCCCGGCGCGTACTACTCCGCGTACGACAACGGGAGCTACGGCCCAAGGCTCCGCAACACGTATCAGCACGATCTCGCTGTGACCGCACGTTACGACTTGACCGACAACTGGCTCGTCAAGCTCGAAGGGCACTACATGCGCGGCACGCTCGGGCTTTCGAGCGAGCTGAACTCGGGCGAGAAGACGGCGCTTCTGGCGCGTGAGTGGGGCGTTTTTTTGATCAAGACCACGGCCTATTTTTGAGGATGCCAGCATGCGCTCGGGAGCCGGTGACCGTCATCCTCTCGTCTTCGTTCGAAGCGGCGGGGTATCGCGAAGGATCGTGCTCGCTGGACCTTGGCTGTGCCTGCTGTCGTGGACGGAGCCAGTGGCAGCCGACCGTGCGACCACGACGTTCGTCGTCGTTGCGAATCGGGGCGTGTCCGTGGCCGTCGTGGAACGCACGTTCCTGGCGGACGCATTCTTGAAGAACCGCACGCGCTGGCCGAGCGACGACCCGATTCGGCCGGTCGATCAGAGCTACGACTCGCCCGTGCGAAAGGCATTCAGCGAGGCCGTCCTCAAGCGCTCGGTGGCCGCCGTCAAGAACTACTGGCAACAGCGCATCTTCTCCGGCCGCGGCGTGCCGCCGCCTGCGCTCGATGGGGATGCCGCCGTGATCGACTACGTGGCGTCGCACGGGGGTTCCGTCGGTTACGTGTCGGCCGGTGCGGCGCTCGGCGAGACGAGGGTGCTCACGGTGAAGGGGTAGCGGCGTCATGCAGCTTTCCTTGCGCGCGAAGCTGATGTCGATCGTCGGGGCGACGACGGTGGCCTTCGTGGCGCTCTTGGCCGTCGAAACCTGGCTGGGCGTTCGTCAGGCGGAAGATCTCGACAACGTCGAACGGCGCATGGTGCCGAAGCTCGAGCTCGGGCCGCGGGTCGAGGCGTCGTTCGCGCGACTCCGCCAGAACATGCAGGATGCCGTGGCAGCACAGGATGCGGTCGCGCTCGACGACACGATCCGGCAACGCGGCGAGCTAATCGGCACTCTGTCCGCGGGAGACGCCCTCCCCGCCGGTGATGCCGCGCGGCTCCGGCACGCGATCGTTTCCTACCACGAGGCCGCGTACGCCGCGTCACGTCGCCTGCTTCGCGGTGAGAGCGGCGAAGCCATGGTCAACGCGCTGGCGGCCATGCAGGTCAAGCAGCGGGCGACCGAAGAGCTGATCCGGCGCACCACGCGTCTCGATCGGGGGGAACTTGCTGGCGGCTTCGCAGCCATCCGAGCGGGCGTTGCCTCGAGGACGCGGTACCTGCTGCTGATCGGTGCACTCAGTCTGGCGCTCGTGCTCGCGCTCGCGAGCTGGGTCGGCCGGGGCATGCTCCGGACTCTCGGCGACATGTCCCGTGGCGTCTCGCGCTTTGCCACCGGTGACTTCAAGGAATCGATCCCCGTCACGACAGAGGACGAGCTCGGCCAGTTGGCCAAGGAGGCCAATCAGATGGCTCGCAGCCTGCAGCGTTCGGCGTGGCTCAAGGGCAGCCTTGCAGCGCTCTCGGACGAGTTGCGCGGGGAGCTCGAGCCCGCAGACGCAGCCGCGCGGGTGATTACCTTCCTCTGCCGGCAACTCGAGGCCGTCGCGGGGCTCCTCTATCTCGAGAAAGCCGGCGTGTTGAACCCCGCGGCGACGTATGCACGGAGCACGGAACGAGGCCTCCCGGCGCCGAGCTTCGCGCATGGCGAGGGCCTGCCGGGTGAAGCGGCTCTGAGAAACGAAATCACCGTCGTCGCCGACCCGCCCGGGGCTTACCTCACGGTTCGCTCCGGCGTCGGTGGGGCCCCGCCCCGCGCGCTCGTCTTCGTGCCCGTGAAACGCTCGGAAAAGACGCTGGCCGTGATCGAGCTGGCCTTGTTTGCGCCGCTCCGCAACGATGCGCGCGAGCTCCTCGAGTCAGCTCGCGAGATGATCGGCATCGCGATCGACGTGGCGCGCTCGCGCGCCGAGTTGCGCGCCCTCCTGGAGCGCTCCCAGAAACAAACGGAGCTCCTGGGCGCCCAAGAAGAGGAGCTCGTGGCCAACAATCGGGAGCTCGCCGAGCAGCAGGAGGAGCTGCGCCGCGCCAACGAGGAGCTCGAGCTGCAACGGCGGGCGCTGAGCGAACAGAATGCGGAGCTCGAGGAAGCTCGGGAGACGCTGATTGCAAAGGCGAACGAGCTTTCTCGCGTCAGCAGCTACAAGTCGCAGTTCCTCTCGAACATGTCGCACGAGCTTCGCACGCCCCTCAACAGCATGCTGCTGCTTTCGCACTTGCTTTCCGAGAACGAGGGGAAGAACCTAACTGACAAGCAGATCGAGTTCGCGAAGTCCATCCACGGAGCGGGTACCGACCTGCTCGGCCTGATCAATCAGGTGCTCGATCTTGCCAAGATCGAGGCCGGCCATGAGTCGGTCAACGTGACCGGCGTCGTGCTCGAGGACGTACTGACCAGTCTGAGGCGCCTCTTCGATCCGCTCGCCCAGAACAAGGATCTCGAGCTCACCCTCGAGGCAGAAACCGGCGCCCCCGCTCACATCGAGACCGATCGGCAGCGCCTCGAGGGCATTCTGGTGAACTTGCTCGGCAACGCCATCAAGTTTACCGGGGCGGGCAGCGTTAGACTGCGCGTCTTCAGTCCCCGACCGCCGCTCCCCGAAGGCCTGAAGGAGGGGACGACGCTTGCTTTCAGCGTGTCGGACACCGGCATCGGCATCGACGAGGCGATGCGCGAGCGGGTGTTTTCGCCCTTCGAGCAGGGCGATACGCGAGCTGTCCGAAGCTACGGGGGCACTGGGCTTGGGCTCGCTATCGCCCGCGAGTCGGCCCGGCTATTGGGCGGCGAGCTTGTTCTCGAAGGGTCCAACGGAATCGGCAGCACTTTCACCTGTTACCTGCCGGAGCGCTACGAGGGCGTCACGCGCGTCGAGCCCGCTCCGGGCGAACCGGGTCGCCGACCCGCCTCCGACGACCGAGCGAGCCTCCGCCCTGCGGACCCGTATCTACTCGTCGTGGAGGACGACCCCCTGTTCGCCGAGCAGCTCGTCGAGCTCATCCACACGCGACGCTTCCGTGCCGTGGTGGCAGCGACCGGCGGCCACGCGCTCGAGCTTGCACAACGGCATCCGCCGCGGGGCGTGCTGCTCGACGTGAAGCTACCCGACATCGACGGCTGGACGGTGATGGAGCGGTTGCGTGACGACGCCCGCACCCGTTCCGTGCCCGTTCACTTCATCTCGGGCGTCGACACGCCAGGGCGCGCGCTTTCGCTCGGGGCGGTGGGCTATCTGCGCAAGCCTGCATCGAAGGACGATCTCGTGGCCGCCATCCGGACGCTGACGCGACCACCGGCCCTGGAGACGGCCAGGGTTCTGGTCGTCGAGGACGACCCGTCCGCGGGCAACTCGCTGGTCGAGCTTTTGCGCAGCGCGTCGATGGACGCAACGCACGTCACGAGCGCCGCTGCGACGATCGACGCGCTCACCAACGAGCGTTTCGGCTGCGTGGTGCTCGACCTCGGCCTCCCCGACATGGACGGTCTTGGCTTGCTCGAGATACTTCGTGAACGCGGCGACCTCGTGACGCCGCCTGTCGTGGTTCACACGGGTCGCGCTCTGACCCGTGAGGAGACGCGCCGCATAGAGCGCTACGCAGATGCCGTCGTCCTGAAAGATGGTAGCTCCGCCGAACGCCTGCTCGACGAAGTTCGGCTATTCGTCCTCCACTTGAAGGATTCGAACGGAGGTGCGATCAGCGTGGCAGGCGACGTGCTTCCCGAGATCTCCCTCAAAGGCACCCACATTCTGCTGGCGGATGACGACATGCGCACCGTCTACGCCGTTTCGGCTTTGTTGCGCGGCAAGGGTGCCGAAGTCCTCGTCGCCGAGAACGGGCGCGAGGCGCTGGAGGCGCTGGCCGCTCACCCGACTCTAGGTGTCATCCTGATGGACATCATGATGCCCGAGATGGATGGCTACGAGGCGCTTCGACGGCTGCGTGCGGACGCTCGTTTCGCAAAGATCCCGGCCATTGCGCTCACGGCGAAGGCCATGAAGGGAGAGAGAGCGCGCTGCCTCGAAGCGGGCGCGACCGAGTACCTCACCAAGCCCGTTGACCCGGCTCGCCTGCTGACTCTACTCAAGGCCTGTCTGGAGAGCACGTCCGCGTGAGCGTCGAGGACGAGCCCGAACGGATCGAAGTCGAGTTGCTCCTCGAGGCAATCAAGCGCCGGTACGGTTACGATCTGGCTCAATACGTGCCCGGCTCGATGGTGCGCAGGGTGCGCGCCGCCCTCGCTCGGTCTGGGCTCGAGCACCTGGGCAACGTCCAGCATCGGCTGCTGCACGACCCCGAGTGGTTTTCCTCGTTGCTCGACCAGCTCACCGTCCAGGTCAGCGAGATGTTTCGGGATCCGGGCTTTTATCGGTTTTTTCGCGAGCGGGTCGTGCCGCTGCTTCGCACCTACCCGGAGCTTCGATTCTGGCACGCGGGGTGCTCGTCCGGTGAGGAGGTGTACGCGAGCGCGATCCTGCTCGAGGAAGCGGGCCTTTACGATCGAACGCAGATCTACGCCACGGACCTCAGTGCCCGAGCCGTCGCGTTGGCGAAAGAGGGTGTCTACGCTGCAAACGTCGCGACGAGCTTCGGGAACAATTACGAGCGCTCGGGCGGCTCCGCGCGCTTTTCCGACTACTATTCGGTCGCGTATGGCCGCATCGCCATGCGTGACGCATTGAAGCGGAACATCGTCTTCTTCCAGCACAATCTCACGCAGGATCACGCCATCGGAGAAATGAACGTCATTTTCTGCCGCAATGTGCTCTTCTATTTCGAGAAAGGACCGCGTCGCCGGGTGCTCGAAGTGCTCGCCAACAGCCTCTGCCGCGGCGGCTTCCTGTGCCTCGGGGCGACAGAGTCGGCGCCCGACCTCGCGGCGGGGACGCTTGTGGAGCTCGCGCCGGGCGAGCGCATCTTCCGTCGCGTCGGGGTCGCATGAGCTCCCCCGGTGCGCCACCCGAGGGCCAAGCGCCGGGGACGCGGGCGCCGCGTCCCGCCGTCCTGGTGGTCAACGACGTGGAGGCGAACCTGATTGCGCTGGAGGCGCTACTCAATGATCTCGGCTGCGAGGTGGTGCGCGCGCGTTCCGGCAACGCCGCGCTCAGCCTACTGCTCAAGCGAGACTACGCGCTGATGCTCCTCGACGTGCAGATGCCGGAGATGGACGGGTACGAGGTCGCGCGCCACGCCCGCGCCAACCCCATCACCCGAGATGTCCCCATCCTGTTTCTCACCGCGACCCACAACACCGAAGACAACGTGCTCAAGGGCTACGGCTCCGGCGCGGTCAACTTCCTCTTCAAGCCGCTCAACTCGACGATCCTGCGCAGCAAAGTGCGCGTGTTTTTGGAGCTCTCTGCCAGCAAGCGTCAGATCGCCGACGGCAAACGGGAGCTCGAAACCGCGTACCACGAGCTTCAAGATGCGCAGGCCCAGCTGATCCAGTCCGCGAAAATGGCGTCCCTTGGTGAGCTCGTCGCCGGCATCGCCCACGAGATCAACAATCCTCTCGCGTTTGCACTGAGCCATCTCGAAACGGCGCGGCGCTGTCTCGTTGCGCTGGACGCAGCGTTGAGCCCCGCAAGCCACGAAAGCAGCCGCCCCGACTGGGAGAAGCTGAATCGCCGCGTGAGCGAGATGGACCTAGGCCTCACCCGCATCCGAGACCTGGTCGTGAAGCTTCGCACCTTCTCGCGCCTCGATGGGGGCGAGCGGGGCCGTGTCAGCGTGCGCGCGAGCGTCGAGTCGGTGCTGACGATTCTGAACCACCGCTTGCGCGACCGGGTGCGCATCGAGACCGAGCTCGAAGAGCCGGACGAGCTCGAATGTTATCCAGGTCTCTTGAACCAGGCGCTCATGAATCTCATCGCGAACGCTATCGACGCTGTCGAGAGCGAGGGGGTCGTCACCGTGCGTGGTGGCGCCAAAGGAGGAGAGTACGTTGTCGCTGTCGAAGACACCGGCCCCGGCATTCCCTTCGAACTGCGCCAGCGCATCTTCGAGCCGTTCTTCACGACCAAGCCCGTTGGCGCCGGAACCGGGCTCGGACTATCGATCACGTACTCCATCGCCGAAAAACACGGGGGACGCCTGGATGTCGAGTGTCCGCCGAGCGGCGGCACTATCATGACGATGCGCCTTTCTCTTTCTCTGCCCGCGCGCGGCTCGAACGACGCCTGACGTTCGTGCAAAAGCCTTGCTGTAGACGGTCACGCCGTGACTGGAAACGCTGAGCCCTCTCCTCGCTTTACCGTGCGCGCCGGCCTTCCCTTTCGCCTCCGCGCGACCGATCCCCGGTCACTGGTGAGCACGGACCGGGTTCGTGTCACCCTGCCACCCGGATTGCGGCTCCGATCCTCCTCAGACGGCCTACTCCGCTCTCGTGCAGACCTGGACGCATCGGTTCCTCGTCCGCCTGGAGCGACGAAACAGCACACCACCGAGAGCCACGAGGGCGAGCCAGGGGGATGCGGTCCCGGGCGTGGACGGGCGCGCCAGGCTGCACCGCTTTCGCTGTCGGCGGACGAAGGAGCCGTACAACGCCCAGCGAGCAACGGGAGTTGGAGGAGTTGGTGCGGAGGCGGACGGCGCGGGCCGGGCACGTCCGTAGAGCGCGGGTCGTGCTGTTGGCAGCGCAGGGTGTGACGTGAACGTGGGGCTCCACGTGGAGGCGCTAGGGGTGAGCGTGCAGCGGTGAGGGCCGGCACTTTCGCCCTCTGCCTCCCTCCGGCGATCTGGTCGAACATCATTTTTTCTGCCCCTTGCCATGACGTTCGGCCGGGCGGGGGGTGCGCCGGAACAGCGGCGGTATTGGGCCGACTTGCTGTGCGCGTCGTACCGTCCTTGCCCGAGGCCCCGTTATCGGGGAACCTGGAGTCTTGGTGTCGTGGGATAGCCGTCGCCCGGCGCGCGCTCTTGCCGCCTGCCTGCTCGCCTTCGTGTGGACGATGGGCTGCGGCGAGAGCCAGCGTCAGGGTGGGTCCGCCCGAGCGACCGGCGGCTCCGGCGGCGCCGACGATGGGGGCAAGGGCGGTGCGGGCAGTGCGGGGACCGGTGTCGGCGGCAGTGCCGGCGGTGGCTCGGGCGGTGACATCTTCGTCGGGGAAGGGGGAATGGACGGTGCTTGCGAGCGCGAGGTCACGCTCCAAGCAGTGGTGCTCGGCGAGCCGGCACCGTTCGATCTCGTCATCGTGGCCGACCACTCCGATAGTCTCGCCTGGTCGCGCGACGAGCTGACGAGCGGCCTCCAGAACCTCTTGACCAACGTGCAGGGGCGCTCGGTGCGCGTCTTCTTGCTCACGCCGACGCAATACGGCGCTTCCAGCCAGGCCGCGAACACGGCGTTTTCCACCACCACCATCGTCGCGTGGCAGGATCCACTGACGCTCGAACCGTTCGAGAACGCCGTCACCGAGTACGTCGAGACGTGCACCGATCCGATGGGCATGACGATCGACTGTCCCGAGCCCGCGAGCCAGGTGCTGCGCAGCGAGCATGGGACGTGGAACTTCCTCATACCGGAGCCGATTGCGGTGATCCGGCCGGACATGACCGACGCCGAGTTCGCGGACGAGCAGGCCGCCGTCGCCGACGCGATTCTCGCGCTCGGCGGCAAGGGCTCGCCTCAAGAGCAACCGCTCTGCACGCTGGGTCGCTACGTGAGCCAGCGGGCAAGCATGCTCCCCAAGAATGCCGTGTTCGTCGTGATCAGCGATGAAGACGACGTGAGCGTGCCCGACGACTGCCTCGTGAGCTTCGACATGTCGATCCACGAGAACGTGACCCAGAGCGGCACGGAGCCCTGCAACGCCGACTGCGACGCCTACCGCTACGGGATGACGGGCGACACCTACCTGAAGATCTACCCGTACACCTGCGCGGCATTCTCGGACAAGGGCGCGCGAATCGCCGGCAGCGAGCGAGGCGGCTGGCTCAACGTTCCGTCCACCGAAGACTGCACGGGGCTCACGGGCGCCTGCTCTCCCGAGGAGGAAGCCGAGGCTGGAAAGTGGTGCGACAGCGGGCTCACCCTCGTCGAGTGCACGCGAGAGTGCACGCCCCGGGTGACGCGGTGCGAAGTCACGCTGAGTGACCCGAGCATCGACGCTTGCAACGAATCATTCAGCTACAATGGGCAGACGTGGGCGAATGTCGCGGCGTACTGCGCCACGCTCGGTACTGGATTTCGCGACTGCTCGGGCGGCGGCGTCAATTACGTGACCTCCACGAGCATCTCGGGCTCGCAATCGCACCAAAATCTGATGCCGGGCTCGGACACGGGCGCCGTCGCCAAATACTTCACCTCGCAGGCCGAGGGTGTCTTCGGTGCCGGGCAGTATCTGGTCGAGGGCATCGTGTTCGATCCGCGCTTCGGCTGCCAGCTCGGCGCCGGCCAGAGCTACGCCACGAACATCGCCGCGGCGATCGGCGACTCGACGCACGTCTTTTCCCTCTGTGACGCCTACGCTCCCGCACTCGACGGCGTGCTCGACTTCGCCCAAGCGCTCATCGAGACCGAGTTCACGCTCACGCTGAAGGACGACGAGCACGTGACGGCCGTGGTCGTGATCGACAAGACGGGCTCGGAGCGGACCCTCACGACATCCCAGTACACCTTCGACGAAGCATCGGGGCACCTCAGCATCGACAAAAGCGCGATCACCGCCGAGGATGCGAACCTGCGCGTCGAGGTGACCTCGGATTGCAGGCCAGTCGTGAAGTGAGGGCCGAGCCCGCCCGACGTGCGAGGGGCGGTACTCGACGTTGACGTTGGGAGACTAAGCTGGACCAACCGCTACACCGGGATCAGCTGCGCCCGCCCCGGGGGAACATGGTCGCTGCGAACCCCGCGAGACAATGCGCCGCCGTGAGGACGCGGTTGGGGCTCACCACCGTCCCGCTGCACTCGAGACTGACGCTCGGGCGTGACTCGCTCTCGGAGTGAGATGCCCTGCGCCGCCGGATCATTCACTTTGGTGCGTGCGCGCTCGGGGACGCGTGCGACGCGCGGAGCGAGGGGAGCTTCGCGTGCAGCGAGGACGCGAGGAGCATCGTCAAGTGCTCGGGCGGCCATTTCGTCGCGGACGAGAGGTGCAAGGCGGGGACCGAGTGCCTGGCCGAGCCCAGCAGCACGCGCTGTGGTAAACCTGAAAACGCATGATGCGCGCGGCCGCCGACCTCCTTGCCTTGCTCCGGGCGCTCGCGCTCGTGCTTGGCATGCAGCTTTCGGGTGTCGCGCACTTCGCGTCGGAGGCGGTGGAGGCGGTCGCGTCCGCGGACGTTCACCACGAGACATGCCCCGCGGACGGTCCGTGCGACGACTGCCCGCCCGGTTGCCCGCGGTGCCACTGCTCGAACGGGCTCCGCTCCGTCGCGCCGGAAGCGAGCGCTCCGCTCGTGGGGACGCTCGAGTCGTCGGTCGAGCCGAGCCTCGCTCTCGCGCAGCAAAAGCCGCCGACTCCCGAGCTGCCGCTGCCCTTCCGCCCGCCTCGTCTCGCCGCGTGACCTGACGTCGCGGACCTCCGCGGCGCGCCGCGGCCCGACCATCACGGGCCCCCAACCGCCAACCCGCTCTTCGCGAGTCCCGGTGCCTCGGCGCCGGTGGCTCCCACGTCTTCCCGGCGCCGGGGCCTCGCAGGCTCTCGGCATGCCACTCCCCACTCATTACTCGGGAGTTTCCCCATGTTCCATCGCTCTTGGGCCGTCGTTCTCACGGCGGCCATCGGGCTCCACGTCCCTGCGTGCCAACGCACCGTGGAACCGAGCCACGACGACGCTCGCGAGGCCGCGCCCTCCACGAGCGCCGAGCCACCGCACGATCACGGCCACGAGAACCTCACGCGCCGGCTCGTCGTGACGAAGGAGGTCGTCGAGGCCGCCGGCATCACGGTGGCCGGCGTGAGGAAGGTCGCGCTGTCCGCCGCCCTGAGCCTGCCCGGAGAGGTGAGCGCGGATCCGGATCGCGTCGCCCGCATCTCCTCGCCCGCCGCCGGCCGCATCGAGGCCGTGAAATTCCGCGAGGGGGAGCGCGTGAAGAAGGGTGAGCCGCTCGTCGTGGTTCGGGTGCCGGAGCTCGCGAAGGTGCGGGCCTCATACCTGTCGAGCCTCGCGAAGGCGAAGTCGGCGCACGTGAACGCCACGCGCCAGCGCGCGCTGTTCAGCCAGGGGCTCACCGGCGAGCAGGAGGCGCTGAACGCGGAGACCGAGGCGGAGGCGCTCGACATCGAGGCGCGCTCGACGGCTCAGCAGCTCGGCGCGCTCGGCGCCGGAGCGGCGGGCTCGTATTCGATCACCGTCAGCTCGCCGCTCGACGGCATCGTCGTGTCGCGGGAGGCGGTCGTCGGTCAGCCGGCGATCGCCGAGCAATCGCTCGGTACGATCGCTGACCTTTCGGAGGTCTGGTTTCTCGCGCGCGTGTTCGAGAAAGACCTCGGGCAGCTCCGGACGGGCGCGCCGGCCGAGGTGCACCTGAACGCCTACTCGGGCGAGCACTTCGCGGGCACGGTCGAGTACGTCGGCCAGCAGATCGATCCGGTGGCGCGCACCGTGACGGCGCGCGTCCGGCTCGAAAACCCGAAGGGCCTCTTGCGGCTGGGGCTGTTCGGCACCTGCCAGGTGTCGATCGCCGGCGCCGAAGCGGCAGGGACGAAGCTCGTCGTCGCGCACGAGAGCGTCACGGATGTCGGCGGGAAATCGGTCGTGTTCGTGCGAGAGAAGGACGGCGCCTACGAGCTCCACGAGGTGACGCTCGGGCGCGAGGCGCTCGGCAAGGTGGAGGTGCTGGGAGGCCTGCGCGAGGGCGAGGAGGTCGTCACCGACGGGGTCTTCACGCTGAAGAGCCTGGTGCTGAAGGGCTCCTTCGCCGAAGAGGAGCACTGAGCGATGGCGCTTTTTCGCGCCATCGTGCGCTGGTCGCTCGGGAACCGCCCGGCGGTCGTGCTGCTCGCCCTGCTCCTCACGTTGCTCGGCGTGCATGCCGCCGTACGGTTGCCGATCGACGCGCAGCCGGACGTCACGAACGTCCAGGTACAGATCATCACGTCGGCCCCCGCGCTCTCTCCGGTCGAGGTCGAGCAGTACGTCACCGTGCCCGTGGAGCGCGCGATGGCCGGCATCCCGCGGACGACGGAGGTGCGCTCGATCTCGAAGTACGGCCTGTCCGTCGTCACCGTGAGCTTCGAGGACGGCACGGACACGTACTTCGCGCGGCAGCTCGTGAGCGAGCGCATGCCGGAGGCCGGCGAGGCCGTCCCCGCCCAGTACGGCCGCCCCGAGATGGGGCCGATCTCGTCCGCGCTCGGCGAGGTCTTTCAGTTCACGGTGGAGAACCCGAAGCTTACCCCCATGCAGCTCGAGGAGCTCCTCGACTGGCAGATAGGTCCGGTCCTCCGCACGGTGCCGGGGGTGGTCGAGGTGAACAGCTTCGGCGGGGAGGACCGGCAGTACCAGGTGGTGCTCGACCCGAAGCGCCTGCAGGCGACGGGCATCTCCGTGGCGGAGGTGATCGCCGCGCTCGAGCGCTCGAACGCGAACGCCGGCGGCGGCTACATCGAGCACGCGCGCGAGCACTTCGTGATCGGCACGACGGGCCTCGTGAAGAGCCTCGACGACCTGAGGAACGCCGTCATCGGCGCGACGACGCAAGGCATCCCGATCACCGTCGCGACCGTCGGGGACGTGAAGTTCGGGCCCCGTCTGCGCCGCGGCGCCGCCTCCAAGGACGGTGAGGGCGAGGTGGTCGTCGGGGTTGCGTTGATGCTGCTCGGGGAAAACTCCCGCACGGTGACGCTCGCGGTGAAGGACAAGCTCGCGGCGCTGAAGCCGTCCCTGCCCCCCGGCACGAAGGTGGAGGCGTTCTACGACCGCTCGGCGCTGGTCGACCGCACCATCCGGACCGTCGCCACGAACCTGCTCGAAGGCGCGCTGCTCGTCGTCGGCGTGCTCTTCTTGCTGCTCGGCAACGTCCGAGCCGGGCTCGTGGTGGCGGTCACCATCCCGCTCTCCCTGCTCGTCGCCGTCATCGCCATGAACGGGCTCGGGTTGTCGGGAAACCTGATGAGCCTCGGCGCGATCGACTTCGGGCTCATCGTCGACGGCGCCGTCATCATCGTCGAGAACGCGGTCCGCCGGCTCTCCGAGCGGCGGCGAGAGCTCGGGCGCGACCTCGAAGGGCCCGAGCGCCTGGCGCTCGTGGAGACGTCGACGCTCGAGGTGAGCTCCGCGAGCGTCTTCGGCGTCGCGATCATCGCCATCGTCTACGTGCCGGTGCTCGCGCTCACCGGCATCGAGGGCAAGCTATTCGGCCCGATGGCGACGACCGTGCTGCTCGCGCTCGGCGGCGCCTTCGTGCTGTCGCTGACGCTGGTTCCGGTGCTGACGAGCTACTTCGTCCGCCCCACCGCGGCCGAGCACGAGACGTTCTTGCTCCGCCTCGCGGCTCGGGCGTACAGCCCCGCGCTCGCCTTCGCGATGCGGCGACGCGTCGCCACGGTTGGCGCTGCGGTCGTCGTGGTCGCGGCCGCGGCGGCCCTGTTCACGCGCGTGGGCGCCGAGTTCGTGCCGAAGCTCGACGAGGGCGACGTGCTGGTCGAGGCCCGGCGGCTCCCAGGCGTCGCGCTGACGGAATCCGTCGCGACGGACGCGCGGATGCAGAAGGCGATCCTGACGGTCCCCGAGGTGTCACACGTCGTCAGCAAGACGGGCGCTCCCGAGCTCGCGACCGACCCGATGGGCATCGAGCAGACGGACGTTTACATCGCCCTCCGGGACCGGAGCGCGTGGCGCGCCGGCGTCACCAAGGAGGACCTGGCCGGCGAGATCTCCGCGGCGCTCGAGCGCTCCGTGCCCGAGGTCGCGGTCGGCATCTCGCAGCCGATCGAGATGCGCACGAACGAGCTCGTCGCGGGCGTTCGCTCCGACGTGGCGGCCCTCGTCTACGGCCCGGACCTCGACGAGCTCGGCCGCCTGGGGGAGCGCGTCGCCCGGGCGCTGCGCGGCGTCCCCGGGGCGGAGGAGGTACGCGTCGAGCAGGTCGCGGGGCTGCGCTACCTCGTGATCGACCCCGACCGGCAAAAGCTCGCCCGCTACGGCCTCGCCGTCGCGGACGTGAACCAAATCACGGAGACGATCGCCGTCGGCCACCACGTCGGCGACGTGCTCGAGGCCGAGCGGCGTTTCGGCATCGTGGTCAAGACGGACCACGGCTACGCTGGCGACCTCGGCGCTCTGCTCTCCCTTCCGCTCCGCTCGGTGAGCGGGCAGGTGGTTCCGCTCGGCGACGTGGCGCAGGCCCGTTTCTCGACCGGCCCCGCTCAGATCAGCCGCGACAGCCAGTCGCGCCGCATCACCGTCGAGTTCAACGTCGAGGGTCGCGATCTCCTCTCCGTGGTGCACGACGCGCAGGCGGCCGTGGGGCGCGCCGTGAAGGTGCCGACCGGCTACCGCGTCGAATGGGGCGGCCAGTTCCACCACTACGAGGAGGCGCGCTCCCGCCTCGCCGTCGTCGTGCCGCTCGCGCTCGCGCTGATCGCGTTCCTTTTGTGGATGGCGCTCGACGACGTCCGCCGCGCGCTCGTGATCCTCCTGAATGTGCCCTTCGCGGTGGTCGGCGGCGTCGTCGCGCTCTACTTGCGCGACATCCCGTTCTCGATCTCGGCGGGTGTCGGCTTCATCGCTCTGTTCGGGGTCGCCGTGTTGAACGGCCTCGTCCTCATCGCCTTCGCCGATCAGCTCGAGAAGTCCGGCGCGCCGCCCACGCTCGCCATCCAGAAAGCCGCCGAGCTCCGGCTCCGCCCGGTCCTCATGACCGCGCTCGTCGCCTCGCTCGGCTTCGTCCCCATGGCGCTCTCCACCGCCCCCGGCAGCGAGGTCCAGCGCCCGCTCGCCACGGTCGTCATCGGCGGCCTGATCACCGCGACCCTGCTCACCTTGCTCGTGCTTCCGACCGTCTACTCCCTCGCGGCACGACGGCGTGGGGGCCCAGGAGGGGGGTAGGCGGGGAGTTTTTGCGGAGCGACTCGAGCGTCACCGAAGCGAACCAATCGTCCGCGGAGCGGGCCCGGGCGTCGTTGGAGCGAACCGAGCGTCATCGGTGCAAGTCCTGACGACACGGCTTGCAGTTTCGGCTTAAGCGCCCCCTGTGGGCCGAGCGTGGAGATGTTGGAGAAGGCAGAAAATCGGATTCCAAGCAGCTGAAATCGTTGTGGAGGCGCCGGGAATTGCACCGTCGCATATGCGGGCCCAGGTGGCGCAGCTCATCGAGGACCTCGACCGCCTGCCGCGCCGGGTAGCACGGAGGGTGTTGACCGAGGCGGACGCGGCGCTGCTGCAGGCGGTTCTCAGCGACGAGTTCGACTGATTTGCCTCGTGTCGGGGGCGCTCAGCCAGCTCTCCAGTTGTCGATGACCATCTCGTACCCGACGGCGCGCACATGCTCAAAATGGGTGACGTTGCCGGTGACGATCGGCAAATCGGCGTTGATTCGACCGGCCAGGCGCCCAGCCGCATCGTCGAAGGGCAGAACTTCCGCGGCCGCCAGGGACGCCTCGAAGTGAGCCACGCGATCTTCGCGCCCCATCCGTCGAAAGCCGTAGACGATCTCGGCCACCGTAACGGCCAACGTCGTGAACCGTCCGTGTTGTGCCAGATACGCCGCGGCTCTTGCTGCAACGGCAGCGTCCTTGTCCTTGATGATCTCTGAGAGGATGTCGGTGTCGAGCAAACGCCTACTCATCGATCGTCCGCATGCTAGCGGTGGTCCGCGCCTGGTAGACGAGCGAACACATTTGGTTAACGAGTTCCGGCTCGTCTGCCATTAGTCCAAGCAGCGAAGGTACAGGGGACGCACCGACCGGCGGCGGCTTGGGTGTATCCTGGTCAGCGTCGTGCACGGCGCGCTCGATGAGTCGGCGACGCTCGTCGAGCGGCAGACGACGAATCGCAGCGAGGATCTCGTCTGTGCTGGGGGAGGCCACGGCTTAGTATAGCGTCCGCCGAGAGCTCGGAAAGCCGGGCTGAAAACGCTTCGTTTCAGGCTTAGGCCCCTGGCGTTGGCCCATGCAGACGCTGGTGGCTTGCCTACGGCAGGCTAGGATGCCGATTTCGGGCAAGGGTGACGATGACGGCGACGTCGGCACGACGCTCCTGGTGCAGCCACCAGACGAGAGTCTGGGCGGTGGTACCTTGCCCATGGATCGCACCGTTCCCACAGGCGGGCGCGGCTGCATCGTCGCGACGACTTGCTCCAGGACCGCATCGGCAGACACCAGCTCTTGTCCGGCTGCAGTGGTCTCGCCGGTTGGGTCCTTGACGTTGACAGCCGCGTTGGACCTGCACGACTTCGTGATCGAGGTGGAGTTCGCCGACGGGATGGCTGGCGAGTACGATCTTTCGCCGTTGTTCGCCAAGAACACGGTGCTGACCCGGCCGTGGGTGGATGCCGATTACTTCAAGCGGTTCATGATCGATCTCGGTGCGCTCGGCTGGCCCAACGGGCTCGAGCTCGGCCCCGAGACGATTCGGCGACGGCTCGAGGAGCAAGGCAAGCTCCATCGGTCCCAACGCGTCGCCTGAGGAGGCCGTGGCGCGCCACGCGCGCAAGTGGGCGGGCGGAGCAGGACGTTGTTCCGCTCCCTCACCCTCCCACCTCCCGTTGCTTTCCATGGCCGACAATCCCTCAGCCGCAATTGCTCGAGGCGTATACCGCCGGGTGTTCGGTTTCGGCAGAGCTGCTAACCTTCCCCGACCGTGGTGGAAGGACCTCCCGCGCTCAGGACAAGGGCTGTCGGCGCCGTGAGACCGGCCTTGTACCTCGCCGCGCTCGCGCTCGGCGCTCTCTCGGCGCTCGGGGGTTGCGCGGACAAGTCGGCAGCAGACGACGACGCGCCGCACGCTGCGCGCAGTGGCGCCGGGGCGGCGGGTGCGGCCGCGGGCAGGGGTGGAGGCGCCGGCTCCGCGCCCCTCGCGGGCGGCGGTGGAGGCTCGGGTACCGGCGGCGTCGCCGGCGCGGCGGGCTCGGCCACGGCGGGCGGCGGGGGCACGGTGTGGGCGGGCGCGTCTGGGGGCGGCGGCGAGGGCGGCGGCGAGGGCGGAGAGAGCGCCGGCGGCATCGGCCCCGCAGGCGCGGGCGGCGCCGGGCCGGACGAGGGAGTCTGTGATGGCGACTTCCAGATCAACACGCTGGACCAGTTCGCCGAGTTCTCGGCGCGGCACTGCCGCGTCGTGACGGGAAACCTCGCGATCGCGATCGTGGACGGGCTCGAGGATATGACGGGCCTCGAGAGCTTGGAGGAAGTTCAGGGCACCGCTTCTATCGGCTACGACCCGGATCTCGGCTCGCTCGTCGGCCTGGGCAATCTGCACCGCGTCGATATCCTCAACATCGGTGATAGCCCCATCCTTGCGAGCCTTGTCGGGCTCGAAGGCCTCGAACAGGTGCGGCACTTCTACCTGACTCGCCTCCCGCACCTCCTCGATCTCTCGGGCCTCGACGGCCTCAAGACCATCACGGGGTCCCTCATCATCGACGAGGCCCCGTCGCTCCAGAGCTTCGAGGGTCTGAGCTCGATCGAGTCGATGATGGGGCTCGTCGTCCAGTCCTGTGCGTCGTTGCCGGATTTCACGGGGCTCGAGCGACTGAGCGAGCTGTCGATCGTGTCTGGCCCGAATCCGTCACTCACGTCGCTAGCCGGGCTCGAGTCGCTGGTCAACGCGAACATCGGAGTCGAGGACAGCCCGCTACTCACCGACATCTCGGCGCTTTCGGGTCTACAGGACGCCGAATTCGTGGTGTTCCGGAACGTGGGGCTTTCGGATCTGTCGGGGCTGGAGAGCTTGGTGTCGGCGCATGCGATCCAGCTGTCGAAGAACGAGCAGCTGGTGGATCTTTCGGGGCTCGAGAATCTGACCGAGATCCGTTCGAATTTGCAGGTGATCGACAATCCGGTGGTCCAGAATCTGGATGCGCTCGGGTCGGTGACGAGTATCCCGCAGGGGGTTTGGATTTCGGGCAATGCCGAGCTGGAGCATCTCGGGCTCGGTGCGCTGACGCAGGCGGGGACGTCGTTCCAGGTTTACGACAACCCGAAGCTGCCAGAGTGTCAGGTGGACGAGCTGCTACAGCAGATTGGGATCACGTGTCCGATCAATGCGTGCAGGGGGAATGACACGGCGGGGACGTGTCCATGAGATGCGCGGAGTCTCTCAAGCCCACATGATCGTTCGCTGACGGATCAACTCGTTCGCACGGCGTAGTGTGCCCAAACCAGATCACCCGGAGATTGCGGCCAGCATCGCCGAGCTCCTCGACGCGAGACCGACCACTGCGAGAGTTTCATGCCGTTGAATTGAAGCCGATGCAAAACTCGACATCATCATTCGGCTTCGCTGATCCAGCGCTCGCGACTTCGCCGGCGGTAGTTGCGGAGGTCCCCCCCCCAGCCTCGGCACCAAGGCGGCGTTGCTCGATGAGCTGGATCGGCGCCTGCAGTTTCCCGATTACTTTGGAGAGAACTGGGATGCGCTGGATGAGTGCATTCGCGACCTGTCCTGGTTGCCGCCAGGTGCTGTCATCGTGAAGCACGTCAACCTGCCGCTCGTCGCTGACCTAGCGAACCTGAAGAAGTACCTCTCGATTCTCAGGGATGCGGTGCAAGAGTGGTCGAGTTCGGGAGAGCGAGAGCTAATTGTCGTGTTTCCGCCTGAAACTCAGGAGCGAATCGCTTGGCTACTGCGCTCGGCAGCGCGTGATGCTGAGACCCCGTGATCGAGAATCCCATCGTATGGCGGCCGCTCTCAGGCCCGCGGGGGAGCGAGGGGTCCGCGAGGCTATCCCATCGCTGAGCAGCGGCGGCGCGAGATGGCGACGACGAGCGACGCCACGATGTTTACGGCGCCGGAGCGCGGGGCCCGAGTCGTTTACCTCGGGCGCGGACCCGGGCGACGGCGTTACGGCGCCGAGCGTTGCGGTCCGTTGGGTGGAGGCGCCAGGAATTGCACCGTCGCATATGTCGATGGATCGCGCCGCGCGGTCCGGAATGGACAGCGCACGGCGTCGCACGAAGGTCTAAATTCCCGGCGGCGACACGCTCCCGCCCAATGGGCGGGAGCGGTGGAGGCGCCGGGAATTGAACCCGGGTCCGCGAGGCTTCCGGTCAGCCTTCGTTCACGTGCGTAGCCGCATTGCCCAAGCGGCGGGGTTGCCGGATTCGGCCGGCGCCTAGCTTCCGGTTTTCTCGACCCCGACGCCGGAAGCGTCGGCGGGGCCCAGCCTTAGTATTGACGCCCTTCCGCTACCAAGACGATCTCACGGTCGGACGGCTTTCACTGTTTTTTAGGCAGCGAGAGCGATTGCGTTGTCGTTCGCAATTGGTACGGCCCGATTTTGAAGAGGGTCGGGTGCCTCCGCACGCAGACTAACGTTCAGTCCCCACGTCGAAACCGATCGCCCCCGAAGGGGTGTGGGTGGACTTTCAACCTAACGCCCGGGGCGGGGGAGTCAAGCGACGGCCAGGCCGGTGAGCCGGCGGAACAGGGCTAGGGGGTTGCGGCCGGCGTCGAGCGCTCGGCGATCAGGCATTCGGTCGTGAGCATCATCCCGGCGACGCTGGCCGCGTTTTCGAGCGCTGAACGCACGACCTTCACGGGATCGATGACGCCCATGGCGATCAGAGGGCCGTACTCGTCGGTAGCAGCGTTGTACCCGTAGTCGTCCTTGCCCGCCCGAACGCGATCGACGACGACGGAGCCTTCTAGCCCGGCGTTCTCCGCGATCTGACGGAGCGGCTCCTCGAGCGCTCGGCGAACGACCTGCATGCCGATGCGCTGTTCCGACGAAAGCTCGAGCGCTTCGAGCCCGTGCTGAGCTCGGATCAGGGCGACGCCGCCACCTGCCACGACGCCTTCCTGGACGGCAGCGCGCGTCGCGTGAAGGGCGTCTTCGACTCGCGCCTTCTTTTCCTTCATTTCCATTTCGGTGGCCGCCCCCACCTTGATGATCGCGACGCCACCCACGAGCTTGGCCAGGCGCTCCTGGAGCTTCTCCTTGTCGTACTCGCTGTCGGTTTTCTCGAGCTGGGCGCGGAGCTCGGCGATGCGAGCCTTGATCGCGTCCTTCGTTCCCGCCCCGTCCACGATCGTGGTGGTGTCCTTGTCGAGCGTGACGCGCTTGGCGTGACCGAGATCATCGATGCCCACGTTCTCGAGCTTCAAGCCCAGCTCGTCGCTGATCGTCTTGGCGCCCGTGAGAACGGCGATGTCTTTCAACGTGTCCCGGCGTCGATCACCGAAGCTCGGTGCCTTCACCGCCGCGCACACCAGCGTGCCACGGAGCTTGTTGACGACCAGGGTCGCGAGAGCCTCGCCCTCGATGTCGTCGGCGATGATGACGAGGGGCTTTTGCACCTTCGAGACGGCCTCGAGCACCGGCAAGAGATCCTTCATCCCGCTGATCTTCTTCTCGCTGACGAGCAGGTACACATCGTCGAACACGGCCTCC
Source organism: uncultured delta proteobacterium (assembly GCA_963841435.1). GTDB lineage: Bacteria > Myxococcota_A > Polyangia > Polyangiales > Polyangiaceae > PMG-095. The sequence goes on from CAWJCS010000006.1 coordinate 287,547, forward strand.
ATCCGCTCTGCGTCGGTCACGAAGTACGGCGACAGGTAGCCGCGATCGAATTGCATGCCTTCCACCACCTCGAGCGCCGTCTCCGCCGTCTGGCTCTCCTCGACGGTGATGACGCCCTCCTTCCCGACCTTCTCCATCGCCTCCGCCAGCTTGTCGCCAATTTCCTGGTCACCGTTGGCGCTGATGGTACCGACCTGAGCGATCTCCTTCGGATCCTTGGTCGATTTCGCCATCCCCTTGAGCGACAGGACGACGCTTTCCACTGCACGGTCGATGCCGCGCTTGATCTGCATGGGGTCATGCCCTGCGGCCACGAGCCTCGAGCCCTCGCGATAGATCGCCTGGGCGAGCACCGTGGCGGTGGTCGTGCCGTCGCCCGCGACATCGCTCGTCTTGCTCGCGACCTCGCGCACCATCTGGGCGCCCATATTTTGGAAGCGATCGCCGAGCTCGATCTCCTTGGCGACGGTCACGCCGTCCTTGGTGATCGTCGGGGCTCCGTAGCTCTTCTCGAGCACGACATTCCGCCCCTTGGGGCCGAGCGTGACTTTCACGACGTCCGCGAGCGCATTGACGCCGGCCAGCATCAGCCTGCGGGCGTCTTCGGTGTATGAAATCTCTTTTGCAGCCATTTTCGAGCCTTTTTTTGGGCCGGAGCCCGGGTTTTGAGAATCTTGTGTTCGAGAGCGCAATGCGCTTCGTCAATTCGCCCTCTCGGCGCAGCGTCACTGCCGAAAAGATGGCAGCCGCCCGCCGAGGACTCGAAAGCCAGCCCGCAGAAGGCGCCCGAGGGGCCACCTACTACGGACCCGCAGCGTACACGCGAAACCTCATGAACGCACGGATTCCTTTTGCCATTGCGGAAGCCGCGAGTCGTGCGCACGTTGTAAAGACGAGTGTCGGGTGCGCGACGACGCCGACGGTAGCAACCCCCCGGGGCTCAGTAGGTATCTGCGCCTGCGCGTCGTTGCCAGCCCTCCACGACGGCGCGCCGGTCGAGCTCCGCGGCTTTGGTCGGGAACGTCCCGGCGGGCGCATCGAACACGAGAGTCGTTGATTCCGGGCGGACGCTCGCCGCTTTGATCCGCTCCGTCGCTTCCGCGGGCATGGCGCCGCCAATCGCCACGACCGCGTTGCCGTTGGTCCCCGTGGCTCCGAATTCAACGCCCGCCGAGCAAGCCGGGCTCGCGCAGCGCACGCTCCCACGAGCGCACTCGTTTATCCCGCTCTCGCCCGGAGGCCCTCCGCTGCCGCCCGACACGTCGATCCCGAATCCCGAAAGCTTGCTTGGCGACAACAGCTCGGCGGCGACGAGCAGTAGCTTTCCGCCGGGAGAGCCGTTCTCCCCGGTGTGCCCGCGAATGGCCGCCAGGGACCCTTCCGCGGTCGGGCAGGCGCATCGGTTGCCGTCGTCAACGCAGAGCGCCTGAATCTCCCGGTCCGTGGGAGGGTTGAAGGCGATGCTGGCGAAGGTAGCGCGCTTGCCGCGCCGACCCCGTGTTCCCCGGGCGTCGAAGATCACGTTCTTACCGAGCGAGAGGCCGTTGGTCGCCACGATCGCCAGGGTCACGCCGTCGCGCACTCCGATGATCGTGTTGTCGGGGATCATCAAACAGGCGTCAGATATCAGGGTATCTTCGGTGAAGCGTAGCGTCGGCAAGCGTCGAAACGTCTTGCAGTGCTCCCCGCCCGCCATCTTGACGGGCGCTCCCTGAATTTCGGGGACGAACGCCGAGCGAGCGTCGGTCTTCCAGCTCACCCCGCTCACGTCGGCGACGGGCGCGGGCGGCGTGGCGGGATGGACGAGCGCGGGTGCCGCAGGCGCTTCGGCAGGCCGCGCGCGCTCGCACGACGGCGTCGCGAGCGCGAAGACAAGGCCCGCGCCGCGGACCGCGAACCCAAGCATGTGACGCATTTCCGGTTCTTCTCCTGGTCGGCCGGCGAGCCTCGGCGAGCCTCGGGCAAGCTAGCTGCATGATTCGAGCCATCGTCGGGCGCGCGCGAGACGCATGGTCGCCGAGTGCTTCGAACAGGGGCGGCCCATTCAGGTCCATCAAAGTGACCTCGCATCACTTCAACTTGAACGAGGTGTCGGCGTGGCGATCAACCCCACGGCCGCCGGGCGACCCCACGCGAGAGCAGGTGGATCAGTCCAACGAGGCCCGCCGAGCCGATGATCGACCAGAGGATTGGGAACGGATGTCCGTCGATCGAGACGACCAGGACCCCGGGCAGACGGAAAAATTGAGCGACGAGCGTCCCGAGCAGAGCGCCCACGAAGCCTATCGCGATCGAAACGAGAAAGCTGCCGGAGCCGCCCGCGAACGAGCGCCCGACCGCGCCGCAAATGCCCGCCACGACCAGCAACACCAGCAACCCCATCGGCGTCATCGTCATGCGTCGATGTCGTTGCAAGAGCTGCGCCGTCTGGCGGGAGCGCCGTCGGACGGCGGTGTCAGGTCGGCTCGAGTGGTGAGCGCGCGCCCCCGTTCTCGCGGCTGGGGCTCGCCAGACCCTCGTCGTCGAGGATCTCCTGGCCGATTTCGCGGGCCCGCCTGACGGCGCCCTCGCCCAGCTCTCCTGCCTTCTTGGCCAGGCGCAGCCGAGTTTGTTGGCCGCTGTTCGGCGCGAGCAAGAGCGCGCCGACGCCGCCCACGAGAATCCCGGCGCCGAGGAAAACGAGGTTTCCGGGCCAGCTACGGTGACGTCGCGACAGCCCCACGGGTCGCAGCACGTCGTCGAGCTCCAACGACGCAAACATCTGCGCAAGCTTCGTGCTGGCGATGGCTGCACCGATGGAGAGTAGGGACTTTTTGTCTAGCTTCATGAGCACCTTTCTGGGTGGCGAGGCTCCCCTCCCAAGCAAGGGGCGGGCCAGGTCCCTCGCGCACGCCAGGCACGGTCAGTGCATCGCCGGGTGGCATGCCAAGTCACGTTTCCGTCGAGCAACCCACTCACGACCCTGCGGTGGCGGCCGCCCGCGTGGTCGAAAGCGCCGTCAATCTCGCGCGGGCAGAGGCGAAGCTCGTGTTCGCCCAGGTGCGAGCCCAGCTCCTGAGAATCGTCGGGGCAGTGCTGGCGGGCATGCTGGCGACCTCTGCTGCACAAGTGGCGCTCCTTTTGTGCTCGCTCCCGCCGGTCTTGTTTGCGTCGTGGTCGCGCTCTGCGCTGATCATCGCGGTGCTCCCGTCCCTCGGTGTGAGCGCTGTCGCGACGTTCCTTGCGGTCTGGGCCCTACGAGGCCTCCGCGGCGCGCCGGGCATCGCCATGGCATCAAAATGAGGACTCCTCAACCCGATCTCGGTGCCGATGCGGCCGGAGCGCCCATCGGTCAAAGCGTTGCCGCAGCCGAAGCTTCCGTCGCGCGTGCCGGTGTCGCGTTCTCGGCGAGTCTCCAAGAGGCTTCGCTGGTCGGGCGGGAGACCGGCGGGCGCGTCGTCGCCGTCATACGACCACTGCTGATCGGCGCGGGTGTTCTCGCTGCCGCTGCAATCGCCGTGCAGCTCTTGCGGGCCCCGGGCCGGGAGCGCAGGCAGGGGGCTCGAACGGCGCGTTCCGATCCCTTCTGGTCGGAGCTTGCGTACAAGGGAGCGACGTTGGTGATGACCGTGGTCGCGCGCCGCCTCGCCGAGCGCTGGCTGGGGCCGAGCGTCAAGCGCGCCTGACACTTCCGCCGTTCACACTCGGAAAGAAGAAATGGCCACGCCGGCCCTGCCGTTGCGGGGACCGGCAACGGCTGGGAACCACTCGGGTGTGGCGAGCTCGTTGCGCTGCTTCGGCAGAGGCTCGCCGAGGTCGAGCAGGAGGATCTCGCTTTCTTCCCTCGCCGTCAGCGAGACGACTCGTTCGGTCGTGAAGCCGGCTCCGTCCCCCGTCGTGAGGACGACGCCGGCGACCGTGAGCTCGCCGTGAACGACATGGAGCCAAGCGCTTCGTCCGGGCAAGAGCTCGTGGGCCAGGTGCTGACCACGGTAGAGTAGGGCCGAATACACCACGGCGTCCTGGTGGATGCGAAGCGAGCCTCTCCGAGCGTCGGGCGACGCGATCACACAGAGCCCAGACCTCCGCTCCGCGGCGCTGAAGCGCTTCTGCTGGTAAACGGGCTCCACCCGCGCCTCGGAGGGGTGCAGCCAGATCTGGAACAGGTGTGCCCAATCGTCGAGTGAAGCGTTCGTCTCGCTGTGGCGAATGCGGCTGTCCGCGCCCATGCGCTGGAACTCACCCGCGTGGATGACCCCCGAACGTCCCCTCGAGTCTTCGTAGGCCACCGCTCCCTCGCGAACGTACGTGAGGATCTCGGCATCGCGCGGGGCTTTGCGCGGCGTGCGGGCTCCGGGTGAAAGGTGGCCTTCGTTCAGGATCTCCAGCGCTCCGAAACCGTCTGCGAACGGATCGGCTCGATCTTCGGGATGGAAGGTGACCCAGACATCTTGCTTCTTCCGCCGAACATGGTGGCGCTCCTTCGCTCTGCGGAGCGTGATCATCCCTGCCCGCCGACTCTCCCGGCACCGCCTAGCACTACTGTCAGAGTCTTGGAGGAACAGCTCACGATCCGGCAGAGAGAACATGAGCCACGAAAGCAACTGGCGCGGCCAGCGGGCGGCCGTCTTCGAGCACGAAATGGACGCAAGACGTGGGCGCCGCCGTCCGAAAAGTTCGCCGCTCGCCAATCTGCGAATTTCTCGAAGCAAACGCGAATCTCTGACAGTAGTGCTAGGCGGCTCGGAGTGGTGCTCTCAGGGGCCGAGGGGGCGGACAGGACGTTGGCGCCGAGCACGAGAGGATTCTTCGACATGGCTTGCCGCCTAGCTGCACACACACTCCCAAGAGTCGGTTCACCGTCCGGGTTCGACGAGCGTGTTGCCGTCGAGGCTGACGGCGGTCTGTGCCAAAAGCCTGCCGTTGATCGAGGCTCCGGTTCGCAAGTTGATGGCCGTTTGAGAAAGGAGGATGCCCTCGACGTGGGCGGTGGTGTCGAGATCGACCTCGCCACTGACCTGCCAGAAGACGTTCTTCGGCAGCGCGCCGCCCGTCAAGACCACGCTGGTGGCACTTTCTACCGTGAGATCCTGGGCTATCTGAAAGATCCAGACGGCCGTGCTGTTGCCCGTGAGCGTCACGTCATTCGGGATCAGAACCCCCGTGCTCCATTTGTAGACGCCTGGAGTGAGCGTCATCCCGCCGATGTTTCCGGCGCCGAGCTCGGTCACGTCGGGAGCGCGCCCCGCGGCGTCGGCAAAGGCGAGCAGCATGTCTTCGACGGCTTGGGTCATGTTCGCCGGTGTGGGAGGCGCGTAGTCCGCCGCGTACACCTTCCCGGTCACCTGCGGCGAAGTCGAAAAGACGCTCGTCGAATCCGCCGTCAACGAAAAGCCGGTGATCGAGCTTGCGGCGACCGGGCTCACCCCGAGATTTCCGGTGACCGCCGAGGTCGGCACCGTCGAGATGCCGGTCATGGCGAGCACGGCATAGCCTTCGGCCACGCCCAGATCCACGGCAGGCCCACCGTCTTCCGCTCCGACTCCGGCAGTTCCTGAGCCGCCCGTGTGGGAGCCACCCGAGCCGCCCGAGCCACCCGAGCCGCCGGAGACGCTGGAGCCACTGGAGCCAGCGTTACTGGCCTCGCCGCCGGTGCCTCCACAGGCGGTGGAAAGGGCGAAGGACGAAACGAACAGCAGCGCTGCCCCAGGTTTTGAGAAGTTAGACACCCATTTCATGATCATTCTCCGCCACCGCCGCCGTTCACTCCCGCGGCCGGCGCGGGAGTGACACGACGGGGCCGTGCATGGTGTTTCGTTACGGCGCCGGGCTTCTCGGCTGGACGACGATCTCGACGCGCCGATTGTTGGCGCGACCCTCGGTCGAGCTGTTGTCCGCGATGGGACGCGTGAGCCCAAAGCCCTGCGCGGTGATGCGATCGCCGGCGATGCCCCGCGTCACGAGGTAGTCGCGAACGACGCGTGCCCGCTCTTGAGACAATTGCTGGTTGTAGGGAGCTCCACCCTGCGAGTCGGTGTGGCCCTCGACGACCATGCGCGAATCCGGGTCTTCCTTGATGAGCGCGGTGGCAACGTCGTTGAGCTTCAACTGGGCAGCTGGGAGCAGCTCCGATTTCGCGGACGTGAAGAGGATGCTGCCGGAAAGCGTGATCACCATCCCGCGCGCCTCCTGCTTGACCGTCGCGAACTTGGCAAGGTCGGCGGCCGCTTGCTGGGCACGCTTCTCTGCCTCCACGCGCCGCGCCGTCTCGTCCTTCAGCTGAACGCCCTGGGCAACGTAAGCCACGTTCTGGGCCGTGGCCTGGGTCTTCGTGCGCTCGAGCTCGGCGGCGGTGTTGGCGACGGCTTTCTTCTCGTCGGCGTGCATGGCGCTCACGACGCCCTCTTTGGCCTGGTTCGATTGGCGCGTGCGAGCGATGACCACTGCCAGCTCGGTCCTGCGCACGGCAACGTAAGCCTGATCCCTGGTGGTTTGCGTGTCGCCGTTCTCGGCAAACGAGGCCTCGGCCAGATCGAGCTGCTGCTTGGCGGCGTGCATGCCCGCTGGATTGCCCGTTTGCGCCGGTCCGTTGCTGGCTCGCGCGTAGGCGTCGCGCGCGTTGAGGAGATCCTTGGGCGGGATGCTGGCTGCGCAGCCGCTGATACCGTAGACGGCGCCGAGCGCAAGCAGGAGACCTATGTTGCGAGTGACATTCATTTTACTGCTCCCTGAACGGCGTTCGTTTGATCCTGGGCGGCCGAGTCTTCGACGGCTTCCTGCCGATCGACTCTTGCACCGGTCTCACGCGTCTGCGCGAGAGCGAGCTCCGCGTCTGCCTTGGCTCGAATGAGGAGACTATCGGCGCGCTCGTTGTCACCATCGTTCATCGCGAGCTTCGCACCCGCGATCTGGTCGTCCGCGAGCTTCAGCGACAGCTGCGCCCGAGGCTCGCTGTTGGCGCCGAGCTCCCGCGCGCTGCGCTCTGCGGATTCTGCGTCGGCCATGCGCTGCACCGGCGCCGGGAAGCTCGCCCCACAAGCGCCCCACAAAAGCGGCGCCCCTATCATCATCGGAACAATCAACTTGTACATGCCCGTCCCCCAAGCACCTTCCGTGCCAGAAGGGACCGAGGTTGCGCGCGGGTCGAGGAGGCTCCGCGAGGCCTGAATGCGCGCGTCGGCTTCATCAAGATGACGGAGCGCTCCATCAATCCGAGGGCTCTCGAGGCGGCCCAAGCCTTGGGTCATGCGCTGCCGGGGCCGCTCAGCTCGACGCCATTCGCCAGGTCACCGCGTGATAAACGAGCAAAAGCACGATGGCGCCCACCAGGGACATCAGGACCCCGGCCATGCGCCCTTCTCCGTGAAGGCCAACCAGCTTCCCGAGATAAGCGCCGACGAACGATCCGACGATGCCGATCACCATCGAGGTGATCCATCCGCCGGACTGGCGCCCGGGCACGATCATCCGTGCGAGCACGCCGACGGCGAGACCAAAGACCAAGAAGAGGAAGAGCTGCACGAGCTATCCCTCTCCATTGACCCCGTCGGCTCCAGCTTTCTTCGGTTCCACGCCTGCGGCCTGCTCGCTCGAGTCGCCGTTTCCCGGACTGATCTTGGCGATCCACTTGTCGAGCTGCTTCTCCGCGTCCTCCTTGAGGATGCCGTAGCGCTGCTCTAGCTTGCCGAGCAGCTGTTCCCTCTTGCCCGCGACGCTCTTCAGGTCGTCGTCCGTGAGCTTTGCCCACTGAGACTTCAGCTGCCCGGACAGCTCGTGCCACCGCCCTTCGATTTGAGTCCAGTTCATCCGTCGCTTTCCTTTGTGCTCGGGGCCACCGCAAGACGATGGGAGGGTGGCCCGGCCTCGCCCTCAAGCACCTTCCGTGCCACGCGCTTTACCACTCTCCAGACAGGGTAACCCCGTAAAAGACCTGGCGCCTGGGGCGGCCACGTGGTGCGCTGCATCGAATTGAAGGACAAGGTCCTTCAATTCGATGGAACCGATGCGCGCCGACGACTTAGCTCACGAGGAGCTCCTGGAGCTGGACCCGGAGGGCGGAATGATCCGGTTTGCCGGCCAGCGTGCCCTCTTGCTCGATGCCGTGGCCATGGGGCTCTTGCGAAAGTATCTCGTCGAAAACTTCGGCCTCACGGCAGCACGCACGGTCCTCACCCAGTTCGGCTTCGCCCACGGCTTTCGCATGGCCGAAGCGATGGAAGCCCAATTCCGTTGGGATACCGACGATGACCGCCTGCTTGCCGGCACCCGCATCAACGCGCTCGAGGGTCTCTTCAAGGTTGCACTTGGAAGCAATGGGCCGCTTTCGAAAGAGGGCTTGATGCTCGTCGCCTCCTACGAGGCCGAGCAGCACCTCTTGCACTTCGGTCGCGCCGACGCGCCGATGTGCTGGACCATTTCCGGCCTCACGAGCGGCTACCTCAGCAAGACCGCAGGCAAGGAGATCTACGTTCTCGAGGATCGCTGCATGGGCCAGGGCGACGCCGGCTGTCACCTCATCGGGCGCACCCGCGAGGAGTGGGGTGATGCTCGCGCCGAGGAGCTACGTTTCTTCGAAGGCAAGCAGCTCAAGGAATGCCTCGATGTCTCGCTCCACCGCGTCACGGAGACGTTGAAGGCGGCCGAGCAGAAGCTCCGCGCGCACCAGCGTGCGCTCGTGCGCGTGGTGAGCGATGTCGACGAGCCGCTCGGAATCGTGGCCAAGAGCGCCAACATGCGGCAGCTCCTGGATCTTGCCCGCCGCGTCGCCAAGGTGGACTCGACGGTGCTCATCACCGGCGAGAGCGGATCCGGCAAGGAGCGCGTCGCGCGGCTCGTGCACGACGAGTCCACGCGCGCGGGTGGGCCGTTCGTCGCGGTCAACTGTGGGGCCATCGCCGAAACGCTGCTCGAAAGCGAGCTCTTCGGACACGCGCGGGGTGCCTTCACGGGAGCGACCCAAGACCGACCAGGGCTATTCGAGGCGGCCCACAACGGAACCCTGCTGCTCGACGAGGTCGGCGAGGTCTCGGCGGGCATGCAGGTCAAGCTCCTGCGTGCGCTCCAGGAACGGGAGATCCGGCGGGTCGGCGAGAACAAGAATCGGAAGGTGGATGTCCGCATCATCGCCGCCACCAACCGCGAGCTCGCTCATGGCGTGGCAGGAGGGAGCTTCCGGCAGGATCTCTATTACCGGCTCAAGGTCGTCGAGCTCCACGTACCATCGCTCCGTGAGCGGAGGGAGGACATGCTCCCGCTCGCACGGGTGCTGCTCGGGGAAGCGGCGCTCAGGATGAAGCGCAACATCGTGGGTCTTGCACCGAACGCTGCCGATCAGTTGCTCCGCTACGAGTGGCCGGGCAACGTTCGTGAGCTCGAGAACGCGATGGAGCGTGCGGTGGCGCTCGCACGCGGAAGCCGCGTCGAGGTGGGAGACCTGCCCGAAGAGATCCGGCAGGCGTTTCCCATGCCCGTCACCGGCGCTGGCGCCGGCGCGGTGCGGCCGTTGAACGAGGTCGAGAAGGAGTACATTCTCGCTGCGCTGGAGCTAAACGGGGGAAACCAGACCATCACGGCGAAGCAACTTCACATCGGCTCGGCAACGCTTTATCGAAAGCTCAAGAGCTACGGCTCGATCCGGGGTAGCCAGCCACCGCCCGGCATCCAAACGAGGGGGTGAGGCGCGGGCTCTTCCGTCGAGACGCGAGCCGCGCCACGCCCGGGGTCATTCAAAATGAATGATCGGTCAACCACTTTGACTGGTGTTTTCGTGCTCGGACGAGGGGGTGGCTTCGCTCGCAGTCGGCTCCGGCTCCGCAAGCGGGGCCTCGTAATAGGAGAGGACGAATTGCCTCAGTAGCCCGCGCGCTTCGTCGCGCTCGACGCCCCATTCGGCGCACAGGTAGTCGAGAAAGTCAGTGGGAAGCGCCCCTTTGGACATCGAATCGGCCGTGGCCAGGCGTGACTGCCAATGAGGCGACTCAGCCGTACGGCGGCAGACCTCCACCGTCGTCGGCTTCGTCAGGGATCCTCGGGACAGGCCGCGGGGAGCCAAGCAGTATCCATGCCCGTCGCGCGCCGCTCGGCGGTCGGGGTGAGCCTCGACCTGAGCAAGGGCGCGCGAGCGCCAACTGGCGCCGTTCGGCAACGTGGCGGTTAGCACTACTGTCAGAGATTCGCGTTTGCTTCGAGAAATTCGCAGATTGGCGAGCGGCGAACTTTTCGGACGGCGGCGCCCACGTCTTGCGTCCATTTCGTGCTCGAAGACGGCCGCCCGCTGGCCGCGCCAGTTGCTTTCGTGGCTCATGTTCTCTCTGCCGGATCGTGAGCTGTTCCTCCAAGACTCTGACAGTAGTGTTAGCCCGTGAAGAATTTCCGGATGCGCTCGACGAGGTACTCGCTCCGGCGCCCCTGATCGGTGTCGCCGTCGGTCGCCGTGGCGATGGCCTGGTTCAGCTGATCCATACGCTCGGCGAGACGGGCCGTGAGCCGCTCGAGGAGGGCGGGGGTGCGATCGATGATGGGTTTGAACGGGGCGCGCGAGATGACGATGACCTCGCACTCCGTGAGCGCCGTGACCGTCGCCGTGCGGCGCTCGCCGGTCAGGAGCGCGGCCTCGCCGAACAGCGAGCCCGCTTCGAGCGTGGTGATGCGCACCGGAGGACGGCCTTCGGGCGCGATGGTGACCTCGACGCGCCCGCGCTCGAGGGCGAAGAGGTCGGAGCCGGTGTCGCCCTGGCGCGCGATGGCTTCGCCCGGGGAATAGAGCGCGCTGTGTGACGCCTCGGCCACCGTCAGAAGGTCGGAAGGGCTCAGCGATTTGAAGATGTCGAAGCGCGTCAGCCGTTCGAGCGCGATGATTGGCCCGGCCGCTGCGGGCGGGTCCGTCGTGCCCGCGCGATCCGGGGCGACGCCGGCCGGATAGTGCAGGCCGATCTCGCGGCGCGGGAAAGGGATGTCGATGCGGGCGCGAGCGAGCGCGTAGTAGAGCCGTTGACGGACGGCGCCGTCGATGGGGTCCTTGCGCCCGGGGTCGGCGATGAAATAGCGAAAGTTGTAGACGACGCCGACGTCACTGAAGTCCTGGATCAAAACGCTCGGCTCCGGCTGCGCTGCGACGCCCTCGACGCCGCGGATCGAAGCGAGCATCACCTGGCGTACACGCTCGGGCGACACGTCGTAGGGGAGCGCGATTTCGGTCCGGCTGCGGACGAGCGGCGTGGGGCGCGAGTAATTTCTGACGACGGCGCGGGCCAAAACGCCGTTGGGCACGACGACGTGGACGCGGGCGAGCGTGAGAAAATGCGTCGCGCGCCAGTTGATTTCCGTGACCTCGCCGAAGCCGTCGGAGCCTTCCTCGAAGCGCACCCAGTCGCCGACGGTGATCGTCTGCTGGCCCTGGAGCGCGAGGCCTGCGAACAGGTTGCCGAGCGTGTCCTGCATCGAGAAACCGAGCACGGCCGTGAGCACGGCGGAGGTCGTGAGGAGCTGTCCGGGCTCGACACCGATGGCGCGCAGGGCCACGAGCGCCACGATGAAATACAGAACGGCCTGAACGACGTCGCGCAGGATCTTGGGCCAGGGCTTGCCGAACAGGCGTCCGAAGCGCGTGGTCGTGAAGAGGGTGAACAGCGCGCGCATCATGGAGGCGCACCAGGCGAACACCGCGACGAAGTGGAGCAGCTTGCTCGGGAACTGATCGCCGACGATGAGGCTCATCGCGGCGCGGGAACCCGCGTACACCAGTAGGAGCACGAACGCCCCGCGGATCTGCCGCCGGTGCTCGCGCGGTACGAGGATCACGACCACCAGTAGCAACAACGCCCCCAGCCCGAGACCGGTGAGCACGGGCTGAAGGCGCACGATCGCGTCCAGAGACACGGCGGGATGCTATCACCGGGCCCGGCGCGTCGCGCCGGGCCCGTTTCGCCTGCCCTGCGGGCTACTCGGAGAGGCTCGGCCTGAGCCGGTTGACGAGGGAGCTCATGGCGGGGTTGTAGCCGTAGCGCTCATCCAGTGGACCGACCTCGCCCGCGACGGCGTACTTCGGGCAGATGCTCGCCGTGAGCCCCGTCGAGGCGAGGCCGCGCAGCACTTCGAGCTCGCGGACGCTCGGATAGGCCTTCGCGTAGACCTGCGTGCCGTCCTGGTTCGGCGTCGGGTAGTCGCAGAGCGGGCTGTTCTTCTCGTATTCGTCGGCGTTGCAATCACAGCCGCCCTCGTTGGACATGTCGCAGTCCCGAGGCTCGCTGAGCGGGAAGATGCATGCGAGCTGCAGGTCGGTGCGAAACCTGTCAGGCGCCTGCTCGTGGCCGTTGATCGTGTTCCAACCGCCGTCGCTCGGGCCCACGACGGCCGCGTTCGGATCGAGCGGATGGGGAGCGCCGCTCGGGCGTGGATCCACGGACTCGATCATGAGAGGGTCGAGCGGATCCGAGCCGGGGCCACCGAGGACGACGTTCCAGCGACCTTGCGCGTCGAGCTGTTCGGGCGTGAGGTAGGCGAGGCCGTCGCCCCCGAGGCTCTCGGGCGTCGCGATGTCCTGCCAAGGCACGCCGACGATGCCGAGCAGCACCACCGAGCGCGGATCACGGCTGTCTTGGTCGGGCGCCGCCGCAAAGATGGGGTTCGGAACGCGGTTGCCGTCGAGACGCGGATCGATCGTGCTCGCGGTGAGCGCTTCGATGTAGCGGCCGATGGGGTACAGGAAGTCCACGCCGAAGCGCTGACGCTGGTGGAAGCAGCGCAGGTTCGGCGAGTCTTCGCTCACGGGTAGCGGAGAGTCCGCGCACGCCGGGTCCTCGTCCGGCGACGGGCAGCCGAGCTTCGGCCCGGAGCCGCAGGGTGCGCAACAAGGATTGTTGGGCTGCGCGCAGGCGGAGGTGCCGTGAGGCATGCGCCAGTTGTTGGCAGCCGGGCCGCCCTTGAACGACGTGAGCCAGCCCTGGGTCTCGTTCTCGTCGACAATGGAGCAATCGTTTTCGTCGCTCAGCATCACGATGGCGAGCGCCGAGTCCGCGCGCAAAAACGCGGCGCGCTGTGCGAGCACCGTGCCGCTCACGGGGCCGCGCACGCTGAGGGCGCCGTCGTTCGACATGCTCTCGACGGGGTCCGGATCGACGAGGAAGCGATACCAGGCTTCGAGCGACCCCTCATAGCCGCAGCCGTGCTCGCCGGCGGCGAGCACGTGGTCCTGAAAATCGACGCTCAATGCGGATGGGTCATCGAGCCCTGCGGGCGCGTACCTGCCGTCGGGGTCCCAGGCCAGAAAACCGAGGTCGTCGTAGCTCGAAAGGCCCGGACGGACGCTCGGCATCAGACGCGCGCCGTCGTCGTAGTGCGACTGGTCGGTGGCCGTCTGCTCCGAGCAGACGTTGTTGCTGCCGTGATCGCCGAGGCTCGAGCTGATGACACCGACGTGCAGATCTTTGACGGGTCGGAATTCGGTAACGCCCGCGGGGCAGTTGCCGTCGTTGTCGCTCGTTGCGCCAGTGGGACTGCCGAATTCGTCGACGCAATCGGGGTGCGTGAACCGTGAGACCAGCATGGGAATCGCCTTTTCGAGCAGCTCTTGCTTGTCCGCCATCCCGATCGAGTTATCGACCATGAAGAGCAGGTTAACCTTGGAGACCGTGGCCGGCTTGCCCGCAAAGCCGCCGCCGCCGTTGCCGAAGGCGCTGCTGCCGCCGGTCCCGGGCTCGCCGGCGCTTCCACCCGCGGCAACGACGACGCCCGCCGTGCCGCTGCTGCCGCCGGTCGTCATCTCCGTACCGGCCGTGCCGCCCGCGCCGCCGGTGGTCGCGCCCGTGCCGCCGGTCGTGGCGCCCGTGCCGCCATCCGCCGCGCCCGCTTCGCCCGTGCCCCCCGTCCCCCCCCCGCCCGCGTCATCCGAGCCGAGCGCGTAGCGACCGCCGCACCCCCAAGTCCCCGCGACCGAGAGAGCAACCACCAGAACCCCGTGTGTCCGCACCAAGTGACCTATCGTCATACCCTGGCCCATGTGGCCCGTCGCGAAGATCGATCATCTTTTCAGGAGCTCGCGCACGCGCTCGGCATGACGGCTGTTCGGTGCTGCCTGGATCAACCGTGCTGCTTCGCGCTCCGCGCTCGCGCGCTCTCCCGCGCCGAGCAGAGCTTCGACGCGCAGCACCGTCGCTTCCGTCGTGAGCGCGCCGTTCGGAAAGCGAGCACGGTAGGCATCGAGATCGGCGAGTGCCGAGCGCGCGCGGCCGATCGCCAGCTCCTTGCGCACGGTGTCGAGCGCGCGCACTTCTTCGCTCAGCGTGGAGGCGGCGCGCGCTTCCGCGGCGCTCGTCGTTGCTTCGACGGGCGCGTCGAACGACGCCGTGGAGCCGAGCGCTGCGGCCCGTGGCTCGGCGACGGCGGGGGGCTCCATTTCGTCGGGCTCGACCGGTTCGGCTGCGGGTGGTGGTGGCGGAATGACGGCCGTGGTGGCGGGCGCTGGCTCTTCGGGGGTCGGCGTCGGATCGGCGACCTCCTGCGCGGCGGCGTGCCGTGGAGACGCCGTGGTGGCGACGGGCAGAGCGCTGACGGTGGGCGTCGGCGCCTGCGAATGCGCCGGGCGGAAGGCGACGTACGCCGTGCCGCTCGTGAGCACGCCGGCCGTCGCGCCGACGGCGAGCAACTTCGCGAGTGACACCAGGGTGAGCGGCTTGGCCGCCGCGGCGCCGCCGAGGGCCGCTTGCTCGGCCACGACGCTGCCCGCATTCGAGAGGCCGACGGCCATCGCGCCGACACCGAGCACGGCAGCCACGCGCGGCAGGGCGGTCGCGTCGGGCTCGTCGTCGTCCGCGGAGAGCAGGAGCAAGCGCTCGAGCTCGTCGTTCGTATCGCTGAGGAGCGGAGAAAGGTCGCTCATGGCTTCACCTGGGCTCCGAGCGTCCGCTTGAGGCGTTGGACACCCGTCTGGAAAATCTCGCGCGCTCGCCTGAGCCTCGACGACGCCGTGCCGAGGGGGATTTCGAGCAGCTCCGCGACCTCGGGCCCCGTGTAGCCCTCGAGCTCGAACAGCACGAAGGCGGCGCGCAGGTCGTCGGGCATGGAATCGAGAATGGCGTCGAGCAGCTCGCGCGCCCGCTTGCGGTCGACGAGCGTTTCGGGCGTCGGTTGCGCGCCCGTCATCGCTTCGATCTCGTCGGCGCCGGGGGACGTGTCCGGCCTCACGGCTCGGGCGCGCCGCGCGTTCGCGGCGACGCGCAGCGCGACGGCGACGAGGAACTGCCGCTCGCGACCCGCTTCGATCTGCTCGAGCTTGCGCGAAGCGATGATGAACACTTCCTGAGCGGCATCGTCGGCCGCTTCGGCGGGGATGCCGAAGCGGCGCAAAGCGCGCCACACACTGCGGAAGTGGCACTCGAGCAGGTCGGCGAGCGTCGTCCGTTGAAAGCCCGCGTCAGGGGGCTCACTCTCGCCCGTTTCCGAGACCAGCTCCGGCGGCCCGAGCTCGGGGCCCAGGACGGCGAGGGTGGGGGAGGGAGTCTGGCGCACCGTTTGGCTCATGTGCGGGCAGCGCGAGTTCGATCACCACGCGATGGCAGAGTCGCCACGCGACGCCCAAGAACCCGACCCAACCACCAGGACCCATTCTAGCAGAGGACGGGCACGCCGGCCCGCAAGCCTTGCGCGTGGCGCGATGGTCGGGGGCGCGCTTTTTTGCCACCCCCGCGGACGGGGTAGCCCTCGCCTGGGCGAAGGAGCAGGCCCATGGGGTATCCCTGCGCAGCGACCCCCGGCGGCCCGGAACCTGCAAGCAACCGGACGATGGACCAGGCCAAAGCTACCTCTTTCGCCCCGCTCCGCGGCTCCCCTGTCCCTGTCTCGACGCCCTCCCCCCCACCGCATGCCGTGGCGGTCGCCGCGGAAGGGCGGCTCGGCGCGACGCTCGCCCGCCTGCGAGAGCTGCGCGGGGCGCTCCGGAGCGGGCGCGCCGTCGTGGACCCGGCGCCGCTGCTCTCCGAGCTCCGCGTGGACCTCGAGCTCCACTTTGCGCTCGAGGAGGCAAGCTCCTACTTCGGCGTCGTGCTGCGAGAGCGGCAGTCGCTGTCGCACGCCATCGCCGAGCTCAGACGTGAGCACGAGCTGATGCTCGGCATGGTCGAGGCCGCTCGCGCCGTTGCCACCGATTCGCTGCGGGCACCCGAGCTCGTGACGTTCCGTCGAACGGCTCCTCGACGAATTCGAGGTGCACGAGCACGAAGAAGCGAGCCTCTTGCAGGAGTTTTTCCTGCGTGACGACGGTACGGGCGCCGACTAGGCTGACCGCGGCACGGCGGCGTCTCTACCGGCACCGCCTGCATGGACGGGTGTGCGGCGTCGTCCATGTGAACGAACAGCAAAGGGCACGACCATGAAGAAGTTTCTCGTTCTCTACAAGGCGACCAAAGCGGCTTTCGAAAAGGCGATGGCAGGTTCTCCCGACCAGCAAAAGGAGTTCATGGCGGCCTGGGATGCCTGGGGAAAGAAGGCGGCATCCTCGATCGTCGACATGGGGGCGCCGCTCGGCAAGACGTTGCGCGTGACGAAGGACGGCGCGACGCCGACCTGGAACGATCTCGGCGGCTTTTCGATCCTGCAGGGCGAATCGAAGGAAGCGGTCGCCGACTCTCTCAAGGGGCACCCCCATTTCATGATGCCCGAGGGCTTCATCGAGGTCGTCGAGCTCATGCCGATGCCGCCCAGCTGAGGCGTCTTCTCGGGCGCGGCTCTCGCACGCGGGCGGATCGGGTATCATCCCGGTCGCTCGCGGAGCGAGGGTTTAGCCATGAGCCAGGAAAAGCTGGATCGCGTCGTCAAGGCTCGACAGGAGCTCCGAGCGCGCTTCGAAGCGCGGATGCGGGCGACGCCCAGCCTGGCGGACGACGCGCCCCAGGGCACGGGACCGAAGAACCGCCACGGCATGCCGAAGCTCCCAGCGGGGCAGACCGAGACCAAGAAGTGGCCCGTGCTCGACCTCGGCGTCCAACCGAGCGTCACGCGCGCGTCGTTCCGCCTCACGGTCAACGGCGCCGTACGAACGCCGGTGACGCTCGACTTCTCGGAGCTGCTCGCGCTCGGTGAGGTCGAGGACACGAGCGACTTTCACTGCGTGACGACCTGGTCTCGCATGGACCTCGCTTGGAAGGGCGTGCGCGTCGCCGACGTGCTCGCGCTCGCCGAGCCGCTGCCCGAGGCGCGCGCACTGATGTGCCACGCTTCCGATCGCTACACGACCAACGTGAGCCTGGAAGAGGCGCTGAAGCCCGACGTTCTCATCGCGTACGAGGTCAACGGTGAGCCGCTCGCGCGCGAGCACGGCGGACCCGTGCGTATGATCACGCCGCAGCTCTATGCTTGGAAGGGCGCGAAGTGGATCGAGCGGCTCGAGGTCCTCACGGAGAATCGGCCGGGCTTCTGGGAAGAGCGCGGCTACTCGATGACGGCGTTGCCCTGGCGGGAAGACCGCTACGGCTGAAGCGGAATCGAACCAGCTCGGTGTGCGGCCCGGGGCGCCGTGCGAGCGCTCAGGGCAACACGGCGCGGAGCGACGCGCGGCCCGAGAAGCCGAGCACGGGCACGGCGAACGCCTCGAACGTCGGGACGAAAGTAGAACGTGGGGTGGGAGAGCGCGACGACCGCTTCTCCATCGAGCGTGAACGAGAGAAATCGGGTCGGCCGCAGCTCGAGGCGAGCGAGTGGCCCGAGGCTCAGCCAGGGCCGGGTGACGGTCTGCTGGTCGAGCGTCGCGGAGCCGACGCCGCGCAGCGTGCCGACGCCGAGAGCGGCGCAGGGCGTGAACGACACGAGCCCGGTGCTCGGTAGGCTGAGCGGGCAGAACCAGCCGCGCGCCCCCGTGTACGTGAAGTCGGCGCGCCCCGCGCCCGTGTCCACGGTGTCGGAGCGGGTCCGTTGCGCGGCGATGCCGAACGAGATGCCCCGCGCGCCCGTCGCGCTCTGGTGCTCGGCGTCGAGCTCGAAAAACGCGCTCAGCGCGAGCTCCGGTGCGATGCCGCTGTCGAGCGCCGCGCCGGCACCGCCGCCGAAGCGGAAGTGTGCGCGCCGAGCCGGTCGGCGTGGCTCCGGTGCGGGACGCTGGGCGTGGTCGGGCTCGCTGCGAGAGAGCGCCTCGGGGTCGACGAGCACCGCGGCGATGAGGGCGAGCGCCGAGACGACCTCCTCGCACGTCGCGCCCGCGACGGCGCGCGGCGTTTCGCGGCCGTCAATCTCGCGCAGCGTGAGCCGCCCGAGCACGTCCGTCACCCGATCGCTCAGCGTGACGTCGAAGGTTGCCGCCGTTTCGTCGGCGGCGGCCAGGCGCGCCCGCGGCGTGCGCGCCGAGAGCTCGGCGACGAACGCCGCGCGGCTCGAGCAGCCGGCGGGCGCCTCGTAAGTGACGTGAAATGGCTGCGGCGCAGCGGCCGCGTGCCCGGCGAGCGCCATGCCGAACGCGAGCCAGAGCGCTCGCATCGCGAGGTCAGGTGCCCTGCGGCCAGAGCTTTTGTACGACCTCGGTGAGCTTGCCCACGGTGTCCGGCTTCATTCCCGTGGCCGGGTGCGGCCAGGCGAAGCTCCGCGAAACGACCTGGCTGCACGAGAACGAGACCAAAATGTCGTTCGCCTGGGCGCCGGGACCCGACGCGAACGAAAGGCCCATCTCCGGGTAGATGACGCCGGGTGCACAGCGTGCGTACTTGTTGTCGTAGCTGTCGGCGTCGCCGAGCAGCTTGCCGAGCTCCTCGCGCAGGTCCGGATCGACGACGGGCGTCTGACCGAGGATGCGGAAGCCGTGAAAGCGTGGAGCATCGGGCGGCGGGACGACGGGTGCCGCGGGAGCGGCGGCGCCAGGCAAGAGGTTCGGCGGCAAGATGCCCGGCGGGATGAGCTGCGAGAGACCCTGCGCTCCTTGCTGGATCCAGCTCATGATCTCGGGAGGCACGCCGGGCACGGCGGCGCCGGGGGCAGGCGTTCCGGCAGCGGGCGCCGCGGCTGTGGGCGGCGGCTCGTAGTTTTGCAGGCGGTAGGCCGTCGCGTTGGACGTTTTGAGGGTGTCGAACGGCGCGGCCGGGGCGCTGGCGCACGCGAGGCTCGCGAGGCCGAGGAGCGGCAAGAGGGCGGTGTTGCTCGGGGAGAGGCGCATGGCGAACCTATTAGCCCAGCTTTCGCGGCGTCGAAAGCTTCCCTGCCACTTGCGGCCGGGAGCCACGGGGAAAAGGTTTGGCGGATGCAGGAGCGCATCGTCGTGACAGGGGGAACCGGCTTCGTCGGGAGCGCGGTGGTCCGGCTCCTGGCCGCAAGGAGCGCCGAGCTCTTCGTGCTCTCGAGGGGGTCAACGGTCCCCGCGTCGCTCGAGGGCGTCGCCGGTGTGCGGATGCTCGCTTGGGACCCGGGCAGCGACGGGGACTGGATGGCGGCGGTGTCGGGCGCGAGCGCCGTCGTGCACCTCGCGGGCGAGCAGGCGGTGGGGCGGCGCTACACCGAGCCGCTGAAGCGACGCATCCTCGAGAGTCGCGTGAAGACGGCCGAGGCGCTCGTCCGCGCGATCGCACGCGCCGACGCGCCACCGCGCGTGCTCGTGTCGGCGTCCGGTGTCGGCTACTACGGCGGCCACGACGACGACGCGCCGCTCGACGAATCGGCGCCGCCCGGCAACGACTTTCTTGCGACCGTGTGCGTGGCGTGGGAAGCGGCCGTTCGCAAGGCCGAGCCGCTCGGCGTGCGCGTCGTCTCGGCGCGCCTCGGCGCCGTGCTCGGTCGCGGGGGCGGTGCGCTCGGCACCATGGTGCTCCCTTTCAAGTTGTTCGTCGGCGGTCCGTTGGGTAGCGGTCGCCAGCTCTTTTCATGGGTGCACCTCGAGGACGCCGCGCGGGCATTCCTCGCGTGCCTCGACGATCCGGGCTTTTCTGGGGCGGTGAACGTTGCGGCGCCGGGGGCCGTCACGCAGACGGCGCTCGCGCGTGCTCTCGGCAAAGCGCTCGGCCGCCCCGCGTTCATGCCCGTGCCGAGCTTCTCGCTGCGCGCGCTGTTCGGCGAAGGCGCCGTCCCGATCCTCACGGGGCAGCGCGCCGTCCCGAAAAAGCTCCTCGCCGCGGGCTTCGCGTTTCGATTTCCGACCATCGAAGAGGCGCTCGCCGAAGCGCTCCACTGAGGCGCCGGACCGCCGAGACCTCATTCTGGTCCGACCGGCTTTCGCTCGAACCCCGCGCACTCGACGACGGGGAGCCGGGGGTAGCGGTCGAACCGGGCGGGCTCGGCCTGGGAGCGCTCGCAGAGGAGATACGTCTGCTCGCGCGCGCCGCGGACGGTGCGCGCGTACCGGCACTCGGCGCACCGGCCAAGGCGCGGATCGAAGCGGGGCGACCCCGTGCCGATGCTCACACCCGAACGATGACGCACGGCGTCAACGGGGGCTCGGCGGCATGCCCCCACTTTCTCTCGCCACCCGCGTGACGCGCGACGAACGCACGCCGGGCGGGGCGAATCAGGCGAGAACCGGAAGCGGGATCCGGAGTCGCTCGAGCAGCTTGCGCAGGGCTTTCATGGTCGTCTCCTGGCGTTGAGCGGGATGTGGGGTCTTTACCTACACCGTCTCACCTGCCGGGGTCAAGCGACCGGCCCGTTCCTTCGGCCAACAGGCCGCATCGGGGTGGGCGAGCGCGGCTGGGGAGACTGGCTAGTAATAGCCGCCGGCGTGAATGAGCAGACCGAACGAGAGCAGGTGCGCATCGCGCCGGTCGATGAGCTCCTTGCCGTCGTACAACGAGTAGCTCCCGCCGAGCCCGAGGTCGAGGAACGGGCCGCCGAAGAGCACGATGTGCTCGAGCGGTGAGAGCACGCCGAGGATCTCGAACGAGGCGTCGACGAACGTCGCCCGAGTCTCGAACTCGCCGAGCGTATCGCCGAGACGTGGGTCGATGACTTCGCGTGTGGCGCGGCTCGTGGAGATCGTGAGCCCCGCGCGTGGCCAGATGCCGAAGGTGCGATCGAAGGGATAGGCGAACCCGCCACGCACGCCACCGAGCAGCGTGAAGCCGTCGGGCGCTGCGGTCGGCGGTGCCTCGGGACGCTGGCCGGCCGCGCCGTCGAGCGACACGCCGCGCGTGGCGATCATCCCGGTGCCGCCGACCGTGAAGCCCTGGTAGACGACGTAGTCGAGCGCGAAGCGCGGCAGAGCCGAGGGACTGTTGCTGTCCATACCGAGCAGCCCGAAAGAGGTGACCTTGTAGTCGTGCGTGATCTTCGCGCCCGTCTCGGCGTCCGTGTAGGTGAGCTTCTGGCGGTCGAGGAACAGGCCGGACGCGCGTTCGATGGCGAAGACGAACTGGCCGGTCTCGCCGACGTTGTCGAGGGGCTTCGGCGGCGCGACCATGGGCGTCGGGAACGCTGCCGTTCCGTACGCGCCGGTCGGTGCGGTGTACGTGCCGGCAGCCGTGCCTTGGGTCTGGAAGCCCTGAGCGAGCGCTGGGGCAGCCCCGAGCGACGCGCAGGCGAGCGTGAGGAGCGCCACGGGGCGTTGCATGCGGCGGACTCTATCAGAAGAGCGAGCGCAGGGCCGAAAGGCGTGCGTCGAGCTCCGCTGGGTTCGGCGCACGCACCGTCACGTGGCCGACCTTGCGTCCCGGGCGTGGCGCTTTTCCGTAGTCGTGGAGGTGCGCGTCGGGCACGGCCAGCACGGCGGCGGCATCGGGAAGGGAGCCGATGCAGTTCAGCATCGCGCTCTCTCCGACGAGCGCTGGCGAGCCGAGCGGCAGCCCGAGCACGGCGCGCAGGTGCTGCTCGAACTGGCTCGTGACCGCCCCCTCGATGGTGAAGTGTCCGGAGTTGTGGACGCGCGGAGCGATCTCGTTGGCGAGGAGCTCGCCGCCGGCCGAAAAGAGCTCGATCGTGAGAACACCCACGTAGTCGAAGCGCCGGAACAAGGCGTCGAGGTAGCCCTCGGCGGCCCGCTGCATCGCGGGTGGGAACGTCCGGGGCCGGCGCGCGAGTGAACCGGAGAATGCCCGCATCGTGGTGGTTTTCGACCAGCGGGTAGAACGCCGTGGCGCCGTCGGCACGGCGTGCACCGACGAGGCTGAGCTCGCGTTCGAACCGCACGAAGCCCTCGAGCAGCAGGGGCACGCCGCCGAGTGCCGCGAACGCGCCAGCGATGTCGCCCGGCGCTCGGAGCACGCGCTGGCCCTTGCCGTCGTACCCGAGGCGTCGCGTCTTGAGCACGGCGGGCAAGCCCGCCACCGTGACGGCGCGCTCGAGGTCGGCCTGTGAGGAAACGTCGAAGAAGGGGGGGGTGGGGATGCCGAGCTCGGCGAAGCACGTCTTCTCGCGCAGGCGATCCTGGGCGACCTCGAGCGCCACCACGGGGGGGTGGAGCACGGTGCGCGCAGCGATGGCGCGCGCGGCGTCGACGGGAACGTTCTCGAACTCGTACGTCACAACGTCGCAGCCGGCGAGTCTGTCGAGCGCCTCCGGCGCCCCGTAGTCGAGAGCGAGATGCTCGCCGAGCTCGGCCGCGGGCGCGTCGGGGCCGGGGTCGACGAACAGGAAGCGGGCGCCGAGCGGCAGGCCGGCGAGCGCCAGCATGCGCCCGAGCTGGCCTGCGCCGAGCACGCCGACGCGTGGCCCTCGCGGGTCAGCGTCGGAGCTTCGCGGTGCGGAGGACACTTTGCCTCTGCTCGGTCCGGTAGCGCTCGAGGGCGCGCCCGAGCTGGGGCCGGCCGCGCGCGACGATCGCCGCCGCGAGCAGTGCCGCGTTGATGGCGCCCGCACGACCGATGGCGAGCGTGCCCACCGGAACTCCGGCCGGCATCTGCACGATGGAGAGCAACGAGTCGAGCCCCTTGAGGGTGCTCGATTCGACGGGCACGCCGAGCACGGGTACCCACGTTTTCGATGCGACCATGCCGGGCAAGTGCGCCGCGCCGCCCGCGCCCGCGATGATCGCTTCGAGGCCGCGCTCGGCCGCGCTTGCCGCGTACTCGAACATCAGATCGGGCGTGCGATGTGCCGAAACGACGCTCGTCTCGTGGGGGACGGCGAGCGCATCGAGCATCTCCGAAGCGTGGCGCAGCGTTTCCCAGTCGCTCTTCGAGCCCATGATCACGCCCACGAGGGGCTTTTCGCTCGTCTTTTTTGCCACGCGGAAAGGCACGCACTTTAGTGACTTATCCCACGGGCGCAAGCGTCTGAAGCGCTTCGCCAGTCTTTGGCATGGGGGCTACACTCGGCCGCCCGATGGGGACCTTTTTCGTTCACGAGAGCCACCGGGTGGAGCTCCTTGCCGGCGAGCTCGGCACGCTGTTCGAGGCGCCCCACGGTGCGCCGTTCGACCCCGAGGCGATCGTCGTGCCCGGCCGGGGCATGGGCGTGTGGCTGTCGATGCAGCTCGCCCGCAAGCTCGGTGTCTGGGCGACGCCGTTTTCGTACCCGCGCGCGCTCGTCGAGCGGGTGGTGCGCGCCACGCTCGGCGACGACGCGCTCGGTCCGGAGCCGCTCTCGGAAGACCTCGTCGAGTGGTGCGTGAGAGAGACCCTGCCGAGCCTGCTCGGTGACCCGGACTTCGAAAAGCTTGCGCGCTACCTCGAGGGGGACGAGCACGGTGAGCGACTGAGCGAGCTCGCGGCGCGCATCGCGCAGGTGTTCGACCAGTACCTCACCTATCGGCCCGCGTGGATCCGCGCCTGGGAAGCCGGCGGCGTCGGCATCGTGCCCGAAGGCGAGCGCTGGCAACCGCGTCTCTGGCAGCGCGTGCAGAAGCGGCTCGCGGCGCGCCACGTGGCTCACGTCGAGGAGGAGCTCCTCGCGCGGCTTTCGGGCGCGCGAGCGGTCTGGGGGCTGCCCCCGCGCGTCTCGCTGTTCGGGTTCTCCACGCTGCCGCCGCTCTACCTGCGCGTCTTCGTGGCGCTGTCGCGGCGGGTCGACGTGCACCTCTTTCGCTTCGCGCCCGGCCGAGCGCCGACCGGCGAGGCGCGGGCGCCGGGCGGCCTCGCCGGCATAGCTGGAGTCGGGCCGCTTCTCGGGCTCGGCGCGACGGGGGACGAGCTTTCGGAGGTGCTCGAGGCAACGCTCGCGGCCCAGGGCGTTCGGGCCGAGCGTCGGCAAACGTTCGAGCGCCGGCCGGTGGCGAGCTTGCTCGAAGCGCTCACGGCGCGGCTCGGCGGCGACGCCGCCATCGACCCGGCGACGTTCCCCCTGGACGGCGACGAGCGCGCTTCGGTGGCCGTGCATTCGTGCCACGGCCCCATGCGCGAGGTGGAGGTCCTGCACGATCAACTGCTCGCGTTGCTCACGCGCACGGACGATCCCGTCGCGCCCGACGACGTGGCGGTGCTCGTGCCGGATCTCGCCGCGTACGCCCCGCTCGTCGAGGCCGTGTTCCGGCGCGAACCGGGCGATCTGCGCTTCATTCCGTTCCGCGTGGCCGACCTCGGAACGCGCGCGCGCTCGCCGGGCCTCGATGCGTTGCTCCGCGTGCTCGCCATGGTGCGCGGCCGTGTCACCGCCGCCGAGGTGACGGACCTCCTGGGGCTCGATATCGTGCGCACCCGTCTCGGTCTCGACGCGCCGGCCGCCGACCGCATCGGCGCGTGGATCGTCGAGAGCGGTATCCGCTGGGGTCTCGACGACGCGCACCTCACGGCTCGGGGTCTCCCCGCCGCGGACGCGCTAACCTGGGAGTTCGGCTTGAGACGCCTGCTCGTCGGTTACGCATTGCCGAGCGGTGGCGTGCGTTCGTTCCACGGCGTGTTCGGCTACGACGAGGTCGAGGGCAAGGAGGCGGCGCTGCTCGGCATTCTTGCCCACTTCGTACGGTCGCTCGGCCGCCACCTGCGCGATTGCGAGCGGCCCCGGTCGCTTTCGGACTGGGCGCTCGCGCTCGCGGACCTCGCCGCCGAGCTTTTCGGCGAGGACCCCGAGGGGCTGCGCGAGCGGGCGAGCATCGAGCTCGCCGTCGCCGATCTCGTGCGGGTCGCCTCGGCGGCCGGCTTCAACGCCGCTCTCGACGTGCGTGTCGTTGCGCGGCTGCTCGAGCGGAGGGCCGACGCGCGCGGCGCGGAAAGCGGGTTTCTCGCGGGCGGCGTGACGTTCTCCGCCATGGTGCCGATGCGCAGCATCCCGTTTCGCGTGGTCGTGCTGCTCGGGATGAACGACGGCGCCTTCCCGCGCTCGCCTCGCCCCCTGGAGTTCGATCTGATGGCGAACGGCGCCTTTGCCCGCGAGGTCGGGGACCGCGTGCCGCGCGACGACGACCGTCAACTCTTCCTCGAGACGCTCTTCGCGGCGCGCGAGCGGCTGATCGTGACGACCAGCGGGCGTAGCGTGAAGGACGACCGTGTGATGCCCCCGTCGGCGTGCCTCGGTGAGCTCGTGGAAGCGCTCGCGGGGCCCGCCGGGACAGACGGCGCGAAGGAGCGACGCTCGGCGCTCGTCACCGATCATCCCCTGCAGGCCTTCAGTCCCGCGTACTTCGACGGCACCGAGCCGCGGCTGTTCTCCTACCGCAGCGAGTACGAAACGAGCGCCCAGAGCCTGTCGGGGCCCGCCCAACCGGACCGGCCGTTCGTGACCGAGCTCGAAGCGTTTGCGCGCCCTCGCGAGCTCGCGCTCGACGAGCTGATCCGGTTCTGGAAATCGCCGCCGACGTACCTCCTGAATCGCCGCCTCGGGATTTACCTGAAAGAACGGCGCCCGGAGCGGCGTCCTCGCGAGCCGCTCGAGCCGGACGACCTCGAGCGCTGGCACATCGCGAGCGCCCTGCTCGAAGCGCTCATCGCGGAGCCCGATCCGGAGCTCGCCGTGCCGGCGGTGGAGGAACGCTTGCGTGGCCGCGCGGCGCTCGCGGTCGGCGGCTGGGGGGGCGCCCAGCTCAGCGATCTTCGCGAGGTGTGCCAGCAGATCGCCGAGAAAGTGCGCTCGCTGCGTGGCGACGAGGTCGAAGGGCGTGAGGCCGTAGCGATCGCGCTTGCGGGCGGCACGAAAATCGCCGGCTCGGTGCCTTCCGTCTTCGGTGGCCGGCTCATCGAGCACGGCTATTCGACGCTCGATACGAGGCGGGAGCTCGAGCTCTGGATCCGCCACCTCGCGCTCTGTGCCGCCGAGGGCGCGCCCCGTCAGTCGAGCGTGCGTGTCGGTCGCGACGGCAAGAAATCCGGGACAATCGGGGTGCTGGAGCTCGTCGCCCTCCCCAGGGCTCGTGCCATCGAGCATCTCGAGCTGCTCGTCGAGCGCTACCTCGAGGGTCAGGCGCGTCCGCTGCCGTTCTTGCCGCCCGAGAGCGACGCGTACGTCGGAAAAGTTCGCGCGGGCAAGGCGAACGAAGGGATCGGGGCTGCCCAGCAGAAATACGAAGGGCAGGGCGGCACGCTGCAGCGCGACCCGCACCCCCAGCGGGCGTTCAATCATCGGTTGCCGCCCTTCAATCCGCTCTTCGACCGTGGCGAGCGCTCGGCCGAACAGACCCGCTTCCACGCGCTCGCGCTCGAGGTCCTCGGGCCGTGTCACGACGCCAGGGCGGAGGCAGGGTCGTGATGCCGGTCGCTCCCTCGTCGGCGTTCGATCCGATGACGGTGCCCCTCGAGGGCAAGATCCTGGTCGAGGCGAGCGCGGGAACTGGCAAGACGCACGCCATCACGAGCCTGTTCGTCCGACTCGTCGCCGAGGCGGAGCGCACGCCCTCCGAGATCTTGGTCGTCACCTTCACGGAAGCGGCGACGGCCGAGCTGCGCACCCGAGTGCGCGCGCGGCTCGTCGAGGCGCGCGAGAAGCTCCGGCCCGAGCGCGCGGCCGAGGCCGAGAAGGACGAGATACTCGGCCGTTTGGTGCGGGAAAAGGGCCTTTCGCCTGCCACGCTTCGCGAGCGCCTCGAGCGAGCCCTCGGGACGCTCGACGAAGCGTCGATCAGCACGATCCACGGCTTTTGCCGGCGGCTACTCCACGATCACGCACTCGGGACGCGCGCTCGCTACGACGCCGAGCTCGTCGCCGACCTGCGCGAGCTCGAAGAGGACGTGCTCTACGATTTCTTCCGTCTCAAGTTCGCGGGCGGCTCGCGCCTGCTCGCCGAGGGAATCAAGAAGAACAAGGTCGGTCCCGGCGTGCTCCGCAAGGTGTTCGACACCTACCGAAAGCAAGCGGGTGCGCGCACGATTCCCGACGCCGACCGGCTCGGGGACGGCGCGACGCGTGCCGCCGTCGAGCTCGAGCTCGAGTACCTCGACTACTCCGAACGCGAGCTCGCCGCCCGCAAGGAGCGCGCGAGCGTGCTCGGCTTCGACGACTTGCTCGAAGGCGTGGCGCGCGCCCTCACGGGCCCGGGCGGGGTCGCTCTCGGGCGGGCGCTCTCGGAGCGCTACAAGGTCGCGCTCGTCAACGAATTCCAGGACACCGACCGGACCCAGTGCACGATTTTCGAGGCCATCTTCGCGCGCCCCGAGACCCCGCTCTTCCTGATCGGCGATCCCAAGCAGGCCATCTACGGTTTTCGCGGGGCCGACGTGTGGAGCTACCTTGCGCTCACGCGCGACGCGCGTCGCTACACGCTCGACACGAGCTACCGCTCCGATCCCGGCGTCGTGAAGGCGGTGAACATGCTGTTCGGCGGGCCCCGGCCGTTCTTGCTCGAAGCGATCGAGCACCGCGACGTGAGCGCGCGGCCGGGCGCCGTGGATCAGTTCCAGGCCGAGCTCGCCTCGAACGGCGCTCAGTTCGAGATCCTGTTCGTCGAGTCCCCGGCGCCGGGCGTCCCGCTTAGAAAGCCCCCCGCGCGCGCCGCAGCGAGCCGTGTGGCGGCGGCCGAGGTCGCGGCGCTGCTCGGCGGGCGCGCGACGATCGCGGGGCACCGCGTCGTCGAGAGCGACATCGCCGTGATCACGCGCACCAACTTGCAGTGTTTCGACGTTCAGGAAGCGCTCAGGCAAAAGGGCATCGTCGCCGTCGTGATCGGCGACAAGGACGTGCTCGAGTCCGACGAAGCCGAGGACCTCATCCTCGTCCTACCGGCGGTGCTCGACCCCACGAGCGGCTCGGCGCTCCGGCGCGCGCTGGCGAGCGCGCTTTTCGGCCAGACCGCCGACGACATCTCCCGGCTCGACGACGACGCTGCGCGTTTCGAGCTCTGGGCGGAGCGGCTGCGTCGCTGGCAGTCGCTGTGGACCGAGCGCGGCTTCATGCGGATGTTTCGCGCGCTCCTGGAGGAGACCGACGCCGCGGGGCGGCTGCTCTCGCGCCCGGGCGGCGAGCGGCGCATCACGAACTTCCTGCACCTTGCCGAGCTTTGCCATCGCGCCGAAAGCGAGGAGCACCTCGGCCCTCAGGCCCTTTACTCCTGGCTCGTCGAGCAGCGCGAGGAAGGCACGGCCGCCTCCGAGCACGCCGAGATCCGGCTCGAAAGCGACCGCGGTGCCGTGCGCGTGCTCACCGCACACAAGGCCAAGGGGCTCGAGTTTCCCGTCGTTGTCTGCCCGTTCGCCTGGGACGGGCGGCTCGCGATGGACGACGGACCGCCGAAGCTTTTCCACGACGAGGACGGCGTTCTCGTGCTCGACCTGAACGTCAACAAGAAGGCGCCGGGTCGCGATTTTGGCCGCGTGAAATGGGAGGCGCACGCCGAGGAGCGGCGCGTGCTCTACGTGGCGCTCACGCGTGCCAAGCACCGCGTCACGCTCCTGTGGCTCCACGCGGGCAATCTCGGGGTCAGTGCCGCCGCGACGCTGCTCCATCCTCCGCTTCGCCTCGACCCGGCGGAGATGCCGACGAGGAACTACCTCGACAAGGGCCGGAACATCCGCGGCGAGCTCGAGGGCCTCGCCGAGCGCTCGGCTGGCGTCATCACGCTCCGCAGCGTGCCCTTCACGCACGATCGTCCGGCGATCGAGCGCCCGCCCGAGGCGCGCCCGACGGCGCGTGCCCGGCGCCCGGAGCGACCCTCGCTGCCCGCGCTGCGTACGGGAAGCTTCTCGGCGCTCACCCACCGCGAGATCGTCGTCGACGAGGACGAAGCGACGCGCGATCACGACCAGGCAGCAGAGCCGGCACCGGTGACGCCCGACGAGTCGCCGGCGCCGCCGCCCGAGCCGACTCCCGATGCCGATCGCATCGTGCTCGACGGCTTTCCTCGCGGGCGGCGCGCGGGCGACTTTTTCCATCATCTACTCGAGAAGATCGACTTCTCGAGCGCGACGGGGCCCGAGATCCTCGAGGTCGCCAGCGACGCGCTGGGGCGCTTCGGTCTCGCCCGCGGCGAGCCCGAAGCAACGCGCGACGCCTACCTGTCGCAGGTCGTGCGGGCGCTCGACGAGACACTCCGGACGCCGCTCTCGCCCGCTGGATCCTTCTGCCTCGCCGACATCACGCCCAAGCGGCGCCAGAGCGAGCTCGAGTTTCGCTTGCCGGTCGCGCACGAACCGGGCGGCGAGGCGCTGACGCGGGAGCGCCTGGCGGCGGCGTTTCGTGCCCACCCGAGCCCGGAGCTACCTGAAAGCTATGCCGAGCGCGTGGCACGCCTCGCGTTCCCGTCATTGCGCGGCTTCCTCAAGGGCTACATCGATCTCGTGTTCTGCCACGAGGATCGTTGGTACGTGGTCAACTACAAGACGAACCACCTCGGTGACCTCGTTGCCGACTACGACCGCGCCCGTATGACGGCCGCCATGGCCGAGTCCCACTACTTTCTACAATACCACCTCTACACGCTCGCCGTCAGCCGCATCCTGTCGCGCTTCGTTCCGGGCTTCGACTACGAGCGGGATTTCGGCGGCGCGCTCTATCTCTTCCTGAAGGGGATGCGCCCCGGGGCGCCCGGCGGCATTTTCTACGAGAAGCCGCCGCTTTCGCGGCTTATTGCGCTGTCGTCGGTGCTCGGAGGCACGCCGTGATCTCGAGCCTCGGCGAGCTTTTCAAAAAGGGCGTGCTCACCGCGCTCGATCTCGAGCTCAGCGAAACGCTGATGGCGCTCACGCACGAGACGCGCGACGAGATCGCGCTCGGCGTTGCGTTCGCATCCCATGCCGTCGGCGACGGACACGCCTGCGTCGCGCTCGACGAGCTCGTGCGGCGTCGCTTCTTCGACGATGCGGGCGAGCCGCGCGGCGACGTTCGACTCCCCGAGCTGTCCGCTCTTCGCGCGGCGCTCGGCGGGAGCCTGCTCGTCGATCGGGAGCCCTCCGGCTCCGACGCGGGGCCGACACCGACGCCCGTGGCCGGAGGCGCGCGCCCCCTCGTGCTCGACGGCGACGACCGGCTCTATCTTCGTCGCTATTTCGAATACGAGGTACGGCTCGCCCGAGCGCTCCGCAAGCTGGCAGCGCCCGTCAACGCGCTCGACGGTGCGGTGCTGAAGGCGAGCCTCGCACGGCTTTTTCCAGGGAGTCTTCCCGCTGACGATCGGCAGCGTCGCGCGGCGCTGCTCGCGGCGCTGTCGCGGCTCGTCGTCGTGTCCGGGGGTCCCGGCACGGGCAAGACGTACACGGTGGCCAAGATCCTCGTGCTGGTCGTCGAGGGGATGCTTGCGCTGGGGCGCGAGCCGAAGTCGCTCCTGCTCGCGCCGACCGGCAAGGCCGCGCAGCGCCTCGTCGAAGCGTTGCGCACCAACCTCTTCTCGCTCGATTGCGACGAGCGAGTCCGCGCTTTCATGCCCTCCGAGGCAAGCACGATCCACCGGGCGCTCGGCTTCTTGCCCGGTACGCCGACGCGGTTTCGGCACGACGCCGACAACCCGCTGTCCGCTGATCTCGTCGTCGTCAACGAGGCGAGCATGGTGGATCTCGCGCTCATGACCAAGCTCGCCGAGGCGATCCGCCCCGATGCGCGCCTCGTGCTCCTGGGCGACAAGGATCAGCTCGCCTCGGTCGAGGCCGGCGCGATCCTCGCGGAGATTTACGCGACGGGGAGCGCGGGCGTCTCGAGCTCGCTCGCAGCGCGGGCACGCGAAATCGCGGGCGAAACGCTGCCGGTGCAGGACGACGCCGCCCGGGGGCCGCTCGCCGATCACCTCGTGGAGCTCGATCGCGCGCACCGCTTCGAGGATGGCGGCGCCATCGCCGAGCTCGCCCGCGCCGTGAACGCCGGTGACGCCGACGCGGCGCTCGCCTGCTTCGACCGACACGAAAACCTCGCGCTCGTCGAGGTCGAAGACGCCCGGGCGCTCGAGGCCGCGCTCGCTCCGCGCGTCGAGCAGGGTTTTCGGGCGCTGTCGTCGGGCGCGCCCCACGAACGACTCGCTCTGCTCGACACGTTTCGCGTGCTCGCCTGCCACCGCGAAGGGGCGTTCGGCGTCCGCGCGCTCAACGACTGGGCGGCGCGTCTGTTCGGCGCGGCAGGGCAGGGAGCGCTCTACGACGGCCAGCCCGTGATCGTGACGACCAACGACTACCAGGCCGAGCTCTACAACGGCGACATCGGCGTCGTCGCCCCGCGCGACGCCTCGGCGCCCTCGCCGCTGACGGTGCATTTTCGCGCGACGCAGGGTGGCATCCGCAGCCTCTCGCCCGCGCGCCTTCCCGAGCATCAGCCGGCGTACGCTCTCACGGTCCACCGGGCCCAGGGCTCGGAATTCCAGGAAATCGCGCTCGTTCTGCCGAGCCGTCCGTCGCCGATCGTCACCCGCGAGCTCGTCTACACCGCCGTCACGCGGGCCCGGCGCCGCGTCACGATCTTCGGCTCGCACGCCGTCCTCCGTGCCGCGATCGAGAAACGCATCACGCGGGCGTCGGGCCTCGCCGCACGCCTCCGGGCTTCGGATCGAGATCTTGTCTTCCAAGCGCGCTCGGGTCGAGGTTAGGGTCGCCGCGATGTCGAGCCAATCCGTCGCGCTTTTCCTCGCCACGTTGCTCGGGTCCTGTGCGGCAAGCCGCTCGCGGCCGGAGCCGCCCGCCGAAGCGCCCACCGCCGTCCCGCCCGCGCCGCACGCCGAGGCGCCCCAGGCTGCCGCGCCGGGGCCCAGCGAGCCGCCGGTCGGCGCCGGCGACGCGGTGGCCGCGACCGAGCCGAAGTCGGCAACGTCGCCGGAGAGCGCGGCGAGCGCCAAGGAAAGCTCGCGGCCGCGCGATCGAGACCCGACGCCGCGCGCCTGCCCTGCCGGCATGCTGCTCGTCGATGGCGAGTACTGCACCGACGTCGAGAACAAGTGCAAAAAGAGCTGGTACGACAAGAGCAACAAGAAGACGATCTGCGAGGAGTTCGAGCCTTGGTCGAAGTGCGTCGGGCAGAAGGTGCCCAAACGCTTCTGCATGGATCGCTTCACGTATCCGAACGAGGCCGGAGCGCGGCCCGAGGTCATGAATCGCTTCCACCAGGCCGAGCTCAAGTGCGCCGCCGTCGGCAAGCGCCTCTGCACGGAGACCGAGTGGACGATGGCCTGCGAGGGGCCGCGTTACCTCCCGTATCCGTACGGGTACGTGCGTGACTCGAACAAGTGCCTGGGTGACGTAACCTGGGATCACCCGAACATGAAGAAGGTCGCCAAGCGCGATCCCGAGGAGCTGGCGCGCCTCTGGAAGGGCGTGCGCAACGGCGCGCAGCCGGAATGCGTCAGCGAGTACGGCGTGCCCGACCTACCGGGCAACGTCGACGAAGTCGTAGCGAGCGAAAGCTTCGGCGTGGCGGGCTACAAGGGGAAGTTCGACAGCGTCCACACGGGGGGCCCCTGGTACAAGGGCGTGCGCAACCAGTGCCGTCCGAAGATCTACACGCACGACGAGGGCTTTTATTACTACTTTCTCGGCTTTCGCTGTTGCGCCGAAGCCGACGGCAAGCCGACCGATCCGCGCACGCCGCACCAGATCAAAGAAGGCTGGCCGCTCGAGCGCGTCGAGCGCTCGGCGGGGTTCACGCTCGACGCGATGAAGAAGAAGCTCGAAGACAAGGCGCACGGCGGCTGTCACTGCGACGACAAGGACATCCTCTGCAAGACGATGTGCGGCACGCTGCTCGGACCGAGCGCGAAGGACTACCGCTGATCGCGGATGGTCTTGCCGACGAGCGGCGCGTCAGCCGAGCAGGCTGACGCCGAGCCGCGCGAGAACGCCGGCTCCGAGGCCGGCGAGCACGTCGTCGAGCATGATACCGAAGCCGCCGTGTAGGCGCTGGACCCAGTCGATGGGGCCCGGCTTCCAGATGTCGAAGATCCGGAAGAGCAGCACCGCCGCACCTCCCGCGACGACCCCGAGCCCCTGAACGAAGCCGAGCGCGATGAGCGTCCCGGAAACCTCGTCGATCACGACCGATTGCGGGTCGTCGGTTGCTAGCTCGCGCGCGACGCGCCCGCTCGCCCAGATGCCGAGCACGGTGATGGCCACGGTTGCCGCCCAATACTGCATGGGAGGCAGCCGCAAGAGGACCACCGCGAGGGGCAGGGTGCCGAGCGTCCCCACCGTGCCCGGTGCCACGGGCGAGAGACCACAGCCGAACCAGGTGGCGAGAACGCGCGCGGGCGACATCCGCCGAAGCGCTCTTACGGAGCCTCGGCTTCGATGAGCTTGCAGGAATCCGGACGCGCGAGCATCGGGTTCATGTCCGGCGGTACCCACTGGCCGGGATTCCAGCGAAGCTTGACGCCATCCATCTTGGCGACGAACGTCACCTCGCACTCGATCACGAAACGCGCGAGCTTGTCCTCGTCGACGCCTGCGGTGGGCTCGCGGTGCAGGCGTGTGGCAAGCACGGGGGTCGCCCACAGCCCGGCGACGAGAATGAGCTGATTGTCGAGCCAGGTGCGGTACGGCTGGACGACCTTTGCCTTGTTGTCGTCGATGGGCTCTTTGGGGTCGCGAGGCCACGCCTCGTTCTCCGATTTGAACCCGCAGTGGTAGCCCGCAAACTCTTTGTCGTGCGCGCAGGCGAGCTTGGCGTAGTCGGCGGTGATGAGCGTGATGGCGACGGTGGCCTTGTTCCCCACCTCCCACGTGTTCGGCTTCGGCACCGTCGGAATCCTTCGGCTCGAAGATGCTGCCGACCGCCGACATGGGGAGCACCGTCAGCGTGAGCACGATGCCGGTGGCCCAGAGGAAGCGCCCACCGATCACCTGGGGGGATCCTCCACACGTTTCGGTTTGCGACGGGGCTCCGGGGGGTCGCTGTCACGGTCGCGCCGCCTGGCCTTCGGGCCCTCCTCGTCGTCCTCGTCACGCTTCACCATGGGGGCGCATGGATAGCGCAAAACCGGGTACTACCCCAGGGTGATCTGCGAGGTCATCTGCACCACCCCTCGTAAAGTTCCGTTCCATCAGGAAAATCCCTGTAAACGCGATCGCGCGCGCCGCGCGCGGTATATTGTCCGGCCTAGGTAACTATGAAACGACTCGCGACGCTTGGATGTGCTTCGTTGACCGCGGCGGCCTGGCTTGCCGCCTCGCCTGCCCATGCGGCCACGCTCGCCTCGGGCGACCCCAGTAGCAGCTTCGACGTCAGCGTCCTCGCCAACGGCCTCTCACAGCCGACAGACGTCGCCGAGCTACCCGACGGCCGAGTCGTCATCACCCAGCGCCTAGGCGACGTCGTCGTGGTCGAGGCGGACGGTGTCACCCAGACCGAGGCCGGTCACATCAACGTGTCGCCCGACTTCGGCGAGCAGGGTCTGCTCGGCGTCGTCGCGGACCCTGACTTCGCCACGAACAACACGCTCTACTTCTACGCTTCGGTCGATAGCAACCGCGCGAACAAGCACAAAGTCTATCACATCACGCTCGACTCGAGCAGCATGCTCGACTCGGCGCGTGACACCGTCATCGCCAACGGGCTCAAGGGCTCGGGCGGGGGCGACGGCGGCGCCGGCAACCACAACGGCGGCGGCCTCATCATCTACAAGGGCAAGCTTTACGTTTCCGTCGGCGACCTCGGCCACAACGCGACGCCGCCCACGAACCACAACGGAACGTGCCTGAACAACGCGAACGGGAAGATCCTTCGCGTCGACTTCAACGGCGACATCCCCACCGACAACCCGCTCTCGAACGAGGCGATGGTGACCGGATGCAGCGACTGGAACCAGCCGCTGACGATGCAGGCTCCCGACACACGGATCTTCGCCTGGGGTTTCCGCAATCCGTACCGCTTCTGGATCGATCCTCAGACGGACCGCCTGTGGGTCGGAGATGTCGGCGAGACGACGCGCGAGGAGGTCAGCGTCGGCTCGCCGATCACGGCCGCCGGCGGCATGGGTGAGCACTTCGGCTGGCCGTTCGCCGAGGGCACGACGCAGTACACCCAGCAGCAGCAATCCTTTCAGCCCGCCGGAGCCTGCATGGGCATCACGCCGGCGCGCGCCTGCGTCCCACCCGTCTACGACTACGGTCACTCGATGAACAACAACTGCATCATCGGTGGTCTCATCCCCGACGGCTGCGGTTGGGAAGCGCCCTGGACCGCGCGCTACTTCTTCGGCGACAACGGCAGCGGTCGCGTCTGGACGCTCGACGTGAACCCGGCGCGCGACGGCGTCGTCTCCGGATCAATCCAGGATTTCGCCAGCACGCAGGGCATCGGCTCCTTCCGCATGGGCGCGAACGGCGTGCTTTACCTCGCCGAGGTGAGCGGCGGCGTGGTTTCCAAAATCACGCCCAAGGGGCTCGACCCGACGACGTGCGCCGGTGGCTCGGGCGGTACCGGTGGCATGGGCGGCATGAGCGGCTCGGCCGGCACCACGGGTGGTGCGAGCGGCTCGGCCGGTGCGAGCACGGGCGGCGCCGACGGCGGCAGCGACATGGGCGGCTCGACGTCCTCCGGCACCGGCGGTGGCGCCGGGACGGGTGCCGGCACGGGCGGCTCGGCAACCGGCGGAGCGAGCACCGGCGGCAGCGCCGGCACCGGCACGGGCGGAACGGGCACCGGTGGTGGCGGCATGGCCACGGGCGGTGGGTCCGGCACCGGCGGCGCCATGGGCACCGGCGGCAGCGCGCCGGGCACGGGCGGCTCGTCCGCCGGGACGAGCGGCGGTACCGCGGCCGCCAAGGACGAGGGTGGATGTGGCTGCCGCGTTGCGGGCGGTCGCGGGCGTTACGGCCTCGCCTTTGCGGGCGCCGTGGGCCTCGTGCTGCTCGGCTCGCGCCGCTGGCGTCGGCGTGGCAAGTCCACGAACGGCCCGTGCTGATCGAGAGGTCCGTCGCGCGCGCTCTCCTTGCGAGCGCTTTCTGCCTGGCGCTGGGCGCCTGTGGGAGCGAATCGTCGGAGCCCGGCGCGGGCGGCGCGTCCGGTATGGGCGCCGGCGGCACGTCGGGCAGCGGTGTGGGCGGTAGCGCCGGCACCGTCGCGGGAAACGCCGGCGATTCGGGCAGCGGCGGCACCACGGGCGGCGACGGCGCAGGCGCCGGCGTGTCGGGCGCCGCCGGCTCGGCCGGCACCGCGGGGAACTCGGGCGCGGCGGGTGACGCTGGCGCCGGCGGAAGCGCGGGGGCGACGGCGTCCGGCTGCATCGTTCCCGCGACGCAGGCGGAGCAGCCCATGCTCCTCACCGAAACGGGCTGCGTCGATCCGAGCGATCCCACCAAGGCCGCGCCCGGGCTCGTCCCCTACGACGTGAACAGCAGGCTCTGGTCGGACGGTGCGACGAAGGAGCGCTACATGTCGCTCCCCGCGGACTCGAAGATCACGGTGAAGGACTGCGACATGGATCCCGCGAGCTGCCAGCCCATCGAGATGGGGGGCAGCGGCGAGGACGAAGGGCATTTCGACATGCCCGAGCACACCGTGCTCATGAAGGTGTTCCTGATCGACGGTAAGCGCATCGAGACGCGGCTGCTCACACGCATCGCGGGCAGCACCTGGGTCGGCTTCAGCTACGAATGGAACGACGAGCAGACCCAGGCGACACTGCTCCCCGACGCTCTCGACAAGACCGTGGGCTCGCAGACCTGGCACTTCCCGAGCCGCTCGCAGTGCCTCGAATGCCACACCAAGGCGGGAGGGCGCACGCTCGGGCCCTCGACCCGTCAGCTCGACCGCACGTACAGCTACCCCGAGGGGGACATGAACCAGCTCGAGAAGCTCGTTTCCCTCGGCTATCTCGACGCCATGCCCAAGGATCTCGGCGCTTACCCCGACCCCCTCGGCTCCGCCCCGCTCGAGGACCGCGCCCGCTCGTACCTGCAGACCAATTGCTCGATCTGCCATCGCGCCGGCGGCACGGTGAGCGACGTGGACCTCCGCTACACCACGTCTTTCAAGGATACCACCCTCTGCAACGGGACGGTGATCAAGGGCACGGGCGATCCGGTGCTGCCGCAGATCCGCATCGTTCCGGGCGATCCAGCCGCATCGAACCTGTCGTTTCGCATGCACGACACGGGCTACTACCGGATGCCCAAGATCGGCTCCTCCCTGGTGGATCCCGACGGCACCGCGTTGATCGACGAGTGGATCACCTCGCTTACCAGCTGCCCTCAGTGATACGAACGCTCTTGATGCGTTCCGCGAGGCTCGGCCTCGTTCTCGGGCTCTGCCTGCTCCTGCCTCGCTGCAGTGCCTATCGTGCGGCGCGCGCGCACCTCGAAGGGCCGTTCGCCGACCGGCTCGTCCTGGACGTGAGCTACGTCATGGGGGCGCGCGGCGCGACGGACATCGCCTTCCACCCCGACGGCCGCGCGATCGTCACGCAGAAGGACGGCAGCGTCACGGTGCGCCACGCGGACGGGTCCAAGGTCGAGCTCGAGCGCGTCTTTCCGCACGTTGACACGGATTCCGAGAAGGGCTTGCTCGGCGTCGTGCCCGATCCCAACGTCGCGAAGAACGACACCTTCTACTTCTACGCCGACACGGGCCCCACGGAGGACAAGCACCGCGTGGTCCGCGCCGTGCTCGGCAAGGACGACACGCTCACGATCGACTTCGACCACCCCGTGATCGGTCGCGATCGCGGCACTGGCCCCGGCCTCGAGGGTCCGCGCAATCACGACGGCGGCGGCATGCTCGTCCACGAAGGTAAGCTCTGGGTGGGTGTCGGCGACACGGGCGCAAACGCCACGCCGCCCACCAACAAGTACGCGAGCTGCCTGAACAAGGGTAACGGCAAAATCCTGCGCGTGAATTTCGACGGCTCGGTGCCCGACGACAACCCGCTCGTCTCGTTCGCCGAGGTGACCGGTTGCCGGGGCTCCAACGCCGGCTGGGAGCTTTTGCCGCCCGATCGTCGCATCGTGGCGTGGGGCCTCAGAAATCCCTGGCGCTTCTGGATCGATCCCCACACGAACCTGCTCTGGATCGGCGACGTTGGGGAAATCACGCGCGAGGAGATCTCGGTGGGTCACACGGCGGAGCACTATGGCTACCCGTTTTACGAGGGCAACAAGGACTGGTCGCGTGAGGATGGCGCGCTCCGGCTCGGAAAGACTTGCGACGAGGGTTTCGTGCCCGCGCGCCCCTGCACGCCCCCCGTCTACGATTACTCGCACGCCGAAGGGACGAGCGTCACGGGCGGACTGATCCCCGAAGGCTGCGGTTGGTCGAAGGCTTTCGACGGCAAGCTTTTTTATCTCTTCGCCGACTACGGCGCGAACTGGCTCCGCGCGCTCGAGGTGAAGCCGGATCGCTCGGGCGTCGTGTCGAGCAGCGCCTTGCACTTCGGTCACTTTTCGGGCGGCCCCGCTTCGATTCGCCAGGGGCTCGACGGCGCCGTGTACATCGTGTTCAACGGCGGGGGCTACGTGGCGCGGCTCGCGCCGCTTGCCCAGACCGGGCCCGATTGCTCGGCGGGACAGAGCGCGGGCTCGCGCAGGGGGTCAAAGGGCTGCGGCTGCCGCATGGTCGGCCCGGACGGCGGGGGCGCGGCGCCGCTCGGCGGCCTCGCGCTTTTCGGAGTCGCGGTCGCGCTCCGCTTTGGCGCCCGCCGGCGCGCTCAGGGGCAGCGGCGGAGCTCGGCCTCGTAGAGCGCCTTGCCGAGCACTTCGTGCCCGAGCTTGCCGAAGTGCAGTCCGTCTTGAAACGGCGGCTTGTAGCGCGGACAGAGCCGCTCCGGATCGCCGCACGAGAGGAGCGGGAAAGCGTTGACGACGACGTTGACGCTGCCGGCATCGGGCTGCTTTCGGATCCAATCGTTGAGCTCGTGCGTCGCCGCCGCACGCTTGGGGTTGAAGTAGCGATTGAAGCCGCCCCAGGGCGTCACCGTGATGGCGACGACCCGCAGTCCGAGCCCCTTCGCGGCCTCGTACACGTGGGAAAGGTCACGCTCGATCTTCGCGGGCGTGCGCCCGGCCGTTTCATCGCTGTAAAGATCGTTGACGCCGCCGAGCACGATGACATGGCTGAAGGTGCCGCGCGGCTCGGCCGCCACGAGGGCATCGAAGCGCTTGCGCATCTGGTTGACCATGGCGCCGCCCTTCGCGAAGTTGGAAAAGGTGCTCTTCGGACTGTGCGATATCAGGTAGCGCACGTAGGCGCCGCCGCCGTGGTGGAAGTCCGTGAGCGAATCGCCGATGAGCGCGACGTGGCAGGGCGCACCCATCGGCGATTCGGGGGCGCCGGGCGGCTCGGCATGGGGTGGCTCCGTCCCGCCGACGGGCGGCGTCGAGCCCGTCGCCGTCGGGCTCGCTCGGTCGGACGGCGCGGCGTCATCGGGTCGCGCGCTGGCTTCCGCCGCGGCGCGAGGTGACGGCTCCGGAGCCGAGCCGAGGGGCGGCGGCGCGGCGACCCCGGCGGAGGTCGTCGAGAGCGGCGCCCGCGGCGAGCCGTGCTCGGTGCTCGGCTGGCAAGCGCAGGCGAAAGCAACGAGAACCGATGCTGCCGCTCGGCCCGTCAAGGTGCGAACACCGGTCCGAGGCGCTCGAGGCGCGCGGTCATGGCCGGATTGTAGCCGTACTCGGGGTCCGCCGCGGGGGTGGCGTTTCGTCCGCAAATGCGCTCGACGACGGCCTGGTCGCCGAGCCCGCCCGCGCCCGAGTGCGGAAGGCCCTGGTGTTGACGCTCGTCAGCCCTTGCGGGCCGCGCGGCGCCGTTCGCGCTCGATGGCCGCAAGGCGCGTGACGACGCCGCGCGCCACGATCTCGAGCACGTGCACCACCACCTGGCGGCGCCTTTTCGGGTCCCCTCCGAAATCGACGTGGCTTCGCGCGCTCTTGCCCCGAGGCAGGCGTCCGAGCGCCGTGCACTTGACCCTGAGCACGCCGTCCTTTTCCACGGCGCTGAGCTCCTCCACGATGACGCGATATTCGATCTTCGCGCCGCGACCGGCGCCCCAGTCCGCGCGGCGGGCCGCCCTCTTCAGCATGTAGCGGAAGTGTCGTTGCAGGGCGCTCGACCGCGGCAGCGAGCTCGGGAAGACCAACCGGTCGAGGCGCACGCTCGGCCGCCCGGCGGAACGCTGCCCGACACCGGGCGCGAACGGCGGCGGGTCGGCGCTGCTCTCGAGGGGGTCGGCGTGCGCACCCGTGGACGCCAGGGCCGAAATCAGCCAAAGCGTGAGCACCCAGAAGGTGGGAAAACGACGCCGCACTCTCGCCGCTTAGCCGAATAGGACCGCGCGGGCCAAGTTGAAGTAGCGTGCGGGAGCATGGAAGCGAGGTCGAGCGCGCCGGGTCGGGACCCCGCTCCGGGGGAGACCGACGTCGACGTGGCCGTGATCGGGGGTGGCGTGAACGGCACGGGCGTGGCGCGGGACGCCACGCAGCGCGGCCTCAAAGTGGCGCTGTTCGAGCGCAACGACCTCGCCTTCGGCGCGAGCGGCAACTCGAGCGGCATGATCCACGGGGGCCCGCGCTATCTCACGAGCGACCCGGACGTCACCCACAGCTCGTGCCTCGACTCCGGCCACATCCAGCGCATCGCGCCGCACCTCCTGTTCCGCATCCCGTTCTTGATGCCGGTTTTCCGCAAGAACGACCTCGTCGCCGAGGCGACGCTCGCCGCGTACGACGCGTTCTTCGAGGTCTACGATCGCTATCAGCCGCTCAAGCGTGGAAAATCGCACGTGCGGCTCGCGGCGGACGAGCTCTTCGCGCTCGAGCCGGGCATCGTCAAGGAAGCGCGCGGCGGCGTCACCTTCGACGAGTGGGGTATCGACGGCGTGCGGCTGTGTGTCGCGAACGCCGTCGACGCCGTGGAGCAAGGGGCGACGGTTCGCGTGCGCACCACCGTGACCGAGATCCTTCGCGGCGAGGACGGCCGCGTGCGCGGCGTCGCGTATCGCGATCGTGAAACGGGCCAGAGTGGGACCTGCACGGCGCGCGTCGTCGTCAACGCGACGGGCGCCTGGGCGCCCATCACGGCTGCGCTCGGCAAGCTCGCACCCAAGGCCGCGCGCGTCCGGCCGGGCAAGGGCATCCACGTCTTTTTGGATCGTCGGCTCACGAACTACGCCATCGTCGCGCGCGCCATCGACGGGCGGCAGGTCTTCCTCTTGCCTTGGCAGAACGTGAGCGTTCTCGGTACGACCGACGACGACTACTACGGCGACCTCGATCGCGTCGTCGCGACGGGCGACGAGGTGCGCTACCTGTTCCAGGCCGTCGCGCGCGTCTTCCCCTCGATCTGGCAGGCCCGCGCGATCGGTACCTGGGCAGGCGTGCGCCCGACGCTCTACGCGTGGGGCCCCAACGAGGACGAGCTCTCGCGAGAGCACGAGATCCGCGACCACGCGGCCGACGGCGCCGACGGCCTCTACTCGATGCTCGGCGGCAAGCTCGCGAGCTTTCGCCAGTTTTCCGAGGAGATGACCGACGTGATCGCGCGCCGCCTGCGGGTCTCGGCGAGCTGCCGCACGCACAAGACGCCCTTGCCGGGCGGCGACGAAACGGTCGATCCCATGCGGCTCGTCGTCGAGGGCGGCATGGAGGCGGTGACGGCGACGCGCCTGGTGTACCGCCACGGGACGCGCTCGCTCCGCGTGCTCGAGCGTATGTTGAAGGATCCGCGCGAGGCCGCCGTGGTGTGTCCCTGCGAGCCCGTCACCGAAGCCGAGATCCGCTACGCCGTCGCGCACGAGCTCGCTCGCTCCGTGGAGGACGTGTCGCGCCGCACGCGGCTCGGGCTCGGCGTGTGCGGGGGCGTGCGCTGCGCGGCGCGCTGCGGGAGGATCGTCGCCGACATGGGCGAGCGCTCGCCGCGCTTCGGGCTCGAGTCGGCGCGGGATTTCCTCGCCGTGGCGGCGCTCCGGCGTCGCGCCGCCGTGGGCCCCGAGCAGGCGCGCCAGGAGGCGCTTTCGCTCGCGGCACTGCGCGCCGAGCTCGGTGAGCCGCTCGGTCGCGCGCCCGGGGAGGAAGGCGGCTCCGGTTGAACGAGCCGCCGCTCGTCGTCGTGGGAGCGGGTTTCGCCGGGACGGCGGCGGCATGGGCCGCCGTGCGTGCGGGCGCCCCCGTGAGGGTCGTGGACGATCGCGCGGGGCTCAGCGCCATCGCCTGCGGCGCGCTCGACCTCGAGCCGTGGCACGAAGGCGCCCCCGAGTCGCGCGACGACGCAGCGCTGCGGGACGCGACGCTCGCGAAGCTCGTCGAGGAGCTCGGCACCCTGCGCCTCGGCCGTCGCCGGATCGCCACGCGCGAAGGCGTCGTGCGCCCCGCGCTGGGCTCGGACCGCGCCCTGCTCGATCTCGAGCCGCTCGCGGGCAAGCGCATCGCGGTCGCCGATCTCGGGCGAGACGACTGGGACGCGCGGCTCGTCGCACGAGCGCTCGGCGCGAGCCCCTGGGCGGAGCGCACCCGCACGGCGTTCTTCTGCGTGCCGGTGCCGGCGCTGCGCGCCGGCTACGAGCGCCGCATCGCAGCCCACGACTTTGCCCTGCTTCACGACGACCCCGAACGCCGCCGCTCGCTCGCGCGCGTGCTCAAGGAAGCCGAAGGCGGCGCCGCCGCGTGGCTTCTCGGACCCTGGCTCGGCATCGCCGAGGACGCCGCGCACGCCATCGCGGAGCTCATCGGCGTGCCGGTCGGCGAGACCACCTCGCCCATGGGTGGCGCCGCGGGGGCGCGCTTCGAGCGCTCCCGCGACGCGCTGTTCGGCGCGCTCGGTGTCGAACGGGTGCGCGCGCGCGTGCTCGGCGTTGCAAGGCGCGGCGAGCGGCTCGTGCTCACGCTCGACGGCGAGCCCGGGACGCCCGCCGAGCTCGAAGCGCCGAGCGTCGTGCTCGCGACGGGCGGCGTGGGAGCGGGTGGTATCCTGCTTTCGTGGGCCCCCGGGGACGGCGGCAAGACCTTCGCGCTCGGCTTCGAGGCACCCCTCGCTCTCGCCCTCCACGGCGAGCGGGTCGAGTCGGGCGGGTCCCTGTTCGGCCCCGGCCTGGAAAGCCAAGGATTCGGGATGCTCGAAAGTGTGGGCGTCGCCGCCGACCGCGAAGGCGCACCGCTCGGTTCCGACGAGGCGGCGCGCGGCCTGTACGTCGCGGGCGACATCGTGGCCGACCGGCCCCGCACGGCACTCAGAGCGTTGCAGGACGGTATCGCGGCGGGGTCGAGTGCCGCGCGCTTTCACGCGGAAGCGAGCGGCGCCGCCGTTGCTGCGCGGCGGCCCATGGGGTAACCGATGAGCACCATGACCGAACGCGCTCTCGATTCGTTCAAGACCAAGACGGAGCTCAGCGTCGCCGGCAAGAGCTACGCGTATTTCAGCCTTCCCAAGCTTTCGGCCGCCGCCGGTCGGGACGTCGCTCGGCTGCCGTTCGCGCTGCGCATCTTGCTCGAGAACCTGCTGCGCAACGAGGACGGCAAGGCCGTCGAGAAAAAGGACATCGAGGCCGTGGTCGGCTGGAATCCGAAGGCCGCGCCCGAAGACGAGATCGCCTTCTATCCGGCCCGCGTCGTGCTTCAGGACTTCACGGGCGTCCCCGCCGTCGTCGATTTCGCGGCGATGCGCGACGCGATGGCAACGATGGGCGGCGACCCGAGAAAGATCAATCCGCTCTTTCCCGCCGAGCTCGTCATCGATCACTCGGTGCAGGTGGACTACTACGGCACCGTCGATGCCCTCGTGCGAAACACCA
Organism: uncultured delta proteobacterium; assembly: GCA_963841435.1. Classification (GTDB taxonomy): domain Bacteria; phylum Myxococcota_A; class Polyangia; order Polyangiales; family Polyangiaceae; genus PMG-095. Next base: position 331,399 of record CAWJCS010000006.1, read on the forward strand.
AGAACGAGTACGAGCGCAACCAGGAGCGCTACGTGCTGCTCCGCTGGGCACAGAATGCGTTCGACAATTTCCGCGTCGTGCCGCCTTCGACCGGCATCGTTCACCAGGTCAACCTCGAGTACCTCGCGCGCGTCGTGTTCGACGAAAAGGGCGTCGCGTATCCGGACACGCTGGTCGGCACCGACAGCCACACCACCATGGTCAACGGCCTCGGCGTGCTCGGCTGGGGCGTCGGCGGCATCGAGGCCGAAGCCGCCATGCTCGGCCAGCCCATCAACCTGCTGGTTCCCGAGGTCGTCGGCGTGCGCCTGCACGGGACGCTACCCAGTGGGACCACGGCGACCGACCTCGTGCTCACCATCACGCGCCTCTTGCGTGACCACGGTGTGGTCGGCAAATTCGTCGAGTTCTTCGGCGAAGGTCTGACGGGCCTGCCGCTCGCCGATCGCGCGACGATCGGCAACATGAGCCCGGAGTTCGGCTCGACGTGCGCCATCTTCCCCATCGACGCCGAGACCATCACGTACCTCAAGCTCACGGGTCGCAGCGCCGAGCGCGTGGCCCTCGTCGAGGCGTACGCGAAGGCGCAGGGCCTGTTCCGCGAGAAGGGGGCGCCCGATCCGGTCTTCTCGCAGACGGTCGAGCTCGACCTCGCGAGCGTCGTGCCGACACTCGCCGGGCCGCGCCGCCCGCACGACAAGGTGCCGCTCACCGGCGTCAAGGCGGCGTTCGCGAAGGCGCTGCCCGAAATGGCGGCCCAGGCGCGCGCCAAGGGCAAGGGCGCGGCCGCGGCGCCGCCGAGTGCAGAAGAGCTCGCCGTCACGGTGCCGGCCACGCTCGGCGGAAAATCGTTCTCGGTCGGTCACGGCAGCGTCGTCATCGCGGCCATCACCTCGTGCACCAACACTTCCAACCCGTACGTGCTCGTCGGGGCGGGCTTGCTCGCGAAGAAAGCCGTCGCGCTCGGCCTTCTGCCCAAGCCCTGGGTGAAGACGAGCCTCGCCCCCGGCTCCAAGGTCGTCACCGAATATCTGCGCAATTCCGGGCTGCTCAGCGAGCTCGAGACGGTGGGCTTCAACGTCGTCGGCTACGGCTGCACCACGTGCATCGGCAACAGCGGTCCTCTGCCCGAGCCCGTGAGCAAGGCGATCGGCGAGGGGAGCCTCGTCGCGGTGAGCGTGCTCAGCGGCAACCGCAACTTCGAAGGCCGCATCAGCCCCGACGTGCGCGCGAACTTCCTCGCCTCGCCGCCGCTCGTCGTTGCGTTCGCGCTCGCGGGGCGCATCGACATCGACTTCGACGCCGAGCCGATCGGCAAGAGCAAGCACGGAAAAGACGTGTTCTTGAAGGACGTCTGGCCCGCGCCGTCCGAGGTCGCCGCGATCGTGCAAGAATACGTCACGGCGGAGGCCTACGAGAAGGAGTACGCCAACGTCTTTCTGGGTGACGAGCGCTGGCGCGCCGTGCCCGTCCCCGAGGGCGATCGCTTCGCCTGGGCACCCGAGAGCACCTACGTGAGGAAGCCCACGTTCTTCGAGGGCATGAGCCTCGAGCCCGCGCCGCTCGCCGACATCGTGGGTGCGCGCTCTCTCGCCGTGCTCGGCGATTCGGTCACGACCGATCACATCTCGCCGGCCGGCAACATCGCCAAGGCCTCGGAGGCGGCGAAGTACCTCACGGACCACGGCATCAAACCCTCGGATTTCAACCAATACGGTGCGCGCCGCGGCAACCACGAGGTCATGATGCGCGGCACGTTCGCGAACGTGCGGCTCAAGAACCTGCTCGTGCCCGGCGTGGAGGGCCCCGTGACGCGCTTCTTGCCGACCAACGAGCAGACGAGCATCTTCGACGCCGCGCAGAAGTACCAGGCCGCGGGAACGCCGCTTCTGATCCTCGCGGGCAAGGAGTACGGCTCCGGCTCCTCGCGCGACTGGGCGGCGAAGGGCACCTTCATGCTGGGCGTGCGGGCCGTCATCGCCGAATCGTACGAGCGCATCCATCGCAGCAACCTCATCGGCATGGGCGTCTTGCCGTTGCAGTTCCTGTCGGGTGAGTCGCGCGAATCGCTCGGCTTGAGCGGCGAGGAAACGTTCGCCATCGAGGGGCTCGCCTCCGGCCTCGCGCCGCGCACCAAGCTCAGCGTGAGCGCCACCGACGCGAGCGGCAAAAAGAAGCAGTTCTCCGTGCTCGCGCGCATCGATACCGCCGTCGAGCTCGACTACTACAAGCACGGCGGCATCCTGCAGTACGTGCTGCGCCAGCTCGTCGCCGCCTGACGGCGAACAGCGTCGCCGCGTGCTCGGCGCGGTCCATCGCGGCGCGAGGCTACTCCGCCGCCGCCACGGCCGGCCCGCTGCGCTTCTTCAAGCGGAGCGGCACCTTGCTCTTCGGTCGTAGCGTGATCACGGGTCCGAGCTCCGGCGGTGCGGTGCTCGTGGCCTCGAGCACGTACGACTGGCTCAAGCGTGCGACGACGAACACGAGCTCGAGCATGGCGAAATGCTGGCCGATGCACACGCGCGGCCCGCCCCCGAACGGAAAGTAGGCAAAACGCGGGAGGTTTTTGCACTCGTCGTTCAAGAAGCGTTCGGGGCGGAAGCGCTCGGGCTCTCGGAACCAGCGCGGATCGCGCTGCACCACCCACTGGCTAGCGAGCACCTGCGTGCCGCGCTCGAGCCTGATGCCCCCGACCTCGAGGTCGTCCGCCGCGAGTCGCCCCATGCTCCACGCCGGCGGGTACAGACGCAGCGACTCCTTGACGACGGCGCCCGTGAAGCGGAGCCGTTCGAGATCCTTCTCGCCCGGTACGCGCCCGCCGAGCACTTCATCCACCTCGGCGACGAGCCGCGCATACTCGTCGGGATTCGCGGCCAGCAGCCACAGCGTGTAGGTGAGCGCGAGCGCGGTGGTCTCGTGGCCCGCCAAAAAGAGCGTCATCGTCTCTTCGAGCAGCTCCTTGTCGGAGAGGCTCGTTCCGTCCTCGTGCCTGAGCGCGATGAGATGCGAGAGCAGATCCTCTCCGGGCGTGCGGCGCTTCTCGTGGACGATCTCGAGGACGATCTCGTCGAGCCGTGCTCGCGCGTCACCGATGCGTCGCACGGGAGCGAGCGGCACCCAGCGTGGCAAAAAGGCGCGAAAAGTCTGCCACAGCAGCTGATAGTCGCGCGTGACACCCGCGAGCGTCTGCTCGACCTCGTCGTAGCGCGAGAGCCGGGCACCGAACAGCGCTCTGACGACGATGTCGAGCGTGAGGTGCATGGCTTCCTGGTACACGTCGCGCGTCTCGCCGTCGGCAAAGGTCGTGAGGGCGTGGTCGGTGCAATCGACCATCGTGCTCGCGTAGTGGCCGAGGCCATGCGGCTGGAAGGTCCCCGCCACGAGCTTGCGCTTCTTCTTCCAGATGTCGCCTTCGGCCGTCAGCAGGCCCTCGCCGAGCAGCATGCCGAGGTCCTTGGTGAAGAAATCCTTCACGAGCGCGCCCCGGCTCAAGAGCACCTGCTCGATGACGTCGGGAGCGAACGCGAGCACGTAGCGCCGCTTGAGCTGCTGGAACTCGACGAGATCGCCGTGCAGGCGGTGTGCCTCCTCGAAGGCCGCGAGCGGCGACGCCGCGAAGTGCATGAGCCCGCGAAACCCGGAGAGCTCCGGCGAGCGGGCGAGGGTGGCTTTCTGGCTCATGGCGTGGCTCCCATCTCCTGGACCAGCAGATCGACGAAGGCTCGCGCGGGCAGCGAAAGCTCGTGGCGCTTTCGGTGCACGATGCCGACCGGTCGCGTGAGCTTCTGGTCGGCGAGGCGCAGCGTCACGAGCGTCCCGGCTCGCACCTCGTTCTTCACCGTCGCCTCGGGCACGATCGAGATCCCTAGCCCTGCTTCGACGGAGCGCTTGATGGTCTCGATGTTGTCGAACTCGGTGGCGATCGTCACGCGCGTGTGGTGGCGCCGTAAGGCACGATCGATGGCTCGCCGCGTGGGCACGGCGCGGTCGAAGGCGACGAACGCCTCGCCCGAGAGCGCCTTCGTGGGCACGGTATGGCGCCGCGCGAAGCGATGCTCCGGGCTCGTGACGAGCACGAGCTCCTCATCCCTGAGCGGGATGACCTCGAGCTTGCGGCGGTGGGAAGGGAACGCCACGATGCCGAGGTCGATGGTACCAGCCAGGCACGCCTCGACCACCCGATCCGTACGGCTGTACTCGACCTGAATCGCGACGCGCGGGTGGCGGCGCAAGAACTCCTTCACGTGCGGGGGAAGCGCGTGCAGGCCCACGCTGTACACGGTCGCCACCCTGACGGTTCCCGCCATCCCCGAGCCGGGCTTCCTCAGGCGGTCCTCCAAAAGGCGCATGCGCTCCAGAATCGCCTTGCTCTCGGTGTAGACGAGCCGACCGGCCTCGGTGGGCGTCACCCCGAGCGGGCCACCACGCTCGACGAGTCGCTCGCGAAATCGCTCCTCGAGCGAACGGACCTTCTGACTCACGGCCGACTGGCTCACGAAGTTGAGCTCGGCGGCCCGAGTGAAGCTGCCCGTTTCGCAGAGGTCACAGAAGGCTTTCAGGGTCTCGAGCTGCATTAGATTTTCTAATATTGTAATGGAAACTTTTGAATTGGACTAATGTTGCCGGACGCCCTAAGAAACCGGGGCATGACGATGCGTCAGCTTCCCGTGCTCGGGGGCCACCCGACCACGCTCGGGGGCACCCTCCGCTCGGACGCGTGGTGGGTCGGCCCGCTCATCACGTTGGTCGTGTTCTCGGGCTTCATCGTGTACGCGACCTTCCGCGTGTTCGAAGGCGCGCACTACTACGCCGAGCCCTACCTCACGCCGTTCTACTCGCCGCTCTTGTTCACGAATCTGAGCGCGCCGGGCGCGGCGCCGCTCGAGCACGCGTGGTTCGGCGAGTGGCCGAAGTGGTGGCCCGAGTTCGCGCTGACGCCGGCGTCGCCCGCGCTGCTCATCCTGCCGTTTCCCGCGCTGTTCCGCTTCACCTGTTACTACTACCGCAAGGCGTACTACCGGGCCTTCGCCGGCTCGCCTCCCGGTTGCGCCGTGAGTCCCGGAAAGCGCTCTCGTTACACTGGGGAGACGGGCCTGTTCCTGTTCCAGAATCTCCACCGCTACGTGCTCTACTTCGCGCTCGCCTACATCGTCATCCTCGGATACGACGCGGCATTGAGCTTCTCGAAAGGCGGCGAGCTCGGCATCGGCTTGGGCAGCGTGCTGCTCACCCTGAATACGGTGCTGATCGGCGCGTATACCTGCGGCTGCCACGCGTTCCGACACCTGATCGGCGGCCGGAAGGATTGCATGTCGTGCGGGGAAAACACCCTGAGCTATCGCGGCTGGAAGGCCGTGAGCTTCCTGAATGCGCGGCACATGGGTTGGGCCTGGGTGAGCCTGTTCTCCGTTGCGTTGACCGATCTCTACATCCGGATGGTCAGCATGGGCGTGATCACCGATCCGAATACCTGGAACTAACGAACCATGCTGGACGTTTCCGAGCTGAAGACGGTCGAGGTCAACGTGGTGGTGGTCGGTGCCGGAGGCGCAGGCCTGCGCGCCGCCATCGAGTCGAGCGCGCAGGGCATGAAGACGGTGGTGCTCTCGAAGAGCCTCCTCGGTAAGGCCCACACGGTGATGGCCGAGGGCGGCATGGCGGCCTCGCTCGGCAATGCCGATAAGCGTGACAACTGGAAGGTGCACTTTCGCGACACCATGCGCGGCGGCAAATTCCTCAACGTGTGGCGCATGGCGGAGCTCCACGCCAAGCACGCCTCGGCGCGCGTGAGGGAGCTGGAGGAATGGGGCGCGGTCTTCGATCGCACCAAGGAAGGGCTCATCAGCCAGCGCAACTTCGGCGGCCACCGCTACGCGAGGCTCGCGCACGTCGGCGATCGCACGGGCTTGGAGTTGATCCGCACGCTGCAAGATCACGGCGTGCACCAGGGCATCGATTTTCAGATGGAGTGCACGGCGCTTGCGCTCTTGAAGGACGGCGAGCGCATCGCGGGCGTCCTTGCGTACTACCGGGAAACCGGGCGATTCTTGCTGCTCCGCGCGCGCGCCGTGATCCTCGCGACGGGCGGCGGCGGCAAGGCGTGGCGCGTCACCTCGAACTCCTGGGAGTACACGGGCGACGGCGCGTACCTCGCCTACGAGGCCGGTGCCGAGCTGATGGACCTCGAGTTCACCCAGTTTCACCCCACCGGCATGGTTTGGCCGCTCAGCGTGCGCGGCATCCTCGTGACCGAGGGCGTGCGCGGCGACGGCGGCATCCTCGTCAACAACGAAGGCAAGCGCTTCATGTTCGGCTACATCCCCGAGCGCTTTGCGTCCGAGACCGCCGACAGCGTCGAGGAAGCGACGCGCTGGCTCGACGGTGACAAGGGCGCGCGGCGCCCGCCGGAGCTCTTGACGCGCGACGTCGTGGCGCGGTCGATTCGCGCCGAGGTGAAGGCAGGGCGTGGCTCGCCGCACGGCGGTGCGTTTCTCGACATCGCGAGTCGCCGACCCGCCGAGTTCATCAAGCGGCGCTTGCCCGGCATGTACCATCAGTTCATGGAGCTCGCGGAGGTCGACATCACCAAGGAGCCGATGGAAGTGGGGCCGACGCTCCACTATTTCATGGGCGGCATACGCGTCGACGCCGACACGCAGATGACCCGTGTGCCCGGACTTTTCGCCTGTGGTGAGTGCAGCGCAGGGATGCACGGAGCGAATCGCCTCGGCGGCAACTCCCTCTCCGACCTCGTCGTCTTCGGCCGTCTCGCCGGCAGCGGCGCCGCCGACTACGTGCGCTCGCTATCGGCGAGCCCCCGCGCCGACGACGAGCAGATCAAATTCGCCATTCGCGGCGCCACCGACATCCTGAACCGTGAAAGCGGGGAGAACCCCTACGGCCTCCACGACGAGCTACAGACCGTGATGGAGGAGGGCGTCGGTATCGTTCGCACCGAGGACGAGCTCAAACAGGGCATCTCGGGCATCGAAGCGCTCACCGAGCGTGCCAAGAACATGAAGGCCGTCGGTACGAGCCAGTACAACCCCGGCTGGCACGAAGCGCTCAGCATGCGCTCGCTGCTCGTCACGGCGGAGGCCGTGGCTCGCGGCGCGCTCCTCCGCCAGGAGAGCCGCGGCGCGCACACCCGCATCGACTACGAGGGCGAGCGCGACGAATGGCTCAAGGTCAACATCGTGTCCCGCAAGGGCAAGGACGGCCACATGGAGGTCGAGAAGGTCGAGCGGCCCGCTCCCGCCGCCTACCTTTCGGCCATCGCGAACGCGAAGATCGAGGATCTCGAGGCCGGAAAGGTCGGCGCCGACGCGCCCGAGGATTGAAAACCAAGATTTGGAGCAGCGCGAACAAGACATGACCACCAGACGAAAGTTCCGCATCTGGCGCGGCGACAAAGAAGGCGGCGATTTCAAGGATTTCGACGTCAACGTCGATCCGGGCATGGTCGTGCTCGACGTTTTGCACCGCGTTCAGTCGGAGCAGGCGAACGATCTGGCGATTCGCTGGAACTGCAAGGCCGGGAAATGCGGCTCTTGCAGCATGGAGATCAACGGCCGGCCGCGGCTCGCGTGCATGACGCGCATGAACGCGTACGGCCCCGACGAGACCATCACTGTCCAGCCGCTCAAGACGTTCCCCGTGATCAAGGATCTCGTGACGGACGTCTCCTGGAACTACGCACAGAACAAGCGCATCCGGCCGCTCAAGCCCAAGCCGCGCGACGCCGACGGCGAGCACCGCATGTATCAGGAAGACGTCGATCGCGTGCAGGAGTTCCGCAAGTGCATCGAGTGCTACCTCTGCCAGGACACGTGTCACGTCTTACGTGACCGCGACGGTCAAGACCGCTTCGTGGGGCCGCGCTTCATGATTCGCCTCGCGAGCCTCGAGATGCACCCGCTCGACGAGGACGACCGCATTCCGGAGATCCGGAAGGAGTTCGGCTCCGGCATGTGCAACATCACGCGCTGTTGCACCGAGGTGTGCCCAGAGCACATCAACATCACGGACAACGGCATCATTCCGCTGAAGGAGCGCGTCGTGGACCGCTACTTCGACCCGATCGTGTATCTCGGACAGAAGCTCTTCGGCATCAGCAAGCGCCGCTAATTCTGCACGCCTGCCCCGCGTACGACGCCGGGGGGCGAAAATTTGATTCGTTGGGGCATGAGGCTGCCGAGGGAACGGGCTTAGCTCCGATGGCTGACGCTCGCGCGCAACTTCTGGGCCTCGGTTGGAACGCCAACGCCTTGCGGGCGCTCACCGAGCATTCGCCTGACGTCATCATGGTGCTGAATCTCGCGTGCGAGATGATCGCCCACGATTTCAACAATCTGATGCTCGCCGTGCTCGTGAACGCGGACTTCGCGAAGACAGCGCTCTTCCCCGACCAGCAGGAGATCCGCTCGCATCTCGAAGAAGTCGAACGCGCCGGCCAGCGCGCCATGGGCGAGGCCCGGCGCTTCGGTGCTGCTCCGTGTCGCCGACAGCGGGCAGGGGATGGCGAGCGACGTGAAGGAGCGCCTGTTCGAGCCGTTCTTCACCACCAAGGGGCCGACCAAGGGCAGCGGGCTCGGGCTCGCCACCGTGTACGCCATCGTCAAGCAACTCCGTGGCGTGATCCGCGTGGAGAGCGAGCCGGGGGCGGGCTCGACGTTCCTGGTCGATTTGCCCGCCTCCGAGCGCCAGGAAGAACCGGCGGTACCGATTCCGGAGGCGACGCCCGTCGGGGGGAACGAGACCATCCTGGTCGCGGAGGACGAGCCGGCGGTGCGAAGCCTGCTCGGCAAGCCGTACAAGAGCGCCGAGCTGCTGCACAAGGTGAGGGCGGCGCTCGGCAAGCCGGCGAGCTGACGCTCCCCGATGACTCAAAAACCTTGCCAGCGCGAAAGCTCGCGGCGGTGCGACCACGCCCAGACGATGACCACGGTGCCCATCACGAGCGTGAGCACGTTGATGGTCACCTCGACGGCAACGCCGCCGGTATCGGGGGAGCCGTAGATGCCGTTTTCGAGATCGAACAGCACGTCCATCAACCCGAGGTAGATGCTGTTCGTGCCGGCGGCGATGCAATAAAAGAGCGAGCTCGCCCGCCGTCGCAGGAGGGCCACCGTTGCCACGAGGCCCGTCAACACCATCCACGCGTCGGCGAGCGGGAAGGCGTTCTCGAAGGCGTAGTAGGCCTCCGTGTGGGCCGACGCCAGGATGTCGCGGTCGATGCCGAACCACACGACCCAGTAGGCGAGCGTCGCCACGACCCCGAAGAGCAGCACGCCGACGATGAACCCGGTGCCGCGCGGGGTGGCGGAGGGACCGTGTGCAGCCGGCGCGGGGTCACCGGGCGTCATCGGGCTCCTCGCGAGGGGTGAGCCAAGATTTCAGACACTGCAGGACGAAGCCCCAGACGCCCCCCGCGACGATGCGAACGTCGTCCCCGAGCGGGCTCTTGCGACGCGCAAGGACGCGGCTCATCCGGTCACTTCGCCGAACAGGTTGGGGTCGAGCCAGCGTGTCTCGTCGCCGTCGATGAGCAGCACGGATTCGAACTTCGCGCCCAGCGCACCCTTGCCGAGGTGCGGCTCGACCGCGTAGAGCCCGCGCGCGCGACCCGGGGCTCGCGCGCGCAGGAATGGATAGGGCCCCCGCACGAGGTGATGCAGCACGATGCCGGTAGCGTACGTCACAAGGAGCGGCAGTTGAAACCCCGTACCGATGCGCGGCGCGCGGGACCAGAAGTTCGGAAATCCTTCGAGGGTGTGGCCGAGCACGTTCGCGGGGTAGCGCGTGTGGATCACGTCGAGATCGGCCGCGTGGGCCGACGCTTCGACGTGCTCGCAGACCTCGTCTGCGCGTGCCCCGGGGCTCGCCCATTCGATGAGCTCGCGCTTGATGCCCTCGAGCGCTCCGAGTAGCTCGCCATGGACGCCCGAGCGCGCGGCCGACGGCGCGCCCGCGAGGCCCGAATAGGCGAAGTCGGCAGGGAAGCCGGACACGAGCGGCGCGGCGTCGAGGATGAATGGCTCGCCGGGCTCGAGCACGCGGTCGCTCGGCAGAGCGTTCGGCTCCCAAGCGCCGTGCCAGTCGAAGCGCGTTCGCTCGCCCCACCACGCGTACGGGGTGTGCAGCCAATGCTCGACGCGAGCCTTGTCGAGCTCGCGCTCGATTCGCGCGCAGACACCGCGCTCCGTGTCGCCCGGGCGGACGCCGTCTGCTACGCTCAAGATCGCATCGCGCGCGATGCGCTGGGCATTCGCGATACCCGCGATGTACGCGCCGCGCATCATGTCGGTGTCCGCTTCGGGCGGTTCAAGAAGCCGACGACGCCGCGTACCCAGGAGCGCGGGCTCACCCGCACGAGCTGGACGCCGAGCCACGTCTTGAAACCGTGAATTGCGACCACACGCCGCGCGAGCATGGCGCGGTACGCCGCCCTGGCGACGCGCGGTGCCGGGGCCGCGCCGAGCAGCCCGAAGAGCCGCGAGTCGGCCATGCCCGAGACGCCACCGAACTCGGTCGCCGTGGGGCCGGGGCAGCTCACCGTGACGCTGACGCCCGTTCCACGGAGCTCGTGGGCCAGGGCCTCGCTGAAGCTATTCACGAAGGCTTTCGAAGCGTAGTAGCTCGCAATGTAGGGGCCGGGCTGAAACCCCGCGCTCGAGCCCAGATTCAAGACGAACCCTTTCCTTCGCGCGAGCATGCCGGGCAGGAGCGCGCGCGTGAGGCGCACCAAGGCGCTCACGTTGGTTTCGATAACGGCGATCTCGCGCGCGGCGTCGCTCTCCGCGAAGGGCCCCGTCGTACCGATGCCGGCGGAGTTCACCAGGAAAATCGAGCTCGAGCCCGCGCGCCGCGACCTCGTTCACGAGGCTCTCGACGCCGCCGGGCGCCGTGAGAATCGCACGCGAACGCCAGGGCCTGCTTGCCGTGCTGTCTCGTGAGCTCCTCGGCGAGCTCGTCGAGTCGCTCGCGGCGTCTGGCGACGAGCAGGACCTCGTGCCCGTCACCCGCAAGGAGCCGAGCCAGCTCTCTGCCGATGCCTGCCGATGCGCCGGTGACGAGTGCGGTGCCCACGCGCGGCGGAACGTAGTGCCGGGTGCCGAAGACGGCAATCGGGGTCGCCTCATCCAATCTTAGAGCCAATAGTCGGCCACCACGACGAAGTGATCCGAGTAGATGGTCGGAATCACCTGACTTCGTCGGAGGCCGAGCCCGTTCGAGAAGATCCAGTCGGTCTCGTAGGGAACGAGCATCGTGGGGATGAAGCGCCGCAGGTTGGGCGTCATGTAGCGGCCGAGCTCGGTGACCGAGCGTTCGAGGCGCGCGGGGTCCCACAGGTTTCCCATGGCGTTGAAGTCGCCGAGGATGATGCCGCGGGCGCGTGGGTGCCGGCGGCGCTCGGCGAGCCAGTGGCCGAGCACGACCCGAGCCTGCGACAGCCGGCCGTACACGGGCGCGTAGTTTTTTCCCGCGCGGTTCGAAAGGTGAAGGTCATAGACGCGGAGCCGCCGTCCGCCGACGACGAGATCCACCCATGCTGCGGAGCGCTTCGCGCCCACCTGCGGCAAGGTGAGCCCACCGCGCCGGTAAATCGGAAAGCGCGACAGGATCACCTGTGCCTTCCGGCATGGCTCGCGCGACGCGGGGTCGGCGAGCACGGCGTGCTCGTGCACCGCGCCATGCGCCCGCAGCATGATGCCGCGAAAGAGATCAATCGTACGCCGATCGTTCAGGCATGCCTCCTGCAGGCCGATGACGTCGAAGCGCTCGAGGTGGGCATTGTGCTCGAACGTCCGCCGGATGAGGCCGGTGATGGGCTGACGAAACGCGACACCCATGGCGACGTTGAAGGTCACCACTCGGAGCGTTACGGGCCGAGCGCGGGCGCTGCTCGTCGCCAAGAGCGCGCAAAGGGCCCCGAGAAGCGCCAGAAAGTGACCCCGCCGTGCGGGCGCGAGCGCCGGCATCCCTCCAATTTAGCACGACTCGTTCACTAGTCCCCTCGTGCCGGGCCGGATATAGTCGGCCTTCGGAGGAGCCGAGGATGAACGCATCAACCGTGATCTTGATCGCGTTTTTCACGTCCGCCGTGACGGCCACGGGCACCGCGCTCGTGCTCGCGCGCGCCGGGATGCTCACACCGGCGCCCGCCGCGGCCGACGCCGAGGGAAGCGGCGAGATCGTTCCGGACTTTTCGGGTCTCGCCGAGGCGGACGCTCGCTCGAACGCCGCGACGGCGCACGTCGCACTGCTCGTCGCAGGGCGCGAGGCGACACCGGGCAAGCGACCCGGGACGGTGGTGCGTCAATCGGTGCCGCCGGGCCAGCGCGTGCCGCGCGACCATCCCGTGAGCGTGGTGCTGGCCGACGAGCTGCCGCTCGTGCCCAAGGTGGTGGGTCTCTCGCTCGCGGACGCGACCGGGCGGCTCGAGCAGGCCGGCTTCCGCGTCGTCACCGGCGCGAAGGTGCCGGACGCCACGGTGCCCGAGGGCGCCGTGATCTCGCAGGCGCCGGCCGGCGAGGAGGGGCTCGAAAAGGGCGGCAGCGTCGCGCTGCGCATTTCTGCAGGGCCCGAGGCGGTCGAGGTGCCGAGCGTCACGGGCAGCGGTGTGCAACGCGCGAAGACCGAGCTCGAGCAGCTGGGGCTCAAGCCCGTCGTCGAGTGGGTGTCGGTCGCCGAGTCGCAGGGGCTCATCGTCATGCGGCAGACGCCGAGCGCCGGCGAGAAGGCCAAGCCCGGGACCGAAGTTCACATCGTCGCGAACCAGTGAGCGCTCAGTGCGCTTTTTCGCGGGCGGCGCCCGCGAGCACCATTTGGTAGGCGACCTTGAGCGCCTCGTCGGGACCCTTTCGGGGATCGACGGGCACCTCGCGGGCGACGCCGTGGTCAACGTCGTCCGTGGTCTGCGGACCGGTGGCACCGGAGCTCGGCGGCTCGAGCGGCGAAGGGACCGGGTCATTGGGAGCGCCCTCGACGGGGGCGAGGTGGCCCTCGAGATTCTGCTCGCGAACGATGCCGTAGTCGCCCGGTGCGGCGCCCACGACAACGTCCGGCTTGACGCCCTCGCCCTGGATCGCCTGGCCGCTCGGCGTGTAATAGCGGAGCGTCGTGAGGCGCAGGCCCGCGCCTCCCGGCAGATCGACGATCGTCTGCACCGAGCCCTTGCCGAACGTCGGCGCGCCCACGATGGCCGCGCGTTCCTGGTCGCGCAACGCGCCCGCGACGAGCTCGGAGGCGCTCGCGCTAAACTCGTTGACGAGCACGGCGGCGGGTCCGCGGCGTAGCGCGCCGGCGCCGTCCGCCTGCACGGCGTCGACGACGCGCCCGCGCCGACGCGTGGTGAAGATCACCCCGCCGTCGAGGAACTCGTCGGCGATGGCGCTCGCCTCGTCGACGAGACCACCCGGGTTGTTGCGAAGATCGAGCAGCACGCCGGCGAGCCGACCTTTCGCCTCGGAACGCAGCCGACCCAAATGGTCGATGAACTCGGCGTGCGTTCCCTGCTGGAACGTCTTGATGCGAAGGTAGGCGACGTTGCCGGCGAGGAGCTTGCTCGCAACGCTCGTCACCGTGATCACGCGGCGCACGAGCGTGAAGTAGAGGAAACGCTCGACGCCGTCGCGCCGCACGGTAAGTTGGACCTTCGTGCCGGGCTCGCCGCGCATGGAACGCACGAGATCCGCCGGGCTCTTCCCGCGCACACTCTGCCCGTCGAGCGCGACGATGCGATCGCCGGAACGAATACCCGCGCGCTCGGCGGGGGAGCCCTCGATCGGCGCGATCACCGTGGCGAAATCGGTGGAGAAATCGACCTCGACGCCGATGCCCCCGAAGTGACCCTCGGTGTCGCCGCGGAAGATGCCGTACTCGTCGGGCGCGAGATAGGACGAGTGCGGGTCGAGCTCCGCCACCATCCCCTTGATGCTGCCTTCGATGAGTCGCGCACGGTCGACAGGATCGACGTATTCGTTTTCGACCATCACGAGCACGCGCGCGAGCTGATCGAGCATTGCGTAGGGGCTCTGGCTCGCCGTGGTCGCTCTCGCGGCCTCGGCGGCGAAGGCGCCACCCGCGAAGGCCGAAAGTGCGAGAAGGAGCGTCCGCGCAGACGGCGCGCGAAAAGTGCGGCTCGCCGGCCTATGGCACAAACCTGTGGGATCTTGAGGAGCTCGCATCGGGATGTCTCCAGAATACTGTATTGATCTCGGGAATCTGTGGGTGCTACAAGGTGAGACGAACACGGGCACTTGCCCACCCCTTCCACCGAGGTACTCGTGGCCGACGACCCCAACAAGTCCGGGAGCGACAAGCGGAAGCAGAGCTTGTACTTCCCCGAGTCGATGCTGCAGGAGATCAAGGACGAGGCGGCGCGTCTCGACCGTTCGCTCTCGTGGGTCGTGCAGCGGGCCTGGAAGATGGCTCGCGTCGAGATCAAGAAGATCCCGAGCGTCAACGACATCGGTGACGACGAAGAAGAAGAAGCCGCCACCTGAGGGCGGAGGGCGCGCCGAGTTCCACGCGCCGGCGCCCGACGGCACCCCTCTGTACGTCGAGCAGGCTCGGGGTGCCTCGGCGGTCACCGCGCTCTTGTGCGACGGCATCGCCTGCGACGGGTTCATCTGGAAGTACCTCTGGCCCGCGCTAGCGGCCGAGTTTTCCGTTGCCCACTTTCACTATCGGGGCCACGGCCGGAGCGGCGCGCCGCGCGACCCCGAGCGTATCGACGTGGCCGCGCACGTCGCCGATCTCGATGCCGTCCGGCTCGCGCTCGGTGATCCGCCCGTCGTCCTTTTCGGGCACTCCTTCGGCACCCAGGTGGCGCTCGAGGCACTGCGCTTGCGGCCCGCGGGCGTGCAGGCGCTCGTCTGCGTGTGCGGCAGCTTCGGTCGCGTCACCTACACCTTCAAGGGCACGGACATGCTTGCGAACGTGCTGCCCAATCTCGTGGAGTTCGTCGGTCAGCATCCGCACCTCGGGCGCGCGTTGTGGGCGAACGTGCCCGTGAGCGCCGCGATGCGCGTGGCCGCGCTCACGGGCGACATCGACGTGTCGCGCGTGAAGCCCGAGGACGTCGAGCCGTACTTTCGCCACGCGGCGTCGCTCGATTTCGAGCTCTTTTTGCGCATGCTGCGCGCGGCTGGCGAGCATTCCGCCGAGGACCTCCTGCCTCACATCGACGTGCCCGTGCTCGTCGTCGCGGCAGAGCTCGACTCGTTCACGCCCCCGCACGTATCACGAGCCATGGCCGAGGCGATCCCCGGCGCGGAGCTCGCGTTGCTCCCCGCGGGGTCGCACCTCTTGCCGCTCGAGCAACACGAAGAGCTCGGCCGCATCGTGCTCGATTTTCTCGAGCGGCGCGTGCTCGGCAAAGAGAACAACCGGGCCGCGAGCGGCAGCGGGTGAACGCCCGCGTGGGCCTCTCGGCCGCTATGGCTCGACGATGGCGACGCGCTCCGGCCTGCGAAACAGGATTTTTCCCGTCTCGCCGGGACACCCCCAGCACGTCGAAAAGTGCAGCCGCGGTCGGATGTCGTCCGTGTAGGCGAGCGCGACGGGGCCCGGCTCGTTCTTCATGACGAAGCTGCCAGCGAGCCGGTACTGGTCGCCGCCGAGCGCGTAAAAGGCGACCACGAACGACGTCGTGTCGCCCGAGCGCCCGGAGGCCACGAGCACCTCCTCGCCCGGCACGGGTCGCCAGAGAAGCGGCGTCGTCGTGAAGGAGAAGCCCTTTTTGTCGCCGGGCCCACGCGCGAGGACGGTCTCGGCCGAATCCGGCTCTCGGAAGAACTTCACGTCCTTGGCGATGCCGCGCGTGATGGGATCCGCCGAGAGCAACGCCGCGAGGCGCTCGGCCCCGAGGCGAATCTTCTCGTAGGCGACACCGAGCGTCGGCTCGGGCAGCTGCCGGGCGTTCGGTGGCCCGTGGCAGCAGCGAAATCCGATGTCGGCCGCGGTCGTGTCGGGTGCGGCGCCCGTGCGCGCCGCGCAGCGATGCTCTCCGCCCGGTGCGTCCCGCGGCGCGCCGCGCAGCGCGGCGAGCGGTTTCGAGCTACCAGGCGCGATGTCGCTCGCGGTCCATTCGCGCACGAGGGTCCCCATGCCGAGCACGTCGAAGCCGCTCGCGCAGCCGAGTGGTGTCGTTGTGCAGCTCGGTTCCCAGGCGTCGCCCGTGGGGAAGCGATCACTTTCCGGACCCTTGCAGGCGCGCTCCCACTCGAGCTCCGTGCAGAGGCGCGCGCCGCGCTCGGAGCAAAGGCGCGCCGCTTCGTCGCGCGACACACCCGTGCGCGGCGCGGCGCTGGGATCGTTGGGGTAATAGAGTCGATCGATCGCGAACCCGCCGAGCTCCACCGTGAGCAGGCGTGGCTCGAGCTCCGGGCGGCGGCCGGGGTCGCCCGGAGTGCTGCCTGCCCGAAACGCGCCGGTCGGGACGTCGCGCGACTGCCCGGCCTCGGCGGCCGCCGTGGGTGGACGCGGCGGGCCAGGTTTCGGCGTCGAAGCGCCAGGCTTCGGTGCGGGAGCCGCGTCCTTCGACCCTCGGCAGGCGACGACGGCGATGGCCGCTGTGAGCAGGCTGAAGGCGTGGCGCGCGCGCACGGCGGGGGAGCCTATCAGGCTCGCCGCCTGCCGAGGACCCGGCTCGTGCGCTAACCTCGGCGCGTGGTCGCATCCGACATCGCAGAGCTCGCGCGCCTCGTGCTCGCCGGCGCCGACGATCCGGCCCTCGTTGCCTGTCTCGGCCGTCGCGCGGGCGCTCCTGAGCTCGCCCGTGTGCGCGAGCTGGGGGAACGAGCCCTTCTCGCACGAGCGAGCGAGGAGGAGACGGCGCTCGCCCTCGGGGTCCTGTTCGTGCTCGGCTCGCCTCGACGCGCGGAGGCTCACGGGCCGTGAGCGACGAGCTCGTCCTTCGCGGCCGGGTGCTCTACGTCACCGACGACGTGGCGGCCCTCTCGCGCCAGCTTGCGGGTGAAGCTCTCGGAGCGATGCCCCCGCTTTCCGACAACGTCTCGACCGACGAGATGGCGCCCGGCTGGGCGTCCTACTACTTCGACGATCGGCTCGGGCGGTACTGCCTCGTGGGATTTCGCAACGGCGCGATCGGCGAGGACGCGGTCCGTGCCGGCGGGTTCGAGGTGCTGGTAGCCGGTGAGAGCTTCGGCTGTGGCAGCTCGCGCGAAACCGCGCCCTACGCGCAGCTCGTCGCGGGCATCCGGCTCGTCGTCGCCAGGAGCTTCGGGCGCATCTACCGGCAGAATTGCGAAAATATCGGGCTCTTCACCTCGACCGACTTCGCTCTGCTCGAGCGCGTTCGGCGCGGCGAGCCTCTCACGCTCGGCGAGCTCGTGGCGGATGCCGACTCGGTCACGAGGGATGTCGCGCTCGCGGGCGGGCTTTTGGCGCACGCCAAGGCGCGCCTCGAGGGGCGCGTCCGGCTGCCCGCCGTGCCCGCACGGCGCCGCCCGATGACACTCGTCGAGTCCATCATCGCGCGCCACGCCGTGAGCGACGCTCACGCGGCGACGGGCGTTCCCGCCGTGGCTCCCGGCGACTCGCTGTTCGTCCGCGCCGACCTGCGTTTCAGCCATGAATACGTGACCCCCATGGCCGAGGCACTGCTCGAGCGGGCGCTTGGCGGCTCCGCACGTGTGACCGAGCCCCAGAGCGTCGTCTTGTTTCGCGACCACCTCACGTTCGTGCGAGAGGTCCTGGAGCGCGATCCGAAGCGGCTCCCGCTGCTCGAGCAAGCCGAGCTGCTGCCGCGCGCGCAGGCGCGTTTCGCAGCGCGTCACGGGCTGCGCTTGCTCGGTGAGGTGACGCACGAGGGCACGCCCCGGGGCAGCCACGCTATTTGTCACGAGGAGGTGCTCGAGGCGCTCGCCGAGCCCGGGATGCTCATCGTCGGAACCGATTCGCATGCGTCGACGGCAGGGGCGCTCGGCTGCCTTGCCTTCGGTGTCGGCAGCAGCGACATCGCCCACGCCTTCGTGACGGGCGACGTGAGGCTTCGCGTGCCCGAGAGCGTTCGCGTCGTCCTGCGCGGACGGCTCGCTCCGGGCGTCTCGGCCAAGGACGTGATGCTCGCATTATTCGTCGATCCGCTCGTGCGGAGCGGCAAGACGACGGGGCGCGTGCTCGAGTTCGCAGGCGACGGCCTTTTTTGCCTCGGGCTCGACGAGCGCGCGACGCTGGCGAACATGGCCGTGGAGGCCGGCGCGCTGAGCGGCATCGTTCCCGTCGATCCGACGCTGCTCGACGAGGTCGCGACGCTGCGCGGTGTCGATGCGGCTCGGCTCGCCGCGCTCGCCCCGAACGCAGATCCGGGTGCCGACTACGCGGGACAAATCACGCTCGACCTTGCCGCAATCGAGCCCATGGTCGCCCTGCCGGGCGACCCGCAGAGCGTGGTGCCGCTGTCGGAGCTCGCCGCCGACCCGCCCGCGATCGACATCGCCTACGGCGGCACGTGCACGGGCTCGAAGCGCGCCGATCTCGATCTGTACGCGGAGGTTCTCGAAGCCGCGCTGCTCGCCGGTCGGAGCGTGAGCCCCGGGGTGCGCTGCTTTGTGCAGTTCGGCTCGCAGCGCGTGCGGCGGCACGCCGAAGATCGGGGGTATCTCGGGCTCTTCGCGCGCGTTGGCGCCGTCGTGCTCGATCCGGCCTGCGGCGCCTGCATCGGCGCCGGCCCCGGTGTTTCCACGGACGCGAGACAGGTGACGGTCAGCGCCGGAAGCCGCAACTTCCCGGGTCGCAGCGGTCCTGGTCGCGTCTTTCTCGCAAGCCCGCGTGTCGTGGCGGCGAGTGCGGTAGCCGGGTACCTCGCGGCGCCGTCGTTTGGAGCCGCACGATGACTCGCCGCCCGCGAGCACGATCGTCGCGCGGAGGCTCACGATGACGAAGCGGCGACGCACGTCGCCGTCGCGCGCCGGGAGCGGCGCTCAGCTCGGCCCGGGCGTGTGGACGCGGCTTCGCTACGTCGTTTTCGACGCCGAGGGTGAACGGGTGAGCGCGGCGGAGGAGGAGATGGGATTCGTGTTCGGCTACGGAGCGCTCTTGCCGGCGCTCGAGGTGGCGCTCGCCGGTCTCGGCGCGGGCGCACGCCGCAGCGTCGTCCTCCCGCCGGAAGAGGCGTACGGCGCACGGGACCCGCGGGCCGAGCTCGAGCTCGACCGCGACGAGTTCCCGGCCGACGTCGCCGAGGGGCAGCGCTACGACGTGGAGAGAGACGACGGCACGCCGCTCGTCCTTCGGGTCCTCGGCGTGACGGAAACGTCCGTGGTGGTCGACTTGAACCATCCACTCGCGGGGCAGCGCGTCCGCTTCGAGATCGAGGTGCTCGAGGCGCGCCCGGCCAGCGCGGAGGAGCTCTCGCTCGCGGAGGCCGCCCTGCTCGAGGAGCCCGGCGACGAGGCCGAGCCCGCCCCCGGGGGCGCGGCGGACGGGGACGGTGACGGTGTCGAGGGTGCGGTGGGAGCCGACTCCGCGCTGCTTCCGGCCGCGAGCTTGCTTCGACGGGGGGTCCGGAGCTAGGAATTCGCCCCAACATGGCCATCCCCCCCGAACTGAAATTCGATGTCCGCGTGCGTGACCGCCTGCTAGGCCGCGGACTCGTCACCGAGGCCGAGCTCGACAAGCACGTCAAGGCGCTGCCGGATCTCGAGGCTCAGGCGGTGGAGCTTACGCCGAAGCAACCGGCGCTCCAGACCGAAAGCGATCGCGACATCGTGATTGTGCGAACGTCCGGCATCCGGCCCCCCATCACACCCGTGGTGTCGGAGGACGAGGCGGACATTCCGATCCCCGACGACGACGATCTCGACGATGACGACGATCTCGACGACGACGAGGATGACGACGCGGCCGACAAGGCGAAGAAGGCGCCCGCCGAACCAGCGCCTGCGCCCGAGCCCGCCGTGGCCGCCGCCGTGGCGGCACCGAGCGAGCCAAGCACCGAGCCCGCCGTGGCCGCCGCCGTGGCGGCACCGAGCGAGCCAAGCACCGAGCCCAGCGCCGAGCCCAGCGCCGAGCCCAGCGCCGAGCCCAGTGAAGACGATTGGGGAGCGGGCTGATGGGTGACGCCGATCCGCCCGGCGGCCCGCGTGAAGCGCGCGACGACACGGCGGCCGGCGCGTCCAACGACGGGCTTCCGGGTGTGGACTTCAACACGCTGGTGCTCTCGCTCAGCCACTCCGCTCTCTTGCACCTCGGCGACGCGCCCGATCCGGACGGCGGCCGGCTCGTGAGCTTGCCGCTCGCGCGTCAGACCATCGACCTTTTGGCCCTCCTCCAGGAAAAGACCAAAAACAACCTCGACGGTCAGGAGGAGCGATTGCTCGAACAAGCGCTCTACGATCTCAGGTTGCGCTACGTCGAGGTCTCGAAGAGCCAGCCGCGGTGAAGACCCTCGCCCTCGTCGTCTCCGGCTTCGTCGCAGGGGCGTTGCTCACCGTGGGCTGCCGCCCCAAGAGCAAGGTCGGCGAAGCTCTGCCGTCCGGCGCCGTGTCCGTGACGGCGGCGCCGACTTACTCCGCGCCGCCGGCCCCGCCCGCGCTGCTCGGCGCGGCCATACCGGCGAGCTTCGCCGAGCTCGCGGCGCGCACCGATGCCGCCGTCGTGTTCGTCAAGACGCTGCAGGAGCGAGGCATCGCCGGGCGCGAGCGCGTCGTGGGCGAGGGTCTCGGCACCGCGTTCGTGTTCGACCCCGACGGGCTCGTGCTCACGAACAATCACGTGATCGAGGGCGCGACCGAGATCCGGGTCACGCTGGGGCAGAAGCGAGAGCTGCCGGCGACGGTGGTGGGGCGTGATCCGCCAACCGACATCGCGGTCCTGCGCATCGACGCCAAGGGGCTTGCGCACGTGCCGCTGGGCGATTCGGAGGCCATCCGGGTCGGCGACTGGGTGGTTGCGATCGGCAATCCGTTCGGCCTCGCGCACACCGTGTCGGCCGGCATCATCTCCGCAAAGGGGCGCACGAACCAAGATGTGCGCGGCCTCGACGACTCGGGCTACTACGATTTTCTGCAGACCGATGCGAGCATCAACCCCGGCAACTCCGGCGGTCCGCTGCTCGACGTGACCGGACGGGTCGTCGGCATCAACACGGCGATCCGCGCGCAAGCGAACAGCATCGGCTTTGCGGTGCCCATCAACATGGTCAAGGAGCTCCTGCCGCGCCTCCTCAGAGACGGAAAGATCACCCGGAGCGCCATTGGTGTGGTCGTGGCCCCCGTCATGGCCGACGACGTTCGAGCGCCTACACTTGCCGGCTGAGTCCGGCGCTCGGATCCGCGCCGTGGTGCCCGGCAGCCCCGCCGATCGCGCGGGCCTCGCGCCCGAGGACGTGGTCGTCGGGCTCGACAGCGAGCCGATCCCGACACCCGAGCGCCTGCGCTGGGTCGCGAGCCTGGCCGGCGTGGGACAGACGGTGACGCTTCGCGTCATCCGTTCGGGACGCACGTTCGACCTCAAGGTCGTCTTGCAGCAGCTACCGGAGCGCACGGCGCAGCCGCACCCGGGGTTTCCCGGCATTCCGTAGCCTCGCGGCACCTGATTGCTCTGCGCCGGTGGGGAGGCCCAGCGCGGTACGCCCGCCGGCCGGCACACGGGCAGGGGAGGGACCGCGTCCCTGCCGCGTAGATCCGGGCTGAATGTCTCGGTCCGCCGCCGTTTCCCCGAGCAGCGGGGACGCCGGCTCCGTGGCCGCGCCCCGCTCGTCGGTCGAGCTCCGTCCGCTGCGGGTGAATACCGCGACGGACGCTGCGTCGAACCCTTCGACCGCCGGCGTCGAGCCGGACCCAGACCATGTTCTCATCCAGCGCGTCCAGGCCGGCGACCACCGGGCGTTCGGCGATCTGGTTCGGCGCCACGAGCGCCGCGCCTTCGCCCTCGCCGTGGGCCTCGTGCGTGATCAGGAGGACGCGGGCGAGATCGTGCAGGAGGCGTTCCTCAGGGTGTATCGGGGCATTCACGGCTTCACCGGAGCCGCGAGCTTCTTTACGTGGCTCTACCGCATCGTCAAAAACCTCTCCATCGACCTCATGCGGCGTCCGGCCTGGCAGCGCGAGCTGCCAGAGAGCGACGCCGTCGACGACGAGCCGCTACGCTCGGCCGTCGGATCCGATCCGAGCGAGGTCCTCGAGCGCCGCGAGCTCGCGATGCGCCTCGACGCCGCATTCGCGGCCCTGCCCGCGTACCACCGGGAGGTCATCGTGATGCGCGAGGTCGAAGGCAAGAGCTATGACGAGATGGCGGCCACCGCCGGCGTCACGAAGGGTACGATCATGAGCCGGCTCTTTTACGCGCGCCGCAAGCTGCAGCGCGCGCTCGGCCCCGATTACTCCGAACGGACCGGGCGAAGCCCCGGGGGCGGGCGGAGCGGGCGATGAAGGTGAGCGACCGTGAGCTCATGCTGTACTTCGACGGGGAGCTCGGGCCCGGACGCTCGGGCGAGATTGCGTGCGCGCGCCGGCGGGACCCGTCGATTGACGCACGCTTGGCGCGCTTCGCGCGGGTCGGGGAGGTCACGCGAGCCTGGGCTCGCCGGCACCGTATCGAGCGCGCCCGCGTGGTGGAGAAGCCGCCGCGGGTCCCCTCGCTCGGGCGGCGCTGGGCCGTGGGGGCGCTCGCCGCGGCTGCGTTGCTCGTTGCCGCGCACGCCGGAGACGGGGCTCGCGAGGCGCAGCCCACTGCCTCGGCGGATTGCGCTCGAGAGCCGACCGGTCCCGTCCGGGCCGTGGCGGTTGACAGCGTGAACTTCGGGGAGCGCGCCGGTGCGGTTTTCCACGTGCCGGCGAACGACGGTGAGACCACGGTGGTCTGGCTATCGGACGATACCCCGGTCCCCCCGACCTTGCCGTTATGAGGGTCGCGTTCCTGGTCGCGGCGGCGCTCGCCGCGCAGCCGAGCACGGCGTGGGCGGAGCCGCGCGACGCCAAAAGCCCCGCGGCGAGCCTGTTCGTCGAGCTCTCCGTGCTCCACGCCACGCACGAATCTCGCCAAATCGATCCACGCGTCGCCGATCTCACGGAGCTCACGAAGCCGCCGTTTTCCAGCTACGAGCGCTACCGGCTCATCGAACGCGTGAGGCTGCCGCTCGCGACGCGCGTGCCGGTGGTGAGGCGGCTGCCGAACGGACGCATGCTTCGGACCGAGCTAATCGAGCGCGAGCGTGGGGACGTCGTGCACCTGGTTTCGAGCATCAATCAGCCGGGTGGGAGCTCTTTCCTGCCGTTGCTCGAGGTCACGGCGCGCGTCGGGCAGCGCTTCATCGTCGCCGGGCAGCGCTACAAGACGGGGATCTTGGTGCTCGTGCTGCGCGTCCAGCGTTGAGTTTCCTGCCGGCGCGGGGCGCCGCGCGCTCACTCCGGGCTCAGGCGCTGCCGCCCGAGGCGGCCATCGGCAGTGTCAGCGTGAAGGTCGTGCCCCGGTCGGGCGAGCTCGTGACCTCGATGGTCGCTCCGAGCGCGTTGACGATGCTCTTGACGATCGAAAGGCCGAGCCCCGTGCCCCGACCCTCGCTCTTCGTCGTGAAGAACGGCTCGAAGATCAGCTGCAGGTGCTCCTCGTCTATGCCGGCGCCCTCGTCCTCGATGAAGAGCATTACCGATCGCGTCTCCGGCTCGGCCCGTGCCGTGAGCGTGAGTCGCCCACCGCGCTCGCTCATCGAATGGGCCGCATTGGTGAACAGGTTCACGAACACCTGCGTGAGCGAGCCGACGACACCGAGCACGGCGGGCAAGCCGCTCGGGACCTGCACGTCCACCTCGATGCCGGAGAACTCGTGCTCGCAAAACACCAGCGCCTTGTTGACCACTTCCTTGAGCTCGACCGGACCGGGCACCTCGGTCGAAGGCCGCGCATAAGCGACGAGATCCCGGGAAAAGCGCAGGATCCTCCCGGCCGCGTCCTCGATGCGCCGCAGCCGCTCGAGATCGTCCTCCGCCTCGCCATTGGGAAGCCGCCCGCGGGCTTTCTTCGCCAGGTAGTCGGCGTACGCGATGATGGAGGTCAGCGGATTGTTGAGCTCGTGGACCACACCCGCGACGATCTGGCCGAGTGACGCCAGCTTCTCGGCCTGGATCATGTGGGCTTGTAGTTGCTCGAAGCTACGAGCGGAGGCCTGCGTGTGGCGGAACGCCCGCGAGCGGCTCAGCGAGCGCGAAAACACGATCGAGGCGCGCTCGGTGATCTGCAGGTCGAGCGGCGAGAGGTCGGCGCTCGACCCGACGTGCAGGGTCGAAACGTCGTCGAGCGACAGAATGCGCTCGTCGCGCAGCATGGGAAAGAGGCGCGACGGGTCGCGCTGCATGGCGTCCGACGAGCCGGGCGGCAGGCGGACGCTCACGGTCGGCCGCTCGCCAGCGTCCGTGACGACGCATGCGCCCAACGCCAAGTGCGGCAGCAGTGTGGAAAGGCCGTCGAGGAAGCGCTCGGAGACCTCGGCCGGGCCGCTCTCGACGGGCAAATCGAGCGCCAGCGCGAGGAGCACGTCACGCCAGGGATCGGCCGGTCGCTCCGAGATGCGGCGCGGGGAGCCCGGCAGCGCTTCGCGGGGGTCCGCGGCGGAGATTCGCCCGGGAATCGGTGTGCGCCCGGAGAGCTCGTGGCGACCGCTCATGGGCGCGGCTCCCTTTCGCCCGACGGCCCGCTCGCGCGCTCGAGATCGAGGATGCGCGCTTCACCGACGTAGCTCTTGGTCTCGTACTTGGTGATGCTGCCGACCTTGCGCACGATCTCGGCCATCCGTTGGGCCTCGGAGACGATCACCTGTGCGTTCTTCCACAGGTTCGGCTCGCGCTCGAGCTGGCGGCTCAGCAGCTCGGCGTAGCCGATCACGCTCGTGAGCGGCTGGTTGAGCTCGTGCGCCGCAGCTCCCGCGAGCTCGGCGATCATGGCCTGCTTCTCGCGCGTGCGAAGCTCTTCTTGCGCTCGCTCGAGCTCCCCTTGGATGCGGAGCTTCTCGCGCAGATCCGTGAAGATGCCGAGCGTCCCCACGGGTGTGCCGTTCTCGACCACGAGCGACGCCGACAGCAAAACGGGGAGATTGCTGCCGTCCGCAGCCAGCATGTCGACGCGGAAGTCTTGCAGACGCCCGTAGCCGGATTGGTCGGGATCGCGGATGTGCTTCATGATTTGCCGCGCGATCCCGGCAGCGTAGAGATCCTCGACGTTCAGCTTGCCGATGACGTCCGCCTGCGCGTAGCCGAAAACTCGCGCGGCAGCGCGGTTGAAAAGCCGCACCGTCCCGTCTGAGATCCGCCGAGACGATCGCGTCGACCGAGCTCTCGATGACGGACTCCAAGAAATCCTTGGTCCGCTGGAGCTCGATCGCCGTGCGGCGCTCGAGCGTCACGTCGCGAATCGTGAACAGCACGGCGTTGTCGTCGTGGAGCACCGAGCTGAAGCTGACGTTGACGGTGGTCAAGCGACCGTGACGCTCGGCGAGGGTGAGATCGACGCCTCGCGGGTAGACTCCCGACCGGAAGCCGCGCATCAGGCGCTCCGCCATCGCCTCCTGCTCGGGCGCGAGCAGCGCCTTGAGCGACGTGCGTGCGAGATCGGCCTCGCCCTCATCGAGGATCTCGCGCGCCCTTGGGTTCGCAAAGAGGACATGGCCGGTACGATCGATCACGACCATGCCGTCCGCGGCGCTCTCGAAGAAGCCCGCATAGCGCTGGAAGAGCTGGACGCGCTGCTCCGCCTGCACGCGCTCGAGCGTGCTCTTTTGGGTCTGGTCCCTGAGAGACTGCAGGATACGCGCATTGCGCAGGGCGATGGCGGTGGCGTTCGCCAGCGTCGAGACCAGCGAAAGCTCGGCGTCGCGGAAGCTCGCCTTCGATTTCGAGCGCAAAAACAGCACGCCGAGGGGTCGAGCCTGGTCTTGCAGGATGGGCATCAGGGCTAGCGAGGCGTAGCCGCGGGCGGGTTCGCGGCGCTCGCGGACGACGCTCATGAGCTCGCTCTCCGCGGCGTCGCGGATCACCAGCGAGCGCCCCGTGCTCACGACCTCGCGGATCTCGGGATACTGGTCGATGTCGATGGGCAAATCGCGCAGGCTGTCGTCGTCGCTCGAGGCAAGCACGTAGCCGATTCGCCCGGACTCGGCGAAGAGCACGATGCTGCAGCGGTCGACCCGGGCGACCTCGGCGATGCGTTGCACGACCGTGAACAGGATGTCGCGGATGTCGAGGCTCGAGGCCAGAGCTTGAGTGAGGTCGAGCACCGTTTGCTGGTCGCGGTCACGGCGAGCGAGCCGCTCCAGGTATTCGCGCACGCGCATCTGGACGCGCAGCCGCGCGAGCAGCTCGCCCGGCCGAAAGGGCTTGCGCACGTAGTCGTCCGCCCCGTGCGCGAACGCACGCTCGATTTCGGCGTCGGCGTCGAGGGCCGTGAGCACGATCACGGGCACTTCGGCGAGCTCCGGACGCGAGCGCACGAAGCGGAGCACCGCGTAGCCGTCCGGCTCCGGCATGACCAGGTCGAGCAGGATGGCGCTCGGCGGGTCATGGGCCCCCAGGTGCAACATCGCGTCCGTCCCGCTCGAAACGATGTCGGCTTGCAAACCCGCAGCCGCCAACATCTGCCCGAGCATGTGGCGGCTCACACCGTCGTCATCGACGACTAGCACGCGGGACTCCGGAGGCACGTGAAGTTTCATGTTATCACGAGCCCGTGAGGGCGGGTATATTGTCCGACCGTGAGCGAGCCGCCGAGAGACCCCGCTCTTGACGCCGACCTGGAGGAGCTGGGGGACGACGTCATCATCGCGCAAGAAACTGGGGCGCACGCGCCACAGCCGCGCGCCAACGTCACCACCGACCACCCGACGGTGGTGATCAGCGAGCCGTCGGGCGGCGGGGCGGAAAAGGCCCGGCCCCCCCGCCGCGAGCGCAGCGAGCAAACGGTGGTGATTCGCGATCGCAAGGCGCTCGACAAGATGCGCCGTGAGATCGACCAGCGTCGGCGCGTGAAGACGAAGAAGAAGGCGAGCGCCGGGACGATGTACTTGATCGGCGTCGCAGCGCTTGCCTCGCTCGTCGTCGGCACGCTGCTCGCCGCGCTCATCGACTCGCGCAACGGCTCGGCCGCGCCCGCGGCCTCGACGTTGCCGGCGTCGCGTGTGGTCGCGGAGCCCGAGCCGGCGCAATCCGTGCCTCAGGGCACGATCGATCTCGACGCCCTGCCCGCGGCGCCGCGCCGGCCAGAGCGTTCCGAGCACCCCTGAGCGGGAGCCCGGGGCGAGAGCCGGCGGCGGCGACCGTGCGTCAGTCCGTGAGTGTGTCGGGCGCGAGCTCGATGCGGTAGCCGTCGTGCTCGAGCGCGGGCGCGATCTGGCTCTTGTCGCCGACGAGCACCGTCACCATCTCGTCGGGCGCGATCAGCAGTGCGCTGCTCGCGACCTCGGGCGGTCCGATCAGTGCGAGCAGCGACGGGTAGCGCGCGTAGTAGTCCTGGCCCAGATCCAGGGAAAAGAGCGAAGAAATGGCGCTCGCCACCCGCGTCGTGTGCTCGAGTCGAGCGCCGAGCGAGTGCAAGAGATCGGCCTTGGCCCGCTGAACCTCGTCGTTCGTGATCGGTGCTCCGAGCCCGGGATCTCGCGCCCGCTCGAGCTCCTTCTCGATTTCCTCGAGTGCGGGCTCCGTGGCGTCGGTGCGCACGCTGGTGCTCACGACGAACGCGCCCCAGTTGCGCGTCGCCACGGCGCGCGCCGTAGCGCCGTAGGTGTAGGCGTGCTTTTCTCGGAGATTCGTGTTGATGCGGGAGGTGAACAGGCCGCCGAGCACGGAGGCCATCACTTCGCGCGCCTCGTAGCCGGGCGCCGAGCGCGCCGGAAAGCGTTGTGCGGTGAACACGGCCGTCTGCACGGCGCCGGGCCGGTCGACGATCGTGACGACGCGCTCGGGCGTCGGTGGCGGTCCGAGCGGCGGGACGGCGGGCGCGCGTGCCGGGCCCGTGCCGCGCCAGGGGGCGAAGCGGTGCACGACGCTGCCCCGGATGCCATCGAGCGTCACGTCCCCGACCGCAATCAACACGGCATTTTCAGGTCGAAAGGCGCGGGCGTGAAAAGCGCGCAGATCCGCGACCGTGAGGCGCTTCACGGTCGATACGGCGCCGCCCACGGGCGCTCCGTGGGTCGGGCCGAGCAGCAGTCTGAGCCCCGCGAGCGCCGCGAGCCAATCGGGGGCTTGGCGCTCGGCCGTCAGCCCGTCGAGCCACTCGGCGCGGACGCGCTGGAATTCGCGATCCGAAAATGCGGGTGTCGTCACCACCTCGGCGAGCAGCTCGAGCGCGCGGTTGACGTCGGCGGTGAGCGCAGAGAGACCCACGAACGCGTCGTCCCGGCCCGCGTCGGCGGCGAGCGGGGCACCGAGTGACTCCGCCGCCTCGGCGAGCGCGAGGCTGTCGTGCTTCCTGGTGCTTTCGATCATGAGCCGCGTCGTGAGGCCGGCCACCCCGCTCTTGTCGGGCGGCAACGACGAAGCGCCCTGGCGAATCACGAGCCGCAGCGTCACCACGGCCGCCGGCCGGTGCACGACGTAGACCGTGAGACCATTTTTCAGCTTGTCGACCTCGGGAGTGGGGAAGCGAACGGGGACGGCGGCTCCGGGCGCGGGTCGCTCCGCGCGCCACGCCTCGGGATCCGCGGGGCCTGCGCTCTGTGGCGTCGCAGGCGGCTTGCCTTGATAGACGTTCACCTTGGGCCCGCAGGCGACGAGGGCGAGCACGCAGACGACGTAGCGCGGGCTCACGGCGCCGCCTTCTGCGCCGCGCGCGGACGCGTGACGACGGTCACGCGTGACTGCTTGCCGAGGTACTTCGCGACGACCCGCCGCACGTCCTCGGGTGTGACGGCCTCGAGCGCCGCGACCCACTTCGGTAGGTACCCTGGATCCCCCAAATAGTGATTGAAGCGCTGCAGCATGCCGGCACGCCCCGACTCACCACCGTGTCCGTTCAGGAGCTCGAGCTCGCTCGCGAGCGAAACGAGTAGGCGGTGCTTGGCGCGCGCCACCTCCGCGGGGGTCGGCCCCTGGTTGCCGAGCTCGTCGAGCGTCTGGTCGAGCGCCGCCTCGAGCTCGTCGGTGGTTTTGCCGGACGCGACGGTTCCGTCGACGCTCACCATGCTCGCGAGGGCATTCGGGTCGACCGACGCATCGACGTCGGACGCTACCTTCTCCTGGACGACGAGCCTCCGGTAGAGCCGCGTCGCCCGCCCCCCCGCGAGCACCGCGGCCGCGACCTCGAGCGGCGCGTCGTCGGGCGCGTAGGCGGGCGGCGCGATCCACCCGTACGAGACGCGCGCGAGATCGACCGGCTCGTCGACCACGAGGCGGACGGGCTTCGTGAGCGGTGGCGTCGGCGGACGCGAAAGCCGCGTCGTGGGACGGCTCGGCAACCCCGCGAAGTAGCGCGTGACGAGTCGCTTCGCTTCGGCCGGGTCGAAGTCGCCCGCGAGCGTGAGTGTCGCGTTGGCGGGCGAGTAGTAGGCGCGGAAGAACTCGCGCACGTCGTCGAGCGTGGCGGCGCTGAGGTCCGCCATCGAGCCGATCACGGCGCCATGGTAGGGGTGGCCGGGCGGGAACATGGCGTCGAGCAGCGCGAGCGAGCTCGGGCCGTACGGCGCGTTCTCGAAGCTCTGCCGGCGTTCGTTTTTCACGACGTCGCGCTGCACGTCCAGCCGCTCCTGGTTGACGACGTCGAGCAGGTATCCCATGCGATCGCTCTCGATCCAGATCGCGAGCGGCAGCTCCTCGCGCGGCACGGTCTCGAAGTAGTTCGTGCGATCCCAGTTCGTCGTGCCGTTGACGTTGGTCGCGCCGACCGACTCGAGCAGCTTGTCGAACTCGCGGCCGACGTGCTTCGAGCCCTCGAACATGAGGTGCTCGAACAAATGAGCGAACCCGCTTCGCCCGGGCGGTTCGTTGGCGGGGCCCACGTGGTACCAAACGCTCACGGCGACGAGCGGCAGCGACGTGTCGCGGTGGAGGATCACGGTGAGGCCGTTTTCGAGCGTCAGCTTTTCGAACGGAATCGTGAACTGCGCCGGAGCGGCCGCGGGCTGAGCGGAAGCCGCGTCGGGCGTCGGGTTCGAGGTCGCGACCGGGGCCGCTGCGGCTGGTGTCGCGAGCGTCGTGCCGCTGGCCGCGAGCGCCAGCGCGAGAACGCGCCCGGCCAGCGGGGGGAGGAGAACATTTTTGGAGCTCACGCGCGCACGATGCCACACGCTTCGAGCAAGCGTCGGCGGAGCCGCTTCATTCCAGCGAGCGGGGGTGCTAACGCTCCCGGGGAACGCGGGAGCTCATATGTCGCAAGACCGACCTTTGGGATTTGGCGGCCAGCCGCCCGGAGGTTCGCCTCCTCACGGCCCTCCCGGTGGACCGGGATCGCCCCCGGGCCAGCCACCCGGTGGCTACGGCCCTCCTGGTGGCTACGGTCCGCCTGGCGGTTACGGCCCGCCCCCTGGTGGCGCTCCGCCTGGCGGCTATGGCCCGCCGCCCGGTGGCGGTCCGCCAGGCGGCTACGGTCCGCCGCCTGGTGGTGCTCCGCCCGGCGGCTACGGTCCCCCACCCGGAGGCGCTCCGCCCGGTGGTTACGGTCCCCCCGGTGGCGGTCCGCCAGGCGGCTACGGTCCGCCCCCTGGTGGTGCTCCGCCTGGCGGCTATGGTCCACCACCCGGAGGCTCGCCCCCTGGCGGCTACGGTCCCCCACCCGGAGGCGCTCCGCCCGGCTGGGGTCCCGGGCAAGGCGGATACCCCGGGGCACCGCCCCCGCCTGCGCCCGCGAAGGGCACGAGCCCCGTCGTGTTCCTCGCCGTGGGGTGCGGCGTTCTCTTGATCCTCGGCGCGGCGAGCGCCGGATGGTTCTTCTACTCGGCGAGCCGGGCCGTGAGCAGCATCGCGGCCATGGTCGATGGCGGTGTGCCGCTCACGATTCCGTCCGTGGCGATGCCTACCGCCGAGCAAGCGCCCGATCCCGGTGCCGAGAACACCGAGGACACCGCCGACGCCGGCGTGCTTTCTCCGACGCCGCCGACCGGCTTCGCTCCCGGCCCTTCGTGCCCGCAGGCCGCCGCCTGTTGCAAGGCGCTCGTCACGAAGGCCGGGGCGAACCCCGCGGCCGTCGCCGCCTGCGACAACCTCTTGAAGGCTCCGGGAATCGGTTGCGCGCAAGCGCTCGAGACCTACAAGCGCACGGCACCCGTGATGGGCGCCAAGTGTCCCCCCTGATTCGCCGAGCCGCGCTGGATCGCTCGGCTCAGGCGAGGATACCGTCGAGCGGACCCGACCCGGGCTCCCGCCTCGCCTGAGCGGCGGCGTCCGCGGACGTCCGCGGGGCAGGTCGTGGACACCGAGCAGGCTGCTCGCGCCGGCTTTCGGAGCTCCGTCGCGGGGTCGCGAGCGCCGCACAGCGGGGGCCGCTTTGGCCGGGTTCTTGCAAACTTGCGCCTCATGCCCCTCCTCGAGCCGCCGACCACCCAGCCGACGACGCTCATGGCGCTCCCCGTCGGGGAGCGCCCGACTCGGCTCCCACGCCTGCGCTCGATGGTCGAGCGCCACGCAGCGTTCGTTTCGCGAAGCCTGCGGCGCTTCGGCGTCCGCCTTTCGGACATCGACGACGCCACGCAGGACGTGTTCGTCGTGGTCGCGCGGCGCATCGACGACGTTGCCGCCGACGGCGAGCGGGCGTTTCTGTTCGGGACCGCGCGCCGTGTCGCGTCCGACCACCGCCGCAGCGTGCGGCGCCATCCCGAGCAAGCGTCCGACGGCATCGACGACCACGCGACCGAGGCCCCCGATCCCGAGCGGCTCGTCGAGCTGAAGCTGGCGCGCGCGCTGCTCGACGAGGCGCTCGGCGCCATGAGCGGCAGCATTCGTTCGGTCTTCGTGCTCTCGGAGCTCAGCGAGCTCTCGGGGCGCGAGATCGCCTCACGCCTCTCAATCCCCGAGGGCACCGTTCGCTCACGTCTGCGGGCAGGGCGCGACCTCGTGAGGGCCGCCGCGCGCCGCCTCGAGGACGCCGACCGGGCCCGGCCGGCCCGCGATGCCATGCTCCTTTCGTGCTCCGGCGCGCGACCGAGGCAAACGCCGAGAATGCCGGTGCCCGCGCCCACCGTGGGCTCGCGCGCTTGACGCTCGGGCGTCGCCCAGAGACGTTTCGGGCTCGCCCCCGTGCCCGAATCGCTCACGCCCCCTCGCCGTTCGCGTGAGGCGCTAAGGCTCTGGGAGAACCCGGCCTACAACGCGCCCTGGCGGCGCTTCGGCCCCTACCTGAGCGAGCGGCAATGGGGCACGGTGCGCGAGGACTACAGCGCGACGGGGGAAGCCTGGGAGTACTTCCCGCACGACCACGCGCGAAGCCGGGCCTACCGCTGGGGAGAGGACGGCATCGGGGGCTTTAGCGATCACCACCAGCGCATCTGCCTCGCGGTCGCGCTCTGGAACGAGCGCGACCCAATCTTGAAAGAGCGCTTGTTCGGCCTCACGAACGCCGAGGGCAACCACGGCGAGGACGTCAAGGAGCAGTACTACTACCTCGACGCGACGCCGACGGGCTCGTACGCGAAGATGCTCTACAAGTACCCGCAGCGCGCGTACCCGTACGGCGAGCTCGTGGAAGCGAACCGTCGGAGCGGACGCGGCGGACCCGAAGTGGAGCTGTTCGATCTTGGCGTCTTCGACGACGATCGCTATTTCGACGTGTTCATCGAGTACGCGAAGGCCGAGCCGAACGACGTGTTGATGCGCATCCGCGCCGTCAATCGCGGCCCCGAGGTGGCGCGTCTGCAGCTCTTGCCCCACGTCTGGTTCAGAAACATCTGGTCGTGGCACGCGGGCGCCGCCCGGCCTCGACTCTCGGAGATCGGCGCTGGCGCCGTTTCGCTCGACCACCCGGCGATGGGGCGCTTCACGGCGTATTTCGCCGACGGGCCGGAGCTCCTGTTCTGCGAGAACGAGACGAACTTCGGACGGCTCTTCGGCGACCCGCGCGCGCCCCACCCGAAGGACGCGTTTCACGACTACGTGGTCGGCGGCGACGCCGGTGCCCCGAACCCGGCGCGACACGGAACCAAGTGCGCTGCCCGCCATCGCTTCGAGCTCTTGCCTGGCGCCGAGGCCGTCGTCAGCGTGCGGCTCGTGCGCGGCGAGCACGCGGCGCCGTTCTCGGACTTCGACGCCTGCTTCGAGAAGCGCCGCGGCGAGGCCGACGAGTTCTACGACGAGCTCCAGGCCGGCATCCAGGACGCCGACGCGCGCCTCGTCCAGCGTCAGTCTCTCGCGGGAATGATCTGGTCCAAGCAGTTTTACGACTACGACGTTCGCGCGTGGCTCAACGGCGACGATGCGCAGCCCCCGCCCCCGGTCTCGCGACATTTCGGACGCAACGCCGACTGGGAGCACCTCGTCAACGACGACGTGATCTCGATGCCCGACACCTGGGAGTACCCCTGGTACGCGGCCTGGGATCTGGCCTTTCACTGCATCCCGCTCGCGCTCGTCAACCCGGAGTTCGCGAAGCACCAGCTGATCTTGCTCACGCGCGAGTGGTACATGCACCCGAACGGGCAGCTGCCGGCGTACGAGTGGGCCTTCGACGACGTGAATCCGCCGGTCCACGCCTGGGCCGCGCTGCGCGTCTTCCAGATCGACAAGAAGGGGCGCGGCGACGACGGCGATCTCGCGTTCCTCGAGCGCATGTTCCACAAGCTGATGCTCAATTTCACCTGGTGGGTGAACCGCAAGGACGCCGGCGGGCGCAACATCTTCCAGGGAGGCTTTCTCGGGCTCGACAACATCGGCGTCTTCGATCGCAGCCGGCCGCTGCCCACGGGCGGACACATCAACCAGTCCGACGGCACGGCCTGGATGGCCATGTACAGCCTGAACCTCATGCGCATGGCGCTCGAGCTCGCTCGCCACGACGCTGTGTACGAGGACATCGCGAGCAAGTTCTTCGAGCACTTTTTGCACATCGCCGAGGCGATGACCAAAATCGGACCGGACGCGGTGGGGCTCTGGGACGAAAAGGACGAATTCTTCTACGACGTGTTGAGCGTCGATCACAGCTCGGTGCCGCTACGCGTCCGCTCGATGGTCGGGCTGATTCCGCTCTTCGCCGTGGAGGTGCTCGACTCCGCGCTGTTCGAGGCCCTGCCTGGCTTCACCGACCGCCTGCGCTGGTTTCTCGATCACCGTCCGGACCTCGCGGCGCTCGTATCACGCTGGCACGAGACGGCCGTGGGCGAGCGGCACCTGCTCTCCCTGCTGCGCGGTCACCGCATGAAGCGGCTGCTCGCCCGTATGCTCGACGAGACGGAGTTTCTCTCCCCCTACGGGGTGCGGGCGCTCTCGCGCTACCATCGCGATCATCCCTTCGTTCTCGACCTCGACGGGACGCGTCACGTGGTCGAATACGCGCCGGGCAACTCGACCACGGCGCTCTTCGGGGGTAACTCCAACTGGCGCGGTCCCATCTGGATGCCGGTGAACTACCTCATCGTCGAGTCGCTCCAGAAATTCCACCACTACTACGGCAATGATTTTCGCGTGGAATGTCCGACCGGCTCGGGAAACATGCTGAACCTGCTCGAGATTGCCGAAGAGCTCGGTCGCCGCCTCACGTGCCTGTTCCTGCGCGACGAAAGCGGGCGTCGCCCCTGCCTCGGCGATCATCCGAAGCTCCAGCAGGATCCGCATTTTCGCGACTACGTGCCGTTTCACGAGTTCTTCCACGGTGACGACGGGCGCGGGCTCGGCGCGGCGCACCAGACCGGCTGGACGGGCCTGGTCGCGAAGCTCTTGCAGCCGCGGCGGCCGGATCCAGGAAGATGAGGCCGAGCCGCTCCCTCGTCGCGCTTCTCGTGGCGGTCGTGTCCGCCGCGCTGATCGGCTACGCGCTGTTCGGAGGCTCCGACGAGGATCGCATCCTTGCCCGGCTCAAGGAGCTCGCGCACGCGGTGGAAACGGTCGAGGACGAGAGCATCCTGTTTCGGCGCGCGCGCGTGAATCGCGCGTTCAAGGACGGCCTCGAGCCGAACGCGTCGCTCACGGCGCCCGAGCTGCCGTCCACGACCGGCATCAAGGAGCTCGTGGAGCTCGCGACCGTCGCGGCAGGCGCCTTCGGCCAGATGACGCTCAGCGTGGGCGAGACGGACATCCACATCGACCGCGCGGCGCACGAGGCGCATGCCGTCTCGCTCGTGACGCTCACCGCCGCCCGTGGTGGCGAGCTCAGGCGCGAGAAACGGCACGTCCGTTTCGTTTTGCACCAGAGCGGCGGCGACTGGCGCGTCGCCGTCATCGACGTGGAGCCGCTGAGCGAGGACCAGCCCGAAGCGCGACCCTGAGGCGCGACGGGTGGGTCACGGCGGTGCAGGCCACGCGAGCTCGGCCGCGAGGGCGACGAACGCGAGCCAGGTGCCGAGCGCTAGCGCGAGGTGCACGACCTGCATCGGCCCCGGCGCGCCGAGGAGCACGTTGAGCGTGCCCGCTGCGAGCTGGAGCGAAACGACGAGGGTGAGGGTCCGGCTGGCGCGGTGCGCGCGGGGGCCGCGCTCGGCGGCGAGGTTTGCGCCGAGCCACGCCACGAACGCGCCACCCAGCACGGCGAGAACGGGGTGCACGACGCGGAGCCGCTGGAGGAACGTCGCCGTGGCGCCCTGGTCCTCGGCAAGGCGCCCGGCGAGCGTGGCGGCGCTCGGCGGGTAGAGGGTATCCCCGAGGGCCGTGACGGCGCCCGTCGCCGAGACGACGACGATGACCGCCGCACCGAGCGAAAGCCAGCCGAGGACCCACCGGGGTGGGGTGCTGGCCTCGAACGGGACCCGCGGGTCGAAGGGACGCGCCGAGAGCGCAAGCGTCGCCGTCAGCGCGTAGGTGCTGACGAGGTGCACCGGCATCACGACGACGCGCCCGACCGACGCATTTTTTTCCACCAGCGCAAACAGCACCAGGACGGCCCCGATCAGCGCCTCGACCACCATGAGGGTGAGAGCCACATATGCAAGCTTTCGAGCGCGATGTTCCCGCGGATGTTCGCGAACGGCCACGACGACGAGCCCCACGACGGCAAGAAGCGCAAGGCCGGACGTGACGCGGTGCGTGAGCTCGATCAAGGTCTCGAGTCGCCGGGGCAGGTGGGCCACCTCGCCGTTGCACGTGGGCCAGTGCTGCCCGCAACCTGCGCCGGATCCCGTGATTCTCACCACCGCTCCGAACAGGATCACGAAAATCGTGAGCACCAGCGCCGGCTTGGCGACGCGCACGAACGGGTCGCCGCGCGCGCCGGCCGCCACCGACGATGAGTCCGAAAGTGGTCGATTTTTGCTCGACAAGCCGCCGGAACATAGCCAAATTCCTTGCGCCCATGTCCAAGCCGTTTTTCGAAGGTGTGAGTCCCATCCGCTACGAGGGTCCTGACAGCACGAACCCTCTCGCTTTCCGCTTCTACGACAAGGATCGCGTCGTGCTGGGAAAGCGCCTGGAAGAGCACCTGCGCGTGGCGGTTTGCTACTGGCACAGCTTCGCCTGGGTGGGTCACGACATCTTCGGGATGGGAACCTTCGACCGGCCCTGGTTCAAGGGCTCCGATCCCGTCGAGGCAGCCGAGCTCAAGCTCAAGGTTGCCTTCGAGTTCTTCGAGAAGCTCGGCGCCCCCTACTTCACGTTCCACGATCGTGACATGTCGCCCGAGGGTGCGACGCTCAAGGAGAGCCACGCCATCCTCGACCGCCTCACCGACAAGGCGAAGGCGGAGATGGAACGGACCAAGGTGGGCCTGCTCTGGGGCACGGCGAACCTCTTCAGCCACCCGCGCTACATGAGCGGCGCGGCCACCAACCCCGATCCCGAGGTTTTCGCCTACGCGGCTGCGCAGGTGAGGAAGATCCTCGATAAGACGCACGCGCTCGGCGGACAGAATTACGTGCTCTGGGGCGGCCGCGAGGGCTACGAGACGCTGCTCAACACCGACATGAAGCGCGAGGCCGATCAGCTTGCGCGGTTTCTCACGCTCGTGGCCGAGCACAAGCACAAGATCGGCTTCAAGGGGCTCCTGCTCATCGAGCCCAAGCCCAAAGAGCCCACGAAGCACCAGTACGACTACGACACGGCCACGGTGCACGCCTTCTTGCAGCGCTATCACCTCGAGGACGAGTACCGCGTCAACATCGAGGCGAACCACGCCATCCTCAGCGGGCACACCTTCCAGCACGAGGTCGCCTACGCCATCAACAACGGCATCTTCGGCAGCATCGACATGAACCGCGGCGACTACCTGCTTGGTTGGGACACCGATCAGTTCCCGACGGACATCACCGAGATCGCCCTCGTGATCTACACGATCCTGAAGGGCGGTGGCTTCACGAGCGGCGGCATGAACTTCGACGCCAAGCTCCGCCGTCAGAGCATCGACCCGGCGGATCTGTTCCACGCCCACATCGGCGGGATGGACACGTTGGCGCGCGGCCTCATGATTGCCGAGCGCATGATGGGCGACGGCAAGCTCGAGAAGGTGATCGCGGATCGTTACGCGGGTTGGCGCGGCGCGCTCGGGGAGAACATCCTCGGCGGTAAGCTCAGCCTCGAGGATCTGTCTCGTCACGCCCTCGACAAGGGCCTCGACCCGCGCCCGCGTTCGGGTCAGCAGGAGCTCCTCGAAGGGCTCGTCGCGCGCTACCTCTAGCGGGGTAACACCCCGCACGACGAGACGCGCGAGTCTTGGAAGAACAGATCACGATCGGTGCGAGCGGGAGCCCTCTCGCGCGGCGTGGCCGAAAGCGACGGGCGGCACCGCGCTCCTGTGTGCGGTCCGCGTTCGCGGCGGCGCTTTCGCTCGGTGCCGCGCTGACGACCGCGGGGGGCTGCGACAGCCGCAGCTCCTCGCGCTACGACGAGGTCGGACAGTGGCGTTGCTTCGAGAGCTCGTCAACGTGCCTGTGTCGGGGCACGGACGAGGGTGTCACCGTCGAGGATCCGCGGCCGGAGGTGCCGGCCTGCCGCGTCGAGCTCGACTGCTGTTACGTCAAGACGCGGAGTGACGGCAGCTTCGATTGCTCCTGTGTGGCGCGCGCCGCGCTCGTGCCGGGACCGGGCGAAGCGGGCGCCGGCGGCGAGGGCGGCCAAAGCGGCGATCTTCTCTGCTACGGGGAGGCGCTCGATCACGGCTCGACCGAGGTCGTGCCGCACTGTCCGCCGCTTTCGCTCGACGATTCGTCGCTCTGCGCGCTGTCCTACGAAAGCTGCGACCCCGACTACCTCCGGCAACACGGCCTCATCGCCTGCTGCAACGGCTCCGTGTGTGGCAAGGATAGCCACGGGCAGCCGGTGTGCCTGCCGGGCTGAGCGCCGCGAGCTTTTTGATGAAGACGAAACGGTCCAAGGCGAAGGAGAAGCGGCCGAGCCGCGAAACCAACCAGTCCGTGCTCCGGCAGGCACTGATTAAGCGTCTGCCGCGACGGCTCGGGGCGACCGGTCAAGTGCTGTTGCCCGTCGCGCCCTCGCTGCTCGAGCACTACGTCGAAGAGCTTCACCGGCTGTTCGCGCAGGTCGGCCGCGTCTTCACGCGCGAAGAAACCGATCAGCTTCGCGGAATCCTCCAGAAGAAGCTCGAGGAGGGCTACGCGGCGTCACCCTACGCGCGCGTCGTCGTGAACTACGAGACGGACGCGCCGCCGAAGACCTCGCTCAGCTATCGCATGACCCTCTCGGTATCGACGATCCCCGACGAATACGACGCGTGGCAAAAGACGCGCGAGCCGCCCTACTTCGGCGCGAATCCCGATGCGAAGGTGATGGACACGGCGCGCTCGCTCGGGGAGCCGAAAGGCGTCGCCGTGCTCGACATCGGTGCCGGAACTGGGCGAAATACGCTGCCGCTCGCGCGCG
Organism: uncultured delta proteobacterium; assembly: GCA_963841435.1. Taxonomy (GTDB): domain Bacteria; phylum Myxococcota_A; class Polyangia; order Polyangiales; family Polyangiaceae; genus PMG-095. The sequence continues at coordinate 370,296 of CAWJCS010000006.1, forward strand.
AAGGCTTCGCCGCGGACGCGATCGAGCTCACTCCGTCGCTCGCGTCGATTCTGCGAGCGGAGGTCGAAAAGGAAGGCTTGAACGTACGCGTCTTCGAGGGCGACGCGCTGGGCGGCGGAATGGAAATACCCGAGCGCCACTATCGGCTGGTGTTCCTCGCCGAGGTCATTGCCTCCCACATTCGCAACAACGAGCAGGTGCGAGCGCTGTTCGAAGGCGCTGCCGACGCTCTCGCGACGGGGGGCATCCTGCTCTTCAACGCGTTCTTGCCCGTCGATGGCTATCGGCCGGATGCGACCGCGCGCGAGCTCTCGCAGGTCTTCTGGTGCAACCTGTTTTCGCGCGGGGACATCACCCAGGCGATGTCGGGTCTGCCGTTCGAGCCAATCGCCGACGAATCGACGCACGATTACGAAGAAGAGCGTCAGCCGGCCGAGGCGTGGCCGCCGACGGGCTGGTTCGTCGACTGGTCGCGCGGGCACGATCTTTTCGACCTGCCGCCGGGACGGGCGCCCATGGAGCTTCGCTGGCTGACCTTCCGGCGCCTGTAACCGCGAGGGTGAGCGGGCCCGGAAAAGTCCCCCCCCTCCCGCCTTCGTGCCCCGGCCGAGCTGAGCACCCTCTCCCAAACCAAGTGTCGCTCCCCTACAAAGCAAGACACGTGCCCACATGCCAGGCGTGAAATTCCCGCATTTCCAGGGGTGCGCTTGGCACAAGCTGAGCCATCCTGGGGCCTTGCCCTGACGGGCGTTGCAGGGGGCGCACACGGCCGGCTTTCGCGAGCTGCGCCGAGCTGCTAACGGGCGGGGCCTCCGTGCCGCACCCGCTCGACCTCGTCGCCCTGCTCCTCGGCATCTTCTTCACGCTCCGGCAGATGGAGAGCTCCTCCCGGCGCTCGGATGCCTTCCCCGGCGTCTCCGAGCAGGCCTTCGAGCGCTGGCGGCTCGCCGCGAAGTCGGCCTACCGGCTCGGCGGCACCGCGTGCTTCGGCAAGGTGCTGGTCAACATCGCGGTCGCGTTCGTCATGCAGCGCGTGCCGATGCCGGTCGCAGCGCGCTACGCGATCGGCGTGTCCCTCGATCTCGGCTGGGTGGCGCTGATCGTGCTCGCGTTCCTGCGTTCGCGGCGAGCGCACGCCATCGCGCGCGAGGCCGGCATCGAACGGCGCTCCGCCTGAAACGGCGGGCCGCCCGCTCAGTTGCCCACGGGCGGCGGCGGTGTCGCCTCGCTCGGCGCGGGGCGCTTGGCAAGGCACGTCTGGATGCCGGCGAGGATCTCGGGCGAGGCGCCGCGCGGCAGGCGAGGGGTGCCGAGCACGCGCATGAACAGACGATCGAGATCGACGCCCCACCACACGAACATGGCGCGCCCTTTGATGTTGGCGTCGGGCACGCCACCACCCTTGCCGCCGTACCACGCGCGCGAGTCGGCGCTGTTGTTGCGGTTGTCCCCGAGCACCCACGTCTCGTGGGGTTTGGCGTGATAGGGCCCCTGTCGCCCGTCCGAGCGGTTCGACTCGTAGATCGTGAGGTAGGCCTTGTCGCTCAAAAACTCCATGAACAGGTCGCCGTGCTTCTCGGGAGCGTCGCTGCCCTCGTGGTAGACGTAGTCACCCACGCGGCAGCTCGGTACACGCCAGCCGTTGATGATCGGATGCCCGCCCTCGACGGTGAGCGTGTCGCCCGGGAGCGCGATCACGCGCTTGATGAAATCCTGGCTCGGGGCGTCCGGATTGGAATCGGGGAAGATGAAGACCATCACGTCGGCGCGCTCGGGCGGCAGGCTGTCGAACAGGCGGTAGCTCGTGAACGGAACGAGTGGGCCGTAGGCGAGCTTGTTGACGAAAATGTGGTCCTGGATCTGCAGCGTGGGAAGCATCGAGCCGCTCGGGATCTTGAAAGCTTCGATCACGAACGCTCTGAGCAGCAAAGCCACGCCGATGGCGAGGGTGATCGACTCGACGTACTCGCGTAGCTCGCCCTTTTGCCAGCGGCCGAGGTACTTGTGCACGAGGCGCGCCGCCTGCGCGTGTGCGTCGTCGAAAACGGCCGCGTCGAACGGCGAGCGCGTCATGGCCCGGCGTAGCGCCTCGAGGCTCTTGCTGAGCTCGTCGCGCGCCCCCTTCGCGACGTTGCGTTCGAACGCCTGGCGATGGCGCCGCACGATGCGATCGGCCTCGTCGAGCAGGTGGCCGGCGCGCTCGAGGTCCCGGCGCGACTCCCGCGGCACGTCGCGCCGCGAGTCGGCGCCGGCGAACGGCAGCGCGTACCGGTAGTGGTAGATGATCATCTCGAACAGCGTGAAAAAGCCGATCGTCGCTGGAATCGGCTGATCGTTGATGGCCCAGAGCAACCGATCGACGAGCGTCACCGGCTCGAAGGCGTCGCCGGGGCTGAGCAGCGTCACGGTCACGTGCGCGAGAAAGAGCGGCACGAGCACGAACCAGATCGGCCAGACGACGAAGCGATACAGGCGGTGGTTGACGGCGGCTTCGTTCATCACGGCGCGTCTCCAACCATCAACAGATAGTCGATCTTCCCGGGGCGATCAGCGGTCACGTCTGGGGCGGGACCATGCCCCGCTTGGTCGCTGTGATCCAGCACGAGAAAGTAGCGGCCGGGCCCGACGGCCACGAAACGCTTGAAAGGTTGGCCCTGCCCCAGCGTTTCGTCGAGCAACGCCGGGCCGGGGACCGGTCTCGCGCCGGGCGTTCGGATGTACGCGTCGATGACGGACGCCCCACTCGCCTCGGGCACGACCAGAACGTCCACGGACGGCGTTCCGTCGAGGCTGAGGTTCAAGTAGACGGCCTGGCCCCCACCCTCTATTTCGAACGCCCCGACGAAGTCCTGCTGCCCCGTGTGGACCTCGGTCCGATCGTTCGCGAGGATGCGCTTGTCCTCCGTCTTGACCTCGTACGGGTGGAAGGGGCGCTCGCCGAGCGGGATCATTCCCATGCCGAACTCGATCTCACCGCGGTCGTTGTGGCGGATCACGGTGAAGCCGCGCCGGAGCTGCCCGTCGACGATGCGCTTGCCCATCGATTCCGGGCTCAGCCCGAGCGCCCCGAGCGCGCCCTTTACAACCTGCGACTCGACCATCAGCATCTGGAACTGGCTCGTGTCGACGAGGCGCGGCCTGAAGTAGACGTAGAGCGCTCCCTCGTGCATCTGGAAGTCCGGCGAGTACTCGACGAGACCCGTGGTCGTGAAACCCACGCGCCCCACGGGGCCGCCCCACGCGTAACCCTTACCCCGATACTGGACGACGAAGGATTTTCGCGTCGCTTCGTCGAGGACCTGCGTCTGGCAAGCCTCGGCGAAGAAGCGGCCCGCGACGGGCTGATCGTCCGCGAGCTTCAGCGGCGTTCCGCTCTTGGTCATCTCGTCGCAAAATGCGCCGAGGCCGAACTTCAGCATGTCGAAGCGGAGGGATTTATTGGCCGGGTCGTTGACGACCCCGGCGCCGACGATGGCCATCGAGCTCGTGCCCACGCCCTCACGAGAGGCGCAGCCGGAGAGCGTGAGGATGACGAGGGCCCAAGAGAGGCGAAGAACGTGGGTCACGACAGGCGCGCGAGCCTAGCACTCTGGTAGCATCGACGGGTAGGAACGGTCCCATGAGCCACGTCGCTGTCATCGGAGCCGGTGCCTGGGGCACGGCGCTCTCGCTGGTGCTCGCCGAGCGCGGCGTCGTCCGGCTCTGGACCTTCGACGAGGAGCACGCGCGATCGCTCGCGGCCACGCGCGACAACGCCCGGTTTCTGCCCGGTTTTGCCCTGCCGGACGCCGTCCAGCCCACGGCGGACCTGGCCCACGCGCTCGATGGCGCGGAGCTCGCCGTGCTCGCGCTGCCGAGCACCGCGTTCCGCAGCACGCTCGAGCGCGAACCGTCTGCGTTTCGCAACGTTCCGCTCGTGATCGCCACGAAGGGTATCGAGACCCGCACGCGGATGTTGCTCACCGAGGTCGTGGACGCGACGCTCGGACCACGGTCGGCAGGAACGCTCGTGCTCTCCGGGCCGAGCTTCGCGGTCGAGGTCGCGCGGCGGCTCCCCACGAACGTCGTTGTCGCGGCGAGCGACCATGACGCGAGCGTCGCCGTGCAAGCTCGCATCGCCACCGAGCGCTTCCGCGTCTACTCGAGCGACGATCCCGTCGGCGTGCAGGTCGGCGGCGCGCTCAAGAACGTGATTGCCATCGCGGCGGGCGCGTGCGACGGGCTCGGCTTCGGCCACAACACGCGCGCCGCCGTCATCACGCGTGGGCTTGCCGAGATGGCGCGTCTTGCCACAGCCAAGGGCGGCGCCGCCCTCACGCTCGCGGGACTCGCAGGCCTCGGCGACCTCGTGCTCACCTGCACCGGCGAGCTTTCGCGCAACCGCACCGTCGGCATCGAGCTGGGCCGGGGGCGCCGCCTTCCCGAGGTGCTTTCCGGGCTCGGTCACGTTGCCGAGGGCGTTCCCACCGCGGAAGCGGCGCATAGCCTCGCCGACCAGCTGGGCGTCGACCTGCCGATCTCGAGTGAGGTCTACCGCGTGCTGTTCGAGGACAAGCCCGTGCTCGAGGCGGTCCGTGACGTGCTGGCGCGGCCGCTCAAGCGCGAGTGACGGGCCCCCGGGTGGGCCGGGCCGTGGGACCCGGCATCAGCCAAGGTCGCCGGCCACGCCGCCGAGACCCGCGGTCCCGGCGTCCCCCGAAGTACCGGCCGTGCCGCCCTGGCCGCTCGTGCCACCCTGGCCAGCGCTGCCCGACGCGCCGCTCGCGCCTGCGCCGGCCGAGCCCGCCGTGCCGCCCATTCCCGCGCCGCCGGACGAGCCGGCCGTGCCGCCCATTCCCGCGCCGCCGGACGAGCCGGCCGCGCCGCCCATTCCCGCGCTGCCGGCGGAGCCCGAGCTGCCTTCCGGGGTGCAGGACGCGAAGTCACCGCTCGCGACGCAGCCGCCCGTCGGGCTCCCGGGGCAGGGCACCGGGCTTTCCCAGACGGCGTTTCTGCAGGCCTGGATGCGCGTCGCATCGTCGGGATCGCAGCGCGTCCACGGTCTACCCGTCGTGCGACCGTCGTCACACTCGGCGCAGCCGATGCCGTCGATGCACACCTCGTCGGGGTTGCAGTCGCGCGGTGCGAGCTCGTCGAAACGCCCCAGGGGCGAGCAGCCCACCTGCTGCGAGCCGCGCGGCACCGGGCAGTAGCTCGTGCCTGGGATGCATTCCGCTTCGCAGCTGGCAGCACCGGTTCCGAGCAGGTCGTCCATCGTGCACGCGCCGTACTCGCAGTTGACGAAATCGCCGAGCGTTCCCGTTCGAGCGCAGGTGCGGATCTGCTTGCCTGCGGCACCGCCGCACTCCGAAACGTACGGGGTGCACTCACCGCCGCAAAGGGCCGCACGCAGGCCGTACGTGTCGGCGCCATGGTCGAGGTTGACGAAGTCGTGGCACAGCGCGCCCCCGCTGCATGTTTGCGTGACCCATTTGCCCTCGTTGCACTCGCTGTAAAAGGGCGTGCCGCCGCCGTTTTTGAACGGCTCGAGGCAGCGCTGCTCGCCCTCCGTGCAAGCGACGCACGTGCCCGGGTCGTAGCCGGCGTAGGTCTCTGGAAAGCCCGCTTTCGGGGTCGCCGGGTTGACCGTACAGCTGGCGCAGCTCTTCGGGCTTCCGAAGCCACCGTTCCCAAGGCACGGGTAGAACTTGCCGTCGCTCCCGCACGCTCCGACGTCGTCGGGGAGCACGTAGGTCTCGAAGGCGTCGAACCAATACGAGCAAGCGGGCTCCATGCACGTGCCGAGGTTGACAGTCTGCGAGGTCGCTGCCAGGTTCGGCCCGCACCAAAGCTCGCGGTCGAGCTCGGCCCGGCAGGGCGCGACGGTCGCGTAGTCCCACTCGCCCAGGTCGTTGCATTCGATGGTCGCCTCGCCCGCACTGGCGACGGCGCCGCGCTCTCCGACGCGCTCCGAGAAACAGGCCGTGCTGCCCGGTCAACACGTCTGAGCACACACGGGCCCCGTGATCGTGGGCGTGGTTGGCTCGGAGTCGCCCGGCGTGCTCTCGTAGCGGCATTCGGTCGCCGCGGGGCACGCATAGTTTGCCCAGTGCAGGGTCTGGTAGGGCAAAAGCCCCTCGCAGAGGCTGTAGGAAGAAAGCGGGTCTTCGCCGCCAGGATCGCCGCAGATGAAGCTGCCGGCCGTGGACACCGGAGCCTCGCCCACGAGCCCGCGCAGTGCGAATGGCGCCGCGCACTCGGGCTCGACGCAGGCCGCGCGCGACGTCTCCGGCACGTCGAAGACCGGCGGCGGCGTGTCGTTCTGGAGCGCCGTCTTCAGGTCCTCCACGAAGGCGCGCACGCTCGTCGCGGAGATGCCGTCGTACACGCACACCTCACCCGCCGAGCACAGGGCAAGATCCCAGGCCGAGCCGTCGTCGTTGCACGAGTAGACGACGCCAGGCTGGTACGTGCCCGAAAGGAGCTGGCCGACCACGTCCTTTTCGCGCACGTCGTAGCAGCGGCGCTCGCCCTCGCTGCAAACCGGGCCGCGACAGGCGCCGTCGATGCAGTCCATGCTGCCGCAGTCGTGCTGCTCGTAGCCGGTGCCCTCGTCGTTGCAGCGGCGCACCGTCTTCTTGTCGGCGCACACGCCGCTGTTCGGCGCGCACTCCACGTTCTCGTCGAGAACGCACGCGTCCTTTTCGCACGTCGTGCCCGTGGGGCAGGGTCGATAGACCCAGTTCGACCCGTCCTTTTCGCACTCCTTTTGCGTCGAGCTGTCGGCGCACGTGGTCTGGCCGATGTCGCACACCGTGACAGTCGAGTCGGGCTCCGTGCGCACGCACGTCCCGTGCGTGGCGCCGGCCCCGTCGTCGCAGCCCGTTCCCGCCGAGCACGCGACCGGCACCCACTGCCGCCCATCCTCGGAGCAGACGCGCGAGACGGCGCGCGAGACGCATTCCTTCGCTCCGGGCTGACAAGCGCCGACGCAGCCCGCAGCCAGCACCAGGCGTGAGTTCTCGCCGGCCTGGCCCTCGGGGTCGACCTCGACGCAGGTCTCGTCCGTGCGCGGATCGCAGCAGCGCTCACCCGTTGCGCACGAGAACGAAAGCACCACCTTGCCGTCGGCGCTGCACACCTCGCCGCCGCGCGCGTTCAGGCAGGTGACCTCCGAAGGCTTGCAGACCACGACGCCGGTGCCGTCGCCGTCGCCGTCGCCGCAGGCCAGGAATAGCCACGCGCAGCCGACGAACAGAGCGCTCGCGAGAAGTGCGCGCTCAATCATCTCGTACGCCTTCCGTTGCCAGCAGTCGGGTTGCCGGGGTCAGAAGTGAGCGCCGTGCCAAAGACGCGCTCGCGCGAGCCGCCCGCGACCGTACTATCCAAGACGCGAGCATCGTATCCGTGCCGGCGGACGAAGAAACCTTCGATTTGAGGCGAGCGCGGCCTGACCGGAGCTCGCCGTGGCCGCACGTCGGCCATTTGGCCGGATTCGTCCTTCTGCCACCATCAAGGGTTTGCTAGTCTTTTCCCGAATGGCGATCGTTCGCTACTTTCCCGCCGAGGGGGCGCCGCTGCTCGTGGCTCTGCACAAGCCGGTCACGACGATCGGGCGCGCGCTCGGCAACGACATCGCCATTCCCGATGCGAGCGTCGCGCACCATCACGCGCAGATTGTCTTCAACGGTCGTGATTTCCAGCTCGAGGAAGTCGACCGCGAGGCAGAGATCCTCATCAACGGCAAGAAGAAGCGACGCGCGCGCCTCGTGCAAGGCGACCGCATCACGCTGGGCAGGGCCCAGCTCGGCTTCAGCATGTTCACCGAGGTCGAGTTCCCCGACGACAAGGCGCGCCACCCCCGCGGAGCCGACGGCGACATCGCGGGCCTGAGGCGCCTGCACGCATTCAGCGAACGCCTCATGACGGTGAGCTCGGTGGACGAGCTGCTCGAGGCGTTGCTCGACGACGTGATCCAGCTCACCGGTGCCGCTCGCGGCGTCGTGCTCCTGTCCGACGTCGCCGACGGCAAGGAAGCGGCACCTCGGGTGAGGGCCTCACGAAACGTGGGTGCGGAGGCCCTGCAGGACCCTTCGGGCGCCATCAGTGACAGCATCACGCGCCAGGTCATCGAGACACGCCGCCCCGTCATCGTGAGCGACGCGCTCACCGACACCACCTTCGGCAAGAGCGAGAGCGTCATCGCGCTCAAATTGTCGAGCGTGATGTGCGTGCCTTTGCTCAGCCAGGGCCAAACGCTGGGCGCGCTCTACGTCGCCAACGACGAAGTGAAGCACCTGTTCGAGCGACAGCAGCTCGACCTTTTGACCATCTTTGCAGCGCAGGCCTCGCTGATCCTGCAGAACGCCATGCTGCTCAGCGCGCTTCGCGCCGACAAGGAGAAGCTGCGAGGCGAGCTCGAGGACAAGCGCTTCGGCGAGATCATCGGCGCTTGCGCGTCGATGATGGAGGTGTTCCGCAAGCTGCAGAAGGTAGCCGCCACCGACATCAGCGTGATGATCACGGGCGAGACGGGCACCGGCAAGGAGCTCATTGCACGCGAGATCCATCGCCGCTCCAATCGCGCCGCCGGGCCCTTCGTCACCGTGAATTGCGGCGCCATCCCCGAGAATCTCATGGAGAGCGAGATGTTCGGGCACGTGAAAGGCGCGTTCACGGGTGCCGTCGCGAGCCGAGCCGGGAAGTTCCAGCAAGCCGATGGCGGGTCGCTATTTCTCGACGAGATCGGCGAGCTCACGCCTCAGCTCCAGGTCAAGCTGCTGCGCGCCATTCAGGAGCGCGTGGTCTTCCGCGTGGGCGACAACCGCGCCGAGCGCTGCGACATCCGCATCATCGCTGCGACCAACCGCACGCTCGAGGACATGATCAAGACCGGCGAGTTCCGCGAGGACCTGTACTACCGGCTCAACGTCGTGAATCTGTGGCTGCCGCCGCTCCGCGACCGTGGCGACGACGTGTTCATCATCGCGAAGGCCCTGCTCAGCAAGTACGCCGACGAGATGGGCAGCGCCGTGCGCGGGTTCTCGCCGCAGGCGCTTTCCGCGATTCGCAAGTCCTCGTGGCCCGGCAACATTCGCCAGCTCGAAAACCGCATCAAGAAAGCGCTCGTGCTGTGCGAAAAGACGTTGCTCGGACCCGAGGACCTCGACCTTGGGGGCGGTGAGGAAGCGCCGATCGTGCCGCTCGAGAAGGCGAAAGAGGACTTCCAGCGCCGCTACGTGCTCGAGGTGTTGGAGCGCAACAACGGCAATCGCACGCAGACGGCGCGCGACCTCGGTGTCGACCCCCGCACCATCTTTCGCTACCTCGAAAAAGAGCAGAACCCGATGCCGAGCGGCGCCGGGGGTGTCGCCGAGGAGTGACGCGCCGCGCCGGCGGCGCTCACCGAATCACTGCACGCCGCCGACGAGCCACGCGAACGCCGGAACGAGCACCTGCTCCGGTCGCGCGCCGCCTTGCAGCGCGGCACCCGAGCCCTCGCGCTGGGGTGGCAGCACGAAGCCGTGGTCGCCGAACACGAAAAGCAGGGTGCGTGGTGGAAGCGTCTCGATGACGGCGGTGACGGCGCCCGCGACCTCGTGCGCGATGCTCGCGAGCCGTTCGCTCTCGGGCGGTCCCGGGTCCATGACGCTGGCCTCGACGAGGTCGAGCTTGAGAAGCTCACGATGTCCGGCCTTGATGCGCCTCGGCGTGCGCGCCATGCGCCCGCGTGCCACCGGCACGTCGCCGTCCCCGATACTCGAGAAATCGACCAGACCCGCGGGGCCGCGCGCCATGAGCTCGAGCTGCGTGCGGGTGTCGGAGGGTAGGCCCGACCACAAAAGCAGCCGCTCGGTGAGCGCGACCTCGTGCCCCAAGGCCTGGGTGACGTGGCGCTCCATGGCGAGCCCGAGATCGAAGCGGAGCCCGTCGACGAGCAGGAGCTGGACGGCGCGTGCGCCGTGCAGTCGGCCAATCCGGTGGGCGACATCGGGCACGTCGAGGACCATCGTGGGCCGCTTGCCACGCAGGCGCAGCGCGTCGAAAGCCGCCGTGTAGCTCGCGGCGAAGCTCGTTGCCCAGGCTTCGAGCGCCGGCAGCGCGCGGTCGGAGGGCGCATCGCCGCGCAGCACTGCTTCGTGCAGCGGGACGTAGCTCGAGACGAACATGCGCTCGACGGCGGCGAGCGGCTTGGGGCCGTGCGCGCCCTCCAGCTCGGCGAGCCACGTCGACCACTCGCGGGAGGGCTCGGCGAACGCCGGCTCGTTCGTCGCGTCCGTCGCCGTCGCGAGGAGGCTCTCGGCTTCGACGACCCGCGGGACGACCCCGGAGCGTTCCTTTTCGCCTGCCTCTTCGGGCGCCGTCGGCGCCCCGGTGGCTTCGGCGGTGGTGAGCTCGCCACCGTTCCACGAAGGCTCGCCAGCGAGCTCTTCCGGCTCGGCGGTCGGCTCGTCGCGAGGGGGCAGCTCCCGCAGCGTGGTGGGCTCGTCGCTGGCGAGCTGCGCGGGCTCGGCGGCGAGCTCGTCGCGGGCGGGCAGCTCGGGCTCGGCCTCGCCGGGGACGCTCGCAGGCGTCGCCGTTGGCCGGACGGCCGCTTCCACGGGGGGCGCGGCTGACGGCGCTACGGCGGGGGCCTCTGCGGCCGGCGGCTCCGGGGTCGTGGCCGAGAGCGTCTCGACGATGGCAGTCGCCAGGTCACCCGCGAGCACGGGCTCGCTCTTGGCCTCGCGGACCGGGGGCGCGGGCTCGCTGAGCTCCATCGCCTCGGTGCTCGCCTTCACGAACGGGTCCACGGCGGGGACGGCCTCGACGACACGCTCGTGCTCGCCGGGCGCGGGCTCGGTCACCAGGCGCTCGAGCGGCTCCGGGGGTCCGTAGATCGCGGTGCCGCGGTCCCGCTCGTCGAGCAGAACGACGAGTGGGCGCGAGCGCGTGGCGTCGAGCAAGAAGCGCAGCACGGCACTGTCCTCGGCATCGAGCGCCCCGGCGAGCGTCGCTACGGCCTCGAGCGAGCCGACGCCCAGGCAGATGCCGCGAAGCTCGACGAGTCGGGCGCGATAGAGCTGGTCACCCAGCGAGCTTTCGAGGTCCGTCGCCGCGCCGACTCCGGGCGGGCAGGCGCCGCGCCGCTCGAGCGCGCACTCAATCGCTTCCTCGAGGACGAGCGCGAGCTTGCCCCGGTCCGAAGCGCACGGCGGCGGCACCGCGACCGGAAGGAGACCTTCGCGATCGGCCCTCCGCAAGACATCGCTCGTGTCGCGCTCGGCAACGAATCGAGCCCCCGAAATCGCCTTCGCGTTGGGGCTGTCGCACCGAGCCGCGGGCGCGCCGTCGCCGACCCGCAGGCCGGAGGGTTGCGGAACTAGGAGCCCAGACAAGGGGACGACGCTCATCGCCCGGAAACCTCTCAAGAACTTGGGGGAAGGGCCTAGTTTTCGGAAAATTCCCAAGTTCGCCCACGAGCCGGCCCGTCGAAACCGGCCCATGAGAACCTCGGCTCGCGGGCCTGCTCGCGTTGACGGGATGGATCGGAGATCCTTATGCTGATTGAGGTTCCCTCTGCAGAGCTCGTGGAGGCCGTAGCAACGAATCCCTGACAGCACCGAACCGGGAGGCGACGAGCGGTGGAGCGCTAGGCCCGGGATACCTCACCGGGAAGCCAGAAGCCGTTCAGACCAAGCCCCCCACCTAGCGAAGCTAGGGGTTCGGCTACAGAAACTCGCGACTCGACGCGGTAAGGAGCCCTCGAACGGGTCGTCGCAAGATGCGGCGGCCCGTTCGAGTCTTTGCCCCGACAGCGCCCCCGGAGCACCTTCCGTCGTCGGCCGTCGTCGGGTACCTTGCCCCGCCATGACTGCCCCCCGTTCCCCGCGCACGAGCTCCCCTGGGCGCCCCTTTGGTCGGCGCATCGCGCCCTGGCTAGCAGCGCTCGCGCTCGTCGCTCCCGCGGCTCATGCCGCGAAAGTGCGAGGCCGCGTGGACGGTGTGCGCAACCTCCTAAATCCGGTGTGGGCGGACGCGCGAGACCCCAAGTACCACGGCTACTCGTTCCGGGAACCGGTCCCGACGGTCCGCGCCGAGTTCCGGCGTCTGTTCCCCCACGCACCCAAGGAGATCTGCGTGGTGGCGCTCGCGGCCGCGCCGCAGAAGACGCCGCCGCCAGTGCTCGTGCGCGTGGGCGGCGGCCGCACGACACCCGTGACGATCGTGGTGCCGCCGGGCACCCGGCTGACGTTCCAGAACACCGATGCGTTCAAGCACCGCTTGTTCGGCGTGAACATCAACACGTTCCAGCCGGCCGACACGCTGCGGGCCGCGAACCGCGAGTGGAGCGTCCCCGGGCCGGGCACGTTCGAGATTCGAGACGAGCTCGCGCCCAGCCTGCGCATGTGGGTGATCGGCGAGCCGACCGTCGCGGCCATCGCGTACCCGTCGCTCAAGGGTGACTTCGGGCTGAGCGTCGAGGAGCCCGGTGACTACGTGATCCAGGCGTACTTCTCGGGCAAGAAGGTCGGGCCCGCGGTGCCGCTCAAGATCGAGACGGCCGACATCGATCTGTCGAGGGCGCCGCTCAAGGTCGCCGACGAGAAGGCGGCGGCCGCCGCGGACAAGGCGGAGGCGGAGAAGGCGAAGGCCGACCAAGCTGCCGCGGACAAGGCGGAGGCGGAGAAGGCGAAGGCCGACCAAGCTGCCGCGGACGCCGGAGGCAAGTAGATGCTGCTCTCGCGTTTTTGGTACGTGCTGCTCGGCCTCCTGCTCGGCGGCGCCCTGTTCCTGCTCTCCATCGCCTCGAGCATGTACAACCGCTCGGGCCTCCGCGCGCGCGCCGAGGCGCTGTCCTCCGACGCGCAGGTCGTCTCCTGGTACCTGCGCGACGACGCGCGCCAGCGCGCGGCCCAGCTGATTCCGTTCGCGCTCGACGCCGATATCGCGAAGAGCCTGCAACGCTCCACGGAGAGCGAAAACAAGGTCCCGAGCGACGTACGCGTGAAGCTCGCCGAAGCCCTGAAGAGGGTGAACGAGCAGATCCCCAAGGAGCTCGCGTTCGACTCCGTGTTCGCCGTCGACCAGGAAGGCCGCGTCGTCGCCTACCTCGGCTACGTCCAGGCGAGTGGCCAGGAGGATTTCGAGCTCGGCGGTTACCCCGTCGTGGCCGACGCTCTGCATGGCTACGTTCGGGACGACACGCTCGTCCTCGATCGACCGTACCGGGTGGTCGCGCGCCCCGTGGAGTACGACCTCTCGAGCCTGCCGGCAGGTGCGATCGTCGGGGCGCGGGTCATCGACGACCACTTCGCGCGGGAGCTGTCGCAGCGTACGGGCGCCGCCGTCGCCTTCTACGCCAACGGCCAGCGCGCGGCGGCCGCAGCGCCGGAAGGCTTCGACACGGCGCAGCTCGATCAGATCATCGGGGATCTGGGCGATCTCCAGCAAGACAAGGAGTATCAGGAGAAGGGGCGGAGCGGTGTGCGCGAGATCGGCACGCTACTGAGCGTCCAGTACACCAAGCTCCCCGGCGAAGCCTGGCAGCTCGGTGCGGGCTACGCGGTCGCGCGCCTGCCAGCCGCCGTGTCCGGTCCCTTCGGGTTCTTCGCCAAGGCCGATGACAAGGACAAGCAGGCGGGCAATCTTTTCTTCGCGCTCGCCGTGGCGCTCGTGGGCGCGGGGCTCGGCATCGCCTTTAGCCTGCTCGAGCACACGCGTCCGCTTCGCATCTTCAAGGCCGAAGCCGAGCGCCTCGCGGCCGGCGTGATCGACCAGCTCACACCCAGCCGTTTCCGCGGCATTTATCGCAAGATCGCCTCCGATTTGAACGACGGCGTCGACAAGCAGCTCGCGAAGGGCGGTGGCCCGCGGCGCGGCCCGGCGGATTTCAAGGAGGTGCTCGGCGACCTGCCGGATCAACCTCAGATGAGCGCGTTCAGTCTGCCGGGTGACGGCGCGGCGCCCTCGTCGGCATCCACGCAGGACTCAGGTCCGCTCCCGTCGCCTGCGGGGTCCCAGCCTCAGCGCTCCGCTCCCGGTCGGGTCCTGCCGAGCCCTCCCGGCACGCCGAAGCGTCCTCGCCCCTCGCCGCAGGCGCCGGCCGTCGCGCCCGCTCAGCTCGACGCGACGATGCCCGAGGGAGGGCTCACCGAGTGGGGTAGCGGTCAGCCGGACGAGGAGGAGTGGCGCGCCGTGTTCGCGGATTTCGTCGCGCTAAAGCAGCAGTGCGGCGAGAACGTCGACGGCTTCACCTACGAAAAATTCGAGGTCACGCTCCGCAAGAACCGCGACACGCTCGTGCAACGGCACGGCGCCCGGCGCGTGAGGTTCAGCGTGTACGTCAAGGAAGGCCGGGCCGCCCTCAAGGCGAACCCGATCAAGGAATAACGGCCCAATGGCGGACCCCCGCATTCACAACGTGCTCATCATCGGCTCGGGCCCGGCCGGGCTCACGGCGGCGATCTACGCGGCCCGCGCGAACCTCGCGCCATTGTGCGTCGAGGGGTTCAACGCCGGAGGGCTCATCCCCGGCGGTCAGCTCATGTTCACTTCCGACGTCGAGAACTACCCGGGCTTCGAGAACGCCGTGAGTGGCCAGGAGCTGATGGGTGCCTTCCGCGCGCAGGCGGAGCGACAGGGTGCCGAGCTCGTCACGGCCGACGTGCAGAAGGTCGATCTGTCGTCGCGACCCTTCAAGGTGTGGGTGGGCGAGGACGAAAACGTGCTTCACCTCGCGAAGACGCTCGTCATCGCCACGGGAGCCCGGGCGAACTACCTCGGGCTTCCCAACGAGGAAAAGCTCAAGAACAAGGGCGTGAGCGCGTGCGCCGTGTGCGACGGAGCGCTGTTCCGGGGCCAGGACGTGGCTGTGGTGGGGGGTGGTGACACGGCCATGGAGGAGGCGTCGTACCTTGCGGGCCTTTGCGGCAAGGTGACGCTGATTCATCGTCGCGACGAGTTCCGCGCCTCCAGGGTGATGGCCGACCGCGTGCGCAACAATCCGAAGATCAATCTGCTGTTGAGCCACGCCGTCGAAGACGTGCTCGACGCGTCCAAGGACCACGTGAGCGCCATTCGCGTGCGCGACCTCAAGACCAGCGAGCTGAAGACGTTGTCGGTCGGTGCGATGTTCGTCGCCATCGGCCACACGCCGCTCACCGAGCTCTTCAAGGGACAGCTCGCGACGCACCCGAACGGTTATCTCAAGGTCGAGCCGGGCACGACGCGCACGAGCGTGTCGGGCGTCTTCGCGGCGGGCGACGTGGCCGACTGGACGTACCGCCAGGCCGTGACGGCAGCCGGCACGGGCTGCATGGCTGCGCTCGACGCCGAGCGCTTCCTGCAAGCGGAGCATTGAGCGCCGTGAGCGAGGCGCCGGTTGACCCGCTCGCCGAGCTCACCGAGCTGACCCGCGCTCTCCGCGCCCACGCCGAATGGCTGCTCGCGACCGGCGCCGCCGGGCTCGAGCGCGCCGCGCCATCGGCCGCGACCGAGCTCAATCGGCCGGATCCCGAGCCGCCTTCGGGCTCGCTTGGACGCGCGGCCTCGCCACGGCGGCCGAGCCACCCGCCCGCGAGCGCCGCCGCAGCACCGCCCGCGGTCGCGTTCCCTCCAGTCGCCCAGGATCCGTCGCCGCCTCCGGCGGCCCGCGTGGCGCCGCTGCCGCCCGAGGAGCGCCGTCGTCGCCTCGACGTGCTGGCCGAGACCGTGCGCGGCTGCACGCGCTGCCCGCTCGCACCCGGTCGCACGCAGACCGTGTTCGCACGCGGTACGGGTGACGCGGGGCTGTGCTTCGTGGGGGAGGGGCCCGGTGCCGACGAGGATGCTCAGGGCTACCCGTTCGTCGGCAAGGCCGGTCAGCTGCTCGATCGCATGATCGCCGCGATGGGCCTTTTGCGCGACGACGTCTACGTCTGCAACATCGTGAAGTGTCGCCCGCCGAACAATCGCAAGCCCGAGCCCGAGGAGATGGCGGCGTGCATGCCGTATCTCCGTGAGCAACTCGAGATCGTCGCGCCGCAAGTGATCGTCGCGCTGGGAGCCACGGCAGTGCAGGGCCTGTTCGGCACGAGCGAGGGCATCACGCGCCTGCGCGGGCGCTGGAAGCTGTACGGCGGTGAGATCCCAGTGATGCCCACGTTTCACCCCGCGTACCTGCTTCGCAGCCCCGCCGCGAAGAAGGACGTGTGGGACGACCTGCAAGCCGTGCTCCGCCACATGGGTCGCCCGGTCCCCCCGCGGCGCTGAGCCCGGCGCCTCGCCGCGCCCTCCGTGCGCTCGACTCGAGAAGGCTCGGGCGGCTCGTGATAGCGTTCTCGCGTGCAAATCTCGATTGTGAATCGCACGCGGGGTGCCCTCACCGACGAGAAGCTCCTAGAGGTGATCCGCGCGATCAACCGTCAGGTGGAGCGCGACTTCGCTCCCTACTGGGACATGGGAGCGACGCTCCGGCTCGAGGGCGCCGTCGGGCGCCGCACGCTGAAGCACCTCGCCGAGCTTCGCGGCGACGCCGTAATCTACGTCGAGCAATCGATGCCGAAGGGCGAATACGACGGGTTCCACGAGGCGAACGCCGCCGGCATTCCTTACGGCGTCGTTCAGGTCGACCTCGCCAAGGAGCTGGAAGAGCCCTGGTCCGTCACGCTCTCGCACGAAGTGCTCGAGCTCATCGCCGATCCGCAGTCCAACCTGCTCGTGCCGGGGCCCGAGCCCGGGACGAGGCGTCGCGTGCTCTTCTGGTACGAGGTTTGCGATGCCGTGCAGACCGAGACCTACGCCATCGACGGCATCGAGGTCTCGAACTTCGTCCTGCCGCTCTATTTCACCGAGGGCCAGGAGATCGGCGGGCGGAACGACTTTCTGGGTCGCCGGCACGACGGCGAGATGTTGCGCTCCTTCGGCGTGAATCCCGGTGGGTACGTCGGGTACCTCGTCCCGAGAACGGGCAAGGACCACGTTTACGAGCCCGACGACCTCGCGCGCCGCCGCCGTACCGTAAAGGCGAAGGCCAAACGCACGCGCCGTTCGGCGCGCTACGCCAAGCTGCTCAAAGCGACGCGCTCGACGCGGCGCTCCTAGCCTCGCCCCGTCGAACTGGAGCCTGGCTTCCGGCGCCTCGATCCGGGCGGCGGCGGCCTCGGCCGCGCGGGCTCAGAGCCCGATCTCGAACCCGAGCGACGGCTGGATCACGAAGCCGCTCGCCGGCAGCATGTACATGAAGTTCGCGTTGATGAGGATGCCCATGTTGTCCTTGAACGCAATCATGCCGCCCACGGACGCGGTCGCGAACCCCTGGCCCATCTTCTTCCAGCCGTCGACGGGGACCTGCTTGTAGTACCGGTAGTTGTAGTAGCCCTTGCCGAATTTACACTGCTGAAAGGGCGTGTATGTCTTCTCCGGGTTCGAGCCCGGCACCGTGTAGCTCAACGCCTGTTCGGGGTGCGCGTTGAGATCCGCGTTCACGCCGGCGTCGTTGCAGTCGTACTCGGGGATGCTGACCTTGGCGTCAACCTGCGCCATGCCGCCACCGAGCGACACGTACGCTCGCAAGAATTTCTTCGTGAGGGGCAAGAACCAGAAGGTGCCGTGCACCTCGAGGTGGAACGGGAGAAAGGCGGTGCCACCCACGCCCTTCGAGTGTGGCGACGGTTGCCCGCTCCCAGCGACGTAGCCCTTGATCCCCTGGCCAGCCGGCGGGCCACCCCCGAAGGCGTAGCCGACGCGGCCGCCGAGGCTCAGGATAGGCAAGAACGCCCGATCGTAGGAGAGCAAGAGGCGCTGCGTCGCGAGCACCATGCCCTGCTGGATACCGTCGCGGTACGGAAACGGGGTGCGCACGAAGGGCTCGTCGGAAGTCCCCTCGTAAAAGCACGCGTAGTTCTCGTTGGCTTGGCCGAGTGTCGGATCACAGACGTTGTTGCCGCCGACGATCGCGAAATCTTGCGCGAAGTGCAGGCCGAGCCAGTTCTTCTTGTACGGGCCTGCCGCGCTCGACGTGCCGGCGCCAGCCGGCAGATCGCACTTTCCCGACTTGCAGTAGCCGGTCGCGCAATCGTCGTTGCTCTCGCAGCTCGGCGCTGTCTCGCAGGTGCCGTCCTGGCAGAGCAGGCCGCATTTGCATTGCACCGAGTTGTCGCACGAGGCGCCCCAGTCCTTTTCGCCGCGACCTTCGCATTCGGAATTGCCGCTCGAGCAACCGGGAAAGTCCGGAGGGCACTCGCCCGCCGCCTGGCAGCGCGCGGGAGCTTCCTCGCCGTCGAAGGCCGGAGGCTCTTCCTGGACTCCTTCCGCGAGCTGAAACTCGTTCGGCTGCTGCTTGCTGCCCCAGCTGTCGACCTGCTCCCCCTGACGGTCCTTGGCCCGCACGTAGACGCGCAGGGTGCCGGCGATGCCCGTCGCCGTGCAGGGAATCGTCGCGCGGAACGCGTCGCCTTTCTTCTGCATTGCGAGGGTTTTCCAGGTATCGGACCCGAACGACTTGTACTTGACCTCCATGGTCGCGACTTCTTCGTCGCTCTGGCACTGCATGGGGATCGCGCGTCGCGTTTCGATCTCCGTGACGCTCGGCGTGCAATCCATCCCGCCGCCGCTCGGCGCCGACTCGACGGGCTCGGCTTCCGGCGGCTCCTCCGACGCGACCGCCGCGCCCCCACCCACGACGGCGGCGAACGTCGCCTGCGTCTCGGGGGTCGCGAGCACCATGTCGAGCTTCACGTTCGGGTCCGCAGCGGCGGCCTTCTGGAACGCCTCTTTCGCGCCCGGTTGGTTGTTCTTGCCGCTGCCCCGCACGATCCCGACGTACATCCAGGCGCGGCCGAACACCTGGGGGCTACACTTGTCGCCGCACGCATTGATGGTGCCCAGCAAAACGCCCTCGGCCTTCTCGAAGTCCGTGGCCACGTAGTGCAGGTTGATCGCTTCGTCGATCTTCTTGTTCGCCGCGTTGTCGCGCGTGTATTGCGCCTTGAGCGGCAAAGCGACGAGAACCAAGCAAGCGATCGAGAGCAACCGGAACAGTCGGTACAAGAGTCCTCCAGAGGGAGTCGGGGCCGGGCGCGAGCCTAGCGCGACTTTTCGCCCGAGGCTCGTGACGCGGCCGGCATCACGGGTTCGCCCCCGTCTTCGGGCAGCCTTCCTTCACGCCTTCGGTTCTGATGAACTGGACGCGGCGGTTGAGCGCGCGGTTCTGATCAGTGGAGTTGTCGACCAGCGGTCGGTCGAAGCCATAACCCACCGAGGTGAGGCGGTCCGTGGTGACGCCGTGGGCGACCAGGTACTTTCGAACGCTACCGGCCCGGCGGTTGCTGAGGTCCTTGTTGTAACGAGCGCTGCCGCGGTTGTCGGTGTGGCCCTGGACCTCGAGCTTGATGTCCGGGTTCTTGTCCAGCGCCTCCACGACGGCGTCGAGGATGGGATAGCTTTCAGGCCGGATCTTGTCCTTGTTGTACTCGAAGTGGATCTGCTGGGTGATCTTCACCTCGCAGTCGGTGACGAGCACGAGGGCAGGCTTGGCGGGGCAGCCGAGCGGCTCTTGCGTCGTCGAGCCGGGCTCGTTCGGGCACTGGTCCTGAACGTCGAGCACGGTGTCCTTGTCGTTGTCGGGATCCGGGCAGCCGTCCTCGTCCTCGAAGCCGTCCGGGTCCTCGGGCTCGTTGGGGCACTTGTCGTTCGCGTCGACGATGCCGTCGAGGTCGTTGTCGATCTCGGGGCAGCCGTCGTCGTCGAGGTAGCCGTCCTTGTCCTCGGGCTCCACGACGCAGGAGTCGACCGAATCGACGAGCCCGTCGCCGTCGGTGTCCGGGTCCTGCGCGCGCGGGGTCTCGACGAACGCTCGCTCCGCGCAGTATTGCGGCGGCGACAGGTCGAAGGCCGCCTGCGCGTTCGGCGAAGCGAGCCAGAGGTGCGACTGGGCCTTCGAAACGTAGCCCTGATCGAGCTCGAGGGTCGCAAAACGCAGCTGACTGCGTGCGGTGGCGAGCTCCCGCGGGGCGCAGCGGATCGCGCCGTTGCGCTCCGCTTGCTCGACGATCTTCTCGAGCCCCGCGATCTGTCCGCGCATCCTCGGCGCCTGCGCGCACCCCACGGCGAGCGGCAACGTCACGACGAGCGCCACCACACGGCGGAGCAAGCTCATCGACCCGCTCCCCGCCGCGCTTCACGTGAGAGCTGGATGGCCTTGTCCGCGTACTCCTCGCCAATCCCCGCGAGCTCGATCGCGTCGCCGTAGTCTCCTTCGGAGGCTTCGCTCTGGGCCTTGTCGATGTGCTGCAAGGCGAACCAGTACTCGTAGGGCGCGTACTCTTCGGCGCCGAGCTCGTGTGCTTCCTCGAGCTTGGAGGACGCGGAGTTCACCTGGATCGCGTAGAGCGTGTTGCCGCAACCTGTGCTCAAGAACGGCAGCGCCGCGAGAGCCAAGACAGGCAGCACCTGAAAGCGGCGCTTGCTCGTGGTAGGCGGGGTGGGCATCTTGGGAGCGAACCTAGCGCGTCGCGTTTTCAGCGCGAACGCTAGCAATTCGGCTAAGTTTCCGTCAACCACGGCGTTCTCTTGGAGCCGGGCGACGCGCGCTTTTTCTCGCCTCGCCACCTCGCTCCCGCGCTTTCCCCCATAATCGAGGGCCGGACCCCACCCTGGAGCGCCCCGTTTGGCGGTGCCGGGGGCACCCCCTCAGATCCGCCGGTACACGCCCACGACCTTGCCGAGGAGCATGGTCGACTTGAAATCGGTCGCCCGGACCAGAATTGGGGCCATCTTGGCGTTCGCGGGCTGAAAGCGCACGTAGTCGCGCTCCGGGTAGAAGTACTTCACGGTGGCCTCGTCGCCGATCAGCGCGACGACGATGTCGCCTCGCTCGGCCACGGCCTGCTTGCGCACGAAGATGTAGTCGCCGCCCAGGATCCCGGCCTCGATCATCGAATCGCCCGTGACCCGCAGGCCGAAGATCTCTCGGCCCCCGCGGATCAGCATGCGGTCGACCCTCACGGTATCGACCACGTTCTCCTCGGCGAGCAGGGGCAGGCCGGCGGCCACCCGACCGAGCACGGGGACATCGATAATGTCCTCCTCGGTGAGCGGAGCGCGGGCGCTGACCGGCATGTTGTCTTCCACCAGCTTCAAGGCACGGCTCTTCATGTCCTCGCGGCGAAGGTAGCCCTTGCGCTCCAGCGCCCGCAGGTGGTCGTTCACCCCGTTGGTCGACCGGATCCCCATGTGCTCGCCGATTTCGCGAAGTGTGGGGGGATACCCCCGGTCCTCGATGGACTTTCGAATGAAATCGAGCGTCTGCTCCTGGCGCTGCGTCAGGCCCTGCATGGTTCTCGGGGCAGCGTACTGAACGGGTGTTACGAAGTCAAACTTTCCGTGGCAGACGTTTAGGTAGGCAAGCTCGCGCGTCGCGGCGAGCCGGCCCCGCGCCCGGTCCACCGACGGCGCCCGCCGTGACACCGGTGCGCCAGCCGCGCCCGGGGGGCCTCGCCCATGGGCGTCGCCGCTCAGAACTTGCCGCTCACCGAGAGGAACGTGAGCTTGTCGTTCGTCTCGCGGAGGCGCGTCACGAGCATGCGGACGATGCTCCAGAGCACCTCGTACGCGAGGTCCTTGTGCAAAAAGAGCAGGTCGTCGAAGCCGTCCTTCGCGATCGCGAGCAGGCGGCAGCGTTCATGGACCCGGGCGTCCGCGGAGCGAGGCGACTCGTCGAGCAGCGCCATTTCACCGAAGACCTGCCCGGGCCCGAGCACGGCGAGCGCTTCCTCTCCCATGCCGGGCACCTCGCGGCTGATCCGCACCTTGCCTTCGAGGATGAGGTAGAGCTTGTCGCCCGCGTCGCCGTGCTGGAAAATCTTGGTGCCGAGCGCGTGGGTTTCCTCGGCGGCCACCTTGGCGATGAGCTCGAGCGCCGCGGGCTTGAGCCCCGAGAAGAGGTCGACCCTGGCGAGCTGCTCCAGGTGGTTTTCCATCTAAGCTCGAGATGCTATCCCGGAACGCCGGCCTTTCCCAGGCGTTCCCTTGGTGTTCCCTCGTTTTCGAGCGAGGGCCGGTCCTCGAGTCAACGCGTGAACTTGATGACGAAGGGTGGCATGCTGCGCTCTGCAGGGCGACCCATGGTGTCGAGTGGCGGGTCGAACACCTTGGTCTTCGCGCAGCGCTCTGCCCGCGCGCCGAAGCCGTAGCCCGGCGGGCTCTCGCTGAGCACGACGGCGGACTTCACGCGGCCCGTCGCCGTGATCGTGAGGGCGATCTGCACCTTGGCGAGGTTGATGCCCTCTGGATCGGCCGCCGGCGGGAAGCCGCAGCTCTGCCAGTCCACCGAGCCTGGCGGGGGCAACCGCGACCGATCGACGCTCGGTGCGGGCGGCGCGACGACGCGCGGCGCCGTGCCCGTGCCCGTGGGCGAGGCCTGGGCCGTACGGACGGCCTTCTTGCCGGTGCCGGTGCTCGCCGTGACTCCGCCTGCGAAGCGCTCGCTGGTGCCGCTCACGAAGCCCTCACCCGTGAGGTCGACGGGCTCGTCGGGGTCGGGCTCGGCCGTGAGCACCTTGCCGGCTTCGGCGGCGGCGGGAGGGGGCGCGCCCGCGGGGGGCGGGGGCGCGGCGCGAGTTTGCGCGGGGGGCGGCGGCTCTTTTTCCGGCTCCGGCTCGGGGACCGGCGGCGGCGGCGCGGGCGGCGTCGAAATCGATGTCCACCTGCGAATGCAGTCGGTCGTGCACGTCCTCACGGACCGAGCGGGCGAGCTCGGCGAGGTAGGGCAGGGAACGCATGGCCCGCGCCCCGGCCGTGCCGTGCGCGCCGAGCGCGATGGCCAGGCCGATGGTGAGTGCGAGCGGCCCTCGCCGGTCCAGCGCCAGCACCCGAGCGAGCGGTTCGACGGGGGCGTCGTCGCTCCCCGCTGCCGGGGCCCTGGATGGCGCGTTCATCGTCGCTCAGTGCGGTGCTTCCACCGGCACGCCCTCCTGGTTCGGGCTCACGGCAAAAGCAATCTTGGCAATGCCCGCGCGCTTCAAGAGGTCGAGCACGTGGATGACCCGACCGTGCTCCACCTTCTTGTCCGCGCGGATCACCGCGCGCAGATCCTTGTTGCGATTGTGTGCGGTCTTGGCAAGGCCCGAGATGGCATCGTCGTTGGCGACCTGCTCCGAATCCACGCGCGTGCGCCCGTCGAGGCTGAGCTCGACGGAAAAGATCGTCTGCACCGACTCACCGCTCGCCGCCTTCGGCAGATCCATGGGCATGCCTTGCGAGACGATGATCTTCGCCGTGACCATGAAGATGATGAGCAGCACCAGCGTCACGTCGACGAGCGGCGTCACGTTGATGCCCGCGATCAAGCCGTCGTCGTCGTTCTGGTTGCCGCCCGCCATGGTCAGTCCTCTTTGTCGCCGCGGGGCGTGCTCTTGGGCTCGCCCACGAGGTAGGAGAGGAGTACGTGGCTCAGCGCGTCGGTGTTCGCAAGAATGGTCCGCGACGCGCGCTGATAGTAGTTGTACATGGCGACCGCGGGGATCGCGACCGCGAGGCCAACGGCCGTCGCCACGAGCGCCTCGGCGATGGCCGCCATGACCTCCGTGGGAGCGGAGAAGGCCGCGTCCTTGGCGGCGATGGCCGTCGGCTTCTTGCCGAGCGCCTCGAACGCCTGCACGACGCCGATGACGGTGCCGAACAGCCCGATGAAGGGGGCGTTGTTGCCGAGCGTGCCGAGGAACGCGAGCCGTCGCTCGAGCTTCATGCGCTGGAGCGCCTGCGCCCCCTGCATGGCTTCCTCCGCGGCGCGGGCGCCGCGATCGGCCTCGAGCATGCCTGCGACGACCACGGCGGCTTCGGCGCTCGGCGATTGCTCGAGCAGCTTCTGCGCGCCCTCCATGTCGTCGTTGCGAAGCCGGTCACGCAGGTCGCGTGCGAGGCGCCCGATGTCGTCGCGCAGCGACCAGTAGAACCAACCGCGCTCGAGCATGATCGCCACCGATATGACGCTCAGGCCGATCAAGAGCCACATGACCCACCCCGCGCCGAAGTTGGTCATCAAGTGTTGGAGCCATTCCACCAGGTTCATCGTGATCCTCGGGACAGTTGCCGGGTTATCCTTAGGGCCAAGCCCGACCCTTGCCCAGCGGGAAACGGCCCGCTCCTAGCACACCCCGCGGGCTTGGGCCCCCCGGAGGGGCCGTTTTCCCGTGACGGCAGAGCGGCCGGTTCCCCGGCCCGGTGGCTCACAGCTCGTGGGGCATGAGATCGTACGGCGAACGGAAGAACTGTTGCGGTGAGTACGCCGACAGGCACGACACGCGCCGCATGTAGATGTCCGCGTAGAGCTCCACCTGGAGCCCGAAGCTCGACATCTCGTTCTGCTCCTTGAGCAGCGAGCCGAAGTAGGGGTGAAATTGAGCCGAGACCCGTTCGGCGCGCGCGTCCGCCTCCGCGAGGTTCCCCCTGAGCTCGGCGCGCACACGCTCGAGGGCACGCTTGACCCGCAAGCGCTCCAGATCGTTCTTCTCGCTCGACGCGCGTGTGAGCTCCTTGAAGCGTGCTTGATAGAAGCGCAGCTCGTCCTCGAGCTCCTCGCGCTGCTCGTCGAGCTCGCGCATGCGCTTCAAATCGAGGCTCGACGATTCGTGTGCGGCGACCTCGTCGCCGAGCTCCTGGATGATCATGGCGGTGTACCACGACGTTTCCTTTTTCGAACGCAGGATGTCGCCGTAGATGTGGTCGCCAACGTAAAGGATGCTCGAGCCCGGGACGTCGAGCAGCCGCTCGAATTCCTCCAGGTTGCCCCCTTCGTAGGCCTTGCCGCGCTCGAGCGCGCCGCGCACTGGGCGTAGCGCGTCGCCGTCGCGCTCCATGAGCGGGCGGCCGTCCTGGAACCAGCTCGGCTTCTTGGCTGAGCAGATCACGAACTCGAAGAAGTGGCGCCAGCTCGGGTACTCGGGCATCGCCTCGCCGAGCAGGTACGTCATCATGAGGTCGGTGTAGCTCCAGGGCGAGTTCGTAAGCAAAAATAGCCGCTTGCCCGCCGAGCGCAGCTTGTGCAGCGTGCGCGCGAGCTCGGCGTCGCGATCGACGAACTCGTCGAACGCTGCGGTCACGACGCGGTAGACGGTGCCGTCCGCGTGGGCCTCGTCGATCGAGGCGCGCACGTCCTGGAACAGCCGGTCGTAGTCCACGGTCTCGCCGCGTGCCTCGAGTGCGCTCACGACGGCGGCGTAGCTCGTGACTTCGCTGAGCGCGAAGAGCGTGTCGATCCAATGGTAGCGCGCGGTGTGCGGCCGAATGCGCTTGTCGTGGTAGAGCGCGGCGAGCTCGTCATGCGGCAGCCGCCTCATGCCGTGGTAGCCGCGGTGCACGACCTTGTAGCGGTCCATCTTGAGCACGTGGCCGTACTTGCGGTCGACGAGGAGGCCCCGGATGGGAAAGCGGGGATCGTAGGTGAGATCGCGCAGGGTAGCCGGGTAGCCGCGGCGGATCAGGCGCTCGACGGTGAGCTCGACGCTCAGCGCGTCCATCCTGTCCTGGCGGTAGATCGCCAGGGTGTAGTCCATGTCGAAGCCGATCCACTCGATGCCCGACAGACGAAGATCGCGGTTCACGAAGACGCGGTCGGCGCGCGGGATTTTGTTGGGTTGCGACGGCGGCCCCGCGATGCCGTCGAGCGGGAGCAGAAGCTGGTGGATCGCCACGTGTGCTCGGATCCGGAAAGCTTAGCACCGACCCGACACGAGGTCAGAAAGCGGCGCGCGGGACGACACCGTGGCCCTTCGCGCCGACGTCGAGCGCGAGGCGGGGCCCCGTGGCGTCGTACCCCCCCGCGAACGGGTCCGTCTCGAGGAAGAACGGCGTGTCGAGATCGACGAACGCGAAGCCTCCGAGGCCGCCCGCGAGGCACGCCGACATGCCCATGGCGAGGCGCGTCTCGACCATGCCGCCCACCATCAAGCCGAGCCCGGCGGCCCGGGCGCCGATCGCGATGTCGAGGGCGCCCACGACGCCGCTCTTCATGATCTTCACGTTGACGACATCGGCGGCTTCGCTCCGCACGAGCTGTTCGAGGTCGGCCAGCGTCCGCACGCTCTCGTCGGCTGCGACGACGGCGCCGGCCTCGCGCACGGCCCGCAAGCTCGCGAGGTCGTCTGCCTCCGTCGGCTGCTCGAACAGCACGACGCGCTCGCGGAGCGAGCCCAAGGCCCGCAGCATGCGGATGGCCTCTTCGGCGGACAGGCTCGCGTTGGCGTCGAGCACGAAACGCGCTTCGGGCGCGGCCGCCGCGGCGCAGCGCAGCCGTTCGAGGTCGTGCACGAGCGGCGCGCCGCCCACCTTGAGCTTGAGCGTCGAGAACCCGGCGTCGCGCGCGGCCGTGGCTTGCGTCGTCGCCTGCTCGGCGCTCCCGGTCGTGAGCGTGATGTCGGTCTCGAGCGCGGGGTCTGCGCCGCCGAAGAAGTGGAATAGCGAGATGCCCGCGTGGCGAGCGAAGGCGTCGAGCAGCGCCGTCTCGAACGCGCACAGGGCGCTCGGTGTCGCCGCGAGGGCGAGACGGGCCACGCGCGATGCCGCGCGCCAGCTCTGGAGCTCGAGCCCCACGAGCGAGTGCTCGGCGGCGGCGAGCGCCGCCATGACGGCGTCGCGCGTCTCGCCCGACACCGCGCGAAACGGTGCGGCCTCGCCGTAGCCCCGCGTGCCGTCCTCGGCGGTCAGCGTGACGAGCACGTTCTCGGCGACCGTTTGCGAGCCCGTGGCGATGCCGAACGCTTCTCGGAGCTCCACGTCGAAGCGGGTGACCTCGAGCTTCTGGATCCGCGGCATGTCCCGGGTGATGAGGGTACACTCTCCCGGTGCGCCCGCTCGCGATTCTGGTCACCGGAGACCCGGTCGAAACCGTGGGTCGCCGCCGCGGGCCGTTCGCGGAGCTCTTTCGCGCCGCGCTCGGCGAGGACGGGGCGGGCGAGCTCTTGTCCTTCGATGCCCGGCGTGGCGAGCTTCCGGCCCCGGGCCAGGTGGCGGCGCTCATCATCACCGGCTCGGCTGCGTCGGTCACCTCGCGCGAGCCGTGGATGGTGGCCTCCGAGCGGGGGGTCGCCCGGCTCGTCGCCGACGGCGTGCCCACGCTCGGCGTCTGCTTCGGGCACCAGCTGCTCGCCCAGGCGCTCGGCGGCGAGGTGACTCAGAACCCCCTCGGGCGCGAGATGGGGACGGTCAGCCTGAGCGTAGTCGCCGACGATCCCTGGCTTTCGGGCCTCCCCGAGCGACTCGACACCAATATGAGCCATCGCGACTCGGCGCTCAGGCTGCCCGAGGGCGCACGCGTGCTCGGGCGCACCGAGCTCGAGCCGCACGCGCTGGTGCGCTTCGGGGAGCGCACCGTCGGCATGCAATTCCACCCCGAGTTCGACGGCGACGTGATGCGCGCCTACATCGAGGCCCGTCGTGAAGTGCTCGCCGTCGAGGGCGTGGCGCCCGACGGCCTCGCGGCTCGTGACGCGCCGCTCGCCGTCGAGCTGCTCAGGCGCTTCGTGCGCTCGTTTCGCGACCTTCAGCCGTAAATCGCTTGGCGCCGCGGGCGTGGGGTCCCTTCGGGCGTTGCGGGGAGGAGGTCTCGACGCTATGAGCCCGCGTCCATGGGCTTCTCCTGCGGCATCGTCGGGCTCCCCAACGTCGGCAAAAGCACGTTGTTCAATTCGCTTTCGAGCGCCAAGGCCGAGGCGGCAAACTTTCCGTTTTGCACGATCGAGCCGAACGTCGGGGTCGTCACCGTGCCCGACCCGCGTGTCGAGGCGCTCGCCAAAGTCTGCGACCCCGAGCGCAAGGTCTACACGACGATCCGCTTCGTCGACATCGCGGGACTCGTGCGCGGCGCGTCCAAGGGGGAGGGGCTCGGCAACCAGTTCCTTTCCCACATCCGCGAGGTCGACGCCGTCGCGCACGTCGTCCGCTGCTTCACCGACGAGAACGTCGTGCACGTCGAGGGGCGCGTCGATCCGGTCGCGGACATCGCCACGATCGACACCGAGCTTTGCCTCAAGGATCTCGACACCGTCAACAAGCGCCTCGACCGCGCCCGCAAGCAGTCGAAGAGCGGCGACCCAGAGGAACGGCTCGCCGTCGGGCTGTGCGAGCGACTCAGCGCTCACCTCGATCAGGGCAAGCCCGCGCGCTCGTTCGCACTCGCGGAGTCCGAGCAGGGCATCGTGCGCGAGCTGTCGCTTTTGACGGCCAAGCCCGTCTTTTACGTCGCGAACGTCGACGAGGCGTCGCTCGGCAAGCTCGAAGAGAACCCACACTACGTGGCGCTCACGGCCTACGCACGCGCCGAGGGCTCGCGCGTCGTGCCGATCTCGGCGGCGCTCGAGGCGCAGATCGCCGAGCTCGAGCCGCCAGAGCGGCCGGACTTTCTCGCGAGCGCGGGGCTCGAGGAGCCAGGGCTCTTCGCGGTGATTCGCACGGGGTACGAGCTGCTCGGCCTCATCACCTTCCTCACGGCCGGCAAGCAGGAGGTGCGCGCCTGGACGGTGAGGAAAGGTGCGACAGCGCCGCAGGCCGCCGGTGTCATCCACACCGACTTCGAGCGCGGCTTCATCAAGGCCGAGGTCATCCGCTGGGAGGATTACGTGGCGCTCGGGAGCGAGGCCAAGTGCCGAGAAGCCGGAAAGCTTGCCATCGAGGGGAAGGACTACGTCGTAAAAGACGGCGACGTGATGCACTTTCGCTTCAACGTGAGCTAACCTAAGGGATCGTCCGATGCGGCTCTCGCTGCCCCACGTCGCTTTTTTCCTCGCGCCTCTCGGCTGTGCCCCTGCCACCAAGGTGGTGCCGCTCCAGCAGCCGAACGCCTACCGCATCGAATGCGTCGAGCCCGGGGGCTGCCAGCGGAAGGCGGCGGAGACCTGCGGCTCGCGGTTTGCCGTGGTGAGTGAGTGGAAGAGCCCGATTGCGGAGAGCGACCTGCCGGGACCGAACGAATACACGGAGCACACCGGCGTGCTCGGTGAGACGCGCGCTTTCCCGCGGCAGTCGACGTTCGCCGAGCCCACGTCGAACGCAGGGCCCACGTTCGAGTCCCTCGAGCCGATCGGCATGACCGAGCTCGAGGTGGTCTGCTCGCGCTAGTCCTGATCGCGGAGCAGCGCTTCGCGTCAGCGAGTGCTCACGGCGTCGAGCCACTGCGCGTGGAGGTCGGCGAGGCTCTCGACGGGTACCGGGCCGCCGAACGCGCCCGCGAAGCGCGCCGCCCACACGCTGACGACCAGCACGAGCAGCGCCGCGAAGGCCGTGGTCGCCGCGCGCCCCGTCCACCAGCCAGGCGGTGGCAAGGCGCGGCCCGGTCCGCGCACGTAGTCGAGCAGCACCTTGCCGAGCGCACCCGCGAACAGCGGCACGAGCAACGGCGAGAGCGGATGGTAGTGGAGGGCAGTGCCAAGCTCGCCGTGCAGCATCGCGACCGTCGCGCGCGTGAGCCCGCAGCCTGGGCACGGCACCCCGAAGAAGAGCGCGGCCGGGCAGAACGGCGGACCGAACGCCGCGAAGAGCGAACCGCAGGCGGCGACCAGCCCGGCGACGAGCGCCCGCCGTGCCGCCGCGCGTTCCACGGCTAGCTCGGCTGTGCGCCGCCGGAGGCCTGCCACATCTCGTTCAGGTCCATGGGCAGGAAGTAGAGCGACAGGAAGAGGTAGAGGACCGGGTGTGGCACCTGCGGGTTCGGAACGCCGGCCATCTGCTTGGCCTCGAGGATCTTCGGCGGGAGGTTCCACATCTGGATCAGCCCGAGGATGGGGACGAAAAAGAGGATCGGGTTGATGTCGTCCTTGCCGCGGAACGCCTTGAGCTCGTTCAGCATCCCCCACAGCTGGATGAGCGCGTACACGAAGCAGAGCATGCCGACGACGAGCACCATCACGGGGTTGCGCGTCTTGCCGACGGGGCCGCGCCCGCCGGCAGGCACGGGGACGAGCGGACCGCCCGGTGCGCCGGGATAGGGCGCGGGCGCACCGTAACCACCGCCGGGGGCGGCCGGGGGGCCGTAGCCCTGCTGGCCTTGCGGTTGCCCGTAGCCCCCGGGCTGCCCGTAGGCTCCGGGTTGACCGTAGCCCTGCTGCTGACCGGGTGGAGGAGCGAAGCCCCCCGGACCCGGCTGCTGCTGCCCGTAACCAACACCTGGTGGCGGGAAGCCATGTTGGTGCTGCTGGTGGTGCTGTTGTTCAGGGGGCTGCCCGTAGCCGCCACCTGGCGGCGGTCCGTATCCTGGCGGGCCGCCCGGAGGTGGGCCGAAGCCGCCCGCAGGATTGGGTGAGCCACCTGGAGGGCCGCCGTAGGGCCCGCCGCCCTGGCCGTAGGGATTGAACCCGACACCCGCAGGGTCGGCGACCATCGTACCGCCGAGCGGATTGACGCCACCCGGAGGCGGGCCAGCGGGCGGGGATCCGGGTGAGGGCGGCGCACCCATGGGAGGCAGGGGTGCACCCATGGGTGCTGGAGGGGCACCGGGAGGTGGGCCGGCCGCGGGCGGCGGCGCGCCGAACTGGGGCGGCGGGGCGGGCGAACCAGGCGGCGGAGCGTGCGCGCCCATCGATGGCGGAGCGACGCCCAGCATCGTGCCCTTCATGGCCGGACGACCTGGGCCCCCCGGAGCTGGCCCCGCGGCCGGAGCTGCGGGTGGTTGAGCGGGCGGCGGCGCGCCAGCGCCAGGCGGCGCCGCAGGGGCACCGGGCGGACGATTGATGCCCGCGGGGGCGTTCATCATCAGCATGGTCCCCTTGAACTTGGGGGCCGCTGCGCCCTTTAGGTTGAACCCACACTTTTTGCAGGTCGTCGCCGCGTTGTCATTCTCAGTGCCACAGTTCGGGCAAAACACACCGCACCTCCGCGAGGTTTGCTCGGCATCGAGCGGGTCCCTACCCTAGAGCGCCCCCCGACGTACTACAAGCGGGTTCATTCGAAGTGAGCTTGGCGAGGGGCGAGCTTGACACCGAGCTTTGCGCTCACTACGTTCGCGTCGCCGAAAACCCGCCGCTCTTCCCACCTTCTCTCGCTCCGCGCCCGCGATGGACCGACCCGCGTTTCGCAGAGCCCATTCCACAGTCCGGAAACACCCATGGCTTTTTCGCTCACCGCCGAGCAAAACCGCCAACTCGAACGGATCCTCGCGCGCTATCCGAACAAGATGGCCGCGTGCATCCCCGTGCTTCACCTCTGCCAGGAGGCGAACGAGAACTGGGTGTCGGACGAGGTGATCGAGTTCGTGTCGAAGCGGCTCGACCTGAGCCCGGCGCACGTGACAGGGCGTCGTCACGTTCTACACGCTGTTCAACCAGAGCCGCCGTCGGCAAGCACCAGGTCTGGGTCTGCCGCACGCTCTCCTGCGCGCTTGCGCGGCAGCGAGGCGATCCTCATGCACTGCGAGAAGCGGCTCGGCTGTCCACGCCGGCGAGACCAGCAAGGACGGCAAGGTCACGCTGCGCACCGCCGAGTGTCTCGCCTCGTGCGGCACGGCGCCGATGATGCAGGTCGACAAGCGCTACCACGAGAATCTGACCATCGAGAAGGTGGACCGGCATCCTCGACGCGCTCACCCGGCTGAGCGAGCGATGCTGAAAGCAGACCACTTACCTCACGCACTCCTACGGCAAGGCCGACGGGTACAAGCTCTCGGCCTACGAAGCCGCTGGCGGCTACGACGGCGTCAAGAAGGCCCTCAGCATGACGCGCGAGGCCGTCGTCGACGAGATGAAGAAGGCGCACATCCGCGGGCGCGGCGGCGCCGGCTTCGACTGCGGGCACGAAGTGGAGCTTCATGCCCAAGCAGTCGAGCAAGCCCTGCTACCTCGTCGTCAACGCCGACGAGGGCGAGCCCGGCACGTTCAAGGACCGCACGATCATGGAGCAGAACCCCCACTCGCTCGTCGAGGGCTGCATCATCGGCTGCTACGGCATCGGCGCGCACGCCGCCTACATCTACGTGCGCGACGAGCTGCACCTCTCCAAGGCGCGCCTCTGAGGCAGCCATCGCCGAGGCCAGGGCCAAGGGCTACCTCGGCAAGACGCCCGTTCGGTAAGGACTACCCCATCGAGGTCTACGTCCACACCGGCGCCGGCGCGTACATCTGCGGCGAGGAGACCTCGCTCCTGAACTCGCTCGAGGGCCGCCGCGGCGAGCCGCGCCTCAAGCCGCCCTTCCCCGCGCAATACGGGCGCCTTCGGCTGCCCCACGACCGTGAACAACGTCGAGACCATCGCCATCGTCCCCACCGTGTTCGACATCGGCGGCGACGAGTTCAGCAAGCTCTCCGAGCTCCACCCCTTCAACGACGGCGGCGCGCGCCTCTTCGGCGTGAGCGGCCACGTGAAGAAGCCGGGGCTCTACGAGGCCTGCGTCGGCCTCACGCTGCGCGAGCTCATCTACGACCTCGGCGGCGGCATCCTCGGTGATCGCCCGCTGCTCGGCGTGATTCCGGGCGGCTCGTCGTGCCCCGTCCACCTGCCGGACGAGGTCGTGAACGTGCCGAACGACCCGCGCTTCGCGCCGTACAACGGCAAGAGCATCCTCGACCTGCCGCTCGGCGTGGACACCTTCCGCATGGTGGGCAGCATGCTCGGCACCTGCTGCGCCATCGTGCTGTCCGACGCCGCCGACCCGGTGCTCGCGCTGCACAACCTGATGCGCTTCTACAAGCACGAGTCGTGCGGCCAGTGCACGCCGTGCCGCGAGGGTTGCGGCTGGATCGAGCGCATCCTCGACAAGATCGTCGGCGGGCGAGGGCACGATGGAGGAGCTCGACCGCATCCACGAGATCGCCTCCGACATCACCGGCAACACCATCTGCGCCTTCGGTGACGGCGCGGCGCAGCCTGCGCTCGCGTTCGTACGCAAGTTCCGGAAGCACTTCGAGGATTACGTCCGCACCGGCGGCAAGTCGCAGACCGAAGAGGCTCACGCCATGATGCAGGTCGGAAACCTCTTCTTCTTGCTGATGGCGGCCACGAGCCTCGCCGGGGCGCTCGGTACCGTGGCGGCGCGGAACCCCATCCGCTGCGCCGTGGGCCTGCTGGTCACGATCGTCGGGCATCGCCGGGCTTGTTCCTGCGGCTCAACGCGCAGTTTCTCGCGGCCATCCAGCTCATCGTCTACGCGGGCGCCGTCGTCGTGCTGTTCGTCTTCGTCATCATGCTGCTCGGTCCCGACGCGGGCGCCGCAGCCGGCGGCATCCCGAAGACGCGGCTCTCGCGCGTGTTCGCCGGGCTCCTCGTTTCGGCGTCGTTGCCGTGGGCGGCGGTCGTGCTCACGGCGCGCGTGAGCACGCCCACGCCGTTCGGCCCGGTCGGCGCCGGAGCACGGCAGCGTCGAGCTCGTCGGGCGCGAGCTTTTCACGAGCGCCATCGTTCCGTTCGAGCTCTCGACGGCGCTGCTCATCGTGGCCGTCGTGGGCGCCATCGCCGTCGCTCGCGCGCATCAGGGCGAGAAGCGAAAGGTGCCGCCGAGCAAGCTCGCCCCGCCGCAGCGCCTGTTCCACGGGCCGCTGCTCCCGCGGGACGCCGGGCGCCCGCTCGGCAAGGAGAGCGCGTGATGGCCGAGGTCGGACTGTTGGTGGAGCACTACGTCGCGGCTCGCGGGCGATCCTGTTCACGCTCGGCGCGATCGGCTTTCTGGTGCGGCGCAACGTGCTCGTGCAGCTCATGAGCATCGAGCTGATGCTGAACGCCGTGAACCTCGCGCTCGTCGCGTTCAACCGCCAGTCACACGGGCGACATGCACGGTCAGATGTTCGCCTTCTTCATCATCGCCGTCGCCGCGGCCGAAGCTGCGGTCGGCCTCGCCATCGTGCTCGCCTTTTACCGCTTGAAGTCCACCGTCATGAGCGACGAGGGAGACCAGCTCAAGCTCTGATCTCGAGCTCCGAAAGACGCCATGCAGTCGCTCACCGCCTTGTTTCCCGCACACGACTGCGACGCTCCTCGCGTTCATCGTGCTCTTGCCGCTGGTCGGCGCCATCGTGAACGGCGTGTTCGGCAAGCGGCTCGGCCGCGAAGCCGTGACCCTCATGGGCCTCACGAGCATTGCGCTGCCTTGTTCTCGTGAGCCTCGTCGCCTTCGTCATGCTCGGGGGCGCCGCAGGCGGCGCAGGCAGCCCCGCGCGCCTCAGCTGGACGGGCTGGGAGTGGCTGCAGCTCTCGCTCGTGGGTGGCGGTACCTTCTCGGTCTCGGTCGGGCTCATGCTCGACGCGCTGAGCGGCGACGATGGCGCTCGTCGTCACGGGCGTCGGCTTTCTCATCCACCTCTACTCCTCGAAGTACATGGAGGAGGATCCCGGCTACCACCGCTTCTTCACGTACCTGAACCTCTTCATCTTCTCGATGCTGGTGCTGATCCTCGGCGACAGCTTGCCGGTGCTGTTCGTCGGGTGGGAGGGCGTGGGGCTCTGCAGCTACCTGCTCATCGGCTTCTGGTTCGACGACGAAAAGAACGCTGCGGCGGGCAAGAAGGCCTTCATCGCCAACCGCGTCGGCGACTTCGGGCTGCTCGTCGCCATGGGGCTGCTCGTCTACTACGTCGGCTCGCTCGACTGGGTGGGCATCGAGCGCGGGCGCTCGCAACAGACCTCATCGCAGCCGCATGGCGATCTGTCCAGTCGACTGCCCGGCTCTTCGGCATGAGCGCGCCGATCTACGCCTACCGCGGCCACGCTCGTCGGCCTTGCGCTGTTCCTCGGCTGCGCCGGCAAGAGCGCGCAGATCCCGCTCTACGTGTGGCTACCGGACGCCATGGCCGGCCCCACGCCGGTGAGCGCGCTCATCCACGCCGCCACGATGGTGACGGCCGGCGTCTACCTCGTCTGCCGCATGTCGTTCATCTTCGTGCTGAGCCCGGCGGCGATGTTCACGGTCGCGCTCATCGGAGCGCTCACCGCGCGTCTTCGCGGCTACCATCGCGTTCGCTCAAAACGACATCAAGAAGGTGCTCGCCTACTCCACGGTGAGCCAGCTCGGCTACATGTTCCTCGGCGTGGGCGTCGGGGCATTCACGGCCGGGTTCTTCCACGTCATCACCCACGCCTTCTTCAAGGCCTGCCTCTTCCTCGGCGCCGGCTCGGTCATTCACGCGATGCACGCCCGCATCCACGACGCGGACGCCTCGCAGGACATGCGCCACATGGGCGGACTGCGGCGCTACCTGCCGATCACGTTCTGGACGTTCGCGGCGGCCTGTGCGGCCATCGTCGGCTTCCCGCTCACGAGCGGCTTCTTCTCGAAGGACGCCATCCTCCTCAGCGCGTTCACGAGCTCGGTGAAGGTGGAGCACGAGCGAATTCCGCTCGCGCGCGGCGGCACGTTCGATCTCTTCCTGTGGCCGAGCTGGGGCGGCGAGCTGCTCTACGGGCTCGGGCTGGCGGGCGCCGTGATGACGGCGTTCTACATGACGCGCCTTTTCATCGGCATCTTCTTCGGCGAATTTCCGCGGCTGGAAGATCGTGAGAAGTGGCAGCCGCCAGCCCACGAGCACGGCCACGACGACCACGCTCACGAGCAGCCCGGCCCGGGGCTCAAAGGTCCGACGCCCCACGAGTCGCCGTGGCAGATGTGGGTGCCGCTCGCGATCCTCGGCGGTCTCTCGCTCGTCGCGGGCCTCTTGAACGCGCACCTGCTCGACATCCACGCGTTCGACCACTTCCTCGAGCCGGTGTTCGCGAAGGCCGCCGAAAGCGTGCACAAAAGCGAGGAGATCGCGGACGCCCCGTTCCTGGTGGCCGCCGTCGCGGCCTTCGCTCTCGGGTCGGGCAGCGCGTACTGGGTTTACGTCACGCGGCAGGGTGAGCCGGCGCGGGCGTTCACGGAGCGCTCGCCCGGCCTGTATGCGCTCGTGCGCGACAAGTGGCGCATCGACGAGCTCTACGAGGAAACGGTGATCGGCGCGGTGGACTCGCTGGCGGACATCGCCAAGGGATTCGACAAATGGGTGGTGGACGGCATCATCGCCCGGCTCACTGCGTTCGTGGTGTCCGCGGCCGGCGGCATGCTGCGGGTGCTCCAGACCGGCAAGGTCCAAGCGTATGCCTTCGCGATGGTCGTGGGGCTCGCAGGGGTCGGCTGGTTCTTCTTCGCGCCACACGCCGAGGCCAGGGTGACGTCCGACGACGAGAAGGGCTCCTACGTCGTCGCACTCGCGCCGGGCCCCGGCTACGCCTACCGCTGGGACGCCGACGGTGACGGCAAGTGGGACGACCGTGAGCGCTTCAGCGGCAAACGCGAGCTCAAGTTCGATCTGGCCGTCGCCGAAGAGAAGAAGGTGCGCTTCGAGGTGCGCAACGTCTTCGGCCAGACCACCGAACGCACGCTCTCGATCGCGCGCCCGAAACCCGACCTCTCGGGGGCGGACCCGCAGGCCCAGCGCCTCGGTGGTGACCAGGGCGGGCAGCCACCCAAGGCCGCGCCGCCCGGCGGGAGGGCGCCATGACCGCCTCCGCACGTTCCTTCTTCGACATCGCGCCCTACGCGCTTTCGTTCCTCGCCGCCGCGCTGGTGCCGAGGCGGCAGGGGCTCGCCGAACGCTTCGGCCTCGGCATCGTGGCGGCTCTGGCCGTGCTCTTCGTCAAGGGCCTGTGGCCGACCGTCGGCGCGCCGCCGCCCGACTTCGCCGGCGAGTGGGTGAACCTGCTCGACGTGATCGTGTTCCTGCCGCTCGGCGGGGCCGTGCTGCTCCTGTTCCTGCCGCGCCAGTCGCCCGCGCTGCTGAGGCGTTTCACGTACGGCGTCCTCGCGCTTGATTTTCTCGTATCGCTCGGGCTGCTTTCGGCACCCATGACGGGCGGCTGGCACTTCCAGCACATCGTCGAGTGGGTGCCGGCGTTCGGGATTCGCTACCACGTGGCCGTCGACGGGGTCAGCTTCTGGCTGATCCTGCTGACGACGCTCACGACGCCGATCGCGGCGTACGTCTCGTTCGGCTCGATCAAGACGCGCATCAAGGATCTTTGTTTCGCGTTCCTGCTCCTGCACGGCGCGATGCTCGGTGCCTTCGTCTCCCTCGACCTGTTCCTGTTCTTCGTGTTCTGGGAGCTGATGCTCGTGCCGATGATCGTCATGATCGGCGTGTGGGGCGGCGTCGAGAGGATCAAGGCCGCCTACAAGTTCTTCCTCTACACGATGACGGGCAGCATGCTGATGCTCGCCGCCATCCTGTACCTGGTGCACGAGCACCAGAAGCTCACGGGCTACCTCTCCTTCGACTACCTCGCGCTCTCGCGCGTCGTTTTGCCGAAAACCGCCGCTTGGCTCTGCTTCCTCGGCTTCTTCATCGCGTTCGCGATCAAGGTACCGATGTTCCCGCTGCACACCTGGCTGCCCGACGCGCACGTGCAGGCGCCGACGGGCGGCTCGATCGTCCTGGCGGCCATCCTGCTCAAGCTCGGGACCTACGGTTACATCCGCTTCTGCATGGGGATGTTCGCAGGGCCGGCCTGGCAGGCCTCGGCGACGCTGGCCGGCTTCGCCGTGCTCGGCGGCGTGCTCTACGGCGCGCTCGTCGCGTGGAAGCAGGACGACGTGAAGCGCCTCGTCGCCTACTCGTCGGTGGCCCACATGGGCTTCATCATGCTCGGGCTATTCGCGGCGAACGAGGCCGGGCTCCAGGGCGGCCTTTTGCAGATGGTGAACCACGGCGTGTCCACGGGCGCGCTCTTCCTCCTCGTGGGCGTCATCTACGACCGCCGCCACACACGGCTCGTGAAGGAGTTCGGCGGGCTCGCCAAGGTCATGCCGATCTACGCCGCGGTGTTCGTCATCGTCACGATGTCCAGCATCGGCGTGCCCGGCACGAACGGCTTCGTGGGCGAGTTCATGGTGATCATGGGCACGTTCACGTCGGGCGTGCTGAGCAAGAACGGCATCGGCCAGGGCGTCGCCGCGGCGTTCGGCGTCGTGCTCGCGGCGGTGTACATGCTGAGCGTCGTGCAAAAGACGTTCTTCGGCCCGCTCACCAACGACAAGAACCGCGGCCTCAACGACATGAACACGCGCGAGACCCTCGCGCTCGCGCCGCTCATCGTGCTGATCTTCGTGATCGGCTTCTTCCCGAACCTGTTCTTGAGCCGCACCGAGGCGGCGACCAACGCGGTCATCGATCGCTTCCGCACGGGGCGCATGGTCTACCTCGACCTCGGTCCCAACATGCGCGACTCGGTGCTCCAGCCGCGGCGCGGCGGCCCCTACGAGCGCGGCTACCCCGAGCGGCCCGGTGAGGCGCCCGAGCCCGCGCCCCAGGCGGCCAACGCTCCCGCACCGGCGGCCCCGGGAGGTGCGGAGTGAATCCTCTGATCGCGATCGCGCCGCTGCTCGTCGTCGGCGTCGGGGCTCTGCTCATGATGCTCGCCGAGGCCTTCGGGCGACCCGTCCTGGTCGAGGGCGCGACGGGCGGCGTCGTCGATGCGGGCGAGGGCCGCGCGGGTGAGCTGGCGCTCGGCGCTTCCGTGGCGCTCTTCGCGGGCGCCATCGTGAGCATCGCGCTGTGGTGGGTGGGCCCCGAGCACCTGCCGGGCGCGGCCTCGCTCGCGCCGTACCTCATCATCGATCGCTTCTCGCTGTTCTTCTCCTTCACGCTCTGCCTGGGCGGCGGGCTCGCGTCGCTGCTCGCCGGCGGCTACCTGCCGGAGCACCGGCTCGATCGCGGCGAGTTCTTCCCCCTGATTCTGCTTTCCACGGTGGGCGCGATGGCGCTCGCCGCGGCGGGCGACCTGCTCACGCTGTTCGTCGCCCTCGAGACGATGTCGCTCGGCGCTTACTCGATGATTGGCCTGCGTCGCGGCAGCCTGCGCGCGACCGAAGCCGCGCTGAAGTACTTCTTGCTCGGCAGCTTCGCCGCGGCGCTCATGCTCTTCGGCGGGGCCCTGCTCTACGGCGCGACCGGCCACACCGATCTCGCCGGCATCGGCGTCGCCGTCGCGGAGAAGGCCGCCACCGTGGGTGGCAGCGGGACGCTCGCCCTCGCCGTCGCGGGCCTGTGCCTCATGCTCGTGGGGCTCGCCTTCAAGGTGAGCGCCGTGCCGTTCCACATGTGGACGCCGGACGCTTACGAGGGCGCGCCCACGCCCACGACGACCTTCATGGCCGTCGCCGTGAAGAGCGCCGCTTTCGCCGTGCTGCTGCGCGTCCTGCTCGTGACGTTCGACGCCCCCGAGCTCAGGAGCTGGGGCGCGGGCTGGCCGCCCGTGATCGGCACGCTCTCGCTGCTGTCGATGACCGTCGCGAACCTCGTCGCGGGGCGACAGCAGTCGGTCAAGCGCATGCTCGCGTACTCGTCGATCGCGCATGCCGGCTACGCCTTGGTGGGCGTCGTCGCCGCGGGTGAGAACCCCGCTGCGGCAGCGAGCGTCCTTTACTACCTGCTCGCCTACACGGTCTCGACCGCCGGCGCCTTCGGCGCGCTCATCCTCTGTGGCAGCCGCGGCAAAGAGGCCGTCTCGTACGCCGACCTCGCGGGCATCGGCAAGCGTCACCCGGCGGTGGCGCTCGCGCTTTCGCTGTTCCTTCTTTCCCTCATGGGCGCCCCGCCGACGGCCGGCTTCTTCGGAAAACTGTACGTCTTTAGCGCCGCCGTCGAGGCCAAGGCTTACGTTCTGCTGATCGTGGGCCTTTTGAACAGCGCGCTCGGCGCCTATTACTATCTCCGCGTGCTCGTCTACATGTACATGCGCGAGCCCGAGCCCGGCGCGCCCGTCGCGACGCCCATGCGCTCCGGTTACGTGACCGTGGCGCTCGCGCTCGCGGCGTGTTTCGTGCTCGCGCTCGGCCTCTTGCCCGGCACGTCGCTCGACGCGGCGGCTGCGGCCGTGCTTCAAAGCAAGCCATGATCTCCGCGCTGCTTCGCTCCTCGACCCGGCAGACCCGGCGAGCAGCGACGCGTCGCATCGCGTGCGTCGGGGCGCTCGCTGCCTGTACCTGGTCGCTCGGCGGCTGCTCGCGCGACAAGCGTCCCGCTCCCGGGCCAGGCGCCTCGGCGTCTGCGGCCTTGGCTCCTCCGAGCGCATCGACCCCGGCCTTGCCCGCGCCCGTTGCGTCCGGGCTGCCGGACGCCGCGCTCGTGAGCAGCATCGTCAATCCCAACGCCGACGCAGCGTACGCGGGGCCGGCGGGCACGGTTCGCGGCCGCGTCGTTTCGGTCGGCGATCCCGCGCCCGAGCAGCCGGAGGTGCTTCGCACGATTCCCGACAAGTGCGCGGCCGGCAAGGCGGCGTATGGGCGACTGTTCCGCGAGGGGCCCGGGCACGGGCTCGCCGACGTGCTCGTCGCCGTCACGGGGTATCGCGGCTACGTGCCGGCGGCAGCGTCTGCTCAGCGCCTGACCGCCAAGGGCTGCTTCTTCGGCACGCGCACCCTCGCGCTCACCTACGGCCAGCGCATCGAGGTCGTGAGCGGCGACATGGAGCCGTACGTCCCCGAGTTGCTCGGCGAGCACGGCCAGCCGCAGCTCGTCGCGACGCCGGGCGGCACCGCCGTCAGCGCGCTCTACCCGACGCGCGTCGGCCGGTACCAGCTGGTCGACAACCTGAAGCTCTTCATGACGGCCGAGGTGCTCGTGCTCAAGTACGCGACGCACGCGGTCACCGACGCAGAGGGGCGCTTCGCGATTCCGAACGTGCCCGCGGGCGCCGTCATCGTGTCGGCCTTGCTGCCCGCGACGGGTGCGACGGCAACGCAATCGGTGACGGTCGAGGGCGGCAAGCCGACCGAGGAGATCGCGTTCGAGCTGCGCTTCGATGCGGCCGACTACGCGCGTCGGGGTACGGCGCAGAACGCCGGCGCCCCGGCCAGCTCGACGAGCGCCGCCGGCAAGCACCCTGCGGCCTCTGGTCGCACGGCACCGACGCCCGCGCCGAGCCGCTGACACGGATATCGACCGGGCGGGGGCGCGGCGCCCCGCTCACGCGCGCTCCGACGCGGACGGGTGG
Source organism: uncultured delta proteobacterium (assembly GCA_963841435.1). Taxonomy (GTDB): domain Bacteria; phylum Myxococcota_A; class Polyangia; order Polyangiales; family Polyangiaceae; genus PMG-095. The sequence goes on from CAWJCS010000006.1 coordinate 411,174, forward strand.
GACGCGACACAAACCTGGGACTGAAAGCGCGTCTCGAGCGACACCACATTGTCCCCGGGCGCTTGTCGCGAGCTTCTTGCGGCTAAGGCGCAATTTGAAAGGGTCACGGGAAGAAGAGCATGCGTCGCAAAACCCTCGAGTGCGGCCGGACACCGTTTACTGCTACCTTGATCGATGTGGTGGCGTCCGTCGCGCATCAGGGTTCGGGGACACTGCTGCCGCGAGCCTGCGCGCTTCTCGTAGTAGTGCTCCTCGGCGTCGCGTGTAGCTCGAAGTCGCCCGGCGACGACGACGACACGGGCGCGCGCGGCGGCCAGGGCGGTACGACGGCGGGCCTCGGTGGCACTTCGGGTAGCTCGGGCGCTGCCGCGGGTCTCGGCGGCGCCGGCAACGCGGGCACGGCGGGAGCCGCCGCGTGCGCCGTCGGTCAGCAGAGTTGCAGCGGCGCTTGCGTCACGACGTCCTCCGACTCCCAGCATTGCGGCACGTGCGAGAACGTCTGCCCCAGCGGCACGTCGTGTCAGGGCGGCACTTGCCAGGCGGTGTGCGGCATGGGTCAGGCCGCGTGTGGGGGCGCCTGCAAGACCATCGTGAGCGACCCGCAGAACTGCGGCGCTTGCGCTAGCGCCTGCGCCGCGGGACAGGTGTGCGCGCTCGGCGCGTGCGCGGCCGACTGCGGCGCGCTCCAACCTTGCGACGGTGCCTCCGGAACCGAATGCGCCGACGTGATGACCAATCCGAGTCATTGCGGCGGTTGCAACGCTCGGTGCGGTCCGGGTCTCTCGTGCGTCGGCGGGTTCTGCGTGCTCGATAACTGCCCCGCGGGGCAGAGCGCCTGCGGCGGAGCGTGCGTCAACTTGACCGCCAGCGCCACGAGCTGTGGCACGTGCGGCAATGCTTGCCCCGCGGGTACACCGTGCATCCAAGGGTTCTGCGGCTGCCCGGCAGGGCAGACGCTCTGTGCGGGCGCTTGCGTCGACACGCTGTCGAGCGCTGCGAACTGCGGCGCGTGCGGAGCGGCGTGCCCTGTGGGCCAGGTGTGCCAGACCGGGCAGTGCCAGACGGGCTGCTCCGGCGGCCTGACGCTTTGCAGCGGCAGTTGCGTTGACACCCAGGCTTCCACGGCGAATTGCGGCACGTGCGGCATGGCCTGCCCCGCGGCGCAAAACTGCGTCGGCGGCACGTGCCAGTGCCCGAATGGCGGCACGCTGTGCGGCGGCACGTGCGTCAACGCGATGACGGACTCGATGCACTGCGGCACGTGCGAGACCACGTGCTCGACGGAGCAGCGCTGCATCTCCGGCATGTGCTCGTGCCCGATGGGCCTCACGGCGTGCAACGCCGCCTGCGTCGATACGCAGACGAGCGTCGACAATTGCGGCGGCTGCATGCAGCCCTGCACGGGCGGGGCCACCTGCTTGGCTGGCGCGTGCCAGTGCCCCACCGGGCAGGTCGCCTGCGCCGGAGCGTGCGTCGATGTCGCCATGAGCGACACCAACTGCGGCGCCTGCGGGATGGCCTGCGCCACCGGCCAGGCTTGCCTGGGAGGCACGTGTACCGGCGCGGGCGGCGTCGGGGCCGACGGCTGCACGGGCGGCCTCGCCCACAACCTCACCGTGAGCCACATCGACGCGTTCCAGACCGTCCGAGTCGGCATCATGGATAACGGCTCCGAGATTGCCGTGGCAGCCCGCAACACCGACGTCGTGGCCGGGCGCGACACGCTGTTCCGCGTGTTCGTGAAGCCGGGGTCGGGCTTCACGGCGCGCCAGATCTCGGCGCGGGTCACCGTCGTGAACGACTCGACGAGCGACGAGTACTACGCGAAAAAGACCGTGAGCGGTGCGAGCTCCGAGAGCGACACCGCGAGCACGTTCCAGGTCACGGTGCCAAAGGACAAGATCGCCGCCGCGACGCAATACCACGTCGAGCTCGTGGAGTGCGGCACCGTCCCGATGGACGCGGTGACCTCGCCGCGCTTCCCCCTGAGCGGCGAAGCAAATCTCGGTGTGCGCAGCACGGGCGGCCTGAAGGTGCGCGTCGTGCCGATCCTCTGCAACACGCGCACACCCGACACGAGCGAAGCGGGGCTCGCCCCTTACCAGGCGCTGCTCGAGGCCATGTACCCGATCACCGGCGCCGAGCTCTCCGTCGCCACGCAGATCTCGGCAAACTACCCCGTGGACTGGAACTCGACGCTCGACGCAGTGCGCGCCAAACGCCAGCAGGACGCACCCGCCGCCGACATTTATTACTACGGCATGCTCATGCCCAACGACACGTTCCAGCAGTTTTGCGGCAACGGCTGCACGGCGGGCATCGGCTTCGTCACCTCGCAGAGCGACGCGTCGCGCCGCGTCGCCATGGGGATCGGTTTCCCTGGCAGCCAGTTCGACGGGCACGATGGCCCACGAGGTCGGACACAACCACGGGCGCAACCACGCCCCCTGCGTGCCGCAGGGTGGCTCGATCAGCGGCGTCGACAACAATTACCCGTACTCCGGCGGCAACATCGGCGTGTGGGGTTACGATCCGAGCAAGCAGTCGCTCATCAACCCCAACGGTGTCACCGACATCATGGGGTACTGCAATACCAAGTGGATCAGCGACTACACGTACGACGGTCTCGTCAATCGCGTCGCGGCCGTCAACGGCGCGATGGATGCGTACGTGAACCCCGACGTGCTCGATCGCTTTCGCGTGCTCTTGCTCGACGCGTTCGGGCCGCGCTGGGGCATTCCCATCGACGAGCTCGTGCCGCCGGCGGGCACCGCCGAGGTGGCGGAAATGCTCGACGCCGGCGACAACACGCTCGAATACGCGCTCGTCTACCGGACGGAGGTCTCGGAAATCGACGCGTACTCCATCATGGTACCCGAGCCGCGCCGCGGCTGGGTTTCGGTGCGGCTCGCGGGCGAAAAGCCCCTGAAATTCGCGTCCGCCGCGCACCCGTGAGGCCCGCCCGGGGGCCGGGCGATCAACGTATCGTTGACCCGCTGACGCTGATCGGCGTGTCGTCGTGGGCGGAGATCTGCGGGTACTTCGGGTACCAGCTGCCGCCGACATTGTTCTCGATGACCGAATCCTGGATGACCACGTTGCCGCTGTGGTCGTTGCTCACGAAGAAGATGGCGCTTCCGAAGGCGTTGACCTCGTTGTGCTCGAGGCGGGAGCCGCAGACCGACAGCGTCATCGTGTTGCCATCGTTGTAGATGGCGCCGCCCGACCCGCCTCCCGTCGTGCCGCTCGAGGCCGGGTTGCCGCCGTTTCCGACGGCATGGTTGTACGAGAACAGGCTGTTGATGATCGTCCACGAGACGCCGATGCTGCTGATGCCCCCACCGTTCGAGCAGCGACCGCCGAGCTCATCGCTGCCGCCGAAGGTGCTGTTGACGACGTACACGGGTTGACCCTGATACTGGCTGAAGACGCGCACGGCAGCGCCACCGAGGTCGGGCCCCGTGTCGGCGCAGACGTTGTTGAAGAACCGCGTGTTGACCAGCTTGAAGCGGCCGCCGCGTACCCAGATCGCGCCGCCGCCGTCGTACTCGGTCTCGCTCTTGGAGCTCGCGTCTAGGAACGTGAGATTTTGGACCGTGAGCTCCGGGGTTGCCTGGTCCTGGCAGTGGCTCGTCGTGAAGTGCTGCGTCTCGTCGCAGGTGTTCATGTAGAGGATGCGGTGGTTGCCGGCGCCGCTCAGCGTCACCTTGCCGGCGCCGTCGATGACGACCTTCTCGCTCGCGTCGTTGAAGATCTTGGCCGTGCGGTCCAGGGTGATGACCACGGGATCGGCGCCGCAATCGAACGTGATGACGCCGCCCGCCGCGACGGCGCTCACGAAGGCGTCCGAGGTGCAGCTCGCGGGCGTGCCGTCGCCGACCACGTGGTCGGGCGTGGAGGAGTCCTCGAGGCCGGCTGGCAGAGGGATGGGACAGGCGCCCTCCGCGTTGCCGGCGGGAGGCCCGTCGTTCGGGTTGGTGAGTGGATTGTCGACCTCGACGTTGCCCACGGGGGCCGGGGAGGGGTCCTCGCCACCACACCCAAAGAGGGCGAGCGCCGCCACCCCGACGCCGAGCCTCGATGCACCTGAGCTTTGCCTGATTCCGCCCATGAAAGCCTTTTACCACCTTCCGGGCTCGGCCGGCTCTGGGTGATGGGGAGGCAATTGGCACGCGGTGCGCGCGGCGGGGCGACCCGAGTCGCCCCGGGTCGAAATCAGGCGAGGGCCGTGCTCTCGACGCGGACGCCGTCGCCGGCCTCCGTGACGATGATGAGCGGCTCGTTGCCGAAGCGGGCCGCGAAGCCCGCGCGCAGCGTGGCGGCGACGCGCGAAACCTTCTCGGTTTTGACGAGCGCGATCACCGAGCCTCCGAAGCCGCCGCCCGTCATGCGGGCGCCGAGCACGCCGTCCTCGCGGCGTGCGGCGTCTGCGACGTAGTCGAGCTCGGGGCAGCTCACCTCGTAGTCGTCGCGCAGCGAAGCATGCGAGCCGTTCATCAAGCGTCCGAGCCCGGGAAGATGCGAGTGCCGGAGCGCGTCGACGGCGGCGCTCGTGCGCGCATTTTCGCGAACCACGTGACGCACGCGCTTAGCGAGGGTCTCCGGTAGCACCGAGAGGGCGCGCTCGAGGTCGTTGACGCCCACGTCGCGTAGGCTTTCGATGGCGTGGCCCGCGCGCTGCAGCAGCTCGACGGCCTCCTGGCATTCGGCGCGACGGCGATTGTAGCCCGAACCGGCGTGCGCGTGGCGCACCTGTGTGTCGAAGCACACGATTTTCGCGCCAAGGTCCGGGATCTTGACCTCGGTCACGTCGAGCGAGCGGCAGTCGATGAGCAAGGCGTGCCCGGCCTTGCCGAGCGCGCCCACGAGCTGGTCCATCACACCGCAGCGTACGCCCACGTACTCGTTTTCGGCGGCGTGAGCCGCGAGCGCGAGGTCCTTGGGCGCCATCGCGTGGCCCGAAAGCGAGCAGAGCGCCATTCCGACGGCGAGCTCGAGCGCCGCCGACGAGGAGAGGCCCGCGCCCGGCGGTACCTCCGAGCTCACCATCAGATCAGCGCCGCCGACGGGGATGCCGCGTGCCACGAGCGCGCGTGCCGTTCCCTCGACGTAGTCGAGCCATTTTCCGCGGCGGGCGGGGGCGTCGTCGAGCGAGAACTGCCGCTCCTTGCGCAGCGCCTGCGAGTACGCGCGAATCACTCGATCGCTGCGCGGCGCCGCGGCGATGCGCGTGCGCTCGCGGATCGCGATGGGAAGCACGAAGCCGAGGTTGTAGTCGGTGTGCTCACCGACGAGGTTCACGCGACCCGGAGCCGAAAAGAGCCGCGGGCTCTTGCCATAGCGCTGTGTGAACGCTTGGCTGAGGGCATTGAGCCTTGCCTGCCCGCTCGGTTCGCTCAAGTTGGCGATCGTAGCCGAGAACCAGCTGCTCAGCGAGTCGAGCCCGACGGCGCGGGCGCAAAGGCCCCTGCGGCTTCGCTTCCGACGCGGCGGGCGAGCAGCGCCGTGAGGAGCGAAAGAGCGCCCCGCGAGGGCGGCGACGGTGCGTCGTCGAGCATCGGCAAGAGCTCCGTGTAGCTCTGCTCGTCGCCCAATAGATCCGCGGCGCACAGGCCCGCGACCCACGCGTCGGCGTCGTTCGGATCGGCGCGTAGCGTGGCGCGCGCCTCGGCGAGCGCGAGCTTCGGCGCGCGCGGCAGCGCGTAGAGCGCGAGCGCGGCGCCGTGGAGGTGCCGCGCGATCCCCGCGTGGCGCATGGCGTCCAGGTCGCCGCTTTCGAGCGCTTGGTCGAGGTCCCGAGCGCCCGGATCGTCGAGCGCGTCGAGCGCGTGGCGCGCCCGCTTTTCGCGCTGCTCGTCGCGGTGCGCCCGCGCGGAGCGGAGCAGCAGGCGCCAGGCGTCGCGCGAGGAAGGTTCGAACGCGATGCGCGCTTCGAGCCAGAGCCAGGCCTCGGCGCCGCGACCGCTCTCGAACAACAGGCTTGCCATGGTCTCCGTGGTCGCGAGGTTCAGCGGGTCGAGGCGCGCGGCTCGCTCGGCCGCCGCCAGCGCCTCGCGGGCACGACCGAGCGCCGCGAGGCAGCGCGCCCTACCGAGATAGGCCGGCGCGAAGCGCGGATCACGCTTCAGCGCGTCGTCGAAGGCGAACAGCCCGCTCGCGTCGCGGGCCGCGGTGCGGCCCCCGCCGCAGGTAAGCTCGCCGAGGCGCGTGAGAATTTCCGGGCTCGCCGGATCGGCGTCGAGAGCGCGGCGCAGCTCCGCGACGGCAGCGCCGTGATTGCCGGCGCGCGCGAGCAGGTCCGCCTTGACGTACGACGCGTAGGCGCCGGGTGCGATGGCACGCCCCTCGAAGCTCTCGCCGTCGACGACGCGCTCGACGTGCGCGCCCGTGCACGCCGTCGCCACGAGCAGCAAAAAGGCCGCCGCCGCACGAGCCTGGGCCGGCCTCGTGCTCAGAGGATCTCGCGGAGACACTTCAAGAGCTCGTCGTTTTGCGCGGGCGTGCCGATCGTCGTGCGGAGCTGCTCCTTGAGACGGCCACCGCTCCCGTGGAAGCTTCGCACGAGCACCCCGCGCTTGCGCAGCTCCTCGAAGACCTCGGAGGCGGGTCGTGGCGTCTTCAGCCACAAGAAATTCGCCTGGCTCGGGGTCACCACGGCGCCGAGCGCATCGAGCGCCTCGGCGACACGTGCGCGCTCCCGCTTGACGGTCGCGACGACGTTGCCCACCTCGTCCCAGAGCTCTCGGAGCACGGTCGTGGCGAGCACCTGCGACGGCGTGCCGAGGTTGTAGGGGAGCCGCATCTTGTCGAGCTCGGCGACGAGCTTGCGATGCCCCACGAGCCATCCCACGCGCAGCGCCGCGAAGCCCACCTTGGAGAGCGTGCGCAGGACGACCACGTTCTCGTGCCGGCGATACAGGTCGAGCGCGCTCTTCTCGGCGTAGTCCACGTACGCTTCGTCGAGCACGAACAGCGAGCCAGGCGCAGCCTCGACGAGCCGCTCGAGGCGTTCGGCGGGCACGACGGTCCCCGTGGGATTGTTCGGGCTCGCGATGAACACGACGTGCGGCGGCGTGAACTCGAGCGCGCGTCGCATGGGCTCCTCGGCGAGCTCCCAGTTGGCGTCGAGCGGCACCTCGATGACGCGCTGACCGCGTAGGCGCGCCGTCATGCGATACATCACGAAGCTCGGCGTCACGGTGAGCACGGTCGGCGGATCCGAGCTCTTCGAGGTCCGGGAGACGGCGCTCACGATGAGGGCGATGACCTCGTCGCTGCCGACGCCGACCAGAACCTCCTCCGGCGCGACCTCGAGCCGAGCGGCGACGGCCGCGCGCAGCTCCGTTGCCGTTGCGTCGGGGTAGCGCTCGAAAGCAATCTCGGCAAAGGCCCGGCCGAACAGCTCGCGGACGCGCTGCGAGAACAGCCCAGGCGCCTCGTTGGCGTCCAGGCGCACGGCGTAGGAGCCGGAGTCCGGCTGGTACGACTTGAAATCGGCGAGCTCGGGCCGGAGCAGGGAGAGCGGACCGGACATCAGGGTTTTGAAGTATCAGAGCGGGCCTTGGGACGCACGCGGGCGGGCGTGGTAGCTCGGCGGGCGCCGTGCCGTTCTCGGATGTCCTCGCTCAGGAGCCGGCCGTGGCCACGCTCAAACGTGCCCTCGCGACGGGCCGGGTGCACCACGCCTACCGCTTCCAGGGGCCGCCCGGCGTCGGCAAGGAGCTCACGGCGCTCGCGCTCGCCCAGGCGCTGCTTTGCGAGCGAGGGGGCGAGGACGGGTGCGGCTCGTGCAGCGCCTGCCACCGCGCGGTCACCTTCACCGACGACGAGCCGCGTGTGCCCCTGCACCCCGACGTCGTTCTCCTCGGCAAGGGGCTCTACCGCTCGGTGCTCGGCAGCGGGTCGGCCGAGACGAGCGGCATCGGCATCGAGCAGGTGCGAAGGCTCGTGCTCGAGCGCGTGAGCTACGGCTCGCACGAGGGGCGCGCGCTCGTGTTCCTCGTGCGCGACGCCGACGAGATCACGCCCCAGGCCGCCAACGCGCTGCTCAAGACCCTCGAGGAGCCCCAGGGGCGCACCCATTTCGTGCTGCTCACGGCCCGCCCCAACCGCCTGCTCGACACCATCGCGTCACGCACGCTCGCGGTCCGCTTCGCGCCGCTGCCAGACGACGTCGTCGCTACGATCCTCGGCAAACACGGGCTCGACCCGGCGGTGGCACCGCTCGCACAGGGCAGCGCTTCGCTCGCGATTGAGCTCGCGGACCCCGACGCCAAGCGCGAGCGCGAGGAGTTCTCGAACGCCGCGCTCGCCGCCGTCTCGGCGAGCGACCTCACGCTGGCCGTCAAGCTCGCGGAGAGCCAGAAGAAGGATCGCGAGGGCTTGCGCGCCATGCTCGCTTTTTTCTCACAGGAGCTGGCGCGCGAGGCGCGGCAGAAGATCGCCGACGACCCGGCGCTCGCCGAGCGGCGCGCCTACGAGCACGGGGCGGTGCTCTCAACGCTGACCGCGCTCGAACGCAACGTGCAGCCCGCGCTGGCGCTCGAGGCCATGATCGTCAGGCTCCGAGGGCGCTGAGTCGCACCGAAAATGCGGCGGCGAGGCGGCTCACGTCGTCGAGTGCGCCGCTCGCCGGGACGAGCGCGCCGATCATGGCGACGAGATCGACCAGCCGACCGACCTCGGAGAGAGCGTCCGGCCCGATGCCGCCGATGGCGACGAGCGGTACCCCTGCCGCTCGCGCCCGCTCGGCCGCGCGCGCGAGCCCGTCGAGCCCGACGGTCGGCTCGGGACGCGCCTTCGACGCCGTGGCAAACACCGGACCGAACGCGACGTAGGCGGGGCCGAGCGCGAGCGCCGCCTCGAGCTCCGCTTCATCGTGCGTCGAGACGCCGATCTTCAGCCGCCCGGCGAGCTTCTGCGCGTCCGCGAGCGGTAGGTCGCTCTGTCCGAGGTGGACGCCGTCCGCCTCCGCGAGCAGCGCGAGATCCGGCCGGTCGTTGGCGAACAGCTCCGTGCCGCTCCGCAAGGTGAGTGGACGGAGCGCGCGGAGGAGCGTCAGGGTATCGCGTGCTCCGAGCGATTTCGCGCGGAGCTGAAGGGCTGCTGGCCTCGCCTCGAGCACACGCTCGGCGAACGCCACTGGATCGAGGCCGCGCCCCGCGAGCACGTCGACGTCGACGATGGGGTAGAGGCGCGGGGCAGGCACGAGGCGCGCCGACCATAGCGCGCATTTGGGCGACGTTTGGACTGTGCTACGCCGGAGCGCGCATGAAGGCTCGTTCCTGGCTGCTCCCGGGCGTCGTCCTGTCGTTGTCGCTCTCGCGCTGCGGTGGCGCGCCGCCGCCCCCGGCCAACGAGCCCCTGCCCGAGCTTGCAGCCGCACCCGAGGCCGCGCTCGAGGCCGCCGCCGGCGCCCCGGGCGACGATGCGTCCGTCGCCGAGGAGCGCCACCCGAATCCGGACCTCGTGAAGAAGGCGCTCGAGCGCAGCGCCGCCGACGCGCCGGACGCGGCGCCGCACGGGCTACGGTTCGAGGTCGTCGAGAACGGCCCGGCGTCGGGCTGGGCGATGGCGGTCGTCAATCGTGGCACGGAGACGCTCCGCGTGGATTTCGATCCTGGCCTCCTCACGCTCGAGGTCCTCCCACCGGGTGATCCGAAGGCCAAGCGTCGCGTGAAGCCGAAGCCCCGCATCTGCCGGCTGCCGGGCGAGCTCGGCCGCGGCGGTGACGCGCGACGCTTCTCCGTCGTGCTCGACCCCGGCGAGGGGATCGTCGAGGCCTTCGAGCCGTTGCTCTATTGTTTGCCCGAGGGGGGCGTGTCGCCCTTCGTCGCGGGCGCAGAGGTGCGCGCCCGGTTCGGTTTCGCGCCGAAGACGCGTGTCGTCTGGCGGGGCGGGCGCCACGAGGTGCCCCTGGAGGAACAGCCGCCTCCCTTCGTTGCACGGGTGCTCAAGCACCACCGCCATCACCACCACGATCGCGACCACGGAGGCGACGACGCCGAAGCCGAGGCAAAAAAGGCCGATGCCGCGGACAGCGCCGATGCCGGCCAGCCGCAGGCCGACGCAAGCCCGCCGGCGCCGCCCGAAAGCGACGCCGATCCGGACGACGACGCCGACGATGAAGCCGTCGACGAAAGCGCAGCCGCCGTCCCCATCAAAGAGCTTCGCGGTACTCCGTTCGAGCTCGGTGCCGACTACACGACCGAGAAGGCGGAGCCGGCCAAGGGGCTCGAGCTCGCCTTGACGCGCGGGTCGGACGCGCTCGACGTGATGCACGCCACGGCCACCGCGACGATCAAGAATCACGACTCAATCGCGCGCCGCATCTACGTGCGGCGTGAGCTACTGACCTTCCAGGTGTCGGGCCCCGACGGCCGCACGTTGTGCGCGCCCGAGCCCGACGACCGCGCACCCGATCGCCAGGCGTTCACGTACTTGCGAGCTGGCGGCTCCATCAGCCTCACGAGCAGGCTCGTCGAGCTGTGCCCGATGGACACTTTCGCGCGACCCGGGCTCTACGTCCTCGAGGCACAGCTCGACGCATTCGCAAAAGGTGACGAGTTCGGATACGACGCGTTCGTCGGGCGCCTCGTGTCGGACCGCACCGTCGTCGTGCGCATCCGCTCCGGCAGCCTGCCGTTCCCGGGGCCACGGGTGCTCGAGCGGGTTCGCGTGGGCGCGCCGTAGCTGGATTTTTACAGGCAGGGTTCGACCGGGACCGGTTCCAGGAGCCGGAGACGCCGGGGCGCCTCCAAAGCCCTTTTTGCGCGCCGCTTCGCCTTGTGTGGGGCCCTTCCCGATGTAACCCTTGGATGCAGCATGAAGCGGCTTTTCTGGTTGGTGGTTGGGGTTCTTTCAATTTTGGCGTTGAGCTGGGGGTGCTCGCCGAAAAACCTGGGCGACGACGACGACAGCACCTCGGGGCGGGGCTCCGGGGGCAGCAGTGGCTCGAGCGCCACCGGGGGCACGTCGGGCAGCGGCGTCGGCGGTAGCACGCCGGGGTGCGCGGCCAACCTCACGTCCTGCAACGGCGCTTGCGTCGACCTCGCGACGGACTCGACGCACTGCGGCTCGTGCACCAACGCGTGTGGCGTCGGGCAGTCGTGCTCGACCGGAGCGTGCGCCTGCACGGTCGGCTACTCGCCGTGTCCCACGGGCTGCGTGAACACCGCGACCGATCCGCAGAACTGCGGAGCCTGCGGGACCGTGTGCCAGGCCGCCACGCCGTTCTGCGGCACGACGGGCTGCACGGCGTCGTGCGCAGCACCCACGGTTCAGTGCGGCAACAGCTGCGTGAACACGACCAGCGATCTGGCGAATTGCGGCGCCTGCAACAACGCGTGCGGCGGCGGCCAGAGCTGCGTGAACAGCGCGTGCGCGTGCGCCGCGGGTACGGAGATGTGCGCTGCGACCGGAACCTGCGTCGTGGCTGGCAGTTGCCCCGTCGGCGCGGGCGGCGCGAGCGGCGCGGGCGGCACGGCGGGCCTCGGCGGCGGCGCGGGCCTCGGCGGCTCGGGCGCGACGAGCGGCGCGGGCGGCACGAGCGGCGCAGGCGGCACGAGCGGCGCAGGCGGCAGCGCGGGCGCGGTCGGTGCCGATCCGCCCGGCTACTGGCGTTACAACGACTGGCACGGCTGCACCTGGACCGGCATCGACACGGTGACGGGCACGACCACCACCAACATGCCGCAGGACTTCACGGCGCACGTTGACGGCACCGGGTACTGCGTCTCCGGCAGCGTGCACTCCGACTACGACGCCGTCGCGCTCATGGGCTTCAACCTCGGGGAGGCCGTCGACGGCACGCCGAACCAGTGCGCCTACGACCCGGCATCGGCGACGGAGATGGGCCCGCCCGGCGTCCAGCTCACGGGCACCGGCATCGCCATCAACTTCACGAAGAGCACGGCGGCGACGCTGCGCATCCAGATCCAAGGTCCGGACGGCGCCACCGACGCGAACAACCGCTGGTGCTACACGATCACGCCCGCCGCGGGCCCGGTGTTTGCGCCGTTCAGCGGCTTCAACACCAAGTGCTGGGACAACACGGGCACCGCCTACAACAACGAGCCCATCTCCGCCGTCGTGTTCCTCGTGCCCGGCACGATGGGCGCGACGACCGCGTTCAACTACTGCATCACGGGCTTCGACACGGGCGCCGCCGCAACCGACGCGCCCACCTGGGGCACGGGCAACACCGGTCCGCTCACGGGCACGATCGGCGGCCCGGGCGGCATGAACCTGGATTTCCAGCGCGTGAAGGTGAGCAAGGGCGGCAAGAGCTACATCATCCAGAACAACAACTGGGGTAACCCGAACGGCAGCGACCAGACGCTTTCCTACAGCGACAACAGCTTCAAGGTCGTGAGCAGCTCGGGCAGCGGCAGCAGTGCGCCCGCCTCCTTCCCGTCGATTTACATCGGCGCGAACGGCGACACGCAGAGCGGCACGTATTCGACCACCTCGGACGATCACCTACCGAAACAGGTGAGCGGTATCACCAGTCTGATGACGACGTTCCGCCACACGGCGACGAGCGGCCAGCTGAACGCAACGTACGACATCTGGTTCGCGGCCTCGCCACCCAGCGCTCGCTACGACGATGCCATCTCGGGCTTCGTCATGCTGTGGTTCTACGATCCGTCGAACTTCCAGCCGATCGGCAGCCCCGGCCCCACGGTGACGATCGGCGGAAAGTCTTGGGTCGTGTGGTCGGGTCCGCGCGGCGGCAGCGGCACGAACTCCGGTGCGCCGGTGATCTCCTACGTTGCCACCTCGACCATGACGAGCTGGCAGAACTTCGACCTCAAGCCGTTTTTCACGGATGCCGGCTCGCGCGGCATCAATCAGAGCTGGTACCTGACGGACATCTTCGCCGGGTTCGAGATCTGGCAAGGCAGCGACGGCGTGGGCAAGGAAGTCCAGGAGTTCACGGCGGTCGTCGCGCCGTGAGGCCCGGAACGGCGGCGCTCGGTACGCCCCCGTTCAGCGCTCGGATGCGGGCGGGGGGCCGAGCCGAGGAGACGGCGTGGCCTTCGAGCCCGAGCCGAGCTCCTCGAGATTGGCGAGCGCCCGCGGGTCCGTCGGATCGAGCGCCAGGGCCTTCTTGAAGGCCTGCTCGGCCAGGGCACGCTCGCCCTTCTTTGCGCGCGCCGTGCCCAGGTTGATGTAGGCCGCGCCGAGCTTGGGGTCAGCCTTGATGGCACGCGTGGCCTCTTCGACGGCGGCGTCGAGGTTTCCGGCGAGCTCGAGCGCGTGCGCGAGGTTCGAGCGGTAGGTGGCGCGCCCGGGGTCGAGCTCGACGGCGCGGGTGAGCTCGCGGACGGCGCGCTCGATGCGGCCCTGGGTGAGGCAGAGCGTGCCGAGATCGGAGTGAGTCCGCCCGTCGTCGGGCGCGAGCCTCACCGCCTCGAGGAACGCGGATTCTGCCTCACCGAGTCGGCCGAGCAGCAGGTACGCCGTGCCGAGGTTCGTGAACGTTTCGGAAGAACCGGGGTCGAGCTTGGTGGCGTGCGTCAGCGGCGCGAGCGCCCTAGCGCTCTGCCCGGTGGCGACGAAGCCGACCCCGAGCGCCGTCACGGCGTCCAGGTCGTTCGGCCCGAGGGCGACGGCGCGCTCGAGCGCCGAAAGCCCCTCGTCGGTGCGCCCTAGCGCTACGAGCACTTTGCCGCGCTCGCGAAAAGCCGGCTCGAAGTCCGGGTCGATCGCGAGCGCGCGGTCGAGGGTTGCGACGAGCGCCGCGAGCTTCTTGTCGCCCTGCATCGCGAACGGCGCGAGCGACACGTCGGGCGCGGCGAGGGCCGCGCGCGCCAGCCCGACGAGCGGCGCCGGATCGTTCGGGGCAAGCTTTTGGGCGCGCGCGTAGTGCGCCTTGGCGGCTTTGGCGTCGTCGGCGTCAATCGCGGCGTCGCCGGCGTCGAGCTCGCGGTCGGCGGGCGTGCCGTCGTGGCGGGCGAGACCCGACGGGGCGGGGGTGGGCGGCGGCGCGGGGGGCGCCGGCGGAGCGCTCGGCGCGGGCGGCGGAGCCGCTGTGGCCGTGTCTGCCGCGGGGGCAGCGGGTGGCGCCGGCGAAATCGCGGTCCCAGCGCTCGGCGGGCCCTTCGGGGCGGGCGTCGCCGAGCACCCCGCGGCAGCGAGCGCCGCGGCAGCGAGCGCGCACCGATCAAGCCGCATCTTGCTTCGAGCCGTGCTCTTTGCCGTCGTAGCGGAGCAGGGTCTTTTTGCCGTCGACCAGCGTCGAGACGCACACGGGCCGGCGCCAGACGCGCACGAGCGCCGCAAGCGCTTCCTTGGCGTAGTCGGCGCGCAAATCGACGCCGCGGTGATCGTGCACGAGCAAGAGCTCGCCGCGATTGTCGTAGTTCGCGTCCTCGACGAAGACGAAGGGATTGCCGAAGTTCGTGAGCTGGGCGAGAAGCTTCTCCTTCACCTCGCGAAATTCGCGCGAGTCGATCTCGAAGCGCTCGTTGCGATTCGACCAATCGAAGGAAAAGAGCTGGTGCTCGATGGCGAAGTCCTCGGTCAAGAACTCGTCGATGAAGGTCACGTCGTTGTAGAGCGAGCGCACCTCGAAGATCTTGTTCTTGCCGAGGCCGAGCCGCAGGTCCCAGTGGCGCTTCTCGTCGAGGTCGTCGCAATCTTCCCATTCCTGGCCGAACTGGCCCTCGATCCCAGCGCTCCTCGATGTCGCGAAACAGCTGGACGCCGAGCTTGTAGGGGTTCAGGCGCTTACCGCTCGTCGCCATGACGCCCGCGTTGTTCTCGGCGTAGTCGATGATTTCGCTCCAGTCGCACACTTCGCCCGTCATCATCTTGGAGTGCCAGTACGAGGCCCAGCCCTCGTTCATGATCTTGGTCTGCATCTGCGGGGCGAAGTAGTACGCCTCCTCACGCACGATGCTGAGGATCGTCGCGCTCCCAGCGTTCGAGCGGCGCGTGCTCGATCAGGAACAGGAGCACGTCGCGCTCACGGCTCGGCCGGGTGCCGCCTCTTCTTGCGGTCGCGCGTCTCCTCGATCTTCTTCCGCTGCTCCTCGATGTACTCCTCGGGGTTGATGAACTCCTCCATGTAGTCCTTCGCGCGTAGGCGCGGGACCTCGACGGCGGCGGGCTCGTCCTCGAGCGCTTCCTCGCGCCGGCGCACGACGAAGCGCGACCATGGATCGATGAGGTTCTCGAGGGACAGGCAGACGTCGATGAACTCCTCGACCTGCTCGATGCCGTAGCGATCGACGATGCGGCGCACGGCCGAGCCGTGGTTCGCCATCTTGTCGATCCAGCGGCGGTTGGGGTCGTAGTCGGGGCCGCGCCGGCGCACCGGGTCGGTGATCGGCTCGCCGGCGTCGAGGTCGGTGGAGCGGAAGGAGAAGTTGTTCTTGAAGAAATCGACGTGGCCGAGCACGTGGCACATCACGAGCTTCTGATCGGTGAGGCAGTTGCCTTCGAGCAGGTACGCGAAGGAGGGGTTGTTGTTGATGACCATCTCGTAGATCTTCGAGAGGCCGTACTCGTGGCTCTTGCGAGCCGCTCGAACTCCATGCCGAAGCGCCAGTGCGGGTAGCGGGTCGGGAAGCCGCCGTAGGCCGCGACCTCGTTCATCTGGTCGTAGCTCGAGCATCTCGAAGACGATCGGGAAGAAGTCGAGCCCGTGACGGCGGCCGATGGCCTCGATCTTCTCCTGCTCGACGCAGCAGGTAGCGCGGTAGATCGGTGCGTGTCGCGAACTGCGGCATTCACTTACCCTTGCCGAGGAAATCCTTGATGCTGGTGACGATCGCGTCTCGGTCGCGAATCTCGCTGGTGAGCACTCGCTCGTCCTGGGCGAAGTGCTCGCGCAGGTCCTTGATGAACTGACCGGAGCCGTACGGGCTCTCGACCTGGCCGTAGGCGAACATGTTCACGCGCGGCAAGATTTCCTGCTTCAGGAGCTCGATGCAGAGCAGCGTGTCGTCCATCGACCAGTTGTCGCCGTCGGAGAAGTGGAACGGGTAGATGTTCCATTCCTCGCGTCGGGTAGTGCTGGTCGATGAGCTGGGCGCACAGCTTGTAGGCGCTGGAAATCATGGTGCCGCCCGACTCGCGCGTGCGGAAGAAGGTGTCGCGGTCCACCTCGCGCGCCACGGCGTCGTGGATGATGTAGCGGGCTTCGAGGCCCTTGTACTGACGCCGGAGCCAGGCATCGATCCAGAAGCACTCGATGCGGACGATCTCCTTCTGCTCGTCGCCCATCGAGCCCGAAACGTCCATCATGTAGATGATGACGGCGTTGGCGACGGGCTCGACGTCCTCTTTCCAGGAGCGGAAGCGCCTGTCCTCGCTGCTGGGGAACGATGACGGGGTTGTTCGGGTCGTAGGCGCCGCTCGCGATCGCGCGCCGCAGCGCTTCCTTGTACGTGCGCTTGAAGTGCCGCAGCGACTCCGGCCCGACGCGCCGGATGCCCGTGTAGCGATCCTTGGCGCGCGACGATGCGGCTCTTGCCCTTGTTCTCGATCGCGGAAGCTCGAGCTCTTCGCCGAGGATGTCGGCGAGCTCGTCGAGCGTCACGTCGACCTCGAGGACGTGCTCGCCGGCGTCCTGCCCCGCCTGACCCTGCCCGTCCTCGGCCTCCTCGCCCTGCCCACCGACCGAGTCGCCGACCTCGCCGTCGCCCTGGCCCACGCCGCCGCGCTGCTGGTCGCCGTAGACGAAACGTGGGATGTCAATCTGGGGAAGGGGGATGCTGACGATGTCCTTGCCCTTGCGGCCGATGAGCTCGCCCTGGGAGATGTAGCGGCGTAGGTTTTGCCGGATCTTCCCCCGCACGATGGCCCGGAAACGTGAATGATCCTGATCGACTTTCAGGGACATCCGGTTACAAGCATGGCACATCCGAGCGCCCCCGGGGCGGGCGTTTCCGGCGAGCACGGAGCGCTCGACGGGCGCGTGGCTCGTTCGTGTCACCGGCGGGCGCCGCTTTTCGCGCGGAGCATCGACGGGGGGCCGTGTTTTTGTTAGAAGCCGCGACGTGACGACCAAGCACCGCTTGCTTCGATTCCGCTGTACTGGCTGCGGCAATTGCTGCAAAGACCCCCTCTTGCCGCTCACGGACGCGGACGCGAAGCGTATCGTGGCGCGCACGGGGGAGCCACCAGAGACGTTCCTTCGCTGGGTGGACCGCCACGGTATCGAGATGGGCGACGAGCCCGAGGGTTTCGTCTCGCTGCGCCAGGGCAAGCGCGTGATGGTGCTCCGGCACGGGCGTAACGGCTGCCACTTCCTCGGCTCCGACAATCGCTGCACCATTTATTCGAGCAGGCCGCTCGGCTGCCGCATCTTCCCGTTCGACCCGACCTTCAACAAGAAGGACGGTAAGCTCCGCCATCTGACGCTCATTCAGGCCACGGACTGCAAGTACGAGCTCGACGGCAAAAATGACGTTGACGACATGCGCGCGCTGCACCAGCGCTACGAGGCAGCGACCGAGGCTTACCAGGACAAGATCGCGCAGTTCAACAAGCAGCAGGCTGCTCGCAAGCGCAGCGGCAAGCGTCCGGGCACGGCGCGAAAGTTCCTGGAGTTTCTGGGGCTCACGTGACGGCCGGGCCGCCGAGCCATCTCGTGCTCACGGCGGTCGGCCCCGACCGACCCGGGCTAGTGAACGCCATCTCCGCGGTCGTCCACGATGCGGGCGGGAGCCTGCAGGACAGCCGCATGGCAATCCTCGGGGGCGAATTCGCGCTGCTGTTGCTCGTTGCCGGGCCAGAGTCGGCGATCGTCGCGCTCGAAGGGGCGCTGCCGCGCGTCGAGGGCGAGCTCGGTTTGAAGCTGCTCGCCAAGCGGACCCACACCGAGGAGCGCCACGACTACCTGCCGTACTCGCTCCGCGTGACCGGCATCGATCGGCCCGGCATCGTGCGCGTCGTGAGCGAGCGCCTCGCACGCCGCGGCGTCAACGTGGCGTCGCTCGAATCGCGCGTGACGTTCGCGCCGCTCAGCGGGACGCCGCTGTTCTCCCTCGAGGCCGAGCTGCAGGTGCCGTCGGCGACCGCGCTCGCCGAGCTGCGCCGTGAGGTCGGTGCGCTGTCCGACGACGAGAACCTCGACGTGACCCTCGAAGCGACGCGCTGAGGTCGCGGGCCCGGCGCTCGGGTCGGCGCGGCCTCGACGCGCTCCGCCAGGTCTTCGAAGCCGCGCATGCAGCCCGGCCCGCACACGCTCGCGACGCCGAAGCTTGCCGTCACCGGGATGCTCCGGCGTCTTCTCCGTGGCTGCCGTGGGTAGGGCCATGAGGGGCTCTATCGGCAAGAGCGGCCCCCCCTCGGCCAGCGTTGAGCCCCGAGCGTCGCAATTTGCCTCGATCGGGTAGGACTGGTTCCGCGAAGCTCCGTCACTTCCACTCGAGGCGGGCTGTCGGGCCACCATTCCCCGCGCGAAAGGCGAGATTGGGGCTATCCCGCTCGATCAGGGCGCCGGCGCAGCCTCGCTAGCGGGTCGCGGCCGGCCCCAGGCGAAGCGCAGGTACAGAGACGGCAAAACGAACAGGTTCAGCAACGTGGAGCTCACGAGGCCACCCAGGATCACGAGCGCCATGGGGTGCTCGATCTCGTGACCGGGCCGCGCGCCGGCCACCACGAGGGGGACGAGCGCGAGCGCCGTCGTGAGCGCCGTCATCAAGATGGGCGCGAGGCGCTCCTCGGCACCCCGAAGGACGAGCTCGCGGCCAAAGCCGACCCCCTCGACGTCCTCGAGGTGCTTGAAGTGGCTGACCAGCATGATGCCGTTGCGCGCCGCGATGCCGAGCACGGTGACGAAGCCAATCAGTGTGCCGAGCGAAAGGGTCCCGCCAGACAGGGCTGCCGCCGCTACTCCGCCGACGAGCGCGAACGGGAGCGTCGCGAAAGCGAGCAGCGCGAGGCGTAGCCTACCGAGCGCGGTCAGGAGCACCACGAAGATCGCAACCGCCGCGCCGGCCACCAGCAGGCGCATGCGAGCCGTCGCCTCGCCGAGCTCGCGATGCTCGCCCAAGAGCTCCGCGTGGTAGCCGCGCGGAAACGCGATGCCCCCGAGCTTTGCCTCGATCTCCTTGGCCACGCTGCCGAGGTCGCGGCCGCGAACGTTGCAGCTCACGTCGAGGCGCCGTGAGGACGCCTCGCGCTTGATGGTGCCGGGGCCGCCGCCGAGCCGTACGCGCGCGACGTCGCGCAAGCGGACCGCGCCACCGCTGGGAGTATCGACCAAGAGGTTCGAAAGCGCGGTGACGTCGCTCTGCCAGCGCCCCTCACCCCGGACCACTATGTCGAACACGCGTTGGCCTTCGACGATTTCTCCGACCTTGTGGCCCTTCACGAACGTCGCCGCCTGGTGGCGGATCGCGTACGGAGTCAGCCCGAAGCGCTGGGCCGCCGGGAGATCCACGTCGATCTCGAGCTGCGGGATGGGGGCGAGCGGCTCGACCTTGAGGTCGGCCACGCCGGGGATGTCGCTCAACAGGCCGCGCACGCGGGTGGCCTCGGTGCCGAGCGTGTCGAGCTCGGGGCCGAACACTCTGACGACCAGGGAAGCACTGCTGCCCGAGAGCACCTCCTTGATGCGCTCGCGCAGGTACGTGAGAACGTCGCGGTAAAGCCCGGGGTAGCCGTCGACGACCTCCTGAATGCGAGCCAGCGTTCCGTCGTAGTCGGCCTGGGCGTCGACGCTGATCCAGAGCTCGGTGAAGTTGATGCCGACGACCTCGTCGGCGACCTCGGCGCGCCCGATGTGAGAGCCGAAGTTTCGCACCCCGGGGATGGCGCGTAGCTCCTTGCTCGCGCGCTCGGTGATGCGCACCATCGCCGGGTGCGAGATGCCCGGCTTTTCGACCCAGTGCATGAGAAAGTCGCGCTCTTTGAAATCCGGCAGCAGCGAGCTTCCGAGGAACGGGACGATCGCCGCCGCTCCGGCGGTCAGCGCTGAAAGGCCGCCGAGCGCGCTCCGCGGCCGGTCGAGCAGGCGGGGCAGCAGACGGCGGTAGCGCGCGGCGAGCCAGGCGAGCACCGGGCTCCGCCGGCTCGCTCTCGGGCGCCGGAGCAGCAAGAAGCACAGCACGGGCGTGACGGTCAGGGCCACGAGGAGCGACGCGGACACGGCGACGATGTACGAGAGTGCCAGCGGCCGGAAAAACGCCCCCGAGAGACCCTCCATCATGAACACGGGGACGAAGGCGAGCACCACGATGAGGGTCGCGTAGACGATCGAGCCTCGAATTTCGAGTGACGCGTCGACCACGATGCGAAACGCCGACCGCTCCCGATCCTCGGGGGACGCGAGCTTGAGGCGCCGGATGATGTTTTCCACGTCGATGATGGCGTCATCCACGACCTCGCCGAGCGCGAGCACGAGACCTGCGAGCACCATCGTATTGATGGTCTCTCCTCGCCACCTCAGCACGAGCCCAGCGGCCAAGAGCGAGAGGGGAATCGCGACGGCGCTGACGAGCGCCGTGCGCCAGTCGTAAAGAAAGAGCAGGAGCACGAGAATGACGAGGGCGCAGCCGAGCCACATCGCCGTGCTCAGGTTGTCGATCGATTCTTCGATGAACGTCGCGGGACGAAAGATGGTCGAATCCACGTCGACGCCGCGCAGCGCAGGGCGCAAGGCGGTGAGGGCCTTCTCGACCTCGCGCGTCAGCTCGAGCGTGTTACCCCAGGGTTGCTTCTCGACGATGAGCAGGAGCCCCGGCCCATCGTTGATCACGGCGTCGCCGATGAGCGGCTGGTGCCCCTCGGTCACGCGGGCGATGTCTCCGAGGCGCAAAGGAGCACCCTCCGCCCGCGGAACCACGACGTCCGAAAGCGACGCCACGTCGTGGACGGCGGGGAGGTGCAAGACGTTCAGTCGCTGATTGGGGGTTTCGACGAAGCCGCCGCTGCTCGGGCGCGTCGCCTCGCCGGCCGCGCTCAGCACCTGGTCGAGCGTGACGCCGTGCGCGGCCAGGCGCTCGGGCTCGACCAGGACCTGCAGCTCGCGGTCGCGCTGGCCCCAGATCGCGACGTTGGCGACGCCGGGCACCGCCAGCAGCCGCGGGCGAACCGTCCAGCGCGCGAGCGTCGAGAGCTCGATGAGGCTCATCTGCTTGGACGAGAGGCCGATCTTCATCGCGCGGCTCGTCGACGACATCGGCGAGAGGATCACCGGAGGGCGCGCCACCTCGGGCAGATCCGACCTGCGCGAGCTGGACGCGTTCCTGCACGACCTGGCGCGAGCGCAAAAGGTCGGTGCCTCGCGGAAAGAAGAGCTCGATCGAGGAGAGGCCCGGGACGGACTTCGAGCGCACCTTCGTGACCCACGGCGTCCCGGACAGCGCGTCCTCGAGCGGCACGCTCACGAGCGTCTCCACCTCGAGCGCCGAAAGGCCGGGGGCCTCGGTCTGGACCTCGACCCGGGGCGGGGCAAACTCGGGGAACACGTCGAGCGGCGCTCCGCGTAGCCCGAAATAGCCGAAGATCAAGAGCGCGGCGGCGCAGGCGACGACGAGGACGCGCCCCCTGAGCGCCGAGGCCACGAGCCAGCGCATCAAGTGCCCACCTCGCCGACGTTCACTTGCCGGCTCCGAACTCGGTACCGAAAAGCTCCGCGACGCCGGCCGTGACCACGCGCGCACCTTCGGAGGGGCCACGGTTCAGCACCGCAAGCCCTTCGTGAACCCGCTCGAGCTCGACCCGAACGCGCTCGAACTCGTGGGCCGCTCGCTCGACGTAAACCCACGCGCCGCCGAGCACGTCGTAGACGATCGCCGAGTAGGGCACGACGTGGCGCTCTTCGCCCCGTCCGAGCAAAGGCAGCCTGAGCGCCACGCGCTGCCCCGGAGAGAACTTCATCTTTGCGTTGTCGATCTCGTAAAACAAGCGCGCCGTGGCCGTGTTGGCGTCGCCGAGCGCGGGCGCCGGCACCGGCACGGCGGAGACGGGCGCCGGGCCCACCGTCCCGCCGAGCGACGTGAGCGCCGCGGACGCGCCGCGATCCACGCGCTCGAGGTCGCCGACGTAAACGGGGACTTCGACCCAGAGGTGGTCGAGCTCGGCCACCTCGAACAGCGGAGCCCCTGCATTGACGCTCTGCCCGCCCGTCGCGTGCAAGCGGACGAGCACGCCATCCTGGGGCGCTTTCAGGGCCAGGCTCACGTCCGAGGTGAGCGGGCTGCCGCCGCGCAATTGATCGAGGCGCGTCTGCGCGGCCTCGAGCTCCGCGTTGGCCATGCTGCTTTCCGCCTGCCTCGTTTCGAGGGCGGGCTGGTCACCAGCGCCCTCTTTGCCGAGCTCGGTGAGCCGCTCGACCTGGCGTGAAGCCGTCGTGGCGCGCGTGCGGGCAAGCTCAACGTCGCGGCGCGCCTCGGCTTGGAGGTTTCGATGCGGCGCGACCAGCGGCAAGAGCCGGAAGACGACCTGGCCGGCCTTCAATGCCGCGCCGGGCATCGGCGAGCTCGCCCCACGCTGCCCGGCGGACAGCACGCCGGCGACAGGCGCCTGGATGACGCTCGATCGCCCCGGGCGGGCGATGAGGTCGCCCACGGCCGCGAGGGTCTCCGGCAGCTTTCGGCGTTCGACCGGAGCGGTTTGAAGGCCGAGACGCGCAACCTGTTGTGCCTCGAGCTTGAGCCACGAAAGCTTGCTCTCGACGGGGCTGGGCTTTTTCGGCGGGCTGGCCGCGGCCGTGTCCTTGTCGCCGCGACACGCCACGAGCCCGAGCGCGAGCGCGCAAAATACCAGTAGTTCTCGGCTACATCGCAGCATCGAAGTCCTTTCCGACCGCCCGCGACAGATCCGCGAGGGCACGTCGTGCCTGGGCGTCGAGCTCGGCTTCGCGGCCTTCGGCCTCGACGAGCCGGCGTGTCGCGTCGAGCACGGCGAGGTGGTTGGTCGCGCCAAGCTCGAACGCGCGCTCCGCGAGCGCGACGTTCTGCTCGCGCGGCTCGCGGACGAGGCGGGGCCAGCGCTCGAGCGCATCGAGTGCTTGAAGCGCGCCCGTCCGCGCGCGCTTCACCTCCCAGTTGACGCGCTGGCGAACCTCGAGGTAAGCGTAGCCCGCACGCTCGACCTCGGCGCGGGCGTGCATCCGCCCGGCCCCATTCCAGTTGAACAAGGGCAAGGTGACGCTCACGCCCGGCCCCATCTCGAAACCTTCGGTGCCCTTCTGGTTGGCGTCGAGCACGGCGCTCAGCTGGAACACCTCGGCCGTGGCGAGCCCGGCGCGTCGCCCGGCCGCTTCCAGGCGCAGCTCGGCAGCCCGCAGCTCCGGGCGTGCCGCGCGGGCGAGCCGCAACAGCTCGGGCTCGTCCGGCAGCCGCGCCGGCATCGGCGCGACCGAAAGCGGAACCGAACGCGCTGGCGCGAACGAAAGCACGTACTCGAGCCGCTGCCGCGCGAGCACGACGTCATGCTCCCGCTGATCGGCGTCGAGCGCCGCGGCGGCCGCGTCGGTGCGGATCCCGCGCGCCTCGAGCTCGTTGATCGCGTTGGCCGCGAGACGCACGTCCGCGATGTGGGCGATGCGCGTCCACACTTTGCGTGCCTTGTCGCCGAGGGCTCGGCGGCGTTCGGCCTCGACAGTACCGATGAAAGCGAGCCGCGCCGCGTGGGCGACGCCGAGACCTTCCTCGACGAGGTCTTCGGCGACACTTTCGACGTTCAGCTTGGCGATGGCCACTCGCCCGGGCCGCTTCCAGAGAAAGCTGATGTCCCAGCTCGCGGTGAGCTCGAGCTGCTTGGGTCCGAGCGGAAAGAGCAGCGAGAGCACGGGGTTTGGCAGTGCGCCGGCGGCTTCGAGCTCGGCGAGCGAGAACCCGAGGGTCGCAAGGCTCGCCTGAAAGCCGGGGTTGTTGAAAAGTGCAATCGCAACGGCTTCGTGAGTGGAAAGGCCGTCGGCGACGCGCACCGACTTCGGAAGGTTGCCGCCTTCTCCCGGGCGTGAGCGCGGGCTCGAACCGACGCGGTCACGCAAGGACGCGCCGACGTCGGCACGGTCGCGGGGACTCTGCGGTGAGCAAGCCAGCGCAGCGGCGGCTAGACCGTAGGCAAATAGGTTGGAAACGCGAGGGCGTCCCACTCTCGGTCGACTAACCCGAGGGACCCGCCCGCCGCAACGGAAACCGGTGTTGTCCGCTTGGAGAATCAGTCCTCGTTGCGCGCCCCGTCGTTTTCGTCATGGCCGTCGCCGTCGCCGTCGCCGCAGCCGCCGACCTCCTCGGGGGCGTTGTGTTCCGCGATCGCCATCGGACTCTCTGCGTCAACGGTATTTTCTGGGCCCTGGTCAACACAGGCCACCCCCGTCACGGAATCGACGCCGTTGTCGCATTCGCCGTCCCCGCTCGCGACGTCCGGCTCGTTCGTGCAAGGGGCCCCGCTGCCCATGATCGTGCCGTTCACGCATTCACCCGGGTTGCCGTCAGCGTGCTCTCCGTCGGCGCCGCCCCAATCGCCTGCCTCACAATGCATGTCACCGTCGTCGTCGATGCACGGCTCGCCGGAGCCTTGGACGACACCGTTGACGCACTCGCCCACCTCGCCCTCGCCGCCGGCTCCTCCAGCCCCCACGCCATTCGTGCTCGAAATGAGGAGCATGCTCACGGGAGCGGATGGGAAATGACGGACATGGCCCAGCGAGACCCTGACATTTCGTGAGGTGACCGCGAAGGTGGTGTCGAGGGTGCCGCTCGTTCGTGGGAAGACGATCGGCTCGCTCGCGCCGTCGAGCACGACCTGAAGACGGTAGGCGTGGCCACTCGCGAGAGGCAGCCGGAAGCCGCCGTCGGGAGTGACTTCGGAGGTCGTCACGGAACCCGCGTCCGAGAGGCCTTCCACGGCCGAGGGTGCGGTCGGAAACGAGTCGAGGACCAGGGTCCCTGCCACCGTGGAATCGGTGCCTCCCGAAACGTCCTTGCCACAGCCGAATGTCAAAACCAGCGCCCCGCTCATGAGAAGCGCGCTTCCAACGTTCTTGAGGGTCATCGCCGTGTCCTTTGCTTCGATCGCCTGCCCTCATTGGCCCCCGCGAAGCGGAACCTTCACCTTCCGCATGATCTCTTGCCAGGGCTCGAGGCACCATTCGGCAAGGAGCCTGGGCGCTCGACCGAAGGCATCGGTCCTCGTCTAGGGGCGGAAAGATCGTCGTTCGTGAAGGTTCCCGGGGTGAGCGGCCAAATCCGTGCGACGAAAAAATGCCACGCAGTCCCATTTCGAAGGCAACGCCCAGCGCGGTCTCCGTGCTCCTATGCGTGGGGGGTCTCATTTCGGGCTGTGGGAGCAAGGGAATTACTCCGGACGGCCGAAACGGCTCAGGCACGGCGACCGGAACCATCGGCGGGCGGGCTTACGACGCAGTCGCGGATGCGCGTTGGATTGGCGCTCCCGACGACCCCGTCAATACCCGCGTCATCTACGTCTTCGACAAGCTCGTGAGCTGCGATGCCTTGAGCGACACCGGCTGGGACGAGGCCGTGACCGATCGGACCCAGTCGCTCGAAATGAAGCTCATCGGCAAGGTCGCCGGAACGTACCCGATCGCACCGAGTGGGCGGCCTGCGACGGGCGAGGCGACCGCAAATTATACACTCACGTCCACGAGCGCGACCCCTGCGGAAATGTCGGCAAGCGGCGGCGGCGTGACGGTCGACCAGTTCCTGGACCGAGCGGCTGCCGATGGATCTTTCGATCTGACTTTTCCGGACGGCTCCGTCTCGGGCACCTTTCATGCGACCTTTTGCGCCACCGGCCACGAGCCCTGAGCGAGTCCACGTGCCTGAGCGCTGCATCACCAAGTCGGCTCTCGTCGGACTACTCGTGGCAACCGTCGGGTGCGGCCAGGCGAACAGCGGGACGCCTTCGGTGTCCCCAATGGCCGCGTGCCCTCGAAACGGTGTTGTCGTGGCCGAGGCGCGAGACGTTGAGCGTGACGCCGAGGGCGTTTCCTACTCGGTGTTCGGGGAATATCCGACTCGCGAGGCCGACTGGGTGCGCGCCGGCGCCGTGCTCGGGCTTCTCGAGGACGTTTGGGCGACCACGACGAAGAAGTGCTCCGCGCTTCCAAGCGAAACGACCGATGCGATCGATGCCGCGCTTTCCACCCTGGACACCGCGATTCCCGCCCAGGATCAGCAAAGCGCCGCGTACGCCGGAAACGACGTCCACCTCGCGATGACGGGCCTATTTCAGTACTTCAACCCAGAAACGCCCGTCGAGATCGTGCGCATGGACGCCACGTTCCTGCGGGCCGGCATCGACGCACACTTCGGGGATTGGTCGGCGTATGCGGATGACCTCGCGTCCCTGCAGACCGATTGGGCCGCCCTGAAAGCGGCGGCCGAAGCGAAGGCCCCCACGTGCCATCGTGTGGCGGGCACTGAGTCCGTGGTCGGTGACGTCGACGACACGTTGGCCGCGATGGGCGGCGCTGGGGGCTCGGACGCCGTCACCATCGAGAGGGAAGCCGATGCTGGCTTGCTCGAGGTGGACATCCTGGAGTTGTTGTTCGACTGCCCGGTGGATGGTGTGGCACCGAGCTCCGGGCTCGGCTCCCAGTGCTCCGCGAAAAACGACTGCCAAAGCGGCGAAGTTTGTGATCTTGCCAACGCCGGCGGGCGGTGTGCTCCCGACCCCACGAGCACCAACGTCGGTGCCTCCTGTGCCACCACGATCGACTGCGGCAACGATCCTCGCGACGCTTGCAACAACGAGGCGGGCGACGGCTATCCGGGCGGGTACTGCACCATGGAGCCGTGCAACGACGTTCAGGTGTGCTCCCCCGGCGCGACGTGCGTTTCGCAACCTTTCGAAACACCCGCGTGCATGCAGAGCTGCACGACGGACAGCGACTGCCGCGTCGGCGAGGGCTACGTCTGCCAGCTGTTTCCGAGCTCGCCGCCGAGCGGCTTCGGGCCTTCGGATCACGCCTGCTCTTTCCCTTGCGGGAAGGACGAAGATTGTACGACGCCGCTGAAATGCGGCGTCCCCTCCGGGAAGTGCGTGCCCTGAAGTTGACGTTGGAGCTCTTCGGTCTTTCTCGCCGGTCGCTGCTGCTTGGGGTCGCCGCCTGCACGGCCTGCGGTGCGCAGCCACCATCGGGGCCCGAGCCCGATTGCGTCGCACCATCCGCGGGCGAAGCGCTGCCGTACTGCTTGCTGTCCGTCGAACGAGTCCGCGTCCTCGGCGGTGCCAAACTTGCCGTCGGTGAGGCGACGCTTTGGAACGTCAACGACGCGACGGCGGTCATTTTGGCGCGAGACGAGCTGGGACTCTTTGCACGCTCTGCGATATGCCCGCATGCTTGTTGCGTGGTGGCACTTTGTACCAATGTTTCCTGCGGAACCCTCACGCCCTCCCCGGGAGCGTGCGGCTCCTCTGGCGTCGTCCGGCCCGATCCGGCCGGTGGGATCATCTGCCCCTGTCACGGCTCGATGTTCCGGCTCTCCGATGGAGCGGTTCTCAGCGGCCCGGCTCGATCGGCCCTTCGCGCGTACCAGGCAACCGTGGACGAAGCCGACGCCTGGGTCGACACGGGGACCATCGTTGATCCCCAAACCCGCGCCTGACCGGGGTCTTCGTGCCGATCGTGCCCGGAAAATGAAGGCTCCGCGGCGATGCGGCCAAAAGGAGGCCAGGGACCGACAATCGTGGAGTCTACCCAACTTAGCGACTCGCACCGGTACCAGTCCGATCCGGACTTCGCACCACCCCACTGGGGCCCCGCCGCGGGCACACGCCTTCCTCGTGACGTCGCTGCTCGTCCTACTCGGTGGGCCCGCCCGCGCTTCCGATTTGAAGGCGTGTACCGAGGCGCGCGTGCAGATACAGGGAACCATCGGCGGCGCTTGGGAAACGGCGCTCGAGCAAGCGTGCAGAGACCTGGCGCGCCAGAGCGATGCGGACCCCGGTGTCACCGTGAGAGTTTCGGCTGACGACGGCGGCATGATGCTGGAAGCCGCATTGTCCGATGGGCGCGTCGCCGTGCGCCATCTGACACACCCCGACGAGGTGGCGCTGACCCTCGAAGCCGTCACCAGGGTCCCCCGTCGCGACGAGCCACCCGCGCAACCGCGCGAGCGCGCGCCCGCCATGCCGCCGGCCGAAACGAAACCACCCCCTGCACCCGAGGTCGCGCATCCCGCCTCCGGTCCTTCTGTCGAGGTCGGGATGACCACGATGGGCCGCCTCGCCCTACCGGGGTACGGGGCTTTGGGAGGCGAAATGTGGGCGCAGCTCCAGGTGTCCGAATGGAGCGTCGCTCTTGCCGCACGCTGGGATGGTCTGGTCCTCCCATTCGGGGAGACCCTGGCGGGGTTCGAAATGGACAGCGTTGGCGCCGGCTTTCTCGTCGGGCGGCGAGCCCGCCTCGCACCCGCGTTACGCCTCGACGCTGGCGTTACGACGGTCCTTCTCGTCAACGCCCAGAGCGTGCAGGCGCCCGACGGAGAGCACGCAGGTCAGCAGACCGATCTGCGCCTCGGCGCGTTCGGGCGCGCGCACCTCGGGGGTTCGGCCGTGCGCCTTGCCCTGTCGGTTGAGGCCGAATTTTCCCCCAGCCGGGTGAGACGGCGCCCGAGGATCGACGCGATGCTGCCGCCACTGCCAACGTATGGCTTTGGGCTCGGATTGGGCGCATCCTGGAGCGGACCATGATCCGCGGCGCGGGGTTGGACGTGAGCAAGGGGAGGACGCCGGATGATGCGGGCGAGCTGAAGCGCATCACCCAGGGCGACCTCGGCGGGTTGGGTGAGCTCTATGATCGGCATGCCCGAAGCCTCTATGCATTCGTACGTGCCGCTGCGCCCGAGGAGGACGCGGAGGACATCGTGCACAACACATTCTTGAGACTCTTGGCCGTTGCGGGTTCCTACCGGGGTACGGGTGACGCGCGCGCATGGTTGTTCGGCATCGCCGCTCGGGTGATGCGCGAGCGGCGCCGCTCTTTCGCGAGGTTTGCGCGGGCGGTGGGTCGCTTCGCGGCCGAGCCCCAACCCTCCTCGGAGCCGCCACCGGCGGACGGCATGGACATCGAGCGCGGCCTCCGAAGGCTGACGGAGAGCAAGCGAATCGTCCTGGTGTTGGCAGAGGTCGAAGGCTTCACGTGCCCCGAGATTGCCGCCATCCTCGAGGTACCGATTGGCACCGTTTGGACTCGCCTGCACCATGCCCGGCGCGAGATCCGGCGCTTCGGGGGAGGCGACTCGTGACGCATTCACCGTGCGCGCGAAAGTGGGAGGTGGAAGCCGCGCGGGACGGTCGGCTCGGCAACGGTGAGCTCGAAGCGTTCGAGAGGCACCGGGCGCGCTGCAGCGCGTGTGGCCAAGAAGCCGGTTGACTGGATGAGCTACGACGTACGCTCTCGTCGGCGCGCCCGGCGGGCCTCGACGATGTGACGCATGAACGATTGAAGCGCCGTGTGCTCGACGACGCGAACCGCTCCCTGACGCAACCAGCCGAACGGAGGCCTCACCTTTTGGGCATTCTAGCTGCGTCGCTGCTCTTGGCCGGCGGCACTGCGGCCGTCTACTTCGTCTGGAACTCGGCCTTCCCGCCGCCGTATGCCGTGGAGGCCTCGGCGGGGACTCGCTGGGACGAGCACCTCGCCTCCGGCGTGCACCGAATGCGGCTCGAGGAGGGGACGCTGTCGATCCACGTGGCACGCTCGGCCGGTGAGCCGCGTCTCATTGTCGAGGTTCCGGATGGGGAGATCCGGGATATTGGGACGCGCTTCACCGTTACCGTGGCGGATGGGAGGACGCGAGCCATCCGGGTTCAGGAAGGCGCCGTCGAATTCCTTCGGCGTCATGGGTCGCTCGTCGAGGTGAAGGCCGGCGCGGCTTGGCTCGGCGCTGCTCCCGAGGCACCGGTTACGCCATCCGCGAGCGGTGAGATCGCTGCGCCGAATACTGCGCCACCAGAACGTTCCGCTCGGCAGGGCGGTGCAACGACGGCAACCAAAGAAACGCCGCAGCGGCCGCGGGGCGGCGCACCGTCCGAGAGTACAGGTAAAAGTAGCCCGAGCGAGGTATCGCAGAACGACGACCATACCGGGGAAGACCTTCAGTATCTCCACGTGCTCGCCCTCGTGAGAGAGGGGCGAGTGGAGGAAGCACGCCTTGCAGCCCAGGACTACCTGCGGCGCTTTCCGCACGGCTTTCGCCGCATCGAAGTCGAAGAGGTGGCCCGGTGACCGACACCAGGAACCGCGTTCCGCGCGTCGTGTTCGCGTATTGGGTAATCAAGGTTGCGTCGACGACGCTCGGCGAGACGGGCGCGGACATGTTCTCGATGAAGCTCGGTCTCGGCTACGGCACGACGATCTTGCTGTTTCTCGGGTTGTTCGTGATCCTGCTCGGCATGAAGCTCGCGCTGGGGCGCTACACGCCTTCGTCGTATTGGGCGGTATTTACGGCCTCGGCGATCCTGGGCACGGCGCTCTCGGACTTCATCGATCGCACCCTGGGGCTCGGTTACGCTGTAGGTGCCGCGTTTCTGCTGGTCTCGTTGCTCGGAACCCTGGGCATCTGGCGCGCGAAGGAGCGCTCGCTGTCGGTCGAGCGCATCGAGACTCCGGTCGCGGAGCGCTACTATTGGCTGGCCTTCCTGATCGCGAACACGCTGGGGACGGCAGCGGGAGACTACCTGTCCGACGATCTCGAGCTGGGATTCCTACAGAGCGCGCTACTCATCGCAGGGCTCTTGGTGCTCACGGCACTCGCGCACTATCTGACGAAGATCTCGGGTGTGCTCCTTTTCTGGATCGCGTTCGTGCTCACGCGTCCGTTCGGCGCCACCTTCGGTGACCTCTTGACGAAGTCCACCCAACAGGGCGGGTTGGACCTCGGCACCTTCGGCGCGTCGGCCGCTTTTGCTGCGCTCATGGCGGTGGCGCTCTGGCGGGAGTCCCGCCTGGAAGCAGGACGGGGCTCGTCGGAGCCGAGCGAATACTGACCCCTCGTTCAGCAAAACGCGGTCGCGTCGGCTGGGCCGCGAAGGAACGCGAGCCGCACGGCTGCTCGCCGAATCGAGCGCGGTCGGGCTCTCGGCGACGCTCGAGCCAGGCTCCTCCGCGGACCCGCTTGGTGCTCGCCGATACGCGCGGTGCCCGGGCCGCGCTCGCGCTCATGTCCGACGACCGCGTGCGGCTCGTGCTGGCGCGAGTGGGCGACGCGCCGCTCGAGGTGACGTTCGAGCGCCGTCAATCCGATTCTGAGGTCGGAGGCGCTGCAGCTCGCGTCGATGCCCGGCGATAGCTGTCGCACCTGGTCGCACTCGTCGGCGAGCCGCGAGCCGAGCACTCCGAACCCGTACGAGAAGTACAAGCCGACCGTCCACGGCACGAAGCGTACGCCCACGTCCACCCAAATCGGCACTTGTCCTTTGAACACGTCGCCGAGCCCCGCCGTGGCGGTTTCGCGCACCTTGCCGAACGGAAACCCGAAGCCGCTGCGAAGCCCTGCCGCGAAGTGCGGGTCGGAGCTCGGTGGCGCGGTCGCTTCCTCATCGGGCTCGGGCTCCGACTTTTCGAAGGTGCGCGGCCGAGGCTTGGGCGCCGAGTGAGCGACCGCCACCGAGCCCACGAGAAAGACCATGCACCGGCACCCAACGCCGCTCGAACCCTCTGCATGACCCCTCGATGATGCCACGATCCTCACGAGGCTCCTGGCGCTTTTTTACGCTCTTTACGGGCGATGGTTCGAAAGTCCCACGCCGCGCTGAAGCTGGCGTCGCCCTACCAGTCCGAGATGGTGACGCCCGTGCCGATCAAGAGGGTGAGGGAGAGCGGCACCGCGGCGGTGGCGAAGCGCGGGAATCCGGGCTTTCTCGACGCGTAGTAGGAGGCCACGCCACCGGCGACGCCACCGAGGAGCGAGACGGGCAGCGCTATCAAGAGCGCGCCCCAGTCGCCTCGGGCGCTCATCACCACGAGCGCGAAGCTCCCGACCGTTCCGCCGACGATGCCCGTGCTGAGCGCGATCACCCGCCCGGCTTCGTCGTTGCGCGTCGCGTAGGCGAGCGCGCCGATCCCCCCGACGACGGCGGTCGTGATCCCGAGATTTCTGAGGAGGCGAGGGTGCTCGCGCGCGCGAAGCCAGCCTCTTTCTCGTTGGGAAGAGGTCTCGTCGCAGGCTTCGGCGACGCCGTCCGGAATCGGTGGAGCGCAAGCCGCTCGATGAAGCTCGTCGTAACCCGACGCCTTGGCGTCTTCCGCGTCGGTCAAAAGCGGTCCGGCGTAGCGACGCAGATCCTCGCGCGCGTCGAAGAGGGGCGCGACCCACGGGTTGACCTGAGCGCCCCCCGGGCTCTTTTCGAGACCGTACCGGGCGAGCGCGCGGCTCGCATGCCCGCCGCGGGCAGCGGCAAGCACCGGTACGAATCCTGCCGCAGCGTGACAGAGGTCGCGGCTCCACCCTGGACGCAAGACGCCTCGGCGATCCAGCTGCGCGATCAGGCGCTCGCCCCACACGGGGGCAAGCGAGCATAGGGTCCACGCCGCCACCTCCTCGACGTCCGTGGCACCGGGCCCCGTGCGTTGGGCGAGAGCGTCCAGATGAACTTGGAGCTCCGGGGGCAAGCGTCCCTGCTGCTCGAGCCAATCCTGGCAGGGCCCGCGGCCGAAGCTACCGCCCGAAAGCGCCAGCAGATGGCTCTGGATGAAGTCCTGATCGGGATGCTCGCTCGCGAGCACGGTGCGAACGTGCTCCATCGCGGCGTCGCAGGGAGTCTTGGGTCGCGTTCCATCGAACGACAGCACGAAGAGATGCGCGACGTCCTCAAAAAAAGACTGGTAGGCGACGACGGCATCGCCGCGCCGCGCGACTTGGGCCACGCCGGGCTTCAGGGCATAGGGGTTCGAAGTGACTCGAACGACACCGCGAACAACGTCCCACAGCACGGCGCCGTACGGCTCGAACAGCACGAACTGTCGCTCGCTCAGCCGCACCGCCGCGCTGAACTCGCGATGTTCTGGAAACGCGATCCGGCGCGCCTCTACTTTCGGGCCGAGCAGCCAGGCCTCGTTTCGCTCCGTTCGGTCGGGAGCTTGTCCGCGCGTGAAGAGCAGTGCCCGATTGCCGTAGGCGAATGCCGAGCGAATGTCTTGCTGCGCAAAGGCCATGCTGAGTACCCAGCGGCCGGTCTCGAGGTCGAGGATGCGTAGCGCCATCCTCGACTCCCCTTTGCGTGCGGACCGCCGCTCACCCACGATCATCGCTCGCCCGCGCCCAAGGTCCGTCACCTTCCAGACGCAGGAGCCGTCAGCGTCAACCGTGCGCTTTCGAAAGGTGCGCGTGGCGCCGTCGAACACCAAGAGCTCGTTGCACCGGAGGCCCCCGGCCGGTCCGGTAAAAATCGCCCGGCCGCCGGACACGGCAACCGCGCTGAGGCCTCGGAGATCGAGAGGCGCATCGAGGGGCTCCATGGCGCCCGTGTCGGGATCAATCAAAGCCGGCTCTCGTGTGAGGACCTTGCCGGAGTCGAGCGGGATCGGACCGTTCCAGCGTTCGCGCGGCACCGTGGTCGGCCGGCGCTCGCCCGTGAGCGGGTCGACGATGTCGCACGGCGCGTCCGACTTCGGGCAGGCGACTGCCCGTCCGTCGGCAAGGAAGAAGACCCAGCCCGTATCCGCCGTCACGGCTTCGCTCAGACGCCAGTGCGGCTCACCCTGTGCTGCCGCCGTGGCCGGCCAGAGGAAAAGGAGACCGACGACGGCCCCGAGTCGCCTCATCAATCGCGCCAGGCGCGCCCGGTCGAGCAAGGGTGCGGTCGTCCCAGGGACGACGGCAGGCCACCGACACCTTCCCATGGGGCGAAGTGTAGCGGTTCATCGGCGTTCATGCTGAACGACGCTCGCACGAGGAAAATCGAAGCCCCCGGGAAATCCCGGGGGCGCCGTGCCGCCAAGGGGTGCCTGCCGGCGGGCGGGCGGGGTGATATACCGGCTTCGTGACTGATTACGAGCCTGTCATCGGGTTGGAGGTGCACGCGCAGCTGCTCACGAAGAGCAAGCTCTTCTGCTCGTGCTCGACGAATTTCGGCGCGCCGCCGAACGCCAACGTGTGCCCGGTGTGCCTGGGGTTGCCGGGGTCGTTGCCGGTCATCAACGAGGACGCCGTGCGCATGGCCGTGCGCGCCGCGCTCGCGCTCGACTGCACGATCCACAACCGCAGCATCTTCGCGCGAAAGAACTATTTCTATCCCGACCTTCCCAAGGGCTATCAGATTAGCCAGTACGAGGAGCCGTTTTCGACGGACGGCGTGCTCGACATCGACGTCGATGGCGTGTCGAAGCGCGTCGGCATCGTGCGCGTGCACATGGAGGAGGACGCCGGCAAGAACGTGCACGGCGTGGGCGGCGATTCGCTCGTCGATCTGAACCGCGCGGGCGTGCCGCTCGTGGAGATCGTGGGCGCGCCCGATTTGCGCTCGAGCGCCGAGGCGGCGGCCTATTTGCGGGCGCTGCGCGACATTTTGGTGTTCATCGGCGTGAACGACGGCAACCTCGAGGAGGGAAGCTTTCGCTGTGATGCCAACGTTTCGCTCAGGCCGCGTGGGCAGAAGGAGTTCGGCACGCGCTGCGAGCTCAAGAACATCAATTCGTTCCGCTTCGTGCAGCGCGCCATCGACGCCGAGATCGTCCGGCAGACGGCCGTGCTCGATGCCGGCGGCAAGATCGCCCAGGAAACGCGCAGCTTCGACCCTGACACGAGCCTCACGAAGACGCTGCGCTCGAAGGAAGAGGCGCACGACTACCGATATTTCCCCGAGCCCGACTTGCCGCCGCTCGGTCTCGACGACGCGTTCGTGAGCGAGCAAAAGGGAGCGCTCGGGGAGTTGCCCGTCGCGATGCGGCAGCGTTACGTCGAGGCGCTGAAGCTGCCGCCCGCCGCGGCCGTCACGCTGACGCAGCATCCGGGCTACGCGCGCTTTTTCGAGGCGACGGTGAACGTCTTTTCCGAGCCCGTGAAAGTCGCGAACTTTTTCGTCAACGAGGTGCTGCGCGGTGCGAAGGTGCACGGTCTCGACGCGACGTTCAGCGTGACGCCCGCGCAGGTGGCGGAGCTGCTTTCGCTGGTCGAAAAGGGCGACATCAGCGGCAAACAGGCCAAAGAAGTGTTCTCGGCGATCGAGGGCACGCAAATGCTCCCGGGCAAGGTGGTCGCCGAGCGCGGGCTCAAGGTCGTTTCCGACAGCGGCGCGATCCAGGCCGCCTGCGAGCGCGTGCTCGGGGCCTTTCCCGATCAGGTGGCGAGCATCAAGGCCGGCAAGAAGGGCGTGCTCGGCTTCTTGGTGGGCCAGGTGATGAAGGAAACCAAGGGCCAAGCCAACCCCAAGCTCGTGAGCGAGATGCTCGAGAAGCTCACGGCGAGCTGATTTGAACCAAGCTCGCGAAGCCGAACCCGCCGCACGTTCTCGCCCCTTGGAAGAACAGATCCCGCCTCGCCCCGAGCGGCCATACCCTGATTCATGCTAAAATAGACTTCATGCTTTCCCGTCCCCGCCGCAACCGCCGCACGGCCGGGATGCGCGCGCTCGTGCGCGAGAACGAGCTTTCGCCGGCGCGGCTCGTGTGGCCGCTGTTCGTGCAAGACGGGGAGGGGAAGCGCACGCCGATCGGCGCCATGCCGGGGCAGGCGCGGCTCAGCATCGATCTTTTGGTGGAGACGGCAACGGAGGCGTTTCGCTACGGCGTGCCCGCGGTGGCGCTGTTTCCCGCGCTGCCGGACACCCAGAAGGATCCGCGCGGCTCCGAGAGCGCGAATTTGTCGGGGCTTTTGCCGCGCGCCGTGCGGGCGCTCAAGTCGGCGCTGCCCGAGCTTTTGGTGATCACGGACGTGGCGCTCGATCCGTATTCGTCCGACGGGCACGACGGCGTGCTCGTCGACGGCCTCATCGACAACGATCAGACGTTGCCCATCCTCGCCGAGATGGCCGTGACGCAGGCCAAGGCTGGGGCCGACATCGTGGCGCCGTCGGACATGATGGACGGGCGCGTCGGTGTGATCCGCAAGGCGCTCGACGAAGAGGGCTTCACCGACGTCGCCATCTGTAGCTACTGCTGCAAGTACGCGTCGGCGTTCTACGGGCCGTTTCGCGAGGCGCTCGATTCGGCGCCGCGCTCGGGCGACAAGAAGACGTACCAGCTCGACCCCGGGAACCTGCGCGACTGCGCTCGCGAGATCGCGCTCGACGAGGCCGAGGGCGCCGACTGGCTGCTCGTGAAGCCAGGGCTGCCGTACGCCGACGTGATCCGCTACGTGCGCGACCGGACGAGCCTGCCCGTCGCCGCCTACCACGTGAGCGGCGAGTACTCGATGCTCAAGGCCGCCGCCGAGAAGGGTTACATCGACTACGACCGCTGCCTGCTGGAGAGCCTGATGTGCTTCCGGCGCGCGGGAGCCGACATCGTGTTCACGTACGCCGCGCTCGAAGCGGCAAAGCTGCTCGCCTAGGCACGGGCCCGCGTCGCTCAGCCGAAGTCGACGCGGGCCGCATGCCGGCGGAGCAGCCGCTCCGTGTCGGGTTCGAGCCGGAACGCGCGCAAGAAATTTTCGACCGAGTAGCCGCTCTGTCGCTCGCGGATGCGCGCGACGTACGCACGGGCCTCGTCGTTTCTTTGGGCGAGGGCGAGGCATTCGACGGCGATGGCGAGGATGTGCAGGTGCGCGTTCGGGCGCTCGGTGGCCTTGACGGCCCAGCGGGCCGCCTCGTCGAGCTCGCCGAGGCGCACGTGCGCGAGGGCACGCGACGCGAGCATCGCAAACTGCAGGGGGTCGAAGGGGCTGAGCTGGCGCGAGTAGTTCGTGGCGTCGATCGCCGCGCGGGGGTCGCCGGACTGGGCGTGGACGAAGCCGAGCGTGTAGTGGCCGAGGGCGAAGTTCGGGCTCAGATCGACGCTGCGCGCGAGCTCGGAGAGCGCCTCGTCTTGCGCGCCGCGGAGCCACAAGGCGCGGCCCATGGCCCAGTGGGCCGCCGGATCACGGTCGTCGGCGCCGAGGCTCTGATGCGCGCAAGCGTAGGCCTGCTCGATCTGGTGCTCGCGGTCGCGGGTGAGCTCGAGAAAGGCGTTCTGGAAGTGGGTGAAGGAGAGGGCAGCGTGGGCGCGCGCGAAGGTCGGGTCGAGCTTCAGCGCTGAGCCGAGGAACGTCGCGGCGTCTCGGTTGTCCTCACCGTTGAAGCGGTACATGTGCCAGAGGCCTCGGTGGTAGGCTTCCCACGCGTCGAGCGATGTCGGTGCTTTCAGCACGGCGAGGTTGCGCTCGGCCGTTTCGATTTCCTCGGCAATCGCCGCGACGATGCGGTCCGCCACGCCATCGAGCACGTGAAAGCCGTCGCCCAGCACGCCGCCGAGCTCGTCGGTCCAGACGATGCGCGATGCGCGCGTCTCGACGAGCTCGACGCCGACGAGCACCTCGCTGCCCGAGCGCTTGACCCAGCCGCTCGCGACGTAGTCGACGCCCAGGATGCGCCCCGCCTCCTCGGGTCCGATGCCGCGCTCCCCGAGCGCGTAGACGGTGCCGCGGGCAATCACGAACAGCACGCGGAGCTTGGCGAGGCGCGTGATCACGTCGTCGGTGAGCCCGTCACCCACGTGGCCGCTCTGTTGCGCGCTCCGTTCCACGAACGGCATCACCGCGATGGAGGCGCGACTTCGCTGCGACGCCACGATGCTCGCGACCTGCTGAGGCCGCGAGCCGAGCACCCCGGACGCGGCGTCCACGATGAGAGGCCCCGTCACGGCCGGGCGTTCACGGGAGGGCGCGGCCGCGGCGCGGGAGCTCCGGACCTCTTCGCGCAGCGCCAGCCACTCGAGCCCTTCCTGCTCGAACGCGCGGATGGTCGCGGCGAGATGCGCTTCGGCCTCGTGCCGCCGGCCGGAGGCGACGAGCGTCGCGAGCAGCGCTCGATGGGCATCGCCGTCGAACGCTGATGCCTGGAGCCAGCGCTGCAAAGTCTTCAGGGCCTCGTCCGAAGCCGGCGGCACGCGCCGCAGGAGCTCGCGCGCGAGCGCGACCTGCATGGCAGAGAGCCGCTGTCGCTCGGTGCTGAGCCATCCGGCGAGGCCCGGGCCGGCGTCGAGCTCGAGGCCTTCGAGCAGCTCGCCCCCCATCAGGTCTACGGTGCGTCGCAAGCGCTCGTCCGTACAGTCACCGACGCCGTCCTCGACGACGCGTGCGATGTCGAGGGCATCGACCGTGCACTCGGAGAGATCGAGCGCGACGAGGTCGCGATCGCTCGTGACGAGACGTGCGGCGTTCGCCTCGCCGAGCACGCCGCGGAGCTTGCTCAGGCACCAGCGCAGCTCGCCGCGCGGGTCGTTGGCGGCGTCCCAGAGCAGGTCACAGAGCTTCGAGCGCGAGACGGCGCCTGGGCTCATGGCCAAATAACCCAGTAAAAACCGTATTTTGCGCGAGCGTGGCAGCAGGCGTCGCTCGCCCTCGGCGATCACGCTGAGCGGCCCGAGCAGGCGGATTTCCAGCGTGGGATGGCTCATGGGGCCGATCCCGGGGGCGTTTCCACGGCTCGTACCACGCGATGGCCCATGCCTCGTCGCCATCTTCGCACCCCAGGAGGTCCAAGCCAATGACCCAGCCCCAGACCCTTTCCGAGCCAGCGCGTGACCCTCGAGCGCTCAGGCAGGCCAAGGCCCAGGTGGCCGAGCTCAAGAAGATGTTCGCGGACAGCGCGCAGGCGCGGGCCGAGCGCCAGCGGCGAAAGCCCCTCTACGAGCGCCTCGGCGGCCGCCCCGCCCTCGAGGCCGTCGTCGCCGACATCGTCGAGCTCCATTTCACGGAAGCCATCACCAAGCCGCTCTGCAAGGGCGTCGATCAGCAAAAGCTCGTCAGGCTCGTCGTCGAGTTCTTGTGTCGCGGCGCCGGTGGCCCCGAAACGTACACGGGGCGCGACATGGTGAGCGCGCATGCGCACCTCGGCATGACCGACGTTCACTTCATGGCGGCCGGTGACCAAATCATGCGGGTTTTGCGCAAATACGGCGTGCCCGAGCCGGAGCAGCAAGAGGTGATGTGCCTCATCATCGCCCATCACGACGACGTCATTCGCTGACGCTCGACGAACGGCGGGGTCGGCGGCACGACCGTCCGGCGTCGGCCCGCGCTGGCGCTCGACGGACGGCGGGTCGGCGGCACGACCGTCCGGCGTCGGTCCGCGCTGGCGCTCGACGCTCGAGTGTCACACCGATGGGCTCGAGCGCTTCTCGGGGTCGAGGTCGGACTCCGCGTCCGCGACACCGAGCACGCGCAGGTACGCGACCCGGACCCGTTCCGTGAGAATCGTGGTAGCGGGCGAGCAGCGTGGTCGCGGCGGGCGTTTCGGGGCCGTCGCGGTAGCCGAGGCTGCGCGCGACGGCGCGAAGGGCCGGTCCCTCGGTTTCGAGGACGCTCGAGCTGCGCCCGCGCTCGACGTGCAAGCGCTGCTCGACTCGACGCAAGAAGCGGTAGCCTTCGCGCAGGGGCTCGTATTCGGCAAAGTCGATGTAACCCTGCGTTGCCAGCGCTTCGAGGGCGTCGGCCGTATCCTGCGTGTGGACGCGCGGATCGTGACCGTGCCGCATCTGCAGGTACTGGACGGCGAACTCAACGTCGAGCAGCCCCCCGCGCCCGGCCTTGAGGTCGCGCCGGTCGGCGCGCTCGCGGCCGAGCTCGCGCTGCAGGCGCAGTCGCATGCGGTGGAGCTCGGAGCCCTCCGGGGGCGGACCGCCGTACGCCGCCCGCTCGGCAATCTGCTGTGCACGGGTGCCTAGCTCGGCGTCGCCCGCGGCGAACCGCGCGCGTAAAAGCGCCTGGCGCTCCCAGCTCGCGGCGGTCGCGCCCACGGCTCCCTCTGCGGGCTCGCCCGTGCCGAGCGGCACGGCGTGGTAGCGCGCGAAGGCCTCGAGCGACGTGACGAGCATGCCCTGCGAGCCCGAGGGACGGAGCCGCGTGTCGAGCTCGTAGCCGGGGCCGGTGACGTGCGGCTCGGAGATCAGGCGAATCACCGCCTGCGCGCGGCGCGAGAAAAAGGCCGCTGCTTCGTCCGGATCGGGCGCCTTTTCTGGATCGTAGACGAACAGCACGTCGAGGTCCGAGCCGTAGCCGAGCTCTCGGCCACCGAGCTTGCCCATCGCGAGCACGGCGAGCCCGCCCCGCTCACCGAGCACGTGGCCCATGGCGCGGCCGAGCTGCTCGTCCGCGAGCGCGGCGAGCAGACGCGTGGCCTCGTGGGTGAAGAGCGAGCCGGCGAGATCCGCGGTCGCCACCTCGAGCATGACGCGCTGTTTGGCGATGCGAAGCCCGGCGATGAGCGAGTCGCGCCGCTCCGCGTCCCCCGCGTCCTCGCTCAGTATCTGAGCCTGGACTTCGATCTCGATCTCGACGGCGGCCTCGGGGTCGCTGATGTTGCCGGCGCCGAAGACGATAACGTCGGCGAGCTCGGGCCGGCCGAGCACGGCATCGCGCACGAAGGCGCTCGACGCAAACGCCGTGATCATGCGCCGGAGGGCGAGCCTGTCGGTCGCGAGCGCGGCAAAATACGGTTCCGCCGAGGAAAATCGCCCGAAGAAGCGGCGCAGGCCCGCGGCCGCTTGCTCGGGGTCCGAGGCGCCCCCCAGCTCCTCGAGCACGGCGAGGGCGAGGTCGGGGTGGCGCTCGCGCGTGAGCTCGCCGAGCAAGGCGTCCGGCCGCCGCGCCAGGGCGAGAAGGTGATCGCCGATCTCGGCGTTGCCGTACGCGGCTTCCACGGCTCGCTCGAGCGTTTCGCGATCGGCGCCCAGGTGCGCCACGAGCGGCTCGAAGGGCGAGCGTCGTCGTCGCGTGTTGGCACCCGGGGCCAGCGTGAGGAACAGGTCGTGCACCGCGTCGCGGGCGCGCGCGAGGGCCGTGGTGAGGCTTTTCTCGGCGACGCTCAGCGTGCGAGCCAGGTGCCCGAGCTGGTCGCCCTTCGGAAGCAGGTGCGTCTGCAGGCCGCTCATCCACTGCACGCGGTGCTCGAGCCGCCTGAGCAGGACGTACGCTTCGCCGACGGCGCGCGCTTCGGCGTCGCTGACGAGACCGCGGCTCTTGAGCCGGGCGATGCCGGCGAGCGTGCCGCGAGCGCGTAGTGTCGGGTCGCGCCCGCCCCACACGAGCTCGAGCGTTTGCACGAAGAATTCGGCCTCGCGGATGCCGCCCTCGCCGAGCTTGAGGTCCCGCCGCGGGTCGGGTGACAGCTCGGCGCGCGAGCGCTTCACGAGGTCGGTCATGCCCGCCGCGATCTGCGGCTCGACCGCGCGCCGGAACACGAACGGGTGGATGATCTCGCGCTCGACGAGCCTGCCGAAGCGCTGATCGCCCGCCGAGGGGCGCGCCTTGAGCAGGGCCGCGCGCTCCCAAAGGCGTCCCCAGCGCGCGTAGTAGCGCTCCGCCGCGTCGGCGGAGTTGACGAGCGCGCCGCCCGAGCCCTCGGGACGCAGCCGCAGGTCGACGCGCCAGATCGGGCCGTCCGCCGTCGGCGCCTCGAACAGCTCGACGAGCCGCCGGACCACCTGCGTCCAGTGCTCGTGCAGGCTTCGTTCGCTCCGACCGTCGTCGGTGTCGTAGACGAACAGGAGGTCGACGTCGGAGCCCGCGTTGAGCTCGAGCCCGCCGAGCTTGCCCATGCCGAACACGGTCAGGACGGAGCGACCGCCGTCGGCGCGCAGTGGCGGGCCGAAGCGTGCCGCCACCTCGCTGGACGCGAGCTCGAGCACCCCTTCGAGCGCCGCATCGGCCAGCAGGCTGAGCTCGCGGGCGGTCGACTCGATCTCGGCTCCGCCGAGCTCGACGGGCAGAAGCTCGCGCAGCGCGACGCGCGCTTTCTCGGCCCAGACCCGGCGGCGGAGCGGGGAAAGCAGATCCTCGGCGGCCCCGGCTGAGGGGGCCCGCGGTCGCAGCCCGGCCGCGAGCTCGCGCTGGTGGCGCTCGGCGCGCCAGCCGCGCGCGGCGATTTCGTCGAGGGCGTCGACCTGCCAGCCGAGCGTGGCTGTAAGCGGCGGAAAGGCCGTTCCGAGCAGGATGGCGACCGGGCGGGCGCCGAGCTCCTGGGCGAGGAGCCCCGCGCGCTCCGCGTCGATCCTCTCGGCCAGGCGGTTGAGCTCGTCCATGGCTCCGGGGTGCCGTGCGCTCTCGCCGGCAAAAGAGAGCTTATACACGACACCATTGCGGTACGCTCCCCACGGCAGTAACCCGCGAAGCGCGAACTCTTCGCGGCAAGCGCTCTCATGCGGTTTCTCTGCGTCTCTGACATCCACGGGCACGCGCGTGCGCTCGAGGCCGTGTTGCGCGAGGCGGACGCGTTCGGCTGGGATCAGCTCATCGCGTGCGGTGACCTGTGTTTTCCCGGGCCGGATCCGCTGAGCGTGTGGAAGATACTCGTCGAGCATCGCGCGCTCTGTGTGCAGGGCATCGGCGACCGTGCGCTCGCGCAGGTGGATCCTTCCAAGCTCGCCGCTA
Source organism: uncultured delta proteobacterium (assembly GCA_963841435.1). GTDB lineage: Bacteria > Myxococcota_A > Polyangia > Polyangiales > Polyangiaceae > PMG-095. The sequence goes on from CAWJCS010000006.1 coordinate 453,620, forward strand.
CCAAGCCCGTCGAGCGCGCGCGCATCGAGCGGCTCAAGCAGGCGCATCAAGAGCTCGGAGAGCTCATCATCGCTCGTCTCGGCAAGCTGCCGCAGCAGGCGTCGCTGCCGCTCGAGTCGGGACACACGATGCTCATCGTGCACGGCTCGCCGGCGGATCCGAGTGAGCCCCTGAGCTTCGACATGACCGACGACGAGATCCTCGCGCTGCTCGGCGACGAGCCGGGGGACATCATCGTGTGCGGCGGCAGCCACGTGCCGTTCGAGCGCGAGGTCGCCGACGTGCGTATCGTGAACGTCGGCTCCGTCGGCGAGGCCCCCGAGGGCGGCGTCGCTCACGGCGCGATCATCGTCACGTCGCAGACCGGCCACGCCGTGCGGATGCTCAACGCGACCCTGTGACGCCGCGTGCGGCGCCGTGACGCCGTGTGCGGCGCTCAGCGTGCGGCCGCGCGCCGCGGGGCGGCGTCGAGCGCCCGGCGCAGCGAGCCCACGAGCGCGCTGACGGCGGCGACCCGGGCGTCGCTCGTTTTGCCACCGGCGATGGCGCGCACGACCTCGGTGCCCACGACGATGCCGTCAACACCGGCCGCCGCGACGCCCGCCGCCTGCTCCGGCGAGCGGATCCCGAAGCCGACCACCACGGGTAGCCCCGCGCGGTCGCGAAGCGCTGCCGCCTCGCGCGCCGCCTCGGCGAGCGGAGCCTCGCGGCTGCCCGTCACTCCCGTGACGGAGACGTAGTAAATGAACCCGCGCGCCCTCTTCAAAAGCGCCGGCTCGCGCTCGCGTCCCGTCGTCGGCGCGACGAGCGGGATCATCGCGAGGCTTTCGCGCTCGGCGGCGTCGCGCAGCGCGGCGCCCTCCTCGGGGGGCAAATCGACGACCAGCAGCGCATCGATGCCCGCCCGCGCGGCCGCCGCCGGCAGCGTCGTCTCACCGAAGGCGAGCAGCGGGTTCACGTAGGTGAAGAGCACGAGCGGCGCTTCCGACTCGGCGCGCAGCCGCTCGGCGACGGAGAGCGCCGCCTTGAGCGAGCCGCCCGTCTTGATCGCCCGGTAGCTCGCCGCCGCGATCACCGGGCCGTCGGCCGTCGGGTCGCTGAACGGCACGCCGAGCTCGAGCACGTCGGCGCCCGCGGCGAGCGCGGCCCGCGCGCAGGCGAGGCTGTCATCGACGCTCGGATCGCCGATCGTGAGGTACACGCCGAGCGCCGTCCGCCCCTCGCTCGCGAGCTTCGAGAAGCGCTCGGAAAGCCGCTCGACGGTCATTTCGGGAGCCTCGCGAGCAGCGTGGCGAGATCCTTGTCGCCGCGCCCCGAGAGGCACACGGCAAGCTTCACGGCCCGCCCGAGGCGCCCGCTCTCGCGCTCGGCGACGTCGGCGATGCGCGCGAAAGCGTGCGCCGTTTCGAGCGCAATCAGGAGCCCCTCGGTGAGGGCCACGCGCTCGGTCGCGGCGAGCGCCTCCTCGTCGGTCGCCGTGAGGTACGTCGCGCGCCCGCTCGCCTTGAGCGCGGCGTGCTCGGGACCGACGCCCGGATAGTCGAGCCCGGCGCTGATCGAATGCGCCTCGAGGATCTGCCCGTCGTCGTCGGCGAGCACGCGCGTGCGTGCGCCGTGCAGCACACCGACGCGTCCGGCCGTCAGCGTCGCGGCGTGGTGCGTCGTCTCGAGGCCCTCGCCCGCCGCCTCGACGCCGTAGAGCGCGACCTCGTCACCGATGAAGGCGCGGAACATGCCGATCGCGTTCGAGCCGCCGCCTACGCACGCGACGACGGCGTCCGGCAGCGTCCCGCTCGCCGAAAGCAGCTGCGCCCGCGCCTCGTCGCCGATCACGCGCTGGAGCTCCGAGACGAGCGCGGGGTAGGGGTGTGGGCCCGCGGCCGAGCCCACGCAGTAGTGCGTCGTCCGCACGTTGGTCACCCAGTCGCGCAGCGCCTCGTTCATGGCGTCCTTGAGCGTGCGCGAGCCGGACTCGACCGGGATCACGCGGGCGCCCAGCATGCGCATGCGCGCGACGTTCGGCGCCTGCCGCTCGATGTCGACCGCGCCCATGTACACCTCGCAGGGCAGGCCCTGCATCGCCGCGGCCGTCGCCGTCGCCACGCCGTGCTGCCCGGCGCCCGTCTCGGCGATGATGCGCGTCTTTCCGAGCTCCTTGGCGAGCAGCACCTGACCGAGCGCGTTGTTCAGCTTGTGAGCGCCCGTGTGGCACAGATCCTCGCGCTTGAGCCAAAGCTCGGCGAGCACGCCCGGGCTCGGCACGAGCGCCTCGGCGAGGCGCGGCGCGCGGTAAACGGGCGTCGGCCGCCCCACGTAGCTCACGAGTAGATCGCGCCAGCGCTTCTGAAAGGCGGGCCCGAGCACGATCTCGTGGAACGCGCGCTCGAGCTCATCGAGCGCGGGCACGAGCGTCTCGGCGACGAAGCGGCCGCCGAACTCGCCGTAGTAGCCGGCTCGCGCCGCGTCGCTCATGGTGCCCGGCTCGTAGTCCACGAGCCTCCGCTTGTCGAGCCATCCGGGCCCGCCGGGGCGGCTCTGGCGGCGCGCACGAAGCGCTCCACCTTGCCGGGGTCCTTGCGGCGCGGATCGGCGCCCTCCACGCCGCTTGCCGTATCGACGCCGAACGGCCGCACTTCGGCGATGGCCTGCGCGACGTTCTCGGGCGTGAGCCCCCCCGCCACGATGAGTTGCCGCTCACCCGCGAGGGCGCGCACGAGCCCCCAGTCGAAGCGTTGCCCCGTGCCGCCGAGCGCGCCCGTCACCTTGGCGTCGGCGAGCAGCCGAGCGCCCGGGTACGCCGCGGCTCGCGCTATGTCGCTCACCTCGGCCACGTGCAGCACCTTGTACGCGCTCGGCAGGAGCGCCCGCACGAGGTCTGGGCTCTCGTCGCCGTGCAGCTGCAACCACTCGATGCCCGTCTCGGCGCGGAGCGCCTCGAGCGCCTCGCAGTCGAGATCCGCGACGACCGCGACGACCTCGACGCGGTCACCCACCGCCTCGCGCACGGCGCGCGCCGTCGCCGCATCGACGCGGCGCTTCGAGCTCGCGACGAGATTGACACCCACGGCGTCCGCACCGGCCTTTACGGCCACGAGCGCGTCCTCGACCGTCGTGACGCCGCAGATCTTCACCCAGACCGACATGGGGCCCGCTCTTTTAGCTCAACCGAACACGTGGCGCGATGCTTCGAGCCTCCCCCGGTGGCGTGCAGCCTCTGCGGCGCCGCCGTCGCCTGCTGCCCGCTGCCCGCTCCGGGCCCGTGCCCGCGAGCAAGCCCGACGTCGCGCCGGTGTCCAGAGCCGTCCGATTGGCAGGGGGTTTGGGCGACCACGGTCGCTCGCCGCGGGCGGCGCCGTTGCACGCCGTTCCACGCCGGAGGCGACTGCATCGCTCGCGCGAGCGGCGCCGTTGCACGCCGTTGCACGCCGCCGCCGACTCCGTCGCGTGGCGTCGCCGCGCGAGGCTCGTCGCTAGCGTGCGCAGCCGACCTGCTCGGTGCCGACGAACACGTCGTCGTAATAAACCTGGCCGAGCTGGCCGCTGAAGTCCTGCACGCCGATCTTCAGGAAGTTGAACATCGGCCCCCACGAGACGCGCGGCGTGCCGTTGCCGCCGAAGTCGTGAACGTGCATCTCCGTGAGCTCGGCATCGTCGACCCACACGCGAAACTCGCTGTCGCCGCCGTCGAAGAGCGCCTCGAGGCAGTACCAGCGTGTGGCTTCGAACTGAAAGCCGGCGCCCGGGAAATCACCGGGATTGCCGCCGTCGGTGAAGCCGTTCGAAAAGTGCGTCACCTCGCCGGGGCCGTCGGTGGGCGCCTGGAGATTCAGGTCGAGCATTTCGACGTTGCCCGAGGGCTTGGACAACCCGAGTCGGAGCTCGGTGCCCGCGTTGTCCTTCGCGACGGCGCCCACGAGGAAAGTGGTGTGACCCGAGACGGCGCTCGTCGCCTTCTCGAAGCTCACGTACATGCGCGCGTAAAATTTGTTGTTCGGCGGGGGAAAGCCAACGACGGGAATGATGAACGAGCCGACGCTCGTGCCCGACGCGCGCACGGAGTTGGGCGCGCTATGCGCGAGCGTATTGGTGACGACGGGCTGCTGGTTCGCGTCGAAGGAGGGGTAGGGCTCCCACTTGGCGGCGTCGGGCGGCATGGCGTTCGTCGCCGCGTCGAAATCGTCCTGAACGAGGATCGTGCCCGTGTAGGCGGTCGAGCCGGCCCCGCCGCCGATGCCGGCGTCGCCCGCGCCGCCCGCCGTGCCCGCGCCGTCGCCCGCGCTGCCGCCCGTGCCCGCGCCGCCACCCAGTCCGCCCGGGTCGCCGCCAACGCCCGCGCCTCCAGCATCGAGGCCCGCCCCGCCACCGAGCCCGCCCACGCCGCCGAGCCCGCCCACGCCGCCCGTCGGCGTTGCCCCCGCGCCGCCGCCCGTGCCGCCCGTCGCAGCGCCGCTCGAGCCCCCCGCGGCGGAAGCGCCGCCCGTGCCGCCGCCGCTCCCGCCCGTGCCTGCCATGCTGGCGCCCGCCGTGCCGCCGAGCGCACCGCCGACGCCGCCGGCGCCGCTCGCGTCGATGTCCGGCTTCGTTTCCACCGAACAGGCGACGGCTCCCGTGAGCGCGAGCGCCAGGCTGGCACGCACGAGGACGAGGGCACGGCCCGTCGGGGCCCGTCCGCAAAGCTCGCGACGGCGCGGGGTGCTCGCGCGGGGTGCGCCCGTGCGCGGGGCCGTGGCGTCCGTCGAGGCTGGGCGAGCGTTGCTAACGCCCATCACTCGATGCGCAAGAGCTCCTTCACGGTCGCGATCACCTGGGGAGCCTGAATGGGCTTGGTGATGTACGCGTTGGCCCCGAGCTGCAGGGCGCGCTGGCGGTCTTCCTGCGACCCCTCGGTCGTGATGATGACGATCGGCGTGTCCTTGTGGACCGGATCGCTACGCACGCGCTTCACGAGCTTGAGCCCGTCCATGATCGGCATGTTGATGTCGGTCACGATGATGTCGTAGCGAGCCGACGCGAGCTTGCGCAGGCCATCGACGCCGTCGTCCGCCTCCGTCACTCTCAGGTTCTTCACTCTTGCGAGCGCGAACACCAAGAGCTGACGCATCATCGGCGAGTCTTCGACGATCAAGCAGGAGAACTCACTCACGACGCCCCCACTCTACGGCAAAGCGACCCCGCCTGCCCCATGCTTTGATGCCGTCGAACTTCAATAAATGCTCCCCTCATACGCTGAGGTCCAAGAACGCCTCGAGGCCAGGTAGCCGACGCTCGGCTGCCGCGAAAAGGCTCGCACTGACGAGCGCCGAGGCGGCGTGCTGTCCCAGCAGCCGAAACAGCTCGTAATCGACCGCGTCGAAACGCGTCTTTTGCGACAGTGTCGAGAAGATGGCGATCACGCCGACGACGCGCTCGTCGACCGCCAGGGGAATCACCGCGGCGGGCCGCTCGATGCCGCCCTGGCTCGGGTCGGCCGTTTCCTCCACCCGCGCCTCACCGCTGCGCAACACTTCACCGAGGGGTGAGCCTTCCGAGGGCACCGGCAGGAGCTCGCCGCCCGGCACGCCCTCGGAGGCTATCGGCACGAGCTCGGTGCCGTCGGGGTTCGCGAGATACACCGAGTAGCGCTCCGCGCCGACGAGCTGTGCCAGCACTTCCTTGATGCGGCGCGTGACCCCGCGCGGCGACAGACTCGAGTGGAGCTGGTTGGAAGCGACATACAGGTTCGCGAGGTTGCTGAATTCACTCTCGACTTCCTGCACGCGCGTCGTGAACTGGCTCGACAGGGCCTCGGCCCTGTTGGTGCGCGACAAAAGCTCGCTCTTTTCCGCTTCGAGCTTCTCGATCTTCTCGAGCAGTTCGCGCACGGCGCGGTCGGCGGCAACCTGAGCCTTGAGGTTGGCGTTCTCGCCCTCGAGCGCGTGGAGTCGTGCGACGAGGCGGTCGTAGTCTTGCGTGACCTCGTCGGTCAGCGAGCCACGCGTGAAGCTCTTCACGAATCGTTCGCGCTCGGACTTGAGATCCGGGGGCGGCGAGTTGCTGTCGCTTCCGGGCGGCGGTTGCTTCGGCATGGGTCGGCGCGCCCGGAGCACCGACTCCAGGGCTACTCCCCAGTATAGATCAGCCAGGCGATGGCGAGCGGAACGCGCGGCCGGTCGGTCGGCGATGCCCGTTCCGGGGACCGAAGTCGGAGGTAGGATACGGTGCGCGTTGCAGCGCGCGTGCTCGAGGGGCTTCCAATGCGGCGGGAGGCGCCTATGCTGGTGGGTGGATGCCGGAAGCGGACAGCACCCCCGAGGCCGTCGAACGCATTGCTCGAGGCGGGCAAGCTGGATGAAGCACGCACCCGCCTCTCGCAGACGTCGTCAGCGGACGAAAGCTATGCCGTCGTGCGCGTGAAACTCGGGCTGCTCGACGGGTCGATGCCCGCGGGCGCCGCGCAGCAAGCGCTCATCCGCTTGATGCGGCGTGACGCGGAGTGGCCCGGCGCCAAGGAGCTTTATCACAAGGCGTCGGCCGCGGCGTACACGGGCGGGCAGTCGTCCGCCTCGCACTCGCATCCGCCGCCGCCCGTGCGAAAGTAGGCGCCGCCCGGGAGGTGCAGAGAGGACGGCGCGCGTCGCTTCAGGCCAGCGTGAGCCACGTCGCGAGCTCACCCGTGACGAGGCGCGGCGCCTCGCGCAGCGCCGCGAGATCCTTCGCTCCCACGAGGAGCATCGCCGCGCGGAGCTCCGCTTCGACGCGATCGAAGAAGGCGAGCGCGCCGTCGCGTCCTCCATTCTCGACCGCCTGGAGCGCCGCCCGCGCGATCCCTCCGACGCTTGCGCCGAGCGCGATGGCCTTGGCGATCGTCAGCCCGTCGGAGACGCCGCCCGTGGCGAACACCGTCTGGAAGCCGTGCCGGGCCATGAACGCCACGCTCGCCGCCGTCGGGATGCCCCAATCACGGAACGTTTCCCCGAGGCCGCGCTCGGGACCCTCGGCGCGGTGCATTTCCACGGCAACCCAGCTGGTCCCCCCGGCGCCCGAGACGTCAACGTGCCGGATGCCCGCGCCGACGAGCCTTCGCGCGACGCTGGGCGAGAGCCCCGAGCCGGTCTCCTTCGCGATCACGGGGACGCCGAGCTCGCGCGCGAGGCGCTCGAGCGTCGCGAGCGCGCCACGAAAATCGCGATCTCCCTCGCGCTGTATGAGCTCCATGGCGGGGTTCAGGTGCACGCAGAGCGCGTCGGCGCCCACCACCCGCACGAGCTTTTCGATCTCGCTCGTCGAAAGCTCGCGTGCCTGCACGACGCCAATGTTGCCGAGCAAGAGCACGTTGGGCGCGACATCGCGTACGGCGTAGGTCGGTAGAACGGCGGGGTTCTTGAGCAACGCGCGCTGGCTCCCGAGACCGAAGGCATAGCCACGCTCGTCCGCAATCCTCGAAAGCTCGCGGTTGATGCGTTGAGCGCGTTCGGTGCCACCCGTCATGCCCGCGATGAGGATCGGTGCGGCGAGCTTCTTGCCGAGCACTTCGAGAGTCGTGTCGACTCCTTGGAGATCGAGCTCGGGGAGCGAATCGTGGACGAGCTCGACGCACTCGAAGAGCGTCGTCCGCCGCAAGAAGCCCACGTCTCCCGACCGGGCAAGCTCGATGTGGTCGGCTTTGCGCGCCGAGATGTCCGCCATGACCCCGCGCTACATACCATCTCGCTCGGCGGCCGCCGGGCGGCTCGTGCCCCGAGGGGCCACTCGGGCGATAGGAAGGCGTGCTAGGCTCGCGCCGAAAAATGCGAGTGCGTACCGACAGTTCGAGACGCAGGCGACGCCGCCGGCCGGGAGCGCCGAAGGCCATCGTCCCGAACCCCTTTCTCGCGCTCCTGCCGACGGTGAAGCGGGACCTCGACGCGCGGCTCGAGGCCTTCTTCGACGACAAGCTCGAAGCGGTGTCGTCGCACGGCGGCGAGGTTTCGGCGATGCTCGCGGCGCTCATGCGGCTCGCGCTCCGCGGCGGCAAGCGTATCCGACCCGCGCTCTCGTTCGTGGGCTACCGCGTGGCGAGCCCGCGCGGCTCCGCGGAGGTCGCCCTCGACGCCGGGCTCGCGCTCGAGCTCTTGCACACGTACATGCTGGTCCACGACGACTGGATGGACGGCGACGTGATGCGCCGCGGTGGGCCCACGGTGCACGCCGAGCTCGCGCGACGCTTTCGCGACGAGCATCGCGGTCACTCGGCCGCCATTCTGGCGGGCGATTTCGCGGTCGGGCTCGCCGCGGAGGCGATGGCGGCCGTCACCATTCCGGAGGGTCGCGTGGGGCCCGTGCTCGAGTGCTTCGCGCGCATGCAGCAAGACGCCGTGCTCGGCCAGGTGCTCGACGTCGCGGGTCGCGGTTACGACCCCGAGGTCGCCTATTCGCTCAAGACCGGCAGCTACACCGTGCGCGGCCCGCTCAGGCTCGGCGCGCTGCTCGGCAAGGCGCCCGCGCCGCTGCTCCGCGCGCTCGACCGCTATGCGACGCCCGTGGGGATCGCCTTCCAGCTCGCCGACGACTTGCTGAGCGCGTTCGGTACGCCCGGCGCCACGGGCAAGGCGCTCGGCAACGACCTTCGCGCCGGCAAGCGCACGCCGCTCGTGCTCGCCGGCCTGCGCCGTGCGCGCGGGCGTGATCTCAGGGTGCTCAAGGCCGCCTACGGAAAACCCGATGCCAGCGACACCGCGGTGGCTCGAGCGCTCGAGGTGCTCGACCGCTCGGGCGCGCGGCAACTCGTGGAACGTCGCGTGGAGGAGCTCGTCGTGGTCGCCCTCGCCGCGCTCGGGCCGAGCTTTCCAGCCCAGGGGCGCGAGCTGCTCGAGGGGGCAGCGCTGGCGCTCACGTCGCGCCGCCGCTGAGCGCGATGGCTCGGGCGTACGGCAAGGTGATCCTGCTCGGCGAGCACGCCGTGGTGTACGGCGCGCCCGCGCTCGCCGCGGCGCTCGAGCTCGGCGCCGTGGCCCGCGCCGTGCCTGCGACCACCGCATCGCTGACGCTCGGCGGGCGCTCGATCGCGCTCGGCGGCGACCTGGCCGCGCAGCCCGAGGAACACGACCTCGCGCGCGGCTTCGCCGCCCTGCTCGGGGCGCTCGGCGTGCCGCCCCTCGCCGTCACGGCCGAGCTCGAGCTGCCGCCCGGCGCCGGGCTCGGTGCTTCGGCGGCGCTCGGCGTCGCCATGGCGCGCGCGGCGCTCGAGGCCGTGGAGCCCGGGCTCGATCTCGCGAGCGCCGGCGCGCGCGAGCGGGTGCTCGCCGCCGCCGCGGCCTGGGAGGGTGTCTTCCACGGCAACCCCTCCGGCGTCGATGCCGCGGCGGCCGAGGGGGGCGGCTGCATCCACTTCATGCGCGGCGAGGGTCCGACGCCCGTGCCAGTGGCGCGGCTTTTGCCGCTCGTCGTTGCCATCGCGGGCCCGCCCGCGAGCACGCGCGAGATGGTCGCGAACGTGGCGCGCCTGTTCGAGCGGCGTCCCGAGGTGGCGGGAAAGACAATCGAGGGTATCCGCCTACTCGTCCGAAATGCGAGGCTCTGCATCGAGGCGGGCGACCTGCCCGGCCTCGGCAAGCTCATGGATCTGAACCAGATGCTGCTCGCCGGGCTGATGCTCTCCACGGAGCCTATCGAACGGGCGTGCGCGGCCGCGCGGCAGGCGGGCGCGCTCGGCGCGAAGCTCACGGGTGCCGGCGGGGGCGGGGCCGTCGTTGCGCTCGCCGACCTCGATCCCGAGCCCGTGCTCGCGGCGTTCCGCGACGAGGGCTTCGTCTGCTTCGCGACGAACGTCCCCGCGACGGGGGCCTCGCGATGACGTCCGCTCCAGCCTCCTCGCGCTCCGGCTCCGCGCCGAGCGGCTCCGGCGCGGTCGTCGCCGTGGCGCACGCGAACATCGCGCTCGCGAAGTACTGGGGCAAGGCGGACGACGCGAACAACATCCCCGCGGTACCGAGCCTGTCGCTCACGCTCGGTGCGCTGACCACCCGCACGCGTGTCGACCTCGACGCTCGCCTCGCCGAGGACGCCGTCGTGCTCGACGCCATCGCGGCGACGGGCCGCGCCCGCGAGCGCGTGGTGGCCATGCTGGACGCACTCAGAGCTCGGGTGCGCTCCACCGTTCGCGCGCGCGTCTCGTCGTCCAACGACTTTCCAACGGCCGCCGGGCTCGCGTCGAGCGCCTCCGGTTTCGCGGCGCTCGCGCTCGCCGCCTCCAACGCCTACGGGCTCGCGCTCGACGAGAGCGAGCTCAGCGCGCTCGCGCGCCGGGCGTCGGCGTCGGCGGCGCGCTCGGTGCTCGGTGGCTACGTCGAGCTCCGGCAGGGCGCTCAGGCCGCCGAACGTCTGCTCCCCGGCTCGGAGCTGCCGCTCGTCATGCTCGTCGCCGTCACGGTGCGCGGCAAGAAGAGCGTCGGCTCGACGGAGGGCATGCGGCACACGCGCGCGACGAGCCCTTACTACGCGGCCTGGCTCGAACAGGCTCCCGCCATCTACGAGCGCGTGCGCGCCGGTGTGCTCGCGCGCGACCTCGAAGCGATCGGCACGGCGATGGAGGAGAGCGCGCTGACGATGCACGCGTCGATGCTCGCTGCGCGCCCTGCGATCGTCTACTTCGCGCCGGCGACGCTCGCGGCGATGGAAGCGGTGCGTACGCTTCGCCGGGCAGGCACACTCGCCTATTTCACGATGGATGCCGGACCGCACGTGAAGGTCCTCACACGCTCCGAAAGCGCCGACGCCGTCGAGCGCGCGCTCGCGGCCGTGCCCGGCGTCTCGAGCGTGCTTCGGAGCGGCCCGGGAGGCGACGCGCGGCTGGAGCCCGAGGGCGGCTGATGCTCGTGCGGGCACCGGGTAAGCTCGTCCTTTCGGGAGCCTACGCGGTCCTCTCCGGCGCCCCGGCCGTCGTCACGGCGGTCGATCGCTTCGTCGTCGCCGACGCGGCGCGTCCTGCCGAGCGCGTGACCCCCGAAGTGCGCGCCGCGCTCGGCGACGCCGTCGCACCCTGGTTCTCTGCCGACGAGCTGCGCGAAGGCGACCAGAAGCTCGGCCTCGGCTCGAGCGCCGCCATCCTCGTTGCGAGCCTCGCGGCGCGCGTGGTGCTCGAGCGCGGCCCGCTCGTCGAGCCCGAGCTCGGCCGCTCGGTGCTCGCAGCCGCGCTCGCTGCGCACGCCGCAGCCCAGGGGGGCGGCAGCGGCGTCGACGTCGCTGCGTCAGCGCTCGGCGGGACGCTTTTGTACCGGCGTGCAGCGCCGGACGGCGCGTCACGGCACGGCACGGCGCCGGAAACGGCGCCGCCGGCCGGGCCGAGCGTCGAGCCCGTCGTCCTTCCGGCGGGGCTCGTGCTCGAGGCGTGGTGGAGCGGCGCTGCTGCCGTCACCTCCGAGCTCGTCGGTCGCGTGGCGGCTCTCGGCTCGCGCGAGCCCGGCACGCACGCCCGTCTGCTCGGCGCTCAGACCGAAGCCGCGCTCGCCGCCGCACAGGCGCTTCGCGACGGCGACGACGCGGCGTTCATTCGCTCGCTCGTCGCGCAGGGCCGTGCTCTCCGGGCGCTCGGCGAGGCCGCGGGCGCGCCCATCGTCACCCTTGCCGCCCGGGAGCTCGGCGAAGCCGCGGAGCGAGACGGCGGCGCCGTGCTTCCTGCGGGCGCTGGTGGTGGCGACATCGTCGTCTACTTCGGCCCCCGCGCCTCCTCGGCCGAGGTTCGAGCGGTCGCCGCGCGTCACCGTCACCGCCTGCTGTCGCTCGCCGTGGGCGCGCGCGGGGCGCACGTCTGGCCGGACGGCTGAAAAGGGGCTAAAGCGGCAGGTCGATGAGCGGCGGCTCGCGCATTCCCGGCTTCTACCGGCTCTCGATCCACGAGCGGCGCGCGCTCGTCGCAGAGCGCTCCGGGGTTCCCGTGGCGGAGCTCGAGGCGGCGCTCCACGGCGGGGGCATGGATCCGGACAAGGCCGACAAGGTCGTCGAGAACGTGCTCGGGACCTACGGCCTGCCGTTCGGCGTGGCCCTCAACGTGCGCGTGAACGGCCGCGATCACCTCGTGCCCATGGTCGTCGAGGAGCCGAGCGTCATCGCGGCGGCGTCGAACGCTGCGCGCATGGTGCGGGCGAGCGGCGGGTTCACGGCCGAGGTGACCGAAGCGCTCATGACCGGGCAGGTGCAGCTCGTCGACGTCCCGTCGCCCGCGGCGGCCTGCGCGCGGCTCGTGCACGAAACGCCCCGGCTCATGGAGATCGCGCGCGCGGCCGTGCCGAACCTCGTGTCGCGCGGAGGCGGACCGCGCGAGATCGAGGTGCGCGACCTCGGGGCAGGTTGTCTCGTCCTGCACGTCTACGTCGATTGCCGCGACGCCATGGGCGCGAACCTCGTCAACGCCATCGCGGAAGCCATCGGCCCCGTCGCCGCCGAGCTCGCCCACGCCACGCTGGGGCTGCGCATCCTCTCGAACCTTTGCGATCGCCGCCGTGTTCGCGTGCACTGCCGCGTCCACCCGCGCGACCTCGGCCTCTCGTCGCGCTCGTCCGAGCGACCGAGCGACCGCGTCCGCGACGCGAGCTCCGTACCGCCGCCGCCCGACACGCCCGGCGTCGAAGCCCCCGCGTACGGCGCGCCGATCACGCCGGCGCCCACGCGGCCGAGCCGCCCACCGCTGGGCGCGGCGGACTTCGTCGACGGTTCCGTCGTCGCCGACCGCATCGTGCTCGCGTCGCGCTTCGCCGAGGTCGATCCGTACCGCGCCGCCACTCACAACAAGGGCGTCATGAACGGCGTCGACGCCGTCGTGCTCGCGAGCGGCAACGACTTTCGCGCCGTCGAAGCGGGCGCCCACGCGTACGCCGCGCGCTCCGGTCGCTACGCCCCGCTCGCCGTCTGGCGCCGCGACGGCGACGACCTCGTCGGCGAGCTCGAAATGCCGCTCGCGCTCGGTATCGTCGGCGGCACGCTGCGCGTTCACCCGGTGGCCCAGACCTCGCTCAAGCTCATGGGCGTCAAGACCGCCGACGAGCTTGCCATGGTGGCCGCGAGCGTCGGCGTGGCCTCGAACCTCGCGGCGCTGCGCGCCCTTGCCACCGAAGGCATCCAGCGCGGCCACATGTCCCTGCACGCCCGCTCCGTCGCCGTCGCCGCCGGCGCCCTCGGCGACGAGGTCGAGCGCGTCGCCCTCGCCATCTGCGAGCGAGGAGCCATCACCCTCGAAGCCGCCGAAGCCGTCCTCGAAACCCTGCGCATCTAGCGTCCGCGGTTCGCCTCGCTCCCCCGCACGCAACGGTTCGCGACCGCAGCCGTCGTTGCCCGTCGTCCGTCGTCGCCCGTCGTTGCCTATCGCCCTCCGCGGTCGCTCGTCGTCGCCCGTCGCCCGTCGCCCGTCGCCGCCCGCGGTCGCCCGTCGCCCGTCGCCGCCCGCGGTCGCCCGTCGCCCGTCGCCGCCCGCGGTCGCCCGTCGCCCGTCGCCCGTCGCCCGTCGCCCGTCGCCCGTCGCCCGTCGCCCGTCGCCCGTCGCCCGTCCGGCCCCACCCGTCCACCACCACTTGCGGGCGCACATCGCAGCGTCGCGCCAGCGTCCGTCCACGGACCGAGCGTCGCGCCAGCGTCCGTCCACGGACCGAGCGTCGCGCCAGCGTCCGTCCACGGACCGAGCGTCGCGCCAGCGTCCGTCCACGGACCGAGCGTCGCGCCAGCGTCCGTCCACGGACCGAGCGTCGCGCCAGCGTCCGTCCACGGACCGAGCGTCGCGCCAGCGTCCGTCCACGGACCGAGCGTCGCGCCAGCGTCCGTCCACGGACCGAGCGTCGCGCCAGCGTCCGTCCACGGACCGAGCGTCGCGCCAGCGTCCGTCCACGGACCCAGCGTCGCGCCAGCGTCCGTCCACGGACCGAGCGTCGCGCCAGCGTCCGTCCACGGACCCAGCGTCGCGCCAGCGTCCGTCCACGGACCCAGCGTCGCGCCAGCGCCCTCTTGCACGCAATTCATATATATGCTAATTCAAGTTGTGGTCTTCGCCAGCGCAAGAAACCGCTCGCCGGCTCGGCATCGTTCCAGCCAGCGCAAGAAGGCGTCACGCGGCGCCGAGCGCCAGCTCCCGTTGGCGTTTCGCACGTGGGGCGGCGCGCGCCGTGGCGCCGGCCGGCCGCCGAACGGCTCGAGCGCCGGCGTTTCGCACCTGGCGCGGCCTGCGCTGTCGCGTCACCATCCCGTGCACGCCACGCTGCGGCTGCGCGCGGGTATCCCGTCGTTGCGAGGCACGGCGTTGTACGGCGCCGTGCGCGGCGCGCTTGCGGCGGGGCGCGAGCGGTTCGGCTTCCGGCTCGTGCACTACTCGGTCCAGAGCAACCACTTGCACCTCATCGTGGAAGCGGGCGACCGTCGCGCGCTGGCGCGTGGCATGCAGGGCCTCACGATCCGCATCGCCCGCGCCGTCAATCGACGGCTCGGGCGCACAGGGGGCATCTTCGGGGACCGCTATCACGCTCGTGCTCTCGGCACGCCGCGCGCCGTCCGCCACGCGCTCGCGTACGTCCTTTTGAATGCTTCCAAGCATGGTGGTGCTCGCGCGGTTCCGGCCGGCTTTTTGGACCCGTGCTCCTCCGCTGCATGGTTCGAGGGATGGAACCGCCCGAGAGCCCTGATCTTCGGCACGGAAGCGGTCGGTCGCACCGCGGGCGGCGGCGCGTCGCTGCGAGCCGCGCCGCCCGTGGTCGCGGCACGCACCTGGTTGCTCAGAGTTGGCTATCGGCGCGCGGGCCCCGTCGATCCTGACGCGATGGTTCCCGCGTCGCCACGGGCATCGCCGTAGCCACTCGCAACGCCGCCCGCGTCGCCACGGGCATCGCCGTAGCCACTCGCAACGCCGCCCGCGTCGCCACGGGCATCGCCGTAGCCACTCGCAACGCCGCCCGCGTCGGCGCCGGCGCCCACGCGCTCGGTCGCGGCGGGTAGCCGCGCTGGCGCTTCGCTACCGGACTTCGCGGCACGTCACGCCCCGCACGTCCCGCACGTCCCGCACGCCCCGCACGCCCCGGAGCCGGGCTATGCTCCGGACGATGTGCGCCCTCGCCGCAGCGTCGCGACTCCCTCGCCTCCAAGCGCTGCGCGCGGCGCTACGACGTTGCCTGCAAGCGCTCCCTGCGGCGCAGCAAGCGCTCCCCGCGGTCCCGCGACGTTGCCTGCAAGCGCTCCGCACGTCGCCGTGCCCCCCGCGCCCGCAAGCCGCCCAACGCGCGTCGCCGTGCCCCCCGCGCGCGCAAGCCGCCCAACGCACGTCGCCGTGCCCGCCGTGCCCGCAAGCCGCCCAACGCGCGATCGCCGCGCCCGCAAGCCGCCCAACGCGCGTCGCCGTGCCCCCCGCGCCCCCAAGCCGCCCAACGCGCGTCGCCGTGCCCCCCGCGCGCGCAAGCCGCCCAACGCGCGTCGCCGTGCCCGCCGTGCCCGCCGTGCCCGCAAGCCGCCCGACGCGCGTCGCCGTGCCCCCCGCGCCCGCAAGCCGCCCAACGCGCGTCGCCGTGCCCGCCGCGCCCGCAAGCCGCCCAACGCACGTCGCCGTGCCCGCCGTGCCCGCCGCGCCCGCAAGCCGCCCAACGCGCGACGCCGCGCCCGCAAGCCGCCCAACACGCGTCGCCGTGCCCCCCGCGCCCGCAAGCCGCCCAACGCGCGTCGCCGTGCCCCCCGCGCCCGCAAGCCGCCCAACGCGCGTCGCCGTGCCCCCCGCGCGCGCAAGCCGCCCGACGCGCGTCGCCGTGCCCGCCGTGCCCGCCGCGCCCGCAAGCCGCCCAAGCGCCGCGTCGCCGTGCCCGCCGCGCCCGCAAGCCGCCCAACGCGCGTCGCCGTGCCCCCCGCGCCCGCAAGGCGCCCGACGGCGCGCCACGCTCGGGCTACTCGCCCTCGCCGCGCTGCCGCTCGCCTGCCAGGGCGACCCCAAGGCGTCGTCGTCGCTCACGGTGAACGACACCGATGCCGGCGTCGCGCTCAGCGCCGCGTGGCACTACCGGAGCTTCGAAGTCAACGTCAACCTCACGCTCACGACGCACGAAGCCGACGACACGTGCACGACCACGGCGCACCTGCGCGTCAACGACGCCCTGAGCGGGGCCGACGACTACAATCTTCCCGCGACCGACTGCACGGTGCTCCGTCTCGGCGCCGACGGCGACATCGTCATGGACGCGGCCCCCACGGGCCACGACTGGACCCACGAACAGCTCAGTGTCAACACGGGACGCGAAATCATCTCGCTCGGCCCCGTTTCGCTCGCCGATCCCGACACGGGCGACCCCGTGAGCATCACGTTCACGATCGCGGCGCCGCCCTGCGGCGACGGCACCGACTGCGACTGTGGCGTGCTCCGCCGCACGGGCGGCACGGCGCACAGCCTCTCGCTCGGCCGCAAATGCTAGCGACCCCGCGGGTGGGGCTGCCCCCGACCCGCCGGTGCTCGGCCTTCGGCCTGCGCGCCGTCAACCACCCCCAAACCGCGTGCTCGGCCTCCGGCCTGCGCGCGCGGAGGGGGTGGTACGGCGCGGAGCGTCAGCCGCCGCCGAGCCAGGCTTCGCCCGGCGCGATGACGCCGGCCCAGCCGTCCACGTAGCGCGACGGGTCGCCGGGGCTCGAAACGTCGACCCACGCGACGTGGCGTGTGCCGTAGGCGCGCACGTCCAGGTGAACGAAGACGTTGTTCGGGTAGTAGCCGCAGCCGGTGTCGCGGAGCTTTCGGCACTCGCGAAAGAGCAGGTCGTTTCCGACGCCCTCGACGTAGATGTCGATGGCCTTGCCGCGGCGGTGCAGGCTCGTGTGAGCGTCGGGACGGTAGCCGCTCATGATGACGATGCGCTTGCCGGGAAACGCCGCGCCGATCTTGCCGAGCGCCCAGACGAGGCGCGGATCGAGCAGTCTGAGACCCGGGAGCCATTCGCCGGGGCGGCCGTGCTGCGCTTCCGGGGGCAGCGGCAGGCTCGGCGTGGGCGTGCCGGGCGCGCGCGAAAGCATGCTCACGCGGTCGATGACCTCGGGCGCGATGGCGCCGTCGCAGTCGAAGAGCGCGAGGCGCTCGGTCTCGCCCGCGTAGCGCGTGAGGGTGACCGCCCGTGGCGCGAGCCAGCGCGGGCAAGGGCGGCTCGCACGCACGGGCAGCTCGGCGGGGGCGGGCGCGAAGTCGAGACGCCACGCGAGCGACGGTGCGGGCGCGGGACCGTACGCGCCGTCGCGGAAGGCGCGCCAGTCGGGCGTGTGATTTTCCCAGGGGCGAAGGTAGCGGCCGAGCGCAGCGAGCGTCGCGGGAGGCGCCAGCTGCCAGTGCTGCTTCGCGTTGCCCGCCGAGAGCCCGGCCGAGAGCCACGCCGTGTCGCGGACGCGTGGCGCCCTCGGGCGAAGGGCCCGCTCGGCCTCACCGAACGACGCGTACGCGGAGCTTCCCTTTGCGAAGCCGGGCTCGCGAGGCGCCGCCGGCGCCGACGGCACGCCGAGGTGCGCGCGCGTGGGTGCCGCGGCGAGCGCCAGCGCGGCGGCCGCGAGGGGCCCACCGAGCGCGAGGAGCGGCGATCGCAGCGTGCCCGGGCGCGTCACGGCGCCGAGCATACCGCGACCCGCCCCAGCGCGGGACGGCGCCGGCCTCGCCGGTTTCTGGCGCGGTTCGTAGCGGCTCACGCTCCTGCCACCGACTGGCGGAGCGGTTCTAGGCGCCGTTGACGGGGGCGTCGAGGGCGCCCTGGAGCAGGCCGAGGAAGGCGTCGTAAGCCTCCTTCGCCTTGATCTCGTCGCCCTCGAGGTACTCGGTGACGCTGAGGCCGTTGAGGACGGCGAGCACGAGCGTCGCGAGCGCCTCCGAGCGCTGACCGCGCGAGGCGCCGCTCACGACGTCGCGCACGACCTGTCGTGCGTCGCGCTGCAGCCCGGCGGCGCGGCGCTTGAGCTCGGGATCGCGGCGCGCCGCGCTCCAGACCTCGATGTTGAGACCCGTGCCGGTCTTGTTGCTCTGGATGGCGTCCCAGAGCGCCCGGAGCGCCTCGGTCGCCTGATGCGGCGAGCCATCACCGTTGCGGATCGCTTCCTTCAAGCGGTCGAGATAGCGGTGATACGTGAAGCTCTGCACTTCGTGAATGAGCGCCGCTTTGCTCGCGAAGTAGTAGTGGACGATGCTTTTTCTCAGGCCAAGCTCCTTGCCGATCTCGGCGAGGGTCGTGGCAGTGAACCCCTTGCGGGCGAAGCACTTCGCAGCCGCAGAGAGGATCGAAGCAACGCGCGGGTTCTCCCAGTCGGCGCTGCGGGTGGCGGTCCCGTTCTCGTCGGTGGGTTTGCGAGCGGGGACAGCAGTTTGTTCCGTGGTCGTCATCATGGTGGATTCGCTTACCGGCCAGCCGGTGTCAGAAGGGGCCAAATCTCCGAGGATCTCCTGCCTCTCGTCCGGGGCGGCGTTCTTCGCCTAGCTCGTCCGTCGAGTCAAGCCCGCGTCGCCCAAAGCGTCCCCCCGGCCGGCCTCGCCGCCGCCCTGAGCGGCGCCTGAGCCCTCCGCGAGCGCGAAAAAACTTCACGCAGGGCCTCGTTTCTTGCCGGAAGCATGGGTTTTTGCGTCTGTTTCCGGCACGGGGCGGCGACTTTTCCAAACGGGCATCCCAAGCTTCTCCGTCCAGCCCGGTGTGCCGAACCGCCCCGGCTCCCGGCGCTCCCACATCGAGTCGCGATCGCCCGTGGCGCCCTCCGACTCGTCGTCGTCGTCGGGGCCCTGCGTCGTCACGAGCAGCTCGTCGGCGAGGTACTCGGGGTGCGCGTCGTCCTTCGCCGTCTTGTCGGCGCGCGCGTCGCCGGCACCGACTTTCACGATCTGCGGGGTCGGCGGGTACACGTCGTCCCAGCGCTCGCGCACCGCGTGCGTCCCGTTGCGCACGATGCGGTAGCGACGCACCTTGAAGCCCGCGACGCCGCGCTGCGCGAGCACGCGCTCACCGGACGGCAAGCTCTTGTCGGGGCGCTCGATCTCCTCGTACGGGATGGCGTCGATGACGCGCCGGATCATCGTCACGGTGCGCGTTCTAGTCGGGCCGAGAATTTCCGCGCGGACGATGCCGTTCTTCACGGTCTCGTGCAGTACGACGGGGAAGGAAAAATCGTTCTTCACGCGGAAGTTGATGGTCGGGTACACCACCGTCGCGTCGAGCCCGAGCTTGATGTACGAGCTCGGGCGCGTGTGCGGGTAGCGCTCGACGATCTCGAGCCCCGCGAAGAAGGCCGCGCCGTGCAGCGTCCCCGAGACCTGGCAGGTGCCGCCCCCGATGCCGTCGACGAGCTCGCCCTCGGCGATGACGGGGGCCACCTTGTACCCATTCGCCTCGTCGCGCGGCCCCACAACGTCGTTGAAGTCGAAGATTTCGCCCGGCAGAAGCACGTGGCCGTCGAGCTTGCTCGCGGCGATGCCGAGGTTGTAGCTCCTCGCGCGGTATCTCTCGGAGCGGTCGTAGCGCGTCTCGAACCAGCCGAGCACGGCGTCGAACTTCACGCCCGCGAGCTCCTTTTGCGTGCGCTTCGGCCGGCGTGCGACGAAGGCGATCTTCGCGCCCGGCTCGCCCGCCTCGAGCGCTCGTTCGATCGAGAGCAGCGTCGCGTCCACGTCGAGCAACCGCCCCTCGCGCTCGGGGACGAGCTTGCGCTTTTCGAGATCGAGCCGTGCGTCCTCCGGTGAGCGGTCGAGAGCATCCTTGAGGTCGGCGAGGGCCGGCAGCGCGAGGTCGCGGTTGAGCGTCACGGGCAGGGGCAGGGCGAGCGGCGCGTTGCCCTTTTCGGCGCGCGCCCGGCGGAACAGCGCGCTCGTGGGATCGCGCGCGTCGTGCACGAGGTCCGAGAGGCGCACCTTGTCGAGCTCGGCGCCGAGCTGGCCGAGGTAAACTTCGCGGCGCTCGCCCGCGGCGATCTCGAGCACGAAGCGCCGTGCGACGTAATGCCTCACCCGGTCGAGCGCGCGCTCGCCCGCCGTGCGATCGAGCGCCAGGGGTCGCCCGAGGAGCGTCACGGCGAGCGGCGCGGGCGGCGTCGAGCCGGGCGAGGGAAGCCGCGGCACGAGCACGAACCCGGCCGCGAGGCCCGAAAGGACGGCGACCACGAGCGCGGCTCCGGCTCGTCCGAGCGGGAAGCGGCCGAGGATCTCGCGGAGCGCGCGGGGGAACGCCACGGGCCTTCGGGTAGCATGAAGAGCGGGGGCGTGCGTGGGGGGCGCTTCGGTGTCAGCTCGCTCGCGCCCCCGTCCCTCGAGCTCCGGCGGCGCCTCCGGCACCCTCGTTGGTCAGCGGCGATGCCGCTCGCTAGTCTTGCCCCCGTGGCCGCCGACGACCTTTTGCAGAAGCTCGAGGGGCTCCCCGCGGAGCCCGGCTGCTACCTGTTCAAGGACAAGGACGGCGCGACGCTCTACGTCGGCAAGGCGAAGAGCCTGCGCGCGCGCGTGCGGAGTTATTTTCAAGCCGCGGGCTCCGACACGCGCGCGTTCTTGCCGCTCTTGAGGCGCCACGTTGCCGACGTCGAGACGGTCGTCACGGCCACGGAGAAGGAAGCCGCGATCCTCGAGAACAGTCTCATCAAGGAGCGCAAGCCTCGCTACAACGTCAAGCTCCGGGACGACAAGGAGTACCTCTCGATCCGCCTCGCGAGCGACCATCCGTGGCCGCGGCTCGAGCTCGTGCGCAAGCCGAAAACCGACGGGGCGCGCTACTTCGGTCCTTACCATTCGGCGACGGCGGCGCGCCGCACGCTCCATCTCGTCGAGAAGCACTGGCGCCTGCGCACCTGCTCCGATCGCGAGATCGTGAGCCGCAAACGGCCGTGCCTGAAGTACCAGATCGGCCGCTGCCCGGCGCCGTGCGTCTACAACGTCGACCGCGAGCTTTACGCGGAGCAGGTGCGCTCGGTCGCGCTCTTTCTCGACGGCCGCCACGACGAGCTTTCGGAGACGCTCGACGAGCGCATGCGCGCCGCGAGCAACCGGCTCGAGTTCGAGCTCGCGGGCACCTACCGTGACCAGCTCGCCGCCGTCGAGTCGGTGCGCGAGGCGCAGCGCGTCGTCTCGGTGACCGACCGCGACGAGGACGTCGTTGGGCTGTTCCGCGAGGCGGACCTCGTCGAGCTCGTGCTGCTCGTGGTGCGCTCGGGGCGCGTCGTCGATACGGCGAGCTTCTCGAGCAAGAAAGTCGAGCTACCCGACGACGAGGTCATCGCGGGCTTCTTGCGCGAGCACTACGGCGAGGGTGGCTCGGGCGAGGCGCACATTCCCGACGAGGTGCTCGTGCCCGTCTTGCCGGACGGCTCGGCCGGTGTCGCCGAATGGCTTTCCGAACGCCGCGCGGCGCGCACGGCGGGTCGCGCGCCCGCGCGCGTCGAGCTCGTGGCGCCGCAACGCGGCTCGCGCCGCCGCTTGCTCGAGCTCGCCGAGAGCAACGCCAAGCACGCCTACGAAGAGAAGCGCCGCGCCGAGAGCGATATGGGCGAGCGCCTGTTCCGCGTTCAGGAGCGGCTCCGACTGCCGACCTTGCCGCGCCGCATCGAGTGCGCCGACATCTCGCACCTCGGCGGAGAGGACACCGTGGGCGCCATCGTGTCCCT
Source organism: uncultured delta proteobacterium (assembly GCA_963841435.1). Lineage (GTDB taxonomy): Bacteria > Myxococcota_A > Polyangia > Polyangiales > Polyangiaceae > PMG-095. Next base: position 475,184 of record CAWJCS010000006.1, read on the forward strand.
GTTCGACGGCAAGCCCGACAAGAAGCGTTACCGGAGCTACCACGTGAAGACGGCGGGCCCCGGCGACGACTACCAGGCGCTCTACGAGGTCCTGCGGCGCCGCTTTCGTCGCGGCAAAGCGGCGCGCGACGGCACGCCCAGCGACGGCACGCCCAGCGACGGCACGCCAGCGAACATTCCCGTCGAGACGGCGGACAGCGTCGAGCGTGCCGAAGGCACGGCGTCACCCGAGGTGGCGCCGGCCGCCAACGTTGGCGAGCCGCACGCGCACGCCAACGGCGCGCCCGAGCCCGACTGGCAACTGCCGGACCTCTTCGTCGTCGACGGCGGCCGCGGCCAGCTCGGCGTCGCGCTCGCTGCGGCGCACGATCTCGGTATCCACGACCTCATGATCGTCGGACTCGCCAAGGAGCGGGAGAGCGAGCTTGGTGACAAGCAGGTGGATCGCGTCTACCTGCCGGGGCAGAAAAATCCGATTCCACTGCGTCCCAACAGCCCCGAGCTCTTCATGCTCGCGCTCGCCCGCGACGAGGCCCACCGCTTCTCGAACGCCGGTCGCAAGAAGACCGGTAAGCGTCGCCGCTTCGAATCCGCGCTCGATCGGGTCAAGGGGATCGGGCCGAAGACCCGGAAAGCGCTGCTTAAAGAGCTCGGCTCGGTCGAGGCCATCCGTGGGGCGAGCGACGACCAGATCCTCGCCGTGACCGGCGTGACGAAGAACCACCTCGCCGCCGTTCGGCGCTGGCTCTCGGACCCCAAAATCTGACAAACTCAGTTGGCCGCGCCGACGGGCATCGCCAACTCGGTTGTCGGCTCCAGCCGCGGTAGGCAACGATGCTCGGCCCTCGCGAATCGGCATGAGCCTTGCGTTGACACTGTCCCGCGTCAACCCCTACGCTCTCGGCGCCTCCAAGGAGTTCCCCCGCTATGACGCTCTCGACTCGCTCGTCCACGTCCTTGTTCACCAAGGCTCTCAGGACCCTGAGAAAGGGCGCCACCGGCGCCGCGTTGCTCGCCGGCTCGGCTGCCCTCACCGCGGGCTGCCTCGATCGCCCGGTGACGCCGGCAACACCGACGACGAGCAACGTCTTCATCAGCCAGATCCGCCAGACGGGCGTCGATAAGATCGACCTCTTGTTCATGATCGACAACTCGATCTCCATGGCTGACAAGCAGCAGATCCTGAGCCAGGCGGTGCCCGTGCTCGTGAACCGCCTCATCAGCCCCATCTGCGTCAACATGAACGGTATGCCGGCGGGCGGGCAGGCGCCGAACTGCCCGAACGGCTCGAGCCCGGAGTTCAAGGCCGTCGAGAACATCCACATCGGCCTCATCACGTCGAGCATCGGCGACCACGGTAGCGCCGACGTGTGCTCGGACGCCACCGCCACCGCCGACACGACGTACAACGATCGAGCGCAGCTCCTGCCGAGCGTGAACCAGCAGGCCACCGGCCGCGCTGCCCTCGCGAGCTGGAACAATTCAGGCTTTCTCGTGTGGGACCCCCGCCAGGCGACCGGCGGCGTCACGCCGCACATGCCGCCCGGCTACGGCTCGCCGCTCGCGGGCAGCCCCGGCGACGCCGCCGCGATGATCACGGCGTTCACCAATCAGGTGACGGCCGCTGGCGAGCACGGCTGCGGCTACGAGGCGCAGCTCGAGTCCTGGTACCGCTTCCTCATCGATCCGGAGCCTGTCGAGACCATGGGCAACAACGGGCAGTCGAGCGTGCGCGGCCCCGTGAACCAGGTCGTGCTCGCGCAGCGCGCCGCCTTCATGCGCCCCGACTCCCTGCTCGCGATCATCATGCTTTCGGACGAAAACGACTGCTCCATCCTCGACGAGGACGGGTTGCAGGGCTGGCTCGTACCGTTCAAGGGCGGCCCCATGTTTAACACGTGGCGCATGCCGCGCGCCCACCAGATCTGCGCAACGCAGCCGAACAGCCCTGACTGCAAGCCCTGCGGCGCGGGTGACCCCGATCCGGCCTGCACGGGCATGGGCGAAAAGATGACCACCTCCGAGGACAGCCCGAACGTGCGCTGTTTCAAGCAGAAGCAGCGCTTTGGCGTCGATCTCCTGTATCCGGTGCGCCGCTACATCGACGGCCTGACGCAGCCCTTCATCGACCCGCGCTACAACGGCATGCCCGTGGCAAACCCGCTCTTTGCAGGCGGCGCCGCCGGTGAGGCGGGACGTGACCGTGGCCTCGTGTTCCTCGCCGGTATCGTGGGCGTCCCCTGGCAGGACATCGCGACCGACGGCTCGATCATGGGTCAGCCGAACAGCCTGACGGCGATGCGGACGTTGCAGTACATGACGGCCGAGGAGCTCAATGCGGCCAAGCGCTGGGACGTGATCCTGGGCGATCCCGACAACGCCGTGCAACCGACCGATCCCTTCATGATCGAATCGATCGATCCGCGGCCCGTCATGCCGCACCCGTTCCTGCCGGGTGTTTCAACGTCGCCGCCGGACGCCACGATGCTGCTCAATCCGATCAACGGCCACGAGCAGCAGGTCATCGCCACCGAGCGCGCGGATCTCCAGTTCGCGTGCATCTTCGACCTCTCGACGCCGACGCCCTGCACCATGGCGAACGAGGGCGGCTGCGACTGCAACGCCGACGAGTATCCGAAGAACAGCCCGCTCTGCCAATACCCGGCGGCCGATATGGACGGCACGCAGCAGCGTGCCAAGGCCTACCCGGGAACGCGCGAGCTCCAGGTGCTCAAAGGCATCGCGTCGAACGCCATCGTCGCGAGCATCTGCCCGAAGAACATCACCGCCATGGGCGGCATGGCCGCGGACGCCAACTACGGCTACAACCCCGCCGTCTCCGCGATCATCAGCCGCCTCAAGGAAGCGCTCACGGCGAAATGCCTGCCCCGCGCGCTCACTCCCGAGGACAACCCGGCATCGCCCGAAGTTGGCAAGGTGCCCTGCCAGGTGGTCGAGGTGCGACCCGAGGGGATGGGCGGCTCGTGCGAGGCCTGCGATCCGAGCATCGGTCGCTCGCCGCTCGAGGGCGAGGAGGCCAAGATCATCCCGGCCGTGAAGGAAGACCTCTTCAACCATGGCCAGTGCGGTGGCAGCGGTCAGGTGAGCTGCAGCGACTTCTGCTTCTGCAAGATCCGGCAGTTCACCGACGCGGACCTCAGCACGTGCGTCAGTGTTGCGCAGGATCCGGGCAACCTGTTCGGCTACTGCTACGTCGATCCGACGGTACCGAACTACAACAAGGACCTGCTCGCGTCGTGCGACCCGACGCAGCAGCGCATCCTGCGCTTCCTCGGCGGCAACCTGCCGGCCAAGGACGGCCTCGCGTTCATCGCCTGCATCGGCGAAGCGGCGAGCGCGACCCAGGTCGCCCCGTAACGCACCGCGGGGCGACCGGGCTCGCGCCCTGGTCGCCCGCCTGCGGCATTCCGAGGCGCGTGCTAGCTTCGAGTGCGTGACGGTCGCGCCGAAGCTCCGGTTCTCCTTTCGAGAATACCTGCGCGTCGAGGCAGGGAGCAGCGCCAAGCACGAGTTCTTGGACGGGCTCATTCTCGGCATGGCGGGCGGCACGCCGGCGCACGCGGCGCTTGCCAGTGCCGTGGGGAGCTCGCTCACTCGCCAGCTCGAGGGGAAGCGTTGCCGGGTCTACAGCGAGGCGCTCCGCATCCGGGTCCTCGCGACGGGATTTGCCGGCTACCCCGACGTGACCGTGGTGTGCCAAAAGCTCGAGGTCAATCCCGAGGACGAGAACACCGTCACGAACCCCGCGGTCGTGGTCGAGGTCCTGAGCCCGAGCACGGAGGGCTACGACCGCGGCGAGAAGCTCGCCCAATATCAGCGTATCCCGTCACTTTCTCACATCGTGCTCGTCGCGCACGACACGCCCTCGATCGAGGTCTGGCTTCGCGAGGGCGCGGCGTGGCGCTCGATCAGCGCCGGTCCGGGCGGGCGCGCGGAGCTTGCTGCGATCGGTTGCGTGCTCGACGTGGACACCGTCTACCGCGATCCGCTGGCTCTGCCGTCGTGAAGGCGCTCTGGGACCTGCCCTCCGCGCTCCAGCCGCACGCCGCGCTTGCTGCTTGAACACCGGTGCCGCTCGGGACAAGCTCGCTCTCGACGGTGACTGCGAGCGAGCCGAAAAAGACGATCCTCGTCATCGAGGACGAGCCGCACATCGCGCTCGGCCTCAAGGACGCGCTCGAGTTCGAGGGGTACCAGGTGCTGACGGCCGACACGGGCCGCGCGGGGATAAAGCTCGCGCACAAGGAGCACCCGGACGCGATCCTGCTCGATTTGATGCTGCCCGACGTGAACGGCTACCAGGTGTGCGAGGAGGTGCGCCGGGCCGACCAGTTCGTGCCCATCATCATGCTCACGGCCAAGAGCCAGGAGGCCGACAAGATCCGCGGCCTGGAGGCCGGCGCCGACGACTACGTCACCAAGCCCTTCGGCGTGGGTGAGCTCGTCGCGCGCATCCGCGCCATCTTCCGCCGCACGCGCCGCCCGACCGAGGCGACGACGTTCCGCATCGGCGACGTGACCGTCAACGTCGCCGCTCACAGCATGGAGCGCGAGGGCAAACGACCCGAACCGCTCTCCTTCTACGAGGTGGAGCTGCTCCGCTACCTCTACGAGCGCAACGGCCAGGCCGTGAGCCGCGACGAGCTGCTCGACAAGATCTGGGGCCTCGAAGCGAGCCCGACGAATCGCACCATCGACAATTTCATCGTCAAGCTGCGAAAGAAGATCGAGCGCCGCGCCGACGCCCCCGCCCACATTCTCACGGTCTACGGCTTCGGCTACAAGCTCGTGGTCTGACCTCGAGCTCGCGTCGGCTTCGCGGGCCGTCAGCGCGGGCGCGCCCGCTCAGTGGCGGCGTCTGGCCCGGCGTCGCTGCCCGCGTCGACGGCGACGGGCACGGGGACGCAGGCGTCGCCATCGGGCAGCGTGCCGCGCGGGCAGGCCGCGGTGAGCGAGGGTGCGAGCTCGCTCGATGTGGATGGCAGCGCTTGCGCACCCACGCGCACGATGTGGGGGGAGCGCGCCACCGCGACGGCCAGGGCGGCGAGGACCGCGGCGAGCACACCGGCTTTCACGACGGGCGACACGAGCCCAGGATAGCGCGCTATTGTCGTCCCGTGTTTCGAAGCGGCAAGCTCTCTCCGGCCGACGCGGCCATCTTCGAGACGTTCGTCGTCCCGCGCTACCTCTCGCTGTACGGCGAGCTCGCGCTCGACCTCTTGCTCTCGGGGGACGTGGCGCGCGCCCTTCACGTCGGCTGCCGCACGGGATACCCGGATCTCAAGCTCTACGAGCGTGTCGACCAGGTGGAGATCATCGGCCTGGACGCGTCCTTGCCGGCGCTCGAGCTCGCGCGCAACAAGGCGGCCGCGCGCCGCGCCGAGAGCATCGAATATCGCGTGCTCGAGGACGGTCTGGGCGACATGGAGGGCGGCCAGTTCACGCACGCACTCTGCTTGCATCCGATCACGCTCGTCGAGGATCGCCTCGAGCTCTTTCGTGACCTTCGGCGCCTGCTCTGCGAGGGCGGCCAGGCGCTCGTCGCGCTGCCGCTGCGCGGCTCCTTCCAGGAGATCGCGGACCTTTTGCGCGAGTACGCGCTGAAGTTCGACGCGACCGACTTCGGCAAGGCCGTCGAGTTTGCGCTCGCCACGCGCCCGTCGATCGAGTCGCTGTCCGAGGAGCTCGAGGGCAGTGGCTTCGAGGACGTCGACGTGGAGATCCGGCAGACGGTCTTGCCGTTCGACAGCGGGCGCGCCTTCGTCGAAGACCCCGTGACACGCCTTCTCATCATGCCGGAGCTCGAGACCTGGCTCGGCGGCCACGATCTCAAGAAGCCCATGGAGTACGTGCGCGACGCCGTCGACAAGTACTGGTCCGAGGGCAAGCTCGAGGTCACGCTGAACGTCGGCTGCGCGAGCGCCCGCGCCTACGGCTGACGCGCGGGCGCGCGACTTTTCACGTGGCGGCGAGCACGGCGCCGAGCGCGGCGACGCTCGCGAGCTCGGTGCGCAGCACGAGTCCACCGAGGCGGGCGCGCACGAAGCCCGAACGTTCGGCTGCTTCAATCTCGCGGGCGCTGAGGCCACCCTCGGGTCCGACGAGCAGCACGACGCCGCGCTCACCGCGCCCGGCGACGAGAGCGCCGAGCCCCGTCTCGCCGAGCGGATCGAGGCAGAGCTTCAGGGCGGGATCGGCGGCGAGCGTGGGAACGAGCTCGGCGAGCAGGCTCGGGCCGTCGATTTGCGGCAGGTCGCCGCGACCGCTCTGGCGCGCGGCGTCGAGCGCAATCGCGTGCCAGCGCTCGTTGCGCCGCCCGGGCTCGCGCGACAGGCGCACCACGCTGCGCTCGCTCTCGGCGACAATGAGGCGACCCACGCCGAGCGCGGTCGCCGCTCGCACCACGTCGTCGATCTTGTCGCCCTTCGCGGCACATTGAATCAGGGTGACGCCGCGCGAGCCGTGCCGGGCCGCCGCGACGGGCGTCGCGAGCCGGCACACGAGGTGATCACGCGCGACGCGGGCGATCACCGCCTCGGCCTCGATTTCGCGCTCGGGGTCGAAGGCCGTGAAGCGATCGCCCGCACCGAGCCGGAGCACACGCGTGAGGTAGCGCGCCTCCGCGTCGCCGATGCGCCGCTCCCCCTCGCTCGGATCGGCCACCCACACGCGCGGCAGCCGCGTCCGCTCGCTCGGCTCGGAACCGGATCGCGCGTCGGTCATCGTGACGTGCTCCGGGTCAGTCGGGCAGCGCGTGACCGTAGTCCGCGTACGCGGTGCGCGCCGGCACCGACACGAGCACGTCGCGGCGCTCGGCGGGCGGCGGTGGCAGCGTGCCTTTCGGGAGCACGAGCGCCGTGAGCTCGCCGCCGTAGACGCACGCCGTGTCGATGCCCGTCGCGTCGGGGTGAAGCTGCGGCTCCTTGCGCGCGTTGTGGCCGAACACGACGTGCGGCGGGCCGACGTAGGTCTTGCCCCACGGCGTGCCCCATTTGACGCTCGGCGTGCCGTCGTCCGAAATGGAGCGAACGTGCGTGAGAAGGTACGGATCTTGTTCGGAAAACGGGACGCCCGGCACGACGCCAGCATGAACGATGCGAAGCCCCGCGTCCCGCACGTCGATGAAGAGCGGAAAGCTCTCGAGCATTGCCCACTCCTCGGCGTCGAGCTCCTCGAAGAGCGCCTGGTGCGTGCGACCGAGCTTCGGCAGGGGCTTGCCCTCGCGGTGCGCCGCGCGCGCGTCGAGTAGCCGTTCTTCGTGGTTGCCGCGCACGACGCCCGCGCCGAGTGCCTTGACGACCGAGAGCACGTGATGGCTGTCGGGCCCGCGCGCCACGAGGTCGCCGACGAAGAGCAAGCGGTCGTCCGCGCTCGGTCCGAGCTTCTCGAGCAGACGCTCGAGCTCGGCCGCGCACCCGTGCACGTCCCCGATGACGATCGTCCGTGCCACGGAGAGGGACTCTACAGCGAAATTTGCGCTCAGGCTGGCGGGAGGGCGCGCGTTGCAGCGTGGGAGCGCGGCCTTGCGCTGGTCCGACGGGGCCCTGGCCGGGCGGCCGAGGGCGCCGCAGGGAGCCTTGCGGTGGCGGTGGAATGCGGACTAATGTGGCGACCTCTCGCGGCCCGCCGGTTGCGGCGCGAGGTCGAGCCCAATGCTCGAGGAGGCTCCCCGATGTTTCCCAAGGTCGCTCGTATTTCCTTGTTGATGGGTGCAACGCTGGTCCCGCTCGCCTGCGGGCAAGAGGAAGCCAAGTACGAGCCGAAGCCGGCGTACAGCGGCACCAAGGCGTCGTTGCCCTCCGTGCCCACGCTACAGAAAAAGCCGATCAAGCAGGGCGACGCCTACACGGTGTGGGGCGCCGCCTACTACCTGCGCAGCCTGGTGCACAGGAAGGACATCGCCGGCAAAGACATCACCATCGCGGGTTACATCACCAAGACGAATCTCGGTGATGCGCCCGAGTGCGCCGTTCACAAGACCGGCAAGGCCGATCCCGAAGGTTGCAAGGCGCCCGTGCCCACGTTCTGGGTCGGCGACACCAAGGACGCGCCCGAGAACGAGTCGATCAAGGTGATGGGCTGGGCCTCGAACTTCGCGAACCTGCACGACGCGATCGAAGCGTTCGACAAGCCGAAAGACGATGCCGGCTACGACGATCAGCTCTGGGGCGTGAAAGTCCCGGACCCGCTGCCCGCCGTGGGCGCGAAGGTGCTCGTCAAGGGCAAGTACTCGACGACCTTCATGAAGGCGTCGTCCGGTGCCGAGGCGGATCCCTACCAGGGCATCCTCGACTTCCAGGACATCACCGTGCAGGAGCCGGCTCCCGAGCTGGCAACGCTGCCCGGGATGAAGCGCAAAGCGCCCGCCAACTGAGCGGCGCGGCCACGGCACGCCGCCGTCGTACGGCGGCGCGCGGGCCTGTCCTCGTTGGACGGCTGAGCGCGTAGGGTTTCGTGCGTCCTCGTCGGGCGGCAGGGCTGGCTGGGTCCCCGCCGGACGCCTGAGGTCGCGCGAGCCGTGGCGCGCTCCTGCGGTCGCCCGTGGACGCCGTCGTGTCTCGGGGCACACGCCTCGCGAAGGCGGAAGCGAGCCAAGTCCGCGGTCTCGTTGGGTCCTTGGTTGGGAACGCCGCTTGCGATGGATGGCGACATGCTCGTCATCGCCATGCTCCCTGCCGCGCTCGCCGTCGCCCTGTTCGCCTCGACGCTCCTCTGGGCGCCGCCTCGCGTGCGTGAGCGGCGCTCACTGAAGAGCTGAACGCTAGTTCATGTGGGTGTCTGGAGTAGCACCAAACACAGGGTGTTTGGCCGGCGGCGAGCCTTCCAGCATTGTTGACAGACCGGCGGCTGGACCCTTAGCTTCGGCAGGTCCAGTGGGAAATAGTGGGGCTGAGTGTCAAGCCAGCCCACCCAGTGGCAGAAACGAGCCACCCCAAGCCGATGTTCCGCGGGCACTTCATGCACAGCGTCGATGCGAAAGGTCGCATCAGTCTGCCCGTGCGCTTTCGCGAGCTCGTCTCGGCTTCGGGCGACGCGCGCGTCGTGCTCGCGCCGGCGCCGTTCGATCCGTGCCTGCACCTCTATCCGTTGCGCGCCTGGGAGGTGTTCGAGAGCCGTGTCACCGAGCTGCCGAGCCTCGCGCGCCACGCCGTGCGCTTTCGCCGGCTCTACGTGTCCGCGGCCGTCGAGTGCGAGCTCGATGGCTCGGGTCGCGTGCTCGTACCGCCGAACCTGCGCGAGCGCGCGAAGCTCGACAAGGACGCCGTCTGGGCCGGCATGGGCAAGCACCTCGAGCTCTGGTCGAAGAGCGAATGGGACCGCGCGCTCACGATGACCGAGTCCGAGGTCGAAGAGCTTCGCGCTGCCATGGAAGGGGTCAACCTATGATGGCCGCCACTCGAATCGACTCCGACCACCAGGCGTTTTTCCACGCTCCGGTGATGCTGAAGGAAGTGCTCGAGGCGCTCGCCGGCGTCGGAAACGGCGTCGTGATCGACGCCACGCTGGGTGGAGCAGGGCACTCGACGGCGCTGCTCGAGGCGCTTCCCGAAGCGACGCTCTACGGCTTCGATCGCGACCCCCGCGCCGTGACGGTGGCGCGCGAGCGACTCGCCCGCTTCGGCGCCCGCGCCATCGTGACGCACGCGTGCTTCGACGAGATCGAGGCTGTGCTCGACGAGCACGGCGTCGGGGAGGTCGCCGGCATGATCGTCGATCTCGGTGTGAGCTCCGAGCAGCTCACCGATGGCGAACGTGGCATGAGCTTCCGCGTCGCCGGCCCCATCGACATGCGCATGGACCCGACCCGTGGCGAGACCGCGCGGGAGCTCATCGAGCGCTCGTCGCAAGAAGAGCTCGCCGACATCATCTACGAGCTCGGTGAGGAGCGCGCGTCGCGGCGCATCGCGCGCTGCGTCAAGCAGGCGCTCCTCGCCGACCGTCTCTCGGACACGCTGGATCTCAGGCGCGCCGTCGTGCGCGCCGTCGGCCCGCGGCGCGTCGGCGGCATAGACCCCGCGACGCGCACCTTCCAGGCGCTGCGCATGGCCGTCAACGGCGAGCTCGTCCAGCTCCGCTCCGTGCTCGCGCTTGCCCGCAAGCGCGTGGCCCTCGACGGCGTGGCCGCCGTCTTGAGCTTTCACTCGATGGAGGACCGCCTGGTCAAGCGCGAGCTCTTCGGGCGACCCGAGTGGGAGGCGCTCTCGAAGAAGCCTCTCGTGCCGAGCGACGAAGAGGTGGAGACCAACGCCCGTTCGCGCAGCGCGAAGTTACGTGCGGCGCGGCGCGTCGCCGTCGAGGACGGGGAGGCGGGATGACCGAGGACAACCGCTTCCTTGCGCTCTGGATCCTCGCCGTGGTGTCGGCCACGGCGGCGTTCGTGCTTCATCTGGCGCTGCGCGTCCGCTCCGTCGAGCTCGGCTACGAGCTCGGGCGCACGCACGCCCACGTGGCGCGCCTCCGCGAGGTGGAGCACGTGCTCGAGCTCGAGCTTGCGAGCCACAAGACGCCCGAGCGCGTCGAATTCGTCGCGCGGACCTTGCTCGGCATGGGCGAGGCGAGCGCCGACCGCATTCTCCCCGCGGGTCCGTTGCCGCGCGAGGTCGCCGATGCCGACGGCGAAACGGGGCGCGTCGCCGCGGGGCCGCCGTCGCTGGAGAGCGCTCCGTGATCGACGAAGCGGCCCGCGGACGCTGGGTGCGCATCCGCATGGGCCTTTTGTGCGGCGTTCTTTCGCTCGGGCTCGGCCTCGTGGTCTCGGCCGCCTACTCGATCATGGTCGAGGACCACGGCGGGTGGCGCGAGATCGCCGAATCGCAGCGTCAGAGGCGCTTGCACGTCGCGCCGAAGCGCGGCGGGCTCTACGATCGGAACGGCGACGCCCTGGCCGTCAGCGTCGACGTGCCGAGCGCGAGCCTCGATTCCGTGGAGCTCTTGCGCGGCGTCGTGCCGCAGCAGGTGCCGCTCGTCGCACGCGAGGCCGCGAACCGCATCGGCGCCGCGCTCGGCATCGATCCCGCTCAGGTCGAGAAGCGCATCCTCTCGAAGCGCCGCTTCAGCTGGCTCAAGCGTCAGCTCACCGCCGAGGAAGCCGACGGCATCCGACGCCTCGCCGCGGGCGAGGACGGCAAGACGCCGCTGCGCGGCCTCGTCGTCGAGGGCGAGGGGCGCCGGTACTACCCGCGGCGCGAGCTCGCAGGACCCCTGCTCGGCTTCGTGGCTCCCGACGGCGAGGGCAAGGACGGCCTCGAGTATTCGCTCAACGACGACCTCGCAGGGCGCGTCGAGAGGCTTCGCGGGTTGCGCGACCGCTCGGGGCGGCTCCTTTTTTCCGAGGGCGCCGAGGACGAGCGCGCCCTCGCGGGGCACAGCATCACGCTCACGCTCGACCAGGGGCTGGAGTACGTCGCCGAGCACGAGCTCGCCGCCGCGGTGCGCACGTTCGAGGCGGCAGGCGGCTCGGTCGTCGTCGTGGATCCGTCGAACGGGCGAGATCCTCGCGCTCGCGAGCGTGCCGTACTTCAATCCCAACGACTACACGGAGAGCGAGCCCGAGGCGCGGCGCTTGCGCGCGACGGGCGACGTCTTCGAGCCGGGGTCCACCTCGAAGATCTTCACGGTGTCGGCGGCGCTCGCGGCGGGCACCATCCAGCCCACCGAGAAGCTCTACTGCGAAAAGGGCATGATGCCCCTCGACAACGTCGTCATTCGCGACACGCACCCGTCCGAGTGGCTGACGATCGCGCAGGTGCTCGCCGTGTCGTCGAACATCTGCGCCGCCAAGATCGGCCTCGGTCTCGGCGGCGACCGGCTCTACGAGTCGCTGCGCCGCTTCGGCTTCGGTGAGCCGACGGGGTTGCCGGTGCCCGGTGAATCGTCGGGCACCTTGCGGCCCAAGGGGCGGCCCTGGGTGCAGGTCGAGACGGCGTCCGCCGCGTTCGGCCAGGGTATCGGCATCACCAACGTGCAGCTCGCGATGGCCGCTGCCGCCATCGCGAACGGCGGCGAGCTGATGGAGCCCGTGCTCGTCAAGCGCGTGACGACGGCCGACGGCGAGATCGTGCGCGAGGCGACGCCGCGCGTGCGCCGGCGGGTCGTGCCGACGCACGTCGCGCGCACCGTCGCGGAGCTGCTCGTCGCCGTCACCGAAGGCGAGGGCACGGGCATCGAGGCGGCCATCGACGGCTATCGGGTCGCCGGCAAGACGGCGACGGCGCAAAAGGCCGAGCCCGGCACGGCGCGCTACTCGCTCGACCGCTTCATCGCGTCCTTCGTGGGCTTCGTGCCCGCCGAGAAGCCCGTCGTGGCGATCGCCGTGACGATCGACGAGCCCATGGTGGAGCACGCGGGTGGCGCCGTCGCGGCGCCCGTGTTCCGCAAGGTCGCGCAGGCGAGCCTCAAGCTTTTCGGCCTCGCGCCGCGCGGCGCAGGTCACGCCGACGTCGCCGAGCTCGGGCACCTCCCCGACCCCGCGAACGCCGCCATCGAGCTCATCCGCCGCGCCCAGGGCAAAGCGCCCGCCGTCCAGGAAGGCGTGGCGGACAATGGTCCGGTCCCCGCGGGGAGCGTGCGCGTGCCCGACATGACGGGTTGGCCGGCGCGCTCGGCGCTCAGGCGCTCTTTCGAGCTCGGCGTCAAGCCGCGCCTCTCGGGTAGCGGGCTGCTCGTGAGCCAGACACCGCGGCCGGGCGCCGTGATGGACAAGGGGCAGGACCTCTTGCTCGTGTTCGAGCCCGCGTCATGACAGCGCTCGCCATGGCGCTCACTCACGATCCCTCGCCGAGCCTCGCCGATCTCGCCCGCGCGCTCGTGCCGTTCTCGCCGAGCGTCGAGGGCGACGGGCTCGTGCGCGTCCGTGGCGTGCGTCAGGATTCGCAGAAGATCGAGCCGGGCGAGCTTTTCTGTGCCCGCGCCGGGGGCCGCACGCACGGTGCGGCGTTCGCGGCCGGCGCCGTCGAGCGCGGTGCCGTCGCCGTGCTCGTCGAGCGCGACGCGGCTCTCCCCGTGCTCGGCGTGCCAGTGCTCCGCGTTGACGATGCGCGGCGCGCGCTCGGCGTGGCCGCCGAGGTCGTCTACGGCCACCCGAGCCGCGCGCTCGCCCTCGTCGGCATCACGGGTACCAACGGCAAGACGACGACGAGCCTGCTCGTCGAGCACGCGCTCGGCGCCCTCGGCGGTCGCCCCGGCCGGCTCGGCACGCTCGGGTTCTCGTTCGGCGGCGAACGAGACGACGGCGCCCTCACGACGCCCGAGGCCGACGACGTGTCGCGCACGCTCGCCTCGGTGGTGGCGCGCGGCGGCACCCACTTCGTCATGGAAGTCTCGAGCCATGCGCTGTCGCTCGCGCGCGTCGATGCGCTCTCGTTCCGCGTCGCGGCATTCACGAATCTGAGCCAGGATCACCTCGATTACTACGGCTCGATGGCCGAGTACGGCGCCGCCAAGGCGCGGCTCTTCGAGGAGCTCGAGCCCGAGCGTTCCGTGCTCAACGTCGACGACGCGTTCGGCGCCGAGCTCGCACGCCGCGTGACGCGCGGCGCGATCACGACCGGGCGCGCCCCGTCCGCGACCTTTCGCGTGCTCGACGCGACGCTCGACGCGAGCGGCATCCGCGCGCGAATCGGCACGCCGTCCGGCGAGGTCGAGCTCGGGTCGCCGCTCATCGGCGCCCACAACCTCGAGAACCTCATGACGGCGCTCGGCATTCTGGCGGCGCTCGGCTACGACCCGCGCCTCGCCTGCCGGGCGCTCGCCGACGCACCGCCCGCGCCGGGGCGCCTCGAGCGCTGTGACGGCCCCGGCGACGACATCGCCGTGCTCGTCGACTACGCGCACACGCCCGACGCGCTCGCACGCGTGCTCGAGGCGCTCCGCGCCGTGAGCCAGGGCCCGCTTTTCTGCGTCTTCGGTTGCGGCGGCGATCGCGACCCGAAGAAGCGCCCGCTCATGGGCGCCGCGGCCGCGCGCGGCGCCGCCCGCGTGATCCTCACGAGCGACAATCCGCGCGGCGAAGATCCGGCCGCCATCGCGCGTGACACGGAGCCGGGCTTCGCCGCTGGGTCGGCCGTCGTCAGCGTGGAGCTCGACCGCGCCCGCGCCATCGACCAGGCGATCCTCGAGGCGCCGCCCGGCGCCGTCGTGCTCGTCGCCGGCAAGGGCCACGAGCCGTACCAGATCATCGGCACCGAAAAGCTCCCGTTCGACGATCGCCTGGCGGCGCGGCGTGCGCTCGCAGCTCGACGGGCCGAGGGCCGAAGCTGATGGCGAGCGCGCTTCCCGACAATAGCGCGAGCTTCTCGCTCGAGGAGGTGCTCGCGATCACGGGTGGCACGCTCGCGCCGTCGTCGCGCGGCGCCTCGCCCGGGGCTCGCGTCGAGCGCGTCGTCACCGACAGCCGCGCCGACGTTGACGAGGCGCTGTTCGTCGCCCTCAAGGGCGAGCGTTTCGATGCTCACGATCACGCCGCTCAGGCGGCGCGCGGCGGGGCGCGCGTCCTCTTGCTCGAGCGCGATCTCGGCGACGTGGGGGCGCCGTGCGTGCTCGTTTCTTCGACGCTCGCGGCGCTCGGCGCGCTCGCGGCCGCGCATCGCCGGCGCTCGCCGGTGTGCGTCGTGGCCATCGCCGGCTCCGCGGGCAAGACCACCACGCGCAGCGCCGTCGGCGCCGCCCTCGAGCTCGCGGCGCCTGGCGTGGTCCACCAGACGACGGGCAATCTCAACAACCAAGTCGGCGTGCCCCTCGTGCTCTTCGGCCTTCGTCCCGAGCACCGCTACGCCGTCGTCGAGCTCGGCACGAACGCGCCCGGCGAGGTCGAGCGCCTGGCCGCGATCGCCGCCCCCGATGTCGCGGTGCTCACGCTGATCGGCATCGAGCACAGCGAGGGCCTCGGTGATCTCGACGGCATCGAGGCCGAGGAGGGCGCGCTCTTCGCGCGGCTCGGTGAGCAGGGCATCGCCATCGGCAACGGCGACGACGCGCGCGTGCGGCGAACGCTCGAGCGTGCCCCCGGACGAAAGCTCACCTACGGCTTCGGCGACGACGCTTTCGTGCGCGGCGTTGCGCGCGCGCCGAACGGCGTGTCGGGCCAGCGTCTCACGGCTACGGGGGGCTTCGGGCGCCTGACGTTCGAGCTTTCGATGATCGGCGAGGCAGGCGCCTACGCGGCGCTCGCGGCCCTCGCCGTGCTCGAAGCGCTGTCGCTCTCCCCGGCCCCGAGCGCGCTCGCCCGCGCGTTCGCGAGCGCGGGCGAGCCCGGGCGGCTGCAGGCCCGCGAGCTCGCCGACGGAACGGTGGTGCTCGACGACGCGTACAACGCGAACCCCGCGAGCGCGCTCGCGTCGCTGCGCACGGCCCGCGAGCTTGCGTTGAGCCGGCGCGCACGGCTCGTCGTCGTGCTCGGCGAGATGCGCGAGCTCGGCGCGATTGCGGCGCGCGAGCATGCTCGCGTGGGCGAGCAGGTGGGCGCGAGCGGCGCGGCCCTGCTCATCGCCGTGGGCGGCGACGCCCGGCTCTACGTGGACCCGGCGCGCGCGGCCGGCGTGGAAGCGTGCTTTGCCGCCGACGCCGAGGCGGGGCTCGGCGAGGCCCTAAGGCGTGTACGCGCGGGTGACGTTGTGCTCGTGAAGGCGTCGCGTGGCGTGCGAGCCGAGCTCGTCGTCGAAGGGCTCGTCGCGCGAGGTGCCGCGTGATCTACGAGATCCTGTTCCCGCTGCGCACCCTCGCCGGGCTCGGTTGGCTCAACGTGCTCAGGTACACGTCGTTTCGCGCCATCATGTCGGCGCTGACGGCGATGATCGTCTCGTTCCTCGTCGCGCCTTGGTTCATCTCCAAGCTCCGCGGCAAGC
Source organism: uncultured delta proteobacterium (assembly GCA_963841435.1). Taxonomy (GTDB): domain Bacteria; phylum Myxococcota_A; class Polyangia; order Polyangiales; family Polyangiaceae; genus PMG-095. Next base: position 491,047 of record CAWJCS010000006.1, read on the forward strand.
AGATAAGCCAGATCATTCGTGAGGAGGGGCCAGAGAGCCACCTTTCGAAGAAGGGCACGCCGACCATGGGCGGCGCGCTGATCCTGCTCAGCGTGCTCGTTCCTACCGTGCTTTGGGCCGACGTGCGCAACGTCTTCGTCATCTGCACGGCGGCCGTGACGGCGGGCTACGGCGCCGTCGGCTACCTCGACGACTTCATGAAGATACAGGGCTCGAGCTCGCGCGGCCTGCCCGGACGCTACAAGCTGCTCGGTCAGATTGCGATCGGCGGCGCGGCCATCGGCTACCTGTTTCTCGCGCAGGACGATCTGCCTTCGCAGTGGCTCGATGTGCGGGCGCGCGTGGCCATCCCGTTCCTCGCCTTCGAGAAGCACCCCGTTGCCTTACCGCTCGCCGCCTACGCGGCGTTCGCTTTATTCGTCGTCGTCGCCACGAGCAACGCCGTGAACCTCACGGACGGTCTCGACGGGCTTGCCATCGGCCCCGTGATCGTCAACGCCGGCACCTACTCGCTCTGGGCGTACGTCGCGGGCTCGGTGCTGTTCGGTCGTCCACTCGCCGGCTACCTCGACGTCGCGGGCTTCCCCGAGATGGCCGAGCTGACGGTGTACGGCGCGGCCGTGGTCGGCGCGGGTATCGGCTTTTTGTGGTACAATACCTATCCTGCTCAAGTCTTCATGGGGGACGTCGGCTCGCTCGCGCTCGGCGGCGGGCTCGGCATGCTCGCCGTGCTCACGAAGACCGAGCTCTTGAGCCTGATCCTCGGCGGCATCTTCGTGGTCGAGGCCGCGAGCGTCGTCACGCAGGTCATTTCCTTCAAGCTCTTCAAGAAGCGGGTGTTCTTGATGGCGCCCATTCACCATCACTTCGAAAAGAAGGGCTGGCCGGAGCCTCGCATCATCGTGCGGTTCTGGATCATCACCGTCCTGCTCGCCCTCGTGGCGCTCTCCTCGATGAAGCTCAGGTGACCATGGATCTCAAGGGTAAACGCGTCATCGTGGTTGGACTCGGCAAGAGCGGCGTTGCCGCGGCCAAACTCTGCGTCGCCCAGGGCGCGCGCGTGGTCGGCACCGACGCGGCGCCGCCCGAAGCGCTCGCTCCGGACGCCCGCTCGCTCGCCATCGAGCTCGTCGCCGGTGGCCACGGGGGAGTCGACTTCGACGGTGCGGACCTGGTCGTGGTTTCACCGGGCGTGCCGGCCCTGCCGGAGCTCGAGCGCGCCGTCGCGGCGGGCGTCGAGGTCATCGGCGAGCTCGAGCTCGCGTGCCGCTTCGTGGAAGCACCGATCGTCGCGATCGGCGGCACGAATGGCAAGAGCACGACGACGACGCTCGTCGGCGAGCTTCTGGGCGCGACGGGCCGCTCCGTGTTCGTGGGCGGCAACCTCGGGCGCCCCGCCGCCGACGCGGCAGCGCACGACTACGATGCAGTCGTGCTCGAGGTCTCGAGCTTCCAGCTCGAGCGCGCGCCGCACCTTCGTCCGAAGGTGAGCGTGCTGCTCAACCTGAGCGAGGATCACCTCGACCGCTATCCGAGCTTTTCCGCCTACGCCGAGGCCAAGGGCAACGCCTTCGTCAATCAGCTCGCGGGGGACGTCGCGGTGATCCCGTTCGGCGACGCGCTCTGCGAAGAGCAGGCGCGCCGTGGTCAGGGAGACCTCTTGAGCTTCGGGCGCGGAGGGGACTACCCCGTCGAGCAGGCCGTCGTCGTCGAGGCCGCGACCGGCGAACGGTTCGACCTCGGCCGCTCGCGCCTGCATGGCCGTCACAACCAGGACAACGCCGCCGCCGCCATCGCGGCCGCGCGCGCACTCAACGCGCGCCTGGACGCCGTGCGCCGCGGTCTCGAAGGCTTCGAGCCGCTGCCGCACCGCATGGCGCTCGTCGCGAAGGTTTCGGGCGTCTCGTTTTACGACGATTCGAAGGGCACGAACGTCGGGGCTTCGGTGACGGCGCTCCTCGGCCTCGGCGAGGAACGCGGCGTTCTGATCGCGGGTGGACGCGACAAGCAGGGCTCCTACGCACCGCTCGTCGAGGCACTCCGCGCGCGCGGGCGCGCCGTCGTCCTGATCGGCGAGGCCGCGCCCCGGATCTTCGACGCCGTGGGTGGCGCGTTGCCCGTGGAGCACGCCACCGATATGGACGACGCCGTACGGCGCGCGATGCGTCTGGCGCAGCCCGGCGACGCCGTGCTCCTGAGCCCCGCGTGCTCGAGCTTCGACATGTTCAAGAGCTACGCGGAGCGCGGCGATCGCTTCGCGGAAGCGGTGCTCGCCCTCGGACGGGAGGCCAAGCCATGAGAAACCTCGGCGCCGTCTGGTCTCGCGCCCGGCCCAAGGCGCCCATGGACGTCGTGCTCGCGGCCGCGGCCGTTGCGCTGCTCGGCTTCGGCGTCGTCATGGTGTACTCGGCGAGCGCCGTCGAGGCGACGACCACTTTCCACGATCCGCAATACTTCGTCGTGAGGCAGGCGATCTTTGCGGGGGTTGGGCTCGTGTTGATGCTCGCGGCGTCGCGTATCGACTACCACCGGCTCAAGGCGTTCACGTACCCCATCCTCGGCGTCGTGACCGTGCTCATGGTCCTCAGCGTCACGGGTTTCGGGCACACGGGCGGTGGCGCCGCGCGCTGGCTCTCGCTCGGTCCGATTCACGTGCAGCCCTCGGAAGCCGCGAAGCTTTCGCTGATTCTCTGGCTCGCGTACTCGCTCGAGAAGAAGCGCGAGCGCATGAAATCGTTCTCGATCGGCATGCTGCCGCACTTCTTGATGGCCGGCTTCTTGATGCTTTTGTGCTTGAAGCAGCCGGATTTCGGCGGCGCCGTCGTGCTCTTGTTCCTCACCTTCGCGCTGCTCTTCGTGGCGGGAGCGCGGCTCGGCTACCTGCTCGGCGCGGCGATGCTCGGCAGCGTGTTCGCCGCGTGGGCCGTCAGGTTCACGAGCTATCGCTGGGAACGCATGCTCGCCTGGTTCAACATGGCCGAGCACCGTCAGGATCTCGCGTACCAGCCCTTCCAGTCGGTCATGAGCTTCGGCTCGGGCGGACCCTTCGGTGAGGGGCTCGGTCGCGGCCTGCAGGTGCTCTACCTGCCCGAGGCGCACACCGATTTCGTGTCGGCGATCATCGGTGAGGAGCTCGGGTTCGTGGGCATCCTGCTGTTGTGTGGGGTGTTTCTGTTGATCGTGGCGCGCGGGGTGCGGGCCGCGCTCGCCGCCGAGGACGAATACGGCGCTTACATCGCGTTCGGCATTTCCGTGCTGTTCGGTGCGCAGGCGCTCGTGAACCTGGCCGTCGCCATGGCCATGCTGCCGACCAAAGGGCTGACGCTGCCGTTCGTGAGCTACGGCGGGTCATCGTTGCTCGTGAGCTCGGCCGCCATGGGCGTCCTGCTCAGCGTGTCGCGCGGACGCACGACGCCGCAAAACCAGAAGCGCGACGCCGACGCTCCCGCGCCCGAAGCGAGCGCGCTGCTCTTCAGTGAGGCAGGCTTCGCCGACGCGCCGGGCGAGCGCGCGAGCCACCGGGCGAGCGAGGCGAGCGCGTGACGCTTCCCGCTCCCACCCTGCTCTTCGCCGGCGGCGGCACCGGGGGGCACGTGTACCCCATGATCGCCGTCGCCGAGGCGGTGCACGCGCTCGCGCCCGCGGTGCGCGTCGTGTTCGTCGGCACCGAGCGCGGCATCGAGACTCGCGCCGTGCCGAAGAGCGGCCACGATCTCGAGCTCATGCGCGTTCTGCCGCTGCGCGGCGGCGGGCCGCTCGGCTTCGTCAGGGGCGTGGCACGTGCCGTGGGCGCCGTGGGCGACGGTCGCGGGCTCGTGCGGCGACTCGCGCCGCGCGCCGTGCTGTCCGTCGGCGGGTACGCGGCGGGCCCGGTGTCGCTCGCGGCCTGGTCGCTCGGCGTGCCGCTCGCCGTGCTCGAGCCCAACAGCGTGATCGGCCTCGCCAACCGGCTCGTGGCGCCGCTCGCGCGCCGTGCGTACCTCGCGTTTCCCCAAGCCGAGCGGCACTTTCGCCGCGAACGCGTGCTGTGCGCCGGCGTGCCGCTGCGACCCGGCTTCATGCCCGCGCCGCTCTCCCCCGCGAGCGAGCGGTTGCGCGTCCTCGTGCTCGGTGGGAGCCAGGGCGCGCGAGCGCTCAACGACGCGATGCCGCGCGCCGCGGCGGCGCTCGGTGCCGCGGTCGAGGTGGTGCACCAGGCCGGCGCAGCAGGCGAGGCGAGCGTCACGGCGCTCTACGCGGAGCTCGGGCTCGGCGAAACGGCGCGCGTCGTGCCGTTCATCGACGACGTGCCGGCGGCGCTCAGGGCGGCCGACCTCGTCGTGGGGCGCTCCGGTGCCGGCGCGCTCAGCGAGATCTGCGCCGTCGGACGGCCTTCGCTGCTCGTGCCGTATCCGTTCGCTGCCGGTGATCACCAGCGCGTGAACGCCGAATCGCTCGTGCGGGCGGGCGCGGCCGTGAGCGTCGCCAATGCCGAGGCGACCCCCGAGCGACTCGCGCGCGAGATCGGCGCGCTCGCCGGAGATCGCGTGCGCCTCGCCAGCATGGCGGGGGCCGCGCAAAGAGCAGGGCGACCGCACGCAGCCGAGGCCATCGCGCGCGACTTGCTCGAGCTCGCCGGGCTCGCGGTGCCGCGCGCTCCCGTGACCGAGCTCGCGAAGCCGCCGCCGTCGGGCCTCGCGGCGCCGCTCGTCGCCATGGAGGCGGAGTGATGTTTCGCGGTCGCGTGCGGCACGTGCACTTCATCGGCGTCGGAGGCATCGGCATGAGCGGGCTCGCCGAGATCCTGCGGACGCTGGAGTTCGACGTGTCGGGCTCCGATCTCCGCGAGGGCGAGAACACGCGGGCGCTCTCGCGGCTCGGCGTGCGCATCGACATCGGACACCGCCCCGAGAACGTGCGCGACGCCGACGTCGTCGTGGTCTCGAGCGCCGTCGCGGCGGACAACCCCGAAGTGGTCGAGGCGCGCGCGCACGGCGTGCCGGTGATCGCCCGCGCCGAGATGCTCGCCGAGCTGATGCGCGTCAAGTACGGCATCGCCATCGCCGGCTCGCACGGCAAGACGACGACGACCTCACTCGTCGCCACCATCCTGCGCGCGGCCGGCTTCGATCCCACCGTGGTCGTGGGCGGGCGCATGGCGGCGCTCGGCAGCAACGCGCGCCTCGGGGCTGGCGACCTGCTCGTCGCGGAGGCCGACGAGAGCGACGGCTCCTTTTTGAGGCTCACTCCCACGATCGCGGTCGTCACGAACATCGATCCCGAGCACCTCGATTTTTACCGGACGCACGAGCGGCTCAAGGACGCGTTCGTGGCGTTCATCGAGAAGGTGCCGTTCTACGGGCTCGCCGTGCTCTGCCTCGATCACCCCCACGTGCAGGAGCTCTTGCCGCGCGTGGGGCGGCGGCACGTCACCTACGGTCTGTCGCCGCAGGCCGACTACCACGCGCGCGCCCTGTCGCAGCAGGGGCTTACTTCGACGTTCGTCGCCTACCGGCGCAGCGAGCCGCTCGGCGAGTTCGTGCTGCACATGCCGGGCCGGCACAACGTGCAAAACACGCTTGCCGCGATCGCCGTCGCCGACGAGCTCGAGGTGCCGCTCGACGTGGTCAAGGACTCGCTGTCGAGCTTCAACGGCGTCGCGCGGCGCTTCTCGATCGTCGCCCGAGCGCGTGGCGTCGATCTGGTCGACGACTACGGACACCACCCGGCCGAAGTGGAGGCGACGCTGTCGGCCGCCCGCAGCGCCTACCCGGGCCGCGTGATCGTCGCCTTCCAACCGCACCGCTTCACGCGCACGGAGCTACTTTTCGACGACTTCACGCGCGCCTTCAACGATGCCGACTGCCTCTTTGTCGCCGACATCTACGCCGCCGGCGAAAAACCCATCGAGGGCGTGACGGCCGAGCGGCTCGCTCGGGCGATCGCCGAGCACGGCCACCACACCGCGAGCTACGTCGGCAATCGCGCCGAGCTCGTCGAGCGTGCCGCCGCCATGGCCGAGCCGGGCGACGTCGTCATCGCGCTCGGTGCGGGAGACATCAACAAGATCTTGCCCCCGATTGCTCAGGCGCTTCAGGGTCGCGGGCCGGAGCCTTCACCATGAAAGCCCAACGCGCACAGGTGCACGGTGCCTCCGTGTCGGCTCCAGCCGAGGACGTGGCCGTCGGCGAGAGCCCGGCGCCCCCCAAGGCAGGAGGCAAGCGCGGTGGGGTCCGCCCCGGCGGCACGAGCTCGGGCACGAGTCGCGTGCTGCTCGCCGTCAAGCTCCTCTTGGGGCTCGCCATCGTGGCAGTGGCTTCGTCTGCCGTCGCGTTCAGCTTGCACCGCTATGCCCTGAGCACGCCGCGCTTCGCCATCCGCGAGCTCAGGCTCGAGGGCGAAAAGCGCCTGACGCCGGAGCGGATTCGAAAAATTGCCGGCATCGAGCTCGGCCAGAACCTCTTCTCCTTCGACACGCACGCCGCCGAGGAGCGGCTGCTCGCCGACCCCTGGCTGAGCGCCGCCCGTGTCGTGCGGGAGCTTCCGGGCACGCTCCGGGTCTCCGTGAAGGAACGCGAGGCCTACGCCGTCGCCGTGCTCGGGGACCGCCCGTTTCTCGTCACTCGCGACGGCGAGCCGTTCACCGAGCTCCGCGCCGAGGAGCCCTTCGACCTACCCGTGCTGACGGGGGTGTCGGCCGCCGCGCTCGCCCGCGACCGGGCCGGCGCCGTCGAGCGGCTCAAGACCGGGGCCGACCTTCTGGGACAGTACGGGCGGCTCGGCATCGCCAAGGTCCACCCCGCCGAGGAGGTTGCCCTGGGCCCCACGGGCCGGGCGGTCCTCACGGTTGGAAAAGCGGGCATCACGCTCGAGCTCGGCCTCTTTCCCTACGCCCGCAAGCTTGCCATGGCGGAGCGCGTCCTCCGGGAGCTCGCCAAGAAGGGCCGCACTCCCGGGATCGTGTTTCTCGACAACGAAGCACACCCCGAGCGGGTCGTGGTTCGCATGCGCTGAGGATGCCGATGAACCCCCGTTTTCCCAATGCGCGCGGAAACTTGGCCCCAAAAGAACCAGGGTGGCAGGGTCGCCCGAGCCTCCGGTTCAAGCTTCGATGGAACGTCTCGACATGAAAACCCCCCCCGTTGAAGGTGGCATCGTCGTCGGTCTCGATCTCGGTACCACCAAGGTCTCCGCGGTCGTCGGAGAGGTGGACGCCGAAGGCATCACGATCCTCGGTGTCGGCAACGTGCCGTGCCGCGGCCTGCGCAAGGGCGTGGTCAGCAACATCGACTGGACCGTGCGCAGCATCCGCGAGGCGGTCGACGCCGCACAGACCATGGCCGGCGTCGAAATCGAAACCGTCTACGTCGGCGTCGCCGGCAGCCACATCCGCTGCCAGGTCTCCGACGGCGTGTGCGCCATCTCGGGTCGCGAGGTGACGCGCGCCGATCTCGAGCGCGTGCTCGAAGGCGCTCGTGCCATCCCGGTCGATGCCGACCGGATGATCCTCCACGCGCTGCCGCGCGAGTACGTGGTCGACAATCAGGACGGCATCCGCGATCCGGTCGGCATGAGCGGCGTGCGCCTGCAGGTGCGCGTGAACCTGGTCACGGCGGCCACTTCCTGCATCCAGAACGTCGTGCGCTGCGTCGAGCGCTGCGACCTCAGCGTCGCGGACATCGTGCTCGAGCCGCTCGCCAGCGCCGACGCGGTGCTCAGCGAAGACGAGAAGGAAATCGGCGTCGCCGTCATCGACATCGGCGGCGGCACGACGGATCTGCTCCTGTTCGCCGACGGTGGCATCGCTCACACGAGCGTCATCCCGGCCGGCGGCAACAACATCACGCTCGACGTCGCGGCGGGGCTCCGCACGCCCGTCGCCGAGGCCGAGCGCCTCAAGCGCAACTACGGCTGCGCCCTCGGTCGCATGATCGCCGACGACGAGGAGATCGAGGTGCCGGGCGTCGGCGGCCATGCCCCGCGCCGGGTCGCTCGCCGCCTGCTGAGCGACATCATCGAGCCGCGCGTCGAGGAGATCTTCGGCGAGGCACGGCGTCGCATCGAGGAGACGGGCATGCTCGAGCAGGTGAGCTCGGGCTGCGTCCTCACGGGCGGCGCCGCGCTGATGGAAGGCATGGTCGAGTGCGCCGAGGAGATCCTGGGTATGCCGGTGCGGCTCGGGTTCCCCGTGGGCGTGAAGGGTATCTTCCAGCTCGTGCAGGGACCGCAGTACGCGACCGGCGTCGGCCTCGTGCGCTACGGCGCCGCGGAGCTCATCGAGCACGCGGCCCGCGCCGAGGAGCACCGTGGGGGGGAACCGACACTCCGGGCCGTCGAGGCTCGCAAGGGATCCGGGATTTGGGAGTGGGTGCGCGCCGCCTTCTAGGCGCACCAAAAGGCGAGGTCATGAGCTTTTCAATCGAATTCGCAGAAGAGTCCCACGCGTACAACGCCCGCATCAAGGTGATCGGGGTTGGTGGCTCCGGTGGCAATGCCATCAACACGATGATCCACTTCGGTCTCGAGGGCGTGGAGTTCGTGAGCGTCAATACCGACGCCCAGGCGCTGAGCTCCAATGCCGCGGTCGAGAAGATCGCGATCGGGCAGAACGTGACCCGGGGCCTCGGCGCCGGCGCGGATCCCGAGCGCGGGCGCAAGGCCGCGCTCGAGGACGTGAATCGCCTCAAGGAGATCGTGATGGGCGCCGACATGGTGTTCGTCACGGCGGGCATGGGCGGCGGAACCGGCACGGGCGCAGCGCCGATCGTCGCGCAGCTCGCGCGCGAGGCCGGTGCGCTCACCGTGGGCGTCGTCACCAAGCCCTTCGGCTTCGAGGGCAAGCTCAGGGCACGCCGCGCCGAGCAGGGCATCGTCGCTCTCAGCGAGCACGTCGATACCCTCATCACCATCCCCAACGAAAAGCTCATGACGCTCGCCGACGACGACCTCACCTTCGTCGACGCCTTCCGCAAGGCCGACGAGGTGCTGTTCCAGGCGGTCAAGGGCATCAGCGACCTCATCACGCTCGACGGCATCGTGAACGTCGATTTCGCCGACGTGCGCACCGTGATGGCGGGCAACGGCCGTGCTCTCATGGGTACCGGGTGCGCCAAGGGCGAGGGGCGTGCGCGGCTCGCCGCGGAGCAGGCGATTCACTCGCCGCTGCTCGACGACATCTCGGTGCAGGGCGCGACTGGCGTGCTCATCAACGTCGTGGGCGGCCACGACATGAAGATGAAGGAAATCCAGGAAGCGGCGTCGCTCGTTCAGGAGCAGGCGCACGAGGACGCAAACATCATCTTCGGCGCGAGCATCGACGAGAGCATGGGCGACGCGCTCAAGGTCACGGTGATCGCCACGGGTTTCAACCCGGTTGCCGAGGAAATACCCGTCGAAATCGCGCGCGAAACGCGCCGCAGCAGCCTCTCCTTGCGCGAGAGCCTCGCGCCGCGCTCCGCGGCCGCCGCGTCGCGCGACGCCGCCCCCGCGTTCTCGACGCGTCGCCCCGCCGCTCCGGCGCAGCAGGCCACGAATGCCCGCGACGGCCAGATCGGCCTGCCCGTGTTGCGCGATCGCATCACGTTCCCCTCGGCGCTCGATCCCGATGCCGAGTGGGACGTGCCGGCGTTTCAGCGTCGACAGGGTGGTTGAGGGCTGGTCGCGGGCCGCTCGATGCCCAAAGAGGGCACCGAGTTGACGAAAAGAGTGGCCGCTCGGTACTATGTGAGTTGATGTTCGAGGGTGTCTGTCGGAGCGTCTTTGGCGCTGCTACCCCAAAGGTAGCCCCGGACTAGGGAAGAGAGGGGGACCCACGGCCACCTTTCTGCTCTGTCGCATCGGGGCTCGTGTCTGCGGCCTGCCGCTCGACCACGTCCGCGAGGTGATGCGTGCGCTCCCCATCGAGCGCGTCGCGGGTGTGCCAAGCTTCGTGCTTGGCGTGAGCGTCGTGAGGGGCGAGCCGTGTCCGGTCGTCAACGCAGCCGCGTTGCTCGGCGGCGACGCCCGCTCGGGCGCTCGGCTCGTGTCGCTCCGTGTCGCCGAGCGCAGCGTGGCGTTGCGGGTCGACGCCGTGCTCGGGACGCGGAGCGTTCCGGACGCCGTGCTCGGCAGCGTGGCGCCGCTCCTTTCGGGCGCACCCGGCCGCGACGCGCTCGGCGCACTCGACGGCCAGCTGCTCGAGATCCTGGATCTCGCGCGCCTTCTCCCCGTGGAGCAAGCGGCGGAGCTCATGCCTTGAGCGCGCCTTCCGATCCCATCGCCCAGCGGCTGGGAGCGGCTGTCGAGAAGCGCCTTGGGGTTTCGCTCGACGCGCGCGGGTTGTGCGACCTCGTGGAGCGGCTGTATGCCACGCGTGGTATCGCCGCAGCCGACGCGCTCGTCGCAGGCCTCGAGAGCGGGGGCGAGCGCGAGCTCTTGGAGCTCGTCCCCACGCTTACAGTGGGGGAAACCTACTTTTTTCGTCACCGGGCTCAGTTCGACGCGCTAGCTTCGCTGGTCGCCCGGGGCGAGCTCGGCAAGCTTCGCCTGAGCTGTCTCAGTGCGGCTTGCGCTTCGGGCGAGGAGCCCTATTCGCTGGCCATGGTCCTCGACGAGCTCGGTGGGGCCGCGGCCCGGGGCGCGACGATCGCGGCGTTCGACGTGAACCCGGTGGCGCTCGAGCGGGCGCGGACCCGTCGTTATGCCGCGTGGTCGTTGCGCGAGACCAGCGCCGAGGCGAAGCGGCGCTGGTTCGCGGCGACGGGCGGAGGCTTCGAGATCTCTCCGGTCATCGCGGAATCGGTCACGTTCGTCGAGGGCAATTTAACGGTGGACGACGACGAGCTGTTTCGGGAGGGCGCCTACGACGTCGTGTTCTGTCGCAACGTGCTCATGTATTTCACGCGCGAGCAGGCCGCGCGGGCAGTCGCGCGCATCGCGCGAAGCCTCGTGCCCGGGGGCTATCTGTTCCTCGGGCACGCAGAGACCTTGCGGGGCCTGAGCCACGACTATCAGCTCTGCCACGCCGACGGCGCCTTCTACTATCGCCGCAGAGGGAGCGCCCTGCAGCCGGCGCCCGAAACGGCCGGCCCCGGCGTGCGGGACGTGTGGACGCTGCCATCGAGCGATTGGGTCGAGGCCATCGGCGACGCAACGCGTCGCATCGAGGCCCTGTCGGCCTCCACGCCGCCGGGGTCGGCCATGGCGGGCGCTCGGCAAGCCGATCTGAGCGAGCCCCTGCGGCTGCTCGGCGAGGAACGCTTCGAGGAAGCGCTCGGGCTGCTCGGGTCCCCGGGCCATCGTGCGGCGGCCAGCGATCCCGAGCACCGCCTGCTCGAGGCCGCGCTCTACGTGCAGACCGGCCGGCTCCATGACGCCGAGCGCGCCTGCGAGGCACTCCTTTCGCTCGACGGTCTAGACGGCGAGGTCTACCACCTGCTCGGTCTGTGCCACGAGGGTAGGGGGCGAGTGCCGGCGGCGCTCGAGGCGTACCGGATGGCCGCGCACCTGGCGCCGACGTTCTCGCTGCCCCGCTTTCAGCTCGGCCTACTGCTCAGGCGTTGGGGGGAAGCGGGCCCCGCGCGGGAGGCGCTTTCCGAGGCCCGAGCGCTGCTCGAACGCGAGGACGCATCGCGCATTCTTTTGTTCGGGGGCGGCTTCGGGCGTGCGGCCCTACTCGCTTGCTGCAACGCGGAGCTCGCGGCGCTCGAGGCGAGATCATGAGCGAGCACGACGACGACCGCTTGCGAGTGCTGCGCGAAACGTTCGATCGCTCCTTCGCGGAGCCCTATTTCGGCACGGTGAAACGGACCGCGCCGCTGCTCGAGGTGCGCGTCGCGGAGTCACCGTACGCCCTCGATCTCGCCGAAATCGGTGCCGTGGTCGCGGGCATCTCGCCCACTCCGGTGCCGAGCGACGAGCCAGCGTTGTTGGGCGTCGTCGGCGTCTCGGGCGAGCTCATCGCGGTTTACGACCTGTCGCGCGTGCTAGGCCACGAGGGGTCGCGCCCGCCGCGCTGGCTCGCGCGCGTGCGCGGGCAGCCCGTGGCGTTCGCGTTCGACGCTCTCGACGGGCACAGCCAGCTGCCACCCGGGGTGCTCCTCGAGCCCGCAGCCGAAGGGGCGGACGCGCTGCCGGAGCTCGTGTGGCTGTCTGGCCTTTCGCGTCCCTTGATTCGACTTTCCGTGCTGGCCGCTCGGCTTCGGCGGCGGCTCACCCCGAGAGAGGAAGCGTTGTGACATGAAGAACGAGTGGAGCTTCGGCAGGAAGATCGGCGTCGGATTTGCGCTTGCGGTGGCGCTCACGGTGGCCGTGGGCTGGATCGGCGCGTACGCCCTGCGTCGCGTCGTCAACGCCAAGGACCGCGTTCTGTCTCGCACGGCGACGGCACTCGTCGACGGCCAGCGCTTCGAAGCCAACGTCGAGGCCGAAGTGTCGGCGATTCGTGGCTACGCGCTCACACGGGAGCCGCACTATCTCGAGGAATGGTCGAGCGTGCGTGCCGAGGCGCTCAAGATCATGGGACACTTGCGCGCTGGCGCGACGCAGCGCGCGGCGCTCGCCGAAGACGTTGCGAGGGCCGAGGAGGACTATTTTCACGCGCAGCAGGCGCTCGTGGAGCTCGTCAAGCGTGGTGGGTCGCCCGCAGAAATCTCGCAGTCACTCGTCTCCGATCTACGGCCCGGCCGCCGTCAGCTGCGGACGGCCGTCGATGCCCTCGTGAGCGCCGAGGAGCAGGCCCTGAAGGTCGAGACCCAGGAAGGCACGCGGATTGCGAGCTCGGCCATCGAGCAGGTCGTGATGCTCACCGCATTCGTGGGGTTGCTCGCAGCCGTGGTCGCCGCCCTCCTGGTTCGCACGCTCAGCCGGCAGATCGGCTCGGCCGTCGGACAGGTGCAAAGTTCCTCGGCCGAGCTCCAGGCCGCCGCCAACCAGCAGGCGGCGAGCTCGCGCGAGCAGTCGACGGCCATGGCCGAGATCACGACCACGATCAGCGAGCTTTTGGCCACCTCACGTCAGATCGCCGAGAGCTCGCAGCGAGTAGCGCAGATGGCGGCACAGACGGCGGGCTCCGCTCGCTCGGGCGACGAAACTGTGGCGCGCGCTCGTGAGTCCATCGCGGGCATTCAGCGCCAGGTGGAGCTCGTCGTGGGGCACATGCTCGATCTCGGCAAGAAATCGCAGCAGATCGGGGTCGTGCTCGACATCGTCTCCGAGCTCGCCGAGCAGACCAACATCCTCGCCATCAACGCCACCATCGAGGCGACCGGCGCGGGTGACGCCGGACGCCGCTTCGGCGTCGTGGCCGACGAGATCCGCAAGCTTGCCGACCGAGTCGCCGGCTCGACGAAGGAGATCCGCAGGCTCATCGAGGAGGTGCGCAGCGCCGTCAACACCACCGTCATGGTCACCGAGACGGGTTCCAAAGCCGTCGATGCCGGCACGCGCCAGTTCGGTGACGTCACGACCGCGCTCCGCCAGATCGGCGGGCTCGTCTCGAGCACGACGGATGCCGCGCGCGAAATCGAGCTCTCCACGAAGCAGCAGAGTACGGCCGTCGAGCAGGTCAACGTCGCGATCGCCAACGTCGCCCAGGCGTCGAAGGAATCCGAAGTGAGCTCGGCGCAAACGCTGCAGACCGCGTCGCAGCTCGCGACGCTTTCCAAGGATTTGTTGCGCTTGATTCGGCCCGACAAGGCGGCTTGATGCCGAACGACGACCCGTTCAAGTACTTTCGCGTCGAGGCGGTGGAGCTCACCGAGCTATTGACTCAGGGCGCCGCGGCGCTCGAGCAGGGCCTGGTGCCGCCGGCCGGCGTGGCCGCGCTCTTGCGCCACGCCCACACGCTCAAGGGAGCGGCACGCGTCGTGAAGCAGCCTGAAATCGGCGACCAGGCGCACGCCATCGAGGATTTGCTCTCGCCGTACCGCGCGCCCGGGGCGCAGCCGCCGGTCGAGTGCGGGCGGGCGTTGCTCGAGCGTCTCGCGGCCATCCGGGCGCTGCTCGCGTCGCTGGGCGCGCCGATCGAGCGGCGGAACGCCAAACCTTCGGTTGCCGACGACCTTCGCACGCTGCGCCTCGACGTGAAGGAGATCGAAGCGGTCGTCGAGAGCGTCGCCGAGGCGCTCGCCGAGCTCGAGCCGTTGCGCGAGGCGCTGCCCGTGCTCGACGACACCAAGAAGCTCAGCGCGTTGCTCGGTCGGCAGCTCGACGCCGCTCGTTCCGACGATGCGCGGCGCGTCGCGGGTGCGCGCTCGATTGCCGGCAATCTCGAACAGGGCCTGGGCAAGGTCGAGCGGATCGTTCGGTCCGGGTTCGAGCGGCTCGAGCGCGCGCTCGAGCAGACGCACGTGCGCGCGGAGCGCCTGCGCCTCATTCCCGTCGAGCGGCTTTTCGAAGTGCTCGAGAGCGCGGGGCGCGAGGCGGCGGCCGAGCTTGGTCTCGAGCTCGTCTTCGAACGCTCGGGCGACGACCTCAGGGTCAACGCGCACGCCCTTGGCGTCGCCCAGCGCGCGCTGCTCCACGTCGTTCGCAACGTGGTGGCGCACGGCATCGAGCCTCCGGCCGAGCGCGTTGCCGCCGGCAAGCCGCGCGCGGGCTCGGTGCGGCTCGGTGTGAGGCGAGATCGACGCCAGGTCGTGTTCAGCTGTCGCGACGACGGTCGAGGGCTCGACACCTCGGCGGTTCGGCGCGCGCTGGAGGCGGCGGGCGTCCACGTCGGCGGCCTCGGCGAGGCTGCCCTGCTCGAACGTCTGCTGGAGAGCGGGGTCTCGACCGCGACCGGTATCACGGGGCTTTCCGGCCGAGGCCTGGGCCTCGACGTCGTGCGCGACGCAGCGGAGACGCTCGGCGGTTCCGCCCGGCTCTTCACCGAGCGCGGTCGAGGTTTCGGGGTCGAGCTCAGACTGCCAATCACGGCGCTCTCCATCCCCGGCTTGGCCGTCGAGTGCGAGGGTCGCGTGCTCACCGTTCCGCTCCACGCCGTGCTCGAATGCGCGCGCCTGCGCCGCGATGAGATTTCGCATGGTGCCGAGGGAGACCAGGTGGCGTACGCGGGGACCCCCGTCCCTTTTGCGCCGCTTTCACGCGTGCTCGGGGCCACGCCGGGCTCACAGCGCGACGCCTGGGCCGCGCTCTTCGTCCGCGGAGACGGAGGGACGGCGGCCGTCGGCGTCGATCGCCTGCTCGGTCCGCGCAACGTCGCCCTGCAGCTATTGCCCGAAGTGGCGCGCGCGAGCAACGTCGTGGCCGGAGCGTCGCTCGACGCGCTCGGCCAGCCCGAGCTCGTGCTCGATCCGGACGGCCTCGTCGCCAGGATCCGTCGTTCGGCGCACCGCGAGGTCACGCGTCGCGCGCCACGCCGGGTGGTGCTGGTCATCGACGACTCGCTGACGACGCGCATGCTCGAGCAGAGCATTCTCGAATCGGCGGGCTATGACGTAGACCTCGCCACCTCCGCCGAGGAAGCGCTCGAGCACGCCGACCCCGAGCGCCACGCGCTGTTTCTGGTCAACGTCGAGATGCCGGGCATCGACGGTTTCACGTTCGTCGAGCGGATCCGCAACGATCCCCGGCTCGGCCGCATCCCGGCCGTGCTCGTGAGCTCACGCGCCGCTCCCGAGGATCTGGCGCGCGGCAAGGCTCTGGGTGCAGCGGGGTACATGGTCAAGGACCGCTTCGACCAGAAGGAGCTGCTTTCACTGATCGCGCGACTCGTGGGGCCCGCATGAGCGCGCTCAGGGTTCTCATCGTGGACGATTCGCTCACCGTGCGTTCACGGCTCGCCGAGGTGCTCGGCGCGAGCGACGACATGTGCGTCGTCGGCGCTGTCGGCGACGGCCAGAGCGCCGTCGAAGCGTGCGCGACGTTGCGCCCCGACGCCATCACCATGGACATGATGCTGCCGGGCATGAACGGCTTGCAGGCAACCGAGCACATCATGGCGCACTTTCCCACGCCGATCCTCGTCGTGTCGTCCTCGTTCAATCGCGGCGAGCTCTTCAAGACGTACGACGCGCTCGCGGCGGGTGCGGTCAACGTGCTCGAAAAGCCGGCGGGTGACGAGCCCGAGGGCGCGTGGGAGGCTCGCCTGCTTGCGAGCTTGCGTCTCGTCTCGCGCGTCCGCGTCATCACCCACGTGCGTGCACGCCTTGGCACGCCGAGGGCGTCACCGTCACCGGTCGTGAACCTGGGCTGGGCGGGGTCGAGCCTAAGGCGTCGCGCGATCGCGCTCGGGGCTTCCACGGGCGGGCCTGCCGCGCTCGTGCGCGTCGTTGGCGCGCTGCCCCGCGAGGATCCCGTCCCCATACTGATCGTGTTGCACCTGGCAGCGCCGTTCGCGGGGGCGTTCGCCGAATGGTTCGGCGCGCAAACGCAGCGGTCGGTGCGCTACGCCGCGGGCGGCGAGCGCCTCGCCGAGCTCGACCATCAGGTGATCCTGGCGCCCCCGGATCGGCACCTCGTGGTTCGCGACGGTGCGCTCGCGCTAACGCTCGACCCGGAGCGCCACTCGTGCCGGCCGTCGGTCAACGTGCTGTTCGAGTCGCTCGCGGCCGAGCTTGGTGCGGGCGTCGCGGCCTGTCTACTCACGGGGATGGGCAAAGACGGCGCGCTCGGGCTCCTCGCCTTGCGTCGCGCGGGGTCCTTCACGCTCGCGCAAGACGAGGCCACGTCGTCGGTGTACGGCATGCCGCGCGAGGCAGCGCTGCTGGCGGCGGCCGCACGAGTGTTGTCGCTCGACGCGGTGGCGCCGGCGCTCGCGGGCTGGCTGTCGGTCGCCGCAGGCAGGGCGCGGTGATGCCGACCGTGCTCATCGTCAACGACAGTCTCACGGTGCGCATGGACCTCGTCGAGGCCTTCGAATCCGTCGGATTTCGCTGTCTGGGCTGCGGCACCGTGCGCGAGGCGACGGAATTTCTCGGGCGCGAGGCGATCGACGTCGCGGTGCTCGACGTGATGCTGCCCGACGGCGACGGCATCGAGCTCTTGGAGCGCGTACGGGGCGGCGCAGCGGCCCGCCGCATCGTCGTGCTCATGCTCTCGAGCGAGGCCGAGGTGCGTGATCGCCTGCGCGGGCTCGCGACGGGCGCCGACGAGTACGTCGGCAAGCCCTACGAGGCGAGCTACGTCGTTGCCCGCGCCCAGGAGCTGATGGGTGGCGCGGAAGCGGCCTCGGAGCAACCCCTCGTCTTGCTCGTGGACGACAGTGCGACATTCCGAACCGCGTTCGGTCGGGCGCTCGTCGAGGGTGGCTTTCGCCTGGTCACGGCGAGCTCGGGCGAGGAAGGCCTCCGCATCGCCGCCGCGCGCGCGCCCAACGCCATCGTCGTCGACGGCGTGTTGCCCGGGATGGACGGCCCCACGCTGATCCGACGCGTGCGCCTCGACGGAGCGCTGCGCGGCGTGCCTTGCCTGCTCCTGTCGGGGTCGCAAGGCCCGGAGCACGAGCTCGCGGCGCTCGACTCCGGGGCCGATGCCTTCGTCAGCAAGACCGACGACGCTCGCGTGATCCTTGCCAAGCTGCGGGCTCTCCTGCGCGCGTCCACCGAGGCCCGCGACGCGCCGCGCACGCGGAGCCTCGCGGGCCCTCGCCGCGTTCTCGTCGTCGACGACAGCGCGACTTTTCGCGAGACGATGGCGGAAGCCCTGCGGCTCGAAGGCTACGATGTCGTGCAGGTTGCCTCCGGTGAGGAAGCGCTCGAGCTCGTCGCGGTGCAGCCCGTGGACTGCGTGCTGCTCGATCTCGTGATGCCCGGTCTCGGCGGCACGGAAACCTGCCGGCGGCTCAAGCTGGCCGTGCCGTCGCGCGACATCCCCGTGCTCGTGCTCACGGCCGTCGAGGATCGATCGGTCGTCCTGGAAGTGCTCGGCGCCGGCGCGGACGATTTCATCCAGAAGTCGAGCGAGCTCGACGTGCTCAAGGCGCGTGTCCGGGCACAGCTCAGGCGCCGCCAGTTCGAGGACGAGACGCGCCGGGTGCGTGAGCAGCTGCTCCGGAGCGAAATCGACGCGGCCGAGGCACGTGCGGCCCACAAGGCCGCCGTTTCGCGCATGGCGTTTCTCGAGCGCCTCGCGGAGAAGAATCGGGAGCTCGACCAGGCCTACAAGGATCTCCAAGCGGCGCAGGCCCAGCTCGTTCAGGCAGCGAAGATGGCGTCGCTCGGCGGGCTCGTGGCGGGTATCGCGCACGAGATCAACAACCCGTTGGCCTTCTCGCTCTCGCACCTGTCCACCGCGGAGCGCGACCTCGATGGCCTGGCGGCCTTGGTACTCGGCGCGCTCGGCGATGCCGAGCGTCCCGCTTGGGAGCGAGCACACACGCGCTTGCGCGAGATGCGCATCGGGCTCGAACGAATTGGTCAGCTGGTGCTCAAGTTGCGCACGTTCTCGCGCCTCGACGAAGGAGCGCTCGAGCGCGTGGACATCGTCGAGAGCGTTGATTCCGTTCTCACCATCCTGCAGCACCGGCTCCGCGATCGCATCAACGTCGTGCGTCGCTTCGACGCGCCGCGCAAGCTCGATTGCTATCCTGGACCGTTGAATCAAGCCATCATGAACCTCGTCGCGAACTCCATCGACGCCATCGCCGGGCAAGGCACCATCACCATCAGCACCGACGTGCAAGGCGACCGCTATTGCATCGCCGTGGCCGATACGGGCTCGGGCATCCTGCCCGAGCACCGCGAGCAGGTCTTCGATCCGTTCTTCACGACCAAGCCCGTGGGGCAGGGCACGGGCCTCGGCCTCAGCATCACGTACGCCATCGTGCGTCAGCACGGCGGTGAGCTCGTCGTTTCACAGCCGAGCACCGGCGGCACGACGATGACCATGCGCTTGCCCCTGTCGCAGGAGGGTGCGGCGTGAGCGCGAACGCGGCTCAGCGCGTGCTCGTCGTCGACGACGAGCCCCAGGTGCTCGTGGCGCTCGAGGATCTCCTGCGCGACCAGTTCTTCGTGCTCACGGCCGACTCCGCCGAACGCGCTCTCGCCGTCGCACGGCGCGAGCCCGACATCGCCGTCGTCTTGACCGACCAGCGGATGCCCGGGATGAGCGGTGACGAGCTCCTCACCCAGCTCGCGGGCTCGCTACCCGCCGAGCGCATCCTGCTCACGGGGTACGCCAACGTCGCGGCCGTCGTGAGAGCCGTCAACGAAGGCCGCATCTTCGCGTACGCCACGAAGCCGTGGAACCCCGACGACCTGCGGATCAAGGTGGCGAAGGCCGCCGAGCGCTACCGGCTCGCCACGGAGCTCACCCACGAGCGAGAGCTCTTGAATCGCGTGCTCGGTGGCATGGCCGACGGCGTCATCGCCGCCTCCCGCAGCGGAGAGCTTTTGCTCTTCAACCTGCAAGCGGAGCGTCTGCTCGGGATCCAGGCGTCGCGGTTCGACCCGCGGACTTGGCTCGAGGCCTGCGGCGTTCACGAGCCCGACGAACGCACGCCGCTCGATCCGGCTCGCGATCCGCTGCGCCACGCGATGGACGGACGGCCCCAGGGCGATTGCGAGATTTTCGTGAAAAATGCGCGGGTCGAGGGGGCGTTTCTTTCCGTCGCTTCGGCCGAGCTGCGCGACGAAGCGCGCGCGGTCGTCGGCGGCGTCCTCGTCTTGCGGGACATCACCGACCGAAGGCGGCTCGAGAGCGAGCTCGCCCAGGCTCATAGGGTGGAAGCCCTGGGAATGCTGGCGGGCGGCGTGGCTCACGACTTCAACAACATGCTCGCCGTGATCACGGGCCACGGGGAGCTGTTGCTCGGTGAGCTCGCCGAAGACGACGCTCGGCGGCCCGATCTCCTGCAGATGCTGACGGGCGCGCGCCGCGCAGCGGGTCTCACGCGACAGCTGCTCACCTTCAGCCGCAAGCAGGTGCGACGGCTCGAGATCGTCAACGTGAACCAGATCGTGGCGGGCATGCGCAGCATGCTCGAGCGGGTGATCGGGGAGGACATCGCGCTTTTCGCCGAGCTTTCGCCCGACCTGTGGCCGGTGCGTGCGGACGTGAGCCAGCTCGAGCAGGTGTTGCTCAATCTCACGGCGAATGCGCGAGACGCAATGCCGTCGGGCGGACGTTTCACGATCCAGACCGCAAACGTCGCGGCGAGCGCCGCGGGCGAGGGGCGCGTGCGCCTCGCCGTGACGGACACGGGTGTCGGCGTCGACGACCAGACGCGTCTCCGCATGTTCGAGCCGTTCTTCACGACCAAGGAGCCCGGGCGCGGAACCGGCCTCGGCCTTGCCACGGTGCAGCGCATCGTGCAGGAGCTTCACGGCGAGCTTCGGGTCACGAGCACGGTCGGCCAGGGCACGACGTTCGTGTTGGACCTGCCAGCCGCGCCGGGCCTCACGCCGGCGGGGCTCGGCACCAGGCGATCACTTTCGCCCATTGCCGAGGGTGGCGCTTCGATCCTCGTCGTGGAGGACGAGGACGCCGTCAGGAAGGTCACGGCGCGCCTCCTGCGCCAGCGTGGCTACGCCGTGCTCGAGGCGCGGCTGCCAGGCGACGCGCTCGAGCTTTGCGAGCGGGAAAGCACGCGCGTCAACCTGCTGCTCGCGGACGTCGTCATGCCGCAGATGGCTGGGCCCGAGCTCGCCGAGCGACTGCGGCGCATGCGCCCCGATCTGCGCGTGCTCTACGCCTCTGGTTACTCGGCATCGAGCGTCGCCGAACGCGGCGTCAACGTGCTCGGTGCTGCCTATCTCGAGAAGCCATTCTCGGCGGAAGCGCTCTACGCGGAGGTCGCCGCGGCGCTCTACGGGCCCACGAGCCTCACGCCTCGTTCCGCGCCCTGAGCACGAGCCCCGCGAGCAGGCCCGTGAGCGCCGCGAGCCGCAGGCCGGTGCGACCCTGGACCCACGGGGCGGGCACGCGCTCGACGAGCAGCTCGGCGCATCTTTCGAGCTCGAGTGGGCGCGGCCGAAAGATGCGGCGCGCCATGGGGCGGACGTCGAGGCGCTCCGGCAGGCGCGCCCCCTCGGCTCGCAGGCGCTCCGAAGGGAAGAAACCCCAGCCGCACAAGAGGTCGGTGGGGCGCAAGAATGCGTCCCAGCGCTCCGAGAAGGACGCGAAGCTCTCGCCCCCCTGGAGCACGGCGCCGTCGATGCCCGTGTGGTGGGTGAACGTGGGGGAGAGCGGATGGCGCGGGGCGATCACCGACTCGAAGCGCTCGCCGGTCGCGACGCGCTCGGCGGCGAAATGCACGATCTCGGGGCAGTGCCCGAGCGGCGTGCCTCGCGGCCAGGCGTTCGCTTCGCCGTAGCCGACGACGAGGTCAGGCTCGCGCTCGAGCAGGCCCCGCAGACCCGGCGTTCGTCGCGGCCGCGCCGGTCGCGAAAGGTGGCGGCGCATCGGGTTGTCGCGGGCGAAGGCCAGCTGGTGCTCCACCAAGGCGTCGAACGGCGCGAGCAAGGCGCGTACCTTGGGGTTCCCGCCTTCGAGCACGAAAAGCGCCTCGACGACGGCCTCGATCGTCGACACGCAGTGCGCGGCTGGCTCGCGGCGGATGCGGTAGCGGCTCGGCACGCGGGGCGAGAGGGAGTAACGCGGGAGCCTTGCGAGCCACGGATTTTTCTTCAGGAGCTTCTGCGCTTGCCACCAGGTGCCGTCGACGACCACGAGCGTGACGGGCGCGGGCGGAGGCTCTGCCTCGAGGTCCCGCGCCCCGGGCCCTGGGTAGAGCAGCACCGGGGTCGCCGCGGCCGTTCCGAGCGAGGTCGCCACCGGCCCGTCCTCGGGGAACGTGACGCCGACGTGGCGCTCGACCCCATCGAGGCCGAGCTCGAGCAGGCGCACCGTGCCGATCGGCACGCCCGCCTCGCGCGGATGCTGCAAAACGACGAGCTTCGTGGCGACCGCGACCCGACTCACGTGGGCACACAGGCAGACGCGTGCTGGGCGCCCGCACCGCGGGCACATGGCCCTCGGCTCGCTCGTCGCGCGCGGCGACTGGTTACCCAAATCATCGGGCAAGGCAGGCCCGCCGTACCCAAATGACGGTCCCCGGGCAACCGTCACCTCGCCGCCGGGCGGTGGACGGCGCGCAGGCGCCTTTTTTGGGATCCCTCGACCCCCGCCGCGCATTAACCCTCGGACCCATGGCGAGCATCAATCGGTTCCTCCTCGAGCACGGCTTTACCATTCGCGATAATCCCTGCATTTCTCCGGACTTCTGCCTCGACTGGGCGTCGCTCCGTGCGGCGCTCGAGCGCGGCGACCCCGTGCTCGAGCACCCGGCGAGCAAGGTCAGCGTTGCGGCCGGAGAGCTCAGCTTGCGCGAAAACGCCGCGGGTGACCACGCCTGGGTGCTCGAGCCGCGTCCCGGGGTCGCCGCCGCCGGGCTGCTCGCCGAGGGCGCGCCCATCGGTGGGGGTCGGTTCGCCTACCCGGCGACGTTCGACAACCTCGTCGCGATCAAGAATCTGGTCCAGGAGCACGACCCGGCGTCCACGGTGTTCCCCTCCGCGACGGGGACGCTCGAGCGCTCGAGCCTGGGCGTCGGTGCGCGCTTCACGACGCTTCATTGGCCCGCGGTCGAATGGGCGATGGCGGAGCTCTCCCTCAGCATGACGGCAAACCAGAACAGCATCCCGCGGGAGCTCGTCTACGACGTCAACGCGATGCTTCGGGGTGCGCTCGAGGGCGTCCCGTTTCCCTTCATCGGGGCCGACGTTCCCGAGGGGCATCAGGGCCAGAGCGTGCAGGGCATGAGCCACGGCGCCGTGCTCTCCAAGCTCAAGACGGGCTTCCACGCCCGCCGCATCCCCTGGGGCTTCAACGCCGATCATCAGCCCATCGGCGGGAGCTTCGACCGGCGCGAAGCCGAGCTCGTGTCGGGCTGCCTGTTTGCAAGCTACATCACCTTCGACCTTTCCCCGGAGCTCTCGGTGACGCCGAAGGCGGCGGAGCCGGCCGCATGGTGCGCGGCAAACGTGCCCGCCGGCGTCCTCGACCTCGTGCGCGCGCGGGTGAGCCGCGCCGGCGTCAGCCTCGCCGACGCCGAGCTCGTGGCGCTCGTCGCTCACGTCTGGCCCGCCGTCGCCAAGATGCAGCGCCGCGACCGGCTCTATGGCGAGGCACGGCAGCGCGCCTTCACGACCCCCGTCGGCCGTGCTTACTTCCGCGAGCTCTCCATCGACGAGCTTCCGGGGCTCACGGAGCAGGGAACCCTCGCGACGATGCTCGCGCTGTGCGAAGCGCTCGACGTGCGCGTTGACTACGTGGCCCCCGCGTTCGGCTTCCAGAAGAATTTCCCCTTCGAAGACGGCCCGGAGCTCGAACGGCGAGTGTCCGCGGCGTTCGAGGTGTGCCGCACTTTCGACGTTTCGATCGGTTTCCACTCGGGATCCGGCAAGTCGGCGGACAACTACCGCACGCTCGGTCGAGTCACGGGGGGGCGGCTCGAGATCAAGACGAGCGGGCGCTACACGTACGAAATGGGTCGCGCCCTCGCGGCGTCCGAAGACGCCGGTGACCGCGCGCTGTTCGAGGACTGGTATCGATTCACGCGCGAGCTCGCGCTAGAAAGCGCGTTCAGCGAGCGTGCCGACGAGAACAAGCTCTCGCGCAGCTTCATCGCGCACGCCCTCGAGCTCGAAGGTCGGCGGGGCGACGTGTTCGAGAGCCGAGAGTCCGCTGCCCAAGCGCTCGCGGCGCTCGTGCCGAGCCCGGAGCACATGTTCTTTTTCGAGTATAACTTCCTCTTCGTTCTCGCTGCGGGCGGCAGCGCGGCGAAATCGGCGCTCGGCGATCACGGTCCCGAGGGCTATCGCCAGCGCGCGCGCTTCTACGCCATCAGCGACCGCGGAAAGCTCGGGTACGTCAAGCGCGTCGCCGAATACCTTTGCTTTTTGGCCGAAGAGACGGGCCTTTCCAGCGCCGCTGTCGTGGGGCGAGCCAGGGACAAGCTTGCTCGCACGGCGAGCTATGGCGATTTCCTCGCTGCCATCTCAGAAGGGTGATGAGCGCCGAGGCGAGCCGTGGCGCTGCCGTGCGAACCGAGCCGGCACAGGCCGCGCGCGCGTGCCACGCGTGAGTGCCCTTGACGCGGGTGGGGTGCGCGTGCAAGCCCTACACGCGATGCCCCGCTTCGAAGCCGCGTACCGCCGCCTGATCGATGGTCTCGTTTCCGACCTGTCACGTATTGCTGCCGCCTGCGCCCGGGAAGCGGTGGAGGCGGCTCGCGCCGAGCAGGCAGCGCAAGAAGCCAAAGCGTCGCGCCTGAGCCCGCGCCTGCGCCGTGCTCTCGAGCTCGTGGAGCAGAAGCGCGCGCGAGCCGCCGCGCAGCGGTCGCGACCGGCACCGGCGAGGACGCCACGCGCCGAGGCGCCGCCGAGGCCCCGCCGCTCGTCCAACGGCGCCTCGCTACGGGCCGAGTCCCCGCCCGCCGCGCCCCTCCCGGCCCCGCTCTTCGTGCACAAGCGCAATCGAGACGGCAGCATCGAGCGGCTCGAGCGAGGTCAAGGGGAGAGCGCCCCCCCGCCGGCCTAGTCGTGCTCTCCCTCCCCGACGGCGACTTCGACGCCTACATCTTCGACTGCGACGGCACGCTCGCCGACAGCATGCCGCTCTATCATCGAGCGTGGCAGGCGGCGCTGAGGTCACAGGGTGCGACCTTCGACTTTGGTTGGGAGATCTTCGTGCGCCGGGCGGGGATGAGCACGGCCCGCACGGTCGAGGCGCTGAACCTCGAGTTCGGCAGCGCGCTCGACGCGAGCCTGGTCGAAGAGCGGCAGCACGCCGAGTACCTCTTGCTCGTCGAAGGCGTGCAGCCCATCCCGGAGGTCGTCGAGGTGGCCCGGCGCGCCCGCGGGCGGCTCCCGATGAGCGTCGCTTCGGGCGGGACGCGACCGCTCGTCGAAAAGACGCTCGGGCTGATCGGCGTGCGCGACCTCTTCGCCCACGTGCTCGTCGCGGGCGACGTGCAAAGCGGCAAGCCGGAACCCGACATTTTCCTGCTCGCGGCCGAGCGCATGGGCGTCGAGCCGTCGCGCTGCCTCGTGTTCGAGGATGGCGAGCTCGGCATCGTTGCGGCGGGGCGCGCGGGCATGCGGTGCGTGAAGGTCGAGCTCGGCTCCCGCCGCTGACGCCGGCCCAAGCGCCCCCGGCGAGCCTCACTCGCGAAGGCCCGCGAGTGCCCGTCGGGAGAGCGTTTCGACGTGGGCCGCTCACGGAGTAGATGCCGTTGCCGGCGTTGGTCACGGCTTCCATCATCGAATCGTTGAGGTTGCCGTAGCCGAAGCCGAGCGCCGTGAGCGTCACGCCCGACGTTCGCTTTTCCTCGATGAGCGAGACGAGCGCCTCGTTCGTGTACGGTCCGACGTTGAAGTCGCCGTCGGTGCACAGGATGACGTGGTTGATGCCGCCGTCGATGTAGGCGCTCGTGGCCTGCTCGTAGGCGAGGTCGATGCCCGACGCGCCGGCCGTGCTGCCAGCGGCGCCGAGCCCGTCGATCACGTCGCGGATGGTGCTCGCCTCGGAGACCGGGGTCGGCGAGAGCCGCACCCTCGTGGCACCGGCGTAGGTGACGATCGACACCGTGTCGGTTGGCGCCAGCACGCCGAGCGATCGCTGGCTCGGCGAGCTTGCCCTGGATCCCGACGCGCAAGAGCAGCGTTCCGGCGTCGTGGAGCGCGGGGGCGGCGGCGAGGTGGATGGCGAATGGCTCCGTGGCGTGTCACCGGCGCCGCAGGCGGCGTCGCCGCTCGCTCGCTGCCGCTCAGTGCGTCGCCGCAGGCCGCTTTGGCTCAGCGCGTCGCCGCGAGCGCGAGCCCGCCGCTCTCACGCCGGTCGGCGTAGCCGTACGCTTTGCCGCCGTCGACGAGAATGCAGTTGGCGTCGCCCTGTGCCGACCACGAAGGCAGCAGGCGATGCCCGAGCGCCTCGAGCCCGTCGAGCACGGCGCGCGTCGGCGGTCGGGCTGCCTCGTAGCGCACGCCATCCGGGACGAAGCCATGGTGCAACCGCGGCGCATCGACCGCTCGGTCGAGCGGCTGCCCGCGGTCGACGAGCCTTCGCACGAGCAGCGTCAGCGTGCTCGGGATGGTGTCGCCGCCGGGCGTACCGAGCACGAGCACCGGCTCGTCGTGGAGGAGAACGAGCGTCGGGGCCATCGAGCTCGTCGTGCGGCGCCCCGCGACGGGCTGGTTCTCGCCGACGCTCGAGAACGAGGCGACGGCGTTGCCGAGCAGCACGCCCGTGCCCGGTGCCATGCGGCGCGCCCCGAAAGACGCGGAAAGCGTCGTCGTGAGCGAAACGACCATGCCGTCGGCGTCCACCACCGAAAGGTGCGTCGTGTGCTCGGTCTCGCGCAGCGCTTCGTCGTAGAGCGGGTGAACGGTGGGGGAAGGTGTGGCGTGCGCCGGATCGACGGGTACCCGGAGCAGGCGCGCTGGATCGAGCAGCCCCGCCTGACGCGCGCGTAGCGCCTCGACCCCGAGCGTGTCGGGATCGACGAGCGACAGGCGCCGTTCGGCTTGCGCGCGGCGTGAGACCTCGACAAACAGATGGGCTTCGGCCGCGCTCTCCGCGGGCGTCGCGTCGGCGGACAGGCTCGTGAGGGCCGCCAGCTCGCCTTCGAGCACGACACCGCCCGTCGACGGAAGCGGCATGCTCTCGACGGTGTACCCGAGGTAGGCGAGGCTCAGCGGCTCGCGTACGACGGCGCGGTACGTGAGCAGATCCGCCTCCGAAACGTGGCCCTCCGTCGCGGCGACGATGGCCCGCGCGGTTTGCCCTGCGTAGAAGCCCGCCTCGCCGAGCGTCGCGATGCGTTCGAGGGTTGCCGCGAGATCGGACTGCACGAGCCTGGCCCCGGCGGCGAGCGGCTTGCCCCCGGTGCCCGCGAAAACGCGGCGGATCGCGGGGTCGAGACGCAGGCTCTTCCAGTTTGCCTTGAGCACGCGCGCCTGAGCCGCCGACAAGGGGTGGCCATTTCGTGCGATCTCGATGGAGGCGTGGAGCACGTCCGGCAGGGGGCGTCGCCCGAAGCGCCGCTCGGCGAGCAACAGACCCGCGACCGAGCCCGGCACGCCGACGGCGACCGGCCCCTGGCCGCGGTTCGCGATCATGCGGTCGAACTCGGAGCGCACGAGCGAGCTCGGCGCCGTCTCGCGAAAATCGAGCGCGACGGTGGGGCCGCCGCGCGGGCGCACGAGCAGAAAGCCGCCGCCGCCGAGGTTTCCGGCGCTCGGATGCGTGACCGCGAGCGCGGCCGCGGTCGCGACGGCGGCGTCCATGGCGTTGCCGCCGGCCTCGAGCACGGAGACCCCGGCGCGCGTCGCCAGCGCGTCGGCGGACGTGACCACGCCGTGCTCGCCCGCAACGGAGCGCGATCCCGGGCCGCCGAGGCGAGGCGGCTCGACGGGTGTCGTCGCGGCGGGCACGGCGGGCGACGAGGCGCTCGCGCCCGCGGGTGTCGTGGGCGAGCCCGCCGGTGGAGCGGCGCCGGACGCCGGAGCGGCGGGCGTGGCGCTTCGGGCCGCTTTCGTGGGCGCTGCGGTCGCCGAGCGTGCGGGGGCGGCACCCCGGGCGCACGAGAGCGCGAGCGCGGCCGCCCACACCGAGCGCGCGCCGCGGATCACGCCGCGCCTCGCGCCGGTGCCGGAATGACCACGAGCCCCGCGTCGTTTTCGGCCCACGCGGCGAGGTCACCCGCCTCGACGGCGACCACGGGGGTGCCGAGGGCGCGGGCTTCGCGCACCACCGACGGCGCACCTTCGAAGCGCGAGGCCGACACGAGCGCGTCGGCCGCCGCGATCAGCGCGAGCGCGCGAGGACGGGCGACCCTGCCGACCAGCTCGACCTCGGGGTACGCGCGACGGAGCGCCTCGAGCTCGGGTCCGTCGCCGATCACGACGACGCGGCACCCACCCGCGAGCCTGAGCGCTTCGAGCGCGACGCCGACGCGCTTGTCCGCAACTAGGCGCCCGACCACGACGACGAGCCGCTCGCCGGGCCCGACGCCGAGCTCGTCGCGCGTCGCGTCGCGCGCGCGTGCGCCCGAGACGTCCAACGGCACCGGCGCGACGCGCAGTCGCGCCGCGACCTCGGCACCGAGCGCGTCGCCGGCGACTCGAGCGAGCTCGGCGGACACCGCGCGTAGCTCCGTCCCCCGCAGACACCGCGCGACGTGCGCCCGCAACGCGCGCGGCAAACGGGCGACGAGCCGCGCGTCCGAGCCGTGCAGCACGACCTCGAGCGCGGCTCCGGGCGGCGCGGCAAACGCCGCAATCGGCCAGCCGCAGGGCACGACGAAGTGCGCGATCACCCGCGTGGCATCGCGGTGCCGGGCGAGCGCGCGCCAGGCCCGCACCACGAAGCCGAGCGCCGAGAGGAGCCGCTCGGGGCGCTCCCGCAGGCGGCTCGGCGCTCCCGGCCACCCGAAGGCGCTGCCAGCCTCGAGCCACTCGACGCCGCGCGCGCTCTGGGCTCCCCCGGCCGGTGCCGCTGCCAGCACGGTCACGTCGTGCCCGGCGGCGCGCAGCGCTTCGACCTCGGTCGCCACGAAGTGTCCGCTCGGGTCGCCGTCGTACGCGGGGTAGGAGCTCGTAAGGACGACGATGCGCTCGAGGCGAGACGCGCCGAACGGCTCCGAGCGGGGCGTCATACGCGCGGCAGCTCGCCGAGCGCCTTCACACCCTCGGCCCCTTCGACCTCGAGGAGGTCACCGAGCGCCCTCAGATACCGAAACGAGTAGATGCCGGAGTTGTGCCCGTCCGCCCAGGCGAGGCCGAGGGCGTAGTTGCCGACCTGTTCGATGTCCCTGAGCTCGAGGTTGCCTTCGGGGACGAAACGAATCCGGCCCGAGTGGCCCTGACAGCTGGCGCACGGGCAAAATCCCCTCAAGATTTCGTGTGGATAGAGCGACTGATGGCCGTCGGCCCAGGTGATCTCGAAGGTCTTGGCGCCGTGGGGCGCCCGGACGCCCTTGGGTCTCAGGCGGTCATCGTCCGTCATCGTGGCCGGATGCATCCTTGCTGTGCGGGAAAAGGCGTGTCAATAAGGCGGTCCCTTGGCAAACCCGAGTGATCCCGTCCAGTGTAAGCCTCTCGAAGTCCAGGTCGGCGACAAGGGCATCGAGCGCGCGATCAAGCACCTCAAGCGCAAGATGGCCGCCGAAGGCATCCTGCGCGAGCTCAAGCGCCGCCGCCACTACATGAAGCCGTCCGTGAAGCGCCGAAAGAAGATGAGCGAGGCCGCCCGCCGTCGTCGCAAGCGCCTGCGCACGGACGACATGCCGCGCGCGCTCCTCTGAGCGAACGGGCCGGATTCTTGGCCGCCTGAGAGCGGCTTCGTACATTCGGGGGCCCATGGCACGCGCCACGGCCGCCGCGCCGCCGAACGTCCTGCCAGCGCCGCCTTTCCGGCTGCGCTTCGTGCTCGCGTTCGCCCTCGCTGCGGTTACGGTCGCCTGGCTCTACCCGCGTGTCGTCGCCGCGTGGCGCCTCAACGGGCTCGCGGCGGCCCTCGCGGACTACGGCGCCTGCATGGTGGGGCCCACGGGTCCGGCGCTCCTGCGGGGGCGTCAGGTCGACGCGTTCGCCGAGCTCGTGCGACGCCGTCTCGTCACGGCACCCGCCGGCGAGGCGCCGTTCGCGCGCTGTGCCCCGTTCGCCGGAACGCTCACGGGCTCGAACGAGGCGGAACGCGTCCACCGCGCCGCGGCGTTCGAGTTCGCCGAGTACGGCGGCAACCCCGCGCCCAGCCACCGGCTCTCGGAGCTCGCGGTCTCGCCCGGCTCGGTCGCCGACCAGGCACGGCGCGCCTGGCCCATCATCCGCGGCTACTCGACGCTCGTGAAGCCGTCGCTCGGCGCCCACGAGGCACAGCACCCCGTGGCACCGCCGAAACCGGCGACCGGTCGCGGGCTCCCGAACGCCCGCGCGTACTATCGGACGGTGCGCGTCGACGAGGGCGCCATCGTGCTCGCCTTCGGGGCGGGTGCCAATCTCCAGGTCCTGAAGAGCACCGACGGCGGCACGCGCTTCGTGCAGGAGCCGACCTCGATCGCCGCCGACTTCGCCGAGCGCTGTCCCATGGGGCAAAACGGTCAATACTTCGCGCTCCAGGGGGATCGGCTGGGAACGATGGCGGTCTCGATGCAGAGCGGCGCGCTGCCGCGTCCGGCGCGGCTCGCCGGGCCGAACGAGGAGCTCGTCGCCGTGGCCTGCGACGAGCGGGTTCTCGTGGCGGCGGCGCGCGCCGAGGGGCAGACGCGCGCCGTGCTCAGGCGCTGCGTTTTCCGGGGGGACTGCGCCCCGATGCCCGAGCCGAACCTCGGCCGGCCCGAGCTCGGGCTCGACTTCCCACTCGATCTCGCGCGGGTCTCCGGGACGACCGTGATGGCGCTCACGATGGGTGACATCGTGCGCGTGGTGTCGGCGCGTGACGGTGGAGGCTGGACGCCGCCGACCGTGGCGTACGACGGCGAGCTCTACCCGCTGCGACCGCTCGAGCGGCCGTCGCGTCTTTTGACCATTGGCCGTCGCGTGCTTTTGCACGGCGTCGCGTCGCGCTCGAAGAACGTGTACGGGCTCTTGTACTCCGACAATCAGGGCGCGAGCTTCCGCGGGCTCTAGCCGGCGGCGAGGTCAACGCCGTTCGCTTCGCGCCTCCGGGGCGCGTGTCCCGTGGGACACGAAAGCGGGCACGGAGGCGACGGGTCGGGAGCCCCCGGGCGGCAGGTCGGGCCGAAAGCCGGCGACTTTGGCGGATTGCTCCCCGGGCACGGTCGTTGCTGACTCGGGCGTGGAGGCTTTCCTTGACCATTCTGCATCACCGGGGGCTCCGGCGGCCCCTGCTCGTGGCTCTCGTCGTGTCTCTCGCCGGAGCTTGCATGCAAGCGCAGAGGCCGGGCGACGTCGGCGCCGACGCCGTGCTCGGTCCGCGCGGCGAGCTCGCAGGAGCCGGCGACGAGGGGCCGTTTCGCGTCGTGTTCGCGGCGCCGCGCGGCGCCGCGAGCGACACGAGCGCGATCCACGTCGTCTTCAGTCGTTCGCTGCGCACGCTCGGTGCCGAGGGCCAGCCTCCGCCCCGCATCGAGCTCTCGCCGCAGCTTCCGGGCCACTGGATGTGGATCGGAGGGCGCGCGCTCGGCTTCGAGCTCGACGAGGGGGCCACGTTGCCGGGTGCCACGGCGTTTCGCGTCGTGGTTCCCGCCGCAACGCGCGCGCTCGACGGCGCGACGCTCGGAGCGCCCTACGCGTTCGACTTCGAGACGCCACGGCCCTCCGTCGCGCGACACGCGCCCGACGGTGAGGGTGCGCTGCCGAGCGCCTCGCTCGAGCTTTTCATGACCCAGGCCGTCGAGCCCGCCGTGCTCGAACGTTCGCTCGAGCTCGTCGCGCTCGGTCACGGCCGCGAGCTCGCGTTGAAGTATCGGGTGGAGCGTCCCGAGCCGAGCCTGCCCAAGCGGCTGCGCGTGGTGTTCGACCACGCGCTGCCGCTCGACAGCACGATTCGCGCCACCGTGAAGAAGGGCCTGCGTGGAACGGAGGGTTCGCTGCCGACACTCGAAGATCAGTCGGTCGCCTTCAAAACCTACGGCCCGCTTCGCGTCTCCGACGCGGTCTGCAACGCGGACCGTGCGCACGCTTGCCGGCCCGGCAGCTCCCCGTCGCTCACGTTCTCGAATGACGTGACGTGGCGCGCGCTCAAGGCGGCGCTCAGCGTGAGCCCGCCGCTGCCGCTGCGCTTCGAGTCGTGGCAAGAAGACGCGGAGACGACGCGCTGGCTCTCGATCCCGGCGAGCTTTCCGGCGGGCAAGAGCGTCACGGTGCGCCTCGCCGCCGACCTCCGGGATCGCTTCGGCCAAGCGCTCGGGCAGCCCTACGCGCGCACGTTCCGCTACGGTGACTACGATCCACTGCTGGCGGTCGGGCTCGAAGGCGAAAATCTCGAGCCCGCGAGCAAGCTCGTCGTGCCCGTCGGGTCGGTCAATCTCTCGCGCTACGACATCGTGCGGGCGGGCGTCGGGCCGGCCGAGGTCCTGCGCCTCATCGAGGCGGGGCAAAAGCAACGCGGCCTTTCCACGCTCCTCGCGCTGCCCGGGGTACGGCGCGAGCCCGTTTCGCTCACCGTCGAGCGAAACGGCGTCATGGCGCGCGACATCGAGCTCGGCGACCTTCTGCCGGGCGGGCGCGGCGCGTTCGCGCTTGCGGCACTTTCGCCGGATCCGCGCGTGGGTCAGCGAGAGCCGTCACTCGCGAAGGTGAGCGACCTCGGCATCACGGCGAAGCTCGGCGACGAAGGCTCGGTGGTGTGGGTGACGCGCCTGTCGAGCACGGCGCCCGTACCGAACGCCGACGTCGAGATCTGGCGCAGCGGCAACCGCGTCGCGCGCTACAAGACCGACACCGACGGCATCGCGCGCGTCCCCGGGGGCGAGCTGACCCTGCTCCGTGATCGCTACGATTATCGTGAGAGCGCGATCGTGGTGGCGCGCTCCGGCTCCGATTGGACCTTCGAGTCGATCGCGAATCACCTGCCGGCGTGGCGCTTGCCGGTTTCGACGGATCTCTCCGCGAAAGCCCGGCGTTATGGGATGATTTTTACCGAGCGCGGGGTCTATCGGCCGGGCGACAACGTGTCGGTCAAGGGCATCGTGCGCGAGGAGGCGCGCACCGGCAACGCCATCCCCGCGCAGGCACCCTTCGAGGTGGCGCTTCGCTCACCGAACGGCGACGTGCTCGAGACCCGGCGCGTCACGACGAGCCGCTACGGTACCTTTGCGCTCCAGTACCGCGTTCCGCCGAGCGGCGGTCTCGGCAACTACGAGGTGACGGCAGGGGCGCCCGCGCACGACCCGGGCGACGGGCCCGAGCTTTCGGGCTCGTTCGAGGTCGCCGAGTACCGGCCCGCGGAGTTCGAGGTCGGCGTGCGACCTCGAGCGGCCACGTACGTCTCGGGTGAGCGTGCCCGCTTCGAGCTCGCCGGAGACTACCTCTACGGTGCGCCGATGGCGGGCGCGAAGGTGCGCTACGTCTTCAGCCGCTCGGAAACGCAATATCCCGTTCCCGGCCTGGAAGACTTCGCGACCGACGCCGACGAGCTTTACGCCGACGAGCCGTACTCGCCGCTCGCGGCCGGCGAGCTCGGCCACGGGGAAGGGGAGCTCGATGCCACGGGCCGGCTCGTCGTCGAGCGCGATCTTTCGCTGCCCGAGCAGCGGGGTCCGGTGAGCGTGCTCGCGAGCGTCGAGGTGACCGACGCGAGCCAGCAGACAATCGGCGGGTCGGCGAGCGTGCTCGTGCACCCGGCGCGCTTCTACCTCGGGCTCGAGCGGCCCAAAGACTGGTTCTTCGACGCGCCGGGCGCCTTCGAAGCGCGGGTCCTCGCGGCCAAGCCGGACGGCACGCGGCTCTCGGGACAGCGCGTCGAGCTCGAGCTCGTGTCGCGGCGCTGGACGCTCGCCCGCGAGGCCGTCCAGGGCGAAAACGCCCACGCCGTCTCCCGGCCCGTCGACAACGTCGTTTCGCGCTGCAGCGTCGTGACGGCGGCAGAGCCGAAAGGCTGCCGGCTCGCGGCGCCGCGCGGCGGCTACTACCTCGTGGTCGCGCGCGCGACCGACGACAAGCGCCGCCGCATCACCGCGGCGCTCGGCGTGTACGGCATCGGAGGCGGAGCCGCCAGCTGGGCGGACGGCGATCGCGCGACGCTCGAGCTCGTCCCCAATCGACGAAAGTACGCGGTCGGCGACCGCGCCCGGATTCTCGTCAAATCGCCGTTCCCCGAGGCCGAAGCGCTCGTGACGATCGAGCGCCGCGGCGTCTACCGCGCCGAGCGCCACCGGCTCGTGGGGCCGACGCCCACGCTCGAGATCCCCATCACGGCCGACCTCCGCCCCAACGCGTACGTGGCCGTGCAGCTGTTGCGCGCGCGGCACGGCTCGCGGCCCGAGGCGCGCGTGGGGCCGAGCTATCGTGTCGGCTACGCCAATCTCGTCGTTGCGCCCGAGCTCCGGCGTCTCGAAGTCGCCGTCAAGCCGAGCGCGTCGCAGACGACGCCGGGCGCCGAGCTCTCGGTCAACCTCGCCGTCACCGACGCCGGGGGCAAGGCGCTGCCCGCCGAGCTCACGGTGTTCGCGGTGGACGAGGGCGTGCTGTCGCTCACGGGTTACCGGACGCCGGACCCGCTGCCGATCTTCACCGCTTCGCGCCCGCTCGGCGTGACGACGCTCGAGACGCGCGATGCGCTCGCCAAGCTCGGTCTCGGCGGGCTCGAAGGCATGCTCGGCATCGACAAGGGCGGCGACGGAGGCGGTGGCGGCGAGCTCGGAGCGCGCTCCGACTTCCGTCAGACCGCGTTCTTCGAGCCGAGCGTCGTGACCGACGCCAAGGGTCACGCACACGTCCACTTCAAGCTGCCGGAGAATCTCACGACCTATCGCGTCATGGCGACGGCCGTCAGCGACGACAATCGCTACGGCTACGGCGCCGCCCGCGTCACGGCGAGCAAGCGGCTCATGGCACGCCCGGCCCTGCCGCGCTTCGTGCGCGCCGGCGACCGTATCGAGGCCGGCGTGGTCGTCGCGAGCAAGGGCTTCGACCCGCACCGCGTGCGCGTGAGCGTCGAGGCGCGTGGGCTCGTGCTCGAGGGTGCCTCGAGCCGAGACGTCGAGCTTCGCGCCGACCAGGCGCGCGAGGTGACCTTCACGTTTCGAGCGGAGCGTGTCGGCAAGGCGAGCCTCGCGTTCCAGGTGAGCGGTGGCGGAGAAAAGGACGCGGTACGCGTCGAACGCAACGTGCTCGTGCCCGCTGCGCTCGAGACGGTCGCCGTCTACGGCAGCGTCAACGACCGGGCCGAGGAGCGGCTCGGCGCGCTCTCGAGCGTGCGCGACAACGTCGGCGGTCTCAACGTCTCGCTCGCGTCGTCGGTGCTCTCGGGGCTCTCCTTCGAGCTCTCCAATCTTTTCGACTACCCCTACGCGTGCACCGAGCAGCTCGCGAGCCGGCTGCTCTCGCTCGTGCCCCTCGGCAATCTCGCGCGCGCGCTCGGCAAGGCGCGGCCCACGGGCGAGGCTCAACTCGTCGAACCGGAGCGTCGGCGAAATCCTGGCCCGGCAGCGCCCCGACGGGGGCTTCGGGATGTGGCCGGGCGCGGCCGAGAGCTCGCGCTGGGTCACGCCCTACGCGCTCTGGGTGCTTTCCGAGTCCGCGCGCCTCGGCGTGCGCGTCCCCAAGGCGCCGCTCGAACGAGCCCGCGCGTACGTGCACGACGGCCTCGCGCGCCTCGTCGAGCAGGATCCCGCGACGGCCGCGTTCTCGCTCGACGTGCTCGCGATGCTCGGCGCGCCGGACGCGGGCTACACGAGCCGGCTCCTCGAACGAGAGCGCGAGCTGCCCGTCTTCGCGCGCGGGCTACTCTTGCACTCGCTCGGCGTCGGCAAGCTGCCGGGCGCAAAAGGCCTGCTCGCGAGCGTCGAATCGGCGATCGCGCTCGTGGGGAACACGGCGCGCGTAGCGGAGAATCTCGGCAATCGCTACGCCGAGCTCATGGATTCACCCGCGCGCACCCAGGCCATCGTGCTCCGGGCCATCCTCGCGACGCGCCCCGAGCACGCGCTCGTTATGCCGCTCACGCGGGGTCTGCTCGCCGCGCGCGGCGCGACGGGTTACCGCTCGACGCAGGAGGCCGCGTTCGCGCTCGTGGCGCTCGATGCGTACCGGCGGGCGCGCGAGGCGGCGATGCCGCGCTTCGACGCGACCGTCCTGTTCGGCGACCGGCGCCTCGTGTCGCTCGCGGCGCGGGGCCCCGGCGTGCCCGCCGCGAGCGGCTCGGTGTCCCTCGCCGTGCTGCTCGCGAGCCCCGAGCGGACGCTCCGGTTCGAGAAGCACGGCACGGGCACGCTGAGCTACGAGGCGCGCCTCAGCTACGCTCCGCGCGACCTCCCCGCGGCGCCGCTGGACCGGGGATTTTTCGTGAGCAAGGTGCAACGTCGTGTGCCGCCCGCAGCGCTCGGGACGCTCGAAAAGAGCGTGCCCCGGCGCGGCGATGCCGCCTTCGCGCGCTCGGACCTCGTCGTCACCGACCTCTTGGTCGTCGTGCCCCAGGTGCGCGAGTACGTCGTCATCGACGATCCGTTGCCCGCGGGCCTCGAGGCCATCGATCCGTCGCTCGCCACGAACGTCGTGGGCTTGCCCGAGTCAAACGCCCCCACAGCGTGCACCGACTGCGACGAGGCCGACGAAGACGAAACCGCGCACCAGCGCGCCTACCGTGCGGCGCCGTACCGCACGGAGCTTCGCGACGATCGCACGCTGTTCTTCGTCAACCACATGCCGCCGGGCGTTTACCACTACCGCCATCTTGCACGGGCCACGACGGGCGGGCGCTTCGTCGTGCCGCCCACGCGCGTTTCGGCGATGTACGAGCCCGAGGTGTATGGGCGTACGGCCGGGGCCGTCGTGGAGGTGCGCTGATGCGCGCCACGCGCTGGGTGTTCGGGCGGGTCGTGCCGGGCGGCGCGGCGCTCGGCACGGGCCTTCGGCGTGCGGCCGTCGTGGGGCTCGCCGTGCTTCTCTCGCTCGCGCTCGCGCTCGTCGTCGCGGTGGCAAGAAAGCCGCTTCCCGCGGCTCTTTCCGCGCGCGGCGACGTGAGCCTCCGCATCACCGACCGCGGCGGTCGGCTGCTCTACGAGGCGCGCACGCGTGACGGCCGGCTCGCGGGGCGCGTGCGGCTTTCCGAGCTCTCACCCTGGGTGGTGCCGGCGCTGGTCGCTGCCGAAGATCGTCGCTTCTATGCGCACCCGGGGGTCAATCCGCTCTCGATGCTGCGCGCGTTCGCTCAGCTCGTCGCCGAGCGGCGCCTCGTGTCGGGCGCGAGCACCCTGACGCAGCAGCTAGCGCGCGCGGTCGAGCCGCATCCACGAAACGCGCTCGGCAAGCTGTCGGAGATCGTCACGGCACTCAGAATCGAGCGGGAGCTCGACAAGCGGGCCATCGTCGAGGAGTACCTCGGTCGCGTCGAGTTCGGTCCGGGCGTGCTCGGTATCGAAGCGGCGAGCCGCCGCTACTTCGACAAGCCGTCGAGCGCGCTCGACCTCTCGGAGGCCGCGACGCTCGTCGCGCTGCCGCGCGGTCCGACCTACTACGACCCGTCGCGCCGCCCCGCTCGACTCGACGAGCGCCGCCGCCGCATCCTCGGCAAAATGCGCGATTTCGGCCTTGCCGACGCTCGCGCCGTCGAGCGCGCCCTCCTTTTGCCCATCACGCTTTCGCCTGCCGAGCGGGGCCTCGGGCCGAGCCAGATCGTGCTCTCCGTGGCGCGCGCGGCGCGCGGCGAGCTCTCCGCCCAGGGTCCCGTCGAGCGCATCGAGACGACGCTCGACCGGGGGTTACAAGAAGAGGCCGTTGCGCTCGCGCGGCGTGCAGTCAATCGCGCGAGCGACCACGCCGTCGGCGCCGCCGCGGTGCTCGTCGTCAACAATGCGAGCTCGGACGTGCTCGCGTACGTCGGCTCTCCCGATTTCTTCGACAGCGAGGCGCTTGGACAGAACGACGGCGTGCGAGCGCTCCGCCAAGCCGGCTCGACGCTCAAGCCTTTCCTGTACGCCCTGGCGCTCGAACGCCGCACGATCACCGCGGCGTCGCTCCTGCCCGATCTGCCGCTCGCGCTCGCCACGGACAAGGGCACGTTTTCTCCCGAAAACTACGACCGTCGTGCGCATGGCCCCGTCCGCGCCCGCGAAGCGCTGGCGAGCTCCTTCAACCTTCCGGCCGTCGCGCTGACGAACCGTCTCGGTGTGGAGCGCTCACTCGACGCGCTCCGGCGCATGGGGTTCTCGTCGCTCGTTCGCCCTGCCGCCGACTACGGCGCGGCCCTCGCGCTCGGTGACGGCGAGATCCGGCTCGTGGAGCTTGCGCGCGCCTACGCCATGCTCGCGCGAGGCGGCGTGCTCGTGCCCGAGCGGGTCGTCACCGCGACGGTGGGGCCCGGCGGGCTGCGCCGCGCGCTGCCGCGGTCCGAGGGTGAGCGCGTGCTCGATGCCCGCGTCGCCGCGATCGTCACCGACGTGCTGTCCGATCCCCTCCGCCCGGGCGCCGGGCTTTGGGCGCGGAAGCGCGCTCGAGCTGCCGTTTCCCGTGGCTGTCAAGACGGGAACCTCCAAGGGTTATCGTGACAACTGGACCGTCGGCTACACGCGCGAGGTCACGGTCGCCGTGTGGGTCGGCAACTTCGACGGCGCGCCGATGGTGAGATCCTCGGGGGTCACGGGCGCCGGCCCCTTGTTTCACGACGTCATGCTGGCAGCGATGCGGGGTCGCGTCCCGGGGCCGCTCGTCGACCTGGATGGGCTCGTGTCCGTCGAGGTGTGCGCGCTGAGCGGTGAGCGACCCGGCCCGGCGTGCGATCACCGCGAGCAGGAGCTGTTCGTGGCCGGCACCGAGCCGCACGAGCGCTGCTCGCTGCACGAGCGCGTGTGGGTCGACTCACGCGACGGCGGCCGCTCGGCGCCCGGTTGCCCGGACGCCGAGGAGCGCACGTTCGAGCGTTACCCGTCGGAGTATGCGGCTTGGGCCGAGCGCACCGGGCGACCCCTCGCGCCACGCGCGTCGTCGCCGCGCTGTTCTCGCGTCTCGGGCCCTCGGGAGCCCGCTTCGGTCAGCATCGTGTACCCGCACGCCGGCACGAGCTTCCGGCTCGATCCGGCGCTAAAACGGCAGGAGATCGTGCTCGAAGCGCGCGCGCCGGCCACGGCGCGCGTGCGCTACGTGCTCGACGGGCGTCCGCTCGCCACGGTGGACGCGCCGTTCCGGCTGGTCTGGGCCCTCGAGCCCGGGGTGCACCGGCTCGAAGCCGAAAGTGCCGGCGCGACGGCGAGCGCCGGATTCAGCGTGGAGTGAGCTCGGGGCGCTAGCCCGAAACGCCGGCGCGGGCGCGCGCCTCGGCATACTGCTCGCTCACCGTGAAGATCATGAGGTCGCGCGCCTCGGCGTTGCGCGCGATCCAGCGTAGGCGATCGGGGCCATCGGCGGGCAGCTCGACGTTCGCGGCGAGGGACAGCGCCCGGAGCGCCGTGAGCGGGCTGCCCACGGCGACGAGCGCGGTGCGATTCGCCCATTGATTGAGCGCGGTCGCGAGCTGGCTCGAGCGACTGCCCATGCTGCCCACGACCTCGAGGGCGAGCATCGCGACGTCGGGCGGGAAGGGCCCTTGCACGGCGGACTTGATGCGCTTCTGCGCGTCGCCGAGCCGCTTCGGGTCGATGCCCTCGGGCGTGTAGGAAGCGAGCGTCGAGAGGTACGCGGCGACGACGGGACCGAGATCGGTCGGCACGGTGCGCGCGAGCGTCGCCGCACGCACCTGCACGAGCTTCAGCGCGCGGACGAGCAAGAAGTAGCGTGTCGAGTCGTCGCCCTTCTCGAGCAGGCTCGCACCGCACACGATTTGCGGGGGCACCGAGCGCGCCGCGAGGCAGGTGGCGCCGAGCACCGGCGACACGAGCACTTCGATGTTGTGCACGCCAAACGCGGGTCCGAGGTCGGCGATCTGGCTACCGAGTGCGGCCGCCTCGACCGGCAGCGGCGCCGCGCGCAGCGTGCGCGGATCGAGCGAGTAGGCCGCGTCGAGGATCTCACCCGTCTGCCGCAAGAGCGCCCGCAGCGCCGGGCTCGCGAGCTCGGGTGCCAGAAGGTCGTCGAGCTCGGGTGCCGCTGCGCCTGCCGAGGCGCCGTGCACGGGGAACGGCTGCCCAGCGAGCGCCGAAAGCGTCGCGTCCGCGACGAGCGCGGCGTCGGGCGCGCCCCTCGAAATCCGCCACCGTCCCGAGCACTTCGAACTGGTTGGGCTCGAAACGGCCCGTGCCGAGCGCGCGCCGCGCGTCCGTCGCCGCGCGATCGAGGAGCAACTGAGCGGCCCGCTGTTCCCCGCCACGCCGGTGATACTCGACGAGCGCACGCAGCACGGTGACGTCCTGTGGCCACTCCTTGCGCGC
This sequence comes from uncultured delta proteobacterium, assembly GCA_963841435.1. Classification (GTDB taxonomy): domain Bacteria; phylum Myxococcota_A; class Polyangia; order Polyangiales; family Polyangiaceae; genus PMG-095. The sequence goes on from CAWJCS010000006.1 coordinate 530,930, forward strand.
CCGCTCGAACGTGGTGTCCGCCAGCTTCTTGTCGCGTGCGATCTGTTCGTAGACGAAGCCGAGCGCGAGCGTCCGATCCCGCTTGTCTTGAGGCGTCGTGGCGCGCGCCAGGAGCCCCTGCGTGAGCTCGATCGCTCGTTCGGGTTGATTCAGCTTCGCGGTGACGCGCACGAGCTGTTCGACGGCGGCCGCGTCGTCGGGCTCGCGCTTGAGCACCTCCTGGTAGGCGAGGTCGGCGCGCTCGGGATTCGGCAGGTGCGTGTCGTAGAGCTCGCCGAGCTTTCGGTAGATCTGCGCCTGGCGCGTGGGCTCGGGCGTGTGGCGCACCAGACGAATCAGCGCCTGCTCGGCCGCGGACCAGTCGCCCTCGGCACTCGAGAGCTCCGCCAGCGCCTCGAGCGCACCGGAGTGCTCCGGGTTCGCGTCGAGCGCGGCGGTGAGCGCGGCCTTGGCCGCCGTGTGCTCACCCACGCCGGCAAGCAGACGCCCCCGTTGCACCTCGAGCGCGACGCGCTCCTCGGTGTCGGCCGCGAGCTCGATGCGCCGCTCGAGCAAGCTCGCGAGCGCCTGGCGGTCGCCCTGCTGGATCAGGAGCTGCTGCAGGCGCGTGATGGCATCCTCGTGCCCCGGATCGAGCTCGATGACGCGCTCGAGTGCAGCACGGCCGCGTTCGAGGTCCTCGACCCTGTCGAGCCAGAGCGTCGCGGCCTGGTGCCACGCCCCGACGCGATGCGCGCTGATCGAGCTCGACTCGGCGGTGAGCTCGGCCGCGCGCGCCGCGCCCGCGTAGTCGCGCAGGCCCTCGAGCACCTCGGAGAGGGTCGTGAGACCGACGAGATGGTCGGGGACTCGCTCGAGGCACGCGTCGAGCAGGGCCTTGGCTTCCTCGAGGCGACCGAGCCTCGTGGCGGCTTCGGCTGCGCGGAGTGCGAGCGTCGCCTGGTCGAGGGCGAGCTCCTCGATCTCGAGCAGCTTCTGGTAGAGGGCGAGCGCGCGGTCGGGCTCGTCGCTGGCGCGCGCGTGGGCCGCGAGTGCGCGCAGCGCCCACAGCGAGGACGCGTCGCGACTCAACGCGAGCTCGGCGAGCTCGCGGCGCCCCGCCCAGTCACCCGCCTTGAGCCGCAGGCGCCCGGCCATGCGGGCGTGGGCGATGCCCTCCGCTTCGGGCAGCGCCCGCGCGAGAGCCGCTGTGACGGGCTCGAGATCCTCGTCGCTCCCGGCGCTGCCGTAGGCCCGGACGAGCTGGCGCAGGGCGGGCAGGTAGCTCGGGCTGTGCTCGAGAATCGCGCTCTGCCAGAGCGTCACGCTGGCGCTGTCGCCGCGCTCGCGGTCGAGCTCGCTGAGTTGCTCGTAGAGCTCACGCTCCGTCACGGGGTCGCTCGCGCTGCGCGCGCGCTCGAGGAGGCTCGCCGAGACGCGCGAGGCCTCCGCGGTACCGGCCGCGGTGCGCGTGGCCGTCAGCGCCGCGAGGGCGCCGCCCGATTCCGCGGCGATCCGCGCGGTGCGCGCCGCTGCCTCCCGATCGCCGGCGCGCTCGTACTCGAAGGCGGCCTGCAAAAGAAGCAGCGAGCGCGTCGGCTCGGTCGCGTGCGTTGCCGCGGCTTCCCGCCACTCGCCGCGCTCGGAGCCCGAGCCCGCGGGGCTCATGCGCTCGCACAGCTCGCGTAGCCCGATGTCGCCCGGGTGCGTCGCGATCGCCGAAAGGAGCAGATCGGCGGCGGCGGACGGTGCCGAGTCCGCCGTCAAAAGAGCGTCTCGAACGGAGTCGAGCGCGCGCTCCACGTCGTCCGTCGTGACCTCGCGCCGCGCGCGCAACCACTTCACCAGACGCTCCACGTCACCGAGCGTGCGCGCGTGCTGCTCGCCGAGCCGATACGCGAGCGAGATCGTCGGGTCGAGCGCGATGGCGCGTTCCAGCCACGTGTCAACGTCCGCGGGATCGCGGAGCTCGCTGCGGATCGTCGCCTCGACGAGCGAGAGCGCGGCGTGCGTCGAATCCTCGCAGGCTTCGGCGAGGCGCACGAGCGCCGCGCTCGCCTCCTGGGCATCGAGCGTCGCGAGCCGCGCGCGCAGCGGTGCCTCGAAGCTCGCGTCGAGATCCGTCGCCTCACGGTAGGCATCGCGTGCTGCGCTCTCGTTGGAGCCGAGCTCGGAGAGCAGCGCCCGCAGCAGCGCTCGATCGCGCGCCGACGGCTGATTCGGCCCCGGCGTGCCCCATTCGCCGAGCGCCTCGCCCACGCGCTCGGCGGCGCTCGCGAGCACGAGGAGCTCGATGTCGAGCACGCGCGACAGCGCATGGTCGGCGTGCTCGGCACGGAAGCCGTCCACCGACGCGAGCAGCGCCATCGCAGAATTTTCGGCGCCGGCCTGCGAAAGCGCGCGACCGAGCGCTGCCTCGCTGCGCGACGTCTCGTTGCCGGCTTCGCCGCTCGGTCGACCGGACGTTGCGAGAACGGCGGCCCTGAGGGGAGCAAAGGTCTCGCCCTCCAGGGCCTCGACGCGGCTCCCGAGCGCTTCGCCGGTCGCGCCCGTGAGCGCGGCGAGCACGAGTCGATCCTCGGGCGTGAAGGCGTCATCGCTTGCCGCCAGCGCCTGTTCGAGCAGCGCGGCGTCACCGAGCTCGAGCGCTCGCGCGGCGAGGCTGCGGCGCGCGGCACGCTGATCGGGGCCTTCTGTCAGGGCTTGCAGCCGGTTCCCGCCGTCCGCGCGGGTCGCCGGATCGTGGATGAGTAGCGCCGCGGAGAGCCACGCCGAGGCGCCGGCGAGCCCCGCGACCTCGCCGACCTCGGAGAGCGCGGCGGCGGCCCCGGCGCGATCCCCCTGCGACAGGGCGCGGCGAGCGATCGCGAAGGCAGCGGCTCCCGTGCGGTCGGCCGGCTCCCCGACGCCGCTCCGGAGGGCCACGATTCGGCGCAGTGCCCTCGCGATGGGCAAGAGCTCCGGCTCGTCGGGCAGCGTTTCTGTGGGCGCTGCGGCGGATTCGCCGAGGGCCCGCGAGAGCCGCGCCAGATGCCCACGAGGATCGTTCGGCTGCGCGCTCACCGCGAGCTCGAGCCTCTGCTGCGCCGCGGCGTCGTCGCCGAGGCAGAGCCGGTGCACCTCCGCGTCGAGGAACGCTGCGTGCGAGCGAGCCTCCGGCGTGGAGGCGCTGCGAAGCTCGAGCTCGAGCGTGCTCGCGACGGTCTTCCAGTCACCTCCGGCGGCGGAAAGCCAGCGGAGCTGCCGCCCCGCGACGGCGCCTCGTCCCGCGGCGCTCGCGTCCTGCGCGGCTCGGCGGGCGCGCTCGAGATCGCCGGCGATCGCCCAGATTTCGCTCGCCACGACCAGCGCACGCGAGCGGCTCGCCGGATCGGAAATGCGGCGCGCTTCCGTCTCCATCCATTCGGCGCGCAGCACCCACTCGTCGGCATGACCCGGCTGTGGGACGAGCGGCGCCGGTGCGCCCGGCGGTGCCACGGAGGCCGGTAGCGAGGGAGCCGGCACCGATATGCGGCGGGGCGCGGCGACGGGTGGCGCGCGCACGGCGGGTGCCGACCCGAGCACCGGAACCGGCGGAGGCTCGGGGGCAATGCGCGCGGGAGCAGGCTCGCTGGCGGAGGGCGGGCTCAGGCTCTCGAGCTCTTCGAGCGCCGCGATCTCCGCGTTGCTGAGCGACGTGCGCTGGCTCTCCGGCGCTTCGTCTGGTTCCTCGTCGATGCGGAAGTTCGGAGGCGGTGGAGCAGTCGGCGCGGCTTCCACCGGTGAGGGCGAGCGCCCGAACGCGCTCGGCGAACCTGGCCGCGGTGGCTTGACGCGTGTCGTCGGTGCGGGCGTGGCACTTCCCGGCCGCGGCACGGCGGGCGGTGACCGGAGCCCCGGCGCCGGAGGCCTCCCGGCCGCGGGTGGCTGCATGAGCGGCGTGCGCGCGGTGGTGTCGCGCTCGGCCAGCTTCGGCAGCCTCGGTAGCGGGGGAGCGGCGAGGCCGCCTTTCGACGGCGAGTCGAACATCTCGCGCGGTCCGACGAGCGTCACTTCGTCGTCGGGGTAGCTCGGTCGGAAGGTTTCGCGATCCTCCGCATCGAGCGGCTCGGGCTCGATCGACTCCGGGGGCTCGGATTTTGCCGGTGGGGGCGGCGGCGCCGTGCGAGGAGCATCGTCGTCCATCAAGGAGTCGAGCAGGGCATCGGGCTCGAAGTCGAGATCGCCGCCCAAGGCCTTGCCGATCGTGCCGGGGGTACCGCTCGCGCCCGCACCGGGGCGCGGCGGTCGCGTGCCGCGGTCGTCCGAATCACTCATCGGACCCCCATTCCGAGCCGCTCGCGCAGCATCAGGTACGGCGGCGAGAGGACGAACGAGAGGAGTCGGCGCATCCGCTCCTGGCCTTCGAGCGACGCGGCCGGGCGCCCGCGGTTCCTGGCGTCGCCCGCCAGCACCCAGGAGACGTCGCCGGCCGCAACCGCCGCCATGCGGTCGAGGCTCGACGTCGCTGCGCGATAGAACGTCAAGAGGTCCTGCCCGGAATCCGCGACCTCGCGAGCGAGCTCCGGCAAGAGCTTCTTCACCCGGCGTGGCATCTCCTTGCCGAGCTGGCGCTGGAACTCCGTCAGCATGGCGAAGGGCGGCGCGTCGAGCTCGATGCCGCCGAGCTTGCAGGCCGCCACGACGAGCGCCGACACCTCGGGCGCCTCGCGATGACCGAGCACGGTGGTCCCCCGGCGCAGCGCGAAGAGCTCGCGCGCCACCGACTGCCGGTAACCGGGGGAAAGCGGCGCCCGCACGCCCTCGCCGACGACGAGGCTCGGCGGGTCGCTGGCGACGCCGAACACGGCGCCCGGATCCCGCCCGCCCACGTACACGTCGATCTCGGGGATGCCGAGCGCTCCGGCCCACGCGACGATCTCGTTGCGAATGGGGTGCCCCGCCTTCGGGTCGACGCGCTCCTTCTTGCTGACCCCGAGCGCCGCGAGGTTCGGTCCGATCGCCGCGGAGATCGTGGTTCCGAGCTCGCGCATGAGCCGCGCGAGCGCGCCGCCGTCCTCGGGGTCCGCGAGATTGGGAATGGAGTCCTCGTCGATGGCGATGCTCGGAACGTGTGCGACGCGCCGGTCGAGCTTCGCGAGCTCCGTGTCGAGCGGCCCCGGTTCCACACCGAGCGCCACGAGCGCGCCGAGTGTCGCTTGACGCAACGGATCGTCGCCGAGCGCGAGCGCGATGCGGGAGAGACGCTCCACGTTTTCGAGCTCGACCTTGCCGGCGCCGAGCGCCCCGGCGACGGCTATCCTGCCGGCATCGAGCAGCGGCACACTAAAGTCGCTCGGGAACGCACCGCCGAGCACCAGATCGAGCCCCTCGCCGTCGCCCGGGATCTCCGACAGGAGCTTGAGCGCCGCGGAGCGCGCCGAGGCCGGATTGCCGAGCCGGTCGCGCCGGATCGCGAGCGCGAGTCGCGCCGCCTCCGAGCGCCCCGCCGCCGCGTCGCGCTCGGTCATCAAGAGCTCGAACGTGGTCGCCGCGCGCTCCCACGCGCCCGCCTTGGCGGCGACACGTGCCAGCCGCTCGCGGACCTGCGCCGTGCCGAGCCCGGCGTCCTGCAGGCCGACGAGGACCGCGAGGGCGGAGGGCAAGTCCTTGAGCTTGTTCTCGCAGATGTCCACGGCGGCGATGCCGCTCATCAGGCGCTGCTGAGTGGGAGCGCCCGAGAGGCCCGAAAGGCGTCCGAGCTGCTCGGCAGCCTCGCCGAATCGCCCGAGCGTGAGGTGGATCTCGCCCGAGAGGGCGAGCGCGCCCACGTGGTCCGGCTCGAGCATGCGCACGTTCTCGAGGGCTGACAACGCTCCCTCGCGGTCGCCCGACGCGCGCATCACGCGCGCCCGCTCCCAGAACAGCTTGACGATCTCGTCCGGGTCTTCGGCGACGTCGAGCCGCCGCGCGATGAGATCGAGCAAGCGGGGACCGTCCTTGCGTTCGCGCACGATGCGGAACAGCCGGTCGAACGCGCTGCCGCGTCTGATGTCTCGTTGGACCGCGCGACTCAGCGCGAGCTCACCGCGCTCGCGATCGTCGAGCTCGTCCATCAGAGATCGTGGCAGCGCGCTCCCAGAGCTCGGCGCCGCGAGCGTCGTCGTGCACGGCGTCGCCCAGTGCGGCCGCGGCCTCGGCGACCACCGATTTGTCGCCCACGAGCTCTGCGGCGGCGCGCAGGCCTTCCCAGCCGATCACTTCCTGCGGAGCCGCCTCGACGACGCCCCGAAACGTCGACATCGCGGCGTCGGCGTCGCCGGCGGCCAGCTGGTTGTAGCCCGCGAGCGCCTGGGTCACGGCGAGCGAATCGTCGCCGAACAGCGTGCTCGCTCGCGCGAGCGCGTCGCCGCGGCGCCTGGGGTCGGAGCCGGGCGGCGCGATCTCGACGTTGGCGAGCAGCACGGGAGCGCTCCCGCCGTCGAGAGGCGGCGGCTCCTCGAGCCCCGTGAGCCAGGCCGCGAGGCTCGCGCTCGCGGCGATCGCCTCGCCGCTCTCTCCGCCGAGGCGCTGGGCGAGCGCTCGGCGCGCCGCGACTTCGGCGCCGACGTCATTTTTCGCGGCCGCGGCGGCCAACCATTCGAGCGCCGCCGCCGCGGACGCGTCAACCTCCGCCCAGCGCGCGGCCGTGGCTTCGGTCTCGGCCGCGTCGGGTCGCCCGCCCTTGGCCTGCGCGAGCTCGAGCTCGAACGCCGCGGCGCGCGCGAGCGCGGCCGCGTCCGTGCTTTTTTCGGCAAGCGTGTCGAGCGCCGCTGCCCGCTGCGTGCGCTCGGTGCCGTCCCAGAGGGCCGTCGCGAGCAAAAGCGCCGCTCCGGGACCGTCTTCGGGGGGCATGACCGCGCGCGCCAGCGCCGCACGCGCGAACGGCTCCTGGCCCGAGGGCCCCACTTCCAGCGTGAAGCGCTCGAGAGCGTTCGTTGCGAAGTCCGTGGCCTCGGACGCCTCGAGGGCGCGCCGCCGCGCTTCCGGCGCATCGGGATCCGCGGCGCGAAGCGCCCACGCGGCCATCGAGCTGGCAGCTTTCTCCGAGGCCTCGGCGGCAAGCTCGAAGGCTTCGAGCGCCCGCTTCTTGTCGCCGCCGCGCCACTCGATGAGCCCCGCTTCCAATCGCAGCGCCGCGCCGAGCTCATGGTCGCCCGTTGCGCCGGCCAGCGCGAGCAGAGCGCGCGCCGCTTCCACCGGCCTTCCGGCGCTCGCCTCGAGGGTCGCGAGCGCCACGCCGGCCACGGGATCGCCCGGCTCGTCGTCGGCGAGCGCGGCCAAAAGATCCCGCGCAACGTCGCTTTCGCCTGCCCTTAAGGCGCGGAAAGCCGCAGCCATGCGCTCGGCACGCGCGAGCTCCTGGTCGGTCTCGTCTCGTGCGAGCGCCACGAGCGGCGCCCAGGGCTCGGCTGCGGCAGGCGGGGCGTGCGTGGCACCGGGTGCGGGCGCAGCCTGCGTCGCCGCCTCGGCGTCGCTCGTGGCGTCGCGCTTCGGAAGCAGCTCGAGCGCGAACGCTTTGAGAGCGTTGCCGAGGAATGCTCCTCCGGGAGTCTGGGCGATGGCGTCGAAGGCGCGCTCCGCTGCCGAGCGATCCCCGCGCAGCGCGCGCGCGCGGCCGAGCTCGAACCAGAGACTCGGCTGCTCGTCCGGCGAGACGCCCTGGCCGATGACCCGGCGCGTCGACTCCTCGTACCAAGTCGCGTCGTCGATCGACGCCGCCAGCAAGCGCCCGACGCGCGCGACGAGCGTCGGCGGCGCGCCGGCCATTCCGGCCTGTGAAAGCGCCGCGCGCGCCCCCTGGGAGTCGCGGGCCTGGCGAGCCCAGAACGTCGGCTGCGACGAGGTAGAACCCCGCGCGCGCTCGGTCCGTTGCCACGCGCTCCGCTGCGGCTTCGAGCGCCGTCGCCGTGGCCGGCGCGTCCCCGCTCGCGCTCAAGAGGTCGAGCTCGAGCGCGCGCGCGGGGATGCTGCTCGCATCCTCCTTCAGCGCCCGTCGCACGGCGTCGAGCGCTCCGGCCCCGTCCGAGTCGGCAGCGGCCGCCTCGGCGACGCGCAGCCACAGCGCTGCGGCGAGCTGCCCGACGGCGCCCGCCTCGAGCTGCGACCGGGCGAGCCGCGCCATCGTGGAGGAGTCGCCCGTTGCCTCGGCGGCAGTGAGTCGAGCGTGGGTAAGCGCCGGGTCGCCCGGCAGCTCGGCGAGGGCCTTGTCGAGCAAGGCCGTCGCGTCGAGCGGCGAGCCCGCCTGCCGGTGGGCTTCGGCCGCGCGGAGCCAGCTGTCGGCCGCATGAGCCGCGGAGCGCCGGTGGAGCGGTACGCCGAGCCCGTCACCCGCGGACGCGTCGGCCGTGGCCTTCTGGATGAGCTCCGCCTGTGCCTCGAGATAACGGGCCTCGAGCTCGCGGCGCCCCACGGCCTTCGCGAGCCGCGCGCCGCGTTCGAGCGCGATGAACGTGGCCGGGCCATCGAGCGAAATGGCCTCGTCGCACGCTGCCTCGACCCCGGCGTCGTCCGCCGCGGCGGCGTGGAGCGCAGCGAGGTCGAGCAGGAGCAGCGCGCGCCATTCGGGCAGCGTCGCGAGCGCGGCACGCTGGGCGAGCGCCCGTTCCTCGAGCTCGTGATCGCCGGCCTTGAGCGCGAATAGCTCGAGCGCCAACCAGACGCTCACGTTGCCCGGGACCTCGTCGGCGGCCTGCTCGGCGAGCGCACGCGCTCGACCGGCGTCCCCTTCCTGGTCGAGCACGAAGAACGCCTGCTCGAGGAGCGCGCGGACCCGCTCGTTGGGGTTCGAGGCGACCTTGACGAGCCGATCGAGGAGCTTGCCCAGGTTTTTGTAGGACTGGCGTCGCTCGATGATCGCGATGAGCCGCTCGAGGGGCTCCGTGAAATCGGGCTCCGCGTTGACGGCGGCCAGCTGGTCGCGGGCGGCGGCCGCCTCATCCCCGAGCGCCTCCTCGAGCACCCCGACCTCGTGCAGGAGGATCGCCTGCCGTGCCGTCGTGCCTCCGGCGTCGTGCTCGGCGCGCAGCCGGTTGATGGCCGCCACGACCAGCGCCGAGTCCTGCGCTGCCGACGCCGAGAGAACGCTCCCCGTCCTGGTCGTGCTCGTCATCTAACTAAAAAAAACGCACCCTGCGGGCGGGCTCGAAAGCCTCAGAATAGTCCGCCTTCCATCCGCCTGTGAACCGTCTCTCGCCGCCAAGCCCCCCGCCGGCGTCGCTTTTTCGTCAGTTGATTCGCCTGACGACCCAGTACCCGCGCGGCGTATCCACTGGCTCTGGGGCCACCGCACCCTTTTCGAGCGTGAAGAGCACGTACTCGGCTGCCGATTCGAGCACGCCCCGCGGAACTCTACCCGCGTTCGCCGTGGATCCGCGGTCGCCGTGTGCCACGGCGGCCGAAAAATCCCGCTTGGCCTCTTCGATGGCCGCGCGCGCCTTGTCGCGGGCCTGCTCTTTCGTGCGGGCGCCGGTCGGTGCGAGCTCGGCGCCGGCGTAGGTGAAGACGACGACGCCGAATGTCGCACTCTGCGGCGCGGACTCGGGCAGGGGCGGCGCTTTGCGGCCGTCGAAGAGCACATCGAAGCCCTCGCTGGCCGCTAGCTCCTCGGGCGGGGGGAGCTCCGCCGCGTCGAGCGCCGGAGAGGCCGAGGACGAAGCCAGGGGTGGCGCCGAGGCCGAGGCTCTGGGGTTTGCGGACGCCGTTGGCCGCTTCGGGGAGGGCGCGGGGGCCTGCCGCGACACGGCGAAAGCGATCGCCAGCCCCACCAGGAACAGGAGCCCGACCGCGATCGTCTTGGAGCGCTGCATCGCGGAGCGCCGTAGCACGGCCGCCCTTTTTTGCCGAGACTAACGCGGCAACTTGGGGGAGCCCTTCTCGCAGCCCCGGGAAAGACGTAGTACTACAACTCGAGTTGGGCGATCTTGGCTCCCATTGCCGGGTAGGGGAGGCAGAAACGTCGGGCCAACGCCGCCCTGGCGGAGGTCCCGCGTCCGTCGCGGTGCTCGAACCGAGCCTCGTGCCGGCCTCGCCAGCGCTCTTCTGCGGCGAGTCGCCGCTCGCGCCGATCGAGATCTTGCCTTCCAGGATTGCCCAAGTCGAGACTAGAGGCAGAAAGTAGAGGCCATGTTCAAGGTCGAGTGCCCTGGGTGCAAGGCCCCGTACCAGGTTGACGAGCGGAGGGTACCTTCCTCCGGTCTCAAGATGCGCTGCCCGAAGTGCGGCACGTCCTTCCAGGTCGAGGCTCCAGACGATCCGCGCCGCACGGGGCCGAGCCCCGTGCTCGGCGAGGCACCTCCGCCCCGTAAAGATCCACGCGCGCCGCTCAAGAACCCCGCGGCGAGGACGATGGTGGGCGTCGCGCCGTCGGCGCTCGGCCTGCCGTTGCCTGGCGCCAAGCCCCCCGCGGCTCCTGCGGCGCCGCCCGCACCCGCGCGTCCACCACTCCCGGCGCCCCAGCCGCCGGCTGCCCCGAAAGCCGCTCCACCGCGGCCGCCACCGCGCGTCGCCGCGCCGGGCCCGCCTCCCCCCCAGGATCCCTACGCGGACGCCGATCTCCCAGCGATCGGCGCTCGGTCGGACGTCAACCTCCCGGCGCCTGCCGGGCGACCGAAGCCACCGCCACCGGTACGAGGTCAGGCCCCAGCCGCGCCTCCCAAGAGTCCGTCGACGCTGCCCCCCGACGACGTCAACATGCTCGACGACCTGCCGGCCGTCCCCGGCGGCTCCGGCCTCGACATCGACCTCCCTTCCCCCGCTCCGCCCGCTGCGCTTTCGGTGGCTGGCCCGTCCCAGGGCGCGGACCTGCCGGCGCTGGCGGGCGACCTCGAATGGGGCCTTCCCGACATCGGTCAGCGCGCCGACCGGGGCGCCCCCGCGGCGTCGGTCCCCGCACCCACGATGGAGCTCGACCTCCCCGACCTGCCGGACCTCGACTTCCCGGCGCCCCAGGGCGACCTGCCGTCCCCAGCCGGAGCGGGGCTGCCTTCGGCCGCGCGCGGTCCGGGGCTCCCTGCCGCGTCGGCTGGGCTGCCCGCAGCGAGTGCCGGTCTGCCGGCCGTCTCGGCGGGGCTGCCCTCGGCCTCGGCTGGGCTGCCGGCGTCTTCCGCCGGCCTGCCTGCTTCGTCAGCGGGTCTTCCGTCGGCGTCGGCAGGTCTCCCGTCAGCCTCGGCGGGCCTCCCGTCAGCCTCGGCCGGTGTGCCGAGCCGCGCGCCGGGCCTTCCTGCTAATCACCCGGGGGGCGGAGCGTCGTCCCCGGGCTTCGGCGAGCTCGATCTCGATCTGACGCCCGGCGCGCCCTCGGGGGCGCCGCCCTTGCTCGATCTCGGTGCCCGGCAGCCGAGCGTTGCCCCGCCCACGAGCGGCGGCTTCGGGGAGATCGATTTGCCGCCTCGCGCGAGCGGGCAGCCCATGGCGATGCCGAGCGCGCGGCCGTCGCCGCAACCGTTCGATCCGCTCGAAGCCGACCCGTTCGGCGAAGCCGCGATCCCGTCGCAACGGCCGATGGTCGAAGCGCGGCGGTCCGCCCCGCCCGCAGAGGTCGTCGGGTCGCAGGTGGGTGGCACGAGCTACGGCGAGGTGAACCTCGACGGCGAAGGCGATGGGGGCGGCAGCGGCGGCGAGGTCCCGCTCGAGGGCGCTCCGATCCGTTCGGGTGCGGCCCGCGAAGAGGACATGGAGTTCGGCGCGCTGCCGGAGCAACGGCCCCCGGGCGCCATGAAGGCGGACGTCGGCCCGGCGGTGCCGGCGGCGCGGCGGCGCTGGCCCCTGCGGGTCTTCGCGGGGCTGCTCGTGCTCGCCGTGGGCGGCGGCTCGCTCGCGTTCGTGCCCGGCGCGGGACCATACGGTGCGTACTTCATCAGCGACCGCCTCCATGCCGCCGAATACGGGCGGCTCCTCGGCGACGCGCAGCGCGCTGCCCGCGCGAGACTCGGCCACGACATCTGGCCGGAGGCCGTGCAGGCGTCGGTCAACGTCGACGCGACCCACGAGAAGGCGAAACGCTTCTATCCGCTCGCGACCTACGCCGCCTTCACCGGCTACCTCCGCGAGCTCAGGTTCGGCTCGGACCCGGCAGCGCACGCGCGGGGGCAGGTGCTGCTCGCGGAGATCGGGGACGCGAAGGACGTCCCCTACCTCGACTTCGCCGTGACGGCCCGCGACGCGCTCGACGGGCAGCTCACGCGCGCGCTCGAGAGCGCGCGCTCTCTCTCCCAGCGCCATCCGAACGACCCCGACGCGCTCGCGCTGCTCGGCGAAGTCGCGCTGCGCGGCGCCGACCCCGCGGCGGCCAAGAGCCCGTGGCAGGCGCTCGAGAAGCTCGAGCACAGCGCGCGCTCGGCGTTCGGTATCGCTCGGGCAAGCTACGTGACCGGCGACATGACGGCCGCGGCGGCGGCCGCCCGCCAGGCACTCGAACGCACCCCCGGGCACGTCGGAGCGCGCGTCCTCCTGGCCCGCATCGACTCCTTCGGCCGCGGCAACGAGGCGCGGAGCCTCCAGGAGATTGCCGACCTCCTGAAGAGCGCCGGCCGCGCCAGCCCCGACGAGGTGGTGTCCGCCCAGACCCTGCTCGGCGAGATCCATCTCGGCCGGTCCCAGGTGGCGCTCGCCGAAGTTGCGTTCGACCGCGCCCTCAAGATCAATCCGAGCGCCGCTCGCGCGCTGGCCGGCCTCGGCGAAGCCCTATTCCGTTCGCGACGCTTCTCCGAGGCCCTCGCCCGTTTCGAGTCCGCTTCCCAGGCCGATCCTCGGGCTCTCGAGGCGAAAATCGGAGTTGCCAAGAGCAAGCTCTCGCTCGAGCGGGTCGAGGACGCGCTGCGCACCCTCGCGAAGCTCGAAAAGGAGAACCCGAAGAGCCTGGCCGTGTCGCTCTGGTACGGCAGAGCCGCCGATGCCGCGGGCGATCACGATCGCGCCGCGGCGATCTACCGAAGGGCGCTCGACAAGGGCTCGACGGATCCAGAGCTCGTCGACATCTACGTGGCGCTCGCCATGCTGGAAAACGAGCGCGGTGAGACCGCGCGCGCTCAGCAGACGCTGGTGCGAGCCAAGGCAAAGCTCCCCGAATCGGTCGCCCTGCACCGCTCGCTCGGCGATCTTGCACTCTTGCAGGGGCGCAACACCGAGGCGATCGCAGAGTACCGGCGCGCGCTCGAGCTCGACGGCGAGGATCTCGGGGCTCGCTTCCAGCTCGGTATCGCCCTGCGGCGCAACCGTGGCTACGACGAGGCGACGAAAGTGCTCGACGAGGTCGCGAAGGAGGACCCCGACCACCCCGGGCTCGCCCTCGAGCGCGGCCTGATCTTCGAGGCGACGGGGCAGGGCCAAAAGGCGCTCGATTCCTACGAGTCGGCGCTCGCCAAAGCGCCGACGGACCCCGATCTCATGCTCCGCGTCGGCTGTGGCCGCGTCTCGGCCGGGCAACCTGAAAAAGCCGAGGAGCTTCTCAGGAAGGTGCTCGGGCTGAAGCCGAACTCCGCCGAGGTCAATCATTGCCTCGGCCGTAGCCTGCTCGCGCGCGACAAAGTAGCGGACGCACAGCGCTTGCTCGACCGCGCCGTCGAGATCGACCCCAAGCGCGCGGAGTACCACCTTTACGCAGGCTGGGCCGCGAACGAAGCCGGCAACGTGCCCAAGGCCGAGCGTGAGCTCGCTCGGGCGCTCGAGATCGACGGCTCCCTCGCCGACGCGTACTGGCAGCGGGGCGTCTTGAGGGCACGCCAAGGCGCCGTGAAGGACGCCGTGACCGACCTGACGCGTGCACTCACGCTGAGCCCCGGTCGCGTCGAGGCCCACGCCGCCCTCGCCGACGCGTACTACGATCTCGGCAAGGAGCGAGACGCGCTCGCGGAGTGGCAGAAGGCCGTCCAGGCCCAGCCCGACAACGCCGTCTGGCACTTTCGCTACGGCAAGCTGCTCGTGACCAACCAGATGATGGACGTGGGGCGGGAGCACCTCGAGCGTGCGATCCGCGCGGGCGAAAAGTCGGAGGCGCCGCCGCGCTGGCTCTGGGAGGCGCACCACATCATGGCGCGTTCGCTTGCGGGCCGCGCCGAGGCGGCCCCGCACTGGGAAGCCTTCTTGAGGCTCGGCCCGCGTGATTCACCCTACCGGACCGAAGCCAAGGCGGCGCTCGTCAAGCTCGGCAAGCCCTGGACGGGCGAATAGGCCGACGTTCCGGCGCGCCGCGGGCGGCTCGCCGGAATCGTCGCATGCGCGTGAGTTGCGATCAGCTGGCGGGCTGGGCAGCCGGCGCCATGGCGCTAAACTCGTAGACCCACGTGGCCATGCCGTCGCGCTTGTCGGGCGGCGCGAGAGCGAGACCGTCGACCGCGCTCGTCACGCAGGTTGCGAGCTCGGCGGGCGCCGTTGTGCCCGCGGGGTCAACCTTCACGTCCTTGATCTTGCCGGTCTCGGCTTCGACCGTGAACATGACGGTGACGCGACCCTGGAGCTCCTGGTTGCCCTTGAGCGCGGTGTCGTAGCAGGTCTTGATTTCCGGGGCCTTGGCGTCCAGAACCTTCTGCGTCTCGTCGCGATAGTCTTCCGGGCTCCTCGCGTAGAACGAGCAGCCCACCGTGCTCGCCATCAGGGCAACGAGGCTCAGCTTGATCGAGGCTTTGACCATGGTCGGTACTCCTTGTCCCATCGTCTTCATTTGGCCGGCTCTTCTTTGGGGGCAGCCTTCTTGATGGCGCCCTTCTTGGGGGGCTCCTTCGCGGCGTCCGTCGGTGCAGGGGGCAGGTCCTTTTTCACGGCCGAGGTTTTCTCCTCGAGGACCGTTTCTTTGCCCGTCTTGGTGTCGACCTCAACCTTCTTCTTGGTGACGTCCTGCTCGATGATGTTGAACTCGACGCGGCGGTTCTTTTCGCGGCCCTCTTCGTCGTCGTTGGTCGCGATCGGCTTGGACGAGCCGTAGCCCTTGGCGGTGAACGTCGTGGCGGGGATGCCGCCCTTCTCGACGAGGTACGCCATGACCGACTTGGCGCGCTCGTCGGAGAGCTTGAGGTTGCGCTTGGCATCACCCTCGGCGCTCGCGTGACCCTCGATCGCGATCTTCTTGATGTGCGGATTCTTTTTGATCGTGTCCGCGATCTCGTTCAAGAGGTCGAACGACTGCGGCAGGATCACCGCCTTCGCCACCTCGAACTGAATCTTCTCGGTAATCTCGATCTTGTTGTCCTTGACGATCACCTTCGGCGGCGGCTCGGGCGGCTTTTCCGGCGGCGGGGGAGGGGGCGGCGGGGGCGGCAACTCGCCCATGACCGCGACCGGCGCCTTGCCGGTGAATTCGACGGCGCCACCGCAGCCGGCCAAAAGCGCGGCGGCAGAGACGAGGACGGTGAGAGAGGAGGGCTTCGCGCCCGCACGCAAGAGCGGCATAGGTCGATTCCTTCGCTTGGGTAGGACGCGTTTTTCCCACCGCTTAGACCCCCACGTCAACGCCAAACACCGGCTCAGCCCTCGGCGCCATACCGAGCTTCGGCGATTATTTCGCGTGCAGACGGTTCGACCCTGCCACGAAGTAGCTGATTTGTAGGTGGATCCGCGCGCAGGCCGCGGGGTGGCTCGGGCGGACCGGCGCGCCCGTTCGGAGCGTCGCGAAACGTCCGACGGGCGCGGCACATGAGCGCCGAGCGAGGCGTCAGCTCTCGATGAAGCTCTTCAGCTGCTTGGAACGGCTCGGATGCCTGAGCTTCCGGAGCGCCTTGGCTTCGATCTGACGAATGCGCTCGCGCGTCACCTCGAAGTCCTGTCCGACCTCTTCGAGCGTGTGATCGCTCTTTTCGCCGATGCCGAAGCGCATCCGCAAGACCTTCTCTTCGCGGGGCGTCAGCGTCTTCAACACCTTCCGCGTCTGCTCGGAGAGGTTCATGTTGATGACGGCATCGGCGGGCGAAACGACGCTCTTGTCCTCGATGAAGTCGCCGAGGTGGCTGTCCTCCTCCTCGCCGATCGGCGTCTCGAGGCTGATCGGCTCCTTGGCGATCTTCAGGACCTTGCGCACCTTGTCGAGCGGCAGCTCCATCTTCTCCGCGATCTCTTCGGGAGTGGGCTCGCGGCCGTACTCCTGGACGAGGTAGCGCGAGGTGCGGATGAGCTTGTTGATCGTCTCGATCATGTGCACCGGGATGCGGATGGTGCGTGCCTGATCGGCGATCGCGCGCGTGATGGCCTGGCGAATCCACCAGGTGGCGTAGGTGCTGAACTTGTAGCCGCGCTTGTACTCGAACTTGTCGACCGCCTTCATCAACCCGATGTTGCCTTCCTGGATCAGGTCCAGAAACTGCAAGCCGCGGTTCGTGTACTTCTTCGCGATCGAGACGACGAGGCGCAGGTTCGCTTCGACGAGCTCGGCCTTCGCCTTCTCGGCCTTGCGCTCGCCCTGACGGATGGCGAGGTAGGTCTTGAGGAGGTCGTTCACGTCGACGCGCAGCTCCTCCTCGACCTTGCGCATGCCGCGCTGAGCGCTCTTCAGCGCCTCATCCATCTCCTCGAGCTCACCGCGTCCGACGCCGAGCTTGCGCGCGAGCGCGTCCTCGCGCTGCGGGTCGTCCTTGGCCTCGCGCAGCATCTTCTTGAGCTCGGACTTGCTCGCGCCCGTGAGCTTCTCGAGCTCCACCACCTTGCCCTGGGCGCGGTGGATGCGCTCGATCATCGCCTTGAGCTTGGAAACGATCTTGTCGATCGTCTTCTTGTTCAGACGCATTTCTTGGAGCGTCTTGACGAGCTCCTTCTTGTTGTCGGAAAGCTCCTTGTCGATCGCCTTGCGGCGAACGTCGGCGACGCCTTTGCGCTCCTCGCCGAGCTCCGTGTTCTTCTTGTCGAGGCGCTTGACGCGATCGATGAGACGGATGATGCGCCGGTCGGCCTCCTCCTCGTCGAACTCGTGCTCCTCGTCCTCGGCATCGCGCACGATGTCCTTGACGCGCACCTTGTGAGCTCTGAGGCGCTCGCCGATGTCGATGATCTCGCGCACCGCGACGGGGCTCGAGAGAATCGAGGACAGCACCTCGTTTTCGCCCTCCTCGATGCGCTTCGCGATTTCGACTTCGCCCTCGCGCGTGAGAAGGGCAACGCTCCCCATCTTGCGCAGGTACATGCGCACCGGGTCGTTGCTCTTATAGTAGTCCTCGTCGCTGCCGCGCGGGGGCGTCGAGGCCGGGGTCCCGCTTTCCGCAGGTTCCTCATCGGATTTCTGGGCTGATTTCGCGGGCGCTTCCTCGTCGGCGACGCGGTGCGGGGCGATCTTGATGTTGCTCGCGTCGTTGACGACTTCGATGTCCTCGTCGTCGAGGGCCGACAGCACGTCGTCCATCTGATCGGGGCCCACCTCGTCGCCGGGTAGCGCCTCGTGCACGTCGTCGTACGTCAGGAACCCCTTGCTCTTGCCAAGGCTGATGAGCTGCTCTTTCGCGCTCTTGCCGTTGGGTTTGGCGGGGGAGGCGTCGGACGAAGGTGGGCCCTGGGACCCGTCCTTGGCACTCGCCTTGGAAGAACCGGCTGACGCCTTGGCCTTGGTGGCCTGGGACGCCTTCTTCGGCTCAATCACAGTGTTTTTCTTTGGCGAGCGTTCGGGCTTTTTTGCCACCACTACCTCGTCCTACGAGCCGTCGCGCTCACGCGCGCGGCGTGTTCTTTCGTGAAGTCGCCTGAGCAAAGCGGTTTGTTGCTCGAAGTCGCCCATCTTCTCGGCACGTTCCAACTCTTCGACGACCAGGGATTTTTCCCGTGACCACTCGAGCGACTCCAGTTTCTTCAAGTTTCCGACCAGCTCCGCCTTAGCATCGACCAAGCGTTCGTGCTTGGGGGCCGCCCAGCGAGCAAGGGCGAATGGATGGATCGGCGCCGGAAGCTTCGCAAGCAATTGTTCGGGCTCCGTGACGCCAGAGCGATGGTTATGACGCAGTGCGGCAAGCCCGGCAGCCAGGTCGCCTTCAAGTAAGGACCCCGCACGCAGGGCTTCCGGATCATCGAACAGCTCTGGAAAGTCCAGGAATGCGCCGACAACCTCGACGTCGATGTCCGCCTGGCGATCGCGGGAGCGGGCCCGGTGGGGCGGGGCAACCGCCACTTTTGAGCGCTGGGCGAGCGAGGGGGCGGGCCCCCCGGCGAGGCGTGCCGCGAGGTGCTGCAGCGTCCGGCCGTCGGCGTGTCCCAGGCCCAGGCGCCCCGCGAGCCGGTCCGCGGCGAGGGCCTGGGTGAGGTCACGCTGGTTCGGGTCGTCGATCTCGCCGATGAGGCGCATGACCTCTTTCACGGTGTGGGCCTGGGTGGGTCCGTCGTTCTTGGCGAAGTTTTCGTCCAAAAGCTCTCCGATGAGATGGAAGATGACGGGCTGAGCCGCGTCGATCACGCGTCCGAGCTGTTCGGTACCCGCTTGGCGCGAAAAGTCGTCGGGGTCGGCGCCCGGGGGAAGCGTAGCGACCCGGGCCGTCAAGCCAGCCTCGCGACAGACCTCGTGTGCGACGCGCACGGCGCGCCGCCCCGCGTCGTCGGGATCGAACAGCAGGATCACGTTCTGGCTGAGGCGGCGGAGCGCGCGCGCCTGCTCCACGGTGAAAGCCGTGCCGAGCGGCGCGACGACGTTCTGAAAGCCGCGTGCGTGCAAGCTCAAGACGTCGAAGTTGCCCTCGACGATCACCGCCTTGTCCGCGGCACGGATGGCCTGCCGCGCCTGGTAGATGCCGAAGACGGCCTCGCGCTTGCGGTACACGGGCGACTCGGGCGAGTTCATGTACTTCGCGGGCGGGTCTCCGCCGCTCGTCGGCTCGAGCCCGAGGCTCCTGAGCCGCTCGGCAGGCGGCTCGGCGAGCGCGCGCCCGCTGAAGGCGATGACGCGTGCCTGCACGTCGAGCACGGCGAACATGAGCCGGTGCCGGAAGCGATCGTAGTAGCCCGAGCCCGAGCGCCGCGGCGCGATGAGGCCCACCTTTTCCGCCGCCGTCGAGCTCAGGCCCGCCTCGCGCAGATACGTGGCGAGCCCTTCCCAGCCGTACGGCGCGTAACCCACGCGAAACGCCTGAAGCGCGTCGCCGATGGGGTCCGTCGGCTGAGCGGGCACGAGCGCGCGGCGCGCGAGCTCCGCCTCCGCGATGTCGCGGAGGGGGTGCTCCCGCAGCATCCGCTCGAAGTAGCTCGCCGCCGCGCCGCCGATGTCGAAGAGCTCGTGCTGGCGGCGCCGGGCCTCGGTTTGCTGACGCCGCTCGGCATCGCTCGCCGTCTCGACGACGTCGATGCCGAGTCGCTCGGCGAGCCTGCGGATCGCCTCGACGAAGTCGAGGCCCTCGGTCTCCTGCATGAACTTGATGGCGTCCCCCGATGCGTGGCAGCCGAAGCAATGGTAAAAACCGCGCTCGGGGTTCACGTGAAAGCTCGGCGACTTCTCCTTGTGGAAGGGGCAAAGGCCGACGAAGCTCCGTCCGCGCTTGGTGAGCTTCACGCTCTCGCCCACGACCTCCACGATGCTCACGTCGCGTTTGACGCGGTCCAGGGTCTCCTGGGCGATCACAGCCCACGCCTAGCACTAGTCTCGGGCCGGGCGACGTCGCGGTCTCGCGCGGGTGCTCGATGCGCCATTGACTGGACATCTGTTCAGCGTATGCTCCCGAGGGTGCGGCGGCTCGCTCTCTCCAATCCCCAGAGCCGCTTCGAGCGATTTAGCGTCGAGTACGCCGAGGGCCCGCCCGACGCCACGCTCGACCTCTACGACGATCAGAGCCAAACGATCCTCTCCGAAAACACGAGCCCCGACCTCGGCTTCCGGTACAGCGTGAACCCGTACCGAGGGTGCCTCCACGGTTGCGCCTACTGCTACGCGCGGCCGACGCACGAGTACCTGGGCTTCGGCGCGGGAAGCGACTTCGAGCGAAAGATCGTCGTCAAGCGTCGCGCGCCCGAGCTCCTCGAGAAGGCGTTCGCGCGGAGGAGCTGGCGGGGCGAGCTCGTCGTGTTCAGCGGCAATACGGATTGCTACCAGCCGCTCGAGCAAAAGCTCGCGATCACGCGCGGGTGTCTCGCCGTGTGCGCCGAGTTCAAGAATCCCGTGCACGTCATCACGAAGAGCGCGCTCGTCGAGCGCGATCTCGATCTTTTGACCACGCTCGCCCGCGAGGCCACGGCGGGTGTCACGCTCAGCGTGCCTTTCCTCGACGAGGCGGTGGCGCGCGCCATGGAGCCGTACGCGCCGCCCCCGAGCCGTCGCATCGAAGCCATCCGGCGCTTGAGCGAGGCGGGCTTGCGCGTGGGCGTCAACGTCGCGCCGCTCATTCCCGGCCTCAACGACCGGGATCTCGTGCCCATCCTCGCGGCCGCGCGCGAGGCGGGTGCGACGACCGCCGGCATGGTGCCACTCAGGCTGCCGGGCAGCGCGAAAGACGTGTTCGTCGAGCGCCTCCGGGCGGCGCTGCCGCTCGCCGCCGACAAGGTGCTCGCCCGCGTGCGGGAGATGCGTGGCGGCGCGCTCGACGACGCCCGTTTCGGCGAGCGCTTCGCCGGTGAAGGCCGGTACATCGAGACCATCCACCAGATCTTCGAGAAAACGACGCGGCGCCTCGGCTTTGCCACGCGCGAGATCACACCCGTCGCCGACACGTTCCGGCGCCCCGCGCGCGGGCAGCTCGGCTTATTCGAGTAGCAGGCCCGCGGGGAGAGTCGTGGTTAGTCGCGCATCGCCTCGATGGGCGAGATGCTCGCGGCGCGGAGCGCCGGAAAGAAGCCGCCGATCACGCCCATCAAGGCGCCGATCAACACGGCCGTCACGAGCAGGCCGGGGTCGGGGTCGAAGGCGAACGTGACCTCCTGCCAGGTCGCGAAATTCATCATCGAGATCTTCACCGTGCTGAGCGCGAGGGCAGCGAGCACGCCCACGACGCCGCCCGCCGCGGTGAGAACGGCCGATTCGAGCACGAAGGAGGTCAGGATCGAGAGGCGGGAGAATCCGAGCGCGCGGAGCGTGCCGATCTCGCGCTGGCGCTGCGCGACGGCCGCCTGCATCGTGATGACGGCGCCGATGATGCCGCCGAGCGCGAGGAACGACACGATCACGATGCCCATGATCTTGATGAACAGGCTCGTCCCGTTCGACTGCTTCTCGTAGTAGCCCGCCTCGGTCATCGTCTCGAGGCCCAGCTGCTTGTCCCCCTCCATGGTGGCCTTGAAGGCGTCGAACTTGCTTGCCGACTCGAGTTGCACGGTGACGGACGAGACGAGCCCCTCACGCCCGAACGACGAGCGCGCCGTGTCGACGTCGGCCCACACCTCCGACTCGAAGCTCGAGCCGCCCGCGGAGAAGATGCCGACGACCTTCACGGGTCGGTTCTTCTTGAGGTCGAAGCTGTCGCCGATTTGCATGCCGCGGAAGCGCCCCACGAGGCCTTGGCCGATCATCACCTCGTCGGTGCCGGGCTGCGGGGGCCGGCCCTCGATGAGCTTGACCTCCGGGCGGACTTCCTTCGCGATCTCGGGAACGCCGCGCACGAGCACGTTCGAGACCTGCCCTTGTGTACTGCCGAGCTTGTCCTGGGCGATGACGATGACGACTTCCCCCGAGGACAGCGAGCGTCCCCGAGCGTCGCGCTTCACCCCGGGTGCCGCGGAGATGAGCCCGAGCGACTTGACCTCGATGCTGCTCGCCATCTCGGTGTCCGAGCCCTTGCGAAGGACGATGGCGTTGTCCTTCCGGCCCGCGCCGACCATCGTCTTCTGGATGCCGAGGCCGAGCATGAACGCGGCCGCGAGCACGAACACCACGAGGGCGATGCCGAGGCCCGTGGCAAGGCTCGTGGTCTTGCGAACGAGCAGGCTGCGGACGTTGTAAGAGAGCGGGATCATCGTTTACCTCACCCGACGCGGCGCAGCGCGCTCACCACTTCGAGGCGCGCGGCCCCGCGCGCAGGGATCACGGCCGCGAGCACGCCGAGCAGCACGGCGAGCCCCAGCGCGAGGCCGGCGACGCTCGGGCTCACGCGGAAGAACGGGAAAAATGCCCCGAGGTTCTGCTCGAGCACCGGCCCGAGCGCCCCCTGCACGAAGGGGTAGCCGAGCGCGAGGCCGAGCACGCCGCCCAAGAGCCCGAGCACGAAGCCCTCACCGAGGATGAACATCACGATGTGGCGCGGCAAAAAACCGATGGCGCGAAGCACACCATACTCGTGGGTTCGCTCGCGGACGCCCATGGCGATGGTGTTCGCGAGGATGAGCCCCATGATCACCATGGTGACGTAGCTCACGATTTCGATGGCGCCGAGCACCGCCGAGATCATGCCGAGGAACGATGCCTGGAAAGCGCGCTCGCTCATGCTCAGCGTCTGCTCGTCGCGGTCCTCGAACTTCTTGTCGATGGTCTGCGCGATCTCCGCGGCGCGCGCGGGGTTGTCGACGCGCGCCATGATCCAGCCGATCTTGTCCTGCCGGCGCGGGGGCAGCGACTCGTTCAGGTATTTCCAATGAAACCACAAGGTCGAGCGATCGACGGTGGCGCGATCGGCCGTGTAGATGCCCCTGATGTGAAATTCCCAGTCGCCCGGGTAGATCGTGCCGGCCAGCACGATCTTCTGCCCGATCTTCCAGCCCTTCGAGTTCGCGAGCGCATCGCCGATGATCGCTCCCTGCCGGTCCTCCTCCCAGGCGGCCTTCTGGTCCGCAGGCAGCTTGATCTCGTCGTAGACCTTGAGGAAGTCCTCGGGCTCGACGGCGATCGTGCTGAAGAAATCCTGCTCGTGGTTGGGGTCCTTGGCGCCGAACCAGTTGGCGGCGGCGACCTCGGTGACACCCGGGACCTGCCGGATCTCCTCCACGTAGCGCGCGGGGAGCGGCATGATGAAGCTCACCTTGTGGCGCGTGCCGATGCGATCCTTGGCGGCTTGCTCGGCGCCGGCCGTCCACGACCAGATCACGGTTCGTAGCATCACGAAGAACACGACGAACACGGTGACGCCCGCGAGCGTGAGGAACGTGCGCAGCTTGTTGCGCCCGATGTTGCGGATGGCGATCGTGAAGAGCTGCATGAAAGAAGCTCCCGGGCGCCCGCTCAGGACGCGGCGGCCGCGCCCGCCTCGCGGTGGTTCTCGACGGCTTTGGCGAGTTCGCCCTTGTCGAGGTGGTGCACGATCTGGGCGCGCTCGGCTGCCGCAGGGTCGTGGGTCACCATGACGATCGTCTTCTTGAACTCGGACTGCAGCCGTTCGAGCAGTTTCAGAATGTCGTTCGCGCTGTCGCGGTCGAGATCGCCCGTGGGCTCGTCGGCGACGATGATCTTGGGGTCGGCCACGATGGCGCGCGCGATGGTCACGCGCTGCTCCTGCCCACCCGAAAGCTGGCTCGGCAGGTGCCCCGCACGATCTTCGAGGCCGACGACGCGCAGGGCGATCTCGGCGCGCTTGCGGCGCTCCTTCGCCGGGAGCTTCGCCAGCAAGAGCGGCAGCTCGACGTTCTCGACGGCCGAGAGCACCGGCATGAGGTTGTAGGTCTGGAAGACGAAGCCGATGTTCTGGGCGCGCCACGCCGCGCGTTGGCCCTCGCTCATGGCGCCGACGTTCGAGCCAGCGACGGTCACCGTGCCGGAGGTCGGCTGATCGAGCCCCGCGATCAGGTTCAGGAGCGTTGATTTCCCCGAGCCGGAGGGCCCCATGAGCGCTTCGAAGGCCCCTTCTTTGATTTCGAGGTTCAGCCCCTGGAGCACGTCGAGCTGCTCCTTGCCCCGCCAGAAGCTTTTCTTCACGTTGACCAGGCTGATGACCGCGTTGTCACTCATGGCTCGCCCTTCAATAGTGCGGTGGGGTGAGGCCGCAAGGGTTTCGTCGTCAACCCCCCGCCTTCTCCTTCACGCTCTGCCCGTCTCGCAGCTCCGCCGGCGGGTTCTTGACGACTCGGGTGCCGGCCGGAGGGCCGCGCACGAGCTCGAAGCCACTGCCGAACGCGGGGCCGAGCGCGACGGGCACGAGCCGCACGCGCCCGTCCTCGTAGCGGAACACGGCCTTGCTGCCGTCCAGGTTGGCGACCGCCGACCCCGGCACGATCGTCTTCGGCGGCGCCTTGAGCTCCTCCTTGTCGAGCTCGCTCGAAAGGAAGCTCACGCGGGCCGCCATGTCCGGCAGCACGTTCTCCCGGTCGTCAACGAAAGCCACCTTCACGGTGACCGTCGCCTTGGTTCGATTCACGCGTGGCGTGATCTCCATGGCCTTGCCGCGGTAGCGCTTGGACGGATACGCATCGAGCACGATCTCGGCGGGGCCGCCGATCTTCACCTGCGAGAGCCGCTGCTCGGGTACGTCCGTTTCCACCATCATCGTGGAAAAATCGGCGATCTCCACGCCACCCATGTCTGCAGCGATGCCGGCGGGCTGGGGGCCGACGACCTCGCCCACCTCCGGCGGCTTGTTGACGATCGTGCCCGAGATCGGCGCCCTCACGGTGAAGCCGTCGAGCGTCACGTTGAGCGCGCTCACGAGCGACCCTGCGGCGCGCGCCTCCGCGTCGGCCGCCTTCACGCCCTCCTCGAGCGATGCAACCCGCGCGCGCAGGTCCTCCGCCGTCGCCTTGGGCGAGATGCCTTCGTGGGCCAGCGTCTCGGCGCGCGTGAGCTGGACGCGCGCCTCGGAGAGCTGCGCCCGGGCCGTCTGGGCACGCGCGCGTGCGGCCGCCACTTGGCTCGCGGCCGTGGCGATACTCGCGCGCTGATCCGCGGGGTCGATCTCGAACAGGACGTCCCCCGCCTTTACCTGGTTGCCTTCCTTGACGAAGGCTTTCTCGACCTTGCCGGCGACTTTGGGCGCTACCTTCGAGACGGACTGGGCGACGACATAACCCGTCGAGGTGAGCTCCACCGAGGCTTGGGCCGGCGACACGGTCGCAATCTCGGTGAGCTCGACCTCCGCCTTCATCACCTGGCTTCGGACGTAGGGGACCCCCACGGCGTACCCCGCGCCCAGGACGCCGAGGACGAGCGCCGCGACGACCAGCTTGCCGACCAGGCCCCCGCGCGGGGGTGGCGCGGCCCGCTCGATGCGCAGCGCGGCCAAATCCGAGCTTAGCTGGTCTGCCATGGCGTGGGTTCCTGGCGCCCTTCCGCGGGGCTCCCTGGGGCCGTCCGCTAGCACGGCCGTAGAGTTTTGTCCTCCGACGCGGGACGTTTCGCCCCTCTCCGAATGTGGTATTTCCGTGGCGCGCTCGGACGAGAACGGCCGAAACGATGCGAAATCCCCTCAACTGGCGCAACACACCGCCCGCAGCGTATCGCGACACCTACGTCGAAAATCGCTTCGCGAGCGAAAACTCGTTCTCGACCCGACCGCGGCGCAACGTGGACCCGTGGCCGACGTTCGCCGACGGTCGCGCGAGCCTCTTGCCGGTGCCGCACCTGCCGACGCAGCCGAGCGCCGTCAACTTTTATTATCGCTGCTGGGAGATCGCGTTCAGCAACTTCAGGCGCGCGACCGGCGAGAACGGCTTCGTCTCGGACTACTCGTCGACGATGTACGATAACGCGCTCTTCATCTGGGACTCGGTGTTCATCACCCTGTTCGGTCGCTACGGTGATCGAGCGTGGAAGTTCCAGAACACGCTCGACAACTTTTACGCGCGCCAGCACCCCGACGGCGGCATCTGTCGCCAGCTGCGTGAGGAGGACGGCAGCGAGGTCTTCAGTCGCTTCGACCCGGCCGGCAGCGGGCCGAACCTGCTCGCCTGGAGCGAGTGGGAATACTACCGGTTTTTCGGCGATCGCAGCCGCCTGGTCGAGGTTTTCGCGCCCCTCGTCGCGCACGCCGATTGGCATCGGCACTACCGCACCTGGCCGAACGGCAGCTACTGGGGCACGGGCTGGGCGACGGGCATGGACAACCAGCCGCGCACGCCGGCGGGTGCGCACGTCTGGTTCGATCACGCGCACCGCACCTGGGTCGATACGAACTTCCAGGCGGCGCTCAACAATCGTCTGCTCGCGCGCATCGGCGAGGAACTCGGTCGCGAGGAGGAGGTTCAGGACTCGACTGCCGAGAACGCGACGCTCGTCCCGTGGATCAACCAGCACCTCTGGGACGAGGGCACGAGCTTTTATCACGACCTTCGACGCGATCAGTCGCGCGTCACGGAGGTAAAAACGATCGGCGCCTACTGGGCGCTGCTCGCCCACGCCGTGCCGGAGGATCGTCTCGACCGCTTCGTGTCTCACCTCGATCGCGGGACGGAATTTCGGCGCGCCCATCGCGTGCCGAGCCTCTCGGCAGACACGCCCGGCTACGATCCCGACGGCGGGCACTGGCTCGGCGGCGTGTGGGCGCCCACGAATTACATGGTTTTGCGCGGGCTCACCGAGCACGGCTACCACGACCTCGCCTACGCCATCGCCGACAATCATTACCAGAGTGTGCTCGCCTCGTTCGAGAAGACGGGGTCCATCTGGGAGCACCACGCCCCGGACGCCGTCGGAGCGGGCCGCGGTCGGCGCGACTTCGTCGGCTGGACGGGCATCACTCCGATCGCGGTGCTCTTCGAGTACGTGCTCGGATTGCGCCCGGACGTGTCGCGCAGCCTCCTGGTCTGGGACGTGCGGCGCCTCGACGAGCACGGCGTGCAACGCTACCCGTTCGGCGTCCACGGCTCGCTGGATCTCGTCGCGGGCGCGCGCGACAAGGCGAGCGAGCGTCCACGGCTGAGTATCAGCAGCAACGTACCGCTCAAGCTCGAGCTGCGCTGGGCGGCCGGGTCCGAGGTCATCGACGTGACGCCGACATGAAGCTTGCCGTCTCCGTCGATGGGAGGCTCGTGCCACCCGCGGAGGCCTCGGTGAGCGTGCTCGACCGAGGGTTCTTGTACGGCGATGCCGTGTTCGAGGTGCTTCGCACTTACGGGCGCGTGCCGTTCGCGCTCGAGCGCCACCTCGAGCGGCTCGCCGAGAGCGCGCGGCGTGCGCTGATGGCGCTGCCCGTCTCGCTCGCGGAGCTCCGGCGCGAGGTCGAGACCGCGATTTCGGCAGCCAATCAGCGCGAGTCGCTCGTGCGCTTGATGCTCACGCGCGGACGCGCCGAGACGCTGGGACTCGACCTGGAGCTCGCGGGCGCACCGCTGCGGGTCGTGCTCGTGATGGAGCTCGCCGAGCCTCCCGCCGAGCTCTACGAAGCCGGCATCGGCGCCAT
The DNA here is from genome assembly GCA_963841435.1 of uncultured delta proteobacterium. Taxonomy (GTDB): domain Bacteria; phylum Myxococcota_A; class Polyangia; order Polyangiales; family Polyangiaceae; genus PMG-095. The sequence goes on from CAWJCS010000006.1 coordinate 558,043, forward strand.
CACGTTTCCGACCGAGCGCGTCGGCGACGGCACGCGCGCCGCTGGTGCGAAGCTCGTCAACTACCTCGTCGCCGTGCTCGCGCTCGACGAGGCGAAGCGAAAAGGCGCGAAGGAAGCGCTCGTGCTCGACGCGCGGGGCAACGTCACCGAGGGCTGCACGTCCAACGTGTTCGTCGTGCGCGACGGAGCGCTCGTGACGCCGCCCGAGTCTGCGGGGATTTTGCGGGGTATCACTCGCGACACGCTGCTCGAGCTCGCTTCGCGCGCGAGCCTTTCCGTCGAGGAGCGCGAGCTGCGAAGGGACGAGCTTTTCAGCGCCGATGAAGCGTTCATCAGCTCGAGCATCCGCGAGGTCGTGCCCGTCGTTTCGGTCGACGGGCACGCGATCGCGAACGGCCGCCCGGGACCGGTCACGCTGCGACTGCTCGCCGAGTACCGGCGCTTCACGCGCGTCGCCTGAGCGGCGGTGTGCATCGCGGTGCGCGGGCCCGGTGGGCCGCGGCGAAGGCAGGCTCAGGTCGTGGGGGCGGGAGCCTGAGCGGCCGCGCGGCGCGGGATGCTGAGCTTGCCGCCGCCCTGGGCGAGCAGCACACCGATGGCCTTTTCGAAGAACGCTCGTAAGAACGGTATCTCGTGCGGCGGATCGGTGATGAGCCCGCAGCGCTCGATGCCCTTGATGGTGGCGACGAGTTCGAGCGCCTTGACTTCGCCGTCGCGGGCGAGCACGCCGAGCCCGCTGTCCTTCATCGAGAGCACGAGGTCGGCGCGTCGCTCCGGCGAAAAATAGCGATCCGTCGCCGCCAGCACCTCGTTCTTCAAGAGCTCTTCGACGACGCGGGGTTCCGGCTCCTCGCCGTCGGGCAGACCCTCGCCGACCTTGGCGAGCAGCTCGTCGATCGAAGGGCGGTTCGGTAGCCAACCACGAAACTCCGGCAGCTCGTGGAGCGAGCCGGACGCTTCGATGAGCGTCTTCTGATCTTCGTCGCCGAGCTCCAGCCCTTCCTCGTCGAACGGGTGAGGCAGCGTGGCGCTCGGCGGCTCGCCGAGCAGCCCCTCCGCCCCCGCGAAGCCGAGCGGCTCCGGCACGCCGCGCTCACGGTGTCGCGTTCGCGCCTCGGCGATGCGCGCCTGCGCCCACGCGACGGGGATCGAAACCGGCTTGTACTGAGCACCGCGCAGCGCCCCCTGAATCGACGCGCGGAGCTGCGACTGCGCGAGCTCGCTCGTGCGCGCGTCGATGACGCCCAGGGTGCGCGACACGAACGCAAAGAGCGCGCGATAGCGCGTCGTCGGCGTGCGCGAGGCGAGCACGAGCAGGCTCGTGCCCGTGCCGTCGGGGGGCAACAGCCAGGCCTCGAGCGATTCCTTCTCGCGCTCACCGCCGACCGTTGCCACGCGCGTTACCGGCGACGGCTTGATGCCGCGCGCCATGAGGACGTTCAGGGCACGTCGCGCGGTCTTGCGCAGGGCGCCTTGTGTGGCCTCGGCCACGGCGCCGACGGCGTCAGCGTTGCCCTCGCGCACCCAGGCGTCGATCAGCGCGTCGCCGCGCGCGCCTGCTTCACCGAGCTTGGCGAGCGCTTGCTCGCGGGACGCCTTCAGTAGCGCCGAGTCGAACACCTGCTCCTTGGCTTCCGTCTTCGTCATGGTCTTTCCTGGTGGCGAGGTCTCAGCGGGGTGCGTGCGCGACGGCGTCGATCTCGACGCGGGCCCCGCGCGGCAGCCCCGCGACTTGCACCGTCGCACGCGCGGGGGCTCCCTCGGGGAAGTAGGCCGCGTAGGCTACGTCGAAAGCGGCGAAATCAGCGAGGTCCGCGAGAAACACGGTGCATTTGACGATATCGCCGTGCGTGAGCCCCGCAGCGCCGAGCACGGCTCCGAGGTTGTCGAGCACACGCTCGGTCTGGCGCTGGATGTCGCCCTCGACGAGCTCGTGCGTCGCCGGGTCGATCGGGATTTGGCCCGAACAGAAGACGAAGTCGCCCGCACGGACGGCCTGCGAGTAGCTCGCCACGGGTGCCGGCGCTGCGGCGGAGCGCAAGATCTGTTTGGTCATGTTGCGAGGGCAGGGATGATGGTCGGTCGCGCGGCGGCGTGCAAGCTCAGACCAGACGCCGCCCGTCGATGGCACGACCCAGCGTGATCTGGTCGGCGAACTCCAAGTCGCCTCCGTGGGGGACGCCGCTGGCGATGCGCGTCACGCGCAGACCTCGCCCCGCGAGCTCGCGCGCGAGCAACAGGGCGGTCGCCTCGCCGTCCACCGACGGCGGCGTCGCGAGGATTACTTCCTTGACGCCGTCGGCGGCGATGCGCGCCATGAGCGGGCCGAGCGGGAGCTCCTCGGGGCCGATGCCGTCGAGCGGCGAGAGCAGCTTCCCGAGCACGAAATACCGGCCGCGGACCGCACCGCTACGCTCGAGCGCGAGCAGATCCTGCACGCGCGCGACGATGCACAAGACCTCCGCGTCCCGCCGCGAGTCGCGGCAGATCCCGCAGCGCGCTTGGCCGTGGTCGTCGAGCTCGGCGACATTGCCGCATGTCTCGCAGGGGCGCACGTGCGACTCGAGCTCGAGCAGCGCCTGGCCTAGCTCGCGCGCGACCTCGAGCTTGTCGCCCACGAGCCAGAGCACGAAACGCTGCGCCGTCTTCTCTCCGACGCCCGGCAAGCGCGCGAACAGCTCTGCGAGGCGCGTCACGCGCGAGGGCAGCATCATGCGCCGACTCTACCGCCCTGCGAGCTTGAGATCTTTCACGTGACCACCGAGCACCTCGAGCGCCTCGACGACGCGCGGGTGGCTCTTCACTTTGGCGATCGCCGTGCGGCGCTTTCGCTCGGCCTCTGCGGAGTCGAGGTGGGCGAGCGTTGGCGCGCCGGGCGGAAGCTTGATGCCCGTTTCGATGCGGACGCTCGTGGGGGTACCGAAGTGGGCGCTCGCAGCGCGCTCGACGAGTGCGGCTTCGCGCGTCACCTCGTCGGTGATGAACGGTTCGTCCGAGCCGAAGCCGAGGCGTACGAGACCGGGCGCCGCGGTGAGCAGCGCTCCGCGCATGAGGAACGCGCCGAGCTCGGCGCGCTCATCGCCGACGCGCTCGACGATGGCGCGCCAGTCGTCGAGCGCGCCCGGGCCGAGCCCCGCCTCCGCGACGGCGCTCGCGGCGCGTGCGGGCTTCGCGTCCGAGGGCGGCGTGCTCGCGCGGGCTCGTTCGGGCCGCAGTGGCGCGACCGGCGCCGGCCCGGGCGGTGACGCCGCGGGCGGTGACGCCGCAGCCGGTGACGCCGCGGGCGGTGACGCCGCAGCCGGTGACGCCGCGGGCGGTGACGCCGCAGCCGGTGACGCCGCGGGCGGTGACGCCGCAGCCGGTGACGCCGCAGCCGGTGACGCCGCGGGAGATGGTGAGTCCGAGGAGCGCGGCGCGCTCGGCGGCGGGGCCGCAGCTGCCGAGCGCGGGGCCGGCCCCACCGCGCGCGGGCTCGCAGCGGCCGGTGTCTGGGCACTGCGCACGCGAGCCGGTTCGTCGCCTGCGCGGGCCGCGGGGGCCGACCCCCTGAGCCGCCGTTCGAGCGCTCCGAGCCGCCCCACGAGGTCGTCGATGGGCAAGAGCGGCGGGCGGCGCGCCAGCCGGACGAGCAGCATTTCGAGCGCCGCGCGCGCCTGGCCGCTGCGCACGATGTCGTCGAAGCCCTGCGCGAAGCCCTGGTGCAGTCGCAAGAGGTCGTCGGCGCTCGCGTCCTTGGCGAGCGCGACGACGCGCGCGACCTCGTCGGCGGGCAGATCGATGAGCGGCGCGGGCTCGGCGCACACCTTGCCGACCACGAGATCGCGCAGTAGCGCCAAGAGGTCGCGCGAAACGTGCACGACGTCGTGCCCCTCGGCGACGAGATCCGCCACGATGCGCAGGCATCCGGGTGCGTCGCCCGACAGCAACGCGGTCGCGATCTCGAACAGCACACGCTGGCTCGCGACGCCGAGCACGCGCGCCACGGCTTCGCCCTTGAGCTCGCCGCCCGCCCACGCGATCACCTGATCGAGCAAGCTCATCGCGTCGCGCATGCTGCCGGCCGCCTCGCGCGCGAGGATCGAGATGGCGGCGTCGTCCGCGCCGATGCCCTCGCTATCGAGCACGTGGCGCAGCCGGCCCGCGATGGCTTGCGCGGAGATCAGCTTGAAGTCGAAACGCTGCACGCGGCTCAAGATCGTGACGGGAACCTTGTGCACTTCCGTCGTCGCGAAGATGAACTTCACGTGCGGTGGCGGCTCCTCGAGCGTCTTTAGGAACGCGTTCCACGCGTTCTGCGAGAGCATGTGGACCTCGTCAACGACGTAGATCTTGAAGCGATCGCGCTGGGGCCGGTACGGCAGCGAATCCTGCAGCTTTCGGACCTCGTCGACGCCGTTGTAGCTCGCGCCGTCGATCTCCCACACGTCAACATCGGTGCCCTGCGCGATCTCGCGACAAGCGGCGCACGCGAGGCAGGGTGTCACCGTGGGGCCGGGGTCGGTGCCGGGCGGAGTCGTCGCCGGATCACCGAGGCAATTGAGGGCCTTGGCGAGGATGCGCGCGCTCGTCGTCTTGCCCACGCCGCGGACGCCGGTGAACAGGAACGCGTGGGCCACGCGATTGGCCCGGATGGCGTTGCCCAGCGTTTGCGCCACGTGATCTTGCCCGACCAGGTCCTCGAAGCGGAGTGGGCGCCATTTGCGCGCCAGGACGACGTAGCTCACCCGTGGTCGCCTAGCAGATCGGCGCGCGAGGAGCGAGGGTCATCCCCAACGGCCGGCACCGGTGGTAACATCCGACCGTGCCGAACCCGCAAGCGACGAGCCCGTCGCGCCGTCGCCCATGAGCGAAGTCTTCGCCGGGGTCGTCGCGGCCTGGTCGGTGTCGCACGCCGCGCTCGGGCTGTATTTCTTGCTGGCGTTCGTGGTCGGTGGGCGTGGGCGCGAATTCGCGCTGTTCGGCCTGCTCTGCTTCGCCTTCAGCGTCGCCAGCATCGGCATTTCGCTCGATTTCTTCTCGGCGAGCGCCGGCGAGCGCGATCGCTACGACGTCATCTCCCACGTCGGGTACGTCCTCGCCGGGGTCCTGAACCTTCATTTCGCCATCGAGTTTGCCGGCTATCCAGCGAAGCGCCGCGTGCTCGTCGCGCTCTATGCCGCGGCGGCGTTTTTCGAGGTCGCCACGTTGAACGAATGGCTATGGACCGAGCACCGCGCCGTCGTCGCGACGGTGCTCGGTCATACCGTTCACTACGGCGTGGGAACACCGAGCGCGCTCGGGTACGTTTTCTACGCGTTCGGGACGACCGAGACCGTCGTGGCTCTGCTCTTGCTCTTGCACGCTTACCGTGCGGGGCGACCGGAAGCCCTGAGTGCCCTCATCGGCGCGGCGCTCGTGCTTCCCGCCCTCGGCAACGATCTCGGTATTGCGTTCGGTCTGCTCGAGAGCACGGTTTCCCTCTTGCCGCACTGCTTCTTGATCTACGCCTTCGGCGTGGCGGCCGCGCTCCTCGTGCGGTTTCGCATCACGTCGGGTGAAATCGAGGACGCGACGACGAGCTTGCGCCAGCGCACCGAGGAGCTCCTGCACTCGCACGAAGAGCTACGCCAGATGCAGGGAGAGCTCTCGAACCGGCGGCAGCTCGCCGTCGTGGGCGAGCTCGCCGCGGCCATCGCGCACGAGGTGCGAAATCCCCTGGCCGTGATCGTCAACGCGGTGGCAGGTCTCCGTCGCGGTGGCCTGCGCGATCAGGATCGAGCGACGCTGCTCGACATCGTCGACGAGGAGGCCGGTCGCCTGAACCGTCTGGTCGGCGACCTGCTCCGTTTCGCGCGGCCCATCAATGTGAACCGCTTGCCGGTATCGCTCGCGGAGCTCGCGCGCCGCTTCAAGGGCAGCATCGAGGGCCCTCCCGAGGTCGTGACCGAGATCGACGCCGTACCCGAGGCCGATACGGCGTGGGTCGACCCGAACCTGTTCCGCCTCGTGTTCGACAACCTCCTCGCGAACGCCCGTCAGGCCATGCGCGATGCCGGCGTGATCCGCGTGCGCATCCGGCCCGAGCGCGGCGGCGAGGAGCCGCGCGTGCGCATCGAGGTCGAGGACAGCGGGCAGGGCATGGACCCCGAGGTTCAGCGGCGCGCCCTCGATCCCTTTTTCACGACGCGGCCGAGTGGCACCGGGCTCGGCCTGCCCATCGTGCAGCGCATCGTCGAAGCGCACGGCGGCGAGCTCCGCATCGAAAGCGTCGGCGGCGCGGGCACGACCGTCACGGTGACGATTCCCGTGTCCCGCCCCGAGGAGCGGCCCTCCGAACGCCCACAGGAGCAGGCCTCGTGACACTGCCGCGCGAGCGCATCGTCGAGCTCGACAAGCGCCACGTCTGGCACCCGTACACGCCGATGGGTCCGTACGTTGCCTCGACCGATCCCATCGTCGTCGTGAGCGCTCGGGGCGCGCGCTTTTCCGACGCCAATGGGCGCTCTTACCTCGACGCCAACTCGTCGTGGTGGTGCGCCGCGCTCGGTCACGGGCACCCGCGTCTCGTCGCCGCGCTCGCCGAGCAAGCCGAGCGCTTCGCTCACGTGGCGCTCGGGGGCATCACGCACGAGCCCGCGGCGCTGCTCGGCGCCGAGCTCACCCGCGTGGCGCCCCCGGGCCTTTCGCGCGTCTTTTACAGCGACGACGGGTCGACGGCCGTCGAGACGGCGCTCAAGCTCGCCGCACAATACTGGGCGCAAAACGGTCGCCCCGGTCGCAAGCGCTTCCTCGCGCTCGAGGGCGCCTTTCACGGCGAGACGCTCGGCGCGACGATGCTGGGCGGCGTCGAGGCCTTCCGCCGCGGCGTGGCCGGGCTCGTCGTCGATTGCCTGCGCGTCCCGCCGGGCGACACCGGTCACGTCCGCGCCCTCGACGCGATCGCGGACGCCGTGCACCGGCACGCCGACGAGCTCGCAGGTGTCGTGCTCGAGCCCGTCGTGCAGGCGGCGGGCGGCATGCGCATCTACGACCCGGCGCTCGTCGCCCGCGCGCGCGAGCTCACGTGCCAGCACGACACCTTCCTGATCCTCGACGAGGTGTTCACGGGCTACGGGCGCACGGGCCCGATGTGGGCGGCGGAGCACGCCGCCGTGTCCCCGGACCTCGTGTGCCTGGGCAAGGCCTTCACGGGAGGGCTCTTGCCCATGGCGGCGACGCTGGCGACCGAGCGCATTTTCGAGGGATTTTTGGGCGATCCGACGCGCGCGTTCTTTCACGGTCACACGTTCGCGGGCCATCCGCTCGGCGCGCGCGTTGCCCTCGAAGTGCTCGCCGTGTACCGCGAGGAGCGCGTCCTCGAGCGGGCGCGGGGCAAGGCCGAGCGCATCGCGCGCGCCTTCCAGGGCTTTGCCGAGCTCCCCGGCGTGACGACGACGCGCAGCCTCGGTATGGTCGCGGCGCTCGAGCTCGGCCAGGGCGGCTACTTCGACCAGGTGGGCCAACGCGTGTACGCCGAGGCCCTGCGTCGCGGCGCGTATCTCCGCCCGCTCGGCAGCACCGTGTACGTCACCCCGCCGCTCACGATCTCCGACGCCGATCTCGACGAGCTACTCGGCATCGTGGGCGAGTCGGTGCGCGCCGCGGTCGGCTGACGCGCGGGGGCTCCCCTAGCAGGGGCGCGTCTTACCGAACGGTCGTGCCTCGGCACGACGGACTGCTCGACGACGCGGCGCGACGCTGGCGCTCGGCAGCGCAACGCTCGAGTTAGCGTCGAACGGCGATCGGATTGCCGTTCGGGTCGCAAGGGAAGCTGATGTGCAGCTCGGCGCCGTCCTTGAAGGTTTCGCAAGCGGCGCCCTCGAGCGTCACGTTGTAGAGCGTCGTCATGTCGAGTGACCAGCCATTCGGATCCGAGTACGCTACGGGGCTGCCGCCGACCGAAACGGTGCCGAGCGAGGGATCGCCGGTCACCTTGGCGTCCATCTCGACGGTGCAGGAGATGACGTTGTTGAGCAGGCCCGTGAGCGTCGTGATGAGCGTCTGCGGGGCGTTGCCGGCGGTCGTGTCAACGGTGTAGGCGGTGCCGACGTTCGGCGCCGTCTCGACGTAGGTCGAGACGAGCGTGTTGTTGTTGCACTGCTCGTACTTGAATTTGCAGCCCGGGTCCGCGACGTCGGCGCAGCCGGGCGGCGCCTGCACCTCGGCCCCGACGCCGGCGTTCGCCAGGTCCTGCAGGTGGAGCAGGCCGCAGCGCGCCGTGGTGGAGCAGCCGGCGTTGGGGTTGACCACGATGTCACCGACACCGAGCACGTAGGTATCGATGCCCGCCGCGTGCGCGTCCTGCGCGGCCTTGATCGATAAGTCGTGCCCGCAGTTCGGATCGAAATGCTCGCACGTGTCGGGATTGCCGTCGGTGACGAGCAGAATGTACTTCTTGCCGGGCGGGTCGCCCATGTAGGCCGTCAGGTCGGCCACGGCGGTGTCGATGGCGTAGTGCGTCGGCGTGTCCCACTTCGGATGCGAGGTCGGCCAGTCGATGGCGCCGTAGACCGCCTCGATGGCGTCGCGATTGGCGTACGCGGGGTCCACCTTGGCGAACTCCGCACACTCGGCGCTGGAGCTCGCCGTTCCCTTGTAGCTCTCGAAGCCGAAGCGCACCTTGTCTTGTAGGGCTTGCAGCACGCCCATGGTCGGATCCATCAGCGCGGTATGCAGGATGGGCCACGCCGCGGGCGTCGTTTCCCACATGCTCGAAGAGGTATCGACGACGAGCATCACCGTGGGCACCTGCGGCGTCGGCACGACGCTGAGCTCCTGACAGATGGTGGCCCCGCCGCTGCCGCCCGCGCCGCTCGCACCGCCGGCTCCGCCCGCCGCACCGCCGTTGCCGCCCGCGCCGGAGACCGCGCCTGCACCCGCTGCGCTGCCGCCCGTTCCGGAGACGGCGCCCGCGCCAGCGTCACCGCCGCTCGAGCTTCCTGCCGCGGCGCTGCTGCCGCCCTGCCCCATGATGGTCCCACCCTGACCGTCGCCAGCGGTGGCTCCGGTACCGGTTCCGGAAGTCGCACCAGTGCTCGTTCCTCCCGTGGCCCCGCTGCCGACATCATCGGGTTGGGTGGTCGCGGGCTTGGACCCGCAGGCTACGAGGAGGGGCAGGGTGAAAGCGAAGGTCTGTCGCGCGCGCGCGGCGCGGTCCCACGTCATGGCAGACCAGCATACCATTTCCCCTTCGCCTGTCCCGGTGCGCAGCCCACCTCCACACGAGGCCGACGCCGGTCGGGCGAAAGCTTCATGCTCCCTTCAGTCGATAGGCCGAGAGTGGCGTCAGTCGATAGGCGGAGATGTGGGGCTGGCGCTTGGGTCTGACGCTGACGGTGTACGGTTTTAGGGACCGCGGAAGTGGAGAGCGCCTGGCCGCCTTCGCCAGTCGATGACCTTCCTTCAGTGTGACGGCGGCGCGCGGCACGTCCGCGCCGCCGTCGCGTCCACCTGGCTGCCCGAGCCTGCTCGAAGATGGCGCGATGATATAGTCGGGGGATGCCGTCGCTTCGTCTTCTCTTTGGGCTCGCTCTCCCGACTGCGGCCCTGCTGTCGTCGTTCGGGTGCAGTCCCTCGTCGGGCAAAGAGAGCAGCGGCGGCAACAACTTCGGCGCTTCAGGGGGCTCGGTCTCCGCGGGGGGCACGCCGGGCAGCGGCGGGGCAGGGATCCCCACGACGGGTGGCGTCGGCTCGGGCGGCCTGATGGTGACGGGTGGCGCGAGCGGCATGGGGGCCGGCGGCACCGGCGCGGTGCAGGAATGCGTGGGTGACAAGAGCACCGGCGAGCCCGTGCCGCTCGACGTGTACGTGATGCTCGACATCTCTGGCTCGATGCTCGACGCGTCCGGAACCGGTACCAAGTGGGACGCCGTCAAGAGCGCCCTCGATCTGTTCTTCAATGATACGGGCTCCGCGGGCCTTTCCGTGGCGATTCAGTACTTTCCGCTGCGGCTGCCAGGAGTGCCGACCTCGTGCACGACCGACGCCGAATGCGGCGCCGGAGCGCCCTGCCTGCTCAACGTGTGCTCGCAGACGCCGGGCGCCCTGATCGGCTGCGACCCCGCCGTCGCCACGTTCTGCGACGATCCCATCCTCCGCGACGACGGCCCGTGCGACGCCGACATGACGTGCCACCTGAGCGGCGCCCCCTGCACCGATGCGACCTCCTGCCAGACGCGCGCGGGCAAGGTCGGCACCTGCGGGCAGCTCGGCGTGTGCGAGGACGACGCCACGTACTCGTGCCCCGCGGTCGGCGGGCCCGCCATGGCCGGCTGCGGCATGTGCCTGGCGGCGACGAGCTCCTTCTGCGTGCACGAGAACATCTGCGATCCGGCCTCGTACCAGACGCCTGCCGTGGAATTCGGGGCGCTGCCCGGCGCAGCGGCGAGCCTGTCGTCGTCGATCGCTACGCAAGTGCCGCTCGGCGACACGCCGACGCGTCCCGCGCTACGCGGCGCGATCTCCCACGCGCGCGACTGGGCGGCGGCGAACGTCGGTCACTCGGTGGTCGTCGTGCTCGCGACGGATGGTTTCCCCACGGAGTGCACGGGCGGCACCTCGGCCTTCGGTGCCTCCGCCACCGCGCTCACGGACGTCGTCAACGTGGCGACCGAGGGGCTTGCCGGCGCGAGCCGCATTCAGACCTTCGTCATCGGCGTGTTCTCGAGCGACGAGGCGACGGCCCAGGCGAACCTCGACCAGATTGCCGTCGCGGGCGGCACGGAGCACGCCTACGTCATCGACACCTCCGGCAACGTGCAGCAGGGCTTCCTCGACGCCCTCAACGAGATCAGGGCGGCGCGTCTCGACTGCGAGTTCCAAATCCCGCAGCCGCCGAGCGGCAAGACGCTCAATTTCAACGAGGTAAACTTCCAGTACACGGACGCGAACCTGATGAGCACCTCGTACTATTACGTGGCCCCCGACGGCTGCACGGGTGCTCCCAACGAGTGGCACTACAACGTCGCGCCGGCCCCCGGCTCGACGCCGACGCGAATCATCGCTTGCCCCGCGACCTGCGACGCCCTAAAGACCGTCATCGGCGGCACGGTGCAGATCCAACTCGGGTGTACTACCGTGGTGCGCTGAGGCGGCACCGGCCGCAACGAAACGATCCGTTTCACGTGGCCAAACGCAAGCGCTACCTCTTCGTCTGCATCAATCGTCGCCCGGACGGTACGCCGAAGGGCTCGTGCGCTGCGCGGGGCTCCGTCGAGCTTCACACCCGGCTCAAAGATTTGCTCAAGGCGCGCGGTCTTGCCGAGACGGAAGTGCGCGCCTGCACGTCGAGCTGCCTCGACGTGTGCTGGGCGGGGCCGACGATCGCCGTCGAGCCCGATCACTACTTTTACGGCCGCGTGCGCGACGCCGATCTCGAGCCCATCCTCGACGCGCTCGAGCGGGGCGAACGGGTCGAGCGTCTGGTCCTCGGGCCGGACGATTTCGTGACCCCCAAGGAGCTCGCGCAGAAGTAGCGATCCAGCTGGAATCCTGCTGGTTTGACAATTGGTCTTGGTCGATGTCATAATTTCGATCGTTGGACATATTGTCTTCATCTGCTGACGAAGCGTCACAGTCGGACCATCCCGTGGTGGGGGAGGGGCCCACGGTGCTCGTCGTCGACGACGAGGCCTCGAACCTCGCCTCGCTGCAGAAGATCTTCGAGCGCGAGCACATGCGCGTGCTCGTCGCCGACGGTGCGAAGGCGGCGCTCGATCTCGTGCGGCGCCATCGCGTCGAGGTCGTGCTCACGGATCTCATGATGCCTGGCGTGAGCGGCGTCGAGCTCTTGCGCGCCATCAAGGAAGTCGCGCCCGATACCGAGGTCGTGGTCATGACCGCGTACGGCACGGTCGAGACGGCGGTGCAGGCGATGCGCGAGGGCGCCTACGACTTCGTCGAGAAGCCGCTCAAGCGCATGACGATCGTGAAGAGCGTGAGGAAAGCCGCCGAGCGTCACTCGCTCGTCGTCGAGAACCGCTCGCTCCGCCAGGAGCTCAAGCTGCTCACTGCGCGCGAGATCATCGGCCAGAGCGCGGCGCTGCGTCGCGTGCTCGACGTCGCCACACAGGCGGCGCCGTCGAGCGCCACTTTGCTCGTTCTGGGTGAGAGCGGAACGGGCAAGGAGCTCCTGGCGCGCTACGTCCACGGCAAGAGCTCGCGCGCCGCGGGGCCGTTCGTCGCCGTGAACTGTGCGGCCATCCCCGAGAGCATCCTCGAGGCCGAGTTGTTCGGTCACGAGCGTGGTGCCTTCACGGGGGCGGTCGGCCGGCGCGAGGGGCGCTTCGCGCGCGCCAAGGGTGGCACGCTGTTCCTCGACGAGATCGGCGAGCTGAGCCCGGCGGTTCAGGTGAAGATCCTGCGGGTGCTGCAGGAGGGCGAGTACGAGCCCGTGGGCGGGCACACCGTGAAGAGCGACGCGCGCATCATCGCCGCGACCAACCGGGACCTCGGCGCCGAGGTCGAGGCGGGGCGCTTTCGCGAGGACCTCTACTACCGGCTGAACGTGATCGCCCTCACGGCGCCGCCGCTCCGCGACCGGCGCGAGGACGTGCCGCTCCTCGTCGATCATTTTCTCGGCGTGTACTGCAAGAAGAACGGCAGGCCGCGTCTCGCGGTCGCGCGCGAAGTCGTTTCGCGGCTCACCGACTATGGTTGGCCGGGCAACGTGCGCGAGCTCGAGAACGTCATCGAGCGCGCAGCCGTGCTCTGCCGCGGCGACGTGCTACGGCTCGAGGACCTGCCCGACGCGGTGGCGCAGGCGAGTGCCCCAGCGCCGGCCGCGCTGACATTTCCGATTGGCACGCCGCTCGACGAGGTCGAGATGCGCATGATCCGCGAGACCCTCAAACACACGCAGGGCGACAAGCCGCTGGCGGCGCAGCTCTTGCGCATCTCGGCGCGCACGATCTATCGAAAGCTCGGCGAGAGCGACGGGTCGTGAGACGATTTTCGGGGGCCGTGCACCGGCCCGCCGCCGGGCTGATCGAACTGACAAACTGTCATGACCGGGCGTTCAGGGGGGGGTCCCTCGGTCAGCTTGTCGGATAACGCCGGGCCGCCAAGCGGCAGTGGGGGAGAAAGCGCTGGAATTTCTGAGGCTTGATGCGGTAGCTAGCGGCTGGCACGCGGCTCGCTTACTCCGCTTGGACCCTTGTCTCTCGACCCCCTCATCCGGAAGTATTTCCCGGCGCTCATCGTGGCCCTGGTGGCGCTGGCCGCTTACTTTCAGGCGGGTGGCGCGACGCAGCTCATCGGCGCCGCGCTGATCGCGCCCGTGCCGAGCGCGAGCGCCGCCGTGCTCTCCCAGCACGCGGCAGCGAGCCGCCCCGAGCCTCGCTCGGCGCTGCCCATCATCGAGCGCAACCCCTTCGACTCCGTGACCGGCCCGCTCAACGCCAAGCCCATCGAAACACCCGTTCCGAAGCCCGAAGATCTCCAGACCCACGACCCGCTCGCGGCGGTGCCGTGCGAGGGCGTCGCGGCGTTCATCATCACCGAGTCGACGGACCCGCTCTGGTCCGTCGCGGCGCTCCAAGGCTCGGGCGAGCCGCGGCCGCGCATGCGGCGCGTCGGCGACGACGTTGCCGGCCAGACCGTCGAGTTCATCGGCTACAACCCCCTCGAAGACAGCCCCTCGGTCTGGCTCTCGGGGACCGGGAAGCTCTGCCAGGTGCTGCTGTTCCGCGCACAGCAGACGCCCGCGCCGGCCGCGCCGGCCGGAGCCCCTGCGGCCGAGGCTCCGCCGCCCCCGCCGCCGTCGCGCGGGGCCCCCCCCGTGCCGCCCGAGATTGCTTCGAAGATCCAGAAGCTCAGCGACACGGAGTTTCAGATCGATCGCACCGTGGTCGACAACATTCTCGAGCGCCAGGCCGAGCTCATGAAGTCGGCGCGCATCGTTCCCGAGCAGAAGGACGGCAAGGTGGTCGGTGTCCGGCTCTTCGGCATCCGGCCCGACACGCTGCTCGGGGCGCTCGGGCTCCAGAACGGCGATCGCCTCGAGACCATCAACGGCTTCAACATGGCAAGCCCCGAGAAAGCGCTCGAGGCTTATGCGCGGCTTCGTACCGCGAGCAATCTGAACGTGAAGGTGAGCCGGCGTGGGCAGCCCGTCAGCATCGATTACCGGATCAAATGAGACCCCCCATCGTCTTCCGTCGCGGCCTCGGCGCCGCTCTCTCGCTTGTCTTTTTCCTTCAGCCGGCGCTCGCCCAGACTCCGCCCAAGAAGGAAAAGCCGAACCGGGTGCTCACGCGCCGCACGCGCGAGAAGCCCAAGAAGGCCAAGCCCGCCACGGTGGCGCCGCCGGCTACGCCCGCGCCTCCCGCCGCGGGTCTCGATCGGGAGCCGCCCGGTGCGGCGGGCCCGCTGCCCACGACGATGGAGAAGATCGCCCAGGCGACGGACGTGCCGTACCGGCCCAAGCCCGGCGGTCACCTCGTGAAGTTCAACCTGCAGGACGCCGACCTCGCCGAGCTCGTCAACCACATCAGCGGTCTCACGGGGCGCCGCTTCATCTACGGCGCCAAGGTCCGGCAGATCAAGGCGACCGTGGTCTCGCCCGAGCCGGTGACGCTCGAGGAGGCCTACCAGGCCTTCCTCTCGATCCTCGAGGCCAACGGGATGACCGTCGTGCCGCACGGGCGGTTCCTCAAGATCATCGACAGTGGCGGCGTCGTGTCGCAGCCGACACCGATCGTTTCGCGCGGCGAGCCGATTCCCGACGCCGATCGCTTCATCACGCGGCTGTACCGGCTCGAGAACGCCTCGCCCGACGAGCTCGTACCGATCCTCAGCAAGTTCAAGAGCAAGGATGGTGACATCACGCCCTACACGCCGGGGCGCCTGCTCATCATCACCGACACCGCGACGCAAGTGCGCCGCCTGATCCGCATCATCGAGGAAGTGGACATCGGCGGCGCCGGACAGCACATGTGGATCGAGCCCGTGCGTCACGGCGCGGCGGCCGACATGGCCAAGCGCATGAACGAGCTGTTCGAGATCGGCACGCCGGGCGCGCCGCCCGGCTCCCCTGGCGCCAAAGGGGGCTCCGGGCTCTCGCGCGTCGTGGCGGACGACGCGTCGAACTCGCTGATCGTCGTTGGCACGGAGGACTCGTACCTCCGCATGCTGGAGCTTTTGAATCGGCTCGACACACAGGGCACGGACGCGGGCCGCGTGCACGTCTTACCGCTGCAGCACGCCATCGCCGAGGAGCTGTCACAGACGCTCACGCAGATGCTCGCGGGCCAAGCGCCGAAGGGTCAGCCGGCGCCGGCCGGGACGGGCGGCGGCATGTTCGAGAGCGACGTGCGTGTCACGCCCGACAAGAGCACGAACTCGCTGCTCGTGACGTCGTCGGGCCGTGACTACGCAACGCTCCGGCTGGTCGTCGACAAGCTCGATCGGCCGCGGCGGCAGGTCTTCATCGAGGCCGTCATCATGGATCTGGCCGTCTCCGACACGCTCGACATGGGTCTGTCCTCGCACGGTGGCTACAGCTTCGGCGGCGGGGCGAACGATCCGCTCCTGCTCACGGGTTTCAACGCCGCCCACTCGCTGGCGTTCCCCACCGATCCGAACCTGCTGCAGGGCTTTGCGGCGGGCGTCCGCGGCACGCCACTGCCGGGCACGCAGGATCTGCTCGGACCCGGCATCAGCATCCCGGCCTTCGGCGTCGTCTTGAACGCGCTCGCGACGAGCGGCAAATCGAACGTGCTCGCGACGCCGCACATCATCGCCACCGACAACGTCTCCGCCGAGATCAACATCGGCGAGAACATCCCCCTGCAGACCAACGTCGGCGCGTCGCCGCTCAGCGCGCTCGCGGGGGCGTCCGGCGCGAACCAGGCGCAGCTCGCCGCGGTGTCGCCGCTCATCGGTCTGAGCGGCGGATTCAATGCGCCTCGCCAGGACGTCGGCAACAAGATCAAGGTGACGCCGCACATCAACGAGTCGAACCAGGTAAGACTCGAGATCGAGCAGGAATCGAGCGCTCCGGGCGCCGCCGTCGGGCAGCTCGGCGCCGTGCCCATCACCAAGCGCACGGCCAACACCACCGTGGTCGTCGCCGACCAGCAGACGGTCGTGATCGGCGGCCTCATGCGCGACGAGTACGTGACTTCGCGCGAGAAGGTGCCAATCCTCGGCGATTTGCCGGTGCTCGGTGCGCTCTTTCGCCACACGAGCACCACGAAGCGAAAAGCGAACCTGTTGCTCGTGCTGACCCCGCACGTGATCCGCGACCAGAGCGATCTGCGCCGCATCTTCGAGCGCAAGATGCAGGAGCGGCAGGAGTTCATCGATCGCTACTTCGTGTTCACCGATTCCGACTGGCAACCGCCGCACGACTGGACGCGGACGAACGGTCTCGTCGAGGACACGCGCCAGGCCTTCGCCGAGATCGAGGAGCAGACGCGCCTCGAGGACGAGAGCAAACCGCTCGAGGACACGGAGCGCGCGCCGAGCCAGCCCATCGAGCTGCCGAGCGCCGTGCGCGAAGGCTCGGGGCCGGCTCTCTCGCCGGCCAAGAAGGCAGCCCCGGCGCCTGCCAAGAAGAAGGCGGCGCCGAAGCGGCCGAGCAAGCGCAGCGGCAAGAAGAGCGAGCTCGAGTCGCCCATCATCATCAATCCCATCGCCCGTAGCGTGAACGTGGAGCGTCTCGAATGATGCCGCAGCGCGCGCTCGGGCAGGTCCTGGTGCGCCGCGGCGCCGTCGATGCCGAAGCGCTCGAGCCGCTCTACCTGGCGCAGCTCGAAAAGCCGCGCCGCCTCGTCGAGCTCGTGCTCGAGGCGAAGCTCGCGACGGCGAGCGACGTGGCGCGCGCGCTCGCGGCGGAGTGCGGCCTACCCTACGTGGAGCGTATCGACCTTGCCGCCGTGGCCACGGAGGCCGCGACGCGGCTGCCCATCACGTACGCGAAGGTGCACGGCGTGCTCGCGACGGCCGAATCGGCCGACGAGGTCCAGGTGATCTGCTCGGACCCCCTCGATACGAGCGCCCTCGACGACGTGCGCGCAACGTTCCAGAAGCCGCTCGCGATCTCGGTGGCGCCCGTCGAGGTCGTCGTCAACGCCATCAATCGCGTCTACGAGCGCGGCACGCCGATGAGCGAGCTCGAGCCCACGGAGAAGAGCGACGACGACGAGGAGATCGACATCCTCGACTCGGACGAGGACGCGCCCATCATTCGTTGGGTCAACGGCCTCTTGTCCCAGGCCGTCAAGGAGCGAGCGAGCGACATCCACATCGAGCCCGAGGAGCGCGAGGTGCTCGTGCGCTACCGCGTCGACGGGCAGCTTTACGTGGCGCGTCGCGCGAGTCGCCAGTTCATGAGCGCCGTCATCGCGCGCGTGAAGATCATGGCGGGGCTCAACATCGCCGAGAAACGCCTGCCGCAGGACGGCCGCATCTCACGCAAGATCGGCGGGCGCAGCATCGACGTGCGCGTTTCCACCATCCCCACCAGCCGCGATCACGAGCGCGTCGTGATGCGTCTTTTGCACAAGTCAACGGTGCTGCTCGATCTCGCGGAGCTCGGCTTTTCGAGCCGCGATTTTGCGCTGATGGATCAGATGATTCGGCGCCCCGACGGCATCATGCTCGTGACGGGCCCCACGGGTAGCGGCAAGACCACGACGCTCTACGCGTGCCTCAATCGCATCAACACTCAGGACATCAACATCCTCACGGCGGAAGATCCGGTCGAGTACGAGATTGGCGGGATCCACCAGGTGCACGTGCAGCCGAAAATCGGGCTCACCTTCGCGAATGCCCTGCGCGCCTTCTTGCGTCAGGATCCGGACGTGATTCTGGTGGGTGAGATCCGCGACAAGGAAACCGCCGAGATCGCCATCCACGCGTCGATGACGGGCCATCTGGTGCTTTCCACCCTGCACACCAACGACGCGGCGTCCGCCGTCACGCGCCTCGTCGAGATGGATATCGAGCCCTTTTTGGTGCGCTCGACCGTTGCGGCCATTCTCGCGCAGCGCCTCGTGCGGCGGCTGTGCGACGACTGCAAGGAGGCCTACACGGCGACGCCCTACGAGCTCGAGCAGATCGGCATCGATCCGGAGCGCACGCGGCGGCGGGACGAGCGGCGGCTGTCTCCGCGCTACGTCGCGCACGGTAGCGAATACTTCCCAGTCGGGTGGCGCCAGCCGGGGTTGCCCACCTTTTACCGGCCGAAGGGCTGCGACAGTTGTGACGGCAAGGGATTCATCGGGCGGTTCGGCATCTACGAGCTCTTGGTGGCAGACAACGTCGTGGGTCGCCTCGTGCTCGACAACTCGGATGCGCGCACGATCAAGCGAGCCGCCCAGACCCAGGGCATGGACACGCTGCGTGACGACGGCGCCCGCAAGGTGCTCGAAGGGCGCACGACGGTCGAGGAAATCGTCGCCGCGACGCAGGACGACGTCGTCGTCGACTAGGACCATGAGCCGTGGCGGTCTTCGAGTTCCGCGGAGTCGAGGTAGCGAGCGGGAAGTCCGTCAAGGGCTTCCGCGACGCGGAGAACCCGAGAGGGCTGCGCGCGATGCTGCGCCGCGAGGGCATCTTGCTCACGCAGGCGACGGAAGAGAGCGAGCGCGAGGCACGGGCGAAGCGAAACGTCGACCCTCTGGCGGTGTTTCGACGGCCGAGCGGCTCGGACGTCGCCGTGATGACGCGGCAGCTCGCGACGCTCGTGCGCGCCGGCGTGCCGCTCGTGGAGTCGATCCAGGCGCTCACCGAGCAGGTGGAAAACGAGCAGCTCGTGCGCATTCTCACGAACGTGCGCGAGAGTCTCAACGAGGGCACGAGCTTCGCGAAGAGCCTCGAGGCACACCCACGCGTGTTCCAGGCGCTCTACGTCAACATGGTGGCTGCGGGCGAGGCGTCGGGCACGCTCGAGGCCGTGCTCGAACGGCTCGCAGACTTCATGGAGGGCCAGGCGCGGCTGCGCGGCAAGGTGGCGGGCGCGCTCGCCTATCCAGTTTTGATGGCGGTGATCGGCTCGGGGCTCGTGGGCTTTCTGATGGTGGCCGTCGTTCCCAAGGTGACGAGCGTGTTCGACAGCCTCGGCCAGGCGCTCCCCTGGTACACGCAGCTTCTGATCACGGTCTCGAGCGTCGTGGCCGGCTACTGGTGGCTGTTGCTCGGCACGCTCGCCCTGTCGATCTACCTGTTCCGGCGCTGGAAGCGCACGCCGAAGGGAAAGATGCGCTGGGACGCGTTTCGGCTGCGGGCGCCGCTTTTCGGCCGGCTCACGCAGCTCGTGGCCGTGGCGCGCTTCGCGCGAACGCTCTCGACGCTCTTGTCGAGCGGCGTGCAGCTCTTGCAGGCGATGGAGATCGGGCGGCACGTGCTCGAAAATGCCCGCCTCGAGGCCGTCATCGCGGAGGCGATTGGCTCGATCCGGGGCGGCGAGAGCATCGCGGAGCCGCTCAAGCGCAGCAAGGCGTTCCCCCCGATGGTCACGCACATGATCGCCGTCGGCGAGAAGACCGGCCAGCTCGAGGCCATGCTCGAAAACGTGAGCCGCTCGTACGAGGCCGACGTCGAGACGCGCGTCACGGCGCTCACGAGTCTGCTCGAGCCGATCATGATCGTCTTGCTCGGCGGCGCGGTGGGCTTCATCGCCATGGCCATCCTCATGCCGCTCATCCAGATGAATCAGCTGGTGGAGTGAACGATGGCGAGCTCTTCCCGCGTGCCGCGCCTGTTCTTCCCGTGGGAGGGGAGGCGCGGCCTCAGGCGCTTTTTCCGCTTCGGACCGCTCAGGCCGTTCCTGTTCGTCGCCCTGGTCACCGCTTTCGTGATGCTCGTCGGGGCTCGCGAGCGGCGCGCCGCCGGCGTGCGACAGACCCGCGCGACGCTGCTCGGCGCGCGGCGCTCGGTCGAGGCGTACGTCGCCGACCACGACGGGGGGTGCCCGCCGTCGCTGGAGGCGGTCACGGAGCCGCTCAAGGGCGAAGGGCCGCCGCGCGACGCGTGGGGGCGTCCCCTGCGCCTGCGCTGCCCGGGCCGCTTCGATGGGGCAACCTACGAGCTCATGAGTGATGGACCGGACGGGGAACCCGGCGGTCTCGATCGAATCGAATGAACACGAGGAACCGATGATGAGTGTTTTCCGAGTTTCCAATTCCATGCTGGCCCGCGCGCTCCGTGTGAGGCGGCGTCGCGGCGTGACGCTGTTCGAGGTGCTGATCGTCGTGGCCATCCTGGCGATGGTCGCGGGCGGCGTCGCCTTCTTCGCGCTCCCGAAGTTCAAGGAAGCGCAAGTGAAGACCGCGGAGGGCGCGGCGCGCGTGATCCGCCAGGCCGCGCAGTCCTGGCAGGCCACGAACAACGAGAGCAGCTGCCCGACCGTGAGCCAGCTCGTGCAGGACAAACTGCTCGACCCCGGCCAGAACACGGCCGATCCTTGGGGGCAGGCCTTCTCGCTGAGCTGCAGTGACGACGACGTCACGGTCACGTCGAGCGGCCCCGACAAGAAGAAGGGCACCAAGGACGACGTGATGGTGCCGAAGGGCGCCACGCCGACCGGCGGAGAGTGACGAGTGCGCTTTGCCCGAGCCCGAGCCCGCCTGCGCGGGGTGACGCTGGTCGAGGTGCTGATCGTGGTCGCCTTGATCGCGATCCTCTCGGGCGCGGTGGCGTTCGGGTCCGGCATGTTGAAGTCCACGCGGCTCAAGAGCGCGAGCACGTTGATTGCGAGCGCCGTGCGGCTCGGGCTCGCGCGCGCCAACAATTCCGGCCACCCGACCCGCCTCGTGCTCGACCTCGAGCATCAGCGCGTCCTGCTCGAGGAAGCGACCGGCTCGCGCATGTTGCGCGAGAACGAGGCCCCCGCGGCGGGGGCCGAGGCCGCGACGGAGGCGGAGCAAGCCGCCAAGGCCGAGAGCGATCGCATCCTGGACGGCCCTCACGCGCCGCGCGCGAGCTTCTATCCCGTGCGGCAGTTCTCCGACACACCCGATGGGCGTGACCTCGGCAGCGGCGTCGCGATCGCGTCCGTGCAGACGGAGCACGACGACGAGCCCGTCACGGCGGGCACGGGTTACGTCTACTTCTGGCCCGGCGGAATCACCGAGCGAGCGTACATCCAGCTCAAGCGTTCCGGGGCCGACGAGGCGCTCACCGTGATCGTCAGCGCGCTCACGGGGCGCACGCGCATCGAGCGCGGGCTCGTCGAGATGCCCGAGCCGCGCACCGACGAAGAGAAGGACCAAGGCGAGCGAGCGGAGCCATGAAGCGCGGCTTTACCCTGCTCGAAGTGCTGATGGCCATCGCGATCCTCGGCCTCGGTTTGTCGGTCTTGCTCGGCGCCCAGACGGGGCTGTTCGCCAACGCGAACCGCGCCGAGCACATCAGCATTGCGACGGGGCTTGCGCGCTGCAAGATGAGCGAGGTCGAGCTCGAGTTGCTCCAGAAGGGCTATCCGCTCGTCGACGACGACGGCGAGGGCGATTGCTGCCTGGGCGAAGCCCAGGAGGGCTTTCAGTGCCGGTGGAAGGTGTTGCGCGTGGAGCTGCCGGAGCCGCCGCCCGCCGACCTCGAAGGGGACGGTGGTCTCGACACCGAGTTCGACGGGCCCGCTCGGCGCGCTCGCTTCGCTCGAGCAGAATCGCGGGCAAGCGCTCGGAGAGAACCCCGACATCGGCGCGCTCGCTTCGGAGCTCGGCGGCGCCGTCGGCGGCGGCGATGGGCTCGCCAGCATGGTGATGGGTTTCGTCTACCCGAGCCTCAAGCCCGTGCTCGAGGCGAGCATACGTAAGGTCATCGTGACCGTCGAATGGCACGAGGGGTCGCGCGAGCGGACGCTCGACGTGACCCAGTACCTCACGAATCCACAACTCCCGACGGAAGAGGAGCTCGACGGCGGCGTCGGGGCGCTCGGCGGACTCGGCGCTTCACCGACGACGGGTGGCGCGACGACCGGGACACCGGCGGGGACTGAATGAAGCGTCGAAGAAGCCCGGGAACACTCGCTTTCACGCTCGTCGAGCTGCTCGTCGCCGTGTCCGTGCTCGCGTTCATCACCATGCTGCTCTACGGCGCCTTCTCCGGCATGAAGCGCACGCGCGACGGCCTCGCGCGCACGCAAGCGCGTTACCGCGAGGGTCGCATCGCGCTGACGCGTTTCGTGCGCGATCTCGAGAGTGCCTACATCTCCGCGCATGCGCCGCTCAATGAACAGCTCGCTGTGCAGAAGACGGCCTTCATGGGCCATCTCGGCAATCCTGCGGATCGCATCGACTTCAACGCCTTCTCCAACGTGCGCCGCGATCGCGACTCGCACGTGACCGACCAGCTCGAAGTCTCCTATTTCGGCGGCGAGAGCCTCGACGAGCCGGGCACCACCGATCTGCTCCGAAGGAGCAGCACGACCCTCGACGACAAGCCCGACGAGGGGGGTCGCGTTCAACGTGATCGCCACCGACATCGACCTGTTCGACCTTTCCTACCTCGACCCCACGACGAGCCTGTGGTCCGACACCTGGGACACGACGCAGGCGGCCGGGCAACCGAACCGGTTGCCACTCCAGGTTCGCGTCACGCTCGTCTTGAACGGTGGTCGCCGTAGCTCGTCGGACCGAGGGCGAGGGAAGCTGAAGTTCACGACGACGGTGCTCCTTCCCATCCAGCAGCCCCTGAGCTTCGCCACGCAATGATCCGTGCCCAGAACCACTACCGAGCCTATCGCCGACGCGGCCCGCGCCGTGGCGTGGCGCTCATCCTCGTGCTCGGCGCGCTCACGATCCTCACGGTGATGCTCACGGAAAGTCAGGACGAGAGCTCGTCCGATTTCGCGGGCGCGCTCTCGACGCGTGACCAGCTCATTGCCGAGTATGCTGCCAAGAGCGCCGTCAACCTCTCGCGGCTGCTAATTGCGGCCGAGCCGACGATCCGCTTGTCCGTGGGGCCAATCATGATGATGCTCATGCCGGGCGGCCCGCCGCCGCAGATCCCCGTGTGGGCCCACGCTGATCGCGCGCTCGGCGCCTTCAACGATCCAGAAGGGCTCAAGGGCTTCGCGTCCCTCGCCGGTGTCAACACCAAGCTCGGCAAGAACCTCGGATTCGACGGCGCCGGCTTCGAGATCGTGATCGTCGACGAGGATTCGAAGATCAACGTCAACGCGTCGGCGCGCGGCGAGGCGTTCTCGAAGGCCCGGCTCGGAGCGCAGCTGGCGGGCCTGATGGGAGGGCCCCAGTACGATCCGCTCTTTTCGAACCGCGACGCGGACGGTCAGTTCTCGGATCGGGCGACCATCTGCGCCGCCATCATCGACTGGGCCGATCCGGATCAAGATCAGGACAGTGCCTTCTGCGACCTCACCTCGGCGACCGCGCAAGCCACGGCGCCGGAGGACTCGTTTTACACGCGCCTGCCGCAACCCTACGAGCGCAAGAACGCCGCCTTCGACAGCCTCGAGGAGCTCCGTCGCGTGCGCGGCATGAGCGAGGACTTCTGGTCGACTTTCGTCGACCCCAGTCCCGACGATCCGGAAAAACGGGTGCTCACGGTGTGGGGGCAGGGTGCCGTCAACGTGAACACGGCCAACGCCCAGACGATTCTCGCGCTCATCTGCTCCCAGGTGGATCTAGACCAGACGCCGATGTGCGCCGACCCAGCCGAGGCGTCGAAATTCCTGATGGCTCTCACGATGGTGCGCGGCTTCACGCGCGGCGCGCCCCTGTTCGGCTCGCCGAAGGTGTTCATCAACGCCCTCAAGGGCAAAGGCATGTTCGGAGGGATCATCGCCTCCCTCGGCGTCCAGCCGGTCCGTCTCAAGTCGGACGCGGAGTTCGAGAAGCTCGTGAGCACCGAGAGCAAGGTCTTCAGCATCTACGCCACGGGGCACGTCGGCTCGGGGACCCGGGAAACCCGGCTTTCCCTGCACGTCGTCGTCGATTTTCGCAACGCGCCTCCACCCGGCATCGACCCCCGCGCCGTCGCCCTCGCCAAGGGCCTCGCCGAGGCGACCGATCCCACGGGCGCCCAGGAACAGGCCATCGACGCGGTGCTCAAGCCCCAGTCCGGGGGCTCCATCGTGTACTTTAGGCAGAACTAGAAGAGAGCACCGGTCATGGGACGTTTTCTCGGCATCGACATCGGCTCGCGCGTCGTCAACGTGGCGCTGCTCGACGTGGGCTACCGTCGGCTATCCGTCGTGGCGCTCGCCGAGGCGGGCGTCGAGGGCGCGCCGTCGCTCGAGGACGTGCTCCGCGCCGTGGCCGGGCCGCTCATGGAGCACGTGGACGCGATCGGCGTGGCGATCGACGGCGATCTCACGTTCACGCACCGTCTGACGCTGCCGCCCACGGCGCTTCGGCAGATCGACGAGATCCTCGCGTTCGAGCTCGAGAGCGCGTTACCCGTCGAGCTCGAGGACATCGTGTTCGGCTACCGTGTGCTCAGGCGCAAGGGCCCAAAGGACCCGCTGGTCGTTCTTGCGGGGGCCGCGCGCACCGAGCACGTGCGCGCCCGCATCGATCTCGTGAAGAAGGCGCTCGGGCGAGAGCCGGACCGTGTCGGGCACGGCGGTATCGCGCTCTCGAACCTCGCGGGCGTGACGCCCGAGCTAAGGACGACGGAGCCCGTGGCGCTCGTCGACCTCGGCGGCCACCGCACGGAGGTCACCGTGCTCGTCGACGGGGAAGCCGTGTCTGCGCGCACGCTGTCGCGCGGCGTGAGCAGCCTGCCCGCGGGCGCCCCCCAGCTGGCTGCCGAGCTCCGCCAGTCGCTGCTCGGCTGGGTTGCCGAGGGTGGCGCCGAGGTGCGCTCGGTGTACCTCGTGGGCGGCGGTGCCCAGGCGAGCGGCGCCGAAACCTACTTCGCGTACGAGCTCGGCGTCCCCGTGGTGGCCCTGCCGCGGCCGGCGCTCGAGGGCGTCAACCCCGACCAAGTGTCCTCGCTGCCGCGCTTCGCGAAAGCTATCGCGCTCGCGCTCGGCGCGGCGGGGCGTGGTCACGACATCGACCTCAGGAAGGGGCCGCTCTCCTTCCAGCGGGGCTTCTCGTTTCTCAAGGAGAAGGCCCCGCTTCTCATCGGGCTCGGCGGCGCGGTGGCGGTGAGCTTCCTGTTCGCGGTGTGGGCGGAGCTTCGCGCCATCGGCAAGGATCTGGACGCCGCGTCGAGTGACCTCGAGCGGGTCACGGAGCTTGCCTTCGAGCGCCCCACGCGCGACGCGCTCGAAGCGCTCGACATGCTCGAACAGGCCAAAAATCCGCCGGAGAGCGACCCCATGCCGCGCCTCGACGCCTTCGACGTCATGGTCGAGCTCTCGAAGGCGATCCCGGTTTCCGTCACGAGCGACATCGAAGAGCTCGACATGCAGCGCGGGCACGTGCGCGTGCAAGGCGTCGTGGGCTCGACCGCCGACGCGTCGCTCGTGCGCGACAAGATCGCCGAAAGCCAATGCGTCGTCGATGCCAAGATCGGCAAGGTCACTCAGGTGATCAACGGCACGCGGCAAAAATACGTGCTCGAATACGATTTGAAGTGCCCCGGTGAAGGCGGCACCAAGAAGAAGACGACGGACAAGGCCGGCGAAGGCACCTCCGAAGACCAGGACAAGGGCGAGCCATGACGTTGCGCGAGCGTCTCGAACGACTGGAAGACCGCGAGCGTCGCCTGCTCGGGCTTGCGCTCGGCGTCGCCCTGCTCGGTGCCGTGCTGATCCCGCCGGCGGCGTTGCTCGCCGTGGTGCACGGGCGTCGCACGGACGTCAACGCCATCCGCGACGCCATCACGGCGATCAACGACGACGCAGCGGCCGTCGAGCAGGCCCGCGCGGAAAAAGAAGCGATCACTCAGCGGTACGCACGCCCGGCGCCACAGCTCCAGGCCTTCCTGGCAAAGCTCGCGGGCGAGTCGGAGGTCGAGATCCCCGAAAGCCAGGACCGACAATCGGTGCCGCGTGGCAAACGTTTCGAGGAGCGGTCAACCAAGGTGACCTTGCGCAAGATCGGCATGCTCAAGCTCGTGAAGTTCCTCGAGCGCATCGAGCAATCCGGCTACCCCGTCAAGATCTCGCAGATCGACGTGCGCAAACGCGGCACCGAGCCCGACTCGTACGACGTCGACATGATCGTGAGCGCCTTCGATCGCAAAGCCGAACCCAAGGCCAAGGACGCGCTCGACGGCGGGGTCGCCACCTCGGGGAGCGCGACCGCGAAGGACGACTCGAGCGAGGACGAAAAGTGACCCCGCGCCTGCGCAAGATATTGATCGGGGCCGGGTACGTGGTCGGATACCTCGTGCTCCTCATGATGTTCTTCTACCTGACGTTTCCGTACGATCGTTTGCGGGAACGCATCGTGAGGGACTTCAACGCACGCCAGACGGGTCCCGAGCCGATGCGGCTCGAGATCGACTCCATCAGCTCCTACTTTCTGAGTGGCGTGGAAGCGGAGGGGGTGCGGCTCGTCTCGAAGGCCGACGATTCGGCGCCGAAGGGCCAGAAAACCAAGGTGACGGGCATCGAGCAGGCCCACGCGCGGCTGTCGATCCTGGCGCTCCTCGTGGGGCGCCGCAAAGTGAGCTTCGGCGCGGACGCGTTCGGGGGCAGCGTCGACGGGACGATGGTCGACTCGGACGAGGAGCGCAACATCGACGTCGAGATCGACGCGGTCGACTTCGGTCAGACCCCGTTCCTCGCGGGCCTGCTCGGCATCCCGCTCGCGGGCGCGCTTTCCGGGACGATCCACCTCGTGGCGCCCGAGGCGCGGCTGAGTCGCGCCGAGGGCAAGCTTTCGCTCAAGGTGGCTGGTGTCACCGTGGGTGACGGCAAGGCCAAGATCCGCGACATCATCGCGCTGCCGAAGCTCGAAGCGGGTAACCTCGTCCTCGAAGCTGAGGTTACGAAAGGCCAGGTCAAGGTCACGGAGCTCAGCGCTCACGGTCCCGATCTCGATCTAACGGCCGACGGTACCATCCGCCTGCGTGATCAGCCCGATCAGAGCTTTCTGAACCTCTCGGCGGAGTTCAAGTTCACCGATCGCTTCACGAACAAGGATGACATCACGCGCGCCCTGTTCGGAAAATCCGGCGCTTTCGACCTCGATCCGAAGAACCGGCGCGCCAAGCGTCCCGACGGGTACTACGGCTGGCGCGTCACGGGGTCGCTGTCACGGGCGAACTTCACGCCGAACCCCGTGGCGCTGCCGAAGAAGAAGTGAGGCCGAGAACCGCGGCTTGGCCGTCTCCGGCGCGCGTGGCGACGCAGGGCCTGCTCGCCCCGCCGGCTCACGAATCGACGGCAATCTGCAGCTGTTGCCGCAAGTCGAAGTACGCCGGGCTCACGCTGAACAGCACGAGCTCCTGGAAGCGTTCCTGCTGAGACACGGCCGCCGACGCCTCGTCCGTCGCGCGGATGACGGCGACGGCCTGTTCGAGGTCGTGGCAGAGCAAGAAACCAGCGCGGTCCGCCGTCAGATCGATGCCGCCGCTCCAGCGTTTGAGGTCGAGTGCCGTGCCGGACTGCAAGAGCTTGGAGACCACGCGCGTCAGCTGGTCGCGCGCCGGGCCCTGGATGCCGGCGTCGAGCGCCCGCATCGCTTCGGCCACGGCCCCCGCGAGCTCGGCCGCGACGGGGAAGTGCGGCGCCGTGAGCTTGATCGCGGCGAAAAGCCAGGACTTTAGCGCCGTGCCCGTCGCGAGTACGTGGCGTACGTAGCTTCCGGGTCGCATGAACGCAAGCTTCTGTCCGGCGATGAATGCCGCGGGGCGTAGCGGAACGTCGGAGCGTAGCGCGGTCGCGCCCAGCGTGAGGGCGGGCTCGCGCGCGAACAAGAAGCCGAGCCCACCGGGGTCGTTCGGGTTCTCGAACACGGGCGGCGGTTGCATGCCGAACACGCCCGCCGCGTAGAACAGGCTCTGGCACACGGGCGCCGGGTGCGTCGCGAGCTCCACGGTGAAACGCGCGTCGTAGCCGAGCTCGCCGAGGTCCTGACCACGCTTGGCGACGACGGCCGGCTCGATCAGAGCGAACACGGCCGTGAGCAGCGGATCCGCGTCGGGGTGCATGAGCAAGCTCAGCCAGTCGTCGTCGCTCAGCACGGCCTGGGCGGCGGCGGCCGTTTCCGAGCGCATGCGCTTGTAGAAACGCTCCTCGTCGGGCTCGGCGAGCTTGAGCACGGTGAGCGCCTGGCACAGGCACCATGCGGCGTCGGCGCGCCGCGTTTCCGTGTAGAGGCGCCGGAGCGTCCGGTACGACTCGTGGCGGAACGGATTCTGCTTGAGCAGGATGGCCTGGGTCGCGACGGCCTTGTCGAGGTAGCGCTCGGGCGCCGTGGCGTAGAGCGTGCTCAGACGTTCGGCTCGCTCGCGGTTCTCCGGGTCGAGTGTCTGTGCAGCCTCGTAGGCGTCGATCGCCTTGTCGACCCAGCCGAGCTTGTGCTCGTAGAGCTCGCCGAGACGGTTGAAGGCGCTCAGCATCGCGGCCTGGTCGTCGTTCTGCGTGGCGCGCTCGAGCATCTTCTGCACGAGCTTTTCGACCCCCTCGTGATCACCACGGTCCGAGTAAAGGTCCGCCGCCTCGTTCATGGCGCGCTCGAAGCCGGGGTCGAGCGCGAGCACCTGCTCGTAGAACTCGAGCGCGCGGCCCGTGTCGCCTATCTGCATGGCCGTGACGATGGCGGCCGTGTGCAGGTATTTGACGCGTTGCTTCGGGTCCTCGACGAAGTCGGCGAGCCGCACGACGACGTCGACGAGCTTGTTCCAGTCCTTCTCCTCGCTGTAAAGCTGCATCAGCTTGGCGAGGATGCGGCGGTCGTCGGGGCGCTCCTCCAGCGCGGCGACGAAGCTCTTGGCGGCCTGCGTGCGGTCGTTGAGGTTGGTCGAGGCGATCTCGCCGACATCCAGCAGGAGCTGCACGCGCGCATCGCCCTCGGCGATATCGAGGTGCCGCGTCTTGACCCGGATGGCGTCCTCCCAGAGCTCGAGCGTCGTGTAGACCTGCTCGAGGGCCGAGAGTGGCTCGGCACTCTGCGGGTCGAGGTCCGCGGCTTCCTCGAGCGGTGGTATGGCGGCTCGGAGATTGCCCGAGCGCCTGAGCGCCTCGCCACTGCGATAGTGCGCGAGGAAACGGTCCTTGATCTCGAGCGACCCGCCGAAACGCGAAAGCAGCGTCTCGTAGAGCTCCGCCGCGCGCGCGGGCGAGCCGTGCTCGAAGGTGACCTGGGCCACGCGAGCGAGCGCTTGCGGGTCGTCCGGCGCGAGGCGGAGCAGCGTGTCCATCGGGACGAGCGCCTGCTCGGTGGAGCCCGAGAGCGCGAGCGCGTCGACGTAATTGATCAACATGCGCGCGGCCTGGGCCTTGTCGAGGGACTCCGCTCGACCGGCGATGACCTCGTAGTGTTTGGCCGCTTCGAGGTAGCGCTTGTCCTCGAGCGCAAGGTCGCCGAGCACGAGTAGCGCGTCGAGGTTCGTCGGGTCGAGCTTTGCGGCGCGCTTCGCGGCCTCCTCGGCGCGCTTTGGGTCCTTGAGGTTGGAGGCGTACAGCGTGGCGCTCTGACCGATGAGCTTCGCCTTGGCGATGTCGCCCTCGGTGTGCTCGACCGCACGCTCGAGCAGCTGGATGGCGGCGTTGACGTCGCCGCGCGCGACGTAAGCCTCGCGCAGGGCTGCTGCCGTGCCGAGGTCGCGTGGGTTGGCGTCGAGCGCTTGTTTGTAGCGTTCGACTGCCGCGTCGCGGTCGCCACGCGACTCGAGCAAGCGAGCGGCGCGCACGAACTGCTCGGCGCGCGCCTCGGGCGTCGTTGCCTTGGCCGCGAGCGCGTCGATCGCCGAAAGCGCGGCGTCGGCGTCGCCGGCCGATTCACGCAGCCGAGCGAGCGCTTCGAGCGCTTGCGGGTGCTGGGGTTCGAGCGCCAGCGCTTCCTCGTACGCACGGAGCGCGCGATCGGGTGACGCGAGGCGCTCGGCGAGCAGGCGCGCGCGTTGCAGGATCAGCGCGAGGCGCCGCAGCGGCTCGGCGATCAGCCGCTCGTGCTTCTCGTAGAGCTCGACGGCATCCTCCCAGCGCTCGAGCGCGCGGTAGTGACGTGCGAGGCCCGAGAGCGCGCCCTCGTGAGTCGGATCGAGCGACAGCACCTGCTCGAGCGCGTGAGCCGCCCTGTCGTGGTCGAGGAACTCTTCCTCGTGGATCGCCGCGATGCGCTCCCACAGCGCGATCTTCTGCCGCGGCGTTGCGGCCGCGGCGATCTGCAGGTCCAGGTTGACGAGCAGATCCTGGAAGCGGCCCGCCTTGCTATAGAGCCGATCGAGTCCGCGTAGCGCGTCAAGGCTTCGCGGATCGATGTCGAGCGCAGCCTGTAGACGGCGCTCGGCCTCGGCGTCGTCGCCCAGCTTGAGCTCGAACAGCTCGGCGATACGGCAGAGCGTCTTGACCTTGTCCTCACCGCGCTGCGCATCGGCGCGCCGCTCGAGGATCTTGACGAGCGCGCCGTGGTCGCCGGCCCGTTCGCAGAGCCGGACGAGCTGATTGCTCGCCGCGACGTGGCCCGGGTCCTCCGCGAGGATCGCCTCGACCATCGAGCGCGATGCCGCGGGGTCTCCGAGGTAGAGCTCGAGCAGCTCGGCGGCCTCGGCGCGGTAGTCGCGCGCAAGCGCGGGGCTCGGCGAAGCGTCGGCCCGTCGCGTGAGCACGCCGCCGAGCTCCGCCCACTGCTGAGCCTTCTGGTAGATTTTCGCCATGCCTTCTAGCGCGGCGTCGTTGGCGGGGTCGGCGGCAACGACGGCCTGGTAGCAGGGCAGGGCGAGATCGAGACGATTCAGCCGCTCGGCGTACCAGCGGCCCGCACGGAGAAAGAGCGCGGCGCGCTCCTCGGCCGAAAGCTCCACGTTCTGCGCGGACTCGGTGGCGCTCGAGAGCACCTCGGCCCACGCCTCCTCGCGCGAGCCGGCGAGCCGCTCGATCTCGGACGCTATCGAGTCTTGCTGCGGATCCTCGCAGATGGCCTGCGTGAACGCAACGAGCGCCTGGTCGCGGTCCTTGATGTCCTGCGCGTAGATGCGGCCGATCTCCGCGTACACGCGCGCACGCTCGACACGCGTGGGGGCTCGCTCGCTGCGCCCGAGCAAGGTCTCGATGAGCTCCTCGAACTTGCCTTGCCGGCGTCGCACGTCCTCGAGGCCACCGAACGCGATCCGATCCTCGGGATCGAGCTCGATCAGCTCCTCGTAGAGCGCTTCGGCGGCAGGCAGCGTATCGCGCCGCGCGGCCAGAACGCGGGCGGCGCGAAACAGCAGCGATTTTCGCGTGGCGAGCTCCTCGGGCGGCAACCCCCGCGCGATCTCGAGGAACGCCTGCGAGATGCGCTCGGGGGCGCCCTCGGCGGCCGACTCGAGCTGCAGCGCGCAGCTCTCGTCCGCAGGGTCCGCCGCGAGCCGCTGCAGCAGGGCATCGACCTCTTCCCCCGACATCGGGGGCATGATGCTCATCGTGCGTTGCGCGTGGTCGAGGGTGTCGAGCACGGTCCGCGCGTCCGCTGGTCGCATGCCCGGGTCCTTGTGGAGCAGGTTGCTCAAGAGGTCGTCGAGCTCGGGGGGGACCCAGCCGCGCGGGGCCACGGAGCTCGCGAGGGGCGGTTCGCGCGTGAGGTGCCCGAAGGCCGTGTCGAGTGCCGACCCGTTGAACGGCGGCACGCCCGTCAAGAGCTCGAAGGCCATGGCCCCGAAGGAATAGACGTCACTCTTGGGGTCGGATTCGAGGCCGCGGATCTGCTCCGGGGCCGCCGTTTTCACGGACGCCGAGGTCGAGAACAGCTCCGCGCGATCGTTGCCGATGCGCGGGCGAACGCGCAGCCGGTCGGAGCCGGCGTCGAGTAGGACGACGCGCAGCGCGCCCTCTGCGGTGCGGAGCGCGACCACGTTCTCGAGCCGGAGGTCGCCGTGCGCGATACGCCGCGCGTGGAGGGCAGCGAGGCCCTCGAGCACCGCGCGCAACAGGGGCCGAGCGTCGTTCACGTGCAGCGGTCCCGTGCGCGCGATGCGCTCGGCCAGCGTCTCGCCTTCGACGAGCTCGTGGGCGACGTAGTACCGCCCGTCGATGGTTCCCGACTCGAGCTCGTGGGGGAGGTAGTCGTGCTCGATCTGGCCGATCAGGCGGTTGGCCGTGAGAAAACGCTGGAGCCCGCGACGATCGCGGGCCGCTTCGTGGCGTAAGAGGCGCACGCGGAAGGTCTGGTGCCCGCGCGTGGCGGCGTAGACGATGGCCGAGCGGCCTTCGCCGAGCTTTTCGGTGAGGGCGAACGGGCCGAGCTGCGCGCCGACGGGCAGGGCATCTTCGCGAGTCACTCCTCGGGTGCGAAGCTCGGCAATCTCCGGGCTCGAGTCGGGCCGCAGCGCGAGGAGCACGTCACAGAGCGCCTCGACGGCGTCCTGCTCCGCCGCGTAGCTCGATAGGGCGCCTGCAAAGGAAGCCTTGGCGGCCGTGCCGCCCACGACGTCCGGGTCGAAGCCCAGAAGGTCACGGCATAGGTGTAAGAGTTCCTCTAGCTCGAAGGACCTTTCGAGCTCCGCCCGCAGGAGTTCCGTCTCGATCATCGCTCGCCGTCGTCCGTCTTCGCCGTGGCCGCCCCCGGCTGCCGGGCAGGGGGCCGGCCGCTCGGCAGGGAGTAGGACGATAGCCGGCTCCCCGCTCCGCCGCTGCAAAAATCCTCCCAAGTCCGCGAAAGTCTGGACGAAATTTTGGAGCCAGACAGGACCTCCGGCCGCGACGCAAAGGGACGCAACGGATGGTCCTTTGGCCAGCCCACGGGGCCCGTGCGAAGGTCGCCCCGTGCCGCGCCCCCGCGCCGCTCTCTACCAACGGGCCCTTCCGCTCCTCGTGATCGCGACGGCGGCGGTGGCGGTTCCGGTGATGATTGTCTCGCCACGGGGGCTCGACCGGCTGAACGCGCTCCGCGAAGAGCGGTCGCGAGCCGACGGCGAGGTGCGGCGGCTCACGCGGGAGATCGACCGGCTGCGCGCCGAGGTGGCCCGGATCAAGGACGATCCCGCGGCGATCGAGCGTGTGGCGCGCGACGAGATCGGGCTCGTGCGGCAGACCGAGGTCGTGTTCCAGTTCCGGCCGCAATAGGCCCGGATGGGTCGGGACCGCGGGCGCCCGGGCCCGGGGTCGCGCGCGCCGCCAAGTTAGCTTCGCCCGAGATTCGCGGGTACGATGAAGCTCGTGTCGGCCGAGACGGTGTGCGCGCTTTTGCGTGCCGGAGTGCCCGAGGCGGAGCTCGAGCGCGTGCTCGCGCTGGCGGTCGGCCAGGGCCGGCCCCTGAACAGCGTCCTTTTGGACGCGAGCAGTGAGCTTCTCGATGCCGTCGCGCGCGAGCACCTCCGCCGCGAGGTCGACTCCGTCGAAATGGTGCGGCCGGCCGCGAGCCTCGTCGAGCTCCTGCCGGCCGGGCTCTGCGAGCGCCTCGGCGCCGTGCCGGTGCAACGCGATGCCCGGTCGGGGCGTGTCGACATAGCGGCGGTTGACCCGTTCGATCCCCACGTGGAGAGAGAGCTCGGGTTTCACCTCGAGGCTCCCGTGCGCGTGCTGCGAGCGCGGCCGGAGGCCATGGCGGCGGCGCTCGCCGGCTTCGGCCCCGCGCGCGTGCCGAGCGGGCCACCACTGCCGCTCGTTCGCAAGGCGCCTCAGGCTGTGTCGCCCGCGCCCGGGGACGACGAGCCCGTTCTCAGCCTCTCGCGTCCGAAGATCGAGCGCACCGCTTCGTCGCCGACGGCGGGCACGGTGCCGCCTCCCGTCACCGAGCCCATGCCCTCACTGCTCGGTGACTTCGAGAACGCGACGAGCGCGGAGGAGATTGTCGCGCTCCTGTTGCGCGGTATGGCGCCTGCTCCCACGCTGGTGCTCTCCGTGCGGAGCGGTGTCTACTCGGGTCGCGCTGGGAGCCCTTCGCTCGAGGTCGACGCGGTGCGTCGTGTCCGGCTTGCCGTGGGCACGGCGAGTGTGGTCGAAACCGCCGTCCGCTCGGGTTTTTACCTCGGAGTCTTGCCGATGACGCCGGCGCACGCGCCTCTGCGCGAGCTCTTCGGCGGCGCTGCCGAGCACGAGGTTTACGTGGTCCCAGTGATGGTCTCGGGCCATGCGAGCCTCATCGTCGCGAGCGAGATCAGCCCGCTCGGCGCAAGCGTGGAGGCGACGCGACGCGCGGACCAGCTCGCCGTCGTGAGCGCCCACGCACTCGAACGTATCGTCGTCACGAAGAAGCGCGGCCACTGAGCGTTTCGATGCCCAAGCAGCCTCGAACCCGGACCCGAGCTCACGATGGGAGGTGAGCGCGATCCGCGCGAGACGTTCCGCGCGCTCGCCGCCGAGGAGCTCGGTGGTCGCGACCCTTCGACCCTGAAGGTCGAGAGCGCCGAGGGCGTGACGCTCGAACCCGTCTACCTGCCGTCCGATCTCGCCGACCTTCCGTTCGCGCCCTCGGTGCCCGGCGAGTTTCCCTTCGTGCGTGGCGTTCGCGCGACGATGTACAAGAAGCGTCCGTGGACGATCCGGCAGTATGCCGGCTTTTCGACGGCCGAGGAGACGAACGCCTTTTTTCGGCGGGCGCTCGCCGCGGGTCAGACGGGCCTCAGCGTGGCCTTCGATCTCGCGACCCACCGCGGGTACGATAGTGACCACCCGCGCGTACGCGGCGACGTCGGCAAGGCGGGCGTCGCCGTCGATTCCGCCGAGGACATGCGTCTGCTCTTCGACGGCATTCCGCTCGACGGTGTGAGCGTCTCGATGACGATGAACGGCGCGGTCTTGCCCGTGCTGGGCGCCTTCATCGTCGCGGCCGAGGAGTCCGGCGTCGCCGCCGAGAAGCTCACGGGCACGATCCAGAACGACATTCTCAAGGAGTTCCTGGTGCGGAACACCTTCATCTACCCGCCCGAGCCCTCGCTCCGCATCGTGGCGGACATCGTCGAGCATCTCGGGAGCATCGCGCCACGCTACAACTCGCTGTCGATCTCGGGCTATCACATGCAGGAGGCGGGTGCGACCGCCGACCTCGAGCTCGGCTACACTATCGCCGACGGTCTCGAGTACGTGCGCGCGCTGCTCGCACGGGGCCTCGCGATCGACGACTTCGCGCCGAGATTCTCGTTCTTTTTCGGCATCGGGATGAGCTTCTTCGTCGAGGTGGCGAAGCTGCGCGCGGCCCGCGCCCTCTGGGCGACGTTGCTTCGCGAGCGGTACGCTCCCAAGGACCCACGCTCGTTGCGCCTGCGCATGCACACGCAAACGTCTGGCGTGAGCTTGCAGGCGAGCGACCCGCTCAACAACGTCGTTCGCACCACGCTCGAGGCGCTCGCCGGTGTCCTCGGCGGAACGCAGAGTCTGCACACGAATGCCTACGACGAAGCGCTTGCGCTGCCGAGCGACGGCGCGGCACGGGTCGCGCTCGCGACGCAGCTCGTCCTCGCACACGAGGCCGGGCTCACCGACGTCGTCGATCCACTGGGCGGCTCCTACTACGTCGAGCGGCTCACCGGCGAGCTCTTCGAACGCGCGCGGCTCGTGATCGACGACGTGGAAGCAGCGGGTGGCATGGCCCGCGCGATCCAGTCGGGTCTGCCCCGCCGGCGCATCGAGGCGGCTGCGGCGCGTCGCCAGGCGCGCGTCGATTCGGGGGCCGACGTGATCGTCGGGGTGAACGCTTTCGTGCCGGAGCGCGAGGAGCGCACGCCGGTGCGGCTCATCGAGGGCAGCGAGGTCGAACGGGTGCAGGCCGAACGGCTCGCCCGCCTGCGCGCGACGCGCGACGCGGGCGCCGTCGGGGCCGCGCTCGCCGCGCTGCGCTCGGCGGCCGAGGGTGGAGAAAATCTGCTCGCCGCGAGCGTCGTTGCCATGCGGGCCCGCGCGACCGTCGGGGAGGTGAGCGAGGCGCTTGCGGACGTGTTCGGGCGCTACGAAGCTTCACCCACGGTCGTGACGGGCGTGTACCAAAAGCACATGGGCGACGACGCGCGCTTCGACGCCGTGCGCGAGCGTGCGCTCGCGTTTGCGGCGAGGCACGGACGCCCGCCGCGCATCCTCATCGCAAAGCTCGGTCAGGACGGCCACGATCGTGGTCAGAAGGTCGTCGCCGCCGGCCTGTCGGATCTCGGCTTCGACGTCGATCTGGGCCCTCTATTTTCGACTCCCGACGAGGTCGCGCGCCAGGCGATCGAGAACGACGTTCACGTCGTGGGTGTCTCCACGCAAGCGGGGGCGCACAAAGAGCTGCTCCCCGAGCTCGTCAGGGCCCTCGCGCGTGGGGGCGCAGGCGACGTGCGCGTGGTGTGTGGTGGCATCGTGCCGCCGGAGGACCGTGCGGCGCTCGACGGCGCGGGCGTCTCGCTCGTGTTCGGCCCAGGGTCGCGCGTCACCGATGTCGCGTCACGGATCCTCGATTGCATCGAAGGCGACGGTGGCAGAGGACGTTGAAGCGCTCGTCCGCGACGTCGTGTCCGGCGAACGCCGCGCGCTCGCCCGAGCGATCACGCTGCTCGAGAGCTCGCGACCGGAGGACCGGCGCGCGGCAGGGGCGCTTTTCGAAGGGCTGCTACCGCACGCCGGGCGGAGCGTTCGCCTCGGCGTGAGCGGCCCACCCGGTGCCGGCAAAAGCACGCTCGTCGACGCGCTCGGCACCCATGCGACGACGCGCGGCGAGCGCGTCGCCGTCCTGGCCGTCGACCCATCGAGCGCCTTGCACGGTGGCAGCCTGCTCGGCGACAAGACGCGCATGGTGGGGCTCTCACGCACGAGCTCGAGCTTCATCCGTCCGAGCCCCGCACGGAGCGCCTCGGGTGGGGTCGGCGCCCGAACGCAGGAGACCATCTCGCTCTGCGAGGCCGCCGGGTATTCGCTGATCATCGTCGAAACGCTGGGCGTGGGGCAGGGGGAGCACGTCGTCGCCGACATGGTCGATTGTCTCGTGCTCGTGCTGGTTCCCGGTACGGGCGACGACGTGCAGGGCATGAAGCGCGGCATCCTCGATCTTTGCGACCTCGTGGCGATCAACAAGGCGGATGGGCCGGATGCGGCACGCGCCGAGCACGCGAAAAGCGAGCTCGAAGGCGCGCTCGCGCTGTTTCACCACGCCGGCGGCGCGGCGGGCCCACCGGTGCTCCTCACGAGCGCCCTCGAGCGTCGCGGCATCGATGCGCTCTGGCTCGGTGTGGTCGAGCACGTGTCGCGCGCCGAGCGCGAGGGGCAGTTCGAGCGGCGTCGTGCGCGCGGCCGCGTGGCCGCGCTCGAGCGTGAGCTCCGGGCCGAGCTCACCGAACGGTTTCTTTCGAAAAGCGGCGCTCGCGACCGGCTGGCCGAGCTCACCGAGCGGGTGCGTGCGGGCGGTCTCTCTCCGCGCCGAGCGCTCGAGGAGCTGCTCGGCGACTGACTCGTTCCGCGCTGCGGTCGAGCCGCACGCGCGCCGCGTCAGGCGCCGCGGCGTGCAACGAGCTCGGGCGGTGCCTGAACGAGCTCGATGAGCACGCCCTCCCCGCCGTGCGGCGATTCGTCGTTGCCGCGGGGATGGATGAAGCAGACGGGGTGGCCGCTCGCACCCTTGCGGATGCCACCGGGCGTGAAGCGCACGCCTCGCGCCGCGAGCCACGCCTGGGCGCGCGCCAGATCGTCAACCCACAGACCGAGGTGATGCAGCGGCGGTTCGTGCACGCGTGGCCGCCGCGCGGGATCGACGGGTTGCATGAGATCGATCTCCACGCGGCCGTCCCCGACGCCGACGCTGAGCACGTCCTCGTCAACGTTCTCGGCCTCGCTCCGGTAGGTGCCCTCGGAGGTGAGACCCAAAAGATCGACCCAGAGCCGCCGCAGCGGCGCCTTGTCCGCGCCGCCGATTGCGATCTGCTGCACGCCTAGCACGCGAAATGGACGCTCGTCACTCACGGAAAGCGACCCTGCACGCCGAGCGCGAGGTCGAGCGAGGTGTGCAGCGCGCGAATGACGCCCGTGGTGACGCCGCCCGTCAGGTAGGCGCCGAAGTTCTGCGTGGAAATCGATCTGTGGTCCCGCCGCGAGGTGGAACACGATGTCCCGGGAATACTGGGGATTGTTGGTTTGCCACTCGGGCGTGCCTCGGCCGCCCTCGGTCTCGTAGGCGACGGCCGGCTCGATGAAGATTTTGAACGCGGCGTCGCTCATCGTGTAGAGCCGCGCACCGATGCCGAACACCTTGATCGGCTCGGTGTCGGTTGCTTCCTCCGCGCTGAGGCCGAGCTTCACCCAGAAGTACGGCTCGAAGAAATCGAGCAGCGCAAAGCTCAGTCCGAGGTCCACCGCGAGCGGCGCCCCGTGCCCACAGAACTTGAGCTGGTCACCGGGACCCTTCAGCGGATCCGGCGTTGCACAATAGGGCGACGCGTCGTAGCGAAGCACCATCCGGTAGCCGCCGACGAGCCCCACGCGCACGCCGATCTGGCCCATGTGGCCGAAATCGTCGTTGCCCTCGTCGGACGCTTCGCCTTCGTCCGAAGCTTTCTTTTTGTTCTTGTCGCTCTTGTCGCTCGCCGCCGTGTCACTGTTCGCGTCGTCGTCGTGAGAGGCGGCGGTGCCCTCGGCACCTTCGGCATCGCCCTTCGCGTCGTCCGCGCGCGCCGGTCCCGCGACACAGACGAGAGCGATGATGAGGGACGTTGTGCTCGAGAGCGCGCGCAGAAGGGAGGGCGAAGGCATCGGTGGGCCGAACGATACACCCGTTTTTGGCCGACCGGATGGGTCGCGATGGGGCCGATTTCGGCGCGGTTCTGGCAGGATCAGGAGAGCCCGCGAATCACCGCGCTCACGCCGCCGAGCGCCGAGAGCAACAGCACGGCGTACCGGGTCTTGCCCCGGTCGAGCCACGCGCCGAGGTGCCGCGAGAGCCAGAACCCGAGCGCCATGCCGGGAACGAGGCCGACCGCAAGAAGAAGCTCGGGCGCGCCGAGCCGACCGATCAGCGCGAGCGCGCTCAGCGACATGAACGCCCCAATCAAGAAATAGACGGCGAGCGTCGAGCGGACCATCGCACCCTTCTCGTCTTGGTACAGGATGGCGACAGCGGGTCCACCGAGCGCCGCCGTGGTGCCCATCAGGCCGGAAATCACGCCTGCCACGCTCAGCATCCATGGCGTGCGGGGCAGGGTGAGCTTCGACAGAGAAATGCCCACGGCGAGCAGCACGAGTAGTCCGAGGCTGACCGTGAGCGAGCGAGCGCTGAGGGCGCCGAGCGACAGCGCGCCGAGCGCCGTCCCGGGCACGCGCCCGAGCAAGATCCACCCAACCCCGCGGATGTCGATCGAATCGCGCTCGCGCAGCGCCGTGAGCGCCAAGAGTAGCGTCACGGCTACGATCAGCGGGCCGGGCACGAGGCGCGGCTCGACCCACTCGAGCAGGGGCGCCGTGAGCAAGGCGAGTCCGAAGCCGATGCTGGCCTGAACGGCCGAGCCAAGCGCGATGACGAGGACGACGAGGCCGAGCGCCAGAGGAGACGAGAAGCCGAGCACGGCACTCCGCGTACCATGGAGCCCGGTCTCGTCACAGCGCGAGACAGTGCCGATCGAGGAAGCTGGCGATGGCGGTGGTGACGGCTTTTTGGACGGCGGCGAGCGTCGAGCCGCGAGCCGCGAGCTCGCGCTTTCGTGGTTCGAGCGAGTGGTCGCCGTCTTCGACGACGAAGAGCTCGTTCGGCGCCCGCATCCGCTCGCGGACGCCGGCCAGGCGGTCGAGCGGGCACAGTGGGTCGCGCGTGCCCTGCACGAAGAGGATGGGCGTCGAAAGCTCGAGCAGCACGCCCTCGCGTTCGGGTCCCCGTCCACTGAGCGGATAGCCGAGGCAAACCAGGGCCTGCGGGCCGTCGGCCGCCTCGACCGCAACGTGGCACCCGATGCGGCTGCCCATGCTCTTTCCCACGAGAGCGAAGGGTAGCCCTGGATGCCGCGAGCGCGCCTCGGCGAGGGCTTCGGCGTGGGCCATCACGAGGACCTCGCGACGATCGGGCGCGCGGCGCTTTGCCCGCTGGTACGGGTAGTCGAACGCTTCGACGCTGCCGAGCGGCGCGAGCCGCGTCGCGAGCGCGCGCATCCACGACGAGCTCGAGGGCGCCCCCGCGCCGGGTGCGAGCAGGATGAGAACGTTCCGGGAGCGGCCACGCCGCGCCTCAGCGCCGCGGTTGTTGGGCGGGGGGTGGTGCGCTCTTCGCGCTGCCCGCAGCCGTCCAGTCGCGCTCCGCGCCGATCGCGAGCAACGTGAGCTCGACGGCCTTGCCGCCCACGGAAGCGCTGATGGTACCCGTGCCGTTCCACTCGGGCGGTGCAGGCAGAGCCAGCGACGGCTGCGCCTGTAGCGCCCGGATCGCCTCCGGATCGGCGCGCAGCGCCAGGATGCCGGCACCGGCGAGCAGCGCGACGGCGCCCGCGGGGATATGCGCCGCGATCACCGCACGCACCGAGCCGGCGAGCTCGGGGGCACGCCGCACGATCCAGCGCACGTCGTCGAGCGAATCGAGCACGAGGGCGCTCGGCTGGTCGGGCGCTGCGCGTCGCGACGATAGCGGCAGCGTGCGCGCGCCCTGCCAGCCATGGACCGGCGCGGCCTCGAGCGCCGGCCCTTTCGCGCCGTCGCCGTCCTTCCCCTTGCCCTTCACTTTGCGCACGATCAGAACGTCGTCGGTCGGGAGCGTGCGCGGAACCGTGACGCGCACCGGGCGCTTGAAGGAGCGAGGGTCGCCCACGGTGCCCGTGGCGACTGCATAGGCGAGCGTCTCGGCGGACGCGATGAG
The DNA here is from genome assembly GCA_963841435.1 of uncultured delta proteobacterium. Taxonomy (GTDB): domain Bacteria; phylum Myxococcota_A; class Polyangia; order Polyangiales; family Polyangiaceae; genus PMG-095. Next base: position 598,803 of record CAWJCS010000006.1, read on the forward strand.
TGCCGGGGTCGGAGGCTGGTCGGGCTCGGGGTCGAAGGTGCGCATCGAGACGCCGCCGCTCGGGGGCGGGTAGAGCTCGCCGGTGAGGATGCGGGGGTCGGCTTCCAGCAGGCGCGCACCGGTGGCGATGAGGTCGACGAGCGCGCCCGATTGCGCCAGCACCTCGAGCGCCTGGCGCGACGAGGGCGCGACCAAGAAGTCGAGCCTCGGCGGGACGCGCTTGCTCTTCAAGAGAGCTGCCGCCGCGAGCAGATCGCGCAGCGACGCACCCGAGTCACCACCGAGGATGACCTGCGAAACGGGGTTGCCGGCGAGCTCCCGCACTTGCCTGACGACGCCCGCCTCGTCGAGGATGAGCGGATCGACCGCCGAGAGGTCGACGCTGATGGCGTCCTCGCAGGGCGCGCCGGGGTCGGGCAAAAGGCCGCGGTGCGCCTTGGATCGGCGCTGATCGCGGAGATAGACCTCCGTCTTCTCGTCGCTCACGAACACCGCGGCGGCGGCACCGAGCTGCGGCGCCATGGCGGCGAGCACCGCGCGTTCCGCGACGGAAAGGAGCCGCGCGCTCGGTCCGGCGAACTCGATCACGACGGGCGCCCCGTGCTCCGCGTCGACGCGATGCACGGACTCGCGCAGCCCCCGGCGCAACAACTCGAGCCCCACGTCGCGGACGCAAACGAACGGGCGCACACGACCCGAGAGCAACACCTGGATGCTGCGCGGCCGGCGAACCCACACGGCGCCCGTCACGAGCGCCTCGGCGAGCTGGGCTGGCGGGGCGACGAGCGCGAGCATGCCGGCGCCGCCCACGGCCGCGAGGCGCGGCTCGTCCGTCACCGCGAGGCGCGCGGGGCTGCCGAAACGCTCGAGGTGAACCGCGGCCGGGAATCCGATGCCGGGTCGGGCGAGCAGGAGCCCGAGGCCGAGCGCGTCCCGGTAGGCGCGCTGCGCGCCCGGGCTCGTCACGTCTCCGGCCCGCGTGATGCATCGCGTGTCGTAGGCAACCGCGACCTCGACCGAGAATTTCTTGGCGCCCGAGAGCAACGCCTCGGAAAGCGACCGCTCGGGCTCGCGCGACAGCACGACCTGATCGATCTTCACCCGGACGAGATCACTCGACGGGGTTACCTCCTCCGCCCGGCCGGCGAGGATCTTCTGTGTCATTGTGCGGGGTGGGTCCCCGGCGCGCGCGCGCATCGGCTACGCTTCCTCGAAGCTATTTCCGCCCGGGGAAAGCGGGCGGGAGCGGGAAGGTACCTGCTCGGGTAGAGGAGGGTCAAGGACCCCCGGTCGGCCCCCAAGGACAGGCCATCGCTCAGCCGTCGCGCGGCCGCAAGCCCGACTCGCTCGGCGGAAGTCCCTGAACGGATCGGCCCGTCTGGCCGGTCCGGCGCAAGATTCGACTGGAATTCACCCCGTAGTGAAAACCGAGTAACCTTCCGCCCCATGTTCAAAGAGGCCCTCCAGGGCGTCGTCGAAGGCACGGACGGGGGCATTGCCGGCCTGCTCATGGACTTCGAGGGCATCCCCGTCGAAAGCTTCACACGGCCAGGCGCTACCGTCGACATCGAAACGGTGGGTGCCGAGGTGAGCGTCGTGGTCAAGTCCATCCAGCGCGCCAGCGAGATGCTCGAGGCGGGCGAGACGCGGGAGGTCGCATTTCGCAGCGATCGCATGACGACCTTGATCCGGGTCATCAACAAGGGGTACTTCGTGGCCGTGGCGCTGGAGCCCGATGGCAACCTCGGAAAAGGTCGCTACCTGCTCCGCGTTCTCGCGCCCAAGCTTGCCGAGGAGCTCGCGACCTAGCGGGATTCGGCGGGTACCCGCGCCGACGGCGCTCCCACTCGTTACACCATGCAGCTTACCCTTTCCGAGCTCGAGTCCCTGTTGCGAACGCTGGAGGCCGGCGGCGCCGGCGAGTTCGAGTATCAGGACGAAAAATTTCGCGTTCGCATCGCGCTTGCCCGCGGTGCGGTCGCGCCTCCCGCCGTGGCAGTGCGGCCGGCGTCCCACGCCGTCGCGTCTGCCGAGCCCATCGTCGACGATGGCCTGGTCGCGGTGACCTCGCCCTTCGTGGGGACGTTCTATCGCGCGCCCTCGCCGGAGGCTGCAAACTTCGTGGAAGTCGGCAGCTCCGTGAAGCAGGGCCAGGCGCTTTGCATCGTCGAGGCGATGAAGCTGATGAACGAGATCGAATCGGACCTTGCCGGCACGATCGTGGACATCCTCGTCGACAACGGCAAGAGCGTCGAATACGGGCAGAAGCTGTTCACGATCCGGAAGTCCGGCTGAGCGGGCCAGGGTGTTCAAGAAAGTCCTGATCGCGAACCGCGGCGAGATCGCCATCAGGGTGATCCGCGCTTGCCGCGAGCTCGGCATCGCCACCGTGGCCGTGCACTCGGAGGCGGATGCGGGGGCGCTGCACGTCCGCTTCGCCGACGAAGCCGTGTGCATCGGCCCGCCCCCGTCGTCGCAGAGCTACCTCAACATCCCCGCGCTCATCAGCGCCGCCGAGATCACGGCGGCCGATGCGATCCACCCTGGCTACGGGTTCTTGTCCGAAAGCGTCGAATTCGCGCGCATCGTCGAGGGCTGCAGCCTCGGTTTCATCGGGCCCCGCTCGGACGTCATGGCGCTCTGGGGCGACAAGCTGCGTGCGCGTGAAACGGCGCGTCGCTTCGGGCTGCCCCTGCTCACGGGCAGCGAAGCCTTGCGCGACCCCATGCACGCCGAACAGGAGGCGGCCCGCGTCGGCTTTCCGGTGATGATCAAGGCTCGCGGCGGCGGCGGCGGGCGCGGCATGCGCATCGTGCGCGGAGTCGACGAGGTGCGGCGCGCCTTCGAATCCGCCACGGCCGAGTCGATGAACGCATTCAAGAACCCCGAGCTCTACCTCGAGCGCTTCATCGAGCGCCCGAGGCACATCGAGTTCCAGGCGCTCGCCGACCACCACGGGCAGGTCTGGACGCTCGGCGAGCGTGAATGCTCGCTGCAGCGCAGGAACCAGAAGCTCGTCGAGGAGGCCCCGAGCCCCAACATGAGCGACGAGCTCCGGGCCGAGATGGCGGACCTCATCCGACACGCCGTGTCCGAGACCGGCTACACCTCGCTCGGTACGCTCGAGTTCTTGATGGACGACGACGGCAAGCTCTACTTCATGGAGATGAACACACGCGTCCAGGTCGAGCACCCCGTCACGGAGATGACCACGGGTGTCGACCTCGTCGTCGAGCAGATCCGCGCCGCTGCCGGCGAAAAGCTCGACCTTCCCGACACGCGCCCGTGGCGCTTTCGCGGGCACGCCATCGAATGTCGCGTGCTCGCCGAGGACCCGGTCACCTTCGCGCCCTGGCCCGGCAAGATCACCGAGTACCACCCCCCGGGCGGCATCGGCGTGCGCGTCGATTCAGGCATTTTCGGTGGCTGGACGGTGCCCTCGAACTACGATTCCCTGCTCGCCAAGGTTATCACCCACGCGCCCACGCGCGACCTCGCGCTTTCGCGCATGCGGCGCGCCCTCGACGAATTCATCATCGGCGGCATCCGGACGAACCTCGATCTCCACAAGCGACTGCTCGACTTGCCAGAAGTGCGCGAGGGCCGCATGACGACGCGCACCGTCGAGAACATGATGGCCGCTGCGAAGCGCGCCTCGGTCTAGGAACCGCGTGCGTCACGGTGCGGCGCGGGCAGCCGACGCTTCGCCGTCGCGCGCGAACGTCGCCACTCGATAGCCAATCGCCCCGGATGCGAGCGACCGTCTGAGCGCGTCGCCTCCATCCCACGACCGCAGGTACTCGCTGTCCAGGCCGAGCCTACGACCCAGCCAGCCCCCGAAGCGGATGCCGAGCTGCCTCAAATCGCTCGGTTCGAGGTATCCCGTCAGATCGAGACTGCGGAGCAGCGAAAAGCCGTGGTTCTTTGCCTGAACGCTCGCACGCTCGAGCGAGACCAGGGTGCCGACGCGCCAGCCTTCACGGAACCGCTCGACGAGACGTGCCTCGTTTTGGCTGAGCGTCCGCTCCGCGAGAAAGTCGTCGCACACGACGAGGCGCCCGCCGGGGCGGAGCACGCGCGATACGGATTCGAAGAACAGCTCGCCGCTCGAGCTGTGCGCGAACGATTCGATGGCAAACGCAACGTCAACCGGTGGCGCGATGGGCGGGAGCGCCAAGAAGCTCGTCTGGACGCAGCTGAGCCTCTCGGAAAGCCCCGCCCGGGCAAAGCGCTCGCGTGCGTGGGCCACCTGAACGCCGCTCAGCGTGACGCCGATGCCGCGAACGGCGCTCTGCTTGGCGATGTAGACGAGGCTTTCACCGACGCCGCAGCCGAGATCGAGGACGGTCGTCGACGGCGACGCCTCGCCAATCTCCTTCAGGACCAGATTCTCGACCCACGAAAACGCGGCGTCTCGTGAGGTGACGCCCGGCGCCCAGACGGCGCGGTGCATGAAGGCGCCCCCGTATCCGCGCCGCACGAAGCGCGGCGTGTTCTCGTCGTAGTAGCGGCGCACGACGCTTTCGTGCGCGTCAGGATGCCCTCCGGACACGAGAACGTCAATACACCGGCGGCCAGGCTCGTGTCGAAGTCCGCGGCGCCACCCGCCCGCATGCCCCGACGCTCAGCGGGAGCGCTCGCGTACCGGCTTCCTCCCGACCTTCACGGCGGCGAAGGCGTTCGGGCAGCGAGTCGAGACGGGGCACGCCGCGCAGGCGGGGCAGAGCGCCGTGCAGATGCGCCGGCCGTGGAAGATGAGGACGTGGCCGACGGCGTCCCAGTCCTTCGGCGCGAAGATCCGCAGCAAATCTTGCTCGATTTCGCCGGGCTCCGTGTGGCTCGTCCAGCCGAGGCGCTGGCTGATGCGTTGCACGTGCGTGTCGACGACGACGCCCTCCGGCGCACCGAACGCCACGCCGAGCACGACGTTCGCCGTCTTGCGACCGACGCCTGGCAGCTTTACGAGCTCCGCGAGGGTGCGCGGCACTTCTCCAGCGTGCTCGGCAACGAGCTTTTGCGACAGCCCGACGATCGATTTCGTCTTCTGCCGAAAGAAGCCGAGCCGTCCGATGGCGCGCTCGACTTCGTCGGTCGCGGCGGCGGAGAGCTTGGCCGCGGTCGGCCAGCGCCGGAAGAGCTCGGGCGTCACTTTGTTCACCATCACGTCGGTGCTTTGCGCAGACAGCACCGTCGCCACGAGGAGCTGGAACGGCGAAGTGTACTCGAGCTCACAGTGAGCGTCGGCGTGCCGCGCGCGGAGCAGCTCGAAGGTGTGGCGCGCCTGGACGGGGTCGACGTTCGCCTTGCTCGTCGTCCTCGTCTTTTTGCCACCTGCTTTCGCGCGCGCGGCGCCGCGCGTCTTTCGCGGCCCGGGGCCGCGCACGCCAGCGGCGGCCTTCTGTCGCCCGGCCCGGCGGTGGGCGCCTTCGGTGCGGGCTTTTTCGGCTCAGGACGCTTGCGGGTCGCCATCGTCCCCCGGCTCGTCGTCGCCGGCCGGCGTGGCGCCGTCACCGTTCTCCTGGTCGCCGTCGCCGTTCCCGTGGTCGCCATCGTCCCCCGGCTCGCCGTCGTCGTCGCCGTTCCCCTCGTCACCGGCCTCCGGGGGGATCGAGCCCTCGAGCGCGGCCCCCGCGCGGCTCTCGCCGATCGACTCGAAGGCCACGACGCGCTCGTCGTCACCGATGCTCATGAGCTTGACGCCCTGGGCGTTGCGGCCCGTCTCACGCACGCCGTCGACGGCGGTACGAATCGTCTGGCCGCGGTCGGTGATCAGCATGATCTCGTCCTCGGGCTTCACCAGCGCGATCCCGACGACCGGTCCGTTGCGATCGCTCGCGTCGATCAGGATGATGCCCTTGCCGCCGCGGTTCTGCGCGCGAAACTCCTCGAGCGCCGTGCGTTTGCCGTAGCCGCGCTCGCAGACCGCGAGCACCCAAGTCCGCTCCGGCTCCGTGCGCGCGAGCCCCACGACCTCGTCGCCTTCGGCAAGATCGATGGCCTTCACGCCCGCGGCGGGACGCCCCATCGGGCCGCACCTGCTGCTCGTGGAAGCGGATCGATTGGCCCTGCTTGGTGGCGATCAAGAACTCCTGCGTTGCCGTCGGTGACCGTCGCCGTGAGCAAGAGGTCGTCGTCGGCGATCTTGACGCCGATGATGCCCTTTTCTCGGTAATTCTGGTACTCGACGACCTCGGTCTTCTTGATCTGCCCGCCGCGCGTGAGCGTGGTCACGAACTCTCCGGGCTCGAAGCCGCTCACGGGGGTGATGGCGGCGATCTTCTCGCCCTCGTCGAGCTCGATGAAGTTCACGATCGCGCGGCCCTTGGCGCTGCGCGCAGCCTGTGGGATCTCGTAAACCTTCTTGACGTACACCTTGCCGCGATTCGAGAAGAAGAAGACGAACGTGTGCGTCGACGCGATGAAGAGCTGATTGACGAAGTCGTCGTCACGCGCCTCCATGCCGCGGTTGCCCTTGCCGCCGCGCTTCTGGGCCTTGTACGTCGTGACGGGGGTGCGCTTGATGTACCCCTCGTGCGAGATCGTGACGACCATGTCCTCTTCTTGGATCAGGTCCTCGATCAGGATCTCGGCTTCGTTCTCGACGATCTCCGTGCGGCGCTTCTCGCCGTGCTTGTCCCTGACCTCCTCGAGCTCCTTGACGATGAGGTCGATGAGGAGCGTTTCGCTCGGCCAGAATCGCTTGCAGACGCGCGATCTCGTCGCAAAGCTCCGCCGTACTCGCCTGCGAGCTTCTCGTGCTCGAGCCCCGTCAAACGGGCCAGGCGCATGTCGAGGATCGCTTTGGCCTGTCGCTCGCTGAGCCGATAGTCAGGTCGCTTGGCGGCCGCGGCGATCTCGGCCTCGGGGCGCCCCGCGCGCCGCACGAACTCCTCGAGCCCCTTGAGCGGAAGCTCCATCAAGCGCAGCTTCGCCTCCTCGGGGTCCTTCGACGTCGCGGATGGTCTTGATCGACGAGGTCGACCTCGGTCACGGCCATGCCGAGGCCCTCGACGATCTCGCGCTGGCCTTCCGCCTCGGTGAGCTCGAAGCGCGTGCGCCGGCTCACGACCTCGCGCCGATGCTCGACGAACACGCTCGAGCGTCTGCTTGAGGTCGAGCACGGCGGGGCGCCCGTCGACGATCGACAGGTTGATGATGCCGAAGGAGCGACTGCAGGTCGGTCAGCCGATAGAGCTGGTTCATGCACGACCTGCGGGAAAAACGTCCTTCTTGAGCTCGAGAACGAGGCGCATGCCGTCGCGGTCGCTCTCGTCGCGCGCTTCCTTGATGCCCTCGATGCGCTTGTCGCGCATCAGCTCGCCGATCTTCGCGTGCAGGCGTGCTTTGTTGACCTGATACGGGATCTCGGTGACGACGATCTGCTCGCGCTCGGGGCTGCCTGAGACCTTCTCGACCTCGGTGAGCGCGCGCATCATGATGTTGCCGCGGCCGGTCTTGTACGCCTGCTCGATGCCGGCCCTGCCGTAGATCATGCGCGCCCGTCGGGAAATCGGGCCCTGTGACGATGCTGCATCAGCTCGTCGATGGTCGCTTCCGGGTTTCTGATCGAGCACGATGGTGGCGTCGATGACCTCGATCAGATTGTGCGGCGGGATGTTGGTCGCCATGCCGACGGCGATGCCGCCCGAGCCGTTGACGAGCAGGTTCGGAAAGCGCGCCGGGAGGACGATCGGGCTCTTCGCGCGATTCATCGAAATTCGGCCTGGAAATCGACGGTGTCCTTCTCGATGTCCGTCGAGAGCTCGGTGGCGATCGCGACCGAGCCGGCATTCGGTGTAGCGGTAGGCCGCGGGCGGATCGCCGTCGACGGAGCCGAAGTTGCCTTGCCCGTCGATGAGCAGGTGGCGCATGCTGAAGGTCTGCGCCATGCGCACGAGCGCGTCGTACACGCTCGCGTCGCCGTGCGGATGGAAGCTTGCCGAGCACCTCTCCGACGACGAGCGCGCACTTGCTGTAGGCGCCGCCCGGCGGTGAGATTCAGTCCCCGCATGGCATAGAGGATGCGACGGTGGACGGGCTTGAGGCCGTCGCGCACGTCCGGGATCGCTCGACCGATGATGACGCTCATCGCGTAGTCGAGGTAGCGACGTGCGCATCTCGTCCTGGATGCTGACGGGCAGCTCCTGGGGATGGTGAGGTGGGGTCGGGGGCTCTTGTTCGTTTGCCATGCAAGGGGGCCCGGGGGCGTGCCGTTTGGCGCCCGCGGACCTACCGGCGTACCCCAGGCGACACGCCCGCTCAACTCGCGCCGACGCCCCAGAATCGTGCTAAAATGAGGCGTAATATCGGCTGGTTAGCGCAGGAGCTCCAGGGCGCGCCACGTGACGGCGAGGCCGACGAGGAAAAGTAGCCAAAACCACCAGGGTGTCGCCCGCCCGCCACCCAGCGAATCGCGCGAGCGTTCCGCGAGCGTGAGTCGCGTCTCGAGCGCCGAGAGGCGGTCTTCGAGCTCTCCGACCCGCGTCTCGAGGGGCATGTCCCCGCGAGGTGTCGGGCGAGGTAGGGACATGAGGGTGTCCGGATCCCGGCCCGAAGGCTCCGTGATCGACAGATCGGTGTCGCCCGGATCTCCCTCGGTCCGCGTGCCGCTCACGGGGCCCTCGATGCTGGGGCGGATCGCCGGGGGCGGCGTCGTCGGGGCAGCGTCTCGCTCGGGGTCCACCATGGTCCACTCCGGGCCGCCCATCTTACGCGCGACCCGGAACAAAAGATTCCCGGAACCTTTCTTAGAAGAAGTTTCCGATGGTGAACTCGAAAACGCTCGGTTCTTCGTAGGGGAGCGGTTTGAACGGAAAGCCCCACTCGAAACGCAGCGGCCCGAGTGGCGAAAACCAGCGAAAGCCGAAGCCCCAGGACGTTCTCAGCGTCGTGAGCGAGCTCAGTCCGTGGAAGCACGGGCTGACGGCGGGGTAGCGGATGGCGATGCCGCCAGCGTCGCAGTAATTTTGCTCGAGGTTCCAGGCGTTGCCGGCGTCGGTGAAGATCACGCCGCGGAGCCCCACGGCTTCGACGATCGGCACCTCGATCTCGAGGTTCTGGAAGTACTGCATGTTGCCGCCGATGTTGGCGCCGTTCGGGATCGGGACGCTGTTGGGATCGGTCGAGTTCGTGAGCCCGACGCGCGGACCGATCGAGCGGTATTGGAACCCGCGCACGTCGAAAATCCCGCCCAGGAAGAAGCGGGCGAAGATGGGCACGCCGTCGCTCGAGGGGCTCGTCACGTGGCCGAACTCGGTGTTGAGCTTCAAGACGAAACCGTGCCCGAGCGGGTAGTAGAAGCGCCCGAGCAGCCGGTGCCGGAGAAACTCGTTCGTCGAGCCCAGGAAGCTCGCGGCGAGCTCGGTAGACCCGTAGAGATAGATCCCCGACGTCGGGAAACAGTCGATTGTCACGCGTGTCGTAGGTGAGCCCGGGGCGGACGCTCGACGTGAAGCCGTCGTTGAACAGGTTCGCGAGCGGCAGGCTGCGAAACACGCTCACGCGCGAGGAGGTGCCGAGCAGCGTCGTTGACGGCTGAGTGGAAACGTCGTCTTGCTCCGCCGTGTAGGTGAGCGAGACGCTCAGCTCGGGGTCGATGATCGGGTAGCCGAACGTGAGGGCGCCGCCCACGCTGCGCTGCGAAAAGTCCTGATAATTGCGCAGCTGGTCGTAAAGGTCGATGTTCGCGCTGAAGGGGCTGTCGAGCAGGTACGGCTCGTAGAACTTGAGGTCGATCTGGCGGCGCAGCCCGGAAAGCTGGCCCTGGAGCGACAGCGACTGCCCGTTGCCGAACAGGTTCGCCTGCTGGATCTGCGCCGTGACGATGAAGTTTTCGACGCTCGAGAAGCCGGCGCCGACCTGGAAGGTCCCCGTCGGCCGCTCGCTCACCTCGATGTAGACGTTCATCTTGTCGGGCGCGGAGCCCTGCTCGGTCGAGATGTCGACCCGCTCGAAGTAGCCGAGCGCCGTGATGCGACGCTTCGACCTGTCGAGCCGCGTTTCGTGGAACAGTCTGGCCCTCGGTGACCTCGAGCTCGCGGCGGATGACCTTGTCGCGCGTCTTGCTGTTGCCGCGCACCTCGATGCGCTCGAAATAGACGAGCGGCCCGCGTTCGACCGGGATGACGACGTCAACCTCCTGCGTCGCGGGGTCGAGATTCGTCTGCGGGGTGGCGTCGACGTTCGCGTAGCCGTGGTCGCGGTACAGCGTGCGGACGGCCTGAAGGTCCTCGAGCAAAGCGGCGCGGTTGAAATAGTCGCCGGATTTGGCCCGCACCATCATGCGCAGGTTGCGGCGCCCGTCGATCGGCTCCACCTCACTGTCCGTCGGCGCCGCGCTCGTACACTCGAAGCTGACGAATCCGGTAGCGTGGGCCCTCGTCGATGGTGATCGACACCTCGATGCCGCTGCGGTCGGGCGTCAGCATGATGCGCGGCGTGCCGATCGACACGGCGAGAAAGCCACGGTCGTAGTAGAGCGCGCTGATCACGGCGACGTCGCGCTCGAAGGCATCCTGTCGGAAGGGGCCGCCCGAGCCGAAGACGAAGAAGCCCGAATTGCCCGTGAACATCAGCGGACTGCAGCTCTTCGGTGGAAACGTGCTCGTTGCCGATGAAGGTGATCGCGCCGAACGCTGACCTGGTCGTGCTCGGTGATCTTGAACTTGACGTTGACCTCGCCCTCGCCCGACGGAACGACGCTGCTCTCGACCTCGGCGAGGAAGTAGCCCTTCTCCGCGTACATGTCGCGGATCTTCTGGACGCTGCGCCGGATGGCGGGGCGGCTCAGGACGTGTCGCCTCCTTGATCTCGACGCCTTCCTTCAGATCGTCGTTTTCGATCTCTTTGTTGCCCTCGAAGACGAGCTTGGCGATGCTCGGGCGCTCACGCACGAGCATCCGCAGCCGCACGCCGTCGTCGCGCCGGTCGAGGTCGACCTCGATGTCGTCGAAGAAGCCGGAGGCGTAGAGCTCGCGCACGTCGTCGGTGAGCGCTTCGCTCGAAAAGGGCGAGCCGACGCGCTCCTTCAGGTAGGTGCGCACGTCGTCGGCCGTGACGCGACGGTTGCCGGCAACGTCGATCGACAGAATGGGCAGTCCCTCGGCGAGCTCGGCCTCCGTCGGTGGGACGACCGCGACGGGCGCTTCTGGCTCTTCCTCCTCGGGCGTCGAGGCGGGAGTCGAGCCGGGCGAAGCGCCGGGCTCCGCCTTGGCGGGTTCGGCGCTCGGAGCGGGTGGTGCATCCGCGGCGGGTGCGGCGGATGGAGCCGCGGGCGCCGCGGCCGGAGCGCGCGGACGTTGCGCTCGACCCGGGGCCGCGCGCGTCGGGGCAGCGGACGCCGATGGCGCCGCGGGCGCCGGCCGAGGCTGGGCGCTCGCCGAGGGCGAGGCCGAAGCGGCGGGCGGACTCGTCTGTGCGCGGAGGGGCGGCGCAAAGAGGACGAGCGACGCGATGAGAAGAAAAGTCGGGGCGCGCACGCGGGGCCCCCGGCGATAGCCCAGAGCCGGGCCTTTCTCAACCCCGAAGGCCGGATTTCCTTTACGAAATCGGCGCCGAGCGCGCCCGGTCCGCCAGGTCGGCCCAGAGCGAGGCGTGCCGCCCCGGCGGAGTGCCCAAGGGGCGTAAAGCGTGATCAAACGTCGAGATCTTCGGCCTCGTCGGCGCGGTCCATGATGAAGCGGAAGCGAGCGCTAGGGTCCTTGCCCATGAGGTCGCCGACGACGCGATCCGTTTCGAGCGGGTCGGCAATCGACACGCGCAGCAAACGCCGCGTGCGGGGGTTCAGCGTCGTCTCCCAGAGTATTTTGGGCATCATCTCGCCGAGCCCCTTGAAGCGCGTGATTTCCGGCTTCTGGTTGCCCTTCACGTGCTCCTTGATGATCTTGTCACGGTCCGGCTCGTCGGCGGCATAGTAGCTCGCCTGTCCGATGTCGATGCGATAGAGCGGCGGCACGGCGACGAACACGCGCCCGTTCTTGATGAGCTCGGGGAGGTGTCGGTAGAGGAACGTGAGCAGCAGCGTCGTGATGTGGTGGCCGTCGGAATCGGCGTCGGCGAGCAGCACGAGGCGCTGGTAGCGCAGGCGCGCGAGATCGAAGCCCGCGCCCACGCCGCAGCCGAGCGCCGTCACGAGATCCTGGAGCTCCTTGTTCTCCAGAACCTTCGCCGTGGAGAGGCCCTCCGTGTTCAGCACCTTGCCACGCAACGGGAGGATCGCCTGCACGCTGCGATCGCGACCCTGCTTGGCGGAGCCGCCCGCCGAATCGCCCTCGACGATGAAGAGCTCGGTGTTCTCGCGATTCGTGGCCAGGCAATCGCTGAGCTTGCCGGGCAGCGTGAAGCGCCCGCTCGTCGCGCTCTTGCGCGTCACTTCGGCGGAGGCCGCCCGGGACGCTTCCCGGGCTCGCGCCGCGAGGATCACGCGCGCGACGATTTGCTCGGCGACGCTGCGGTTCGAGTTCAGCCATTGCTCGAGAGCCGGGCGCACCCAGCCGTCGACGAGCGATTGGAGCTCGGGGTTGTTCAGTCGATCCTTGGTCTGACCCTGGAACTGCGGGTCTTTGATGAAGACGCTGAGGATGCCGACGAGCCCCTCGCGCACGTCCTCCGCAGACAGCGCAACGCCACGCGGCAACAGACCGTGGGTATCGATGTAATTGCGCACCGCCTTGACGAGGCCGGCGCGAAGCCCGTTTTCGTGCGTTCCGCCGCTGCCCGTCGGGATGCCGTTGACGAAGCTCCGCACGCGCTCGTCGGTGGCCTCGGTCCAGCGTAGTGCCACCTCGAGCCGCATCTCGTCGTCGCGGGCAAACGAGAACGGCGTCTCGTGTACGCCGGCTCGTCCGCCTTCCTTCACGAGCCGCTCGAGGAACGCGACGACGCCGTCGGCGTGAGAAAATTCGTGCTTTTCCTTGCGGGTCTCGTCGTTGAAGCGGACCGTGAGGCCGCGGTGCAAATAGCTCGTGATCTCGAGCCGCTCGCGGATCGTGTCGGGGTTGAAATCCGTGCGCGGGAAGATCGTGGGGTCGGGCCGGAACTTGATGGTCGTACCGGTGCCACGCGCTGCGCCGACGCGCTTGAGCTTGGACGCGACCGCACCGGCCTTGAACTCCATGCGCCATTCGGCGCCGTCGCGCTTGACGGTGGCGATGAGCTCGGAGGACAGCGCGTTCACGACCGACGCGCCGACGCCGTGCAGGCCGCCGGCCGTCTTGTAGCTTTCGTCGTCGAATTTTCCGCCAGCGTGCAGCGTCGAGAAGATGATCTCGAGAGCGGACTTCTTGTGCTTCGGATGGATGTCGACGGGGATGCCGCGCCCGTCGTCGGTGACGGTCACGGATTGGCCGTCGGCGTGCAGCGTGACGTTGACTTGCGTGGCGTGGCCGTTCATCGCCTCGTCGACGCCGTTGTCGACAATCTCCCAGACGAGGTGGTGCAGGCCCGCCGCGCCGACGCCGCCGATGTACATGCCCGGGCGTTTGCGGACCGGCTCGAGGCCCTCGAGCACGGTGATGCTTTCCGCCGTGTATTTCGGCATCAGCGTGCTTCCTCGAGCGGCGGGGGCGCAGACGGCGGCTCGGCGACGACGCCGACGAGGCTCCCGCGCTTGATGATCTCGCGACCGCGGCCGCCGCGGCTCGTCTTCTCGTAGCTCGCGGTGCCCACGCGCTGCTCGCCACCCATCGACGTTTCGACGACGAGCACGTCACGTGGGCCCTTCGCGGCCTTGAAGCCGATCACGGCGTCGTCGCCCTCCAGCTTGATCAGCGTCACGCCCTTGCCCGGTCCGGAGAGGAAGCTCACCTCGCCGGCCTTGCACAAAAGTGCCCTGCGGCCGCGCGTGACGGCAATCAGCGTCTCGCCGCCGCGCAGTCGTTCGACGCCCACGACCCGAGCTCCGTCGGCGACGCGCGCGAAACGCCGGCCCGCGCGCGTGCTCGGCGTGGCGAGCGGCTCGAGCCCGAAAGCGAGCGCGAAGCCGTCGCTCGTGGCGGCCACGGCGTAGGTGTCGCCCGGCTTTTCCGGCGTCGAGCCGAGCTTCCCCGTGACGCGCGGATCGAGTGAGAAAGCTGCGACGATGCGCTCGCCGTCCTTGAGCTTGAAGAGCTTCTGGATGGGCTCGCCGTAGCCGCTCGTGGCGGGCACGTCGATGATGCGGGCGCTGTAGGCGGTTCCGAACGAGGAGAGGAACACGATCGTCGCCTTGGTGGAGCCGACCTCGCAGGCGAGCACCGAATCGCCCTCGCGCAGGCGCGTGGCCGCGGTGTCCTTGATCTCCTTCTGACGTTTCACCCAGCCGTCGGTCGTGAGAAGCACGTAGGCGTCCTCGGCGACGATCAGGTCCTCTTCGGAGTAGATCGCCTCCTCGTGGTCGGTCACGATGGCCGTACGGCGCTTCGCGTTCTTGCCGAGGCTCTCCTGGGTTTCGACGAGCTCGCGCCGGACGATCTTCCAGCGACCCGAGGTCGCGGCGGCCGTTCCGCCCAAGAGTGCGCGGATTTCCTTGGCACGCCGCTTCTTCTCGTCGAGCTCCTTCTTGATGACGAGGATTTCGAGCCGAGCCAGGCGATACAGCCGAAGCTCGAGGATGGCGTCGGTCTGCTCGGCGTCGAGCGAGTAGCGCGCCATGATGGTCTTCTGCGCGTCGGCCTTGCCGTCCGATTTGCGGATGATCTTGATGATGGCGTCGAGCGCGTCGAAGACTTTGGCGAAGCCCGCGAGGATGTGGATGCGCTTGTCGAGGCCTGCGAGCTCGTTGGCGAGTCGCCGGGTCACGACGTCGAGCCGGAAGTGCAAGAAATGCCAGAGCACCGATTGGAGCTCCAGGCGCTCCGGGCGGCCGACCTCGGGCTTTTCCGTCGGCACGAGGCACGTCATGTTGACGGCGAAGCCGTTCTGCAGCGGCGTGTGCTTGTAGAGGTAAGCGAGCACGAGATCGGTGTCGGCGTCCTTCTTGAGCTCGAGCTCGATCGAGACGTCGTCGGTCGAAACGTCACGCACGTCGAGCAGCATCGGCAATTTGCGCTGCAGAGCGATCTCGGCGATGCGTTCGACGACGGTGCTCTTGCTCACGCCGTAGGGAATGCTCGTGATCTCGACGAGCTTGCTCGCGCGTCCCTCCTTGCCGAGGCGGTACGTCCCGCGGACGCGAATCGTGCCCTGGCCGGTCTCGTAGATGCGCTTGAGCTCTTCGGCGCTCGAGATGACCTCACCACCGGTCGGAAAATCGGGACCTTTGATGGTGCGGCAGAGCTCGCGCGACGAAAGCTGTTTGCCCTCGACGAGCGCGTCGAGCAGTCGAAGCGCGGCGGCGCAGACCTCCTCGGGATTGTGCGGCGGCACGTTGGTCGCCATGCCGACGGCGATGCCCGTCGTCCCGTTAACGAGCAGGTGCGGCAGCTGCGCCGGCAGCACGATCGGCTCGGATCGGGTCCCGTCGTAGTTCGGTCGGAACGGTACGGTGTCCTGGTCGAGCTCGTCGAGCAGGCGGCTCGCGAGCGGGGCCAGGCGGCACTCCGTGTAGCGCATGGCCGCCGCGGGGTCGCCGTCGAGGGACCCGAAATTGCCGGAGCCGTCGACGAGCGGCACGCGCAGACTGAAGGGTTGCGCCAGGCGTACGAGCGCGTCGTAGATCGCCTCGTTGCCGTGCGGGTGGTACCCGCCCATCACGTCGCCCACGATCTTCGCGCACTTTCGGTGCTTGGCGTCCGGGCCCATGCCCTGTTGCCACATCGTGTAGAGGATGCGGCGCTGCACGGGCTTCAGGCCGTCGCGCACGTCGGGCAGCGCGCGGCTCGTGATGACGCTGAGTGCGTAGTTCAGGTAGCGAGCCTGGGCGAGCTCGTGCAGCGCTACGCCCTCTTCGACGAAGAGCCCGAGCTGCGAGGGGGCGCCTTTCTCCGAGCCGGCAGTGCGGCGCGGCCGCTTGCCGGATCCGGAGGTTTTCGATTTGCGTCGGGTCGCCACGCGCGGCGGTCACCGCTACGGGGTCGTGGAGCTAGCGTCAACCCCGATATTCTTCGACCTCGATCCCGTAGCGCTTCATCCAGCGATGGACCTGCATGCGCGCCTTGCCGAGCTCCCGGCCCACGGCCGCCACGTTGCCCCGGTGGACGTCGAGCAGGCGTCGGAGCTCGTCCTCCGGGGGCGCGCCCTGCGCCGGGGGCGCGGGCCGGTAGGGCGCCGCGGGGCGCTCACGCAGGCCGTATCCCTCCATGGCCTCCGTCACCGCGTCGGGCAGGTGTTCGGGCAGGAGCACCGGCCCGCTCGCGAGCGCCACGGCGCGCTTGATGCAGGCCTCGAGCTCGCGAACGTTGTAGGGCCAGTCGTAGTTCAGGAGCGCCGTCATGAAGGGGAAGGTCGGCTTGAGGTCCGGACGCCCCTGCCTGCCGAGGAAGCTCGTGACCAGCGCGAAAATGTCCTCCTTGCGCTCGTAGAGCGGCGGAAGGTCGAGCTTGTACTCGTTGAGTCGCCCGAACAGGTCTTCGCGAAACTTGGCTTCGCGCTGCAGCTTGCCGAGGTCTCGGTGCGTCGCGCCGACGACGCGCACGTCGACGGGCTCGGGAGACGTCGAGCCGAGCGGCAGCACCTCGCGCTGCTGGAGCACGCGCAAAAGCTTCGCCTGCGCTTCGAGCGGCATGTCGCCAATCTCGTCGAGCAGGAGCGTCCCTCCGTCGGCGGCGCGGATGAGGCCCGGTTTGTCGCGTTCGGCGCCCGAGAACGCCCCCCGCTTGTAGCCAAAGAGCTCGCTCTCGAGGAGGTTGCCGGGGATGGCCGCGCAGTTGACCGCCGCGAATCGACCCGAGCGACCGCTCAGGCGATGGAGCTCGGAGGCGACCACTTCTTTGCCCGTGCCGCTCGCGCCGAGAAGCAGCACGTTGAGTGGGGCGGGGGCGACGCGTTCGAGCTCCTCGAGCACCAGGTCCATCTGCAAGCCGCCGACGAGCGCTCCGCTCTCCCGAGCGCGACGGGTCGCCGAGCCCGTCATCGTGCCGTCGATGCGATACCGCGCATACTCCTCGGCCCCTTCGTCGACGAGCTTGACGATGGCATCGCCCACGCGCAGCTCGTCGAGCGGCTCGATCTCGGCTTCGCTCACGGGGTGACCGTTGACGAGCGTTCCGTTGCGGCTGCCGAGGTCGCGCACGACGAAGCCCGTTCCCTCGCGGCGCACCTCGGCGTGGCGCCGCGAAACCGCGGTGACGGGCAGCACGATATCGGCGTCGGCGTCCCTTCCGAGCGTCAGGGGCTCGCGACCGAGCGGCCACGCCGCGGGCAACGCTTGGTACTCACCGGCATAAAGCAGCACGAGGCCCGGCGAGCCACGCGGTCGGTCCCACCGGCCCGGGTGGAACTCTTGCATCTCGTCGGTGCGCTTCTCGTTCATCGGCGGCGGCCACGTGCCCGGGTCCCGGCGCGTGCGCCGGCCTCAGTCTGCCACGCTCTCGGCCCGCCGGGCGTCTGACCGTCGGCCCGCCCGCCGACCCCCAGGCGCGCGCCGGCCCGGGGGACGCTACGCTTCGCCCATGATCCCCCCGGACGCCGAGCCCCGCCGGTCCCTCGATGTCGCCGCCGTGCAGCTTTCGTCGGGTGCCGACGTCGGTAAAAATCTCGAGGACTGCGCACGGCTCGTGGGTGAGGCCGCGTCGCGCGGCGCGAAGCTCGTCGTGTTGCCCGAGAACTTCGCCTTCATGGGACCCGACGCCGACCGCCGGATCCACGCCGAGATGCTCGGCGACGAAGCAGCGCCGATCCAGCGCGTGCTCTCCACGCTCGCGAGACGACACGCCATCACGCTCGTCGCTGGCGGCATGCCCGAACGCACCGACGACGGCGTGCCACCGTTCAACACGGCCCTCGTTCACGACGAAAGCGGCGCGCTCGTCGCGAGCTACCGGAAGGTCCACCTCTTCGACGTCGACCTCGCGGACGGGACGAAGCTTCGTGAGTCGGCGACGACGACGCCGGGCGCCTCCGTGGTGGTCGTGCCCGTGGGCGGTTTCACGGCCGGCCTTTCGATCTGTTACGACCTGAGGTTTCCCGAGCTCTACCGGGCGCTCGTCGACCGGGGGGCGGAATTGCTGCTGGTTCCGGCGGCGTTCACGCTGCACACGGGCAAGGATCACTGGCACGTGCTCCTGCGCGCGCGCGCCATCGAGTCGCAGTGCTACGTCGTCGCGGCGGCTCAGTGGGGCAAGCATCCGCTAGGCCGTCAGAGCTACGGCCATGCGCTCGTCGCGGATCCGTGGGGCACGGTGCTTGCCGAGGCCGCAGACGGCCTCGGCTTCGCTCTCGCGCGCGTCGAAGGGCGGCGCCTCGCCGAAGTGCGTGCGTCCCTGCCGAGCCTCAGCCACCGGCGACTCTAGCCGCACGGGGCACGACAGGAGCAGTCGCCGCGGGGCCAAGCCCCGCTCGCCGAGACGTGTGATTCTCGGCTTCGTCGCCACGAGCCCCCCGTAGAGCTCACAGATGCCGCTTGGCGATCTCGGTCCAGGTGCCGGACGGCTCGAGCATGATGTAGCTCTTCCAGTACGGCCGCGCCTTCTGGGATTCGCCCACCTGCTCGTAGGCCATCGCCAGGTTGAAGTAGGCGTCCGAAAACTTCGGGTCGCTCTCGATGGCGCCGAGGAAGAGGGGGATGCTCACGTCGGGGTCGCCGCGCTCGAGCATCACGTAGCCAAGGTTGTACTGCGCCTCGGGTTGGCGCGGATCGATCTCGAGCGCTTTCTTGTAGAGCTCCTCGGCCGCGGTGCCGTCCTGACGTCGGAAGCGGATGTTGCCGAGGTTCGTGTACGCGATGGCGAGCCACGGATCGAGGGTGATGGCCTCGCGATAGAGCCGTTCCGCCTCGTCCATGGAAAAGGGCTCCTCGTCGAGCTGGCTTGCCCTGAGGTAGAGCTCATACGCCGTGCGCGCCCGCTCGCGCCCCGCCGAGGGCCGGAGCACGCGCACGACGTCGTCGCGCAGCGTTTTCACCTCGAAGTCGAGCAGCATCTGCCCCGTGAGCGGCTCGAACACGCCGTCCTGGCTGCGCACGACCACGCGCTGCCCGTCCGAGACGATGCGAAGCTCCTGGAGCGGCCGCGTGACTTTCGGCAGCGTCCGCCTGAGCGCCGACACGGCGCGCGTGACGTCGCGGAGGCGAACGCGCTGCGACAGCAAGGACTGCGCCGTCCGCACCGCGATCAGATCGGAGAACGTGTAGGCGCGCCGCCCGCGACGCCGCGCCGTGGGCGACACGACGCCGGAGCGGTCGAGCGTGCGGAGCCGCGCGGCCGTGATGCCGAGCAAGCGCGCGATCTCGCCGAACGTGAACAAGTCGGTGAGCGGCTCACGACTAGCGTCACCGAGCGGAGCCGGTCCGGCGCCACCGTGATCCACGCGTTCATGCCGGCGTCCGCCACCGGGGCCAAACACGACGTGAATGATTTTTTCGTCGCGTTGCTTCTTGCGACCCATGGCGCTGCGATCCGAAACGTCGCCTATCAGTCTGTCCATGCGGCTCCCGTGTCAAGAGGGACGCGGGTTCCGAACCGCGAGCCGACGTGCACGCCTCACAAAGCACTCGCGCACGCACCACGACGGCCGTCCAGGGTGAAGTGGTGCCGGAACGAGTTCACTCTTGACGCGCGCGACGCGCGACGCGGCGAGCACACCGCTTGCGTCAGGCACCGCGCGTGCCTCGTTTCGGCTCCTCGACGTCCGTACGCCGCGGCGGCATGGGAACTGCGTCCCTGAAAACGCGCGCTTCCACGTCGACGTCAACCCGGATGCCGCGTGCGTCGTGACGCACGGCGAGCTCGGCGCGGACGCGCCCGAGCGGCCCACTCGAGCGAACCTGAGCCTCGAGGCAGGCGATGCGCACCGCGCGGATCCGCGCATGGGGGTCCGCGGCGACGAGCTGGGCGATTTCGGTGCCGAGCTCGTCGGGGACGGCGCCACCCCGGGACGCGAAGGGCAAGAGCACACTCGTCGACCCGTAATACGTCGCTCCGTCAGGTTCGTCGCGCGTCGCCCCTTCGCTCATCACGTCGGCGCACTCGAAGAGCTCGCGCAGCCTGTAGTCGTTGCTACGCCAGAGCTCGAGCGTGCGGCGGGCGAGCAGCGGTGCGCCGCGGGCTTTGCGCAGACCCGGCCCTTTGAGCTTACGCATGTTGCGTGCCTTGGGGTCGATCCCTCCTGGGAGCCGAAGGAGTCGCTCTGCCGGGGCCGAGCATGACGTGATCGTACGTCGACGGACCACTGTGCTTGCAAAAAGCGCGTGAAACGGCGGACGCCGTGACCGGAATATTGGCCCAACGGACGCCGATGCTCTGTGATCGCGGCGCAAGGAGAATCCAGCATGCCGACTCAGAGCTACCGGGGCCCCGAGCGTCGTCTTTATCGCCTCTACGTGACGCGCAACACCGAGTATCACTTCCGCGGCGAACGCTGCGTCGCCGTCCGCGACCGGCGCACCGGGAGGTGGCTCGACGCGCACCTTGCCATCGACCGCAAGCTCGCGGGCGGCGTGCGCTTCCATCAAAACGGGGTTGCCGTGCCTTCGTGCTCCAACCCCGAGGTCGGCGAAGCGCTCTACTTCGACGACGAGGGACGCGAGCTCATCACGAGCATCCTCGCGAGCATCGAGCGCCCTTCCAAGCAGGTCGTCGAAAGCTACCTCGACCGCGCTGCGAGCTGAGGGCGAGACCTGGTTCGAGCGGCGTTCTTGCTTGTTCAACCAGTTTCCTCAATGCGCGTAAGGACTTGCACTCCACCGACCACATACGCGGCTGGGTGCGAAGCGGGGTTCGCGGTTCAGCATCACGCTGCCCCGCGATCTTCCGTGTTTTTCGAGGACCGTTGGGTCGGCACCATTTTTGAATCCAGGGCCGACCAGACACCCATGAACGACACGACCCTCCCGACGACGCGCACCGGAGATCCCGACGCGGTGGCAACCTTGGCGCGGACTATTTACCGCGAGTTTCGGGCTGGGGGCTTCAATGAGCGGGACGTGATGGCCCTCGCGGGGGAGCTTTTGGACCTCGTGGCGCGCGACGTGGGTGGAGATCGCAGCCCCCAGCACGGCTAGCTCCGCCCGGCGATCACCCGCCACTCGAGCCCGACCCCGGGCTCGTGATTGACACGAGGGTACCCGGTTGGACATGGTTGTGCCGTGATTTCACCGGGTTCCGGAGCCAAGGCCCCAAGCTTCGCGGTGTTGATCCACGAGAAGGGGGGCTCCGAGCGCCGGGAGCGCTTTGCGAGCGCCGAGATTAGCGTCGGCCGCGTCCAGGGCAACGACATCGTCCTGCCCAAGGGCAACGTGTCGAAGCGGCACGCGCGGGTGCTCTATCGCGACGGCCGCTTCATCATCACGGACCTGAACAGCACGAACGGCACGTACGTGAACCGTCGCCGCATCACGCAGGCGACCATCGTCAGGGAAGGGGACAAGATCTACGTCGGCGACTTCGTTCTGAAGATCGAGCCGGCGCGGGCGGGTGACGAGGCCGAGCCCTCGCTCGAGCCCGAGTCCGCCCGTACGACGTCGCGCAGCGACTCGCAGCCCCCGTCGGTGCCGGAGAGCCCCTCGTACGCCGGGCGCGGCAGCATCCCGGACGAAGTGCCGGGCCGCCCGACGACCATGTCGCTCGAGCCGTCCACCCCGGCCGCCACGCCGCGGGGCTCGGAAAGCGCCGAGCTTGCCGAGCACACGGAGCCGAGCGAGGTGATTGGCGCGCTCGTCGCTAGGGTGGCCGAACGCCTCGGGCCCGGCCGCGATCTCGGTCGGCCCGGCGACGCGCCGCTGCAGCAAACCGTTGACCGGCTGCTTCAGGAGACCTGGGCCCAGATGGAGCACGAGGCCGTCGGCCTCCCCGCCGATCGGGTGCTCGGGCGCGCTCGCGCGGAGCTCGTCGACCTCGGGCCGCTCGGGGATCTCATCGCCGACGAAAGCGTGCTCGAGATCGGCATCCCGCGCTTCGACCGGCTCGTCGTCGCCCGCGCCTCGCGCCCGACCAGCGTCGAGCCGGGCTTTTCGTCGGAGCTCTCGCTCGGCTGGGCCTTGCACCGGCTCTGTGAGCAAGGTGGCGCGCCGCTGCGCGCCGGCGAAACGTTTTTCGAGCGCCGCCTTTCGGGTGGCCTCGGCCTACAAGGGGTGCTCGCCCTTGGTCCGGCGGGGGCACTCGCTCACCTGCGCCGCCCCAAGCGTCCGTTGCATTCGCTCGAGGATCTGCTGCGGCGCGGCACGCTATCGCGCGCCATGGTCTCTTTCCTCCAACACTGTCTCGTCGCGCGCCTGAACTTGCTCGTCGTGGGACCGCGCGACGGCGGCGCGGAGGTGCTGCTCGGCGCGCTCGCGATGTCGCCGGTCGACGGCACGCCCGTCTGGGTATCGGAGGCGAGTCAGGCTCCGCTGCCGGGCATGCCTCGCCTCGACCCCTCTCAGCCCGCCGAGCGACTGCAGCGCGCGCTGCGCCTCGCCGCCCGCCTGCCGGGAACCCGCCTCATGGTCGATCTGATGCAGCCGGGCATGATGGGCGCCGTCGTCGAGGTCACGGGCGAGGGGACGGACGGCGTGGTCGGGTCGCGTACCGGCGCCGGCCTCGGGCGCGCCCTCTCCCGCCTCGCCGTCGAGCTCACCGCTCAGGGCCTCGCGCCGAACCTCGCCTCGGCCCGCGAGCTCGTGGCTGGCTCGTTCGACCTCGCCATCGAGGTGCTAAAGCTCCGCGACGGCCGCCAGCGTGCGGTGCGTATCGCGGAGATCCAGGGCGCGGGGTTCGAGAGCTTCCAGCTGAGCGACATCTTCAGCTTCGTCGCCGACCGTACTGCCGCTGGCGGCGTCATCGAAGGAACGTTCGTCTCGAGCGGCACCGTCCCCCGCATCGCCGAAGCCATGCGTGCGCGCGGCGTTCAGCTCGAGACGGCGCTGTTCTCGCGCCCGATGTCGCGCTAGCACGCGCCCGGCAAGCAGCGCTCGAGGCGCGGGCTAGTCCGCGCTACTCCGCTTGCACGTCACGCTGCTCTTTGCGAGCCTGCGCGAGCTTTCGCCCCATCATGCGCTTCTTCAGGGCGTTCAGCTTGTCGATCATCAGCACGCCGTCGAGGTGGTCGGTCTCGTGCTGAATCGCGACGGCGAGCAGCCCCTCCGCCTCGAGCTCGAAGGAGCGACCCTCGCGGTCGAGGGCGCGCACCTTCACACGCTTGGCGCGCTTGATCTCTTCACGCACTCCTGGAAACGAGAGGCAACCCTCGTCCCACGCGACCTGGCCGTCCTTCTCGAAAATTTCAGGATTGATGAACACCCTGAGATCGCTCGGTTCGTCTTCCTCGGCGCAATCCACCACGAAAATCCTGTGCATTTCCCCGATTTGCGTGGCGGCGAGGCCACAGCCGGGCGCCGCGTACATGGTCTCGGCCATGTCGTCGACGAGCGTCTGGATTTCCGGCGTCACCGCCGCGACGGGGTTTGCGACCTCGCGCAGGCGCGGGTCGGGGTACTCGAGAATCGGTCGGATTGCCACGCTAAAAGCAATCTAACACCGGTCTCCGAGGTGCGCTACTGGCCGCCCGCGGGAGGACGCGCCGCTTTCTTCGGAACGACGAGCGGACCCCACACGTACGCGTCCGAGCCGCAGAGCTCCCAGTGCGCGGGGTCGATGCGCGGCGCGTCGGGCGGGCTCTCGGGCCCGGCCCAGTCCACGGCCCCCGGGCGGCCGCGCGGTCCGAGCAGGACCGGCGCGACGAATACGTGCAGCTCTTGCGGGAGCTGGGCCGCGAGCAGCGAACCGGCGAGCTCCGCGCCGCCCTCGCACAGCACGTTGACGACCTCGCGCGACGCGAGCTCGGTGAGGATGGCGAGTGGGTCGCAGCGGCCCTCCGCGGTCGCAGCGACGCGGATCACGCGCACGCCGAGTGCCTCGAGCTCCTCGGCGGCGGAGCGCGGCGCCGCGGACGTCGTGATCACGCAGGTCGGCACCTGCTGTGCGGTCTGCACCACCTGGGCCGTGGGCGGGATCCTGAGCTTGCTGTCGACGATCACGCGGATCGGGTTGCGACCCGGCACGTCGCGCACGGTGAGGCGGGGATCGTCGGCGAGCACGGTGGCGACGCCGACGAGCACGGCGTCGTGCTGGGCGCGCAGCTGGTGCACGCGCGTGCGGGACTCCGAGCAGGTGATCCACTTCGACGCCCCCGTGCGGGTTGCGATGCGCCCGTCGAGCGAAACGCCGAGTTTGAGGGAAAGGTAGCTCTTGCCCGTCGTGATGAAATGACTCCACGGCCGAATGAGCTCGAGCGACTCGGCCTCGAGCACGCCGACCTTCACCTCGACGCCCGCGGCTTCCAGGCGCTCGAGGCCGCCGCCCTTGACGCTCGGATTCGGATCGCGGCAACCGACGACGACCCGACGCACGCCCGCCGCGAGGATCGCATCGACGCACGGCGGTGTCCTGCCGTCGTGGTTGCACGGCTCGAGCGTCACGTAGAGCGTCGCACCCCGCGCTTTCTCGCCCGCGCCCGCGAGCGCCACGATCTCCGCGTGGTCGGCGCCGGCGGCCGTGTGGTGACCCTCGCCCACGACCGCGTCGCCGAGCACCACCACCGACCCCACGTGTGGGTTCGGCGACGGATCACCGTGGCGCCCGAGCTCGAGCGCGCGTTGCATGAAGGCGGGTTCGGCGTCCTTCACGGCTGTTTGTCGCCCCGTGCTTGCATCATGTCATCCATTTCCGCCATGAACTCGTCGATGTCTCGGAAGGACTTGTAGACACTCGCGAAGCGCACGTAGGCGACGCCGTCGAGCTCCTTGAGCCGCGCCATCACGCGCTCGCCGACGGCGCCCGAGGAAATCTCCTTCTCGCCCCGCTCGGCGAGCTCGCGCTCGAGCTCCGCGGCGGTCTCCTCGAGCCGATCCGTCGCGATCGGACGCTTGTTGCAGGCGATACGCAGGCTGCGCAGGATCTTGTCGCGCTCGAACGGTTCGCGCTGGCCGTCGCGCTTCACTACGACCGGTAAGGCGTGCTCGACGCGCTCGTACGTCGTGAAACGCCGCTGGCAGGCGTCGCAAGCACGCCGGCGCCACACGGCGGTACCCCCGGCTGCGTCGCGGGAGTCCACGACGCGGCTCTCCATGGCTCGACAGTAGGGGCATTGCATGAAAGTCCGGGGACGACGGGTCGCGAGCTCCACGGCACGGGAGCGCGACCGGGAGCTTAGCGACCTTCAGCCGTCGAAGGCCGAGTAGACGAGGCAGGCGTTGGTGCCGCCGAAGCCGAAGGAATTCGTGAGGACTTTCCGGACTCGTCGCTCGCGCGCCTTGAGCGGCACGAAATCGAGAACGCAGTCGGGGTCCGGATCCACGAGATTGATGGTGGGCGGGATGACGCCGGTTTCGATGGCTTTCAGACACACCCCCGACTCGACCGCGCCGGCGGCGCCGAGCAGGTGCCCCATCATGCTCTTCGTGGAGCTCACCCACAGCTTCTTGTCGAGCGCGTGGGCCCCGAACACGTCGCTGATGGCCCTCGACTCCTCGGTGTCGCCCGCGGGCGTCGAGGTGCCGTGCGCGTTGATGTACTCGATCTGGTCGGGGTTCAGCTTCGCGTCCTTGAGTGCCAGGCGCATCGCCCGCGCACCGCCCGCGCCGTTCGGCGAAGGCTTGGTGATGTGGTACGCGTCGCTCGTCGCGCCGTAACCGATCACCTCGGCGAGGATGCGCGCGCCGCGCCGCTTCGCGCGCGTGAGCGTTTCGAGCACGAGCGTGCCCGCGCCCTCTCCACACACGAAGCCGTCTCGCCCGCGGTCCCAGGGTCGGCTCGCGCCGGCCGGGTCGTCGTTGCGGCGGCTCAGGGCAAACATCGCGCTGAAGCCCGCGATGCCGATGGGCGAAATCGTGGCTTCGGCGCCGCCGGCGACCATGACGTCCGCATCACCGCGCTGCATCCAGCGCAGCGCCTCGCCGATGGCGTGCGCGCTCGAGGAGCAAGCGCTCGTGTGCGAGAGCGTCGGGCCGCGCAGGCCGTGCGCGATCGACACCTGGCCCGCGGCCATGTTCGCGATCAGCGAAGGGATGAAATAGGGGCTCACCTTGCCGGGGCCCTTGTGCTCGAGCGTCAGCGTGCACCGCTCGAGGTTCTCCAGGCCCCCGAGGCCCACTCCGATGAAGACCCCGGCCCGTTCTCGCTCCTCTTCGCTGAGGTCGAGCTGGGCCTGCTCCATCGCCATCTTCGTGGCGGCCATCGAGAAGGGGATGAAGCGGCCGACCTCTTTGATCTTCTTCTTCTCCATGAACTCGGCGGGCTCGAACCCCTTCACCTCCGCCGCGATGCGCGTCGCGAACGCCTCCGTATCGAAGAGCGTGATCGGTCCTGCGCCACTCTCGCCTTTGACGAGCGACTGCCAGCTGGCATCGACTCCGATGCCATTCGGCGTGACGAGGCCGAGGCCAGTAACTACGACGCGCTCCATGCCCTACTTCTGGGACGGCCCGCGCTCGGCCAGGGCCACGTCGGGCCCGTGGGCCGAGCCAGCGGGAACCTAGCTCGCGAGATGCTTCTCGATGTAATCGACGGCGTCCTGGACGGTGCGGATCTTCTCCGTGTCCTCGTCGGGGATGTCGATCTCGAAGGCTTCTTCGAAGGCCAGCACCAGCTCGACCAAGCCGAGGGAATCGGCTCCGAGGTCGTCGATGAACGTCGACTCGGGCTTGATGTCCTTTTCGTCGACGTCGAGCTGCTCCTTGATGATCCGCTTTACTTCGGCCGTGATGTTGCGACCTTCAGCCATGGTGCCTCTTTCGTTCTGGGGCGCCTCTACACCAGCGAGTTGCCCGCTTGCATGCGTTTTTTGTGGATAGCAAGTCAATCCCCAACAATTACATGTACATCCCACCGTTGACGCGGAGGGCATGTCCGGTGACGTAAGCCGCTTCGTCCGAGGCCAAATAGGCAACGGCGGCGGCGATTTCCCGCGAGGTTCCCGTGCGGCCCACGGGGATTGCAGCCACGGTCCGCTCCCGCTGCTCGTCGGTCATGCCGCTCGTCATGTCGGTGTCGACGAAGCCGGGAGTGATGGCGTTGACCGTGATGCCGCGCGATGCGTACTCGAGCGCGAGGCTCTTCGCCACACCGAGCAGCGCGGCCTTCGACGCGGCGTAGGCCGTCTGGCCGGCGTTGCCGCGCTCGCCGACGACGCTCGACATGAAAATCACGCGCCCTGCTTTCGCCCGCATCATCACCTTGATCGCCGCGCGAGCGCAGGCGACCGAGCCTTTGAGGTTCACGGCGAGGGTGCGCTCCAAGTCTTCTTCCTTGAGGCGCAGGAGCAGCCCATCGATGGACACACCGGCGTTCGCCACGAGGATGTCGAGGCGACCCAGGCGCTTGGCGAGCTCCGCGATCGCGGCTTCGGCGGCGACGGTTTCGGAGATGTCGAGGCGCAGCGCCTCGGCGCTCCGGCCGAGCCGCTGAACACTTTCCACGGTTTCGCGCGCGGCGGCCTCGTTGCCGACGTACGTGATGACGACGTTGGCGCCTTGCTCGGCGAGCGCTTCGGCCGCAGCCCGGCCTATGCCGCGCGAGCCGCCGGTGACGAGCGCCACCTTTGAGCCGAGGTCGAACAAGGCCATGAGCGGCGGCCTGTTTAGCACGCCCGGCCTCCGTGCAAAGCGAGATTGTGGCGTCGGGCGTCCTCCGCCGCCTCGGTGCGAAGGCGGGTACGCTCCCGCGCGGAACTGGTTCTACCGCTTCCGCGGCGATGCTGGGCGCTCCATTCAGGGCAGCCCGGGGCTCGTCGAAGAGCAAAGCTCCCGCTCGAAACGGCCCGAGCTGCGCGTCGAGCCGGTGCATGCCGAGCCGGCGCCCGCCCCCACGTCCCGGCCTGCCGGCACTCCGGCCACGCGACGGGCGCGGCGGAAAACCCATCGCTCGTGATGGGCTCGAGCATCGTCGAAGCGGGCGCACCACCGTGGAAGCGGTGCACTAGGGGAGAAAGGCGCGTACCTCCGAGAAGCGCTCGGGGTCGAAGCACCCGAGGACGCTCACGCGCTTGTCGATGCGCTTCACGAGCCCCAAAAGCACCTTGCCCGGGCCGATCTCGAGCGCTCGTGTCACCCCCGCCTCGGCGACGTATTGAATCGAGGCGTCCCAGCGCACCGGTCGATCGATCTGGGCGACGAGCAGCGCTCGCACGCGCGTGCGGTCCTGGTTCGGCGCCGCATCGACGTTGGCGACGACGGGAAACGCGAGCTCGCCGATGGTGATCGTCTCGAGCGCCTCGTCGACGGCGCGCGCCGCGGGCGCCATGAGCGCGCAATGAAACGGCGCGCTCACCTTGAGCGGGATGCCCTTGAGCTTCTGCTGCTGGGCAAGCTCCACGGCGCGGCTCACTGCGCCCGCAGTACCCGAGATCACGATCTGGCCCGGCGCGTTGAAATTCGCAGGGGAGAGTACTTCTCCGCCCGCGGCTTGCTCGCAGAGCGCGGCGATCGCTGCCGGGTCACCGCCCATGATCGCGGCCATCGCGCCCTGTCCGGGTGGTACCGCCGCCTGCATCGCGCGGCCGCGCAGGTGCACGAGCCGCACGGCGTCCTCGAGCTCGATGGCGCCGGCAGCAACGAGCGCGCTGTACTCCCCGAGCGAGTGCCCGAGCGCGAAGCGCGGTGCCGGCAGGTCCGGTAGCGCCTCGCGCAGTGCGGCGAGCGCGGCGATGCTCGCCGTCACGATTGCCGGCTGCGCGTGCTCGGTGAGCGTGAGCTCTTCCTGGGGGCCCTCGAAGCAGAGCTGGGAGATCGAGTAGCCGAGCGCCGTGTCGGCTCGCTCGAAGACCTCGCGTGCGGCCTTCGACGCCGCGACGAGCGCGCGTCCCATCCCCACTTCCTGCGTTCCTTGTCCGGGAAAAAGCCAAGCAACCACGATGTTCACATCCTCACGAGCGCGCTCCCCCACGAGATACCCGCTCCGAGCGCGCACATCAACACGGTGTCGCCCGGGCGAATGCGACCGTCACGCACGCCTTCGTCGAGGGCGAGCGGGATCGAGGCGCTCGACGTGTTGCCGTAGCGCTCGATGTTGAGCACGAAACGCTCGAGCGGGATGCCGAGGCGCAGCGCGACCTGATTGATGATGCGGAGGTTCGCCTGGTGCGGCACGACCCAGCGCACGCCGTTCGCGTCGAGCCCGGCCGCATCGAGCGCGGCGCGGGAGGCCGCCGTGAGATTCTTGACGGCGACCTTGAAAATGTCCGACCCCACCATGAAGACCTTGTTGCGCTGGGCGCGCAGGCCCTCGACCGTGAGCGGCTCGCGGCTGCCACCAGCCGGGATGCACAGCGAGTCCGCGAGCGAGGCGTCGGTGTAAAGGCGCGTGGAAAGCACGCCCCTGCCGTCGTCGCCCGCCGGCGCGACGATGGCCGCTCCGGCGCCGTCACCAAAGAGGACGCAGGTCACGCGGTCCTGCCAGTTGAGGATGCGGCTGAGGAGCTCGACGCCGACGACGAGGATGCGCCGGTGCGTCCCGGTCTTGATGAACTGGTCGGCGATCGACAGGCCGTAGAGGAATCCGGCGCAGGCCGCGGAGATGTCGAAGGCGGGTACGGAGCGGGCCCCGAGCCTTCGCTGCAGGTAGGCGGCGCAGGCCGGCATC
Organism: uncultured delta proteobacterium; assembly: GCA_963841435.1. Classification (GTDB taxonomy): domain Bacteria; phylum Myxococcota_A; class Polyangia; order Polyangiales; family Polyangiaceae; genus PMG-095. Next base: position 628,427 of record CAWJCS010000006.1, read on the forward strand.
GGCAGATCCGCCGAGATCGTGCCCACGATGATCATGTCGAGGTCGGTCGGCTTCAGGCCCGCGGCATCGAGGGCGCGCCGGGCCGCCTCGAAGGCCATATCGCTCGCGGTCTCGTCTTCGCGAGCGATGCGGCGCTCGCGCATACCCGTCCGCTGCTGGATCCACTCGTCCGAGGTGTCCACCATGCGCGCGAGGTCCTCGTTCGTGAGGACGCGCTCGGGCGCGTAGGCTCCCGTGCCGACGATTTGGCTGCCGGGCCGCTCACTGCCCATGGCCGCTTCCTACGATCGCCGCCCGACCGGCGTCACCTAAAATGGTTGAACCACGTTCGGCCGGCTGGCCGCCTGCGCCGTGGAGGCGCTCGTCCCGCCAGAGGGGCGTGACCTAGCCCGTGGTGTCGATCTTGATGACCTCGCGCGCCTTGTAGTGGCCGCAGGAGGGACAGACCCGGTGCGGCACCATGGGCGCCGAGCAGTTCGGGCACGGCACGATGTTCGGCGCGGTCACCTTGTCGTGCTGCGCACGACGCATGTTGCGTCGGCTACCGCTCTTTCTGCGCTTCGGTACGGCCACGGCTACTCCTTTTCGGCCTGACCCCGGAGCCGCTCCAAAATGCCCTGGAGTGGCTTCAACCGGGGATCGATGGGCTTCGACGTTTCGGTCGGCCCAGCGAGGGGGGCGGAGCTTATGCTTTCTTCCGGCGAAGGCAAGTCGGAACGCCGCGGGTAGGGGGGGATTTCGAGCAGGATGAACTCCCTCACGAAGGGGTCGAGGATGATTTCCTCCCCTGAGTAGGTATCTCGCGCCGCGTCCTCGTCCGAGAGCTCGGGCTCGAGCTCGCCCCGCCCTTTTCTCGGGCGTCCCTTGGCAGCGGTCACGCGATCAGCGGGGGCTTTCTCGCTGGTTTTCTTCAGTTTTTTGCCGCGAGCCGCTGGCTCCGCGCTGGGCTCGAGCACGAGGAGGACCTCGGGCTCGAGGTCGAAGGTGAGCGGCTCGAGCGTGACGACGCACGGGACCGTCACTTGAACCCGGCAGCGACCGCGGACGAGCACGTCACGCTCGTTCTTCATGAGCTCGAGGGAGAGGGTCCCCGCCTGGCCCCCCGGGGCCGCGTCGCTCTCGGCGAGCGCGCCGCGGAGCCAGCCCTCGGAGATTTCGAAAGTCACTCGGCGCGGCCCGTGCTCGAGGTCGCTCAGCTTGACGACGAAGCTCGGAGTCGCCACGCGCCGAGCCTAGCACGGCACGCTGACCGTCGCCGGGGCCAGTCGCCTGGGTTAGCGTCCGACACGATGCCTCGCTGGCTCGCGCCAGACGACCCGCGGCGGCGCCTCGTGCTTGCGAGCGCCGTGTACCTGCTGACGACGGGCGTCTTCCTGCTCACGGCGGCGCCTGCGACGCTCGGCGGCCACACGCCGTACGACCACTTCGCCTTGCTCGCCGAGGCCTGGCTCGACGGACGGCTCGATCTTGGCGGCGCGCCGCCCGCCTACGCCGGCATGAACGACTTCGCGCGTTTCGACGGCCGCTGGTACGTGCCGTTCCCGCCGTTCCCCGCGCTGCTGCTGCTGCCGTTCGTCGCGCTTTCGGGGTCGGCCGAGGCGCTCCCCGACGGTCTCGTGTTCCTACTGCTCGCAGGGGTCGCGCCCGCGGTGCTTTGGCTTGCGCTGGAGAAGCTCCGCGCGATGAGGCGCAGCCCGCGCAGCGAACGGCAGAACCTCGGGCTGTCGCTGCTGTTCGCCTTCGGCACGGTCTACTTCTTCACCGCAGAGCAGGGCACGGTCTGGTACGCCGCGCACGTCGTGGGCGCCGGGCTCGCCGCGCTCTATCTGCTCTTTGCGCTCGACGCCGAGCGTCCGGTGCTCGCTGGCATCGCGCTCGGCCTCGGGTTCGCCACGCGCGCCCCGCTGCTCTTCGCGGTGCCGCTGTTCGTGTCCGAGTTGTGGCGAAAATGCGTGCCCTCGGACTTCTGCTCGCTCGACGCCCCTCGAAGGGCGCTCGAGCTGCTCGATCGTCCGCGCTTCGTCCGCGGGATGCTGTGCTTCCTCGCTCCGATCGGCGTCGTATTTTGCGCGACGCTCTGGCACAACCAGGCCCGCTTCGGGGACCCCTTCGAGGTCGGTTACCGCTACCTCGAGGTGGTGTGGCGATCGCGCATCGAGAGGTGGGGGCTCTTTGGCTACCACTATCTCGGGCGAAACCTCGCCGTGGTGCTCACGAGCTTGCCCTGGCTCGGCGACCCCGTCACACCCTTCCGCATCAGCGCGCACGGGCTCGCGCTCTGGGTCACGACGCCCGCCTACCTCTACCTTCCGTTTCCCAAGTTGCGCCGCGCGCCGCACCTCGCGCTCGCCGTCACGGCCGCCGCCGTCGCCCTACCGAGCCTATTTTACCAAAATTCGGGCTGGGTTCAGTTCGGCTACCGATTCTCCAACGACTACGCCGTCTTTCTCTTCGCGCTCCTCGCGATGGGCGGGAGGCGCTTCGGTCTCTTGTTCGGTCTCCTGGCCGCCTGGGCGGTCGGGCTCAATGCCTTCGGTGCGCTGACGTTCAATCGCGAGAGTGGGGCAGGTGTGTACGTGATCGAGCGCACGCAGCGCGTCATCCATCAGCCCGACTGACGAGGGTGCGGGGCCGAGCGCGCTCTCGTGCCCGAAGCGGCCGAAAGAATGCTAAGAGGGGCGCAAGAAAAGGAGTCAACACCCATGGCGATTCGTAGCTCCAGTGCTCGATGGGAAGGTGATCTGAAGAGCGGCAACGGGACGATGACGGTCGGCAAGGACCGTTACACGGGGCCGTTCAGCTTCGCGACGCGCTTCGAGGACAGCCCGGGGCTGAACCCCGAAGAGCTCGTCGCCGCGGCGCATGCCGGCTGCTTCTCGATGGCGTTTTCGAACGGCCTCGCCAAGGCGGGCTTCACGCCGCGCCAGGTCTCGACGCGCGCCGACGTGCACTTCGGCCCGGACCCCGCCGGCGGCGCTCACGTCTCCAAGATCGAGCTCATCAGCGAAGCGGACGTGCCGGGTATCGACAACGCGAAGTTCCAAGCGCTCGCGGAAGAGACCCGTCTCGGTTGCCCCATCAGTAAGCTGATGAAGGCCGAGATCGTCGTCAAGGCGACGCTGAAGAGCTGACCTTCGGCGCGGGCCTCTTGGCTTTCGCTGCTGGCCCGCGCTGAATCGTCACGCTTTCGATGACGGGCGGCTTCACCGGCCGCTCGCCCTTCACCTCAACGCTCGCAAGCTTCGCGATCACGTCGTCGGGCGTGCACGAGCCGAAGATCGTGTAGCTCCTGTCGAGGTGCGGGGCGGCGGCGTCGGTGATGAAAAACTGCATGCCGTTCGTGTTGGGGCCCCGGTTCGCCATGCACATGAGGCCGCGGCGGTCGTGCTTGGCGCCCGACCAGATTTCGTCGGGGATCACGTAGCCGGGCTCACCGCCGCCCGTGCCGAGCGGGTCACCTCCCTGGATCATGAAGCCCTTGATGACGCGGTGAAACTTGGTCCCGTTGTACGCGAGGTTTTTGACCCACTCGCCCGTCGGCGCGCGGTAGGGGCGTAGACCGCGCGCGAGCCCGACGAAGTTTGCGACGGTGAGCGGCGCCTTGTCCTCGTAAAGCTCGCACTCGAGCGTGCCGAGGTCCGTCTTCAGTGTCGCCATGAGCGGGCCCTTGCCCGAGAGGCCCTGGGTGGCTTCTTCGAGCGTGAACGAGCCGTGCTTCGGATCGCCGCCCGGCGCCAGAGCCGCGCCGGCGGAAGCCGCGGGCACCGCTTCCTTTGCGGTGCTCGCAGTGGCGGCCTGCTTCGGCGGCGACGGGGGCGGCGGTGGGGTGTCCCCGGTGGACACGGGCTCGGGCGGCGTGGACTGGCACGAAACGGCGAGGAGCGAAGCGAGACCGATGCCATGCACGAGACGAACGAGACGCATAAGAGAGCCTTTCGAGTGAGCGGAACGGATCACGAGAGGCGCGGGCAGGAAACGCCCCGACGCGAAGTCAAATCACCGGCGACGGTCGTCAAGGGCCCGAGAGCTCGATGTCGGTTGCCATGCCCGGCTCGACGCCGTGGCGCCGAGACCACCCCGCATTGACCTCCAGCACGTAGGCGGCCGGGCAGGGGACCGAGCGGGGCGCTTCGTTCAACACCGGGACCTGCTCGAGGATTCCGGCGACGTGCCCATCCTTGGCGAGGAACAGCATGTCGAGCGGGATGCACGTGTTCTTCATCCAGAAGACCCGGTGGCCCTCGGCCGGCCAGGAAAAGAGCATGCCCTTTTCACGGCCGAGGTTCCTTCGGTACATCAGGCCGCGCTCGGACTCGACCGGCGTCCGGGCGACCTCAACGTCAATCGTCGGCGCCCCGGGCGCGTCGGGAAAGGCGACTTTGCCCTTCTTCATGACGGGCGGCGAGGAGGCGGGATCCTTGGGGCAGCTGGTCGCTGGCTTGGCCGTCGGCGGGGGCTCGGCCCGGGGCACGACGCAACGGCCCGCGTCGAGGGTCGCCGGCGGGTTCGGCGCGCCTTGCGACGCCGCGGTGGCCGCTGGTGCGGAGCGCGTGACGGCGGCGTTCGCGGGGATGGTTGGTGGCGTGCTCGGCTGCACGGGGTCCGGTGTGGGAGCCGGCGCAGGCTCCTCGACTCGCTGACAGCTCGAGCCGAGTAGCGCGGAGATGGCGAGCAGGAGCGGGGCGCGCATGCGCTCGCGTTCTACCACTTTGTCACGGCGATTCGTGGACCTCGATTGCGAGGCTCTTCGGCTCGGCTATAAGTTCAGCGTGATGTGGTCGGGGCGCTTTCTTAGGCTCGAGGTCGGCGCGCGGGCTCTTTTCGGGCTCGGCTTCGTCTGGCTCGTGCTCGGTGCCGCGCCCGCGTGCAGTGGCCATTCCGAGACCATCTTCCTCGAGCCTGCCGCAGGAGCGGCCGGCAGCACGGCGGGCTCGGGCGGTCGTGGCGGCGCGGGCAGCGGAGGCAGCGCCGGCGCGAGCGCCGGTCGCGACGCCGGCGTGCCCGACGACGCCGATACGGACGCCGACGACCCGTATCACGAGCCCCCGTGCCCCGACGAGCCGGCGCCCCCGGGTGAGGTCGATTGCGACATCTTCTCCACGCCTTCGGGGTGTCCTGAGGGAACGGGTTGCTATCCGGACCTCGTGCATCCGTTCGGCGATGGCTGCGACCAGCAGACGCTGAGCCTCGTGTGCCGCCCCGCCGGCCTCGGTGTCGAGGGGGACCTGTGCGGCATCGGAACGGGCGGCTGCGCTCCCGGTTACACGTGCATCGTGGGGGCGGAATCGGGCAAGCGCTGCCTGAGAGTGTGCGATCCGAACGGAGGGCTCCGGTGCCCCGCGGGGTCGATTTGCGGCGAGACCGACGCGGACGGCATCGGGGTTTGCTCGTGAGCCGGGCGCGGCTCCTCGCGTTTTCCCTGCTCCTCGTCTGCTCCGCCTGTGGAAGGACGGGTCTTTGGAGCTTCGGCGAGGAGGGCGGCAGCGGGGCTCAGGCAGGCACCTCGAACGCGCCCGTCAACGAATGCTCGTACGACACCGATTGTGCGCCGAGCGGCCCCTGCGTCGTCGCACGTTGTGAGCTGTCGCTCGAACCGAGCGAGCACCTCGCGTGCGTACAAGAAGCGGTTGCTTGCGACGACGGTGACGCCTGCAGCCTCGACCAGTGCAACCCCGAGACCGGTGCGTGCGAGCACGAGCGCCCGGGAGATTTCGACGGTGACGGCTTCCTCGGCGTCGCGCCGCGTGGCACACCGCCATCTTGCGGCGGTGACGATTGCGACGACTCCGACCCGCGCATCCATCCCGGCGCGCCCGAAACGTGCGACGGCAAAGACGAGAACTGCAACGGCATCATCGACGACGGCGCGGTGTACGTGCCGGCGGCGTCACCCGTCCGGCTCGTGCCCGCCGTTTCGCGCTCGCAGCACGGCGGCATCGCCTTCGACGGCGACGCGTACGGTGTCACCTACACCGACAAGGCGGATTCGAACCGCGATCGCAGCTTCTTTTCCCTCTTCGACGAAAATGGCGCCGCGTTGGGCGACCCCACCCCCGTGAGCGAGATCAACGCCGATACGTACGCCGGGGCCCTGGCGTTCTCCGGCGGGAGCTTCCTCACGGCGTGGGCCGATGCCCGCCAGGCGGGAAACTACGAGATCTACGCGACCCGATTCAGCAGCAACGCCGAGGAGCTCCAGGCCGATCTTCGCCTCACCGAGGCCCCCGACTTCTCGCTCCGGCCCGTGGTGGCGTGGACGGGCAACGACTACGTCGTCGTGTGGGAGGACCATCGCACGGAGCGCGACGACGGCAACGTGAGGGTCTTCGGGCGGCGCCTGTCGAAGCTCGGCACGCTCGACGGCATGGGCGGCGAGGTCGAGCTCTCGGCTCCGGACGAATCGGGGCAGTATCCGGCGTTTGCGCTCGGCGAGCAGGTGATCGGCGTCACGTACGCCGTGCTCGATCCCGTGACGGACGTCTCGCGGGTGATGTTTCGAACGGTCGATTTCTCGCTGGGAAATCCCTCGCCGCCGGTCTCGCTCGGCGAAAACGCCCAGGAGCCGAGCATTGCCTGGCTGGGCGACCGTTTCGTCGTGGCTTGGCACACGGGAACCGTCGGGAGCTGGGGGAGCGCGATCCTGGGCGCGACCGTCGACGAGCGTTCGGCGGTGCTCGCGAAGGGGCCGCTCACGGCGGGTGACAGCTATGCCCGCTCGCGGACGCTCGTTTCGCTCGGTGACCGCGTCGGGCTCGTGTGGTCCGGCGCCGGGGTCGACGGCAACTACGACCTTTACTTCGAAATCCTGTCGCGCGACCTCGGCGTCGTTCAAGCGCGCCAGACGCTGGCCACCGGTCCCGGATTCTCGGTCGATCCACTCGCGACGCTCGGACCCGACGGCGACATCGCCGTCCTGTTCGACGAGAACGACACGCCGCGGCTCGACTCGTACTTCGTGCGCTTGAGCTGCCGGATCTTCTCGCTCCGCTGAGCGGCTTCGGCTTCAGGCCCTGCGCAGGCGGGGTCGCCCGGCCTGGTGCACCTTGCCCGGCAGGGCGCGGCCCACGAGCGTTTCCGCCACGCGGCCGGCCTCGATGAGCCGATCGAGATCGACGCCCGTCTTCACGCCCATGCCCTCGAGCATGTAAACGAGATCCTCGGTGGCGAGGTTGCCGGCGGCACCGGGCGCGTAGGGGCAGCCGCCCAGGCCGCCGACCGAGGCGTCGAAGTCCCGCACGCCGAGCTCCAGCCCGACGAGGCAATTGGCGAGCGCCGTGCCGCGCGTGTCGTGAAAATGGAGCGCCAGGCGTGATGGCTCGTGCTCGGCGAGGAACGCACGCACGATGTCGCGGGTCTGCTTGGGGGTTCCGACGCCAATCGTGTCGCCGAGCGAGACCTGATAGCAGTCGAGCTCGATGAGCTCGCGCGCGATGGCGAGCGAGCGCGCCACCGGGACGTCACCCTCGTAGGGGCAACCCCACACCGTCGACAGGTACGCCCTCACGCGCAGACCGGCGGCGCGTGCCGGAGGGACCACCTCGCGGAAGGTGTCGAGCGACTGCTCGATGGATTTGTTGGTGTTCTTCCGGTTGTGGGTCTCGGATGCCGAGAGAAAGACGGCGATTTCCTGGATCCCCGCGTGCAGCGCGCGCTCGAGGCCCGTGGCGTTCGGCACGAGAGCGCTGAACGTCACGCCCTCGGGAGGCGGCAGCGCCGCGATCAGCTCGTCCGCATCGGCGAGCTGCGGAACCCAGCGCGGCGACACGAAGCTCGTGACCTCGATGCGCCGCAGCCCCGCCGCGACGAGCGCGCGGAGCAAACGAAGCTTGTCGGGTAACGAAAGCGGCGCGGCTTCGTTCTGCAGCCCGTCGCGCGGCGAGACCTCGACCAGCGACACCTCGGCCGGAAGCGCGTCGAGCATGCCCTACAGTGTAGCTCCCCGCGGCCCGGCTCACACGTCGAGCAGGCGCATTTGCCGCTGACGCGGGTGTGGCACGAACGCAATCGGGTACTCTCCCGACCAGCACGCGTGACAGAAGGCGCCGTCGCCGAGCGGCTGCCCGGCGACGGGCAGCGAGCGGTGGGTGCTGCGCCCCGTCGCCTCGGTGCGCGCCGCAATGACCGCTTCCTGCATGCGGTCGAGCGAGAGGTACGCCAGGGTATCGCTCGTGATGTACTGGTTGATCTCCTCGACGGAGTGCGACGAAGCGATGAGCTCGCCGCGCGTCGGGGTGTCGATGCCGTAGTAGCAGGGCCACTGCGTGGGGGGGCTCGAGATGCGCATGTGCACCTCGCGCGCGCCCGCGTCGCGCAGCATCTTGACGATTTTGCGGCTCGTGGTTCCGCGAATGATGCTGTCGTCGACGACGACGACGCGCTTGTCGCGCAGAGCGGCGCTCACGGGGTTGAGCTTCAGGCGCACGCCGAAGTGCCGGATGCTCTGCTGCGGCTCGATGAAGGTGCGCCCGACGTAGTGGCTGCGCACGAGCCCGAGCTCGAACGGAATGCCCGCCGCCTCGGCGTAGCCGATCGTCGCCGGCACACCGGAGTCCGGCACGGGCACGACAACGTCCGCTTCGATCCCGTGCTCGAGGGCGAGCGCGCGCCCGAGGTTCTTGCGCGCTTCGTAGACGCTGACGCCGTCGAGGTTCGAATCCGGCCGCGCGAAGTAGACGTATTCGAAGATGCAGGTCTTGCGCCGCTGCTCGACGAACGGGTGCATGCTGCGAAGCCCCGTGCGATCGATGATGGCCATCTCGCCAGGCTCAACGTCGCGAAAGTAGTCCGCGTCGATCAGATCGAAGCTCGTCGGCTCGCTCGCGACCACCCAGGCGCCCGTCTCGCGCAGCTTGCCCAGGCACAGCGGGCGAATGCCCATCGGATCGCGCACGGCGATCAGCGCCTGGGTCGTGAGGCAGAGCAGCGAGTAGGCGCCTTGCACCTGCGACAGCGCGTCGGCGACGCGGTCCTCGCTGGCGCGCTGCGTGCTGATGGCGCAAAGGTGCACGATGACCTCGGTGTCGCTCGTGCTCTGGAAGATCGAGCCGCGCGCCTCGAGCTTCTCGCGGAGCGCCTCGGCGTTCGTGAGGTTGCCGTTGTGGGCTACGGCGATCGAGCCGCGCGAGTAGTCCACGGCGATGGGCTGGGCGTTCTTGAGCATCGAGCCGCCGGCCGTCGAGTAGCGCACGTGCCCGATGGCGACGGTGCCGCGCAGGCGGGCGATCTGGTCGGGTGGAAACACGTCGATGACGTGTCCCATGCCTCGGTAGGCGGCGAGCTGATTGCCGTCCGAGGTGACGATGCCCGCGCTCTCCTGCCCCCGGTGCTGCAGCGCATGCAGCCCCAGGTACGTGAGGTTGGCCGCTTCAGGGTGGCCGTAGATGCCGAAGACGCCGCACATCAGGGACCCGTGTGGGTAATTGGGGGAGAGTGTTAGCAGATATTTTCCTCGGCTCCGGCTCGGCGCACGAAACGTGCGCCCGCGCGCGTCCGCGTGGGGCGAAACCGAGGTGCCGCCCGCGATTTCTCGGCTTCCCGGCCGGTGCTCGGATGCCCCGGTCGCTCGAAAGCGCGTGAAGAGGGCTCGTCATGCCACCTGGCTCCGCTATTCTCGGGGGCCAAGCAATGGGCGCCCTCGACGACCTGCTCTCGTCCTGGCGAGCGAATCCTGACGCGGACTCCACGGTCGCGCTCTGCGCGTACCTCGGCGCCTCGGGCCAGGATCAACTCGTTCGCGAGGTCGGCAAGACTGCCGAGACCTGGCACGCGCGCGACGTGACCGTGATGCTGTCCGTGGGGCGCATGTACCTCGACGCCGCGCTCCTGCCCGAGGCGCAAGCGGCGCTCGTGACGGCGGGTAAGGCGGACGCCGCGAGCCCCAAGCCGTTTCGCTACCTCGGCGAGGTGCTCTTGCGGCGCGGCGACGCGCTGCGCGCCGAGAAGGTGCTGGCACGCGCCATCCAGCTCGGCGCGTACGATGCCGAGGCCCAGCACTGGCACGATCGCGCGTCGTTTTACATCCCGCTGCAGAAGCGCATCGGCGCGCCCGCCGTGGCGACGGAGGTTGCTCGCGCGCTGCCGGTACGCTTGTCAATCCCGCCGCCCGCGATGCGACCCGAGCCGTTCCGCAGCGACGAAATCACGAACCCTCGGGCCTCGGACCCGCTGCCCCGCTTCGACTCCACCGAGGAGATCAGCCAGGTCGAGGAAATCGGCGCTCCCACGCCGCAGGTGACGCCCGGCGCGCGCCCGGGGCGCCGGACCATGCTCGGCGGAGCCGCGCCGAGCCGCGCCGCCGCACCCCGCTCGCGCTCGGCCGGCCCACCTCAGCCCGTGGCGCACCACACGCTTCCGTCGCCGCCGCCGCCGCGCCCGCCGAGCGCCGAGGAGATCGACGTGGAGCCGCTCGACAACGTCCCCCACTTCGCAACCTCGCCGAATGGCGCACGGCGCATGGAAAATCCCTTCGATGCTCCGACGAACCCCTTCGACGCCCCGACGCGCCCCGCGGCGCTGCGCGGCTCGGTCAATCTGCCTTCGCCCGGGCGTGTGCCCTCGGCGCGTAGGGTGGGCACCACTCAGCCGGAGCCGTTCCCGGCGTTCGTGGGGGACATGGCGCCGCGCAGCGACGTGCCGACGCAGCGCTACGACGTGGGCCAGGGGCCGGGGCCGAGCGTCGTGCTCGAGCACCTCGCGCGCGTCGGCGTGTTCGAGCCCGGCGGTGGCGCCCAGCCTGCGTGGGAGCAGGCTCCGCGCCAGAGGTCGCGCGGCACGTGGGTGATCCTCGTCGCAATCGTGCTCCTTTCGGGCGGCGGCATCGGGGGCTGGCAGTACGCCAAGCAGATCAAGGCCGAGAAGGCGGCGCACGCCGTCGCCCTCACGAAGGAGGTCGACGGAATGCTCCACGGCGGCAACGTCGCGGCCCTCCGAGCCACCGACAAGAAGCTTTCGGAGGCGTTCGAGCTCGACTCGCTGAGCCAGCGCGCTGCCCGCCTGTGGCTCGAAAATCGTGTGCTCCGCGCGCTCTTGCTCGACGAGGAAACCAAGGGCATCGATTCCGCCATCCACCGCGGCCACACCGTCGGGCTGCCGGAGAAGGACCTGGCGTTCGGACGCATGGCGTCGTTCCTCGTCGAGGGAGACCTCGCTGGCGCCGTGGCGCAGCTGCCGAAGTGGGACAAGGAAGCCGGGCGCGATGCCTTCTACCAGCTCGCCGCGGGGGCCGTGCTCGAGCGGGCCGGCGATCTGCGCGCCATCGAACGCTACGAGGCGGCGCGCTCGCTCGACCCGAAGCTCGTGGCCGCCGACATCCTGTTGGCTCGCCTCGCGCTCTTCGAGCTCGGCAAGGAGCGAGCTCAACCGGTCATCGACGCGCTCAAGGCCAAAGTCGGCGAGACCGCGAGCGTGCGTGCGCTGCGTGCGCTCGCCTGGGTCGTGAGCGCCAATCGCGGCGACGAGCCTCCCTCCGACGCTCGGCTCTCCGAGAAGGACGCCGCGGAGCTACCGGCGCCTCTCGCGCCCATCCCGCACATGCTCGACGCCGCGCTCGCGGTGCGCGCCGGTGACCACGAAAAGCTCGGCCAGTCGCTCGACGCAGCGATCCGCATGGCCGACAGCCCGGCGCTCGCGGCGGGGCTCGGCTTTCTCGCCATCGAGGCCGGGGACGAAACGCTCGCGCGCAAGGCCGCGCTGCGGGCCGTCAGCTTTGCGGCGATGTATCCGCGCGCGCGCACCCTCGCCGCTCGCGTGGCGCTGCTCGGCGGGCGCGTCGACGAGGCGGAAAAGGCGGTCGAGCAGCTCGATCCCACGAGCGTCAACGTGGCGGTGGTGCGCGCGGTCGCCGGCTACGAATCGCTCGAGCCCGCGGACGTGGACGCCGCGCTCAAGGTGCTGGGCGACGCGGCCACCGAGCGGACCTTCTCGGCGCTCGCCGCGGGGTCCGGGGTGCTGCTCGGCACGCACTACCCGCCCCCGACCGAGCTCGACGCGCTCAAGGATCCGAGCGTGCCCTGGGGCGAGCTCGTCGTGCTCGACACGCTGCTCGATACCGGCAACCTCGCGGGCGCCGAGGCGCTGCTCGGCAAGCGCAGCGGCGACGCGCTCCGACCGGTTCACCTTCTGCGCAAGGCGCGCCTGCTGCGCTACCAGGGCAAGCCCAAGGAGGCGGTCGAGGCGTCGGACCTCGCGCTCGAAGGCAGCGTCACGGCGCCGCTCCTGCTCGAGCGCGCCTACGACCTCGTCGCCGCGGACGACCTCAAGGGTGCGCGGACGCTGCTCGCCAGGTACCCCGTCGTGCTCGGCACGCTGAGCGGCTGGCTCGCGGCGTTCATCGACGCCCACGAAAAGGACAAGTCGACGCTCGCGCAGGCTGCCGCCCGCGCCGCCAAGCTCGACCTGCCGCTCGACGCCTCGCCCCTGCTCATCCGGCTCCTCGCCCTGCGGGCGCTCGTGGTCACGGGCGACAAGCGCGCGAAGCCCTACCTGAACGTGCTCGCGCACCGGCAGCCGAAGCATCCCGAGGTAGCCCAGGCAATTGCCGATATGACGCGCTGAGCGAGGCGCCCCCGCTCGCCCTAGAAACCGGCCGGCGAATAACGGAAAACGAGCGCGCCCCGCCGGCTATTCGCCGTGTTTCGGACCACGCCGGCCGAACAGCCGGTGCATAAAAATAAAGCGCTCATCGATGTTTCGAAACAATTGAGACATTCGGGTGCAACGCCGTACCCAGTACTCCGGCCTTGCTGGTCCGGCCAGATGCCGGGGCGGCGCGCCGGCGGATGGTCCGCCGCCCTTGACACTCGGAGACGTGTAATGCGCCTGACCTCTTTGATCTACAGCCACGCCCTCGCGCTCGCCGGAGCAAGCCTCGTGTGCTCCGTCGCCTTGGCCCAGGAGCCAGCACCGGCCGCCCCGCCGGCAGAAGCAGCCCCGGCCGCCGCACCCGCACCCGCACCCGCCGCGGAGCCAGCTCCCATGGCAGCCGAGACTGCCCCGATGCCCCCGCCCGAGGCGGCTCCAGCGCCCGAGATGGCACCCCCGGCCGAGGCCCCCGCTCCCGCCGAGGAGGAAGAGGAGTTCCCCGCGGCCTGGTTCCGCATCGACTCCGACGGCCTCGGCCTTCAGCTCTGGGCCGGTGCCACTCACTCGCTCACCGACGGGGTCGGGCTCGCGTCCGACATCTACGTGGCGGGCTACTCCGGCGAGTTCGACATCGGCCCCGCCATCACGGCTGGTCCCATGACGATCACGCCCATGATCGGCGTCGTCTTCGACTGGAGCACCAAGCGGATGTCCTCCATCGTGCCGCAGCTCTTCGTCATCGGCGGCCCCGAGCCGATCTACACCGAGCTCTGGCTGCAGTGGTTCGACGACGCCGCCTTCAAGGACCCGGGGCTCGACAACAGCAGCTACCTGTACGGCCGCCTCTTCGTCGACTACCTCGCGCACAAGTACATCGCGTTCGGCCCGCAGCTCGAGATGAGCCTCGCGCTCAACGACGCCGCAAAGGTGCAGCTTCCTGACGAGACGGAGCCGAAGCCCCTCGCTTCGCTCGTCGTCGGCGGCAACGTCATGCTCACCAGTTACGGCAAGAACAACACGCTGCTCGGCTTCCTGGGCTACGAGACCAGGAGCGCCGACGTCCCGCTGCAGCGTCATCTCGCTGGTCGTCTCACCTTCGTTCACAACTTCTGAAAACGCTTACCGGGCGGCGCGGGAGCTATCCTGACTCCCGCGCCGCCCGGCCGATTACCTTGGCGTGCCCTGCCGTCCGCCGCGACGCCAGCCGCCCCGCACGCCCTCCGCCAAAAGTTCAGAGGCCGCCCGCCGCCCGGAGCTATCCCCAAGACAGCTATCTCGGAGGCAGCGAGCCCTGCACGCCGCTCGGCAGGCCCTGGGCCGGCACGCGCCCCTCGATCATGCCGCGGAGCTCATCTGTGTCGTTCGAGCGACCGGTCGCTTCCTCGAGCGAAATCATGCGGCGCATGTAGAGCGAGTAGAGCGACTGATTCAGGGTCTGCATGCCGTGCTTGGACTGGCCGACCTGCATCTGCGAATAGATCTGGTGGACCTTGTCCTCGCGGATGAGGTTTCTGATGGCGGCGTTCGGCACCATCACCTCGAGCGCGAGGGCGCGCCCCGGCGTGCCCGCGCGCGGCAAGAGCAGCTGGCTGATGACGCCCTCGAGCACGAAGGAGAGCTGGGCGCGCACCTGCGACTGCTGGTGCGGCGGGAACACGTCGATGATGCGGTTGATGCTCTGAAGCGCCGAGTTCGTGTGCAGCGTCGCGAACACCAGGTGGCCGGTCTCCGCGATCGTCAGGGCAGCCTCGATGGTCTCGAGGTCGCGCATCTCGCCCACGAGCACGACGTCCGGATCCTGCCGCAAGACGTACTTGAGTGCCGCCTTGAAGCTCTGCGTGTCGCTGCCGACCTCGCGCTGATTCACGATCGAGCGCTTGTGGGGGTGCAGGTACTCGATGGGGTCTTCGACCGTGACGATGTGCTGCCGCGTCTCGGCGTTGATCTTGTCGAGAATCGAGGCAAGCGTCGTGCTCTTCCCGGAGCCCGTCGGGCCGGTGACCAGCACGAGCCCGCGCGGCTTGGCGGCGAGCTCGGCGACGGAAGGCGGCAGGCCGAGCTCCTCGAAGGTGAGGATCTTGAAGGGGATCGAGCGGAACGCGCCCGAGACGGCGCCGCGCTGCAAGAAGATGTTCGCGCGAAAGCGCGAGAGGTTCTTCACGCCGAAGGAGAGGTCGAGCTCCTTGCTCTTCTCGAACTGGATCTTCTGCTCCTCGGTGAGCACCGAGTAGCAGAGCTGCTTGGTCTCGACGGGCGAGAGCGGCAGCACCTTGAGCGGCACGATCGCCCCGTCGATGCGCAGGAGCGGCGGCGCCCCCGTCGTGATGTGCATGTCGCTCGCGCCCTTCTCGATCATGGCGCGCAAGAGCTGGTGCAGGTTCACCTGAAGCGCTTGTTCGGTCACGGTGGCAAGCTCCTTCGATCGTCGAAGAAGGGCAAGCGCGGGCGCCGTAGGCGTCCCCCGCCTGACCCGACATGGGGGTCTTGGAAGAGCGGATCGCGATCGTCGCGAGCCGCAGCCATCCAAACAAAAAAGCCCGCCGAACGGGCGCCAGCCGCACCTGGGCTCGCGGGGCGCCGGGGTTTTCGGTCAGGGCGCAAAAGACCCTCTGACAAGACTCGACTCATCCATGCATCTCCCCCGTCAGTCCGCCATCGTCACTCGCATGATCTCTTCGGGCGTCGTGATCCCCTCCAACACCTTGCGGATGCCGCTCATGCGCAGCGTGCTCATGCCCCGCTTGATCGCGCCGACCTTGAGCTCGGCAGCCGACGCGCCCTGCAGCACCATCTCCTTTAGCTCGTCCGTGAAGCGCATCACCTCGTAGAGCGCGACGCGGCCCTTGTAGCCCGTGTTGCTGCAGGTCGCGCAGCCGGCACCCTTGAGGATCTTCGCGTTCGCGGCCTGTTCCTCGGAGAAGCCCATGGCGAGCAGCGTCTCGGCTTCGACTGGCTCCTGCTGCTTGCAGTCCTGGCAGACCTTGCGCGCGAGACGCTGGGCGAGGACCAGATTCACGCTCGCCGTGATGAGGAACGGCTCGACGCCCATGTTCAAGAGGCGCGAAATGGTCGCGGGGGCGTCGTTCGTGTGCAGCGTCGAGAGCACGAGGTGGCCCGTGAGCGCGGCCTTGACCGCGATCTCCGCGGTCTCGAAGTCGCGGACCTCGCCGACCATGATGATGTCCGGATCCTGGCGCAAGAACGAGCGCAGGCTCATGGCGAAGTTGAGCCCGATATCGTCGTGCATCTGCACCTGGTTGATGCCGTGGAGGTTGTACTCGACGGGATCCTCGGCGGTGCTGATGTTGACGGCCGGCTTGTTGAGCTCGCTGAGGCCCGAGTAGAGCGTCGTGGTCTTGCCCGAGCCCGTAGGGCCGGTCACGAGCACCATGCCCCAGGGCTGGTTGATGGCCCATTTGAAGTCGGCGAGTGGCTCGAGGTCGAAGCCGAGCTTCGTCATGTCGAGCTGCAGGTTGCTCTTGTCGAGCAAGCGGAGCACGACCTTCTCGCCCCACATCGTCGGCAGGACCGAGACGCGGAAGTCCATCTCGCGGCCCTTGCCGAGCTTGAGCTTGATGCGCCCGTCTTGCGGCAGCCGGCGCTCGGCGATGTCGAGCTGGCTCATGATTTTGAGTCGGCTGACGAGCGCGTTCTTGAGCTTGAGCGGCGGTGTCATCTCCTCGTGGAGCACGCCATCGACGCGGTAGCGCACGCGCAGTCGTTTCTCGTAGGGTTCGAGGTGGATGTCGCTCGCGCCCTTGCGAATGGCGTTCAGGAGCAGCACGTTGACGAGGCGGACGACGGGCGCATCGGCGCTCGCGCGCTCGAGCTCCATCGCGTTGATTTCGTCCTCTTCGGCGCTGAAATCGATGTCGTCTTCGTCGAGCTGGAAGTCGGCCATCACCTCGTCGTAGGAGGGGCCGGCGCTGTAGTAGCGGTCGATGGCCGCCTGGATGGCCGCTTCGCTCGCGACGACGGGCTCGACGCTGTAGTTCGTGAGGAACTTAATGTCGTCCATCGCGTTCAGGTTCGTCGGATCGCTCATGGCGACGATCAGCGACTGACCCGAGCGCGATACGGGGATGATGCGATGCTTCTCGCAGACATCGCGCGAGACGAGCTTCACGACTTCGGGGTCGATTTCGTACTCGTCGAGGTTGATCGCCGGGAGGCGATACTGCGACGAGAGAAAATTCGTGATCTCGCCGTCGGAGACGAACCCGAGCTTGGCGAGCGTGTAGCCGAGGTTCTGCCCGGATTTCTTTTGCTCCTCCTGGGCCTTGCGGAGCTGCTGTAAGCTGATGAGCTTCTCGCGGACGAGCAGCTCACCCAGGCGACTCTGAGACATGGGTTCGGGGGATCCTTCTCTTCTGCCCGGCGGCCGAAGGGCGACCGACCCGTGAGGCTAGCAGGCACCGGGTTCGGCCCTTCAGCCGAAAAGGCCCGCCGCCGCGGGCCCCTCTTGACGAAGCCGAAATCTGGCCAAAGATTCCTGGCAAAGATTCCTACATCGGGAAAGTGCGCCTTTCTTCGCCGCCCGGTCGGCGCTAGAGCGACCCGGCCCGACAGGCCCCGAACGACCCCGAGCGGATCCGAACGATGCCCAAGACCTACAGCGACCTTTTTGCCGATCTCAGAAAGAGCGTCACCGTCCTCCCTCTCGAGGAGCTCAAGCGGCGCTACGACACGCGTGCCGAGCGCCCCTTCACGCTCGTCAACGTGCGGGAAAAGGAGGAGTTTAGAAACGGGTACATCCCGGGCGCCATCCACTTGCCGCGTTCGTACCTCGAGCAGCAGTCCGAGCAGAAGCTCCCCGACAAGGACGCGGACCTGATCCTTTACTGCGCCGGGGGCAACCGCAGCGTGTTTGCGGCAAATTCTCTCGCCGAGCTTGGGTACAAGCATGTCGCCAGCGCGAACCCCGGCTTCGTGCGGTGGAAGGATCTCGGCTATCCGACCGAGCTCCCGCCGCAGCTCACCCCCGCGCAGCTCGAACGCTACTCGCGCCACATTCTTTTGCCCGAGGTTGGCGAGCGCGGCCAGGAAAAGCTCCTCAAGGGCCGCGTGCTTTTGCTCGGCGCGGGTGGGCTTGGAGCCCCGGCCTCGCTTTACTTGGCTGCCGCGGGTGTCGGTACGATCGGCGTCGTCAACGCCGACACGGTCGATGCGTCGAACCTGCAGCGGCAGATCGTCCACGCAACGTCGCGCCTCGGCATGCCGAAGGTCGACAGTATGGAAAAGGCGCTCGTCAACCTGAATCCCGACGTGAAGGTCGTCAAGTTCCAGGAGCGGCTGTTGAGCACCAACGTGGATCGCATCTTCGGCATGGGCTGGGACGTGATCGTCAACGGCTGCGACAATTTCCCGACGCGCTACCTCGTCAACGACGCCTCGCTCTTCCACAAGATCCCCGTCGTGCACGGCAGCATCTTCCGCTTCGACGGCCAGGTGACGACGTTCATGCCGTGGCAGGGGCCCTGCTATCGCTGCCTCTACCCGGAGCCACCGCCGCCCGAGCTCGCTCCCTCGTGCGCCGAGGCCGGTGTGCTCGGCATCCTGCCCGGCATCATCGGAACGCTACAGGCAACCGAGGCCATCAAGCTCCTGCTCGGCAAGGGCGACCTCTTGATGGGGCGCCTTTTGACTTACGACTCCTTGAAGATGACGGTGAGGACCTTGAAGCTCCGGCGCGACGAGGCCTGCCCGGCGTGCGGCAAGAACCCGACGATCAAGGAGTACATCGACTACGAGGGCTTCTGCCTCGCGCCCGGGCTGGCTGGGTGACCGGCGTTTTGCGCCAGTAGCTCCGAGGACGCCGGCGTCGCGCCGGAGGGGGCTTTGCGGCCGTCCGGATGGGGTCGTGGGACGGCCGTGGTCCGGCCGCGCGCCCGAGGGGTGAGGGGCGGCTCAACCACGCTGATGCGTGGCTCAGCGAGCCATGGCGCTCGAGCGGAGAGTGCGGGTAGACTCGTGCCCCGTCCGTCGGCGGCGTCGCCCCCTCGAACAAGGAGTCCCTCTTCGATGCGCACAACTACCCTTCGCTGGCTCGCTCCCCTCGTTGCTCTGACCGCCGCCGCCTGCGGCGGTGACGACAAGCAGGCCAACACGGGCCAGCCGGGCCAGGTGCAGTGCCCGCCGGGGCAATACTTCGACGGGCAGTTTTGCCAGACGCAGGGCGCGACGCCGGGTGCACCGGGCGTGACCGCCGCCGCGCCGCCCGCTGGGACCGCAGCACCGCCTCCCACGGCCGCGACGGCCGCTCCGCCTCCCATTCCGGTTGCGACCGCGGCTGCCGGCCCAACGGCGACGCCCATCGACCCCGCGGCTGCCGCCGCTGCGACGCAGCTGCTCGCGCCGCTTGCTCAGCAGAGCGCGCCCGGCGCGAAGCCTGTCGGCTCCGCCATTGCCGGACAGTTCCAGCAGGGTCAGTCGCTCGAGGGTCAGGTCCAGATGCAGGCGAACAAGTGCTACACGGTGATCGGCGTCGGCCTGCCGCCCGTCGCCAACCTGGACATTCAGCTGGCGCCCTTCATCGCGATGCCGGGGCTACCCGCCGCCGTGCTCGCGCAGGACCAGACCGTCGGCCCCCAGGCCATCATCGGCGAGAAGCAGAGCTGCTACAAAGCGATGCTCCCGATGCCCATGAAGGTGATCGTCACGGTGTCGCAGGGCTCGGGGGTTGCTGCGGTTCAGGTCTACGAAAAGTAGTCCGGTCGAGGAACGAGAACGCCGGCCAGGTCGGCATGAGGCCGTCGCGCGCGCGACGTTCGGTTTCCCAGCGCGTGACCCGCACGGCGAGCATCTGGGTCAACGTGGCGAGCAGGAGGCCCGCGACAACGTCGACGACCCAGTGCCAGCGCAAGAACATCGTCGCCACGATGATGTTGACGCAGAAAAACGACGCGACCGGCCAGGTGTAGCGGTAAGGCATGCGGTTTCGGTGCCTGAATAAATAGAGCACGAGGAAGGTCGGCGCCGCCGTGTGGAGCGACGGGAAGATGTCCTTGAGGGCGCCGCCCTCGGCGACCGTCTCCATCACGACGTCGAGCCACAGGCCGTCGGGGAGAGTGTGCTTGAACTGGGAGGCGACGGCGCGGATCGGTCCGAACCCGGGCACGAGCATGTAGAGCGTGTGCCCCACGCAGAAGACGAACATCAACCCGAAGGTGAACTCGCCGAGCGGGCGTGGGTCGCGCGCGAGGAACAGAATCGGCAGCACGTGCGTCGCGAGCACGAAGAAGTAGCCGAAGTAGAAGTAGGCGAACCACTCCGTGGTCACGGGAGTGACGAAGGCGTCGAGCGACAGCGCCGGCTCCGCGCCGAACAGCGCCACGCCGAGGTGGTGGAGCTGGAGGTCGAGTGAGCTCGGATTGACGAGCGGCAGGAGCTCGCGAAAGAAGAAGTACGAGATTTGCACGCTGCCGTAAATGGCCACGCGGTAGAGCAGCGGTGCGAAGAAGCCGTGGCGAAGGAGGCCTGCGCGGACGCTGGCGACGACCGGCAGGAACACCACGAGCAGCGCACCGACGCGTAGGGCGCAGGCGCGCTGCACGGGTCCGGCGGGCGCCAGCGCGACCGCGACGTTGAGCGCGACCAGGTAGAGGAAAACGAGGATGTCTTGGGCGCCGACGCTCGCGACGGTCCGCTGCCACGCGGTCGTCGGGCGAGCGGGGACGGCGGCGACCGCTTCAGTCACGTCGGCTCCTCGAAGGCTCTGGGGCGGCGGCGGCCTCGAGCCGCTCCCCCGGCGAGTCGGGGGAGGGGAGCGCGACCCGCGGCCGACCGCTCGCAACATAGCTCAGCGAGGCGGCGTCGGTCACGGTGCGGGTCGCGAGATCCCGCAGGACGAGCTCCGTGAGCAGCGCCTCCGCGCGCGCGTCGCTCAGCCTGAGCTGGGCGGCGAGCTCGGGCGCCCCGACCGCCGCCCCCTGGGCACCGAGGATCTCGCGGGCGAGGACGAGCTCCGCCTCGTCGAGCGCCGCCTCGAACGCGCGCTGGTGCTTCCTTCCACGCCCGACCACGGCGACACCGAGCAAGAGGGGAACGAGGGCCACCGACAGCGTGATCAGCAGCGAAAGGGCGCCGCCCCCCAAGGCCACGAGGGCGACGAGCGCAGCCGCGAGGCCCAGGGCCCCGAGGCTCGCCAGCGCCGCACCGGCCGCGACGAGCACCCCCGCACGAACGCGGACGGCTTCGGCGCGGATGAGCAGTGCTTCTTCGGCGTGCGAGCGCTCCGGGAGCGGCGGATCGACGACGAGGCGCGGGCCCCCGCACGCGGGGCAGCGGTAGCGATCCGCGGCGGCGGGCTCCGGGGCCGTGACCGCGCGGCAGTGCGGGCAGCGGTCTGGCTCGGGAACCATCCCGGTCACCATGGCGACGCTGCCTAGCACGATCCAGGGCCTCTAGCGCATCCCGCCACCTCGCGACGGGCGGGACGCCCCCGAGGGCAGAGCTCGAGCCGCGCTTTCGAAGCGGCGCCGCGGGCGAAGCCCGCGCCGAACCAGCGAAGCTGGTCGTGGGATGTGCTCATGCCGAGGCTTGCCAACGGGCCGACAATGGATGCTAAGAACACACGCGCCGTGCGTGCCAAATTCCCGGTTTCGACGCTGACCGCAACGCTCCTCGCACTCTCGGTGGCGCCTGCGGCGCGGGCCTTCCCGGGCTTCATGGCAAGCAAGGGCAAGCCGCCCGTCGTGCATTCGACGCACATCGTGGTGATGAAGAAGGGCCCGAGCACGGTCGTCACCTTGATGCCCGACTACCAGGGCTCGCTCGAGCCCTTCGTCATCGTTCTCCCCGTTCCGGCAGACGTCACGGCCGATCACGTCGTCACGCTCAAGCGCGAGTACGTGGATCACGCCGATCAGATCAGCGCGCCCCGGTTTCACGAATTCTGGGAGCAGGATCCATGCGACCCCGGGCCGCCCGAGCAGGAGTGGCAGCGTGACCTGCGCGTGACGGGCAGCGGGTTCCTCGGGGCGCCTGCTCCCGGTGGTGGCGAGCACAAGGTAGCCAAGGAGCTGCTCATCGATACGCAGGTGCGCACCAAGGAGGGCGAGTACACGATGAGCGTGCTGCCTGCCGGTACCTCGCCGCTCGGCTGGCTCAAGGAGCACGGGTATCGAGCCCCGCCCGGAACCGATGCCGCGATCGCGCCGTACGTCAGCGCGGGCAACGCCTTCGTCGCTGCCGAAGTTGACGTGAAGCGCATCGAGCTCGTCGGCGGCGATCGCGCGCAACTCTCGCCGATCCGCTTCTTCACCCAGGAACCGTACGACACGCTGCCCGTGAAGCTCGGCATCGTGAACGCGCCGGCCAACGACCTTCAAGAGATCGTCGTCTACACGCTCGATCCCGACAAGCGCTACGAGGTCCAAAACTACAAGACGATCACGCCGCCCACGAACATCGAGGTCGACTTCGACGTGAAGGAGCGGATGGGGGAGTTTTACAATTCGCTCTACGATCGCATCCTGGCGAAGAATCCCGACACCGTGCTGCTCGAGTATGCGTGGTCGTTCGAGGGCTGCGGTCAGCCGTGCGCCACCGTCCCGTTCGAGCTTTCCGAGCTCTTGAGCCTGGGCGGCGATGTGTTCGAGCGCGCGGTGTCGGAAGAAGAGCTGAATCCGAAGCCTCCGGCGCTGACCGCGGAAGAGAAGGAGCTCGATAAGGAGCTCCTGAAGCCCCTCAAGCCCAAGGAGCGGCGCAAGAAACAGAAGGAGCTCCAGGAGGATCGCGAGAAGGTCGCGCGCATCAAAGCGCTCGTCGAGCGCAACAAGTACGTGCTCACGCGCCTCCACTTCCGCTTCGGTAAGGCCACGCTGCCGCGCGATCCGAAGCTTGCGCCCGCGAACGCGCTCGAGGGCGGCATCGCACTGCCCAAGGGGCAGAAGCGCGAGGCGAACATGGCCGTCGTGGCGGCCAAGGAGAGCAAGCTTCAGACGCGGTACAACAACTTCCACAACTGGAAGCCCGTCATTCACTGTCCTTCGCCGGATCGCTGGCGGTGGGGCAAGTCGCCGCCGGACTACCGGGGTCTGCGAAAGACCTGGATCGCGGACGATCTGACGCGCAAGAGCCGCACGCAGATCAACGCACAGAAGATGATTCTCACCCCGCTGCCCGAGCTCGGCCTCGGGCCGGGCTTCGAGCCGAAGGATGCCGGTGCCGACGCCGCCGACGCCGGCGAAGCTCCGAGCAGCAAAAAGACGTGCGGTTGCCGCGTGCCGGGTGGGGGTCGCGTTGCGGGGGCGCCGCTCTTCTTGGTGCTCGGTGCCGCGCTCGGCCTGGGTCGCAGCATCCGTCGCCGTGCCCGGCGACGCTGACTCGCTAGAATGGCGCCGTCACGCCCCGCGCGTTTCGTGCCGCGAAGTACGAGCGTAGGACGTCTCGTGCGACCTCCGCTCCCTTGCGGCGCCACACGGCGCCGTTTTCGAGCAGCACGCTGACGACGACCGTCGGGTGGCGCGCGGGGGCGAACCCGATGAACCAGCTCGCGGTCTCGTCGCCGTCGTCGGGGGCGAGCGTCCCCGTTTTGCCCGCCACCTTCACGGAGGCGAGCAGCGGGTGCCCGAGGTCGTCGTAAAAGGCGTTGCGGGCCGTGCCGCTCTCGACCGTCACCTCCATCATGCGCTCCAGGCGGTGCGCCGTGAGGGCGCTGATGGCGCGGCCGGTCGTCTCGAGCTCCGCGGGCGCGTCGGCTCCCTCGCTCCGAGCGAGTCGGAACCGCGGTGAAAGCCCGCCCGTGGCGACGACGGCCGCCAGATAGGCGCCCCCGAGGGGCGTGAGCGTCGTGCCGCGGAAACCCGCGGCCGTGCGCGCGAAGTCGAGGTCGCCGTAGGGGACGTCGAGCGTGCCGACGAGCACGGGGAAGTCGAAGGGAAGCTCGTGATTGAATCCGATCCGTTCGGCCACCTCGAGTAGGTCGGTGCGCAGCAGGCGGTGCGTCGCGAGCTGAGCGAACGCGGCGTTGCGGCTGTGCCCGAGCGCTTGGAAGAACGAGCCGCAGCGGATGTCGCCCTCGCGCGGGCGATCGAGATGGCGTCGCTCGATGCTGCGCAGGCCGCCGGCGATGCACACCCGGTCACGTGGTTGGACGTTGCCGCGTTCGTAGAGCGCCACGGTCGTCACGACCTTGAACACGCTCGCGGCTGGAGCGCTCGGCGTCGTGACGACGGAAGGCCCGCGCCCGTCGCGTCGCCGGTCCGCCCACGCGAGGATGTGACCCGTCGTGATGTCCACCGCGACGATGGCACCAGCCACGGGACGCGCGCGCTCGAGCAGGCGTTCGGCGTCGGCCTGCAGCGCCGGATCGAGGGTTAGCCGGGCCTTCGAGCCGGCGAGGCGCCCCACGACGACGCCGTCGAGAGTCTTCGCGTGGGAGAGGTCCACCCGGGGCGAGCTGCCGGAGCGATCCGGGGCGGCTCCGAGGAGCAGCAGGCCTAGGCAGGCGACCCGAGCTCGTCGCATCGCCCACTCGTAAGGCCGTTCCCCCTTTGGTGCCAACTTCCGAGGGCTTCATATTTTGCCTTATGGTTTCAGTAGCTTGAAGAGGATTGCCGGCCTAACGGCCGCCATGGGAGCGCACGTTCTTGGCATCATGTAGTCAAGAGACCTACCATTGACTACATGAACGGGACCGCCAGACGTCAGGTCGGAATGCGAGCCAGGACGGATTTTCGAGTGACGGCACGTTGGGGGCACAAGAGCCTCAGCTGCCGCGGCATCGAAGTTTCGCCGGGCGGGATCGTCCTCGACTCGGGCCTGCGCCGGTTGGGGACACCGCTCTGGATCTGGCTCGAGCTCGAGCTACCCGAGCGCGTGCGGCCGATGCGGGCGCTCGCACGGCCGGTCTGGACGCTGGGCTCCCAACAGGCGCTGCGCTTCGTGCGCATCTCCGACGCCGATCGTCTCTCACTCGCCGAGCACGTGGACCTCGCCGCTCGCCGCGGCATGGTCCTGAACTGAGGTGAACATGAAATCGTCCACCCGACTTGCCGCTCGCCTGATTCGCGCGAGCATCTGCACCACGTCGCCGGCGCTGATGAGCGGCTGTGTGGCCGCCAAACACTACGACGAAGCGCGTTCGGTGGCCGAGAGCGAGATGGCGGCCCACCAGCATGCTCAAGCGAGACTCGGCGCGGCGCTCGAGCGTGTGCGCTCGCTGGAGCAGTCACTCGACGAAAAGGAGCAGGCGCTCGCGCAGAAGGACCACGAGCTCGATGCGGGGCAGTCCGTCGTCGCGCAGTCGAAGCTCGAAGCGACGGTCGCTATGAGCGAGAAGCGGGCCGCGAGCGAGCTCGTCGATCAGCTGCGCGGAGAGCTCGCGCGCACGGGCGACCATTTGAGCGTTTTTTCCCATGAAAAGCGCGACCTCGAACAAGCGCTCGTGCTCGCCGAGCAGCGCTTGACCACCGCCGAGCGCGCCGAACGAAGCTTTGGCGAGCTACTCGAGGTGACGAGGGACCTGGCGCTTTCGCTCGGCGAGCCGCTCGGCGCTGGCCTGCTCGCACTCGGCACGCACGCTAGCGGCGTCAGCCTGTACCTGCCGAACGAGCGCGTCTTCGCGGGCGAGACCGACCAGCTACTGGCCCAGGCCGAGCCCTACCTCGCGTCGTTCGCTCGGGTGAGTGGGCGTCATCCGACACTTCGCGTCCTCGTGCTCTCGAAGGACCCGGGGGCGAGCTCGGCGGCCCGCGCCGACCGCATCAAGCTCGGGCTCACCGAGCTCGGGGTCGCAGACGAGCGCATCACGCTGGACGTAACGCCCGCGGAACCGTCACCGGCCGACGCCACGGCTCCGAGCGGTATCGCTCCGGATGCGACCGCTCCTCTTGCTGCGGATGCCCCGGTCAACGGCGCCGCGCCAGAAGCTCCCGAGCCCACCGAAGAGGCCCCCGCGGCGGCGCCCGAGGGCCCCGGTGACTCGCTCGCCCCGTTGCCCGAATCGTCGGCACCCGAGCCGCACGCCCAAAGCGCGCTCGGCGGCTACGAGCTCGTGCTCACGCCTTGAGCGTCAGGCGCGCGTGCCGACGCTGCGCCCGCCGTCGACCACGATCTCTTCGCCCGTCACGAAGCTTGCGCCCGCGAGGTAGACGACGGCCTTGGCGACCTCGTCGGCCCCGCCCGTGCGCCCGAGCGGGATCCGCGCCACGAGCCGTTCGACCTCGGCGCTCGAGAGCGTCTCGGGCGGCAGGACCGTCCCGGGCGCGACGGCGTTGACGCGCACGTCCGGCGCGAGCTCGAGAGCGAGCGTGCGCACGAGCTGACGGAGCGCGCCCTTCGAGACCACGTACGGCAGGTAGTTCTTGAAGGGCGCCGTGGCGCTGGTGCAGGTGATGAACACCATCGAGCCGCGGCTCGCGCGGAGCGCGGGCGTCAGTCGGTGCGCCAGCGCGAACGGCGAGGCGAGGTTCAGCGAAAGGCTGCGGTCGAACGCGGCGTCATCGAGGGTGTCGTACTCGAGGCGCTCGAAGCTCGCAGCGCTCGCCACGAACAGATCGAGCCCGCCGAGCGCGGCGACGCTCGCGTCGGCCAGGCGCCGGGCCTCGTCGCGCGAGCCGAGATCGGCCTGTAGCACGTGGGCTTCGCCGCCCGCCTCGCGAATCGTGCGTGCCGTCTCGTCGGCGCCCGCGCGGCTCTGATGGTAGTGGACGACGACGCGCATCCCTTCGGCGGCGAGCGCGAGCGCGATGGCGCGCCCCACGCGCTTGCCGGCGCCCGTGACGAGCGCGCGCCCATCGACGAGGGGGCGTGGCCTTTCCGGGGCGTTCATGCCCCCGAGACTACAACGTGAGCGTCACCTTCGCCGGCCAGCTGCCGGGGGACGGAAAGCTCGCGCTCTCGAGCACCGAAACCAGGCAATCGACGGCCGCGTCGCCGGCCTCGTCGGGCGGCGCCACGCCGGCGGCGAGCACGCGGCCGTCGGTTCCTACGTAGAGCGTCGCCTCGTAGTCACCGTGGCGCCCGTCCTTGCACCTCGACACCTCGCCGAACACCTTCTGCAGGCCCGGAGCCGCATCGCGCTTCTCCCAGAACGTCGGCTCGCGGACGTCGTTGGGCGGGTCGAAGGAGAAGGACTTTCGCGCGAGGCCGTGCTCGCCGCCGACGGGCCGCGGCCACGTCTTGCCGCGCAGAGCGTCGAGCATGCAGCGTTCCGTCTCGCGATCGCCGAGCGTGGAGTGCTCGAGGTGCGCGTGGTCGACGCGCCCGCGCATGTCGATCTTCAGGTAGAAGCTCACCGTCCCACCGAGGAACTCGACGCGCTCGGCGCCGTGGCGCAAGCAGCGCTCGAGGGTGCTCACCGACGACGAGAACGTTCGATCGACCGCTTCCTCGTTCAAGCCGCCGATCTCGCTCGTGGCGCGGATGCCTTGCTCTTCGGCCTCGGGGCCCGAGGAGTCGATGTTCGCGGCCTTGGGTGGCGGCTCGCTCGAGCCACCACAGGCGACGAGGAGGACGGCGGCGAGTGTCAGGGGGGCGAAGCCAGAGCGAAGTCTCGACATGATCGGGCGCGTTCGTAGCGCGAAGGACTCTCCCCGACAATCCGGGTGCGCGAGGCTCACTCTTCGTGGCCGCGGAGCCTTGCAAGGACGTTCAAATCTTCCAGGGTCGAGATGTCGCCCTGCGCCTCACGCCCGGCAGCGACGTCCTTGAGCAGCCTGCGCATGATTTTCCCACTGCGGGTCTTTGGAAGACCTTCGGCGAACCGAATGTCGTCGGGGCGCGCAAATTTTCCGATTTCCTTCGCCACGTGCTCGGCGAGCGCCTTCTGCATCGAAGCATCGGCCAGGTTTCCGGGCTTCAAGGTGACGAACACGACCAGGGCCTGCCCCTTGATCTCGTCGGGTCGCCCCACGGCGGCCGCCTCGGCGACGGCGGGATGCGACACGAGGGCGCTCTCGATCTCGGCGGTGCCGATGCGGTGACCGGCGACGTTCAGCACGTCGTCGATGCGGCCGACCACGTGATAGTACCCGTCGCGATCCACGTGGGCACCGTCGCCCGTGAAGTAGGCGCCGGGGATCTCGGAGAAGTATTGCTTCTCGTAGCGCGCGTCGTCGCCCCACACCGTGCGGAGCTGGCTCGGCCAGGGGCGCTTGATGACGAGCAGCCCGCCCTGTCCGTCGGGTACCTTGACGCCGCCCATGCCCACCACCTCGGGGACGACGCCGAAGAAGGGAAACCCCGCGGCCCCGGGTTGCGCGGCATGCGCGCCGGGCAGCGTCGTCAAGAGGATCGACCCCGTCTCGGTTTGCCACCAGGTATCGACGATCGGGCAGCGCTTCTTGCCGATGTGCTCCTGGTACCACATCCAAGCTTCTGGGTTGATGGGCTCGCCGACGCTGCCGAGCAGCCGCAGGCTCGAGAGATCCGAGCGCGCGGGCCATTCGGTGCCCGCGCGAATGAACGCGCGAATCGCCGTGGGAGCCGTGTAGAGGATGGTGGCCTTGTGATCCTCGATGATGCGGAACAAGCGCCCCCAGTCGGGATGATTGGGGGCTCCCTCGTAAAGCAGGCACGTCGCGCCGTTCGAGAGCGGCCCGTACACGATGTAGCTGTGGCCGGTGACCCAGCCAACGTCTGCCGTGCAGAAGTAGACGTCGTCGTCGCGCAGGTCGAACACGTACTTCGAGGTCACGTGCGCTCCGGCGAGGTAGCCCGCTGTCGTGTGCAGCACGCCCTTCGGTTTGCCGGTCGAGCCCGACGTGTAGAGGATGAAGAGCGGATGCTCGGCGTCGACGATTTCGGCGGCCTTGCCTCCATCGGGGTCCGTGCCCGAAACCGCGGCCTCCCAGTCGAGATCACGGCCAGGCTTGAGCGTGATCGGAGCGCGCTCGGGCCCGACGCGGCGGCAGACCAGCACCTTCTCCACGCTCGGCGTCCCCTCGAGCGCCTGGTCGACGGTGGCCTTCAGCGGCACGATCTGGCCGCGGCGGTAGG
Source organism: uncultured delta proteobacterium (assembly GCA_963841435.1). Classification (GTDB taxonomy): domain Bacteria; phylum Myxococcota_A; class Polyangia; order Polyangiales; family Polyangiaceae; genus PMG-095. Next base: position 656,948 of record CAWJCS010000006.1, read on the forward strand.
CGCCGTCCTGCGTCAAGACGAGCTTGGCTCCGGAATCGTTGATGCGGTCACGCAGCGACTCCGCTGCGAATCCGCCGAAAACTACGGTGTGCGGCGCCCCGACGCGCGCACACGCGAGCATGGCCACCACGACCTCGGGGATCATGCCCATGTAGATGGCGACGCGATCACCCTTCTTCACGCCGAGCCCGCGGATGACCGCGGCGAGCGCCACGACCTTCTCGTGGAGCTCGGCGTAGGTGAGCGTCAGCGTGTCGCCCGGCTCGCCCTCCCACACGATCGCGCGTGCGTCGCGGCGCGGTGTCGTGAGGTGGCGATCGAGGCAGCTCTCCGACACGTTCAGTGTCGCGCCGAGGAACCATTTGCAAAACGGCGGGTTTTCCTCGACCAGCTTCGTGAACGGCGTGCGGAACACGAGGTCCGCGGTCTCGCGGCGCCAGAAGGTTTCGGGTGAGTCGATGCTCTCGCGGTAAAGCTCGAGGTAGCGCTCCTCCGACGGGATGCGGGCGCGTGCCGAAAACTCGGGGCTGGGCGCGAAACGGCGGCTGTCCGACGAATGTGTCTCGATGGCGCGTGTGTCGATGCTCATCGTCCTCTCCAAGTCGAGGAGCGTACCCTACGGTGGTGCGCCCCATTCGCTGTATCCGCCCCGTACGCCGAGGCCGATGAAACCCAGGGTTTTTCCGCCCGGGAAGGCCGAGCGCCCGTTGCGCTCCGCGTTGATACCACGCGTCCCATCCACGAGAGCGAAAAGATCCAGGCCGAACAGGAATTTTCTCCAGTTCGATGCCACGCCGAGCTCCACGAGCAAGTAGGGATCCACGCCCGGCTTTTGCCCGGGGCGGAGCCGCAGCTCGTGCCACACGATTCCTCCGCCGATGCCTCCCGCCACACGTAGCCGATCAGCTGGCGTCATGACGCGGAGGCTCGGCCCGAAGCGCGCCCAGCGCACGCGGTAGTCGATGCCGCACTGTGGCTCGCCCGATGCTCCGCTCGCCTCCGGGTCGCACGCGTTCTTCACCGAAAGCGAACCGAGCTCGAGCAGGGCATCCACACCGACGTTCGGACGCAGGCGTCGCCCAGCCCGCAGACCGAAGGCGCCCGAGAGCGACCGCGCGCGCGAGAGGTCGAGCCCGAAGGCCGCCGCGCCGGTGCCCTGCACGTTGAACGACAGGAGGCCATAGTATCCGACCGGTGGTTTGGGTGAGGGGGGCGCCGGCAGGGCGCCTTCGGCGACGGGCGGTGGCAGCGCTCCCCGTTCGGCATGGCCGAGCTTGCCTTCAATCTGGAGACGCTCGCCAACGTCGACGCGAACGCGATCCTCGAACGGCTCGAATCCGGCGCGATACACCTGCACGAGGTGATCGTCGCCGGGCGCCACCGGGCCCACCCAGTGCCCGAGCGCGACAGCCTTGCCGTCGATGGCGATCGCGGCCGCCGGATCGCTCGCGCGCACGTCGAGGAAGCCGAGCACGGGCTCGAGCGTGAGCGCGACTGGCAGGTCGAGCTGTCCCCCCGCGACGCGCACCGTCCGCGTCGCGCGCGCGTAGCCGGGAGCCTCGGCGACGAACGTGTGCTCGCCAACGTTGACGCGCACGGCGACGAGCCTCTCTTTGTCGGGGAGGGGCTGCCCGTCGAGCGTGACCTTGGCGTCGGCCGGCGTCACCGTGACACGAATCGAGCCGACGAGCGCTCGGAGCTCGTCCCGCGCCAGACGTGCCGCGGTACGCTCGGCGTCCGAGAGCTCGGCGTCGTGGCGCGTGAGCAGCCGCGTCAGGGTGTCCGCCGCCTCGCCATAGCGGAACAGCGCCTTCTGACAGAGCGCGACGTTCTGCAGTGAGCCGGGACCGGGTTTTTCTTCGTACGCCGCCTCGAACTCGGCGAGCGAGCCGGCGTAGTTGCCGTCGCGATACAGGCGGATGCCCGCCTTGAAGTGCGCGCGGGCTCGCTCGGTGGCGGCCTTTGCCGGATCGACCTCGGGCACGGGGGACGCCGGCTGCGCCGGGCTCGCGGGCTTCTCCTCCGCACGCGCCTCGTCCCACGAAAGAGCAACGAACAGCACGGCCGCGACCACGGCCCAGGAACGCATGGCACCTTTTTAGCAGGCACCTGCCGTCAGGGTCACGGCTCGCGCGTGCTGAGCTCGAGCGAGCGAGCAACACCGGCCGCCGGCGGCCGGGCGGCCACGCTCGGCGTCGGCCGCGGGTGCGGGGCAACCGATGGCGCGGCGCGGGACGCCGGCGCCGGGCTCGCCGTGACACGCTGCGCGAGGCTCGACGCACCGTTCGCCTTCGGTGAGGCGCTCGGCGCCGACACGCCCGGCGTGGTGCCGGCGGGTAGCGCCTCCGCCGGCGTCACCAGCGTCGTCGTGGCCTCGCTCGACGGCACCGGCGTGGGGGCAGGGGGGGGCCGCGGCGGCGTGGTCGCCGCGTGCACCGTGGGTGCACCCGTACGCTGAAAGCGCGCGACGAGCAGCGCCGTGAGCGTGAAGCCGAGCAGCGTCGCGATCACGGCGGCCACGAGCGTCCGCGTGCGCCGGCGCTGCGCGGCGCTGAGCGCCGCTGGACCCTGTGTCGCTTCGAGCGCGGCGAAGAGCTCCTCGGCCGTCTCGAAGCGGTCGGCTGGGTTTTTGGCCAGGGCCTTCGCGATGACGAGCGCGAGATCCTCGGGCACGTCAGGGCGAAGCTCGCGCACGTCGGGGGCGGCCTCGGTGCAGATCAAGACGAGTACGGCGTCGTTCGTGGGAGCGTCGAAGGGTGGCCGGCCGCTCAGCATTTCGAACAAGAGGACGCCCACGCCGTAGAGATCCGCGCGCTGATCGACCTGGTCACTGCCCTGCGCCTGCTCCGGCGAAACGTAGTGAGCGCTGCCGAGCAAGGTGCCGCGGTGGGTGAGGCGCGAGTGACCCTCGTGCTCGAGGAGCTTGGAGATGCCGAAATCGACGATCTTGACGAGCACCGAGCCGTCGTCGCGCCGACACAAGAAAACGTTGTCGGGCTTGAGGTCGCGGTGCACGATGCCCGCGGCGTGAGCGCGGGAAAGCCCGCGCAAAAGCTCGCTCGCGATCTTCGTCGCACGCTCCACGGTCAAGCTACCCTCGCGCCGGAGGCACGCGCGCAGGTCCTCGCCGGTCAGAAGCTCCATCACGAGGAACGGCACGCCCTCGGGCGTCGTCCCCGCGTCGAATACGTGCACGATGTGCTCGCTCTCGACGACACCTGCCGCCTCGGCCTCGCGCTGGAAGCGCTGCGTTGCGGCCGGGTCGCGGGCCGCATCGCGCCCGAGCAGCTTGAGGGCGACGCGCTTACCGATGGCCGTGTTGGTGGCCGCGAAGACCGCACCCATGCCGCCCCGGCCGATCAGGCGCTCCACGCGGTACTTTCCGGCGACGACGCTGCCCGAAAGGGGCGCGAATTCGTCGGCGGGTGGGTCGTCGCTCCGCATCGGCGCTCGGCCGACAGCGTAACCCTTCTTGGACGGCGCCGCAGCGCGGCCGCCCCACCGGCGCTACTTCTGCTTCGACTTCGCGGCAGACGAAGCGATGCGGGAGGTCACGCGCCCAGCGGTCTTCTTTGGGACGACGCCCTTGCTGGCGGCGCGGGCGAGAGCGCGCTCGGCCGTCAGCACGAGCTCCTTGGCGCCCGCCTCACCGGCCTGGATGGCGTGGCGCGCCTTCTTGAGGACCGTACGCAGGGAGCTCTTGACGGCTCGGTTGCGGGCCGTGCGCGTGATGCGCTGACGGTTGCGCTTTTGGGCGGAGGGATGATTGGCCATGGTGTGCTCGTCAGGTCGCCTTGCCCGGCTTCGCGTCCGGGGCCTTCGGGTCGTAGCCCTCGGGTTGTAGCGGGAACTTGGGGGTGCCACCGCGGGCCGCTGCGCGCTTGCGCGCTGCCCCGGCGCCACGCGCGCGAATGTTGCGGCGGCGTTCGGTTTGACGGGTCGAAGAAACCATGGGGGGGCCTTTGGGGCCCGCGACTATGTCACCAAGCGCCCCATTGTCAACAAGGCGCGGGGCCCTGCTCGCCAGGGGGCGGCTCGCGCGGCCCTCACGGCGGCCGGACGGTCACACCCAGGCTGAAGGTCGGCGCCGCGAAGGGCTGCACGCGGGCCTTCCTGAGCGCCGACTCGATGCATGCCGCAGCCGGCGTGCCCTGCGCGGGCCCCCCGACCGAGACGCTGGAGACCTCTCCGCTCGACCCGAACACGAGGGTGGCGCTCGAGGGTTTGGGCTCGCCCGCGATGCACGAGCGGGCTGCGCCGAGCACCGCACCCACGGCGGCCTGAGCGGCACCGGCGGACGGGCGATCGGCGATGCCGCTGTCGCGATCGAGCTCCGCTGGCTTGAGCCCCGCGGGCTCCCGTGTGGTGGGCTTCGGCGTCGCGGTCGCGGCCGGTTGGTCCTCTTCGAGCACGACGCGCTCCGCGGCGACGGCGCGATGGCTCGGCGAGGGCGCCGCGTGTGCGTCGGCGACCGGGGCGATCGCACGCTCGGGGCGCGGCAGCGCGTCGAGCGCGACACCGCGAGGCTCCGGCGCGGTCGTCGCGACTTCCGCCGTCGTCCCCTCGACGTACGCCGGCTCGCTGGCTGCGCCCTTGCCCGGTGTGCTCGTCACCGTCGGGCGCGGCCCGCCGAGCGAGGCCGGGGCCGGCTCCGGTGCGCGGGCCGTAGCGATCGCGACGGTTTGCGGCTGGCGCTGGCTCGCGATGTACAGGCCGAACCCGGCCGCGAGCCCCACGGCGGCGATCGCGACGCCAATCCACGGTCCGCGAAGATCGGTCACGCGCTGCGCGTGCGCGGGCCTCACCGTCGTCGCGGCTCGGGCCGACGGCGGTGGCGGCGCTTCCGGCGCCGGCTCTGCCTGCGAACGCTGCTTCGAGGCGAGCGCCAGTGACTCTTTCGCGATGCTCGCCTTCTCGGCCGACCCACGGCGCGCGACCGACGCGCGCGCGAGGTCGGCAAGACTCACGGTCTCGCGCGCGCTCTCCGGCTCCGCGCCAGCCTTGGCGACGGCACGCGCGGGCTCTGCAGTCGGCGCAGACTCCGCGGTCGCCGCGAGCTCTGCAGTCGGCGCGAGCTCTGCAGTCGGCGCGAGCTCTGCAGTCGGCGCAGACTCCGCGGTCGGCGCGGGTTTCACCTCGGGTCCCTCCATGGCCGCCTCGAGCTCCGTGATCGGCGCCGCGAGGAGCGCCTCGTCGGTCTCACCCGCCGCGCCGAGGCGCTCGCCGATGGCCCGCCCGAGCCCGTCCCAGTCCGGCTCGCGGAGCGGCAGCTCGGCGGCCATGAGCTCGGCGCGCACGATGAGCTCGCGGTCCGGCAAATCGTCGTCGCTCATGCTTCCTCGAGATCTTGTGTGTGGCCGCGCGACGCCAGGTAGGCGCGCAGCTTGCGGCGCGCTTCGTGGACCCGCCACGCGATCGTTCCTTCGGGGCAACCGAGCACCTCGGAGGCCTCGGCGTGCGACAGCCCGTCGATGCCCACCAGAATCAGCGTCGTGCGCAGCGTGTCGCTGAGCTCGTTCATGCCGTCGAGCAACGCGAGAGCGAGCTGTCGATCCGCCGTCTGCTCGGCAGGGCTCGCGGGGCTGCCGCGCGCCTCGACGAGCAACCCCTCGATGCGTGAATCATCGGGCGGCGACGACGTGCGTTGCGTCTTGCGCGAGCGGAGGGCGTTGAGCGACAGGTTGACAGCGATGCGGTAAATCCAAGTGAACGGCTCGCTCCGCCCGTCGAAGCGCGAGAGCGCGCCGTAGGCCCGCACGAAGGTCTCCTGCGTCACGTCCTCGGCTTCCGAGGCACTGCGTAGGAGGTGAGCCGTGAGGCGGAAGATCCTGCGCTGGTGGCGTCGAACCAGGGCGCCGAAGGCTTCTGCGTCACCGCCGCGGGCCGCCTCCACCAGCTCTCGGTCGGATTGATGAGGCATGTGGGCCGCTCTGCGCGGGCGAAAAACCGCACTCTGCGGCACGAAAAGATAGTTCAACACCAATCGGTTCGACAACCGGCGCGCCGCATTCTTGGCTCCGGGTGCTTTACGCCCCCTTCGCGAGCCCTGCGCCGCGCTTCCGGCCCCCCGCCCGGCCTCAGCTCCCCCCGTCGCCGCCGTCTTCGTCGGCGGCGGCCGAGGGCTCGGGGCCGGCGAGCGACGCGAGCTTGCCCTTCAAGAGGTCGCCGAGCGTTCCGAAACCGCCCTCGGCCTTGAGCTTCTGGCGGTACTCGCGGTGTGCGCGGCGCTCCTCGTCGTCCTTGTAACCCCGGATGCTGAGCTTGGGCTCACCGGAGCGCGGATCGACGTCGAGCACCTTGAGGTCGAGGACCGTGCCCGGCTTGAAGCCCTTCCGGAGGTCGGTGCCGCGCGGCGTGCCGGTCTGCCCGGCGGGTATGAAGCCCCGGGCGCTGCGACCCGTCACGCCGAGAACGCGCACGACGACGCCGGCGCTCTCGCCCTTGACCACCGCAGCCTTGATCAGAGCGCCGCGCGCAATTTTCTGACGGGGCTCGTCGGCTTGCTCCGGTGGCGGCGCGAGGTGCACGCCGATCTTCTTGGTACGAACGTCGAAGTACTGGACGACGACGTCGATGTCCTGGCCGTCCTTGAGTACGTCGCGCGGGTGCTCCACCCGCTCGAACGACAGGTCGGTGACGTGCAGAAGCGCGTCCATGCCCGGCTCGAGCTCGATGAACGCACCGAACTTCTCGAGCCTGGTCACCTTGCCGGTGTGCCGCGAGCCGATGGCATACTTCTGACGCGCCTGAGCCCAAGGATCTTCGACGAGTGCCTTGCGGCTCAGCCAGATCTTGCCGCGCTCGTCGATGCCGAGGATCTTCACCTCGATGCGATCGCCGTGCTTGAACGACTCGGCGAGGTTCGGGCGCGGGTCGTGGCTCGCCTCCGACACGTGAACGAGGCCTTCGACGTTCTCCGCGTCGGGCAGCGCGACGAACACGCCCCACTCGACGACCGTGCGCACGACGCCGGCCATCACTTGCCCTTCGTTCAAGAGCCCGAGCGCGTGTTTGCGTCGCTCGTGCGCCTCCGCTTCCAGCATGGGGCGCCGCGTCACGACCACGTCGCGCCCCGCCTTGTCGAACTGCGCGATCTTGAAGTCGAGGCGCTGCCCGACGAGGGACGCGAAGTTCGCGTTGGCCGGGTGCAGATCCAGCCCGGAAGCCGGCGCGAACGCGCGCACACCCCCCACGTCGACCTCGACGCCGCCCTTGATGACGCCCGTGACCAGGCCGGAGACCAGCGTGCCGTCGTGCGACGCCTGCTCGAGCTTGGGCTTCGTTTCCTCCTCGCGCAGGGGCTTGCGCGTGAGCACGACGAGGCCGCCACGAATGCCGTCGGCGTGCACCCGCGCCACGAAGCGGTCGCCCGGGGAGGGGACGAGGTCGTCGGCCTCCATCTCGGAGCGGTCGAAGATGGCGAGCGCCTTGCCGGAAAGGTCCACCATCACGGCGGAGTCGAGCACGGCGGTGACTTTGCCGAACACCTCTTCGCCGACGTGGAACGGAGCGCGATCGCTCGCGCGGTGACGCGCGGGTTGTTTCTTCGCAGGGCGTTCGCCCCTGGCGGCGCCATCGGCGGAGGCGGCTCCCGCGTGCGCGCCGGGCTTCTTCTTGCGGCGCCGCTTGCGCTTCGCTTTGCTGCCCGGGGCACCGGGCGCGACACTCTCGAGCGTCGCGGGCGGCTCGTCGTCGCCCGAGCTTTCCGATCCATCCGAGGCCTCGGACGGTTCGCTCGTGTCGTGCGGGGGCCTGCTCGTGTCCGCTCCGCCCGGCGCGTTCGGGTCCGCGCCGCTTGGCGTGACCGCAAGAGCCGCGCTCTCGGAGCCACGCTCCGGCGTCGCGTCCGGTGGCGCGACGTAAGCGGCCGGCTCGGCGCTCACCTGTGCGCCGTCGCTTGCTGGCGCCCCGCTGTCGCCGCCGTCGAGCGCGGGTGGGCCGTGCGACGCCTCTTGCGAAGAGTCACCGTTCGCGCCGGGCGCGTCCGCCGGCGCCGGGCTCGCCGCGCCGCGGCTTTCGGTTTCGGGCTGGGTCGTGCTCATGGTCGTCGCGGCGCTGGGGCTATAGCCTGCCTCTATTGTCCTGCCAACGCGGGCGAGCGAAAGGCCTCATCAGCGCGTGATCGGTAGCCGGCGGTTCACGCCGCCGCTGCGGTCGATCCCCACCACGGCCGCGCCGCCTTGGCGTCGCAGCTCTGCCACGAGGCTCTCGGCGACCGCTAAAAAAGCCTTGCCGGAGGCCGAGCCAGGCGCCGCCTCGACGACGGGTGTCCCGGCGTCGCCCCATTCGCGGATGCTCTGCTCGAGGGGGATCTGCCCGAGCAGGGGCGCCCCGGCGAAGTCCGCGATGCGCTGCCCGCCGCCCGTGCCGAAGGGCTCGTGACGTTTGCTGCAGCCGTCGCAGATGAAATAGCTTTCGTTCTCGACCACCCCGAGCACGGGAATGCCGACCTTCTTCGCCATGCTCACCGACTTGTAAACGTCCTGCAGCGCGACGTCCTGAGGGGTCGTCACGATGACGGCACCCGTGCTCCGTACGCGTTGCGCGAGCGTGAGGGCGATGTCGCCCGTGCCTGGCGGCAGGTCGAGCAGGAGCACGTCGAGCTTGCCCCACGCGACGTCTTTCAGGAACTGGAGCAACGCGCCGTGCAGCATCGGACCACGCCACACGACGGCGGCTTTCGGGTCGTCGAGCAGGAAACCGATGCTCATCAGCTTGATGCCGTGACGCTCGGGCGGCACGATTTTCTGGCCGTCCGTCTGCGGCTGACCGTGCACGCCGAACATCGTGGGGATGCTCGGCCCGTAGATATCGGCGTCGAGCAGGCCGACGCTCGCGCCGAGGCGCTTGAGCGCGAGCGCCAGGTTGGACGCCACCGTGCTCTTGCCCACACCGCCCTTACCGCTCATCACGAGCACGACGGCGCGCGCCTCCGGCACCGGATCGTCGGCGGCGACTTCGCGCTCCGGAAGCTCGAACGGCATGGGCGCTCCGTAGGCCCAGGTGCCGGTGCTGTCAAACGCAGCGATTTCCCGCCGCCGGCGTGGGGCGCGCACGAAATATCGACCGCCCCCGGCGATGCCAAATCGACACAACCGGACATCGGGCGTCGCGGGGAGCGCGGTTTCAACACGACTCGATCCGAGAAGCGCGGGAGAGCGCGAGAGGGCCACGTGGCGCTCCTCGTCGCGCCGGCCCCCCGACCGAGCAAATGTCGGTAAATGTCGGACGTTTGCGCCACGAGCAAACTCTTGGCAAACGCCGAGCGAAGCTGGCTATCCTGCCGAATTGCGGCGCGGGTTGCATCGCCCCGCCGACAATTCCGTCGAACACTCGGGTCCGAACCTTCGTCGGACGAACATGAGACGCACAAGGAGCACTTGCATGACGTATTTCCGTGGATTGAGGTTCATGGCTGGACCGGTGGCAGCGGCCGTTCTTTCGGCGCCGCTGTTCGTGGGGTGCGGTGGGGACGGCAACAGCCTGACCGGGGGCTGCGAGGCGGACATCGCGGCGAAGGCGGACGCCTTCTCGGCGTCGGTCAACGCGCTCGCGTCCGTGTCGGCGCAGATGAAGGCGAGCCTGTACGTGGCCTGCGCCCACATCGCAACCGATCTGAATGCCACCGACGCGCCCGATCCGTCGGCCACTGGTGTGAGTGACGACGAGCTCACGGGGGCCTGCAACCTCGCCGCCAGCGCCATCGCGAGCGCCAAGGCAAGCGTGCAGGGAAGCCTGGAGGTCATCTACGTTCCGCCGAAGTGCGAGGTCGCCGCTTCCGCCCAGCTCAACTGCGAGGCCAGCTGCAACGTCAACGCACAGTGCCAGCCTGGCAGCGTGGAAGTGCGCTGCGATCCCGGTGAGATCAGCGGCAAGTGCGAGGGCACCTGCGAGGGCTCGATCTCGTGCGAGGGAAGCGCCACCGTCGCCGCGAAGTGCGAAGGCACCTGCGCTGCCGAGTGCACGGGCACCTGCGAGGGGACCTGCAAGGGTTCTTGCGACGGCACCTGCTCGGCCATGGATGGCGAGGGCAACTGCGCCGGCACCTGCGACGGCGAGTGCACGGGCTCGTGCAGCGCGAAGTGCACCGGCACCTGTTCGGGCTCGTGCGAGCTCGACGCTAACGCGAGCGTCACGTGCGATGCCCAGGCCTCCTGCAAGGGCGGCTGCTCGGTCGCGTACAAGGAGCCGAAGTGCGAGGGCGAGCTCCAGCCGCCGAGCTGCGACATCGACGCCGACTGCGAAGCCGGTTGCAAGGGCCAGGCGCAGTTCAAGGCGACCTGCACGAAGCCGGAGGTGTCGGTCGTCGCGATGGGCAGCGCGGAGCTGAGCGCGACGCTCGAGGCGAACATGCCTGCCATCTTCCAGGTCGCCGCTCAGGCCGAGCTCGTCGTCGATGCGGCGGCGGACGTGGCGGCGCGCGCGGCGGCAGTCGGTGGCGAGGTCGCTGCTAGCGTGAGCTGCGTCGCCGACTACGGCGCGGGCTTCGTGGCAGAGCTCCAGGCGTCGGCGCAGGCGTCGGCGTCGGTGAGCGTGTCGGTCATGGCGAGCGCGTCGGTGAGCGGCGAGGCCACCTCGAGCTGAGGCACCGCGCGTTAGCGGAGCGTGACGAGCCCGCGGCCGCCCCGAGGGGGTCGACCGCGGGCTCACTCCCGCCGCGCGAAGCTCGCGCGCGAACGGGGAGGTGACCGAGCCTCGCTAATTGTTCCAGCAGCCGGACTGCTGGGACGCGAGCGGCGAGCTGCCGTTTGCGTCGCCCGCGAAGCAGTGCTTCGCGAGGACGCTCGTCTGATTGTTGGGGTCGTCGTAGCAGAGCATCGCCACGCCACCCGGGCTGTTCGGGCAGCCGTTCGCGCCGTCGCAGACGCCTTGAGTGCTCCTGATGCCTTCGCAGCTGCAGCTCACGTCGAGATCGACGCACCAGCGCTCGCCCGTGAACGTGGAGCCCGTGCAGAGTCCCGTCGGGCAGTCGGCGTTCCGGACGCAGGGCTCGCAGCTCTTGCCGCTGCCGTGGCACGCGCCGAAGCGATGGGCACAGGTGGCGACACCGAGCGTCTCGTCCCAGACGCCGCACTCCGTCGCCGCGCCCCAGGGGCAGGAGTCGGTCATGGGGTCACAGAGCTTCGTGCAGATTTTCTCGCCCGAGGCGTCGCGCGCGCAGATCTGGTCGGGTAGCGCGAGGCAGTCCGAGTCCTTCTCACAGCTTGCACAGAAGCCTCGCCGCACGCAAAAGTTCGCGACCTCGGTCTCGCTCAGGCGCACGCGATCGCAGATCAGCCCAGCGGGGCATTGGTCGTCGCTCTCGCAAGGGGCGCTGCAGTACGAGTCGAGGTCGCCCTCGCCCGCTCCGAGGCACAAGAAGCCCGCGGCCTGGTTGCACTCGGTATTGGTCGGGCAGCGCGTGTAGTACTCACCGCTCGGGAGCGGCGTTGACGACGGCGCGCAAAACGTGCCGAGCATGCCCCGACCGGACACCATGAGCGTCTCGCACGTTCCCGCGCCCGCGCAGTCGAAGTGCGTGTGGCACGGATGGCGGCACTGCTCAGCGACGCACGCGAACCCGTGAGCGGTGTCGCACGTTGCGTCGGAGGAGCATGGATTGAAGCGACCGCTGCCGCCGCCCGAGCCGCCCGTGCTCCCGGGCGACGCTGTATCGATGCCCTCGCAGCTCGGGTCGAGACACGCGTTCGGACAGGCGTTACCGATGCACGGCTCGCTCGAGCAGCCAGCGGCTGAAACACCGGTGACTCCGAGCACGAGGAAAACCCCGAAGAGGGCGCTCCGCTCGCGCTCGAAGCGCCACTTCCGCTCGGTCATCGGTGGAAGCTTCCGCTACCACAGGTTGGCATTCAAGGGCACTTGACCCCCGGGTGGGCGACTATAAGATTTGAGTTATGGCGCTTCGGGTGTGGCCGGCCTTGCTTGCGCTCGCGCTCGCCCCCGCGTGCTCGAGCGAGCCGCTCGCGCCGGGCACGAGCAGCGTGGTCGCGGAGCCTCAGGCGACGGCCACGTCCACGCCGCCGCCGGCCGACACGTCGGCCTTCCAGCCGCTCGCCGACTATCCGCCCGGGCCCTACGGCCGCGGCGTCGGCGCGGTGATCCAAAACCTGACCTTCCTCGGCTGGCGTGATCCAGTGGCGGCCGGCTACGACGCGGCGCTGCTCGAGACGGTGAGCTTGTCGGATTTTTACGATCCGACGGGCACCCGCACGAAGATCATCGTGCTGAACGCCTCCGCCGTTTGGTGCTCCGTGTGCCGTACCGAGATGCACGACATCCAGCGTGACGGCACTTACCAGGCGTACCTCGCGCGCGGCGCGCAGCTCATCGGGGCGCTGTTCGAGGACGAGCTCGGCGGGCCCGCCGCGCCGAAGGATCTCTCGCTCTGGGGCGCGGCGTCCGTGCGCGCCATCGAGTTTCCCATGCTGCTCGATCCCGGCTTCAAAACCGGCGTCTACTTCACCTCGGATGCCACGCCGATGAACCTGCTCATCGACGCCACGACCATGCGCATCGTCAACGTGATGATGGGCTACGACGCGACGCCGGGATCAGGCCTCTGGGGAATGGTCGATCGAGAGCTCGCGCGGCGGGCCGCCGCCGCGCCGTGACGCGCGCCACCATCGTTTTGCTGTTCGCCGCGCTCGGGTGCGCTCCTCGGACGGGCCCCGACGCGGGGGCGACTGCCGCAATGCGCGGGCAGGCGCCCGATTTCGAGCTGCCGCTCCTGCGTGGTGGCAGCGCACGCCTCTCCGACCACCTCGGTAGAGACGTCGTGCTCGTCGATTTCTGGGCGACCTTCTGCGAGCCCTGCCTGCTCGCCATGCCCGAGCTCGACCGCCTCTACGCGAAGTACCGCTCGCGCGGCCTCGTCGTCTTCGGCGTGTCGGTTGACGAGGCAGCGGCCGCCGGGCGCGTGCGGAGCGAGGTCAACAAGCTCGGCGTCTCGTTCCCGATCCTGCTCGACCAGGAGACGCGCGTGCTTTCCCTCTACAACCCGCGCGCGACGGCGCCGTACAGCGTGCTCATCGGTCGCGACGGCCGCGTGCTCGGCCGGCGCGAGGGATACACCAGCGGCGACCGAGAAGAGCTCGAGCGCGAGATCGTGCTCGCGCTGCACTGAGGTGCGTGTTCGTCGCTGCTCCGCGCGGGTGCTGCGCTCAAAACGTCAGGCTCGCGTCGAGGCGCATCCCCTCGAAGCCCGGCCGCACCTGACACACGCCGCCGACGCAGCGCAGCGAAGAACGGCGCTGGCCCACGAAGAGCGCCACGCTCGAATCCGGCGTCGGGCGCACCTTGACGCTGCCGTTGACGTAGAAGTCCGGGGGCAGGGGATCGGTATTGTACTCGATGCCGACGCCGAACGAGAGGCGCGACCCCACCTGTAGACCCGTGAGGTGCTCGCCCTCGAACCAGCGGCCCGTCGGGCTGCCGAGCGCGCGGCGCCGGCGCCGATGGAACCCCTGGAGCTCGAGCGCAAACGTCTCGTCGAGCGCCTGCACGACGTCGTAGCGGACGTAAAGCTCGCGGTAAAAGACGTGCGTCGTGCCGTCGCGAGCCGCGAGCGGCGCGTCCGCGCGATCGAAACGCGTGCCGGCAGTGACCGTGCCGCGCGTGCGACCGTCCGTGCCCTTGAGCTCGAAGCCGGACGCCAGATCGAGCACGCGGTTCCGATTGTCCCGGCTGGTGTCGCAACGGTCGTTCGACACGGTTTCCGCGAACGTCTCGTAGTAGCCGACCCAGCCGAACGCGGTTGCCCTGCGCGCGAGGGCTGCGTCGCCGCGTGCGCGGCCTCCCGTGACGCAGGTGTTGAAGTTGTCGAATTCGGTGTCGACGAAGGGGTCCTCCGTCGTGGGCGGCGCGCTCCACTCGAGCAGCGAAAACTCACGTGCTCGCCCGACGTCAACGTTCGCGCGCAGCGGGAAGAAGCGGCGATAGTGCTTCGCTTCGAGCAACACGAAGAAGGGCTCGAAGGCGAGGCTCGTGCTCAAGTACAACGCGTGGCCCGCGGGCAGCCTCGCGTCCTCATCGGTCTGCTCGAGCTTCTGCCAGGCGCCCTCGAAGTAAATGGCGACCTTTCCGTCATCGGTCGCTCCCTCGATCGATTGGCTCAACGTGGCGACGCGGTCGGCGCTCCGCACCGGGTCGGGCGAAAGCGCCGGCTTTCGCCACAAGAACGAGCCTTGCGACCCGAGCGTCACGGGCGACACCCCGAGCTTCAGCTGGCCCCCGAGCAGGCGGTCGGGCGCATAAGTGCAGCTGAGGAACGTTTCGCAGCGACCCGTGTCGGGCGCAAAATCCGTCGCCACGGCGCGCGGCATGCCGGCCTCGGTCACGACCAAAAAGCCGGGCAGGGCGCTCGAGTGGACGCCGAGGTAGCGGCCGCTACCCTCGTCGATGCGCAGCGGATTCGGTGAGCCGCCGAGCGCCGTGATTTCGACCCTGAGGGGGCCGACGTGGCGCGATCCCGACACGCGCACGCCACGGATGCTGTCGTCGCTCGAGAGCTCGTCGCGCTTGCGCACCGAGAGCACCAGCCCGCGGCCGAGCTCGGCGTAGAAGTCGCCGACCATGACGTCGATGTCGCGCGTGGCGTACCCGGCGTAGAGCTTCGCCGGGTAGGTCCAGTTGATGTAGCGATTCGAGAGCTCGTGCCCGCTCTCGTAGACCTTGCCGCGGAAGTACTCTGCGTCCGAGATGCCGTCCGGAGCCGCTTTTCGCCCCTCGACGAGGCTGAGTCCCGCGCGTGTGGGGTCGGGCGAGGTGTAAAACCAGGCGCTGTCGAGACGCAGCCCGAAGCGGAAGTCGCCCTCGTTGCCCTGGACGTTCAGGCGGTTGAGCCAAGCGCCCCAGTCGTCGTTGACGACCGTGGCGACCTGGTTGGGCGATTCGTCGCGATTGTCCCAGGCATAAAGGACGCTCGTCGAGTCGGTGACATCGAGCTGGATCGGCGGCTGGGGCTCGGCGGCGAGCGCTCCAGAGGCGAACACGGAGCAGAGCGCGCTGCCCCCCGCGAGCAGCCGGCGCACGCTACTTCGCGGCCTCGCGCCGGCCGAGCTCGTCGTCGATGAAGGGCCACAAAAGGGCGCTCTGGTCACCGACGTACTTCTTCAGGATGGTCATCGTGCGCGCGTCGATGACGATGTTGAGCGGCGCGGTCTCGGCGGACGCGTACGCGCCGAGCTGGTACTCGGGATCGAGCGCCATGGTGTAGGTGACGTCGAACGCCTCCACCCAGTTCTTGAGATCGGTGACGTCGGCGGGCTCGGCCTTCTCGTCCTGGAAGAGCGCACCGATGATCGCGAGGCCTCGTGGCCCGTACGTCGCGTAGCGGCCGGGCAGCGCGCGGTGCTCGATTTGGCAGGCCGAGCACCAGAGCGCTGCGGTATTGAGGAGCACGAGCTCGTAGCGCTCGCCCGTCTCGTCGAGATAGCTCGAAAGCGCGACGGTCTGGAGCGATGCGCTGGTGTGCGACGCGGTGTCGGGGTGTTTCCAGCCGCGAAAGCAGACGTTCGCCGCGGTGTCGCCTTCTTCGGTGCCGTAGGGGCCGTCCGGGTAGTCCGGCGCGTTGCAGCTCGAGCCGCCGCCAATCAGCTCGGGCGGGATCTCGGGGCGGTTCGTCCCGCAGCCGCAGAAGAGGACGAGCAGAGCGACCGGCGCGAGCCTCACTTCCGGCGCACTCCGAGGTTGGAAATCAGAGGCAAGCCGTCGGTCGCCGTGATGAAATCGCCGGAGCCATCGACGACGCCGTCGCTGAACACCGCCCATTCGCCGTACGGCGCCCAGGGCTGCTCGCCTTCCGTCTGACCGACCTCGAGCCCTTCGAGCAGGAGCTCGACCTCGGTGCCCGGCGCCCAACCAGCCGCATTCGGCAGCGTCAGCGTCGCCGCGGGGCAAAGCGTGGCTCCCACGGGCGCGAGCGCGAAAACGACCTCGAGCCCGGCGCCGTGATCGAGCCCGCCGGGTAGGTCGGTGATCGGAAACTCTGCGGCGCGAAAGGCTCGGCCCGAGGGCGTGTCGTAGGGCGGCAACGGGTCGACGTCTACGCTCCCGTTCGACGAAAGCTCGAGCGTCACGCCGCCCGACGCTGCCGCCGTGCCGGGCCCGAGCGTCGCACCCAGCGCCGGCAGCCGGGGCAGGGAGACCGTGCCGAGATCGACGCCGTCCGGGTCGGGATCGAGCAGCAGCGCAAATCTTCCGTACTCGAACCCGTCGCCGTACTTGAAGGCCGGCTTCTTCAGGGCCGACGACAGGCCGGCCGCAACGTCACCGTTGCCGTTGGAAAGCGCCGGCGGGCTGCAAACGTCCACGCCGCACACCGTGACGAGCACGTCCGCCGCGGGCGCCCCTTCGAGATCGACGAGCCGCGCGGTCACGGTTCCGATCTCCACGGCGGCGAGTGACGGATCGGCGTAGCTCGGCCCCGGCTCGCAGGTGGGCGGGTGCGGCCCGTCCGTCGGCTGCTTTCGCACGGGGTCGCTCCCGCACCCGCCGAGCGCGAAAGAGAGCGGGAGGAGGGCGGCCAGGGCGCCGAATCGCGTCACGGCCGGCATCGTGCCACGGACTCGCGTGGCCTTCACGCGTCAGAAGAGCACGCCCAGATACCAGCGGACCGTCTGCGCGATGCGGGTCTGCGCGTACTCGGGATTGCCCGTGTCCCGCGTGATCGCGTCGGCCTGGGTGCTCGTGTAGCCAAGGCCTGCCATGGGGAAAAGCACCCCGTAGTCGACTTCGGTGAAGAAGCCGCCGAGCGAGCCGGGTAGGTCGTTGAGAGCGCCGTCCTTGGCCTGGTAGTAGAGGCGGCCGTTCAGCTCGATGCCCAGGTCGCGGTCGTGGCCCGGCGCCTGGATGAACTCGCTCGCGCGCGTCCAGATCGCAGCAAGCCCGCCGCCCACGCGCTGGCCGTTGGGATCGCGCAGGAAGTCGTAATCGGCGCTGGGTCGAAAATAGTAGCTGCCCTGAACCCGCGTGAGGATGTTGCGGTTCAGGATCATGTCGATGCGGTAGCTCGGGTGAAAGCGAAACTCGGAGAACGTCCGGTCGCCGCGCTGGGCCTGTGAGCCCATGCCGGGAACGAGGCCGTCGACGTCCGGGTCGCCTTCGGCCCAGCCGAACTTGAAGCCGAGAATGAGCCGGTCCTCGACGAGCTTCTGCTCGAGCTCGGTGGCAAAGCCCCACGACGCGAGCGTGTAGCCCGGGTCGCTCGGATCGCTCACGCCATTGCGTGGATCGATGTTGCCGATCGACCCCTGCACGGTGATCGCTTCGGCCTCGAAGCGGAACTTCTGGTACTGAAGCTTGAGCCACAGGCTCGGGATCCACGCGGTCGCGTCGCGGCGCACGTAGCCGCTGCCCACGGTGCCGTTCGGACAGCCGAGCGCCTGGGCCCCGTCGGCGCAGTCGCCGCTCGTGCTCGTGACGCTGCTCGCCGCACGGTCGTTGGCGACCGTCTGATGCCGATAGACGAGCTGCAGTCCGCCGTTCAAGAGCACCTCGCCCCGCGCGAGGCTCAGGCGCTCGAGCTCCGGGCTCTTCTTGCGCACGATCGAGAACGCGTACTGATCGACGTCGTCGAGCTGGGAAAGATCGTAAGGCTCCGGGTTCGGCAGCGTCGTCGTGTCGCTCGTGATGCCTTCGTTCGGGAAGTCCCACGCCGCGGAGAAGTAGAGGTCGAGCGGCTTGATGCCGCTGATCGCTTGCACGCGGTCGACGGTGGACTGGGCGTCGTCGTCGTGGCCGTCACCGCCGTTCCACATGATGCCGAGGCCCCAGTGAAACGGCATGCGCCCGAAGCGCAGCTCACCGATGGGCATCGAGTATTCGCCCCACGCGCGCTTGACGCGGATGCTGTCCTTGAGCGAGTTGACACCGGCCGAAGGCGGCACCTGCGTGTCGTCGTAGAAGCCGAGCGGGGTGTAGCCGCCGTTGGCGCTCACGGCGTAGCCGCCGTCGGCGGACGGCAGATTCGCGTAGCCGCTGGGCGTCGAACCGAGCACCAGGTTGTCGAGCAAGTCGATCTGGGAAAGGACGCGCAGGTTGTCCGAGATGTGAAGCTCGGGGTTGAGCCGAAAGCGCAGATTCGCCCCGGCCTGCATGTTGGCTTGGCAGTCTTGCGTCGCGCTCGCGGTGCTCGAGCCGGTGCCGCCTCGTTCCTCTGGCGTACACACCTGCGCGCCGTGGAGCTGACCGTCGGTGTCCTGGTAGCGATCGTCTTCCGGGCGCGGCCACATGGCGCGCGCCAGCGGGTCGAGACGCCCGAGCCCGAATTTGTGAAAGAGCTGAGCGCGCAGCCGGAAGTAGCCGTGGATCTCGAGGATCGGGCGTGCGTGTGCCCACCAGTCTTCCGCGTACACGCGATCGGCTTCGTCGATCTTGTCGCCGGGCCGCGCCTCGGGCCGCTTGTCACCCTGACGTTCGAGCGCGTGGGCATCGGCGCTCGGCTCCGGCCAGAGCGGCAGCCCCGCATTCATGGGGGCCGTCGGCGCTGGCGCCGGCGCGGGCGCGGCATCGCTCGGCGTCGGCTCTTCGGTTTCGGGCGCGTCGGCGTCGGCTTCGCTGTCGGCGTCAGGCGCGGGCTCGGACGGTGCCGGTCCCTTCGGTGCCGTCGTGGCGGGTGCCTTCGGTGCTGCGGCAGCGGGTGCCTCCGGTGCAGCGGCGGCGGGTGCCTTCACGGGCGGTGCCGCCGGCTTCGCGGGCTTCTCTGTCTGAGCGCCCGCCGTGCTCGGGTAGAGCGCCGACATCGTCGGGGTGAGCGCCAGAGCGGCGAGCAATCTCTTCGTTGCGGAGAGGCGAGACATCTTTTGTTTGGCGGAGGACCGGCGGAACGGGGGGCCCCGGGCGCGGGCCGGCGCGGGCAGACGGACCTTTCGCACGCAGCCTAGAAAGCTGTCAACGTCGCTTCATTCGGGCTCGGTAGAAGGGTGCCGAAACGCCTCGACCAGCTCCCGCCCGAGCTCCGCGGCGCGCTCCTGGGGGTCAGGCTCCGTCGGGGGGACGGCGGGCAGCTGGTGGTCCGAGACCGTCTTGGCGAGCTTGGCGAGCTCCTTCTGGAACAGCCAGCCGGGGCCCGACGGGAGGTCCAGAGCGGCGCGGAATGCCTCGCCGAGGTCGATTGCGGTCGCGAAACGCAAGACCGGGTCCTTGGCGAGCGCTCGGGCGAAGAGCACGTCGAGGACGGCCGGCGCCGTCGTGACGAGGCTCGTCACGGGTGGAGGCGCCTCGTGCAGCTGCGCGGTGCGGACCTCGAGCTCGCTTCGCCCTTGATGATCGAACGGCGTCGCGCCGGTCACGAGCTCGTAAAGAACGATCGCGGCCGAGTAGAGATCCGACCGGGCGTCCTGTGGGTCACCGCGCACGGCCTCGGGTGACATGTACGCGCCCGTACCCGGTGCGACGCCGCCGGTCTGAGCGGCGTGGTCGGCTGGAATGCGCGCGATGCCGAAGTCGGTAAGCTTCACGATGCCGTCGGTGCGTGCGATCACGTTCGCCGGCTTGACGTCACGGTGCAAGATGTCGAGCTCGTGCACGGCGGCGAGCGCACCGAGCAGCTGCGCGAAGTAGTGCCACGCGAGCAAGAACGGCACGGCGGGGACGCGCGGCGACGGCCTCGACAGCACCGCACGCTGCACGATGCTCGAGAGCGGCTCGCCGTGCACGAGCTCCATGACGATGGCCGTCTGGCCGTCGTCTTCGGCGAGCGCAAAGAAATGCACGATGTTGGGATGCGAGAGCCGACTCAGCGCTTCGGCTTCGCGCGAAAACAGCAGCCGGGCCCGCTCTCGACCCCTGAGCAATGGGTGCAGGATCTTGATGGCCACCGGGTGCGGCGGCATCGCCCCCTTGGTGCCGGTGGGATCGTAATAGAGCCAGCCGCGGTACACGATTCCCATTCCGCCCTCGCCAATCTCGTGACCGAGGACGACGCGCCCGAGGCCGGCCACCGAGAGCTCGGAGCCCGGCCCGAGCCGGCGCGGCGCCGCGAGCACCGGGACACCACAGTAGGGGCAGAATCTCGCCCCGTCCTCGACGCTACTCCGGCAGGCCGCACACACCGGCATACATCTACGAGCCTACACCCTCGAGTCGTGAAACCTTCCCTGCCGTTGCGCCGGCCACCCGGACGAACGCCGTGCGTCGTTCACCGCCGCGGGGGCGACGCGACATTGTTGCGATTGAACGCCGTTTCGTGCGAAATTTCAGCCACGGTTTTAACTCGGACCGCTTCTGCTCCGTTCCAAGGGGGCGTCCGAGACACCCCTGCTAGGAGAAAACCAGCGTGCATCACCGCCGGGCCCTTGTCGCTCGCTCTGTCCGTCGTTCGCTCGCGGCCGCGGTGGGTTCCGCGCCGCTCTGGCTCGCGAGCGTTGCGCTCGCTCAGACGCCCGTGGGGAAGGAGTTCTCCGCCGAGCGCTTCTCGCCCGCGGCGGGTCCGCGCAACTACTTCACCACGCGCGGTGCTCGCACCGACGGCGAGATGGCGTGGAGCCTCGGGATCCTCGCTGACTATGCCAACGAGCCGATCGTCGTCGAATCGTGTGTCTCGAACGCGGGTTGCGATCCGAGCATCGCGTCGGAGATCGTCGAGCTCAAGGTCGTCGAAAATCAGGTGCTCGGCAGCGTGATGGGGTCGTTCACGCCCATCCCGCGCTTGCAGCTCGGACTCCGGCTGCCCGTCGGCTATTCGAAGGGCCACGGCATCAACGAGCTCGGTCAGGCCGAGCCGCTCGCCAAGTTCGGCATGGCCGATCCCGAGCTCGAGGCGAAGTTTCGCGCCTTCGGCGAGGCGAAATCGCCGATCGTCGGCGGTGTCGCGCTGTACGGCACGGCGCCACTCGGCCACCTCACGGCAGATCGCGCCTACCTGGGCGACGAGACGCCGGGCGGCGGTGTGCGCCTGATCTTCGACGGCGAAGCCGGCATGCTGTCGTTCGGCGTGAACCTTGGCGGCGTGCTGCGCGGCCAGGGCGAGCTCGGCTCCGTCAAGGTCGGCTCGGAGATGCGCTACGGCCTCGCCGTGGGCGTGCGGCCGAGCCCGATCTTCCGCGTGCTCGTCGACACCTTCGGCAGCACACGCTTCACGGGTACTTCGGGTGAGAACGCGCTCGAGCTCGACGGCGGCGTGCAGGTCACGCCGCTCGGTTCGACGCTGCTCATCAACGTCGGCGCCGGCACGAGCCTCGTCTACGGTGTCGGCACGCCGGCCCTCCGTGCGCTGATCGGTGCGACCTACGCGATCGAGAAGAGTGACCGCGACAACGACGGCTTCGACGACAACGACGACCAGTGCCCGACCGAGCCCGAGGATCGCGACGGATACGAGGATTCCGACGGTTGCCCGGATCCCGACAACGACCTCGACACCATCCCCGACGTGGCCGACAAGTGCCCGAACCAGGCCGAGGACGCCGACGGCTTCGAGGACCTCGACGGCTGCCCCGAGCTCGACAACGACAAGGACGGCATCCCCGACGTCAGCGATCGCTGCCCGAACGAGCCGGAGACGAAGAACGGCTTCGACGACGACGACGGCTGCCCCGACGTTTCCGATCGCGACCGCGACGGCGTCCCTGACGACAAGGACGCGTGCCCCGACGAGCCCGAGGATACCGACGGGTTCGAGGACACCGACGGCTGCCCCGATCCGGACAACGACAAGGACGGCATCCCCGACAATCAGGACGAGTGCGTGGACGAGCCCGAGACGATGAACGGCTTCCAGGACGAGGACGGCTGCCCCGACGAGAAGGGCAAGGCGAAGCCGAAGGCCGCGAAGCCGGCCCCCGCCCAGCAGCAACCGATCGATCTCGACTGAGCCATGCAGCGCCGCGACGCGATGCTCGGTTTCTTGATCGCCCTTGCGCTGGGCGGCTGTGGTGGCTCTCTCGGCGGAGCGAAATCGGGGACGTCGGGCGAAGCCGCAAAGCTCGTCGGCGCCCCGGCGCCCGATTTCTCGCTCGAGCCCGTGGGCGGCGGCGCGCCGGTCACGCCGTCGGCGTTCAAGGGCCACGTTCTGATCGTCGATTTCTGGGCAACGTGGTGCGCGCCATGCCGCCAGTCGTTCCCCGCCTACCAGCGGCTCGTAGAAGAGTTCGGCGGCAAGCTCGTCGTCGTGGGCGTGAGCGTCAACGACGACGCTTCGGGCATCGCGGACTTCCGTTCCCAGACGGGCGTGAAATTCCCGCTCGTGTGGGACGAGGGGCAGCACGTCGCCGGCGCCTACGAGCCCGGCACGATGCCCACCTCGTACGTCGTCGACAAGTCCGGCATCGTGACGGCTGTCCACGAAGGCTTTCACGCCGGGGACGAGGAAGCGCTGCGTAACGACGTGAAGGCGCTGCTCTAATCGCCGTCGCGAGCGACGCGCTCGCGCGTCGCGATCGGTCTTTTCCGAGTCTCGACGGGTCGTGTTGGCGGGGGCTCTGGCCCGCGGGATAATCCCGGCCGGACGGATTCCGGCGCGTGGTGGCGCGCATCGCACCCGCTCCCACCATCGCGGAACTCCTGCTACCGAAATGGGTCGGTGGGCCGTATCGCGCTTGCCGACTGCTGCTCGCGCCCGTCATCATGAGGGATGCGCCTTGCGCTCCGCGCGTTCTGCCTCTCGCTGCTCATGGCGGCCGGCAGTGCCCACGCGGTACCACCGAGGGTGAGTGACCTTGCCGCGCGCCTGCGCAGCGCCGAGGACTTTCGCGTGCGCGTTCAGGCCGCGCTCGAGCTCGGCAAGAGCGCCGATCCCGAGGCGCTCGACCCGCTGTCCGGAGCGCTCCGCGACCCCAACGCTTCCGTCAGGGCAGCGGCCGCGGCCGCGCTCGGGGAGCTCGGAGACGTGGACGCGATCCCGGCGCTCAAGGAGCACCGGCTCGACAGATCGGACGCCGTACGCCGTCAAATCAGGGCGACGCTCGCGGCTCTGAGCGCGCAGGCGGACGGCGGCCCCCGCAAAGCGCGCCTGCTCGTCAAGATCGGGATGATGAAGAACCAGACCAGCGTGAGGAGCACGCAGATCGAGGTGGAGCTCGAGCAGGAATCACGCCGCAAGCTCGACGAGCTGCCAGGGGTCCGCGTGTTGCTTCAGAGCGACGATTCCAAGGCAGAGTCCGCCAAGAGCAAGTTGCCGGTCGTCATGGTCTCCGGACACATCCAGCGGCTGCAGGCCTCGCGTGACGGTGCCGATGTCGTTTATTCGGCCAGCGTCGAGTACGTGCTCCACACGATGCCCGACCAATCGATTGCTGCGAAGGTTTCGGGCAGCGCCAGCGGCACTCTGACCCAGGCGGAAGCCAAGAACGAGGGGCGAGCCGCCGAGCTCCGCCACCAAGTGCTCGGCGCGGCGATCGCCAGCGCCCTGCGGCGGGCGCCTCGGGCCCTGCTTGCCGCAGCGCGCCTTTGAAGATCGGACGCGACAAGGTGCTCGGTCCGCAGTAAAAAGGGCCTCGAGGTGTCTCAGTCGGAACCCGCCCTCGAGCCCGAGCCGTTGCGCGCGATTCTCTGGACGGACGGCGCAGCGCGCGGCAACCCCGGCCCCGCGGGGATCGGCGTGGTGCTAAAGACGCCCGAGGGAGAGATCCTCGCGACCGAGGCCGAGTTCGTCGGCCACACGACCAACAACGTCGCCGAGTATCGCGCCCTTTTGCGCGGGCTCGAGCGCGCGCTCGAGTGCGGCGTGCGCCATCTCGAAGTCCGTGCGGATTCCGAGCTGCTCATCCGACAGCTCCTCGGGCAGTACCGCGTGAAGAGCGAGGGGCTACGTCCGCTGTTCCAGAAGGCCAGCGAGCTCTTGCGCCGCTTCGCATCGACGCGGCTCGTGCACGTGCGGCGGGAGCTCAACACCGAGGCGGACCGCCTGGCCAACGAGGGCATCCGCCGCGCCGCGCGCCGGCCTGCCTGAGCCCGAAACCCGTCGAGGCCCCAACCACCCGCGAAGTGGTGCTAGGGATCCACCCTCCATGGCTTCGAAAACCGCGCGCGACGTTCGCCGTGCCTTCCTCGACTTCTTCTCCGAGCGGGGGCACGAGGTGGTCAAGAGCTCGTCCCTGATTCCCAAGAACGATCCGACGCTGCTCTTCGTCAACGCGGGGATGGTCCAGTTCAAGGATGTGTTCACCGGTCGTGAGCAGCGCGCGACCCGCCGTGCGACGTTCGAGCCAAAAGTGCATTCGTATCAGCGGCAAACACAACGACCTCGAAGCCGTCGGTCCCTCGCCGCGCCATCACACGTTCTTCGAGATGCTCGGGAACTTCAGTTTCGGCGACTATTTCAAGCCCGACGCCATCGAGTTCGCGTGGGACCTCGTGACTCGCGTGCTCGGCTTGCCCAAGGATCGGCTGATCGTCACCTACTTCAAGGGCGAGGAGGGCATCGCCGAGGACACCGAGGCGCGCGATCTCTGGCGCAAGGTGAGCGGTTTCGGCGACGACCGCATCCGCGGGCTCGGCATGGCCGACAACTTCTGGCAGATGGGCGAGACCGGGCCGTGTGGTCCCTGCAGCGAGATCTACTTTTGCAACGGACCGGACGTCAACCTTGGCAACTTCGGTGAAGAGCAGACGCCGGAGGGGTTCGGTTGGATGGAGATCTGGAACCTCGTCTTCATGCAGTTCGAGCGCCGCCTCGATGCGGACGGGCGCATCGTCATGGAAACGTTGCCTGCACCCAGCATCGATACGGGCGCGGGGCTCGAGCGCCTGTCGAGCGTCGTAGAAGGCAAGACGACGAACTATGACGTCGACCTGTTGCGCAACCTGGTCGAGCAAGCGGCTCGTCTCGCCGACAAACCCTACCGGCAGAGCCACGACCCCGACGACGTCAGCATGCGCGTGATCGCCGATCATGCCCGCACGAGCGCGTTCTTGATTGCCGAGGGCGTCGTCCCGGACCGCACGGGGCGCGAATACGTGCTCAGGCGCGTGATGCGCCGCGCGATCCGCCACGGTCATCGTCTCGGCATCGAGAAGCCCTTCCTGCACGAGGTTGCGCGCACCGTGGTCGACACCATGGGCGAGGACTATCCGGAGCTCATCGAGCGTCGCGCGCTCATCGAGAACGTCATCCAGGCGGAAGAAGAGCGCTTTCGCCAGACCATCGAGCGCGGTCTCGGTCTGCTCGAGGAGCGCTTCGCGGCGCTCGATGTGCAAGGCTCGAAGGTGCTCGACGGGCGCGATGCGTTCCAGCTCTACGACACCTACGGCTTCCCGCTCGACCTCACGGAGGTGATCTGCAAAGAGCGCGGCATCGCTGTCGACGAGCCGGGTTACGAGGCGGCGCTCGCGGAGGCGCGCGAGCGCTCCGAATTCAAGGGCGTCGAGCAGGCGAACCTCGCCGTGTACGCGGAGGCACGCGCCCTGCTTCCCGCCGAAGGGACGCGCTTCGTGGGCTATGAGCGTGACCGGGTCAATGCGCGTGTCGTCGGCTTGGTGGTCGACGGCAAGCTTGCCGATAAGGCGAACGCGGGTGAACAGGTGCTCGTGATCACCGATGTGACGCCGTTTTACGCCGAGGCGGGCGGCCAGGTCGGCGATCAGGGCGTCATCGAATCCCCGCAGGGTCTCAGCCTCGCGGTCGAGGACACGACGCGGCCCGTGCCGGGCCTCACGCTGCACCGCGGTCGCGTGCAGGCGGGTGGCCTCTCGCTCGGTGAGTCGGTCGAGCTCAGGGTCGATGTCGTGCGCAGGGAGCGCACGCGGCGAAACCACTCCGCGACCCACCTCTTGCACTGGGCGCTCCGGAGCGTCATCGGAGCGCACGCTCAGCAGAAGGGCTCGCTCGTCGGTCCGGACCGGCTGCGCTTCGACTTCACGAGCTCGCGGGCGGTCACGCCCGAGGAGCTCGACCGCGTCGAGCAGCTCGTGAATCAGCGCACGCTCGAGAATCATCCCATCCGCACCGAGGTTCTCACCATGGAGGAGGCGCGCCGGCGCGGTGCCATGATGATCTTCGAGGAAAAATACGGAGACGTCGTGCGCCTGCTCAGCATGGCCGAATCCATGGAGCTTTGCGGCGGCACCCACGCGCGCGCGACCGGCGACATCGGTCTTTTCAAGATCGTGAGCGAGCAAGGGGTGGCGGCCGGCGTGCGGCGTATCGTGGCCGTGACGGGCGACGGTGCGCTCGCCTACGTTCGTGAGCTCACCGGAACGCTCGGTGAGGCGGCGCGCGTGGCCAAGACGAGCCCGGCCTTGCTCGTCGAGCGCCTCGAGAAGCTCGTGCAGCACGAGCGCGCGCTCGAAAAGCAGGTGGCCGACCTCGAGCGCAAGCTCGCTACGGGCGGCGGTGAGGGAGAGGGCGTTGACGGGATGCTTGCCAAGGCGCGTGACGTTTCGGGTGTGAAGGTGCTCGGCGTCCGCACGGGCGTCACCGATCGCGGCGCACTGCGCGAGCTCGCCGAGCGGCTGCGCGATCGCCTGGGCGACAGCATCGTGCTCGTGGGCTCCGAGGCCGAAGGCAAGGCCCAGCTCGTGCTGACCGTGTCGAAGGCCCTGACGGCGCGCTACCGAGCCGGCGATCTCATCAAGTCGATCGCGACGATCGTGGGCGGCTCGGGCGGCGGGCGCCCGGACCTCGCGCAGGCAGGCGGCACGGAGGTCGCTCGTCTCGACGAGGCCATCGACTCCGTTTATAGCGGCGTCGCGAGCTGAAGCGACCCGCGGCGCGTCACGTGGCGGTGGTGAGCGCGGCGTCCTCACCCCAGCGCGCGGGTTCCATGGCGAGCGTCACCCCGAAGCGGTCGCGGACGCCTCGCAGGATCTCGTTCGCGAGCGCGAGCACGTCGGTTGCGCGCGCCCCGTCGTGGCAGACGATCGCCAGGGCGTGGCGCGTGGAAAGCCCCACGGGGCCGCGCACGAGCCCCTTTTCGAAGCCCGCCTGCTCGATCAGCCACCCTGCAGCGAGCTTGACCCGTCCGTCCGGCTGGGGATAGCGCGGCATGGCCGGCCCGCCGAGCCTCTCGACACGAGCGGCGTCCGCCGACTCGACGACGGGATTCGTGAAGAACGAGCCGCAGCTTCGGCCGTTTGGATCGTCGGCGTCGAGCAGCATCGATTTTCTGCGACGTAGCGTCAGCACGGCGTCGCGGGCTCGCGCGAGGGTGGGCTCGGCTTCTCCGAGTTCGCCGAAGTGACGCGTGAGCTCGGCGTAGCGTAACGCGGGCGGTGCTCCCGGGCGCAGGGCGAAGCGCACGGAAAGCACGACGAAGCGCTCCGGCTCGCGGCTCTTGAAGCGACTATCGCGGTACCCGAAGCCGCAAGCGTCGGCGTCGAGCGTGAGCACGGTGCCGGAATGTCGATCGAGCACGCGCACGCACCGGATCGTGTCGGCGACCTCCTGTCCGTAGGCTCCGACGTTCTGGATCGGGGTTGCCCCGACGAGTCCCGGGATACCGCTCAGACACTCGAGCCCCTGCAGCCCCCGAGCGACGCTCTCTGCCACGATGTCGTCCCAGGGCTCCCCCGCGGCGGCGTCGAGCACGACCTCCTCACCCTCGGGCGAAAAGGCCCGGCCCCGCGCCGCGATCCGCACGACCAGCGCCTGAACACCGTTGTCATCGACGACGATGTTGCTGCCCCCGCCGAGCACGCGCACACCGACGCCGCGCTCCTTGGCCCACGCGAGCGCGTCGCCGAGCGTGCGCTCGTCGCGCGCGTCGACGAAGTAGCGTGCCGGACCGCCGACGCCGAGCGTGGTCATCGGAGCCAGGGGAACGAGCTCGCGGAGCGTCATCGACATCGTCGCGAAGAACCTTATTAGCCCGACCGGGCGATCACGACGTCTACGGACTGCGGCGCCGGCCCCGGGAGTCGAGTGACGAGAGCCCGGGCCCAGCGGCTGACCGCGCGGCAGCGGTCGCCACCCGCGGCGACTGGCGTTCGACGAACTCGCGGCACTCGGGCGATAGCGTCGCCGGGTCGAGCGTCCCGAGCTCGACGAGGCTCCTCGCGACCAGGCTCGCGCGCTCGAAGATGGGCGCCCTGGCGCTCAAGAGAACGACGGGTGCCCCCCGGATGCGGCACAGGCCGCCGGCGCCGTGCCCGACCCGGAGAACGCGCTGCCGCACCTGCACCCCGAGCCGCGTCGCGGCCCGGGTGAGCTCCTCGAGCGCCCGCTCGGAGTCCACTTATGTAGTCTACCCCCTTTGGCCGGGGTCGGCCCGGCGGACGGACTTTTCCCGCGGCAGGGTATCGTGGTATGAGCCCGGTATTGCGAGAGGTGCTCGCCGGTGGCGGGAGCGATGCGCGCTTCCCCGGGGGCCCTCGAAGGCAGTGGGAACCATGTTCCTGCACCACAGAAAGAACCACGTTAATGACGTTCACGGAAGCGGCGGCGCAGGTGCTGCGCCTCGTCGGGAAGCCTTTACATTACAAAGAGATCACTGACGTAGCCATCGAAAGAAATCTGCTCAGTCACGTGGGCAAGAGCCCGGAGGTGACGATGGGCGCGCGCCTCGCGGCCCTCGTCAAGAAGGGGGAAAAAGACAACCCCTTGATCCGCGTCAAGCCGGGCGTCTTCGCCCTTCGCGAATGGGACCCAGCCACGGTCGAAAAAGGTCTAGCCGACCGGACTCCAGCCCTCGAGCGGCTGGCAAAGCAGCATCCGGGCGCCTCGGACGAGTCGAACGGCGAGCTCGACAGCGCCGTGCAGAGCGCGCCGAGCCAGCCCGAAGGGAAAGAAGAAGAGGCATTGCCGGTGATGGACGCGGCGGAGCGGGAGCGTGCGTTGCTCGCTGCCGACGCCAATCAGTTCTTCGCCTCGGAGGAAGACGACGACGAGCCGATCTTCGGTCGCGAATCGACGGCCGAGCCCGGCGTCGAGGCGGACCGCGCGGCGGGCGAAGGCGGTCGCCGTCGCCGGCGGCGCCGCCGGCGTGGCCAGGGTCGCCCGGAGGAGCGCGGGGGAGGCGATGGACTGCCGTCGTACACGGTATCCGATGCGCCCCTCGATGCGTCGTCGAACGAAGGCACGCTCGAGTACGCGGCGGACGCCGCACCACCGTCGCCGCCCGCGGCATCCGCGGAGCGCAACGGCGAGCGGGTCGAGCGCGGCGAGCGCAGTGAGCGCAGTGAGCGTGGTGAGCGTGAGCGTGGTGAGCGTGGTGAGCGCGGTGAACGCGGTGAACGCGGTGAACGCGGTGAACGCGGTGGCGACACGGGTGGCAGCTTCGACGAGTACGCAGGTCGCGGGCTGGCCGACGGTCTAGCGGCGTTGCTGGCGACGTTCGATCGCAATCGCGGCCCAGTTTCGCTGCAAACGCTCGTGGACGCCGCGCAACGCCGTGGCCGCCTTTTCGGCGAGCACACCGTGGCGCAGGGCCTTCTGGTTGCCGCCGCGCGCGCCGACAACGCCCGCGCGCTTGCGCGCGGTGAACGCCCGCGCTTTCGCGCGGCCCCGGGGCGCATCGGCCTCACGGAGTGGGTGCTCGACGCGGAGCTGTTGCGGATCGAGCGTGAGATCCAGGTGCTCGCCGAGCGCTACCGCGAGGCGGCCCGCCGCACCGTGCTGCGCCAGCTCCAGGAAATCCCCCAGCGCGCGCTGGGCGAGCTCGTGCTGCTCGTGCTCGAGCACGTGGGCTTCTCCGAGCTCTTGCCCGTGCGTCGGCCAGGGGCGCACGGCGCCGAGCTCCACTTGTCGGGGCGGCTCCGCACGGCGGCCGGCGAGATCCGCACGGCGGTCGTGGTGCGCCGCGACGGTCGCGAGATTGGGCGTGAGCGCGTCACCGAGCTGCGCGGCGCGCTGCATCACTACGGGCCGGCGCACGCCGCCTGGGTACTCACGACGGGGCAGGTGCTGAGCGGCGCGCGCGAGGAAGCCGCCTCGCCCGGTGCTTCGCCCATGACGGTCGTCGACGGCCTCGGGCTCGTTCGGCTCTGCGAGGAGCACGGGGTCGGCGTCGTACGCTCCGAGATCCGGCTGCTTCTGCCCGATCTCGACTTGCTCGACGGGCTGCGCGCGTCCTGAGAAGGCGCCGGCCGCTTCCGCGCCATGCCTGTTCTGCGCCTCGGGCCGACGGCGGTCGTGGCCGCCACGCTCATCGGTTGTGGCGTGCCGCCGCCGGCCTCCGTCTTCCCGGACGGTGAGGCGGCGCTCGGCCGCATGCACGCGACCTACGAGTGCAGCCGTGGCGTGAGCGCGGAAGCGAAGCTCGACTACTTCGGTCCCGACGGGCGTGTCCGGGGAAACGTCTACTACCTCGCGGCGGCGCCGGCCCGCATCCGGCTCGATCTGTTCAGCCCGTTCGGAGCGGTGCTTTCCACCCTCACCTCGGACGGAACGAGCTTCGCGATGTCGGACATGCGCGCGAAGCTGTTTCGGTACGGGCCGGCGAACGCCTGCAACCTCTCGCGTTTCACGCGCGTCGCGTTGCCGCCCTCGGTGCTCGCGGATCTGTTCCGAGGCGAGGCCCCGGTGCTCGTCCATGCGCCGGGCGCTAGCCGCGTGGCCTGGCAGGGTGGTCGCTACGTCGTATCGGTGCCCGGCACGAATGGCGCGAGCGAGCGGATCGAGCTCGAGCCCGTGCCCGCCGACTTCGACCGGCCGTGGACTGAGCAGCGCGTGCACGTGCTCAAAGTCGAGGTCGAGCAGCTCGGCGCGCCCCTTTACAGCGTCGAGCTGGGAGGACACGTCCCGACGCACACGGCGCCGCCGCGCGTCGACCCCGACGGCATCGACCCCCCCATCCCTCCGAGCGGTCCGAGCTGCGAGGCCGAGCTGCCGAGGCGCCTTCACATCGAGGTGCCCGGCGAGGGTCACGACCTCTTGATCCAGGTCGTGGAAGTCGCTCACAACCCGCCGTTGCCCGAAGGCGTCTTCGCCCAGGAGCGTCCGCCAGGAATGCGCGCACAGTTTTCGCCCTGCGCTCCCTAGCCTCGACGGCACCATGGCGGAAGGTGGTGCCCGAGGTATGATGGCGAGGCATGCCGAGGCGAGGCCGGCCCGCCGCCCGTGAGCGATCGCGGAGTACACCCCGTGCTCCGCGCAAGGACGCCGCCGCAAGGCACGCCCGAGAGGCGCGTGCGGTTTCGTCGCCGCCTGCAGCACCGAAGGGCCGAGCGGCGCGCCCGTTCGGTCCACCGCCGCTCGGCGCGCCGCGTGCGGCGGGCATTGCGAGCTTTCTCAGGCTCCCCATCTACGACGATCCGCTCGCGATCCCGGGCGTCGACGTCCTCATCTCCGGGGTTCCCTGCGACGGGGGCAGCGCGTTTCGCCCCGGCGCCCGCTTCGGGCCTCGAGCGGTGCGCGAGGCGTCAGCCATGGCGAGCCCCTTCTCCGCGGCGCTCGGGGTCGACGTGTTCGAGGAGCTGGCTGCCGCCGACGGCGGAGACGTCGTGGTGACGAACGGCTCGGTGGAGGCGGCGCTCGAAGCCGTCGCCGAGCGAGCTCACGCCGTTGCCGCTTCGGGCGTGATTCCGGGCTTCGTGGGCGGGGACCGGACGCTCACGCTCGGTGCGCTGCGCGGGCTCCGCCGCTCCAAGCACAAGGCGCTCGGGGTGCTGCTGATCGCCGCGAACCCCGCGGCCTCGAGCCGGCCGACCCGCGAGCCTCGTGCGCTCACCGTCGTGCGGCATGCCGTGGAGGAGGGGCTCGTGCGCACCGACTGCGCGATGCAGGTCGGCTTGCGCGGGCCGTATGCGTCCTCCGACGCGCTTTCGTTCGCGTTCTCGCACGGCATCGACACCGTCGGTATCGACGAGGTGCGCTGGGATCTGCACGCCGTCGTGAGC
Source organism: uncultured delta proteobacterium (assembly GCA_963841435.1). Taxonomy (GTDB): domain Bacteria; phylum Myxococcota_A; class Polyangia; order Polyangiales; family Polyangiaceae; genus PMG-095. The sequence continues at coordinate 688,658 of CAWJCS010000006.1, forward strand.
CAGGTGCGGCGTCTCGTGCAGCGCGGCGCGCTTTACGTTTCCATCGACATCGGCGTGCTCGACCCGGCGCATGCCCCCGGCGCGAGCTTCCCCGTACCCGGGGGGATGAACACCTGGGAGCTGCAGCAGATCCTACGGGCGCTCGTCGGAGCCGAGATTGCCGGTTTCGACATCGTGGAGCTCGCACCCGGCTACGACCCGAGCGGCATCACGGCGCTCGCGTGCGTCTCTGCGTTGCACGAGATCCTCGCTTCGATTGCCGACACGCGTCGCAGCGCGCGCCCCGCACCGAGCACGCACCGCACGGGCCGCGCGGGACGGCGCTCCGCGTAGCCGTCCCGGGCGCCCCGCGCCGCGGGGCCCCTCGGCGAGCCCTATTTGCCCTGCGGGGCGCCCGGGCGGGAGAGCGCCTCGAGCACGGCACCCGGCGCGTCACCGATGATGGCGTCCACCCCGAGCAGCGCCACGCGGCGAGCTTCCGCGGCGTCGTTGACGGTCCAGGTGTTCACGATCGCGCCGCGGCGCTTCCAGCGGGCCACACTTCGCTCGGTGATGAGCGTGTGCTGTGGGTGCACGCCGTCCGCGCCCAGCGCGAAGTACCCGGGCGCTCGCTTGAGGAAGCGCTGCCCGGCGTGGACGAGCCACGCCCTCGCATGTCCGGGCAGCCTCAGTGCGAGCGCCGCGACGAGCGCCGGGTGGAACGAAGAAAATAGCACGAGATCTTCGGTGTTTCCCGCCCGGCGTATCGCACGCACGACACCTTCGACGAGCCCGAACGGTCGCCGCACGTCGCGCTTGAGCTCGACGTTGACGCGTGCTCCGTGCTCGCGCGACCAGGCGAGCACGTCGCCGAGCAGGGGCACGCGTTCGCCGCTTCCCACGTCCACGCGCGAGAGCTCGGCGGCGCCGAGCGTCTCCGCCTCCCGCGGCTCCGCGCCCCCCGAGACGCGCAAGAGCGTCTGGTCGTGCAGCACGATCACGCGTCCGTCCCCGTCGAGGCGCACGTCGAGCTCCACGCCGTCGGCGCCCTCCTCGCGCGCCAGGTCGAATGCGCGGAGCGTGTTTTCGGGCGCGGCGTGGCGGGCCCCGCGATGGCCGAGCACGAAGGGGCGTCGCCCGGGTGGGCGCAACCATGCCTCGAGGCGCCGAGCACGAAAAGGGCGCGTCACGGGCGCATTTTCGTGCCGGCTCAGCCGGCGAGCTCGTCGGCGATGGCTCGCGCGACGGTACGCGCCTGATCGAGCTCGGCGTTCGAGAACGCGATGCCGCCGACCACGGGATGCCCCCCACCGCCGTAGCGCGCGCAAATGGAGCTGATGTCGGCGTCGAGCGGTCGCCCCGACCAGGGGTTGTAGCCGACCGAGATCTTCGGCCCGTGCTTGAGCAGGCCGATCACGACCGAGTAGACCGAGTCGGGAAACAGGGCGTAAGTCACGAACTTTCCCACGCTGTCGAGCACCTCTTCGGTGAGGTCGACGAAGACGACGCGCCCGACCACGCGGCTACTCTTCTTCACGCGGTCGACGAAGCGAGCCTGCTTCTTGCCGAGCGGCTGGTAACGCTCCGCGATCTCCGGCATCGCCGCGACCTCGTGAAGTGGGCGCTCGAGCAGTGCGGGCACCATGCGCGTGATGAACGCGTCGTCGCCGTAATGCTCGACGACGCTCACGAGCTGCATGATCGGGCTCGAGCGATCGACCGCTTCCGCGGCGCTGCCGAAGCGGGCCGCGTCGATACGGTCGGCGAAGCTAACGAGCTCGTCGAGCGAGGCGTCCTCGAAGCCAAACTGCTCGCGAGCGACGCGCGCGATGAGCGTGGTGCACGACGAGGCCTCGGCGTCGTAGAAGTATCTGCCGTTGTCGCGCTTGGCGTCGAAGTCCGTGCGATCCTCGGCGGAAGCGAACGCCGTCCGATGATGATCGAAGTACCAGCCGAGCCGGTCGCTCGCGTGGTAGCGGTAGTCGAGGATGGCGTTGTCGTCGCCGACGAGCAGCGCGTCGTCCGCGCGTGCCTGCCCGGTACCGTAGCCGCACGCGCGGTAGGAAAACTCCGACACCGGTTCGACGCGCTTCAAGAGCCGCGTGAATAGCGCGGCGCTCGCGAGGCCGTCGAAACAGTGGCCATGCGTGGCCACGACAACCTTCATGTCGGGAAAGGTAGCATATTGTCCTCCCTTCTCGTTGGGTAATCTGGGACCGGTTTCAGCCCAGCCCGTGGCGGTGGATTCCGCCACCCCCGCGGAACCCGACGCGAAACCAGACGACGCCGCTGCCCGACACCCATCGGAGTGGCCCAAGGCTCACCCCGAATTCTCCTCGGAGCGGATTTGCCTCATCGGCTCGGCAATCTGTCGGTGCCCGTCGAGAGGCTCTTCGTCCGCGGCGAGCTCCCGCGCGGGCCCGCCGTGGCGATCGTGGGGACGCGCACCCCGACGTTGGAAGCGGCGGCGTTCGCTCGCGCGCTGTCGCAGCGGCTCGCCGGGGATGGGGTCGCCATTGTCTCCGGCGGTGCTCGGGGCATCGACACGATGGCGCACGAAGGGGCGCTCGAGGCCGGCGGCGCGACCGTCGTCGTTGCACCGGCGGGGTACGACGCGCCCTACCCTCCACAAAACCGCGAGCTCTTCGCGCGCGTCATCGCTTGCGGGGGCGCATACGCTTCGCTCGTCGCCGACGACGTGAAGGCGCACCAGTCGAACTTCTTCCCGCGGAACGCCTGCCTTGTCGCGCTCGCGCACGTCGTCGTCGTGGCGGAGGCCCCAATCCGGAGCGGGGCGCGAAACGCCGCGAGCTTCGCGCGCAAGCTCGGGCGGCCTTTGCTCGTCGTGCCTGCCGCACCCTGGAACGAGCGCGGGCGCGGCTCGATCCAGGAGCTCAAATGGGGCGCCTCTCCCTGTGACGGGGAGGCCGACGTGCTCGAAGCGCTCGCGCGCCAGCATCTCCATCCCGTGGCCGGTGACGCCCAGGCGCCGGAGCCGCGCACCCAGATGAATCTGCCCTTTGCGGGTCCGGCGCCGAGCCCCGCCGCCCGGGTGCTCGCCGCGCTCGAAGCGGGAGCAACGAGCGTCGAGGCGGTTTCGGCGGCCACGGGGCTCGGAGCGGCGGCCGTCCAACGGCATCTCTTGACGCTCACACTGGAAGGTGTGCTAGCTCCCGACCCCGCGGGAGCCCTGCGGCCCGTGGCCGGCAGAAAAGGTTTCAGTCCATAAAACCTTGAAATAAAAAGGAAAGTTTGCCGATCCGGCTCCACAACAGGGTTGCGCGTCGGTAACATTGCCCGAAACTTAGCGCCCCGGAACGCCCCCTGGCAGAAGAGAGACCCCCCTCAATGGGCAAGACCCTCATGGGCAAGACCCTCGTCATCGTCGAATCCCCCGCCAAAGCCAAGACCATCAAGAAGTACTTGGGTCCTGGGTACGAGGTGGTGGCGAGCAAGGGTCACATCAAGGACCTGCCCAAGCGTATGGGGATCGACGTCGAGAAGGGCTTCAAGGAGACGTACGAGGTCATCGAGAGCAAGGCCAAGGTGCTCTCCGAGCTCAGGACCGAGGCGAAGAAGGTCGACGTGCTCCTGCTCGCGACCGACCCCGACCGCGAAGGCGAGGCGATCGCCTGGCACATCGCGGAGGAGCTCGGTCGGCCCAAACTCGAGGTGAAGCGCGTCGAGTTCGAAGAGATCACGAAGAAGGGGGTCGAGCGTGGCATCGAGTCGCCGAGGGCCCTCGACGCCCATCTCTACGACGCCCAGCGGGCCCGCCGCGTGCTCGATCGCATCGTGGGCTACGACGTTTCGGCGCTCGTTTGGAACAAGCTCGCCTTCGGGCTGAGCGCAGGCCGCGTCCAATCGGTGGCACTCCGGCTCATCGTCGATCGCGAGCGCGAGATCGAAGCGTTCGTACCCGAGGAGTACTGGAACGTCGGCGTGGGTCTGCGAGGCGCTGCCAAGGAATCGTTCGTCGCCCGCCTGACCAAGGCAGACGGCGAAAAGCTCGAGGTGAAGGAGGGCACGAAGGCCGCCAGGGTCAAAGCGGATCTCGAGTCCGCGAGCTACAAGGTCACGGGCGTCACGCAGCGTGAGCAGCGCCGCCACGCCCCCGCTCCCTACACGACGAGCAAGCTCCAGCAGGATGCCACGAGCTACCTGCGTTTCACCACGAAACGCACGATGAACGTGGCTCAGCGCCTCTACGAAGGTATCGACCTCAAGAAGGACGGCGGGCTCGTCGGCCTCATCACCTACATGCGTACCGACTCGGTGCGCGTGAGCGCCGATGCCGCCGCCGAAGCGCGCGCCTTGGTCAAGAGCGAGTACGGCGACCGCTTCGTGCCCGACAAGCCCAACATCTACAAATCGCGCAAGGACGCCCAGGAGGCGCACGAGGCCATTCGCCCGACATCGATGGAGCTGCCTCCCGCCAAGGTGCGAAAGTACGTCACCGACGAGCAGTTCAAGCTCTACCAGCTCATCTGGAACCGTTTCATCGCATCCCAGATGACGCAGGCCGTCTACGATCAGACGGGCGTCGACATCGAGGCCACGCCCAAGACTGCCGACAAGGGCCACGCGTCCTACGGCCTTCGGGCGAGCGGCAAGGTGCTGAAGTTTAGCGGCTGGCTCGAGCAATACCAGTCGGGGCGCGCCTTGGAGGAGGGCCCCAAGGAGCTCGCGGGCGAGGAGGAAGCGGACGGCGACGCCAAGGAACCGGCCGGCGCGAACGGCATCAACGGCTCCGTCGCCAAGGCGCGCGAGGGCGCGAAGGCGAGCGACGACGACGACGGCACGCTGCCGCCGATCGCGGAGGGCGAGGTGCTCTCGCTCGCGACGCCGCCCGGCGTGCTCGCCGAGCAGAAGTTCACCCAGCCGCCCCCGCGCTACAACGAAGGCTCGCTCGTGCGCGAGCTCGAAAAGCGCGGCATCGGTCGCCCCAGCACCTACGCGGAGATCATCAGCAAGGTGCAGGCGCGCGACTACGTCGAGAAGCTGCCCGGCGGCCAGATGAAGGCGACGAACCTCGGCAAGATCGTGGTGGACGGCCTCGTTTCCACCGATCTCGACTTCATGGAGCCGAGCTTCACCGCCAAGATGGAAGAAGAGCTCGACGAGGTCGAGGCAGGCAACCTCCAGCGCGAGGAGCTTCTCTCGCGCTTCTACGGCCGCTTCCGCGAGGTGCTCGACCGGGCCAAGAAGGCCAAGCGCTGGACGCCGGAGCCGGAGCTCACCGAGCACAAGTGCGAGGAGTGCGGCGCGCACTTGCTCAAGCGCTGGAGCAAGAACGGCTGGTTCCTCGGCTGCGAGACGTACCCGAAGTGCAAGTTCACGCGCGACCTCGGCAAGGACGGCAGCGCTCCCGCCGAGCTGCGTATGACGGACATCGTCTGCGACAAGTGCGGGAAATCCATGATCATCAAGACCGGGCGCTACGGAGAGTTTCTCTCCTGCAGCGGCTACCCGGAGTGCAAGAACGCCCGCCCCGTGCCGACGGGAGTGCAGTGCCCGAAGGACGCCGGCGACCTCGTGGAGGTGCGCTCGAAGAAGCGCGGCGGTCGCTCGTTCTACGGGTGCAGCAACTACCCGAAGTGCGACTTCAAGGTCTGGCAAAAGCCGATCAACGAGCCGTGCCCCCTCTGCAACCACCCGTTCTTGGTGGTGGGCGGGGGACAGAAGAACCCGAAGCTCGTGTGCGGGCGAGGCAAGGAGTGTGGCTACTCGCGCCCGCTCGAAGAGCCCACCGACGAGCAGGCGGCACCCGTCGACGCCCCTTCTGGTGCTCGCCCCGCGGTCGAGGACAGTCCGACCACGGCCCCGCCGTGACGGCCGCGTCCGTCACGATCGTCGGAGCAGGTCTCGCCGGATCGGAGGCGGCGCTCGCGCTCGCCCGGCGCGGCATCCGGGTCACCCTGCTCGAGCAGAAGCCCGAGCATCGGACCCCCGCTCAGAGCAGCGATTCGCTCTGCGAGCTCGTTTGCTCGAACTCGTTCCGGGGCGCGGCGCTCGCCAACGCCGTCGGCCTGCTCAAGGAGGAGATGCGCCGTCTCGACTCGACGGTGATGGCCGTCGCCGAGCGCACGCGCGTACCCGCTGGCGGCGCGCTCGCCGTCGATCGCGAGCGCTTCTCGGCGGAGATGACGCGGCTCTTGCGTGAAAATCCGTGCATCGAAGTGCGGAGCGAGCTCGTCGAGCGTCTACCTGACGCTCGCCCCCTCGTGATCGCCACGGGGCCGCTCACGGGCGACGCGCTGGCTCGGGACATCGCACGTCGCGTCGGTGAGGACCGCCTCGCGTACTACGACGCCATCGCCCCCATCGTGAGCGCCGACAGCATCGACGAGACGCGCGTGTTTCGCGCTTCGCGCTGGGACAAGGGCGAGACCGAGGCCGATCGCGAGGCCTACGTGAACGCGCCACTCGACGAGAGCCAGTACCGGGCGTTCGTGAAGGAGCTCGTCCTGGCACGCAAGGTGGCTCCCGAGAGCTTCGAAGACGCTCGCTACTTCGAGGGGTGCTTGCCCATCGAGGTCATGGCCGAGCGCGGCGAGATGACGCTGGCGTTCGGTCCCATGAAGCCCGTCGGGCTCACCGATCCACGCACGGGGCGCTGGCCCTTCGCCGTGGTCCAGCTCCGGCCCGAGGACGATGCGGCCACGGCCTACAATATCGTGGGCTTTCAGACCCGCATGCTCCGGGGCGAGCAGGAGCGGCTGTTTCGCACCATCCCCGGCCTCGAACAGGCGGAATTTCTCCGCTTCGGCGCCGTCCACCGCAACACGTTCCTGCGGGCACCCACGCTGCTCGACGCGACCTTCCAGCTTCGCGCGGAGCCGGGACTCTATTTCGCGGGGCAGGTGAGTGGCGTCGAAGGTTACGTAGAGAGCGCGGCGAGCGGCCTTCTGGTCGCGCGCTTCGTTACCGAGCGGCTGGAAGGGCGGGAGCCAGTGCTGCCCCCCGCAACGACGGCGCTCGGTGGGCTGCTCGCGCAGCTTTCACGGCATCCCGAGGACTACCAGCCCTCCAACATCACGTTTTCGCACCTCTTGCCGCATACCGGCCCGCGGCTCAAGAAGCGAGCCAAGTACGAAGCCATGGCAGAGCGTGCACTCGCCGATCTCGCGAGTTGGCTCGAAGGCCCGAGCGGTGCGACCCCGAGGGGTGAAGCCGCCGAGCCGGCTTTCGCTGGCTAGTTTGCCAGCGGCCTTGGGGAGACTTAGCTTAAAGATCCCCTGACCCAGGGCGCTTCTTCCCTGGGCTCGCGGGAAGATGCTGAATCTCGAGTCCCTCGTCAACCTCGTCAAGAGCTACCACCCGGTGGCGGACGTTGACCTCATCCGCAAGGCTTACCGCTATTCGGAATGGGCTCACCGGGGGCAGATCAGAAAGAGCGGGGATCCGTACTTCATCCACCCCGCGGGGGTCGCCGGGCTGATCACCGAGCTCCGGCTCGACACCGCTAGCGTCTGCGCCGGCCTGCTCCACGACGTGCTCGAGGACACCCTCGTCAGCACCGAGGACCTAGAGCGCGAGTTCGGCCCCGAGGTCGCCACGATCGTCGATGGCGTGACCAAGCTCGGCAAGATCAACTTCAGCTCCCGCGAGGATCGCCAGGCCGAGAGCTTCGGCAAGATGGTCGTCGCCATGGCGCGCGACCTTCGCGTGCTGCTCGTCAAGCTCTGCGACCGGCTCGACAACATGCGCACGCTGGGCGCCATGAAGCCCGAGTCGCAGGAGCGCATCGCGCGCGAGACGCGGGAGATCTACGCGCCGCTCGCCTCGCGGCTCGGCATGCAGCGCCTCAAGAGCGAGCTCGAGGATCTCTCGTTCAAGTACCTCGAGCCCGAGATCTACCTGGAGATAAAGAAGAAGCTCGAGCGCACCGCGAAGGAGCGGGACCGCTACACGGAGAGCGTGTGCCGCACCATCGTGTCGCGTCTCGCCGAGCAGGGGTTCGCCGCCGAGGTGACGGGCCGCGCGAAGCACTTCTACTCCGTTCACCGCAAGATGAAGGACCAGGGCTGCGACTTCGAGCAGGTCTACGACATCCTGGCCTTCCGCATTTGTGTCGAATCGGTCGCCGATTGCTACGCGGCGCTCGGGGCCATGCACTCGCGCTGGACGCCGATTCCAGGGCGCTTCAAGGACTACATCGCGCTTCCCAAGCCCAATATGTACCAGTCGCTGCACACGACGGTGATTGGGCCCGGACGGCAGCGCATCGAGATCCAGATCCGCACGCACGAGATGCATCGCGTGGCCGAGCACGGGGTCGCGGCGCACTGGCGTTACAAGGAGCGCATCTCGGGTGGTGTCGACCCGAAGGACGCCGAGAAGTTCACTTGGCTGCGCGAGCTCGCCGACTTTCAGCGCAACGTGAAGGATCCGGTCGAGTTCCTCGAGAGCGTGAAGATCGATCTTTTCCCGGACGAGGTCTACGTCTTCACGCCCAAGGGCGACGTGCGGGTGCTGCCCCGAGGATCCACGCCCATCGACTTCGCGTATGCCATTCATTCCGAGGTCGGGGAGCACTGTTCGGGGGCGCGCGCGAACGGACAAATCGTCCCGCTTCGCTACAAGCTGAAGAGTGGTGACGTCATCGAGGTGATGACGAGCGCGAACCAGCAGCCGAGCAAGGACTGGCTGGATTTCTGCGTCACCACGCGCGCTCGCTCGCGCATCCGCTCCCACATTCGCATCGACCTGCGCGAAAAGAGCGTGAATCTCGGGCGCGAGCTACTCGAAGCGGAGATGCGAGGGGCGGGTTTGTCGTACGCCAAGCTCTCGAAGAACGAAGAGGAAGCCAAGCGCCTCGCCACCGAGCACGGCTCCACGACCCTCGACGATCTCTTGCTCGCCGTCGGCTACGGCAAGATCCACGCGGAGGACGTCGTCGAGTCCCTCCAGGCGCCGACCCCCGACAGCGAGCCGCCGCGCGAGCTTCGCACCGGGACGTTCGAGAAGTTCGTGCGCCGTGTCACGGGGCGCGACCAGTCGGGCATTCGCGTGAGTGGCGAGGACGACGTGCTGGTGCGCTACGCGCGCTGCTGCAGCCCGCTGCCGGGAGATGCCATCATCGGCTTCATCACGCGGGGGCGCGGGGTCACGGTCCACCGGCGCGAGTGTCGCAAAGCACTCGACATGGATCCGGACCGCCGCATCGACGTTTCCTGGGACACGAAAGCCAAGGTGCAGCGCCCCGTTCAGCTCTGCGTCACGACGACCAACAAGCCCGGTATCCTCGCCACCGTGAGCCAGACCTTCAGCTCGCAGAGCATCAACATCAGCGAAGCGAACTGCCGCGCCGACGACGACGGTCACGCCCGCAACGTGTTCACCTTCAACTGCACCGACTTGTCGCAGCTCAAGAGCGTCATCAAGGCGCTGCAGCGCGTCAGCGGCGTGGTGGAAGTGTCTCGGATCTGACGGCGGTCCGGAACGAGAACTGGTCGACGAGCACGGGGCGCTCGGCGGGATCGAGCGGGTCGCGCAGGCCCACACAGTAGCCGTCGACGCCGCGGCCGTCGGCGCGCAAGCGCAACCGTACGAAGTGCTTGAAGCCGGGATGGTCGAGCGCCGTGAAGGCCTGCGTGTGCTCGAAGCCGAGGCGTGTGAGCAACGCGAGATAGGCGCCGAACACGAAGACTCCCGTGAGCACGGCCGTCGCGAGCGTGAGCGCGACGATCACGTCCGTCTCCAGGCGGATGCCGGCGCGCTGGAGGCCGCGCCCGAGCACGAAAGAGATGGCGATGGGCAGGAGTGCCGTGAAAAAGGCCGTCAGAAACGCCAGTGGCACCACGCGCTTGCGACGGCGTGCGCCGCCGATCAGCGCGTAGGTCGTGCCGAGCACGAGCGTCACGGCGACGGGCGCCGACAGGATCACGCCGAGCCGCTCGTAAAAGCGCGCTCCGAAGCTCACGGCCGGCGCGAACAGCGCGAGCAGTACCAGGTGCGGCAAAATACCCGACCGACCGCGAGCGACCTTGAACGGTACCTGGCGCAGGAGCGACAGGCACTGCGCGGCGCCGGGCCACTGCGCTTCGGGTGTCATGCCTCCCGACGCGATGCGCGCCGAGTGAAGGAACGCGCCGCCGCCGCCCGCCGTGACGTGCAGCAAGCGAGGCCGTTCGAGCCGTTGATAGTGGTGGATGTCGCCCGTGAGCACGAAGTGGTCTCTCGCCCCGAGATCCAGCCTCAGGCTCTCGACCATCTGCGTGCCGCTCCGGCTCGGCGCGCCGAAGCGATACACCGGGTCGGGTAGCAGCACGAGCGTCGGGTGCTCGGGGCGCTCCTGGTAGAAATCCATCAGGAACCGGCGCTGGCGCGTGTCGGGAGTGCGAAGCTGGCGGTCAACGGCGAGCATGTCGAGTCCCGGCGCAAGTCGGAGCGCAAAATAACTCGCATTTTGCACCGGCGCGTAGCCCGCGAGCACGAGCGCTCGGGGCTTTTCGATCTTGCCTCCGCGCACGAACTCACGCGCCCACTCGGCGTAGTGCTGCAGCGTGAGCGGCGAGATGCCGACGACGCTCGGGCGCGCCTCGTCCTCCGACGTGGTGCGCCGGCGAAACAGGCGTCCGAAGCCGTCGAGGCCGTCGTACCAGTCGTGGTTGCCGGGAATGCCGAGCAGCACGCGGCGCTGCCCGTCGCGCGGTAGACCATCGAGCACCTGATTGAACGGCACGATGACGCGGTTGGTCACCTCCTGTGCCGTCGCGACCGGGTAGGCGGTGTCGCCCCCGAAGATGAGGATCTCACCGCGCGGCGCGACGAGGTGCTCGCCGGGGCGGTCGGGGTCGGGAAGCTCGTATTCGGCGAACAGGAGCCGCGCGACCGCACGGCTCACGGCAACGTCGTCGCCCGTGTCCGCCACGAAGTCGAGCCACAGGTCGCGTTCGAGGGCCTCGAGCAGAGTCGCCCGCGTCGGGTCGCCTCCGAGCTCGGTCGCGACGCGCGCGAGCAGCTCGTCGGGCGCGTCGGGCGTCATCCAGTCGCGCGAATCAACGTCCTCGGTCGCGATCGCCGCCGCGAGGAAGTGCCTGAGGTGCCCCCAAAAAGACGTGAGTCCGAACCACACCACGCCGCGCGGGCGCTCGGTGCCGCGCCTGAAGCGGCGCCGCACCCCCGGATCGGGCACGCCGGGACGGAACGGGCCCGGGGCCAGCCCGCCAGGTGACCTCTGAGCTGGTTCTGAGTGGGGATCCATCAGCGCCCTCGGTGAAGCGGTGAGCCCACAAAATGCGAGCGGCCCCAGCCCGGGGATCCCGCCGCCCGGATTTTTCCGGGCCTCGGTGATCGTCCGCGCCGGGGCCGACCCGGGGAGGCCTCGCTTACTGGCCGACCACGATCGTGCAGGTCGAGGCGTAGAGGCCGAGGATGGCGAAGTTGTCGTGGTCCACGTGCGCCACCTGGGTGATGCCGCCAGCAGCCTTCGCGGCGCTGAGCGAAGCGTCACCGGTGCCGATGATGCCGAGGATCGAGGAGGCACATGCTTGCCCCGTCTTCGTTCCCTGACCCGGACCCACGTTACCGCCCATCTTGTAGCCGCTGTAGATGAAGCCGTTCACAGCGCCGTTGCCACCAGCCGCCATGGCGCAGCCACCCGCGACGCAGGCGAACACAAGAAGAGCGCCCATCTTGACGAGATTTTTCATGACTATTTCTCTCTCCTGAATGGTTTCACGCTCCCCAAAAGCAGTTTCGTGAAACGGGCGCCAGCATATACGGGAAACCTAGCGAGTCCATAGTGCACGACCTATTTTTCAGGGCAATTGGTCGCCCGGCCGGTCCTCGCGGCGTTACGCCTTCACTCATCAATCTACTTAACGAAGACGATCGGGTGACTGCCCCGTCGCAGGGTGGGGGGTTCCTCACCTGCGATCTCGAAGATGAGTCCCGTCATCACTGCGCTCGGCTGCCCAACCCAGCGCCATAGATACTCGCGTTCCACCCTCACTGATATCCGCAGCCCGCCGCTCTTGAATCCAACCCGTGCCGTGGCCCCGGGCGAGAGCCCACCGAAGCTGAACTTCCCGTCGGAGAAATCCAAAGTCAGAGGGACGAGGCTCGGCCCCGCACCGAGCTCGATCCCCGCGATGCGGAGGCCACCCTCGTAGAGGTAGCGATAGATGGGAACGATGGTCCAGTGCGAATAAAGGCGAAGCTCCCAATCGCGATGCACGCTGAGCCACCACGCCCCGCGCGTCTCGCGCACGGTTTCGCCACGACCGAGCGCGACGCCGTGAAATGGCGTCACCCGATCGACGACGCGGAAGCTGGCGGGCCCGCCGAACCAGACGACCTCGCGCGCCGAGGCGAACGGATCGAAGAGCGGCCACCGCTTCCACGCGACGGGTTGAGCGGCGGCCGCTCGGTTCGTCGGCGGTGGCTCGGCGGGTTTCGGCGGCGTCGCAGGTGCCGCGGTTTCTCGCGACACGTGCTCACCCGAAGCGGCGCTCGGCGCCGCCGTTAACGCGGCTGGCGCGGCCGACGAGCCCGCGCCGGGCGGTGCCGCGTGGACGACTCCGGGCGAAAGGGCCTGTGTCGCGCCGAGCCAGACCGCCGCGAGGGCGAGCTTTTTCGTTGGTCTGGGTCCCGTCCGGAAGCGCATGGAAGGCGACGCTATAGCATCGTCGCCGAGCGTTCAGCACTCCGAGGGCGTCGCCGTGGTCTCGTCCGACGGACCAAACCGGATCTCGCGTGCGGCAAGCGCTTCGCCGGTCATGCCCGGCGCGGGCTCGAAGCCCGCCGCGAAGCGTTCGGCCATGGCTGCGATCGTCAGGCTCGGATTCACGGCGAGGTTGCCGGGGATCACGCTGCCGTCGCACACATAGAGCCCGGGGTGCCCGAAGACCTGGTGGTCGGCGTCGATCACGCCCGTCGTCGGATCGTCGCCAATGCAACACCCGCCGAGGATGTGCGCCGTGGCCGGAGTCCTGAGCAGCGCCTCCGAGATCACGTTCTGCGGCTCACCACCGATCTCTTCGGCGAGGATTTCGGCGGCCCGCTGTGCGATCGGCAGATAGCTCGGAATGGCGCGGTCGGTGGCGTTGCCGCGCAGGCGTCTTCGGAAAAGTCCGCCGAGGCGCAGTTTCATGTGCTGGTCCACGGACTGCATGACGAGCAAGATCACCGTGCTCCTCGCCCAGTCGGCGACGCGCCAAAGCCGCAAAGTGGCTGGCAAGCGACGCAGCATGACCAAGAGCATCTTGAGCGGGCGCGTGAGCGCATTGCCGTCGGGCGTGAGCGGCACACCCAGAAGGCGCATGGCTCCCGACCCCGACGGGTAGCGGACGTTTTCGATCTTGGTGAGCGAGTTCGGGTGGAAGGCGGCACCGATGGCGATGCCGCGCGAGAGCTCCCGGTGGGCCTCGAAGCTCGTGGCACCGAGTAGGCTCTCGCCGTTCGTGCGCACGAAATCGCCGAGACGCGGTGAAATCCCGGGCAGCGTGCCGAGGGCGTCCCGATTCTTCAGCAAGAGCTCGACCGTGCCGAGCACGCCTGCCGCCACGATCACGCGTTTGGCTTCGAAGGTCTGGCCGCGGCGCCGCAGCCATGCCGTCGTGCGGCGGGTCTCGACCGAGAAGCCGCCCCCCTCGCGTGGCACGATGCGCGTGGCGCGCGTTTCGGGAAACACGCGCGCGCCGAAGCGCTCCGCGAAGTAGAGGTAGTTTCGGTCGAGCGTATTTTTGGCTCCGAACCGGCAGCCCACCATGCACCCGCCGCACAGCACGCAGCCGCTACGCTCGGGGCCCGCGCCCGAGAAGTAAGGATCCGGCGCGCGCTCGCCAGGCGTGCCGAAGTACACCCCCACCTCGGCGGGGCGAAAGCTCTCGGCACCTCCGAGCCGCTCGCTCACGCGTCTCAGCGCCTGCTCGCCTTCGAGGAGCGCTTCGTTCGTCGTCACGCCGAGCATGTGGCGCGCCGTGTCGTAGTGAGGCAAAAGCTCGCGCCCGAAGTCGATGCCCCGCTTCCAGGCCGGGTCCTCGAACACGTTGGGTTCGGGCACCATGAGCGTGTTCGCGTACACGAGGCTTCCGCCGCCGACGCCCGCACCGTGCAGCACCATGACGCCCTTGAGCAGGGTGATGTCTTGAATGCCGAAACAGCGCAGGCGTGGTGCCCACAGGTAGCGGCGGATGTCCCAGTTCGTCTTCGCGAAATCGTCGGCTCGGTAGCGCTTGCCCGCTTCGAGCACCGCCACGCGATAGCCCTTCTGAGCCAGGCGCATGGCGCTCACCGAGCCACCGAAGCCGCTGCCGATGATCAGAAAATCGAACGGTTCGACGGGGGCTTCGGCGGGAGGCACGGCCCGTTCATCATAGCGTGTGTGACGAGCCTTCGCCCCTCGCCGCAGCACTCGCGGGAGCGGATGGCGCTCGAGTCTCAGTCGCCGAGCTCGATGAGGTTGCCCGTTAGCATGAGCAGCGAGAGCACCGTCCAAGAGAGGTTGTAGTAGCGGCTCCGAGCCAGAAGCTTCCCGGTCCGGACACGCGCGTAGGCGGCGTCGATGAAATGCTGGTGCGCGGGGTCGTGCATGGCTCCCACGGCGGCGCAGCCGACGAACACGGCCGACCCCTCGTTCGGCTGCACGGTCTTGGGATCGGGCAACGGCGTGCCGTCGAGCGCGTAACCGTCGCCGATGGCGTCGGCTCCGATGCTCGCGAAGAAAGCGCTCTGCCGCGCGAGGATGGAGCGCGCCCGCGGCTCACGATAGTAGGCGAAATCCTGGCCGAGCCGGAACGGCATGCGCGCCGAGTCCGTTTGATAGTTCGTCATCGCTCCCGGGAACGCTTCCACGGGAGCGCCGGACGCGGTGCACCACGCCGGCACGAGGCCGTTTTCTCGGTTCCTGCTCGTGTCGTTCAGGCTCGCTTCGAGCGCGAGATACCCTCGGTCCACGACCCGCTGCCAACCCTCGACGTTGCCGGTTGCCTCGCCGAACAGGCGGTAGGCACTCGGTGCGAAGTACGATGGGTTGAACACGTCGCGCCCACGCCACTCGTCGCCCGGCAAGAACAAGTCGGGATAGGCGGCGTGATCCACCTCGAGCCGATAGATGCGATCGATCTGGGTCTTGGCGTGGTCGAGATAGCTCCGCTCGAGCGCACCGCGGCCGCCCCATTGTCGCGACGCCATGAGCAGGGCCCAGGCGATGTCCTCATCGGCGTCGCTCGCTCCCCCTGTGCCGAGCGCTCGGGAGCCGTCCGGCGCCACGTACCAGGCCATGAAGCCATTTTCGTTCTCGAACTCGAGTGCGTAGCGATAAAGAGCGTCGAATAGCGGCTGATCATCGAGCATCACCGCGATCACGAGGCCGTACGCGACGCCCTCCGACACGGTGGAGTCCGGCACGCCGTCGGGGGTGTCCGGGCGCCGGGGGCGCAGGAAGCCCCGCGCGCCTTCGGCCGTCAAGATCTCGCCTCGGAAGCGGCGAAACGCAGCGAGGACATCTTCGTGGGCTGCCGCGCGCGGGTACGAAAGGTGCGACTGCCGTCGATCGTGAGGAAACGGAAAGCGTCCCATGCTGCTCGTTAGGGAAAATAGTCGACGGGGAGCTCGTCGACGCGCGGCTCGGCGCGGGGCACGACCACCCAGCTGTCGAAGTCGCCGAGCGGTCGAAAGCCGATGGTTCGATAGATGTGGTTCGAGGTCGCGTTGTTGCGGTCGGCGAACAAGAACACCGAGCGGCGACCGAGATCGAGCAGGCGGCGCGCGAGCGCGGCCGTGAGGGCCGTCGCGTAGCCGCGCCCCCGCGCCTCGGGTGGCGTGTACACCGGGCCGATGGTCGCGCCGGATGGCGTCCTGCGCGACGTCGCTGCGACTGAGCGCGGCCCGTCGTGGTCCCAGACGAGCACTGCGCCCGCGGCCACGCCGCTCGCGGCGGCTCGCGCGGGATCGGGTGTGTGAGGCAGCGCTGCTTCGCGAAAGAAGTCGTCGTAAAACCGGGCAACGATCGCCACGTCGCCCGGTGCAGCGAGGCGTGGAAGGCCGGGTGGTGACACCGTTTCGTTGAGCTCGTTGAGCTCGTTGAGCTCGTAGACGGTATCGGCCATTCGAAGCATCACCGCATCACCGCGGTGCGCCGCGAGTGCGAGTGCGACGTCGCGACCGTGCTGACCCGGCCCTGAGGCACCGTCGGGAACCTCGCCGCGCTCGATGAACCACCTGGCAACGGCTGCCGCAGCCCCCTCGGGCAGGCGCGAGACCGTGACGTAGTGCGGTGCGGTGCGGGCCGCGGCTCCCACGATCTCGTTGCCGTTCGAGACGACGAGCCAGATCGTGCCGGGCGCGGGGTGCGGCACGCCGCGGAATCGGTCGGCGAGGCCGAGCACGAGGTTGTTCTCTGCTTCTCGCTGCACGAGCAGCGCCCCAGCCTCGCTAAGAAGCTCTTCGGGACCGACATTCCGAACCGCGAACATCATGCTCTCCTGAGCGTTCTCGACGCGTCGGTGGGCGCGACGTGATGTGTCGTGACCTCGGGCCCTGGCCGGATGTCGAGCGCGTTCGGCGGACGGTCTTGGCTCCGCCGAACGCGCTTCGCGCTCGACTACGCTCCGGACGCGCTCGGCTCCGCGCCGGCGACGGCACGGGGCTCGGAGGGCTTCTTGGCCGGTGGGCTCGCTCGGCGCTTGGCCTTGCGGCGCCCCGCGGGCTTCGCCGTCCGGGTCGTGCCCGCGCGTCGCCGCTTCTGCGGCTTGCGCGAGGTCGCCGCTTTCGCGGGCTTCCCAGCACCGCCGGGGAAGTAGGTGGTGGCGCGCTTTTCACCCTTCGTCTTGATGCGCTTGTCGGCGACGAGCTTCTTGACGGGCAAAACCAGGTCCTTCGTCGGTACGCCCAGTGCCTTGCCGATCTGCTCGATGCGCTGCCCTGGGTTCTTGGCGATGAACTGCCCCAGCCTGTCGACGAGCGCGGCGAGCACGTTCGGATCGCGCTTTGCCCCCTTCGGACGCGATTTGGCCCTGGGCACGAGCGCAGCCCGTCCGGGGAGCGCCCCCCGCGCTGCCTTCCTGGCGCCGAGCGCGGAGTCGAGCATGTCCACGGCGGAGGCGCGGATCAGCGCGACAAGCTCGGTTGCGAAGGCTTCGACTCGGGAACGAATGGCGGACTCAACTTGCATTCAGGTGCTCCTTTGGGCGCATTCTCGCGCGGGAAGGGAGCCATAGCGCTCCTAGACGCAGTTTTCCATCCCCCTGCACGCCAATCCGGCTCGCCAGGATTCGACTCCTGGACGGCGATCATCAAAACGCGTAGCCGAAAGCCACCGACAGGACGATGCCACTACCGACGAGCGCTTTCACGTCGTCGTATGTTTCTTCGGAGCCGGATACATAGACCGTATTTTTGCGAAGCAGAATCGCGTAGCCAGCCGTCCCGAGGAATGTGAAGCCGCCGTCGCTCGTGTAGTTCACGCCGCCCACGAGCTGCACGAACGGTGATCCTTTCACTTCGACCGTCGCGGTGCCCTTTTGACCATTCACGTCGAAGGAGTTACCGCCGCTGCCGAGGCCGTACAGCATCCCAGCACCAATCACCGGCGTCCAATTGCCCTCTAGGAAATTGACGCGAAGCCTCAGCCCGACTTTCAACCCTGCCGCCGACAACCCAAGACCGGTGTCGATGGCGAGGGCGGGGATCGGGTGCGCACTGACGTTGAGCCCGAGCCCGGCGAGGCCATTCCATCCGAGCTCGCCCCCAATGCTCCAGCGTCGGCGTAGCCGGACCGGTCGAGCGTCATCCCGCTCGAGTGGCGGGGGCGGCTCGGACACGGGGGCCACTTCGACCGGGCCCGGTGGGGCGGTCGACGCCGGCGCTGCCGGTGCGGCTGCCGCCGTTGGTGCGGCTGCCGCCGTTGGTGCGGCTGCCGCCGTTGGTGCGGCTGCCGCCGTTGGCGCGGCAGGCGCCGCCCCGGCGGGCTCATCGACCGGGAGCGACCCGGTCGCGGCAGGCGGTGGACTCGGTGCAGGGGCGGGCGCGGCGGCCGGCGGTGGTGGAGGGGGCAGAGTTTGTGCGTGCGTGGGCGCCGCCAGCAAAAGGATCGAACCGAACCACCAAGATCGCACCATCGAAACGCTCCCGTTGGTCCTCCCGTTCGCCCGGTCCAGAGCGCGCGTAAAGGAAAAACGAAAGCATCGGCGGCACCGGCGCGCCTCGCCGCCAGGCCGTCCCTCGCGCGCTCGGCAGCGAGCGTCGGCGCTTTGCCGCCCGCGCCGCATGGGGTACGCCTCTCTCGGATGACGAGGAGCGAAGGCCGTCGAGCACGCCTTCCGACCGACGACCGGCGCCGATGCGCGACCTAGCTCCGTTCCGCCTCTTTGCGTCGCGTTTCGGCAGCTTGGCGCGGCGCGCGAGCGACGTTCTGGGGTCGCTGGGTCGAGCGCGGGCGCCCGCCCTTCGGTCCGCGAGGCTGGGACGTCGCCGGCTGGCTCGCGGTCGCGTTCGTTCTCCTTCTGTTCCAAGGCGATGGGGTGGCACGGAGCTTCCGGCACACCGTGAAGTCTTATCTGATCAACAACGACGCCCGGCAGCAGATCTTTCCGTTCTTTCGCTACTTCGGTCCCAGCGCGTTCGATGGCGACTACATCTCGGACTACTACCTCGCTTGCTATCCCCTCGGGTACCGGGGCCTCTACGCGCTATTCGCGTGGTTCGGTGTCGATCCCCTCGCGCTCAGTCGGCACCTACCGCACCTGCTCTGGCTGCTCACGGTCGTCCTGCTCGGTGCCGCCGCGAACCGGCTCGGTGGCAAGCTTGCGGCCCTCGCGGCCATGGCCCTGGCGCTCGGGAGCAACGCCTATCTCTGGCGCATTGGCGGTGGCCTACCGCGGGGCTTCGGGTTCCCGATCCTCGCGGGCACGCTGGTCTCCCTCGCGTACGGCCGCGCGTTCTGGTGCGCGGCGTCAGTCGCCCTGGGTGCGCTGTTTTATCCCGTCTCTGCGGTGATCTCGGGTCTCAGCCTCGCGGGCATGGTGCTCGCGCCGAAGCTCGTCGGCCTCGAGCCGCCCTCCTGGAGCTGGCCGAGACGCGTGGCGTTCGTCGCGGGGACCGCGCTGCTCGCGGGCTGCCTCCTCCTGCCGACGGCGCTTGCTTCGAGTCGCTATGGCGGCGTCGTGCGACCCGACGAGACACGCGAGTTCCCCGAGGCCGGCCGCGGCGGGCGCTACGACGAGGACAGTCGACCCCCGTTCAAGGGGTTTTTCGTGGGGGCATCCGAAATGGTCGGCCTGACGCTGCTCGGAGCGAGGCCGCCCTGGTCGCACACCGCACGCGCCTGGCTCATGGGCAGCGAGGAACGGCGCACGTCCGAGCGCTTTTCGGGCCTCGAGGTCGCGCTCCTCGTCATGGCCCTCACGGGTGGCGCGGGCCTTTTGCTGCGTCGGTCGCCCGCCCGTCGCGTGCTCGCGCTCGGGGTCGCATCCTACGTTGGCCACGCGCTGGCGAGCGCCGTCGCACCCTACGCTTACCTACCGGAACGCTACGTAGCGTATTCGGTGCCGCTGCTCGTCACGTTGATCGTCACGACGTTGATCGTAGGTCTCTTCCCGTTGTCGTTCGACGAGGGGCCTCGGCGGTGGGTGCGCACGCTCGTCCACGGCGCCTACCTCGCGATGCTGCTCTTTCTGCTCGCGGGCCGTGTCTCACCCGGCATCGGGATGGACGTGGACATCCGCTCGCGGCGACCCGTTCTCAAGTACGTGGCCCGACTGCCTCGGGACGTGCTCGTGGCGGGCTGGCCCACGGGTCCCGTCGAGGAGATTCCGCTCTTTTCGCGCCGCCGCGTGCTGATGAACGAGGAGGTTCATCAGGCGTTTCACAAGGGGTACGTCGAAGAGATGCGCCATCGGATGCGCCGTCTGGTTGACGCGTACTTCGCGACTTCTTTGAAGCCGATCCTGCGCCTGCGTGACGAGCTCGGCGTGACACACCTCTTGATCCAGCGCTCGCACTTCGGCTCGCGCCCGCCGCGCTACTTTCGTCCCTTCAACCATTTGATAGCGCGACGTTTGAGTGCCGCGCGCAAAAAAGGTTTCGAGCTGCCGCGGCAAATCGAGGCGTCGAAGGTGTTCTCCTTTCGCGACTACGTCCTGCTCGATCTTTCGCGTCTCGAGCCCGGGGCCGCTCGTGATCGGTTCGACTCACGGGCGGGCCTCCGGCGACGACGCCGAAAATGCACGCGATGCCACCGGCGTTGACGCACGGTGAGCCCGTCCGTGCTGCATGAAAATTTCTAGCCTTGCGCGCGCGCTGCCCATTTCGTTCAACAGACCGTGACGTCTTCGGGCGCCAAATGCGTCAACTGCAAGAGGCCCCCGATCGGGCCGGCGTCGGCTCCCTGTGTTGGCGGGCGCTTGGTGCCCATCGATGAGTTCCGCGGGGCAGAGCAGAAATGATAATATCCAGCATGCTTCGGACCCCGCTCGTCGTCGCAATCGTCCTCGTGGGCTGCAGCAACGGCAGCGGGGCCGAGCTCGGTGCCGCGGGCTCGAGCGGGACCGGTGCGGGAGGGACCGGAGTGGAAGGTGCCGGCGCCTCGGGCCTTGCAGGCGCTGAGACCGGTGGCTCGGCGGGCTCGCTCGCGACAGGAGGTGCCGGCGTCGGCGGGATGTCCGGTGGGGCTACCGGTACGGCCGGAGGAAGCGCTGGCGCCGGGGGCAGCGGTGGATCGACGGCAGGCTTGAGCGGTGCATCCGGAACGGGCGGCGCGGCGGGCAGCGACGCAGGTGCGGCCGGTAGCATCGCCGCCGGCGCCGGTGGTGTTGCGGGCGCGGCCGGCGACGCGGGTGCAGGCGGTGCGACCGGCGGCTCCGCGGGGCAGGGCATGGCGGGCACGGGCGGGGACGCGTGCGACATCGCCGTCTACGACCCCAACAACCCTCCGAAGATGCTGTCGCTCTCCGGCAGCCTCGGCACGCACGACCCGGCCGTGCTCCTCGAAGGCGGGACCTACTACCTCTTCGATACGGGCCTCGGTGCGAAGACTTCGACGGATCTCTTGTCGTGGCGGCAGGGCTCGGCTCCGTCCCGTCCGAGCTGGGTTTCGCAGGAAGTTCCCGGCGCCACCAACCTGTGGGCCCCCGATCCGTCGTCGTTCGGCGGCCTGTTCCACCTCTACTACGCCGCCTCGACGTTCGGCAGCAACCACTCGTGCATGGGGCACGCCACGCGCGCCAGCATGACCACGGGCTCGTGGACGGACGATGGCGAGCCCGTCCTCTGCTCGAACAACGGCACCAACGACAACTGGAATGCCATCGACCCGAACGTCATCGTCGACGGTGACGGGACGCCCTGGCTTGCGTTCGGGAGTTTCTGGAGCGGCATCAAGCTCGTGAAGCTCGACGAAACGGGCCACCGTGCCGACACCCAGGTGCTTTCGATCGCGGGCCGCGGTGGCGGCGGCATCGAGGGGCCGTACATCGTGCGCCGCTGCGGCTACTACTATCTTTTCGTTTCGTTCGGCGCCTGCTGCAACAGCCCCTGGGACTACGACATCCGCGTCGGCCGCTCGCCGACCGTGACGGGCCCCTACGTTGACAAGGCGGGCACCGAGATGATGTCGGGCGGCGGCACGCTGCTCGTCGAAGGCAACGGCACGGTAACGGCGCCCGGCCACAACGCCGTGCTCATCACGCCGACTGGCGCGTACAACATCTATCACGCGCTCAACGCGAACCACGGGAGCGCCCAGCTTCGCATCGCCGAGCTTGCCTGGGACGAGGCCGGCTGGCCCATCTCGGCCGGCCCGTAGCTACTCCGTGGGCCTGACGCGGCGCTCGCGGCGCTGCTCGCGTCCGATGAGTGCCGCGAGGTCGCTCACCTGGTCGTGCACGTAGTCGAGCACGTCGTCGAACGAGAGCACGCCCACGAGGACGCCTTCGGCTGACACCACGGGCACGCGCCGGACGCCCTTCGCGCGCATCGCCACGAGCGTGTCGGAAAGATCGTCGGACGATGTGGCTTCGAGCACGCCGAGGGTCATCACGTCGTCGACCTTGGCAAGGTGCAAAGCTCGGTCGGTTTGCGCGAGCACGCCCACGACGATGTCGCGGTCCGTGAGCATGCCGATCGGGCGAGGCGCCGTGCTCGGGCCGTCCACGACGATGACGCAACCGACGTGGCGATCGCGCATCAAGGCCGCCGCCTCGAACACGCTGTCGGTGCGGCGGACGGTGGCTGGTTGATGACTGGCGTAATCGCTGACCTTGGGCATGGGCCTCCTAACTTGATTCGGACGAAGCAAGAGGCGGACCAGGCGGGCGCGAAGCTTGCACCGGCCGCCCCGAGCGGAGCACGTGGCGGAATCCGCCGATCGTCACTTCGCTTCACGTTTCCGCCATGCGCCAAGCGCCCACGAAGCCGCGCAGTGCCTGCGCGTCCCGACGCCGAGGTGCACGCTTTGCGCCCGGTGGGCCGCCCGCAATCCCCTTACCGACATCGCGGCATGGGAAGAAAAACATCGTCCCTTTTCGGGAATGCTCGTAAGCTCACCCGAGACGAGGAGAGAGGTAGCGGTCTCGGTTGGGCCCTGCGCTCTCCGGCGTCCACCATGACCCCCGACTACCACAACGAGCCAAGCGCGCTTCCGTGGAGTGCGCGGTCTCGCTTCATGCCGCTGCCGACGATCGTCGTTGCAGGAAACGATCACGATCTTCGCGCCTTCGTGGCGCGCACTCTCGAAAGTGTCGGCTACCCCGTGCTCGCGTTCGCCCTCAACGAGCGACTGCCGTCGGCGTGCGAGTCGAACCTTTCCGAGATCGGCGCCATCGTGCTCGACTTCGAGCTCCCCAGCATGACGGGCCTCGACCTCCTGTCCCGCATCCACCGGCTCAAGTCGTCGCTCCCCACCATTTTGTTGTCGACCGGTAGTGGCGGTCACATCAAGCGTCAGGTGTCCCTGCCGCCGGACACGGCCGTGCTCCAGAAGCCGTTTCTCCCCGCGGAGTTGCTCGTCGAGGTCGACTCCGCGCTACGGGCGCTCACTCTGCTCGGCGTCGATACGGGTAGCTACTCTCGCGCTGTGCCTTGAAGGCGACGGGAGCTCGCCGTTCGGGCCCGCGACGCGGCGAGTCGCTTCCTCGGCGAAACGGGCCGTCTTCCCTGGCCCGGATCGCCGCCTTGCGCTCTTTCGTAGGCGGCGACGCGCTCGGAGACCGGGCGTGGTATATTGAGGGCTCGTGCTTCGACCCGCCGCTTGCCTTCGTGCCGCGTCGATCCTTGTGGCTGTCTTCGGACCCACGCTCGCGTGTAGCCCCGCCGCGAAGGACTCGGACACCACGGGCGGCGTTGGCGGCAGCGCCGCTTCGGGCGCGGGTACCGGCGCGACGATGGGCGGTGGAGCGCCCGGCGGAAGCGCGGGAGCCTCGAGCGGCGGAGCGTCGGGAACGGCTGCGGGACTCGGCGGCGGCGGCGGCGTGGGCGCGGGCGCGGGCGGTGTGGGTGCAGCCGGCGGAAGCGCCGGGTCAGTCGGGGGGTTCGGCGGTGCGGCCGGGCTCGGCGGCGGCGCTGGCGATGGTGGTGCTTCGGGTACCGGCGCCGCCGGAACGAGCGGTGACGCGGGTGGCGGTGCGGGTGGCGCTGCAGGGGCGAGCGGTTCCGCCGGCGATGCCGGCATGGCCGGCAGCGCCGGCGCGGGGGGTGGCAGTGGTCTGCACGGCGGTGCCTCGGGGGCCTTCGTTTGCGCGCCGGGCGCCACCTACGGTGACCCACTCGCCGGCATGGGCGCCGTCACCGTCATCGGCCCTCCCACGATGGGGACGCCGAACTACTTCGCTTTTCTCGAGGGCCCGGTCTGGATCGCGAGCTTGCAGACGCTCTTCTTCTCGGACAATGCCTCCCAGCCCGCCGAGACGATCTGGCAGCTCGTCCCCGCCACCAGCATGGTCCCCTCCGTGTTCCAGGCACAGAGCTATAGCAACGGGCTCGCCCTCGACGGCGACGATCAGCTCATCATCACCGACGAGGTGAACAATCGCATCACCCGCCTCGATCCCACGTCGAGCGCCCCGATGCAGACGCTGATCGTCGCCGCCGGCTGCAAGCCGAACGACATCGTCGTGAGGAGCGACGGCAACATCTACTATACCGCGCCGAACGGCCAGGGGACCGGTTTTTACCGCATCGATCCCAACGGGGCCGTCACCGGGCCGCGCACTGACGTCGGCGCGCCGAACGGTATCGTGCTCTCTCCGGACGAGGCGACGCTCTACGTGGACGACGTGCAGAACATGAAGATCGCCTCGTTCGCCGTCGCGTCCGACGGCACCGTTTCGGCGACGGCGACGCCCTTCGTGACGACCGTATCGAGCACGGCCGACGGCATGTGCGTCGACTGCGCCGGCAACCTCTACGTCGGCACGTCGAACGGCGTCGAGGTTTTCTCGCCGACCGGCAGCCCGATCGGCGTGGTGCCCACCGGCTACTCCTCGAACTGCACGTTCGGCGGTCCCGACAGAAAGACGCTCTACGCGACGTCCCAGGGTCAGCTCAAGGCCGTGACGCTCGGCGTCCCGGGATTGCCCGACTAGCTCGGTTTCCCGGGCACGTGACCACCGGCGCGAGCCGGCTGGTGCGGGGTGCGGGCGTGATCGGTGATTGGCGCCGGCGGGCTCGCGCAACTTCTCGCTCATCATGTCATGCTGGCCCCACCAGAGCCTCTGGCGAGGCGTGCTTGTCGCATCGTCGGCCGTCGTGCTCGTGGCCTGCGGCGACGAGGGCCCGCAGGGCTCCTCTGCGGCGGGTGGGCAGGGAGCGAACGGTGGCGGCTCGGGTGCGGCGGCGGCCGGCACCGCCGGTAGCCTCGCTGGCACGGGCGGGGAGAGTGGCGGCGCCGCGCGCGGCGGTGTCGGCGGAGCGGCGGGCAACGCGGCCGGAGCGAGTGGCAGCGCCGCGGTGAGTGGCGCCGCGGGCGCGGGGGCCTCCGGGGGCGGTTCGGGAGGTGTCGGTGGCGCAGCGGGGGGACTGGGCGGCAATGGGGGTAGCGCCGGCGCACAGGCGGGGAGCGGCGCGGGCGGCATGGCGGGCGACGCGGGGAGCGGCGCCGGGACCGCCGGTGGTGGCGTGGCAGGCGCCGCGGGAGCGGCGGGCACGGGCGGCGGCTCGGGAGTCTGCGCACCGGGCGCGTCGAGCGCCTTCTACGTGGACGCGGTGAACGGTGACGACGCTGCCGACGGGCGAAGCGAGAGCACGGCGTGGCGCTCGCTCGCCAAGGTCAACGTGACGACGTTCTCGCCGGGTGACGAGCTTTGCTTCCGCGCCGGCGGTTCCTTCACGGGCTCCCTCCACCCGCTCGGCTCGGGCACACTCGCGGCACCGATCGTCATCGGCAGCTACGGCACGGGCGAGATGCCGAAGTTTGTCGCGGGCGCGAGCGATCTCGACACCGTTCTGCTCTTGAACCAGTCGTACTGGGAGGTCAACGGCCTCGAGGTCACGAACGAGAAGAGCTCGCTCGGTGACGTGCGCGGCATCGCGATCCGCGGCAGCAACGCGGGGACGCTGTCGCACATTTACGTCCGCGGCTGCCACGTCCACGACGTGACGGGCGTGGTGAACTGGATCGGCGGCGATACGGCGGACAACGCGCCGGGCGTGACGTTCCAGACCGGCTGGGACGCCTCCAAACGCACGGGCGGCATCGTCGTCGAGGTCGACGCGAAGAACGGCACGTCTCAAAAGACCAAGTTCGACGACGTGCGCATCGAGAACAACGTCATCGAGGACACCTCCTTCGGAGGCATCATCCTGAAGCAGCTCGACGGTACCGTGCACTGGGGCGTCAGGAGCTCGAAGAGCGACTCGACCTGGACGCCCCATACCAACGTCGTCATTCGCAACAACTACCTGAGCCAGACGGGCACGAGCTACGGCTGCAACACCATTTACGTCACCGACGTTCAGGATGGGCTCGTCGAGGGCAACGTCACGAAGGGCTCGGGTACCTCGGCCATCGAGCTTTACTATACGGATCGCGTCACCGTGCAGCACAACGAGACGTTCGGCACGGTACGCAAGGCTTCGGGCGCCGACTACAACGGCATCGACTCGGACAAGGCGAGCACGGGCACGATCATCCAGTACAACTACGTTCACGACAACGGCGACGGCATCTTGCTCGCGCAGTTTTCCTTCGGCGATTCGGTGATTCGCTACAACCTGATCGTCAACAACAGTCGTTATGGCATCAATCTGCACTCGGACACGTCCGCCACGAACGCCACCTACAACAACCTATTTTTCGCCGAGGGCCTCGCCAGCGCCTCTCTCGTCAGCACCTCGGGCGACGGCAGCGCTCTGGCCGCGACTTACGTCATCAGCAACAACATCCTTCATACCACCCGCACGTCCGACGCCGCCCGAACGGGTAGCGGTGTGACGTATCGCAACAACCTGTACAGCGGGCTGCCCGCCGTCGCGGGTGACAGCGGAGCCAAGACCGGTAACCCGATGTTCGTGAACCCGGGCGCCCGACAGAATGGCGATCAGAGTGGCCCGGCCTTCGCGTCGCTCACCGGCTTCGCGCTCATGGCGGGCTCTCCGGCGCTGAACGCCGGAGTCACGATCGCCGACAACGGAGGCATGGACTTCTTCGGCACCGCACTCTACGTCGGCGCGCCGGACATCGGTCCGTACGAAGCTCAGAGCCCATGACGGCGTGGTGCGGCCTGTCGCGTTTTGCTTCAAACTTCTGAGGCAGGTGGGAGCCAGTCAACCGCACGTCGGGCCTCACGGGAGAGATGAAGTGCCATCGTCATGGCGTGCGGCGCGCCCGAGGCTCCTGCCTCGACGCTGGACCGTGCGGCGACTAACCTTGGTGCTCCACCGAAGGTCTGATGTTCCGGGTTGCGTCGAGTTCGGGTAGCGCGCTCGTGGCGCTCGTCGTCTTGTTCGCTGGCTGCAGCGACGGGGCGGAGCCGCGCAGCAACGGTGCGGGGGGAGCGGGCGCGGGCGCGTCGGGAGCGAGCGCGGGAACTGCGCCAGCTTCGTCCGGTGTGGCGGGTGGCGGCGACGGCGCTGGCGGTCTCGCTGGCAGAGGGCAGGGTGGCAGCGGAGCGCCAACCGGCGGCGCCGCCGGCAAGGCGGGCTCAGGCGCGAGCGGCGCGGCGGGGGTCGGCGCGAGCGGCACCTCGGGCAGCGGCGCAGGCGCCGGCGGCGGCTCGGGTGGCGCCGGCGGTGCGTCGAGCGGTGCGGGCAACGGCTCGGGCGGGGACCTCGGCAACGGCGGCTCGGGCGGCGGGCCGCCCGGCAACCTGACGGCCTTTTATCTCGATGTGTCGGGGAGTGTGATGGCGGTTGACATAGCGACGCACGCCGTAAGGACCGTCGTGCCGGACGCCGGCCAGGGCCCGGACGGCATCGCCCTCGATCTGCCGAGCGGCCACCTCTACTGGACGGGCATGGGCGTGCCGGCCAACGACGACGGGTTCATCATGCGCTCGGACCTCGACGGCAAGAACATCGTCACGATCGTTCCCGCCGGAGGCACCCACACGCCCAAGCAGCTCAAGATCGACCACGAGCACGATAAGCTCTACTGGTCCGATCGCGAAGGCATGCGCGTCATGCGCGCGAATCTCGATGGCTCCCAGGTCGAAACGCTCGTCACGACCGGTACGACCGCCGCCGACCGCCGCGACAACTCGCGCTGGTGCGTCGGGATCGCGCTCGATCTCGAGGGGGGCTACTTTTACTGGAGCCAGAAGGGTTCGGACAACGGCCACGTCGGCTCGCTGCGTCGCGCGCCCATCACCATGCCTGCCGGCGAGGATTCGACCGATCGCAGCGACATCGAGGTGCTCTTCTCGGGGCTTCCCGAGCCCATCGACATCGACCTCGATCCAAAGAGCGCCTTCATCTACTGGACCGACCGCGGCGACGACACGGTGAACCGCGCTCCCATCGAGATCCCCGAAGGCGCGACCGCCGACACGCGTGCCGACCGCGAAATCCTCATCGAGGGCGTGCGGGAAGCCATCGGCGTGACACTCGATCTCGACGACGGTGAGCTCTTCTTCACGGGTGGCACGCTCGGCCGCGTGGGCATGGCGAGGCTCGACGGCACGAGCCAAGTGGATCTCGCGAACGGAACGGCCGGGCTCACGGGGATCGCGCTCGCGCTGCTACCGTGAGCTACTCCCCCGTGACGGTGATGGACTCGAGCTCGAGCGCCCCCGCGGCCCCGCCCGCGAGGACGCGCAGCGCCTGAACGCCCGCGGCGAGCATCGCGCCGGACGCGAGTGTCTCGCTGGCGAATGCTCCCTCGGTCGCCGGCAGGGCGACCTGGCCCGTCGCGTCGGTACCGCCGAAGGAAAGTGCGAGCGTGCGTCCGGCGTCCGCCGAGTAGCGAACGTCGAGCCGGTAGGCCCCCGCCGTCGGCACGTCGACCGTGTACGTGAGCCACTCGCCGGGCTCGAAGTCCGTGACGACGAGCTCCCCGTCGGAGCCGCACCGGATGTCGACATCGTCCGCGCGATAGCGTCCGCCGCCGTTGCCGGGCGAGACGTCGTGGTACGTGTGAGCCTCGCCGCTCACCGGGAAGAAGTCGAAGTTCGTCGCGCGGAGCGTCGCCGGCAGCACGGGCAGCGCGAACGCCGGCACGCCGTCGGCGAAGCCCGCCAGCGGATTGCCCGCGCAGAGCGGGGGGCGGCGGAAGGTGAGCCCGCCGAAACCCGGATGATCGAGGCTAAAGCCGATGGTTTCGGGCCCGGACTGGTCGAGGGCCACGTCGCGCGCGCGCTCGGTCCACAGCGTCTCGCTGGCCGGCGCGCCCATCCGCACCTGGAAATGCGCGAGCGCCTGCTCGAACACCGGGCGCTTGCCGGGAAAATCCCCGCGGCTCACGCCGACGAAGTCGCTTTCGAAGTGAGGGTTCACGGTCTTGGAGCGAAAGCGCCCCGTGCGATCGGTGCGCACGATGAGCTCACTTTCGGCCGGCTCCCACGGCGCTGGCTGATCCGGGAACGCGGCGATGCTGGATACGTTGTAGCGCGCCGTGAACTCGAAGCCCTTGAGCAAACGTCCATCGAGCGCGTTCCACACGCCGTCGCCCTGGTTCCACGCGACCTCGGCGATGCCCGCAGCGATGCCGAGCCCGAAGAGCGCATGCTGCTGGTCGCGCGACGACTCCTGACACTGCCCATTTTCCCAGACGTAGTGCTCGAGCACGCCATTGTAGCCAAAGTCCGGTGTCGAGCTCTCGGGTGAGTACTGGTAGGTCGTGAAGTACTCGTTGTCGTCCGTCTGCGCGCCCGAGGGCGAGGGGCCCGAGGGGTAGGGGAGATCGTCCGCGCGGTGCGACTCGCCCTCGAAGTAGCGAAGCGCCCGCTCGAACATCACGCGATTGTCCAGGAAAACCCCCATGATCAGCATCGCGCGCCAGGCGATGAGATCCTGATTGCCGTGCCGACCGGGGTCGCCGTCGACGATGCGCCAGTAGAACGTGCCGTTCGTGTCGCTCACCGACGGGGGCACCGCCGTCTGCGAATAGCCGGGGTACACGAGCATCGCGGCGAACGCGTCGCGATCGGCTTTCGCCCACCCGTCGTAGGTGCTCTGGATGATCTCCGCCGCCTCGAGAAGCTTGTACGCGAAGAGCCCTGCGTTGAGCGGGCCCGTCCCACCGGGCACGAACAGCGTGAGGTTTTTCCAGGTGTCGAAGATCTCGATGCACTTTTCAGCGTGCCGTTCGTCCCCCGTTACCGCCCACATCAACGCATTCAGGTAGGCGGCATTGGCGTCCGACTCGAACTCGGTTCCGTGTGTTCCGCCTCGCTCGACGCTCGACCAGCTCGGGTCCCCGCGCACCGCGTACGATGGGCTCGCGTGGGGATCCGCGCGCAAGAGCTCGAACGACGCGGCCCACGGCTCGATTCCCGCCTCCACCTGCATCCGCATGCGCTCGAGATCCGAGCGCTTGTGGAGCCCGCCTGGATGCACGAACGCCTCACTATCGAGCGCCGGATCGTCAGCGCAGCTGGCCGCGCCGCCCGCGCCAGCGCCGCCCGACGCCATGCCAGCGCCGCCCGACGCCGTGCCAGCACCGTCGCCCGCTGCCCCGCCCGCGCCACGACCGGCTTGCTCCGTGTCGCCGCCACCGCCGCCAGCGCCGACTCCGCCCGCCCCGCTCGACCCCGACTGCCCTGCGTCGCCTCCGCCCGCCCCGGCCGCCGATCCACCCGCGCCGGCCGCGGACCCCGCGCGCGCTCCGTCGCCCGAAGCGCCCGCCGTCCCGGCGGCCCCGCCCGTAGCACTCGACGACGCCGGCTGCGCGCGCGAGCCGCAGCCCGCGGCCAAGGCCGCTACAGCGAGCGCTCGAGCACCGAGACGGCGGGGCACGTCCTCATGGTTGCTCCTCCGCTGCTTCACGGATCGCGATTCTTCGACGGAGCCCGCGCGCCGAGCAGCGGGCGCGCTCCGTCAGGGGCAAATCGCGATCGAAAATTGACCGTTGACGGTGTTCTGGGCGTCGAATTCGATGAACGCGCCGCCCACGATCTCGGTCTGGCTGAGGGAGTTGACGACGATGTGGCCCTTGGTGGCGCCCAGATTGTCGTTGGTGACCGGATCGTAGAACGTTGCCGTGAGGGTGAGACCCAGGGGATGATCGCCGAGCGTCTTGGGGATGGTGAGCAAGAGCTCGCGGCCGTCGGAGATCTGCCCCGAGCAGGCGGAGATGGAGACTTCGTAGCCGGTGGCCCAGTAGCCGTCGCTGTCGGACAGGAACGCGTCGGTATCGGCGCTCACCATCGTCCACGCCCGGCCCGAGATCAGTCCCGCGAGCGGCGTCGACTCGATGGCCGTGTCCGCGCCCGCCGCGTCGTCGTCGTCGCCGCTGCTGCTGCACGCGGCCGTGAGCGGCAAAAAAGACACCACGAGGCACCCGAGCGCGCTCCTCGAACGTGAGATGAAAGTCATGCTTTCTGCCCTTCCTCTGCGAATACTAAGGTGTCGGCCGATGCAACGTGAGCATCACTATGACGCTCACGAGGAGCATGAGCACCGCCGCCCCAACCCACATGGCGTTCGCGCCTCGCGGTGCACCGGCAGGCACCTTCACGGCGCGCGGCAATGTCTTCGCAGCGCGCGGGTTGGCTTCGGAGCCCGTGGGTGGGGGAGAGCCGGCCGCGGGGCGGATGGCGGGAACGCCCGGGGGCGGCGGCGGATCGCTTCGCCCCGTGCGCACGGCCATCGTGTGCTTGCTCTGCGGTGTTTCGGGAGTCGTGTCGTGCTCTGAGCCCTTGTGCTCGGCCATGGAAAGAACTCCTCTTCGTGCGCGCCGCGTCCGCTTCGCTGGACTCCAAAGTTCGACTCCGGAGCCCTTAAGAATACGCCCATTTTCCCCACCTGGGGAACGGGCTTTTTCGACTTGATGTCGACACGTTCGTTCAGGTGACGAATTCGAGACGGCTCGGGACGACGAACGAGAGCCCAGGAAAATCGCCAGTTCGAGGCCTCCGGGTGCGGCGCGGGCCATAACCCGGGGCCGCGGGCGCGGGTCGCCGATGTGTGCGCGGGTGGGAGAGTCCGTCGGCGCGCCCCGGACGGTTCCGAGCCCTCGGGTGCTCAGCGCGCGCGCAGGTAGTCGCTCGGTGCCGTGCCGTGCGCCGCGCGGAACACACGGTGAAACTGTGCGTAGCTGCCGAATCCCGCCGCCCGCGCGACCTTGATGAGGCTGTGCTCGCCGCTGTCGATGAGCTCACGGAAGCGGTCGATGCGGAGCCGATTTCGGTACTCGACGAGCGAGGTGCCGAGCTCCGACTTGAACAGGCGAACGAGCCGGCTGATGCTGATGCCGAGGGTGGCGGCAATCTCTTTGCCCGCGAGGGCCGGGTCACGCTCGAGCATCTCCACGGCTTCGCGCAGCACGGGATGCTTCGCCGTCGCCTGGCGAACGCTCGCCGCAGGGGCAGGTTGCCCGAGGGTCTGGGCAATGGCAGTCGCGACGAGCGAGCAGAGCACCGCGGCCCGGGCCTGCTTGGCTTCGTCGATGGGTGCGCCGCTCAGCGCCGGGTCGTTGTAGAGGATGCCGAGACGCTTGTGCGCCCAGCGAATTGGGGTGCACGCGAGCCAGCCCCTGCCGGCGACCTCCGTCGAGCTCTCTCTCTGCACGACGATCGGGCAGTTCTCGAGCACGGTGAAGTGCCTGCCGCTCTCGGCGCGCTCGAACACGTCGAGCACGCCCTCGCCGACGTCGAACATCACGTGGCGCTCGTCCGTCGTCATGCCATCGAGGCCCGTGCCGAACGTGCCAAGCATGTGGCTCTCCTGCTCGTTCATCAAAAAGATGCTCGCACGCTGAAAACCCACGTGATTTCGCGCGAGCTCGACCGCGTGACGGCAGACGGCGTCCGAGTCTCCAAGCGTCAGCAAGGTGTCGCAGGCCGAGAGCAGGCTCGCGATGTCGCTCTTTGGCGCGCTCGTCACGAGCACCGGCTCCGGCGCCCGTTTGCCGAGAATCACCGACCAATCAACCGAGCGACGAGCCACCACGAAATTCACCTCAGGCTAGCAGTTTTTTCACTGATGGGTCTCGTCGCCGTTGAGACGCCGTCCCGGGACGAAGCTTTGTCCCTCGACGCGGCCTACGTCCGCACTTTCGATCCCCGCGAAGGCCCTCTCTTCGTCGCCGTCGATCCCGAAGGTGAAGCTAGCGAACCAGAGCAGCACGAGGCGCAGGCCGTGTCGCCGCGCCCCGTCGATCGCGCGATCGACCAGCGTGAAGTCGAAGCCACCTTCCTCGGGGCTCGATGAGCTCCCAGTACGCGGGCACGAGAAGCCGTGTTCGCTCCGAGCGCGAGAAGGCGTGGCCACGCGGACTCGAGGTGCGCTTCGGACGACGCCCTGGAATTCGCGAGCTCGCCGCCGAGGACCAGGAAGGGCTGGGGAGCCGCCGCGTTGCCGACGACGAGCTGCGTGGCCGTGCCTTTTCGGCGCAAGCGTGGGATGTCGAGGAAAGGCTCGGCTGCCTTTTCACCCATAACCCCGGGGTAGCCCAGGACAGGCGCTGCGAAAATACGTTGCCGCCCGTGCGTGCGCCGGCCCCGACGCAAAGCGTGACCGAAACGGCCCCGCGGAGGTCACCCTGAACCAACGATGTTCATGGACGGCCCCCGCGTGCTCGTGGTCCTCGGCACCTCGGAGGGGTGGTCCCGCGGGATTCTCCGAGGGCTGTCCTCGATTTCCCAGGGGAGCGGCTGGCAGCTCATCCACTATCACCCGTCGGCCGATCTCGACTGGCTCTCGAGGGAGTGGGCGCCCGCCGTCGCGGTGATCGGGCCCGAGGCGACCGGCCGGGTGCTGGAGGCGCTGAGCTGCCCGGTCGTCTCGGTCAATCTCGACCGCAGCCCGGACCGCATTGCGTCGGTGTGGCCCGACGAGGAGCACATCGCGGATCTGGCTCTGCGCCATCTGTCATCACGCGGGCTCGAGCACCTCACGACCTTCCGCTTCTCGACGTTGGCGTTCGCGCTGGCACGCGTGCGTGCGTTCGAGGTGCGCGCACGCGACGCGGGCGCCCGGCTCGCCCCCGGCTTTGGGCCCGACCCTGCCGATCCGAGGCGCCCGGCGGAAGACCCGACTCAGCTCGTTGCCTGGCTGCGTGCTCTGCCGCGCCCGTGCGGCGTGTTCGCCTGCTGCGACGCGTGGGGGCGCGTCGTCGCGCGCTACGCCCGTGCGGCGGGCCTGCGCGTACCCGAAGATCTCGCGCTCGTCGGCGTGGACAACGACCCGGTGGAGTGCGAGCTCATCATGCCGCCACTCTCGAGCGTCGCCGTGCCGTGGCATCTCCTCGGCGAGGAGGCGGCCAAGCTCGTCAGGCTGGCGCTCGCCGGCAAGGACATCCAGCGCAAACGCCGCGTGGTATCGCCTGTCGACGTCGTCGCCCGTCGCTCGTCGGACGTTCTCGCCGTCGATGACCCGCTGGTTCGGGGTGCCGTTGGGTGGATTCGCGAGCACGCTGCCCAGCGTTTGAGCGTCCCCATGGTGTCTTCGGCCGTCACGAGCAGCCGGCAGCGTCTCGAGCGACGATTTCGAGCTGCGCTCGGTCGGACGGTGCAGCAAGAGATCCGTCGCGCACGCGTCGAAGCCGTCAAGGGCGTGCTCAGGTCCACGGCCCTCGAGCTCGGCGAGGTGGCAAAGCAGACGGGCTTCGCGAGCGCCGCGCTGCTCAGCGTGGTCTTCCAGCGCGAGATCGGCATGCCGCCGGGCGCCTACCGACGCCGCATGCGAGACATAGATGATGCGATGGCCGACTGACGCTACTCGGCGAGGGTGAGCAGACCGAGCCTGTACTCGTACTCGTAGTATTGCGCGGGGATCTGTTTCGGGTTCGACGCCCTGATAGAGAAAGCGCAGGCAGGGAAGGGAGATCGTCGGCGTCTGGTCGTAGTTGTCGCGGAGCATCTTCATTCCCGCGAGATAACGTGCCTCGCTCGGGTGCTTCAACGGAGCAGGATGACCCAAACGAACAATTGCGGCTAACGCGATTCGAGCGTCGGTGCTCGATGGCGCTCGAGCCGGTCGTCAGTTCTGGCGCTCGAACGCGCCGAGATCGGGCGCGCTGCCCGTGAAGGGGAGCCCTACGTCGGTGCCGGCATCGACGAGCTTGCTCTGCGCAGTGAGACGGAAGAGAGGCGTCTCGGGCAGCGTGCCGTCCGGGTTTCTCGCCACCGTCGCCTGAGTCACGTTGACGCTCTGAAAGTCGCTCGCGCTCACGCTGAAGCCCGAATTCCAGGAATTGAACCGTGCGTCGGCGTTCGAGATCGACACCGAGGCACCGAGCGAGACGTTGTTGTTGAGCAGGTGCATCTGCCCCGAATCGACGGGATTTCCGAGCCCGAAGTTCGTGCCGTTCGAGTAGCTCGTGCAGTTCAGAATCGTGAGGCCGCCGGCGTTGTTGTTCTGATCGAAGCCCTTCGACGGGTTTTCGAACGCGACGGAGTTGGTGATGCGGTTTTTCGCTGCGACGCCGTTGCCACCGAGCTTGAACCCGTTGCCGTTGCCCGTGAATCCCCCGTACCCCCAGATGTCGATGCCATTGCGGAAGGCCCAGCCGCTCTGAATCACGACGACCTCCGGGCTGTCGAACATGTCGAAGCCGTCGTCCGAGTTCTCCCAGGCACGGCAGCCGATGAACACGTTGCCCGGCCCCTGGGTCTGCTTGGGGCCGAAGCCGTCCGCCATGCTGCCGCCCTTCTTCGGATCGTAGTTGTGATAGGCGTCGGTGTTGATGACCGTGGTGTAGGCGCCGCCCTTGTTGATCTCGAGCCCGGTGTTCCGGTTGTCGTAAAACGCGCAGTTCTCGAAGGTATTGTGCTGTCCTGTGACGTACGCGCCCTGGTAGCCCGCGCGCGTCACGTCGATTCCCTTGAGCGTCCAGTAGCTTCCCGTGACGGACAAGCCGTACGAATCCTGGACCCATTGTTGCTCCGGGAACGAAAAGTCGATCACGGCGCGGCCGCAGCTCGCCGCGGCGATCATGAGGGGAGCTTGGGACTGCCCGGACTTGGAAAGCTCGATCGTGTTCGCTTGACCCGCGACGTAGGGGATCGAGTACTTGCCGGGCTGCAAGAGGAGCAGCTTGCCCGCACCCAGCATCGAGAGCCCCGTCTGCAGGTCGACCGCCGACTGAAAGCTATCGCCACTCCCCGCTGAGCTCCCCGTTGGCGCCGCGTAGATCACGCCGGAGGCAGTGAGTCCGCTCGTCTCGTTGCAAGCGGAGCTCGTGCCGGCGTTTCCGGCGGTGCCGCCAGTCCCTGCGGCGCCAGCGGTGCCGGACGACCCTGATGCACCACCCGAAGCCGCCCCCGCTTTTCCTCCCATCGCGCTCACCGTGCCGGCCGCGCCGCCCGAGGCTGCTGCGCCGCCCGCGCCACCACCGCCCGAAGCGCCTGCGCCGCCCACACCGCCCCCGCCCGACGCGAGGCCGGCGCCGGCGCTGCCAGCGCTCTCGCCCGTGCCGCCGGCGCCCGACGCGTCACCGGCCGCGCCGCCCGAGCCCGCCCCCGCCGATCCCCCCATCGCGTTCACGCCGACCGATGTGCCGCCCGAGCCCGCCGTACCGGCCGTCGTTCCGGCGTTGCCCGTGCTCACCGAGGAACCCCCGACCGCGCCGCCCGAGCCCGCCGGGGCGGTGCCGCTCTCGGCTTCGCGTGTTTCGCCGCCGCCGCACGCGCCGAAGAGCACGGACAAGAGGGCGACCCGCGTGACGGAGATGGAGCCCGCCAGTGAGATTGGCTTCATGGGGTGTCGCCGGCCCGTGCCGTCAGTGCGGACCTGCTCCGGCCACGATGGCCGCCTCGAGCGCGTCGGTCGCCTCGGGCGTGTACGTGTACGGCGGCGTGAAGCCGACGCCGTTCGTCGTGGTCGTGCCGGTCGTGTTCGTGAACACGTTGTTACGGGCGAGCATGTCGCCGTTGGCGTCGGGTGACAGTGGGTTCTTGACGCCTTTGTAGACGTTGTTCTCGACGAGCAGGTGCGTTTCGAAGCCGGAGTTCGTGCAGTAGGAGTTGCCCGTCGAGGTAAAGAGGTTGTTGACGACGTGGATCTTGCCGCGGCGCGTGCGGGGCATCCGCTGATTGACGTTGTCGGCCCACCAGTCGTGGTGCCACGTCACGTTCAGGTGCCCGACGTCCTCGGGCACGTTGTCGCCGGAGCCGATGAGGTTCGAAAAGCGGTGGCCGTTCGCGCCCGTGGAGTCGTTGCCGACGTTGTCGGTGCGCGGCGAGTAGCTGAATTTCGTCCAGGAAATGGTGATGAAGTCGGCGCCCGCATTGATGTCGAGGTTGCCGTCCGTTCCGTCGGAGATGTCGCAATGATCGAACCAGACGTGGTGCGACGCCGTGCTGACCGAGACGGCATCGGAGCCCGACGAGCAACCGACCGCAGCATTGAAGGACGGATCTTTGCTGCAGTCGCCGACGCCGTACCCCACGATCTTGAGGTTTCGCACGATCACGTTCGCGGAACGGCTGAACCCGAGGTGGCCGTGGAATTCTGCGCCGCACACGCCGACGATCGTCTTGTTCGAGCCGATCGCGACGGACGCGTTCGGCAGCACGGCGTTCAGGTACACGACAGCGGCGTTCGTGCCGGCGACGGCCGAAGTGAACGCCTGCACGGTGGTGACCACCTGCGGCGTCGCGTTGCCGCCCCCGGTCGTTCCGTTTTGGCCCATGCCGTCGACGGCAGCCCAGCCGACCACGGGATCCGCCGGCGGAGGCGTCATGCACGAGCTCGAGCCGCCCGTGCCCGCCGAGCCGCTGCTTCCAGCGCTGCCCGCCGCACCGGCCGCTCCTCCACCGCCCGATGCGCCCGATGCGCCTGCGCTACCCGCAGTGCCCGCCACACCCGCGGACCCGCCGGTGCCGCTCGCGCCCGCCGTGCCCGCATTGCCGCCCGTTCCCGCCCCGGAAGCGCCCCCCGTCCCCGCGCTGCCCCCGATCCCCGACCCCGCCGATCCTGAGGAACCCGCCGTGCCGCCGAGGGCGCCGCCCGTGCCGCCCACGGCGGCCCCACCAGCGCCCGCGCCGCCGCTCGTGCCGGCCCCGCTCCCGCCACCCCCGCCGCTCGTGGCGCCCGCTGCCCCACCCGAGGTGGCCGCGCCGCCGCTTCCCCCCTCGGCGTCGGTCGGGCCGGGTTCGGACGAGCAGGCCTGGAGGACGGCGACGAGGACCAGCGCCGTGGAAAAAAACGCGCGGGATGGACCGACGGAGATTGAGGGCATGGGC
Source organism: uncultured delta proteobacterium (assembly GCA_963841435.1). Lineage (GTDB taxonomy): Bacteria > Myxococcota_A > Polyangia > Polyangiales > Polyangiaceae > PMG-095. The sequence goes on from CAWJCS010000006.1 coordinate 726,361, forward strand.
TGCAGCATGGCTAATGCATCAGGTTGGTTGGTCGATCATGTGGGGCGCCCGGTCATGCCCGGCGCCGCCAGGTGCTCGATGCGCTACGAGGTAGGACCGCGGAGACACGAGGCGACTCCGATGCATCCCCGAAGCATGCGACCAATCGGGAGACGTGACGCTACGGGGGGCGTCAATCAATCACGCTCGAGGCGCGGCGCGGGCGGCGCCGCGCGGGCGCCGTGAGCGTCGACCAGGCCGTGTCGGCCCGCTCGTGCGCGGCCGAGCGGCGCGCTCGCCACCCCGATGGCGGGTTCCGGCGCCTCCGAGCAACTACCGAGAAATGCACTGGACCGCCGGTCTCGCCTGTCTCGCTCCATGGTGGCTCGCCGCTTGCTCGGAAGGGCCCGGCGGGCAGTCCGGCAGTGGCGGCACGGCGACGGGTGGTTCCGGTCTCGCCGGTGCGAGCGCGGGCACGGGTGGCGCAGCGGCCGGCACCTCACCGATGACGGGCGGCGGCACCGGCACGGGCGGCTCGGCAGGCGCGGGCTCGGGTGGCACGCCGGCGCAGGGGGGCGCGGGCTCAGGGGGTGTGGCGGCGACGGGCGGCGCGGGGGCGGGAGCGGGTGGCGTGGCCGGTATCTCGGCTGGTGGAGGCGGTTCCGGCGCGGGCGGCGCCGCGGGGATGGATGCGGGTGCTGGCGGCAGGAGCGGCGCCGGCGGAGCTGGGGCGAGCGGTGCCGGCGGCGTAGCCGGAGCCGGCGGTTCGAGTGGTGCAAGCGGTTCGAGTGGTGCAAGCGGTTCGAGTGGCTCGGGTGGGACGAGCGGCGCCGCGGGAGCAGGCGGCGGCCGTTGTGCCTCGCCAGTCGCCAGTACGTTGACGCGCCCCCAGCTCTCCGACACCGAGGCGCAAAACTTCACGGTGGCAAAGTACCTCGCCAGGACCGGCTCGTTCTCGTCGCTTTCGACCGACAACTGGAACCCGACGGCCGGCCTTGGCGACGCGAGCACGTTCACGTCGAACATCGTCGTCGCGAGCGATGGCAGCGGTGACTACACGACGCTACAGGCCGGCCTGAACGCCGTGTCGGGCTCGCAGCGCCGTTACGTGCTCGTCAAGCCGGGCACCTACCGCGGGCAGGTGTCGTACACCGGTTCGACGCCCGTCACGCTCTACGGCGCGACCACGGATGCGACCCAGGTCGTGATCATCAACGACAAGTCGCAGCAATCGGGGACCAGCCAGACCCTGAACGTCACGTCGAACGACTTTCAGATCATGAACCTGACGCTGTCGAACGATTTCGCGACGCCGGCGAGCGGTAGCAATCTCCAGGCGCTCGCCCTCTTCACGCGTGGCGACAAGATCGTCGTCCAGAACGTGCGCATGCATGGCTTCCAGGACACCGTGCAGTTCTCGGCTGCCAACGCGACCACCTTGAATCGCGTCTACGTGAAGGGTGGATTCATCGAGGGCGACACCGACTTCATCTATGGCAACGCCACGGTCGTTTTCGACGGCGTCACCGTCCACTATTTGTCGTCGCGGCGCGGCACGAGCTCGGGCATCATCATGGCTCCCAGCACCTCGGTGGGGAACGAGCTCGGGTTCTTGTTCGTCGGCTGTAGCTTCACGGCGGACCAGAGCGCGCCGTCCAACAAGATCTACCTTGGCCGCTCCTGGGACACGAGCAGCACGACGCCCACACCGAACGGCCAGGGCGTCATCCGCGACTCGACGCTCGGCGCGCACGTCAACCGGGGCACGCCGTGGACCTCGGCGGCCACCTCCGGGCGCGCTTACAGCGCGAGCGGCAATCGCTTCTACGAGTATTGCAACAGCGGCCCCGGCGCCTCGCCTTAGCCGAGTCGTCGGACCGGCATCCTGCTCGCCTTCTTCGACGCACCGAGCTATTGGGGGCGCGTGCTCACGAGCTTTTTTCCGGGCATGACGGCGGCCTCGCTTGCCGCCTCTCTCTCGATGCTCGCCACGTCTTGCTTGCCCCCGCCGTGCCCCCGAGCCGCTGCCGGCTCGAGCCCCGTTGCGGGTGGCGCGGCGAGCTCGGTCGCGGCGGTTTCGTCCGAGGTGCGGGCCCTCGATTTCACGCACACCTCGGCCGAGCTGCTCCGGGAGCTCCGCCTCGGCTGGAACGTCGGCAACAGCCTCGACGTCCCCGAGGGTGAGACCGCGTGGGGCAACCCGCCCATCACGCCCGAGTTGTTCGGGGCGGTCGCGAAGGCAGGCTTTGGTCTCGTGCGCATTCCGGTGACCTGGACCAAGCACATGGGGCCCGGCCCCGACTACGTCATCGAGCCCGCCTTCTTCGATCGCGTGGCCGAGGTCGTCGGCTTCGCGCGCTCGGCGGGGCTCCATGCCGTCATCGATTTGCATCACGACGGGGCGGACGGCTTCAAGGGGGTCGAGTGGCTGACGCTCAATGACGAAGCCGGCAAGACGACGCCCGAGAACGATGCCGCCGTCCGAGCGCGTTTCGTTGCGATCTGGCAGCAGATTGCCAGGCGCTTCGCCGGGTTCGGCGAGGAGCTTTTCTTCGAGTCGATGAACGAGATCCACGACGGCTACGGCACGCCCGACCCGCGGCACTTCGTCTTCATCAACGATCTCAACCAGCGCTTCGTCGACCTCGTCCGGGCGAGCGGCGGCAACAACGCAAAGCGCCACCTGGTCATACCGGGCTACAACACCAACATCGATCACACGCTCACGGGCTTCGAGTTGCCGCACGACAGGCTGCCGAGCCGGCTCATCCTCTCGGTCCACTACTACGACCCGTACCTTTTCGCGCTACAGGGGAAGACGCACACCTGGGGCAGCGCCTCGCCCGGCCGCGATGACTGGGGCCAGGAAGATTTCGTCGTGGCGCAGCTCGACAAGCTGAAGAAAAAGTTCGTCGATCGGGGCGTCCCCGTCCTGATCGGCGAGTACGGCGCGACCTACCAGGCTGGCTTCGAGGACTACCGTCGCTACTACGTCGAGTACGTCACGAAGGCAGCGGTCGACCGCGGCATGCTGCCCGTCTACTGGGACAACGGCGGGCAGAAGAGCGGCGGGGAGAGCTTCGGCCTCTTCGACCGGCAGACGGGCGCGGTGCTCCACCCAGCGCTCCTCGAGGCGATGAAGCGCGCCGCCACGAGCTCGTACTCGCTCGCCGACGTGGCCCCACCCGTGGCGTCGAAGTGACCGAGCTTACGCGCTCTTGAGCTCGCCGCGCAGCCTGGGAAGCGCGCCCGGGTAGCCTTCTTGCACGAAGGCAATGAGCTTCTCGCGGATCTCGCAGCGCAGGTCCCAGGCGTCACTCGCGTTGGCAGCGCTCATGAGGGCGCGCAGGGTCATCGTCCGCTCGCTCGAGTCGGTAACCTGGAGTCCCCAGGTTTTCTTGTCCCACTTCTCGGAGCCGTCGAGCAGGCGCTTGAGCTCGGCGCGCAAGCGGTCCACGGGGACGCTGTAGTCGAGGTGGAGGTTCACGGTGCCGAGAATGTCCGCCGACGCTCTCGTCCAGTTTTGGAACGGCTTTTCGATGAAGTAGCCGATCGGCACGACGAGACGCCTGAGATCCCAGATGCGCACGACCACGTAGGTGAGCGCGATCTCTTCGATTCGGCCCCACTCGTTCTCGACGATCACGACGTCGTCGATGCGGATGGGCTGGCTGATGGCGATCTGGAGGCCCGCGAGCACCGTGGCGATCGTCTTTTGCGCGGCGAAGCCGAGCACGATGCCGGCGACGCCCGCCGAGGCGAGCAATCCCGTGCCGAGCTGACGGACCGAGTCGAACGTGGTGAGCACGAAGGCGATCGTGACGAGCCCAACCGCGAAAATCGCGATGTTGCCGAAGCTGCGAAACTGCGTCTGCAACGTGCGGGCCTTGAGGTTGTCGGCTACACCGAGATCGTAGCGGTGCTGCACGACCTCCTCGGCGACGCGAACGCATTTGATGAGCGCCCAACCGACGCCGAAGATGGTGGCGATGAGCACGGCGTGGTGCAGCGGTCCGCGTAGCTCCTTGGGCAGGGGCAAGAGCGAGACGACCGACGTGAGCGCCAGGACGGGGAATAGCCAGCGAATCGGGCGCGCCAGATGTTTGGCGATGGCATCGTCGATGATCGTGTCGGTGTGGCGCGCCCAGCGGCCCATCGCCCGTACCGTCAGGCCGCCCGCAACGCGACCCACGGTGATGGCGACGACGGCGCCGAGGAGCGACCACGCGAGCGGCTGCCATTCGCCGAATAGCCCGCGCAAGAGCCTGTCGAGCTCCGCTGGCAGCGTGGTGAGATCGGGTGCCGGCGCCCCGAAGGCGCCGGCAAACACCGGGGCGACTTGGAAGAGAGGTCCCTTTTGCATGGTGCCTGACCATCGCCACCCAGGTTCGAGGATGCAAGGGAACGGCGGGCCGCGGCGCTCCCGGGGCGCCGCCGCGCCGGGGCTCACGGCGGCACCTGGTTGCCGCGCGCCGGCCGTGAAGCTACCGTTTCAGGCAGCTTGCCAACCGAAAACCCGCTCGAAATCTTCTTGCAGGCACAAGCCTCGCAGGCTTCTACCTGGCTCCTCAACTACAAGCTCTACGCCGTCGTGGTGCTGCTGCTTGCGGCGTCGTTCGCGCGCCCCATTTATCGCTGGGCGCGGCCGATGTGGGTGAACGTGGCGCAGGATTATTTCTACGGCGTGTTTCACACGCTCGTCGTGTTTCCGTTCCTCGCGCTGTTCATCTTCTATTTCCAGCGTTTCCTACTCGCGACCTTCCCCGGCCTGAATCTCCACCTCTATTCGTACCTGCCAGGCTGGGCGCAGATCGTTCTCGCGTTTCTGGTTACCGATTTCCTCGGCTACGTGTCGCACGTGATCCGCCACAAGGTGCGGCCGCTCTGGTTTTTTCACGTCATTCATCACTCGCAGCAGAAGGTCAATCCCCTCACCGTCAAGCGGTCCCACTTCTTCGAAAAGCTCATCGACCCGGGCATCTTCAAGACCGTGCCCTTCATCGTCATGGGCAGCCCCGTCGAGACGTTTGCCTTGTTCTACGCGCTCGACGCCGCTTGGGACTACTACCAGCACAGCAACCTCGACATCGATCTCGGGCCGCTGCGCTACGTTCTCGTCTCGCCGCGCTACCACCGCCTTCACCATTCGCGTCTGCCCGAGCACATGGACAAGAACTTTTCCGATCGGCTCGTGCTCTGGGATCTGATGTTCGGCACCGCCTCGTTCGACTACCGCCGGAGCTTCCCGACGGGCGTCGACGCCCCGGGTCTCGCGCTCGAGGACGGCAAGGGGCTCCTCGGCGCGCTCAAGGCGTTCGTGAGCCAGCTTGGTTACCCGTTCCGCAGGAACTACGAGTACTTCAGGAACGAGTGGCGCCGCGCGCCGCCGGTCACGAAGCCTCCCGTGCCCGCGCAGTGAGCGGCGCTCGGCCGGCCCCGCGCCCGCAACACCCGGAAAGGACCCGCGCCGCGCGTGGGCTCACGGGGTCGATGCTCGAGGTCTGCCGAATGCGACGAGCACGACGGTCAAGAGTCCGCCCATCATGCTCGTGAGGAGCATGAAGCGCCGGAGCGCCGACTCGCGCCCTTCGATCTCGATTCGGTGCGCTCCCCCGGGAGAGGTGACGGCAATCGTGTCGAACGCCGTGCGCTGGAACGGCACTTCGCGGCCGTCGATCCGCACCGAGAGGTGCGAGCTGTACGCGTAGGCGAGCTCGAGGAAGCTCGGACTGCTCTCGTAGTCGATGCTCACGCGATTCGGCTCGGTCTTGACCCGTTGAACGCGCAGGGTCACGGGTCCGCCCAGCGTCTCGCCGTCGGCATCGATCACGAAAATGGCGGCAGCGCGCGCCGAGCTTCGGTCGAGCGCCAGCCCCTCGAGGAGCCGCGCCGTCTCCTCGAACGGTACTTCGCGGTGCTCGAACGAAGCTTTGAGCCCCCAGCCCTCCTGGCGCTGAATCTTGGGGGTGGCCACGCGGACGCGCCGCGGCGCCGCGATGACGACGGAGTGTTCGGCGAGGGAAAATGCCGAAAGGCCGCGCTCGAGCCCGAATCCGCCGCGCTTCTCCTCGAACACCTCCTCGGGGTCGCGGCCAATCTGCTCCTCGTGCAAAATCAGGCGCCGGACGCCGAGCACGTAGAAGCCGTCGAGCGTGCGCGGCCCGAATGGCTCGCGACGGTCGTAGTGTTCCTCGGCCCCACGCTGCGCTATCGCCATCCACATCGAGAGCCCGGGAGGAGCGACCTCGATGAGTGGTCCGAAGACCGTCTCGTGCTTGCCGAACAGGTACACGAAGCTCGGCCAGACCACACGCCGATCGGTCGGCAGGTTAACGACGCGCTCGCCGTCACCGGCGTGAACGGTCGCGTAGAATCTTCGCAGGTAGTCGAAGCTCGGGTAGCCGAGCTGTGCGGTCATGGCGAGCGAGTCCAGGCAGGAGAGCGCGAGCACGACGACGCTCGTTCGCTTCGAGACGAGACGCTCCAGCTCGCGAAAGCCGAGGCCCGCGCCCGCGGCGATGCCGAAGAGCAACGCCGGGACGTGACGGGTGCTTTCCAGCACCGCCGCGAACACCGTGAGCGCGAAGAACGTGGGGAGAGCGCGCTGTTTCCGCCGGACGTCGGCGCGAAGACCGAGAAGCGCCAGCACCACCATCCCGAGGCCGAGGTAGTGGATCGGTCGCTCCCGGAACGGCGCGGGCACGAGCGCCCACAAGAACTTGAGGCCAGGCGCATTCGTTCCCAACACCGCGGCCGCTTTCGACGACGCGCTCACCTCGACGATCTCCATGGCGAGCGGGATCGTCCAGAAGCTCGAGAGCAGCGCGCCGAGCGCGAAGGCGCCCGAAAGGCCCACGAGCGTCTCGCGGACTCGGCCGAGGTCGATGCCGCGGACGAGCGCGTAGACCGAGAAATCCACGAGCATGAACGCGCCGTCAACCTGATGGGTGAGCAACAAGAGGCAGCTCAGCACGCCGACGCACGCGGCGGTGAGTCTCGGCGTCAGTCGCCCCGAGAGCCTGAGCTCCCACACCCAGAACAAGAGCGGAACCAGGAGGTAGAGCAGCGACAGCTGGGTCCGCCCCGAAAACACCCGCCCGAAGTGGTCGAAGCAGAGGCCGTAGGCGAGGGCCGAGACGGCCGCGACACGCGAGTCCTTCGTCACGGTGCGGCTGTAGCCGAAGACGGCGGCCGCGGACCCCAGATGAAACACGAAGAACAGGAGCTTGTTGGCGAGGTTCAACCCGACGAGAAGACCGAGACTTCCCGACACGAGCCAATAGAGCCAGCCGTAGTAGGCGTACGGCGCGCAGCCGAGGTACCAGTAAAAGCTCCAGTACGCGCTCTTGCCGCTCGCGAGCACGTCCATGAAGTGAGCGGTGAGCGCCTGGAACTGCCAGGCGTCCCGCAGCATGACGTCGCCGCGCGCGAGGTAGGGCAGGCCGGCAAGCGCAACGACCGAGAGCGGAACGATCCACGCGCGGCCGCGCTCGTCCAGCGCGCTCCAGATGGTTTTGAACCTTCCGCTGAGGCCGAGCCCCACGAAGATCAGTGCGGCGGCCATCGCGACGAGCAAGAGGGCGCGGTCGCCACCGGGCAGGCAGGCCGCCGTCGTGGTCACGAGTGACGCGGAGTCCGCCCTGACCCCGACGTGCTCGATGATGCACGAGCGGAGCGGAGGCATGCGCTCGAGCTGCAGGTAGGCGATGTCGAGGGCGAGCACGCCTCCGCTCAGGGCGTGGACCGTGGCCAGCGTCCTCGACGGTTCTTCCAGCGCTTTCAAAGATTTCTCGCCCCAATCCGCCTCACGAATCCTTGCGAGGCTCGCGTTCGTATCATCCGGCGCCCGCCGGACAAAGTGGTGGGTCGGGTGGCACCGAAGACCTGCGCGCGGGCACGAACCGCGCTAAATTTCCGACCCCTCTGCCCCCGAGTGACAACGATGGAACCCTCGCGCCCAAACGCCGCCCTTCGAGCCGCCCTCCGGGTTCCGCTCTTCGCCACGGCCGTGGGGCTCGTCGGGGCTTGTGGGGCCCCAGCGGAGCCAAGCGCCCCGACGTTCGGCGGCCAGGGCGCGGTGATCGACCCCGGGGCCGCTGCCGGTCGCGTCGAGGCCAGCTCCGCGCCCGCGGACCCCTGTGCCGAACCCGCGCCCGAAAGCGAGGACGTGCGCGTCGAGGACTTCGAGGACGGCGACAATCGTCTGTTCGGAGGGTTCGAGCGCGAGGGCTACTGGTACTCGGCCACCGACCACACGCCGGGCGCGACGGTCTTCCCGCCGGCCGGCACCTTCCAGCCTTCCAAGCTCGCCGAGGGTGAAGCGACGCTCGAAAACCAGCTCGCCGCCCACTTCACGGCGGAGGGTGAGAAGGACTGGGGCGTGACGTGGGGCACGACGCTGCGCCACGTCGGTCCCGCATCGAAATGCGCGTTCAACGTCGGGAAGTTCGCCGGCCTCCGGTTCCGCGCGCGAGGCAAGGGCTCCGTCAGTCTCCGCTTCGGCATGCCCGACACCGTCGCGGCGGAGTACGGAGGCCGCTGCGTCGAGCGCTGCTGGGACTTGCACGGCACGATCATCCACCTGTCGGACGACTGGCGGGTGCGCGAGGTCCGCTGGGACCAGCTTCAGCAGGGCGGCTGGGGCAAATCGGTTCGCTTCGATCCGAGGCGGATCCTCGGCATCGAGTTTGCGGCCTCGCCGAAGTATTTGCCGGCCGATTTCTGGGTCAACGACTTTAGTTGGATCGTCGCCGGCGAGTGATGGCCATGGGGTTCGGTCGGCGCTTTCGCGGGCTTTTCGTGGCGGGCGCCGTGGTCTCTTGCGCCGTCCTTTCGGGCTGCGCCGCGTTGCCGGCGCGTCACGCTCCCATGGAAGCGCTGCTTTCGACGCGCCTGCGGCGACTCAGTAACGTCGAGTACGAGCGCAGCGCCGACGCGTTGCTCGGACTCGACGAAGCGATCCGCGACGAGCTCCCGCCGGACGAGCGACAGGACGGTTACGCCATCAACGAGCGGCAGGCCGTCCCGTCGTACTACCTGAGCGAGCTTTCGCGCGTGGCCGACCGCTTGTCGGACGAGGCCGTGGCTCGGCGCCTGCCGAAGCTCGTCCCGTGCCCCGAAAGCGACGCACCGCGATCGATCTGCGTCGACCGCGCGCTCGAAAAGCTCGCCTTCGACGCCTTTCGGCGCCCGCCGACGGCACTCGAGCGGTCGGCGTTGCAGAAGCTGTTCGAGCGAGCCGCAAAAGATCCCGATCCCGCAGGAGCCCACGAGGCTCCGCGCGCGCGCGGCACGCGCGCCGTGCTTTCCACGCTGCTCGCTTCGCCCAGCATGCTTTACCTGAGCGAGCTCGGTGACACGGCGGCTTTGGGTGACGTAGCGACGCTCACCCCCTACGAGATCGCGAGCAGCCTCGCCTATGCCGTCACGGGCGGGCCGCCCGACGCCGAGCTGCTTGCCGCCGCCGCCGACCCGGGCCTGCTGTTCGACCCGCGGGCCCGCGAGGCGCAAGCGCGCCGTCTGCTCTCGCTGTCCTCGACCCGTCACCACTTTCGCGAGTTCGTGCTCGAGTGGCTCGAGGTCGACCAGCTCGAGCGCACGGCCAAGGCCGTCACCCTGGTCCCGGACTACGACGAGGTGAAGAGTCACATGCTCGCGGAGACCCGAGCCTTCGTCAACGAGGTCATGGTGTACGGCGGAGCGTCGCTTGCGAGCCTGCTCGCGGCGGGGTTCACCTCGCTCGACGCCACGCTGGCGGCTTTCTACGGCATCCCGGGCTTCGAGGGTCCGCGCGTGAGCCTCGCGCGGCAGGGGCGCGTGGGCGTGCTCGAGCAGGCGAGCTTCCTCGCGGCGCACGCCTACGAAGACGTGACGAGTCCCGTCAAGCGCGGCGACTTCGTGCTGCGGCGCGTGCTGTGCGTCGATCTACCTCGGCCCGGTGAGGTCGGTATCGACACGACCATGCCCCCTCGCGACGACTCGACGACGACCCGGGCGCGCTTTGCCGCGCACACGAGCTCGCCGGATTGCCGGTCGTGCCACGCCGCGATCGATCCGCTGGGATTCAGCTTCGAAGGGTTCGACGCTGCGGGGCGCCGGCGGACGCAAGAGCAGGGGCACCCGATCATGACGGGCGGCGAAGTCACGCTTTTTGGCAGGAAATTTCACTTCGAGAACAGCGCCGAGCTCTCGACCGAGCTCGCGCGGCTGCCCGAGGCACGCAGCTGTTTCGCGAAGCACGCCTTGCGCTACCTCACGGGTCGCCGCTCGGCCGCCGCGGAAGACTGGTTCGGCGAGCTCATCGACACGCTCCCCGAAACCCGGCGGGACAGTCTTCTCGAGTGGGTCGTTGCCTGGGTACGGAGCCCTGAGTTCGTGCTGCGGAGGCGACCGTCTTGAGCTCGGCTCGTCGTCGTTTCCTGCTCGCGCTCGGTGCCGCGCTCTTGCCCCGCGAGGCCTGGGCGGACGCCCCGGCGCCCGTGGCGCCCTCGGGTGCTCGGGCCGCTTCGGCCACACGTTTCGTCGCGGTGTACATGCCGCACGGGCGCGCGGCCGAGCTGTTTCTCCCCCGTCCCGGCTTCGTCCTCGACTACGAGGACTCGAGCCTTGCGCCCCTCGACGACCCCGAGCACTACGGCCGCTCGTTTCGCAACGAACTGGTCGTCATCGACGGTCTCGACCTGGCAGCGGGCTTCTTGACCGGCAACGTGGGACACGACGCGCCGCGCGTGCTCTTCACGGGCGCGGGCGCGAACGGCAAGAACGCCTCGCTCGATCAGTTTCTCGCCGTCAACCAGCGCCTCGGTCGGGCGACGCCATTGCCGAGCCTCGTCCTCGCCGTGGGCAACGACGACCGGGGCCCGTCGAGCTCGGTCAGTTACGGTCGCGGTGGCGTCCCGCTCCCCAAGCTGATCCATCCCGCGGCGACCTTCGACGCGCTCTTCGGCGCTGCCCTCGTGGGGTCCCCGGAGGCCGCGGCGGCCCGGCGTCGGCGCGCCATGAGCGCGCTGGATTTCCAGGGCGCCGAGCTCCGCCGTTTGCGGGCGCTCGCGCCGGCAGCCGAGCGAGAAAAGCTCGAGCACCACCAGACCGCGCTGCGCGACCTCGAGCGGCGCCTGGAACCGCTCGACGCATCGTGCGCGCCGCCTCGGGTGACGCGCGAAGCGTTCCCGCGCTACCGCGCCTACGGGGGTGGCGAGCCGTACTTCGACGCCATCACCGATCTGCAGCTCGAGCTCCTCGTGCGCGGGTTCGCGTGCGACATCACGCGCTTCGCGACGATCATGCTCGCCGACCTCTCGCGCACCGGCCTCGATCCGGCGCTGCCGAACGACGTGCACCAGGACGTTGCGCATCGCTACGTCGCTCGCGACGACACGCGCCCCGGTGACCCCGCGACGTGGCGAGCGCTCGCGCGGCAGAACCGCTACAGCATCTCCAAGGTTGCGCGCCTTCTTGCCCTGCTCGATCGACAGGGACTGGGCGGTGACACGCTCGTCCTCGCGAGCTCCGACATGGGCGATCCGGCGCGCCACAGCTCGCGCTCGGTGCCGACGCTCCTCTTCGGCGGGGGTGTGCGCGGCGGGCGGCTCGTCGCGCTCGACGATCGCGAGCGCGTGACCGCACAGCGCCTTTTCCCGAACAACCGCTTGCTCGCTCGGCTCTGCCATTGCTTCGGCGTGATGGTGACTCGCTTCGGCGACTCGATCCCCGAGATCAACGAAGGCGTGCTCGAGATCTGAGCGGGCGGTCACGCTCGGCCGGCGCCTTTCGTCGTGCTAGAAGATCGGACGATGGCACGGCGCTTGGCTTTCATCCTTTGGCCTTTGTGTGCGCTCGGCGCCAGCGGATGGGGCTGCTCGCCCTCGGCGTCGGGCAACGACCCTGGGGGCGGTGCAGCGGGCGGGGCCGGCGGTGCAGCGGGCGCGGCGGGTGGCGCCGCCGGTAGCGCTGCAGGCTCGCTCGCGGGCGGCGCCGGTGTCGGAGGCGCGGGCGGCATGGGCGCGACGGGTGGCACGAGTGGCCTCGGCGGGGCGGGTGGTAGCGGTGACGCGGGTGCGGGCGGTCAGGCCGCCGGCGGCGCGGGTGTCGGAGGTGGAGGTGGCATCGGTGGCGACGCGGGCACCGCTGGCGCCGGCGCTGGTGCAGGCGGCGATGTCTCCGGCGCGAGCGGGTCGGGTGGCGTGGCTGCGAGCGGCGGAACGAGTGGGGGCGCGGGCAACGCCGGCACGTCGGGCACGGGGGGCGCGCCGGCGGACCCGTGCGACATCAGCGGCAAGATCCTGTGCGAGGATTTCGAATCGGAGGCGCTTGGCTCGCTGCCCAGCGACGCTCCCTTCGCAGCGCGCAACTGCTTCGACACGACCAACACCCTGAAGGTCGATGCTGGAGCGCACCATGGTGGCTCGCAGGCGCTGCTCGGCATGAACATCCCCTACGCTGACTGCCAGGTGCACGCGGATCTCGGTGCCTCGCTCACCGAATATTGGGTGCGCGCCTGGGTCTACTACGGCGGCGCCGCGCCCACGGCTTCGACGCACGAGGTGACCGTTTTCGAGCTCGTTCCCGCGGCCAGCACGGACGATCCGTCGATTCGCGTCGGCTACCGGGGAGATACCTGCATGCCGATCGGCGTCGAGCTCAACATCACGGGCGGGGGGCAGGAAGAAACGGGCTGCACCGGCGCCGTTCCCGTGGCGGACACCTGGTACTGCTACGTCCTGCACGTGCAGCAGGCATCGAGCAGCGTCACGACCGACCTCTCGATCGACGGCGTCGATCAGTCGTACACGAACCACGGCAACCCTCAGACGGAGATCACCTCGCAGGTGGCCAATGTCCGCTACTTGCGGCTCGGCCCGCGCTCGTACTCCGGCAACTTCGCGAACCCGATCTACGTGGACGACGTTGCCGTGGCGACCGCGCCGCTCACGTGCGACTGACTCGCCCTTTTCGCCACACCCAACGCTCCCCACAGCAAAAGGGGCGCGCCTCAGCCGAAGACGAAAAGTCGTCGATCTGCGGTCAGGGGCGAATTTTCCACCTGGGTTGCGTGAAAAACCTCGCCGGTCTTGCGAAATGACGACAGGCCCCCGGGTTTAGGGGCGGCGGCCCATACGCAGCGGCCGGTGCGGGCATTCCTTTTGCGACTCCCCGAGCATCCCCGCGCCGCGGGGTTTCGGTGCGAGCCGCCTGCTCGGAAGCCGCCACGCGTGAACGCTCAGATTCTCATCGACGCCTTGGTGCGCCAGACGATGGTTCTCCTCGCCCAACTCTCCACTGCAGACGGCGTCCGCTCGCCGCTTTCGCACATCGCCGACGAAGTGTTCGTCGGGCTCGTGCGCGAGCTCGAGCGACAGAAGCTCGGCAAGAAGGTGATCGCCGACATGTTCGGCCTGGCGCTGCGCTCCTACCAGCAGAAGGTGCAGCGCCTGAGCGAGTCGGTAACGAGCCGCGGCATCACCCTCTGGGGTGCCGTTCACGCGTTCCTCGCCGAGCGAGAATCCGCGAGCCGGGGCGAGGTGCTCGGCCACTTCAAGCACGACGAGCAGGGCAAGGTCCGCAGCATCCTGAACGACCTGGTCGACACCGGGCTCGTTCGTCGGAGCGGGCGCGGGCGCGATATCCGTTACCGCGTGGCGACTGCCGAAGAGCTCGAAGAGCTCGGCGCGAGCGAGGCGGGCGATTCCGAGGCGACGAACGCCGCGCTCGTGTGGGTGCACCTCTATCCCGCGAGTCCGATGAAAGTGCAGCGTCTCGCTGAGGTGGTCGGGCTGTCCGACGCCGCATTCGAGGACGCCATCGAGCTACTCGTGGCGGACGAACGCATTAGGCTCGAGACCCGCCCCGACGGTACGTACTGCGTCACGGACCGCTGCTTGATCCCGGTCGGGGAAGCGGCGGGCTGGGAAGCGGCGGTCGTGGATCACCATCGCGCCGTGCTCAACGCGCTCGCGGCAAAGGTCGTCAACGGCAAGCACGTCTCCGCGGCCGCCGATCAGGTCGGAGGGACCACGTTGACGTTCGACCTCTGGCCCGGCCATCCGCGTGAGCCGCAGGTACAACGTCTACTCGCTGCGGTGCGGAGCCAGGTCATCCCGTTGTGGGACGAGGTGGCGGCCTACAACCGCCAGCACAGGCCCGACAACAGCTACACCGTCACGTTTTATTGCGGACAAAACCTCACGGAGGAGATCCCGGACCCATGAACCACCCGAAGCACTACTACGGAGTGCCGTCGCCGCTCGGTTGCATCGAGCTTGGCTGCGAGCCCTCGTTTACCGACACCGCTGACAGTCAGACCAACTGGCTCCGCGCATGATCCGCGGCGCCGTGCGTGCCCGCCCTGGGGGCCGCATTAGGCCGTCGTTCCCCGCGCCCGGCTAGCCGTCCTCACGCGCCGGACGGCGCAGCGGCTCACTCACAGGGCTCGAGAATCGAGATCGACCACGGCGCGGGGTTGTTGCAGGCCTTCGTGCAAAAGAGCGCGACGACCCAGGTACCGTCGGCGTCCACACCGGGAAATGTCGCGTCGTTCTCGTCCAGAAGCGCCCCGAGGTCGATGCTCGTGCCGGCCGTCACCGGCCCCGACCACCAGCCGTCTGCGAATCCCTCGAGGTCGAGGAAGCGTGCTTCGAGCTCGGAAAGCGAATCGGTCGGGAAGTGCGCGACGACGGCTTCGGTGACCTGGGTCGGCAGGTACTCGTTGCCGAGCGCGGTCTCGGTCATTTGGCTCCAGTCGATCGTCAGCGAGGGCTCGGCCGCGGGGACGGCAATCGGCTCGATGCGCCCCAGATCGATGGTGTAGTCGAGGGTCGTCGAATCGTTCGTGAGGGCGAGCGCCGTCTGGCTCGCGTTCGGATCGATGGTGAAGAGCGAGAGCATTCTCGCGCCCTTGCCGAGCTCCGTGCCCGTGCTCCCCATGATCATGAAGGTGTGCTGGTCCTGGGGGTACTCGAAGTCGGGGTTGTTCGTGTCGAAGCGCTTCCAGATTTCCGTTTCGTCGGGGAGCGGATTGCCGAGTAGCCCGAAGCCGAGCAGATTGAGCGACGTGTACGACCCGTCGGGGTAGGTCATGATCGCGCCCTCGCTGGCGCTTCGCTCGAGCATGTCGTGATCCAGGCTCTGTTCGATCTCGTCGGGGGTCAGGTTCCAGAGCGAGATCAGGACCAGGTCGATGTCAACGGCGGGGTCCATCGACTTCCCGAAGAAGTCTCGCGTGAGGCCGCCCCAATCGAACGTGAGATCGGTGGCGTCCTTCAGCGTCGTCCGCTCGATGCTCATCGAGGTCGAGAACGTATAATTCCCCTGGTCGTGAATCGAAAACTGGACGGGGCCGGGGCCGCACGCCGTGGGCACGGGCGGGTTGCCCGGGCTCGGCTCGTCGGTGCCGCCACACGCGAGCGCGAGGAGTGAAAGGAGCGCGAAGCTCAGGGGTCGTTTCTGGGTCGCCCTCGCGGGCCGCTCGGTCGCGCTCATGTTCTCCTCGAAGCTTGCTCGTCGCCTGCGTTGCTCGGCACGAAGAGCTCAGCGGTCGAAGGGCGGGGGTGGCCCATACAGCGTCGCCCGGTGCTCGGTGTAGCCGAGCAGCACGTTGACCTCGACCTCGCGCAGGAGGTCGAGCGTGGAGCTAAGCTCGTGGATGGTGCTCACACTCGAGTAGGTCACGTAGAAATTGCCGTTGGGAAGCTCCTTCACGTCACCGAAGGCCACCGAGGCGAGGCCGGAGCTGTACTCCGGAAGCGCCGTTGCCGTTGCGTTCTGAAGATCGTACTGGAAGCGAAGCACGCTCGATCCTCGGCTCGTGCCGTTGTTGTTGAAGATCGCGATGTGGTCTGCGCGCACGTCGTGTCCGTGCTGGCCGTTCCAGCTCATGCCGGGAAACGTGCTGTCGGTGCCGCCGAACACACCGAGCAGCGAGCCTGCCGGGTAGCTGACGAGCGCGATGCTGTTGATGAAGTACATCGAGAAGGAGAGCGCATCGAGCTCGGGCACGTAGTTGATCTGATTCGTGTGCCCTCCGCGGTCGGCCGCGAGGTCGAAATCGGTGAGCTCGTCGTAGATCAGCGTCGAATGGCCCGTCGTGGGATCGAGCTCGAAGATGGACTCGGGCGCCTGTCCGGAACCACCGTTGTTCCGCGCGAAGTAAACGACGTGGTCGTTCGGCAAGATGGCAAAGTCGTGGCTCCGCCCCGGCAAGCTGAAGTCCTCGGCGGTGCCGAGGCCGTCCATCGTCACCCGGCTGAGGGCGCCCGTGGCGCTGAAGTTGCCGAAGCTCCCGGCCCACATCGACGTTCCGTCGAGCGACATGCGCGCGCGCGTGCAACCCCGGGCGGCCGTGCTCGACATGTCGAGCGCCCAGACCGGATCGCCGTCCTTGTCGAAGATGAAGACCCAAGTGGGCTCCGACCCAACGTCGGAGAGCGTGTCGTACCCCGTGCACGCCACGGTGAATCCGCCTGCCGCGTAGAGGGCGCCGGCGTCATGGTCCGTGACGGTCTCGATGGGAAGACCGTTCGGCAAGAATCCCGTGTCCACGCTGTAGACGTTGCTCGTGTACGTTTGCCCGCCGCCCTGCGCGACGACGCGCAGATAGTAGGTGGTCTTCGGCTTCATCCCGAGCAACAGCGTGCGGTAGCTCGGCTCCGAGAGATCGACCGGCGCCTGGTACTCGAAGGCGTTCTGGTCGCGGCCGAACTCGATGGTTGCGCTCGAGAATCGACGCGTCGATCGACCACGCGACGATGCCGACCGTCGCGATCGCCGTGCTCAACGAGAACGTCGACCGTGAAGCGGTCGCCATTGGTCGCGCCGCTACTGCCTCCCGAGCCGCTCGCGGAGCCACCCTTTCCTCCCGAGGTGCCGCCGGCGGCCGGTGCGCCGCCGGCGCCCGCCGCGGAGGCGTCGTCATCAGCCGAGCCGCAGCCGGGCAAGGGGGCGACCATGGTGAGAAAGGTAAGCAATCCGAGGGCCGCCCGCTGATACCCGGGGGCTCTCACCGCATGGAGGGATCCAGACACCTCGAAAGAGTAACCGGGACGTGATGTTTCGTGCGAGCGCGGCACCTTGTGCTTCAATATGTGGAAATAATTCACTCTTTTTAGTCGGTTGCCTGGCGCTGCGCGGGCGAGGGGTGTGAAAATCGCTCGCCCCCTGCCGCATAGCGAACGGCCGCCGACTGCGGGTGCCGGGGGCGCGGGGGCGGGTCGCGCCGGAGCGGGCGTAGCCGGAGCGGGCGGCGCCGGAGCGGGCGGCGCCGGAGCGGGCAGGGGCGAGCTCACGCTGACGAGCCCGACCATATGGAAGGCGCGAAGCGTGCCGGCGAGCTTAGCTGCGCGCTTGGGGCTTCAACGGCAGCATCATGCCGGAGCTCGACTCGGCTCCCGGGTCTCTCGGAGGCGTCCTCTCGCCTCGTGGTACATTGCCTTCGCGGAGAAGCCCGGTACTTGGCGTTGTTTGGTACGGAAGAGCACGCGCGCGCGGGCGCGCCAACGTCGCCTTTGCGCTGCTCGTCGCGGGCGCGCTCCACGGTGCTGGTTGGGCTCGTCGCGCTTTCCTCCCCCGCCTGGGCGCAGGCGCCCGCGAGTGTGAGCGTGTCCGTCAACGCAACCGCGGCCGGGGCCCCGCTCGAGCGCGTGTGGCCTTTTTACGGGTACGACGAGATCAACTACACGACCGTGCCGGAAGGAAAGGCGCTGCTCGACGCCCTCGTCGCCGCGCACAGCGCACCCGTGCACGTGCGCAGTCATTTTCTCCTCAACACGGGAGACGGCACGCCGGCGCTGAAATGGGGATCGACGAACGTCTACACCGAGGATGCCGACGGTAACCCGGTTTACAGTTGGACACTGACCGACGGGATCATGGACAGCATCACCGCGGCCGGCGCGTTCCCGTTCGTAGAGCTCGGTTTCATGCCCGAGGCGCTCTCCACTCACCCGAACCCTTACGAGAACTCCAGCACCACGTTGCTCGATGGTGGGTGCTTCTATCCCCCGACCGACCACACGAAGTGGGCGGGGCTCGTTCGCGAGTGGGCGACGCACGCGATGGGGCGCTACCCCAACGTCGCGGCGAGCTGGCTGTGGGAGCTGTGGAACGAGCCCGACCTCGGCTACTGGCACGGCACCGTCAACGACTACGCCAAACTCTACGACTACACGGAATCCGCGCTACACGAGGTCATCCCCGACGCGGCGCTCGGTGGTCCGGCGGTGGCGGGCCCCGCCGGCAGCTTCCTGAAGCAATTCCTGGAGCACTGCGCGACCGGCACCAACGCCGTCACGGGCGAAACCGGCACGCGCCTCGACCTCGTGACGTTTCACGCGAAGGGCGGGGTGGGCGTCAGCGACGGCCACGTCCAGATGGACCTCGGCAACCAGCTCCGACTTCACCGCTACGGCTTCGGCGCCGTCGCTGCTTTCCCCCAATTCGAACGGATGCCCATCTACATCACCGAGGCGGATCCCGACGGATGTGCCGCCTGCCCGGCGAGCACCACGCCCGCGGACGAATACCGCAACTCCACGGCCTACGGCGCGTACGAGCTCGCGATGATGAAGCACAGCATCGAGCTTGGGGCCGAGACGGGTGTAAAGCTCGGCGGCCTGCTCTCCTGGGCGTTCACGTTCCCCGGCACGCCCTATTTCGCGGGGTATCGCACGCTCGCCACGAACGGCATCAACCTGCCCGTGCTGAGCGCGTTCAAGCTGCTGGGTCGCCTCGCCGGGACCCGCCTGCCGCTCGCCAGCAGCGGGGCGATCGGCCTCGACGACGTTGTCACGAACGGGGTGCGCGGCGAACCGGAGGTCAACGGTATCGCCGCGCTGGACGGCGACGCCATGCGGATCCTCCTGTGGAACTACCACGATGACCTCGTGCCGGTCCCTGCGACGCCGGTGCACCTCGCGGTCAAGGTGCCAAAAAGCTTCGGATCCGGCGCGCGCGTCTCGCACCTGCGCGTCGACGAGTCGCACGGCGATGCGTACACCGTTTGGGTGTCGCAAGGCATGCCGGCGAGCCCGTCGGCGTCGCAAATTGCGGCCTTGCGGCAGGCCATGGAGCCGTCTTCGTTGGTCCCGGACCGCACGGTTGCGGTGGCGGCGGACGGTACCGTCGGCATCGACTTCGACTTGCCGCGATTCGGCGTGTCTCTCCTCACGATGATCCCCGCGGTGGATGTCAGCGACGGCGGCACGGACACCGGCCGGCCGAGTGGGTGCGCGTGTCGCGTCACCGGTCGCCGCGACGACGCGGAAACCTCGGGGTCGCTGCTCACGGTGAGCGGCCTGATTCTCGTCGTGCTCGCGCGTCGACGAAGAGCGCTCCGCTGACGGCGGGTCGAGGGTTGGCGCCTTCCCGCAGGGCTGGCGAGGCGATGGCGGATAGGTGATCACTCGGCCTTGTGCCCGGCAACCTGTAACGGTTCGACAATCTTGCTTCCCGATGTCGGAAGCTCCCTCGCGGAAGGAAACGCTTCGATGAAGGTCAGCTCGGTCGCGCTGGTGATGGGCGTAATATTCGGAATGATTTCGAGCGCATGCAGCACCGCCGACTCGGGAGGCCCCGCGGAAACGGGCGGCTCGTCTGGCACGGGCGCGACGGCGGGCACGGGTGGTAGCAGTGGCGCAGCGGCCGGCACGGGTGGAAGCAGCGGCGCAGCGGCGGGCACGGGTGGAAGCAGCGGCGCAGCGGCGGGCACGGGTGGAAGCAGCGGCGCAGCGGCCGGCACGGGTGGAAGCAGTGGCGCAGCGGCGGGCACGAGCGGAAGCGCTGGCAGCGGGGGCGCCGCAGCCGGCACGGGCGGGAGCGCGGGCGGCGGCGAGGGCACCGCGGTCACGACGCTGAGCGGCACCACGCCGGTGAACGCGCTCACGCCGGACGAGGCCACGAAGCTCTGCGACGACACCTTTGCGTACTTCGGAAGCGCGATCCCCCTCGCGATCGCGTGCAAGTGGCAAGGGCTGGCGTATGCGGCATCGAGCAGCGCACCCACGGAGGAACAGCTGCGCACCAACTGCACGAGCCACGAGGCGTCCTGCCAAGACGCTGGGGGAGCCAACTACAATCCCAGCTGCAGCGAGATCCCTTCGACCTGCACGGCGACGGTGGCGGAGTACTCCGATTGCATCACCGAAGAGGTCGCCGCCTTCACCGAGACGGTGACCGGGCTCATCACCTGCGACGTGATCACGCGCGACGCCACGAGCGCGATCTTCGAAGCCATGGCGCCCACGCCGCCGCCCAGCTGCGAGTCGCTCAGCAACGCGTGCCCGGACCTCTATCCACCGAGCCCCAGTAGCAACTAGCGACGGGACCCCTCGTCGCGTGAGGTCGGCGTCCCTGAACCGGAGCGCGCGGGTGGCTAGCCAGCGGGCGTCAAGACCAGCATCACGACGCTCTTCGAGGGGAGCGTGACCTCTACGGTCTTTCCAGAGACCGAGCAGCTTGCCGCGTCGAGCGCTTGGACACTCACCGCTTCGGCCTGGCCGTAGTCGTTGTAGCTGTCCTTCGCCGGACCGGTGATGACCTCTGCGGTCGACACGACGTACGAGGTCTTGCTGCTGTTGACGGTGATCTGGATCGTTCGCGAGCCCGTCAGGTCGACGTTGGCCAGGCTGATGTTGATGCGCCCCTGGTCGTCGGCGGTCGAGCCCGCGGACAGCACCGGGAACGTCTGCCCGTTGCCGGTGATGTTCTCGCTCTTGAGCGTGCTCGGTGCCCACTTTGCGTTCGAGCGGTGGTGCGGAAGGAACATCCGGAACACGTGCCAGGTCGGAGTCTTGACGAGTGCCGCGTCACTGCTCCTCGTCAGAAGGAGCGCGTGAATCACGTTGATGCCCTGGGCGAGCCCCGCCATCTCGTAACGATCGGCGTGCTGCATGAACAGGTGCAGGGTCTCCGCCGCGGAGATCGCGTCCATGAGCGTGCCTTGTTGCAGCCAATCGTCACTCGCGGTGAAGTTCTGCAGCCAGTCACCCCACTCGTCTTCGTAGATCTTGATGCGCTTGCTTGGATCGTACTTGTCGAGATACGTGACAATCTGGTCGATCCGCGGACCAATCTGACCCTTGTTGGCGGCGTTGACGACGTTGTAATACTGCGCGTCGCTGAAGCCGACGTTGGGGATGTCGTCCGGGTGATAGATGTAGTCGTGGATCTCGATCCCATCGATCTTGTCCGCGATGTTGTTCAACATCGTGTCGAGCCACGGCCACCTTCCGATCAGGTCGGTGCCGGCGACGATCTTGAGCTTCTTCCCGTTGACCGCGGTCGAAAGCTGGTCGTAGTTCGCGAGGTAGTTCGCCTCGTAGGTGGCTTCGTCTTGGTTGCCGCCGCACCCCCAGACCTCGTTCCCGATCTTGAAGTGGGTGATCGTCCACTCTGGGTGAGCCGTGTTGTCGTTGATGTAGGTGACCCAGGCCAGATTGTTGGCCGCCGCCGAGGACGTTCCCGGACCCGCGATGATCGGCTCGATGCCGAGGAGCGAGCAGAGCTCCATGTAGCGATCCGTGCCCACGTCGTTGCTCGGATTCTTGTTGGCGCTCCAGTTGTAGCTGCCCGCCGCGCATCCACCGGGCCATTCGATCATGCCGACGCCCGCATCTTTGAACGCCTGGATGACGTCGTTGCGCATCCCGTTCGTATTGGGAATCGAGGAATTCGTGCCGACGAAGATGCCGCCAGACCAGTTCTTGCCGAGCCTCTCCATCAAGAGGCCGAAGATGCCGTCCTTCACGACGTCTTCTGCCGAGTCGGCGTTGACCGTCAGCGTGTTCGCGGGAGTGCCGCTCGCCGTGCCGGTGCATTGATTCGTGACGGGTCCCGAGCCGGCGTCGCCGCCCGAGCCAGCGCCGCTCGCGCCGCCCGCGCCGCCCGAGCCCCCGTTTCCAGCTGCGCCGCCGGTCACTGCACCTGCGCTACCGGCCGTCGCGCCGCCGGCGGCGTTGCCGCCCGCACCCGTGTCTCCGCTGCTGGCGGCTGCGCCCCCCGAGCTCGTGTCGCCCGCCGACCCGCCGCCCGAGCCGCCGCTCCCCGCCGCGCCGGCTCCCGAGCTGCCCCCCGTCGTGCTCGTGCCGCCCATGGGGCTCGTGCCGCCTGTTGGGTTCGTGCCGCCCGTGGCGCTGGCGCCGCCCGTGGCGCTCGCGCCGCCGCCCGTCCCGCCCGAGCCCGGGCCGTTGCCGGAGGTCGAACACGCCGAGCCGAGCATCCAGAGCGCGGTGGCCATCGTGGCTAAGGAAGTAGGGTGCCTCATCAATTCTCCTGGGCTCCGACGCGAGGGCGCGCGGGGAACGACGGAACTAAGAACGTCCGAGTCACGGAGAAGTGATCATCGGTTCCACGAGCGAACCGAGCCCGACCTACCCGAGCTCGGACGGGCCAGTCACTCCGAGCACCGCGCCTTTGCGCCTTCGCCCATCGGTTGATCGGCTCACGGCGTGTCCGGTGTGCCCGTGACCGAGCTCGAGCGCCTGGTGGCTTTCCTGAGTCGATCGCGGCGACGCAAATCCGAAGTTTCCGAAAGCTGAATCAGAAGGCCAAAACGTATTTGCCGGCCCAGCGTCGATCACACCGAGCAGCGCCCCCTCCGACATCGCCCGACATCGCCCCACGGGGCCGCCGAAGGGTGATCAAGTTATGCGGTATGGGGCATCCTTGAGTATTCGACCAGCGTGATCCCAGCTGTTCGATTTACGTCGTTTCCTCGAAGGAGCCCGCTCGATGAAGGTCCGTTCTGCCGCTCTCTCTATCGCCGTCACATTCGGAATGATTTCAGGTGCATGCAGCACCGCTGACCCGGTGAGCCCATCGGCAGGTGGAAGCTCCGGTAGCGGGGTTGGCGGCGCCACCGGCGGAGGCTCGGGCAGCGGCGTCGGCGGGAGCGTGGGTGGAAGCTCCGGCACCGTTGGGGCAGGAGCCACTGGCGGAGCCTCCGGAGGTACTGGAGGCGCTGGTGGCGGCAGCGGAGGGGCTTGCACGAACGTGACGGCTTGCGGCGGCGACGTGGTCGGAACGTGGACCGTGTCATCGCCGTGCCTCAAGGTGTCGGGCGATCTGGACGTTGCCGGGTTCGGGCTCGGTTGCACGACGGTGTCGGTCACCGGATCACTGCAGGTGAGCGGAACGTGGACCGGCAACACGAACGGCACGTACTCGGACAACACGGTGACCTCGGGCGACGAGGTCATCACCGTTCCGGCCGGGTGCCTGAACGTGTCCGGGACCACCACCACGTGCGATCGCATCGGAGGCCCCCTCCAGGCCCTGGGCTACGCGTCGCTCAATTGCGTCTCTGACTCGAGCGGCGGGTGCAGCTGCGCCGCCCACGTACAACAGACCGGTGGGGTTGGGCTGTTGTCTTCCGACCCGCAGATGATGGGAAACTACCAGGTCTCGGGCAGCCTGCTCACCGCGGACGGCTCCGCCGCGTACTCGTACTGCGTCGCCGGCAACCAGATGACCTGGACCCCGCAAAGCACGAGCCCCATGACCTCGGGCACGATCGTGTTCTCGAACGGCGAGGGAGGTACTGGCGGTGTGAGCGGTGCCGGAGGCGCCGGTGGAACGAGCGGTGACGCTGGCGGAGGCGGCGTGGCGCAGGGCGGCGGCGCGGGCGTTGGCGGAGCCAGCGGTGCCGGTGGAGCGAGCGGAGCGAGCGGCGCCGGCGCAGGTGGCGCGAGCGGCTCCGCGGGAATGGCCGGGTCGGGAGGCTCAGGCGGTGGGACGGGCCCGAGCGAAGGCCCCTGCGACCTCTACGAGGCGGGCGCCACGCCCTGTATCGCGGCGTACAGCACGACGCGGGTGCTCTCGAGCAAGTACACGGGGCCGATCTACCAGGTCAGGAAGGGCGGCCAGAAGACGGGTACGGGCGGCACGCTTCAGGACATCGGTGTCGTGGCGGGTACGAGCTTCGCCGACGGGGCCGCGCAAGATGCGTTCTGCGGGACCGACACCTGCACCTTCTCGATGCTGTACGACCAGTCGGGCAAGGGCAACGATCTCAAGGTCGCGCCCGCCGGCTGCTACGAGGGAACGGCGTCCGAAGCGGACTACGAATCGAACGCGAAGCAGAAATCGGTGCAGATCAGCGGACACAAGGTCTACGCGCTCTACATGAACGCCCATGAAGGCTATCGAAACAACGCCGGCGCCAGCGTTCCGAAGGGCAACGCGGCGCAGGGTGTTTACGAGGTGGCCGACGGGACGCACGCCGGCGGCGCGTGCTGCTGGGACTTCGGGAACGCCTCGACGAACAACTGCAACCAGGGCACCATGAACGCCCTCTTCTTGGGAACCGGCTATTGGGGTAGGGGCACGGGCAACGGCCCGTGGTTCATGGCCGACCTCGAGGGCGGCGTGTGGGCCGGCGGCACCGGAGCATCGAATGCGACGAACAACAATTTGCCGTCCTCGAACCTCCCGTTCGCCTTCGGCATTCTCAAGACCAGCTCGTCGAACTACGCCATCAGGGTGGGTAACGCGCAGTCCGGCAATCTGACGACTGCTTACGACGGTGGGCTACCGAAGTCGCTCAACCACCCGGGCGGCATCATCCTGGGCATCGGCGGTGACAACAGCAACTCGTCGTTTGGAACCTTCTTCGAAGGCGCCATGACGACAGGCCGGCCGGCGGACACTGTAGACGCGGCCGTCCTGCAGAACGTCCAGGACGCGGGGTACGGAAAGTAGGACCGCAGTTGAGCGCTGAGCGCCGGACGGCAGTGACACCACCGGTCATGAAACGCCCATGATCGGTGGCGCTCGGCGAGTCGTCGCGAACGAGGCCGCCATCGTCCGCCTGCCGCCTTCGGGAACCCATGCTGCGGCGCGTGCTATGCAGGGTCCGAAAGTGGCTCGAACGTGGACCTTGCGGGCGATGCGGGGCGGGAAGTAGACCGATTCTGCGGTCGAGGCCCCGCCGTGGTAAATTTTTGATTGGTCAGCAAAGTTCGTCTACCGGAGGCTGGTTTTTCGCGATGAGTACGAAAATTGTTTGGAAACAGATCTCGCTTGTCGCGATCTTCGGCCTTGGCTGCTGGGGCTGCACGATCACGTCGGACCCCGGGTCGAGCGGAGGCGGCGCCGGCACGGCAGGCACTGCTGGCACGGCCAGCATGTGCTCCGGAGGAGGGCCGGCCGTGCCCACGGGAGCCGCCAAGGGCCCGTGCGACATCTACGCGGAGGACAGCGGCCCTTGCGTTGCGGCCCACAGCACGGTTCGCGCGCTCTACGCCGAGTACGGCGGCCCCCTCTACCAGCTCAGGAAGGCGACCGGCGAGACGATGGACATCGCGCCCGTTGCCCCGGGTGGCGTGGCGAATGGTGCCGCACAGGACACGTTCTGCGGCGTCGACGCCTGCACCATCTCGGTGATCTACGATCAGTCCGGTAGGGAGAATCACCTCACGAAGGCGCCCCCCGGTGGTGCGAAGCCGACCGAGGGCAACGAGGCCAACGCGAAATCTGCCCCGCTCACGATCGCGGGCCAGAAGGTCTACGGCATCCACATCGTGCCCGGCGTCGGCTACCGGGACAACACGCCTTGTGGCACCGCAACTGGCGACAACGCCGAGACGGAGTACATGGTCGTCGCCGGCACGTTCTACAACGGCGGTTGCTGCTTCGACTACGGCAACATGGAGACCAACAGCCGAGACAACGGCGAGGGCACCATGGAGGCCGTCTATTTCGGAACCTGCACCATCTGGGGTAAGGGCGCCGCCGACGGCCCGTGGGTCATGGGAGACCTCGAAAATGGTCTCTGGGCCGGAAACGTCAGCCCCTACGACGCCAACGTGCCGGTCACCTTCCCCTTCGTCACGGGCATGGTCAAGGGTGACGCGGCCGGCAAGGACCACTGGACCATCAAGGTGGGCAACGCGCAATCCGGCGCCCTGACCACGCCCTTCGACGGTCACCGCCCGAGCCTGCGTTACAATCCCATGAGGAAAGAAGGCGCCATCGGACTTGGCACGGGTGGCGACAACAGCAACGGCGCTCAAGGAAACTTCTACGAAGGCGTCATGACCGCCCACTATTCGACGAACGCCGCCGACGACGCCGTGCAGGCCAACATCGCGGCTTTCTATGCGCAGCAGTAGCGCGCTTTAAGCGCTAGGCCACCGGAGCAAACCATGGCGCCTGAAACCCACCAGGAGAAAGCATCGTGAGTGGGGCCCCCTGCGTCATCGGGATCGATTTCGGTACCGATTCGGTGCGAAGCATCGTCGCCGATGCAGCCACGGGCAGCGTGCTCGGCACGTCCGTCAAGTATTACCCCCGATGGGCGAAGGGTCTCTACTGCGATCCCATCGAGAACAGGTTCCGGCAACATCCACTCGACTACCTCGAAAGCATGGAAGCGTCCGTGCTCGAGGCGCTCACGGAGGCCGGCCCCGGGGCTTCAGCCCGCGTGCGCGGGATCGCCGTCGACACGACGGGCTCGACCCCCGTGCTGGCCGATCGCTCGGGTCGGCCGCTGGCACTCAGCGCGCCGTTCGCCGAGAACCCGAACGCGATGTTCGTTCTCTGGAAGGATCACACCGCCGTTCCCGAAGCCGAGCGCCTGAACCAGCTCGCGCGAACCTGGGGCGGCATCGACTACACCAAGTACGTTGGCGGGATCTATTCGTCGGAGTGGTTCTGGGCGAAGGCCATCCACGTGCTCGAGGCGGACCCGGCCGTGGCGGAGGCCGCCGTCACGATCCTCGAGCATTGCGACTGGATTCCGGCGGCTCTCACGGGAACGGACGATCTCCGGCGGGTGAAGCGGAGTCGCTGCGCCGCGGGGCACAAGGCGCTCTGGCACCTCGAGTTCGGCGGCTACCCGTCGGACGTCTTTTTGGGGAAGCTGAACCCCAGGCTCCCGGCGCTGAAGGAGACGTTCGGCACCGAGACGTTCACGTCCGACACGCCGTTCGGCACGCTCTCCGCGGAGTGGGCGAAAAAGCTCGGCCTGCCCCGCGAGACCGTCGTCGCGGTCGGCGCGTTCGACGCTCACATGGGCGCCGTCGGTGGTGGCATCAGCCAGCACACGCTGCTCAAGGTGATGGGGACGAGCACCTGCGACATCGTCGTTGCACCGTCCGGCAACGGGCCCGAGAAGCTGGTCTCCGGGATCTGTGGGCAGGTGGATGGCTCGGTGATTCGTGGCATGATCGGCTACGAGGCTGGCCAGTCCGCGTTCGGAGACGTCTACGCGTGGTTCAAGTCGCTCCTCTCCTGGCCCCTCGAAACCGTCTTGCCGACGCTTTCGGGGATTTCTGAGGACGTGAAGCGCGACGTTCTCGAGCGCACGTCCGAGAGGCTCATTCCTGCCCTGGAAGAGGCCGCGAAGGCCCTGAAGATCGAGGAGACGGGGCCTCTCGCGCTCGATTGGATGAACGGTCGTCGGACTCCGAACGCCAACCAACGCCTGACGGGCGCCATCACCGGCATCGGCCTGGGCACCGACGCTCCGCGCATTTTTCGTAGCTTGGTGGAGGCCACGGCCTTCGGGTCCCGCGCCATCGTCGAGTGCTTTCGCGCACAGGGAGTCCGCATCGACGGCGCGATTGCCATCGGCGGAGTGGCCAAGAAGAGCCGGTTCGTGATGCAAACCATTGCCGACGTCATGAACATGGAGGTGACGGTGGCAGCGGGGGATCAGACCGTCGCGCTGGGCGCCGCGATGTTCGCCGCGACGGCGGCCGGCCTGTACGGCGAGGTCGGGGAGGCTCAGCGCGCGATGTCTTCCGGCACCGAATCGGTCTACCGGCCCGATCCGGACCGCGCCAAGCGTTACGACCGACTTTACAAAGACTACTCGGCGCTCGGCTCCTTCGTGGAGAACGAGCTTTCGCGCCACTCATGAGCAACGAAGCAGGCTTCGTGCGTCGGCCGTGCAGACGAGGAAAGTAGAACCATGAGCGCCAAGAGCACCCAAGAGATCTGGTTTCTGACCGGGAGTCAGGAGCTTTACGGTCAGGAGACGTTGAACGAGGTAGCCGATCACTCCCGCAAGATCGCCGCGCATTTCGAGGCAACGTTGCCGGTTCGAGTCGTCTGCAAGCCGACGCTCGCCGGGCCGGACGCCATTTACCAGACGTGCTTGGAAGCCAACGCGGCGCCGGAATGTGTCGGCGTCATCACCTGGATGCACACATTTTCGCCCGCGAAGATGTGGATCCGGGGCCTGACTCATCTCAGGAAGCCGATGGCGCATCTGCACACGCAGTTCAATCGCGAGCTGCCCTGGTCGCAGATCGACATGGACTTCATGAACTTGAACCAGTCCGCGCACGGCGACCGCGAGTTCGGTTTCGTCGTCGCGCGCCTCCGGCTCGAGCACAAGATCGTGGTCGGTCATTGGCAGGACAGCGATGTCGTCGCCGAGCTCGAGGGCTGGTCCCGTGTCGCGTGCGCGGTCGCCGAATCCCGACGGCTGAAGATCGTGCGCTTCGGCGGCATGAACATGCGCGAGGTTGCCGTGACCGGTGGCGACCGCGTCCAGGCGGAGATCCAGTTCGGCTGGTCGATCAACGGGCATGCCGTCGGCGACCTCGTCGCACGGATTGCCGAGGTCGGGGACGCGGAGGTCGAACGGCTCGTCGAGGAGTACGAGGCGAAGTACGCCCTCGTCCCGTCGCTACGCCGGGGCGGCGAGCATCGCGAGAACCTGCGCCATGCGGCTCGGCAGGAGATCGGTATGCGCGCCTTTTTGACGAGCGGAGGCTACGGCGCCTTCACCACCACCTTCGAGGATCTCTACGGCCTGAACCAGCTTCCGGGGCTGGCCTGCCAGCGCCTGATGGCCGACGGCTACGGGTTCGGGGCCGAGGGAGATTGGAAGACCTCGGCGCTCGTGCGGCTGATGAAGGTCATGTCTGCGGGTCGCGAGGGCGGCGTGTCCTTCATGGAGGACTACACGTACCATCTGGTCAAAGGCGAAGAGAAGGTGCTCGGCGCCCATATGCTCGAGGTCTGCCCCTCGATCGCCGACGGGAAGCCTTCGCTCGAGGTTCATCCGCTCGGGATCGGCGGCAAGGCAGCTCCCTGCCGCCTGGTCTTCAACGCGGCGCCTGGCCCTTCGGTCGCCGCCACGCTCGTTGACATGGGCGGGCGGATGCGGCTCATCGTCCACGAGGTTGACGCCATCAAGGCCGAGCACGCCATGCCGAAGCTCCCGGTGGCGCGAGCGCTCTGGGTGCCTCGCCCGGATTTCCGGCGCGGCGCTCAGGCGTGGCTCCTCGCGGGTGGAGCGCATCACACGGCGTTCAGCCAGGCCGTGACGGCCGAGCAGCTCGAGGACTTCGCTGGGATGCTGGACGTGGAGTGCGTGCGCATCGGACACGGCACGGATCTCGCGCAGCTCAAGAAGGAGCTCCGCTGGAACGACCAGAGAGCTCGCTAGCGATCGAGAGTGACCGATGAACTCGAGCTACGGCGAGCTGAAAGAGCAGGCATGGCGTGCGAACATGGAGATCCCTCGCCGTGGCCTCGCCATCTACACGTTCGGCAACGTCTCGGCGCTCGACGCGGAGCGAGGCGTCTTCGCCATCAAGCCGAGCGGCGTCGCCTACGAGAATCTCACGGCTGCCGACCTCGTCGTCGTGGACCTCGAGGCCAAGGTCGTCGAGGGCACGCTACGGCCGTCCTCCGATACGAAGACCCACGCGGCCCTGTATCGGTCGTTCCGTGGTATCGGCGGGATCGTCCACACGCACTCGACCTACGCCACCGCCTGGGCTCAGGCGAGGCTGCCCATCCCGCTCTACGGCACGACCCATGCGGACTACCTTGCCGAGGACGTTCCCTGCACGGCGATCATGACCGCCGACGCGGTCGCGCGAGACTACGAAGCCGAGACGGGGACGCAAATCATCGATTGCTTCCGCACGCGTGATCCAGCAAAGACGCCCATGGTGCTCGTAGCAGGGCATGCTCCCTTCACGTGGGGCAAGTCGGCGGCCGAGGCGGTGTACCACGCGGTCGTTCTCGAAGAGCTCGCCAAGATGGCCGCCATCACACGGAGCCTCGACCCCGAAGCAGAGCGACTACCAGAGTACCTCGTGCAGAAGCACTTCGAACGCAAGCATGGGAAACGCGCCTACTACGGGCAATAAGCACCACGCTTCCCTAGATTCGCAGTGCTAGCCGTCACTCTGGCCTGAGAAGAAAGCATTATACGAGAGAACGGGATAACCATGCGACGAGTATCAAATCTACTAGGACTATCGGGACTGTTGGTCATGGGTTTCCTGTCGACTCACGCCTTGGGCCAGGAACCCGGGGATGCCGACGCCGAAGGGCCCACTGACGAAGCCAGCGCCGGTGACGCGAGCCCCGACGAAGCCAAGCCCGACGAGGCCAAGCCCGACGAGGCCAAGCCAAGCGAGGGCCAGGCAGCAACCGTCGAGGCGAAAGCGGAGCTGCCGGCGCCAGTCGAGCCGGCGCCCGAAGGCGCCGCGAAAGCCGACAAGCCGAAATTGGGCGACACCAAGCTCAGCGGCTACTTCCGTGGCGGATTCGGCGCGAGCAACCAGAAAGGCAGGATGACGTGCTTCGCCCTCGCCAACCCGGCCGGGCTGGTCGCAAAGTACAGGCTCGGCAACGAGTGCGAGGTCTGGGCCGAATCGGAGTTCAAGACGGTCATTTACGCGGACGACGACGGTGCGGTCGCCTCCGTTCACTTCATGCCGACCGTCTACATACCGACCACCTACATCGGCTATTCGCCGACCGGTGTCACCTCTTCCCCCTCCGAATACACGACTTCGACCGGCGCCACGGTGTCGTTTCCGAACCTCTACGTGGATATCGAAGGGATCCCTTGGCTGTTCGGTGGGAAGGCGTGGGTTGGTACCCGGTACTACAAGCGCGAATCCATCTACATCAACGACTTTTTCTATTGGAACCCGTCCGGCGTGGGTGGCGGCATCGAGGACGTCAACATCGGTAAAGACGTGCGCGTCAGCTACGCCGCGTTCGCCGTCGATGGAGAGCCGGTATCGGCCGGCGCCGGCACTCCACCGTTGCCGATGCAAGCCGACCTCGGCATTCGCAACGACCTGCAGGTACGAGGGCTCCGACCGTATCCAAGCGGGGAGTTCCAGGTCGGGTTTCAGTACATCGCAGATTACAGCAATCACAAGGACGCGAACGGCGACTCCGTCACGCACAGCGGGTGGGGCGTCACTCTCCAACACGTGCAGCAGCTACTCGGCGGCGAGAACAAGCTCGCCTTCCAGTACGGAAAAGGTGGCGGAACGGGCTTCGGTACGCTGTCGCGCTTCTACTACCCCGACTTTTCCCTCTACTTTGCGCCGAGCGAGTACCGGATCCGCGTGGTCGATGTGCTCACCGTTCAGCCCATCGAGTGGTTCGGCGCGCAGCTGGGCCTCGTCTACCAGCATGACGACCTCGGTAACGCCGGACAGAAGACGGATTGGTACACCGGTGGCACCCGCCTCAGCTTTGCGTTCAACAAGTACGCCAAGGTGCTCGCAGAGGTCGGCTACGACCGCGTCAAAAAGAGCAACGGCTCGGAGCCGCAGTGGCTAGGCAAGGGCACCATTGCCCCCGCGATCGCCGCAGGCAAGGGCATGTTCGCGCGCCCGGAGCTCCGGGTCTTCTACACTTGGGCGACGTGGAACGAGACGGCTCGGACCGCCACCGTCGACTCGGGCAGGCTCTACACCACCACCAACCTGCTCAGCGGCGTCACCTACGGCCTGCAAGCCGAAGCCTGGTGGTGACCCGGGCTGACCGGGCGCAAAATTCACGAGCCGGTCGCGACGCCCGCCCGTCACTACCTTACGTGAGTGCTCGAGGCCTGCGGCACGCCCTTGGCGTCAAGCGGCGCAGAGCGGGCGGAGGTCGCCCCTCTCTGCCGTGGGCGGTGGTCGCCCTGTCGCTCGCGGCGCGGCGTGTCGCTGCAGAGCAGCCCACGGTCGGCGACTCGGCGCCACCGGCGAGCTCTGCTCCGACGGCCGCGCCCCTCGCCGCTCTCGTCCACGCGTTCGGCGTCGCGCACCAGCCTCCTTCTTGGCAACCGGCGCGTTGTGGGCGACAAGTTCGGCTTTCTGATCGGTCCCCGTGAAGGGGGAAAGCGGGCACACAGATGACGACGAAAACTACGGAGCAGATACGTGCGGACTGGGACAGCCAGGCACAAAGCTGGTTCGGCAAGCGTGAATCTTTGCTGGCTGCTTCACGGCCGATTCACGAATGGCTCGTCGAGAAGGTCGAGCCGAGCGGTGGCAAGCGGGTGCTCGAGATTGCTGCCGGACCCGGTGACACCGGATTCCTCTTGGCGCGGCGCCTCGGCAGCGGCCGGCTGGTGTCGACCGATCTTTCCTCCGCGATGGTCGAAATGGCCCGCCAGCGAGGCGCGGAGCTCGGGATCGAGAACGCCGACTACCGCGTGCTCGATGCCCAAGCCATGGACCTCGACGATGCGTCGTTCGACGGGGTGATTTGTCGCTGGGGTCTGATGCTCATGCCGGACCCGGCGGCCGCTCTCCGCGAGTGTCGACGCGTCCTCAAGCCGGGCGGTCGCCTTGCCCTCGCGGTGTTCACCGGGCCTAAGGAGAACCCCTTCGCGTCGATTCCCGCTCGTGTGCTCGCCGAGATGGGTTTCTTGCCGCCCGCGCCCCCCGGGTGGCAACCGGGCATTTTGGCGCTCGGGGATCGGCCGCGCCTTTTGGCCCTGCTCGATGGCGCCGGTTTCATTTCGAGCCATGTCGAGAGTGTCGACATGGCATGGACGTTCCGCGATACCGCTGACTACTGGACCTTCCTCGTGGAGCTCACCGCGCTCGCTCCGGTGGTTCGCGCGCTGCCGAGCGAGGCGGGCGCCGCCTTTCGCAAGGCAATCGACGAACGCCTCGCTCCGTTTGCACGCGACGAAGGCATCGTGCTCCCGTCCCGCTGCTGGGGTGCGGTGCTGGTTCGCTAGTCAGCGCCCGAAACCCAACCTTCGAGGAGCCCGCGTTTCTGGGAGGGCGGCAGCTCGCGTGCGATGCCGTGAAGTCGCGAGGTCGGCGGGCGCAGGGCAACGCGGCTGCGCTCGTCGTCCCAGGCCGTGATGAGCTCGGCTTCCCGCTTCATCTGGCGGCTCATCTCGCGGTGAAGCTCTTTGAGCTCGCCGAAGGACCAGTCGAACGAGGCCACTCGGTCGGTGACTTCCAGGAACGGCCGCGCCAGAGCGTCGCGTTCCGCCTGGTACGGTCCGAGGCGGACCGGATCGCGGAGGATCGCGCGGACCAAGAGCTCGGCGTCGCGCAGCGCATCGGTGATTCCGTGGGACGTGGCCGGGTCCTTGAAAGACCCGGCGTCACCCACGAGCGCCCAGCCGGGGCCACTGCATCGTTTGAGATAGCCGAAGTGGTGGCCGAAGGCGCGCAGACGTCCCAGGGGGGTGGCGCGACCGATCCGCCGCCAGAGCTCCGGGCTGCAGCCGAACAGCGAGTCGCGAAAGAGCGCGTCCAGGTTGCTGCGCCCGACGCCCTCAAGGCGTTCGGGCGGAAGGCCGACGAAGACGCACGTCGCACCGTCGTTGGTCGGAATCGCGCCGGCGGACACGCGCTCACCGAAGTACCAGTGGTAGCCGTGGTTCTCGAGGCCCGCGAAGTGCCCGTAGATGGTCGAGCTCGGGTGTTCCGTGGCGAGCAGCAACGGCGCGTCGACCAGCTCCGCGACCGTCGAGCGCAGGCCGTCGGCACCGATCACGAGCGAGCTCTGCACCCGCTCGACCGTCCCGTCGGCACTTCGCAGGTAGGCGCCCTCCACGCGGCCCGTCGCGCTCCAGAGGAGCCCCACGAGCGAGGTGCGATACCGCACCTCGGCACCTGCACGCTCCGCCGCCGCGACGAGCAGCGGGTCGAGCCGCGTGCGACGCGGTGCATAGAGCGCTCCCACGCCGTACTTGGGCTCGATGGCGACCGCGACGCGCTCGGCACCGTAGTGAAACGTGGTTGAAGTGATGCGGGGCGTCCCCAGCCTTTCGAGCTCCGAACGAAGCCCCCACCGCGCGAGCTGCAGGACGCCGGCGCGCATGAGGGCGTGCGTCGAGAGTGTGTCGGTTCCAGGGGGGCTGCGATTGACGCACAGCACGCGTCGCCCGGCGCGCGCCAGTAAAAGGGCGGTGGACGCTCCCGCACAGCGTGCGCCGACGACGATGGCGTCGTAGGCGGTTCTCTCGACGGGCTTCATTTGCGCTATTTTCCGTGAGAGGTGGCGGTCGCGCGGACGCCGAGCTCGACGGGCACGCCGTGGGTCAGCACGTCGAACACGGCCGAGCGCGCGCGCGATTGCTCGACGATTTCACGCAGCTTTGTCGCGGGTGCGTCGCCCCGCACGTCGAAGTCGATCCGGATGGCCTGGTAGCCGTTGCGCCCGCTGTCGGACAGGCCCAAGAGGCCGAGCAGGTCGATGTCGCCCTCGACCGTGGCCGTCACCGACTCGAGCTCGACACCACGCGCCGCCGCGACGTTCCCGATGCCGGCCATGATGCAGGCAGCGAGCGCGTGCAGGAGGAACTCGATCGGCGTGGGCGCTCGGCCGGTGCCGCATAGCACCGGGTGGTGGTCGGCCTCGAACGAGAATTCTCGTTGGTGGCGGTGCTCGCCGCCCGCCCCGCTGAACGTGCCGAGCTCGGTGCGACTGTGGTTGCCTGAAAGCCAGCGATTTTGGGCGCGAAAGCGAAACTTGGCGAGCTCGGGCTGCTCGCCCACGGCGTTGATCGTCGCAAACAGCGCCGGCGTGTCCACGCCGTTCAAAGGCTTCGGCTCACGGCGGTGCTTCTTGGCAGTGGTCGGCTGGTGGCCTTGGGTCGTCATGAATGGCTCCTTTTCGTCGGTTGGTTTTCGGCGCAGGGCGTGGATGGGTCCAGCCCGGGTGAGAGGGACAGGGGTCGGCACCCGGCACGCGCCGGGAGCGACGAACGTCGGCGAGCCTCCCCCGGGGGGCGCTCGATCACGGCCGAGTCAGCGGCGTCGAATGACGAGCTCTTCGAGCTCGGGCGTGTAGAGGTCCTCGGCGGCGAACACGTCCGGCAGTGGCTCGAGGAATGTGGCGGTCGGTTGAGTGCCCTCGAAATTGCCGAGGAAGCCGTGGGTCTTGTAGCCGAGCAGGTCGGAGAGCTCGCGCGAGAGGGACTTGGCGATCTCGGGCGGCACGGCGAGCTGCGGGTTCTCCAGCGGGCGCAGCCAGCCGAGGCTGTAACCGAGCAAGAGCGCCGTGCGAGAGCGAGCGCTCCGGTTTTCGCCGCCGCCGTGGTGAACCGCGCCGTCCATCATCAGAAAGGAGCCGCGCGGCATCACCACCGGCAAGGCCTGTCGCGGGTCCGCTCGACGCTCGTCGCTCCAGAGATGGCTGCGCGGGACGATGCGGGTCGCGCCATTTTCCTCCGTGAAGTCATCGACGGCCCAGATGGTGTTGATGACGCTCGGGGGGCTCGGGTGCTTGAACGGGAACGGGCCGTCGTCGCGGTGCAGCGACTGGGCGGGTTGTCCGGGCTCGATGCGCACGGCTTCCGTGAAGTGCAGCTGATGGTGGTAGGCCTCGCCGCGAAAGATCTCGCGAAGCGCGCTCTGAATCAGCGGATCGGTGATCAGCTCGTGCGTCGCGAGCGACTTCACCACCAGGCGCTGCGTGCGGCGCGTCGAGAGCCCCGTGAAGCTGCCGCGCGACGTGGGGACGCGTGACAGGTACGGCTCGAGCTCGAGCTTCGCGTGATCGGTCGCCTCGACCAGGTAGCGCTCCACGATGGCGCAGCCGAACTCCGCGACCGCGGCTGCGAGCGCGGCGGGCGTCACGCTGGCCGAGAAACGCGGGATGGCGTCGCCGCCGAGCGCGCGGCGGCCGTTCGGGGACGGTCGAGTGTCGGGGGACGGTGACGATACAATCGCGGGTGTCATGGCTGCCTCCTTCGGCGCGGCCTCAGCGCCTCACTGATCAGGCGTGCCGTCGGGTGGAACGAACGTTCCGTGCGGAAAGGGGCGGTAGCTGCAGAAGATGCCCGTGACGATGCTGCGATCGAGGTGCGTCCCGAGCTCGGGGTCTTGCCGCGCGATGCGCTGGATCGCGTCACGTAGCCGGCGCTGCACGTTGATGCGGGCGCGCTCCGCGTAGTCGCCGGCGCGCCGAACGCGGTTGCCGAGCCCGAGCGAGCGCTGGAGCTCGTGCGTCAGAAATTCGCGCTCGCTGCCGAGCTTGGTGATTCGGCCGGCGTCGTTGAAGGATTCTGCCTCCGCGAGCTCCGTGTCGAGATCGTGCAAGCGACGGCGGTAGGCCGCTATCGCCTCTGGATCGAGCAGCTCGCCGGCATCTCCCTGCTCTCGCTCCGCGCCCGGCATGGCCAGATCGAGCGCGTGGATCTCGGCTCCCGGCCGGCGGAGCAGCTCCGCGAGCCAGCGCACTCCCTTGGAATCGCGCAGGCGCAGCGTGCCTCGCTCCCAGGTGAGGTTCCAGAGCTCCCCGTCTGGTTCGAGCTCGATGCCGGCCACGGCCTGGATCGGGGTGTCGTCGGCTCGAGCGCTCGTCGTCATCGGGGCCTCCGCCGCGTCGCTCTTCGAGAGAGCGGCGCGAGCCGAGCCCGAACGTGCGGCGAGCCCCGGCATGCCGAGCGCCACGGCGGTAGCCTCCGCCGCATCGAGCAATTCGAGCGCTTCGGCACGCGACGCCTGCCTCCTCGAAAGCACGCGGGCAAGCTCGAATCTCGCCCAGGCGGCGAAAGGTGGGCTCTTCGCGCTTTCTGCCAGCTCGACGGCTGCTGTTAGGTGGCGGCGCGCGTCCTCGAGCCGGCCGCCGCGCACGGCGCAGCGCCCGAGCGAGAGCGCGATGGGCCCTTCCCACACCATGCCGGTCATGCCTCCGGAGCAGAAGCGGGCTTCCTTGAGCTCGAGCCGGCTCTCGATCGCGGCCACCAGCTCCGGGTCGTCGAGCACCTCCGAGATCGTGAGCAGTCGCGACAGCATGGCTGCGTCCGAAAGGCCGAGCACTCGCTCGACGTCGTGGGCCGAGAAGAGGCGCGCCGCCTGGGCGCCGTAGCCCGCGAGGACGAGCGCCTCGCACGAATTGAGCCGGGTGAAGACCTCGTTGAGGTTCAGGCTTTCACCCGCGCCCACCAGCTCGGGGCGAACGGCGAGCAGCTCGTCGTAGCGCCCCTGGAGCTTCAGGAGCATCGAGCGCTGCAGCATGTTCGTCTTCAGCACATTGGGGTCGCGTGCGCGGCGGCCGAGCGAGCTCGCGCGCTCCATGGCCGCCTCCGCGTCGGCAAAACGGCCCTGGAAGATCGCGCTCATCGCGCGGAACGAGTGCGCGCGCCACGCGTAGAACGGATGGCCGATCCGTTCGGCCGCGAGCTCGACCTCGTCGATGGTGAGCTCGGCGGCCGCCACGTCGCCGAGCTCGAAACAGTCGAACACGAGTCGCATCTTGCCGCGCAGCGCCTCGAGCGGCTCGTCGAGGCCCTCGGCGGTCCGGATGTATTCGCGGTTGAGCTCGATGCGCTCACTCGGTGGGGCGAGATCCATCATCGCGCTCACGGCGTAGCGCGCGGTTTCGAGCCATGTGCGGGGGTCGCCGAGGCGCCGCGCCATCAGAACGGCCTCGCGCGCCATGGCAATCGGCTCGTCCGGATCGTCCGCAGGCTGGAGCGCTGCGGCCAACCGAGCTCCAAGGACCGCGCGCAGCGGCGAATCCGACGGCGCGAGCGGCGACAGCGCCTCGCGCAGGAGCTCCACGAGCTTCGTATCGATTGCAGCGAAGACGAGGATCGAACCGTGCGTCAACGCCGCGCGGCAGAAAAGCTCGCTGTTGCGGATGGCGCGCGCGAGCTCCGTGGCGCGCTCCGCATGCTGTTTGCCCGTGTCGATCGCTCCGCTGTGCAGCTCCGCGTCCGCGAGGCGGATCAAGAGCTCGGCGCGTCCCTCGAGATCCGCGCTGGCGTCCTGGCCGAGCGCGGCCAGCGCGCGCGTGTACCAGGCGGCCGCCTCGGAGAACCCGAGGTTTGCGGCGGCGGCCTCGGCCGCACGGGGGCAAGCTTGCACGGCTCCCGCGCGACCCTCGGCGCCTGCTTCCAAGTAGTGGTGGGCGATTTCCGACCAGAAAAGCTCGTCGGGCTTGCGCCGGCGCAAGAGCTCCGCCGCCTCCAGGTGTAGGGCCGTGCGGCGAGCATCGTCCAGGTCGCGGTGCAGCGTTTCACGGACCAGCACGTGGCTGAAGCGGTACTCGCCAGGCAGCGCCTCCGTGACGACGCCGGCGTCGAGCGCGTCGTTCAAGAGCGGCGCCACCTGCGCCATGCTCCGACCGGAGAGCGCGGAGAGCATGGTCCCCGAAAAATCGCGACCGAGCACGCTGGCCACCTCGAGCAAAGCGTGAGTACTCGGGCCGAGCGCCTCCATGCGGCGGCGCAGCGTGTGGCGAATGTTGCCCGGAATGGCAACACCCGCCGCCGTCACCTGGTCCCACGACGCCTGCTGAGCGAGCAGCCGCGTCACTTCCGTGACGAACAGCGGGTTGCCCTCCGTCGCGGCGAAGATCGCATCCGTTGCTTGCTCGGCCGCGCGAGCTCCAGCCGAGGTGGCCAGAAACGTGGCCACGTCGCCGCGCCCCAGCCGCCCGAGCGGCAGCGTCCGCCCTCGCTCGACCGCGCGGGCGAGCGCGTCGCGCGTCTCGGCCAACCGCGCGTCCGCGTCGCGATACGTGCCGAGCACGCACACGCGCGCGCTCTTGAGCTCGGGTCCCAAAACCTCGAAAACGCCCAGCGACGACATGTCGGCGGCGTGGAGGTCCTCGAGAATGACGAGGGTGCACGGCACGTCGCGCACGCTGCAGAGCGCGCCGCTGATCGCGTCCAGAAGCTCGAACCGCTCGCGCTCCGGGTCGAGCCCAGTCAGCTCCTCGCCCGAGCCGAGCAGCGCCTCGAGCTCCGGCACGAGCTGAGCCAGATAGCGGGCCCGGCGACCGAGGTTCCCACTCACGCGGGCGGGCGAATCGTCCCGCAACAACGCGCGCAGGACCTGGATCCAGGGCCAGTACGCGGGCGCGCCGCCCACTTCCCAGCAGCGTCCCCACACCACGACGGTGCCCTCGAGGGCCGCCGCGTCGGCGAGCTCCTCGGACAGGCGGCTCTTGCCGATGCCTGGCTCCCCGGACAAGAACCATAGGCTGCCTCTGCCGTTGCGCGCCGCACGCACCGCCGACGTGAGCTGCTCGAGCTCGGTCTTGCGGCCGACCAGCTGGTGCGCCTGCATCCGCTCGAGTGTTCCCCGATGGCTGGCCGGTTGTCGAGACGACGGCGGCGATGCGGGGACGAGCTCTTGGAACACCCTGTGAACAAGGCGTTCCAAAGGCCGGAACGATCGTTCCAAGGGCGCTCGGGCCCCGCGCCGGCCGATCCGCTGCCTCCTCGCCCCAAACGGGGCTCAGAAGGCCTCTCGTGATAGTAGCGAGCTCGAAGCTCATGACCCTGTCCGTGCGCGGCTTGACCAAAAGCTACGGTCTCGGCGATGCGAAAATCGTCGTTCTGCGTGGCGTCGACCTCGACCTCCCGCCCGGCGAAATGTGCGCGGTGATGGGGCCCTCCGGAGCCGGGAAGAGCACGCTCTTGCATCTCGTGGCAGGCCTCGACGAGCCCGACTCCGGAACGATCAGCGTTTTGGGGACGCCGCTCGCCGGGCTCGACGACCGCGCGCGCACGCTGATCCGCCGGGACAAGATCGGCATCGTCTATCAGTTCTTCAACCTCGTTTCGAACCTCACGGCGCTGGAAAACGTGCTCCTGCCATTCTACATCGCCGGCGTGGAGCCCGATCTCGTCGCGGCGGAACGGGCGCTCGAACGAGTCGGCATGGCGAAGCGCGCGGAGCATCTGCCTGCGCAGCTCTCGGGCGGAGAAATGCAGCTCGTGTCGATCGCTCGGGCGCTCGTGCGAAAGCCCGCGCTCGTGCTCGCCGACGAGCCGACAGGCAATGTCAACGTCGCCACGGGGCGCAAGATCTTGAATTTGCTCCGCGAAGTCCTCAAGGAAACCGGCAGCTCACTCTTGATGGTCACGCACAACCCCGAGGACGCCGCGCGGGCGGACCGTGTGGTGTTCATGAGAGACGGCGTCGTGCCCCCGGAGGCGTCGATCGCGGGGCCCTCGATCGACGTGGCGACGATCCACGAGCGACTCCGGGAGCTCGGCATTTGAGCCTCGCCCGCTTCCTTTCCTGGAAGAACCTGCGCTCGGATCGCTTCGCCACGGCGTGCATGGTGCTCGGCGTTGCGCTCGGGACGGCGACCGTCAACGTCGTCTTGACCCTCAACGTCAACACGCGGCGCGTGGAAGCGGGCAACTGGAGCACCAACCCCGACCTCTTGCCCGACGTGGCTTCCACGGTTTCGCTTTCCCCGCTGCGACCCGTCGGGCCCGCGGTCGAAAAGGCCAAGAAGGCCGCTCCAGCCGCCGAGGACACTCGCGAGGAAACGCACGAAGACTACCAGGTCATGCGCTCGGCGATCCGACTGGGGTCGCTGTCGGCGTTCCTCGTCGGTGCGTTGATCGTCTTTTTCAGCTTCGCGGTGGTGATCGAGCACCGGCGCCGGGAAATGGCTCTGTTGCGGAGTCTCGGCGCGACGGCTCGCCAAGCGGCGGGGGTGCTCGTGCGCGAGGCGGTATGGGTTGGCGCCGCCGGTGCGCTCCTGGGACTCTTGGGCGCCATTCCCCTGAGCTTTTTGGCCGCACGCGTCGGGATCACGACCACGGGGCGCTCGAAAATCGATAGCCTGACGTTCCCCTGGGCACAGATGCTGGCCGTCTCCGCCCTGGGAGGGCTAACGGCGCTCCTCGGCGTGTTGCCCCCGGTGAGGAAGATCCTGAAGCTCCGCGTCCCCGAGGCGCTGCGCCCGCGCTTCCTCGACGAGGCGCACGCCCGAGCGATCGGGCGGAGGACGCCGGGCATCACGTTGGTCGCGGTGCCGTTCGCGTTGCTTGCGTACGGGCTGATGCGGCCCCTGTTTCGGGAGGTTCTGCCGTCGCTCGTCTTTTTCGTGCTCGAGGCCGTCTTGGTGATGCTTGCGCTCTTGGCGCTCCTTTTGCTGGTCCCCGAGTTGACGCGTGTCGTCGGCGGTGCGCTGGCGCGGGCGTTCTTGCACGGGCCCCGGGCGGCGAAGCTTCTCACCACGAGCCGTATTCGTCGCCAGGGCCACGAGCTCGCATGGTCGGTCGGCGGGGTCATGCTCGTCTTCTCGCTGCTCCTCTCGCTGCACATCTCGACGTACGCTCTCAAAAGCGAGGTGGCTCGCTTCGGAGAGATCGCGCTGCGCGGCCACGCCTTCTTGTTCACGAACGACGAGAGCGCGATTCCGAGCAGTTTTGTTGCAGCTATGCCCCCGGGGCTCAGCGTGACCCGCTACTCCGGGCGGACACGGCAGCCGAATCAAGTCGCCGCCCTGCCGAGAGAGGACCTACAGGCCCTCGCGCGCGCCGAGCGCCGACCCGAGCTCGCCGAGCTCGCCGCTGGCTTTCGCGAAGACTCGGTGATCCTTTCGTCTCTGATGGCCCGGCGGCTCGGGCTCGCCGCCGGGGACCAGCTCGAGCTTTCGAGCCCGAGAGGCAAGCGTACGCTCAACGTGACCGCCGTGACCGACGCGCTCGGCTTTTTTCCGGTGCGCGGGACGTACCGGAGCAGCAAGACGTACGCCATCGTCGAAGCGGCGAGCTATCCGCTGATCGAGCCGTTCGTTTCGCCGATCGGCTCGAACCTGGTGCTCACGGATACCAGTGCTGCGAGGACGCCCGTCAACTTCATCCGGCTCGTGGGGTCCCTTCCCACGCCTCCCAACGTCCACGCTTCAACTGGGCACGTGTACGAGCTTGGCCGCAAGAGCGAGACGAACAGAGACTTTCTGATCTTCGACCTAATTTTGGTTCTTACGACCGTCCTTGCGGCCATTGGCGTCGCAAACCAGTTGATTCTCGCTGTCCATACGCGCCGCCGCGAGCTCGCCCTTCTCCGCGTGCTCGGAATGACGGCCGACCAGATCCGCACGATGCTCCTTCTCGAAGGCGCGTTCGTCGGTCTACTCGGGGGAACGCTCGCCGTACTCCTCGGCGTACCGCTCGGGCTGGCATCCCTTGCGGCGCTCAAGCTGGTGTCCGCCTTCGAGGTGCATTTCGCGCTGCCGTTTCACTACGTTCTGCTGACGATCGTCGGAGCCGTCGCGGTGGCGGTCCTGGCGGCCGTCTACCCGGCGCGCCGCGCCGCGAGCGCCCACTCCGCGGAAGCCGTCCACTACGAGTGAAGCCGGGGCGCTACGACGGCTAATTGAGGCAGCCGTCGGTCATGGCGCCGCTGATCATGTCTGCCGTGCAAGGGTACTGCACGGGGTCCGGAGGTGCGAACGACGTGGCCCACGCCTGGGACGTGCCGCGGTACTCGGTGACGGCGAGGGCCGAAAGGGACTCGATGTAGTGACCCATGTTCACCACGTAGTTGCGGGTCGGCATGTTGCTCATCGCGTCGAGGTCCGGCGCCGGGATGTTGTCCAGCTTGGCCATCGGCAACGCGTAGAGGGTGAACGAGTAGCTGTCGATCACTAGGCTGCACGCGAATCGCACGTGCGCACACCGCGCAAGTGCTCAGCTGACGGAACCCAAAGACAGATGTGTTATTTCACACCGGTTCCGGGCCGCGCCGGGGTCGGGTGACGAGAAACTCGAGCGAAACCACCACCACACTGGCCGAGGGTCGCCGAAGCTCCGTGAGCGCGACGGGCAATGAGCGCGAGC
This sequence comes from uncultured delta proteobacterium, assembly GCA_963841435.1. Taxonomy (GTDB): domain Bacteria; phylum Myxococcota_A; class Polyangia; order Polyangiales; family Polyangiaceae; genus PMG-095. The sequence goes on from CAWJCS010000006.1 coordinate 769,097, forward strand.
CAGCATCGGAGTGCAGAGGACATGCCGATGCCGCAGGGGGCGTACACGACCCCGCGTTCTTGACGGGAGTTGCCAGTCCCGGGGGTCAGCCTCGAAACCAGCACGACCTTCGGCTCAGCGTTCCCACTCGCAGAGGTAGCTGGTCGGGATGCTGCCGTCGTCCCACGTGCCGTCCTCGAGGAACTTACCCCAGCGCTCGTTCGCCGGGTTGTCGGGCTGCCCTGGCTGCCAGTTGACGTACGTGACGGGACTGCCGTTGACCCAGATGTAGGTATTGACGTCGGCTAGGTTGTTCAGGCCAAACCAGGGTTTGGCGCTGCCGGCGAGCGTCACCAAGAACGCGTTTTCGGCCTGACTCTCGACGCAAGCGAGGTAGCCGCCGGTGTTCTCACACAGGGCTTCCGCCTCTGCGCCCCCGATCGAGGCTTGCGTGAAGCGATACCAGTGGCCCCCGAACGAGACGGCGTCGTTCGGATGCGCTCCGCCGCCGCCCGCCCCTGCCGCGCCACCTTGACCAGACCCGCCACCGACGCCGCCCATGCCACCGACGCCGCCCATGCCACCGACGCCGGCGCCGCCGCCCTTGCCAGCGTCACCGGTTCCGCTGGATCCGCCGCTCCCAGCACTGGTACCCGCTGCGCCGCCGTCGCCTGCCGCACCGCCGCTGCCCGCTGCGCCGCCGAGCCCGGCGTCACCTCCGAGGCCGGCCCCGCCGTTGCCGGCGGCACCGCTTCCTGCCGCCCCACCCGCGTTGCCCGCGCTACCGCCGTCACCCGCCACGCCACCGAGCCCCGACCCGGACGCACCGCCGCTGGTGGCTCCCGCCGCGCCGGCGTTGCTGACCCCGCCGCCGCCAGCGTCGCTGCCACCGGTGCCCGCTGCGCCGCCGCCGCCAGCTCCAAGGCCGGCCGTGCCTGCGGCGACGCTACCGCCGCTCGCGCTCGTCGCCGCGGCGCCAGCGTTCGTGCCGGGGTCCTGGCCGCTGCAAGCGAGGAACGCCACGCTCACGGCGAGCCGCGGAGCTTGCCGCAGCGAAGCGCCAATTCTCGGTTTTCTAGGCGTCGATTGGGTCATTTTTGAAGCTCGAGGGTGGCCGCCTGGATGTCCGCTGGGCCAAGGCTGCCGACTCGCCAGGGTGGCATCTGCGTTCGGCCGGTCGCGTTGATTCGCAGGATGGCAAGGTCCTTTTCGGCGCGGTCCATCTGTTCCAGCCTTAGGACGTTCGAACCGTGCCTTGCCGAGCTGGGGATCGGCGCGGCCGTCGTGGCAGCGGGCGCACATCTCGAGCAGGATCGTCTTGCCGTCCGAGCCTTGCTGCGGAACGAAGCCGAGCTTCTCCGTCGCGTCCGCGGAAAAGACATCGCGAAGGTCGACCAGGCTCGCGCGCGGAGCGCCGCCCTGCACCACGTCGAGGTACGAGCGGACGGCGGCCGCGCGCTTCGCTTCGTCCGTGACGTCGACGCCGGGGTAGGGAACCGCGATCGCCTCGCCCGAAAGGTGCGCTTGGAAGCGGGTGGCCCACGTGGGGCTCTGGCCGGTGCGCAATTCCGCGGCAATCTGCCCGTCGAAGGGATTGGGTTGATCGCCGAATCCTTCGGAGCGCACCAGGGCTTCGAGCTGGGCACCGCTGCCTTCGTCGAGCGCATTCACGATCGTGGCGATGGGGATGCCCCCGTAAGCCGAGTCGCTCTGGTGCGCCTCGGCGAACTCGGCGAGAAGGACGCGATCCGACTCCGTGCGCTGGCCGAACCGTTGCGGAAACCAGTGCATCCACGGGGCCACGAGCTCCTGCATGCGGAGGATCCGGCCCGTGCCCTGCCCGCCGGGTCGATGGCAGGACAGGCAATCGAACGACGTTGGCTCGAGATCGTCTTGGTCGTAGACGCTATACGCGGTCCAGCCGTGCTCGATCTCTTCGGTGAACAGCGCCGCGAGATCGCAGCCGCCGGAGGTGTAGTTGCAAGGTTGCTCGAAGCTCAAGAGATAAAAGTTGAGATCGGCGCTGACCGGGTCACGGCTCACGAGCTCGACGAATTGCTCGCCGCGCACGAAGCCGACCGCGACGAGGCTTTCCGGTGGGCTCAAGTCGGTGCCAACGCGCGGAAACACGATCAGCCGCGGGTTGATGGCCGAAACGCTCTTCGAGACCAGCGAGGTCGAGTTGCCCGTCAGCGCGAAGGCGCGGCTCACGTCGAGACCGACCAGCTGCAACACCGCGGCGACGCCGTCGATCGCCGGGGGCTCTCCCGTTTGGCACAGCGCGCGGGCGAACACGTCTGCTCTCCCGCGCGCGCAGACGCGCTGAATCGTCTCCTCTCGACTGCCGAGCGCGACGAGCTCGGGGTCCGGCGTCGTCTCGGCCGGCAGGCTCGCCCAGCCGTCCGATTCCGGCGGCGGCTCGTCCTGGTGCTCGGCCGCCGGTTGAGAGCAGCCGAGTAGTGAAAGCGCGAGCGCGACGGGAAGCGCTACCGTTGCTCTCGTGGTGCGCTTCCGCCGCAGCGCGAGCGTGGCCATCAGGGCGAGCAACAGAGCTCGCCACGCCGCGGCTCCCGGTGCCACCCGCCGAGGTCCACCGACCGCACAGGTGCAACCGAGTGGGTCGTTGCCCGGCGCGCTGGCGTTGCCCGCGGTCGTGGTCCCGGCTTGCCCGCCCTGTCCCACGGCGCTTCCCGCGCTCCCGCCCATTTCGGCCGGAGCCGTTCCCGCCCCGCCACCGAGCCCCGCGCTTCCGGCGCTGCCCATCGGCATCGGCGGGGGGTCGAACGGAAGCGGGTTCGGGGGAAGCCCGTCGTCGATCTGGAGCAGGTAGGCGACGAGCATATCGACCTGCTCCGAGGAAAGCGAGCTCACGAAGCCGTGCAGGTCGTCGGGGTTCTTCGTCGTGAGCACGTCGCGCAGCGTCGGTGCCGAGCCGTCGTGGAGATAGGGAGCCGTCTCCCAGACGCCGCGCAACGTCGGCGTGTCGATGCCGAACAGCGGAGCTCCTGCGTGCATGCCGGAGAGCGCCGTGATGGTGCCGACATCGTGAGGGGAGCCGCGGTCGCTGTCGGTGAGCTCGGGGCCGCCGTGGCAGACGCCGCAGCCGACCTTGTCGAACAGCGCTTTGCCGGCCACGCCGTCGGGCGTGAGGGAGCCGTCCGCGTTGCGGTAGGGGCTCGGGTTGACGTGCTCGAGCGACGAAAGATAAGCGGCGAGCGCATCGAGCTCCGGGCTGAGCCCCGCCTTCGGATCACCGAGCGGATCGGCCCGCGTTCCCACGGCGATCACGTCGTCCGGAATGAACCCCGTGCCACGGAACAGCTCGCGGATCTGGTGCTCGAAGTCCTGGACCTCGTCGAGCGTCCCAGTCCAGTTCAGCCGCCCCTCGCCCATCCCCTTGTGACCGATGAGGGAGATGGTGTTCCTGAGTCCTTCGCCGCGCGTGCTAAAATCGTAGGTTCGGCCGTCGTCCATGCCCTCGAAGTGGCAAGCGCCGCAGCTCAAGTAGCCCTCGAGCGCCATGCGGGTGTCCTCCGCGTCGTGGAAGATCTTCTTGCCGAGTAAGACGTCCGGCGAAAGCTTCTCGTTGGCGACGGCGAGAATCCGAGCGAGCTCCGGCGGCGTTGACTGGTCGAAGTCGTGCAGCAGCGCCGACATGTCGTAGACCAAGACCTCGCGGCTCAAGGCGGCCTGCACGAACAGTCGCCCGTTCGGCGCCAGCACCGAAGCGCGTGGAAACGCGCCAACGTCACCGATCGCCGTGAAGACCTGCGTCGGCTGGTTCACGTCCCGGATCTCGATGCGACTCGAGCCGCCGAGCGCGAGGATCGCAAAGTTGCCTTCTGGGGTGAACTCGACGTGGACGGGCTGGCTGCGGTCGTCGAGGTCGACGCGGTTGGCGAAGATTTCCCGCTCCGTCTGGGTGTCGATCACGGCCGCGAGCGGCCTCACCGTCGTGTCGTGCGTGAGCTCCTGCCCGTCGAGGAGCCGACCGCGCAGGATGTTGTCCTTCTTTCCCGGAACCCAGGCTTGCCGGCCATCGGGTGAGAGCGCAACGGAGAAGAGGTAGTTCGGAAGCCCGCGCGCCTTCTGGTCGCCGTCCACCGTCTCGCTGTCGAGCGCGAGGACGATTCGGGTCGCCACCGTCATGGTCGTGGCGTCGACCTTGACGACCTCGCCACCCGTGTCCGGTGAGATGAAGCGCGTGACGTAGACGTCCAGGCCGTCGTAGGAGACGGCGATGCCGCGCGGCTGTGGTCCGACCGCGACCTCGCCCAGCACCGCGCCGCTCGTCGGGTCGAGCTTGATGAGCTTGCCGAGCGCCGCCAGGCTGACGTACGCGGCGTCGCCCGTCGGGCTCATCGCGATCCCGACCGGCTGCGACGCGTAGGGTAGGCGAAAACCGCGCTCGATCACGAACGAGTCCGGATCGACGACGGCTACGGCGTAGTCCTCCTGGTGGACGACCCACAGCTTGCCGTCCGGAGCGAGCGCGAGCGACTCGGGCTTTCGGTACACCGCGAGCTCGCCGAGCTTGACCAGGTTCTCCGGGTCGACTGCCGTGATCGAGTCGTTGTCTTGGTTGACGGAGTAGATCCGGTTGCGCGCGGCGTCGTAGACGATGGACGACGAGGACGACGGCTTTTGCGGCGTCGACGGGTAGTGGACCAGATACCGAAAATAGACGCTCGCCGTGTAGCCGGTGGCGTCGGTTGCGACGACGTCGACGCTGTAGAGGCCGGGCGCCGGGAACGTGTGCGACATCTCGGCGCCGCCCATCTGGTAGTCCTCGGCATCGCCGAAGCGCCACTCGTACGTGACCGGCTCGACGGCGTCCGTGACGGTGGCCGCGAAGACGTGCGCCTCGCCGACCAGCGCTGGCTCGTCGTGAGGCACGTCGAGCGTCATGGCGGCGGCCGGCGCCGCGAAGAGCACGAGCGCGAGCAGCGCAGAAGCTCCTGCGAGCGCCGACGTCGTGTGCCGAGAGCCAGCCCGCGCCATGCGCGCTCGTCCGAGAATCGCGCGAAAGCCGACTAGTTCGTGGTGAACGTCGACTTCCATTCGGTGGTCAAGGTGTTGCCGACGTAGTCCGCGATTCCACCCTTTGGCAGTACGACCTCGTACGTCGTACCGGGCTCTAGATCCTGGTCCGGATCGAAGTTCACGACGCTCATCCGCACGCCGTACCTGCCCGAGAGCGGCTGCCCGCCCACCGGTCGAACGATGAAGCTTGCCGTGTTCACCGTCGCGAGCTCGATGTTGTCGGAGAACGTCACCCCGATGCGCGACTTCGTGGAGGCGCCCGTCGACGCATTGCCGGGAATGACCGTGTCGACCACCGGGGGCGTGGTGTCCGGAGCCGTCTGGTGGACCCCGATTACCCAGCCCTTGTACGGGGACTGATCATCGGCAATGACGACGAGATTTGCCACCGGCAGCACGAACTGATCGTCGTTGTACGTCGTATCCATCCGACCCCAGATGCGGTCGACGACCTTGATGCTCTTCGGGTCCGAGAAGGTGAGCTTCGAAGCGCCGGGCGTGTTGCTAATCTCTTGCCGCGCATGCCCGAGGAACAAGAAGTCGTCCTGGAAGGCGAGGTACTCGGCGTATTCGTTGTTGAACGTCGCGAGCGGCGAGCTCCCCGAGCCGATGTTCTTGGGGTTGCTGAGCACGTCCCAGACGCGAATCGGGCCGAGCATGACCGCGTAGTGTCGGTGGAACTGCGTGATGTACGATTTGGTGCCCGACGTGAGCGAGGCAAGCCTCGTCGGCTTCGTCGGATCGCTGATGTCCAGCGTGGCGATACCAGCGCTTTCCTTCGGCGTCATGACGACGAGGACGTTGCCGATGGCATCGAGCGGCCCCGCGCTGACGCCTCCGTAGCTCGAGGTGGAAACTTCCGCGACGACCTTGAGATTCGCCGGATCGGCCGCGTCGACCACCTTGATGCCGTTGTTCGTGGCGCCCACGTAGATGTATTGCCCTTGCCAGGTCACACCCCAAACGGCCTCGGTGTAGTCGCCGTAGTTGACGCCCGAGAGCTTGATCTGCCCGAGGTGCTTGGGAGCGGTGACGCTCGTGACGTCCCAGGTGTCGATCCCGGTGCCGCCCAGCGTGGCCATGTAGAACGTGTCGCCGGAACGAGCGAACGAGATCGTGTGCGACTCGGCCTCGCCCCCCGCCCGCCGGTTCGGCGTGCTCATCTTCGAGAGCTGCTTCGGCGAGCTCGCGTTCGATAGGTCGTAGAAGAAGAAGTCTTCGTTGCCGGCCGTCATCAGATAGCCGTTGACTACGGCGGGCTGGTTCAGGTGAGTTCCCGCGAGCAGCGAGGGAGAGATCAGGCCCTGCTGCCACTGTGACTTCTGCAAGTTCGTCGTGGACGCCGGCTGCTGCGTGTTCTGAATCGTTCCCTCGGCGTGTTGGAACGTCGCCGGAGCACCGGCTCCGCTGCCCGCGTCGCCGCCCGCGCCTGCGCCTGGATCGGTCCCCGCGCTGCCCGACGCTCCGCCCATTCCGGCCGCCGCTCCCGCGGAACCGCCGTCGGCTCCGGACGCGCCGGCGCTGCCCGCGGCAAGCCCGGCGCTGCCGCCCGCACCGGCCGCGGCGCCAACCCCGCCGCTTCCCGCTGTCACTCCGGCGGTACCCCCGGTGGCGCCTGCGCCACCGCTCGCCGTCGCGCCACCGCTCGCCGTCGCGCCGCCGCTCGCCGTCGCGCCGCCCAGCGAGCTCGAACCGCCGGAGGTCGCCCCACCCACCGAGCCCGCGGACCCACCACTGCTGGTCCCCGCGCTACCGCCGACCCCGGAGCTGCCGCCCGTCGCGGTAAAACCGCTGCTTCCGCCCGTATCGGCGGCCTGGGTCTCCGCAGGAGACGCGCAGGCACCGGCCAGCGCGACGAGCGGCAGGGCGCTCAGGCAGAGCCGGAAGGTCATCGGTACGGCAGTCGATTTCTTGGTCACGGATTCCTCCTCGTCCACGGCGAGATGGCTTGCTGACTCGCGGGGGCGCGAAGAGCGGCCAAGGAACGACCGCCCACGGTGGGAGCCCGCGCGAAGCCGCGTCTTGCCTGAAAAATTCCGCGGTTGACGGATGGACGCAGGACGCTAGCGGCGCGTGAGGACGAAGAGGCGGTCTACGCCGTATTCGTGGGGCCCATCGGGGCCGTCGTAAAACGAAACCGGCAAAACGGCGCCCGCAAGCTTGAGCGCGAAGAGATCCTTGCCGGCGGGGACCAGGGTGCCCGAGCCCGCACCGAGTGGTTCGAGCGCGGGGATGTTCACCGTGAGACGCTGGCCGACGAGCTCGATGCTCACGTCCCCGAGGTTCGGATCGGTGAAGGAGCCGGTGTAGCTCTCGAGATCCTCGTCCGGCTCCCCGAGCAGATCGGGCTCGCCCACCGGGGCGGGTAGACGATCCCCGGCGCCAACCTCCAGCGTGACCTGTGTCACGTGCAGGATGTCTTCGCCGACGCCGTTGGCGAGTACGTTCACCGCGACGCGCTGCTCGGGAAGCATGAACGAAAGCAACGTCATCGTGAGCGTGCCTCCGTCGTGCGCCACGAACGGCACCTCGTAGAACCCGTCGTCGGAGCCCTGATAAAACCTCTGCACCGAGAGGCCGTAGCCGTAGCCGAACCCCTCCGAGTGATTGTAGACGCTCACCTGCTCGCTCATCATCGCGCGGCGAAGCTCGTCGGAGAGCACGTCCGGATTGCCGTCGATGAGGAAGCCCAAAAGCTTTGCTTGATCCGAGGGCGTCGACCAGACGAAGCCCGCCGGGCGCGTGAAGGCGTTGTCGATCTCGTCCTCGGGGGTCACCCACTCGATCTTGGGCTCCGGAAGCGCGATGAGCTCGAGCAGGTCGAACGTGTCGAGCGGCTCGCTCGTGCCACGCGCGCTCGCCAGATCAACCTCGTGGGTGAGCGCGTCGTCGCGCCGCGCGTAGGTGTGCGATAGACCGAGCGGCGCAAACACGTCGTCGCGCAGGACATCGGCAAAGGGGCGAGAGTCGAGGGCCTCGATCAAGAGACCGGCGAGCGCGTAGTTCGGATTGCTGTAGTTGAAGCCCACGCCCGCCGGCATCAACGCGTACTCGTTGTCGGCAAAACGGCCGAGCGCGATGGCCTCGAGATCGTCGTCCGAGGGCGCCTCGAAGAAGCCGGCGTAGTCGAAAAGGCCCGTGGTTTGTCGCAGCAAATCGCGCACCGTCACGGTCTCGAGGAACGCCCGGTCCGAGGCGAGCTCGAGCGCAGGGAAAAGCTCGGCGACGCTTTGCGAGAGCTCGAGCTCGCCTCGTTCGACCTTCTGGAGCAAGGCGAGGGCCGTGATCTTCTTCGTGTCCGAGCCGATTTGGAAGAGCGTGTCGGACGTTGCGGGCGTGCCCCGCGAATCCTTCTCGCCGAACGCTTCGGCGTAGATGACGCGGCCGTCTCGAAAGAGGGCGACGCTGTACGCCGTGGCGTTGCCCCTGCCGAGGCTCGCAGCGACGGCGTCGTGGATACGGCTGATGTCGGCAGTGGAGAGCGCCGCGTCGTCGCCTGGCGAAGGACCGTGCCCGTCATCTCCACTGCAACCACCGAGCAGACCCACCGCCAGCGCGACACCGGCCGCCCACCACCTTGCCACCATGGCTGCCAGTTTTACGTGGGAGCCGTGCGCGCGGCAAGGCCCGGAGTGGCTCGGGCGACCTCAGCAGCGAAACCAGCGGCGGAGGCCGGGCCGGATCACCTCGTCGAGCGTCTCGTAGAAGAGCGTTCGGCCGTCGTGGCCAGAGCAGAGGCCGAAGGCGGCACCGCCTTCGGGCGCGTCGCGATCGGGCAGGTGGGCGAGCTCGTGAGCTTCGAGATGCGCGAGCGCGGTCGGCAGGTAGCGCTCGATCGCAGTGCGCTCGTCCGTGGATAGATCGCCAGCGCTCCGCTCGAGCAGCCGCCAGCCGAAGCGCGCGTGACCCACCTCGTCAGCCCAGATGCGTGTGAGCAGGCCTCGCAGCGCGCCGTTGGGCATCTCCAGCCGCTCGGCGCCGATCAGCGCGACGGCCACCGTTTCGCTCATGCAGCACACGTGGATGACGTTCCGGAGCGCGCGCGCCCGGGGCGGCGCATCGTCGTGCGCTGGGTAGTCCGGGCTGGGCCTGAGCGCGGTCCTTGCCTCGCCGCCGGCTGCCTCGACGACGGCGCCGCACAGCGTGCCATGGCGTCGCTCCTCGGCGGCAAAGGCGCGGCATTCGCGCGCGTGCTCGTCGCTCCAGTGCTCGTCGAGCTGTTCAGCGAGCGCCTCGAACACCGATGACGACGAGTACTCGTTCAGCATGCGCGCTCGCCACGTCGCAACGCAGGCGCCCCGCAGGGCGTCAGGCAGTGCGCCGAGATCCGGCATGAGCGAGCGCGCCGGCTCGCGCAGATCCAGCACGGCCGCGCTCACGCGATCACCAGGGCGGGTGGCACCGGCGGGCCCCAGGGGCTGCAGTACGGCGCCCAGTAATCTTCCACTGAAAGGAGCTGCCCGGGAACGGCACAGCACGCGTTGTGCGCAACGCTCGCGTCGAAGTTGCCGACGTAGGCGAGCAGGCGGCAGCAATTCAGCACGGAGGGATCGGCCTGGCCGTTCTCCCCCGTCCATACCTGGCCCGCGTTCACTGCCGTCTCCACGTAGGATTCGCAGCAGGCTCTCTCCTCGGCGCCGACGGTCGTCGTGAGCGCTCCCTTTTCGACGTTGACGGCCGCGAGGCAAGCGAGCACCGGCTCGGGCTCGGGTGGCGGGGACGGTTCTGTTGTCGCCGACGCGGTGGGCGCCGGGGGGGACGGCTCCGTCGTAGCGGAAGCGCTGGGCGCGGGTTGCTCCGTCGTGGCCGACGCGCTGGGCGCGGGTGGGCCGCCGGAGCCGTCCAGGTCCGTCGCGCGGGTGCTTCCGCCGTCCTGGCTGAGCCCGCCACAAGCGCTGCTTACGGCACCCAGGCAGCAACCGAGAGCAATCTTCGCCGCGCTATCGAGCGCGCGCCGTCGCGTCGAGCTTTTCACCGTGGGCCTCCTTCGAGTCAGGAGTAACAGCCGGTGACTGGTCTGAGAATCAGGATTTTCTAAACGATATTGTTCGCATTATCAGTACAATGCCGGACTCTCACCGTACGACTCGTACCAGATGGGTCACGACCAGGCGCGCTCCTGGATGCTCACGGGGAGATCCGGGCGCGGCCTGCGCTCGAGGCGCACGGCGTCGTACGTGGACCAGCGGGCGTGGGGATTTGGAGCACGCGGGCCGTAGTGGAAGGCATGCTCGCTCGGATCGAAGTCGGGGTTCGTCCACGCCAACGAGAGCTGGGGCGCGCCGATCTGCCCGGCAACGCCGAGCGTCGCGTCGAGCGCGGGCCCGGTTGGAACGGGCGATCGAATGGCGAGCGGGGCGAGCAACGGAATCGTTCCGAAGAAATGACTACCGTGAGCGGCGTCCGCAAGGGCAGCTGTGTGCGAGGCTGTGCTCCGATGCCGTTCTCGGGTGTGGGCCGTGAGAACAAACTAACCATTGGTCTTCCACCTCACGAATGGCTAGGCTGGGCGCTCGGATCGTTGATGAGTCAGGGAGCACAGGGAGTGGTCTCGGCGCGAGCCGTTAAGTCTTTCGCGGAAGCGGTGGAACGGGAGCTCATGCGGGCGGGTCGGGCCGGAACAGCCGAGGTGGACGCCACTTCGCCGGAGGTGACGACTGCCTGCGAGCTCCTGCGCCGGGCTTTGCAAGCGATCAAGGAGGAGGACGCGGGCGACGGAGTCCTCTTCGTACCGGACGACCGCACCGCGGCGCTGCTGATGAGCTTCCTCGCCGAGCGGTTACCCGCTCCCGGCTCGACCGAGACCCACTACGAGACGGAGTTGGCTTCGGACGACCTCGCGGGTTGGGTGACCCGCTTCGTGCCGAGCTGGCTCAAGGGTCGTTTCAACAAGCACGCGTTCGAAATGCCGGACGACGTGCCGACGCTCATGCCCGTGGACTTTCGTCTGGCGATCCTGGGCGATTGGGGCAGCGGCCTCTACGGCGCGCCCGTCTCCGCTTCCAGCATCCGCAGTGCCGTGCCGCGCTTCGACGCGGTGATCCATCTGGGCGATGTCTACTATGCCGGGACCCCCCGGGAAGTCACGGAGCGCTTTCTCAATCTGTGGCCGAGCATTCCGGGAGCCAGCAGCTGGGCGCTCAACTCCAATCACGAGATGTTCTCGGGGGGCGCCGGCTACTTCGACACCACGCTCCGCGACCCGCGGTTCGCGCTGCAGCGCGGCTCGAGCTGCTTTGCGTGGGAGAACGATCACTTCGTGTTCCTCGGCCTGGACACGGGCTACCACGATCATGACCTCGGCCCGGAACAAGGCGGGTGGATTCGCCGTTGTGCGGCGGCGGCGCACGATCGAAAGCTCGTTTTGTTCTCGCACCATCAGCCGTTTTCCGCTTTCGATCGCCAAGGCACGAAGCTCGTGGAGGCCCTGCGCGACCTGCTCGAGGAGCGGCGCGTCGTGGCGTGGTACTGGGGGCACGAGCACCGCTGCGTCTTTTTCGGCAAGCACGCCCGCTGGTCAACGTGGGGGCGCTGCGTCGGGCACGGTGGCTACCCCCAGGCGCGCGACGCCTTTCCCACGCCTGCGGATTCCGTCAACGCTGACGGGTCGAGCTGGCGCGAAGTATCGCGCGAGGGGGTGCCCGATGCCTGGGTGCTCGATGGGCCGAACCGTTACGTCGTGGGGCACGCCGAGAAATACGCCCCTCACGGCTACGTGAGCCTGCACTTCCACGGACCGATGATCCACGAAGCCGTCCACGCGCCCGACGGCTCGCTCCTCTTGCGTCATCGAATTCCCGAAGGTTGAGAGCCGGCGGGGCGGGGCACCCAGCGGCTAGGTACGCGGGTCCGCGCCCGCCGGGTCGTCCGAGCTCGATGGGGTGGACGCAGGCGGGTCGAAGGCGCAGAGGAGCGCCGCGGCGTCCAGCAGCCCGAAACCGCGGTCCGCTTGCCAGACGCCGACCATCTGGGCCGCCGTTGCGATGAGCGCGGCGCGGGCCTGCAAGGCGTTCGGCCAGTCGCGCCCGAGCCGGGCCTGTTTCGAAAACAAGCGGGCGAGTGCGCCGGTCACGTGGGGCGCCGCCATGCTCGTGCCACTGAGCACGACGGTGTCGGAGCGCGTGCCCGCTTTCGCGGCGCGGATCTGCAAGCCCGGGGCGAAAAGCTCGGGCTTCTTCCGCTCGTCCCGCGTGGGCCCGAGTGACGAGCTCTCCGCGATGGCCTGGCCAGTTCGATCGCCCGAAGCCACGGTGATCACGCTGCGGGCGGTTCCGGGCATGGTCAAGGTGCGATCGACGGTCGCCCCCTTGATGATGGTGAGTGGTCCTTCGATCCACAAGTCCGTCTCGCCGGCCCCGCGCGTGGCGACCCCGGACAACTCCAGGGTGAAGCCCGCGTTGGTTGGCGGCAGGCTCAGGAGCAGCAGTGAGTCCCCGTTGTCGCGGTGGAAGCGTTCGTAGCTGGCCCTGGCGGTGCCGAGCTCTGTCTGGAGCTCCAGGACCGGGCTCGCCGTTGACAGGATGATCGATTGCGCGCGCGCGGTCTCACTGAGCTTCAGCTCGAGCTGATGCGCCGAGGAGAACCACACCTCGACCAGCGTGGGGGCTCGGTCGCGGGTGACCGGCGGACCGAGCTTGACGAGCACGGTGGCGCCCTGGGCGACGTTGAAGCGCCGGAAACGAGCGCTGTCGCGCGCATTTCCGGCGGACTTGACGATGGCTCGTCCGGGCGCGTGCCCGCCCTTCGTGAACGCGTCGAAGCCGGCCTCGAGGAGGGAGTTTCCGTCGTGCGCCCCCGCGGCGATTCCTGCGCTGACGTTGACGACGACCGGCTGTCGGCTGGCGTGCGCGATGGAGTCGATGAGCTTCAGGGCGTCGACGTGGCTCTTCGCGAAGCCTTCGCTGGGGCGCCCCTGTCCGGAAGATCGCAGGGCGGGAACCACGAAAATGATGGGCGCGTCAGGGGCCATGCCACCGGCGAAACGATGCGCCTCCTGCGCAGCGGGCGCGCTTCGGCCCGCGGCGATGCTGGCTACGTGGGTGCCATGGAGTCGGCCGTCGTCGGTCGCCGACATCGGCGGGAGGGCGCGCCGACCGGCGAGCGCTGCATCGATGTCCTCGGCGGTGTAGAGGACGCCGTAGTCGGCCTCGAGGGTGCCATTCACCTGGTTCGGCGTTGGCCCCTCGGTGGCCGTCTGATCCCACACGTAAAGGAGGCGCGTGCGACCGTCGGCGCCGAGAAATGCGTCATGCAGGGGATCGAGCCCGCCGTCGATGATACCGATCAAACAGCCGTCCTCGGGTACGGCTCCCTCGGGGGCTTCGACAGGGTTGCCCTTGACGGTGGGGACCGACTGGTCGAGCTCCCAGGTGCCGCCCTCCCGACTCACCTCCACGACGACGCCAGGCTGCTCCCCGATCCGCATGAGAGCACGCTTCGAACCGCGGCCACTCAGCACGTTGTCGAGCCGCACGCCCTTCACGAACTCCGGAATCTGCGGGAGCTCGAAGTCTTGGGTCGGCAGACGCACGAGCGCGGGCCACCAGCGACGCCGAGCCGATGCGACGGCCCCGACGCTTTCCAGTGCACGCCCACGGAGCGTCGTTTCGCTCGAGTCGTCGGCCCCCCGTCCCCCGTCCCGCGCGCCGTCGCCGTCGCCGTCCTCGCCCCCGTCTTCGTCGCGCTCGACCGGGCGAATGCCTTCGAGCTCGTCGGAGGCGGGCGTCTCCCCCCGGGAAAGCGTTCTTTCCCCGGCTGGCTCGGGATCTGGAACGTGAAGCAGGAAAGGGTCGATACCTGAGGGTCGGTTCATCGCTACCTCCGCCGGTTGGGCACCAGCTGGTTCGCCCAGGACCTAAATCACCCCGTCGGCCGTTCGGCAACCTGGAGGTCGATGCCGTAACGCATCAGCACGTCGCCGACGCCACCATCACTCACGAGCGCGCTGCTCTGGCTTTCCAAAAACTCCAGGGTGCTCGGGTCCGTGCTCGCGCGGAGCCGACGAACGTTCCTCACGCCAAGGTGCTCATGGGCGAGCGCATCGATTTGACCGGCCGCCGCATTCACGTCGAGCGCATCAATCTCGCGGTCGTTCTTCAACCACCCCTGCATCGCTTGGAACACGGCCTGGTGGAAGTGTTCTTCGGCGAGCGTCGTGGCGAACTCGTACTCCGGAATGACGCCGTAGCCCGAGCCCTTTCCGGCGGTGTCGAGCATCTCGAGCAGCTCGATGATCCGACGGTAGCCGTTGCCGGCCGTGAGCTCGAGCTCCGCCGAGAGCTGGAAGAATCCGAGCAGCGACTCGGCTTCGAGATGCGCGGTGAACGGGGGCGCCGCATTGAACACGCGCGTTGTGCCGATTGCGGCTCGTGCGATGGTGCCGAGCAGTCCTCCCGAGGTCGCCCAGGACGTCATCAGACCCTCGATCGAGCCCTGTGCACCTTCTGTGGTCCAACGGGGGTCGTCCAGCTTGCGCAGCGAATCCATCAGAGTCGCGTGGGAGGTCTCTTGCGCCCAGACACTGCCAATGGTGTCCCTCACGAGCTTCACGGCTTCTCCCTCGGGACCCTTTTGATCCGGGATCCGCCGCTCGAGCTTTAGCGCGTCGTAGATTTGGACCACCATCGCCTCTCTTTGGTGCGCCGTCGCGACCCAACAGTCGAGCTCGCCCTTGGGATCTCCGTCGAAGCGCTGCCGCAGCTCGGTCGCGATCCCTTCGGTGTGCTTCAAGATCTCGTTCGGCTTCACGGCGTTCGTGCCCGATGCTCGTCCGTTTCGGAGTCTCGTTCAAGGAGCCAAACCGGCCATGGTCATTTTTTGGAGCGTCGCTCCCGGTGGCTTGTGCCGTCAACCGTCGAGTGAGAGGATCGCAGGTGCTCCTACCGAAAACCGCAAGAGATCGAGGATCCCATGGCCATTCCGGACGACGCTCGACTCGACGCGCTGCGCTTGGTTGGGGACCCACTGATCGACCCGCTGGTCGTGCAGCATTTTCGGGACGATCGCCCCGGCTTGGGCAGGCTCATTGGCCAGCTCTTCAGCGCGACCGAGATGCCGAGTCACCCCTTCGTCGAGACGTTCCTGGCGGCACTGCCGAACGTGACCCTCGATGAACCGCCCCGTGTCAGACAAGGACAAGCGCTGTTCGCGGAGTTCGGTCCGGAGGTGCTCCTGAGCCTCGGTTCGTGCGCCCTTCCGCTCGCCTATGCCGCCGGGAAGGGCGTTCAGGCCGTCTGGCGAGCCCGACGACTCAAAGAGGATCCGATCCGGCGCTTGTGTGACACGGCGCAGATGGTCATCAACGTGATGGAGCCCGACGAGCTCACCGAGGATGGCATCGGCTGGCTGTCGGCGCGCAAAACCCGCCTCATCCACGCCCTGATCCGCCATCACATCGCCACGGATCCGGCACAGCCCTGGCCCGCGGAGTACGGCGTGCCCATCAATCAGGAAGATCTGACTGGGACACTCCTCTCGTTCTCGATTGCCGTTCTGCAGAGCCTGCGTAAGATCGGCGCGCGCGTCTCGCCCGACCAGGGCGACGCCTACGTTCATGCCTGGGTCCAAATCGCAAAGCTGCTTGGACTCGACGAAACCGCGCTGCCGCGCGACGAGGCGGAGGGGTTGGAGCTTGCCTTGCGCATCGGGAGGCGCCAGATAGGGGCGACGCCGGAAGGGCGGGCACTGAACGACCAGCTGCTGGACGCCGTCGGCGTCGTGCTCTTCACTAGGGGCTACGCCGCCAACTTGAGTCGATTCCTGTTGGAAGGCTCGGCGTTCGGACAAGACGTGGCGGAAAAGCTCGCCATTCCTTCGCCACCAATCTCCCGCTTCTTCGTGCGGCTGCGCGCCGTCCACAAGCGGCTCATGTTCGACCTCATGGAGGCCGTGCCCGGCGCGAAGCGCCGGCGCCGTCGCGTGGCCGTTCGCTTCGTCCAACGGCTTTTGATTCTTCGCCGTGGGGGCGACGGTCGCCGACCGTTCGCGGTTCCGGCGCGCTTGCGCGTCGAATGGGGCATCACGTAGCGCCCTTCAAGGGAACGATTGCTCGACCCCTGCCGGGCTAGCACTACTGTCAGAGTCTTGGAGGAACAGATCACGATCCGGCAGAGAGAACATGAGCCACGAAAGCAACTGGCGAGGCCAGCGGGCGGCCGTCTTCGAGCACGAAATGGACGCAAGACGTGGGCGCCGCCGTCCGAAAAGTTCGCCGCTCGCCAATCTGCGAATTTCTCGAAGGAAACGCGAATCTCTGACAGTAGTGCCAGGCGTCGCTACGCGCCCGTTTGCCGCGCCACCTGCAGGAGCTCCTCGCGGGTCTTCACTCCCAACTTCGAAGCAGCACGTGCCATCAACACCCGAACGGTGGAGTCGGCAATGCCAAGCTCGTAGGCGATGAGCTTGTTGTGGTGTCCAAGTAGCGCGTAGCCGATGACCTGGCGTTCCCGGTCGCTCAATGCCCCGGGCCCAAGCGCCTTGGGCTCGTTTTGCCGTGCGACGATGTAGCGGCGCCCGTCGTGCTCCAGCTGGTCAACGAGCGACCATTGTCCGGCGACCAACGCCCGCCATTCGCCCAGCGCGCGGTCGGGATCGCCGATTCGCTCGGGGCCGCGCACCTTCTCCATCGTGAGCACCGCGCTGCGAAGCGATTCGCGAGCCAGTGCCTGGCTTGCCGCGCCCGTCGCGTCGTGCAATTTCCCGTTGGGGTCAAAAATAGCAGCGGGCTGCTCCGGGCTCGGGTCGGACCGGAGCCGAGTCCGGAGGCGTACCGCGCTCGAGAGGTGGGCGGCAATCCGCCCCCAGCGTCTGATGTCTCGTTGGGACGCCCAGGCGATGCGCTTGCGCCCCGCATGGAACCCACAGCCGTGACCCGTCGGATCGGTCGCGGTGATCCAGATCGAATCGAACATGCCGAAGCGCTGCAAGCCCTGCTTCATTTGGGGAAGCTCCGCAAATTCCTCCCTCATACCCATCATCTGGCTGCCGGTGACGCAGGGGCCCATCTCGAAGGGACGCTGTCGCAGCGTCGGGTCCATGTTCGCGAAGAGCTTCGGGTACGTTGCCGCCAGGGGCTCCGGCATCCACAAGTGCTGGCTCTGCAACATCTTGGGAGGCTGGTGCGGAGCGCGAACGAACTCGAATGCAGCAAGGCCGAAACCCTCGTCCAAATGGGGCCTGATGGCCTCCGCAATCGCCCGAAGCCACACGTCGCCGGGAACGTCCAGCTGGTACGCCGCCTCCACGATGCTCAAGAGATCGAAACGGTCACGTGACATCGAAGCTCCGGTCGCGCGCCGCACACTACATCTTAGGGGCTCGCCTCACCAGTGCCGTGCCCAATCGACCGCTACCCCGCGAGAATGTGGCTCAGAACGCCTGTTTACGGGTTTCGTGTAAGCCCGTCTTTTCTTGAGTTTGTCGGCGGCTCGCTGCAGCCTGTGCTCTGCAGGCACGTTGAGAAGTCGGCCCCGTCGGAGACACGCGGGCGGCGGAACGGGAGGGGTGCGCCCGCATTGGACGAGGATCGGAGGTGTGGATCATGAGCGAGCAGAATATTTCGGAGCTGCGGACCCTGGTGATGCGAGCCGATGGCGTGCCGGCGACCATACAAAGGTCCGCAGAGCTCTGGTTCGGGCTCGTGCGCGGAGAGCTGGAGGTGGCGGGACGCTTCATGACGAGTGACCGCGAATATCTGGTTCTCGGTGAACGACCAGATCGTCAGACGCCCCTCTGCGGGCGCAAGCTCGACATTTTGCAGAGCGTGCTCGTCGGCGTCAGTCGCAAGGTCGTGTCCTTCGACTTCGAAATCTCGCCCTCCACGGTCGCACTGGCCCTCAGCGCTGCGCTGCGTGATTTGGGGCTCGATTGCTCACCAGGGCGCATCCCGCCACTGCTCGTGGTGCTCGCGCGTGCGGCTCGCGGCGACCGGGTTCGCTCGGTGGTGACCATCGCCGACATCGAGCACGGCGGCCTGCGCTATCACGTGGTGGCAAGGGACGTGGACAGTCCGCTCTTCGAGGTGCTCGCCCCGGCACAGCGAGCCGTGCTGAGGCAATTGATCCAAGGCAGCACCTATGCGGATATTGCCGCCCGCCGGCGCACGTCATCACGCACGGTCGCCAATCAGGTCGCCGCGGCGTGCCGTCGGCTCGGCGTGTCCGGGCGGTTCGACCTCGTCCAGTTCGTCGTATCGGACGATGTCGTCACCGATGGGGCGCATCCGTGGCAGGCGCCCCGTTCGGCAATGTCGCCAGCGGCCGATTCAGTGCCGAGCGACAGAGGTGCCGGCGTCGGCGCTCAAGGATGATGGTCGTGCCGCAGATTGCATCCTGGTGGCTGGCTCCGTGCTCGCCCTCGGAAAGAACACCATTGCGCCATCGTGCATGACGTGGTGAGGAATCGTTCCCGGGAAACAGCATGGCCAAGTCCAGCGATCCTCGAGCTCTGGAGCTACTGAACGCCGTGGAACTAGCCACCCCCTTCGGGTGCGACGCCGCTGCGCCGCACGTCGAAGAGCTGACGGCGCTCGTCAACGCGTGGTCGGAGCCCGAGGCCCGCCGGCTGCTCGATACGCTGCGAAAGAGTCGCTGTTTCGACGCAATGCTGCGCGCTTGTGATGCGCTTCTTGCAGCGGATGCGGAGTTTCCCTACCTGCGCCGGCAGTATGCGCAGGCAATGATCGAGAGAGGGCTCTTCACGCAAGCGAAGCGTGAGCTCACGAGCCTGCTCGCGGATCTGCCGGAGGCGACCGCCGCAGAGCACGCCGAAGGACGCCGCGAGCGTAGCGAAGCTCTCGGCCTCTTGGGTAGACTCCACAAGCAGACGTTCGTGGCACAGGTTGCGAACGCCCCGCGCGCGGCGCGCGAGCTCAACGCAGCAATCGAGTGGTATGCCACGGCGTACCGCGACGATCCGGCGTGGCACGGCGCAAACCTCGTCGCGCTCCTGCATCGCGCCGAGCGCGATCGCATCCCGCTCCAGTCGGGCCGCCGCTCGGAGGACGCCGCCAGGGCGCTGCTGAAGGATCTGGGTGCGCCGAGCCGTGCTTGGTCTGCCTGGACTTTTGCCGGAGCGGGCGAAGCCTACCTGGCGCTCTCGGACTGGGGAAATGCCCGCTACTGTTACGGCCGATTCGCCCAACACGAGTCCGTCGATGGGTTCGCGATTGCGGGCGCAACCCGACAGCTGCGCGAGATCTGGCTCGTGGACCCGGACGACAGCGAGCCGGGCGCGATTCTCACTGCGCTCGAGGCGCGTATCCTGTTCAACGGGGCGCGGCGGCGGGCTTTCGTCTTCGCCCGAGCATCTCGAACGCTTGCTTACCGCGCTGCGCCGGGCGAGCGCCGGACCGCAGGAGGCGCTCGAGGCAATCCTCGGCGAGACTCGGGAGATCTCGATTCACGATGTGCTCGGCTTGCTCGACGTGGCTCGCGTGGTGGGACAGGTCGTCAATCGGTACCAATTCGAAAAGCGGATCCCCACCGGTGGCACGGGCTTCTTGATCGATGGTGGCGCCCTCCGGGAGGACTGGCGTGGACGCACGCTACTGCTCACCAATCACCATGTCCTCAGCAAGGACGGGGCGGACGGGAGCGTGGCCGGCGCCGACGCCGACGTACTCTTTCAATTCTGGAATGGCACCCGCAGCGTGAGACGGTTCAGAGTCGGTGAGATCGTCGCAACGTCGCCGAGGGCGGATTGCGACTTCGCCCTGGCCGCGCTCGAAGGCGACCGTGCCGAGCTCACCGAGCATCACCCCGTGCTGGAGATGGGCGCGAACGCGCTCGGCCCGCGCGGGAGCAAGCCAAAAGCGCGGATCTACGTGGTGGGTCACCCCAGAGGGCGCGGTCTCGAATTCAGCTTGACCGACAACGAGGTCCTCGATCACGAGCTTGCCACGGGCGGCGTCCCGCGCCGTCGCATTCACTACCGGGCTCCCACGGAAGAAGGCATGTCCGGAAGCCCGGTCCTCGATGCCCAGCGGCTCCGTGTCGTGGGACTGCATCGTTCGAGCACGAGGTCTCCACTCCTCGCCACGGACGGACCGGCGGGCTACCGCGCGAACGAAGCCATCTGGATCGGCTCGGTGAAGGAAGCCTGCCTACGGGTCCCAAACAGCTAGATCAGGCGGGACCGCCCTTTTCGGGGCGAGCGAGCCATCGGGTAAGCTCGGCGAGCTCGCGCCCCGCGAGCTCGAGTCATGGCGACGACACGCATCCTCGTGAGCCACCCCGCGGGACCACTCGGGGAGTCCCTTGGTGATCGAGCGCAGATGGCGCTCGAGAAGGCCTTCCCCGACGCCGTGGTCGTCGCCTCGCACTCAGTGCCCGCGGGTGAGGTCGAGTCCGACGCGGAAGCGGAGCGCTTCGATCTGGTGGTCGTGCTGATGGATGCCGAGTGGGTCTCGACGTTCGCCAGCCGCCCGGATGATGGGGTTCTTAGGACCGTCGAATGGGCGTTGGCGCGCGGGTTCCAGCTGTCGCCCGTACTGCTCGACAACACGGAACTGCCCGCGGAGAGTCTGCTCCCCGAGAGCATCCGCGGCCTTTGGGCCTACAAGCACCATCGCCTGCGCAGCCGCGATGAATTTCGCACCACCATGACGTCGCTCGTGGGTGGATTGAGGCGCGGGGCCCTGGCCCGGCAGGAAGCTCGAGGTGCCCGACGGCGACGGACGCGGCTTCTCGCCGTCGGCGTGACCGCGGCAGCCATCGTCGCTGCCACGATCGTCGTGGCGCCGGCAGGTCGCGGACCGCTTCCCGACGCGGCTCTTGCAGCGCTCGACGACGCCGGTGCTCCGCCTCCGACGGCCGGGCCGCCGCCGCCAACCACCGCCCCGTCCGAGACCTCGTCCTCGTCGCCGGCCACCCCACCCCCGTCGGATTCCGGGTCGAAAGCGGAGCCGAAGGAACAGACTTTCAAGCGCTCGCCGCCGCCCCCCGCCAACGTGGTCCGTTCCGAAGTGGCCGCCGCAGGACCCGAGACCCCGTCGAAACCGCCGACGGACGAGGACTGTCGCAACTCGTCCGGGTGCCGCCAAGCGGCCCGCTGCACCGCGAAGAACGGCCGCTGCGAGCGAGCGTCGGACGCGGACTGTGAGCGCTCGGAGCTCTGCAAGAACGGCGGGTTGTGCGTGTTCCACTACGACCGCTGCGCGACGAAATCGCACGAAAGCTGTCGGCGCTCGGCGTACTGCGCGAGCCAGGGCTTTTGCACCGCCAAGGACGGCCTCTGCCAGCGCCTCTCGAGCGAGGACTGCCGGCGGTCCGCGCTCTGCAAGCACGACGGGCAGTGCTCGCTGGCGAGCGAAGTCTGCGTTGCCCGCTCCGACTCGGAGTGCCGAGCGTCGGAACTATGCGCGCAGGAGGGCAAGTGCGTCGCCTATCAATCCGTGTGCGTCACGGCCGAAGCGAAGAAGGCTCGACTCGACGCGGAGGCGGCGCTCTTCGACTAGCCGGCGCGACAAAACTACTAGTGACGCGCGGCTCCACCGCACCTAGCATCCGGCGGGCGGAGTCGCCCCGCAAGTTTGGACTCATGGCGATCTTCATCTGTTACCGCCACAGCGAGCTGGGTGATGCCGTCACCGGGCGCATCCAGGATTGGCTCGAACACAGGTTCGGTGCGGTGAAAGTCGTTCGGGACGTTCGAGCACGTCCCGCCCGGCGTGGGTTTCGCCGAGCAGCTCGAGCGCGCACTGGCTTCGTGCCAGGCGCTCCTGGTCGTCATCGGAGAGGACTGGTCGCTCGAGCGCCTGCAGTCGCCAGACGACTTCGTGCGCATCGAAGTCGAATCTGCCGTCGCGCACGGCGCGTCGCTGATCCCGGTGGTGCTGCCGGGGGCGAAGGTGCCACCCCCCTCCGCGTTGCCTCCCGGCATGCAGGCACTCTCGGCGAGCGAGGCTTACCCCCTGCGCCTTCCGAAGTCGGAGTTCTCGGCGGACATGCAGGCCATTCAAAAGGCGATCGCGCCCTCGCTCCGTCCGCCGCCCCGCGAGCTCTGGCGTCGCCGCGTCCTCATCGGCGCCCTCGTCCTTTCGACGCTCGCTGCCACGCTTGCCGTCGCGTTTGCGGCCGTCCGCTTGCTCCCGCGGGTCCTCGCGTCCTTCTCCGGGTCGGCGGGTGCCCGCCCCGACCCAGCTCCCCCCGTCGAGCGGCTTACCGTCGAGCCAACGAGGCCGGATGCCTCGCCAGCGCCGGTGGCCGCCACTGGAGCACCGCCGACCGCCCATGGCCCCGCGGCGCGACCCGCGATACCGCCTTTTGCGCCAGCCGGAGCGGCGCGGGCGACTCGCACCATTCCTGGCGCCATCGCGGGCGATACGTCGTGCCTCGACTCGACGCTATGCAAGGAGAGCGGCCTGTGCGTTTCCGTGAAGAACGACGGTGGGGGCGCGGCGTCCGTGATCTGTGTCGCCGGGTCCGACCGCGACTGCAGGGCCACGACCGAGGCTTGCCCCATCTACGGTCAATGCAGCCTCGGGGAGCGACGCTGCATCGCGAAGTCGGACGCGGACTGCCGAAACGCGAAGGTCTGTGCGCAGCAGGGAGAATGCAGCGCTTCAAACGGTTTCTGCGTCGCGACCGCCGACGCCGACTGCAAACGGTCGGTGGCCTGCCACCTCGAAGGTTCCTGCACGGCGAAGGATCGCCGCTGCGTCGCCGGCTCGGACGAGGACTGCCGCGCGTCTGAGCTGTCGTGCCAGAAGAGGGGCAAGTGTACGGCCAAGAACGGGGTGTGCATCGCCGCCGCACGGGCGGACTGCGTGGCGACCCTCGATTGCAAGGAGCGGGGATGGTGCACGCCGATCGACGGCGCGTGCCATGCGGGCTCCGACGCCGATTGTCGTGAATCGAATCGGTGTCCCGCCGACGCCCTATGCAGCCTGGCGCGGGAGGGCAGCTCACCCTCCTGCAAGATCAAGTCGAACGAAGACTGCAAGCGCTGGGTGAAGTGCAAGGAAGTCGGGAAATGCAAATGGACGGGCCAGGAGAGCTTCACGGCGGTCAACGTCTGCTACCCGGGCTCGGACGCGGATTGCCGGCGTTCGGTCGCCTGCAAGAAGGACGGGCGCTGCGTGATCGACAAGCTCGAGCCGCAGACGTGCACGATGCCGCCGCCGCCCATCATCGACGGCGATGCCCCGAGGGCAGGAAAGCCTGCCGGTGCTTCGAAGCAACCCGCGCCATCCACTAGCGACGGGACCACGAGAACCGCATTCGAGAAGGATCGCAAAAACAACAAGGCCGAAGACGAGCCGCCCGACGGGCAGGCCTCCGAGCCGAAGAAGGAGTGACGCGGACGGCGGATCGCCGCTCCCGATGACCCACCCGCGGCCGGAAACCGAAAACGCAGTCAATTCATGACTTCAGCGGGTCTCGTGACCGAGCGGCAGGGCCTCGGACCACCTTTCCATGCTGAGGCACCATGATATCCCACCCGATCGCCCGACGACTGCTGGAGCTCCTCTTCGCCGCCGGCCTCCTTCTCGGGGCGCGGAATGCCGCGGCCACCGACTACTACGTGGCCACGACCGGCGACGATTCGAACGCCGGCACCAGCATCGATCAGCCGTTTGCCTCGCTGCAGCGAGCGCACAGCGCCGTCATGGCGGGCGACACCGTGTACATCCGCGGTGGGACGTACGCGATCGTCACGCCCGCCACGTCCAGCGCGGGGGTCTCGATCACGAAGAGCGGGACCTCGGACACGAACCGCATCAAGTTCTGGGCGTACAACGGCGAAGTGCCGGTGTTCGACTTCGCGATGCTCCAGATCTCCACGAACGGCTACACGAACGGCTTCACCGTGAGCGGGAGCTTTCTCCACTTCAAGGGGCTCGAGATCAAGAACGTGCCGATGAACACCAACTCGAACAACGGCATGTCGTCGAGCGGCAGCAACAACGTCTTCGAGCTCATCAATTTCCACCACAACAACGGCACCGGCCTGTTCATCAACGGTGGCATGGGGGGCAACCTCATTTTGAACTGCGATTCCCACGACAATTACGACCCCACCTCTTCGCAGGGCGACGGGCAGAACGCCGACGGCTTCGGTGTGCACTACCAGATGAGCGGCGCGAGCACGGTCATCAGCGGTTGCCGCGCGTGGTGGGACTCGGACGACGGCTACGATCTCATCAACCACGAAGTTCCGGTCACCATCGAGAACTCCTGGGCCATGGGCAACGGCTACATCAATTCGGGTGCCGCGCGGCCCGCCGACGGAAACGGCAACGGCTTCAAGGCGGGGAGCAGCAAGACCGGCGCCCGGCACATCATCCGGAATTGCCTCGCCTGGGGGAACGTCGCGTCCGGCTTCTACGCCAACCATTCCTTGGGCGGGAACACTTGGTACAACAACACCTCGTACCGAAACGGTACGCAGTACAACATGCTCGCGACCGACCCGACCGACTCGACCGGCGTCAAGGTCACCCTGATGGGTGACAAGGTCCACATCATGCGGAACAACATCGGCTATCCCAACAAGAACAGCAACATGGAGGGCGTCGACACGGCGCAAAATAGTTGGGATCTCGGTATCACGCCCGCCGACAGCGACTTCGTGAGCGTGAGCGACATGGGCTTCAAGATGGCCCCGCGTCAGGCGGACGGGAGCCTGCCGAACCTGGACTTCATGAAACTCAGCGCCACGGGCAACATGATCGACAAGGGCGAGGACGTGGGCCTGCCTTACGCCGGCACCGCGCCCGATCTGGGCTGCTTCGAAACGGGCCTGCCGAGCGGCGGCACGGGTGGATCTGGAGAGTCTGGAGCGGGCGCCGGGGGAACAGGAAACGGCGGCGCCGAGACTGCGGGCGGCGGGGTGGGCGGAGCGACGGCCGGTGCCCCGGCGACGGGTGGCTCCAACATGGGAGGCGCGTTCACGGGCGGCGCGGGATCGAACGCGGGTGCAACTGGGGCGGGCACGGGTGGCGCCGGCGGCAGCGGCGGCGCCAATGCCGGAACCGGGGGCAGCGTTGTCGCGAGCGGCGGAACGAGCACGGGCACGGCCGGTGCGTCGGGCGCGACGGCAAGCGCAGACTCCGCATCGGATCAAGCTGGCTGCGGCTGCGAGCTCGTGGGCCGCCGAAGCAGCTCTTTTGGTGCCGCGCTCGCCGCGCTACTACTGGTTTCGCTCGGCGCGCGCCGACGCCGCTCGATCGACACGCGCTAGCACTACTGTCAGAGTCTTGGAGGAACAGCTCACGATCCGGCAGAGAGAACATGAGCCACGAAAGCAACTGGCGCGGCCAGCGGGCGGCCGTCTACGAGCACGAAATGGACGCAAGACGTGGGCGCCGCCGTCCGAAAAGTTCGCCGCTCGCCAATCTGCGAATTTCTCGAAGGAAACGCGAATCTCTGACAGTAGTGCTAGGTAGGCGTTTCCCGTGCGCTCGCGTGGACTACTCCAGCAGGCTCCGCAGCATCCACGCCGTCTTCTCGTGCACCTGCATGCGTTGCGTGAGTAGATCGCACGTCGGTTGGTCGCTCGCCTGCTCTGCGGCCTTGAAGATCTCCCGTGCCGTGCGCGCGACCGTCTCGTGCGCCTCGACGAGGCGCCGAATCATGTCCTGGGCCGCTGGTACGCCCTCGTCTTCCGTGATCGCCGAGAGCTCGGTGAATTGCTTGTAGGTGGCGGGCGCCGCGAAACCGAGCGCCCGAATGCGTTCGGCGACGAGGTCGACCGCGAGCGCGAGCTCGTTGTACTGCGTCTCGAACATGAGGTGCAGGGTCTGGAACATGGGCCCCGTGACGTTCCAGTGAAAATTGTGGGTCTTGAGGTAGAGCGTGTAGGTGTCGGCGAGGACGCGCGACAAGCCTTGCGAGATCTCTTCACGCTTGGCGGCTTCGATCCCGATGTCGATGTTCATCTTGGACTCTTTGGTGTGTTTGCCTATTGTCGTGGGTGACGCTGGCGCGGGCCTACCTGGCATGGATCAGGAGCCCGGACTGGTGGCCGGACGGCGCTGGCGCGAAGTGGAGAGTGTGCCGGCGCTCGTGATGCTCACGGTGCTGCTCGCACCAGAGCTCATTGCCGTACGTGGCTCGCCGTGTCTCCACACACTGCGGACATGGCGGCTCGATTTTCGGGACGCCCGCATCTGGAGGGCGGACGACGAGGACGTCGCAGGGGGCGAGCCTCACCGTCGCTTCGGCAACCGAGCCGAACACGAACCGCCGAGCCCCGCGGTGTCCGTGCGTGCCGACAATTACGAGCTTTGCGTCGAGGTCGGACGCGAGCTGGGCTATCGACTCGGCTGCGGGCTCGAATCGGATGTGCGTCGTCAACCGCTTGAATGACGGCGGCGCGGAGTGCGTCTCCCGCCAGCGCCGAACGACTTGCTCGACGTGCTCACCCAGGTGCACTGATGGCCGAGTCAGGTCGCCGCTCGAGGCTTCGCCTGGGGAGGCGAGTGCACTGGCGCCAGGCAAGCTCGAGCTTCGTGCTTCGGCATGTACGACGTGCAGATGGGTTTGCCGGTGGGCCGCGGCCAAGTCGCAGGCTCGCTCAAGCGCGAGGTCGCTCAGCGCGGAGAAGTCGATGCCAACAACGATGGCAAAGGGCTCTTGTTGGGATTGGGTCTCATTCATGTTTTGCTCTGGGGACTGCACGATCGGTGCCAGAGACGCCCGACACGCGAGCGGACGGCCATTTTTGCCCCGCGGTGTCCCTTTGTGGGCGCAAGGCACTCGCTTCTCGGTCATCGCGGTCGCTCCCGCCCACCGTCATCGAATTGAGAGACCGGCCTCATCACTCTGATTGAATGGCCTCGGCCCGCAGAGCTGTGGCGCTTTCGGGCCCCGGGTGTGGCGCGAATCCGCACATCACGAGGCCGAGAAAATGCCGACCGCAATTTCTCCGGAGCACCGCTGAAGCTCCTTCGAAGACGGTGTTCGGTGCCGGTCGCAGCGCCGGCACCCGTGAGAGGGGAAGGTGGCGACAAACTGAGCGCATGGCTTGCGCGATTTTTGGTGCGAGAACGCTGGTCCACGCAGGATCTTCTGGGAATGCACCGACGGTGTTCCCGGCGCTCGTCCTCCCGAGGGAGCGGCGCCGTCTTGGGTCGTGGGCACGGGACTTGCGTTAACTGGGCATGCCCCATGCCCCAGGGGAGGTAGGTCCATGGCCGGAGAGACGCGGCTGCCGCGGATAGCCCCGATTGCGTTCAACGACCATGATCAAACCAATCCGCGCCAGCCACCCGCTCTACGGCCTCTTGCCGACGGAGATCGACGGCTTCGATTCCCTGGCGGAGCTCGCGCTGGACATGTGTTGGTCGTGGAATCACGCCACCGACCAGGTCTGGCGTCAGCTCGATCCCGGGCTGTGGGAAATCACGCACAACCCCTGGGTCGTCCTGCAAACCGTGTCGCGCGACCGCATCGAGCGGGTATTGGCCGATCCCGTCTTTCGCAAGGATGTCGATCGCCTGCTGCAAACCAGGCAGCGAGTGGAGGAGGCGCCAGCCTGGTTCCAGCGAGCGCACTCGACCGCGCCCCTGACCTCAGTCGCGTATTTCAGCATGGAGTTCATGTTGAGCGAAGCCTTGCCCATCTATTCGGGTGGGCTCGGCAACGTGGCCGGCGATCAGCTCAAGGCCACGAGCGACCTGGGCGTGCCCGTGGTCGGCGTGGGGCTCTTGTACCAGCAGGGCTATTTCCGCCAGGTGATCGACAAGGACGGAGCGCAAGAGGCCCTCTTCCCTCACAACGACCCCGGGCAGCTGCCCATCACTCCCGTTCGCCAGGCCAACGGCGGGTGGTTGCGGTTGGAGATCGCTCTGCCCGGCTACTCGGTCTGGCTGCGCGCTTGGCAGGTTCGCGTCGGCAGAGTGAGGCTGTACCTTCTGGACAGCAACGATGCGGCAAACGTCCCCATTCACCGAGGCATCACCAGCGAGCTCTACGGCGGCGGGCCGGAGCTGCGGCTCAAGCAAGAGCTCCTGCTCGGGATCGGAGGATGGCGCCTCCTCGTTTCGCTAGGGCTGAAGCCGGAGGTGTGCCACCTGAACGAGGGACATGCGGCATTCGCCGTGCTCGAGCGCGCTCGTAGCTTCATGCAAGAGACCGAGCAACCCTTCGAAGTCGCGCTGGCCGTCACCCGAGCCGGAAACCTTTTCACGACGCATACGGCAGTGGCCGCGGGCTTCGACCGGTTCGCGCCCGAGCTCGTCGAGCACTACCTGGGTCGGTACGCGCAAGAGAAACTGGGCATTTCAGTCGAGGCGCTGTTGGCGCTGGGCCGCGCGAACCCGAACGATTCGTCGGAGCCCTTCAACATGGCGTACCTCGCGGTTCGTGGAAGCGGGGCGGTCAACGGCGTGAGCCGCCTGCACGGGAAGGTGAGCCGCCGCCTCTTCGAGCCGCTCTTCCCTCACTGGCCGGAAGACGACGTGCCCGTCGGACACGTGACGAACGGGGTTCACATGCCGACGTGGGACTCCGCCGCGGCCGATGACCTCTGGACCGAGGGCTGCGGCAAGGACCGCTGGCTCGGCACGGCGACCAACCTGGAGAGAAGCATTCGCCGGATATCGGACGCGAAGCTCTGGCACCTGCGCACCGACGCCAGCGCGGCTCTCGTCGAATACGTCCGCGGCCGCCTGTCGCGACAACTGATCGTTTCGGGAGCGACCGCGGACGAGGTGGAAACGGCGAAACATCTCTTCGACCCCCGAGCACTCACGCTCGGCTTTGCGCGACGCTTCGCCAGCTACAAGAGACCGAACCTCGTCTTGTACGATCCAGCGCGCTTGCTCCGCCTCCTGACCAATCCGGAACGGCCGGTGCAGCTCGTCATCGCCGGCAAGGCCCACCCCGAAGACCGGGCGGGGAAGGCCCTGATCCAGGAATGGATACGCTTCATCCGCCGGCCCGAGACCCGCCCCCACGTCGCTTTTCTGAGCGACTACGACGTCATGCTCGCGGAGAGACTCGTGCAGGGTGCGGACGTTCGGATCAACACCCCGAGGCGACCTTGGGAGGCGAGCGGGACGAGCGGCATGAAGGTGCTGGTCAACGGTGGCATCAATCTGTCGGAGTTGGACGGCTGGTGGGCGGAAGCCTACACGCCCGAGGTCGGCTGGGCGCTCGGGGACGGTCTGGAGCACGGTGACGATCCGGCGTGGGACGCCGTCGAGGCCAACGCGCTTTACGACCTGCTCGAGCGCGAAGTGATCCCCGAGTTTTACGCTCGAGACGCGGACGGCATCCCCACCGCTTGGGTGAAGAGGATGCGGACCAGCATGGCGGAGCTGACTCCGCGCTTCTCCGCCGACCGGGCGGTGCGCGAATACACCGAGCAATACTATCTCCCGGCTGCCGCCCGATACCGGGAACGCGCGGCGAACCAGGGCGCCGGAGGCAAGCGGCTCTTGGACTGGCAGCGCGCCGTGGATCGAGATTTTGGCTCGCTCCGCTTCGGAGAAGTGCGTGTCCAGGCCGGCTCAGCCGAGCTCGTATTCGAGGTTGATGTCTTTGCGAACGCCCTGGACCCGAGCGCGCTCCGGGTCGAGCTCTACGCAGACGGCATCAGCGGTGGAGCGCCGGTGCGGGAGCCCATGACGTGCGAAAGCCCGCCGCGTGACGCGTCCCGCGCTTGCGTCTATCGCGCAACGGTACCCGCTACACGACCGGCGCGGGACTACACGCCGCGGGTGATCCCCGGCCGCTCCGGTCTGGCGGTGCCGCTGGAGTCGGCTCGTATCCTGTGGCAGCGATGACGAAGACTCCGAGCGTCATCCTGCCGGCCTGGAGATCGAAGGCTCGAAGCTCGGAGCCACCGTGGGAGCTCCCATGAAACGAGCCGTTCCGATCACGACGCTGTTCCTCGACATCGGCGGGGTCTTGCTCACCAACGGGTGGGATCATCATGCGCGCAGGCGGGCGGCGCGGGCCTTCGAGCTCGAGTGGGGCGAGATGGAGGAGCGCCATCAGCTGACCTTCGACACCTACGAGGAAGGCAGGCTCTCGCTGGAGGGATACTTGGGTCATGTGGTCTTCTACCAAAAGCGCTCGTTCACGCGGCTTCAGTTTCGACGCTTCATGTTCCTGCAGTCGCAGCCACACCCGGAGATGATCGAGCTCGTCCGGGAGCTCAAGGCCCGGTACGGCCTCAAGATCGCCGTGGTCAGCAATGAAGGGCGTGAGCTGAACGAGTATCGGATTCGAAAGTTCAAGCTCGACGAGCTCGTCAACCTCTTCATCTCGTCTTGTTTCGTCCGTGTTCGCAAGCCGGATGCGGACATCTTTCGGCTGGCGCTGGACATCAGCCAAGCGCGTGCCGAAGAGGTCCTGTACATCGAGGACACCGCGATGTTTGTCCGAATCGCGGAGGGTTTGGGCATTCGCGGCATTCGGCACACGGACTACGCGTCCACGACAGGCGTGCTGGATTCCCTCGGATTTCGTGAGCACCCGAAGGGCGCGTCATGAAGCCGGGCGCTCCGCAGATCCTGACGATCAACGGCGGCTCGTCGAGCATCAAGTTCGCGCTGTTCGAGGCGGGCGCGTCATTGCGGCGAACGCTGGGTGGCTCGCTCGAGCGAATTGGAGCGCCCGAGGCCAGCTTGCAGGTGAAAGGCACGAACGAGGCGGCCATCGCTACGCATGCGGTCACGGCGCCGGATCACACTGCGGCCGTGGGCGTGCTGATGGACTGGCTCGAGGAGCACATCGGACGGAGTGCGCTGACCGCCGTGGGCCACCGCGTGGTGCACGGCGGACCGAAATACAGCGAGCCTGCGCGCGTCACCCCGGGCATGCTCGCGGAGCTCCGTCGACTGAGTCCCTTCGACCCCGAGCATCTACCCGAGGAGATCCTGCTCGCCGAGGCGTTTCAGCGCCGATTTCCGAAGCTACCTCAGGTCGCATGCTTCGACACGGCGTTCCACCACGACCTGCCGCGCGTGGCTCGGCTGTTGCCGATCCCGCGCCGCTACGAAGCGCAAGGGGTGCGGCGCTACGGTTTTCACGGTCTGTCGTACGCGTTTCTGATGGCGGAGCTGGTGCGGCTCGGCGATCCCGTGGCGACCCGCGGTCGCGCCATCCTCGCGCACCTCGGCAACGGAGCGAGCATGACGGCCGTGCGTGACGGCAAGAGCGTCGACACCAGCATGGGCTTCACTCCGACCAGCGGACTGGTGATGAGCACCCGCACGGGCGACCTGGATCCGGGTCTCGTCTACTACCTGGCGCGCACCGAGGACATGACCGCCAAGCGATTTCAGCAGATGATCAACCACGAGTCCGGGCTAGTCGGTGTGTCGGAATCGAGCTCCGACATGCGTGATCTGCTCGCACGCGAAGCCGGGGACGTACGGGCGGCGGAGGCCGTAGCGCTGTTTTGCTATCATGCGAAAAAGTGGGTCGGCTCGTTCGCAGCCGCGCTCGGCGGTCTGGACACGCTGGTCTTCACCGGCGGCATTGGTGAAAATGCGCCGGCGGTGCGTGCGCGCATCTGCGAGGGACTCGGGTTCCTCGGCATCGACCTCGACGAGGCGCGCAACGCGGACAACGCCGGGGTGATTTCCGCGGCATCGAGTCGAGCCACGGTTCGCGTCATCCCCACCGACGAAGAGCTGATGATTGCGCGTTCGGTTGCAGAGCTATTGCATGGCGCTTCTGGCCAACCAGAGGACAGCGCATGAGCATTGAAGCACCGCGTCGGCTCGACGAGCCAATCCAGCCCGACCACGGGGTCCGCAGAGCCTCGAGGGTACTTGCTCTGGCGGTGAAAAAGTTCGTGAAAATCGACGGCTCGCAGTCGGCCGCGGCGTTCGCTCACAACGCATTCTTCTCGTTGTTCCCGCTGATCGTCGTGCTCGTCGCCATTGCCTCCGTCTTCGTCGATCGAGACCTGGCCGGGCGGAAGGTCGTCGCGTACGTCGAAGCCTACGTTCCGCTCGACGGTGGCATGAGGCGTCACGTCTTCGACACCATCAGCGGGGTAATCGAAGCGCGCCAGCAGGCCGGTGGTTTCGCGGCGCTGATGCTGGTTTGGACGGCCACGCAATTCTTGACGACGCTGATCAGCGCTACCAACCGAGCTTGGGGGGCCGAGGCGTACAATTGGTGGCGGCTGCCGCTGAAGAGCCTGGCCCTGTTGGCCACGCTGCTCGGCGCGGCTCTGCTCGGCGGCGGGCTGCCCATGCTGGCAACCGTTGCGAAGGACTGGCTGCTTCCGGCGCGAGAGTTCGGCCCCTGGGTCTACGCGCTGGGGCGCTTCGTCATCCCGGTGTTGGTGGCCTTTCTCAGCTTGAGCCTCTTTTACAGAATGGCTCCGAGCCGTCCCACGCGCATGGATCAAGTATGGGTGGGGGCCCTCTGCGCGACGTTCCTGTTGCAGGTGGGCGCAACCCTGTTCCTGATTTACTTGCAGCGTTTTGCCACGCTCAACGCGGTCTATGGAGCACTGGGTGGGATCATGGCCCTGCTGTTGTGGGTCTACCTGTCCGGCTGCATCTTCATCTTCGGCGCGTGCCTGTGCGCCGCTCAGGCTGAAGCGCGTTCCATGCCGTTGGGCCGCGCCGTGGCGTTGAACCAAGGGACCATCGAGGCATGACAAGCACCATTTCCAAGGACTTGCTCGAAAAGATGGACGCGTACTTTCGCGCCGCCAACTACCTGTCGGTCGGCCAGATCTACCTCTACGACAATCCGCTCCTGAAGCGCCCGCTGGCAGTCGCCGACGTGAAGCACATGCTGCTCGGCCACTGGGGTACCACCCCCGGACAGAACTTCATCTACGTGCACCTGAACCGTATCATCAAGCAATACGACCTCGACATGATCTACGTCTCCGGCCCCGGACACGGCGGGCCGGCGGTCGTCGCCAACACCTACCTCGAGGGGACCTACAGCGAGATCTATCCCGACATCAGCCAGGACGAGGCCGGTCTAAGAAAGCTCTTTCTCCAGTTCTCCTTCCCCGGCGGCATTCCGAGCCACGCCTCGCCCGAGTGTCCGGGCTCGATCCACGAGGGCGGCGAGCTTGGCTATTCCCTGAGCCATTCGTTCGGGGCCGTGTTCGACAATCCAAAGCTCGTGGTTGCCTGCGTCGTGGGCGACGGCGAGGCGGAGACCGGGCCGCTGGCGACCGCCTGGCATTCGAACAAATTCCTCGACCCCGTCACGGACGGCGCCGTGCTGCCGATCTTGCACCTCAACGGCTACAAGATCGCCAACCCCACCATTCTCGCGCGCATCACGCGCGAGGAGCTGGCGCAGCTCCTCCGCGGCTATGGCTGGGCTCCGCTGTTCGTCGAGGGCCACGAGCCCGCCCTGATGCACGAGGCGATGGCCACGGCGCTGGATAGGGCAGTCGAGCAGATCAAGAAGATCCAGGAGGACGCCCGCGTTCACGGGAAGTTCGTGCGGCCGCGTTGGCCGATGATTGTCCTCGCCTCACCCAAGGGGTGGACGGGCCCCAAGGTCGTCGATGGTTTGCAGATTGAAGGCACTTTTCGCGCGCACCAAGTGCCGTTGTCCAACCCGGCGACTCATCCCGAGCACCTCGAGCTCTTGGAGGATTGGCTGCGGAGCTACCGGCCCGAGGAGTTGTTCGACGACGAGGGCCGTCTGCACGCCGAGCTCGCCGAGCTGGCGCCGAAAGGCGAGCGACGCATGGGCGCGAATCCGCATGCCAACGGCGGCATGCTGCTGCGCGACCTCAGAATGCCAGACTTCCGGGAGTACGCGGCAGACGTTCCGTCGCCGGGCGTCCGCGGTATCGGCGACACGCACGTCCTCGGACCGTTCCTGCGCGACGTGGCGAAGCTCAATCAATCGCAGCGAAACTTCCGCGTCTTCGGCCCTGACGAGACGCTCTCGAACGGCCTCGAAGCCCTGTTCCAAGTCACCGAGCGCCAATGGGACGCCGCGACGCTGCCAAATGACGAGTTTCTCGCCCCCGCGGGCCGCGTGATGGAGATGCTCAGCGAGCACCAGTGCGAGGGGTGGCTCGAGGGCTACCTGCTCACGGGGCGGCACGGCATCTTCAACTGCTACGAGGCGTTCATCCACATCGTCGACTCGATGTTCAACCAGCACGCCAAGTGGTTGAAGGTGACGGCGCACCTGCCGTGGCGCCGCAAGATCGCGTCGTTGAACTACCTGCTCGCCTCCCACGTCTGGCGCCAAGATCACAACGGCTTCACCCACCAAGATCCCGGCTTCATCGACCACGTCGTGAACAAGAAGGCCGAGGTGGTGCGTGTCTACCTTCCTCCAGACGCGAACTGCCTGCTCTCGGTGATGGACCATTGCCTGCGCAGCCGCCACTACGTCAACGTCGTGATCGCGGGCAAGCACCCGGCCCCGCAGTGGCTCACGATGGATGCCGCCGTCAAGCACTGCACGGAAGGCATCGGCATCTGGCAGTGGGCCAGTAACGACCAGAACGTCGCGCCCGACGTGGTCATGGCCTGCGCGGGCGACGTCCCCACGCTGGAGACACTCGCGGCCGTGTCCATCCTGCGCGAGCATTTGCCCGAGCTCAGGATTCGCGTGGTCAACGTGGTCGACCTCATGCGCCTTCAGCCGCAAAGCGAGCATCCACACGGGCTCTCCGACCAGGATTTCGACGAGCTCTTCACCAAGGACAAGCCCGTCATCTTCGCCTTCCACGCCTACCCTTGGTTGATCCACCGGCTCACGTACCGCCGTACCAATCACGCCAACATTCACGTTCGCGGCTACAAGGAAGAGGGCACCATCACCACGCCGTTCGACATGCCGGTGCTGAACGAGCTCGACCGCTTCCACCTCGTGATGGACGCCGTCGACCGCCTACCGCGGACCGGTGACCGCGGCGTCTACTTGAAGCAGCAGCTCAAGGACAAGCTCATGGAGCACAAGCTCTACATCGACGAGCACGGCCAAGACCTGCCTGAGGTCCGGAATTGGAAGTGGGAGGCTTCAAGATGAGTCCCGTGCTCTCTGACGCCGCGCAGGGCAGGGAGGCCCGCGGTGCGGAGAAGACGGCGATCCGTCTGGGGTGGACACGCCGGCCGACGGTGCGAAGGTGAAGTCCGACTTTCCACCAGCCGAGAGGGGCGTCGCGTCGAGCGCCCGACCAACGGGGGCGGACTGATGAAGGACGGAAAGACTCGGCCGAATGTCGGTGCCGTCGTCGCGGTGCGCGGCAGCGTCGTCGGTGTGCGTTTCGAGCAGCGGTTGCCGGCGATCTACTCGGTGCTGCGCGCCGGCCCCAACCGGGAAATCGTGATCGAAGTGCTGGCACACGAGGATGCGCATCACGTGCGGGGGATCGCGCTCACGCCGACGGAAGGTCTGGCTCGCGGCACGGCGGTGGAGGACACGGGGGGGCCGCTCGAAGCACCGGTGGGCAAGGGGATCCTCTCCCGAATGTTCGACGTGTTCGGCAACGCCATCGACCGCGAGGGGGCGCTGTCCGACGTAGAGTGGCGAACCGTGCACCGCGCCCCGCCGCCCCTGGCGCGACGCTCCACCAAATCGGAGGTTTTCGAAACCGGCATCAAGGCCATCGATGTGCTGGCGCCACTCGAGCGTGGCGGTAAAGCGGGGCTCTTTGGCGGCGCGGGCGTGGGCAAGACGGTGCTGCTCACGGAGATGATCCACAACATGGTGAGTCACCACGAGGGCGTGAGCATTTTTTGCGGTATCGGCGAGCGTTGTCGGGAAGGCGAGGAGCTTTACCGCGAGATGAAGGACGCCGGCGTACTGCCGAAGATGGTGATGGTCTACGGCCAGATGAATGAGCCGCCGGGCAGCCGCTTTCGAGTCGGGCACGCGGCGCTGACGATGGCCGAGTATTTCCGGGACGATGAGCACCGTGACGTGCTCCTGCTCATCGACAACATCTTTCGCTTCATCCAAGCCGGCATGGAGGTATCCGGCCTGATGGGTCAAATGCCTTCGCGTCTCGGGTATCAGCCCACGATGGGCACCGAGCTATCGGGGCTGGAGGAGCGCATCGCCAACACCGACACCGGGGCCATCACCTCACTCCAGGCCGTGTACGTGCCGGCGGATGACTTCACCGATCCAGCGGCCGTGCACACGTTTTCACACCTTTCGGCCTCCATCGTACTTTCGCGCAAGCGGGCGAGCGAAGGTCTCTATCCGGCCATCGACCCGCTGCAGTCGAATTCCAAGATGGCCACGCCGGGCGTCGTTGGCGAGCGGCATTACGCGCTGGCACAAGAGCTCCGGCAGACGCTCGCGCAGTACGCCGAGCTCAAGGACATCATCGCCATGCTGGGCCTCGAGCAGCTGTCCCCCCAGGACAAGAAGGTGGTCGAGCGCGCTCGTCGACTGGAGCGATTTCTGACCCAGCCCTTCTTCACGACCGAGCAGTTCACCGGCCTCGAAGGCAAGCTCGTCAGTCTCGAGGACGCGCTTTCCGGCTGCGAACGGATCCTGCGCGACGAATTCAAGGACCTGCCCGAGAGCGCGTTCTACATGATCGGGGCGATTGACGAGGCCAAAGGAAAAGCCGCCGCCGCGCCGGCGGAACCGAAACCTCAAGCGAAGGACCCGCATGCCGACGCTCATGGCGCTTAAGGTCCTCCTGCCCTTCCAGGTCTTTGCAGAGAAGGCTGACGTGTTGCGCATCGTCGCCGAGACGCCTGAAGGCTCCTTTGGACTCTTGCCGCAGCGCCTCGATTGTGTGGCGGCGCTCACTCCCGGGATCTTTCTCTATGAAACCCAGCAGGATGGGGAGGTCTGCCTGGCGGTGGATGAAGGGGTGCTCGTCAAGACGGGTCCGGTCGTGCTCGTTTCCGTGCGCCGGGCCCTAGGGGGGGCGGATCTCGGACAATTGCGCGACGCGGTGCGCCGCGAATTCATGGAGCTGGACGAGCGCGAGCAGAGCGTGCGCTCGGTCATGACGAAATTGGAAAGCGGGTTTCTGCGCCGCTTGGTCAACCTTCAACATGACTGAAGATTCCGGCCAGGAACCCACGACCGGTGGGCAGGGCTTCGCCGAACAGGTCGGCGCGAAGGCCGCGCGCAAGCTCAACGCGAGGCGCCATCCCGCGCCAGGTGTCTGGTTCGGCCTGGGCATGATGGGTCTCGTGGGCTGGTCGGTAGCGGTGCCGACGCTGCTCGGGGCCGCACTCGGCTTTTGGTTGGACGAGCGGCATCCTGGGAAGCACGCGTGGACGCTCGCGCTGCTCGTGGTCGGGCTCGCGATCGGTTGTTTGAATGCATGGCGCTGGGTGAGCAAGGAAGACCGCGCCATGCGCCAAGAAGAGGAAGATGGCGATGAATGAAATGCTGACACTGACGCTTTCGTGGCTGGCCGGCGGCGCGCTCGGCGCAGGCTTCTTCGGCGGTCTTTGGTGGACCGTTCAGAGGAGCGTTCGGTCCAGACGGCCGGAGCTCTGGGTTCTCGGCAGTCTGCTGGGGCGGATGAGCCTCATGCTGGTCGGATTGTATTTCGTATCGGGCCGCGACTGGAGGCGGCTCCTCTCGTGTCTCTTGGGAGTGCTGATGGCCCGCGTCGTCGTCACTTGGGTGACGCGTAGAGGCAGCGAGAGCCGCGCCCCAGAGCTCCCGGAGGCCGGTCATGCGCCTTACTCCCGATGAGCTCGTCTTCTGGCAACACGGGTTCATCAAGCTCAACGCGACGATCGTGTTCACGTGGGGGCTGATGCTCGTATTGACCGTCGGCTCCAAGCTCGTCACGCGAAAGCTCTCCGTCGATCTCGAGCGTTCCCGCTGGCAGAACTTCTTGGAGATCGTCGTCACCGGCATCGAGAAGCAGATCGCAGACGTCGGCCTTCCCAACCCGGAGAAGTACATCGGCTATTTGGGCACGCTCTTCCTGTTCGTCGCCACGGCGAGCATCTTCACCGTGATTCCGGGCTACGAGCCGCCGACCGCCTCGCTGTCGACCACGCTCGCGCTCGCGCTGTCCGTGTTCGTGGCCGTGCCGCTTTTCGGCATCGAGGATCAGGGTTTCGTCGGCTATTTCAAGTCCTACGCGGAGCCGACCGTGATCATGTTGCCGTTCAACGTCATCAGCGAGCTTTCACGCACGCTGGCGCTGGCCGTCCGCCTGTTCGGAAACATGATGAGTGGGGCCATGATCATCGGCATCCTCCTCACCATCACGCCGTTCGTCTTTCCCATCGTCATGACGGCGCTTGGTCTTTTGACGGGCATGGTTCAGGCCTACATCTTCAGCATCCTGGCGGCGGTCTACATCGCCGCCGCCCTGCGCAGTCGCAAGCCCACGCCGGCTCCGACGACCTGAGATGACAATGAACCCAGCGAAGGACCCACCATGGACAGCATGACAATGATAGCAGTCGCATCGATCTTCACCGCAGGCCTCACGATCGCCGTTGGCTGCATGATGCCCGCGTTCGGTGAAGGGCGCTCCGTCGCGACGGCGCTCAGCGCGCTGGCGCAGCAGCCGGACGCCTCCGCGACCATCACTCGCACTCTGTTCGTCGGTCTGGCGATGATCGAGTCGATGGCCATCTACTGCTTCGTCGTCTCGATGATTCTCATTTTCGCCAATCCGTTCTGGAATCACGTCATCGCTCAAGCCGCGGGGAAGTAACGTGCTCATCGATTGGTTCACGGTCGGCGCGCAGGCGCTCAACTTCGTCATCTTGGTGTGGCTGCTCCGGCGCTTCCTGTACAAGCCAATCGTCCTCGCCATCGACGCGCGAGAGAAGCGGATCGCCCAGGAGCTCGCGGACGCCGGTGCGAAGCAGGCCGATGCAAAAAAGGAGCGCGAGGAGTTCCAGCACAAGAACGAGGAGCTCGACCGGCAGCGCGCAGAGCTCCTGAGCCGGGCGAAGGACGAGGCCAACGTCGAACGTCACCGGCTGATCGACGAAGCGCGCCAAGCGGCTGACGCCTTGAGCAAGAAGCGAAAGGAAGCGCTGAAGAACGACGCCCGGAACCTGAACCAAACCATCGGTCGCCGCGCCCAAGAGGAAGTGTTCGCCATCGCGCGAAAGGCGCTGACCGACCTCGCCACGACGAGCTTGGAGGAACGCATGGGCGAGGTGTTCACCCGCCGCCTGCGGAGCATGGACGACCCGGCGAAGGCGCGCCTCGCCCAGGCCCTCGACGCGGGGACCGAGCCGGCACTCGTGCGCAGTGCCTTCGACCTGCCCGCGGAGCAGCGCGCCGCGATACAGAAAGCTCTCAATGAAACCCTCTCTATGGCAGCCCGCATTCGGTTCGACACCGCTCCTGAGCTCATCAGTGGCATCGAGCTCGCGGCCAATGGGCAGAAGGTCGCTTGGTCCGTCGCGGACTACCTCGTGTCGCTCGAGAAGGGTGTCGCCGAGCTGCTCAATGAGCAGGACCGACCTGAGCCCAAGGCCGACCCCAAACCCGAAGCCAAGGCCGAGCCCAAACCCGACGCCAAGGCGGAGCCCGCCTCCAAGAGCCCATGAGCGCGACGCCGGAAAGCCTGCAGCAAGTGCTGGATGGCGCATTCGCGACCATCGGCCGGGCGCGCGAAGGCTTCACGCCCGAGCTTACGCCACGTGAAGTGGGCACCATCGCGACGATCTCGACCGGCATCGCAAGAATTTCCGGCCTGCCCAATGTCGGCTTCGAAGAGCTAGTCGCGTTTGCCGGCGACGTTTTCGGCATCGCGTTCAACGTGGACGAGGACGAAGTCGGCGTCGTGCTGCTCGGTGCATACTGGCATTTGAACGCGGGGGACGAAGTAGAGCGCACCGGCCGGGTCATGGACGTGGCCGTCGGCGACGAGCTCTTGGGACGCGTCGTCGATCCGCTGGGGCGGCCGCTCGATGGCAGGGGGCCACTCGTGACGAGCAAGCGGTTGCCGATCGAGCGCCCTGCCGCGCCGATCATGGACCGTGCGCCGGTCACGGTGCCGCTCCAAACCGGCGTGAAAGTGCTCGATGCGCTCATTCCCATCGGGCGCGGGCAGCGCGAGTTGATCCTAGGCGACCGACAGACGGGCAAGACTGCCATCGCGCTCGACACCATTTTGAACCAGCGAGGGCAGGACGTCGTGTGCGTCTATTGCGCCATCGGCCAGCGCGCTGCCGCCGTCGCAAAGGCCGTGGCCGCCCTACGGGAGAAGGGCGCCATGGACTACAGTGTCGTGGTCGTGACCGAGGGCAACGACCCGCCCGGTCTCGCCTACATTGCCCCCTACGCCGCGACCAGCATGGCGGAGCACTTCATGGAGGCGGGCCGCGACGTGCTGATCGTTTACGACGACCTCACGCAGCACGCTCGCGCCTACCGCGAGCTTTCGCTCTTGCTCCGCCGACCGCCTGGGCGGGAGGCGTTCCCGGGTGACATCTTCTACATCCACTCGCGCCTGCTCGAGCGTGCCACTCACCTCCGCCCCGAGCTTGGCAACGGCTCGCTCACCGCGCTGCCCATCATCGAGACCGAGGCGCAGAACATCTCTGCGTACATTCCTACCAACCTGATTTCCATCACGGACGGGCAAATCTACCTCTCGCCGTCGCTTTTCGAGCTCGGGGTGCTGCCGGCGGTCAACGTGGGCAAGTCGGTGTCGCGTGTCGGCGGCAAAGCCCAACGGGCGGCCTATCGAGCGGTAGCGGGGGACCTCAAGCTTGCCTACGCGCAGTTCGAAGAGCTCGAGACCTTTGCGCGGTTCGGTGCCCGTCTGGATGAACGAACCCGCAAGAGTATCGAGCATGGGCGGCGCATCCGCGCCTGCTTGAAGCAGCCGGAATCCTCCCCAGTGTCCGTGCCGGCACAGATTGCCGTCCTCTTGGCGTTGAGCGCTGGACTTTTCGACACAGTACCGATCGAGCAAATGACGCAGGCCGAGCAGGCCGTGCACGAAGCGGCGACGAACCTGCCTGCGGAAGTGCGCGCGCGGTTCGAAACCGCGAAGGAGCTGAACGACGAGGACCGCAAGACGATTGTCAACCTCGCCCGCCAAGCGCTCGCGCGCTTCCAGCCCAAGCCCGAAGCAGAAGCCAAGCCCGAAGCAGAAGCCAAGCCGCGGGAAGAGAAGTCATGAGCGACACCACGGCGAGCTTGCGCCGGAAGATCACGAGTGCCGGGGACCTTCAGTCCGTGGTCCGTACGATGAAGACCCTGGCCGCTTCGAGCATTGGGCAATACGAAAAATCAGTCGCCGCGCTCGCGGACTACTATCGGACGGTCGAGCTGGGGCTTGGAGCCTGCTTTCGCGACATCGAGTCTGTCGCGCCGCAGTCGGACCCAACAGAGCGAAGCCGCGGCCGTACGATCGGTGCCGTCGTCTTCGGTTCCGATCAGGGCCTGGTCGGTCAGTTCAACGAGGTGGTGACGGAGCTCGCGATCAAGACGCTAGAATGCATGCCCGGCGAGCATCGAGTCTGGGCCGTCGGTGAGAGAGTTCAAGCGCGCCTTTCGGACGCGGGTCTAACCCCGATGAAGCTTTTCGCCGTTCCGAATTCCGTCAAAGGCATCACTCCGCTCGTCGGGCAGATTCTCCTGGAGAGCGAGACGCGGACCGGCGCACGCGAGGTGACGGAGCTTCATCTCTTTTACAACCGCCCGAACGCCGGAGCCGCCTATGTGCCCGTGGAAAAGCGGTTGCTCCCGCTGGACGACGACTGGCGCCGGAAGATTTTCGAACGACCCTGGCCGACCGCAGCCTTGCCCGAGGTGATCGGTGGCACCGGGACGCTGCGCGCGCTCGTCCGCGAGTATCTATTCATCTCGCTCTTCCGCGCCTGCGCCGAATCCCTCGCGAGCGAGAACGCCAGCCGCCTCGCGGCGATGGAGCGGGCCGACAAGAACATCGACGAGTTGCTCGAGACGCTCACCGGGACCTTTCATCGTTTGCGTCAGACCGGCATCGACGAAGAACTGTTCGAACGTCATCTCTGGCTTCGAGGCCCTGTCCAAAAAGAGGGTGCCTCGCAGCGCGGGGTGACCCTGCAAGATCGGACCCCAAGAACATGAAACTCGACATCGATGACTTTCGGGTCGCTGCCGGCAAAAAGGTCAATCTCGACAAGTGGCCGACGCGGGTGGACCCCGTCTACGATTCGAAGGAGGAGTACAAAAAGTGCCTGCAAAAACAGGTGGAGGAGCTGAGCGCGCTGCAGCGGCTTCATTACGCGTCCAATCGCTACGCGGTGCTCTTGATCTTTCAGGCGATGGACGCCGCCGGGAAAGACGGTGCCATCCGCCACGTGATGTCTGGCGTCAACCCGCAGGGTTGCCAAGTATTCAGCTTCAAACATCCGAGCGCCACGGAGCTCGACCACGACTTTCTGTGGCGCACCACTCGCTCGCTGCCGGAACGTGGCCGGATCGGGATCTTCAACCGGTCCTACTACGAGGAAGTGCTGATCGTGCGGGTGCATCCCGAGATCCTGCGCACCCAGAGGCTGCCGGACGAGCTCTTGGACGAGAAAACGGTGTGGCGGGGGCGCTACCGCTCGATCGTGCAGCTCGAAAAGCATCTGCGCCGGAACGGAACGCGCATCGTCAAGTTCTTCCTTCACCTCTCCGAGGAGGAACAGCGCAAGCGGTTCCTTTCCCGCATCGACGAGCCGGAGAAAAACTGGAAGTTCACCCTTGCCGACATCAAAGAGCGAGCGTTTTGGAAGGACTACATGAAGGCCTACGAAGCCTGCCTGAGCAGCACGAGCACCAAGCATGCACCCTGGTACGTGGTGCCCGCGGACGACAAGGAGAACGCGCGCCTGATCGTCTCCGAGATTGTCGTCGAGCTATTCAAGGGGCTGAAAATGGCGTATCCGAAGCTTGCCGAGCAACGGGTGCGGGAGCTTCAGGAGATACGTCAGGGGCTCGCGAAATGACTGCGCATGGCTCGAGCCAGCGCCGCGTGGTCGCTTACGAGGTGCTGGCTCGAGTCTTGCAATGGAAGCGGGGGAGACCCATCGGTCGAATCGCAACAAAAGGAAGGAACCGGTTGTGCACATTCAAGTCAATACCGACCACAATATCGAGGGGCACGAGCGGCTCACCGCGCACGTGAAGGGGGTGATCGAGGATTGTCTCGGCAATGCCAGCGAGCGGGTCACCCGTGTGGAGGTCCACCTCAGCGATCAGAACGCCGAGAAGCGGGGCACAAACGACAAGCGCTGCATGATGGAAGCTCGCCTCGAGCATCACCAGCCCATCGCGGTCACGGACGAGGCCGCAACCTTGGACGAGGCCGTTCAGGGCGCCGCTGAGAAGTTGAAGAGAGCTGTCCATCACCTCCTGGCGAAGCTTCATGATGGCGATCGAGCTTGATCCAATATGAAATGAGGGGCGACTAGCCGGCTGTTTCCCACCCAATCGTGGGGCTCGAGGGACCGGAACACCAGGGCGCAGTCGCGCCCGTGGGACGTTCGGAGCCTCCAGGTAGCGGAGCAGCGACGCCGCCAGAGCCTGGGGCCGTTCCCAGTGCAAGAAGTGCCCGGCTCCCGGAAAGCGCTCGAGCGTGCAGTTTTCCAGCATCGAGCAGAGTGCCTCACCCTGTCGGATCGGGATGATGCGATCGTTCTCGCCCCAAAAGAGCGCGATCGCCGGCAGAGCACGGATCTCCCGCGCTCGGTCCAGCACGTTCCGCGTCTGGCCGCGCCAGTCGATGACGTCGCGCACGGTTCGCGCGAAGGCTCGAGCCGAGCCCGGCGCGGCATTCATACGGCTCAACAGTCGCCGTTGATCGGCGGGGAGCGAGCGACCGTTCAAGAAGGTCTGGAGCCAGGTGACCGCGCGCATCCACGGTTGGCCGGCATGTTCCACCACGAACGGGAGCGCCGCCAGGCGAAGCTCGATCGCCACATCCTTACCAAGGCCGCCCGGCGCGATGAGCGCCAGCCGGCGGATCGCGTCGGGGCGATACAATAGAAGCCACAAGGCCAACCCACCGCCATACGAATGCGCCACAACGTCGCATGTCGTCACGCCGATGTGGTCGAGCCAGGCCGCGACCAGCCTGGCCTGCCAGTCGAGGCGGTAGCTCGCGTCCGGGCGTGCCGACAGTCCGCACCCGGGCAGGTCGAGCCCGAGGACGCGATGTCTCCGCCCGAGCTGAGCCATGACCGGCCACCAGGTGCGCTCCGAGTCGGCGAGGCCGTGCAGCACGACGACGGTGCTGCCCGCCCCTCGCTCCGACCAATGGAGCTCGACGCCTGCGACGGAATGGCGAAAGGAGCTGGGTTGGCTCGACATCAGCTGGCGGGGGCCTTCCGCAAGGATCGTTCCAATCGAGGCGCCCGCAGGTCCTCTGCCCTGGCCGGCGTGCGTGAGCGCGGCGCGGCTCGCATCGGCGCGCACGATGCGAGCGCACGTCCTGCACGCCGGCCCGACCAGGCGCATCCG
The DNA here is from genome assembly GCA_963841435.1 of uncultured delta proteobacterium. Lineage (GTDB taxonomy): Bacteria > Myxococcota_A > Polyangia > Polyangiales > Polyangiaceae > PMG-095. The sequence goes on from CAWJCS010000006.1 coordinate 813,424, forward strand.
ATGCGCGGCACGACCCCTCGGACCAGGTGCGCGGGGTAGCATGGCGCCGATGAAGCCCGTCACCCCGCGTCTGGTCGTCGGGCTGCAGGACCGGCTCGTGCGGCTCCTGGGGAGCAGCGCTGACGGCCGGTCCGATCTCGTGGGCGTGATGGTCCGCAGGGATGCGAGTGAAGCAACGTCTTACTGGCTGCAGCTCGTCGTCTCGATCGGAATCGCGACGCTCGGCCTCGTCGTCGGCAGCAGTGCCGTCGTGATCGGCGCCATGCTCGTCGCCCCGCTCATGCGGCCGATCGTCGGACTGGCCATGGGGCTCGCCTCGGGGTCGCCCTTCCTCGTCCTTCGCTCGGCGGGGCGCATCGCGCTCAGCGTGGTCGTGGGCATCGGCGGCGCCGCCTCGATCACTCTGCTCTTGCCGTTCCACGAGCTGAACGCTGAGATTTCGGGGCGAGCATCACCGACCGTCCTCGACCTGATCACGGCGGGCTTCTGCGCGCTGGCCGGCGTGTACGCGTCGCTGCGCCCTGGCTCCGACACCGCGGCCACGGCGGCGGGGACGTCGATCGGCATCTCGCTCGTGCCGCCTCTCTGCGCTAGCGGCTACGGCCTGGGGACCGCCGCGTGGCCGATCGCGGGGGGCGCAGCGCTGCTGTTTCTGACCAACCTGGTCGCCATCGTCGCCGTCGGGACGGTCTCCTTCGTCGCGGCGGGCTTCAACCGCGTCAACGTGGTCGGTCTCGAGCGTGATGAGCTGGCTCGGGAGTCGAACGGGGTCTCCGATCGCTCGAAGGCTCGCCCAGAGGCTCTCGCGCTTGTTCGAGTCCCGCTTGGGACCAGCGCTCCGTTTCCTGATGCCGTTCATCCTCCTCGCCTTGGTCTACGTGCCACTCAGGCGGGCGCTCGACGAGGTCGCATGGCAGGTCCGCGTTCGCGCTGCGATTCGCGAGGCGCTCGCACGCGAACCGTCGCGCGTGGTGCAAAGTCGAGTCAGAGTCGAACGTCACGAAGTCGAGGTGGTCGTCGTGCTCCTCGGCAGCACGAAGGACGCAGACACGGCCCGCAAGCGGCTGGGTGCCGCAATCCATCCGGTCTCTGGGGTCACACCACACCTCGAGATCTTCGCGGTTCCCGACGCTGCTTCCTTCGCCGGGCTCGAGTCGACGCTCCTCACCCCTCACGCGGTGACACAGCCCGTCACGCCCGCTCCCTCCGCCGACGAACAACTCGACGCCGCGAGGAAGAGAATTCGCGGCGTCGTCGAACGGCTATGGCCGACGACTACGGCCGGTGAGCCACTGGTCATCAACGTCGGCACTGCCGAGACTGGGCCTTTGCGAATCCGGGTCGTGCACATCGGGCAGGCGCTGAGCACCGACGGCTCCGAAGCGCTCCGACGCGCGGTCGAGTCGGGGCTCGACCGCGAAGCACGGCTCGTCAACGTGGCGGTCCCTCCCGGAGAGCTGACCCGCGAAGGGGGAGACCTAGCGCTCGTGGCAAAGGTCGCTTCGGCGGTTCGTGCCACCGCGGGTGTTCCCAGCATCAGCGTCTGCGTGCTTCGTCCGGAACCGCCAGCGCCCGCGAAAACTCCAGTTCCTTCGGATCTCGAGCTGGCGCGTGCCCTGGAGCAGGCCCTGGCGGCTCACCCGCGCGTCACGACCACGGCCGGCAGCTCGTGGGCCATTCGCTTCGTGCGGGGCGAATGCGATTCCCCCACACCCGCGGACGCCGGGGTTCCCGACGCGTCTTCATCCGAGTAGTGGAGCTCGCGAGGAGAGCGTCGGAAGTGCTCGTCGGTGCCCCTGACGCGCGAGGGCGATACGGGCTCGCCGTGCAGTCAACATGATGCACCCATCGTTCAATTCGATGAGGTTCGTTTTCACGCGCACCGGGGGAGACCCCGATGTCCGGTATTTTCCCCTCGCGCGGCGTGGCGCGCCACGCCCCCCTCCGTCGTCTTCCGCAAATCCTCCGTCGCTGCGCATGGCACGCCGCTTGCTCTGGTAGCGGTCCTATGGATGGACGGAAGCTCGCGCCTGTCACCGGTCTGCTCGTCCTCCTCGTGATTTTGTTCGGCGAAAGCGCTGCGCGGGCCGAAGAGTCGAACCGTTCGCGACGTGGACCGCCATCCCCACTATTTGTTCGAGGCGGAGCCTCACGCGCTACTCGGCCTCTTCGAGCCGCGCGCCTACGGTGCCGGCTTTCGCGGAACCATCCTGCTGTCGGACTCCGGGTTCATCCCTCGCGTGAACGACACGGTTGGCCTCGGCTTCGGCTTCGATTGGACCCGCGGCACGACCTGGGTGCCGATCGTGATGCAGTGGAATTTCTGGCTCAGTGACCACTGGTCGGTCTTCGGTGAGCCGGGCATCGCGCTTCGGCTGCGTGACGCCTACCGCGACCGTGGCCCCGATCTCACCCTCTATGCGGGCGGGCGCTGGGCGTTCGCTTCTAGCGCGACGCTCACGATACGCATCGGTTACCCCGCGCTCGCGCTAGGCATCTCTTTCCTTCTCTAGCGCGTGTTCGCGAGCGCGCGCTGGCCCGTGCCGGTGCGCCGATCACCTCGGCTGAACGTTGGGACCTGGCATCGACGAATCCGCCGACGGTGCCGGCCCAACCGCCGCTCGAGCTCCGGTTCTTGTCGACAACGTCTCCCCGGTAGATGCCCTTGTACAAGAAGAAGGCGCTCGCATCGGTGCAGCAGCTCATGTAGCCGACGAGGCCGCCTGCGTGACCATGGCCCGTCACGTTGCCGACGGCGTAGACGTCGTGGATGTCTGCGCCGTACGCGTATCCGACACAGACCACCGGCCACGACGGTGGCGGCCGTATTCGACGTGTCGGGGTTTCGGCACGCCACGTCGAGCGCGCGCAAGGGCAGAGGCCCGACTTGAAACCGTACGCGCGCCGACTAAGTTCCGAATGCTCGGCACGTTGCGCCCAGCCGTTCGGCGCGCAGTCTGGATCGCGTGGCGACGGGTGGGGTGAGCGCGCCTGGTACGCCGGCCGACGGCGTAGCGCGGCCCGTGCGAGCTACTGGGGCTCCGAGTACGAGAGGCCCATACCCGCGAAGTAGAGGCGATCGCAGGCGGTGTTCGGTTGTACCGCGAAGACCCCGCCGAGGGTCTCGAACCAGTCGAACGGGTCGCTCGTCGTCTGCCGGTAGGCGGCGCGCGCGGTTGACCGCCACGCATCCCAGTAAAACAGCGTGAGCCCGTCACTGGAGATGCCCGTCGGTCGCACGCCGAGCCCGTCGAACGCCTGAAACTCGCACGTGGCGACCTCGCTCCCGGGCGGGAACGGCTCCGTGTCGCTGCGCACGGAGACGCGCAGGGGATGGTCGGAGCCCCCCGCGGGAGCCGCCGTGTAGAACAACGTGAGGTCGTCGGCCGACAGCACCGCGGAGCCGAGCAGAAGGTCGTTCGAAACGGCGTCTGCGTCGATGGCGCTGAATGCGCCTTCGCCGGGTGTGCCGAAAACCCCGCTGCGAGCCCCGCGAAGTGACTCGTAGAAAAGCCCGTCATCGCCCCGCGAAAGCAGTCGGAGACCGTCGGCGCTCAGCCCGACGACGTTGGGATCACCCAGCCGAACGGCAGTGCCGAACGCGTCGTCGCTCGTCGAGCAATCGGCCACGTACGCGACGCCCGTCGACGAGCCGGCCGCGACCCAGAGGATCGAGAGCTCGTCCGGCGTTATCGCGATGAGCGAGTCGGCGTCGCTCGAGCCGGCGCCGGCGCTCATCGCGGCACCCAGCGTTCGACCTGGCTCGCACACGCCGAAAGTCGAGGGAGGCGAGCCGGGTGACGTGTCGGAAGGGCAGTCCATACGCTCGGGAAGGCCACCGCTGCCCGAGTCTCCCGAGCTGCCGCTCTGGGTGCCGCCGCTCCCGCCGTCGCTACCCCCGGCGCCACCGCCAGCCGCTTTGCCGCCGCCGCCGTCTCCCGAGGAGGCACCGGCGCCGCCGCGACCGCCGCTGCCGCCCGAAGACTCGCTGCCGCCCGCTCCGAGGCCCGCCTCCCCCGCTGCGCCTGCGTCGTTCGCACCACTCTCGCCACCGCTGCCCCCGCTCGCGGCGGCAGTGCCCCCGAGCCCGCCCGACGAGCTACCACCCTTGCCGCCCGTGGCTCCGCTGCCGCCCTTGCCGGAGCCGCTCCCCTTGCCGGGGGGAGGCCGTTCTGCCGAGCTGGAGCAAGCCGCCGCAGCTGCGATGGCCAGTAGAAGGATCGACCCGTGACGCAGGGCGCCCATGTTACTCGGCCGGCAGGCAGTCGTAAATCTGACGCCACTGGTGGAGCGTCGGGGCGGTCGAGGAGAGCGGGGGAGCAGTCGGATTCAGGGTGATCGTGATGCGCAGGTAGTCGAGCGACGCACGCGGCGGCATCGCGGCCGCGAGCGCTTGATCGACCGTGCCAGCACGGTACCAGGTGCCGGGCCCCGTTCCACTCGCTGGCTGCGCCGTGGCGACGAGTACGGGGGTGGCCGGCAGGTAAGTCGCGGCCAACGTCGCTTTGGTCTGAGCGAGGAACTGGATGCTGGTGCCGGTCGGAACGGTCGCCTGCCACTCGAAGGTGCGCCAAGCGACGTGCGTCCCGGTGGGACAGCTCGCCACGTACTCGCGCGTCATGCTGGCCGCAGCGTACGTGGGCGTGACGACCGGCGGCGGCACGAAGCACACGCCACCTCCGGTCGGGCACGTGCCGGTACAACAGTCGGCCGTGACGCTGCACGCGGCACCGATCGCCGAGCACGCGCTGATGTCTTCGCACTGGCGCGTGAGCGGGGAAGCGTTGGTGATGCGGCACTGTCGCGTGGCAGACGAGCCGCTCGCGAGGCAACAATCGTCGTCGCTCGCGCACGACGCGCCGAGGCCGCCGCACGGGCTGCTCACCCAGTCCGCGTCGGAGTTGCCGGCTCCGAGCTCCTGCCCGGGGAGGTAGAAGGCGGGATGGCTCGGGTCCAAGCCCCCCAACGTCCACGTCCCGTCGATGGCGGCGACCCAGAGCTTCTTCGTGGGCGGCACGCCCGAGTAGCAGGGCTCGTTGGGCTGGGCGTCCCAGGGATCGTCGTAGGCGATGTTGCCGAACATGCGCCGCGACGTGAAGACGACCCAGGTGTAGCCGCCCGCCTGCGTCGGGGCGACGGACGGCAGGTAGTTCAGCTGGTAGTCGTTCACACCCGTGGCGTTGCCGGTGTTGCCGCAGTTATCCGACTGCGCGATCGTGAAGGAAGCGTTCGTCGCGTGGTACTTGGTTTGGGCGGGGCTCGCTAGGCGTGACGCCGTCGGCAGGTAGGTTGCGGTGCCCGCGGCGTTCACGCCGTTCAGCGCGTTGAGGCGCATGGGTATCGCCGTCGTGCTCGCGTTGGCGGGGATGCTGGAGAGCCAGATCTCCGCCAGGGCACCCGCGACCGTGTTGATGTCGGAGGGCGACCAGCCGCCCGCCAGCACGCCGCCGCCCGAGGAGCTCTGCGAAGTGCGATACTGGCGCTGGTAAAGCAGGCCGCCGTTCGCCGTGGCGCCGTTGGGCATGAAGGCGGGCCAGGCGACCTGCTCCCCGACGCCTGGGGTCACGTCGCGCGCGTTCGTGACATTGAAGCCGCTCGACGACGAGCCACACGGCGGGGAGCTGCACGAAAAGTCCACGACGACGAGCCGCGTGCCCCCGGAAACGGCAGACATTTTTCGCGGGTTACCCGAGCACGGCGATGGCGCCGTGGTCGTGGGGGTGCACGGCAGCTTGACGCCGCTGGCGCCCCAGAAGCCGAACGCGAGCATGGTCCCGTCCGGGGCGAAGCGCGGCGTCACCGCGGAAACGTTGGTCCAGTTCGTCACCGTGAGCGCCGTGACGTTCGTTGCGTTGAGCGAGTTCCCGAGCAGGTAGAGCCGCGAGTAGTCGGGCGGCGCGCGCCAGTTGTGGTCGCCGTTCCAGGACGAATTACCGCCGTGGGTCATGTAGAGCGACCCGTTGCGGTAAGGCGCCCCGAACGTGAAGCGGTCGCCCTGGATGTCGGCGTCGGCCGGCCAGTCCGAGCCCGCGCCGTTGTCGTAGTTGTTCAGCACCGGGACGGAATAGGGGGCGACGGACGAGTTGCTGATGTCGTACCGGCGGGACTGATTGAAGGTAATGCCGCCCGTGGGCCGGGCTCCGTTGGTGATCAAGCGCGTGCCGTCGTCGTTGACGGTGTGGCAGGCCGTGCACTTCTTCGTGCCCGACGAAAGCGAGTTGGATGTCGGCTGTACGGCGACCGTCGGCGTCGTGGCGCCGGGAGAGATGCGCATGACCGCACCGGTGTCTCCGGCCTGGGGCGAGGTGTACGAGTTGTAGAACACCGTGCCCTTGAGCTGCCCGTCGACGAAATGGATCGAGCGGCTGATCTCGCGCTCGAGCGTGCCGCCGCCCGTGCGGCGCTGCACCCAGAGGTCCGCGTTCTGGCCGCGCGCCGTCTGCTCGAAGTACTGCCAAGCCGCTTGCGGGATCTCGATCTGAGGATCGAGGCGGCTCGCGGTGACGCCTGCGTACGTCTTCGCCGCCGTGTTCTGCTCCTGGACGATGAGCGAATAGTTGAACAGCGTGTTCGGGTCGATGGCAGTCAGCCCGGTCGGGTAGCGGAGCGATACCTTCACGGCGCCGGCGGTCGACGAGGCGGATGCCGAGCTATAGAGATATTGGATCCAGGGAGCGGGGAGCCCGAGCGGCAGGTAGGTGGCGGCGTACGGGTAGAGCCACGTGGCGCTCGAGGCGGTGCCGGGAAGGTTCGGTGAGTTGCGGCAGTTCGCGGTGACTGTGGGCGCGCACGCGTTGGCCACCGTGGAGAAGGCATTCACCACCGCATAAGGAGAAGTCTTGGAGGCCGGCGCGTTGGGGGTTGCCGTCGCATCCGAGATCGGCGCCTCGACGACGTTCACCTTGAACAGGATGTCGGTATACGCGCTCAGGCCGAGCGCGTAGGCGGTAACCCTCACCGAGCCGGCGACGGGCACGTTGAGCGTCAGCGCCCCGTTCGTGTCGTTGCTGCCCGTGACGGTGGCGCGGTCAACCTTGTCGAGGACCCAGGTCGTGCTGAAGGGGCTCGTGAACACGCAACCCGGGGGGCCGGGGGTGAGCGTGAAGGTCACGGCGCCCGCCGGGCTCGTCGTGAGGGGCGAAAAGGCGCTCACGGTGACGGTCGACGCCGACGGCGTGAGCGTCAGCGACGAACAGGGGACGCCCGCGTCGCCGCTCGCGCTCAGCGTGATCCCTCCGTCGGCGTTGGCGAGACCGGGGCCCGCGTCCAGGCCGGCCGGTGTATCCGACGTGACGTTGCAATACGGATCGCAGGGATCGAACTCCACACCGGCATCCTTGGGACAGACGGCGGGGGAGCCGAGCCCCTGCGGTCGCAGGCCGCCCGATCCCGTCAACGACTTCACCGTGACACGGTCGCCCGTGCAGGCGCCCCAAGCGCTGTCCGTACAGGTGCGCGTGCCTGACTGGCACGTGACGTAGTCGTCGAAGACCTCGGACAGGCGACCGCAATCGACCGTTTCGCCCTCGGTGTCGCAGGGGCAGCCTTCGTTCGGGGTCACGCAGCGCTCGATCTCGCCGGGCCCGCCCGCGCCGCTGCTGATGGAGACGGCGGGCACCTTGCGCTCGGCGTCTCCACACGCGACGACCATCGCAACGGAAGTGAGCGCTCCCAGGAGGAGCGCGGTGAGATAGCGGCGCGTTGCGCGGCTCGGGGCGGCGGCCTCGCGAAGCCTACGCCACGCCCTGCTCACGAACTCAGCATGCCGGGCACTCATCGACGGTAGGCGGAGGGTGCACGTTGCATGCCGAAAAGGTTTTGCTCCAACCCATTGAGATTACGGAGAAAGCGGGCATCCCGTCCAGTGCTCGCAGCGCAGAATTGTCAGTCGTCCGCAAAAAGTAGCGCTCCGCCGCATGTAGGGTGATGCAGGAAGCGGTGGGAAAGCGGGGGCCTGGTTTTGGGGCAGTCGCTACAGCTCGCGACGTAGCACGGTCGATGCCCAGGGCAGCAAGTGGAGGCTGCCGCCTACCGGGCCCTGCATCTCTCGGGAAGCCGCCCAAGAAGCAGCGCTTGCTCTCGTCGCAAAGGCCGCTGTAGTAGGTCGTGACGAAGGTGCCGCCGGCCTCGACGAAGCGCGTGATGCGCTCGACGACGCCCGGCGCGAGCAGTCGAAGCTGCGGAGCAATCACCAGTTTGTAGCCACCGAACGCGAAGCGTCGGCTGTCGTAAATCGCATCTTGGTGCAAGTTGTCGCCATGGCGATGGCCCGGCTCCGTGAGGTGAGGGAAGTGATGGTCGTAGCTGGGCTCGTCGCCGAGTAAGCCAAAGACCGCGTTCCGCAGGCGAGGCTCGCCGAACGTCGCCCGAATTCCGTCGGCTCGTGGCCAGGCGTCGGCGAGCCGCCATGTCGGTGAGCACGTTCACCTCCGGCGCCCTGTGGAGCGCGGTCATCGTTTCGTGATCGTTTGCGACTGACCGGCACGAGCCCGGCGCGTCGTTGCCCGAGTTGCTCGAGTTGTCCGAGTTGCCCGAGTTGAGTGGCGAGACCGAAGCCCCGCTATTTTACCGGAGCAACGGCGCACGCGCCCGAGCGCTGCCCGAGTTCGGCGCCGCAGGTTGCCGTGATCCGCGCGGCGTCGTTGCGGCGACAGGCCCGTTTGCGCGGTGGTTGTCCTCCACCGTCGAGCGGGCATGCGGCTTGCACACGGCCCGACCTTCGCATCCAAACGCAGTGAGGGCCCCAATGCGCGTGAACCGAACATCTTACTCCGGCCTGGTCGTGATCGCCCTGCTTGCCTCCGCGTGTGACGGCAAGCTGACGGACTCGTTCCTCGGCAAAACGTTCCGACGAGCTGAACGGTACCGACGCGAACGCCACGCTCGAGGGCCCGGGGCCCATCGTCAACGCCGGAGTCGAGAACCTCGGCGGAGGAACGGGTCCAGAAGATCGCCTGGTCTCGGGCGCCGTGCAGACGGTCCTCGCTCACCCGACCGATCGGGAGCGATTGGTCATCGGTGCCGTCAACGGCGGGATCTGGACCACGCACAACGCCTACGCGGGCAATCCGCCCACCTGGACTCCGCGTACGAACACGCAACGCTCGCAGTCGATCGGAGCGATGGACTTCGACCCGATGAACCCGGAGAGTCTGCTGGCGGGCTACGGCGCCGCGAGCAGCTACGGCTTCGTCGCCGGGGAGCTCTCCGGACTGATAAGGTCGCCCGATTTCGGCGACACGTGGAGCCGGGTGGATGTGGCGTCCGCCGTCACGCCCGTCGGACGTGACATCCATGGCGTTGCGATCCGCGGTAACCTGATGCTGGTCGCCGACCGGCGTCCGCCGTCGGGAGAGGCCGGCGTGTTGCGCAGCGACGACGGGGGGCAGAACTTCAGTCTCGCGGGTGTTCCAGCGGGCTCGGTGATGGATCTCGCGGGCGACCCTTCGGATCCGCAGCGCTTCTACGTCTCGATCGCCGGCGCCGGTATCTACACGACGGGCGATGGGGGGCAGATGTGGACGCCCGCGAGCGGACCGACGACTTGCCCGGGAACGCCGCCCTGCCTCGAGAACAGCCTGTACGACATCCTGATGAACACTGGGCTCGGCGAGGCATACACGGAGCTCGCCGTCGGTGGTGAGGGCAGGGTGTATGCCATCACCGTCCTTCAGGGGCAGCCCTGGTACATCGGCTACTCCGACAATCAGGGCGATGATTGGACCAGGATGGATATCCCGCGCATCCCGGTGGGACCGAACCTCACGATCCAGGATGTGTCCAACGACCCCATTGATCCCATCCAGATCACGACCGCTGCGCCCCACGGCCTCGAGGGCCGCGAGGAGGATCGGATCCACATCGAGGGGGTGCAGGGCAACGAGGCGGCCAACGGGGACTTTCGCTTCACGGTCGTGGACGACGACACGATCGTGCTCGCCCAGTGCCTCACCTACCCGGGCTGCCCCATCGTGGGGAACGTGCCGTTCGAGGCCAGCACGGCGATTCTCCTACCCTACACCGACACGAGCCCGGGCGAGGAAGGGGAGGAGATGGAGGATGAGGAGGACGAAGGCGCGCCCGGTGGCTCGGGTTCGGAGCACCTCTCGATTGGGGTCGATCCGACCGACCAGACCATCGTCTACATCGGCGGCGACTATCAGCGGCGGCCGACCTGGGACAGCACACTCGGCGCCTGGACCAACATCCTCGGCGCCCTCGCGCCGTCGGGCAACCTGTGGCGTGGCGAGGCCAGCGTGGCCCCGTCCGGCCAGCCTCCTGGGCAGGACCCGGGCCCGAACGGGCGCGTTCCGTCGCCGCAGTGGAAGAACCTGACCCACAACGCGCTCACGAGCCCGCCGGAGCTCGTTGGCGGCGGCACGTTCAGCGGCAGCGCGCCCCACGCCGACTCGCGCGACATGACGTTCGATTACTACGGCAATCTGATCGAGGTGGACGACGGGGGCATCTTTCGCCGAACGGGCCCGACGACGAGCCTCGGTGATTGGTACAGCCTGAACGGGAACCTCAGCATCACCGAGATCGCCTACCTCGCGTACGATCCCATCAGCGATCGACTGATCGCCGGAGCGCAGGACGTGGGCAGTCCGCAGTCGCAGGCGCCGGTCGGAACGCCCGGAGCGGTCGTCTGGTACGACGTGAGGCCGGGCTCCGACGGCGGGCCCGTCCAGGTGGACGCGACGAACCCGAACCGCTCCGAGCGCTACACCTCGTATCAGGAGTGGGGATCCCCCACGCGCTGCGGGTACAACCCCCAGGGTCAGCCCGTGGACGTGGGCGGCAATGTCGTCGACGAGGGGCTGAACTGCCGCGAGCTGCCGCTGGGCATGCGGTGCGCCAACGTGCCCACCTGCTCCGATACGGGGCTCTCGTGCGACGCTGGCAAGTGTTCTGCGGTGCCGCGCGACCCCGGCTGCGAATGCGCCGCGTCCGCGACCTGTGAGCAGTGCGACGGCAGCGTGTTCCCGGTCGACGACCTGCCGACCGGCTATCCTTTCGGGCCGACGCTGGCGCTCAATCAGGGATCGAATCGTTTCGTGATCACCGCGCTCAACTCGCTGTACGAGTCGATCGACGGCGGCGAAAAGCTGTTCCAGGTGCACGACAAGGACGGCGGTCCGGCCGGCGCGACCAGCTACGACGCTCCGATCGTCAACGGGCATGCCGACGACAGCGAGCTCATCTACATGGGCATCTGCAGCACGTTCCTGGTGCGTACGGTTCGACAAGCTCTCGCTCGATCCGGCGCCGTTCGCTCCCCTTGGGCGCCGCATCAACGATCTGGACGTTTCACCGACGGACAGCAAGGTCGTCTTCGCCGTCGCCTCCGACCAGGGCGGGTGCCCCGACGTGACCGGCCCCAACCGAGTCTCCATGACGACCGACGGGGGCCAGACTGCCTGGACGGATCTGACGGGTGACCTGTACGACCCGATGCAGTCACAGTCGGCGGGCAATCTGTACGCCGTGCGCTTCGTGCCGGGAAGCCCGGATCGTCTGTTCATCGGGACGACGGGCGGCATCTTCGTGATGGCCATGAACGCGCCGGGGTTTTGGAACCAGCTGCACCCGAGCGACGCTGCGCTCGGGCTCCCCAACGTCATCGTCAAACGACTGGTCTACGATGCGCCCGGCGACAACCTGTTCGTAGGGTCCATCGGGCGCGGTGCCTGGGCCATCACCCAGCCGACCCAGATCAATCTGCCGCCAGCGGCGAGCTGTGTGACGAGCGTCGAAAAAGTAGCCGACCAGGCGTGTAGCGCGACCCTCACCGTCACCGACGTTGATGACGGCTCGATCGATCCGGAAGGGGCAAATATGAACCCGACGCTCAGCGTCACGGGTCCGCTCCCATTGGGAGAAGGGGTCGTGACCCTGACCCTGAACGACGGGGACAACAACGAGACCTGCACCAGCGACTACAGCGTCGTTGACAAGACGCCCCCCGTCTTCGTCGACACGGATCTCGCCCCGCTCGTGATCCCGCGTTGTGACTTCTCGAACCAGAACGTGGTGCTCGAGTTCCCCGTGGCCATCGACAATTGCTCGTCGTCGTCGGAGGTCACGGTCATCGGCACGGTCGCCCAGAGCACGAATCCGGCTTTCCCGCCGGGCGCGCTGTTGACCGACCCGAACGTGGCCCTTCCGCCGGGAACCTACACGGTCGAATGGATCGCCGTGGATGCTGATCTGAACCAGACCCCGGACCCGCTCGTCCAGACCATCTCCGTGCAACCCGCGCTCTTCGCGGGCCAATCGCTGTTCGTGAACACCGGCTCCACGGTGCGCATCGCGGGGAGCCAGGCGCTCGGGAGCGTCGCCAACGCGGGCGGCGGGGTCACCGCGATCGGCAACGACGCCTACGTGGGCGACGTCCGGAGCGTCGCCAACGTCAGCATCGGTGACCGCGCCATTGCCGGCAACGTCGTCTCGGCAGGCTCCGTGACGGTCGGCTTCGGCGCTCAGCTGCCCCCGGTTCAGCAATTCACGCCCGTCTCGCTACCGGCCCCGCTGGATCTCGCGGGCGTGCCTGCGCCATCGGGTGGGCCGCCCGTCACGCTGGGCTCGACGCCGCTCCAGCCGGGCTCCTACGGGCAGACGACCGTGAACTCGGGGGAGGTTCTGACCCTCGGAGCGGGCGTGTACTCGTTCCTGTCCCTGACGCTCAACGATTCGGCGATCGTCACCGCCAGCGACGACACCGTGCTCTACGTGGGCACGAGCCAGCAGTGGCAGAGCTCGTTCCGCACGACGACCGGCACGCTCGCCCACGTGACCGCTGGCTATTTCGGCACGGACCTGCAGATGTCGGCGGATTTCGCCGGAACGCTGGTCGCGCCGAACGCCACCGTCCACATGGGAACGAGCAACGCGCAAGCGTTCAGTGGCATCGTCCACGCAGCCACCATCGTGCTCGAGAACGACGCCGACTTCACGTGCGACCCCACGGCCTGCGCGTCGAGTCTCTGCGGCGGCCCGGTCGACGCTTGCTCCAACGGGCAAAAGGACCCCGGTGAGGAAGGGGTCGACTGCGGTGGTTCTTGCCCGAACGCCTGCAGCACTGCGTGCAGCGCCGCCACCTACGAGGCGGAAACCATGACCCAGTCAACGGGAGGTGCCTACTACGCCCAAGGTAGCCAGGTCCCCACGGGCTGGAACATCTGGAGCGACGGGTACGTCTCGACTCAGCACGTCTTCACACCCGGCCCTGCACAGATCACGGTGCGCGCGCTGGGCGAGCAGGCCTTGGGTGTCCTGCCGCACATGGTCGTCAGTGTGGGCGGTACGACCGTTGGCGATGCCACGGTCGTGACGGGCACGTTCGCCGACTACACCTTCGCGTTCATGGCGAGTGGCGGTCAAAAGGAGGTGCGCGTCACTTTCGACAACGACGCGTACCAGCCGCCCCAGGACCGCAACCTGATCGTGGACAGCGTGACGGTGGACTGCGCCCCGGTGTTTACGATGGTAAACGGCTCCGTTTCGATGGAAGCCGAGCACTTCCACGGCACCACGCAGAACGGAAGCGCGGATCGCTGGTCCGTTCAGGGGGCGAGCCAGGCGTCCGGCGCCGCCTGCATGTCGATTGGGCCCGACAGCGGTGACATCTGGACCTCCAACGTGCAGAGCACGGCGCCGCGGCTCGACTTCAACGTCAGCTTCGATACCAGCGGCACCTTCTACCTGCACGTGCGGGCCGATGGAGCGAACGGTGCCGGCGATTCGTGCTGGGGCGGCGCTGACGCTTACCTCAACACGAGCCACTTCGACTTCGCCGACAATCCCAACACCTGGGGCTGGATCACCCGGACCCTGCCGATCGCGACGCCGGGCCTCCACACCGTCCGCCTTTGGGCGCGCGAGGACGGGCTCCGGGCGGACAAGATCGTGATCAACACGAGCGCCACCCCTCCGGTCGGCGGTGGCCCTCCCGAAAGTACCCAGCAGTAGGGCGCTTTCGGCTTGCCACGGCGATGACGGTCATTGCCGTCGCCCCTTCGCAGTGGCGGGATGCCGCCTACCGCTGCGGCGAACCGCGCTGCAGCCTGCCCAGTGACCGGGCAATCCCGAGCGACGCGAGACCGAAGCCCGCCGCCGCGACGGCGGCGTGGGACACGTGCCGCGGCTCGAAGCTCCCAACGACGACGAGCAGGGCGTAGGCCACCGCAAGGTTGAAGAGGCCCCAGAGCACGTTCACGGCGGGTGACGATAGCCCTCGGAACGGCGGCGTCGCGAACGGGCTTTGGAACTCGCGACCCGACACGCCGGCGACGAAGTGCGGGACGAAGTTGGCCAGGAACGCGCCCCCGAAGAAGTACGCCGCCATATCGTGCCAGGGCATCGAAACTCCTTTTCTAATGGCAACGGGTCGTTGCCATTCGTATCGGCGAGGCTACCGTGGCTCCGGCCTGAAGGCAACGCAGCGTTGCCTTCTCGAAAAGGACGATGCTAGCGTCCGACCATGCGTCGTTCCGCCGGGTCAGCGCGTCGCACCCAGGGGCTCCTCGGGGGACGGAGCGAGCAGGTGGTGCGTCGCGTGCTCGATGCCGCGATCGTCGAGCTCGCACGTTCGGGCTACGCCGGCTTTCGGATGGAAGGCGTTGCGTCTCGGGCAGCAGTCAACAAGACGACGATCTATCGGCGCTGGCCGAGCCGTGTGGCGCTTTGCGCTGCGCTCGTGAACCGGATGCGGACGCCCCTTCGCGAGACGCCGCTGCCGGACACCGGGCGGCTCGAGAATGATCTCGTCGAGGCATTTGCACGCCGATTCGCCTTCGGTCGAAAGGTCGAGGGCCAGGCCTGGGCACGGCTGCTCGACGAGCGACACAGCCCCGAGGTCGAAACCATCATCGGAGCTACCGTGGACGAGCGTCGCGACGAGTGGAGGTCGATGGTCAAGCGCGCCATCGGCCGGGGTGAGCTGCCGCCCGGGACCGATGTGCGACTCGTGTTGGATTTCGTCCGCGCCATCGTGGATGCCCGCAGCTCATCCCAACGACTCGATAGGACCTGGCTGACCCTTGCGGTCCGCACCGTGATCGTCGGCGCGCGCGCCGGAGCGCTGGTGCGAGGCCGCAAGACACGCTCGTCGGAGCTGTCCCCGAGGACGCCGCTAGCTAAACCGCGACTGTTACGCTAGCCTTCGGCGCATCTCGTGCGGGAGGCCAAGGAGATGAAACGGCAACGGGATGAAGCGCCCCGCCATGTGGCTGCCCTCGGCGTCTCCGTGCTGGCCGTCGCAGGGTCGGCGCTCCTTTCCTGTGGCGACCCGGAACGCGGGCCGGCGAGCGGCGCTGGCACCAGGGGCGAAACGTCGTCCGCCTTCGACCCCGGCCGCAAGGACATGCATCGGCTGAACACGGTCGAGTACAACGCGACGGTCGCGGACGTGCTCGGTACCAAGCTGCAGCCGGCCAACGCCAACTGGCGGGGCGGGGAGCTCGCCGGCTTCGACAACATGGCGTCCGTGCTCGGCGTCGACGAGGCCCAGTACGCCCGCTATCTCGAAGCGGCGAAAACCCTTTCTACCGAGCTGTTCGCGGATGACGTGCTTCGCGCGCAGTTCGTCTCGTGTGACCCGAGTGACGCGGACTGTGCTCGCGGGAGCGTGGAAACCGCGGGGCTCCGACTGTTCCGTCGTCCCCTCGCGGCGGACGAAACCGAGACCTACCTCGGGGTGTATCGGCAGGCGCTCGCACTCGGCGACCCGCCGCTCGCCGCGCTCGAGCTTTCGTTCCAAGCCCTACTCGCGAGCGCGGAGTTCCTGTACCGCATCGAGCTCGACCCCGAACCGGAATCGAGCAAGGCCCACCCACTGGGAGGCTTCGAGCTCGCCTCTCGGCTATCGTACTTCCTGTGGAGCAGCGCCCCTGACGAAATGCTGCTCGGCGCGGCCGCCGACGGTTCCCTGCGACAACCGGAGACCTTGTCGGCAGTCGTGGATCGTATGCTCGACGACCCGAAATCGGAGCGCTTCGTCAGCGAGTTCGGAGGGCAATGGCTCGGTGCTCGCCTCGTGGCGACGCATCCCGTCTCTCCGGATTTCTTCCTCTGGTCGCCGCAGGTGGCGCGCGCGGCCGGCGACGAGATGCTCCTCTACTTTGCCGAGTTCGTGAGGACCAATCGCTCGTGGTTCGAATTTCCGGTCGCGGACGTGAACTACGTGAACGACTGGCTCGCCATCTTCTACGGCATGCCTTCTGTGCAGGTCACCACGCGCGTCGAGTACACGGGAGACCAACGTGCGGGTTTCTTCGGCCTGGCTGGGTTTTTGGCTCTCTCGTCCTTCGACCGGCGCACCTCGCCCTCTCTGCGCGGGCGCTGGATCGCGAGCAACGTGCTGTGCACCGCGCCCCCGGATCCTCCACCCAACGTCCCCAAGCTCGAGGACGACGGTGTCGATCCCTCGAAGCTCAACATTCGCCAAGCCATGGAGCAGCACCGCAACACGCCTGCTTGCGCGAAATGCCACGAGCTGTTCGACGCCTACGGGCTCGCGCTCGAAGAGTACGACGCCATCGGCCAATTCCGAACGACGTACCCGGACGGGTCGCCCGTGGACGCTTCGGTGCGGCTGCCCCCGTCCGACGCCCATCCCGAAGGCATCGAGTTCGAAGGGCTGTCGGGACTCTCAAACGTGGTGGCGACGGACCCCAACTTCGGAAAGTGCCTGGCGAAAAAGCTCCTCACCTACGGACTCGGTCAACCGGTGACGGCGAGCGACGAGCCGTTCCTGGAGCAGGCCGCCACCGACTGGCTCGCCCCCGGCGAAACACCGAGCATCCGGCGCCTCGTCCGCGCGCTCGTCTCGACGGAGGCGTTTCGTTCTCGCCGCGGCGAGCCAGAAGGGCAGCCATGAACCGTCGTCTCACCCGTCGAGCCGTGCTGCGCGGCGCCGGGGTGGCGCTCACGCTGCCCTTCTTGGAGTCCCTGGCGCCGCGAACCGTCCGCGCGCAGGCCGCAGCGCGGCGCGGACGTTTCCTCCCGATCTTCCTGCCGAACGGCGCCGCCGACTACTGGCGCCCGATCGGCGAGGGACAGGGCGACGCCTGGCGGCTCTCCTCCGTGCTCGAGCCGTTCGGAGCGTCGATCAAGGCGAAGCTCAGCATCTTGACGAACCTGGAGAACGGGTCGGTGTTCAACCCCGACGCGTCCCCCACCATCGAGCCGAGCCACAGTCGCCTCGCGGGCGCCTGGCTCACCTGCGTGAACGCGGAGGAAGCCCGGGCGTCTCTTGCGACGGGCGAAGCCAACGGCATATCGCTCGATCAGGTGTTGGCACAAGGGGACGCCTTCAGGAGCGAGGCACCCATCGCCTCCTTGCAGGTCGGGCTCTCCACACCGCTCAGCAGCTGCGAGTCCGAACCCTGCTCCAGCAGCCGCAGCGTCTCCTGGGCGAGCACCACCCAGCCGATGTACAAGCAGGTGGACCCGCTCGAAGTGTTCCAGCGCATCACCGGCGTGCTCGAGCCGAGTGATCCGAGCGATCCGGCTGCGCTCGAAGCAGACAAGCGCATCGCCCGCAACCGGAGTGTCCTCGACGCCGTGCTCGAGAACGCGCAGCGGACGCGGACTCGCCTCGGGGCGAGCGACCGACGACGCATGGACGAGTTCTTGGATTCGGTGCGCGCGGTGGAGCGGACGGTGACGAACGTGTCAGCCGGCATGGGCGGACTCGCGTGTAACCCGAGAACGGCGCCGACCATGGCGCGGATCGAGCAGTCGGCGCTGGCACCGCGCCAGACCACGGAAACGTACGACAAAGGCCTCCACGCCGACGCCATGAACGATCTGATTGCGATGGCATTCGAGTGCGACGTGACCCGTGTCATCTCCTACATGCTGGAGGACGAGCGCTCGGAGTTCACCTACGACCACGTGCAGAGGCGGGAGTTCACGGAAGAAAGCTCGACCCCCACGAGCGGCACCTGCCCCGAGTATCACCTTTCACAACACCAGGGCGGCGACGTCTTCGCCAGCATCACGTGGTGGAACGTAGGCAAGGTCGCGGAGCTTTGCCGCAAGCTCGACGCGCTCGAGGAAGCCCCGGGCGTAAGCGTGCTCGACAACACCGTCGTCTTCTTCGGCGCTTGCATGCACGGCGGCAATCACCTGGCCGAAGAGCTCCCGGTCGCGCTGATTGGCGGGAAGAATCTAGGCTTGCAGAACGATCAGCACCGCGTGCTCGAAAAGCGCCCGCTTCGGGACCTCTACTTCACGCTAATGAACGACGTGTACGGCCTCGGCGTGAGCGACTTCGGTCGGGATCTGACCGGCAGGCCGGCGGCGGCCATCGGCGAGATATTGGCGACGTGATGCCCCCGGGACTTGGGGCGGGGTGGGGGGATGGACCTCGACTCGCTGGTCGAACGCTTCGGACCGGTGCCGGCGGAACGTTGGCCTGATCTCGCGTTGATGGGGCAGCTGCGCTGACGCTGTCGGGGTGGAACCGGCATGGTTCCTGCTTGAGCGACATCGAATCCAACTCGGAGGGTCGTATGGATCACATCGCCAAGGTTTCCGATACGGTGGAGGCTCCCATCGCTCGGGTGTGGGATGCCCTCGTAACACCCGACATCATCAAGCAGTACATGTTCGGCGCGAAGGTGAGCTCCGACTGGAGGGTTGGCAGCAAGATCAGCTGGTCGGGCGAATGGCAGGGCAAACCCTATGAGGACAAAGGAAAAATCCTAGAGTTTCGACCGGAAGAAAGGCTTAGCTACTCCCACTTCAGTCCGCTCCTCGGAAAGCCCGACGAGCCCGCAAACTACCACCGCGTCGTCATCGAGCTTTCGGAGCGCGCCGGAGGCACCGAAGTCACGATCTCTCAGGACAACAACGCGACCGACGAGGCCCGCGTCCACTCGGCCAAGAACTGGCGGGTGATGCTCGACGGCTTGAAGCAGGTGCTCGAAGCGCGCGGCTGAGCTCGCAGCCGAGCGCGCTCGCGACCGTCGCACAGAACCCGCTGCATTGCCCCCCTGCTCGCTACCAGCTGCGCTCGCGCGGCGCGAAAGGAGCTATCATGGATAACCCGGTAGGTTGGTTCGAGATTTACGTGAAAGACATGCCACGCGCGAAGGCGTTCTACGAGGCGGTGCTCGCCGTCAAGCTCGACAAGCTCGAGTCGACGGCTGGCGGAATCTCGGAAATGCGGGCATTCCCCATGCGTCAAGACGCTCCTGGCGCGGCGGGTGCGCTCGTCAAGATGGAAGGCGGGCCAGCTGGGGGTGGGGCAAGCACCATCGTTTATTTTACGTCTGACGATTGCTCGCGGGAGGTCGCGCGTGTGAAGGAGCATGGCGGTAGCGTGAAGAAGGACAAGTTTTCGATCGGGCAGTACGGTTTCATCGCGCTGATCGAGGATCCGGAGGGCAACGTCATCGGCCTCCATTCGACGAAATGAGGACGGGGCAGAGGAGCGACCCGACGAGGCCGACGTGCATCACTGGCGCGAGTCGGCTGGACGCCCGTAGTAGTCGTACAGGCGCTCCTCGAACTGGCGGTTGACGGGTGTCGCCGGATCGAACGGTGGGCTCTGCTCCACCTGCTGCCGCGTGAGGTCGACCACGGCCTTCTTCGTGTGCCAGTCGAGCGAACGAATCCACGACGGCGCAACGAGGACCTGCCGGCCGGGCCAGACTGGCTGGGTGTCAACGACGGCGTAGCCGAGCGCCCACGTGTCGTCGTCCACGATGAAGTCCGAGATCCCACCGAGGTCGCCGTTCGACGCGGCTATGCGGAACCCGAGCACCTCGCTGACGGCATAGATCCGCGAATCGTGCTCGGCGAGGGCCTCGGTCGGGCGATGCGGCACCGCACGCCCGCTCGCCTCTGCAACGCGTGGATCCTCCGGCTGACGGAGCTCGTGGGGGGTTGCCGCAAACCCCCAGAGCGAGGCGCCCGCCCAGTAGAAGGGAAACCCGTAGAACTGGGCAAAGGCCATCTCGTGGGTGCGGGTGAGGGCCTCGTCCTCACCGAGCGGCGGCGCGCTTTCGATCTGCGCGCGGGTCAGGTGCACGTGCAGCCGCCGCGTCTCGTGGTCCGCGTGGCCGAGAGAAATCGGCGATATCAGCACTTTGCGCTTCGGAATCCACTTGCCGGTGTCGGCAACCAGATAGCGGAGCGCCCAGCGCTCGGCGTCGAAGAGGAAGTCCTTGCAACGGCCGATGTCGCCGTCGACTGCCGAAAGGACGTAGTTCGTGAGCTCGCGCACGCTTCTGAGCATGGGTGCCTCCTTGCGCCGGAACTGAATACAAGAAACATGCCGTCGTACGTAGTGACGACGGATCGCGCCGGGCTCGACGCAGCGGCTGCTCGGTCGGGTACGCATGTTTGCCGCGCGCCGTGAATGACGCGACGCGCGGCCACGACGGGGCGTTTTGTCGCGCCTTGCTGAGCTGCGGCGCGCGTGCCGTTGGGCACGCACGGCGAGGCAGTGGGTCTCGCGTGGCGTGAGAGCCTATTGGAGAATCGCGGGCGACGGGTTGCCGGTGTAGACCTGCGTGCAGCGGGGCTTCGTCGGATCCGGCGGGCAGCTCAAGCCCTGGTAGAAGCTCAGCGGGTTCGCGAGCGGGGCGTAGCCGCTCGGGATCGACTGGTTCGAGAACGTCGCGAAGTACGAGAGGCAGGCGTCGCGCCACCAGCGCGCTTCATAGTGCTGGATTTGCAGGAAATCGGCGACGCTCTTGAAACGCGCGCCGTCGATGTAGCCATCGATGCCTGCCCACGTCTCGCGCATCGTCGCGACGGCGTCCACGCCGCGGCTGTAGCGGTAGACGAGCTCCTCCCACAGGCTCTTTCCCGTATCGAGGCCAGCCTGCCAGCCCACGTGATGGAAGAAGAGCAGATCGTCGTCGGGCGTGGTCGCCAGGTTTTCGAACTCGTCGCGCACCGGAGCAAAGTACTGAGCCACGGCGTTGCTCCCCGTGCTCGTCCGGTCGAAGCCGAGGCCCTGCGTATCGGCCTTGTGATAGTAAACGGGGTTCCACTCGGCGCGGCTCAGGTCGCTCACCCAGGGAGCGGGACCGTAGTGGTGGTCACTGCCCATGATGTGAACGAGGCCGAGCGGCGTCATGTAATCGACGATGGCCTGGCGGGAGCTCATCATCATCTGAGTGACGGGGCCGACCACGACGGGATCGTTGGAGAACGTCTGGCGTACCCACTCGTCGGCGATGCCCTGCGCCGTGAGATCGGCGTCCCACGCCAGGCGACCGAACGCGTACCAGTTCGCCTGGTTCATGTGGGAGCCGGTCCAGTTCGTGTCGTCCCCCACGTTCGATACGCCGGCGATGGCGCTCAACGTGTGGCCTTCGAGCGAGCCGTCAATCACCTTGGCGACGGTCGAGCCCGCGCCATTTGCATACGTGTCGGCGTCGAGCACCTCTTTGAACAGTGCCCCGAGGTACGCAAGGTGCGTGTCCTCGCCCAGGTACTCCTTGGTGATCTGGAGCTCGAGCGCGATCGGGGTTTTGGGCATGCCTCCGAACAACGGGTGGAACGGCTCGCGCGGCTGGAAATCCAAGGGGCCGTTCTTCGCCTGCACGAGGACGTTGTCGTCGAAGGAGCCGTCGAGCGGATGAAACTCGTCGTACGCTTGCTTGATTCGGTCGGGCGGGCTGTCGTTCGAATAGACGAAGGCTCGCCACATGACGATGCCGCCGTGCGGTGCGATGGCCTCGGCGAGCATGTTGGCGCCTTCTGCGTGCGTGCGGCCGTAGTCCTGGGGGCCGGGCTGGCCCTCCGAGTTCGCCTTCACGAGGAAGCCGCCGAAGTCCGGGATCTGCTGGTAGAGCTCGTCGGCCTTGCTCGCCCACCACTGCTTGACGCTCGCGTCGTGTGGATCGGCGGTGGAAAGCCCGCCGATCTCCACGGGAGCGCTGAAGCGCGCCGTCAGGTAGACGGCGATGCCGTAGGGGCGCAGCACGTCGGCAATTGCCTTGAGCTTCGCGATGTAGCTCGTCGTCAGCACCTGCGCGTCGGCGTTGACGTTCGTGAGCACGGCGCCGTTGATGCCGATGGACGCGTTGGCTCGCGCGTAGTCCGTGTACTTCGGCGAGAGGGTGGCCGGCAGGGCGTTCCAGTCCCAGATCGAGCGACCGGCGTAACCGCGCTCCACGGTACGATCGAGGTTGTCCCAGTGATTGAGCAGGCGACGCTTGATCCGCGGGGAGCTCGCGAGCGAAAGGCCGTCGAGCGAGCGGTGCATTTGCAAATGCCGGAGCAGCGCGAACGACCCGTAGAGCGTGCCAATCTCGGTGTTGCCCGTCACGACGATGACCGATGCGCCGCCGATGTCCGCGGGCTCGACGAGGTAGCCCTCGGGCCCGAGCGCGGCGACCTGTGCGGCGAGCGGGAGATCGCTGATGGGAGCCGTGGCGACCGTGCCTACGACGATCGAGCCGGCGCTCGGCGTCGTTCCCGTCCCGATCGTCGCGCCGGTGAGCCCGCCGATGCCCTTCACGAGCTCGGCGACGGCGGCGTCAACGCTCGCGCCGCTTCCCACTTTCACAATGTCCTTCAGCGCGGACTGATACTCGGCGAGCCTCCCCGGAATCGGCACCTTGGGATACCGCAGCCACAGATCGGCGCCCGTCTCGTCGGGCAGCGAGTCCGGCTTCGGGTACGGCTCTTCAATCCCGCCGCCGCTACCGCCCGCGGCGCCACTATCGCCGCCCGAACCCGCGCTTCCGCCCACGCCGCCCGCGGCCCCAGCGGTCCCAGCGGCCCCGGCGGCGCTCCCTCCGACACCACTGCCCGACGCCCCGGCCGCCGCAGAGCCACCTGCCGCGCCGCTGGTGCCACCACCCGAGAGGCCTGCGCTGCCACCAGCCAAGGGAGGCTGAGCGCCGCCGCCCGCAGCAGCTGCCATCCCGCCCGCGCCACCGTTCGACGCTGGCCGCCCCTCGGACGAGCATCCGAGCGTGAGCGCGAGACCGACGGCGCCGGCAACCCTGGCGGCTTGCCTCCACAGGAGCCGAGGACGGGAAGTCGACATTCTTGAAAGCGATTCCAAAACGCGGGGGATGAGACTCTCTAATTCTAGCGAAGCTCAGGTGCCAGGATCCTTCGGAACTGACGCAGGTTGCTCAACGGAACAGCCTTTCGCCAGCTCAAACCCTCTCCGCCGCCTCCGGGCATGGGGGCGAAGCGGCCTCATGCGCCTCGCGAGCGAATCCGGATGTTGACGCACTGAAATATCGATTGCGCGGACCGCACGAGTGCCGCCCGAAAGCGCCACCGGTGGTAGCCTTCGAGTCGTGCAGTTGGTGTCGGGCGGAGTGGCGCGCTCACTCGTCCGTCGGATGGGCCTCGTGCTCCTGATGGGCGGCGCCGCTCTGCCTGGGTGCGCCGGCCAGAGCGACGGTGGTAAGGCTTCGGGATCGGTAGGCGGCGCCGCGGCCGGCGGTGGAGCTGGCGCGGTCGGAGGGACCGGTGGGTCCGCGGGCAGCGTTGGGGGAGGCATGGGTGGTTCCGCGGTCGTGTCGGGCGCAGGCGGCAGCATCGGGGGGATGGGTGTCGCGGGCGCTCCGGGCAGCGGCGGCGGGGTGAGCGGCGGTCGCTCGGGGGGTGGCGGAGTCGCGGGAGGAAGCGGCGTCGTGGGAGGAAGCGGCGTCGTGGGAGGAAGCGGCGTCGCGGGTGACATGGGTGGGGCCGGGGAAGAAGCGGGCGCTGGAGGTGGCAGCGGAACTGCCGGCGGGATGGGAGGCGCTCCGAGCGTCGGGCCCTGCGACATCTACGTGGACGCCGGCGTTCCCTGTGTCGGCGCGTACAGCATGGTGAGGGTGCTCGCGAGCGCGTACGGTGGGCCGCTCTATCAGGTGCGAAAGGGTGGGCCTGACCCAAACCTCGGTGAGGGCGGCGAGACACAGGACATTGGCGTCACCGCGAGCGGCTTCGGTGATGCGGCCGCACAAGATGCATTCTGCGGCAGCGAAAGGTGCACCGTATCGGTCTTGTATGATCAGTCGGGAAAAGGGAACGACCTGAAAGCCGCAGGTCAAAGCTGTTACCAATCCGCGCCACCGCCGACGGCCTACGAAGCGGCCGCCGACGCCCACCCGCTGAACGTTCGCGGTCAGGACGTCTACGCGCTCTTCACGGGGCACAACGAGGGGTATCGCAACAACCAGGCCGCGGACACCTGCGGCAGGTCATGATGAGCGTGGAGCACCGGCTGAGCCTGCCTTTTGCGTTGCTTTGTTTCCGCCGCCTTGAATAGCCCCCGTTCGGGCACCTCCCGAGGAACCAGTTCACCCGCATGACCCCGTGCGGTCTTCGGACCGCACAAAGGACGGACCCCTCGATGTATTTCGCTCGCTCGGCCCCGACGCTTTTCGTTTCCCTTTTGGCGGTCACCGCGGCGTTCGGCTGCTCGTCCGGCGAGGATCCTGCGCCCGCGTCGTCCGGCGGCGCCACGGGCGGCGTCGGCGGCGGCGTCGGCGGGAGCGGTGGCGCCGCCGCCGCCGCGGCAGGCACGGCGGGGGGCAGCGGCGCTGCGCCCGTGGGTGGCACCGCGGGCGCGCTCACCACGGGCGGCGCCTCCGGAGCCAGCGGGGCCGGGGCAGTCGCCGGCAGTGCGGGGGCCGTCGGCGGCACGGCGGGTTTCGGCGCCGGGGGCGGCGCCGGTGATTCGAGCGTTGGCGGGTTCGCCGGCAGCTCTGGCAGCCCGACGGGCGGCAGCGCGGGCGCTTCGGACGGTGGGGCCGCGGGCACGACCACCGGCGGAAGCGGCGGAAGCGCCGGCGCGACACCGGGCAACTGCAACTTCACCGTGGAGGCACAAACCGCCGACAAGGCCGGCACCAACGGCATCCCCACGGTCGGTATCGTAAACTGGTCGGTCGATCTGCCGAGCCTCACGAAGGCCAGCATCGTGTTCGGCGCCCAGGGCGGCGCGACGACGATGACCGCGCCCGTCAACGTCACGACGGGTCCGAGCTTCCGAACGCTACTGCTCGGCATGAAGGCCTCGAAGACCTACGACTTCCACGTCGAGGTCGAGGGGGGCGGCATGAGTTGCTCGAGCATGCCGTCGTCGATCACCACGGGCGCGTTGCCCTCCGCGCTGCCGCGCGTCACCCGGACGACGGGCTCCGCGGCAGCGTCGCAGGCCAAGGGCTTTCTCACGGTCAGCACGGGCTTGGCCGGCGGCGGTGGGATGGGAGGGGGCGGCGCGTCGTACGCGTTCATCCTGGATGCCGACGGGGACATCGTGTGGTGGACGACGGCCCCCGCGCAATGCAGCCGCGCCAAGATGAGCGGCGACGGTCAGCACATGTGGATGGTGTCGCTGAACGTCGGCAACGGCCAGAAAGACGGCGGCGAGGTCGATCGCGTTTCGATGGACGGCCTCACGCGAAACACCAAGATCCCCGGCTTCTCGAACTGCCACCACGACATCACCGTGCTCCCGACGGGTGGCAAGGCGGCGTGCCTATCTTGGATCCAGCAAAGCGGCGATCAACCGAGCGACCTCATCGAGGGTGATGGCGACGGCAACATCACCACCGTCGCACGCATCGATTCCACCGTCTACGCGAGCAGCCGCTTCCATGCCAACGCGCTTCACTACCATCCGACCGACGACAGCTACACCATCAGCGACCGCAACCCGAACCTGTTCGTCAAGATCAGCCACGCCGGCAAGGTGCTCTGGCAGCTCGGCGGGAGCTGCTCGGGGGCGCCTGCACCTTCGTGTGTCGGGGGCAGCTGGCAAGTGAACCACGGGCACGACATGCCCGACGACGGCAGCGGGGCGTTCCTGTTCTTCAACAACGGCTCGAGCGGCTCGTCCACCGTCTTCAAGTACCAGTTGAACGAGACCGGAGCGTTCACGGCCACCGAGGTTTGGACGTACAAGCCCGGCACCACGAGCAACGTGCTCGGCGA
Source organism: uncultured delta proteobacterium (assembly GCA_963841435.1). Lineage (GTDB taxonomy): Bacteria > Myxococcota_A > Polyangia > Polyangiales > Polyangiaceae > PMG-095. The sequence continues at coordinate 839,338 of CAWJCS010000006.1, forward strand.
CGTGCAGCAGCTGCCCAACGGCAACGTGCTCGTGGCGTTCTCGACCGCGAGCGTGGTCCACGAAATCGACTCGAGTCGAACGCTCGTGCAGCAGCTGAGCGGCGGCATCGGCGGCTACGTCGAGTGGCGCGAGACGTTGTACGGCCCGCCCGCGCGTTACTGACGCTCCTCGCGATCGCCGGCTGGGCGGTCTCTTCGGGACGGCCCTACCAGGCTCGCCGGTACTGCTTCGGCGCCGGGAGCTCGGCGCCGAGCGCGCGGGCCGCGCGGCGAGCGAAGTACGGATCGCGCAGCATCTCTCGCGCGAGCAGCACGAGATCGGCTTGGCCCGATCGGATGACGTGATCGGCTTGCTCGGGCGACACGATGAGCCCGACCGCTCCCGTCGCGAGCCCCGATCGCCGCCGGATCTCCGCAGCAAGGCCGGTCTGGTAGCCGGGCCCGACCGGGAACTTCACTCCGGGCACGAGCCCCCCGCTCGACACGTTGACGAGCGACACGCCGTCGTGTCTTATCGCTTCGGCGAGCGCAGAGGATTGCTCGAGATCCCAGCCGCCCTCGTGCCAATCGGTCGCCGAGACACGCACGAAGAGCGGGAGCTGCTCGGGCCAGACGCTCCGCACTGCGGCGATCACACGCCGTAAGAGGCGGATCCTATTTTCGAACGAGCCCCCGTGATCGTCAGCCCGTCGGTTCGAAAGGGGCGACAGGAACTCGTGCAAGAGGTAGCCGTGGGCGGCATGGATTTCGACCACCTCGAACCCCGCTTCGAGCGCGCGCCGCGCCGCGCCGGTGAACGCATGCACGATCTGGTCGAGCTCGTCGCGCGCCAGCGCTTGGGGAACCTGGCTCCGTTCGTCGAACGGCACGGCGCTCGGCGCCACGATCGGCGTCCAGCCGCCCCCGTCCGGCGCGAGCGACGCGCCGCCGTCCCATGGCACGGCCGTGCTCGCCTTGCGCCCGGCATGCGCCAGCTGAATGCCGGCGATCGCGCCCTGCTCCTTGACGAACCGCGCAATCGGCTCCCACGCGGCGACGTGCGAATCGAGCCAGAGCCCCGTGCACCCGGGGCTGATCCGACCGCGCGCTTCGACCGCCGTGGCCTCCGCCATCACGAGCGCTGCCCCGCCTACCGCCCGGCTGCCGAGGTGCACGAGGTGCCAGGTGCTCGGGTGCCCCTCCGTGGCAGAGTACTGGCACATTGACGAGACTGCGATGCGGTTCTTTAGGGTGAGGCCCGCGAGCTCGAGGGGAGCGAAGAGGTGCATGCCCCTGCACTACCACTTCGGAGGCGACTGGCGCGCCCCAGGGAGGGCTGTGCAATCCGATCGCTTCCGCCCTGTCGAGTCATCGGGCCCACAACACCCCGTGAGCCACGCGACCGCTGCCGCGTCGGTGAGTAGGCTCATGGCGACTCATCCTAGCGATCCCACGACGGCCGGCAATGGCGGCTTTGGTGTTCGCAGGTGTTGCGGGCTGGTGCTCGGAGGCTGGCTAGCGTTGCTGGTCGAGGGTTGTGGCGTTCGTTTCGGTGGGACGAGACCGCCCGAACCGCTGCCTGTCGATCCTGCGATGATGTGTGACGGCCGTCCCGTGAAAGCTCGGCCCCCACCACCGCCCGGCCGCCCGCAAGTACCCGCGAAGGGCTCCGCGGCGCGGGCGATCCTCGAGGCGTATTGCGAGCGCTCCGATGAGCTCCGAGACTGCTACGGCGACACGCTCTGGCGCGATCGCAATGCGGAAGGGATGGTCACCGCGCGGCTGGTTCTCGATCGGGGCGGACGGCCGAGCAACGTCTGCTTCCTGGATACCGCGATCAACGATGCCGAAGCACTTCGCTGCATTCGCGACGTCTTGGCGTCCGTCGTCACCCCCCCGCTCGCCAAGCCGACTCGGGTGGTCTTGCCAGTGCGGCTGGTGAGGACTACCGGCGGCGGGGTCGAAGAAAACCACGGCCCATGCGAGGAGCTCCGCAGAGAACGGGAATTCTCCGATGGCCAGACCCGCGCATCGAATACCTGGCCGTAGAGGCCGTCACGGTCACGGATGTACCTCGCGACCGTATCCTTGCTCACGTCGTGCCCGAGCTTGGCGAGTGCTGCAGCGATGCGGCGCCGACTCCACAGCGGATCCTCGGCGGCGATGCGCTCGATCAAGGCGAGCTTGCTGATCGGCTCGCTGTAGGACAACAGGCTGCCTATCGGCCTCTCTGACCTCAGGGATGTCGTGTTTGCGGCGGGCAGGGAGAGGCCCGCAGACATCGACGACCGGCGCTGGGCAGTCATCGTAGTGGCAGTCACAGTACCGCAACGTCGGACACGAGAAGACGCCGGCAAACTCCCACGCGGTCGCCGGATTGCAGGTCGGACAGTCGAAGACGACGCTAACCCGGTGATGCTTGAGGTCAAGTAGCCCGTGATGGTGTGTCCGAACTCGGTATAACCACTAATAGGGCAGGGTGGTGTCGAGCAGGGGTCGTGGCCGCCGAGCGTGATGTGCAGCGTACCCACCGTGCCCTCGTAAGGGCTCCCCCAGACATTGGTAATGCCCGGTATGGTACTGTTCGGGGTCGGGACCACCGGAGCGGGCGGCGCGCTGAACACGGTCAACGTGGGATCAGAGGGCACCGTGGGCCCGATACCCAGCGTCGGAGTCACGTCTAGCGGAACGCTCGACACCGTTCGCGTTGCCGGGGCGATGGCATGGATCGAGTGCGGGCCGGCGGTGAGGGTCGCGGGCAGCTCGATCATCGCGTTCCAGGAATCTCTGAATGGAACGGCCACCTCCTGCCCATCCACACAAATCCGGAAAATCGCCGTCGAACGCGCCGTCGAGGAGCACCGCGCCGCCAGCGCCTTGTGCAGGCGTCAGCACGGCGTTCAGAATCTCGTTGCTCACCGTGCCCGCGGGCGCGGACGCGAGCTCGTCACATGTAGTAACGCCCAAGCCGCACACGCCGGCAACACAATCGCCGGAAGCGCACTCCGAGCCTGCCACGCAGGGCTGCCCGTCCCTCGAGAGAACACAATTCCCGGCGCCGTCGCACGCCTCGGTCGAGCTGCAGGTCCTTCCGCGGGGAGCATTGGCGAACGCGCAGTCCTCGACCGTCGCACAGCGGCCCGAGGCACCGCATTACAAATGACTATTGGCTGGTCGCTGCAGGGTGCCAAGGATTGAGGCGCCGTACATCTACACATCGCGGAGGTTGGCCATGGATGGGCTCATCGGGTGGATTGTCATCGCCAGCGTCGTAAGCTCGATTGTTGGCGTCCTCTTCTGGGTAGCAATTGCCGTGTTCGCGGCCAAGGCAGCCGCCGAGGTGGCGCGCTCGGGCGGTGGGGGACCGTGGCCCGCCGCCGGCGTCGGCGGCCTCGACCCTCAATTCTTGCGCGCCATGCAGCAGCTTTCCGCGATCATCGCTCAGGCGCAGGCGGGACAGCGCGGCTCGAACAACGACGGTGCCATGCAAGGCCAGTTCGCTTCCCAGATGCTGGCTGCCCAGCGCCAGTTTCACGCTCTCGATGATCTGAGCCGGCAAAAGCACGAAACGTTCGTGAGCGGCATGCTGAGTGACGCCTCGGCGGCCGGTCTCGACGTGAGCGGTTGGAACATCAAGTAGCGTGCCGCTCTGGCCTGCGGAGGACGATCCATGCTGACGGATGAGCTCATGCAGCGCCGGGATCGCGCGGCACAGCGTCACGATCGCGCACTCGATCGCTTTCCCGATCGCGCCGGGGCGACCTTCGAAAGGGAGCTCGACGCCGTCATCGAAGAGCTCTGTGCCGTGTGCGCGCAAATCGGCGGCGATGAGCGAGGCGCCGAGGTCGTGCGCTCCTTCACCTGGCTCGCGGACGCCTGTTTCGATCGCGGTCTCGGACGAGACCCGGTCTGGCTGGAGAAGGGCCGGGGCTACTACCTCCGCGCGGAGGCGTCGCTTGGCAGCGGAGACCTCTTGCTCAGGGCTAAGCTCGACTACAACCTCGGCAACACCCTTCGCGGTCTGAGCGAGGGGAGCAAGCTCCCCCTGCTGAGGGAAGCAGAAGGGCGGTACCGCCTCGCCCTCGATCTCTTCCGCAAGCATGCGCCGAATCTGGTTGCGGCCGGGGAGACAGCCGTCGCCTCGATCACCCAGCAGCGCGCGCTGGCCGAGCGCTTGGCCGGCATGGCGAGCGGACTCGCGGAGTTGCAGACCATTGAAGCGCAAGCTAGCTCTGGCGACGAGGAGGGTGCGGCCGCAGCGCTCAAAGCCTTCGCCGCCAGCGCGCCCAGTGCGGAGTCGGCTGTGCAGGGCCTCGGCCAGGAGCTCGATATGATGGCGGCGACGCTCGGTCTGCCCGTGGGGTTCGTCCAGGCGGCCAAAGAGCAGTTCTACGAGGAGGCCGCCAAGGTTGGGCTCGGTGCCTCGGCGCCCATGCGCGCCATTTTCGGTCAGCTCGAAAGCCGCTATCGCGCCGACGTCAGCTCCGGAAAGGTGAGCGCCGCTCGGCAAGAGGTCATCGAGAGCACGATCGCCCAGCTCCGTGACCTCCTGGTCGAGCAACCTCACGAAGATCCCACGGCGATGGCCTCGTGGTTGGCTCGCATGCGCGCGCTGATGGGCCAGTTCGTCGAGACGATCGAGAACCCCAGCTCCGGATCTCAGGCAAACCAGACGCTGGAGGGCCGTTACGCTCGATTTCGCGCCGTCGTGTCGGAGGAGGAGCGGCAGCCTCAGCGCTACCACGGAGAACGGGACACGACGGGGCAGATCTTCGTCGAGCTCGCCAAGCTCAGCGAAACCATCGCGAGATTCGAACTCGGACGCCCAGCGGGCGCTCGCCGTCGAGCGAGACCGGCTAAGACCCCTGGCGGGGCGCTGGCGCGAATACACGCTGCGGCACCACCTAATCCTTGCCCAGCCCGACCGCTGGTCGCGTGACTCGGTCCAGGTGGAAAGCAATACGATTGCCTACTTCGGGGATGCTCGGACGGCGCCGCACATCGTTAGCTACTGCCGGGAGCAGGGGTTCCGGCTCTTCGACGCCGGTAACCTCGATCCCTCCGCGGCGGTCTGGTCCGCCGTGCGTTCGGCGGCAGTCGTCGTGGCAAAGCTCCAGGGCCCGCGGGGCCCCGCGTGGGCAGGGACTTGCTACGCGCTCGGACTGGCGGGCTGCACCGGTGTTCCGGTCGTGCTCCTCACCGAGCCGGGTCAGGCCCCGCCGTTCGACCTGGACGCTCCCCCCATTGTGCTCGAGGAGGGCGGCAACCTGGCGGCAGAGCTCGCCGAGCGGATTGACGCCGCGCTCTACGCGCGTCGGGCGCTCGATGCCAGCGAGAGCACCGTCGCTGCGACGGTCTCGGCGGCGCGTTCCATGTTCGAGGGAGGCCTCGGCGGAACGCTGTTCATCAATTTGAAGGGTGAAAGCGCCGAGGACCCGGTGCACGTGCGGGCGCTCCTCGTCCAGGCGTTGGGCGTCACCGGGCGCGGTGCGCCGCTGCTGCTCACGCCCGCCGTTCCGGTGCCATACCCCGCACCAAGCGAGCGCTCGTGCTTTCACGTGACGCCCTTCGATCGCCCCGGCAAGGCCGCTCGCTTCGAGGCCGTGCGTGCGCTCGCCCGTCGCGCGTGCGCTGACGCGGGCATCACCTACCTCCACGGCGACGAGGCGGCCGATGGCCGCATCTTGCGCGCCATCTGGAACGACATCGGCCGCTCCGAGCACGTGCTCGTCGACCTTACCGATCAGAACCCCAACGTCGCCTACGAGCTTGGCATCGCGCACGCGCTCGGCCGCAAAGTCCTCGCCATCGGCCAAGCCGGCAGCGAAAAGGCACTCTTTCCGTCCATCGCCAAGGAACGCATCACCCCTTATGCGCCAGCAGCACCCGACGAGGCCCTCGCGCCGGTGCTGAAGCGGTTCCTGGGCGGCTAAGCCGCTTGCCGAACGCAGTCGCGCTAAGGGGTGTCGCAACCGCCGGCGAGCGTCGCCATGCTGTCGAGCCACTCGCGCTTGCGAGAAAGAGGTCGTCCCGCGCCCGCCGCCTGATCCGAGCGCTACCGCGCCGCCGCCGGCTCCGGGTGATCGGGGACGGCGCGGCTGACCGCGGCGGGTCTGAGCTCCGCGAGTCCCCGCTAGGTTCCCGGGCCCCAATCGCCTTCCGGACCTCCAGCCTCTCGCCCGCGCTTTCGACGACCCGCACGGCGCGAGCTAGCTTCCCCGAGCGATGCAACCAGGTGAGGAGAGCAAGACCGCGATCATGGTGTGCGCCGCCCGGGCGCTCGCCCACGGCTTGGTCGACGAGCCGCGCTTTTCGGATCCGACCGCGCTCGTGCTCTTGCCGGACGACGAGCGACGCCGGGTCGAGCACCTGCGTACGGCGGAGGTGCCGCGCGCCTTGGGGGCACGGGTCAAGCGCGCGTTCACCGAGGGACGGTCGAAGACGATGGTGGCACGTACCGTCGCCATCGACGACGTGGTGCGTGAGGCGGCGTCGCCAGAGCTCGTGATCCTCGGCGCCGGGCTCGACGGGCGCGCGTTTCGCATGCCCGAGCTCGCGCGCACCATCGTGTTCGAGGTCGATCATCCCGATTCGCAGCGGAAGAAGCGCGAGCGCGCGGCCGGGCTCGTGCCGACGGCGGCTGAGCTCCGTTTCGTTCCGGTCGATTTCCGAACGGACGATCTGGACGCCGCGCTCACGGTCTCGGGCCACGATCCGAGGCTCCCCACGACCTGGATCTGGGAGGGCGTGGTCATGTACCTGACGCTCGCCGAGATCGAGGCGACGCTCGCGGTGATCGCGCGCCGCTCGGCGGCCGGGAGCTGCCTCGTCATCGTCTACCACGCTCCAGCGTGGGTGCTCAGGATCGTGGGTGGCGTCACCCGGCGGCTCGGCGAGCCTCTGCGCTCCTCGTTCCGCCCGGAGGGGATGCGCGTGCTGCTCGCCAGGCACGGCTTTCGCGCCACGAGCGATGCCAGCATCGCTACCATCGGCGCCGAGCTCTCGCCCTCGGTCGCGCGCGCCACGCGACCGATCACGCACCTCCGGCTGGTCACGTCCGTGCGCGACTGAAGCGGTGACACCGCTTGCAACCCGTCGTTCAGGACTGGGGCTTTCAGTCGTCCGACGGATCCGCCATGTCGGGATCGTCGGCGCGAGCGCGCACGTGCTCGGCGAACTTCGCGCGCTGCTCGGGAGTCAGGATGGCGAGCACGGTCTGCACGAACGCGACGCGCTCCTTCGCCATGGCCTTGGCCATGTCCGGCGCTCGGGTTCCGACACCCGCCTTCTTGGCGTCGAACTTGTCGCCTTCGAAGGCGTCACCGAGGCCCTTCATGTGCTTCATGGCCGCTTGCATGGTGCTTTTCATGGACGCCTGGCGGGTTTTCATCTGCGCCTCGAGCTTGGTGCGAAGCTTGCCCTTTTGCTCGCTCGTCAGGCCAAGGTCCTTGGCCAGCATCTCGACCACACGCCCGGCGTGCATGCCCGGACCCTGTGGTCCACCGGGTCCCATGCCCGGGCCAGGACCGCCCTTTTCGTGCATGCCGGGTCCGCCCTTTTCGTGCATGCCGGGACCGCCCTTTTCGTGCATGCCGGGTCCAGGACCGCCCTTTTCGTGCATGCCGGGTCCAGGACCGTCCTTTTCGTGCATGCCGGGTCCCCCGGATCCCATGCCGCCAGGTCCCATGCCGTGCTCGCCCATGCCCCTGCCCCGTTCGCGCAGGGCGGCGACGAGCTTCTTGCGCTGGTCCGCGTCGAGCGTCTTGTGCAGGCGATTCATCGCGTCCTGCACGGTCGGCGTCGTGGCGGCGATCGCGGTGCCGATCGCGCGAACGTCAGCGTCCGTCTTCGCGCGATCGATCTTGCCGGCAGCGACGCCGTCGGCAAGGTCACTGGTGAGCTTCTGACGCGGCTCCTTGCCAGCGTCGGCAACCTTCTCGAGGTCGCCTTCGATACCGTTGACGGCCGACTGCTGGTCCGCCCTGAGCTCGAGCGAGTCGAGCGTCATGATGAACATGTCGGCCATCGTGTGCGAATGCGTGCGGTGCCTGTGGGTCGCGGCAGGTGTGGCGACGGGCGCGGGCGCTGGTGCGGGCGCGCTTTCCGGCGCTTCCGCCGCGGCGACGGGTGCCGGAGCTTCAGAAGGTGGCGGGGGCGGAGCCTCGGCAGCTGACGACGGGCCCGTAGATGCTTGTCCGCTCATCGTACACGCCGGCAGCCCGCAGGCGGCGAGTAGGACGAGGACAGCCTGACAGGATCCGATTGGTTTTCTCATGGCGCTCTCCGAGCCCGGAGCCTGCTCCGATCCGGGCCCCGCCGGCAAGCGCGACTGCCCATCGGAGCGCGTGGGGCGGGCGACACGGGCGCGAAACCCGCACCTCGTCACGAGGGCGAGCCAGCTGGTCGAGCATCACCACGCCTCGTCACGGCGCGCAAAGTAGCCGTCCGCCGCCTGCAAACAGCGCGTCCCCGCGCAGTCACGGACTCTGGCGTCCGTCGGCGACGGCGTCGAAGTCGAGGACCGCCTTCAGCAGGCGCCCTCGGCGTTGCACGCCGCCCGTGTTCACCGCCATGATCAGACTGAAGTAGCCGTCGAGCAAGCGATGAACGCGAGCGTCGACGGGGCCGTACTTGGCCTCGTATCGCTCGCGAAATCGGGTTTGCCAATCGCGGGCTCGAAACAGCGATAGCCCCGGTTCGTCCCAGCGCACGCGGTAGCGATAGTCGCCGCCCTCGTCGAATCCGCCGACCTCCACCCACTCCGCGCGCAGCGCCAGGAGCTCACCCTTCGCATACGATTCGTATTTGACGAGATCGAACAGCGGGGGACCCTCGACGACCCCGGCAACCGACACCGGGTCGATCAACACGAGCCGCTGGCCGTCCTCCGAAGCGCCCCTCAGCGGCCGCCAGAGCAGATTCTCGAGGAATAGGTCCCCGTGCAGGCGAACCTGGGGCGCCGCGTCCAGAGCCGCGAGCAGCGTGGCATCAGCGCGAAAGCGCGCGAACGATGCGCGCGCGCCGCGCCGCAACCCGCCATCGAAGCGTAGCTCTGGCGCGCCGATCACCGGTGCGAGCACGGGATCGGTCTCGAGAGAGCCCAGCGCTTGCTCCACCGCCATCACGACATGCACCGACAGCGGCTCGCCAACCGCCGCGACGGGGACGTGCACCTGCTCGAAGACGGACTGTGCGAGCACGTCCTCTAGCTCGTCGATCTCCCGCTGCGAAAGCGTGCCCTGGCGCGCCAGTTGCCCGCCGTCGACGTGCTCCGCGAAGAACGGCACCTCGTAGCCGACGCGGGGCGGCTCCGCGCTCGCGTCGTCCCAGCTCGCCAAGAGGGGCGGAAACGCCGCGCGCGCCGCTTCGGGCAGCGTCTTCAGGTACGCGATCTCCCGCCGCAACGCGCCAACGCCCCACGGGCCCGGCGGAGCGCTTCCCTTCGAGCTCTTTCGCACCCGGAGCGAGCCGTCGGCAAGCTCGACGACCTCCGTACGCTCCCAGTAGCCGTCACGGAGCACGCGTACGACGCGCCGGCTCGCCCCGCTCTCGGCGCCGAGACTCGCCGCTTCCGTCATGGGCTTGCCGCGCTCGACGCTGCAGGGCGCACGCCGCGTGACCGTGCGCGAAGTCGCGCGCGCGCCGACACCCGGCGTTCACCCCGAGGCCGTCTGCTAGAGTCGAGCCCGGCGCCATGGCCTCTGTGCCTGACATCATCCGCAACGCGGAGGGCGAACGCCTCGACTTCACGTTCCACGAAGGAAGCGACTCGAGCAGTCCGGTCGTCGTGATCGGTCACGGTGTGACGGGCCACAAAGATCGCCCCTTCCTCGTCGCGCTCGCCGAGGGGCTGTCGCGCGCGGGGATCGCAGCGCTGCGGCTGTCGTTTTCCGGCAACGCTGGCTCGGAAGGTCGCTTCGCAGAATCGACCATCTCGAAGGAAGTCCGCGACCTCGCGTCCGTGCTGGACGCGCTCGGCGGCCGCAAAATCGCCTACGCGGGGCACAGCATGGGCGGGGTGGTGGGCGTGCTCGGCGCTCGCCGAGACCCGAGGATCCGCGTCCTCGTCTCGCTCGCGGCGATCGTGCACACGCGTGCTTTCGCCGAGCGTGCTTTCGGCCACCTCGAACCTGGCACGGGGTTGATGTTCGACAAGCCCGGCTGCGTGCTCTCGCAAGCGTATCTCGACGACCTTCGAATCATCGATTCGGTCGTCGCGCATGCCGGGGAGGTTACCGTGCCCTGGCTGTTCGTGCACGGCACGCGCGACGAGCTCGTTCCCATCAACGACACGCACGATGCCCACGCGCGAGCGCGGGCGCCCACGCGACTCGTCGTGCTGGACGAGGCCGATCACGTCTTCGAGCCCGGCCTCACGCCGCGGATGGTCGAAGCCGTCGTCGAGTTCTGCCGCACGAACCTGCTCGCGGCGCGCTAACACTACTGTCAGAGATTCGCGTTTCCTTCGAGAAATTCGCAGATTGGCGAGCGGCGAACTTTTCGGACGGCGGCGCCCACGTCTTGCGTCCATTTCGTGCTCGAAGACGGCCGCCCGCTGGCCGCGCCAGTTGCTTTCGTGGCTCATGTTCTCTCTGCCGGATCGTGATCTGTTCCTCCAAGACTCTGACAGTAGTGCTAATGCACCGCTCATCGAATCCGAACGACCCATCGTGGACGACGGTTCTGCTCGTCACGTGTGCGGCGCGCTACGGACGCCCGAGCTGCTCGAACACCTCGCGATAGAAATCCGCGTGGCTGCCCCAGGTCTGGCCCGTGATGATGCGGCCGTCGCGTACGCACTCCTGGTTCTTCCATTCTCCGCCGCAGGCCTCGAGCTCGAAACGCACGTTCTCGTAACAGGTGAGCTTCATGCCGCGACCGAGACCCGCCGCAAGCAGGATCTGAATGCCGTGACAGATCGACAGAATCCACTTCTCCTGTCGATGGAAGGTCTGCACGATCGAGATGAGCTTGGGATTGTGGCGCAAAAATTCGGGGGCACGACCGCCGATCAGAAGCACCGCCGCGTAATCGTCGACCTTCACGTCATCGAACGTGATGTCGCTCTCGATGAGGTAGCCGGGCTTCTCGATGTACGTGTTCCAGCCGGGATAAAAGTCGTGAATCACCGCGTTGAGCCGCTTCTTCTGCGTGGAGGCAATGACGGGGACGAAGCCCGCCTCCCGAAAGCGCTGCTGCGCATAGAGGATCTCGAAGGATTCGCCAGCGTCGTCCGTCACGATGAGGATCTTCTTCCCACTCATGGTGAGTTTTCATACCGCAGCCCCGTGACCGCGTCGACCGCCGTCGGAAAGTAGACGCACCGCCTCGCGGACCGCGCGCCACGCTCACTCGACTTCATCGAGGCGGGAAAACTGCGCCCAGGGTCGGTGGGGGGGACGCACGGCTACTTTCCGTACCCGGCCGCGACCACGTTGGCCTGAACCTTGTCTTCCGTCGCGTCGGAAGGATAGCCAGTGACGATGCATCCTTCGTAGAACGTGCCGTCGCTCAGGTTCGCGCCTCCGCTCGGTTTGCAGCAGTCTCCTCCGCTGCCGAGCACGATGGCGCCCTGTTTCTTCATCGGGCTCCACCCACCGGGCAGGCCCCCCTTGTAGTAGGTGCTCAACGCACCCGCTGCCGCGTCGCCACCCCTGAGCGAATACTCGGTCGTTCCGTTGTTCTTCAGCACGGCGGTGACGTAGGTGCTGGTCTGGGACGGGTCGTTCTGGTTCTTTCCCGAGCTGCCCTGGGAAAAGAGCCCGTACTCGAGATCGGCGAGCACCCATGGGCCAGAGCCCGCGCCGGTGCCCCAAGCGGTGATGGAGCTCAGATTGAGGGCGTCCATCGTTCCGGCTCCGTCCGCGTTGCGGTCGGTTTCGCTGTTGCCGTAGTCGAAGCAGCAGCCAGAGTTGTAGTGCTTGCCGCTCGTCACCATGTACATGCCCTCGGGCTCATTGCCCGTCGCGATGCCCGACGTCGAAGCGTCAACCCAGTAGCTGTTGCCTGGGTTGATGTAGAGCGAGTAAACCTTGTGACCGCCGACGTTCAGCGATTCGGTCGTCGCTTTGGCCGGGCTGCTCTGCGGCGAGCCAGGGACTTGCGTCGAGCCCTGGTACCAGAGGTCGTTGCCGTTTCCTGATTGGTCGTAGACGGCCGTGATGACGCACGTGGTTCCCGAACAGAACTCGTCCTGCGAGACGCCATCGGCGATCCCACCGGGCGCCAGCGTCAGGATGTCCTTGGTCATGCCGCCCGAGTTGCGCACCTGGTAGAGCTTGCCGTTGTAGGCTCCGAAGAGGGCCCGGGTCGTGCTGTGCGCTGCGACGCAAGGGTTGCCTGCCGCCTGGTAGATATCGCAGGGCTCTTCGCTGCCCCCGCCCGCCGCCCCCGCCATGCCGGCCATACCCGCCGCGCCGGCGCCCATGCCACCCGCGCCCATGCCGCCCGCGCCCATGCCGCCCGCGCCCATGCCGCCCGCGCCCATGCCACCCGCGCCCATGCCACCCGCGCCCATGCCACCCGCGCCCATGCCGCCCGCGCCCATGCCACCAGCACCACCAGCGCCGCTGACCTCAACTTTCGCGAGCACGATCGTGCCGGACGTCGTCGGCTTCGTGCTTTGCGGGGTCCAGGTCATCGTGTTGCCCGAAACGCAGTACGAGTGCTTCGTGTCGCCCGAGTCGCCCGTGATCGTGATCGTGTTGTTCGCGGTCGTGTAGTTTCCGCCCGTGGACGGTGCGAACGATACGACGCCGAGCCCGCCGTTCTGGTGAACGGTGCCCGAGCAGTTGCACCCGCCGCCGTCGGCGTCCGTGCAAGTGAGCGACGAGTAGCCCGCATTGACGAGGAGGTTTGCAGCCCCCTCGCAAGTCACGGGAGCCGAAGAGATGATCAGGCACGACGGCGCCAGAGTGAACTGTTCGCTGCCCGACGTGATCGTCTCGTCCAAATACGAGCCATCCTGCTTGGCGGTCCACGTTCCGGTCACTTGTAGGGACCCCGTGACCGGGGCGGACAGGCAGCCCGCACCGAACAAGGACAGATCGAGCTCGCCGCCAACGTCGAGGCACGACGACATCACGGTCCAGGTGCCGACAACGTCCCCGCCGCACGCCGTGGCGCCGTCGCAACTCCCGACCGATCCGCTACTTCCCCCGCTCGCCGGGCTTCCGCCTGCACCGAGGCTGCCCCCATTGCCCGCCCCGGCGAAAGTGCCTGCTCCTCCTCCGACGCCGGAGCCAGCGCGTCCGCCTGCTCCGGCGCCTGCGGTTCCGCCCGTACCCGGCGAGCCGTTGGAGTTGGTCCCGCACCCACCCGAAACACCGGCGAACACCATCGCCGTTGCGAGGGCCCCGCGCTTCAATTGAGTCGAAAGATTTCCGTCCGACGAGAACCTCCGGGCTGCAGAGGCGCGTTTGAGCCAAAACGGGTGCCAACTTTTCATTGAGTGCGACCTCTGGAAGACGCTTCCGTAGAGGTTATTGCGCGCTGCCGCCATGAATTGCCTCGCGCCGAGGCGAATTCCGAATCCCGGGGCGCAACCCTTGCGTCTCGCCGAGCTTGCTGCGCTCGCGACATCGCGGCGCTGAAGCCGCGCTACGCTCAGCTCGCCGGTTCGATTCGACGAGCGTCAGCGTCGGTCACTGCGCGATGCAGTTGTCTTGCATGATGGCCCAGATCGCATCCGCGATCGCCCTCGCGCCGGCCTGTGAGGCCTGGATACCGCTACCGTCCGTGTACTCCGGGTGACCCTGCCAGATGGGCTGCAGGTCGAGGAAGTAGCAAGGCACGACGCTCGCCTCGCACGCCGGCTGGACCTTTTCGCGCAGCTTGGCGACACCGGGGATGTTCGGAAGCTCGGGCATCAAGTAGTAGATGACCTGCTCGACGCTGCCGTCGCTCGCTACTTCTGCCAAGAGCTCGGCGAAGTTGTCGGCAGCCGTCGCGACGGACGCGTCGGAGCCTCCGCCGATGATCGTGTCCCAGGTGCCCCCGTCCATCACCAGTACCTTGACCTTGGTGGAGCCCGCCTCTCGTGATCGGTATTGTTGGGCGACGTCGGCCATGAAGTGGCTTGGCTGCGCCAGCACCACGTAGCCCTCGCCGTCCCCGAGCGCCCCGGCGTTCCGCGCGTAATCCTGGACGCGGGTATACTGATCTCCGGGAAAATAGATCCAGGTATCGCCTATCCAGACGACCTCATTCGCTTTCACGAGCCCGGGCTGGCAAGAATCCGGAGCGCCCGCCGCGTCATCCGGCCCAGCGTCCATTCCGCTTGCCCCGCTGACCCCGCCGCTTGCTCCACTGACCCCGCCGCTTGCCCCTCCTCCACTCACCGCGCCCGTCGCAGCTCCCGCTCCGACGGCTCCCGAGCTCCCGCCCGTGCCCGCCGCCACCCCCGCACCGGCCTCTTCGTCCCCCAGCCGGACGACCTCGCCCCCACAGCTGAAAATGACGGCGCCGGCGGTCAGCACGATGATACGCCGGGCGAGCGCCGCGCGAGCCATCGCAGGATGCTATCACCTCCGTTGATTCCGACCAGGCTCCTGTTCGTGCCGCTCGCGCTCGCGGCCGGAGCCGGCGTCGCCGTCGCCGAGCCGAAGGCCCCGCCCGCCACGGCACGTCTGCAGGTTCGGTCGAGCCCGGGGTGTGCGTCGCGAGCGGCGCTCGTCGCGCGCGTGCTCGCCCGCTTGCCGCAGGTGCGCTTCGTCAACGAAGGCGCATCGCTGTCGATCCGCGCGCGCTTCGAGCCCGCACCATCGGGAGGCGTCAAGAGCGTTCTCGTTCTCAATCCGCCGGGAGCGAACTCCACGACGCGGCGGTTGGTCGCCCGCTCGTGCGAGGAAGCCGTCGATGCCGCGGCGCTCATCATCGCGGTCGCGCTCGGTCGACCCGAAGGCGAGTCGGAGCGTGCAGCTGCGTCCGGTGTTACCGGCGCGGGCGGAGCCTCTGGAGCGACTGGCACGGCCGGCACGGCTGGCACGGCCGGCACGGCCGGCGAGACGGCAGAAAACCCCGACGACGCCCCGACGACACCCCCCCCTGCGGCAGCGGCGCCGTCGCGCCCCGAGAACGAGCCCGAACGACCGCCCGAAGAACCCGCGGAGCGGCCCACCGCACCCACTCCCGTAACGGCCGGCGAGGCGACGAGCCCGGACGTTGCGGGATCGGATGGGTCGGGCTCCGTGCGCGTCGCCTTGGGGGTGAACGTCGCGGGGCAATCGTTCTTCGGGCCCGCCCCCTCGTTCATGCCTGGTGTCGCGGCCTACGCCATCGCCGACATCGACCACCCGGCGCCCTGGGCGTCCGCGCTCGTGCTCGGCGTGACCCACGCGTGGAGGGTGGGACTCGTCACGGATGGCGGCACGGCTTCCTTCGCGCTCGACGCCGCGAGCCTCGACGCCTGCCCGCTCCGCGTGCCCGTTTCGTTCATCGAGGCGCGCGCCTGCGCGTCGGGCCTCGTCGGGCGCCTGTCGGCCAAGGGTAGCTCCACGTACAACTCACCGGGTCGGGTCGCTCGCCCGTTTGCCGTCGTGGGCGGCGCCGCGCTGCTCACGGTGCGGCTCGGGCCGATCGTCGAGTGCGCGCTCCGCGGCTCGGTCGGTGCAAACCTCGTTCGCGATTCCTTCGAGTTCGCCCCGACCGTGTTTCACTCGGTTCCGGCCGTGACCGAAGCCGCGAGCCTGGGGCTCGGCGTTCACTTCGAGTAGCCGTGGCGCGGGTCGCCGCAGCCGGCACTCACTTTTGCCCCGTGAGCCCCTTCACGCGATCGGCAAGCGGGCTACCGGGCTGCTCCTTTCCGAACCGATCGGCCAGCGCGCGCGCTTCGCCGGTACGGCCGAGGCCAACGAGCGCTTCGACCTTGAGCGCATTCGCTTCGGGGCGAAAGCTGCCCGCCGGGTACTTCGACAGGTAGCGCTGCAGGACTTCCAACGCGCGCTCGTTGGCGCCCGTCGCGAGCGCCGAACGAGCGGCGTCGAGCAGCGCGATCTGGTTGCGAAGGTCGGCCACGGGAGCGGCCGCGCGACCCGGCGCCGCGCGACCGGCAGTCGTCGATGCGGCCCGCGCGGGGGGTGCCGGGGCTCGCTCGACCTCGGGAACCGCCGCGACGTCCGGCGCGACGGGCGCCGGCGGCGGCGCCTTCACTTCGGGCGCGCTCGAAGAAAAGGGGCGCGACGGCGCGGGGGTCGCCCGCGGCCACGCGACCACGAGCGCTCCACCAACGGCGACTGCCACGACGACACCGGAAATCCAGGGCACGAGCGCGCTCGAGCCCGTGGCTGCTTCGGGCGCGAGCGTACCGCTTCCCGAACCGCCGCTTCCCGCGCCGATGGCGGGCGGAGCAACTCCGATTGCCTTCGCCATGCGCTCGGTCAGCGCCCGTGACGGCTCCTCGCGCGAGCCGGCTCGAAGCAGGCGCTGCTCGAGCTCGGTGCCGCCGGCGTCTCGCAATGGCTCCGGCAATCGTTTCGTCGAGGTGCTCATGGCTTGCTCCGCTGCATGGCTCGCTCGATACGAGCAACCGCGTTGCGGAACTGTTCGCGGGCCCGGCGGAGACGCGACGCAACGCTGCCGAGCGGAATCCCGAGCAACGACGCGATCTCGGGCGAGGAAAGCCCCTGAGTCTCGTAGAGCACGAACACCTCCGCGAGCTCGGCGTTCAGCCTGGACAGCGCCATGTCACAGAGCTCAACGTCGGCGTGCGCGTCGTGGGCGTCGCGAGCCCCCGACGCGCGCTGGTCCATGTCTTCGTCGAGATGCCAGCGCATCGTCTTGCGATGCAGCGTGTGCGCGACACGAAGCGCCGTTCCGATGAGGAATGCCTGCTCCGCATGCGCCTTTATGTCCGACAAGCGGCCCGCGGCGATCAAGAACGTCTCCTGCGTAGCATCTGCGGCTTCATCCTCCGTCAAGCCACGACGGCGCAGTGTACGCCACACTACGGCATGGTGGTTTGCGAACAGCTGTTCGAGCTGCGCGCGGTCCGCCGCGGAGGACGGTAGAGGACCGTCGCGCTCCTTTACCGTTACCGTCTCGATCTCCGCACGGGCAACTGCGACCACGACCTGATTCGACTATGCGACCTCCACGCTCGTTCGATCAAGGAAAGTAACGACGACACCGAAATGGATTCGACCAGCAAAAACGGGCACCGGCGTGGGCCCGAACTTTTCTTGATCGATCGCCGCGTGTGGTCGCATGTGCTGAAGGGTGCGGCGTCCCGTGCCTGCACGCCCAATCCCGCATGTCCCGTTCCGTTCTCGCGCCGGACCCGACGGCTTTGCCCCGTGGAGGCGACGCGGTGCCTCCTTCGAGCGTGCGAGCGAACCGGGGTGGGAAACCGAGCGCGCTCGGAGGCGCGACGAGCAGCCGTGCCGCACGCAACGACGGGGCGGCGCCCGTCAGGACCGCGGAGCTGCTCGGACGGCTCACGCTCGCCTGCGACGCGGCAGCCGATACCGCGCCGGGCATGGCCGTGCGTTCCACGGTGCTCGCCGTCGAGCTCGGGAAGCTAGCGGGTGCCACCGCTCGACAGCTGCGAGAGACCTATTGGCTGACACTTCTCGGACACCTGAGCGGCACGGGCTTCGCTCGGGATCGGGGCACGATGTCGGAGCGGCTCGTCGCCCAACGTCGGGATGTGCTGGCGAGCGTGCTCAGCGATCATCGGCAAGGGCGGGCAGGTTTTTCGACGGACGCCCGCGAGACGACGGAGCTTTCGTCCTGCCTCTACGAGATCGCGCAGCTCGTCGAGCTCGCGCGTGACCTCGACGGGCGCGACGCTGCACTCGAGACTGCGCGAAGGCTCGGGGGAGACCATTTCGATCCGCTCGTCTCGAGGGCGCTCGGCGAGCAAGGGGAGGCCCTGTTCGAGGCCGTCGACGATCCCCACATCTTCGAGCGCTTCCTGGAGCTCGAGCCCGGGCCCGTCGAATGGGCGGACGAGCGCGGGCTCGACTGCGTCGCTTGTGCGCTCGCCGCCTTCGCCGACCTCGCGAGCCCGATCTTCGTGGGCCACTCGACCGGCGTCGCCGCGCTCGCCGCGCGAACGGCTTTTCAGCTGGGCCTCGGTGACGGTGAGACACGCGCCCTGCGCCTGGGGGCCCTGCTGCACGACATCGGGCGGGTGAGCGTGCCGCAAGACATCTGGGCGCGTCGCGGCCCGCTGGACTGGGCGGCCTGGGAGCGCGTGCGCCTGCACACGCACTTCACGGGGCGAGTGCTCTGGCCGATCCGTGCGTTGGCCGAAGTGGCCGACATCGCCACGTCCGCGCACGAGCGGCTCGACGGCTCCGGCTACCCCCAACATCGCTCCGCGCGCACGCTGTCCGCGCCGGCTCGCGTGCTCGCCGCTGCCCACGCCGCCCATTCGATGAGCGAGGACCGCCCCCATCGGCTCGCGCTCGACTCCGACGCGATAGCGCGCGAGCTCGTCTTAGAGGCAGCCGCGGGGCGCTTGGATCCTCGCGCCGTCGATGCCGTGCTCGCTTGTCTCGGGCTGCCCGATCGGGCCGCGCCACCGAGCTCGCACGGACTCTCGGGGCGAGAGCTCGAAGTGTCACAACTTCTTGCGCGGGGTAAATCCGACAGGGAAATCGGCGCGTCGCTTCACATCTCCCCGCGTACCGTACAAGTTCACGTCGCGCGCATACTCGACAAGCTCGGAGTGCGAAGCCGCGCGGGCGCTGCCATCTGGCTCATCGAGCACGACCTCGCGAGCTGACGCTTCGACCCACGCGCTCCGCGCGCGTCCGTTGTCGTAGTCGTCATCCGTTGTCGTAGCCGGCGTGGGGGAGCATCCGGCAGGTTGCCGCCAACTACGTATTTCGACGTATCCGCTCTCGTTCGCATCCGAAAAATTCGTTGATCGGAGCCGCGTGGCCCGCACGGTGATCGCTCGCTTCCTTTTTCTGATCGATCCCGGGAGCTTGTCGCATGAACGTACCGAAAGCTCCGGCCAAAGACTCCCGATCGAGAGCTCCTCCTGGTGACGGGTCCTGCCGGGATCTGCTTGGCCAGCGCCGCAGTGCGGGCGTGGCGACGAGTGGTTGGACGGCGTGCCCCCAATCCCTCGTCCCGAAGACACCCAAGGAAAGAACCCATGAAACACCGTAAACTCACGCTGTCGTCCATTACGTCCCTCGGACTCGGTATTGCAGGGCTTTGGGTCACGGCGTGCAGCTCGGGCGACGACGGAACCGCAAACACGGCTCCTGGCACGGGCGGTACGGGCGCGAGCGGCGGCTCGTCGGGAACGGGCGCGCTCGCGGGCACCGGTGGTACCAGCGGCACCGGAACGGGTGGCGCGGGCGGCAGCGCGGGCGTGAGCACAGGCGGTAGCGCGGGCGTGAGCACGGGCGGCAGCGCTGGTGTAAGCACGGGCGGTAGCGCGGGCGTGAGCACAGGCGGCGGCGCGGGCGCGGGAGCTGGCGGCAGCGCCGGTGTGAGCACGGGCGGCGGCTCGGGTGCCGGCGCCGGTGGCATGGGTGGCACGGACATCGGTGGTGACGGCGGCACGGCTGGCAGCACGGGCGGCGCAGGAGCCGGCGGCGTGAGCGGCGCGGCGGGCGCGGCGGGAGGCGGAGCCGCAGGCGCCGGTGCCGGCGGCATGAGCGGAGGCGGCGGGACCGCGGGCTCGGGCGGCGGAGACAACCTGAACAGCGGGCCCAACACGATGGGCTGGATCGGCTGCTCGATGGGAGAGAACGTCGCCAGGGGCTACACGCGGGCCGGCGGCACCCGCATGTGGGGCGACTACGGCAACGGCGGCGCCGTCGTTCAGAACTGGACCACCAACAACTCCAGCAACTGGCAGGGCTTCGATCGGCAGTCGAGCATGTACGGCAAGCCGGTCGCCATCTGGATCATGATCTGCATCTTCTCGACCGGGGCGACGATGGATGAGGTCCGCACGATGGTGAACAACGCCAAGACCCACGCCGCGGACGGCGCGTACATCTACATCACGGGCCAGCCGCTCTACACGGACGGCCACGTCTGCACGCTCGCCGGCAACGGTGGTCCCGAGTTGACGGACATGCAGGCCCAGCAAATGGCCATGGAAGATCCTCAGGTCCACTACGCCGGAGTGCTCGGCCCGCTCGCGCAGGGCGAGTATCAGAGCGATTCCTGCCATGCGAACAACGCAGGCGAGGACAAGCTCGGCAAACAGGTCCTCGCGATCTGGCACTGATGACAGCGCGTTTTTGAACGCGGCCCGGGCCGCTCGGGCACGCCTCGCGTGCGCGAGCCGAGTCGTGTTGACACGAACGATCGCGTAGGAGAACGGATGAAGAACAGACTGGCACTCCTGGTGCTCGCCAGCGCCGCCCTGCTTAGCAGCTCCGCCGTCGCCGAAGATCGAAAGCCCGCGGCGGGGCCCACCGCGACCGACGTGCAGAAGGCCGCCACACTCGAGCTTTACGGCGCCCTCTTGCCCTTCGTCGAATACGTCCAAGCCGAAAATCCCACGCCGGTAGGGTTCTCGGAGGGGCCAGGTCACATCGGCACCACGGTAGCCAACTACGACGGGCTCGACGGGCCCCCGCGCGGTCGCATGTTGTCCGGAACGTCGCACTTTGGCGTGCGTGCGAGCCTCGCGCTCGTCGACCAGCTCAGGATCCTCGGGCAGTTCGAGACCGCGATGCCCATCGACGGCGACCCGAATCCCTGGGAAGCGCAGCTCCCCAATCGCAACAGCTATCTCGGTTTCACGGGCGATTGGGGCACGGTGGCATTCGGTCTTTTGGACACGCCCTACAAGTGGACCACGACGACGATGGTAAACCCCATCAAAGGCGGTTACGTCGCCGACTACACGCCCGTCATCGGAACCCCCGGCTTTCTCGCGACCGCCGTCAACCCGGCCCAGCGCTGGGGCATCAGCGGCGAGTCGAACGCCGCCTTCTACCGTCGAGAAGCCAACAGCCTCCAGTACTGGAGCCCCACCGTCTTCGGACTTTACGGGCGGGCAAGCTACACGCTCGACGAGCTACGGCCGAGCGACAGTGTCGCGAGCGTTCGATCGAACCCCTATATCGTCTCCTTGGCGGCCGGCTTCGACCTCGACAAGGCCCTCGGCGGGGCCGAATTCGCGGGGCTCAGGATTCGTTACGCTTGGGAGTCGCACCACGACTACTTCGGCCTGGCCTACATCTACAATGCCCTCTCCGGAGCGCCCGACCGGCAAACCCGCACGGCAAACGATTGGGGGAACAAACTCACCGTCCAGTACACCCTTCCCATCACGCCCGACGTGAAAACGCGCGTCGTGGGGATCGGAGAGGAGCTGAAATACACGCTGCATGCGACGCTCCCGAACGACGCCAACATGTATTCGCGGCCCGCTTTCTACGCGCTGCTCGAGCAGACGGTCTTCGAGCACCACGTGTGGGGCGCCTACGGACGGGCGTATTCGGGCAAATGCACGCGTGTTCCGCAGGCGGATGGAACGCCTATCCCGTGCTCGACGGCGTTCGTGGGTGCAAAGCTCATGGAAGCCGGCTACATGTACGCGTTCACCGACAAGGTGCAGGCGTACGTCATGGGGTATCGCCTCGTCAACGAGCGCTCGGCGCTCTACGTCACGACGCCGCACTTGCCACGCGAAGGCCTCTCCCCCGGCCTCGACACGACGGGTGTGGGCGTGGGCTTTTACTACGCGTTTGGCACCGATCTGCTCGACTGAGCCGATCGAGCCGCGAAGCTCGTCGAAGCCTACGGCGCCCTCGAGTCGCCGAGCCGATCCCGCGCCAGCCAACGGCCCAGAGGCGCGCTCAGCTGGGCGCGACCCAGAGCCCGGGAATGGGGCTCACGCCGTCCTTGACGTAGACCTCGCTCGCGAGCTCGCTCATCGCGTTCGTGCCGAGGAAGGCCTGCGCGACCGTCACCCAGAGCCGATTGTGGAGGCCGGAAACGCTCTGGAACTGGCCGCCCACGAGGCCGAGCTTGGTGCCGCCGAACACGATTGCCGCGTGCCCATCGCGAGTATGGCTCGCCTCGGCGACCTCGGTGATCATGGGGATGACGCAGCGATCGAGCAGACTGCCGCCGTCCGGGTCGAGCGGATCCACTTCGAGCCTGAAGTCGTCGATGATGTCGGCCGTCTTCTGGAAATACCAGCGGTTGGCGTTGACCATGGCATCCCACACGTAGGCGCTCGCGTCGGGACGCGGGCCGTTGAAGAAGGACGCCTCGCCGACGCGGTGGCTGAGCGGGTGGTGCATCCAAATGGTCTTCGGGTCGTTGGGATCGAGCCCTGCGAAGGAAACGTGGTTGGTCCCGGGGGCCCACTGGAAGGTAGCGACACGAACGATGTCGCACGCCAGCGCGGCCCGGAGGATGGCGGCGTGCGCCTTACCGACGGCTTCGTGCGTCGCCTCGTCGGACGTGTTGGCTTCGGGGAATTGGTAGTCGACGGTCAGCGCATCGCCCGAGCGGCCCGTGAGGCCGCGGTCCGGCAGCGGCGGCACGCGACAATCGACTCCATGGCCACCGCCCGCGAGCTGCTCGCTGAGCTGGGCTTCGAGCTTGCGCACGCTCGTGGCGTGGGCATCGATCTTGTCGCGCTCGCTCAGGGGAGCGAGCTTTCTGAGGTGGGCGAGCTCGCGCAGCGAATAGTCGAGCACGCTCTTTCGGAGCAGGAGAAGCTTCGTCGCCTCCGGATCGCTCATCGTGCCACCGGGCACGAAGCCGCTGAAGAGGTCGTTGTAGGCCGTGAGCGGGACCAGCTGTGGGAGCAGAGGCTGGTTCTCCACGATTGTGCCGCCGGGAATGGCGGAATTCACGGACTGCTTTTCGTAGCCGTAGGATAGACAACGCGTCAACGTCTCGTAGGAGTTGACACGGCGATCGCAGATCACGTTGTAGTGACCCTTGCCGATGACCGTCCCGAGATCGTTCGTTCTCGAAAGCTCAGGCACGTGCTTCAAGAAGATCTGGTCCCACGACGGCCCGCCCGCGCAGCCGTCGTCCGTTTCTCCGCCGTTGGCGCGCGTCCCCGGCGAGCTTGCGCCCGTGGTGGCGAACGAGGTGCCGTCCTCGTGGCCGCCACCCTTGCCACGCAGGCCGTCCATGTCGAAGCCGTGCAGGACGATCGTGTGCGGGCGAAGCTCCGCGGTATCGAATGGAGAGACGATGTAGCCGGGTCCCTGTGCCGTCTTCGAACGTCGTGTACGCGGTGCCGCTGCCGGTGGGAATGAACTGGTTTCTGATCGTGCCCACGGGCCAGTGCATCATCAAGAAGCGGGGAGGTGGAGCGGCACCCTCGGCGGCGGCTTCCAGGTTGCCGAGCAGGATCTCGAGGCCGAAGGCGCCGCCGATGGCGGCGAGGAACGAGCGTCGAGCGAAGCGATAGGACCGCATGTCACCGCCCTTCCGAGCGACGGCGGGTGGCCCGCCGCCGCCGAGTCGCGAGCAGAAAGAGAAAGAGGGCCGCGAGCAGGCGCGGACGCTCGTGCGCCGTGCGTCGCGTCGTTCGGCACCCGCAGCCGGGGTCGTGGCGCGTCATTGGCGGGTCGGTCCGCGTGACGCATCGGCCGCTCGGTGCGCAGCGGGTTCCCGGCGCGCAATCGGCGTCGTCATCGCAGCCGCATTCGCAGAGCCCTTGCCCGTTGCAGCTCGGCCGCAGGCACGCCGCCGTCTCTTCACACGACTCGCTGCAGCAGACGCCTCCGACGCAGAAGCCGCTCGTGCACTCCGCGCGGGTCAAACATCGAACGCCGAGCACGGCCACGGCCGCGGGCCCGCACGTTCCGTCTCCGCCCTCGACCTTCAAATCGGCCCGGCAGCGTTCGCTCGCCGTGCACTCCCGATCGCAACAGAGCCCGTCCTCGCATTGCCCGCTCGCGCACGTGTCGCCGAAAGTGCACGGGCTCCCCATCACCGCCGTCTCTGCTTCGCCGCACGTACCGTCGTGGCCCGTAACCTTGAGCGCTGCCGTGCAGGCCTCCGTCGCCGAGCATTCACGGTCACAGCAAACGCCGTCGGCGCAGGCGCCGCTTTCGCAAATGCCGCAGCCCGGGAGATAGCAGCCGCCGTCCGCCCCGCCGTCGCACGCCTCGCCCGGCCCCCGTCTCGGTCGGCACGTCTGGTCGGAGGCGCAATAGCGGCTCTTTGGGCAGTCTTCGTCGGCTTGGCAGGGCGCACACTCGACGCTCCGTCCGTCACAAACAAGGGTGCCGCAAGGTGGGCTTCCCTCGGAGCCGGCGGGGGAGACCAAGCAGAATCCCGTCGGTCGCGGCGCCCTCGGCGACGGAGCAAGCGCCGCACGACCCGGTGCACGCGACGTTACAGCACCGGTCGTCAACGCAATGCCCGCTCGCGCAATCCGTGTCGGCCGAGCAGCCTTCTCCGTCGGCGAGCCCGAGCGAAAAGACGTAGCCCGTGCCACGAAGGTTGTCGTCGTAGTGCGCGCCGACCACGGCGTGCTCCGGGGCGAGCGCGACGGACCAGCCGAACAAGTCGTTGTAGGCCCCGTCGCCCGCGACGAGCTGCTCCTCCTCGGTCCAGTCGCTGCCGTCCCGGGCGAAAACGTAGGCTCCACCTCGCGAGGAGTCTTTCGCGTACGCCCCAATCAAGGCACGCTCGGCACCGAGCGAAACGGCGCCGCCGAACCGGTCGCCATCGACCCCGTCGCTCGCGACGAGCTTCCGTTCCTCGCTCCAGCTGCCGCCGTTGCGGCCGAAGACGTACGCGGCGCCGCGCAGCGAATCTTCCCAATACGCACCGAGCAGCGCGCGGTCGGCCGCGAGCGAGACGGAGACGGCGAATTGGTCGCTGCTTTCCCCGTCGCTCGCGGCAAGCTTCTGCTCCTCGGTCCAGCTGCCGCCGCTGCTCAAGAAAGCGTACGCCGCGCCGCGACCCGCGTCGTGGCCCGGGGCCCCGACCAGGGCGAGCGCATCGGCCAGCGACACGGACCAGCCGAAGTCGTCACCCTCGACACCGTCGCTCGGAACGAGCCGCTGCTCCTCCGTCCAGCTGCCGCCGTTCCCGGCAAAGACGTAGGCCGCACCGCGCGCGGCGTCCTTCGCGTAGGCCCCCACGACGGCGTGGTCGGCCGCGAGCGACACGGACCAGCCGAAGTCGTCACCCTCGACACCGTCGCTCGCGACGAGCTTCTGCTGCTCCGTCCAGGTGCCGCCGCTTCGTACGAACACGTAAGCGGCACCGCGCGCCACGTCGTTGCCGTAGGCACCCACGAGAGCACGAATCTTTGCTGATGGCCACGGACCAGCCGAAGTCGTCGCCCTCGGCACCATCGCTCGCGACGAGCTTCTGCTCCTCGGTCCAGGTGCTGCCGTTCCTAACGAAGACGTAGGCCGCGCCTCGAGACGCGCTTTCGCCGAACGCCCCCAACAGGGCTCTCTCGTCGCCGACTGCCACGGAGTAGCCGACCTGGTCGAATTCGGCGGCGTCGCGCGAGACGAGCTTTTGCTCGGCCCCCCAGACCAGCGCATCCACGCTCCGGGCGTAGGTCTCACCCGCGTCGCCGCTCGGCACGGGCCCATCGCCGCCACCGGGCTCGAGCCGCGTGCCTCCCAGCCCTCCGCAACCGGACGCCACGATGGCGAGCGCACCGACGCCGAGGGGCTTGAAGACCGCCTCGAGCGTCGTGTTCCAAATGGCCTCGGTCGTCATCCGACTCCGGGACTCTCGCGGTGTCGTCGCCCGCGCTCGCGGTGAGCACCGCGGGCTCTCCGGCGGCCTAGCCGCGCCTTTTTGCGCGCCACGCGGCCGACGCGTGCGAGCGCGCGCCGGCCCGTGACGCAGAGCGACGCGGGGCGCCGACGCCCGCGACCGCGTCGTCGCGCGAACCGCCGTGGGTACGCTCGCACGCACGAAACGTCCCGTTCGCCGATGGCTCGTCGAGCACTGAGCAGACCTACCGTTTTCCCCATGCGAACAAACGTCTGGATCGATCAAAAAAAACGCGCCCCATGACTTTTGTCTCGCGCGGCGACACGAGCGTGCTCTCCGCAGACGAGCGCACGCCGTGATCTGCCGAATGTCCTATCGACGACGACCAGCGCCTGATCAATACTGATCGAAAGCTCGGGCTCCCTCTCCAACCAGTCTTCGTCGGCCGAACCGAAGCGCTGCCGGAAATGAGCCCTGCTTTCCGAAAACAGACCGCAAGCGATCGTGCACTCGATTCGATCGGAAACGCTGTCCCTACCATTCACCGGACGGCCCTGGCGTCACCCACGCTCGCGAGAAAGCAGACGAAATGAATTGGCTCAACGTGCTTCGTTCCGCGGCGGTCGCCGCCCTCGCCTTCGTGCTCTTGGCCTGCGATAAGGGCGCAGTGGAATCGGAGGTCGAGTCCGCCGCTCCGGCGGCGGAGCCGGTCAAGGTCGGCGTCATCGCCGCTTTCTCGGGTCCGTTCGCCGACTACGGTAAGAACATCGAAAACGGCATGCGGACCTACCTCAAGATGCATGGCGACACCTTTGCCAAAAGGAAGATCGAGCTCGTCCTGAGGGACACCACGGGCCCCTCTCCGGAAGTCGCCAAGCGCCTCGCGCAGGAGCTGATCGCGCGGGACAACGTCAACTTTTTGGCCGGCTTCGGCCTGACGCCCAATGCCATGGCCGTCGCCCCCATCGCGACGCAGGCGAAGAAGCCGATGATCGTCATGAACGCCGCGACCTCGGCCATCACCACCAAGTCACCCTACATCGCGCGCTTCTCGATGACCTTGCCGCAGGTCACGGCGCCGATGGCCGAGTGGGCGGCGAAGAACGGCATCAAGAAGGTGTACTCCCTCGTCGCCGACTACGCGCCGGGCATCGACGCCGAAGGGGCCTTCAAGAAGGCTTTCACGGCCGCCGGCGGCGAGGTCGTCAACTCGGTCCGCGTGCCGCTGACAAATCCGGAGTTTGCGCCGTTCTTGCAGCGCATCAAGGATTCCAAGCCCGAGGCCGTGTTCATCTTCTTGCCCGCGGGCGAGCTCGGCATCGCGTTCATGAAGGCGTTCAACGAGCGCGGGCTCGCCAAGGCCGGCATCAAGCTCATCGCAACCGGCGACCTCACGGACGATCACGTGCTCGCGGCCATGGGCGAGCCGACGCTCGGCCTCATCACGACACACCAGTACTCCGCAGCGCACGACTCGCCCGAAAACAAGGCCTTCGTCAAAGCGTTCGGGGAGCTCACGGGAGGCCAGCGCCCGAACTTCATGGCCGTCGGCGGTTACGACGGCATGGCGGCGATCGCCAAGATCGTCACGAAGCTCGAGACAAAGATCGACGGGGACAAGGCAATGGAGATCCTCAAGGGCATGAAGCTCGCGAGCCCGCGGGGCCCGATCACGATCGACCCCGAAACTCGCGACATCGTTCAGACCGTCTACGTGCGACGCGTGCAAGCGGTCGGCAACGAGCTTTACAACATCGAGTTCGAAGAGTTCCCGAACGTCAAAGACCCGGGGAAGTAGGCGGATTTTGCGCCGTGGCGGCCGTGATCGCTAATTTCTTCGGCGTCGTCTTCGACGGTATCGCTTACGGCGGCCTGCTCTTTGTCATCAGCGTCGGGCTGTCGGTCACGCTGGGTCTGATGAACTTCGTGAACCTCGCGCACGGAGCTTTCGCCATGCTAGGCGGCTACGTCTGCGTCGTCGCCATGTTGCGCCTAGGCGTGCCGTTCCTCCTGACGCTCCCGCTCGCATTCTTCGCGTCGGCAGCTGCGGGCGTCGTGCTCGAGAGGACGCTCTACCGGCGCCTCTACAAGGCGAGCCATCTCGATCAGGTGTTGTTCAGCATCGGGGTGACCTTCATGGCCGTCGCGACCACGAGCTACTTCTTCGGCCCGGCGCAGCAACCGGTTCACCTGCCCGCGTGGCTGCAAGGACAGTGGCACGTGCTCGGCCTCGACCTCGGCGTCTACCGGCTCTTTTTGATAGCCGTCGTCCTGGTCGTCACGGCGGGGCTCGGCTATCTCGTGCAGCGCACGCGCTTCGGCGCCCAGGTGCGCGCCGCCGTCGACAATCAAGACGTGGCCGCGGGCGTCGGGATCAACGTGAACCGTGTCTTCACGCTGACGTTCGCGCTCGGCTCGGGGCTTGCGGGGCTCGGCGGCGCCCTCGGCATCGACGTTTTGGGGCTCGACCCCACGTTCCCGCTCAAATATCTCGTCTATTTCCTGCTCGTCGTGAGCGTGGGCGGGGCCGGCACCATCAAGGGGCCGCTCGTGGCGGCGCTCGTGCTCGGTGTGCTCGACGTCACGGGCAAATATTACGTGCCAGAGGTCGGCGCGTTCGCGATTTACGTGGCGATGGTCGTGCTCCTGATTGCTTTCCCCGCGGGCTTGTATGGGCGACGCGCATGACCGAAGAAGCAATGACGGCTGCGCCGTTGCGCACGAGCATCGAGCTCGGCCTGCCGCACGGCCGCTGGCACAAGGCCGAAGTCGCCTTCTGGCTCGTGCCGCTCGCCGTCTACTTCCTTTTGCCCGGCTATCTCGTGCTCGGTAGTCAGATCCTGATCACGGCGCTGTTCGCGCTTTCGCTCGACCTCGTGCTCGGCTACGCGGGCATTCTTTCGCTCGGACACGCTGCCTTCTTCGGTGCGGGGGCATACACCGCGGGGCTGCTCGCCGTGCACGGGTGGAGCGAGCCGCTCACCGGGCTCGTCGTGGCCGGCGCCGTGGCGGCGGCGCTCGGTTTCGTGGCAGCCGTGCTCGTCGTCAGGGCCGAGGATCTCGCGAGGCTCATGCTCACGCTCGGCATCGGGCTCGTGCTGTACGAGGCGGCAAATCAGGCGGCAGCCGTGACGGGTGGCGTCGACGGCCTCGGCGGCGTCGCGATGGGCAAGCTGCTCGGCACGTTCGAGTTCGGCTTCGAGGGCAGGACCGCTTTCGTCTACAGCCTCGTGGTGCTGCTCGCGATTTTCTTGCTCGTCCGGCGGCTCGTGCATTCACCGTTCGGGCTCGCGCTGCGAGGCCTGCGCGAAGGCGCGCGGCGCCTCCCCGCGATCGGTGTGTCGGTGCGGCGCCTGCAGGTGTCCGCGTTCACGCTGGGAGCGGGCATTGCCGGCATCGCCGGCGCGCTGCTGGCCCAGACGACCGAGTTCGTGAGTCTCGACGTGCTCTCCTTCCCGCGTTCGGCGGAGCTCTTGATCATGCTGGTGCTGGGAGGCACGGGGCGCCTGTACGGTGCGCTGATCGGCACGGCCGTCTTCATGGTCGCACGAGACCTGCTTTCCCGGCTGAGCCACGAGTACTGGCTGTTCTGGATCGGGCTCTTGCTCGTCGTGGTCGTGCTCGTGGCACGGGGAGGAATCATGGGGGGCCTCGTGCGCTTGGGGGCGCACCTCGGCAGGAAAGGCGCATGACTGACGTGCTGCGCGCTCGCGCGCTATCCAAGCGCTTCAGCGGCTTCGTCGCCAACGACGGCGTCGATCTTCGCCTGCCCCGCGGCGCGCGCCACGCCCTGATCGGCCCGAACGGCGCGGGTAAGACCACCCTCATCAATCTGCTCACGGGCGGCCTCGCACCGACGGCGGGGGACGTGTTTCTCGGCGAGGAGCGCGTCACCGGGCTGTCGCAGCACGAACGCGTGAAGCGCGGGTTGACCCGCACGTTCCAGATCAACACCTTGTTTCCAGGGCTCACCGTGCTCGAGTCGGTCGTGCTCGCGATCTGCGAGCGGCAGGGGCTGACGCGCGTCTGGCACCAGACCGTGGCACGGCAGCACGAGGCGATCGCAGAGGCGCGCGAGCTGCTGCGTGAACTGGAGCTCTCGAGCGAGGCCGACGCAGTCACGGGACGGCTCGCCTACGGCAAGCAGCGCCTCGTGGAGATCGCGCTCGCGCTCGCGACGCGGCCCAGCGTCTTGCTTTTGGACGAACCGGCGGCGGGCATCCCGTCGGAAGCAAGCCGCGAGCTCTTCGGCGTGCTCGAGCGACTCCCACCCGACGTCAGCGTCCTTTTGATCGAGCACGACATGGACATCGTGTTTCGCTTCGCCGAGCACATCACCGTGCTCGCGAATGGCAAGGTGCTGGCCGCGGGCCCGCCCGAAGCCATCGCCGCCGATCCGCGCGTCCGCGAAGTCTATCTCGGGGAGGCCGAGCATGACTGAGCTGCTCGCGCTCGACGGCGTGACGGCCGGTTATGGCCACGCCATCGTGATCGAGGACGCTTGCCTTTCGCTCGAGAAAGGGCAGAGCCTGGCCGTTCTCGGGCGCAACGGCGTGGGGAAGACGACGCTGCTGCGGACGCTCATGGGGCTCACGAGGCTGCACGCCGGGACCATCCGCTGGTGCGGCGGGGATCTCGGAGCAACGCCGACATACGCGCGCGCCGAGCTCGGCTTCGGTTGGGTACCACAGGAGCGGGGTATGTTTCCCTCGCTCACGGTCGAAGAGCACCTCACGGCGGTCGCGCGCCCGGGCGAGTGGACCGCCGAGCGCGTGCTCGACCTCTTTCCGTCGCTCGCGGCGCGCCGCCGGCACCTCGGAAATCGGCTTTCGGGGGGCGAGCAGCAGATGCTCGCGATGGGCCGCGCGCTCGTGCTCAATCCCCGCTTGCTCTTGCTCGACGAGCCCATGGAGGGGCTCGCGCCCATCGTCGTCAAAGACATCGTGCGCATCGTTCGCGAGCTCGTTTCCGACGCGGCAATGGCCGTAATCCTGGTCGAGCAGCACGCGCGTCTCGCGCTCTCGCTCACGGAGAGCGCCGTCGTGCTCGAGCGAGGGCGCATTGCACATCGCTCGCGGAGCGCCGAGCTCTCGAACGACCCCGAGCGGCTGCGGCGCTTGGCCGCCGTGGGGTAGCCCCCAGGCGAGCCCGTCTCCACTCCCTCGCTGGCCGCGGGGTGCGACGTTGATCCCTCTCGTCATCGGAGTTCGGGGCTCACACAAAAATGACGGGCATGCCCGAACGCGACGCGGAAAGAAAACCTCATTTCTTGATCGATTCGAGGCAACGCTCGCATGGGAAAGGCAGGGGCTCTCCGCCCCGCGGCTGATCAGCGATGACTCGACGAAGGATCGTAGCGGCTAGCATGGTTGGCCTCGCAGTGGCGCCATTCTTCGCGTGCACGAGCTCGACGAGTGACGAGGGTTCGAGCGCTGGGGCCGGCGCCCTGCCATCCGCTGGAACGAGCGGCGGCATGCTCGCCGGCAGCTCCGGCAGTCCGACAGGCGGCACCGCAGGCGCGACGACCGGCGGCACGGGCGGGACCGCCGCGGGCGCGGGCGCCGCGGGCACACTGGAAGGCGGAGGTTCCGGTGGCACGGATGCGGGAGCCGGAGGCGCGCTCGGTGGCGGAGGCGCGGGCGCCGCCGGTGCCGGGTCAGGAGGCGTCGGCGGCACAGGCGCGGGTGCGGCCGCGGGGACCGCGGGCGCGGCAGGTTCCGCGGGAGCGGCGGCGCAGGCGGGAGCAGGCGGAGCGAGCGGCGGGGGAAGCGGCGGCATGGCCGGCTCGGACGGAGGCGGCCCGTGTCCTTCGACGGGGACGCTCAAAGCCGGCGACCAGACGCTGATGCTCACCGTGGACGGGAACGATCGCTCCTTCCTCGTTCACGCGCCTCCTTCGTACGACGGCACGACACGCCTGCCGGTCGTCTTCGATTTCCACGGGCTCGGCGGCAACGCGAACCAGCAAAAAAGCCTGTCGGGTTGGGCGTCGCTCGGGGATACCGAAGGTTTCATCACGGTGTTTCCGCAAGGGCTCGGCAGCACTCCCGGATGGAACGCGGGCGGGTGCTGCACGACCGTCGCCGACGACGTCGCCTTCGTGAGGGCCATGATCACGGAGCTGGAAAGCAAGGCGTGCATCGACACCAAGCGCATTCACGCCACGGGCTGCTCGAACGGCGGAGCCATGTCGTTCATGCTGGCGTGCAATGCGGCCGACGTGATCGCTTCCGTGGCACCAGTCGACTTCGATTGCGTCGTCGGCGGCAGGTGCGCCCAGTGCGATCCCGGCCGGCCCATTACGGAAATTCAGTTCCGTGCCACCCAGGACCAGGCCGTGGACTACTCGGGGGCCGAGCCGAATTTTCAGACGTGGGGAGGGATCAACATGTGCTCCGGCACGGCGGAGCCGCTATCGACCAACATGGCGTGCGAGACCTATCCGATGTGCGGGTCCGGCGAGGAAACCATCCTTTGCACCGTGCAGGACGGCACCCACTGCGCCAACTACCGGACGTTCATGATCCCCCAGGTTGCCTGGCCCGTCCTCAAACGCCATCCGCTGCCGTAGGCTCAGAGCGAGCTCTCGACGAGGTGCTCGAGAAACCCAATGACACTTCCCCTATGTCGAGGCGACTCTCCAAGCGGCACGTCCGGAGGCGGCGACGATGTCAGGTCGCCGTAAACACGGCTCGGTGGCCCGAGCACTCGCAACGGCGGCGGCGGTCTTCGTCCCGCCGGCAGCCCTGTCCTGTGCGTCTTCGGACGAACCCGGCACGGCGAGCTCGAGCGGTAAAAGCGGCGCTGGCGACGGCGGTGCAAGCAGTGGGGTCGCCGGGAGCGCCGGCACGCCCGCGGGATCCGGAGGGCAGGCAGCGGCAGGCGGCATCGCAGGCTCGATGTCGCTCGCCGGCGGCGGCGGCGCGGGCACGGCGGGCGCGCAAGGTGCAACGGGCGGCGCAGCCGCGTCCGCCGGCATGGCAGGCAGCGACGCGGGCGGCGTTGGTCTCTCGGGTGCGGCAGGCGCGAGCGGTGCGGCCGGTGCGGCGGGCGACGGCGGGAGCGCCGGTGCGGGCGGGGACGCTGGTTCGGGCGGCGCTTCGATGGCCGGCGCGGCCGGCGCGGGCGGCTCCGCTCCCGTGTCGTGTCCCACGACCGTGACGGCAACCCCGGGCGAAACGACGAAGACCGTCATGGTAGGCGGCATGGCGCGGACCTACGTCGAGCATGTTCCAACGGGCTATACCGGCAAGACCCCCGTCCCCGTCGTGATCGACTTTCATCCGCTAGGCG
Organism: uncultured delta proteobacterium; assembly: GCA_963841435.1. GTDB lineage: Bacteria > Myxococcota_A > Polyangia > Polyangiales > Polyangiaceae > PMG-095. Next base: position 872,251 of record CAWJCS010000006.1, read on the forward strand.
GCACGGGCGCGACCTGGAAGGGCTCCACCGACTGGGGGAACCTCGCCGACACGCAGGGATTCATCGTGATCTGGCCCGACGGGATCGGCAACTCGTGGCACGTCGGGCGCTGCTGCTCGACGGCGCAAAGCCAGAACGTGGACGACGTCGCGTTCACGAGGGCGATGATCGGCGCGCTCCGGTCGGAAGCCTGCATCGACGACAAGCGCATCTACGCCACGGGCTGCTCCAACGGCGGCGGGATGGCCTACAAGGTGGCATGCGACGCGGCCGACGTGATCGCAGCCGTGGCTCCCGTGGATTTCGACTGCGTCACGGGAGACACGGCCGACCCGTCCTGCGGCAGCTGCACGCCGGCGCGACCCATCTCGGAAATTCAATTCCGCGGCACGAACGACACCGCGGTGCCGTACGGGGGCGGCAGCGGGCCGGCGGGCACCGTGTTCCCGGGCGCCGAGGATAACTTCTCGGAGTGGGGCGCCATCAACATGTGCATGGGCGCCGCGCAGCCGGTCGCGGGGCACACGGGCTGCGAGGCGCGCGGCGAGTGCAACGGCGACGTTGACACCGTGCTCTGCACCGTTCAGAACGGGACCCACTGCGGCAACTACCGCACGTTCGACATCGTGAACGTCGCCTGGGAGATGTTCCAGAGGGAGTCCCTCCCATAGTCGTGTGTCCGCGTGTGCTCTCGTGCTCGACACCTCGCTCCATCGCCTGGGCATCGAGCACGCGGTAGTCGGCGTTTTCGATACCGAGCTCCGCCCCCCGCTTTCGTGTCGCCTCGACCAAGGCGGGGGAAAGATTGGCCGCGAAGCCACCAACAAGGCCGCGCGCTCTGCAAACCAGCTTTGCGCTGGGCCGTCCCAGGCCGCGCGTATCTCGGCGGTGGCTTTGGCTCCGCGAGGCGGTGGCTCGGGCTCGAAAGGCCGCTCGGGCCGAAAGGTGAGCGCGAGGTGGGGTCCCGTGCCTCTTACCAAACGATGCGTGCGCTGCAGTCGGTCGTGGGGTTCTTCGCGTTGGCGGCGAGCGCTTGTGCGTCGGGCAACTCGGCGCCCTCCGGAAGCGGGGGCGCGCCGAACCTCGGCGGCACGTCGGCGCTCGGAGGAACGGCGGGGTCAACCGCGGGGCTCGGCGGCTCGGGCGGCGCCAGTGGCTCGCTGAACCCTGGTGGCGCGGCCGGCATGGGCGCTGCGGCAGGGGCGACGGGCGGCGTGAGCGGCACTGGCGGGCGGGGTGGCGCGGCCGGCAGCGGTGCGGCAATCGGTGGCAGCGGCGACCTGGGTGGTCGCGCGGGCTCGGGGGAGGCGGAGGCGGTGTGGGCGGGGCGGGTGCCGCGGGTGAAGGTGGGACGGTCTCGGGCGGCGCGGGTGCGGGCGGTGCGGGTGGTGCGGGTGCGGGCGGCGGCGCGGGTGCGGGCGGCGCGGGTGCGGGCGGCGCGGGTGCGGGCGGCGGCGCGGGTGCGGGCGGTGCCATGCAGAGCGCGGGGTGTGGCAAGACGCCGACGCTGAAGAACAGCACGACCAATTCCAACGCGAGCCCCAACACGCTTTCCGTTTCCGGAACCAGCCGCGAGTACGCCATTCGCTGGCCATCGAGCTACGACGACTCCCACCCTTACCGGCTCATTCTCGACCTGCACGGATACGGCGGTTCCTACAAGGAAACGGCGGGTGAGGATTACTTCGGGCTCTGGGCGCCCTCGAACAACACGACGATCTTCATCGCGCTGTCGGCCACCGGCGGCGATTGGCGAACCGGCGACAATCTGGCGTACGTTAACGCGGTGCTCGATGCCGTGGAGTCGGAGCTCTGCATCGACACGTCGCGGGTCATGCTGGAGGGGTTCAGCCAGGGTGCCGCGGAGACGTGGCAGCTCGTTTGCTCGCGCCCGGGCGTGTTTCGAGCGGCGGTGGGCCACTCGGGTGGCGGCGTCACCAATCCCATGAGCTGCGAGCCGATCCCCTACCTCGGCTCCGGCGGCCTGCAGGAGAGCGTCACGCAAACCACCCAGACCGATCAGTTCGCGAGGTGGAACGGCTGCACGGTCACGTCCCTGCCCACGGCTCCGAACGGGGGCCACGTGTGCACGGACTACACCGGCTGCCCCGCGACGGCTCCCGTCCGCTGGTGCAACTACGACGGCCCGCATACCCCCCTGCCCACGGATTCCGGCATGGGCTCGTCGTGGATGCCGTCGGAGACGTGGCCCTTCTTCAGCGCGTTCTGAGCCCTACGCCTCTACTTGCCCACGAACGTCGTGACGGTCGTAGCGCCCAGCGTAGCAGTGAAGCTTCCGTTGCTCACCGGCAAGGCGGTCTTGGAGACGAGGTTGTCGCTTGCCGACGTTACCCACGGCGTCATCGAGGCAGGCGCGGTGCCGCCAGCGATGGTGATCGGCACGCTGGCTTCGGCCTTGCCCCGGTTGATGGCAACGACCGCGACCGTGCCGTCCGGGCCCTTGTAAGCCGAGAGCAGCACGTCGGTCGGGATGGCGCCCGTGACCCCCACCCGCGTGTATCCCGGCCGAACGAACTTGCTGTAGTTGCCGAACGTGTAGTGGCGCTTGGTGTCGGTCGAGCCCAGCATCAAACCCTCGTTGTCGCCGGAGGTCGAGTACCACCAGTAAAGCCAGGCCGACGCGTCACCGATCGCGAGCGCGGAGTGAATCCACCCTGCGACCGCAACACCGTTGTTGATGTCGCTGCTCGGTCCCTGCTCCGGCCACCACTTCACGCCTGACATTTCGGTCTGCCAGATCTCCTTCCGAGCGGCCGTGACGTTGCTCGGCCAGGGAAACGCTTGCTGCGAGTCGTACTCGTGCGTCCCGATGATGTCCAACGCGGCCCACGCCGTCGCGTCGTTGGCCAGGTAATGTCCGTAGTCGTAACCCTCGCCCGTGTCGCAAGCCGGGTTGCTCGGCGGGAAGCCACACTTCAGTGGGTCGGAGCTGTTCTTGCCACCTGGATCGGGCCCGGCGGAGACGTTGGACCAGAGGTGGTTCCACTCCGAGGTTTCCGGCGCGATGAGCTTCACTCCCGCCTGCTTCAGCATCGGCCCCACGACCTTGATGAAGGCCACGAGCTCGTTGGCCGTGTAGAGCATCGTCGCGTAGTTGCCGTTGCACGGGTCGGCGCTGCCGCACGACGCGAACTCGGGCTCGTTCACCGCCGACATCGCGTAGAGCCCATTGTTCTTCGCGAAGTTGGTGATGGTCGTCGCCCACGAGGTGTAACAGCTCGTGTTCAGGTGTCCGCCGTTGTTTTCGCTGTTGTTGCTCTTGCAATTGGCAGGAGCGCTCCAGCACGATCCGATGACCTTCGTACCGCTGATCCCCTTCACCATCGCCATGTCGGCCGTCATGACGCTGGCCTGGAGGGCACCGCTCGAGTTCATGCCGACACGCAGGATGGTCAGGCCGATATCCTTGGTCGCATCGAACAAGCTCGCCGGCAGGGCGGTCGAGGCATACGTGTCGTTGATACCGAACCCCTCGATCAGCTGATGGGCTTCAGCGAGCTGGACGGTCACGGGGCCAGTCCCGGGATCTGTACCGGCACCACCCGCCATGCCCGCGTCGCCGCCGCTCCCGCCGCCCGCCATGCCCGCGCCGCCGCCGCTCTCGCCGCCGGCCATGCCCGCGCCGCCCATGCCCGCAACCGGCATGCCACCCATGCCTGCGGTGACCATGCCCCCCGAACCACCCAGCGCGTCGCCGCCCGTGCCGGCAGTCGAGCCTCCGGTACCGCCCCCGCCGCCACCCATCCCGGCATCGAGGCTTCCGCCCGTGGCTCCGCTCGACGTGCCACCAGCTGGCCCACCAGCCTGGCCGCCCCCGCCCGTGCCGCTGCCCCCCGCCTGGCCCGCCGAAGGGCTGCTGCCCGAGCTGCCGCCCGTGCCGCTGCCCGCGCCTCCTTGGTTGTTCGGTGGCGTTGGGCTGTTCTGGCCGCAAGCCACGAGGGCGAGCGCGAGCATCGTGTTGGCGATCGATTTCAGGTTCATGGCGTCAAACCTCGGCTTGATGGCACCGCACTGCTCGAGAAAGAACAGCCGTTTCAGGAATTGGACCGCCGCTCCAGGGTTCGCTAGCAGCAGTAAATGATGCCCGTGCCGCCGCCGTAGGCTCAGAAAAAGGGGCCTCGCCGGCCATTCGCGAGCCGGCGCGCGCGGCACTTCGGCCTCGACGACACCTGCTCACGTTCGGCAGTCGATTTCCCGCCACGTATAACCCCGGGCGGACAGTAGCTCAAGATGACGCTCACACGTCGCGCCCGGGGGGCTTCGACGATGGTTTTCGTCGGTTTGGCCGCGCTTTTCTCGCTGGCCTGCGGGGGCTCATCGAGCACCTCTCGCACCCACCCCGGGGGGGTGCAGTCGGGGGGAGCACGGCCACCGGCGGCGCGGGTGGGAAGCCGATGGGCGGCGGCAGTGGCTTCGCAGCCGGCGGCATTGACGGTGCGGGCGAAGGCGGGATGGCGGAGAGCTGGGGGGGGTAACCGGGGGGGTGCAGGCAGTGGAGGCTCCCCTCCCTTGAGCACCGGGGGAGTCAAGCCGAGGCTCCTCACCCGAGCCGAGTACCTCGCGTCGCTGCAGAGCCTGTTCGGTACCGTGACGACGCCGCTCGACCTCCCGCCGGACACCTCCGTCGCGGGGTTCGTCTCCGTGGGCGCGGCGCTCACCACGGTCAATGCGACCGCCGCCGACCAGTACGAAACCGTGAGCCGCGCCGTCGTGGCCGAGGTGTTCGGGGACATGGCGCGTTATCAGGCGCTCGTCGGCTGCCAGCCGCAGGCGGACCTGAGCGACGCCTGCGTCGAGACGTTCGCCCGAGCCTTCGGCGGGCGAGCCTACCGGCGGGACCTCACGGACAAGGAGCTCGCTCGATGGGTAGGGGTCGCACGCGGTGCGGCCGCGTTGGCGGACGACCCCGTGCAAGGGCTCTCGACGATGGTCTCGGGCATCCTGCAATCGCCGAACTTCCTCTACCGTTTCGAAACCAACGCGTTCAATCCGGCGAACGGACGACTCAAGTACGACGGCCCGTCCATGGCCGTTCGTCTCGCCTACTTTCTCACGGGAGGGCCCCCGAGCGCGGAGCTCGTGGCGGCCGGCGAGTCCGGCCGGTTTGACACGGCCGACGGCGTGCGCACGGCGTCCGCCTCGATGCTCGGCAATCCGGCCCTCGTCGGTCAGCTGCTCTCGTTCTTCTCCGAGTACACGCAGGTGGAGCTCGTGACGGTGGTCAACAAGAGCGCCGCGCTGTTCCCCGAATTCAGCGACAGCTTGCGAAGCTCCATGCGGGAGAGCACGCGGCTCTTCCTCGAGAACGTGGTCCTCGCCCCGGGCGCCGACGTGCGCTCGTTCTTCGACAGTGATCAATTCTTCGTCAACGCCGAGCTCGCCCCCCTCTACGGGGTGACCTCGCCGGCCTCGGGCTTCGCAAAGCTCACGCTCGAGCCTGCTTCGGGCCGCGCCGGCATCCACTACATCGGCCTCAACATGGGCACGGTGAGCGAGAACCTCGCGCACCGCGGCCCCTACGATTTTCTGCCGCCCGAGCGCGACCCGACCCGGCTCTTTAACGCCCTATTCGGGACGGGGGCGCCCGGCGCGCCTGCCGACATCTCGGGCGCGCTCCGCCGGAGCGTGCTCGACGCGGTGTTGGACGAGGCGAACAACGTCAAGGCGACGCTCGGGACCGTGGACGCCCGGCGCATCGAAGAGCACATGGAGAGCATCCGCGCCATCGAGCTGCGGATCCCGGACACCATGGTCGATGGGGGCGCCCCCGGAGGCTGTCATGCTCCCGACGCGCCACCGGTGACGCTCGCCGACATGACGGCGAAGAGCCAGGCGATGAACCGACTGATCACCGCAGCCGTCGCGTGCAACCTAACCCGGGTCTACACCCACCTCTGGTCCGGCGCTCGAGACGACAACCAGTACCCGACGATCCCGGTCAATGCGGAGCACCACAGCCTTACGCACGAGGCCAAAGTTGCGGAGCATTCCAAGATCGAGCACTACATCATGAGCCAGTACGCCGATCTCGCGCGGGTGATGAAGGAGACGCCCATGGGTGCGGGTAGCGTGCTCGACAACACGCTCATCTACGGAGTGAGCGAGGTCGCGGAGCCGAACAGCCACGTCATGAGGGACTTTCGCATCGTGCTGATGGGTCACGCGGGCGGAAAGCTCCCCGGCAATCGGCACCTGCCGCTCGACGGGCGCAAGGTCACGGAGCTCATGCTCACGATGCAACAGGTCATGGGGCTCCCGGTCAACACCTTCGGAAGCTGGGACAAGACGAGCAAGACCATGCCCGAAATCCTGGCCTGATGAGGTTAGAGCGGGTCTTGCCTCGCCCTCGGAACGGCGAAGCGGCGGTGTGGCCGTGAGGCCGGGTTGCGTTCGCGAGGTGGTGCTCGCCCTGGCGCTCCTCGCGTGCAGCGGTCGCACGACCCAGAAGGGCGCGGGCAGCGGCGGAAGGGGTGGCGCCGGCAGCGGGGGAGCCGGCGGCAGCGGCGCGACGGGCGGAGTTGGCGCCAGCGGGGGCGTCGCCGCCGGCGGCTCGAGTGGAAGCAGCGGCACAGGGGGCGCTGCCGGCACCGTTTCGCTGGGCGGCGGCGCGGGTGTCTCGGGCTTCGGCAGCGGCGGCGTCGAGCCCCTCGGAGGCAGCGCGGGTGTGAGCGGCGGCTCCGCCGGAATGCCCGGCATCAACGACGACGACGCCGCCGTGTGCCCCTAGTACACCGCCGGCACCTGGTGATAGCGGAGACGGCGGTGCACCTCGAAGAGCGCGTGCTGCCGGCCGTGCCCGTGCGCCATTGGATCTGCTCTCCGCCCTGGGGACTACGGGCACTGCTCGGCTACGACGGCGAGCTGTGCGCCGTTGAGCAGGGGGATCGAGATGATGAGCGCGAGTCTTCATCGAGTCCGCTCACCGCATAAGAATGTGGCCACGCGCAACGAGCGCAGGAAAATGCGACGTGAAACGGCCGGCAGATTCGGACAAGATCGCCCATCCATGGGTCAACCGGCCCATTGTCGGTGCGTGATCGCGCGAGCACAATCGACTTGCCGCTCGAAGTGAGCTCGCGATGACGTCGTTCCGGCGACTCACTCGATGACGGCGAGGAGCAGAGCGCCGATGACTTCGCGAACTCGTCCCTTTCTCTACGCATCGCTCGTCAGCCTGACCGTGCCCCTCGTTGCCTGTAGCGGCTCGGAGCCAGCGGCCGAAAGCAACGGCTCGGGGACGGGCGGATCGGTCGGCGGCGCGGTGGGGAGCGGCGGCGCGGGCGGCAGCGCGACGGGCGGAACCGTCACCGGCGGAACGAGCGACGCCGGCTCGACTGGGGTCGCCGGCGGCACGGCCGCCGCGGGTGGGACGGGCGGCGCATCGGCTGGAGGCAGCGGCGCCGGGGGTCAGTCGGGCTCGAGCGCATCGGGCGCGGGCGGCAGCGGCGCAGCCGGTGCCGGCGCGGGTTCGGCCGGAATGGCTGCGTCGGGCGGCATCGGCGCGGGCGGCGCCGGCGCGGGTTCGGCCGGAATGGCTGCGTCGGGCGGCGTCGGCGCGGGCGGCGCCGGCGCGAGCGGAGGCGAGAGTGGCTCGGCCACCGGCGGCACCACGGCGGCAGGAGGGGCCGGCGGCAACTCCCCCGGCTGCGGCTCCGCAAACACGACCTCGCCATGCGGCACGAAGGGAACCACGTGCAGCCTCGACATCGAGGGCACGATGCGGACCTACTACGTCCAGCTGCCGCAGGGCTACGACGCGTCCACCCCGTATCGGTTGATCTTCCAGTTCCACCCGTGGGGTGGCTCGGCCGACCAAGCGCTCACCATGTACCAGCTGAACTCGAAGATACCCGACGCGATCTACGTCACGCCACAGGGTCTCGACGCCGGCGGCAACGGGCCCGGTTGGGCCAATACCAACGGCGTCAACATCGAGTTCACCAAAGCGATGCTCGCCGACGTCCAGGGCAAGTATTGCGTGGACAACTCGCGCATCTTCTCCGTCGGCTTCAGCTACGGCGGCATGATGAGCTTCGCGGTCGCGTGCGAGATGAGCGACGTTTTCCGCGCCATCGCACCGATGTCAGGCGCGCTCTACAGCGACCCGAGCTGCAAGGGCACGGGCCCCCACATCGCCATGTGGGGCTCCCACGGCACGAGCGACACCGTCGTCCCGATCGACAACGGCCGCGCCGGTCGCGACAAGGTGCTGCAACAGAACCACTGTGGAACCACAACGACTCCCGTCGATCCGAGCCCCTGCGTGAAGTACGAAGGCTGCGACCCGGGCTACGACGTGACCTGGTGCGAATGGGACGGCCCGCACGGGATCCCGAACTTCGGCAACGCCGCCATCGCGGACTTCTTCAAGCAGTTCTAGCTTCGAACCGCCGGCTGCTACCTGTCCTAGCTACCTCGGCGGTCCGTGTGATCACGCGGCCGGACGGTGCTCATCATGAAGCCCGCCGAGCACCGGGAATGAGACGACACGGCCCGCACCGACGGGTACGGACGCTCTAGCCGGGATGCGTTGACCCAGACCCTGATGCGGACGGACGTTGTTGAAGTAGCGAATGTACTCCGCAAGCACGGTATGCAGATGCCGCTCGCTCAAGATGATCACATGGTCCAGGCACTCGCGACGCAGATCGTGCGCTTCGCGACGTGGATCCCGAGCTTCAAAAGCTCGCCTCGAATGCGCTCCGCGCCCCAGAGCCGATTCTCGGCTGCCATGCGCCTGATGAGTTCGACGGTATCGCGCGAGACGCGCGGCTGCGGGCGCGGCTGCTTGGGGCGCGATCTCCGTCGCCAGAACAGCTGGAAGGCGCGCCGATGCCAGCGCAAGATCGTGTCGGGCTTCACGAGCAGGATCGCCTCGCGCCAAGATCCTGTCATCGCGCTCGCGCCGAGGAGCACAGCCCGGTCGACGGCGGTGAACTTCGGGCGCTGGATCTGCCGCTTCAGGACCAGGAGTTGCTGGCGCAGAAGCAGGTTTTCGGCAATCAGAGAACCGCGCGGTAGGGCGAGATCGACGACCAAGCCGAGGGCCGGCGCCATGGGCCGAGAAGCCTCTCGAATGAGCGCACCCAAGGGTCGGAGCCCGCGACCGACGACGTTCACGAGACTGCTGGCCGCGCTCTTCAGCACCGGCCGTTCATGCACCGGAACCTTCGGCGGCGGACCGAGAAGTAGCCAACACGGGCGGGGCCGGTCTGGATGCGCTAGCCTTCCCGCATGGCCGCCCTGCGAGGTCATGTCCAGAACGGTCGCGTCGTCGTCGACGAGCCCGTCGATCTGCCGGACGGGACGGCGCTCGAGGTGGACCTCCGCCCCGCCGACGGAGACGACGGCATCCCTCCCGAGGAGCGGAAGCAGGTGCTCCAGGCGATCGACGAAGGGCTCGCGGCCGCGCACCGCGGTGAACACGTGGACGCAGAAGAGTTCGTGAACGAGCTCCTCGCGGAGCCGTGAGGACCCGCCTCGCCGAGCCCGCCCACACGGGCCCGATGTCGGTACGCGTCTTCGGCATGCACTTCCACTTGGTTGCGGGGCCGCATAAGGCGGGAAGCTAGTGGCGTGCGCGCGTGGCCGCCGTCGAGTGTGCGGGAGCCCGCACATATACCGTATACATATCGCGTATTTGTGCCGCGCATGCATTCACTGAATGCATCTTGCTGGAAAAGCCTTCAGTGAAGGCACATACTTCAGGCATGTCCGCGGAGCACCCCGCCGTGAAACTCAGCGTGGAGATCGACCGGGAAGAAGATGGTCGATGGATCGCGGAGGTGCGTGAGATACCTGGCGCCCTGGCGTACGGCGACACGCGCGAGGAGGCAATCCGCCGCGCGAAAGCGGCGGCTTTCTCCGTTCTCGAGGATCGCTCACTTCGCGAAGATATCGACGGCGTTGAATTCGTCGCCTGCGCGTGAGCCACTGGCCTTCGACCAAGGCTAGCCGTGTGCTCGCCGCCTTGAAGCGCATCGGTTGGGAGGTGGCGCGCTCGCGTGGCGGTTCACACGTGACACTCGTACGGGACGGGTGGAGCGAGTACACGTGGTCGTTTCACGACGGCGTCGAGATCGGCCCCAAGATGCTTTCCAAAATCGCGAAGCATACGGGGCTCGCGCCCGAAGATCTCTGATGCGCACGCGGGGAAGATCGCCGCGCCCGCGGCCGTACCACGACGCGGGGCAATATCGCCCCTAGCAATAGGTGGCGCCCGCGGTGTGTCTAGCACCCGGGCGCCTGGCCACGACTGGAAGGACCAGCCATGACGCACGAACCATATCCGATTCAAGATACCCTCGCGAGCGCGTGCGGGGCGAGCGCATGCCTCGCACAAATCGCCACCCAGCTCACGGACGCGGCGAGCGCCGAGCCGTCCACACCCGAGCTCCTAAAGCACGTCGCCGCGACGATTCACGCCCAAGCGCAACGGGCGTCACTCGCGATTATGTCCTTGGCCGCGCACGCGGGGCGCCTCGAGGCGTTCGCGGTCGCGAAGGCGATTGCGGTCGCGGCGGCGCGCGCGGAGCACGCCGCCGCACGCGAGGCAATCGAAGCCGAGGCCGCAACGGACGCGCGGAACTACGTGAACGAGAGCGAGACCGCGGACGCGGCCACGTACGCGGGCGAGGCGTTCGCGGCGTGGACGGCCGACGAGGGCGGGCCCGAGGCGTTCGCGCCCTTGGGGCTCGACGAGGCGCGGGCGATCTACGTGGCCGCGTTCGTGCGCGGGGTCGGTAGCGGCGCGCGCCAGAGCTAGCCGCGCCACGTGCGCGGCGCGCGCGCCATGGACGCCCCCGGGCCTCACGGTTTCGGGGGCGTTCGTGCGTCTGGGGGCGCGACATTGGTACCCGTTCAGGTACCCGATGCCGCCCCGCGTGCTCCGGCCGAATCACGAATCCGCATGTTTTCCGGAGCGGGAGAAGGGATTCGAACCCTCAACGTCCACCTTGGCAAGGCGATTTCGAGCGTTTCGGTCCGTTGCTCCGCGTCACAACCGCTTGAAATATCTTAGTAACCCCAACCGAGGCGTTTCCCGAGCGTTCCACGCGTTACGTCTTGGTGGGGAGGGGGAGGGGGGAGGGGGAGGGATTCCAACCCTTCGCGCGGCGTTTGTGAAACCTTCAACCGGTACGCGGACTTGCGAGTCAACGCCGCGGCGACATTCACGAAAATGCGTTCGGAGGGACTCTCCGCTGGTCGACGTGAGTCGACTGGAGTTGGGCAACGGGTGGGCAACGGATGGCAGTGAAGTGGGCCGCCCTACGGATGAGGTGTCTTCGTCTTCCAGCCGCCCTGACATGAAAACATCGCCGCTTGCTGGCCGTGGAGGTGCGCCTGAGCGACCGGCGGCGTGGCGCCGGCCGTCTGCCGAGCGGCGGCCGTGGCTCGTGCCGCTGACCGCCGGTACGCCGCCCAGCGAGACCCGTGATGCTGGTATGCGGCATGACGCTCGCCCCAGGGATCGGGAGTGGGCCATCCGGCGACCCGCCGAGCTCCGGCGCGCCAGAGGCGAAGGTGCACCTGCGGGCCACGCCGCACGAGCTCCGGCGCCCGGGCGCCGCCGCCCAGCCTCTCCCGTCCCTCTTGCAGCGACTCGAGGCGGAAGGTTCGGGAGGGCTGGAGGGTCCCCCGGGGGCTCGCTCCGCAATTTCCCCAGTTCGATTTGCCTTGGCGCAAACTCCAGAGAACGCAGCAATTCCGTTTTCATTTCGCCCCATCGACCTGTCGCCGAGCGGGGTATAGACTGCAGGCGTCAATGGGGCCGCGGGTGACGAAAGGCGCGTGGAACGCGACATTGCTTGCGTTGGCAAGCTTGTCGATCGCCTGCTCCAAGCATGCGAGCACCGCGCAAGGAGCCATGAGCGGAGGCTCCGGAGCAACGGGCGGCGCGGGCGGGACCGCGGGCTCGGGCGGAGTGGGAGGCTCGGGTGCAATCGGTGGCGGTGCGCCGAGCTCCGGGAGCGGTGGCACTGCTCGCGGGGGTGACGGCGCACTGGCCGGCGGCTCCGGCTCCGGATCCGGTGGGACCGCGGGCGTTGCTGCGGGCGGGACGGATCCGGGCGGCGGAGCCGGCGAAGCGGGCGGTGCCGGCCTCGTTGAGGGCGGGACTGCAGGCGATTGCCCCGCATCGCCGGCACCCGGTTCCGTCTGTGCACCCAACGTGGGCCTCTCCTGCCAATACGAGGAGCCGTGCGGGCCCGTGGAATGCGAGTGCCGAGGGGAGCCCCTCCGGTTTTATTGCACGTCCTGCGAGGGCTCGGCCGGTGCTGGGAGCAGCTGCCCACCAGAGAAGCCACCGAACGGAATGATCACCTGCTTCGATCAGGCGGGCCTGCTCTGCCAATACGACGACACCTGCGGGAGCGTCAGCTGCTCTTGCGAGCTGCCGTTTTCCGGTGAGGGGCTGCCCGTATTCTTCTGCGACTCCTGCAACTGAGCGCAGAGTTCGTCCAATCGAGAAAGGGGAAGTCGGGGTCATGCAAACAATCCAGCCAAGAATAATCATGGGAGCGGTCACTTTCGTCGCGGCGCTGGGCCTGCGCGCCCTCGTCGGTTGCGAGGGGCGCCTGCCTGATGAGCCGCTGAGTGCGGTGGGTTCGAGCATCGTCAACGGCATCCCAGATCCTACGGGACTCCCGACCGCTGTCTTCAACGGTGGGGGCTGCTCGTCCGTGTTGATCGCGCCGCGCACGCTCTTGATCGCAGGGCACTGCTTTCCGCAGTTCACTTCCGGTTGTCAGAATCTCGCGACCGCATTCGCCAATCCCCTGAACTTCCCGCTGCCCGAGCTCGTTGTTCGACGTGCAATGGGCTGGAGCGGGAACCCACATTGACATGAATCCCGGCTTTGGCATACGAACAAGCGATGATGGCTTGTTGGCGCTCAATACCTTTTCGACTAACGTGATAGTGACGAATGATGGTTCCGGAAAATCTGGCCGCCCCAATTCCGGAAAATCTGGCCGCTCAAAAGAGGAGCCGGATGCATGATGGGCGCAAATATGAGCGGTCAGCGGCGACAGCAATCTGGGGAAATGATCCCCCTGCTGTTGCGGCACGAGATTCAGGTTCTGCTGCGCGCCGGCCACGCGCAGACTGACGTAGCGGCGCGAGCCGGGGTCGGGGTGCGCACCGTGCGGCGGGTGGTCGCGGAGGACGCGGTGACACAGGTTGACGACGTGACCGAGCGACGCACGCGTCACATCGGACGACCGTCGAAGGCGGCGCCGTTCGCCGCGCAGGTGCTCGGCTGGCTCACCGAGACGCGGGACCTGCCGACGCAAGAGCTTCTGCGCCGAGCCAAGGACGCCGGTTACGACGGCAACAAGACGGCGTTCTACGCCATGGTCGCGGGTGTGCGGCCCGCGCGTGCAGCGCCGGTCGTGCGCTTCGAAGGCTTGCCCGGCGAGTTCTCGCAGCATGACTTCGGGCACGTGGACGTCTGGTTCGTGAGCGGGCGCAAGAAGCGCGTCCACTTCTTTGCCTCGCGGCTCAAGTACTCGCGCTTCGCCGCCGTCACGCTGGTGGAAAACGAGCGGGTGGAGACGATCGTTCGCTGCCTGGCCCGGGACTTCGCGACATTTGGCGGCCTTCCACTCATGGCCGTGTTCGACCGGCCAAGGACCATCGTCAAGAAAGGCGGCAAGGGCCGCAACGTCGAAGCGTTCAACGCGACCTTCGCACAGGCAATCGTCAACATCGGCGTCGGCGTCGAGATGTGCGCCCCGCGGAGCGGCAATCAGAAGGGCACCGTCGAGCGACTCGTCGGCTGGGTGAAGAGCTCGTTCTTCAAACACCGCAAGTTCCAGGACGACGCCAATCTCGAGGCTCAACTCGCGGCCTGGCACGTCGAGGTCAACACCAAGACGGCGTCCCGCGCCACGGGGGTGATTCCGGAAACGCGTCGCCAGGAGGAGCTCCCTCGGCTCCGCTCGGTCAAGGTGTTTCCGGAAACGCTGGCGCTGCGTTTGCCGGTGTTCGTCGGCCCCACCGCGGAGGTGATGTTCGAGGGGCTGCCGTACTCGATGCCTCCCGAGGCCGCGCTCATGGCGGGCACGCTGTTCCTCTACGAAAGCCGCCTGCGCATCGTCGCAGGACGCTTTGAATCAAGCCACCGGCGTCGCCAGAAGGGCGAGCCTCCAGCGCCTCTGCCCGAGCATCGCGCCGCCAAAATCGCCGCCGTCCACGGCAAGCGGGCCAAGCTCTACGAGAAGCGCCAGCAGGTGCTCAACCTAGGTCCGGACGCGCTCGCGCTGCTCACCGAGATCACGCACCGCGAGCCGAAGCTCGCCGGTCGCCGCGTCGAAGAGCTCTACACTCTGCTCGAGCGCCACGGCGACGACACGCTCCGCGAGGCGATCCGTTCCGCCGTCGAGCGTGCGCAGCTCTCCGTCGCCGGCGTTCGCCGCCGACTTCCTTCGAGCGGCCGAGGACGCGAGGGCAGTCGCCCTCGTGTCCGAGTGACGCCACCGCGCGGCCCAGACCGCCTCCAGCTCGCGCTGCCTCTCGGCCGCACGGAGCTGAAACGAGGTGCGTCGTGAGCTCCGACCTCGAGCCGCTGCTCAAGCGTCTGCACCTCGCCAACGCGCGGCGCGTCTGGCGTGACCTCGTCCAGCGCGCCGAGAAGGAAGACTGGTCCTACGAGACCCTCCTTTTTACGCTCTTCTCCGAGGAAGTCGCCCATCGCCGCGGCACCCGCCTCACTCGCGCCCTCGGCTCCGCCGCGTTCCCGTTCCTGCGCACCATCGAGGAGTACGACTTCAGCTACCAATCGACACTCAGGCTCACCACCGTCGGCTCACTCCTCGCGCCAGATTTCGTCACCGAAGGACGGTCAGTCATCTTCCAAGGCAAGCCGGGCCGCGGCAAGACGCATCTTGCGATCGCCATCGCGTACCGCGCCCTGCAAAACGGCTTCGACGCGCTCTTCACTACTGCTGCCGAGCTCATCGACCATCTCTCCGCCGCGAGCCGCGAAGGAAAGCTTCGTGACGCACTCGCTGTTTACATGCGCCCACACGTGCTCGTCGTCAACGAGGTCGGATACCTCACCTACGGAAATGACGCCGCCAACGTCCTCTATCACGTCGTCAACGACCGCCACATCCGACGACGCGCCATGATCTTCACCACCAACAAGGACCCAAAGCGCTGGGGAACCGTGCTTCACGACGACGACCTTGCCGATGCCATCGTCGATCGCATCCTCGAGCGCGGTCGCCTGCTACGCCTCGATGGGCCTTCCGTGCGCACCAAGCATTTGCCCCCCGACGAGCTCGGGAGCGATGATCAACAACCGGCCAGAGTTTCCGGAAAAAACCGGCCAGAGTTTCCGGAACGCACAACGAATGACTTCAACGACAAGGAGGGTGTTTCGGTTAGCTCGCGGATGAGGACGGCGCTTCAGGAGCTGTTTCCGGGTGCCATTAAGCATCTATTCGAGGAGAAGTATACTCAGCCAATTGCCAAGGATCATGGTGCTCCTGTCAACTTGATGTGTAGCTCAGAGTCAGAGGGCTCTGATGCTGGTCGAGTGGAGTGCTACTCGGCCGCGCGCACGTTTCTTCAGTCTGCTTGCGATCCGCCGGCATCGCAGGAAGTCGCATGCCTTGGTCTTCAGGCTCTCGAACAGCGGAACTTTACTTGCATGGCGGGTGGGATCTGCGGATTTCGGCCGGTTATCCAGGCCGTAAACATGCTTCCAGAAGATTTGGAGCTTGTTTTTGCGCCGAATCCCAGCGCCCCGACAGTGCCTCTCGACAGGTTCTATCGACTTCTGGGAGGACTGTTGGGGTCGTCCGAACTGGGTAGCCTATGTGGTGAGATTCCGGAGCGAGCCATTGCAAATGGGAACGTCGCTTCGCTCACGCTTGGGGTTACGACCCGCGATGAACCCTTGATTTCTTGCGACCAGTTCCAGTGACGGCAGGCTTGCCAAAGGAGCGTCGTTGGTGCACCCGAGCTGGCCTTGGGCGCCGGCGCCGTGGCCATCTCAGAAGTACGCTGGTTCTCGCGTTCGCATCGGTCGCCTGCGGTGGCCTCTCCGCCGTGGATTCTCCAGACGCTGCTCCACTCCCCGGTGAAGGGGGATCCAGCCAGGGTGGAACCGGGAGCGGTGCCGACGCGTTGCCGCTGGGACCATTCTGCGAGGCCTACGCCGGCGCGCGCTGTGAGCCAATCACGGCCTGTTGTGAGGAATCGGACCAGCCGGTCGAATTTGCCGCGTGCCTGCAAACGGAGCTGGACCTGTGTCACGCACAATTCGCCAACGCGCACGACGACCCCCCGCTGGTCGAGGCGTGCATTCAGGCCCAGGCTACACTCGTTGACTGCAGCTACCTGCCGCGGGATCTGGCAGCTTGCGCCGAACTCGCGCAGCGCGGGGCGATAGATCGCCAACCTGGGGACCGGTGCTCGTCTTCCTGGGACTGTGCTCAAGTCTCGGATCAGGCGACCGTCTGCGTCGAAGGTATCTGCGTTCGTACCAGGTACCTGGAGCAGGGCGACGCATGCGAGGATGCCGTTGCCCGTTGCGAACCCGACCTCTTGTGCGAAAGAGAACAGGCGGGCCTAGGCTACCGCTGCGAACGACCGCTCCCGCTGGGGAGCTATTGCGGCGAGCTGGGTCCGGCATGGTGCGAGTCGCAGAACTGCGATCCGGACGCTAAGGTATGCGTGGAAGCGTCGGTCGCACTCGAGTGTCAATGGTACGCGCCCTGAGCCTCTTAGCCACCCTCGGCACCCTGAGCTGCCTCTGCCTGCTTACGCAGCCCGTAGCGGCGAGTGAGACAGCAGGCACGACTGAGCACGTCGCCGGAAGTCGCCTAACGACTGTCCTCGAAGTGGGTCTCGGCGGCGGGAACGTCGGCGTAGCAGCGCGCGCGGGGCTTCACACCGCCTACTGGACGAGTTGGCACTGGGGCGTGGGCCTCGGTACGGTCGCTCTGGCCGAGGCGGAACTGTTCGGGGACTCGGCGAGCGCGGCAATGATCGGCCCGGTGCTCGCGTACCGTAGTGATCCGACGACCAACGGGTGGCTGCTCACCGCCGCTCCCGCACTCGCGTACGGGGATCGTGGCCACGTGAGCAGCGCGCCCAGCGAGCACCTGCGCCGTGGCTACGGGTACGCCTTCGACGGCGCTGCGCACTACTACTACCGACCGGGCATCTTCGTGCTCGGTACCGGCCTTGGCCTCGACTTCGTTCACCCGGTCGCGAGGCTTTCAGGGTCGGACCGCCTCCCGCCGGTCATCTTCTCGGCGACGATCGACTTGCTGATCGGAGCCGCGTTTTAAGGTCCCCACCGGCGACGGGTGTACGTGTCCACCGCGACTTTCAGCCCGAAAGATCGCTGATACCATGACCTCATCGAGCGCCCCTTCGCCCATGGACTACGTCGCGCAGCACTGCGCGGGCCAGGTTTGGTCTCGTTTCTTTAACATGCGTTGGACCACGCTGGGGCTGACGGCGTCGAACACCTTGAGTGCTCGGGCGCACGGGGGACCGAAAGCGACGAAGTCTTGGGGAATCCCTTGAGTCAGCGGGCGAAGTACTTCGTCGCCCGGCGCTGCCCGGTCACGCGGATCGCCTTCGCGTCCCAGAGCTTGCCGATCGGGAGCGTGAGGTCCTTCGTGCTCACGTTCATGCTCTTGCCGATTTGCTCGATGCGCTGGCCGGGGGTCTTCTTGATGGCAGCGAGCAGGCTCTTCGTCAGCGCCTCGAGTTCCTGGGGCTCCGCTTCGCGCCCTTGGGTCGTTTGCTTGCGCGCGCCGTGCTCGCCGGCCTTCCGCGTGATGCCGGCTTCGCGGGGACCCCTTCCCCATTGGCGGCGATGGCGGCCTTGAAAGCAGCTGCGCCTTCCTCCTGGATGGCCTCGGTGAGATCACTGACAAACTGGTGGACGATGGCTTGAATGCGGGGGCTCATGAGGGACGCGAGCGTAGCCCACGTTCACGCATCAAGAAAAGGTCGGGAGCGCTCATCGCCGGTCTTTGGGTGGAAGTTCAGTCGTGCCGACGCCCACGTATCATGGGCGCCGCCTGATCGAAGGAACGAGCTGCCCCCGCGTCCGTGGTGAACGATCCGCGATGGACAGTGCGGTTATTGCGCGAGATCGACGCCGTAAAGCTGAACCCATTCCACGAGACGCCGATGAACCGACTCTTGGCGTGCCGCTTCTGACCTGCTGGCATTCAGAGGACCAAGGATTCCTAGAGAACTGCCTCTCGGGTTGGGGTTGAGGTCGACGGCTTCGTGATCTTGAACTCGGACGGGGTGAGGTAGCCGAGGCTCGAGTGGGGGCGGACTTGGTTGTAGTGCCGTCGCCACTGCTCGATGACAGTAGCGGCTTCGATGCGATTGCGAAACCACTCCATGCTGAGACACTCGTCGCGAAGGCGGCCGTTGAAGCTTTCGTCGGTGCCGTTCTGCCAGGGCTTTCCAGGGGCGATGTGGGCGGTTTCGATGCCTTCGTCGGTGAGCCACCGCAGCACCGCAGTCGCGACGAACTCGGGGCCGTTGTCGGAGCGCAGGTAGCGCGGAGCACCGTGGACGCTGGCCGCCCGCCACGACGAGTTCTTCACCGCATTGACGACGGCCGCGCGCGAGACCTCTAGCGTCATCGATGCCGTTCTCCTCTACAACTGGTTGAAGCTGGGAGTGGTCGCCCCCGGCGACGGGCACGTGTTGGGCGTGTTGGACAAGAAGAAACCGGGCGTTCACCACGAGGTTCCGATCCCTCGCTGACCGCCAGAGCGCCCCATCAAGTCGGCGTGGCACCACGCCCACCCCCCGCGCCTGATCCCGCACCCGCGTCCACCCCGGACATTCAACGCCCGCCCCGGCCCGGAAAGCCTCTTGCCGCCGCGCTTGCCCCGCGTTTAGCTCCAGGCTTCGTTTGTGGATCCCTGGGGAAGCCCGGGGAGGGCGATGAGCATGGCTCCCAGCGTCCCCAAAGAGCTCACCCTGTTCGAGGGCCTGTGCGCCGAGCTTTCGGCCGAAGACGTGACGGCCCTTCGCAAGGAGGTTGCGGCGCATGTCGCCCACCTCCAGCGCGAGCAAGGGCGAAACGAGCTCATCGCCGTGGACCTGGCGGTGCTCGTCAGGGAGCGGCTCGAGCGTCTGTTCGACCTTGGCTCGGCACTGAAGCCGGAGGAGAGGGCGATGGTGGTAGGGGCGGCTCGCTATTTCGTGGCCCGTGACGACGCAATTCCAGACACGAAAGCCTGCACGGGGCTCGACGACGATGTGATGGTCCTGAACGGTCTTCCCGAGACCGGTGCCGTCGGCGATCAAGATCCGCGGGCGCAAGGCCTCGGCAGCGCTCATCATGATGGTTCTACCTGACCGCCCCGCAGATTTCGCAAGCGACGCCCTCGCCGCGAGATTCTTGCTGCACGATTCCACGCGGGTTCTTGCCAGGGCGGGCGTTCGGTTCGTCGTGGTTGGCGGATGGGTGCCCTATCTATTTCATCGAAGGCGCTACGGTCATATGCCGGAGTCCGGCGCTACTCTGTGTAAGGGCGTCCCCAGCCGATCCCTCGGACCAGAAGCTCACGCCGAACCAGTGAAAAGAAGTCCTCCGAGAAGAGTGGGTGCCAGACCACGCGGTATGACAGGTTACCGGGATGCATTGCCTCCCACGGTGCCACGCGCCGATGATCCCGACGAGCAGCCGCGTTCAGCATGTGCCGGAGGCGCACCACGTCGGCGCTCTCCTCAGGGCCGAGAACAATATGCAGGTCCAGGTCAGGCTTCTCGTTCGCGCTGATCGCGCCCAGCAGCTCCACTCTCGCGTGCGCATCCGTCGGGGGAAACCTGTAGCCGACGAAAACGATGCAATCCGCGTCCCGGATCGCTTCGGTCGCGAACTTCCATAGGTGACCCAGTCGCCCTTTCACCAGGCTGTGCTTGGACGGACCCGGCGTCGCGAGAACGAGGCTGTCAACGCTGCACCGCTCTGCGTAGTCGATGTCAGCCTTCTGGATTGAGCCCGCCTCCTGGGTCCCTACCCAGCGCCAGTCCACGCTACCGTGAAGCTTGAGGACGCGAGCCCGCTGGGCCACCGACCAATCGCGGGCGGCTCGCACGACGTTGCAAACGCCGGCCCTGTTCTCCTTGGCAATTTCTCCGTCGATCACTTCGATGACTCGGTCGTAGTTCAAGGTGATCACAACGTCGGACGATTCGAGGCCCAGCAGCCAGTCAGTGTGCGGTTGCCACCGCTCCGAATCTGGAGCTGCGCGACGGAGAAATTCGCCACACTCTGCCGCCACGTACCGGAGCGCCTTGTCGCGAATTAGCCTGAGTCGGGATCCGTCAGCGGGACCCAACTCGAAAGGTGGAGCCTCGCCAGTCAAGATCGCCTCCAGCCGCTCCGCGAGCGGGCCACGCTGGGCGACGGCGGTATCTACCTTGTCGAGGAAATCTTCAGCGTGTTCCCAGAGCCGCTCACCAGACGGGTGATTGGTGTTGAACCATCCGTCACTGAACCGTCGCCCGTAGTGATACAGCCAATACACTCCGGGATCCTTGGTGGCGAGAGCATGGGTCTTCAGCAGATCGAGGCGCGACTCCAGCGACAACAGGTCGGCGAGCGTCGGGCCCCCCAAGGGCTTGCTGAACCCTGCTCCGAGGATCCAGACGATTCGGCGTTCCTCAGCCATCTGATCTACGACCTTCCTGCCCCCTCCAAATACGTACACAACGCATTCGCCAACCTCATCTGCCTCGGCGTCCGGCACCGCACCCGCGCGAGCTCCGGGCTCGCCACCAAGACCACGAGCGCCTGCGCGCGTGACGTCGCGACATTCAGCCGATTCAGACTGTAGAGGAACTCCATCCCCCGCGGGGCGTCCTCGGCGCTGGAGCTGGTCATCGAGTAGATGACGATCGGCGCTTCCTGGCCTTGGAACTTGTCGACCGTCCCCACCGCGACACCTCCGGGCAAACGCCGCCGCAGCGCCGCGACCTGCGCGTTGTAGGGCGCCACGACGAGCACGTCGCTCTCGGTAACGCCACGCTCCGCTCCGTGCCGACTTACCCACCGCGCGCCCGACCTCAGCAGCTCGTCGACCAATGCGCCGATCCGCTCCACCTCCTCGTCCGATCGGTTCGTGTTGCCCCGGTGCTCCACCGGGACGAAGCGCAGCCCGCTGCCGTTGAAGATGCCGGGGCCGAGAATGCGCTGGTTCTCGAGCCCCTCGATCGACCTCAGCCGCCCCTCGTAGAAAACGGCGGACGTGAACTCCCGGATGCTCGGATGGAGCCGCCTCGTTTCGGCCAGAAATACGCCACGATCGTCCGGCAGCGTGATCGAGTCGCCGAGCAGATGCTCGAGCGCGGAAACGTCCGCGCCGTCCGGGTGGACGCCCTTCTGCGGCTGGTCGAGCTGCGCCGGGTCACCGAACAGCACGAGATTCTTCGCCGAGAGCGACACCGCGAGCACGTTCGCGAGCGACATCTGGCTCGCCTCGTCCACCACGAGCACGTCAACCTGCCCCTTGAACTCCTCCCGGGACCAAACCCAAGCCGTGCCGCCGAGCAGCTGGATGTCGCCCGACGCGAGCTTCGTTCGTGCTTGATCGCGGTCCGTTTCGAGCTCGAAGTCCGGCGACGCCAGGTACTCCCCCTTGTCGCTGCCCGGGATGTGTGCGGCGCGGATCCCGATGCCTCTCTTTCGTCCGGCGTCGACCGCTTTGCTGAGGAGCGACGTGATCACCTTGTGACTGTTCGCCGTGACGCCGACACGCTTCCCTGCCTGGATGAGGGCGGCGATCATGTGCGCGGCGCGATGGGTCTTCCCAGACCCCGGCGGCCCTTGGACCGCGAGGACGGAGCCGTCCAGGCGGAGGGCCAGGCCGCAGATGGCCTCGACGGTGTCGGCGCCTTCTTGAACCAACGAAGCCCCCTCCCCCTGGCCGCATGACGGTGGTCTCCGCAGGAGCAGCTCCCGAGCAAGAACGCACTCCGAACGGTCGTGAAGCCCGCCTTCCGCGATCGAGGCACCGATCTCGAGCAGGCGAGCGCGCTGGTTCTTCGTCGGCGGCGGGCCGCCATCGATCAGGGCCGTGGGGTGCGGCGCCTTCGGGTTTCGCTTCATGTCGACGTACGTTCCGCCGATCTCCACGACGGTGCCCGCTCCTTTTTTGGTGTCCGGGTCGATCAGCTCGTCACCCTTCCGAGCCGAATGTTCCTGCTCGGGGAACTGGTAGCGAAAGACCCGCGAGCGGTCCATTGCGCGTAGGTCCTCCGGGGAGTGCAGGCCGCCCAGTACCGCCCGATCGTCCACCCGCTCGTCACGCGGCAGCTCGAGCGTTCGGAAATACTCCCACCAGCTCGATTTCGCCTCGCGCCAGTGCCAGTCGAGAAGCCCGGCCAGCAGCCGCTTCGCGCGCTGCTCTCCGTCGTCATTCGACGAGTCCACGGGCAAGTCGGCGGTTAGGCGCGCAGCCACCCTTGCGGCGTCGTCGCTAGCTTGGTCGCCCTTATCGCCGTCGTCCTTGGGCTCCGGACGCGTGAGAGGACGGCCAAGGTCCCGCGAGAGCTCTGGACGGAGCCGCTCGAGCCATTCCCGGAGCTGCCACGTCGAGCGGCAATCGTCCTCGTTGTATTGGGCGATCGCCGCCGTCTGGTCCGCCTCCGTGCCGAGGTTCTCCCCGGTCTCGAGCCACCAGCAATGAAGCTGCATCGCTCTAGCCGCTGCGCGCCGCTCCACCCGGCGCTGAAACCCGTAGATCCGCTCGAGATCCTTGAGCGTGTACGCCTCCACGGAAGCCCGCACCGCTTGCTTGGCGACGCGATGCAGGTCGACCAGCACGTGCCGGCGCAAGAGCTGGTCGACCTGGTCCTCGCGCGTGTGGTGGCGGCAGGACAGTGTCTTGAGCGCGTCGTTCTCGCGGTGTCCGAAGTGATAGACATGCAGGTCGCGAAACTCGTCGAGGCCGCGCATGATCCGATCCATCACCCCCTCGAACGCGCGCTTCTCCTCGGCTCGGTTCTCCGCCCAGAACCCCAAGTAGTGGGGCTCGCCAGGCGCTTCTCGCGGGGTGAAATCGTCGGACGGCTCGCCGAGCTCCAGCAGCCCGAACAGGTACTCGAGCCCGTCGCCACGGACGAACGGATCACCCTCGACGTCGAGAAACAGATCGCCGGGCGTCGGCTTCGGGAGGAGCTCGAGGCCCGTGCCCGGCTCGACCTCACGGAGCAGCTTGTGGATCGGCTGATCCTGTCCCCTGCCTCGCACTTGCAGTGCGGCCTGATCCTGGATCCGCTCGAAGGACTCCTTGCTGATCCCTTCCACCGCGGTAGTCGGCAACCGCTCGGCGAGCTCGACCACCCGCGACACGCCGGCAACGCCAAGCCTGTCGCGCTGCCGTCGCGTGATCCCCGCCACGAGCGAAAGGTGGTCGTCGGCGCGCCGCCGATCCTCGCAGCGCTTCCACCACGGGCAAACGTCACAGTGCTCGACCGGCTCCGGGTACGGCTCCGCGCGCGCCGCGTCCGCCGTGAACGCCTCGAGCCGCACCTTCATCTGGCGGTAGTACGCTATGTAGTCGGCGGTCCGATACGGCTGCGGCGTCGGGTCGTCGCCGGCCGGCACGATCCAGAAATGCTCGGGCGGGCGACCCTGTAGGCGACCGAGGTGGTCGGTATAGACGCAGAGCTGGAGCACGGCGCGCGCCTTCGTCTGCCGCGCGAACTTGGCGTCAACGACCTCGTACGAGTGCGCACCGAACCGGCTGTCGCCGGGAGTTTTCACGAGGAAGTCAGGGCGCCCGAGCCAAGTGCCGTCGAACAGGACGCCCTGGTAGATGACGTCGGCGCCCGCCTGCATCGCGGCTTCGGTGGCCTGCGCGGCTGCCGCGTTGCTCACCTCGGATGATCCGGGCTGTCTCGGAATGGTGACGACGTCGCGACCCTCCGTGCGGTAGTGCGCGAGGACGCTGGCCTCGTGCTCGACGCCGCGCAGCTCGAGCATCTTGCGCTCCAGCTCGTTCTCACCGGGCCGCGTGAGTTTCCCTTCAGCGACCCCGAGATCGAGCAGCGTGCGGTGGGTGCACTCGGAGAAGGCGCTGAGGTCGCTCGGGGAGAGGACGAGGTGGGAGGAGGAGAGGTGCATGAGCGCGCCGCTAGATCGGAACGATATGCTGGATCTTTGCGCAGTCTGCCACCACTGAAATTCCGATCACCCTCCACAAATTCGCAGTAATAAAATACTGGGACTTCGCTTGACACGCTGAACAGCCGTAGCCACCTTTCGGGCGCTTACCGGCACTCCGGCTGGTCGGGTCCGTCAGGGGCGCTGAACCGGGCGACGGGTGCGAAGGAACCCTCTCGAAGGGAACCGGTCGGGGCGAGGCTCTCCGGAGTCTTCCCGCGGAAGGCGCCTGCCGCACGGGTGAACTGAATCAAGCCGGAGGCTCTCGGTCATATGGCTCCCATCGAACGGCTACCAAGCATTCTTCTCCCTCGGCAGGGGAGGCTCGTTGCGTTCCTCACTTCCGTCACGTTTCGCCCCACGGTGAGCGCGGAGGAAGTCGCGTGACTCCGTCCGTATGCAAAAACGTGTCGGGGTCGATGACCGCGGAAATGCTCGTGCATGCAAAAAAAACGTGCCGAGCCCGAGGAGGGCGCGAGGCTCGTCGGATACGTCATCATTGCTCTGGCACTCCGACTGGTCGGGTCCACAATGGGCGCTGAACCGGGCGACGGGTGCGAAGGAACCCTCTCGAATGCGAACGCTCGCCTGAACGTTCAGCGCTGGCCCGTCCATGGCGTGCAGACCAGCGGCCCGAGCTTCGCAGGTGACGCCGCATACGAAACGGCACGTCTCGTTCGCCACGCTCGAGACGCGGCGGCTCAGCTTTCCCAAGTCGACGCACCCGGCTTCGTGGTCATCGCGCGCGAGGAGAGCGGCCTTGCGCCAAATCACCTACCGCGAATACTCGAAGCCTTGCGAGCGGCAGATGACCGTCACGTACGGCGAGTAGCGGGATTGGTCGTGTACGATGTCCAGCCAACAAGGTCCACGCTGGTGTCGGAAGCCCGTTTCTTCATTCGCGCGAACGCTCGGCTCCTTGCGCGTCAGCTGCGATCGCTTCGACGTGGCGGGGCGGTGAGGTTCAGCTTCTTTTGAGCCAGCAGAGGTCAAGGCGCTTTGCGGACTGCCCGAGGTGCTCCGTCGGCTGGGCCGGTTCGGCCTTTTCGACCTGTATCTCAACGTCATTCGGCCGCGCGACATCCTCGGCTGGCGCTCGGAAATGGCTCGGCTGGTGAAGGACGGGACGTACTCGCCCGGCACCGCGAACACGGACCTGTCCGTGCTCAAGGTGATCTTTCGCCACGCCAAGCTCGACTTCGAGCTTTCGAGCAACCCCGCGGCGGACATCCCGCCGTTCGACACGTCGCAGCACCGGACGTACACGCGAGAGCAGCCAAACTCGCTCAAGGCGTCCGAGCTTCGGGATTTTCTCGCGTGCCTGCGCGAGCGCTTCCCGCAGCACTTCGCCATGTCGTTCACGGGCTTCGTGACGGGGCTTCGACCCTCCAGCCTTCGGCCGCTCCGCCGTGCGGGCGATACGCCCGACGTACTCTGGGACGAGCGCGTCCTCTTGGTGCGTCGGTCGCATACGTTCGGCGAGGTGACGATGGTCGGCACGAAGACCGGCGTGGATCTCGAGATCACGGTGCCGGAGGAGCTTTGCGACGTGCTCAGGTGGCACGTGGCGACGCAGCTCCAGACGGAAGCGCAGAGGCAGTCCGAGCTCTTGTTCCCCTCGGAAACGGGCGGGTTCAGGGCGAGGACGGTGCTCGACAAGCCGTTCACGGAAGTGGCGAAGGCCATCGGCTTGAAGAAGCGCATCACGGCGCGGGCCATGCGGCGGACCTTTCAGGATCTCTGCCGCGAAGCCCGCGTAGCCAACGTCGTCGCCCGCTCCATCTGCGGGCATGCGACGGAGGCGATGCAGCGGCGCTACAGCACCGTGAGCGGCACCGAGCAGGCGGACGGACTCGCGAGGGTCATCCGGCTGTTCGAGGCTGCGCCCCAGAAGCTCCCCGCATCGAGTGGGGAGGGAAGTGGGGAGGGTGCGTCCGAGGCACCCACGGTCAACGAGGTGCCAGGCTCCCAGCCCTCGTCGCCCGATCGTTCCAAGCTCGCGTAATGGAACGAAAAAAGCCGGCCCTCGTCGAGGCCGGCTTTCGGAGCGGGAGAAGGGATTCGAACCCTCAACGTCCACCTTGGCAAGGTGGCACTCTACCGCTGAGTTACTCCCGCGAAAGAGCGGCCGACCGTGTACCTCCCGGGTCCCTTAGTGTCAAGGCGCCGGGCCTTTTGGGGGTGGAGCTGGGAGGGGGTCGGGTGAGGCCGGCCCCCGGGCGCTCGGTCACTCCGCGAAGGGGTTCGGGGCGAGGGTCGTCTTGCCCTCGGGCTTTCCGGCCTTCGAGGCGGTGGGCGCCTGCTCGACGGGCTCGGGGGCGGGAGCGTCCTCTTCCAGCACGATCTTTTCGGGCTTCACGCCGGCGGAGGACATGGCGGCGCGGTCGGCGGCGGCTTCGGCCTCGGCCTGGGAGAGGCCGCGCTTCTTGGCGCTGGCAGCCGAGACGAGACCCACGACGATGCGAGGTTTCGATCCGTCAACGCGGATGGTTCGCGTGACGTAGCCCGGGCGCGAGATCCTCACGATCTTGAAAGCGTGGGGTGGCACCTCCACCGTGACCGGCATCATGCCAAGGTCGGCGTCGCCCTCGAGCACGTGCGCGTCGAGCGGGAACGTGACGAGCGCGACTTTGTTCACGATGGCCGCCGGGGCCGGCGTTTCCGCGGTGGCCGTCGGTGCGGGCGAGGGCGCAGGTGGCG
Organism: uncultured delta proteobacterium; assembly: GCA_963841435.1. GTDB lineage: Bacteria > Myxococcota_A > Polyangia > Polyangiales > Polyangiaceae > PMG-095. Next base: position 899,138 of record CAWJCS010000006.1, read on the forward strand.
GCGCGGGCGCTATTGCCGTTTCCGCGCGGGGCTCGGGCTTTTCAGGGTGGAGCAGCGAGCGGAGCTGGTCACGCAGCAGGAAAGCGCCGGCAGCGACCCCGAGGACGACGCCGAACCCGACCGTGCCGCGAATGACCCAGCGGCGGCGTCGGTCGCCCGCGCGGAGCTCGCGGAAGTCGGTGTCGCCCTTGAGCTCGTCGATCATCGACTCCGTGGCGTTGTCCGTGCCGGACGCCGGCGGCGCGACGAGTGGGACGCCGCCCGCTGCAATGCGCTCGAGTGCGGCGCGCACGTCGTCCATCGTCGAGAAGCGCTCTTCGGGATCCTTCGCGAGGCACTTGTTGACCACTGACTCGAAGCCCTGGGGGAGCGCTCGACCCTTCGGCATGCGCTTTCTGAGCGGCGGCGGATCGTCCGTCACTTGCATCGAGATCACGGCGAGCGGGTTTTCGGCGTCGAACGGCACCTTGCCGCACGCCATCTCGTAGAGCATCACGCCGAGCGAATAGACGTCGGTGCGCGCGTCGGTACGCGCGCCGGTCGCTTGCTCGGGCGACATGTAGTGCGGCGTGCCGATCACGGAGCCGACCGCCGTGAGCTTCTGACTGCTGCTCATCACTTTCGCGATGCCGAAATCCAGGATCTTCACGAAGGAGCCGTCCTCCGACTCGAGGAGGAAAATGTTGTCGGGCTTGAGGTCACGGTGGACGACGCCGACGGCGTGGGCGGCCCCGAGCGCCTCGGCGATCTGGATGCTGACGTGGACCGCTTCGTCGATGGGCAGACCACCCTGGCGGTCCATCGACTCGCCGAGCGTGAGACCCTCGAGGTGCTCCATGACGATGTACGTCGCCCCGTCCGGGAGCTTGCCGAAGTCCTGCACCTCGACGATGTGCTTGCTCCCGATGGCGGACGCGGCCTGCGCCTCGGTGAGGAACCGCCCGACCGACTCGTCGTCCTGCGCGAGGTCCTGGCGGATGATCTTCAGAGCAACCGTCCGGCCGAGCACCGTGTGGCGGCAGCGGTAGACCAGGCCCATCGACCCGACGCCGAGCAGCCGCTCCACTTGATAACGCTCGGCGATGACCTTGCCGAGGTAGGGGTCGGACGCTGGCTGGCTAGGGGGTGCCGGCTCGATGACGAGCGGGACGTCGAACCCCTCCTGGGCAGCGCCGTCCACCTGCTTGGGGCGGCGCTGGGTCGTGTGAGGGGCCGTAGCGACCTCGTCCGGCAGGAGCTCTTGTGCTTGCGTGCCGTCGCTGTCGTCACTCGCGGCGTCACCGTGGGCCATCGGTTGCCCCTGAAGATGCCACCGAATTGCCCGCGCCTCAACCGGCAAGGCTTTGAAAAATGAACGATTCCCGATATTAAGATCGTTTGTCGGCCGATCGCCCGGTGGCGGCACGGCGTGTCCGCCCCGAGCCAGCTCGGCTTGCGCGACCAAGTCCGGGCTCAAGGATCCGTGACAAGGTGTGGCCCCAGTCGATGCTCGCAGAGAAGCTCGCGTTGCTCGTGATGGTGTTTAGCGTGGCGGCCTGCTCCCGGGCTTCGGCCACTCGCGAGCAGCAGCCGGCGAAGAAGGCGGGCGCGGTGGTCTTCCCCGTCGAGGTCCGGACGGTGAAAAAGGAGAGCGTCGAGTACCGCATCAAGGCGGTAGGGGGCGTCGAGGCGTTCGAGAACGTTCAGGTCACGTCGCGCGTCGCCGGCGTTGCCGAAACCCTGCACTTCAAGGAAGGCGACGAGGTCAAGCAGGGCGCGTTGCTCGTCGAGATCGAGCCCGAGCGGTTTCGGCTCGCGGTCGCCTCGGCACAGGGCGCACTCGCCCGCGTGCAGGCGGCCCGCACCGAGGCGGAACGCGAGCTCGAGCGGGCGCAGAAGCTAGCGTCCGAGGGCGTCTCGACGGGCGCCGTCGTGAGCAACTGGCAGACGAAGCTGGCGACGGCCGAGGCCCAGGCGTCGGAGGCACGCGCGGCTCTCGGGGTTGCGGCGCTCAATCTGCGAGACGCGCGTCTCAAGGCCCCTGTCGCCGGGCTGATCCAGAGCCGCAGCGTCCAGACCGGCCAATACGTGCAGCCCGGCACGGTGATCGCGACGCTGATCCGCCGTGACCCGTTGCTCTTGCGCTTCAAGGTGACAGAACCCGAGGCGGGGCGCCTCGCGCTCGGTATGAAGACCGATTTCACGGTCTCGGGCAGTGCCACGCCCCACCACGCGACCATCACCTTCATCGCTGGCGCCGCGGAGCAGAGCTCTCGCATGGTGGCCGTCGTGGCGGAGGTTGCTGACGACCCGGGCCTGCGTCCGGGGGCGTTCGCGGAGGTCGCCGTGGGTGTCGGCCGGAACGACGCTGCGCTCGCGATTCCCGAGACGGCCATTCGTCCGACCGAGCGGGGCTTCATCGCGTTCGTCGTCGATGGCGACGTTGCGCACGAACGCATCGTCGAGCTCGGCCTCCGGACCCCCGACGGCCTCGTCGAAGTGACGCGCGGCCTCGCCGCGGGCGAGTCACTCGTCATCCGCGGCGGCGAGGCACTGAAAGAGGGGGCGAAGGTTCGCCTGGGAGGGCAGGGGACGGTCGGTGTGCCGTCCGGCTCCGCGGTGCCGGCGCGGAGCGCCCCGTGACCATCACCGAGGTTTGCGTTCGGCGGCCCGTGCTCGCCTGGATGCTCATGGCGGCGACCATCGTTTTCGGCGTGGTCGCGGCCCAGCGCATCGGCGTGAGCCAGATGCCGGACGTCGACTTCCCGACGATCAGCGTGAACGTGACGCGCGAGGGCGCGGCGCCCGAGGTGATCGAGAACGACGTCGTGGAGGTGCTCGAGGACGCGCTTTCCCAGGTCGAAGGCGTAAAATCGCTGACGGCGGTCGCCAGGCAGGGCAACGCGCAGATCACGGTCGAGCTCGACATCTCGCGCGACGTCGACCTCGCGCTGCAGGACGTCCAGACGAAGATCGCCCAGGCGCAGCGCATGCTGCCGAAGGACCTCGATCCGCCGATCGTTTCGAAGACGAACCCCGAGGACCAGCCGATCATGTGGATCGCGGTGTCCGGTCCGTTCAAGCGCCAGGCCGTCACCGACTACGCGCGCTACCAGGTGCGCGAGCGCTTGCAGACGGTGCCGGGCGTCGGCGAAATCATGATGGGCGGCCACATCGACCGGAACGTCCGTGTGTGGCTCGACGCGGTGCGCATGGACACCCGCGGCGTGACCGTGCCGGACGTTATGAACGCCCTCGACCGCGAGCACATCGAGCTGCCCGCCGGTCGCATCGAGACCGAGGGGCGCGAGATCGACGTGCGCGTGCTCGGTGAGGCGCTGAGCCTCGCGGATCTCAGGCGCATCGTCGTGCGCAAGCCCGGCGGCACGCCCGTCTACCTCGAGGACGTGGCGCTCGTGGAGGACGGCTTCGCCGACATCCGGAGCATCGCGCGCGCCAACGGTCAGACGGCCCAGGGCCTCGGCATCAAGAAGCAGCGTGGTGCCAACACCGTGGCCGTGGCGCGCGCGGTCCGCGAAAAGCTCGGTGAAATCAAGAAGGATCTGCCGGACGGCATGCGCGCGGACGTGAACTTCGATTCGTCCGGCTTCGTCGAAAGCTCCGTCGCCGACATCGAGCACGAGCTCGGCCTCGCCGTCATCTTGACGGCGCTCGTGTGCTGGATGTTCTTGGGCTCGTTCAGCAGCACGCTCAACGTCGTGCTCGCCATCCCGATGAGCCTTTTCGGGACCCTCGCGGTGATCTACTTCCTGGGCTTCACGCTGAACACGTTCAGCCTGCTCGCGATGGCGCTCGCCGTCGGCATCGTCGTCGACGACGCCATCATGGTGATGGAGAACATCTTCCGTCATCACGACGAGGGTAAGGGTGCCGTGGAGGCCGCCATCGAAGGGACGCACGAGATCCGCTTCGCGGCGCTCGCCGCGACGGTGGCGATCATCGCCATCTTTTCGCCCGTGGTGTTCATGCAGGGCATCATCGGCAAATTCTTCTTTCAGTTCGGCGTGACGCTCTCGCTCGCCGTCGCCTTCTCGTACGTGGAGGCCATCACGCTCGCGCCGGCACGTTGTGCGCAGTTCTTGGCGGGCAGGGGCGAGACCCAGCGCTCGCGCGTCGGGCGCTTCGTCGACGCCGGCTTCGACGGTCTGAGGCGCGGCTACGCGCGGGCCCTGCGCTTCGGTTTGCGCCGCCCCGCGGTCGTGCTGCTCGTCGCGCTCGGTGTGCTCGCGGGAGCGATCCAGGTCTTCCGCGCGCTACCGAGCGAGTTCGTGCCCTCGCAGGACCAGAGCCGCCTCATGGTTCGCCTGCAGACGGCCGTCGGCGCGAGCATCGACGAGATGGACGGCCTCATGCACGAGGTGGAGCGTGACGTTGCGTCCCACTCCGAGGTGAAACGCTTCTTCGCGGTCACGGGCGGCTTCGGCGGAGCCGGCGTGAACAACGGCATCGTCTTCATGACACTCGTCGATCGGCGCGAGCGCAAGCTGAGCCAGACCGAGTTCATGGGCGTGTTGCGCCGCGAGCTCAACTCGATTCCCGGTATCCGCGCCGTCGTGATGGACCTTTCGCAGCAGGGCTTCAGCGCGAAGCGCGGCTTCCCCGTCGAGTTCTCCGTGCGAGGTAGCGATTGGGGGCGACTCGTTGACGCCGCTGACGTTGCCCGTCGCGAGATCGGCGACTCCGGCACCGTCGTCGACGTCGACACGGACTACCAGCTCGGCATGCCCGAGCTGCGCGTCGAACCCGACCGCGCCCGCATCGCGGACCTCGGGCTCGCCGTCGACGACGTGGCGCAGGCCGTGAACGTGCTCGTGGGGGGCGTGCGCGCGGGCAAGTTCAACAGCGGGGGGCGCCGCATCGACGTGCGCGTCCGGCTGCTCGCCGATCAGCGCGCGCGCCCCGAGAGCCTCGGCCACCTGAAGCTTCGCACCGCGACGGGCGATCTCGTGCCCCTCTCGATGCTGATCCGCCAGGAGGAACGTCCTGCGCCCCAGTCGATCACCCGTCTCGATCGCGAGCGCGCGATCGGCATCTTCGGTAACATCGCTCCAGGCAGCTCCCAGGACAAGGCGCTCGCGGTGGCGGAGGCAATCGGTCAGCACATGCCGAACGGCACGCGGTTGGTGCTCGGTGGCTCGAGCGTCGCTTTTCGCGAATCGATGCAGAGCCTGCTGTTCGCGCTCGTGCTCGGCATCATCGTCGCCTACATGGTGCTGGCGGCGCAGTTCAACTCGCTTTTGCATCCCCTGACGGTGCTCACCATCTTGCCGCTCTCGATCGCGGGAGCGGCGTTTGGGCTTTGGGCGGGCGGGCAGTCGCTCAATATCTTCAGCATGATCGGCGTCCTGTTGCTGATGGGGATCGCCAAGAAGAACTCCATCATCCTCGTCGATTACGCGAATCGAAAGCGCGAGGAGGGTCTCGACGCGCGAGCCGCCATGCTCGCGGCGGGGCCCGTGAGGCTCCGCCCCATCGTGATGACGTCGATGGCCACGCTGATGGCGGCTGTCCCGGCGGCGCTCGGTCTCGGCGAGGGGTCCGAGACGCGCGTTCCCATGGCCACGGCCGTGATCGGCGGCCTCATCCTGTCCACGACGCTGAGCCTGCTCGTCGTGCCGGCGTTTTACGTGCTCGGTGACGCCGCGAAATCCCGGCTTCGGCGGCTCCTCTCTGGGCGGCGCGATCCCGCGGTCCCCCCCCTTGCGCGACCTTCGTCGCGTGCCTAGTTTGCCAGGGTCCGGGCGACGGCGCGGGCGGTAACGGTCTCTGCTCGAGTGCCTATCGGGCGAGTCGGCACCGTTCGGCGGCGGTCGAGGCTGGCGGGTGCAGCGTGCGCTCGCACGCCCGCACGGGCGAGGCTTTGTCCCGGCAAGGAGGATACGGAAATGTTGGTTCGATTCGGAGATATGGATGGTTTTTCGAGGTTTGGCCTGGCCCGAGGGTTCCCCTTGGACGACCTGAGGCGCGAGATGGATCGCTTGCTGTTCGATTTCGAACGTGGCGCGCCCGCCGAGCCCGAGGGCTGGCCGAAGATCTCGGCCGAGGACCGCGGCGAGGCTCTGTTCGTTCGGGCCGAGGTCCCCGGCCTCACCGACAAGGACATCGAGCTCACGGCGACGGCCACGAGCTTCAGCCTGCGCGGTGAGCGCAAGGTCGAGGCGCCCGAGGGCTACGCCACGCATCGCGGTGAGCGGCGCGGTTTCCGCTTCGCCCGCACGTTCAATCTCGGCACCAAGATCGATCCGGAGCGCGTCGCTGCGTCGCTCGAGAACGGCGTGCTCACCGTGACCCTGCCCAAGGCGGCCGAGGCCAAGCCGAAGCAGATCACCGTCAAGGCGAGCTGAAGGAGAAGCGCCATGAACCAGACCCAAGAAAGAAAAGCCCGTAGCGAGCTCGAGAAGACTCGCGGCGCCGACGTGCGGACGCCCGCCGTCGACATCCACGAGAACGACAAGGAGCTCGTGCTCGTCGCCGACCTACCGGGCGTCACGAGCGAGCGTCTCAAGCTCGCCATCGAGCCGCCCGAGCTCAGGCTGGAGGTGCCCGCCGACCCCAAGGGAGGCCCCGGGTACTTCAGGGCCTTCACCATCGACGAGCGCATCTCCGCCAGTGAGGTGACGGCAGAGCTGAAGAACGGGGTTCTGAGCGTGCACCTGCCCAAGGCGCAAGCGCTCCGGCCTCGGCAGATCCCGATCCGTACCGGCGGGTAACCGCGCCGAAACCTGGCGCTTGCGATAGGCTGTGGGGCGTGCCGGTCACGCGGCACGCCCCATGGTGCATCCCCTCGCCGGCAAACCTGCCCCGCCCGAGATCCTGATCGATCCCGACGCTCTCGTGCGCGCGTACTACGAGCTCGTTCCGAGCGCGGAGCACGCCGCGGAGCGCGTGGCGTTCGGCACGAGCGGCCATCGCGGCTCGCCGTTCTCGAAGAGCTTCAACGAGGCCCACATCCTCGCTGTGACGCAGGCGGTCTGCGAGCACCGCGCTGAGCAGGGCTTCACCGGGCCGCTGTTCGTCGGCAAGGACACGCACGCGGCGTCGGCGCCCGCGGAGCGCAGCGCTCTCGAGGTACTGGCGGCGAACGGCGTCGAGGTGCGCATCCAGGGCGGCGAAGACGCCTTCACGCCGACTCCCGCGGTGTCGCGCGCCATCGTCCGCTACAATCGCGGGCGCTCCTCCGGCCTCGCCGACGGAATCGTGGTCACGCCGTCACACAATCCCCCTGCCGACGGCGGCTTCAAGTACAACCCGCCCGAGGGCGGACCGGCCGACTCGGCAACGACGCGGGCCATCGAAACGCGCGCCAACGAGCTGCTCGCGGCTGCCGGCAACGGCATTCGTCGGGTGCCGTGGGAGCGCGCCGTCCGCGCCGACACGACGCGCTCCGTCGATTTCGTCGCCGATTACGTGGCGGAGCTGCCGTTGATTCTCGACCTCGACGCCGTGCGGGCCGCGGGCGTCCGCATCGGCGTGGACCCGCTCGGGGGCGCGGGCATCGCCTACTACGGCCGCATCGCGGAGGCGTACGGACTCGATCTCGAGGTGACGAACCCCATCGTCGATCCCCGCTTCGCATTCATGACGTGCGACCACGACGGCAAGATCCGCATGGACTGCTCGAGCCCGTACGCCATGGCTGGCCTCGTGAAGCTCTCCGATCGGTTCCAGGTCGCGTTTGGCAACGATGCCGACGCCGATCGCCACGGCATCGTCGTGCCGGGGCGCGGCGTGATGGGCCCGAACGAGTACCTTGCCGTCGCCATCGACTACCTGTTCCGCCAGCGCACCCGGTGGCCGGCTGCCGCCGGGATCGGCAAGACCGTCGTGTCGAGCGCGCTCATCGATCGGGTGGCGCGCGACCTCGGCAAGACCCTCGTGGAGGTGCCGGTCGGCTTCAAGTTCCTGGCGCCGGGGCTCGCGAGCGGGGCGCTCGGCTTCGGCGGCGAGGAAAGCGCGGGCGCGAGCTTTCTGTGCTTCGACGGGAGCCCCTGGACCACGGACAAGGACGGCATCCTGCTCGGCCTGCTGGCGGCGGAGATCACCGCGAAAAGCGGCATGGATCCGGGCCGCTACTACCAGGGCCTCTGTGAGCGGCACGGAACGCCGCACGGGCGCCGCATCGACGCCCCCGCGACGCCAGCCGAGAAGGCGGCGCTTGCACGCCTTTCGCCCGAGGCCGTCAGTGCCACGACGCTCGCCGGCGACCCGATCCGCGAACGGCTCACGAAGGCCCCCGGCAACGGCGCCGCCATCGGCGGGCTCGTCGTGCGCACCGAGCACGCGTGGTTCGCCGCGCGGCCGAGCGGCACCGAGAGCATCTACAAGGTGTACGCGGAGAGCTTCAAGAGTCCTGAGCATCTCGATGCCGTCATCGAGGAGGCCCAGGCTATCGTCGCGGCGTCGCTCGCCGCGGGCTGACGGCGCTACGCCGCAGCGTCGAGGTCCCAGCGCATGAAATCCGGGCGCGGCGCCCGCGGCCGGTAGCGGCCTTTTTCGTCCTGCTCGACGCCGGAGGCCGCCACGTCGGGATCGTGGGTGTAAACGAGCAGAGTACCGCGCTCCACGGCGTCTTTCATGAGCACCTTCTTTTCGTCGACGAGCTTCTCGGCAAAGCGGTCGTAGCCCATCGTGATCGGCAGGTGCACCCACGCGGTTCCGGGCACGAGGTCAGCGCAGAACAAGAGGCGCGCCGTCGCGCCTTCCACCACGCCGTGCAGCATGCCGGGCGTGTGACCATGGCTCTCGACCAGCGAGAAGCGCTCGCCGAGCACGGCGCGCGCCTCATCAGCCCCCGCGAGCACGCGCAGGCGCCCACTCGCCCGCAACAGAGCCGGCAGCTCGGCGATGTAGCTTGCACGGTCTCGCAGGTGAGGGTGCTCGGCACGTTCGAGCGCCTCGCGCCCCACGACCAGCTCGGCGCGCGGGAACAAGAGCTCCGCGGGCCGCGCCGCGCTGTACGGAGCGAGCAGCCCCCCCGCGTGGTCGAAATGCAGGTGAGAAAGCACCACCCGATCGATATCGCCGTCGCCGAGCCCGAGAGCGTCGAGCGACCGCAAGAGGACGTGGTCCTTTTCGACCACGCCGTAGCGCTCCCTTAGCTCGGGCTCGAAGAAACAGCCGATGCCCGTCTCGAACAGTGTCCGGCAGCCCGGCTCCTCCACGAGCAGGGCGCGGCAGGCAAGCGCAATGCGGCCGAGCTCGTCCGGTGGCAGCCAGCGGCTCCACATGGCGCGTGGCGCGTTGCCGAACATGGCCCCGCCGTCGAGGCGCTGGGAGTTGCCGAGCAAGCTCGATGCGAGGAGCACGGCTTCAGTCTTGGCACGCGCCGCGGCTCTGGTAAACCCATGGCCCATGGCCGAAACGGTGTTTTCGAGAATCCTACGAGGCGAGATCCCTTGTCACCGCGTCTTCGAAGACGAACACGTGCTCGCCTTCCTCGACGTGTCGCCGCTTTCCCGGGGCCATCTCCTGGTGATCCCCAAGGAGCCGGCGCCGACCCTCGACGAGCTCTCGGACGAGTCGGCGGCGGCCATCGGCCGCGTGCTGCCGCGGCTTTGCAGGGCGCTTCGGCGCGTGACCGGCATCAAGGACTACAACGTGCTGCAAAACAACGGCGCCCCCGCCCACCAGGCCGTGTTTCACGTGCACTTCCACGTCATCCCGAAGCCGAACGACGAGGAGGGGCTCGGTGTCGGCTGGCCGGCGCAGCGGCTCGACGCCGCCGAGGGTGCGGCGCTCGCCGAGGAGCTCTCCCGGGTCGTCAGCGCAGCGGCGCAGAGCTAATCGAGCGCCGGCGAGCCGGCAAAAAGTTCAGCGGCCGCCCCACTAGGTCGCGCGACCTCGGCCCGAGCGGTACCGCGAAAGCAGCCGGTTGGTGGAGGTGTCGTGGCCGAGCGCGGGGGCGCTCTCGCTCGCGATCTCTGTGGCGATGCGCTTGGCGAGAACCTTGCCGAGCTCGACGCCCCACTGATCGAACGAGTTGATGTTCCAGATCGTACCCTGCACGAACACCTTGTGCTCGTAGAGCGCAATGAGCGCGCCGAGCGCGGCCGGTGTCAGCCGCTCGAGCAAGAGCGTGTTCGACGGCCGATCACCCGGGAAGGTGCGGTGTGGCACGAGCTCGGCCCGTTCGCCGCCCTTCGCGACCTCCTCGGCGGTCTTGCCGAAGGCGAGCGCTTCGGACTGAGCGAAGAGGTTTGCCATCAGGAGATCGTGATGATTGCGGACCGGGTTCAGGCTGTGAACGAAACCGATGAAGTCGCAGGGGATGAGCTTTTTGCCCTGGTGGATGAGCTGGTAAAAGGCGTGCTGGCCGTTGGTGCCCGGCTCGCCCCAGATCACGGGTCCCGTCTGGTAGTCCACCGGGCGCCCCTCGAGATCGACACGCTTGCCATTGCTCTCCATGTCGAGCTGCTGCAGGTACGCGGCAAAGCGCGAAAGGTACTGGTCGTACGGCAGCACGGCGTGCGTCTCGGCGCCGAAGAAGCTCTGGTTCCAGATGCCGAGCACGGCCATCACGAGGGGGAGGTTCAAAGCGGGCGGTGCATTCAGAAAATGCTCGTCCATGCTGCGAAAGCCCGCCAAGAAATCGCGGAAGTGGTCCGGCCCGATTGCCAGCATGAGCGAGAGCCCGATGGCCGAGTCGACGGAGTAGCGGCCCCCGACCCAGTCCCAGAAACCGAACATGTTCGCGGTGTCGATGCCGAACTTGGCCACTTCCACGGCGTTGGTGGAAACGGCCACGAAATGCCGCGCAATGGCGCGTTCGTCGCGGAGCGCTGCCAGGCAGAAGTCGCGGGCGCTCTTGGCGTTCTCGAGCGTCTCGAGCGTCGTGAACGTCTTCGAGCACACGACGAACAGCGTCTCGGCGGCGTCCGCGTCGCGCACCGCTTCTGCGAAGTCGGTTGCGTTGACGTTCGAGACGAAGGAAAGCTCGAGGTCGCGGTCGCTGTACGCGCGGAGCGCCTGGTAGGCCATGGCCGGGCCGAGGTCGGAGCCGCCGATGCCGATGTTCACGATGCGCCGAATGCGCTTGCCCGTGAAGCCCGTCCAGGCGCCGCTCCGAACGCGATCGCAGAACGCGGCCATCCGGTCGAGCACGGCGTGCACCTCGGGGACGACGTTCTCGCCGTCCACGCGCACGACGGCGCCGCGCGGGGCGCGCAGTGTCGTGTGCAGCACGGCACGGTTCTCCGTCGTATTGATGCGGTCCCCGGCGAACATCCGCGCGGCGCGTTCACGCACGCCGCGCTCGGCCGCGAGCGCGAGGAGCGCCTCGAACGCCTGCTCGTCGATGCGGTGCTTGGAGTAGTCGAGGTAGATGCCGGCGCCCTCGGCCGAGCAGCGTTCCGCACGGCCGGGGTCACGGGCAAACAGCTCGCGCAGCGACACGGCGCGCAAGCGGTCGGCGTGACCTGAAAGGGCACGCCAGGAATCGGTGGTGGTGAGCGGGGGAGTGGTCATCGGGCGCTTTTCGACGCGGGGTGCGTCGCTCGTGAGCGACTTTCGGCTCCACCACCGCCGGGCGTCAAGCGTCACTCGGAGGCGAGCAGCTCGAGTCGCGCAACGAGGGGCAGGTGGTCCGAGGCCATGCGCGTGATCGCATCGTAGGGCCGCTCGCAGCTGGCGCTCTTGACACGCCCGCGCACGAAGATGCCGTCGAGCGGACGCACCGGCAACGCCGCCGGAAACGTGCTCAGCAGCTGCCCGACGCGGGCGAAACCCGCCGGTATCAGAAAGCGCGGACCGAGCGAGCCCCAGAGGTCGTTGAGGTCCCCTGCCACGATGGCGGGCGTCGTGTGGTGCAGGCGCGACACGAGCTCCGACGCAAGGAATCGCTCGAGCTGCTGTCCGCGCTCGGAGCCCGCGAGCCCGAGGTGGAGGTTGAAGGCCGCCACGGTCCGCGTGTGCTCGCCGACCTTGACGCGAAAGTGCGCGCTCACCACCCCACGTCGCTTGCGGCGTCCAATCGTGAGGTCGAGGTGCTGGATGTCGCTGAGCGGGAAGCGGCTGAGGATGGCGTTGCCGTAACCGCCGATGCTGAAGCGGTGCTGCGGTGCGAACGCCAGGTGACGCATGCCCAGGGCCTCGGCGATGACCTCGGACTGGTCGTGGAAGCTCGACCGTGGGAGGCCGTCCGACACCTCCTGCAGCAGGGCCACGTCGGCCTCCATGGCCGCGAGCGCCGTCACGATGCGGTCGATGCGATAGCGCCGGTCTACGCCGCCAATGCCCTTGTGAATGTTCCAGGTGACGACGGAAAAGTGCATCTCGGGGGGCTGGGTCGGTAGGCTCTCGGGTGGCGCTGGCCTCGGCCAAGCTAGTATCCTTCCCCCCGGGCCGGCGAGCGAGCGCTTCACTCGGCGACGCCCATTTGCTCAGTATGTCCCCAGGCAGCCTCGAGGGCAGCGTTATCGTTGGGCGCTACCGCGTGGGGCCGCTCCTCGGATCGGGCGGCATGGGATCGGTGTACCAAGCGCGCCACCTGACGCTGGGGCACGACGTCGCCATCAAGTTCATCCACCCCCAGCTCGCCCAGAGCGACGAGGTGCTGCGCCGCTTCGACACGGAGGCCCGGGCCGCGGCGCACATCAAGAGTCGGCATGCCGTTTCCGTCATCGACCACGGCATCACCGAGACCGGCCAGCCGTACCTCGTGATGGAGTACCTCGAGGGCGAGTCGCTCGACCAGGCCATGCGGCGGCGCGGTCCCTTGCCGTTCCCCGAGGTCGTGCAGATCGTCGTCCAGGTGGCGCGAGCGCTCGAGCAGGCGCACGAGGCCGGCATCGTCCATCGTGATCTCAAGCCCGACAACATCTTCCTCGCGACGGACCGCGAGGGGACGAAGTTCGGCTGGGTCGTCAAGGTGCTGGATTTCGGGATTGCCAAGGTCGTCCACGACGAGAACGTCGGTGGCGTCGGCACGACGAAAACGGGCATGGTTCTCGGAACGCCGCTGTTCATGAGCCCGGAAGCGCTCACCGCTTCCGCTCCCGTGAGCCCGGCCTCCGACATCTGGTCGCTCGGGGCCTGCGCCTTCGCGGCTGCCTGCGGGCGGGTTCCCTTTCCGGGCGAGGCCATTGGTGACGTCGTGCTCAAGGTGTGCGCCGCCCCCATGCCGGTACCGAGCCGGCTGGCTCCCAATCTTCCCCGCGCATTCGACGACTGGTTCGCTCTGGCTTGCGCACGGGACCTCGGGCAGCGTTTTCGGCGCGTCGGTGAAATGGCAGACGCGCTCAGGCGCCTCGAAGAGTGGTCTCGCGCTCAACGCGAGCAGGTGGCGTACGAGATCCGCCCGCTGGCAAACTCGATAGTCGACCTCGAGGAGCCCCGCCCGTCGAGCCGGGGCCTCGTGCTCGGTGGCGTTCTCGCGGGCGTGGCGCTGACGATCGGCGCCCTCGGCTACTACGTGCTCACCCGGACCCGGGCCGCCGACGAGGCGGCGCGCGCAGCAGCCGACCGGGCGAGCGCGGTGATCGAGGCCGAGAACGAGCGACGCCTCAAGGAGGCCGAAAAGGCCTTCTGGTCGACGCAGCCCGACGCCGGTCCGAGCGCGTCCGTCAAAGCTCGTGAGGTGCCGAGCGGAAAGCCGGTGCGTCGAAAAAGGCAGTGAGGGCGCGTGCGGTCCCCCTGGCCCCCGGCGTGCGTTGCTGTGATATAGGGGAGGCGAGGCGATGATCGACGAAGTTTTAGAGGAGCTGAAGCAAGGCATCGAGAAGGCGAAGGACGCGCTCAGGCGCGACCTCGGGAAGCTGCGCACCGGGCGCGCTCACCCCGGCATGCTCGACACGATTCGCGTCGATTACTACGGGCAGAAGTCGCCCATCGCACAGCTGGCGACCGTCAACGTTCCCGAGCCGCGCATGCTCACGGTCAAGCCCTGGGACAAGTCGCAGGTCCAGGCCGTCGAGAAAGCCATCCGCGAAAGCGACCTCGGTCTGAATCCGCAGGTCGACGCCGAGCTGATTCGCATCCCGATCCCCGCGCTCAGCGAGGAGCGCCGCAAGGATCTCGTCAAGGTCGCCAAGAAGAACGGCGAGGAGTGCAAGGTCGCCATTCGCAAAGTGCGCCACGAGGCGCTGGACATGCTTTCGGAGCTCGAGAAGGACGGCGGGGCCGGCAAGGACGAGGTCGAGCGGGCGAAGAAGAAGGCGGAAGAGCTCGTTTCCGAGTCGGGCACGGCGGTCGATCAAATTGTGCAGCAGAAGGAAAAGGAGATCCTCGCGATCTGATGTGCCGGCGGCTGGGACGCTCGAGGCGAGGGTGGCGCTCGCGTGGCCTTGGCGCGTGCCGCGTGCGGGTAGGCCCGCAGCCCTTTCGGCCTGACGGCTTGACAGGGGAAAGCCCTCGTGAAATCGTGAGAAGTTGGCGAGCTTGGCCGACGGAAGGGCTCGTTTCCCTTTGCCCGGATTGAAGGAATGCGCGCGATAGCTGCTGGCATCAGCGACGTGGGGCTGCAGCGCGACCACAACGAGGACAGCTTCGCGATCCTCAAGGAGCAGACGCTCTTCATCGTGGCCGACGGCATGGGTGGGCACCGCGCGGGCGATGTTGCGAGCCGTCTTGCGACGGAATCGATCGTCGACTTCTTCCGCGCGTCGATCGCCAAGGACTTCAACTGGCCGTTCCAGATCGATCCGCGCCTCTCCGAGGAAGAGAACCGGCTGTTGTCGGGCATTCGGCTGGCGAACCGGCAGATCATCGAGCGAAGCACCCGGTCGCGCGAGTGCCAGGGCATGGGCACCACGATCGTCGGCGCGCTCTTCAGCGCGCAGAAGAACCGCATGTTCATCGGGCACGTCGGCGACAGCCGCGCCTATCGGGTGCGTCGCCAGAAGATCCAGCAGATGACCCGCGACCACTCGCTGGTGAACGACTACCTGCTCGCCATGCCCGAGCTCACGGAGGAGCAAAAGAGCGAGCTGCCGAAGAACGTCATCACGCGGGCGCTCGGCATGCAGGACCAGGTGGCCGTCGACATCCAGAGCGACGAAACCGAGGTCGGCGACATCTACGTCCTTTGCTCGGATGGCCTGAGCGGCATGGTCGAGGACCACGAAATCCTCGAAACCGTGCTGAATTCCGGCGATACGGAAGCGGCGTGCCGCAAGCTCGTCGCGCTCGCCAACGAGCACGGCGGCGAGGACAACATCACGGCGCTCATCGTGCGCATCGACGCGTCCGTCGAAGGCGAGATCAGCCTTTCGGACACACTGCCGACGCCGGTGACGATCCGTCACCGGGAGCAAGACTCGACGCCGGACGGCCAGGCCGACACGCCGCCCGCGGCCGCAGTGGTGCCGCCGACGGAAACGAAGGCCGACTGATCGAAGCGCGGCGCGCCGGGGCGGCCGCGACTTAGGCTCAGTCCTCTTCCTCGCCCGTCTTACAGTATTCGACGCCTATCGTGCCGATCGCCTGGCAGCCCACGTTCGACGACTGAGGGTCGCCGATGAGGGGGCAGTTGAAGTCGGCGAGCATCTTGCCCTTGTCCACGACGTACACCGGTCCGATGGTGCAGCCGGGGAAATCCCCCGACAGCGTTCGCAGGCGGCCCGTGTCCGGAGAGTAGAAGCTCAGTGTGCCGATATTGGCTGCCACGGGTCCGTCCCTGGTGACGGAGCCGTTGAGCGTCATGCCAACCGATTGATGGCGTGAGTTTGCATCCGTGCCGCTGCCGTCCGCCGCGATGGAAAAGGCTCCGCCGCCGACTGACTTGACCGTGCAGCTCACCGCCAATCCCTTCCCGTCCTCGACGGTGCCGTTTCTCACGCGGTCCTGCGTGTTGGCTGCCGGAGTCACCCTGCCGAGAAAGAAGGTGTAGATGCTGGTCGTGCCGACCGTGCAGTTGGTGTGCGTGGTGATATTCGCGGCGCTCGGCGGGCTTAGCGTGATCTCGGCGCCAAGGCGTGCGGGCGCGGGCGGCGGGTCGCTGCAGCCGAGCAGGGTCGCGACGGGTGCGGCAAAAACCAGCGTGGAGCGTCGAACGATCATGCGGGGTCTCCAGATAGCGGAAGGATGCCTCAATGCTAGCTCACGCCTGATCGCCGGACTAGCCCAACAGGAACTCATCACTTGCTTTGTGGGGTGGATGACGGGGTTCGAACCCGCGACCACTGGAGCCACAGTCCAGTGCTCTACCGCTGAGCTACACCCACCGCGGCTCGGAGCTCGGCCCGCTCGGGGTCGAAATCCGGGTGCGCCATATCTTTCTCGTTACGCTAGTTCCAGTCCGTCGTGCGTGTCCGGCACCGGGGCCAGACGAATCGATCTTCCAGTTTGCGGGGCGCACCGGCCCTTGGGGCCCGAGTCTTAGCGCGAGAGCGCTCGGCTCTGCAACCTGGCCAACCCGTGCGCCGCCGGCACCGGACCTCAGGAAAGCCGCCAAAAGCTGCTTGCGGCGAGGGCCGCCCGCTCGAGCTCGGCCTCGTGAGTCGGGCTCGGCGCGTCGAAGCCGAGCGCCGCCTCGGACGGCTCGCCGAGCAGGGCGCCCAGGCTGGCGCCGAGCGACGCCTCGAGTGCGGCGAGGTCGTAGCCGCCTTCGAGCACGAGCGCGATGGGAGCGTGGGGCAACGCGCGCACGAGCTCGCCGACCATGAAGCGGTATCCCGCTTCGGTGACGGCCATGCCGCCGAGAGGATCGCGCGCATGGGCGTCGAAACCCGCGCTCACGAGCACGAGCTCGGGCGCAAACTCCGTCGCCACCGGGGACACGAGGCGCGTGAACGCGGCCGCGTAGACGCCGTTGCCGGCGCCGTGCGAGAGAGGCACGTTGAGTGTGCGGCCACGTCCGTCATTCGCCCCGAGCTCCGTCGCGCTGCCCGTACCCGGGTAGAACGGTGCTTGGTGGAGTGACAGGAAGAGCACCGAAGGATCGTCGTAGAAGATTTCCTGCGTGCCGTTGCCGTGGTGCACGTCGAAGTCGACGATCAACACGCGCTCGAGGCCGCGAGCCCGGGCGTGGGCGGCCGCGACGGCGACGTTGTTCAGCAGACAAAAGCCCATGGCGCCGTTCGGTCGCGCGTGATGGCCGGGTGGGCGAAGCAGCGCGACGCCGCGGCGCGCCTCGCCGTCGAGCACGGCATCGACGAGCTCGATGGCGCCGCCTGCCGCGCGCCGAGCGGCGCGCACCGACTGTGGGGCGGCGTAGGTGTCTTCATCCCATTGTTCCCAGCGGCCGGCCGTGCGGCCAAGCGCGTCGACGTAGCTCGCGGTGTGTACCCGTGAGAGCTCGTCATCCGTCGCTTCACGCACAACCACCCCAAAATGCGCGGGTGCGACCGCTGCTACGGCGCGCCGCGCGGCGGTCAGGCGCTCCGGCCGCTCCGGGTGCTCCCTAGCGGGCGGCGCCCGATGCTCATCGAAGCTCGGATCATCGACGACGGCGAGGCGCGGCGGCATGGCCCGTGGACGCGCAGTATAGCCAAAAGCGCGGTGCAGGGAGGGATCGGGGGCGCTGGAGATTCCGGGGACGGGGGTGATAGTCTCCAAGGCCGCGTCGGCCGAGCGATCTCGACCGAGTCCGGCGCCATCGCAAGGGGTACCGCATGCGCTTCAAGATCATCGTCGTCAACGCGGGCATCGTCATCGTCGCGACGATCCTCACGTTCGTGCTCCTCATGACCTCGCTCAAGGGCGTGGTGTCGGACCCGTCCGAGCGCAAGGGCGAGGTCGAACGCTCCCTGAGGGCCGCCGCGTCGCAACTGGCGCTCGACGCTCTGCGGATGGAACGCTGGCTCGAAAAGAACGTCGCGGCCGACGCGGTGCGGGGGGCTTTCACGATGGCCACGCCCGAGTCGCGGCAGCAGACGGCCCTGAACGAAGCGAATCGCTTGCGAGACGCGGCCAGCGGCGACGACCAGTTCAACCGCATGACTCCCTCGCTCGTTGCCCTCGTCGATGCCGACGGGGTGGTCGTCAGCCGTGACGGCTCGAACCTCATGCGTGGCGAGAAGCTGTCGGCCGCGTACCCGGCGCTCGGCGAAGCGCTACGCAGCGGGCGTCCCGGCAGCGCCGTCTGGATCAACCGCCAGCGGCAGGAACAGTTGCTGGTGAGCTACGCCATCGTCCGCGGTGACGCAGACGCCGTCGTCGGTGCCGTCGTCGTGGGCACGCCGCTCAACGACGAACGTCTTGGCCGCACGAGCGAGCTCACGAGCGGGAGTGCGCTCGCCTTCGCCCGCGCGACCGACAAGGGCCTCGAGCTCGTCGCCGACAGCGGCGCGGCCGGGGCCGCTTCCGACTCGGCCGCCACGTCCGCCCCCGTGGCCGCCGCGGCGAAGGCCGCCGTGGCTTCGAAGGGCGTGGCCATCGCCGAGGGCGTCATCGAAGGCCATTTCATCGGCGCCATGCCCGTCGAAGGCTACGGTCCCACCGACAGCGTGCTGATCGCCTCGGTGTCGGCCTCGCGAGTCGACAGCCTGGTGGGCTTGCTCTGGCCGATCCTTGCCGTGGGCGGGCTCTCGTTGCTCATGGTCGGCTTCGCGGGCGTGATGCTCGGAAACTACATCTCGCAACCCGTTTCGGAGCTCGAGGACGGCCTGCTAGCCATCATCAACGGCAACTCGGATCTGAGGTTTCAGATCGAGCACGACGAGCTCGGGGGCCTGGTGTTTCGCATCAACTCGCTGCTGAACGCGATGACCGGCGTCCCCGAGGACACGACCGACGACCAGGGGCGCCCCTCGAAGGCCCCGAGCGCCAAGGATTTTCAGGACTCCTGACGCTCCTGGGCCCCGGCGCCGGGACTGGGGAGTTTGGCGCCGGCGGTACCGGTCACCTGGCGCTCGTCCAAGGCGCCCGGACGTAGTAGACGTTCGCATTCTCCATGGGCCTCTTCGACTTCCTGGGCAAGGGTAGGGACGACGCCGCCAAGGGCGCCAAGGACGTGGCGCGCCTCGAGCGCATGGTCGCCAACAAGCTTTCGCAGAACTACGATCGTCAGGAGGCGATCGAGCAGCTCTCGAAGATGGCCGACGAGGCCGCCTCGGCCGCCTTGCTCAAGCGCTTCGACTGGACGCTCGATCCTTCCATCACCGATCAGGAAGAGAAGGAGTCCTGCCTGCGTGGCCTGGTCGCCGCGGGAGACGACGCGCTCGAGCCCCTCAGGCGCTACTGCAAGAGGGCAGAAAGTCTCACCTGGCCGCTCAAGGTCCTCGCGGCGATCGTGCCCCCGGAGCGCCTCACCGAAGAGCTGCTGTCGATCCTCGATAAGTTCGACACCGAGTACACCCGCAACGTCGAGCCCAAGGTACAGCTCCTGCAGGAGCTCGAGCGTCTTCCGTCGGAAGACGTGCGCGTCGCCGCCGAGCCGTTCCTCGAGGACGCCGGCGAGACCGTTCGGTTCACGGCCGCCAATACGGTCTTCGCCGTCAACGACATGAAGAGCGTGCCGGCTCTCGTCGCCGCGCTCGCGGCCGAAGAATCGTTGCGCGTCAAAAACCGCATCGCTCAGGGCCTTGCCGATCGCGGCTTCGAGATCCCGGCGGAGCTCGGGGCGGCGTGCACGGCTGGTCTGCCCCCGGGCTACGCGCTCAAGGGCGGCAAGGTCGAGCGGACCCGCTGAGAGGGACGCCGCGCCCCCCCAAGAGCAGGTGGGGGCAACGCGACGGGACGCGACCGCAGCCTCTGCGGCGCCCGACGTTACTCGCTGATACGGACCTTCGTCGGCAGGTTGACGACGAAGCTGACCGTCATCAGCTGCTTGAAGTCGAAGGTGCGGTCCGCGCTCGTGATCTTGTTGTCCGGGAACGCCTCGTCCTTGCCGCCGCCCGCGGTGTCGAAGCCGCCGCGGTTCCACGAGAAGGGCATGAGCCGATACTCCCAGCCGATCGCGCTCCACTCGTTGATGTAAAAATTGAGGCCGGCTCCGAACGTCGGCGCGATGGCGATGCGCGAGGCCATCGGGAAAGCCGCGACGTTGTTGGACACGCAGTCCGTGCAGTCCGCACGCTCGGTGATGCCGATGATCGCGGGGCCGCCGAAGACGTACAGGTCCGTGTCCATGTAGATGCTCTGGAAGAGCGCGAGCTTGCCGCGGAACGGCGTCGCCGTGATCTGCGGCGCCAGCACCCAGTCGACGCCGCCGAGCTGGTCCTCGAAGTTCGGGCCGAGGTTCACGGCGGTGAGGCGGCGCTCGGTGTCGAGCGGATCCCCGCCGGGCGGGGCCGTCGTCGCCCGGACGATGCGGACGTGGTTCTGCTCTTGGATTTGATCGGTCAGATCGGTGTTGAGCTGCAGCAGGCCGCCGTAGCCGCCCCAGACGCCCACGCCGAGCCAGTCCGTGAAATTGTAGGCAAGCCGCGCGCCCAGGAAGATCGTGCGCCGGTACTCGTCGAGCAGCGTGAACGTGACAGCCGGAGAAACCTCGAAGCGGCCTTGCCGATGCAGGCGAAGCTTGCGCGTTGCGGGGGCGCCCGCGAGCGGACCGGTGAGCAGGATCTCCTGCGCCTGAGCGGACGGCGCGAAGGCGAGCAGCGCGGACCCGAGCAGGGTCGTCGAAAGAAGCCGCTTTAGGATTTTGCGATGCTTGGTCGTCATGCCTGGCCCTTCGCTCGTCACTTCGGCAGCCGGTAGTCGAACGAGAACGGGATGAAGATCGAGACGCCCAACTGGAACTGGACGTTGTTGGTGAGCTTGGTCTGGCCGTACCAAGTGCCCTGGTCCGTCGGATTCACGGCGATTGCCAGGTTCTCGAGCTTTTCGGGGTAGACGTAGTCGCGGAGCTCCAAGACCGCGGCGAACCAGCGACTGACGAAGACACGCAGACCGAGCCCCGCGTTGAACGCGAGCTTGGGCTTGAAATCGAAGGTGCGGTTGTCAGGGTCGATGACGGGGATGGGACGCGTGGACAGAGCGCCAATTCCGCCGAGGACGTACGCGTCGTAGTGGAAGATGAAATCGCCAAAACCGGCGAATTTCCCGTACGCCGGCACGTAGCCCAGATTGACGGCAGCGCCCCACTGATACTCGTTCAGCGGCACCGCGACGCGCGCGGCGCGCCGCACCTGTGCGTTGAAGGCGCTGTCGCCGTTGAACGGCTGATAGTAGTTGCCGTTGATGCCGACGAGGAGGACGTTCGTGATGTAGTAGTTGAGGGCGACGCCGGGGCCCGGGTGGCTCACGAACTGGTCGTTCAGCGTGATGCCCCAGTAGGGGTTGATCTCGAAACGCCGGACGCGAAGCGCGTACACCTGCTGCACGGCGTAGAGCGGCTCCTTGAATTGACGCGCCGCTTCCTTGTCCATGTCGAGGTTCGGACAAGCCGCGGGATCGATCTTGCAGATGTCCGCGAGGCCTTCGCCTTCTGCCTCGCCGCCAGCCGCAGCGTCGCCTTCTGCACCGGTTTCTTCGGTCCCAGCAGCATCGCCGCCTTCGCCCTCCGGAGCAGCGGCGGCGTCGGTCGCTTCGTCACCCGCAGCGGCGGCGTCGCCTTCTGCGGCGAATACGTGCGCGGGGAATAGCCAGAGGGCCGCTGCTACGAGGAGCCCGACGCGAGATTTCTTCATCGATGCCTCTTACCGCTTGTCCCCTGGCACAGCCGCCGCGTCACGCCTGCAACTGTCCGAAACTATTCGAAAAATCATCACTTCGCAGAACGGCCCGGGGACTATATCACGCAAAATTTCGCTGGATCAACAACCAAAAAATTCCTCTGACGCATAATTTCTCGCCTGAACGCGTGACATTGGTGCGCGTCACGCGCCCCGTCGGCTCGCTCTCAACGTCACTCTGCGGCGCTCGATCCTTCCTCGGCCTCCCGGCCGAGGAGTGCCTCGATGAACGCGTCGGGGACGAATTCGCGCAGGTCGTCGGCGCGCTCGCCTAGTCCGACGAAGCGAACGGGCAGCTTGAGGGCGTCGGCAATCCCGAGCACGACGCCACCCTTCGCCGTCCCGTCGAGCTTGGTGAGCACGATGCCCGTGATCGGCAACGCTTCCTTGAACTCGCGCGCCTGGGCGAGTGCATTTTGCCCGTTGGTCGCGTCGAGCACCAAGAGGATCTCGTGCGGCGCGCCGGCGAGTGCCTTCTCCGCCGTCTTGGCGATCTTCTTCATCTCGGCCATCAGGTTGGTCTTCGTGTGCAGGCGTCCCGCCGTGTCGGCGAGCACGATCGCCGCGCCGGTCTCCTGCGCCTTCTTGATGGCTTCGAAAACCACGCTGCCCGGGTCGGCGCCGTCCTTGCCACGCACGACCTCGCAACCGACGCGCTCGCCCCACACGACGAGCTGTTGGACGGCCGCGGCGCGGAACGTGTCGCCGGCGGCGAGCACCACCTTCGAGCCCGACCCAGCGAGCTTGGTGGCAAGCTTGCCGATGGTCGTGGTCTTGCCAGCGCCGTTGACGCCCACGAGCAGCACGACGGTTGGCTGCGCGGACACGGCGAGGCCGCCGCGCTGGCCCCCCACGGCGAGGATCTTCGTGGCCTCGGCGCGCAGAGCCTCCCAGACCTTGTCCGCGCTCGAGAGCTCTCCGCGCTCCAACCCCTCGCGCACTCTGCCAATCAAGAGAGCGGTCGTCTCGACCCCCACGTCGGAAGTGAGCAGCACCTCCTCAATCTCTTCGGTGAGCGAGGGGTCGATGTCGCGCTTCTTGCCGAGCAGCGCGCGCAGGCGGCCGAAGAAGCCCTCGTCCGAGCGCGCCTTGGCGAGCCCGCGTCGAAAGCCCTGAACCTCGCGTTCGCGTTCGCCCGGCGGAGGTTGCGACGGCTGCGCTATCGGTGGCCGAGGGCTCGGCTCCGGTTTTGCCTCTTCGGCGGGGGCGCGCGCGGGCCCGGGTGAGGCTTCGGGCTCGGCCGCACGCTCCGCGCGCGGGCGTGCGCCCGCCGTCGGCTTCGGCTCGACCTTCTTGGGCGGTGTGGAAGGGGCTCCAACCTGCGCGGGGCCGCTCTTCCTGAAGAACAGGAAATAGAGCACCGCGACCGCGACGACTGCGACAACGACATAGACCATCAGCGGCTCGAACGTCGCGGACTATAGGAAGCCCGGCTTTGGCGCGTCAATGGGTCGGGCTCAACGCGTGCGGTTCGGGGCATCCGCTTGCTCTACCTGCTCTACGGGCTCCCTTGCGAGCACGTCGCGCTCGCCGTGCTCGTCGAGCGCCACGGGGCCGTACGCCGCCGCCTCGACGGTTCGGGCCCAGTCGGCCACTTTCCCCTTCTGCACGGCATGCGCGGCACGCTGCACCTCGGCGGGCGTGGGCTCCCCGCGACGGCCGCCGAACGCCGGCCTGCCGCTCGCCCAGCGCACGAGCCTGCCCAGGACGTGTCGGCGCCGCGTCAAAAGGTCCACGCGAACGACCCCGAACTCCGGCGCCGGGACCAGCAGGTCGGCGTGAAAAGGCGCGCGAACGGCCAAGAGGAGGGTCTTTTCGTCTCCCGGGGGACGGAGCTCGAAATGCCCCGACTCGTCGGCCTGGGCGCGAGCGATCGGCATCTGCTCGCGGCTGGTCTCCAAGAGCTCGATGACGGCGCCCCCGATCGGCGCGCCGTCATGTGCATCGCGCACGGACCCTCGCCACCCGTGCAAGGTGCGGTCGCCCTCCACGACCACGACCGCCGCGGAGGGCGGGCCACGCAATTCGGGCAGCGGGCCGGCCCGGGGGGTGGCACGCGGGCGTCGCCAGCCGCGCACGACGTAGAAACCTACCAAAGTCAGCACGACCAGCCAGGCGGCCGTGCCGAGCGGGCCGCGCGGCGCAACGGGCACGGCGACACTGAGTGGTGCACCAGGAAGGAGCCAGGGCTCACCGGGCAGGTAGCGGATCTCGACGTTCGGGTTGGAGCCGCGCCGCGGAAAGCGGACTTTAACCGCGGCGTTTCCGTGGTCGACCTTCGCGATGCCCACGGTCCGCCCCGCGAGCGTGGCCTCGACCGCGCCCGAGGTCACTGCGCCGAGCCCGGTGGCGACACCGACTTCGAGGTCGATGCCCTCGCGCGGATCACCCGGGTCCGGTTGTCGGCCGAGCGCCAGCCCGACGCGTGCCGAAACCGCGAGCCTCACGCGTGCTTCCGCGGGCTGGAGCTCGTCGCTACCCCCGAAGCGCACGGAGAGCTCCACTGGCCCGGGCTCGGGGAGCTTGCTCGATGAGAACTCGAGCGTCGTGCGGCGGCCGGTTTCGAGGGCGCTCTGGGCCAGCAAGGTTGGCGGCGAGCTCTGTTTCGCCGGCACGCGCGCGTAGAGCGCGACGGCAATCGTCGCCGGAGGGGCGCCGCGAGCGAGAGATTCGAGGTCCGCGGCGACGGCGACGCGTTGCGTCGGCTGCTCGATGGCGAGCGCCGTCGGTGGATCGACGAAACGAAGCGACACACGGCGCCGCCCCCGCTCGACGCGCAAGCGCCGCTCCACGGCGTCGAAGAGGCCCCGCTCGTCCGTGAACCCGAGCGACACCACGTCGGCGTTCTCTGCCTCGACGACGAGACAGAAGCGACCGGAGCGATCGGTCGTTAGGCGAAGGCCACCCTCGGGGCGGGCGAAGCGCGTGGGGGCGTCGTCCCCCGGGCACGGTCGAGCCGAGGTGATGGGCAGGGTGGCCTCGCTTCGGCTAAACGCGCCGACGACCAGACTCGCGCTTCCGACCGGTCGCCCGGTGTCGTCGCGCACCTCTCCGGCCACGAAAAGCTCGCCACTCTCGACCGTGGCGGTGGCTTCGACCTGGGCGGCGCCGCGCACGCGGACCGTGGGCGCGCCGAGGACCGTCGCCGGCAACAGCCCGACCAGCAGCGTCGCCAAGGCCAGGCGCATCTCGCGAAGCACGAGGCGATCCTTCCACGCGAGCCACCCCGCCTGCAACCTGCCGAAAGGTGGTTGTCGCGCCGCCATATTCGCGCCCGGCCTGACGATCCGAGCGAAGATCGCGCGCGTCGGTCCGTACTATCCTGGGTCCGGAGCGCGCGCGATTGTCCCCGAGAAGAGAAGACGACAGATGATAGGCTCGGGCTTCATGCCGTTACGCCCACACGTCGGGGTGCTCGCGGGCGTCATGCTGTGGGTGCTCGCGCTCCCCGCTCACGCCCAAGGTGCGGGCGACATCGATCGCCTCATCGCCGCGCTTCGCTCGGGAACGGACTTTCGCGTGCGGACCCAGGCGGCGCTAGCGCTCGGCGCGTCCAGGAGCTCGCGCGCGACCGCACCGCTCTGCACCGCGCTCGGCGACGGCACCACCACGGTGCGAGCGGCGGCAGCCGCCGCGCTGGGCAAGCTCCAGCAGGGTGGCGGCGACTGTCTCGAGCGTCGGCTCGCTAGCGAGCCGAGCCAGACGGTCAAGTCGGCGATCCAGAAGGCGCTCGATCTCGTGCGCGGCGGTGGGGAGCCCGCCTTCGCGCCCGACACCAAATATTACGTGGCGATCGCCAAGGTCGCCGACAAGACGGGGCGCACCGGTGACGGCGTCAACCGCATGGTGCGTAAGGCCATGCTCGCGGGCGCGCGCGCGTCCCATATCGCGATCGCCCCATTCGACGAGGCCCCCGCCGACGCGAAGCGGCGCATGCAGGCGCACCACGGGGTGAAGGCCATTTACCTCTCGCCGCGCGTCCCCCCCTTCGACTACTCGGGCGGAAACCTCAAGGTTCGGCTCGAAATCGCGTTTTTTAGCTATCCGGAGAAGGCGCTGATCGGAAATTTCACGATTTCGCTCACCCAGCAGGGGGTTGACGGCAAGGATCCGAGCTCCGAGGACGACCTCGTGAGCTCCGCAGCCGAGCGCGCCCTCGAACGGCTCATCCAACGTATCCAGTGACGCTACATCGGCCCGCGAGGTTCTTGCTCGCCCGGAACCCGAGGGCCTACGCTAGCAATCCGCGGTGATCCGCCCGCCAGGGATCGCGCGGGCCGCGAGGAGATCCCAGTATGGCCAACGCCAGTTCGTCGTCCTTTCCCGCAGGGGGTGGTCGCCACCAGCGACGGCTCAAAAACTACCTGCTCGATGCGCATTTCCAGCTGAAGTACTCGGCGTACTTGATGCTCCTCGCGGTCGTGCTGAGCGCGGGCCTCGGCATCATGCTCTGGCGGACGAGCAACGAGGTCATCGACCAGAGCCGACAGGCCGTGCACCAGGGGGAAGAGGTGGTCGCGCGCGGCAAGGAGGTCGTCGCCGAGAGCCAGAAGGTCAGCGCGGTCGTTCAGATGAACATCGTCAAGGACCCGGTGTACAGCGACAGCCCCGCACTGCTCGAGGCGTTCAAGGCCGACGCCGCCAAGCAAGACGAACGCTTGAAGGAGCAGCAAGCGCAGCTCGTTTCGCAAGCTGAGTCGCTCAAGCACCAGGCGGCCGCGTTGGCCGGAAAGCAGCGCGTCATGCTGTTCACGCTGTGCGGCGCGCTCACGCTGCTCGTGTTGTTGATCGGCGTCGCCGGCATCATCGTGACGCATCGGGTGGCAGGGCCCATCTTCAAGATGAAGTCGAACCTCAAGTCCGTGGCGCGTGGGCTGCTCAACGTCCCGACCCCGCTCCGCAAGGGGGACGAGCTCGTGGAGTTCTTCGAGGCCTACCGCTCGATGGTGATCGCGCTTCGGGCACGCCAGGAAGCCGAGATCGAGAAGCTCGACCAGGCGATCGCCACGCTGACGCCCAAGGCAGAACCGGGGGAGCTCGAGGCGCTCCACGCGCTCCGGCGTGAGATGCAAGGTGCGCTCCAGGTTCCCGCCTCCTCGGGCGCCGCGCCGAAAGGCTAGAAGGCCGCAATCACGTACTCGATGCTCGGCGGCTCCCGGTCGAGGCGGACGCCCGCCACGTCGAAGCGCAGCCGCTCCACGCTCGGGTCGTGGCGGTAGCGCCGTTGCCAGAGACGCTCGCCGGCACGCCGCAACCTGAGCCGCTTTCCGTGTCCGATGCTGCCGAGCGGTGACGTGCGCGCCGTCGGGCCCCGCGTGCGCACTTCCACGACGGCGACGACGGGTCCCTTGCGCGCGACGATGTCGATCTCGAGCTCGCCGACGCGCAAGTTGGTTGCGACGATGTCGTAGCCCTCCTCGGAGAGCCACTGCGCAACGAGCGCCTCGGCCCGAGCGCCTAGCTCACTGCGCGTAGCCCGGGTTCGCCCCGTCGGCTCCGCAGATCTCGGCGACATTGTACCCGTCGCGAGGGACGTGGCCCTTGGCGTCGGCCGCATCGCAGACGTTGGCCGAGTAGGTCTTCTTGGGATCGTAGGCCGTGCCCTGCTTGATGCAGTACGAGCCGGCGAGCTGCGCGCGACCCGGCAGGCCGAGCTCCTTCACGAGCTCCGTGCATTCGTAGCCGCTCGGGCACTGGCAATAGTTGGCGTTCGCATCCGGGCCCTTGCAGCGGCAGGAGCAGTAGACGGTATCCTGGGCGTTGCGCGCGAGGAGCTGGGGCTGCACG
Organism: uncultured delta proteobacterium; assembly: GCA_963841435.1. Lineage (GTDB taxonomy): Bacteria > Myxococcota_A > Polyangia > Polyangiales > Polyangiaceae > PMG-095. The sequence goes on from CAWJCS010000006.1 coordinate 926,476, forward strand.
GGAACCGTGATTTCGTCGATGTTCTGCTGGCCGGGCGCGCAAGCGACGGTGCTCACCCCGTTGAGGCAATGCTTGCCGTTCGTGCCGGGGACCCGGCAGCGGTCGGCTCCGGTGGGTGGCGACGAAGCGATCTGCGCCTCGGTTTGCCCGTACGGACAGGAGACGCGGCCCGCGAAGTGGTTCACGATGCAGACGCGCGTTTCACACTGGAACGACTTGCTCTCGACGTTCACCTCGGTGTCGTCGAAGCCGTTGAACGTCTGTTGGTATTCGTCCTCGGGCGTGCAGGGATCGCCGACGCCGCCGCTGTTGCACCCGAAGGCACCGAAGCCGAAGAGAGCGACGAACGGGAGAAGTTGCTGTCGGGAGAATCGCGTCATCGTGCTTCGGACCCTTGGGTGGGCGGGTGGCGTTCGGACGGCTCAGGCGGTCGCCCGGGCCCGCGGTACGCTAGTCGAGCGGACCAAAGCGCGTCAACGCGAAAGGGCCTGCCGTCTTGCGGTGTTGCGCTCGCCCGGCAAGCACGACGCGCCACGTCATCGGTCGTTCGTTCCAAGGCACCGCCGGCGCGGGTGTCGGACCCCGGAGCACACGCCCCGCACTTCCCACCGTGCCCGTAATTTTTCAACCGCGTAACCAGAGCTCCGTCCCACCACGAGATCGCGATTACGACGACACTTGACAACACTTCGAACCGGTATCTAACATCGCGTCGGTCGCGATATCTATCTACCGGTAGTTATTGGGTTTTTCGACCTTTTGCCCTGCCTCGCCCCCGCCACCATTGCGGCGCCGCCTCGTTCGGCCCCGCCACGAGAAGAGAGGATCCATGTTCGGAAAGCGCCTGCTCGTTCTGTCAACGGTGATCACCACCGCGCTGTCCGGCGCGACTTTGACGCGCGTCGCGCGGGCGCAGGAAGTCATCGATCTAGACGACATGCCCGCCCCCAAGAAGGGTGGCGGTGCCGCGAAGGGCGGCGGCGCGAAGAAGGGCGGCGTCGATATCGATCTCGATGAAGGCGCTCCGGCCACGGGCGCGCCATCGGCGGTCACCGCGGGGCAGATGACCGAGCCGGCGGCGGCGGCGAAGCAGCTCTTCGACAAGGAGAAGTGGAGCGACGCGGCGCAGGCGCTCCATCGCGTGGTGTCGGGCGAAACGGGCGACGACGCAGGCAACAAGCAGCTGGCCGAGTACTACCTCGCGATCTGCCTTTATCGCTTGAAGTTCTACCAGGCAAGCTACGCGATCTTCAGCGTCGTCGCGGACAACCCGAACCATCTCAAGTTCAAGGAGACGTTGCTCTGGCTCGCCAAGCTCGCGCTCCAGCTTCCGGAGCCCGCCGACATCATCGAGCGCGTCGGCAAGTACACCGACGAGCAGGTGGCTCGCTTCGACAACGCGCAGCAGCGCGACCTCTACTGGCAGCTCAACTACATGCTGGGCCGGTACAAATATCGAAATCGCCAGTACGAGGAGGCGATCCGCCTGTTCGGGCTCGTCGATCGCAACAGCCCCCACTACGTCAAATCCCAGTTTTTTACCGGCATCAGCTACGTGCAGCTCCGCAAGTCGGTGCCCGGCGTCAAGGCGTTCCAGCGCATCTTGAAGGCGCTCGACGAAGGCGTCGAGGGCGTGGACGACGAGGACCGCATGCGCGACCTCGCGAACCTTTCCATCGCGCGCACCTACTACTCGGCGTCGATCACCCTCGACGCGGAGACGAATGCGCCGAACGTCAACTCGACGAAGCTCTCCGCGGCCGTCAAGTACTGGAACTCGGTCGACCAGGCGAGTGAGTACTGGCTCGACGCGCTGTTCGAGGAGTCGTGGGCGTACTTCATGGCGGGCGACTACCCGCACGCGCTCGGGAACATCCACACCATCCAGGCGCCGTACTTCCCGAATTCGTTCCACCCCGAAGCGGACATCCTCAAGGCAGTCATTTACTTCACGAACTGCAACTACGACGCGGCCAGCATCACCGTCGCGCGCTTCCACAAGAAGTACGTCCCCATCCGCGACGAGCTCGAGAAGGTCCTGAAAAAGTACTCCGGGCAGAACCAGGAGGAGCCCTTCTTCAAGTTTCTGCTCCAGGTACGTGACGGCAAGGGCGACCTCGACGATCGCATCCGCCCCATCGTCGAGAACGCCCTCAGCGATCGTCAGCTCCTGCGTAACATCGACTACGTGCGCCTCCTCGAGGAAGAGGAGAAGCGCTTCAAGAAGTCGCCCTCGAGCTTCCAGAGCTCCGGTCTGGGTATGCAGGTTGGCGACGCCCTGAAGCTTGCCCGCGATCTCGCGGTCCGTCAGGCCGGCGAGCTCGCGATCCAGCGCTATCGGCGCAACGTCGACGAGCTGAGCGAGCACATGCGAAACGGCGAGAAGATCCTCATCGATATCACGGCGGCACAGCGCAACATCCTCGATACGAAGATCCAGACGGGTCAGGTCAGCAAGGCAGAGTCCAAGATTTACGGCGTGGTCAAACCCGACGAAGAGCACGTGCTCTGGCCGTTCAACGGCGAGTACTGGCGTGACGAGCTCGGGTTCTATCGGCAGGTCGTCGAGTCCGCGTGCGGGAGATAATGGTGATGAGTTCGAAGATCCGAGCGATATCTTTTTTTGCCACTCTGTGTGGAGCGGCCCTGGTGACGCTGGGTGCCGGTGCGGCGCCCGAAGCGAAGATGAGCGATCTGAGCGCCGAGTGCGTCGGGGCGGAGGCTCCCAAGGCCCTCGCGACCTGCCCTGGCGGGCCCAGCAAGTTCGAAGGCCGCAAGAAGCACAGCGCCGCCTTCAAGAGCGCGCCGCCGCCGATCGAGGCGAAGAAGCGTCAGGACGACGTGAAGCCGGTCAACCCGGACGAGCTCAAGAAGTACGCCGAGCGCGACACGCGAAAGACGCGCTTGCAGGCGCGCGCCCGGGCCCTGCTCATCACCGAGATCCAGGGTCTCGAGCGCCTCTACAAGAACACGCCGCAGAAGTCGGCTGACAAGCCACAGCTCACGCGACGCCTCGCAGAGGGCTACGTCGAGCTCGAGAGCGCGGCGCTGCGCGACAAGATCGCCGCCGACATCCAGGCACAAGACGCGAAGGCGAAGAAGCGCGACGCGGGCAAGTTTCGTTCGGACGCGGCCTCGGCCGGGAAGATCGTCAAGGCCGCTCGCGTGAACGCCATCAAGTACTACACCTTGATGAAGGACAAGTTCCCCAAGTACTCGAAGATCGACGAGGTGCTCTACTACCTCGCGTACGAGTACGAGCAGGCGCAAAACTACGACAAGGCGCGCGAGGTCTACCTAGAGCTCATCGACAAGGCGCCGAAGTCGCCGTACATCCCCAACGCCTACCTCGCGTTCGGCGAGCTGTTCTTCCAGGAAGCCCAGGGCGATCCCTCCAAGTGGGAGCTCGCCGCGGCGGCCTACAAGGAAGTCATCAAGTACCCGCCGCCGACCAACAAGGTCTACGGCTACGCCCGCTACAAGCTCGGCTACGTCCACTGGAACAAGGGCGACTACCCGAACGCGCTCAGCGAGTTCAAGCGCGTCATCGAGTACGGCGATCAGTACGCCGAGCTTCCGAACGCGAAGCAGCTCGCGAAGGCCGCGCGTCGCGACGTGATCCCGGTCTACGCCGTGAGCGGCGCACCCGAGAAAGCCTACAACTTCTCTCAAGCCGATCTCGGGCGACAAGAGCGGCGACAACACCGCCACCATCGGCATGATGAACGAGCTCGGTACGGCCTACCTCGATACCGGCCACTACCGCGAGGCCATCGTCCTCTACAAAGACCTTTTGGGCCGCGACGCCGGCGAGAAGAGCTGCTTTTACCAGGGCCAGATCACGCAGGCCACGCAGGCGCTCTTCTCGGGCGACAAGGAGACGGTGCGAAAGGAGCTCGATCAGCAGCTTCGCGTGCGCACCGACTTCGCGAAGGGCTCGACTTCGGAGAAGTCGAAGCTCGAGTGCTCGAACAAGACGGCAGAGCTCCTCGCCGAGACCGCGATGAGCTGGCACCTCGAGGCCGTGGGCTCGGGTGGCGTGCGCGGTACGGGCGACAAGAAGACGATGGATCTTGCCGCCTACCTCTACAAGAAGGTCTCCGAGAACTTCACCGCGGAGGACTTCACCAAGTTCCAGTTCCCGCGCATCGTCAAGAGCGACTGGCCGACGATGTACAAGATCAAGTACGCGATGGCGGACTTGCTCTACTTCCAGCAGCGCTGGGAGGATTGCGGGCCGGCCTTCGACGCCGTGGTCGCCGAAAACCCCAAGGCCGAACAGGCCGCGGAAGCCGCGTACGCTTCGGTGCTCTGCTACCAGAAGATGTACGACCAGATGTACAAGGGGGACTCGGACCGCAAGAGCAAGGGCTTTGCTCTGAAGGGTGCGGGCGAGAAGGAGCGTGAGGCCAAGAAGGGCGAGTGGGACAAGTTCAAGCCCAAGGAGTTCACGACCCAGCAGAAGGGCATGATCCAGGCCTTCAACCGCTACATTTGCTACATCAAGCCCACCAAGGGCGACAAGGAGGCGGAGGAGCAGTACGTCGAGGTGAAGTACGCGCGCGCGCGCACTTACTTCGAGGCGTCAGCACTGGGAAGAGGCCGCGCTCGCGTTCCGCGACGTGGCGATCAACCACTCGGACAAGGACGCCGGCATCTTTGCGGCGCAACCTCTACCTCGAGGCGGTCAACGTGCTCGGCTCGCGCGCCGAGCCGCCGCGCCCGAGCTGCTTCGACGACATGGGCAAGGACGTCCCGACCTTCATCGAGCTTTACTGCAAAGGTCAGAAGGGCGAGGACAACAAGGAGCAGTGCGAGGTCTTCACGCGCATCCAGTTCGACATCCAGCGCATGAAGGCCCAGAAGATCGTCGAGCTCGCCGACGGCCAGCAGGAAAAGGGGTCGTACCGGGAGTCGCTCGATAACTACAAGAAGGGCGCGGACGCGTACCTCGAGCTCTGGAGAACGTACTGCGAGGAACCGCTCGCGAAGGGCGAGAAGCCCAAGCAGTGCGAGAAGGCGGACGAGATCGTCTACAATATGGCGCGCGCCTACCAGGCGGCTCGCCTTCTCGCGAAGTCGATCCAGGCCCGACAGATCCTGCTCTCGGACAAGTACGGGCTGAACGGCTCCGAGCTGGCCAAGAAGGCCACGTACGAGATTGGCGGGAACTACCAAGCCATCGCCGTCTACGACCGCGCCGCCGACTACTTCGAGAAGTACGCGAAGGCGACCGACTACAAGGGCGAATTCGCGGACCAAGCACTGAGCGACGCGACGGTGCTCCGGCTCGGCCTCGGCCAGGAGGATCAGGCGATCTCCGACGCCAATGCCTTCAACAAGTACTACGGCGCGCGAAAGGCGGCCCAAGCCGCACAGATCGCGTTCGCCGTCGCCGCTCACTACGGCGAAAAGAAAGACTGGAACAACGTCCAGAAACGCCTGGCCGGTACGATGAAGCTCATCGACAGCAAGGCGACGCCGGACGTGCAGGTCCAGGCGCACGCGCTGCTCGGCCGCGCCTACGCGCAGATGAAGCGCACGGGCCCGGCGGGTCAGGAGTACTCGAAGATCGTCAAGACCTGGGACGACCCGAAGGCCGCCGCCAACAAGGTGATGGACATCCCCGACGAGGATGCGGCCGGCAAGCAGCGGCGCCTCGGCCGTGCGCTCGAAGCCGTCGGCGAGGCGATCTTCTTCTTCGCCGAGCAGAAGAAGGACAAGGTCGATAAGATTGCCTTCCCCGAGTACAAGGGCCCCGGCGACAAGGACGCCGTGCTCAAGCACATCCAGACCAAGGTCAAGGACTGGATCGGCAAGAAGCGGCCGCTCATCGTCGACGCGAGCACCGAGTACAAGAAGATCGTCGATCTTCAGCCGGTGCCGCCCCCGCGCTGGGTCATCGCGGCCGGCTCCCGCGTCGGCGAAATGTGGGGCAAGTTCGTGAAAGAGTTCCGGGCGGCCCCGATCCCGGACAAGATCAAGAAGGATTACGAGCTTCGCACCGCGTACTACGGCGCTCTCGACGACGCGTCGGAGCCGCAGAAGCAGCAAGCCAAGGGCGCCTTCGAGGTCTGCCTCGGTTATTCCGTCAAGTACCAGTACTTCGACCAGTTCAGCCGCGCCTGCGAGGAGTGGCTCGCCGAGAACTACAAGTCCGAGTACCACCTGGTGGACGAGTTCCGCGGCGCTCCGAACCGCGTGAACAGCGTCCTCAAAGAGCAGGGCAATCCGCTCCGTATCGGGGGTAGCCCGATTGCAGCGCAGACGGCGGAGCAGCCCGAGAAGAAGGCGGCTGCCAAGTCCGACGACGACAAGAAGGACGACGACAAGAAGGGCAAGAAATGAACGCGCGAAGCCACGGCGAGGGATCGAGGAGACCGACCATGACTCGTTGGACCAGCACCTTCCTACTCGGCCTTCTGCCCATGATGGTCGCCTGCGGAGGCTCCGGTGGCGCCGCCATCAAGCTCAAGCCCGAGGACGCGAGCGGTCGCAGCACGCGCTCGGGCCACCAGGTTTCGAAGGAGGCGGCTGCGGGCTTCGATTCGGCCCTGGAAACCTTCCTCGATCACGACAAGAAGGGCGATTGGGCGGAGGCCAGCTGCAAGGCGGTCTCGGCCAAGTTCGACGACGCGGCGTCCGATCAGAAGTCGGCTACCAATCGCGCCTTTCCCGAGGCCATCTACAACTCGGGGCTCGCTCTGCAGCGCTGCGGCAAGGATGCCGAGGCCCGCGCGAAGTTCGAGTCTGCGGCCAAGGCGGACGCGAGCTTCCATCGTGCGAGGGCACAGATCGTACTTTACGACTTCGCCAAGACGGGTGACGTCGACGGGACGATCCGGGATCTCGACCAGATCATCCGCGACGCCAAGTTCCAGAACGTCGAGGCGCTCGTGAGCCTCGCGGCGCTGCAGATGGAGCGCGGGAGCGACCAGCCCGACTCCGACGGCAAGAACGACCTAGAGCGCGCTCAGCGTAACCTGCAGCGGGCCCTCGCGATCGACGACGGCTACATGCCCGCCTTCAACCAGCTCGCGGTGTACTACCTCGAGCAGGCCAAGACCGCGGTCGGTACGGCGAAGACGCGCTCTCGCCGTGGCAAGCGCGGCATGGAAGTCTCGGGTGCGAACCGCGTCGATGCCAACGAGCAGCAGCTCGATCTCGCGGCGCTCGTGGCTTCTCAAGCTCAGCGCAAGAACCCGAACTACGCGCCGATCCACAACACGACGGGCCTCATCCAGGTCGAGCTCAAGAACTTCAACTCGGCGGTGAAGAGCTTCGCGCGTGCGCGCCAGCTCGATCCGAAGTTCTTCGAGGCTCAGATGAACTACGCCGCGGTGAACCTCTCGTTCCGCGGCTTCGAGGAGGCCGAGAAGGCCTACCGCGAAGCGCTGAAGCTGCGTCCCAACGAGTACGAGGTCCAGCTCGGCCTTGCGCTCGCGGTGCGCGGCCAGATCAACGACAGCAACTTCGACAAGAGCGTCGCCGAAGCCCAGAAGCACCTCGACGAGGCCAAGAAGATCGACGCCGGTCGTCCGGAGACCTACTACAACGAGGCGATCCTGACGCAGGAGTTCCGAGCGAAGCGCGGGAATCCGGTCCCGGCGCTCGAGAAGGCGGCGCAGCAGTACGCCGCGTTCATCGAGAAGGCTGGCGACGACCCCGTGTTTGCCCAGGCGGTCAAGCGCTCCAAGGAGCGCTCGCAGGACATCCAGGACACGATCAAGTTCATCCGGGAAGGCGAGGAGGCCAAGAAGCAGGAAGAGGCTGCGATGGCCGAGGCCAAGAAGCTCGAGGCCGAGCAAGCCAAGCAGAAGGCCGAAGAGGATAAGCTCAAGGCCGAGGAAGCGAAGAAGAAGGCCGACGAGGACAAGAAGAAGGCCGACGACGAGAAGAAGGCCAAGGACGCCAAGGGAGCCGCCCCCGCGGACGCTGGCAAGCCAGGTGCGGCACCGGCCGACCCGAAGGCCGGCAAGCCTGCCGACCCGAAGGCGGCACCCGCCAAGGCACCCGCCAAGGCCCCTGCCGCAAAGAAGTGATCCTGTTCGGGAACACAGGGCTGAGGTCGGTGTCCAACCTCGGCGCGTGATTGCGGTTGACGCCCGAAGTTGTGTACACTACCACTGTAATCACGGGGCTACTTCTCGGGAAGCGGTCCTTGTAAGGAGAACGGAAATCATGGCGACTTCGATCCGAACCAGGGTGATCGGCCTCACGGCTGGCCTGGCCGTGGTGTTCCTCACGTCTGCGGCTTTCGCTCAGGAAGAGGGCGTCAAAGGTGCCCCGGGCGCGGACGCGGGTGGTGGTGGTGAAGGTTACGGCTACGAGTTCGACGATGATCCGTTGAGCGCCGGTGGCTTCGGCCCGAACGACGCGACGATCAAGGTACGACCGAAGGCGGCGCGTACGACGCTCATCCGTCCCCGAACTCATTTCATCCCGGAGATGCTGAAGTCGGTCGAGAACATCTGAAGCGCCGGCTTCTGGTCGCACGCGGTTAAGCAAGACGCAGGTCTTTTTAGGAAATCCAAGTAATGGCCAAGGCAGTTCTGACGTTCGCAATCTATGAAGCCGATGTGTTCCAGCGCCACGAGATGGTGACGCAGGACATCGTCAAGGTCGGCAAGGACCCGAAGAGCCACCTGCGCGTCGACGACGAGTTCGCTTCGCGGATGCACGCGGTCATCGAGGTGGCGGGCCCGGAGGACATCACGCTGATCGATCTTGGCAACGAGCCGGGTACGCTCGTGAACGGCGCCCGCGTCAACAAGTGCAAGCTGCACGTCGGCGATCAGATCCAGATTGGTGGAGCGAAGATCATTCTCGAATCGGCCGAGCCCGCGGGCGCGGAGATGCACGCGCCGCCGCCCATGCCCGCCGCGACTCCCTCCCAGAACCCGTTCGCGGCCGGCATGACCCGTCCGCTCGCTGGCGCTGCGAACCCATTCGCCGCGGCGCCGAACCCGTTCGAGGCCGCAGCGAATCCGTTTGCTGCGGGCGCCGCGGCCCAGGCGCACGCAGCAGCGCTGCACGTGCCCTCGGACGCTCCGCCCGGTAGCTACACCTATACGATGATCAAGAGCGGGCCCGACGTGAGCCCGGACGAGGTCGAGCTGCCGCACGTGCAGTCGGTCGAGGTGATGGTGCTCTGGGGCTCGAACGTGCTCCACGTTTCGCACCTCACGCCGCCGCGGAATTTCTACGTCGGCGAGGAGCACGGCAAGAACTTCGGCTGCGACTTCTTCATCCCGAGCGAGAAGCTCGGCACTACCCGCCTGCCCGTCGTGACGGGCGACCGCGCGTCGGTGAGCCTCGTGATCCCGCCGGGCGCCCACGGCTTCGTGGAGCTGCCGGGCCAGCCGCGGATGTCGCTCGACGAGGCCCGGGCTCGGGCGCAACCGAGCGCCGAGCTCAGCGGTGGTCACCAGCTCTCGCTGCCCGGTGGTGCGAAGGCACGCGTAGAGGTGAACGATTTCGTGTTCCAGGTTGCCGCCGTGAACGCGGGGCGTCCGCTGAAGCACGGTGTCGGCGCGGGCTTCGACTGGACCGTGGCCATGTATTTCGGCCTGTCGTTCCTGGCGCACGCCGGGCTGATTGCGGCCATGGCGTTCTTCGTGCCGCCCCTCGGGCTCACCGACGACGAAGACCTCGACAAGGACGCGCTGTTCCTCATGCAGCAGTACCTGAACGCCGCTGCGGAGCGCGAGCAGGAGGAGAAGGATCCCGAGGTCGTCCAGGACAACTCCGACAACAAGGAGGGCGGCACCGGGACGCGCGCGAAGGGCGAGGAAGGGTCGATGGGCAACCCCACGACCAAGGCCACGAACAAGCGCTACGCCGTGCAGGGCCCCAAGGACAATCCGGATCCGCACATCGCGCGCCAGGCCGCTCTGCGTGAGGCGATGGAGTTCGGCATGATCGGCCTTTTGAACACGGGCGCGGCCGGCGACCCGAACGCTCCCACGGCGCCATGGGGCCGCGACACGTCGCTCGGTACCGACGACATCAGCGCTCGAGGCAACATGTGGGGCGACGAGATCGGTGACGCGTTCGGCGCCGGCGGTCTCGGCCTCTCCGGCATCGGCGAAGGCGGCGGCGGTCGCGGCGAGGGCATCGGCCTCGGCAACATCGGCACGCTCGGTCACGGTGCCGGCGTCGGCACGGGGCAGGGCTTCGGTGCCGGTCACGGGCGCCTCGGCGGCTCCCACAAGACCTCGGCGCCCAAGGTGCGCATGGGTGCGACGACCGTGAGCGGGCGCCTTCCGCCGGAAGTCATTCAGCGTATCGTGCGCCAGAACTACGGTCGCTTCCGTATGTGTTACGAGCAGGGCCTCGGTCGGAACCCGAACCTGCAGGGCCGCGTTTCAGCTCGTTTCGTGATCGGGCGTGATGGATCGGTGTCGAACGTGGGTAACGGTGGGTCGGATCTTCCCGATAGCGGTGTGGTGAGCTGTGTGCTCTCCGCGTTCTACGGGCTGAGCTTCCCCCAGCCCGAGGGTGGCATCGTGACCGTCGTCTACCCGATCATGCTCGAGCCTGGCTGACGGGCGCGTGCCCCCGTCGCTGCTTCCCGGCACGGGCGCACTCGCGATCCTTGTCGCGTGCCGTTGACCCCTTCGGTCCCGCAAAAGGCCCGGTCGGCCGCGAGGCGCCGACGCCGGGCAGAAAGGCGCTCCGCGCTTTACTTCACCGGTGTCGTGCGCCTATGCTCGTGCCTCTCTTGGCTCGGCAGAAGGCCCCCTCCGGTGCTCTCGGCGAGCGCGCGGCGGGGCTCGGCCGCCGACGCCGTCGCTCCGCTTGTGCTTGATGACTGTCGGGTTGAAAGGATGCTCGCATGCTTCCCGTCGCCCGCCCGCGAACCACGGATACTTCCCAATGAAACTCGGTCGATGCGCAACGCTCGCAGCTCTAGTCGTGGGTATGGTGGTCGGCGGCTGCAGCCGCAGCCACATTGAAGCCATCAACCTCGCGAACGAGGGCGACCAGTCCGTCAAGGTCAACGTCGAGAACGCCATCGGCAAGTACGAGCAGGCGGTCCAGCTCGACCCGACGAACCACCGCATCTTGTGGAAGCTCGCGGCGGCCTACGAGAAGAAGGAGGACTGGGACAAGCTCGCGTCGACGCTCTCGCGCGCGACGCAGGTGGCCCCGGACTTCGCGACGTACTGGTACAAGCGCGGGCTCGCCCTCATCAACTTGGGTGAAGCGGGCAACCGCGATGCGTACGAGCAGGCGAAGGAGCCGCTCAAAAAGTGCATCGAGAAGGATCCGAATCTCGCGGAGTGTTACTTCTTGATGGGGCTCGCTCTGCAGTGGACCGACGACGAGCAGGGTGCCGTGGACATGTACACGAAGGCCATCCAGCACGACCCGACGCACGGCTTCTTCTATCCCGCGCTCGCCGGGCTCTACCTCGAGTTCAAGCTCGACAAAGAGGCCGAACAGGTGCTCACCGAGGGCACGAAGCTCGTGCAGCCCAACGAGAAGAACCTGCCGAAGATCTACAACATGTACATCTTGCTGGCGAACGTCGCGCTGATGCGCGGCGACAAGAGCGCGCAGCTCGCCGCCGTCGAGAAGGCGGAAAAGTTCGCGGGCGAGTCCCACCCGGAATTCTCGTTCGACCTCGGCAGCACCTACGCGACCATGGATCCGCCGCAGAAGGAGCGGGCCGTGCGTCTCCTCAATCAATTTACCAAGCGCGTCTGCCGCGGGGCGGGCGGCAAGAAGTTCCAGGAGCAGTGCGAGACCTCCTCGTCGCTGCTGCAGAAGCTCGGGCAGTGATCGAACCCCAAGCCCGCGGGTCGATCGAGAGTCCCCCATGGGCTGTCGCTGGGTCCCGACGGTGGCGCGCCCACGGGGTCGGCTGGGCGGGCTCGCGCCTTTCGCACAACGTCGATAGGGTCACCGAGGCAGCATGGATCTAGAGCAGCGTCTGAAGCAGCTGACGAGCTACCACGACTGGCAAGGCGTGGTGGAGGCGCTCGAGCAGGGTGTCGCCGCAGCATCCGACTCCGGCACGAAAGCGGATCTGCACCTTCGCCTCGGTCGCGTCCTGCGCGTGCGGTTTCTCCAAGGTGTGCGCGCGCTCAAGCACTTTCAGGACGCGTACAAGCTGAATCCCGCGCTGCTCGAAGCGCTCGCGGAGGCCCGCGGGATCTACTGGGATCTCGGCAAGCTCAACATGGTTCAGAAGCTGCTCGAGCTGCAGCTGAAGGGGACACCGGACGGTCCCGTCCGCGCCGCGTTGCAGCGCGAGCTCGGCGACGTGCTGTGCGACCTCGGCGAGTACGACCGGGCGGCTGAGGCGTACGCCAAGGCGCTGCAGGCAACGAGTGGTGATCCCGGTGACCTGCCGGAGGTCCTGCAAGACGTGCAGGTCGGCGAACGCGAGTGGCAAGATCGCGTCTCGGGGATCTTGAGCGCGGCTCATGGTTCGAGCGATGCGGCCGAGAAGGCGACGCTGTTCATGCGCGCCTCGCGCCTGGCACGCCGCTTCGCCCCGACCGAGGTCGAGGGGATGCTGGCTCAGGCTTACACGGCCAATCCAGCCGACGTGCGCGCCGCGGCAATCTTCGAGGGGTTCCTGACCGAGCAGCAGCGCACCGGCGCGATCCTGGATACGCAAAAAGCCGCCCTCGAAGCGACCAGCGACGAGCAGGAGCGTGCTGCCGCGGCGTATCTCTTCGGCTCGCGCTGGGCCTTGCGTCACCAGAACCTCGAGGTCGGTGCGGAGCTGGTCGAGAGCTCACTTCGCCTCGACCCGACGCGCGAGGAAGGCTTCACCTTCTTGCGTGACGTGTATGGTGCACGCGGTGGCGATTGGGATCGCGTGATCTCGCTCGCGGACGAGCTCGCCGACAGGTCCAATCACGGCACGAACGTGGCGCACCTGCTCGCGCAGGCGGGCCTCATCGCCTGGAAAGAGCGAGGCGACCTCAACAAGGCGCGGCGCCTATTCGAAAGGCTCGCCGTCGTGGACGGCAAGCAGCCGGCACTGCAGGCGTTCGAAGCGCAGATCGGCGAATCGCTGCGCGGCGACAAGCCGGCCGAGCCCGCCACCAAGTCGCGCCGCTCCAAGCGCCCACCGAAGGGCGAGGCAAAGAGTGATCCCCAGCCCGAGGCCGCTTCGGCGCCGGCGGCGGCGGCCGAGCCCGCGCCAGAGGAACCCGTGGAGGCCGCAGCGGCGCCCCCTGACAGGCCGCCGGCCGCCTCGGCGACGACTCCTCCCGAGCCGGAGCCTGAGCCCGACGCGCCGAGCCAAGACGACGCCGTGGTCACGGACCTGCGCGCCAAGCTCGCTCAACAGTCGGCCGCCAAGCGGCACCACGAGTACGTCAAGACCCTGATTGCGCTCGGTGACGCGCTCGCCGATCCGGTGGAGCGCGTCGAGAGCTACCTCGCCGCGGCGGACCTTTATGCCACCAAGTTCGCGAACCAGGCCGAGGCGGCGCGCGCTTACGAGAAAGTACTCGAAATCGAGCCGACGCAGGAGCAGGCAATCAGCTACCTGCGCGAGGCATACGAGAAGCGCCGCGATTGGGAGAAGCTCATTGCGCTGATGGTGCGCGAGGCCGAGACGCTCACCGAGGGCGCGGAGCGCGCGGCCAAGTTCAAGGAGGTCGCGCTGCTCGCGACCGACAAGGTCAAGAAGCCCGAGGTGTGCATCGACCTCTGGGCGGTGGTGCTGGCCAACGACGCCGAGGACGCAGACGCGCTCAACTCGCTCGCGGGCCTCTACGAGCGCGCGCGGGACTACGAAAAGCTCGCCGACGTGCTCACGACGCTCGCGGAGCTCACCTACGACACTGCCCAGAAAGTCGACGTTTTGAATCGGCTCGGGCAGGTCACGGGCGACCGTCTCAAGGACGACGAACGCGCCGTGGAGGCGTACCGGACGCTGCTCACGTTGCAGCCGGATGACCGCCGCGCGCAGGAGCAGCTCAAGAAGCGTTACGTCACGCTCGGACGCTGGGACGACCTCGAGGTTTTCTACGCCGAGAGTGGCAAGTGGGACGAGTTCATCCGCGTGCTCGAAAGCAACGAGACGCGCGCGACGGACGAAGCTCAGCGCATCAGCATGCTGATGAAGATCGCCGAGCTGTGGTTGACCCAGAAGGGGAAGATGGATCGTGCCGCTCGTTCCTACGAGAAGGTGCTGAGCCTGGATGCCACGAATCTCGCGGCGGCCGAGCGTCTGATCCCGCTCTACCAGAACGCCAACAATCCGAAGGGCCTGAGTCAGGCCATCGAGGTCAAGCTCGGTCACGTTGGAGACGGCGAGGAGCGGCTCGCGCTCCTTCGCGAGGCGGCGACCCTCTACGAGACGCGGCTCAACGACAAGGCGAAGGCCTTCGAACGCTACCTCAGCGCGTTTTCGCTCGCGCCTGCCGACCCGCAGAGCCAGGCCGACATGGAACGCGCCGCCAAGGCCTCCGGCGGCTGGGAAGCGGTGATCGAAGCCTACCGGGCCGCCATCGCGGGCGCCGCCGGCGCACCCGTCGAGAGCGAGCTGAGGCTTCGGCTCGGTCGTGCGCTCGTCGAAGAGGTTGCTCGGGTCGACGAGGCGCTCGAGGAGTATCGAGCCGTCTACGAGTCCGACCCGGAAAACGAGACGGCGCTCAGCGCGCTCGAGGGTCTCTATCGACACAGCGAGCGCTGGCGTGACTTGCTCGAGGTCTACGGCAAGAAGCGGGATCTCGCGCGCGACGCCGCCGAGCGCAAGCGCATCCTCTACGAGATCGCCGGCATCCACGAGCAGCAGCTCGGGGATCTCGAATCGGCGATCGAGACGCACCAGGCCGTCCTCGAAGACGACCCCGCCGACGAGGGATCGCTCGCGGCGCTCGACGCGCTCTATCTAAGCGCGAAAAACTGGAGCCAGTACGTTGACGTCCTGAGAAAGCGGATCGACCTGTCCGCGGACGACCGCTTGCTCATCGACCTCAAACACCGACTCGCCGGAGCTCTGCACGATCACCTCCACGATCCGTCGGGTGCGCTCGAAAACTACCGAGAAATCCTGTTTTTGGACGCGGATCACGAGGGTGCACGTCTCGCGCTCGAGGCGATGCTCGCCGAGAAGCCCTTGCGTGCCGAGGCTGCCGCCATCCTCGAGGCCATCTACGAGGCGCGGGCAGACTGGGACAAGCTGATCGGCGTCCTGGAGATCCTGGCCAAGGAGAGCGACGACCTCGACCGGCGCGTCATGCTGCTTCGCAAGATTGGCGCCACGGCGGCGACGCAGCTCGGTCGTTCGGATCGAGCCATTGAGGCGCTGGCGCAAGCGGTGCAGGCCGATCCGGCCAACATGGACTCGCGCGGCGAGCTCGAAGTGCTCGCACAACACGCGGGTGCCTGGGACAGGCTGATCGAGATCTACGCTGCCGTCGCGTCCGAGCTCAGCGACGCCGCGCTGGCGCGTGACTACTGGCTCCGGCTGGCCTCCATTCAGGAGCAGCTCGAAAAGGTGGTCGACGCCGCGCGCAGCTACGAGCGCGTGCTTTCGCTCGCTCCGGGCGATCCGGAGGCGCTGCAGGCGATCGACGCGCTCTACCGGCGCACGGAGCGCTGGGAAGATCTCGTGGGCGTGTTCCGGCGGCGCATCGAGCTCGTCGAGGACGCCGGCGAGCGCGAGGCGCTCTACGGCCAAATGGCGCAGGTCTACGAGGACAAGCTCGGCAAGCCCGACGAAGCCATCCAGGCCTACCGTGAGGTGCTGGCGCTCGATCCGACGAGCCGCGTCGCGCTCGACGCGCTCGACGGCCTGTTCACGCGCCGGTCGAGCTGGGCGGAGCTCGCCGAAAACCTGGAAGTGCAACTCGGCCTCGCCGAGTCCGACGACGCACAGCTCCGGCTCATGCTGCGCCTCGCCGCGCTCCGGGAACGGGAGATGGGCGATGTCGAGTCCGCCGTCGAGGGCTACCGCGCCGTCCTCGACCGCGATCCGACGAACGCCGAGGCACTCGGCGCTCTCGAGCGGCTTGCAGGGCAGGAAGCGTACGCGCTCACGATCGCGGAGATCCTCGAGCCGCTCTACCGCTCCCACGGCGACCACCAGAAGCTCATCCGCGTTCACGAAGTCCAGGTCCTGCAGACCGAAGACCCGCAGCGCAGGGTGGAGCTCTTGCACCAGATCGCTGCTCTGCAGGAGGACGCCGGGGGCGATCCCGCTGCGGCCTTCGAGACGATGGCACGTGCCCTCGCCGTCGAGCCGGCGCACGCCGATACCCAGCAGGCGCTCGAGCGCCTGGCGCGGGTGACGGGCCGGCTGCTCGACCTCGCGCGCGTGTACGAAGAGCTCGCGGGCAAGCAGGCGGACCCCGAGCTTGGCAGCCAGCTGTACGCCGCCGCAGCACGAATCTTCGACGAGGACGTGCCCAACGTCGACCGCTCGATCGAGCTCTACCAGCACGTGCTGTCGATCGACCCCACGAACCTGCAAGCGGCCGAAGCGCTGCAGGCGTTGTTCCAGGGCGCGGAGCGCTACGCCGACATGTCGGTCATCCTGCAGCGCAAGGCGGGGATGCTCGAAGACGTCGAGGCGCAGAAGGACGCCCTGTACCAGGCCGCTCTTCTCGAGGAAGAGGTGCTGGATCGTTCGCGCGAGGCGATAGCCGTCTACCTCAAGGTGCTCGACAGCGACGCGGAGGACATCCGCAGTATCGACGCGCTCATCAAGCTCTACCTTTCGCTCTCCGCCTGGGAGGAGCTGCTCGGCGTCTACACGAAGAAGGTCGACCTGTTGTTCGACCCCGGCGAAAAGAAGCTCATCCTGTACCAGGTGGGCGCGGTGTTCGAGCGCGAGCTCACCGACGTGCGGCGCGCCATCGACACCTACCAGCGTGTGCTCGAACTGGACCCCGACGATCTCACGGCCCTGAGCCGGCTCGACGTCCTCTACCAGTCGGCAGAGAACTGGAACGAGCTGCTCGGTGTGCTCACGCACGAGGCCGAGCTCACGCAGGATCCGATCGAGGCGGTGAGCTACCAGTACCGCATCGCGGAGCTCTACGAGCGCCACCTGAACGACGTCGAACGCGCCGTCGAGCTCTATCGTGAAACCCTGAACATCTTGCCCGATCATGCCCCGACGCTCGCGGCGCTCGAGGGCATCAAGGACGGCACGCGCGCGCCGCTCGCGGCCGCATCGGTGCTCGAGCCCGTCTACGAGTCGATCGGCGAGTGGGGCAAGCTCATCAGCGTCCTCGAGGTACAGCAGCGGGCGACGGACGATCCGTTCGTGCGCGTCGAGCTCCTGCATCGCATCGCGCGGCTCTACGAGGAAAGCCTCGTCGATCCGGTGCATGCGTTCGAGACCTACGCGCGCGCCGTCGGGGTCGACAGCCAGAACGAGGACTCTTTGGGCGCGCTCGAGCGGCTCGCCATGCTGATCGAGCGCTGGCCCGCCGTCGCGGCTCTCTACGACGCCGAGCTCGAGAAGCTCGGCGGCGATCCGACGCTCTTCGTGGACCTCGGTTTGCGCGTGGCGCAGGTGTACGAGGTACAGCTCGAGAACGTCGACGCGGCCGTTTCGCGGTATCGCAAGGTGCTCGAGCTCGATCCGGAAAATCAGAGCGCCGTGCGCTCATTGGACAGGCTCTTCACACAGACCGAGCGCTGGGCGGATCTCGCCGAAATCCTCAAGACCGAAGCGGAGGTTGGGCAGAGCCCCGACGAGATCCTCGAGTTCAAGCACCGGCTCGGTCAGATCTACCAGACCCGACTCGGCGATCTCGATGGCGCCATCGACGCGTACCGGGAGGTGATCAACGCAGCGCCCGAGCACGACGACACCGTGCGAGCGCTCGAAGCGCTTTTCGAGAGCGGCGTCAAGCGCCTCGAGATCGGCCGCATCCTCGAGCCGCTCTATCAGGCGAGCTCCGAGTGGGAAAAGCTCATCCGCGTGCGCGAGGCGGAGCTTGCGCACACGACGGACCCGGAGGAGCGCATCGGCCTCTATCACAAGATCGCCGAGGACGCGGAAGAGCGTCTGCTCGATCCCGTGCTGGCGTTCAACGTGCACGTGCGGGCCGTCAGGGAAGCGCCGCTCGACGAGCGGACTGGCGTGGAGATCGAACGCCTCGCCAGCATGCTGGACGGCGGTTGGGAGCCGCTCGCCAACGCTTATGCCGACGTGTTGGGCATCGAAGCGCTCGACGCCGCGACGCAGGCCGTCGTCGGCAAGCGCCTGGCGCGCGTGTTCGAGGAAGAGCTGGCTGACGTCGCGAAGGCCGAGGAGACCTATCGATACGTTCTCACGATCTCGCCTCAGGAGAGCGAGGCGCTCGGCCATCTCGACCGCATTTACAGCTCGCTCGAGCAGTGGCCCGAGCTTGCCGGCGTGCTCGAGCAGCGTGCGCTCGTGGCAGACGACACGCTCGAAAAGGTCGAGCTCTACACGCGCCTCGGCCAGGTTTACGAGGAGCACCTCGGTCAGGTCACCGACGCGGTGCGTGCCTACCGGCGCATCTTCGACGAGCTGGAGCCGGCGAACGCGTTCGCCATCGAGGCACTGTCGCGCATCTACGTTCAGACGGAGAACTGGCAGGAGCTACAGAAGGTCTACGAGCGAGAGCTCGACAACGCGGCCGGCGACGTCCAGGAAGCGGAGATCCGCGCGCGGATGGCGCATCTCGCCGCGGAACGGCTCAGCAGCGTCGACACCGCGATCGAGGGGTGGAAGCGCGTCCTCGACCTCCGCGGGGAGGATCCGGAGGCGCTGGGCGCCCTTGCCGGGCTCTACGAGCAGCAGGGTCAGTGGGCGGAGCTCACCGACGTGCTCGAGCGACATTTCGACATCGCGGAGACCGACGAGGACCGCGTGCAGGTGCTCGTGCGCCGCGCTCGGCTGTTCGCCGAGCAGCTGAATCGGGACGGCGAGGCCCTCGAGACCTGGCAGCGCGTGCTCGACATCGATTTTTCCAACGTGGCCGCGCTGCGCGCCGTCGCGAACGTCTGGCGCACGAGGCAAGATCCGAACGAGCTCGTGGCGGCCCTGCACGCGACCATCGATCGCGCCGCCGCCCTGTTGGAGCCGGAGGAGCTGCGCGAGGTGTACCGCGAGCTCGGGCGAACCTACGGAGGCGTCCTCGAGCAGCCGTTCGAGGCGGCTGAGGCGTGGCGCCATCTGCTCGACGTCGATGCGGGCGACTTCGAGGCGATGGCGGAGCTCGAGAAGATCTACCGCATGGATCAGCGCTGGCCCGACGTCGTGAACGTCAAGATGCAGCGCGCCGACGCGCTCGCCGAGCCCGCCGAGAAGATCCGCGAGCTGCTCGAGGTCGGTGAGATCTGGAAGACCGAGGTTCACGACGACGATCAGGCGACACCGGCGTTCGAGAAGATCCTGTCGGTGGATCCCGGACACACGGACGCGTTCGAAGCGCTCGAGCGCCTGCACAACGCCGCCGAGCGCTGGGAACCGCTCATCGAGCTTTACCTGGGTCGCCTCGACAGTCGCGAGACGGTCGAAGAAAAGAGCGACCTCTTGCGTCGCATCGCGCATGTCTTCGAAGAGAAGCTCTCGGACAAGAACCAGGCCTTCGACGCGCTCGTCAACGCCTTCAGCGAGGACTTCTCGGATGACGAGACGGCGCGCTTCCTCGAGCGCACGGCGCAGGCGACGGGCCGCTGGAGCGAGCTCATCAACAGCGCCAACGCCTGGCTGCAGGAGCAGGAGGACGGCAAGAAGCGCATCCAGCTCTGCCTTCGCCTTGGCAAGTGGTACGGCGAGGATCTCGGCCACCCCGAATACGCACAGCCCTACTACCAGCAGATCATGTCGCTGGACCCGAACAACGTTCAGGTCCTGCGGCAGATGGCCGCGATCCACCGCCTGGGGGCGCAGTGGCAGCGTGTGGGCGAGACGCTCCAGCGCGCGCTCGACGTTGCCGTCGCCAACGATGACCGCAAGATTATCCTCGTCGATCTCGGCGAGCTGCTCGAAAAGAACATGGGGCAGTCCGACCAGGGGATCGCGTACTACAAGCGCGCTCTCGAGGTCGATTCCCTCTACCTCCCGGCGCTCACGGCGCTCGAACGGATCTACGACGAGCGCGAGAGCCATTCGGAGCTCGTGCAGATCCTCGCGAGCAAGGTGCAGGCGCTCAGCGACGGGGAGCAGATCGCGGCCACGAAGCTTCGCATGGCCGGGCTCTACGAGCAGACGCTCAACGAGTTCGAGCGCGCCGGCAAGGTGTACCGTGAGGTGCTCGAGGTCGATTCGGGCAACCTCGTCGCACTGCGCGGGCTCGAGCGCGTCAGCGAGCGGCTTCAGGATTGGCCCGAGCTCGTCGGCATCCTCGAGCGCCAGCTCGAGGTGGTCGAGACCGAACGCGAGCGCGTCGAGGTTCTGCTCAAGCTCGCGCAAATCCAGGAGGAGCACTTCCTCAAGTTCGACCTCGCGGCGCAGCGGCTAGAGCAGGCCCTCGAGATCTCACCGGCCGAGGAGCGGGCCTACGTCGCGCTCGCGCGCTGCTATCGCCGCCTCAAGCAATGGCTCGATCTCATCAACGCCTACGAGCGGCACATCAGCGAGGCCGCCAGCGTCGCCACGAAGATCGAGATTTACGCTGCCATCGCGCAGGTCTTCAGCGACGAGGTGGGCGACGTTGACCGCGCCATCGACGCCTATCGGAGCATCGTCGATCTCGACGAGTCCAACGTCGCGGCGCTCGATGCGTTGAGCAAGCTGTACGAGAAGCAGGGCGACGCAGCGCAGGCCATCGACGCCATGACGCGCGTCGCGGACCTCACGACGGACGGCTCGCAGCGCGTCGATATGTACTTCCGCATCGGCAAAGCGCTCGACGAGAAGCTCGGCGATCGCGTGGCCGCGCGAGAGCGCTTCGAGATGGCGCTGGATCTCGATCCGACACACCTGCCGACGCTGGCCGCGCTGCGCACGATCGCCATCGACGAATCGGACTGGGATCGTGCGGCCCGCTACCTCGAGCAGGAGCAGGCGAACACTTCTTCGCCTCGCGCTCGCGCGAAGTTGCTCGTCGAGCTCGGCAAGCTACGCGACGAGATGCTCGGTGAGCACGAAGGCGCCGTGCAGGCCTGGGAGCTCGCGATTCAGGCGGACGATGACTGCGAGGATGCCGCCCTGCCGCTCGTGCAGGAATACATCCGCGTCGAGCGTTGGGCAGACGCCGAGCCGCTCGCGGAGATGCTCGTCAAGAAGAGCAAGGGTAGGGATCGGCAGGAGCAGCACGTGCTGCAGAAGCTGCACGGGAAGGTGCTTTCCGCCCTCGGGACCTACGACCGAGCGCTCAAGGCCTACCAGGCCGCCAACCAGCTCGACGTCACCGACCAGGAGTCGATCCGCGGCATCGCGGACGTGGCCTACCAGCTGCAGGATTGGCCGAGCGCGCTCACCAATTACCAGAAGGTGCTCACGGCCCTCGGCGAGGACGAGGTCGAGCAGCGCACCGACGTGTACTTCCGGCTCGGCAACATCAAGCGCGAGCAGAACCAGCCGCGCCAGGCGATCAACAACTACGAGAAGGCGCTGGCGCTCAACTCCGAGCACCGCCCCACGCTCGAAGCGCTCGTCGATGTGTACGCGAAATCGAACGACTGGAAGCAGGTGGCCGCTTATCGACGACAGATCCTCGATAGCGTGGTCGACGGTGACGAGCGCTTCACGATTCTCAACACCATCGGAGACATCTGGAGCGAGAAGGAACGGAACCCGCACAAGGCGATCGAGGCACTCGAGGAAGCGCGCGATCTTCGCCCCCAGGACCACGTTCTCTTGCACAAGCTGCTCGCGCTCTATCAGCAAGCGAGCGAGTGGCAGAGCATGATCGATACGCTGCAATCGATAGCCGAGCTCGAGGAGCGCCCCGAGATCAAGGCTCGCTACATCTTCACGCAAGCCCAGATCTGCCGCGACAAGCTCGAGGATCAGGATCGTGCCGTGGAGCTCTTCAACGACGCTCTCGACCTGAATCCGAGCTACCTCGAGGCTTTCGAACGCATCAACAAGATCCTCACGGGCCAGAAGAACTGGAAGCAGCTCGAGCGCTCCTACCGGAAGATGATTCACCGCATCGCCGGCAAGGGAAACACCGATCTCGAGCACACCCTGTGGCATCAGCTCGGCCTCATCTATCGCGACCGACTCGGTCAGGCGGAAACGGCCATCGAAGCGTTCAAGATGGCGAGCGTCACCAAGCCGGATTCCACCGTCATTCATCAGATCCTCGCCGAGCTCTACGAGGTCAACGAGCGGTGGGACGACGGCATCGCCGAGCAGCGCGTCTTGCTCGCCGCAGACCCGCTCTCGATCGACGCCTACCGTGCCCTCTACCGGCTCTATCTCCACAAGCAGTCGTACGACGAGGCCTGGTGCCTCGCGGCGGCGATGGCCTTCTTGCGCAAGGCGGACGAGGAGGAGACGCGCTTCTTCGACGACTATCGCCCTCAGGGGATCCTGCCCGTCAAGGGGCGCCTGTCGAACGACCTCTGGCAGAGCTCGGTTTTCCACGCCGAGGAGAACCTCTACATCTCGAAGATCTTCGAGATGATCGCACCGGCGGCGTTGCAGGCGAAGATCGCGCAGCTTCAGGGGCAGGGGAAGCTCCCGGTGCTCGACAAGCGCTTCCGGCAGGACCCCGCGACCTCGACTGTCACGTTCGCGAAGACGTTTGGTTGGGCGGCCCAGGTGCTCGGCATCCAGCCGCCGGACCTTTACGTGCGCAACGACGTGCCGGGCGCGATCGTCGCCGTCCCCGCGTCGCCGCCCGCGTCGGTCGCCGGTCAGACGGTGCTCACGGGCTTCCAGCCGCAAGAACTGACGTTCATGTGCGGCAAGCATCTGTCGCACTACCGCGGCGAGCACTACATCCGGACGCTGTTCCCGACGCAGGCCGAGCTCACCATCATGCTCTTCGCCGGCGTGATGATCGCCTCGCCGAACACGCCGATGCCGCAGGACATGGCCGCTCAGATCCGCGCGACGGCACAAGAGCTTGCCAAGCACATCCAGCCCGTGCAGCTCGAAGGCCTGAGGATGGTGGTGAAGCGTTTCATCGACGAGGGCGCGAAGGCCAACATCAAGCGCTGGAATCAGTCCGTGGAGCTCACCGCATGCCGCGCGGGTCTCATCGTGTCGGGTGATCTCGAGGTCGCGAAGAAGATCCTGAGCGCCGAGCAGCAGCTTCCGGGTGATCTTTCGGCTGCGGACAAGATGAAGGAGCTCTTGCTCTATTCCGTGAGCGAAGAGTATTCGCTCGTGCGCAAGGCCCTCGGCGTCGCCGTCGCGGCCTGAGCGCGACGTGACCGAAACGGTTCTGCGACGAGGCGCGCCGAAGGGGCGCTCTCGCGTCACTTGCCGGGCGTATCGAACCCGATGCTGATGCCCATTACGAGCGACGCGCGGATGGTGCCCGTGCTCGAGCCCGACGCGAACAGGTGACCGAGCTCGAGCTCGACCCAGGGCCCGAGGCTCAGGTTGCTCGTCGCGTAGTAATCGCCGCCGAGGCCGAGGCGCAGCCACTCGACTCCCGAAAGGTCGGTCGTCGTGGTGCCGCGCGTCGCACGCGCCGTCCGATAGTCGATGCCGAGCAGGATCCAGGGATCGAAGCGCGTCCCCTGGACGACGTGGTAGCGGACGAACGGCCCGATCGCGTAGGTGCGAGCGCTGCACGCGGGGCACGCCGAGGCGCCGCCGTGCGACAAGTACTGACCCCACACGCCGACAGCGACATCACGCGCGATGCCGTAGGCGGCGTCAACGTTCGCGCCGTAGCCGACACGAAGGTCGTGAGCGGGCAGGCGCTCGCCGAACCCGCCGAAGATGGTCGCGAGGCCGGGACTGACGCCGAGCGAGAGGTGCCCTGCGAGCAGGTCGGGTGCCGCAGGGACGTATGGTCGGTCCGGCTCACCGTCCGCTTCGGCGGGGTTGGGCGCCGTCGAAGCGGCTGGGGCCCCGAGCGCGTGCCCGACGGACGAGAGCACGAACAGGCCGAAGAGCGAGGAGAGAAGGGCACGCATGGGCGAGGAGGGTGGGGGAGCCTTACCACCGCCGAACGGCGCGTGAAAACCCCAAACGGCGCGCGCGGCCCACGCAACCGGCGCCACGCTCGGCCGATTTGCCCGGCGTGACCGACGAACCCGCCTCGGACCGGACCGCGGACACGCTCGAGGTCGTGCGTTTGCCGACGCGCGCGGCCGTGGCGATCGACATTGGCGCGCCGGGCGAGCGCTTCAGCGTGGAGCTGACGGCGGGACGCGCCGTCGTGCTCGGCAGCGGGCGGGACGCCGACGTGCGCGTTCCGGACCGAACGGTGAGTGCGCGTCACTGCAGCGTGCGCGCCGACGCCGGGGGCGTGGAGGTCGTCAACCTCGGGTCCAAAAATGGACTCTTCGTGGGCGCGGCCCGTCTTTCGTCGGCGTGGCTCGTCGAAGACGGAGCAACGTTCGTGATCGGCACGACGAGCGTGACGACGCGTTCGCGCGCTCGACCCGATAGCGTCGCGCCCCCCAGCGTGCCCGGGCTCGTCGGCACCTCGCCGGCCATGCGGCGCGTTGCACGGCAGATCGCGTTGCACGCCAAGACTCGCGCGAGCGTTCTTTTCCAAGGAGAATCGGGCACCGGCAAGGACGTCGCGGCTCGCGCGTTGCACCTGCTCAGCGGGCGCAAGGGGCGCTACGTGCCGCTCAACGTCGGGGCCTTTCCCGACGCGCTTTTCGATGCGGAGCTCTTCGGCCACCGCCGTGGCGCCTACACGGGCGCCGTCGCGAGCCGGCCCGGCGCCTTCGAACTCGCTCACGGTGGCACGTTGTTTCTCGACGAGGTCGCCGAGCTGACCGCGGCCGCGCAGGTCAAGTTGCTTCGAGTCGTCGAGGACGGTTGCGTGCGGCCGCTCGGTGCTTCACAGCCCGTTCAGGTCGACGTCCGAGTGGCGGCCGCGAGCTGGGCGTCGCTCGCCGAGCGTGCGTCACAACAGCGCTTCCGTCTGGATCTGTTCCACCGTCTGGCCACGGTCACCATCGTGCTGCCGCCGCTCCGGCAGCGCACGGGCGACATCCCCGCGCTTTCGCGCGAGCTCCTCGCACGCCTCGAGCCCGACGTCGGGCCCAAGCGCCTCACCGCATCGGCCTTCGCACGGCTCGCCGCGCATGCTTGGCCCGGCAACGTGCGCGAGCTCTCGGCTGCGCTCTATCGCGCGGCGGTGGCGGCTGGCGAGGAGATCGACGCCTGCCACCTCGAGCTGCCCGCGCCGCCGATGGGGCTGCCTGGACGCCCTGGTCCGAGCGATGCGCTCGAGCTCATTGCTCGCCACGGCTCCGTGAGTGGCGCGGCGCGCGCAGCAGGCATCCCGCGTAGCACGCTGCGCGCCTGGCTTTCGAAGGAGCGTCAGAATCGACCGACGACGTTGATCGAGCCCATGCCCGGGGCAAACTCGGGCAGGACCGCGAACCTGGGAACCGACGACGACGCGGAAGCGGACTCGTGCGGGGCCGTCGTGAAGTAGAGCACGACCGTCGTCACCGCCAAAACGCCCGCGCCGATGCCGGACACGATGGCGAACGTCTTGAACGAATCACCCCGATCGACGCTGTTCTGGTGTTGCGAGCACGCGTCGTTGTATTGGGCAGCGCGCGCGGCGATGTCCCCCATGTACATCGCCTGCGTCAGCACGAGCTTCGGATCGGTGCAGATGCCCCGCGTCGGAGCGCTGTCTTCGCGAGCGTGGTCCTCGATCTGCCGGCCGATGTCGTCGGCGTCGCTGTACGCGAGGCTAGAGACGATGGCGAATGCGCCGGCACCCAGCCCGAGCAACACGGTGGCGCCCGCGGGGATGACCCCGGCCGGCTTCGTGGTCACCCAGTGCAGAAATGGCTCGCGCCCACCCGAGGTGGCCTCCTCGGACGGCTCCTCGGAGTGGGTGCTCGAGGCTTTCTCCTCCGACGAGGGCGCGGCGCCGGTCGCGGCGACGGCGGGGGCCTCGGCCGCCAGGGAGACCCGAGTCTCCCTGGACTCGCCGGCCTTGATGCTGACGTTTTGACTGGCCGAGCGCTCGCCCTTCCTCGCTTCGATGCCGTGGCTGCCGGGTTCCAGGTAGACGGGGCCGGGTAGCGGAGCGAGGCCCTGCATCGTTCCGTCGATGACGATCTCGGCGCCGCTGTCCGCCACGACTGAAAGCTCCCCCACGCTGGCCTTGGCGGTGGTGAGCCCGGACTGGGCCGCCTCCCGCTCGGCAGGCGACGCGTCCGTCGCTTCGCGCAGGTAGCTCGCGAAGTGCTCGGCGGCGTCACGTTCGTGGCTCGAGCGCAGCTCGCTCTGCGCCAGGTTGAGCAGCACGGCCGGGTGCTTCTTGAGCGCGTAGGCCTGGACGAACGCCGCACGCGCCTTCTCGTACTGTTTCTGGTCGAAGTAGCTCACGCCCTCTTTGAAGCGCTCGCGCGCGGCCGCCGTGGCGGTGGCGTCCTCCTCGGCACGGGCGTGGCTCGAAAGGGCGAGGCAGGCAGCGAGCACACACGCGCCAAGGGATCGACGGGGGGACTTCAACACGGCTCTCGAGAGTAGGCGACTCGACGGCCGGAGCGCTAGGGGAGCCTCGGGGCCGTGGTCGGTGCTCGGTGGGCGGTGGCGCAGATCATCAGAAGGGGTTGTCACGGACAATGACGCTCGAGGCCTTGCCGGCCTTCGCGGACGAGCCGCTCGAGGGCTTGGAGGCGGTTGGTCTCGGTTTGGACGTGCGGCTTGGGCTCGAGGTCGTCCGGCGGGTGGACGCGACCTCGGGCTTTGCTTCGTCGCCCGCCGCCACTGCGGGCTCGGCGGAGGCGGGCCCGGCCGGAGTGACCTCGGGCTCCTCGGGCGCCAAGCTCGGCGCCTCCGGGGCCGCGCCGGGGCTCTCTGCCGCAGTGTCGGCAGCGGGGCCGGGGGGAGGCGGAGCGAGCGAGTCGGCAGCGGGTGCGCGGGCCTGCGGAGCAGGGGGCGCACCCATCCCGACGGCCTCGTCTGGGGGGGCTCCCTTGCCTCGCATCGCGAGCAGCGCGGCGCCCGCCATCCCGCCGAGCGCGACCACGAGGATCCCCACGACGAGCCCCGTGCGCCGCCGCGGCGGCCTGAACGCGAGCTCGTCGGTAGCGTTCGCGACGGGCGCTGCACGGACGGCGGGCATGCGCGTCATCGTCTGAGCGCTGCGAGCGCGATGGTGTGCTTCGAGCCGCGCCCGAGCTTCCGCCTCCATGCGCTGCACGTCCTCGGTGAGCAGCACCGGCGGCGCGTTCTGATCGGGCGGGGTGTACTTCTGACCGATGCCGCTCGGCTTCGATTCCGGTGGAAGCTCCTCGATGTCCACCGCCATGGGCGGCTCGGACCCCACCGCGGTGCGCGCGACCGCTGCCGGCGCTGCAGGCGGGGTGGGCATGGCTGCCGGGGCCACGGGCGAGGTCGTCTTCACGCGGGAAACCGCCTCGGGAGCCGCGTGTGGCACGGTGGCCCTGAATGCGGGCGCGGCGGGCTCGGGCTCGGGGGCTCCCAGATCTTCGGCGGGCAGCTCCCAATCGAGATCGTCGCTCGTTGCCGGAGGGGCCGGGGCGCGCGCGGGAGAAGCTGCGGCGCCTTGCGGCGTCGCTAAAGGCCGCGCGCGTAGCGCATCCGGAGCGATCCCCACGAGCGTCGGACGGCGCACGGTCCCGGCTGGCTTTCCGGGCGTCGGTTGCGCCGGAGCGGCGGCGCTCGTCGCCGCGCCTCCGGGCGCTCCGAGTGGCGCGGTCTTCGAGAAGACGTTCGGCGCGGGAATCGGCGCGGCGGGCGTTGACGCTCCGGTGTTGCGTGCCGCGCCGGGTACCGCTCCGCCGACGAGCGTCTGCTTCAGCGGGTGAAGCGGCGCCTGCTCCTGCCGCGCGGGTGGCTCCGGCTCCCAGCTCGGTCGAAATCGCTCTGAGAGGCGGTCCGCGTCCTCAGCCGACAGCGCCCCGGAAGCGGGCCGATTGGAGTTGCTTTCGGCCATACCGTCTTACCAAGGTACCATTGTGAGCCGGGTCGGCGCAAACGCGTCCACCCCATCGGGCAGGTAAAATAAGGTGCGCTCGGCTAGGCTTTTCCAGGCATTTTTCGTGGCTCTGGCCGCGGCGCTCGGCGTCGGGTGCGCACGTGGCGCACCGACCGGCGACGGCGCCCGCGACGCGGTTCCCCCGACGGCGCTCGCGCCCCGCACGCGCGCCGAGGCCGTGTCACTCGCCGACCGTTTGGCCGTCGAGGCGTCGCGGGCGAGCGGCACGAAGAGCGCCGAGCGTTATGCGGAGGCCGCAGAGCTTCGCGAGCGCTTCTATCGGCTCGAGCATCGGGAGGCGGACGCGTTCGAAGCCGCCGAGCTCTTCGGCGCCGCGGCGCGCGCGGCACCCGAACGCCGCTGTGAGCTCGCTGCGAGGCAGGTCGCGCTCGAGGCGGAACGCCGGAGCGATCCCGCGGACGCATACCGCCGCCTCTACGCGGAGCGCCGACGCGCGACCGACGGAAGGTGCCGCAGCAAGCTCGAAAGCGCGTTGCTCGCGCTCGCGGCGTATCGTCCCACCCCGCGCGAGCTCGCGGCGCTCGACGCGGATACAGACGGCGTGCCAGTGCCCCCGGCGTCGGGCAGCGGCGCGCCGATCGCGACCGTGGGTCGGGTCGTCGTCCCCGACGTTCCCGATGGCGGCACGGACCCCGCGCGCATCCTGCGGGTCGAGCGCTACGGCGCGAAGGATGCGGCGCGCGTCGTCGTGCATCTTTCTCGCCCGGCTCGTTTCGAGGTCTCCTCGTTGGCTGCAGCGGGGGGCGCGCCGCCCCGCATCGTCATCGACCTGCCGGGTGTCACTCGGCAGGGTAAGAGCTCCCTTTTGGTTGGCGGCTTGGTCGAGCGCGTTCGGCTGGGCAGCGATCCAGAAAGGGCCCGTGTCGTGCTCGATCTCTCGGGGCCCGCCTACTCGAGGGCTTTCTACCTACCCGAGCCGTTCCGCCTGGTCGTCGACGTGTCGAAGGACGCTGGCTCCGGCCCGGCGGGGCAGGGGGCGCGCAGCGTCCGGCGCGTCGTCCTCGATCCCGGCCATGGCGGGCACGATCCGGGTGCGGCCGGGCCGCAAGGCTTGCTCGAGAAGGACGTGACCCTCGACGTGGCGCACCGCGCGGCGCCTCTGTTGGCCCGGGAGCTCGGGGTCTCGACGCTGCTCACGCGCGATGCCGACGTTTTCGTCGCGCTCGACGAGCGCACGGCGCGGGCCAACGCCTTCGGCGCCGACCTCCTGATCTCCATCCATTGCAATGCGAGCGAGGACGGGGGTGGCAAGGGTGTCATGAGCTTCGTGCTCGACGATGCGCGCGACGGCGCCGCGGCGCGTGTCGCCGCCCGCGAGAATGCCGCATCGGCCGCCGCGGCGAACGAGCTGGCGAGCGCGCTCAGCGGCTTTCTGGACCGGAACACCGTGGCTCGCTCGGAGCACTTTGCCGCGTTGCTGCAACGGGCCAGCATGGCGTCGCTCGGCGTCCGTTACCCCGACGTTCCGGATCTCGGGGTGCGGCGGGCGGGCTTCTACGTTCTCGCAGGGGCGGCCATGCCGGCGGTGCTGTTCGAGGCGTCGTTCATTTCGAACCCGCTCGGTGAGGCGCGCCTGAACACGCCCGATTACCGAGAGAAGCTCGCCGACGCCATCGTCAATGCCGTGCGCGCCTACCAGGCTGGAAAGTAGTCAAAGGTCGTACCCCCCCGCCGGGCCCCGCGCGCCGCCTGCCGGGCGCCCGGGGCGGGGAAAAACGGCGTCGGGGGACCCGTGAGGCCGTTGACGAGCCCGGTACGGGGACCTAACTTCTCGGGTCCTCTCGGGGCCGGATATCGGCCGCGGGACCGACAGGGTTGGCCATGACGAAAGTGCAACTGAAGAAATTCCGCGAGATGCTCGAAGCGAAGCGGGAGGAGATCATCCGGCGCGCGCAGCAAACGCTCGATCAGGACATGGCCCTCGATACGGACGACTTGCCGGACGAGATGGACCTGGCGTCGAGCGAGTATCTGCAGTCGTTCACGTTCCGCCTCAGGGGACGCGAGAAGGTGTTCCTCGACAAGATCCAGAAGGCCATCGACAAGATCGACAATGGCACCTTCGGCGTGTGCGACGATTGCGGCGACAAGATCTCGATCAAGCGCCTCGAGGCGCGTCCCGAGACGACGCTTTGCATCCGCTGCAAGGAAGACCAGGAGCGGGTCGAAAAGGACTTCGGCTAGTCCCGACCGGTTGGCGCGTGACGTCCTCGGCCTCGCCAGCGAGGCTCAGCGAGCGCGTGTTCGCCTGGCCTCGCGGGCGGCGTCCCTCACGCCGCTACCGGAGCGGACCGGGCTGGGCTTCGGATCGGGTCGCCCGCGATCACCGAGGGCCAGCGCGAGGTACCGCCCCGTGTGGCTGTTCGCGGCGGCTGCCACGAGCTCCGGTGGCCCCTGGGCGACAATCTGCCCGCCGCGCTCGCCGCCTTCCGGGCCGAGGTCGACGACCCAGTCGGCACAAGCGACGAGCTCGACGTTGTGCTCGATGAACAGCACGGTATTGCCGGCGTCCCTGAGCCCGAGCAGCGCATGCGTCAAAAGCTCGATGTCCGAGAAGTGCAGACCCGTCGTCGGCTCGTCGAGGACGTAGAGCGTGCGGCCCGTCGCCTTGCGTGAGAGCTCGGTCGCGAGCTTCACGCGCTGAGCTTCGCCCCCCGACAGTGTCGTGGCCGCCTGCCCGAGCTGGATGTAGCCGAGGCCCACCTGGCGCAGCGCCTGGAGCTTCTGGCGGATGCGCGGGATCGAATCGAAGAGCTCGCTCGCCGCGTCGACCGTGAGAGCGAGGGCGTCGGCAATGGAGAGCCCGCGGTACGCAACCTCCAGGGTTTCGCGGTTGTAGCGCTTCCCGCCGCACGCGTCGCAAAGCACGTAAACGTCGGGCAAAAAGTGCATTGCGACGCGCAGCACGCCGTCACCCTGGCAGGCCTCGCAGCGGCCGCCGCGGACGTTGAAGGAGAAGCGCCCGGGTTTGTAGCCGCGCGCCCTCGCGTCCGAGAGCCCGGCGTAGAGCTCGCGCAAGTGGGTGAAGATGCCGGTATAGGTCGCGGGGTTCGAGCGGGGCGTGCGACCGATCGCCGTCTGGTCGATACTGATGACCTTATCGATGTTCTCGAGGCCCTCGATGCGATCGCAGGGGCCGACCCACCCCGTCGCCCCGTAGAGCTCCGCGCGGGCGGCGCTGAGCAGGGTGTCGACGACGAGGCTGCTCTTGCCGGAGCCGCTCACGCCCGTGATGGCGGTCAGGAGGCCGAGCGGCACCTCGAGCGTCACGTCTTTTAGGTTGTGGGCTCGCGCGCCGACGACGCGCAACGCCTGGCCGGTCGGGGGCAGCCGCTTTGCGGGGATGGGCAGGCGCCGCTTGCCGGAGAGATACGGGCCCGTGACGGAGTCGGGCGATTGCATGATCTCGGCGGGAGTCCCACAAGCCACGATCCGGCCGCCGTGGACGCCGGCGCCGGGCCCCATGTCCAGGATGTAGTCGGCCGCGAGAATCGCGTCGCGGTCGTGCTCCACGACGATGACGCTATTGCCCTTGTCGACGAGGCGGCGCAGGGCTGCGAGCAGTCGCTCGTTGTCGCGCGCGTGCAAGCCGATGCTCGGCTCGTCGAGCACGTAGAGGACGCCGACGAGCGACGCCCCGATCTGCGTCGCGAGGCGGATGCGCTGCCCCTCGCCGCCCGACAGCGAATGCGCCGCCCGGTCGAGCGTCAGGTAGTCGAGCCCGATCTCGAGCAAGAAGTGCAGACGCTCGGTCACGGCGCGCAACAGCGGGAGCGCGATCGCGGCGTCACGCCCAGGGAGCGCCGGGTCCGCCGCGAGCGCCAAGAGGAAGTCGCGCAGCGACCTGAGCGGCATGCGGCAAAGGTCGGCGATGGTCTTGCCGCTGACCCGCACGGCCAGCGCCTCGGGCCGCAAGCGCACGCCGTTGCAGGCGGCGCAGGTGCGCGTGACGACGAAGCGACCGAGGTCGTCGAGGCCGATCGCGCCATCCTCGGCCTCGTCACCGGTTTCCTCGGTGCCCTCCGATTCGAGCATTCGCTCGAGCCGCGGGACGATGCCCTCGTAGCTCGGGTCGCGGCCGCGCTTCTTGCCCTTGAGCGCCTTGGCCCCGTAGAGAATGGCGTCACGGTGCTGCTCGGGCAGCTCGGCGAACGGGGTGTCGGGGTTCACGCCGAGCAGCTCCACGACGCGCGCGACCTCCGTCGCGGTCGCGACCGACCCGCGGCGACCGAACGCCACCACGGCGCCTTCGCGCAGCGAACGCGTGCCGTCGGGAACGATACGCGCCACGTCGACGGTCGAGCGCACGCCGAGGCCGTCGCAGACCGGGCACGCGCCGTGCGGGCTGTTGAAAGAGAAAAGGCGCGGTTCGAGGGGCGGTAGCGTGATGCCGTACTCCCAGCTCACGAGGCGCTCGCTCATCACCTGCGGCTCCTTGTCGTCCATGCCGTCGATGAGCAGCGTGCCGTCGCCGAGCTTGAGCGAGAGCTCGACCGAGTCGGTGAGCCGACCTTTCACGCCGTCCTTGACGACGATGCGATCGACCACGACGTCGAGATCGTGGGCCTTGGTGGGGTCCGGAGCCTCCGCTTCGCCGAGGTCGACCTGAACGCCGTCGATGCGAGCGCGCACGAAGCCGTCGCGCCGCAGGCGCTCGAGCTCGTCGGAGAGGTCGCCCTTCTGCTTTCGCACGAGCGGCGCGAGCAGGGCCGCCCGGGCGTCGGTACCCCGTGCGAGGATGCTGTCGACGATCTCTTGGACCGTGTAGGCCCGGAGCACCTTGCCGGATTTTGGACAGTGGGGCACCCCGACCCGGGCGAACAGGAGCCTCAGGTAGTCGGCGATCTCGGTGACCGTGCCGACGGTGGAACGGGGGCTCTTGCCGAGGCCCCTCTGCTCGATGGCGATTGCCGGGCTCAGCCCCTCGATGCTCTCGACCTTGGGTTTCGGCAATTGGTCGAGAAACTGCCGAGCGTAGGCCGAGAGAGATTCGACGTACCGGCGCTGGCCCTCGGCGTAGATGGTGTCGAACGCGAGCGAAGACTTCCCGGAGCCGCTTGGACCGGTGATGACGACCAGCCGGTTGCGCGGCAGGTCGCAGCTGATCTCGCGGAGGTTATGCTGGGCCGCGCCCCGAACCGCCAGAAAGTCCATCGCGAATCGTCGGTCGTAACACGAAACACCCCGAGCCGCCCCTCGTCCCGTCTGGGCGACAAAACACCGGGCTACTGTCGGAAAGTACACGGATTTCGGCCCCAGCTGGGGGTTTGCCGGTGGGCGCTCTTTCGGCTAGCTTCTCGCGGGCCCATAGCTCAATCGGTCAGAGCCCCCGGCTCATAACCGGGCCGTTCCTGGTTCGAACCCAGGTGGGCCCACTTCCCGTGCGGCGACGCCCTGATTAGAGCTAATAGAAGGAGCCAAGCTTAAGGTGACGATGAACTTGCAGATTGAGGCGCTCGAGAGTCTGGCCGCACTGGACGCCGAGCTCCGCGAGCTGACAGAGCGCCATCAGCGGGACCAAAAGACCCTCAGCGACAAGAAGGAACAAGCGAAGAGCCTCGAAGACCGCCTGTCGCGAGGCCGGCAGAGCGTCGAGGACATGGAGCGCATGCGTTCCGATCTGGTCGGCGAGCTCCGCCAGATGGGTATCCAAGTCGAGCGGTCTCGCGAGAAGCTGGCGCGTTGCCGTACCGAGCGCGAGGCGAACGCGGCGCAGCGTGAAGTGGAGGAGCTTCGCAAGCTGTTCCGCGACCGCGAGATCGAGCTCGAGAAGCTCGACGGGCTGATGCAGCAGGCGCGCGGCGAAATCGATCAGGCGCTCGAGCAGCACGGGGCCGTTTCGGGCGACCTCGGCTCGAGCGAGTCCGACTCGATGAACCGCTTGGCGACCTCCGAGGAGGAGCTCGCGCGCAAGCAGGCCGAGCGGGAGCTCATCGTGCCCAAGATCAAGCCCGATCTCTACCGGCGCTACGAGATGATCCGAAAGCGCAAGGGAACGGCGCTCGCCTGGACGCGAGATGGCACGTGCAGCGCCTGCCACATCCGGCTCCAGCCGATGCTCTTTCAGAAGCTTCTGAGGGCGGATGAGTTCGGGCAGTGCCCGAGCTGCAACCGCATTCTCTACTTCCGCCCCGAAGCCCGTCCGGAGAATAGCCCGTCCGGAGGGCCGTGAGCGGCGCGGCTCCCGAAGCGCACAGCGCGTCATGAAGGCGTGCGCGAGCTGTGGTCGTCTTTACCCTGACGACGCGGGGTTCTGTCCCGTCGACGGCACGGCGCTCACGAGCGCCACGCAGGTGCCCGTGGCGGTCGACTCCCAAGACGCGCGCGTCGGGCAGCTCGTGTGCGAGCGCTACCAGGTGCGTCGCGTCGTCGCCGACGGCGGGATGGGGCGCGTCTACGAGGCGCTCGACATGGCGGAGCGCCGGAACGTCGCGCTCAAGATCCTGCATGCCGACGTGGCGCGGGACGAGGTGTCCGTCCAGCGGTTCAAGCGCGAGTTTTCCGTCAGCATGCAGCTGCCGCACGCGCACATCGTCGAGGTGTTGGGCTTTCAGCCGACCGCGGACGGCACCTACGCGCTCGTCATGGAGTTTTTGTACGGCGAAGAGCTCCGCAGCACGCTGAAGCGCGAAGGTGTGATCCCGCCGGCGCGCGTCGTAAGGCTCCTCAGCCAGGTGGCTCTCGGCGCTCGACGCGGCGCACGCCCAGAAGCTCGTTCACCGCGATCTCAAGCCCGACAACCTGTTTCTCTGTCAGACGCGCGAAGGCGACATCGTCAAAATCCTCGATTTTGGCTCGGTCAAGGACAAGGGCGAGAAGGCGAAGAAGCTCACGGTGCTCGGCACGACGATCGGATCGCCCTTTTACATGGCGCCCGAGCAGGCCCAGGGCCTCGACACGCTCGACCACCGCGCCGACGTCTGGGCGCTCGCCGCGATCGCCTACGAGTGCGTGACCGGGCACGTGCCCTTTCAGGGGAACAACGGCCCGAGCATCCTGCTCGAGATCCTGACCAAGGAGCCGAAGCCCCCGAGCGAGGTCGGGAAGGGCCAGAAGCATCCCGTGCCCCCCACGCTCGATGTCGTGATGGCGCAGGCCTTCAAGAAGATGCCGGCGTTGCGCTGGTCGTCGGTAGGCGCGTTCGCGGACGCCGTCGCGCAGGCGTACGGGCTCGAGGGCTCGCACACTCACTGGGCGAACGTGCCGGAAGCGGAGATCACGGCCCGCATCGATGCAAAGATGCCCGCTCTGATGCAGGCCGCCGCAGCGCCGAAGCGCTCCGCCGACGCGGCCGACTCGTTCTTCGGCGAGTCGGATGCCCTGGCGGCGCCGGGCGCGTTCGCGGCGCCGGCGGGCGCACCCGCTGGGCTCGGCCCGGTTTCCGGTGGCGCTCCGACGTCGGTCGAGTTGCGCGCGGCGGGCGTACCGAAGAAGGGGCCGAGCTTGCCCATGCTGCTGCTCGTCGGCGGCGGTGCGCTGCTCTTGGGCATGGCGCTCGTGCTGTTCCTGCTCCTGCGCTGACCCTCGGCGGAGGGTGTGGTACCATGGTGGGCCGTGATGAAGAGGATCGCCGCCGGATTCGCGTTCGTGGTTTTCGCTCCGCTCGCTCTCGCGTGTAAGCGAGAGGCTCCCCCTGTCACGCAGGAAGCGCGGGCACCGACGGCGGGGGCCGTCGCGGCCGACGAGCCTCGGTCGCCTCCGGCGGGCGCGGACGCACCGGCCACGCTGCCGGGCACCGATGCGCCGTCCGAGGCGACCGCGGGCAAGAACCGCTACGAAGAGGGCAAGTTCGTGCTGTCGATCGAGCCGAACGGGGAGTACGCGGCAGGCAAGCAGGGCGTCGTGAACGTCGTCCTGAATGCCGTGGCGCCGTTCCACGTGAACCAGCAGTACCCCTACAAGTTCAAGACCAAAGAGGCCCCCGGGGTCAAGTACCCCGCCGCCGTCGTCACCAAGGATCAGGCGAAGCTCGAGGCGCAGCGCGTGACCATGCCCGTGGCGTTCTCGGCGGAGAAGGCAGGCAAGACGACCGTCGCCGGGCAGTTCGCCTTTTCGGTCTGCACCGAAGAGACCTGCTTGATGGAAAAGCGGGATCTCGCTCTCGCGCTGGACGTGAAGTAGGCGGGGCTCGCGGTACCGAGCGGGGCGAGCTACGGTGGAAGCAATGGGGACCGAGATCCTCGACGAGCTCCAGGGCATCACCCAAAAGGTGGAGCAGGACTTCAAGGTCGAGCGGCGACTGCTGTCGTTTCGCGAGTACCTGGAGCTGTTTGCCACCGATCCGCAGCGCTACTCGCGCGACGCGTGCCGGTACGCGCGCGACATGTTCGAGTACTACGGGCGGACGACCATTGCTCGGCCTTGGGGCGAGCAGACGCGTTTCAGACTCTTCGATCTGCCGTTTCTGGAGGAACCCGAGGCGACGCGCGACGCCCTGGTGGGGCAGGAGCAGGTTCAGCAAGAGATTTTCAGGGCGCTCGAGAACTTCTCGCGCGAGGGGCGCGCCAACCGGCTGATTCTCCTGCACGGGCCGAATGGTTCCGCCAAGAGCAAGGTCGCGAGCTGCATCATGCGTGCGCTCGAGCACTACTCACAACGCGACGAGGGGGCGCTCTATCGATTTCACTGGATCTTTCCGAACCAGGCGCGGCTGCGTGGCGCCATCGGATTCGGCGGGCGACGCTCTTCGGCGCGCCCCGACGACGGTAGCTACGCTCACCTCGCCGACGAGGAGATGGATGCTCGCCTGCAGGTCGAGATCCGCGACCACCCGCTGTTCCTCCTGCCGATGGACCAGCGAGCGGCACTGCTCGCGCGATTGTTCGAGCAGGCCGGGGTGCACGAGCCGCCACCAGCGTGGGTGCTGCGGGGCAATCTGTCGCACAAGAGCCGGCAGGTGTTCGACGCCTTGCTCGCGAGCTACGAGGGCGCCCTCGACGAGGTCCTGCGCCACGTCCAGGTCGAGCGCTACTTCGTTTCGCGGCGCTACCGCACCGGTGCCGTCACGATCGGCCCGGAGCTCTCCGTGGACGCCGGCGAACGCCAGCTCACCGCCGATCGCAGCGCGGCCGCTCTGCCGCCGGCCCTGCAGTCGGTGACGCTCTTCGAGGCTTTCGGAGAGCTGGTCGACGCCATGGGGGGCATCCTCGAGTTCTCCGATCTTCTCAAGCGCCCGCTCGACGCCTTCAAGTACCTGCAGATCACGGCGGAAACCGGTCAGGTCCAGCTCCGCTCGCAAACGGTCGAGATCAACTGTGTGCTCATCGGCAGCGCCAACGAGCTCCATCTCAGGGCGTTTCGCGAGCATGCCGAGTACGAGAGCTTCCGCGGCAGGCTCGAGCTCGTTCGGGCGCCGTACCTTTTGAGCTACATCGACGAGCGTCGTATCTACGACGCGCAGATCGCGCCACAGGTGCGGCGGGCGGTCGCGCCCCACGCCACGGAGATGGCCGCAATGTTCGCCGTGCTCACGCGCATGCGCAAGCCGAACCCCGAGCGCTACTCGAGGCCCCTGCGCGACGTGATCGACGGGCTCACGGCGATCGAGAAGATGGACCTCTACGCGACGGGAGTCACCCCGGACCACCTCGACGACGACGCCGCCAAGCTCTTGCGCGGCGCCGTCCACGACCTTTACCGAGAGAGCGACGCCTATCCGATCTTCGAGGGCAGCGTGGGCGCGAGCCCACGCGAGATGCGGAGCGTGCTGCTCGACGCCGGTCAGAGCCCTCGCTACACGTGCCTGTCACCGCTCGCCGTATTGCTCGAAATCGAGCGGCTTTGCGAGCGGGCGGGTGAGTACGCCTTTCTCGAGGAGGAGCGGCTGCCCGGCGGCTACCATGACCACGTGCTCTTCCGAAAGGTCCTGCGAGAGCGCCTCCTCGACCTGCTCGAAGAGGAGCTTCGGATCGCGAGCGGGTTGGTCGACGAGTCGCGCTACACCGAGCTTTTCGATCGCTACGTGACGCACGTGAGCCTCTGGGTGAAGGGCGAGAAGATCCGCAACCCCATCACGGGCCAGTACGAAGATCCCGACCAGCGGCTGATGCACGAGGTCGAGGAGATCCTCGGCGCCGGCGAGCAGCCGGATGACATCCGCCACGGGCTCATCAATTCGGTCGCCGCGTGGGCCATCGACCATCCCGACGAGCCCATCGACCATACTCGCATTTTCGGTTCGCAGCTCAGGCGGCTACGCGAGTCGGTGTTCGCGGAGCGGCGCAGCGCCGTGGCGCGGCTTTGTCGCGACGTGGTGCTTCTCCTGCGGGAGGAAGGGACGGGACTCGATCTCGCGCGCCAGACAGCGGCGCGCCGCGCGCTCGACGTGTTCAAGCAGCGCTTCGGGTACGAGGACGACTCGGCTGCGGACGCCACGGGCGTGCTCCTGAGCGAGCGCTTCGCGTCCCTGCTCAACTGAGCGACATGCTGTTCGACAGCCACTGCCACCTCGATCAGGGGAGCTTTCCGGAGGGTGCCGACACCCTGCTCGAGCGGGCACTGAGCGCTGGCGTCGGCGCCTTTGCCGCGATCGGGGTGGGTTCGCTCGCGGTCGCCCGGGAGGCGGTCGCGCTCGCCGAGCGCCGGCGCGACGTCGTGGCGACCGTCGGGGTGCATCCCCACGACGCGAGCACGCTCGACGCCGAGCTCGAGCGGGAGCTCGAAGCCCTGCTGATGAACGAGCGCGTCGTCGCCGTGGGCGAGGTGGGGCTCGACTATCACTACGATCACAGCCCGCGCGAGGTGCAGCGCGAGGCGTTTCGGCGGGCCATCGCGCTCGCGCGCAGGGTCGACAAGCCGCTCGTGATTCACACTCGCGAGGCCGCGAGCGACACCCTCGAGATCCTCGAGGGCGAAGGCGCGCGGGACGTGGGTGGGATCATCCATTGCTTCAGCGAGGATCGCGCGTTCGCCGAGCGTGCCCTGGGGCTCGGCTTTTACCTGTCGTTTTCCGGCATCGTCACGTTCAAGAACGCCCACAGCGTGCAAGAAGTCGCAAGCTACGCTCCCGAAGATCGCGTGCTGCTCGAGACCGACAGCCCGTACCTCGCACCCGTTCCCGTGCGCGGGAAGAAGTGCGAGCCAAGCTTCGTCGTTCACACCGCTAAGAGGGTCGCCGCGCTGCGCGGCGTGAGCCCGGAGCGGCTGGAGGAGCTCACGACGGCGAACGCGGCCCGCGTCTTCGGCCTGTCGGTCGTGCCGGAGCCGGGTGGGCTCGCGCTTGACATCACCCGGCCTGGCCGCTCATAGTCCCGGGCCGTTTTGGCGAGGTAGCTCAGCTGGTTAGAGCACGCGCTTCATAAGCGTGGTGTCGCCGGTTCAAGTCCGGCCCTCGCTACCACCCGTTCGTGAGCCCGCCGCGAGACGACGGGCTCACGCGCTTCCTTTCGAGGGGCGCAGCCCCGGGTGTCAGTTGTTGCCGAAGAGGTCGTGGATCTTCGATTCCAGAGCCACGGCGATCTTGTAGAGGCTCGAGATCGAGGGGCTCGATTCCGCGCGTTCAATCTGGGAAAGCAGCGAGATACTGAGCCCCGTCCGGCGGCTCATCTGCTTGAGCGTGAGCTCGCGCTCCTTGCGCATCGAGCGAATGGTGTCGCCGATGATCTTGTGGAGCTGCTCCTCGGGCGTGCGGGCGAGACCCTTCTTCTTCATGACACGGGCGAGCACCTCTCGGAACTCGTCCACGTTGAAGGGCTTCTTGATGTAGTCGACGGCGTCCAGCTTCATCGACGCGACGGCCGTGTCCAAGTTCGGGTGTGCAGTGAACATGATCACGGCGATGTCGGTGTCGATCGAGCGCACCCGCTTCAGCACCTCGATGCCGTCGAGCTTCGGCATCATCACGTCGAGGATCAGGACGTGGTAGTCGCCAGCCCGAATTTCGTCTTCGACCAGGGTGGGGTCGCTCAACGTCTTGACGATGAAGCCGTCTTTCTCGAGCAGCGTTTGCATGTAGTCGCAGATCGCCTTGTCATCATCGACGATGAGGATGCGCACGAAAGGGACTTCAATTGCCAAGATCGTTTCTCCTCGGATGGTCCGGGTGGCTGGTTGCAGTGACACTATAATACGGTCCCGGTTACCACGTCACTAGATTTCTGGCTGCCCCGATCAGCCTGAATTCATGGGACTTTGTGCCCATTCGGGCTGCGACGCGGCGACGCGGCGGCGCGCCGGCGTCGCTTTTGCGTGGGCCCGATTTGGGCTCGCAGAACCGCACCGGCGCACACGACCGAACGCGCGCGGTGTCAGCACTTCGCGTCGTTCACGGCGCGCGGGTCGGACGACTCGCTTTGCGACGCGAGCGCGAAACCTCAGCGCCGATTCTCGAGTGGATCGAACGTGCGAGCCGGCGGCTTCGACGGGGCCGGTGGCTTCGACGGAGCGGGCGGCTTCGATGGAGTCGGCGGCGCCGCCGCGGTTGGCGTGCCGCGCGCGGGCGACGAAGTGCTCTTCGGGCGCGGCTTGGTCGCCGTCGCCTTCGAGCCTGTCGATGATTGAGTGGCGCCGCTCGCGCTCGCTCGAGCGCTTGGTGCGAGGGCGACGGATGCCGTGACGTCGGGTCCGGGCGAGGTTGCGGCGGGCGGTGGCGTCGGAGCCGGAGCGGCGGATGCAGGGGCGAGCATCGCCGAGGCGGCCTCCGCCGAGGCGTCCGGTGAGGTCCCCGCAGGCCGGGTCAAAAGCCAGACGGAGCTCGCGACGAGCAACACGGCCACGAGCGCCACGCCACCCCAGAGCATGGACCGTCCCCGCGAGCTGCCCGTCTGGCCCCAAGCGGACTGCGTGCTCGCTCCGGCCGGGACGCTGGTGGCTTGGGAGGTGCTCCTCTGGCTCGAAGAGATGCCGGCCGCGCTCAGCACCCGCGACGCCCGCTCCGCGCTGCGCGCCGCGCCGCGCCCGCCGAACGGCGAAAGCGCCGCCGCGAGATCGGCGACGTTGGCGAAGCGCTGCGTGCGGTCCTTCTCGAGGCATCCGAGGATCGCCTGCTGCAGCGGCTCCGGCAAATCGGGCCGGAAGTTGCGGGGCGCCGGCGGGGGCTGCTGCAGGATCATCGTGCAGAGCTGCGGCATCGTGTCGCCCGTGAAGGGCACGCGGCCGGTGACGAGCTCGTAGAGGATCGTGCCGATCGCCCAGATGTCCGTGCGGCCGTCGACGTCGCGAGTGCTCGCGAGCTGCTCGGGGG
Source organism: uncultured delta proteobacterium (assembly GCA_963841435.1). Lineage (GTDB taxonomy): Bacteria > Myxococcota_A > Polyangia > Polyangiales > Polyangiaceae > PMG-095. The sequence continues at coordinate 967,696 of CAWJCS010000006.1, forward strand.
ACATGTAGAGCGGCGACCCCATGACGGCCTGGGTCTTCGTCATGGCGAAATCCGGGCCCGAGGTCGAAGGGGAGGTGACTTTCGAGATGCCGAAGTCGAGGACCTTGATGCAGTGCGAGCCGTCGGCGCGACGGGTCAGGAACAGGTTCGCCGGCTTGAGGTCGCGGTGCACGATGCCGAGCGCGTGGGCCTCGGCGATTGCTTCGCAGGCCTGTAGTACGAAGTCCACGGCGTCGTTGACGGGAAGCGCGCCACGCTCGCGCAGCAGCGTAGCGAGATCCTGACCGTCGAGGAACTCCATCACCATGTACGGCGCGCCCGTCTCGAGGGTGCCGACGTCGCTCACGCGTGCGACGTGCTCGCTCTTGATCTTGACGGCGGCGCGCGCTTCGCGAGCGAAGCGCGCCACGGCTTCCGGGCTCGAGAGCGCGTCCGGCAGCAGGAACTTGATGGCCACGCGCTCTTCGAGCGAGAGGTGAAGCGCCGCCACGACCACACCCATGCCGCCAACGCCGAGCACGCGCTCGATGCAGTACTTGCCTGCGAGGATTTGGCCTTCGTGGACGGGAGACATCCGAGCCTCGGCGCACCCGCGCCAGAGCGCCGTAGGGTAGGCCGAAGGCCCGTGACCTTCAACGAAGGGGCTAGAACCGTAGCCGATCCGCGGTGGTGGTCAGGGGCGAGCGGGAGCGAAGGCTTGGCCGATCAGCTCGCCCCTAAAGCCATTTCACGGTTCCGAGCGTCCCATCCACGGTGACGACCTGGCCGTCGTGCAGGCGGTGGGTCGCGTCCACGGTCGCGACCACCGCCGGGATGCCGCATTCGCGCGCGACGAGCGAGGCGTGCGCGGCGACCGAGCCGCCGTCGGTCACGACCGCCACCGCCCGAGCGAAGAGTGGCGTCCAGGCCGGCGCGGTCGTTGGTGCCACCAGGACCTCGCCTTGCTCGAGTCGATTGAAGTCGGCGGACAATCGCACCACCCGAACCTTGCCGGTGGCGCGTCCAGCGCTCGCGGGCATCCCGATGAGCGTCGTCTCGTCCGCCTCAACGTCGCCGCCACGCAGGGCGATTGGCAGCGCGTCGAACGTCTTTTGCAGGGGTCCCGGCATCTTGCCGAGCACCAGGGGCGGGGCGAGCTTGCGTTGTCGGTTCCACGTCGCGCGCCGCTCGGCGACCTCGCGTTGGAAGCGACGCGTGCCTGAGAGCGCGGCGTCGAGCTCCTCGCGGCGCAGCCAGAAGACGTCGTCCGCGGCCGCGATCGCGCTCGTCGCCGTCGCCCTTTCGCCGAGCTGCCGCAGCGTTTCGCGGACCTTCGGCCAGGCTAGCGTGAGGTCACGGGCCTGCGCCTCGCGCAGCCGCGCGTACCTTTGCGCCGTCGCCAGCAGCGCCTGGAATTTCGAGCGGAGCTTCGGTGTCAGTAGCGCCAGGCAGGCCTGCTCGAGCACGTCGCGCCGCGCGGCGGCGTCGCCTTGCACCGCGACCGTGACGCCCGCGAGACCCAGCTCCCCGGCCGTCGGATGCATCCAGTCGATGCAGCAGGAATGGTGCGTCGCGCAAGGCTCGATGGGCGAAAGCGCCGCCAAGAGCTCGTGAGGAGCGCCCTCGACGTCCACGCAATGACGGCGGAAGAACTGCGCGAGCGCGGATTCGACCTTCCACGCGAAGCCACCGACGTTCGTGATGCTGAGCATCAGGTCTCCGTGTAGGTCGCACACGCGGTCGATGTAGGCGATCTGTGCTGCGGCTTCGTCCGGGACCGCCTCCTCGGCGAGCGCCAGGTAGCGCGGCAACAGCTCCTCCTCGTAGAATCGGCGCTCGGGCTCCGCCAGCAGGCGCTCGACGGTGCTGGGGTCGTCCTTCGCGTTCAGCAGCGCGCGCATCAGCGTGAAGCGCCTCAGCAGCATACCCGGCACGATGGCGGCTGGGCTCTGCGTGCCGCTTCCGGAGTGGAAATACCAGCCGTTGACGAGCGCGTGGATGGGCCCCTTGATCCGGGCGCCCAGCGTGCGCGCGCTGCCCCGGACGAACGAGACCTCCGTGCGTGGAAAGAACCAGCTGGCAAACAGTGGGGAGACCGGGTCGCTCAGCCACTCCCCCCAGCGAAAGTTGCGTGACCAAACGCCTTTTGCGTGAGGCGGGAGCCATTCGACGTGCTCTGGCAGCGCCGTGATCGGCCGCGCCTGCACGAGCGCGATGCGACCGTCCTCGATCACCCACTCGATGTCTTGCGGCGCGCCGAAGTGGGCAGCGACCCGCTCCCCGATGGCAACCAGCTCCGAGACCTGCGCTTCGGACAGCACCGGCTCGGCGAGCGCGCGGCGTCGCACCGGGCGAGCTCCCTGCACCCGCCACTCCTCACCGTCTCGCTCCCCGGACACCAGCGCTTCGCCCAGGCCCCGCACGGCCGTGATCACGCGCGCGTCCCGGTCGCCGGTGACCGGATCGGCAGTGAACAACACCCCGGCGCAGTCGGCGCGCACCAGCCGCTGCACCACCACGGCCATGGGCGCGGGCTTGCTGTCGTCGCGGTAAGCCAGCGCTCGAGGCGAGCGCGCTGACTCGCGGACGGTTTCGATTGCCTGCTCGACTGCCGAAAGGCCCCGAACGTCCAGCACCGAAGCGTAGATCCCGGCAAACGAGGACTGCACGCCATCCTCGTCGACCGCCGACGACCGCACCGCCAGCGCCACGTCCCCCAGCGCCTCCAGGTGCACCTGCATGCCCTCGAGTTTTGCATTCGGCGCGATCGCAAACCCGTCGGGAACCTCGAACCCGCCGGCGAGCAGCGCCGCCAGGTGTCGAGCCTTGCCACCGAACCCATCGCGAGCATCAGCGAGCTTGACGATCATTTCCACGGTGCACCTCCTCGACGAAGCGTTTCGATGAGAACGCGGAGCGCCCAGGCTGGACCCGGCACGACCTGTTTGGGGGTCATGCGCAAAAGGACCTTGCCGCGCCGGAACACTTCCGGCGAGAGCAACGCTCCGAACACCAGCACCAGCTGACGCACCTGCGTCGGCGTGGCCTCGGGGACCAGCTCCCGCAGCGCAGACTCGAGCCGCGCGTAGCGGTTGCGGCGCGACTTCGTGATCACCGGCGAGTCCTTCTGCTCGCGCAGCACGTACTCGAGCGCCGGCGTCCCTTCGATGCGCTCGGGCCAACGCTCGTACGACGAAAGGAGCGCGCCGATCGAAACCGCTTCGCCCCGGTCCCGCCCGAAGCGTTGCTCTTGGTACTTCGCGAAGGCGTCGTGGAGGGCCGCGACCGTGGGGAAATGCCGGTATACCGTCCGCTCCGCCACGCCCGCCGAGCGTGCCACCGCCGCGTGCGTGACCTGGCCCACGTCCAAGAACGTGACCCTGGCGGCGCCTTCCAAGATCCGCTGCCGCGTGTCGCGCGTCTGCTCTGAGCGCAGCTGGCTTCGGTACTTGCGAGTGGCCATTTGGTGTCAGTAGTGAGATGACATCATTTCATCTCGCGACTGTCAAGCGCCCGAACGCCAGGCGGGCTCCACCGTCGGGGTTTCATCCTTCCCGGGGCTGTCGAAGCGCAGCGGACCTGAGCGGATCGTCCTCACCTCGGCGCGGAGGGGTGACGGGTGAACGAGCCCGCGGCGCGGTCCCGCCGCAGGCGAGCCCCAGCGAGCCGCCGCCTCGGGCCGAAGCCGAAGCCGCTAAGTCGCTCGTCTTTTGCTCCGCGAAAACCGGCGACCGATAGGTGTCAGGTTTCGCGACGGTGGACCGCGGTTCGCTGGGCGCGGCCGGCGGCGTCGTCAACCAAGGGGCCGCCGCGCAAGCACGCGTTTCGCCGGGCGTTGCGATAGGGCGACGCCCGGTCAACGACCCCAGTCGCCTAAGTCTGCGACTGGAGTCTCCTTTTCTCCTACTCTAGTCGGGGCGGGCAGATTCGAACTGCCGACCTCACGGACCCGAACCGTGCGCGCTACCAAACTGCGCTACGCCCCGAGCAGGCGGCCCCGTTCAGGGCGCGGGGAGGATGATGGCCTTCCCGAGGTCTGTCAAGCGCCCGCAGGGGCGCGCTTTTTCAACTCGGAGACCAGGGCGGGCACGGCCTGGAACAGGTCGGCGACGAGCCCGTAGTCGGCGATCTGGAAGATCGGCGCCTCGCCGTCCTTGTTGATCGCGACGATCACCTTCGAGCTTTTCATGCCGGCGATGTGCTGGATCGCGCCCGAGATCCCGATGGCGACGTAGAGCTCGGGGGCGACGATCTTGCCGGTCTGCCCGACCTGGTAGTCGCCGGGTGCGTAGCCGGCGTCGACGGCGGCCCGGCTCGCGCCGATCGCCGCGCCGAGCGCGTTGGCGAGTGGCTCGAGCACCTCGAAGAACCGGTCCTTCAGGGCGCGCCCGCCCGAGACGACGACGCGCGCCTCCGTGAGCTCCGGTCGCTCGCTCTTCACCGCCTCGAGGGACACGACGCTGACGCGTGAGGCTGCCGCCCCTGGCGCCACCTTGGCGACTGTTTCGACCGGCGAAGCTCCGCCCGTCGGCGCGGCGGCCTCGAACTCGCTTTGGCGCGCCGTGGCGACCTGCACGGGCGTCGTGAGCTCCGTCGTGCCGAAAGCGTTGCCGGCGTACATCGGCCGCTTGTACGAAAGCTTGCCGCCATCGATGACGACCGCGGAGCAATCGCCCGCGTAGGCCGCGTCGAGGCGCGCCGCGACGCGAGGCATCAGGTCCTTGCCCTGGCTCGTGGCCGTGGCGACGAGCACGGAAAAGCCCTTGCCGACCTCGGCGACGGTCGGCGAAAAATGCTCGGCCGTGTACTTTTCGAGGCTCGCGTCCTCGCACACGACGACCTTCTGCGCGCCGAATGCGACGAGCGATGCCGCGGCCTTCTGGGCCGCGGAGCCCAAAACGAGGATCGAGAAGCCCCCGCCCACCGCCGGGGCGGCGAGGCGCGCGAAGCTGATGGCGGAGAGGGTCGCCTTCTTGACCTCTCCCGTTTCATTGATCTCGGCGACAACGAGCACGTTCGACATGATCTTCTCCGGGGGTGAAGCTTCAGATCACCTTGGCGACGTTCGCGAGCTTATCGACGAGCTCGGCCGCGTCCTTCACGCGCACGCCGGCCGATCGGGCGGCCGGACGCTCGAAGCTCGACACCTTGGTGGTGAGCGTCGCGCCCGGCGCGACGTCGGCGAGCGCCTTCACGTCGAGGGGCTTCTTCTTGGCGGCCATGATCGCAGGTAGCGGGGCGAAGCGCACGCCCTCGGCGTACTTGTGCGCGGCGTCGGTGTGGGTCGAGTAGACGCTCGTCGGGGCGACGATGCGAAGGTCCACCGTGACCACGGCGGGCAATCCCACGCGCACGGTGAGCACGCCGCCGTCCACCTCGCGTCCGACGAGCAGCGCCTGCGCTTCTTCGCGGATCGTGGCGGCGAAGGTGGCCATGGGCCAGTCGAGCAGCTCGGCGAGCCGTTGCCCGACCTGGTTGCTGTCGCCGTCCACCGCCTGCTTGCCGAGCAGCACGACGTCCGGCTTCTCGGCGAGCACGAGCGTCTTGAGAGCGTGGGCCACGAGCCGCCCGTCGAGCGCGTCGTCCGTGGTCTCGACGCGGATGGCACGGTCGGCCCCCGTGGCGAGCGCGGCACGCAGCATCGGCTCGCTCTCCTTGGGGCCGAGCGTCACGACGACGACCTCGCCGATGCGCTGCTTGGGAGCTTTGCCGTTCTCCGTGAGTCTGAGGGCGGCCTCGAGCGCGTATTCGTCGAAGGGGTTCACTTTCCATTCGAGCCCCGTCGTGTCGACGGCGCCGCCCCCGGGGGCGATTTTGATCTTGTTCGCGTTGTCGGGGTCGGCGACGCGCTTGAGTGCCACGAGGATCTTCACGGGATCTGCTGCTCCTTCTTCCGCCCATCACACCAGGCGGCCGCGACAGGGGCAACCGGGGCCGCCCGGCCCCAAGGCCGGCGCGCGACCGTCGGGGCCCGGTGGTGCTAGAACGCGAGCGCGCGTGAAGGCTTCCACGGATTTCCTGGTGATCGGCAGCGGCATTGCCGGCCTGTCCTTTGCGCTGCATGCGGCCCGCTACGGCGAGGTCGTGGTCGTCACCAAACGGTCCTCCGAGGACGCCGCGACGAGCTGGGCTCAGGGCGGCGTCGCAGCCGTGCTCGGGCCCGACGATTCGTTCCAGAAGCATGCCGCGGACACGAAGAGCGCGGGCGCGGGGCTCTGTCACGACATCGTCGTCGACCTCTGCGTGCGAGAGGCTCCCGCGTCGATCGCCTGGTTGAAGGAAATCGGTGCGGCGTTTTCCACGACGGAGACCGGCGCGTTCGATCTCGGGCGCGAGGGTGGCCACAGCGAGCGGCGCGTCGTGCATGCCGGTGACATCACGGGCCGCGAGATCCAGCGGGCGCTGCTCGAGGCCGTTCGAAACACGCCCAACGTGCAGCTGCTCGAATGGCACATGGGCGTCGACCTCATCACGATGAGCAACTTCGGCGGGCCCGACCGCTGCGTGGGCGCCTACGTGCTCGACGAATCGCGTGGCGTTGTCGACACCCTCCTGGCGCGCGCGACCGTGCTGGCCACGGGCGGCGCCGGAAAAGTCTACCTTTACACCTCGAATCCCGACGTTGCGACGGGTGACGGCGTGGCGATGGCGTTCCGCGCCGGGGCGGAGGTGGCGAACATGGAGTTTTTCCAGTTCCACCCCACCGTCTTTTACGAGCCCAAAGCGAAGAGCTTCTTGCTCAGTGAAGCGCTGCGCGGGGAGGGCGCGACGCTCAGGCTGCCGAGCGGCGAGGCGTTCATGCAGCGCCACCACCCTCTCGGCGACCTCGCGCCCCGCGACGTCGTTGCCAGGGCCATCGACTTCGAGATGAAGCGCACGGGCTCGGAGTACGTGCTGCTCGACATCACCTCTCAGTCCGCGGAGTTCGTGCGCTCGCGTTTTCCGAACATCCACGCCGAGTGCAAGGGCTACGGCGTCGACATGACGACGCAGCCGATCCCCGTCGTGCCGGCGGCCCACTACCTCTGCGGTGGGGTCACGTCGGACTTGCACGGGCGGAGCACGCTGCCCGGTCTCTGGGTGCTCGGTGAAACGGCCTGCACGGGCCTCCACGGCGCGAACCGGCTTGCCTCGAACTCGCTGCTCGAAGGGCTCGTCATGGCCCGCCGCGCTGCCGAGAAGCTCGCTTCGTTGATCGTCGGTCTGCGCGGCGCGCCGCTCCCCGACGTCCCCGAATGGCAGACAGGCTCCGCGGTGCCGAGCGACGAGGCCGTGGTCGTGACCCACAACTGGGACGAGCTTCGGCGGCTCATGTGGAACTACGTTGGCATCGTGCGTAGCGACGCCCGCCTGCGCCGAGCCGCCCGCCGCGTGGCGCTGCTCGAGCAGGAAATCCGCGAGTATTACTGGAAGCACCTGGTGACGCGCGACCTGCTCGAGCTCCGGAACATCGCCGTCGTGGCGGAGCTCGTGATCGCGTCGGCCTCCAGCCGGCGCGAGAGCCGGGGCCTTCACTACACCATCGACCACCTGACGACGCTGCCCGAGTTCTCGAGCGACACCGTCGTCAAACGCGGCGTCTTGCCGCACCTTCGCGAACGGCGCGCGGCTGCGCAGTGACGTCTCCCGGATCGGTTTTCTCACGGCGACGCGGTCGGCTGGACGCTCGCCGTCATGTTTGGCTGGATGCTCGCGGCCGTCGTCGAGCGCGGGCTCGCGCCGAACGCGCCGCCCGATCTCGTGACGGCGGGTGGCGTGCAAGTGGCGGCGTTTCTGGTCGCTTGCGCGATTTTCGCGGCGCGTCGCCCCGGACGCAGCTGGTCGGATCTGTTCGCGTTGCGCCGCACGCCAGTGCTCTTGCTGCTCGCCGCGCTGCTTCTCGGAGTGGCGCTCTGCCCGCCCGCCGAGCGGCTCGCCCTGTTCGTGCACGAGCTGTTCCCGCTGCCCAAAGAGCTGCTCGCCGAGCAGGAAGCCATGCTGCGACCGCGCTCGCCGCTCCACGGAGCGCTGCTCCTGATGGTGGGGGCCCTCGCGGGACCCTTCGCCGAGGAGCTCTTTTTCCGTGGGGCCATCTTCACGGCGCTCCGGCCCCACGCGACGACGATCGCGGCGGCTGGCACGACGGCACTGCTCTTCACGCTGATCCATCCGGAGCCGCGCACCTGGGCGCCAATCCTGGCGCTCGCCTGCGTGCTCGGTTACGTGCGGGTGGTGAGCGGCTCGCTCTGGCCATCGCTCTTCCTCCACGCCGGCTTCAACGGTACGGCGCTGATTGCCGAGTTTCGCACGGCCGGCGGTGACGGGGAATTCTCCGCGTCGCTCGTGGTCGGCGGGACGGTTCTTTCGGTGCTGCTGCTCGGCGGGGTGTGGCTCGCAGGTCGGAGTCAGCGCGTGCAGGCGGTTCGCGAGCTCGACCAGGGGGTGCCGTCGTGAGTGTGCGCGTCGCGCTCTGCTTGCCGGGCGGGGGCGCATCGGGTGCGCTCTTTCAGATCGGCGCGCTCGCGGCGCTCGAAGACTCACTCGACGGTCTCGAGGTCGCCCGGTTCGACCTTTACGTCGGCTCGAGCGGCGGGGCGAGCGTCGCGGCATCGCTCGCCGGCGGCGTGCCCGTGCAGCGCATCTATCGCGCGTTCCTCGACCCGGCCGACGCTTACTTCGGTCTCGAGCGCCGCCACCTTCTGCGCGTGGATTTCGCCGAGTGGCGGCGCATGGTGCCGGCGCTGATTTCGGCCATCGGCGAGGGAGCGAGCGGGCTCGTCGCGCGCGGCAGCTTGCCGCCGCCCGCCGCGTTGTGGGAGAAGCTCGACCGCCTGGCGGAGGCGCTGCCGAGCGGAATCTTCACCCTCGAGGGTTATGAAAAATTCCTCGAAGAATTCTTCATTCGGCGCGGCGTGCCGAACACCTTTTTCGCGATGCCGCGCGCGCTCCGCATCCTGGCGCATGATCTCGAGAGTGGCGAATCCGTCGAGTTCGGAGCCGGCGAGCACGCGAGCGCCCCCGTGACGCGCGCCTGTATCGCCTCGATGGCTATCCCCCCGTTCTTTTCACCCGTGCGCGTCGGCGAGCGCTACTACGTGAACCCCGGCGCCGGTCAGGTCGTGCACCTCGACGTGGCCATGGCGGACGGGGCTGACGTCATGGTCGTCGTCAATCCCGTCGTGCCAACTGCCATGAGCCCCGGGAGCACCGAGAAAGGGCTGCGCGAACGCGGCATGCTCGCGGTCTTGAACCAGTCGATCCGCGTGGGTGCCGCGCGCGCTCTCGCCATCCAGTGCCAGCGCGCGGAGGATGCCGGCCACGCCGTGCTGCTCGTCGAGCCGGAGAGCCACGAGGGGCTCGTCTTCTTCGGTGACGCCGCGAGCTTCGACGTTCGCCGTCGGATCCTCGAGTACGCGTACCGCCATACGCGCGCCGTGCTCGCGCAGAAGGCGGAGGCGCGCCACCCGGCTCTCGATCGGGCGGGGTGGGCGCTCAAGCCGCCGCGCAGCGAGACGGGGCTGTGACGGGACGCCTGCACGATCGACGAGCGCTTTTCGCCATCTTGCTCGCGTCGCTCGTGCTGTGCGGGTGCCGCGAGCCCTATCGCGTGGGCGAGCGCGTGCTCGTCGAGTGGGAGGAAGGGAAGCTCTACCCGGCGTACGTCATCGACGCGCACGGGCGCACGCGCTACCGGGTGCACTTCGACGGCTACGACTCCCGCTGGGACGAAGACGTCGGTATCGATCGCATCCACGGCCGCGTTGACGGCCCGGTGTCACCCATGCCGCCGCCGGCCAAGGTGCTGCGCGCCGCCGGGGCCCCGACGGGCTCCGGCGCGCCCGGCCTCGGCAACCCCTACGCGCCGGGCGAGCACGTGCGGGTCACGTGGCGCGGCAGCGTCTACGGAGCGACCGTGCTCGAGGTGGTCGGCAAGGGCCAGGTCGTCGTGCATTACGACGGCTACGAGAGCGTGTGGGACGAGAAGATCCCCGTCGAGCGCGTCATCAGCAAGCGACAATGAGGCTCAGCGGACGTCGCCTGGCATGTGGCCCATGCTGCGCCATGCCGCAGCGAGCTGTCCTCGCTCGCGCTCGTCGAAGAGAGCCGGGTCCCGCGCGCGGGAAGCCTCGGCGAAGCGAAGCCAGCGATCGGCCGCCCCCGCGTTGCCGAGGGTGAGCTCGACGAGCCCGCGGTAAAGCGCGTAGCGCGACAAAATGCGTGGCCCCTCGCGCCGCGCTCCATGCTCGAGGGCGCGCAGCGTCGCGGCCGCTTCCGGTGCCCGGCCGTCCCGCCAGGCATCGACCGCCGCGCCGAGGCGCGTCGTGCACCCCGGGAGCCCGACGAGCAGGCAAAGCGCAACGAGACGGGAGCTCGGGCACCGCATGCCTGCGCATCGGTCGGGGCTAACCCGAGTTGCGTCCCAAGTGGAAACTGCGGGGCGACGCCTGGCGCCCGCAGGCCCGCCCGATGGGCGACTTCCGAGCGAAAGGACCCTCCTTTCTCGAACACGCGCGAAAGAGCGTCGCGAAAGTGCTAATAGCGCGCCGGCCATGACCCCCCGCGAAGAAATCCGCAACGTTGCCATCATCGCGCACGTCGATCACGGAAAGACCACGCTCGTGGACGCGATGCTCAAGCAAACCGGAACCTATCGGGCCAACGAGCAGGTCATCGAGCGCGTGATGGACTCGAACGACCTCGAGCGTGAGCGAGGCATCACCATCCTCGCCAAGCACTGTAGCGTCAACTATCGCGGCGTGACGATCAACATCATCGACACGCCCGGCCACGCCGACTTCGGGGGCGAGGTCGAGCGCACGCTGAAGATGGCCGATGGGGCGTTATTGCTCGTGGACGCCGCCGAGGGGCCGCTGCCGCAAACGCGATTCGTGTTGGGCAAGGCCATCGAGCTCGGCTTGCCGGTCGTGGTCGTCATCAACAAGATCGATCGCGGCGACGCTCGCCCCGCCGACGTGCTCAACGAGGTGTTCGACCTGTTCTGCGAGCTCGAAGCGAGCGACGCCCAGGCGGACTTCGCGACGCTGTATGCGGTCGGCAAGTTCGGGCTCGCCAAGAAGTCGCTCGAGGAGGAAGCGAAGGGCCTCGAGCCGCTGTTCGAAACGATTCTCGAGCGAGTGCCGCCGCCGCGTGGCGACGTTTCGGGACCGCTCCAGCTGCTCGTTCACAACATCGAGCACGACGACTACGTCGGCCGGCTCGGCATCGGGCGCGTCGTGCGCGGTGAGCTCGCGGTCGGCGCCAACGTGCAGCTCGTCGGCGCCAGCGAGAGCAAGCTTTCGCGCGTGAGCGCGCTTTACGGTTACGAGGGGCCGCGGCGCGTGAAGATTGCCAGCGCGAAAATGGGCGACATCGTCGCGGTCGCCGGCATGGAAGAGGTCCAGATCGGCGATACGCTCGCAGCGCCCGACCGTCCCGAGGCGCTGCCCCGCATCGTCGTCGAGGAGCCGACCATCAAGGTGCGCTTCGTCGTCAACACGTCGCCGCTCGCGGGGCGCGTGGGCAAGTGGGTGACCTCGCGACACCTCAAGGATCGGCTGGGACGCGAGGCGCGGCGCAACCTCGCCCTGCGCGTCGAAGACACGCCCGAACCGGATACGTTCGTCGTGTTCGGGCGCGGAGAGCTCATGCTCGCCGTGCTTGCCGAGACCATGCGGCGCGAGGGCTACGAGTTCGCGCTCGGCATGCCCGAGGTCGTCGTGCGCGACGTCGACGGCGTGCCGTCCGAGCCCATCGAGCGCGTGAGCGTCGACGTGCCCGAGCAGTACGTGGGTGTCGTCACGACGCGCCTCGGCGAGCGTCGCGGTAAGCTCGTGAAGATGGCAAACCTCGGATTCGGGCGCGCGCGGCTCGAGTACGTCGTGCCGTCGCGCGGGTTGATCGGCTTCCGCTCGGCGTTCCTCACGGAGACGCGCGGCATGGGCCTTTTGAACTCGCTATTCGAGGGCTGGGAACCGTACGCGGGCCCCATGCTACGGCGCCCGAACGGCGCGCTCGTGGCCGACAGGAAGGGCTCGACGACGCCGTATGCCCTCTTCCACCTGCAGCCGCGCGGCGTCCTGTTCATCGGGCCCGGTACCGATGTATACGAAGGCATGATCGTGGGCGAGCACAACCGCCCGAACGACCTCGACGTCAACGTGACGCGCGAGAAGAAGCTCACCAACATCCGCGCTGCGGGTCGCGACGAGAACGTCATCCTGAGCCCTCCCCACGTGCTCACGATCGACACGGCGCTCGAGTTCATCGATCGCGACGAGCTCGTCGAGGTCACACCGGACGCCGTGCGCATACGCAAGCAGGTGCTCGACTGCAACCGGCGGCCGCGCCGCGACGCCGACAGCTGAGGAGCGATGGCGCGGCTCACGGAGCTTCCTCTCGACCGCGCGTCCGAGCTCGCGCTCGCCTACGGCGTCGAGCTCGAGGCCATCGAGCCACTCGATCTGGGCTCGGTGAACTCGAACTTCCGGGTGCGCACGCCGGACGGGAGCGTGCTGTTCGCGCGCCTCTACGAGGAGCAGGGCGCAAAGGGTGCTCGGGCCGAGCTCGAGTTGCTCGTCGCGCTCGCGCGCGCGGGTGTTCCGGTCCCCGAAGCGCTCGTGCCCGAGTCGGGCGAGCTGCCGTCGTTCTTGGGCAAGCCCTTCGCGCTTTTCCCCTGGGTTGACGGTGAGAATCCGCTGCCTTTCGCGGGTGAGGGAGTCGGACTGTCGCGAAGTCGGTCGCGCCCTCGCGCTCGTGCACACGGCGAGCGAGCGCGTCGGACGCCTGGGGCAGGGGCGCTTCGGGCCCACCGACATGCTGGAGCGGCTCGCGCGCGTCGAGCGCGACGCGCAGCGGCCCGATCTCGCTCCCGACATCGCCCGCATCCGGGCACTCTACGACACGCTCACGAAAGAGCGCGACCCGGCGCTCCCGTCGGGCGTCGTGCACGGCGATTTGTTCCGGGACAATGTGCTGTTCGAGGGCGACAGTGTCGCCGCGCTGCTCGACTTCGAGAGCGCCTTTCACGGTCCGTTCGCCTACGATCTGATGGTGACGATCGCCGCCTGGTGCTACCGCTCGACCTTCGTGCCCGGGCTCGTGCAGGCGCTCGTCGAAGGCTACACGGGCCTTCGTGAGCTCACGGCGGCCGAGCGGCGCGCGCTGACGAACGAGGGCGCTCTCGGTTGCCTGCGCTTCGCGACGAGCCGCATCACCGACTTCGAGCTGCGCACGCCCCGAGGCGTGCGGCCCGCGCGCGATTACCGGCGCTTCCTCGCCCGCCTCGATGCCTTGGCGAACGGCGAGCTCGACGGCGTGCTCGACGCGTAGCGTGGGCCGGCGCGCGCGCTCATGGTAGCCTCCGCGGCATGACGATTGCGCGCGGTGGACGGCTGCCCGACGGCCTCGATGCCGCCATGGAGGAGCTGAATACGAGCGTCAACGTCGACAGCGCGCTCTGGCGCGAGGACATCCGGGGCTCGATTGCCCACGCGCGAGGTCTCGCGCGCGCCGGCGTGCTGTCGGAGAGCGAGGTGGAGCGGATCGTCGGCGGGCTCGAGGCCGTGGCCGGCGAGATCGAGCGCGGCGAGCTCGTCTGGCGACGCGACCGCGAGGACGTCCACATGAACGTCGAGGCGCGCCTCGTCGAGCTCATCGGGCCCGTGGGCGGGAAGCTCCACACCGGCCGCTCGCGGAACGACCAGGTCGCGACCGATCTCAGGCTCTATTGCCGCCGCCGGGGCGAGGAGACGGCGGCCGCCGTCACGGCGCTGGGCGAGGTGCTCGTCGACCGGGCCGAGCGCGACATCGACCTCTTGATGCCTGCCTACACGCACCTGCAACGCGCGCAGCCGAGCCGCGTCTCCCATCACCTCATGGCGTGGCAGGAGCAGCTGCTGCGCGATCGCGGCCGGCTGCGCGATGCGCTCCTGCGCAGCAACGAGTCACCACTCGGGTCGGGCGCCGTAGCGGGCACGGGCTTCCCGCTCGACCGCGAGGGCGTGGCGCACGAGCTCGGTTTCGACCGCGCGATGCGAAACTCGATCGATGCCACGGCGAGCCGCGATTTTCTCGTCGAGATCGCGGCAGCGCTCGCCATGCTCGGCGTCCACCTCTCGCGTATCGGCGAGGAGATCGTGCTCTGGTCGTCGCAGGAATTCGGCTTCATGACCCTGAGCGACGCCTTCACGACGAGCTCGTCGATGATGCCGCAGAAGAAGAATCCCGACGTTGCCGAGCTCGTGCGCGGCCGCGCGGCGCGCACCATCGGCTCGCTCACGAGCCTGCTCGTGCTCGAGAAGGGCCTCGCCTTCGGCTACGGTCGGGATTTGCAGGAGGACAAGCGTCCCATCATCGACGCCTTCGACTGCGTGATGCCGTGCCTCACGGCGCTCGCCGGAGCGCTCGCCACGGCCAGCTTCGACGCGAAGCGGCTGCGTGCGGCGCTCGACCGCGGCCACCTCTGCGCCACGGATCTCGCCGATTTTCTCGCGACGGCCGGTGTGCCTTTTCGCGAGGCACACCACGTCGTCGGCGGGCTCGTGCGCGCGGCGGAGGCGCGCGGCGTGGAGCTCTCGGAGCTGCCACGCTCCGTGCTCGGCGAGGCGCACGCAGCGCTCGATTCGGACGACGTCGTGCGCGTGCTCGATCCGGCGCTGGCCGTCGAGCGTCGCCGCGTCGTGGGGGGCCCGGCGCGCGAGCGCGTGCTCGAGGCGATCGCCGAAGCTCGGCTCCGCTGGCGGTCTTGACGCACCGCGCGCGGGCCTCTGGCCCTTGCGAAAGAGCCATAGAGACAGTCGAAAGCCGTGGGCGTAGAATAGGGCGTGGCCCTCCGTCTCCTCGGCTTAGCCCTGTGCGTTGGTCTCTCACTGTTTGCCTGCTCCGGGTCGTCCTCGGTCGAGAGCAGCCCCGCTAGTGGCGCGAGCGCCGGGTCGTCGGGCACAGGGTCCGGCAGCGGCGGGCAGAGCACGGGGTCCGGCGGCAGCAGCGGCGGCAGCCCGAGCAGGGGCGGCAGCGGGGGCTTGGCGGCCTCGAGCGGCGGGTCGTCCGGTTCCGGCGGTGGCGATATGGCCGGCGAGGCGGGAGCCCCTCCGTCGAGCGGTGGCACCGGCGCGGTGTCGGGGTCGGGGGGTGGTGGCGGCATCCCGATCGCGAACGCCCCCGTCGAGCTGGCGACGGCCGTCTGCGGGAAGGTGTTCGAGTGCTGCTCCGAAGCGCAAAGAATGGGCCTGAGCATCCTGGGCCAGAGTGAGGACCAGTGCCGGCTCGCCGTCGCGACGTTCCTCGCGCTCTACGCGGCCGACATCGAGGCTTCCGTCGCCGCAGGTCGCGCCGATTACGACGGCGAGGCGCTCGCGGGCTGCGTGGCCGAGCAGGAGCAGCGCGCCTGCGACATGCTGCCCGGTCTCGGCGACATCGGCTGCGCCGGGGCGGTCATCCCGCTCGTCCCGCTCGGGGAGACCTGCGGAGCGCACGACGAATGCATCGACGGCTATTGCGACGGGGCGACGCAGGCGACCTCGCCGACGGGCACCTGCGCGGCCAAGAAGGCCGACGGGGAGATGTGCGGCGCCGCCGAGGAGTGCGAGGGCGGCGCGTGCACCTCGACCGGGTGCGGTGTTGCGACCAATACGCCCATTTGCGGCGGTTGAGCGACGGCGCCTGGCCTTTTCTCAGCGGAGGCCGTGGTAGACGAACACCGTGCGGTCGGGCGGCGAGTCACGGCCGAAGACGCCCGTGGCAAGCAGCACGAGGCTCACCGTGCCAATCGTGGTCGCGCCGGCGATGGCAGCGCGGGCCCAGGGTGCGAGGAGCGGGGCGGGCTCGGGGCGGGCGAGCTCCAACGGCTCGAAAGGCCGGCAGCGATCGCGCGTGCACTCTGCCACCTCGAGCCGGCCGAGCACGCGCCTGACGGCGACCCAGCGCGCGCAGCGCGCCCCGGCGAAGGGCACGGGGGTAGCCCCACCCGCGTCGAGCGATCCCACGTCTTCCGTGCTGCAAGCGACGACCGGGCGGACGCGCAGCGCGAGCTCGGCCGGGTCCGCGCCGTCCGTCGGCACGTTGACCCAGCCCGCGAAGACGAGCTCGTCGCCGCGGAGCACGCGCACCTGATGCGTGCCCGGCGCGAGCGCGTGCGCGGGCGGTGCGACCTCGCCGTCCACTTCGAGCGCGTCGTGACCGCCGAGGCCGCGGAAGCGGACTGGGCGCGCGGACCCCGGCGCGGTCGTGAGCGATCCCCCTTCGCCGAAGGCCGCCGCGCGTGGCCCCTCGAGGGCGTGCGCCCGCGCTGCGAGCTCCCGGGCCTCGGCGTCGCCGCCCGGCTGTCGGCGTCGCACGTCGGCCTCGACGCGATGCCGCTCGGCCATGAGAAACGCCGCCTGGGGCAGCTCGGGCTCGCGCAACAGGTCGCGTTCGACGCCTGCCAGCACAGCGAGCGCCCGCTCCTCGTCGAGCGAGGTGGCGAGCGTCCGCGCCTCGTCGATGCGCCCCTCGAGATCGAGCACTGCCTCCGGGCGATACGGAGCAAAAGGTGAGGGCGGTGTAGGCGCGGGTGCGACCAGGACGACCTCCTGCCTTCGCGCGAAGGCATCGAGCTCGCCGCGTTCGGCGGCCGTCAGACTGCCGGTAACGAGGACGAAGAGGGTGGCCGTTTGGGTCATCGAGCGACCGTGGTAGGCTGCGTGAGGTTTATCGTGCAGCTCGACTTCGTGAACCGCGAGCTTACAATCAAGCTCGTTTACTACGGTCCGGCGCTCAGTGGGAAGACGACCAACCTGCAGGCGCTGCACAAGGTCGCCGATCCGAGCACGAGCGGGCGGCTCATGACGCTCGAGACGAAGGACGACAGAACGCTGTTTTTCGATCTTTTGCCGCTCTCGTTCCGCACTCAGAGCGGTCTCGCCGTCCGGCTCAAGGTCTTCACGGTCCCCGGGCAGGTCATCCACGCGTCCACGCGGCGGCTCGTCCTGCAGGGCGCCGACGGCGTTGCCTTCGTCGCCGATTCGCGGGTCAGCGAGACGCAGCACAACACGGACTCCTTCCTCGACCTCAAGGACAACTTGAAGGAGCACGGGCGCTCGCTCAAGCAGATGCCGCTCGTCATCCAGTTCAACAAGCGCGACCTCAAAGACATCCGCAGCGACGAGGAGATCGCCGAGCTAGCGGCGCAGGGACGAGAGCCCGTTTACCTGGCCGTCGCCATGCGCGGAGCCGGCACCGTCGAGACCTTCATCGGGCTCTTGCACCTCACGTTCAGCGCGCTCGAGGCCGAGCACGGGCTTTCGAAGAAATTCGGCTTCGAGGGTTCGCAGTTCCTCAACGCCGTCACCGCGAAGCTCGGCGAGCGTCGCGCGTTGCCCGAGGTTCTCGGTGCGTGCGTGGGCGGCGCGCTCGACGTGCTCGCGCCGGAGGGCGCGTAGGGTGTCGATCCCCGCGCCGCAGGGCACGCTGGACGAGCTCACGCTGGGGCGCGGGGCCAAGCTTGCCGAGCTCGTGGACAAGGAGAGCCTGGGGCAGCTCGCGCGCAGCCTTGCAGAGCTCTCGTCGGTGGGCCTGCGCGTTTTCGACGCCGATGGCGTCCTGCTCGCCGATGCGTCGCTCAAGCTCGAGCTCGTCGAGTACCTGTCGACCCTGCGCCGCGTGCGGGCCGAGCTCGAGAAGACGGTCTCGCAGGTCAAGGCTCTCGATCCGGGCGAAGGGGGACGTGCGACGCTCGATTGCGTGAGCGGCGGCCGTTACCACGTCGTCGTGCTCGTGCACGACGGCCGGCGCGTGGGTCGAGTCGTCATCGGACCGTACTATCCGCCGTCGCTGGCCGACGTGCCTTCGACGCTGCTCGAGCTCGAGCCCCAGCTGGATCTCGATCGTGCCCGAGCACTGCTCACGGCGCTCACGCGCGTCTCGGAGCGGGACGTCGAGCGGCTCGCTAGCCACGTCTCGGCGACGCTCGACGTCGTGATGTTCAGCGGTCTCCGGGCGCTCTTGACGGGGAACATGCACCTCGCCTCCGTGCGCGAGAGCTATCGTGAGCTGCAGCAGAAGAGCGACAAGCTGCAGATCGCCTACGACCGGCTCCGCGAGCTCGATCGCCTGAAGAGCAACTTTCTCGCCACCGTGTCGCACGAGCTTCGCACGCCGCTCACGAGCATCATCGGCTACAGCGAGATGTTGCTCGAGGGCATCGCGGGCGAAATCAAGGGTGAGCAGCGCGAGTTCGTGGGGACGATTCGCGAAAAGGGCGAGCAGCTCCTGACGCTCATCAGGGGCCTTTTGGATCTTTCGAAGCTCGAAAGCGGCACCATGAGCCTGCGCAAGGCCCAGACCGAGGTAGCCCCGCTCTTGCGCGACGTCGCGGCCACGATGACGCCCCACGCCAAGAAGAAGGGCATCGTCATTGCCGCCGACGCGGAAGCGCCCCTGCCGGTGCTCTGGGCGGACGGCGAACGGCTGCGCCAGGTGCTTTTGAACCTCGTCGAGAACGCCATCAAGTTCACGCCGACCGGCGGCACCGTACGCATGCACGCGAAAATGACGGCCATGTCGTCGGCGCCCCCGGGCGAGGACGGCGGTCTCGTCCTGCTCGGAGCGCGCCGTTCCGCCGTGGAAATCCGCGTTTCGGACACGGGCATCGGCATCCCGGAAGGCGAGCGCGATCGTGTGTTCGACGCTTTTTATCAGGTCGATTCGAGCTCGACGCGCGAGCAGGGCGGCACGGGTCTCGGGCTTTCCATCGTGCGGCGCCTGGTCGAGGGGCACGAGGGGACCGTTCGCGTCGAGGCGAACCAGCCCCAGGGCGCCATGTTCGTCGTGACGATTCCCCTGAAGCGCGCGACCCTCGGGCCATGAGCCCGGCGCGCGGGCGGCGCTTCGGGGAGCGCGAGGCCGTGGCGCTCTTCCGGAGTGCCTTCGAGCGGCGCGGTGCGTCCGTGGCGTTGCTCGGCATCGGCGACGACGCCGCTGTGCTCGAGCGTGTGGCGGCTCCGCTCGTCTGGACCATCGATGCTTCGGTGGAGGGCACGCACTTCGAGCGGGCGCTGCTCACGACGGCGGACATCGGCTATCGCGCGTTCCAGGCTGCGGCGAGCGACCTCGGGGCGATGGGCGCACGCCCGCTGGCGGCGCTCTCGGCGCTCGAGCTTCCGCGTGGCTTCGCCCGGCGAGAGCTCGACGCGCTCACACGGGGCCAGGCGCAGGCCGCTCGCGAGTGCGGCTGCCCCATCGTCGGCGGCAATGTCGCCAGGGGGCCCGTGCTCGCGGTTACGACGACGCTGCTCGGCACGGCGTCGCGCCCGCTCCGACGCTCCGGAGCGCGCGCGGGGGACGAGGTGTGGCTCGTGGGCGACGTGGGGCTCGCGGCGGCGGGGCTCGCCTTGCTGCAGCGGCGGCCCAAGCGCGGCGGCCGGGGTGAAAGCCTCTGCATCGCTGCGTGGCGCCGGCCGCGAGCGCTCGTGGCCCAAGGGGCACGCCTCGGCGGGCGCGCCCACGCGCTCATCGACGTGTCGGACGGCCTTGCCGGGGATGCCGGGCACCTGAGCGCGGACAGCGGCGTCCGGCTCGTCATCGAGGCGGCGGCGCTCGAAGAGATCCTGCGTCCCGACCTCGTCGACGCTGCGCGGGAGCTCGGACGGGAGCCCCTCGAGCTCGCGCTCCATGGCGGCGAGGACTACGCGCTTCTCGCGACGGGGCTCAAGGCGCGGCGACCGAGCTTCGCGCGGCGCATCGGGCGCGTCGAGCGGGGGCGCGGCGCGTGGCTCGAGGGTGCGAGCGGGCGCCCGCGCCGCCTCGGGACAGGGTTCGACCACCTCGAGCCGAGCTAGCGAAAAGCGGCTGGAGCGCGCCGCGCGGCCCGTTGCCGCGTTCGCTTATTTGCAGGAGGCGGGCATGCCGGCGCCTCTGAGGGCCCCGCGCACCGCGGCGAGCACCGCGGCGTTGCTCTGCCCGGCCCCGACGGCAATCGAGCAGGCCTGGGCAGCCGCCGTCAGGTATTCCTTGTTCGGCGAGGGCGCGAGCGCCGCATTCGAGGCGAGTGCCGCGCAGCACTTGGCGAGCGACATGCCGCCGCCTCCGCCGCCCTTCTTGACCGGGCCTGCATCCTCGCCCGCGTCTGGCATCGCTGCGACTTCCGGCACGAGGGTGAGCGCCTCGGTCGGCGTCGGCGTCGGCGCGGGCGCCGCGGAGGGCAGGGGCGGGGGAGGCTCGTCCTTCTTGCAGCCGGTGTACGAGGCGAGGCCCACCGAAAGCAGCAGGCCGAGGCTCATGGGCCTGAGCAGGGAAATGGATTGCGACATGGCTCTCCTCCGCGGGCCGTGCCCGCAAGACGCCCTTTTTACTCGGACCAGACCCAAAACACCAAGGGGCTTCTTTTATGCCGGATCAGATCTGCTCCAACGAGACCCGACGGCGTTTGCTCGGCCGGGGACGCCATCAGCGCCCCCGTGAGCGAGACAAGCGTCGTAGAACCGGCTGACCGGCTGGATCCTGTCGGTTTTCTCAGCTGCAACCCATCGAGTTGCCGCAGTTCAGACACTTGTAGCAGGCGCCGTTGCGCACCGTGATGTGCCCGCAGCCGTCGCAGACGGGCGCGTCGCCCATCATCTCCTCGAGCTGGGCATCGAGCGCGCCGTGCGCCTCGAGCGGGGCGGCCTCCGCAACGGGCGGCTGCGACTGGCGCGCGGGTGGCATGAGCGACGCTGGCGGACGCTCTTCCGCGACGAGACGCGGCTGCGTGGGATCCTCGATCGCGACGGGCGCCTCGGCGGGCTTGACCTGGGCGAAGTCGTAGCGGCGCAGGTACTCCACGCCGAGCACGCGGAAGATGTAGTCGACGATCGAGGTCGCGAACTTGATGTTCGGATGCCCGCTCACCACGCCGTGCGGCTCGAAGCGGGTGAACGTGAACTGCTCGACGAACGTGTCGAGCGGCACGCCGTACTGAAGGCCCACCGAGACCGCCATGGCGAAGCAGTTCATGAGCGAACGGAAGGCAGCGCCCTCCTTGTGCATGTCGATGAAGATCTCGCCGAGCGAGCTGTCTTCGTACTCGCCGGTGCGCAAGAAGACCTTGTGCCCGCCGACGTAAGCTTCCTGCGTGAAGCCATTGCGCTTCTTCGGCAGCCGCACGCGGTGCCCTTCGGGGCGCCGCAGCGTGGACGGCGCGCTCACGACGACGGATGCCGCCTCCGGCGAGCTCGCCTCCGCCTTTTGCTCTTTGCTCGACGTGGAGAGTGGTTGCGAGGCCTTGCAGCCGTCGCGGTAGAGCGCCACGGCCTTGAGCCCGAGCTTCCAGCCCTCCTCGTAGATCTGGCGCACGTCCTCGACGCCCGCGTCGTTCGGCAGGTTCACGGTCTTGCTGATGGCGCCCGAGAGGAAGGGCTGCGCGGCCGCCATCATCTTCACGTGGGCCATCGGCTCGAGGAAGCGGCGGCCGGTGCGCCCGCAGCGATTCGCGCAGTCGAAGACCGGGTAGTGCTCGTCGCGCAGGTGCGGCGCGCCCTCGATCGTCATGCGGCCGATGATGGTATCGTTCGCGAGCTCGATGTCGGACTCCGTGAAGCCGAGGTGCTTGAGGAGGTTGAAGCCCGGCTGTGCCATCTTGTCGGCCGTGACGCCGAGCCGCTCGTAGGTCTCCTTGCCGAGCACCCACGGCGCGAACGCCAGGCCGAGCTCGAAGACGCCCGGCAGCGCCGCCTCGATTTTGGAGAGATTGGCGTCGTCGAGGCCGCGCAGCTTGAGCTCGGAGCGGTTGATGCCAGGCGCCCCGAGTAGGGTGTTCGTGCCCGAGACGTAGGCCACGATTTCGCTGATCTGAGCCTCGGAATAGCGCAGCCGCCGGAGCGCCTCCGGCACGGACTGGTTGACGATCTTGAAGTACCCGCCTCCGGCGAGCTTCTTGAACTTCACGAGCGCGAAATCGGGCTCGATGCCCGTCGTATCGCAGTCCATGAGCAGGCCGATCGTGCCGGTCGGTGCGAGCACCGTGGCCTGCGCGTTGCGGTAGCCGTGCTGCGAGCCGCGCTTGACGACGTCGTCCCAGTCCTCGCAGGCGGCGCGCCAGAGCGCTTCCGGACACTCGTCGCGGTTGATGGCGTAGGCGGCGTCCTGGTGCAGCCGCATCACGCGCAGCATGGGCTCGCGGTTCGTCGAGAAACCGGGGAACGGCCCCTTGTTGGCCGCCATCTTCGCGCTCGTGACGTAGGCGTGCCCGCACAGGATGGCCGTGAGCGCGCCTGCGATGGAGCGCCCCTTGTCGGAATCGTACGGAATGCCGAGCAGCATGAGCACGGTGCCGAGGTTCGCGAAGCCGAGCCCGAGCGGCCGGTAGTCATGCGAGTTCTTGGCGATGCGCTCGGTCGGGTAACTCGAGAAGTCCACCAAGATTTCCTGGGCGACGAAGAAGATCTCGATGGCGTGGCGGTAGCCGGCGATGTCGAAGCTGCCGTCCTGGCGCAAGAACTTCGTGAGGTTCAAAGACGACAGGTTGCAAGCGGTGTCGTCGAGGAACATGTACTCGGAGCAGGGGTTCGACGCGTTGATCTTTCCGCTGTTCGGGCAGGTGTGCCAGCGGTTGATGGTGCTGTCGTACTGCACGCCCGGATCGGCGCAGCCCCAGGCAGCCTCGGCGACCAGCGTCCAAAGATCCGCTGCCTCGTAGGTATCGGCGACCTCGCCCGTCGTGCGCATACGCGTCTGCCACTTGCCGCCGCCGAGGGCAGCTTTCATGAACGAGTCGGAGACGCGGATCGAGTTGTTCGAGTTCTGGCCGCTCACGGTGTGATAGGCCTCACCGTTGAAATCGCTCTCGAAGCCGGCGGCGATCAAGGCCTTTGCCTTCTTCTCCTCGCGCACCTTCCAGGTGATGAACGCCTCGATTTCAGGGTGATCCATGTCGAGACACACCATCTTGGCGGCGCGCCGCGTCGTGCCGCCGCTCTTCGTGGCGCCGGCGGCGCGGTCGAGCACCTCGAGAAAGCTCATGAGCCCACTCGAGGTCCCGCCGCCCGAAAGCTTCTCCTGCTTGCCGCGGATGGCGCTGAAGTTGGACCCCGTGCCGGAGCCGTACTTGAACAGGCGCGCCTCGCTCTTCACGAGGTCGTAGATCGACATGAGATCGTCGTTCACGGCCTGGATGAAGCACGCCGAGCACTGCGGATGCTCGTAGGCGTTCTTGGTTTCCGTGACGATGTCGGTGTCGGCCTGCCAGGCCCAGTTGCCGCCGGAGCCCTCGATGCCGTACTCGTGGAACAGGCCGCAGTTGAACCAGACGGGCGAGTTGAACGCGCCGTACTGGTTCGTCAGCATGAAGCTGAGCTCGGCCTCGAAGACGTCGGCGTCCTTTTTGGTGGCGAAATAGCCGCCGAAACGCTCTCCCGCCGTGCGGATGGTGTGCGCGATGCGGTACACGACCTGACGCACGCTGGTTTCGCCGCGGGTCTTGTCGCCGTGGATGCCGGCTTTGCGGAAGTACTTCGAGACGACGATGTCGGTCGCGAGCTGTGACCAGCCAGCCGGTACCTCGGCGCCCTCCATCTTGAACACGACCGAGCCGTCGGGATTCGTGATGACGCTCTGGCGCCGCTCCCACACGGTCGCCTCGCTCGAGTCTTCGCCTGCGGTCGTGAAGTGCCGTTCGAGGCTCAGACCCTTCTTCCTCTTCGAGCGCTCACCCCGTGTTCCCGTGGGAGGCTCCGACTCGATGCGGCTCGTCTTCACGCTGCTCTCTTGATGACCCACGAACGTTGACTGCGCCATGCTTCCGTTCCTCCTCGACTTTCCTCGAGCTGACCTGTTTTTGGCTGCTGCGGGGGGTGTGGCTCTCTATGCAATACGAAACAGACACCCGTGGCGTTGCCACGAACGTCGATGGACCACCCCGGTCCGCGAACTCGCGTTTCTCTCGGTATTCCGTGGCTCGCCGGTACTCAGCGAGCCTCTTGTTTCAACGACTGACCGCGGCCACCGAACCTGCCCCGCAATCGGGTTTGACGACCTACGCTGCTCCGACTCCGGCTCGGCGCCTTGGGCAGGCGGGGAGAGCCGGTGGGTGACGCATGCACCCTGTACTTCCGTAACCTACTGGATCTCCGACCAGCTCTGACCAACAGAGCGAGGGAGTAGCCTTACCCCAAAGGATTGGGCAAGTACAAGGAAAAACCACTACTCATTGTGGCCCAGCTGTCACGTGGTCGCCCCAGTTTACCTAAACTCGCGCCAGCACTGAACTTTCATCCACTGAACAGATTTGTCCCACATTGTGCGCACGTGTTCAGCATGTGTTCCACCGATCTCACCTAGCTTTTGCACAGCGCTGACCCCATCCGGGGTTCGCGTGAGGAACGGTTCCAAGACCGTCCACAGCGCTCCACTCGTTTTCCACAGCTTTCCCGCGAGATGAGGGCCGCTTCACCCCCGCGTCGCGCGCGGGCTCACTTCTTTGGCAGTGTCTCGCGGATCGAAAAATCCTTCTCGGGATCGAGCACGTTGACCTTGGCGATGTGACGAAGCGACTCCTTCACGCTGCCCGCGTCGCCCACGACGACGATCACTTCGGAGCCGGGCCGGTAGTACCGCGCCGCCACGCGCGCGCTCCCTTCGGGATCGAGCTGTCGCACGGCGTGCCGGTAGTCGTCGTAGCTTTCGTCGGGAAGGCCGAGCACGAGCAGCCGGCTCGCGAGCTCCGCGATCGCGCCAGCCGTTTCCATGCGAAAAAGGAAGCTGTCCGACAGGAAGCGCGCGGCGCGATCGAGCTCCTGCTCGCTCGGTGCCGTTTCGCCGAGGCGCGCGAAATGCTCGAGCAGCGCGCTGACGGCTTCGGTCGTCTTTTCGGTCTGTGTTCCGGCCGAGAGCACGAGAGGCATGGGGCCGTGCGCGGGCTCCTCGACCCAGGAGCCCGTGCTGTAGGCGAGCGACCGCTTCTCGCGCACGTCGAGAAAGAGTCGCCCGGCGGTGCCCCCTCCGAGGAGCTGGTTCGACGCCATCACCGCCGCGTAGTCCCGACTCTTTCGTTCCGGCCCGAACGTGGCGACGAGGATTTGGCTCTGTGTGCTGCCCGGGCGATCGACGAGCAAGAGCACCCGCGAATCGGGCCCGTGCGGATCGGGAAAGCTCACGGGCTCGGGGCGGGGACCGCGCCAGCCGCCGAGCCAGGTCGTCGCGGCGCGCTCGACGTCGTCGGGACGAACGTCGCCGGCCACGACGAGCTCCGCGTTCGCCGGCGTCACGTGCTTTCCGTACCAGCCGACGACGTCACGCAGGCGGATGGCAGCAAGCTCGCTGGGCGAGGCGTCGTATGCGGCGTAGGGATGGACCGAGACGGGCAGCGCGTAGAGCTCGCGGTAGAGGGCCGTCGCCGCGAGCCAGCTCGGGCTCGTGCGGGCGCGGTCCTTCACGCGGTCGATTCTCGCGCTGGCGGAGCTTTTCGAGCTCGGAGCCGGGCAGGCGCGGCTTCTCGACGACGGCCTGGACGATCTCGAGCGCCCGGTCGAGGTCGCCCTTGGTCACGGCGAGGGAAATGCGCGTCGAGTCGCGGTCGGTCTGGATCGACAGACGGGACCCGAGTGCCTCGGAGCGTTCGACGAGCTCCTGGCTCGTGAAGGGGCCCGCGCCGCCGTCCTTGAGCAGGCGCCCCGTGAGGGAGGCGAGGCCGGGGAGCTCTCCGTCAGTGGCCTGTCCGGAGTGGAGCACGAGCCGGATCTCCACGACGGGAAACGAGGCTCGCGGCACGATGGCGAGCCCGAGCCCGTTCGGCAGCTGGCGATGCTCGATCGGCGGAAACGGGGCGGAGGGAGTGATGCCGGCGGGCGGGGGCTCGGCGAGCGGATCGCTGGGCGGCGCGAGCGCGACGGGGGGTGCAGCGAGTGCGGGCGCTGGCGGCGCGACGGGCGCGGGGGGCGACGCGCAAGCCGCCGCGAAGACCAACCAGGCGAGGGAGCGTTTCACGGCGTGCCTCCTTTCGGCATCACCTCGACGACTACGCGCCGCTCGGGTGCGAGGTACCGCTCCGCGGCGGCGCGCACGTCCTCGGCCTTTACGTCGAGGTAGTGCGAGAGCTCGCGGGCGAAGAGCCGTGCGTCGCCCAGGAAGAGCTCGTCCTCACCGAGCGCCACCGCACGGCTCAGCGTCGTCTGCAGGCCGAACACGAAGCTTGCCTTGACGCGCTGCTTGGCGCGCGAGAGCTCGGCCGCTGTCGGTGGTTGCCGGCGGAGACGCTCGAGCTCCTGATCGAGGGCTTTTGCCACCTCGGGCAGCTTGGCCTTCTCCGAGAGCACCACCTGCACGCCGAACTGATCGGGCCCCTCGAAATCGCGCGTCCAGGCGCGCGCTTCGAGCGCGATCGCCTTTTTTCGCACGAGCTTCTGATAGAGGCGCGCGCTCTCGCCATCGCCGAGCAGCATGGCCGCCATCTCGAGCGCGTAGTGCTCGGGCGTGTGCGTCGCGGGAACGAGATAGCCGTAGTAAAGGCTCGCTGTCTTGGCGTTCGCGTCCTCGACGCGTTCGCGGGCCGGGCGAGGCTCGGGCGCGGAGACCGCGGGCCGCTCGGTCTTCTTGCCACGCCGCGGCAGCGGACCGAAGTAGCCCTCGACGAGCTCGAGAGCCTGGTCCTTGTCGAAGCCGCCCGCGATGGTGAGGACTGCGTTCTCGGGCGAGTAGTGCTCTTCGTAGAACTGTTTGACCCACGCGAGCTGCGCGCCGTCCAAATCGGCGATCTTGCCGATGGTCGGGTTCGCGTAGGGAGGGTAGCTCGCGAACACGAGCTCGCCGAGGCGCAGCGCCGCGAGCATGTACGGTGCATTCGCGTAGCGCATGCGGTACTCCTCCTTGACGACGGCGCGCTGATTTTCGAAATTTGCGGCCGAAACGTCGAGGGAGCGCATGCGATCGGCCTCGAGCCACAGCGCGAGCGCGAGCTCGCTCGACGGGAGCACCTCGTAGTAATTGGTACGATCGGCGTTCGTGGTGCCGTTGAGCGTTCCGCCGCGTTCGGCGATCAAGGCGAAGTGCTGACCCTTTTTCACGTGGCCGCTGCCCTGGAACATCATGTGCTCGAACAGATGTGCAAAGCCGCTCCGGCCCGCCACCTCGTCCTGTGAGCCCACCGCGTAGGTCACGCTCACGGCGACGGTGGGCGCCGTCGTATCCGGCGCCAACACGACGCGCAGGCCGTTCGCGAGGGTTCGCCGCTCGATCGACAGCGCAAGTCGCTCGAGGGCCTCGAGGGCCGGGTCGGCCGCAGCCCGCGCGGGAGCGCCTTCGGCGCGCGCCGTTGGGGTGGGTCCGACCAAAAGCCCGAGCATTGCCGCGACGAGTGCCGGCACCATCGCCTTCCGAATAGCCATCCGAGGGCGCTTACCATGGCTTTTATGCTCTCGCTTATCGAAGTGGAGCGAAGCTATGCCCCTTTGGCTCGGGAGCGGCGTCGCGCTAGGCTAGAGACTGCCGTGCTTGTGTTGCTCGCGCCGAGCTTCGACGGTAGCGATCAGGGCTACCAGGTGCTGGCACAGGCTACGGGGCTCGTTCAGTACGATCTTCGCACGCGCGTGAAGCCCGGCAGCTGGGGTCTCGTGAAGGGGTTCGCCGACGCGGGGCCTGCGCAGGAGCTCGCGAGCCGCCTGATCGCGCACGGCTTTCCCGTCGTGCTCGTGGATCGCCAGGTGGCTCACGATCCAGAGCGCCGCGTCGTTCCCGTGCAGGGGCTCGTCATGGGCGAGGCTGATTTCGCGCTCCAGCTGCGGGACCGCGAGATGCGGATCCCGTACGGGGCGCTCACCTGCATCGTCGAGGGTGAGGTGCAGCCGGGGCGAGCGGCGCGCGGCGTGCGCCAGACGCCGAGCGGGACGAGTAGCGGTGCGCTCCGCGCGGTCGTACCGACGCTCGGCGAGGTGCAGGCGTTTCGCGACGCGCAGGTCGCCGCGCAGGTGGGCTACCTCGCCGCGGACCTCCATTTTGCGACGGTACGCTGGGTCGCGCGGCTCGACACGCGCTTGCTCGATTTCGGCGCAGAACGTAGTGGCAACGTCGCCGCCGACCTCGCGGGCCTGACGACGCTGCTCGCGGCTCGCACCGGCGTGCGCATCGATCGCGGGGTCAAGACCTCGAGTCTCGCCTCGTTCGCCGATCAACCCGTGCCGATGCGCGCGAATTCCTGGCCGCCCGTCAGCGCGCGTTCCAAGCACGAAGCCGCGGACAACCGCTTCGACTCGTACTCGCGCCTAGTAGGAGAAGCCGAACGAGTCGCAAGACACCTGTCCTGACGCGAGACGGCGGGATCGTCTCACGAGCCCGCACACTCGTCACTCTCTGGATGCCGCCTACACAAGGTCTGCGCGCGGTCCACGAGCGCTGCTGCCTGTCGTGCGCTCCGCGCGACCCCGTCGCCCGAGCGATAACGCTCGGCGAGCACGAGGCACGCGCGCGCTGAATCTCGCTCGCAGCGACGGACGAGCTGCGTCAGCTCCACGCGCCGGTAGTTGCGCGCACGCTCGGCGTCGCGCGGAACGACGCGGCCGGCGTCGTAGGCGTCAGCCGCGCGGTGGCACGCCTCCGGGTCCTTCTGGTAACAGCGGATCTCGGTGGCGGTGAGCTCGTCGGGTGACGCGACGGGCGGCAGCGACGGGAACACGATGGCCGCGGCGCTCGCCGACGTGTCCGGTGCGGCGCTACCTGACGGGGCGGCGCTACCTGACGGGGCGGCAGAGGCGGTCGGGGACCGAGCGGGTGCGATCGGTGGCTCGTTGGACGGTGCCGCGCTCGCCCGAGGTGGCGAGGCGCTGCCGACGGCGGCCACGGCGCGCGCCGCGGCGGGGGCGAGGGGCGGCGGCGGCTCGTTCTTCTGAGCGACCGCGAGCGCTACCCCTGCGGTCGCGCCGACGAGGACGGCGAGCGCCTGGGCGCGCATCAAGCGAGCCCCTGGCGCTCGAGCAGCGCCTCCATCCGCGGCTCCCGCCC
Source organism: uncultured delta proteobacterium (assembly GCA_963841435.1). GTDB lineage: Bacteria > Myxococcota_A > Polyangia > Polyangiales > Polyangiaceae > PMG-095. Next base: position 996,592 of record CAWJCS010000006.1, read on the forward strand.
CATGAAGCCCACGAACAGATCCATCGGATCGCGGCTGTCGCCCTGCGAGAGCACGGCGTCCCGGAAGGCGGCCCCGACGGCCGGGCTCAGCACGCCCTCGCGCCGGAAGCGCCCGAACGCGTCCGCGTCGAGCACCTCGGCCCACTTGTAGGAATAGTACCCCGCCGCGTACCCGACGGGATGCGAGAACAGATGCAAGAAGCCGGCGAGCATGCCGTAGTCGTCGGGCAGGGGAGCCGCGGCGTATTTTTCGAGGACCCGGTTCCCGAAGGCGAGAGGGTCTGCGTCGCCGCCCTCGAAGCCGCGGTGCAGCGCGAGGTCGACCGCCGCGAAGCCGAGCTGGCGCATCTGCTGGCTCGCCGCGCGAAACGTGCGAGCCGCGCGGAGCCTGTCGAGCAGGTCGTCGGGGATGGGCGCGCCGGTCTCGTAGTGCCGGGCGAACAGGTTCAGGCCCTCACGCTCCGTGCAGAAGTTTTCCATGATCTGCGACGGGAGCTCGACGAAGTCCTGGACCACGCGCGTTCCCGCGAGGCTCCGCACGCTCACCGTGCTCAGGCAGTGGTGCAGGAGGTGGCCGAACTCGTGGAAGATGGTCTCGACGTCCCGATGCGTGAGGAGCGACGGCTTGCCGCCCGCGGGCGGCGCGACATTGGCGCAGAACACGGCGACGTGACGCGCCGGCGGCACGGCAGCGACGAGCCCGTGCATCCAGGCGCCGCCGCGCTTACTCTCGCGCGGGTAGGGGTCAACGTAGAACTGGGCAAGCTCCCGCCCGTCGCGGTCGAGCAGGCGGAAGGCGCTCACGCTCTCGTGCCACGTGCTCGCGCCCTCGTCTGCGACGACGCTCACACCGTAGAGCGTCTGCGCGAGCGCGAACGCTCCGTTTAGCACCCGGTCGAAGGGAAAGTAGGGACGGAGCTTTTCGTCGTCGAACGCGTAGCGTGAGAGCTTGAGCTTCTCGGAGTAGTAACCGATGTCCCACGGCATGAGCTCGGGGGCGCTCGGCCCTTCGAGCTCGCGGCGGAACGCGAGCAGCTCGGTCTTTTCGTGCTCGAACGCGGGTTCGGTCTTCTGGGTGAGGTCGTCGACGAAACGCTGGGCCTCGGCGCCAGTTTTGGCCATGCGCTCTTCGGTGACGAGATCGGCGAAGTCCCCGAAGCCGAGCAGACGCGCCCTCTCGCGCCGGAGCTCGAGCAGGCGACGCACGAGTGGGCGATTGTCTCGCTCGCCCGAGGTTGCCCGATCGTTGTACGCCTTCCAGATCGCGCGCCTGAGCTCGGGATCGTGGGCGTACGTGAGCACGGCGGTGACGCTCGGCGCCTGCAGCGTCAAGCGGAAGCCCGGCTTGTCGGCGGCTCGGGCAGCGTCGCGCGCGAGCTCGAGCGCCGACGGGGGCAGCCCCGAGAGCTTCGCTTCGTCCTCGATGACGAGCGCGAAGGCGTTGGTGTCGTCGAGCACGTTTTGCGCGAAGCGGGAGGTGAGCGTCGAGAGCTCACGGTCGATCGCCGTGAGGCGCTCCTTCTCGGGACCGGCGAGGCTAGCGCCGTGGCGGCGCAGCTCCGCGAGGGTTTTCTTGAGGAAGCGGGTGCGCGTGGGGTCGAGCGCGCGAGCCTCCGCCGTCTCGGCGAAGGCGGAGAGGCGCGCGAAGAGTCGCGAGCGCAGTGGGATTCCGGCAAAGAAGGCGCTCACCTCCGGCAGCATCTCGTTGTAGGCGTCGCGCAGGGCCTGCGTCGTGGCCGTGCTCTCGAGGTGCTCCACGACGCCCCAGGCGGTCTCGAGCCGCTCGCTGGCGGTTTCGAGCGCAGCGAGCGTGCTCGAGTAGGTGGGTGGCGAGAGGTCGGACTCGAGCGCCTCGAGCCGAGCGTTGGCGTCGGCGAGCAGCGCGCTCACGGCGGGAACGACGTGCTCCGGGCGAACGCGGTCGAAGGGGAGCTCGGTGCCGAGGTCGAGCAGCGGGTTTTCCACGGGCGTCCGACTATAGCATCGCCCGGGCGCCGCTTTCGCGCCGTCCAGTTCACGCTATGCTCGTCGGGTGACGGAAGGCAGCATCGTCGCGGGTACGGAGCTCTACCGGCCCAGCGCCGAGCGGGTCCAGCGGAGCCGCCTCTACACGTTCGCCGAGTACCTCGAGCGCGAGCACGGCGTCCCGCGCGGGAGCTACCAAAAGCTCTGGCGCTTTTCGGTCGACGAGATCCCGACGTTTTGGCGCGCGCTCGCGGATTTCTTCGACGTGCACTTCGTCACGGGCGAAAATCTGGTGCTCGCCGGCGCCATGCCGGATGCCCACTGGTTTCCGGGGGCAACCCTGAACTACGCCGAGCACGCGCTCCGCGGACCCGACGAGGCGCTCGCGGTGATCGCCTGCTCCGAGGGCGGAGCACGCCGCACGCTGACGTTCGGCGAGCTCCGCAGCGAGGTCCAGAGGGTGCGCGCTGGGCTCGTCGCGCTCGGCGTCGGGCGGGGCGACCGCGTGGCGGCGCTCCTGCCGAACGGTGTCGAGGCGCTCGTCACGTTCCTCGCGACGGCGAGCCTCGGCGCCGTGTTCTCGAGCTGCTCTCCCGAATTCGGCCTCAAAAGCGTGCTCGACCGTTTCCGCCAGATCCGGCCGCGCGTGTTGGTTGCCGTCGATGGCTATCGCTACGGCGGCAAGGCCTTCGATCGTTCGGCCGACGTCGCCGCCATCTTCGCGGACCTCGAGGGCGCGCGCGCCGTGGTCCTGCCCGTGCTCGCCGACGAGCCCCCGATCCCCGGCGCCCTGTCGTGGGCGGAGCTTTCGGCGGGCACGGCACCGCTCACGTTCGAGCCCGTGCCCTTCGAGCACCCGCTGTGGATCCTCTACTCCTCGGGCACGACTGGCTTGCCGAAGGCGATCGTTCAGGGGCACGGCGGCATCCTGCTCGAGCACATGAAGGCGCTCGCCCTGCATTCCGATCTCGGCCCGGGGGATCGCTTCTTTTGGTTTTCGACCACGGGCTGGATGATGTGGAACTATCTCGTGAGCGGCCTTACCGTCGGCGCGACGATCGTCCTATACGACGGCAGCCCCGCGTATCCATCGCTCGACGCGCTCTGGGCATTCGCCGAGACCGAGCGCCTGACGTACTTCGGGACGAGCGCGCCGTTCTTGCTTTCGTGCCAGAAGCGGCGCCTCGTGCCGAAGAGCAAGCACGACTTTTCGAGCCTGCGCGCGATCGGCAGCACCGGCGCGCCGTTGCCCGCGAATGGCTTCGCCTGGGTTTACCAGAACGTGAAGGATGATCTCTTGCTCGCGTCGGTGAGCGGCGGCACCGACGTGTGCACCGCGTTCCTACTGTCCTGCCCTATGCTTCCAGTGCGTGCGGGTGAGATCCAGTGCGCGGGTCTCGGCGCCAAGGTGGAATCGTTCGATCCCGACGGGCAGCCGGTGACGGACGAGGTGGGGGAGCTCGTCCTCACGGCTCCGCTGCCGTCGATGCCCGTCTCGTTTTGGGGTGACGACGACGGGTCGCGGTTGCGCGAGGCGTATTTTTCGACCTTCCCCGGTGTGTGGCGCCACGGCGACTGGGTCAAGCTGACGAGCGCCGGCTCGGCCATCATCTACGGTCGCTCGGACTCGACGCTGAACCGCGGTGGCGTGCGCATGGGAACGAGCGAGTTTTACCGCGTCATCGAGGCGATCCCCGAGATTGCCGACAGCCTCGTCGTGGATACCGGCTCGCTCGACGGCGACGTCATGGGCAAGCTCTGGTTGTTCGTCGTGCTCGCGGGCGAGGCGAAGCTCGATCAAGAGCTCGAGCGGCGCATCCGAACGACGCTCGTTGCCGAGCTCTCCCCGCGGCACGCTCCGGACGAGATCCGCGCCATCAGCGTCGTGCCCCGCACGCTGAACGGCAAGAAGCTCGAGGTCCCGGTCAAGCGCATCCTGCTCGGGACCGCGCTCGAGCGCGCCGTGAGCCGCGACACGCTCGCCGACCCGGGCGCTCTCGATCCGTTCGTCGCGCTCGCCGCCGAGCTCGGCACGCGCGCCTGAGGCGCGCTGCGCGTCGAGGGGCGCTCAGCGGTCGAGCCCGAGCCGCCGCCGCGACACCTCGAACGCCAGGGGGCTCGCGTCGATGCCGAGAAAGCGACGGCCGAGCCGGTGCGCCACGAACAGCGTCGTGCCCGAGCCGCACATCGGATCGAGCACGCGGCTTTCGGGCAGCGAGGCCGCAAGCACGATGCGTTCGAGCAGCGCTTCGGGTTTCTGCGTCGGGTAACCCGTGGCTTCGTCCGAGAGCGGCGTGTTGGCGCTCATCGCCGGGCAGTCGGCCCAGACGCTGCCGAGGCGTCGGCCGCGGTCGGCGTAATAGCGGTACGTCTTGCCCGCGATGCGGCGCTCGCGAAAGCGGCGGCCGCCCTCGTTGACGGACGAGAAATGCATGCGCAGGCTCGTCGAGGCGAACGGCTCGCGCAAGGTGGGGTCGTCGCCGTTCCAGATGGGCTCGCGGCCGCGCGCGTAGACGAGCAAGGTCTGGTGCGTGACGCTCGGCCCGCGCCGCCGTCGCCCGCCGTTGCCCGGCACCCAGACGATCTCGCCACGAAACGCGGTGCGGCCGAAGAGTCGATCGCAGAGGACCTTGGCCTCGTGCACCGTGCGGTGATCGAGGTGCAAGAACAACGAGCCTCGCTCGCTCATGGCGTCCCTCACGGCAGCAAGCCGGGGCCCGAGCATGAAAAGGAACGCCTCGACGCTCGGAAACGTGTCGACATAGGCGCGCGGTCCCCGGGCGCGCGCGCCCTTGCCGCGGCGCACGCCGTGATGCGTGCGCGCGTTGAAAGGCGGATCCACGTAGACGAGGTCGCAGCGCTCGCGCGGCGCCCGCGCGAGCGACGGCAAAAGCTCGAGGCAGTCGCCGAGCGCGAGCGTTCCGCCCTTGCTCTCGAGCACGCGCGCGGGAAGCGTGCGGCCCGCGCGAGCGTTCACTCGCCGGCCTCGGCGGGCACGAAGCTCTCGGCGCTGCCAGCGCCGCCGAGCGGGGCGGGTGGCTCGTCGCTCGCGAGGGCGGCGACGAGGCCCGGCTCGTCGAGCGCGACGGGCGCAGGCACGGGCGGCAGCCATTCCCAGTACGGACCACCACCGATGCAGCCGTGTGCCATCTCCTCGAGGCTACAGGCGATGCGCATGTGGACGTGATCGTCGTGGCTCAGGCTGTCGCCGGGCTCGAGCATGACGCTCTGGGCGTGGAGCACGAGATTCGAGCGGCTCCCCGCGCGCGAGCGCGTAGTCGACGAGCAGGGCCTCGATGGTGCGGCTCACGAACAGGAACTGAACGCCGATCTCCGGTGCCGTGACGAGGGAGCGGACGAGGCGCCACTCGTGCTCAACGTCGAAGCGAAGAACCTGCCCGCTTTCCCACACGCGCGCGAGACCATCGGTGCCGACGCGCACGAATCCGGGAGCTGTGACTCTTGCGCCGCCGGGCGTCAAAAAGTAAAATAGAATGTTGAACGTCACGGCCCGTGCGGTGCGATTGATGCCCGGGGATCTTGCCGCCGTTCTGGGCGGACAGGTCGCCGATGACGAGTGGGGGCGCGTTCGGTCCGACAGCGAGCTCGTCCGCGATGCGCTCGAGCGCGGCGACGAGCCGCGGGCGGCCGAAGTAGTGGTCGCCCTGGGGGCGAAAACGAACGAAGCCCGGGCCGCTCACGGGCAGCTCCACGCCGTCGGTCTGCACGCCCGAGCCCGGCGCACCGACCGTGCCCGTGATGCCGGGCGTGAGCGGCGAGGGCGCGGCGATGCACCCCGTGAGCGACAGGGCCGAAAGCCACGCGAGGAGCCGAGCGCCCGCGCTCCTCACGGCCGACCACCCGAGAGATACCCCGCGACGGTCTCTTCGATGGCGGCGATCGCCTCGGGGCGAACGTACGCCGGCGAGAGCTCGTAGCCCTGGCGATGGACGAGGAACCCCTGGTCGGCGAACGCCATCATGGCGTTCTGGATCACCGGCTTGCTGATCGATTCGGGCCGCTCGATGAGGCCCTGCGCCAGAAGCTCGCGGCCCGCGCCGAGCGCCTTCTTGACGAGCTCTTTTTCGCTCAGGGGCCCCTTTTCGAGGCTCGCGAGCGCGCGCGCCGCCACCCGATAGCCCTCGAGAAAGCTTGCCACGGCGTCGCGGTACCACTCGAGCCATTGCAGGCCCGAGAGGCCGTCGTGCCCCGTGCCGGGCTCGAGATCCTCTCCGGACTGCACGAGCTCGCCGGCGTCGGTCATGCTCTGCACGGTTTCCCCGAAGATCGCCGAAAAGGGCTGATCGGCGCGGAAGCGGAACTCGAATTTGAAGAGCCGCGACAGCTCGCGCACGCGCTCGCTGACGAGCTCGAGCCGCCGCTCCGGGAGAGCGAGAACGGCGAGGGCGACCAGCGCGCGCTCGACGAAGAAATGCACGATGACGTTCTTGGAGGTGTCGAGGGACAAGCGCTTGTGCGCGGGAACGGAGTAGAAGGCGCCCGGACCGGCCTTGGCCGGCCGCCGCCCGGTCTCCGCGCTGGCGGCGTCGAGGCTCGGGGCCACGGCGATGAGCTCCGTGTCGGCGAACATCTGCAGCGCTTCGCGTAGCGCCTCGAGGCGCGTGGTGCCGTCCGGAGTACGCAGGGCCGGGCTCACGCGCGCGCCGAGCCCTGCGATCACGAAGAGCAAGCGCTCGCAGCGAGTGACCACCTGGTCGTGAGACATGGAAGAGCCCCGATGCGTGAGCAGTGTCGTCGCGACGAGCGAGCCCGGTGTCACGGCGGTCACGCGATTGATCTCGTCCATCACGCGATTGCCCAGGCGCGTGACGAGCGCCCGACGGCGCGCAGGGCTGAGCGGAGCATCGCCCTGAATGCCGACCTCGGCCGCGAGCTCGCGCAGCGTGAGGAGCTGGCCGACCTGCAGGCTGATGCGGCCGTAGCGATGCCGCAACAGATCCCGCGACTTGAAAAGCCCCGCGGCGTCTTCCTTCTCTTTGTCGCCGCCCGACAGTTCTCGCCCGTAGCTGCGCGCCTCGATCACCTGCTCGTAGCCGATGCTGACGGGGACGAAGAAGGTCGGCCTTTCGGGCACGGCAAGCGCCGCGTCGACGAGCATTCCGAGGAGCCCGAACTTCGGCGGCAAGAGCTTGCCCGTGCGGCTCCGCCCGCCCTCGAGGAACAGCTCGATGGGGTACCCGTCGCGGATGAGGCGACGCACGTAGGCGTCGACCACGGCGGCGTACAAGCGATCGCCGCGGAATGCTCGCCGGATGAAGAACGCGCCGCCGCGGCGGAATATCGCGCCGACCGGAAAGAAGTTCAGGTTGTCGCCGGCGGCGATGAGCGGCAAGGGTAGGTTCTGCTGATTGAAGACGTAGCTCAGGATCAGGTAGTCGATGTGGCTCTTGTGGCTGGGGAGCAGGATGAGCGCGCCCTCGTGAGCGGCGGCGCGCAGTCGATCGATATCCGATTTTTCCCACTCGATGCCGGCGTAAACGCGCGAGAACACCCGTTCGAACATCACCTCGAGCCCCTTGATCGTCGTGCGGTCCGGCGTCGCTGCGAGCTCGCGCAGCATCTCGAGGGCCCTGCTCATCAGCGTGTAGCGGGTGGTGCGCTCGTCGACGAGGTCCTCGATCACGCCGCGCAGCCTGGGGCTCCGGAGGATTTCCTGGCGTACGCGCTCGGGCGCTTTCTCGGCGGGTCCGGTGACGCTCCGACGCTCGCGCTCGAGACGCCGCAGCACCGTGTAGGTCAGACGCCGGACGCGCGCGGACTCCGACATGCCGTTCGCGCTCTCGAGGAACGCCTTGAGGTCGATGGGCTCCCCGAGCTTCAGCTCGACGTGACGGTAGTTGTAGAAAAACTGAGCGATGGTCCGCGCCGGGCTCGGCCATTCGCGCGGTCCGAGCAAGAAGTCGAGCGGCTCGGAGCCTCGCGTGTCCGGCGAGCGAGACCACACGAACACCTGCGGCACGAGGAAGATGGGGCGCGCGCGGCGCTCGGACAGCTCGAAGAGCGCTCGCATGATCTCGTCGCCTTCCATGAGCCCGCGAGCGCCTGCGCGGCCCGTGGCGACGGCGTCGAGCACACCGGGGGGGCGCTTGAGGAACAGCGCGGCCGAGCCGCCGCGCGACAGCGCATCCTCGAGCTCGTCGCGAGGGGCCACGCGCGCGGGCAGGATGGCGTTGAGCCAGCCCTTACCGAGCGGATTGAGGATCCAGAGACCGAGATCGTTGACGAAGCGGACCTGCGGTAGCCGGTAGCGCTTCGTGAGGTAATCGAGCGCCAAAAAGTCGATGAAGTTGAGGTTCCTGAGCACGTAGACGACCTCGCCGCGTGCGGCGAGATCGCGCACCGCCGCGACCCAGGCTTCGTCGACGTGGATCTGGTCGAAGAAGCGCTCGTAGATGGCTCGGAGCGCGGGGTTCGGCTCGTAGGTTCGCGTGAGCTCGCGGTCGGGCATGCTGTCGGCGGAGGGCGCGGTGGCTGTCGAAGCCTACCACCAGTTCTCTTGCAGGAGCGCTCGGGCCCGCGGCCGCTCCTGCGCCCGCTGGCTGGCCGGACGCTTGCGCATCGCCGGGCGAGCGAGTAGCGAGACCCGGTGACGGTCCGTCGACAGCCCGAACGGTGCCTGATCGGCGTCCTGTCGGCGGCGCTCGCCATCGCGCTCGCCGTCGGGTGTCGGTCCAAGCAGCGCTCCCGCGCCGTGCCCGCTGAAAAGTCGAGCGCCGTGGCCTCGGCGAGCGCTGTCCCGGAACGCCCCGCGGGGCGTTGCCGCGAGCTCGCTCCGGGACCCGCCGTGCGCCTCGGAGAGCCTGCGAGAGCGCCCTCGAACGGCGATGACGACGACGAAGCGGCCGACGATTCCACGTTGCCATTCGCCCCCGAGATCGGCCAGGCGGTCGCGTTGCCCGGGTGGTTCGCCGCCAGCGCGCAGCGCTCGGCGGGGGGCGGGACCGAGGACGTGATCGCGCTCGTTCCCGACGACGGCAAACCGGGGCGAATCGTCTCGCTCGGGCGCGTGTACGGCGACGTGGACCCCGCCGTGCTCGCGGCGCGCGGCGCGAAGCTCGGCGTCGGGGTCCTCGACAGTGACGCCAAGGGCACGACGCTGAAGCTCTTCTTGCTCGGCGTCACGTCGGATGCGCCGCGGCCGCTCGGCGAGCTCACCGACGTGGAGCAGGATGCGGGCGTCGCCGCCGCCTACGGGCCGCGCGGCCCGCTGTTCGTGCTCGGCAGGAGGCGCGTGGGAAAGCCCACGAGCCTCGCCTCCGTTCAGGTCAACGAGGGCGCGCCGCGGCCGCTCGGGATCAACGAGCTCGAGGGCACCCAGGCGGCCGAATCGCCGGTGCTCGCGCTCCGTCCCGGCGGCTACTGGCTTGCGTACGTGGTCGAGCGAGGCGTGCCCGACGCCGGGGCTCCCGCGGACGGTGACAGGCTCGTCGCGATCGGCGCGCGCACCGTGCTCGCGCTGCTGCTCGATGCGGACGGCAAGCCCACGGGCCGTCCGCTCGCCGTGAGCGCGCCGGACGCGCACGCCACGGGCTTCGCCGCGGCCGCGCAGCCGGACGGCTCGCTCGCGCTCGCGTTTCGGGAGGACGACGCCACGCCGGGGGTCGACCGCGGCGACATCGAGCTCGCCCGTGTGGCTCTCGACGGCTCGATCACGCGCGGGCGGATCGACGACGAGGACATCGGCACGGGGCTGCCGTCACTTTTCGCCGACGAGGCGGCGGGCCACACCTGGCTCGGCGTTCACAGCGCGAGGGATGCCGTGCGCTTCGGCACCCTCGCCCCCTCCGCGCTCGCCGTGCAGGGCCTCGCCACCGACCCCGCGCTCGGCCGGAGCGAGCTCGTCGCCGCGGGCGCGGGGCGGGTGCTCGAGGCACGGTTTCGCGGCGGTGCGCTCGAGCTCGGCGTGCTCGCCTGCAAACCCTGACGGCTGCCGGTCGAGCCCCGTGTGGCGGGCGTCAGCGCGGCGTCGGGGCGACGAGCATGCTGTCGCGCAGGCGTTCCGCCGTGGGGGCGTCGACGAGTTGCTCGACCGTCGCGAGCGCGAACTCGAGCGCCGTGCCGACGCTACGGCTCGTGATCACGTTGCCGTCGACGACGACGCGGTCGTCGCTCACGCGCGCGCTCGGGATGGGGTGGCCGGGGTAGGCGGTGGCGCGCCGCCCGGCGAGCACGCCGGCGGCCTCGAGTGCGATCGGCGCGGCGCACACCGCCGCGATGGTCTTGTTGGCGCGATCGGCAGCGCGGAGCAGCTCGAGCACGCGCGGATCGTCGGCGAGGTGCCTGGCGCCCGGCATGCCGCCGGGCAGCACCACGGCGTCGAAGGCCGCGACATCGACGGCGTCGAGCAACGCGTCCGCCACGAGCGCGATGCCGTGCGAGCCACGCACGGGGCTCTCGCCGAGCGCGGCCGCGGTCACCTCGACCCCGGCGCGGCGCAGGACGTCGATGACGGTGACGGCTTCCGTCTCCTCGAAGCCTTCGGCCAAGAGCACGAGCGCTTTCACGCGGCGAAAGCTACCAGCGGCGCGGCGTCGGGTCGAGCCGCTGCCCCTGCGCCGGGTGCCTCGCGAAGCGCGCGGCGCCGCGTCACGGCAGGAGCACGGTGCTGCCCGTCGTCGTGCGCGACTCCAGCGCGCGATGCGCGTCGGCGGCCGCGGCGAGCGGGAAGTGCTGCCCGATGGTCACTTTCACGGCGCCGCGCGCGAGCACGTCGAAGAGCGCATTCGCCGATTGGGTCAGCTCCTCGCGCGTGCGCACGTAGTCGCCGAGCATCGGGCGCGTGAGGTAGAGCGAGCCCTTGGCGGCGAGCAGCAGCGGATCGAGCGGATCGGGGCGGCCGGAGGCGTTGCCGAAGGCCACGAGCAGGCCGCGTGGTGCCAGACAATCGAGTGAGGCGAGCAGCGTCGCCTTGCCGACGGCGTCGTAGACCACGCGCGCGCCGCGTCCTCCCGTGAGCCGGCGCACGCTCGCCGGGAGCTCGCCATTCGCCGAGCGCAAAACGTCGCTCGCTCCGTGTGCCCGGACGAGGTCCGCCTTCGGCTCGGAGCTCACGACGCCAATCACGCGCACGCCGAGCGCCGTGAGCCATTGCACGAGAATGAGCCCAACGCCGCCGGCCGCGGCGTGCACGACGGCCACGTCCCCCGGCTCGAGGTGCAGCGTGCGCCGTGCGAGATACTCGGCGGTCATGCCCTTCAGCAGCGCTCCGGCGGCGATCTCGTCACTGATCGAATCGGGCAAGAGCACGAGCCGGTCGGCGGCGACCACGCGCGCTTCCGCGTATGCGCCGTGCCCTGCCTGGGCGTAGCCGACCCGGGCGCCAGGTTGGAGCGCGACGCCCGGACCCACGGCTTGGACGACGCCCACGGCCTCGACACCGAGAACGGCCGGCAGGGGCAGCGCATAGAGTCCGGAGCGATGATAGGTGTCGATGAAGTTTACGCCGATGGCGCGGTGCTTCACGAGCGCCTCTCCGGGTCCCGGCGGTGCGAGGTCGATCGACTCGAAGCAGAGCACTTCCGGCCCACCCGTTTCGTGGATGCGGATCGCCTTCGTCACGCGTTGAAGCATGTGGTATTCGACGCGTTTCGGGAAGTGGCCCCTATGTCAACTGGTTCAACCATCGATCTCCGCCTCAAGGCGCAACGCATGTCCCAGGCGGAGCGTGCCAAAGTCATGCAAGGCTTGGGGTTCGGTCGGATCTTCACCGAGCACATGGTGACGATCCGCTACGCCGACGGCGCTTGGGGTCGCGGCGAGGTGGTTCCTTATGCCCCGCTGTCGCTCGATCCGGCGGCGTCGGTGCTGCACTACGGGCAGGCGGTGTTCGAGGGCTTCAAGGCTTACCGGCAGCCCGACGGCGGCATCGCGACCTTCCGCCCCGAGGCCAACGCCAGGCGCTTCGGCGAGTCGACGGCGCGGCTCGCGATGCCTGCGCTGTCCGTCGAGCGCTTCGTCGAGGCCGCGGACACGCTCATCCGCACCGAGCGGGACTGGGTGCCGTCGGGAGCGGGGGAGAGCCTGTACGTCAGGCCGTTCTCGATCGCGACGGAAGCGGCGCTCGGCGTGCGCCCCGCCAGGGAGTACCTGTTCGTGTTGTTCGGCTCGCCGTCGGGCTCCTACTTCGCGCAGGGCGTCAAGCCGGTTTCCGTGTGGCTCTGCAAGGACTACGTGCGCGCGTCGCCCGGGGGCACGGGCGCCGCCAAGTGCGCGGGCAACTACGCTGCGAGCCTCGTGGCGCAGCAGAAGGCCATCGATGCTGGCTGCCAGCAGGTGGTGTGGCTCGACGCGATCGAGCACCGCTTCGTCGAAGAGATGGGCGGGATGAACCTGTTCTTCGTCTACAAGGAGGGGGAGCGCGTCACGCTCGTGACGCCGGCGCTGAACGGCGCGCTGCTCCCGGGCATCACGCGCGATAGCATCCTCAAGCTCGCCCCGGAGCTCGGCTACGAGACGGCGGAACGGCGCCTCTCGACCGAGGAATGGGGCCGCGACCTGGCGAACGGCACGCTCACGGAAGTGTTCGCCTGCGGGACGGCGGCCGTGGTCACGCCGGTCGGTCACGTGAAGTTCGAGGGCGGGGCGTGGACCATCCATGGCGGTGAGCCCGGGCCGGTCTCGACGCGTGTGCGAGAGACGCTCATGGCCATTCAGTACGGCCACGCCCCCGACAAGCACCGCTGGATGCACCGCGTGGTCTGAAGCCTCCGTCCCAAGACGCTGTGGGGTGCAGTTGGGGTCGGCTCAGCTCTTCCGACCCCTGCGTCGTTCGAGCAGGATCTCGGCGGCCGACCGACCGCGCGCGGTGCCAGCGGGCGGGGGTGCGGCCGAGTCGCGCGGCGCGGGCGAGCGCGGCTCGTGTCGTGTGGGCGAGGGAGCGCCGGGCGTTGCGGGGGCAGGGCGACTGCTCGGGCTTTCGCCGAGCGGCGTGCGAAGGCGCTCGACTTCGGCTCGCGCGGCACGCGCACGGGCGCGTCCACGGCGCAGCGCCTCCAGGCTGCCGCCCGCGGTCTCAGTCGCGGGGACGGAGCTCGGACGGCCTCGCGCGGTGGGTGTCGCCGCGGCCGCAGCTGGGTTGGAGGGTGCGTCAGAGCCCGCCTGGTGCTCGGCCTTGGCGCGCGCTTCGCTTTCCCTCTCGCGTCGCCGCCGGGCGCGCTCGCCGCGCCGTGCCGCCCGGCGCGAGAGGTATCCACCGACGGCGTCGGGCAGCGCGAGCCGCCGCGCCGTGACCATCGCCAACAAACCGCAGGCGCCGAGCAGCGCAAGCAACGGCGCGAGGCTCGAGTAGGCGAAGCGTCGCGGAGGCCGGTCGTTGAAGACACCCGCGAGCGTGTCGCGCAGGTGGCCGCCGCTGAGCTCGGCGACGCGCCGGAGCAGAGCCCGATCGGTCCCGGTGGGTCGGAGCTCCTCCCCCGCGCTCAGCGCGGCGCCCGCGAGGCCGAGCGGCGCGCCGCGTTCGTCGAGCACCGTCGTCACGTACGCCCCGGGGCGGCTCAGCGGCAGCTCCGCCGCATAGGCGCCGCTCCCGACCGCTTCGAGCTCGACCTCCGTCGTGAAGCCGTCGGGCCCCGCCACGCGCGCGCGAAGACGTCGGAAGGTCTCCGCACGTCCGCGCTCGTCGGTGAGGCTCGCGCGCACGTGCAGGACGCCGCCCTGCGCGTCGGCATCGACTCGCGCGCGCGGGTCGTCGGCGCGCCGCGCGAGGTCGCGCGCGAGCTGCCCGAACAGGCGCGTGGCGCCGGCCCAGCTCGTCCAGGCCACGCCCCAGCGATCCTCGTAGTCGCTCGTGAACGCGGCGGCGCGCCCCACGCCCGCCGACCACGTCGCCAGGATCGGGTCGCCCTCGGGTCCACTGAGGTGCACCTGCGCGCGCGGCTTCGGGATCGTGACGACGTAGCCCGAGAGCTCGGGGCTCGTGGCGAAATCGATGCCGCGCACCGCCGGCCCCGGCGACGCCAGGGCGGGTCGAAAGGCGAGCTCGTTGATGGCACTGCGCGTGGCGAGCACGGTTTCCTGCGCGAACACCGCGGGCAGGCGCGTCGCATCCTCGATCAGGTAGAAGCGGCCCCCGCCAATGCGGCTCATCTGCTCCAGATCGGGCACGTCGCTGCCGTTGCCGAGGGCGACGACGCTCGTCGTCGTGCCGGACGCCTTGGCGTGCATCACGAGCGAGAACGCGCGGCTGTGCTCCTCGGCGTCGGCCCCGTCCGAAAACAGAAGGCAGTGCTTGAGCTGAGCCTTTTCGCGCGCGAGCGCGTCGTAGGCCGCGCCGAGCGCGAGATCGACGTAGATGCCGCCGCCGCCCGGTCCGACCGCGCGGATGCTCTCGGCGATGCGCTTCTTGTCGCTCACGGGACCGAGGGGGACGGTCCAGCGCACGGCCGTGTCGACGTGCATCACGCCGAGCCTGTCACCCGCGCCGAGCAGCTCCGCCGAGCGCACGGCGGCTTCGTTCGCGAGCTCGAGCTTGGTCTGGCGGCCGACGCTGGCCGCCATCGAGCCCGAGTAGTCGACGGCGATGATCTCCGCGAGGCTCGCGCGCCGCCGCTCCTGCTTCACGTCGAACGAAACGGGGCTCACTTCCTCGAGCGGGGTGCGCCCATAGCCGCCCGGTCCGAGACCCCGCTCGCTCCCGAAGAGCAAAAGGCCGCCGCCCAGGTCGCGCACGTAGCTCGAGAGGGCGTCGATCTGCGTCGGTGCGAGATCGGGCGCCGGGATGTCGCTCAGCGTGACGAGGTCGTACGCCGCGAATCCGGCCACGTCGGCGGGGACGGCCGTCGGGCCGCGCGTCTCGACGCGAAACGCCGCCGCCTCGAGCGCGCGCACGAGCGGCCGGGCGAGGGCGGGGTCGCGCGCGAGCACGAGCGCCGAGCTTTCACCCCTGACGCGCACGAACGCGGTGCCGGCATTGTCCTCGTGGGCCTGATCGAGCTCCGGATCGAGGCTCGTGAGCTCGACGTCGTAGCGGTGGAAGCCCGGCTCGGGGGCGAGCTCCCTGAGGTGCAAAACGTCCTCGCCCGCGCGGAGCTCCACCTCGCCGCGCCGGATGGGCTCGCCGTCGCGCAGGATCCTCACCTCGGCGCGCGTGGGCGCGGACGCCGAGGTCACGAGCCTGAGCTCGAGCGGCTCGCCTTCGTTGGCGCGCGACGGCATGCGCACGGCGACGAGCCGCACGTCGGGCACGGAGGCCTGATCGAGCGGCACGGCATCCACCGGCACGCCGGCGGCCACGGCGGCGAGCGCGGCGCCAAGCGCGTCCCCGCGCGTCGCCACGCCGTCCGTCAGCACGACGACGCGCCCCGCAGAATCGGCAGGCAGCTCGCCGAGCGCGTGGCGAATCGCCGCGCCGATGTCCGTGCCGTCCCGCCCGACCTCGGCGCGCTGCGGCGCGGGCAGGCGCGAGCGTGGCCGGAGCGGATCCTCCACGGCGGCGGTCGCTCCGAACGCGACGGTGCCCACGCGGTCCTCGTCGCGCATGCCGAGCTCGGCCACGCGGAGCTCCGCGGCGATGCGCGCGTCGGCGCCCGGCACGAGATCGATGCTGCGGCTCCGGTCGATCGCGATGATCACGCCGAGCCGGTCGAGCGGGCGGCCGAGCTCGAGGCCGGTCACACCGAGCGCGGCACAACCGAGGGTGAAAACGGCGAAGAGCTCCGTCAGGCTGCGGCGGAGGCGCGCGCTCCGTGACGAGAGGCGCTCGAGCCGCACGATGGCGATGATCACGAGCGCGAACGCCGGCACCGCCAAAAACGGCCGTTCGAGGCGGGCCCAGGGAAGCTCGATGCCGAAGAGCCGGGCCGCGCTCGCCGAAAGAGGCGGTGCGAGCGCGAGGACGGCGCCGAGCGCCAGCAAGGGCCGGCGCACGAGCGCGCGCGCCACGAGCCGATGAAGCACGACCACGACGAGGCCGAGCGCTCCCACCGCCTCGAGCACCGCGAAGGGCGCGGGCAGGCTCAAGGCCGCCGCCCTCCGGGCGTTCGGGTCACCCAGATCACGTCGAGCACCCCGCACAGAAGCGCGACCGCGCAGAGCAGCCACGCCCAGTCGGTGGTCGAATCGGCGAGCGCGCTCGCTTCCCGGACGGGGGCGTCTGCCGACGGCGCTTCAGCCCGCGCTGCGAGGTTGCTTTCGGGAGCGCTCGTGAGATTGACGGGCACGAGCGTGCTTCCGGGCCGCGCGCCCTCCCAGCTCACGAAGTAGAAGCCGGCCCGCTCCGGCCCTGGCGCGACGGCGACGCCCGCGTGGGCGGGCACCGTCAGCACGCTGCCGTCGGGGCCCTCGACGCGTACCTCGGTCGTCGGCACGGGCACGCGCAAGGAGAGGGGCTCGCCTGCGCGCGCCGGGCCCGTGATGGCGCCGCTCCGATGCGCGCGGGCCCCCTCGAGCAGATTGCGGATGAAGAGCACGAAGGACGCCCGGAGCGGCCAGGTGCTCTCGCCCACGTCGAATCCGATGACGGTTCCCGTACGCCCCGCCCCGGAGGCGTCGGCGACGAGCGCACCCTCCTGCCCAACGACGAGCGCCGCGGCTGGCCCATCGGGCACGAGGCGCCGGGTGCGCGCGACCGTGACGCCGTCGAAGCTCACGAAGCGCAGGCGCGGGTCGCTTTCCGCCCACGACGTGATGGTCGGCTTCTCGACCACGGGTCCGACCTCGACAGTCAGGCAGCGGCCCGCCGGCGGGTTGACGATGAGGAAGTCACCCCCCGGGAGGTGATCGGGGCAGGCGCCGGCCACGACGACGAAAGCCTCGCGGGGCACGTCGGCCGTCGCCAGCGCGTCGCGCGCTGCACCGAACAGCTCGACGTCGGGGTCGCTCGCGAGCGCGCGGCCGAGCCACGGCGTCGCATCCTTCGGCGATAGGACGACCGGTAGCCGTCGTCCGGCGGGGACCCTGAGGTAGGCCCGGTCGTCCGCCCGCACGGCGTCTCCGGGCGAGAGCTCCACGACGAGCCCCATGCCCTCATCGCTCGGTGCCGCCGGGAACCCCAAGACGACGGGAGCTTCCTCGCCTGGTGCGAGGTCGAGCCGCCTCGACGCGATCGGCGACACCGTGTTGCGCTGGGACAGCGTGACGAACAACGATCGTGCGCTTTTCCCGAAGTTTTGCAGCAGCGCGAACGCCTCGATCCGATCGCGATCCCCGTCGCGGCGCCGGCCGATGTCCGCGCGCACGATGGCCACGTTGTCGACGGCCTCGCCCACGCGGACCACCTCGAGCGGGAAACCGACCCCAAGCAGTGCTTCGGGATGAGCAAGGGCGAGGTCCGTGATGGCGATGAGCCGGGGTCGCCCGGCACGCTGCTTGAGGTGGCTCGCGGCGAGCCCGAGCGCGCGCCCGAGGTCGCCTTCCACGTCTCCGGGGCGGATGCGGTCGATGGCGGCGGCGAGCCGACGCTGGTCGTGCTCCCAGGGCGACACGACCTTCGGTTCCCGCCCCGCCTGCACGACGAGGGCGTCGGCACCCGGACCGAGCCGCTCGATGACGGCGCGCGCGGCGTCCTCTGCCAGGGCGATGCGCGTCTTTCCCCCGGGGCCCACGGCGGTCATCGAGGCGCTCGCATCGACGACGATCGCGACGTGATCGGAAGCGATGCGGCCCCCGCGCGTGGCGGGGCGTGCGACCGCGAGCGCGAGCGCCACGAGCCCGAGCGCCTCGAGGATGAGCGACACGTGGGGAACCAGGCGCCGGAACGGATGGCGGGCCAGAAGGTCGCGCTCGGCGGCTTGCCACAGCCAAATCGAGCCCACGCGCTGTCGCGCACGACGGATACGAAGCACGTATAGAAGCAGGAGCGGGACCAGCAGGCCGAGTAGGCCGAGACCGCTCGGGCTCTCGAGCTCCAGGGGCACGAGCCCGAGTCTACGCCCGTTTGGTGCCGTCGAGGCGCGCCTCGACGGCGTCTCGATCCCTCAGGATGTCGGAGACGATCGCCTCGAAAGCGGCGAGCCCCAAACCTTGCAAAGTAGCGAGATTTGCCCGCGCGATGCGCTCGCGCAGGGGGGTGCGGACGGGCCTTTGCACCTCGGGGCTCGCGAGCAGCGAAACGTCCAGGTAGGCGGTGCCCTCGTCGGTATCACCCCTGACCCGATCGAGTGCCGAGCGGCGCACGACCTGGATGGTGGGGTAGGGGGTGCGGCGCAGGTAGGGCACGAGGCGCTCTGCGTCCGAGAGGTCAGGGCGTGCGTCGGGGTGGAAGGCGGCCATGGCGACGGGCACCTCCCCCAAGGGGTGCCGGGCGCTGTCCTGCTCCCGGAGCACGCGCACGAAGTGTTCGAACTCGAGGCGACCGAGCCCGAGGCGCGGGTAGATGAAGAGGCCGATGTCGGTCTGCCGAGAGGCGATCATGGTGTCGAGCGCGGCGAGCGAATGAGCGAAAAACTCCGGTGATTCCTGCCAGAAAACGCGTTCCATCACGGCGCCGTCGAGCCGGGCGCGAAGCGCCCATGGGCAGAGTCCGAAGCGCTCCACGACTTCGGTCAGGTAGCGGCGGTTGAGCCTGAGCACCTCGGCTTCGAAAGCGAGGTCGGGATCGTGCTCCGCAGCCATGACCAACGCATCGTACCAAGCGCCACGCTCGACGTGTCAGCGTTCGTCGTGACCCGAACCGAAGTGACATCTTCGCGGTGAGTGCGTGTGCGTGCACGGTCCAAAGTGTCGTTGTTGCTTGACGTGATTCCGAAAGGGAGAGAAAGTGCTGTTGCTGGACGCTCCAAACCGAGAGTCCGATAACAACAAGAGGATGGATCCATGGCTGCGAAGAAGAAGAAGGCACCCGCCAAGAAGCGCCGCAAGGCAAAGGCCAAGGCTGCCCCGATGCCCGCACCGGTGAAGAAGGCGAAGCGCAAGAAGAAGTGAGTGCCCGGGCGCGACGCGAGCGTGGGCCGCCGGGGGTGGCCGGCGCTCGCGTCGCCCCGAACTAATCAATCAATCGATCGAGCGGGACACGAAGCGACGCATCACGGGCTTCAACGGCTCGTTCGTCGCCGTGAGCACGTAGCTCGAGCCATGTCGGCGCGCCCACCCACGTAGGGTGTCGGACAGCGCGCCCAGGCGTCGTAAATAGGCTGAAATTGCCGCTGGATCGGCCGTGACATCGAGCAGTGCTCCGGTCTCGGTGTCCTCGAGCGCGAGGTCCCCCTCGAGATCCGGATTGAGCTCGAGGGCGTCGAGGACCTGGACGAGGACGACATCGTGGCCGAGCGTTCGCGCGAGGCCGAGCGCCTCGATGACCGGCCCGGGGTCGAAGAAGTCACTCAGCACAACGAGCAGTCCTGGTCGCGTCGCGGACTCGACCAGGCCGCGGACGGCGCCCGGGAGATCGGTCCCGCCATGGGCCGTGACCGTCGACAGCTCGCGCAGGAGGGTGGTGATCCCGGCGCGACCCCTGCGGGTGCGACCCCGGACGCCCGCTGGCCCGTGCGACCCGCCGGTGACGCGTGCGACCCGGAGCTCGGCGCGCTGACCCCCAGCAAGCGCCAGGTATCCGACGGCGGCAGCGATCCGCCCGGCGGTCTCGATCTTGGGTGGGGTACCGAGCTCGAGGGAGGCGGACCCGTCGAGGAGCAGGCGCACGACGGCGTCCTCTTCGGCTCGGAACAACTTGGTCACGGGCGACCCCGTGCGGGCGAACGCGTGCCAGTCGATGCGACGCAGATCGTCGCCCGGTTCGTAGGGGCGATGCTCTGCGAACTCGGCGCTGCCGCCCCGGCGACGCGAGGCACGCTCGCCGAGGCCACCCGAGCGTGCGTCGATTTCGAGGCTGTGTTTGAGGATTTCGAGCTCGCGGAGGAAATCCGGGGTGAGAAGCTCGAGGGTCACGGCGCGACGGCCTGCGGCGCCGCGGGTGCGGGTGCGGGTGCCGTGGCGAGGCGCCTGCCGACCCGCGCGTGCGCGAGCATGAACAATCCGAACCCCGCTAGCCCCCAGCCCAACGACGTGACCACCGCGCCGAGCATGGCGAGCTGCCGTTCGGGATCCGAGCGAGCGATCATGCGAAACACGTGCACGGCGTAGGCGGGCGACGGAGATGCGAAGAGCAGTGCGCGCTCCCCGCTTTCGAACAGCCCCGCGATCGCCATGGCGATCCAGGGCCCCACGGCGGACAAGGAAGAGCGCGCCGACGAGGGCCAGGCGAGGCCCCGCTGGCCGCTGCGACCGCGCACGCGCCCAGGCAGCGAACCCCGCCACGAACACCAGGAACGCGCCCAGACAACCCGCGAGCACTGTTCCCGCGAGCGCGTCGTCGCGATCGGTCACGAGGAAGTAGCAGGCTGCCATGACGGCCCCGAAGGACCCGAGCACGAGCAGCACGAGCAGCCAAAAGGCGCGCAGCACGCCGGGACCGAGGAAGCGCCGGGCGCGCCCCGCGCGAGCGCGCTCCCAGCGCAGCCGAACGCGGTCCGACGGTGCGAGGGGCTCTCCCGCGAACAGGAACGCCACGAACAGATACGTGAAAAATAGGACCAAAACGGCCAGAATAAACCAGTCGACGTCCCTGACCGTGAGCCCGCCGAGCACGGCGACCCCCGTCATGCCGACCCCTGCGACGAGCGTCCAGAGGCGCAGGCGCGTCGAGCGGTCGTCGCTCGGCGAGGCCATGTTGGCGACGGTGATCTCGTGAAACAGCCACGCCGGGAGCGCCACGAGGGCCGCCGGGGCAAGCACGAGGAGCAGAAGGTACTCCGCGTTGACGTCCGCCCGCGCGTACGCCATCGGAAGCCACACGGGCGGCCCCTTCTCGACCATCGGCCAGAGTCGATTCGCAGCGCTCGATAGCCCCACGCCGAGCCCGAGGTACGCCACGATCGAGCCCGGGACGCTGACGAGCAGCGTGACCAGGATGGCGAGCGCCGGGCTCGAGAACTTCGAGCTCATCGCCAGGCCGAAAGTGACGCTCACGACGGCGATTCCGCCGAGCACGACGAACGCGAGGATCACCTCCGCCGCCGTGACGCCCCCGAACAAGAACGGCAGCGCGCCGACCGGCGCGAGCATCACGAGGTAGAGCGATACATAAGTGAGCGACGCGAGCAGCTTGCCGCGCGCAATCGCCCGGGGTCCTAGGCCCGTGAGCTCGAGGGCTTCCCACGTGCGCCCGCTCCGCTCGGCGGCGATGGTTGCAGCGGCCATGGCGGGGCCCATCCAGGCGACCAGCGCGAAAGCGAGGGAAAAAAACGTGTGATAGAGCCAGGTGCCGATGCGCGCCGGCTCCGAGCCCGTGGCCGCGGCGACACCGCCGACCGAGGCGATGAGCAGGGTCATCATGCCCGTCGTCACGGCGAGGATCACGGGTGTGCGCTGCAGGCGGGAGAGCGCGCGAAGCTCCCGCATCCACACCGGGTTCGGGTTGCTCACGAGATGCGCGACGAGCGCCCGGAGCCGCGGCACCCCGTGCAGGCTCGGCGCCGGGGGCGGCACCGACGCGACGCCGGTCTGGGCGCTCATGAGGCTTCTCCCCGGGTGACCTCGAGGAAGATTCGCTCGAGCTCGTTGCGCTCGGGCTCGACCCCCACGAGGGCCACGCCGCGCGTCACGAGGTAGCGCACCACCTCGGCGACGTACCCGTCGCCGCCCACGTAGTGCAGGGTGAGCTGCCCGCCGGGGCCAGGCTCGACGCCGAGCACCCCGCTGCCCCCCTCGAGCAGCGGCACCACGGGGTGCGCGTCGCCGAGCACGCGCAGCCGCAGGCGCTTGCGGGTCGCGACGGGGATCGGGACGCCGCCTGCCGTGACGCCGAGCTCGGCCCCGAGCGGCGTCGCCCCGGGCGCCCCGAACGCCGCCGTGGCCTCGTGCAAAAGGCCGCGCTCGCGCGCCAGGCGCTCGGCAATCTCGCCGATCGGTCCCGACACGACGAGCTCGCCCTGCTCGAGAATACCGACCGAGGTGCACACGTCGCTGAGCTCGGTGAGGATGTGGCTCGAGAGAAAGATGGTCTTTCCGAGCTCGCGGAGCTCGAGCAGGAGATCGCGCACCTCGATGCGCGCCCGCGGGTCGAGGTCGCTCGCCGGCTCGTCGAGGATCAAGACGCGCGGGTCGTGGAGCAGCGTGCGCGCGATCTGCAGGCGCTGCTTCATGCCCTTGCTTAGCGTCGCGACGAGCCGGTCCTCGAGCTTCTTCAGGTCGGTGAGCTCGATGACCGCGTCGACGACGCCAAGCTCGGGGATCGCGTAGGCGTCGGCGAAGAACTCGAGAAACTCACGCACCGTGACGCGCTCGTACACGCCTGCGTGATCGGGCATGTAGCCGATGATGCGCCGTACCCGCTCGGGCTCGAGCGACACGTCGATGCCGTCGATCTCGACGCGCCCCGCGAAGGGCTCGAGGAGCGTCGCCATGATACGGATGGTCGTGGTCTTTCCGGCGCCGTTCGGGCCGATGAAGCCGTAGATTTCCCCGCTCGCGACCTCGAAGTCGATGTTGCGCAAGACGTCGAGGTTGCCGTAGCGATGCACGAGGCCCTCGACGCGAATCGCCGGTGGCGCCGACGCCGCGGGGTACGAAGCCCGAGCCGAGGCTTCCGGTAGCGGGGGCGTCTCGCTCGCGAGCGTGGCCTCGGTCACGGCACGCCTCCGAAGCCCACGATCCGCACGAGGACGCGATCCTGATCGACATCGAAACCGGCGTCGGAGCGCGTGCCCTCCCCGCCATCGAGCTGCGCGAGCAGCACCGGCACGTCGTCCGGCCAGAAGTTGACGTTGTTGCCGAGCGCCTCGAGCGTCGTCCAGGCACGGGAGAGCCCTTCCGCGTAGCCGTCGAGCGTCTCGGCGACGAACGAGGTGCCGAGCGGCCTCAGCAGGGTGTAAACGGGAGCGGTTCCGAGCTGCGGGGAGAGCGCCTCGCCGTCTTGCTCGCGCACGCGCTGCCCATCTTTGATCCGGGAAAAGCCGACGGCGGCGCGTCCTGGAGGCTTGAGCACGACGCCGACGAGGTCGCGCGCCGTGCGATTCTTGACGAGCACGCCTCCTTCGGCGTCGGGCGTGATGCTGATGCCACCCGCGAGACTGAGAAAGCCGTCCTCGCGCGCGACGACGGTTGCCCACGGCTTGGTCCGGAGGTGCTCGAGCCGCGCGCCGTCGCGGTCGACGACGAGTGTTCGCTCCACGAACGTGTCGCCCTGCGCGACGTCGATGAGGTTGCCGCGCGAAACGGGCCGCACCACGATCTCGCGCGACGACGGCGCGTAGAACCCGCGAAAACGCGCGGCCGCGGCGCGCTCCATGCCCGCGCCGGCCTCGGCGAGCGTGAAGTGACGGGCGCGCCCGCGGACGCCCTTGCCGATGAAGCCGAGCACGACGATCGCGGCGAGCGTTCCGGCCGCCCAGAACGGCAGGTGCAAGAGCGCCCTCAGCGGTCGCCCGCGTCGCGTCGCAAGCCAGAAGCTCAGCGGCCCGGCGACCGCGGCGTAGCCGAGCAAGAGCAGTGCGGCGACGACGATTGTCCAGCGCACCGTTCGGTTCGGGTCCAGCAGGCTGCGAACGGCGTCGGCGCCCGAGGAGTCGAAGGCGGTGCGCCCGAGGGGCTGCAGGACGGCCGTCTGTCGCTCCCAGGCGTGACGCAAGAGGTCCGCGAGCTTGAGCGTCACCCAGCGATCGGACGCGAACGGCTCGCCGAGATCGAACGCCAAGAGGTGCAGCTCGCCCAGGCCGTAGCTTGCTACGGCACCCCAGGGGCTCGGACGCAGATTGCCGCCGGAGAATCCCTCGAGCAGCGCTGCCGTTTCCGCGCGTGGGGCGCGGCGCTCCAAAACGACGCCGTGGCCGCCGCCGAGCGGGCTCGCCGTCGAGGGTGCGGCGGTCGCGTCGGGCGCGAGCACGAAGTCCGCGCTCTCGAAGAGCTCGCGGCTGGCCGCTTCGCGCCTTATGGGACCGCCGGCGAGACGCGCCAGCACGTCGAGCGTGGTGTCCTCGGGGCGTTCGACGCTCACGGCGAGCGCGCCCCCCGCGAGCACCCAGTTGACCAGGGCCGCAAGCTCCGGGCGCCCGAGCGTGGCGAGCTTTTTCGCGCTCGCGGTCACGAGCGTAGCGCCTGCGAAGCCCGCGGAAAAACGCGGTAGCATGAGGTCGCCCGTCGCCGGGTTGACGGGTGGCGTCGTGACGATGGCGGATGGGGCGCGGTAGCCGCCGCTCGACCCGCGCCGGACGGCGAGCGCAATGCCGCGCAGCCCCGGAGCGATGCGGCTCGGCGCGCTGAGGTCGACGAGCTCGGGGTCGTCGTGCTTGAGATCGGGCACGACGACGGGGCCCGCGGTGAGCGCCGTGCCATTTTCGTCGAGCACGCGCAGCTCGAATTCGGCGGGAGTGCTCGAGAAGCCGTGGGTCGGAAGCTCGAGCGCAACGTGGGCGCCCGGGGCGAGCGCGAACGGTGCTTTCGTGAGGACGCGCGTCTCGGAGCGGGCCCACGCCGGTGTCGCCTCGAGCTCGACGAACCCCGACACCTCGCTCGGGCGCGGGTTCTTGAGCCAGACGACGAAGCTCACCCAGCCTTCGGGCATCGCGGCGCCGGACCCGAGCGCCGGGACGACCTCCGCCGTGATGGCCGCTCGGGGTGGGGCGGCGCTCGCTTTCGCCGCGGTGAGCGCGAGCGCGAGCGCGACGGCAGCGAGAGCTCGGACGCGCGTCACTAGCCGCCCTGCACCGCGCGCTCGACGCCCTCCGGGCGACTGGGGACCGTCTTCACGAGCTCGTCGATGACGCTGTCGGTCGTGATGCCGTCGGCCTCGCCCTCGAAGCTCGGAAGGATGCGATGGCGGAGCACGGGTTTCGCGGTGCGCTTGAGGTCGTCGAACGCGACCTGCGCGCGCCCGTCGAGCATCGCGATCGCCTTTGCGGCCAGGATCAGCGCCTGCGCTCCACGCACCCCCGCTCCGAGCCGGACGGCGCGTTTCACGAGCGCCGTCGCGGCCGCTCCGTCCGGGCTGCTCGCGGCGACGAGCCGCGCGGCATAGGCGAGCACCGGCTCGGCCACGGCGATGTCGCGGCACAGCGAACGCAGCGCGATCACGTCGGCGCGCCCGAGGATTGGCTGCGGCAGCTCGAGCTCGTGCCCCGTCGTGCGCGCGAGGATGCGCGTTACGTCCACTTCCGACGGCTGGGGCACGAGCACTTTCAAGAGGAAGCGATCGAGCTGTGCTTCGGGCAATGGGTAGGTGCCCTCCATCTCGATCGGATTTTGCGTGGCGAGCACGAAGAACGGTTCGTCGAGCGCGTGACGCGTCCCGCCGATCGTGACGGCGTGCTCCTGCATCGCCTCGAGCAGCGCGCTCTGCGTCTTCGGCGTCGCGCGATTGATCTCGTCGGCGAGCACGACCTGCCCGAAGATGGGACCTCGGTGCAGCTCGAACCGCCCGCTCGCGCCGCCCTCGCGTCCGAGCGAGAGGACGTTGGTGCCGATGACGTCGCTCGGCATGAGGTCGGGCGTGAATTGGATGCGCGAGTAGGCAAGGTCCAGCGACGAAGCGAGTGTCCGCACGAGCAGCGTCTTGCCGAGGCCCGGGTTGCCCTCGAGCAACACGTGGCCGCCAGCGAGGAGCCCCCACAAGACCTCGTCGACCACCTCGGCCTGCCCGACGATCACCGTCGCGATCGCGTCGCAGAGCCTCCCGCACGCGGCGTGGGCGGCCGCAACGCGCGCGTCGAACGAAGCCGGGGCGCCCGGAGCCGTGGACATCGGCCGCCCACGCTACCACCGGCGCGCGCCCCGGGCACCGGCTCGGTCATCGCTTCACGAACCCGGGCGGAGAGCCCGGCGAGGCTTCTGCCTCGGCCCGTCGCTCGGTTGACGGCTCGCTTGTACGCGCGCCCGGGCTCTCCTATCCTCCCGGCCGATGCGAAAGCTCTTGCTGCTGGGGCTGCTCTTGGTGGCGTGCAGCCACGCGGAGGAGGACAAGGCGAAGCTCGACGCGATCGCGAAGCGCGCCGACGAACGCGTGGCTCAGGCCGAGAGCCAGGCAAAGACGAAGATCACCGATCTCGAGCGCGAGCTTTCGGACGCGAAGCAGAAGCTTGCCGACGCCGAGACGAAGGCCAAGCAGGCGTTGACGGAAGCGCAGGCGAGCGCCGAGGAGCAGGCCAAGGCGGCCGAGGAGGCCCTGGCGCGGGCCCGCCAGGCGTACAAGGACAAGGCCAGGCTGCAACTCTCCGAGGCCAACAAGGAGCTTTCCGACGTTGGCTCCAAGGCGTCCAAGGTCCCCGCGAAAGCCAAGAGCGCCTACCAGAAGGCGATGGCCGACGCGAAGAAGGCGCAGTCGGAAGTCGCCAAGGACATTGCTGCCTTCGACAAGGCCGCACTCGACGGGTTGCGCGCCCTGAGCGCCAAGGTCCAGCGCGACATCGCCACCATGAAGGCCAAGATCAAGGCCGCGAAGGCGAAAATACCGGGCTGACGCCGCCCCGGCCTCAGGGTTCGAAATAGCGGCCGACCTGCTCGCGGTACTCTTCCGGAATGTCCGCGCCCTCGACCGCGCCCACCTCGGTGGGGCCGACGCTGCCGAGCTCCCCGGTGCCCACTTGATTAGCCGTCTCGCCCGGGCGACCCGGAGCGCGACCGAGCGTGGCACGGTGCATGGGAGCGCCCGGCAGCAGGTGCCCTTCGGTCTTGGAGCGCAGCTCCTTCACGTCGAGCCGCTCGGTGTGGCCGTCGTGCTTGGCGTCGCCGCCGTCGTCGCTCGAGCCGGGGCCCGCGCCCGGCTTACCGTCCTTTGCCGTCTCCTGCTTGGGTCCCGCTTGCGAGCCGCTCTGGCCGAGCGGTAGTGGGATCGCGCCGAGGGCGCGCTCCGCATCGGAGCCGCCGCGCTCGGCTTCGCCGAGACCCCGTTCGCGCTCGGCGTCGTCGCTCGGATCGCGCCGAGCGAGCTCTCGCAGCTCCTCGAGCAGGCGCTGCTCGGCGCCCTTTTCCCCGAGTCGCTTGGCGAGATCCTCCAGTTTTTCGCGCGTCATCGGTGACATCGACCCGTCGCCGCCCTGCTTCAGGTCCTGCTGCAGGCGCGCGGCCAGGCGTTGCCGCTCCTCCTCGCTGAGCTTGCCGAGCGCGCGGTCGAGCGCCTCGGCGAGCCTCCGCTGTGCCTCGGGGCTGCCGCTTTCGTTGGCCTCGCCGAGCGCGCGACGACCGTCCTCGTCGAGGGCGCCTTTCAGCCGGCGCGCGAGGTCGCGTAGCGCGTCCATCTTCGCCTCGGCTTCCTCGAGCTTCTTCCGTTCCCGCCCGAGCGCGTCAGCGAGATCGTTCGCGCCCTTCTCGCGGGCGGCGCGCTCGGCTTCTTCGAGGGCCTGCTTGGCGGCTTCGCGATCTTCCTTTTCGGCGAGAGACGCGAGGCGCTGCATCTCCGCGTCGAAGGCCGTGATGTCGCCGTCGCCGAGCGCGCGCGCCGCCTTCGCCGTGATCTTCTTCTGCGAGAGCTCGGACACGGCGGCGTCGAGACCGGCGCGGTTCGTGCGGTCGCCGAAGCGCAGCTTTTCGGCGGCGATGTCGTCGCGCAGCTTGGCGATGCGCGCCTGCGCCTCGCGCTTTTCGAGACCCTGGGCGAGCGCCTCGCGCAGCTTCTTGGCGCGCTCGGCGAGCGCTTTCAGCCGTTCGCGCTCCGCCGGGCTGCCCCCGCTGATCTCGGCGAGGGCCTCGATGCGCTCGAGGCCGCTCGGCTCCTTGAGCCTCACGCGCTCGGCACCGGGGGGCGCAGGAAGCGCGGCGGGCTTGGGCGGCAGCGGGATCACGGCGAGCCACAGCGCGGCGGCGCTGCCGACGGGAAGCGCGCCGTGCCAGCGAGACAGCGGGCGCGGACCGAGCGCCCTCGCGGGTCTCGCCTCGAGCGCGCTCGCCGCGCGGCGCTTTGCCGCCGAGCGAGCCTCCGACGCGCCGTCCTCGACGGCCGTGACGATAGCCTCCGAGGCTCCGAGCTTGGCGTCGAGATAGAGCGCGACGTCCGTATCGGACCAGCGGCGCCTGAGTGCCACCCAGACGGAAGCGAGCACCCCGACGCCGAGGGCGCAGGGCAGGGCGAGCGGGCGCAGCGCCGCGAGCCTCTGCCACCACGCGAGCGCCGTCAAAAGGGCGCCCCCGAGCGCCCCCGCCGACACGCCGAAGAGCAGCACGCGCAACGCGAGCAGCGCTCGGACCTTCTGCGCGCGGCGCCGAAAGCTCCGTTCGAAGCCGGCCTCCGCGAGAGAAGCCGTGCCGTCCTCGTCTCGTGTCGGCTCTTCGCTCGCGTCGATGCTCACGGTGCCCACCATTTTAACATGCCTGGAAGCGGGCCGCCGCGCCCGGATCCGCGAGCCTCGCGCGAGGGGCCCGTCGCGGCCCCGTGGGCCTCGGCGTCGGGGCCTCGGCGCCTGCCGGCCCCGCGGCGGTGCTAGGCTGAGCGGAAGATGCAGCACGCCGCGAAGGTCACGGCTCCGGCGCTCCGCGCGCGCAAGGCGCACGGTCCGAAAATCAGCGTCGTGACCGCCTACGATGCGACCTTCGCCCGCCTCTTCGACGAGGGTGGAGCCGATGCGTTGCTCGTCGGCGATTCGCTCGGCATGGTGGTGCAGGGCCACAACACGACGCTCGGTGTCACGCTCGAGGACATGCTCTACCACGGTCGCGCCGTGGCGCGCGGCACGAGGCGCGCGCACCTCGTCGGCGATCTGCCCTTCATGAGCTACCAGACGGGCGTGGTCCCGGCGCTCGAAGCGGCGGGCCGCATGCTCAAGGAGGGCTCGTACGAGGCCGTGAAGCTCGAGGGCGGCGAAACCTACGCCGAGCACGTACGCGCGATCGTGCGCGCCGGCATCCCCGTGATGGGTCACGTGGGTCTCCTGCCGCAGTCCGTGCACGCCATGGGTGGTTTCAAGGTGCAGGGTCGCGACGACCAGTCGGCGGCGCGCTTGCTCGCCGATGCGCGCGCGCTCGAGCAAGCCGGCGCCTACGCCATCGTCGTCGAGGCCGTGCCCGCCGAGCTCGCGCGCCGCATCACCGAAGCCGTCGGCATCCCCACGATCGGCATCGGCGCCGGCGCTGCATGCGACGGTCAAGTCCTCGTAGGCTACGACCTCTTGGGCATGTACGGTGAGCTCCGACCCAAATTCGTGAAGCGCTACGCCGAGGTGGGCTCGCTCGTCGTCGAGGCCACGAAAGCGTATGTCTCGGACGTGCAGAGCGGGGCGTTTCCCACCGCGGCTCATGCCTTCGCCGCGCCGCGCGAGCGGCCAGCGTTGCCCGAGGTCACCGGTGACGAGTCCGTCGTCAAAGGCGACCCCCCGCACTATGGACCGGCCGGCGATTGATGGTGAGCGGCGCCGCTACCCAGTCGCCGGAGGTCTGCGAAACGGTCGAGGCATTCCGCGCCGCGTGCGACGCGGTACGCCACGGCGGCGAAACCCTCGGGCTCGTTCCGACCATGGGCGCGCTGCATGCCGGGCATCTTGCGCTCGTCGCCGAGGCTCGGCGGCGCGCACAAAGGGTCGCCGTGACGATCTTCGTGAACCCCACGCAGTTCGGGCCGCACGAGGACCTTTCGCGCTACCCGCGCCCGCGTGAGGCCGACCTCGAGCTCTGCCGGCAGGCCGGCGTGAGCATCGTCTTCATGCCACCCGCGTCCGCCATCTACCCGCCGGGTGAAACGACGCGGGTCCGTGTGGGAGCCCTCACCGATGCGTTGTGCGGACCGCTTCGTCCGGGGCACTTCGAGGGTGTCGCGACCGTCGTCACCAAGCTCTTCGCGGCGGCCGGCCCGGCGATCGCCGTGTTCGGCCGCAAGGATTACCAGCAGCTTGCCGTCGTCCGGAGGCTGACACTAGACCTCTTGTTGCCCGTGACGATCGTCGGCCACCCCACCGTTCGCGACTCCGATGGCCTGGCCCTATCGTCGCGCAATGCCTACCTTTCGCGCGAAGAGCGGCAGCGCGCCCTCGCCGTGCCGTTTGCGCTCTCGGCCGTGGTGCGCGCGCACGCACGGGGCGAGCGGAACGTCGGCGTCCTGCGCAGGATCGCCCGCACGATCCTCGAGCCCGAGGCGACGCGCCTCGACTACCTGAGCATCACCGACGCCGACGATCTCACGCCGCTCATCGACAGCGCCGAGACGGGCGAGCGCGCGCTCTGCGCCGTGGCGGCCTTCATGGGCGCCACGCGGCTCATCGACAACGTCGTCCTCGGAGAGGACCCGGCGCCACGATCGGAGGCCGCATGAAGCACGAGTCGCTGCCCGGCACCTTCATCGTCGTCGAAGGCGTCAACGGCTGCGGCAGCACGACCCACGCGCGTCTGCTCGCCAAGTCGCTGCGCGCGCCCGGGCGCGAGGTGGTGCTCACCTGCGAGCCCACGAACGGTCCCGTCGGCGGATTGATTCGGCAAATCCTGCAGCGGCGCCTGTTCGTCACCGACGCAACGGGCCCGCGTGGCTTCGCCTGGTCGACGATGGCGCTCCTGTTCGCCGCCGATCGCCTCGATCACCTCGACTCGGTGGTCATGCCCGCCCTGCGAGACGGCTCGGTCGTCGTGAGCGATCGGTACCTGCTTTCGAGCCTTGCCTACCAGTCGGCAACCTCGCCAGAGGGTGTCGACGCCGTGCCGTGGATCCACGAGGTGAACGTGCGGGCCCAGCGCCCCGATCTCACCATCGTGATCGACGTTCCCGCCAACGTCGCGGAGGGGCGCCGTCAGAACCGCGGCGGCACGGCGGAGGTCTTCGAGACGCGCGCGCTGCAGGAGCGGCTCGTGGCGATCTACGCGCGCGCCGAGACGCTCGTGCCGGGCGAGCGGGTGGTCCACCTCTCGGGCGTGGGCGAGTCGGCGGATGTCGCAGCCCGCATCCTCGAAGCGACGCTCGAGGCGCTCCCCGTGCTCAGGGGGCGCTAAAAAGGCGGCCATAGGGGCGCGAAGCGGGTGCCCGTGGTAGATTCGCTGGATGGTGTGGCGCTCGTCCTTGGCGTCCGTGGGCCTCGCGGTGGCGTGTGCCTGGGCATGCGGTGGAGCCTCCAACGTGGAGAGCGAGACGGGCGGGACGGGGCAGGGCGGCTCGACCGGTGGCTCTGGAAACGGTGGGGCCTCGGGACGCGCGGGCGATGGCCCAGGGGCCCAGGGTGGCGTGGGCGGCTCGGCGGCAGTCGGCGGTGACGCCGGTAGCGCGCTGGGCGGTGTGGGTGGCATCGGCGGTGCCGGTGGTGCCGTCGGCGGTGTCGGCGGCGCGGGCGGCAGCGTTGGTGGTGTCGGCGGCGTTGGCGGCAGCGTCGGTGGCAGTGCGGCGAGCGGCGGTGACGCGGGCATCGCAGGCTCACTCGGGGGCACCGCCGGCGACGCCGGCGCGGCCGGCGCCCCGGGCTGCGTCGATCCCGACGGCGCCGTCCAGCCCATGAGTGGCGCGTCGGTCGCGAGCACCACGGTGGGCGAAAACGGATCCTTTACCGACACCTGCGACGAAAACGGAAACCTCGTCGAGTACGTCTGCGAGATGGCGCCCTGCACCGTCCAGCGCATCATCCCCGCCACGGGCGGCCAGGGCACGGGTGGGACCAGCGCCTGCCTGCCGATGGCGTCCGGTCAGGTCGTCCCCCTGTCCATCGACTGCGCGGGCCACTGCCGCGACGGCGCGTGCTTCGGCTGGTGCGCGAGCTTCGGCGACACGTTCACCGTGACGGCCGTCGCCGCGAACGGGCTCGAGATGAGCCGCGGCGACGACGCGTACTCGTGCTCGGTGGTGTTCCAGCGCGATGGCTACGATTGCCTTGGCGCGAGCCTCATGGGCCGCGAGCTCGTCGTGACCTCGCTCGGCGCCTGCGTCGGAGCCAGCACGACCTTCGGTTGGGACGATCTCGACGATCCGGCCACCGAAGAATGCGCGTTCACGTGCACCTTGCTCGATTGAGCTTCGGTCTACCGGCCTGAGGGAGTCGGAAAGGGGGGACCCGCGAGACCGCTCGCGCCGAGCGCGATCTTGTCTTCCAAGACTGCCCAAGTTGAACGCTAGATCGGGCGCATGCCGTGCCTGATCGGCTGCATCGCCATCCTGTTTCCGCGCCTTTCGCTGCTCTTTGTGTGGCTTTTCGGCGGCGACTACCTCACGCGCGCCTACCAGGGCTGGATCTGGCCGCTCTTCGGATTCTTCTTCCTGCCGCTCACGACGCTCGCCTTCGCCTTCGGCATGAACTCGCTCGGGCCCCCGGGCGAGATGGGGCCGCTCGGCTGGCTGCTAGTGGCGCTCGGCGCGGCGGGAGACCTGGGGCTCCTCCGGGGGGGCGCCCACGGCGCCGAGAGCTTTCGCGGCCGCTCCCGGAGTGACGGGGGTTGGCGCCATCCTCCGCGGTCCTGAACTTGCCCCGCAGCGCGGGTCATTGCCATAGTCGGGGTATGCGAGGCCTCGTCCTGCTCGCTTCGTCCGCCGCCCTCGCGACGGCCTGTGGCGGCGCGCCGCGCGCCGAGACGGCGGCGAGCGCCCCGGCCACGGAAAAGGCCGCCCCGACGCCGAGACCCGCGCCGCCGCCCAAGGGCACGCTCCGGCGCGCCGACGTGAACGCCGTGCTCGATGCCGGTTTCGGCCGCTTCCTTCAGACGGTCGCCGTCGAGCCACGACTCGACGCCGGTCGCTTCCGCGGCTGGACGATCCTCGATCTCGAACAGGGCCCGTTCTACGACGCCGTCGATCTCAAGCCGGGTGACGTGGTGACCCGCGTCAACGGGATGCCGATCGAGCGCGACACCGAGGCGTTCGACGCCTTCGAGTCGCTGCGTACCGCGTCGGCGCTCACGGTCGATTACGCGCGCGCCGGGACCGAGCGCACGATCGTCTACCGCATCGTGCCCTGAGCGGCGCCGTCAGGTCGCGGCGAGCTGGAAGGCGACGAGCGCATCCAGCATGGCGCCGAAGCGTTGGCGCGAAAAGCGCGAACCGCTCGTGATCCAGTCGACGTGTACGCTGGGGGTCACATCGTCGTGGAAATGGCCGATCACGTCGAGGTGGTCGGCCTCGCCCGCCCACAAGAGCTCGCCCCAGATCATGCTGAGCGTCGGGACGATGCCGTCGCTCGTGGCATCGCCGATCTCGTGGTCGATGCCCGCCTTCAACAGATCGAGCTGGCGAGCGGTCGGCTTCGCATAGGGGTAGACGCGCGGTCGCTGCCCGGCAAACTGGTAGAGTGTCGAGAACATCGCCGCCGTGAGCGCCGCGTACGGCGAGCGGATGCGACGCGCGATGCGCAACGAACGGGGCGGTGGCGCCGCCGTGGCCACCGAGCCGTAGCGAACGCCAGAGCGATCCTCGGTCGCGGCGTTGAAGAGGTCCACGGCCTCCGGCATGATCTGCACGATGGCGCCCTGATCGACGCGAACCTTGCTCAAGAATTGCGAAATTTCCTCGCGCCCGTCACGATCGACGAACCTGAGGATGCCGTCCGTCACGCGGCTGACGAGCTTGAGATCGCCGCCGAACAGCGCGTCAACGCCGCCGACCCCGGCGAGCACGCGCGAGAAGATCGCGAGCGACGGCTCGCCGAGCGTCAGCGAGAGCACCGTGAACAAGCTGAGCGCGTAGAGCACTCGCGTGCCCGACACCGTTGCGAAGTAGCTGGCGACGGGCGTGCCGTAGTGCGGGGTATTGAGCGTGATCGTCAACCGCACGCGCGGCCGCCAGGCGAGCTGCGCTTCGTCGACGCCGAGGCTCGCCGAAGGGGAGAGCACGAGACGCGCGTCGAGGCCTCCCGTCGAGTGCCCGACGAGGTGGATCGGGCCACCTTCCGTGGTCGTTCGCGCGACGGTGCTCGCGAGCACGCGCGAGCGGTAGCGCAGCGACGACGTGGGTGGCGCCGGCACGTCCTCGCAGATGACCTCGACACCCGCGTCGGCGTAGCGGCGCTCGATGCCGGCGCGAAGGTGCGTGAAGTAGTCGTAGCCCGCGAGCTTCGCGAAGCCGAACAGCCCCGGAACGAAGTAGACTCGGTGGGCCTGTGTCATGGGGCGCTCAGGCCCGGGAGGCCGTGGATGGGCGCGTCGGCAGGCGGCTTCACTCGATGGTGACGCGGGCTTCGAGCGCGAAATCGAAGCGCAGCTCGCCGCCGGCGATGCCGAGGTCGGTGAAGGATGCCTGGCGCAGGCGGTGCACGGCGAGCGTGGCAACACCCCGTGCGGGCAGCAGAGCCACGGGGACGGCGCCCGTGCCCGCGTCGTCGCGGAAGGCGCACTCCGTCGTCACCGTGCCCGCGTCGATCACGACGAGCACTCGATCGCCCGAGCTTCCCGCCGCCCAGGCGAGGGTGGCATCGCGCGCGGCGGAGAGTGACTCGACTTCGGCGAGCGGCGTTTCGCCGAGCCTCACGTCGGTGAGCTCCGCCGGCGCGGGCGCTGCCGCCGAGATGGGGCCGAGCGCGGCTGCACCCCCCGCGAGCGTGCCCGAGGTGGCGATCGTGTAGGTGCGGCCGCTCGGCAGGGGCTCCGGCGCCCGATCACGCGTGGTGTAGACCACGCCGGCGAGCGAGTCGGTGACCGTGGGGAAGGCGCGTGGCGCGAGGGTCGTGACGCTGCCACCCGCGGCGACGGTGACCTCCCCGGCGTCGAGCAGCTCGATGCGCGTGAGGTCCCCGGTGGCGCCCGCCTCGCCCGCCACGACCTTGCGACAGGCACCGGCCTCGGGCGCGTCCACTGAGAGACCCGCGGCGGCCAGCGCGCGCCCCGCGTTGGCGTCGACCGGCAGGCGTGAGAAGGTGGCGAGCGCGTCGGCCCTCACCTCTTCGGGCGTGACCGCGGAAGCCGTGCGCGTGATGGTGACGAGGGCGTGCGTGCTGCCGGCCGCTTCGGTCGCCGGGTCGCCATCGGTGCTCACGCCGCAGCCGAGCGCGGTGGCACCGAGCACGACCAGGTAGCGGGCGAACGTCGTCGAAGGCGACACTCCCTAGATCGTAGGCCAGGCGCCCGGGCCCCGCAAGTCAGCGGGGAAGCCTCGCGATCACGCTGCGGACCACGGCCCGCCCCTTGCCCTTGAGTTCGCGGAGGCTCTCCGGGCCAAGGTCGTGGGTTTCGGCGAGCAGTGCGGCGAGCTCCGCGGTGACGAGCGTCTCACCGGGGCGGGCGGCCGTTTCGAGCCGGCTCGCGACGTTCACGGCGTCGCCCCAGAGGTCGTAGAGCAGGCGCTCGCGGCCGAGCACGCCGGCCATCGCTTCGCCACGCGCGATGCCCACGCGCAAATGCAGGTCGCGCCCGCGCCGTGCCGCCACCTCGGCCACCTTGAGGTGCATGCTCAGGGCCGCGTCGGCCGCGGCTATCGCGTCGTGCGAGGTCGGCTTCTCGATGCCCAGCACGGCGAGGTACCCGTCGCCGATCGTCTTGATCTTTTCGAGCGCGTGGCTCTTTGCGACCCCGTCGAACTCCGAGAACAGCTCGTCGAGCAGCTCGACGAGCTCGGGCGGCTTGAGCGCCGATGCGAGCTGCGTGAAATCGCACAGGTCGGCCATCACGATCGTGAGCTTTTCGTGGGAGTCGGCGATCGGCGCCTCGCCGGCGCGCAGGCGCTCGACGATGCGGGCCGGCAGCACGGCCGAGAGGAGCTTTTCGGTCTTCTGGCGCTCGGCCTCGAGCTTCTCGTTGACGGCCGCGAGGGCGCTGTGCTGCCGTTCGATCGTGACGCGTTGCTCGAAATCCCTCGCCTTCGTTCGGTAGAGCATGCGCGAAAAGATCACGCAGACCGCCGTGAAGCCGGCGCCGTTGATGCCTTGACTGAACGCGAGGGGCGGCTCCGTCGTGAAGGCGAGCTGGCCCGCGAGGAAGGCCGCGTAGCCGGCACCGAACGCCAGATACGTCGGCAGGCTCTCGAACGTCACGAACAGCGCAGACCCGATGGCGACGATCAGATAGACGGTGATTCCCGCGCCGATGAGCTGGTCGACGCCCGACAGCACGCCGCTCCACACGAGGAAGAACGCCGTCGTGATATAGGCGACGCGCGCCTTCGACGCGGCATTGGCGGTCAGCTGCGACACCAGCATCGAAAGAGCGGTGCCGACGAGCATCATGACGTGCAGGACGAAGAGCCAGCTTTGCCAAGTGCGCTCGGGGGCGCTCTCGGCCGGCGCCTGGACGAGGTCGTGCACGACGAGCCCGAGGTGCACGACGAAGAGCAGGATCGAGAACGCGCGTAGCCGCTCCACCGCCTGTTTGCCGAGCTCCTTTCGGAAGAGAGAAAGCTCCTCCGCAGCCAGGCCGATGCGGTGCCGGAGCGCGAGCCGCCCCAACCCGAGGGCACGTCCACGCGTGGCTGCCTCGGCGCGTTCGACCATCGCGTCGTCGAGCATACCGACTTTCAGGCCGGGGCTAGCGGAAGCGCGACGGGAAGGTGCCGTCGGCGGCGCTCCGCTCGAGCACGCTATCGCCTGGGTGCAGCGCGAGGGCGCGCCGGAGCAGCACGGCCTCCGATTCCGGGCGCGCTGGGTCTGGGACGCAGCACGCGACGGGGCACACGGCCTGGCACGCCTCCCCAGCATGGTAGCCGACGCACTCCGTGCAAAGGTCCGGCTCGATGACGTAGAGCGCACCCCCCTCGTGGATCGCGTCGTTGGGACATTCCGGTTCGCAGGCCCCGCAGTTGATGCAATCATCGGTGATCACGGTTGCCATGCGCCAAAATCCCCGGACGGGGACACTAGCACTCGGCCGCAGCCCGTGACATAGAGCCCCCCTCCGGAATGAACAGGCTGCTCTTCGTCTTGTTGCTTTTGGTGGCCGGCTGCGCGCCGGGTATCGGCGACGCCTGTGAAACGTCAACCGATTGCTCACAGAACGGCGACCGGCTGTGCGACGTGAGCCAGCCGGGCGGGTACTGCACGGTGTTCGCCTGCGATCCCGGCAGCTGCCCGGACGACGCGGTCTGCATCCTCTTCGGCAAGGATCCATCGACGGTCGCAGGTTGCGAGGACGACACCGGCTCGAATCCGTCCGCTCGCAGCTTCTGTATGAAGAAGTGCAAGAACAGCGGAGACTGCCGACAGCCCGAGGGATACATCTGCGTCGACCCCGTGGGCCCCGACCGGCCGATCTCCGCGGTGAACCTCGACGCACCGAGCAAGGTTTGTATGTTCGTCTCCAGCGAGACGCGCGCGACGGACGCGGCGTCGGACGTGTGTCACGCCGAGCCGGTGTCGTCCGGCGGGGGCGGCGAGGGCGGCGGGGGCTGACGGTCGCCAGGCGATGTTCGGGCTGCCGCCGCTGCCGCGCAAGCTCGCTGCCGCCCTGACCGACGCGCAGAACCGGCGGGCCGACGTTCGGCTCTCTGCACTCGGTGATCTCGTGCGCCTCACGCGCGTCGAAGCCGAACGCGACGCGGCGGTCAGTGGGCTCGAGGGGTTGCTCGCGGGCGACCCGAGCCCCGAGCTCCGCGCCGCCGCCGCCATGGGGCTCGCCGACGCCGAGGCGAGCGTCTCGCTGCCGGCCCTCGCGCGGGCGCTCGACGACGGCAACGCTCGCGTGCGGCAGATGGCCGTGCTCGCGTTCGGGGAGCTCGCCGACCCCGGCGACCGCGCAGGCGCCGCGCGCGTCGAAGCCCTGCTCGCGGCGGCGGAACCGCCCGTACGCTTTCAGGCCCTCATCGCGTTCGTGAGGCTTTGCCCGGAGCGAGCCACACCGGCGCTGCTCGCCGCGAGCGAGGACGCCGACGACGAGATCCGAGCGATGGCGTATCGCCTCGCGGCGAGCACCTTCGACGGCGACGTCGAGGCGCCCGCGTCGCTCGTCGCGAGAGCCGAACGAGCGCTGGGCGAGACCTCGGACGCCGCGCGCGCTGCTGCGGCGATCTTCCTCGCGCGGCGGGGCCTCGAGAAGGCGGAGCCCGTGATCGTCGGCGTGATCGACGGCAGCGTGCGCGTCGCCGAAGAAGCGGATCGGCTCCGCGCCATCGAGGTCGCCGCCGAGCAAGGTATCGAGCGGGCACGCAGAGCGCTCGTGCAGCGCGCCTTCGGCCCGTTCCGGCGGCGGTTCGGCGCGCTTTCGTGGCACGCGCTCGTCGCCGCAGCGTCGCTCGGCGACGAGCGCGCCCGGCACGCCATTTTGCGCGATCTCGCGGCGTGGACGCGCGAGACGCGCACGCTCGCCGTCGTGGCGGCTGGTCGCGCGGGCCTCCACGAGGCGCTGGGAGCCATCCAGGGTTTCGTCGGCAACCCCTCCCGCGCCGACCCCGAGGCCGTCAACGAGGCACTGCGCGCGCTCGGCCATCGCGGAGCGACCGACGCTGGTTGAAGCGGCGCGCCCGCCCGGATACGCTGCCACGCATGACGGGCGACGGCACGATTGAACCGGGGCTCGCGTTCGAGATCACCAAGCTTCTCCTGCAGGCCGTTTGGGCGGACGGGGAGGTGGCCGACGAGGAGGCCGAGGCCCTGCACGACTACGCCGTGCGCGCGGGCGTCGACCCCGTGGCTCTCGAGTCGCTCGACGCGTGCCTCGCGGGGCAGCAACCGCTCGTGCTGCCGAATCTAGGACTGCTCAAGGGGCATCGTACGGAGGTGCTCCGCGCCGTCCGCAAGCTCGTCACCTCCGACCAGCGCATTCACGAGGAGGAGGAGGCGCTCGTCGACCAAATCGTGGCGCTGCTCAGGTGACCCGACGTGGCGGCCCCCGACAGAGCTGACGCACCGTTCGCGCTGATCTCGAGCGACGGCGAGCTCGCGCCGGGGCAAAGCTCGTCGCTTTCGGCGCGCAGCCGGCTCTCGCTCTACCGTCACATGCTGCGCGCGCGGCGCCTCGACGAGCGCCTGAGCGCTCTCACGCGAAACGGGGCAATCGGATTCTTCGGCTCGAGCCTGGGACAGGAAGCCGTGCCCGTGGCCGCGACGCTCGCCGTGGACGCCGAGGACTGGATCTTCCCCGCGCTGCGCGAAAGCGCCGCGCTGCTCGTTCGCGGGCTCCCCCTCGAGCTATTGCTCGCCCAGTCGTTCGGCAGCGCGCGCGACTTCGCAAAGGGTCGCCAGATGCCGAACCACGCGTTCAGCGCGGCGCACCGCGTGGTCTCGTGGTCGAGCTGTATCGCGACTCAGCTGCCGCACGCCGTCGGCATGGCCTGGGCGGCGAAGCTCAGGCGCGAGCCGCGCATCGCGCTCGCGTTTCTCGGCGACGGGGCCACGAGCCACCCCGACTTTCACGCCGCGCTCAATTTCGCCGGTGTGTACCGGCTGCCGGTCGTGTTCGTCTGCCAGAACAACCAGTACGCGCTGAGCGTTCCGGCCGCTCGCCAGACCGCCTCACGGAGCTTCGCCATCAAGGCGCGCGCCTACGGCGTCGGCGAGGCGCTCGTCAACGGCAACGACGCGCTCGCCGTGCATCAGAAGGTGGAGCAGGCCGCGGCCCACGCGCGGAGCGGCAGCGGGGCGACCCTCGTCGAGTGCGTCACCTACCGGCGGGGACCGCATTCGTCGAGCGACGACCCCGCGCGCTACCGCAGCGCCGCCGAGGAGGCAGCGTGGGCGGCCCGTGACCCCATTCTTCGCCTCGGGCGACATCTCACCCGCGAGGGTTTCCTCGATCCGGTGCTCGAGTCCCGCCTCGTCACGGCCATCGACGATGAGATCGACGCGGCCCTCGCCGTCGCGGCTGCCGATGGCCCGCCGGTTCGCGAGACCTTGTTCGACGACATCTACGAAACCCGCCCCTGGCACCTCCGGGAGCAGGCCGACGGCGTGGAAATCGGCACACAGTATTGAGGAACGAGCACGGGTCTTGTGAGGCGCCGGGCGGTAAGGTAGTCGGGCGCCCATGGAAACGACCTACGACGTCATCGTTCTCGGAGGTGGTCCCGGTGGCTACCCCTGCGCCATTCGCCTCGGGCAGCTCGGGCTCAAGGTCGCGTGCGTGGAAGAGGAAGAGTACGGCGGCGTCTGTCTCAACTGGGGTTGCATCCCGTCCAAGGCGCTGATCGCCAACGCGCACTTCGTCGAGAAGTCGCGTCACGTCGCCGACTTCGGCATCGCGGTCAACGGTGTCTCGGTGGACGTTCCGCGCATGCAGGAGTGGAAGGGCGGCATCGTGAAAAAGCTGACGGGCGGCGTGCGCTCGCTGCTCAAGGCCAATGGCGCGGCGATCGTCGAAGGGCGCGGTCGCTTGACCGACGCCAAGACCGTCGAGGTCGCGCAAAAGGGTGGTCAGACCACGAAGCTCACGGCGAAAAAGGCGATCGTCATCGCTACGGGCTCGGCGACGATCCAGGTGCCGGGCTTCGAGTTCGACGGCCAACGCGTGATCGGCGCGCGCGAGGCCGTGAGCCTCCCGCAGATCCCGAAGCGCCTCGTCGTGATCGGGGGCGGCGTGATCGGGCTCGAGCTCGGCATGGTGTACCAGAGCTTCGGTGCCACGCTCACGGTGGTCGAGCTCACGCCCGAGCTCTTGCCGGGGACGGACCCCGACTGCGTGCGCATCGTCGAGAAGAACATCGTGAAGCGCGGGGGCACGGTGCTGAAGGGCGCGCGCGCGGAGAGCTTGGAAAAGAAGCCGGACAGCGTCGTCGTCAACGTGGCTGCCGCCGACGGGCCGAAGAAGATCGAGTGCGACGTCGTGCTGGTCGCCGTGGGCATGAAGCCGCGCGGCAAGGGTATCGGCCTCGAGGAGATCGGCGTCACGGTCGACCAGCGCGGCTTCGTTCCCACCAACGATCGCTGCGAGACCAACGTGCCCGGCATCTACGCCATCGGCGACGTGAGCGGCCCGCCCATGCTCGCTCACAAAGCTTCCAAGGAGGGCGAGGTGTGCGCCGAGGTGATCGCCGGCAAGGCCGCCGCCAAGGACTGGGTCACGATCCCCGGCATCATCTTCACCGATCCGGAGATCGCGACCGTGGGCATCACCGACGCCCAGGCCAAGCAGCAGGGTCTCACGGTGAAGGTGGGGCGCTTTCCGTTCTCCGTGCTCGGCCGGGCGATGAGCATCGGCGAGACCGACGGGTTCGTGAAGGTCGTGACGGAGCAGAAGACGGGCCGCGTGCTCGGCATCCACATCGTGGGGCCGAACGCGAGCGATCTCATCAGCGAGGCGGCGCTCGCGCTCGAGGTGGCCGCCACCGCCGAGGACATTGCGCTCACGGTGCATCCGCACCCGACGCTCGGCGAAGCCTTGATGGAGGCGGCGGCGCACTCGATCGGCCACGCCATCCACATCGCGAACCGCTGACGCGCGGCAGCTGGCTTCGGGCGCTCCGCATCCGGATGGGGCGTTGCGGCGGCCGGGGCGGGCCCGGCGCCCACGCTTTGAGCGCTCCCGAAAGGCGTGGCATCTTCGACCCATGGGCATCTTCGACCGCGTGGGCAGCGTCATCTCGTCCAATTTCAACGCGCTCCTCGATCAGCTCGAGGATCCGAAAAAGTCGGTCGAGGCGACGCTCTCCGGCATGCGCGACCAGATCCGCGCCGCGCGCCGCGAGGTCGTGAGCGCCGTCGCGGCGGGCAAGCAGCTCGAGCGGCGCGTCGAGGAGCTCGGGCGCGAGGCCGACAAGTGGCAGCACCGCGCCGAGCTTGCCGTGCGCCACGGCGACGACGACCTCGCGCGCGAGGCACTGTTTCATCACCGGCGAGCGCAGAGGGAGCGCGATCAGGCGGAGGCTCAGCGCGGCGAACAGCGCGCGTCGGCGGTCGAAATGAAGAAGGAGCTCGAGCGGATGGAGCAGCGCGTGGGCGAGCTCGACAAAAAGAAGGGCACGCTCGCCGCGAAGCTCGGCCAGGCGAAGGCCGGTGGCGGCCCCGAGGCGCTCGGCGCGCGCGGCGCGGGTCCAACGGCGTTCGAGGAGTTCCGCCGCATGGAGGATCAGATCGAAGCCGTGGAGACGGCGGCGCAGGCCCAGCGCGAGATCGAGGACGCTCTCGGTGGCGGGCGCGGCCCGGCGGGCCTCTCGGCGAGCGAGGTGGAGGCGCGCTTTCGCGCTCTCGAGAGCGGCCAGAGCCCCAAGGCCGAACGCGAGGGCGAAGGCGACGTTGAGGCCGAGCTCAGCGCGCTCAAGAAGCGCATTCGCATCGAGACCTGAGCGGCCGAGCCGTCACGTTTCGGGCGCGCCCGAGCTCGAGCTGACGAATCCCACCGATTCACCGAGCTCGTCGCGCGGCTCGCGCGATGCGGACCTCGCCTGGCTCGCGAGCCACGCTTCGAGTCGGGATGCGACGGCGATGCCGACGAGCATCGTCGCGACGAAGCCCAGGGCTCCTGCGCCGCCGGAAGCCAGGGCGACGACGCTCGGCCCCGGGCAGTAGCCGGCGAGCCCCCAGCCGACGCCGAAAATCGCGGCGCCCACGAGCAGCCGGGCGTCGATGGGCCCCTTGACCGCGAACGAGCTACGCGCGCTCGACGGCGGCGCGCTCTTCGTCAACGCTCGCACTCCGAGCGCGTGCACGCCGATGGCCCCGACCATCACCAAGGCGAGCGAGGGGTCCCAGGCACCCGCCAGATCGAGGAAGCCGAGCACCTTTTCGGGTTGGGTCATCCCGCTCAGCAAGAGCCCGACGCCGAACACGGCGCCGCTCGCGAGCGAGGCGAGAGCG
Organism: uncultured delta proteobacterium; assembly: GCA_963841435.1. Classification (GTDB taxonomy): domain Bacteria; phylum Myxococcota_A; class Polyangia; order Polyangiales; family Polyangiaceae; genus PMG-095. Next base: position 1,039,035 of record CAWJCS010000006.1, read on the forward strand.
ACCTTGCTGGCGTGGCTCATGGTCCGCCACCGAGCAGGTGAGCGAGCGACGCGGTCAGCATGCCGGTCGCGACGAACGTCACGGTGGCGACGAGCGAGCGCACGGACCCTCGGCTCAAGCCGCACACGCCGTGGCCGCTCGTGCAGCCGCTGCTCAGGCGCGTGCCCATTCCCACGAGGAACCCGCCGACCAGCAGCGTTCCGAGGGTCCGAGGTGAAGCGGCAATCGCGTTCGAGCCGGCCAGAATCGAAACCGCGCCAGCGGCGAGCAAGCCTGTCACGAACAGAAGTCGCCAACGTACGTCGCCCGGCCGCGGGACGGCGAGCCCTGCGACGATGCCGCTCACGCCGGCAATGCGGCCCGTGAGCGCGAGCAACAAGGTGGCGGCGAGGCCCAGCAACGCGCCGCCGGCCAGCGCAGCTATGGGAGTGAAGGTCTGGGTCATCCGGGCCGGCTCCGTTACGACGTCCGCGGGAGCGTTTCAAGTCGGGCGGCGCAAACGGCGCCGGCCTAACGCCCCGGCCGGCCGCCGGTCGCGGCGCCGGTCGTGAACGTCCACTCGAAATGCAGCGGCGATGTGTCGCGGGTCGCCTCGATGGCGACGCGGTAGGTGGTGTTCGCCGTGAGCGGCGCGTCCGTGTAGAGCACCTTCGCGTAGTCGGGTAGGGTGGGGTCGTCGCTGTCGAGCCACTGGTGCATGAGCTCCTCGGTCGTTCCATCGACGACGATGGAATGGCTCGAGACGGTGATGCTTTTCGCGTAGAGCGTCACGGGAAATCCGCTCGGCCAACCCGTGGCGGGCATGGGTGGCTCGGGGCCTTCGCGGCTGCCGTCGAAGGACGTTGGCACGCCGGTTTGATCGGCGTACGGGTAGAAGGCCGTGACGTTGGCGGCGGTCATCGCGCCGGTGCCGTAGTCGATCGTGTCGCAGCCGTCACCGAAGCCGTAGCCGAGCTCGCGTGTCCAGGGATCCAGCACGGGAGTGCGGTGATACACCGAGTTGACGAACATCATGGTCGAGGTCACCGGGTCACCGGCGAACGCCATGCATTCGGAACCGCCGCGTCCCGTGTAGCCGGCGGCGCGCATCCGATCGCCGAGACCTGCGCCGGTGAACCCAGGGCAGCCCATGATTTCGTTGTGGGGGCTCGGCGCCTCGCACATCGCGTCGCCCTGGTTCTGAACGTAGTAGTCGCAGTGGTTTTGGGCGCTCGTGATGAGCTCGGCGACGAGCGTGGCGCAGTCGAGGCCCATGGCGAGCCTGAGCTCGTTCTCCGTGTTCAGTGCGACGACGGCTTCGTCGGGGACGCCCACGGGAGGGGCCGGGCACGAATCGAGCCCTGGCGTCGTGCCGCCCGTGCCCGCGTCACCGGCAGCGCCCGCTCCCGCGCTGCCCGCGGTACCGGCACCACCAACGCCCGCGGTTCCCGCGTCCCCGGCGCTCGCTCCGCCGCTCGCGAGCCCGGCTCCACCGGCGGCTCCGCCGCCGAGGCCTGCCGCCCCCGCACCGGACTGACCGGCGACGCTACCGGCGCTCCCGCCCGCTCCCGCTGCCGTCCCAGCCTGCCCGCCGCTTGCCGCGGCGCCGCCTTGTCCGCCGCTCGCGCTCATCGTTCCGCCGGAGCCGCCGGTGCTCGGAATGCCGAGATCGTCTTGCCCGCTGCTGCAACCGAGCAGTGGGGTCAGGGCCAGTAGAAACCACGGCGTATGGCGCATGACCGTTAAGTGTCTCGAGAGCGCGCGCTCGGGGCGAAAATCGGGATGAGGACCCGTGCAAGCTCTTGCACGATGCAGCGCCTTGCACGCGTCGGCGGTGCGCGGGCGTGCACGTCGATCGACGCACCCGCGCAAATCACGGCGATTCATGCACGGCACAGCCCTTGCTCTTCCCAGGTCGAACCCACGGAGGAGAACGACATGAGGCTTGGAAAATTCTTTGGGACCGCACTCGTCCTGACCCTTGGGACTGCGAGCATCGCGTGCAGCTCGGGCTCGCGCGCCGGCGCCGACAGTGACGGCGACGGTAGGCCCGACGTGGTGGATCTTTGTCCCGGCACGACCAACGCCATCGCGGGTCCTGACGGTTGCGCGAAGGGAGAGGACGGCGACGCCGACGGTCTCGACACCGGTGACGATCTCTGCCCCGGCACGCCCACGGGCGCCGACGTCGACGCTTACGGTTGCTCGGCCGAGCAACGGGCCGCCGGCGTCGGTGCGGGCGTATTCGGCGGTGCGACGCGAGGCGTTGACGAGCGCTTGCCGGGTGAGGCTCCGGATGGCGTGACATCGGGCGATTCGCAGGGCAACGAGGTTGACGTCGCGGGCCCGCTCGCTCCTGCGGCATCGACCGCAGAGGAGGCGCAGGCGTTGCTCGACGACCCGCCGGAGACGGGCTCCGTCAGGAACGGCTTCGTCGCGCTTGTCGTCGATCGCCAAAGCGACCGTCCGCTCGTGTTCTTCACGTTCGCCTCGAACGTCACGACGCTCGAAAACGGCTACGAGGTGCACGGCGCGTTGCTCCTGACGACACCGCTCGGCCAGGTACCCATCGCGAACGCATCGGTCGTCTTCGAGAAAGGCGACGACCCGAAGTATGGCCTCGAGCGGGTGCGCGGCTTCGTCGGTATGCCGTTCCCCGTCGCCGGCGCGCTCCGGGGCTTCGAGGTCGACGATCTCGTGACGGCGTCGATCGGCCTCGACTGGGGGAAGAACCTGAAGGACCTCGAGGCGCCCATCCACGACGATCGGAAGTACCTGTTCTTCCACTACCAAACGGGGTTCGAGGCGAGGAGCGGTCCCATCAGCATCACGCTCCCCGGCGCCGCCGACGCGACGCTGATTTTCGATCCCTTCGATCCTTTCCTGTTCGCGCGGGGCAGCTTGCTCGGTCTGTCGGCGCTCGGCCCGGTCGAAGACGTCGCGCTCGGCCTTTCGGCACGCGGCCGGATCCCGTTCGCGCCAGAGACCACCTTCGAGCTCGGCGCCGGTATCGAGCCGTTCGAAGGGCAGCTCTACTTCGGGGGCTCCGTGCCGCTCGCGCGCCTCCCGATGACGCTGAGCGGGCACATGGTGCTCGACATCGACCCGAACGGCGACGGACGCCCGCTCGGCGCGATCGACCAGGCCGGCATGGAGCTCGGCTTGAACGGCGACGTGGCGCTCACGGCGAGCTTTCTCGACATCCTGAGCTTCGAGGCACCCATCGGTCAGGCGACGGTCGGGCTGCGCGTTACCGGCGACGAACAGCAGGCTTACTTGTCCGGCGTGATCGAGCCCGACCAGTCGTTCTTGCCCGACGAGCTGCCGCTTCGCGCCGAGCAGACGATCGAGGTAGCGGGCTTCATCAGTAGCGAGATCGAGGATTCGTACCTGGTTCTCGAGGGTGAGTACCGGATGGTGGGCTCGAGTCTCACGCAGAAGGTCGGCGTGGATCTCTCGGACCTCGCCGTCGCCGAGGCCCGGCTCGACGTCGATCGCCGTGGCTTCCGCCTCGCGGGAACGATGCGCGTGGGCGTCACGCTGGCCAAGGACCTCGAAATCGGTGGCGGCGCGGCGGTCGAAGCGTTCTTTGCCGACGACCCGGCCGACTTCTACGTGCGCATCACCGGTGACGTGACGGTTGCCGGACAGGAGCTGTTCGACGCCCGCGTGCGCATGGATGCCCACGGGCTCTTCGTCGAAGGCGAGCTCGATACCGGCGTGAGCCGCATCGCCGTGACGGGGTTCATCACCCAGAGAGGCGCCGAGCTCGGCGGCGAAGCGTCGGTCCACATCCCCGTGCAGACCGGCAAGAAGGTGCTGGAGACGCTCGTCGATGGCGCCATCTGCGGCTACGAGGCGGTGACGGACGGCGCGAAATGCGGCTACGAGGTCGTCAGCGACGGCGCCGTGTGCGGCTACGAGAAGGTGACGGACGGTGCCGTGTGCGGGTACCAGACGGTGACGAACGGCGCGGTGTGCGGCTACCAAACGGTGACGAGCGGCGCGTTGTGCGGCTACCAGACGGTGACGAGCGGCGTGCTCTGCGGGACGCACGAGGTGTGCAAGTGGCTCGGCGCGATTGGTATCCACGTCTGTGACGACGCGCCCAACACCTGCTCGGTGCCGAAGACCTGCACCGATCCGAGCGCGCCGAAGACGTGTACCGACCTCTCGCTGCCGAAGACCTGCAACGACCTCGCAAAGCCCAAGACGTGCGCCGATCTCGCTCGGCCCAAGACCTGCGCCGATCTCGAAAAGCCGCGGACGTGCGAGCACGAGAGCGTGATCCCGGATTTCGACTACGGCACGCTCGAGGGCAAGATCGCGCTATCGCTCGGAACGCGCGGGCTTTCGGGTGAGGTGAGCGGCGACTACTGCGAAAGCGGCGGCGGCTGCACGCGCCTCGCGGGCGGCCGCGTGAAGGTCGGCGACCCGCTGACGGCGTGCATCGACGTGCCGCCCGGGCTCGGCGAGTTCTGCGCGCCCTTCTGAGCCATCGCACGGGGCGTCGTTGGGCGGGTCCCTCCGGGGCCCGCCCGTCGTCGTTTTGTGCGTCAGGGCGCTTTTCGGACGGCGTGCAGGATCGCGAGCCGGGTGCCTCGCCCGGCGACGGGCGGGGACGGTTCGGTGAGGGTCCCGTCCGGCTGGATCTGGAAGCTGTGCGTGTCTACGTCAGTGGTGACGAACAGGTGCCGGCCGGTTCGGTTGACGGCGAGATCTCCGGGCCTCGTCAGGGGGATGCCGCTCACGCCGTTCAGCGTGTCGTCGTCGAGGTCGATGAGCTCGGGCTGCGCGGTGCCTGCCTTGAAGGCCCAGAGTGCGTCGCCGCCCACGGCGTAGACGAACCCGCCGGCGGGGTGGACCGCCATCCGCGAAAGTTCCAGGTTCCCGTTCGGGGTCGAACCGGCGTACGGCGCAAGCCTCGGTGAAAACGACCTCACGCTGAACGATTCGAGGTGGTCCCCGAAGAGGACGTAGACGAGCTCACCGGACGGGGCGACCGCGACCTGTTGGGGCGGGTACCCGTCGTTGATGTCGAGTGCGGCCGTGTCGCGGGGGGAAAGCGTTCCCGCCTGCGCGTCGAAAGAGACGGCGTTCACGGTGCTCGAGAACGAATACGGGTCCTGGATGACGTACACCCAGGCGCCCGACGGATCGAACACGGGCGACCACGGCTTGTTGATGGAAAGCCGCTCTAGCTGGGCAATTCGACCGGGGTACTGGTCGTGGTCGAACGAATAGAGGTAGACGCCGCCGCCGGAGCCGTTGCTGTCCCCGTTCGCGACCAAAAGGAAGTCGTGGTCCAGCCCCGCGGGGCCCGCGAGCATTGCGCCCGTGGCGTATTGCGTGGTGGGCTCACCCGACGTTTCCATCGGCTGGGTTTGCAGGCTCTCCTCGAGCTCGAGCGTGTCCGGATCGACGTTGAAGGTGTGCGTGATCTGGCCGCCTTTTCCACTGAGGGCCACCACGTGCTGCCGGTCGGGGGCCGAGAGCAGGTCACCGCTGACACTGGAGGCGTGTTGGATCACGCTAAGGGGCGTGGCGTCGAGCCCGCCCGATGGCTCGACTCCGAACCCGACGAGGTTGGGCGAGGAACTCTCTTTCATGACGTACACCGCGACGGGCGCGAGCTCGCACCGCGGATCGGCGAGCGCCTCCTCGCCGTCGCAGCTCACCGGGCCCGCGCCGCCCTCGCCCGCCGCGCCGCCGGGCGCCTCACCCGCCGCGCCACCGGGCGCCTCACCCGCCGCGCCGCCCGCCGCGGTGCCGCCACGCCCGCCGACGCTCGAGCCCGCTTGACCACCTTTTCCGCCGCGGCCGCCGAGATCCTGAGCCCCCGCCTCGCCGCCCTCGCCGGCCTGTCCTCCCTCGTTGCTTTTCGGCGGCTCGCCGAACGCGTAGCGATCCAAATCGAGGGTCAACGAGCACGCCGAGCCGAGCACGCCGAGCACGACCCAGCCGCCGAGCGTGCGCCGGGCACGGCCGCCCGAGCGCGACCTCGAGGTGCGGTCGGGCGGGGCAGTCAGCTTCGGGCGCATGGGTCGTTGAACGTAAAAGGAGACGCTCCGACCGTGCGCTCGAACGCCGACGGCCGCAAGCCCGGGCGCGCTTCTTGCGCGGGCCGCGCCCTTCGGGCCTACTCGTGGGCGATGAGCGACAAGAGGTTGGCCGCCCAACGCGTTGCGCTCGGTCTCGTGCTTTCGCTCGGGGCTCCCTCGGTGCGCGCAGAGCCCGCGCCGACGGCGTCCGACGCGACGGCGTCCGACGCGACGGCACGCGCCCGCGCCGACACCCTCTTCCGCGAGGGGCGCCAGCTGATCGCCGAGGGAAAACTGGAGCTCGCCTGCACGCGCTTCGAGCAGAGCCAGTCGCTCGACCCGTCACCCGGGACGCTCCTCAATCTCGGCGCGTGCCACGAAAAGCGCGGCGACCTCGTGCGCGCGCAGCAGGACTTCGAGCGTGCTTCGGCCCTCGCGCTAAAGCACCCGGATCCGACGCGGCGCAGGGCGTGGACGGCCGCGGCCGAGAAGGAGCTCGGGGCGCTCACGCCACGCATTCCGAAGCTTCGCTTGAAGCTTCCCGCGACTCCCTCGCTCGGTGTGTGGCTCGACGGCGCCGAGCTCGCGCAACCACTGCCCGAGGCGGGGACGCTCGTCAACCCGGGCGCCCACGCGATCGAGGCCCGGGCGCCCAGTCGGGCGACGTGGCACGCGTCCCTCAGCGTCGCCGAAGGCGAGGTGTCGAGCGTGGTCATCCCCGAGCTCGTGCCGCTCCTCGCACCCGAGCCGGCGGCACCCGCCGGGCACGACGGGGGCGCTGCAGCCTCGCGCGTCCCGGCGTTCGTGGCATTCGGGGCGTCGGGGGCGCTCCTCGGTGCTGGCGTCGTGACCGGTGTGCTCGCAAAGTCCGCCCAAGCAGACCTCGACGAGCGCTGCACCGCTCCGGATCCAGCGCGGCCCGGCGGTGTGCTCTGCGATCCGTCGTTGCGCTCGACGCGCGACCGTGCGCGGACGCTCAGCATCGTCACCGACGTGCTCTGGGTCGGCGCGGTGGCGAGCGCGGGGCTCGGCGCGTACTTCTGGCTCAGCGCGCCGGCTCACGACGACCGGGGCGCGGAGCCGGCGTCGCGCGATGCTGCGGCACGTGTCTCGGCTGGCTGTGACGGCACGGGCTGCGCGCTCGCCGTCGCGGGCGCGTTCTGAGCACTATCTGAGATCGAAGGCGTCGACGGTGGCCGGCTTTTGCGGCTGGCTCGGGGGCGACGCCGTCGCGCGGGTTTCAGCGGTTTTGGGCGCCGGCGCTGCGCCCTTCGTCGGCGGTGACGCGGCGCTCGGCGCCGAAACCGGGGCGCGCCCTGCGCGTGCCGGGGGACGCCCTCGCGGCGCCGCGGTCGTGGGCGCATGGTTGGGCTCGGGCGCTGCGGAGGCGGAGGCGGAGGCGGAAGGTAGGACGGGCTCCACCGTCGGCGCGCGCTCGGCGTTCGGGGCCGCGGGAGTCGGCGTAGCGTTGGGCGCGTCGGTGGTACTTTGCGCCGCGGGTGCGGGTGCCGCGCTCTCGGGCAGGGGGGCGGCGGGCGCCGCCGCGTCGCTCTCGCTCGTCACCGCGGGCCGGCTCGCGAGCACGAAAACCGCGACGAGCCCTGCGCCGGCGGCAGCGCTGACGAGCAGCCTGCGTGAGCGCTTCTTCGGTTCGAGCGGGGCGCTCTGCACGGGCGCGAGCGACTTCTCCGTCGGCGTGCCCGGCGCCGGCTCGGCGAGCGCGGTCGCGGAGTGACCCGAAACGCGTGCCGACGGTGCCGCACGGACGACATCGACGACAAAGCCCTCGAGCGCCGCGCCGAGCGCGCCGACGGCCTCGCTGGCGGTCGAAAATCGGCGCTCAGGCCGCGCTTCCAGGCAGCGGAGCAGCCAGGCGTCGAACGACGCGGGCACGCTTCCCGTGAGACCCTGCTCGCGGATCCGCTCGGACGGCGCCGTCCGGTCCGCGCTGCCGATCTCGCCGAGCACCGCGAGCAGGTTCGGGTTCTCGCCGTACGCTCCCTTCCAGTAAACCTTGCCCGTGACGAGGTAATAGGCGACGAGCCCGAGCGCCCAGACGTCCGTCTCCGGGGAGACACGCTGCGCGCGGATCTGCTCGGGCGCCATGTAGAGCGGCGTGCCCTTGAGGTCGGTGCTCACGTGCGAGGTGTCACCGAGCACCTTGGCGATACCGAAGTCGAGAATGCGCACGAACGGCCGGTCGCTGTCGGCGTCGGTCACGAAGAGATTCTCGGGCTTGAGATCGCGGTGAACGATGGGTTGCGGAGTGCCGTTCGCTGCGCGGTGAGCGTGGGCGGCGTCGAGGCCTGCTGCGACCTGCTCGAGCAGCAGGAGCGCCCGCGCGGGCTCGAGCGGTCCGCTTCGCTGCACGAGCGTGCGCAGGTCCTCCCCATCGAGGAGCTCCATCACGAGGTAGGGCAGCTCGCCGTCCTCGGCGAAGCCAGCGTCGAGCACCTTGACGATATGGGGCGAAGCGACGCGGGCCGCGACGCGCGCTTCGAGCTCGAAACGCTGCCGCGCGCCGGCCTGCTCGAGAACCTCGGGCCACAGCACCTTCACGGCAAGGCGCATTTCCGTGGTCACGTGGCGCGCCTCGAAGACGGCGCCCATGCCGCCCTGCGCGAGCTGTCGCTCGAGCCGGTAGCGCTTACCCAAAACGACCCCCGGGGTAAGGCTCAGGCGCGAGCTCATGGCCCCAACCGTATCAGCCAGAGTGCGCGGCCGCACCGCGAAATGACCTCGTGAGCGCGGCCGGGCGGCGCGCTCGCCGATCGGGTAGCCTGGGGAGAGCCCTCGATGGACGACGCGCGCTCCAGCTTCCTCATCGTGTCGGCCGACGACACTGCCGCCGAGGCGCTCGGCGGTGTGCTGTTCGGTGCGGGCTTTGCCGGGCGGCGCGTGAGCACGGGCGAGAGCGCGCTCGAGGAGCTCGACCGGGACGCCTATGACGTCGTGATCGCCGATCACGACCTTGCCGACCTGCCCGGCGCGGCGCTGCTCGACGCGATGTCACGACGGAGTCTCGCCGTGCCAGTCGTCGTGCTCGTCGCGGCCGAGGCTGCGGCCGACGGTGTCGCCGCCGTGCGCGCGGGCGCAGCCGATTTCGTGCGTAAGCCCGTGGAGCACGACGAGGTGCGCTACGTGCTCGGCAAGGTGCTGAAGGGCGTCGCCATCGACGCCGAGGAGATGCCGCGCTCGAGCGTGTTCATCTCGGAAACACAGCTCGTCGGTGACTCCGCGCCCATGCGGGAGCTCGCGCAAACGCTCCGCCGCGCCGCGAATGGCACGGCGACGGTGCTCGTGCGTGGCGAAAGCGGCACGGGCAAGGAGCTCGTCGCGCGCATGCTTCACGAGCACTCACCGCGCCGCGGAGGGCCATTCGTCAAAGTGCACGCTGCCGCACTGCCGGACGAGCTGCTCGAAAGCGAGCTGTTCGGTTACGAGAAAGGCGCCTTCACGGGTGCCACGGCGCGCAAACCGGGCCGCGTCGAGCTCGCGCAGGGCGGCACGCTGTTCCTCGACGAGATCGGCGACGTGAGCGCGCTCACGCAGGTCAAGCTCCTGCGCCTCCTGCAGGATCGCGAGTACGAGCGGCTCGGCGGCACCGAAACGCTCGGCGCCGACGTGCGCTTCGTCGCGGCGACGCACCGCGACCTCGAGGCGATGGTGAGCGCCGGGACGTTCCGCGCCGACCTCCTGTACCGGCTCAACGTGGTCTCGCTGTGGGTGCCGCCGCTGCGCGCGCGGCGCGAAGACATCGAGCCGCTTGCGTTGCACTTTTGCGAGGTGGTCGCGCGGGCCAACGGACGGCGCGCCGCCATGCTCGATGCCGAGGCCCTCGAGATCCTGAGAAGCCACGATTGGCCGGGCAACGTGCGCCAGCTGCAAAACTTCGTCGAACGTCTCGTGGTGCTGGGCGCGGCGCCGCGCGTCTCGGCGGGCGACGTGCGGCGCGAGCTCGGGCGGCACAGCGGCACGCTCGGCTTTGCCGAAGCAGCCGGTTTTGCGCCCAAGCTCGAGCTCGAGCAGAGCGCGCTCGAGCTCGACGTGGCGCTGCGCAAGGCCGAGCGACGCGCGCTCGAGCGGGCTCTGGACAATGCCGCCGGAAACAAGAACGTCGCGGCGCGCCTGCTCGGTATCAGCCGGCGCAGTCTCTATTACAAGCTGAAGGAGCACGGGCTCATCTAGAGCAGATGCGGCCTGACCCCGGGGCGCGCGTGGGGGGTTCTGCTCAGGCGGCGGGCGGGTTCGGCGGCATGCGGAACACGATGAGCCGCCGCACCGGATAGGCGAAGCCTGCGAACACGATGAACGTGCCGACGAAGCCCACGACCTCGGGCGCGAGCATCGTCAGGCGCTCGACGAGGTAACGGAACACCGTGTAGTTCAAATACAGCGTGATGCTCTCGGCGACGACGAACAGCCACGCCTGCCTCGACAGCTTTCCCGCGGTCGCGCGAAACGTGAAGCTGCGATTGCCGAAAAACTGAAAGCACGCGCCTGCGACGAGCGCGGGCACACGAGCCGAGGTGGGCGCCATCCCGATGGCCCGGATGCAGGTCGTGAAGATCGAAAAGTCCGTCAAGGTCGCGCCGCTGCCCACGATCAGCGCGCGCCCGAAGCGGTAGGCGCGGGTGAGGAGCGGCTCCCTTTCGACCACGCTCCAATATCAGGCCAAATGGGTCGTTTTGTCCACTTCCCGGCCGCGGCTTCGGCCTTGCCGAGCGTTCTCACACGGTGGCTCGCGCCTGGCGAGGCTCACGTCTTCGACCGTCAGGTCCTTTTCGGTTGCGCCGATCTTGCTGCCCGCGGCGGCCGCCGCAACCCTGCCGGTCACCCAGCGTCGGGCGTCGAGAGGTCGGGTCGCGACGTCGCGAGATCGCGCAGGATCTCGGCGACGGCTTCGTAGAGCGCTTCGGGGATCTCGTCGCCGATCTCGAGCTCGGCGAGCGCGCGGGCCACGGGCACGTCCCGAACGCAGGGGATGCCGTAGGCGTGCGCCGCCTCGATGATGCGCCGCGCGAGGTCGCCGTGGCCGAGTGCGACGAGCCTGGGCGCCTCGTCCTCGCCCTCGACGTAGCGCAGCGCGCTCGCGACGTGCGTGGGATTCACGACGACCACGGTCGCGTCCTTGACGGCATTGACAATCGACCCCGCGAGGGCTTCCTGGTGCGCGCGGCGGCGCCTCGCCTTGATCTCGGGGTCGCCTTCGGCTTCCCGGTGCTCGCGGCGCACGTCGTCCTTGGTCATGCGGTGGCGGAGCCGAAATGCCCGATGCTGCAGCGCCACGTCGATTCCGGCGAGCGCGAGCCCGACGAGCGCCGCCTCGACGCCGAGCTGCTTGCCGAGCGTCGCGACGAGCGGCCCGATGGTATCCGGGTTGCCGGCGGCGTTCACGAGGTCCGCGGCGTGGTCGCGCAGCGTGACGAAGCAAAGGACGCCGACGGCGCCCGCCGCGACGAGCGCGCGCGCGAGCCCGGCGATGCGTTCCATGCGAAACAGGGCGGAAAGCCCCGCGATGGGATCGAGCCGCTCGAGCTTGGGCGTGAGCCGCGTGCCAGAGAAGACGCCGCCCGTCTGCACGAGCGAGACGGCGCCGGCCGTGAAGGCGACGGCGAGGAGGATGGGTAACGAGAGGAGGAGCACCTCGACGGGTAGCGTCACCGCCGTCGACGCGGGTCGGCCGGCGAGCGCCCGGTGCAAGAGCTCGCTCGCGCGCGCCGCCGTGGCGACGATCGCGCCCGGCACGAGCAACACCGCCGCCCACAGCGAAAGCGCCTGGCCGAGCGCGTGGGAAAGCGGGCTGTCGCCCTCTTCACGCGCCTTTCTCAGCCGGCGCGGCGAGGGCTCCTCGGTCTTCATCGCCATGGTTGCCCCGCATCGGTCGCCGTGTGCTCCGAGTTGCCGCCCTGTTCCACGCGCCCTCCGATCGGCCCTAAAAGAAAGGGTAAGGCAGTCCGCGACCCCCGGTGCCACGCCAGGCGTTGGCCGTCTGTTGGATGATGGGGATGCGGAGCGCGGGCGATGGGTGACTGCGCTCGAAGCCGAACAGGATGTCGGCGGGCGTCAGCTGGTCCAGGCCGCTGAAGAACTGCATGGTGAGGAGCGCGCCACCCTCGGTGAAGTGATAGCCGTTGCGTCGCGCGCCCGCCGTGAGCGCGTCGTTCAGGCCCGACACGTCCGCGGCGATCTCGTTCGGCTGGTTGAAAAGGGGTACGGTGTCGGCGAGCACGCGACCGATCTCGGCGGCCGGCAGCGCGCCCGCGCCCGCGCAGGGCAGGTGCCCGAGATAGTGGTGGGCGAGCTCGTGACCGAGCACGAAGGCGATCTCTTCGTCGAGCACCTCGCGTTGGCGCGCGAGCTTTTGGGGATTCTGATCCATGGCCGGGTCGAAGAAGCCCGCCGGCGGCCGCACGATCGGCCGTTTCGGGCGCTGGTCACGGGCGATGATCGCGATGTACTCGCCCACCTTGTTGGTTCGAAAGAGCTCGTCGATGGCCCTCGCGCGCGCCAGGTGGGCCTGGATGTCGAAGAGCCCGTCGGTGACGGCCATCGCCGCGCGTCCGTCGCGCGTGCAGGTCGCGAACGCGTTCACCTCGCCGGGCGAGCCGTCGACGACGAGCGGGATGTTGGCGACGCGGCCGTTCTGCAAGGGCGGCAGCGCGGCCACGAGCTCCGCCAGGATGCCGCTCGCCTCGGTGCGCAAGAAAGGCAGATCGACGTTGTTGATGGGGTCGGGGCCCGACGGCGCGACGGCGACGGGCGGCATACCCGTCGTCACGGGAGCGCCCGGCTGGGCCGGGTAGCCGGGTGACGGTGCGGGCGCAGCGTACTGCGGCGCGTAGGCGGGCGGCGGCGCCTGGTTCGAGCTGCTCTTGCAGCCCGACGAAAGGAGGGTGACGAGCCCGAGGCCGAGCGGCGCGAAAGGGAGGTGCGGACGACGCATCGACGAACCTTGGGACCGGGCGCAGGATAGCCGGCGTGCCACCCAACCGCACGCCGTTCCTCAACCGTCGCGCGGAGCCACAGTTCGTGGATGGAAACTGCGTCACTCTGCTGCGCGACGGCGCCGAAGCGTACCCGGCGATGCTCGCGGCGATTGCCGGCGCGACCGAGCAAGTGCTTTTCGAGATGTACTGGCTCGGGTCGGACAAGGCCGGCCACTCGTTCGCCGACGCCCTGATGGCGGCGGCGCGGCGCGGCGTGGAGGTCGCGCTCGTCTACGATGCGATCGGCAGCCTGGGGATCGACGGCGCGTTCCTCGAGGAGCTGCGTCGGGCGGGTTGCTTCGTGGCGGAGTTCGGGCCGCTCGCGCCGTGGCGTCCTCGCTTTCGCTGGGAGGGGCTCGCGCGCCGCGATCACCGGAAGATCCTGATCGTCGACGGCGAGATCGGCTTCACGGGCGGTATGAACGTGGCCGACGCCTGGCTGCCCCTGGACCAGGGGGGTCAGGGCTGGCGAGACGACATGGTGCGTGTCGAGGGGCCGGCGGTGCGCGGCTTGGTGAACTGTCTGTTCGCGGCCTGGCGGCGCGCCGGGGGCCCGCCGCTCGGGCGCACGCGCCGCTCCGACTCGGGACCCCCGAAAAAGGCGGAGGATCAGCAGGTTCGCGTGCTCGGCGAGAGCTATTTTCGTTCGCGTCGGCAAATCTCCACGGCGTACCTCCAGGCGTTGCACGGTGCTTCGCGCACGGCATGGATCACCAACGCGTATTTCGTCCCCGATCGCTCCGTGCGCCACGCGCTCGTGGGCGCCGTGCGGCGCGGCGTTGACGTGCGCGTGCTCATGCCGGCAAAGAGCGACGTTGAAGTGGTGCGCTACGCGAGCCGCGGGACGTGGAGCCGGCTCCTGACGCGCGGCGTGCGGCTCTACGAATGGCTGCCGAGCGTGCTCCACGCGAAGAGTGCCGTCATCGACGGGCACTGGAGCACCGTCGGCACGTACAACCTCGACTATCTGTCGTTGCGCTCGAACCTCGAGGTCAATGTCGCCGTGCTCGACGCTCGTTTCGGCGCCGAGATGGAGCGTTCGTTTCTGCGCGACCTCGAGCAGTCGCGCGAAGTCGATCTGGCAGGCTTCCGGCAGCGCCCGCCGCTCGACCGTGTGCTCGAGCACGTCGCCTACCGCTTTCGCAAATTCCTGTGAGCGCCGGGCGGGACGGCGCCTCGCGCCCGGGTATACTGCCGGAGTGACGAATCAGGCGCCGATCGAAGTGCACACGCACGGTTCGATCCGCGAAGTGGGCGAGCACGCGTATCGCTCGCTCGTCACCGCCGAGACGCCGCCGTTCTTGCGCTTCGAGTGGCTCGACGCGCTCGAGCGCACCGGTTGCGTGACACCGGAACGCGGCTGGTTGCCGATGCACCTCACGCTGCACCGAGACGGGGAGCTCGTCGGCGTGGCACCCGCGTACGCCAAGGGCAACAGCGAAGGCGAGTTCGTGTTCGACCACGCCTGGGCTCGCTTCGCCGAGGTCGAGCTCGGCGTCAGCTACTACCCGAAGCTCATCGTCGCCGTTCCGTTCACGCCCGCGACGGGGCCGCGCCTGTTGCTCCGTGCGGGGGAGGAGCGTGCGCCCCTCGCGTCGGCGTTCGTTCATGCGCTTTCCGCCGTGACGGAGCAGGCCGGGCTCTCGGGTGCCCACGTGCTGTTCCCCCGCGAGGAGGAGGCGCGTGGCTATGCCGAAGCCGGCATGCTCGAGCGCCACGGTGTGCAATTTCATTGGCACAACGCCGGCTACGACACCTTCGACGCGTTCCTCGGGTGCTTCAACTCCAAACGGCGCAATCAGAATCCGCCGCGAACGCCGCGCCGTCGCCGAACGCGGCGTCGTGCTCGAAGCGTTCACGGGCACGGACCTCGACCCGTCGCTCGCCGACTTCGTGTATCGCTTCTACGTCGCAACGGTTGACAAGTTCGCGTGGGGGCGCCGCTACCTGAATCGCGCCTTTTTCGAGGAGGTGCTCGCGACGATGCCCGACGCGCTACACGTCATCGTGGCGAGCGAGAGCTCGAGCAAGAAGAAGCTCGGCGGCGCCTTCAACCTGCTGGGACACGACCGGCTCTACGGTCGCTACTGGGGCGCGCTCGCCGAGGTGCCGTTTTTGCACTTCGATGTGTGCTTCTACAAGGGCATCGAGGAGGCCATCGTGCGCCGGCTCGACGTCTTCGAGCCCGGCGCGGGCGGCGAGCACAAGGTGGCGCGCGGCTTCGAGCCCACGGTGACGTGCAGCGTGCACCACCTCGCCGACCGGCGCCTCAGGGCCGCCGTCGCCGATCACGTGCGGCGCGAGCGGCGGGCCGTCGACGAGCACGTCGATCACGCCGACTCCGTGCTCAGGCCGCTCGGCTGAGACGCGCGCTCGTGCGCGATGGGCCGGCGCGCGGGCAGCGCCCGCCTCGCATCAGTCGCGGACGAGCGGCGTCGTGACGGCGAAGTGCCAGGACAGGAACACGAGCCCCGAGGCCTCGCGGCCGCTCTCCGGCGCGTACCACCCGGCGCGCGCCTCGAGCCAGGGGCCGCTCGCCCGCGCCAAGAGCGGGACCCCGAAGCCCAGCGAAAGCTCCAAGCCGGCGTGGCTCGCGAAGTGCTCCCCGGGCGGGTCGAGCAGGAGCACACCGAGGCCGAGCGAGAGCGAATCGAGCGTCAGGTCGAGCAGGGCGGGCCCGTGCTCGGCGGCCTCGGAAAAGCGCAGCAAGAAGAGCGGCTCGAGCTCGAGCCCGAGGCCGAGTCGTCGCTCCACGGCGCGCGCGCCGAGCGACTCGGTGTATCCGAGGTACGGGCCGGCCGTCGAGTACCAGTGCGCCGCGGCGCGCAGCGAGGGGCCCGTGTCGCCGGTTGCGAAGAAGGTGCTCACGCCGACCCCCATTCCGAGATCGAGGTCGCCGTCGAAACGGCCGTAGACGCCGTCGCCCTCGACGCGATCGAGGTCGGGGTGGCGCGGCCCGCCGACGTGCGACGTCGTGTGCGTGCCGAACGCGCTTTCGTCCGAGGCGATTGCCGGCGGCGGTAGCGCCCCGAAAAAGAGCGCGGCGACGCCGATCATGCGCGCACCGCGCCCAGCACGGCCTCGCGAAGCTCGGGCGCGAAAACCAGACGCACGCGCTCCATTTCCTCACCGCGCAGGCGGCCGAGTAAAAACGACGCCTCGGCGAGCGGGCGCGTGCGCTCGCCGGGCAACACGACGAGCAACGGGTCGTCGCCATCGTCGAAGGCCACCGTCGAGGCCACGTCGAGACCCACGTAGACCTGCGGGTCGAACCCGGACGTCTCGACCGCCTCGCGCGCGGCTTCGAGCGCTTCGAGCCGGCCGCGCGGCGTCTTGTGCTCACCGTGCAGCTCGAGCGTCTTGAACAGGCGCCGCCGGTGCAGCCGATCCACGAGGTCGGCGAGCACGGGGTCCTTGGCGTCTCGCCAGGCCGAAAGCGCGACCCACAACGACGGGTCGTCGAGCGCGAGGTAGTCGCCGAGCGAGGCCTTGCCGTCGCGCGCGAGCGAGATTAGGCCGGGCGGCGTTCCGGGCAGGCGTGCGCCGTCGGCGAGCAGCTGGTGGGCACGCTCGAGCACGCGCGCGAGCATCCATTCGCAGGCCCGCTCGGTCTTGTGAAAGTAAACCTGCTGGAACATGAAGAGCCGCGCGAGGAGAAACGACTCGATGGCGGGGATGCCCTTTTCCCCGTCGATCGCCAGCGGCGGCGCCTTGCTCTCGGACTCGGGGATGCCGAAGCGCAAGCTACGCAGCAGCCAGTCGAGGTCGAAGCGCCCGTAGCCGACGCCCGTCGCGTGCGCGTCGCGCAGGAGGTAGTCGCAGCGGTCGACGTCGAAGGTGCCACTCACCGCTCGCGCGAGGAACGTCAGCTCGTGCTTTCCCGCGACGAGCTGGGCGACGCGCTCGGGCAGCGCGCTGTCGATGCCGAGCAGGATCCGGTGCACGTCGGTGCTGGGGTCGAGCACGATGCGCCGAGTCCAGGTCTCGTGGCGCTCGGAATCGGGCAGCACCTGCTCGAACAGGTGCGAGAACGGTCCGTGGCCGAGATCGTGAAGCAGCGCGGCCGCCAGGGCTTCGCGCGCCCGCTCGGTGGTCACGCGCTGCCAGAAGGGGAGCGCCTCGTGGATGCTGCGAAGGCGCGCGAGCAGGCGGGTCATCACGAACGCCGAGCCGATGGCGTGGGAAAACCGGGTGTGATCCGCCCCCGGGTACGCGAACGAGGCGAGCCCGAGCTGGCGGATCCGGCGAAGGCGCTGCACCTCGCGCGCCTCGAGCAGCAAGAAGACAATCTCCTCCTCGGGGCGCTCGAAGGAGACGAGGCCGTGCACGGGGTCGCGCAGGATCACGATTTTGCCGGGAGTGTAGTCGTTGGCCCGTTCTCCAAGAAACCCCGAAAGGCCCGAAAGCGAGCGTGCCGGCAGGCTTCGTTGCCGAGAAGGAACGTTCAATCGGCCGGTCGCTCTCGACAGCGGCCGAAATAGTGCGTAACTTTCTCCGGATATCCCTGTTTGCGGGAAACGCCCGCGCGGGGTCGGACCATGGCGCGCACCACCATTCCTCCCCCCTCCCGACCGCTCCGGCTGGTGGACCTGCTGCGTCAGCTCCCGGATACGGAGCTCGAGTCGCTCGTCACGCGCCTGAAGATCCGCGTGGATGGAGCCAAGCGCATCGACACGGCGTCACAAGTGGCGCGCGTTTTACTTCAACTGCCCGAGCTCCGGGACCCCGGTATCCTACCTGGACCTACCCGTGAGCTCCTCTATCGGATCGCGGAGGCCGGCGGTGTCCTGCTCGCTCGGTCGCTGCCGGCCGCCGTCGAGCCGCTGGTGCACCGGGGTGTGGTGTTCGCGCGGGGCCACGCCGACGGCGTCGAGCTGGTCCTGCCCGTCGCCCACCTCCTGCAGCTCAAGCCCTGGGAGGGTGAGGACCCCCGCGGCGCGCGGGCGCTGCTCTGGCAGGCCCACTCGGACGTCGCGTCGAGCATCGCGTCTCACTACCTCGGCCGCCCGGCCACGCCCCCGCTCGCGCTCTGCCTCGAGCCGGCCTGGGAGGTGCTCTACGACCTGCCGCGTCTCGCGCGCGAGGTCGAGGAGCTCGCGCCGCTCGAGCGCAAGCTGCTCGCCGCCGTCGAGCAGGTCGGCGGTGAGGTGGAGACCGAAGAGCTTCTGGACCTCGAGCGCGAGCCGCTTCGCCTGCGCGGCGCGATGGGCGCGACGCCCTCCCGGCGCGGGGTGGGCTTTGCTCTCGAGCGCCGAGCCTTTCTCGTGCCGGTGCACCCGAATCGCCACATCGTGCCCACCGAGGTCGCGATGGTGGTGGGGGCGCAGCGCCGGCTCGAGCGCGAGGCTCACCGCAAGGAAATCCGGACCTTCGTGCTCGGTGAGGATCACGCGCCGCGCCGTGCGCGCTTCGCCGAGGATCCCGCGCCGCTCTCGCTCGCGCTCGCGCTCGCGGTGCGCGATCCGGGCGTCGACGTGCGGCCCGGCATCGGTACGCCCCGTTCGCTGATCGCCAAGCTTGCCTCGCGCTTCGGCAAGGACTCCGATCACGTCGCTTTCATCGCAGCGCTCGGTCGCGCCATCGGTCTCTGGGATCCGTCGGCCATCGGCATCGCCTCGCCGCCCGGTGCACTGCCGGTCGCCGAGCTCGGTCGCGCCCTGTTCTCGGCCTGGCGCCGCGGCGGCGCCTGGGACGAAGCGCGCCCCGACGGCGAGGTGCTGCGCGCATCGCCCGAGATGCGCGAGTCGAGCGCGGCCGGCGTCATTCGCGATCTCGTGCTCGAGGCGCTTCAGGAGCTTTCGGACGGGCGCTGGGTGCCCTGGGAGGCCGTGGCCGCCTACGTGCGTTCCGACTCACGCACGCCTGGGGTCAAGCGCCTCGTCGAGCGGTGGGCCGCTCGCGCCGGGCTCGAGGCTCCGCTGCCCGAGGAGATTGCGCGACGCGTGGCGCTCGGTAGCCTGCACTTGCTCGGCGCCGTCAACCTCGGCGACCCCGAGGACGAAGAAGCGATGGGTCCCACGCTGCGCATCACGCCGCGCGGCCGCGCGTACCTGCGCGATTCGGGCGAATCGCGGCCGTCGGGCGAGGCGAGCCGCTTCCTCGATCATCAAGCGCTGCGTATCGGCTCGGGCTCTCAGGTCGGCTCGGTGATCGCCCTTGCGCCGCTCGTCGAGGTGGGTGCCGTCGGCTCGGCGCTCGACGTGCTCGTGACGCCGCAGACGCTTTCGCACGCGCTGAGCGCCGGTTTCGAGGCGGATGTCTTGCAGGCTCGTCTCGAGACGCTGGCACAGCTGCCCGACCCGATCGCGCGCAGTTTGGCTCAAGCGAGCGCCGTGCTGGGTCGCGGTGAGTTCGTCGCGACCGCCGGTTTTCTCTGGGTTGAAGATCCCGAGGTGCGGGAGCTGTTGCGGACGCGTCGGCAAACGGTCAACCTCTTCATCGATCCGTCGCCGCCGTCAGGCCTGCTCGTGCAACCGGGCGTCGATCTCGAACGTCTCGCTCGGCGCTGCCGATCGCTCGGGGTCGAGCTCATGGTTGGCGGCGAGCCCTACCGCGCGCGCTCGGTGCCGCCGGGCAAGGGCAGCGGCGCGAGGCGTCTCGAGTCGAGCGGCACGCTGCCGGCCATCCGCGCCGTGCGCGCGCCGTCGTCGGGGTCGAGGCAGGCCGCTCGGCGACAGGCTGGAAGTGCGAACGAGGCGCTGCCGGCTGCGCGGCGCGAAGAAGTGGTCATCGCTCCGCGCGACAAGCGCGGCGCCGGCGAGTGACCCCCGAGCGCTGGTCTCGAGCTCGACGAGCCTTCCGAGACTGCTCGAGTCGAGGCTAGGCGCCGAGGCGCTTTCGCAACCAGTCTTCGGCTCCGGGGCTCGGGCTCACGTGCACCACGCGGCCTCCTCGCACGAACACCTCGGCCGGGAGTGGGCGCCCGTTGTATTCGCTCGCCATCACGAAGCCGTAGGCGCCAACATCGCGGATCGCGACCAGCGCGGGTGGCGTCGGGCCGAGCGGGTGCACGCCGAAGTCGTCCGCGCTTTCGCACACGGGACCGACGATACGCCACTCGTCTTCGCCGGGCGCGTGCTCGAGCGGCTCGATGCGGTGCTTGGCGGCGTAGAGCGCGGGGCGCAAGAGGTCGTTCATCCCTGCGTCGATCATCACCCAGCGTCGCGCGTCGCTCACCTTCGTCTGCAGCACGTTCGCCACGAGCACGCCGAAGGGGCCGACGAGCGCGCGGCCAGGCTCGATGACGAGTGTGAGCTCGCCGAGCCCCTCGTTCGCGAGCAGGCCGAGCGCCGCGCGGACGAAGGCGCCCGGCTCCTGAGCCGGGGCCCCGCCGTAGTCGATGCCGAAGCCGCCGCCGAAGTCGACGTAACGGAGTGGCGTGCGCGCGTGTCGCTCCCGAGCGATCGAAACGACGACGCGCGCCGCCGCGAGGTAAGGCTCCGGATCGCGCAGCATCGAGCCGACGTGCGCCGAAACGCCGACCGCCTCGAGCTCGGGGCTGGCGTCGGCGACGGTCCAGGCACGCGCCACGTCGCTCCGGGGTATCCCGAACTTGGCGTCGTCGTGACCCGTCGCCACGTGCGCGTGGGTGTCGGCTGCGACGCCGGGGTTGACGCGCAGGGCGACGCGCGCCGTCCGGCCCAGCGCCCGTGCCCGGCTCGCGACCCGGACGAGCTCCTCGACGCTTTCCACTTGAATCGCCATGATTTCGCGCGCGACCGCGAGATCGATCTCCGCGTCCGTTTTTGCCACGCCGCTCATGACGACCCGCGCGGGCGTGATCCCCGCCGCCATCGCGAGCTCGAGCTCGGCTCCCGAGACGACGTCGGCCCCCGTGCCCTCCGCGGCGAGCGCGCGCACGACGCTCCCCGCGCTATTGGCTTTGACGGCGTAGGCCGTCAGGTGCGGGGCGCCCCCGAAGGCGGCCTCGAGCGCACGGGCAGCGGCCGCGAGGCCGTCCAGGTCATAGAGGTACGCGGGTGTCGAGACACCCGCCTGGCGAAGCAGGGTGGAAAGTGGCGCACCGCCGAAACATGCGGCGCCTTGCGCATCGCGTCGAAAGCCCGAGGGGTGAGTCACGTCATAAAAGGGGGCGAGGTGGGAGGAGAACCTACCCCATTTCGTCGGGGCGTGTGGCATGCTGGTTTCGGATTCTGCCCGACACGAACGTTTGCGGCAGCTCGTCCACTCTTCATGATTTCTCGTCGAGCCAAGATCGTCTGCACCATCGGTCCCGCCGTGGAGACTCGCGAGAGCATCCGCGAGCTCATCGAAGCGGGCATGGATGTCGCCCGCTTAAACTTCTCCCACGGCGAGCCCGCCGACCACCAAAAACGCCTCGAGCTCGTGCGCAGTGAAAGCAATGCGCTCGGCAAGCCTGTGGCGATTTTGCAGGACCTCTGTGGGCCTGAAATACCGCACCGGCAAGCATGGCCCCGCCTCGCTCACCGCGGGCGACTCCGTCGAGCTGGTCTCCGGAGACGGCGACGACCAGACCATCGGCGTCGAGTACCAGGGTCTCTCGGAGGACGTGCGGGTCGAGGACCGTATCTTGTTGTCCGACGGACAGGTCGAGCTCCGGGTCGTCGGGATCCGCGGCGACCGCGTCGAGGCTCGCGTGGAGCACGGCGGTCCGATGCGCGCCCGCATGGGCGTCAATCTCCCGTCGGGGAGCCTGAAGCTCGGGGCGCTCACGGAGAAGGACAAGCGCGACCTCGAGTTCGGTCTCTCGATCGGCGTCGACTACGTCGCGCTTTCGTTCGTGCGACGCGCCGAGGAGGTGCAGGAGCTGCGCGAGATGTGCCAGCGCTTCGGCCGCCCCACGCCCATCGTCGCAAAGATCGAGACACCGAACGCCGTGGAGCGCCTGGATTCCATCGTGCGCACGGCGGACGCCGCCATGGTTGCACGCGGCGATCTCGGCGTGGAGCTGCCGCCGGAAACGGTGCCCGTCATCCAAAAGCAGATCATCGGCACCTGCCGCATCCACCGAAAGCCCGTGATCGTGGCGACCGAAATGCTCCAGTCGATGGTCGATTCTCCGCGGCCCACGCGCGCGGAATCGAGCGACGTGGCGCACGCCGTGTTCGGCGGCACGGACGCCGTGATGCTCTCGGCCGAGACGGCCACGGGAAAATATCCCATCCACGCCTGCCGCATGATGGACCGCATCATCCGCCAGGCCGAGGCGAGCCGCTTCTTGAACCTTGCGGCTTCCGAGCCCGACCACACGACGCCCGACGCCATCGCCCACGCGGCCTGCTCGATCGCGCGCGAGGTCGGGGCGAAGCTCATCGTGGCGCTCACGGAGACGGGCGTCACCGCGCGCCTCGTGTCGAAGGCGCGGCCACCCGTGCCCATTCTCGCGTTCTCGACCGAGGAGAACGTGCTGCGAAGGCTCGCGCTCTACTGGGGCGTGCAGCCGCGCTCGCTGGTTGCCAAGGCCAATCTCGAAGATCAAGTTCGTGACCTCAGTCAGGTGCTCACGGATCGCGGAATGCTGAAATCCGGCGAGCGCTACGTCATGGTGTACGGCGCACGCGTGGGCGTGCGAGGTGCCACCAACGCCGTGAGGGTCGAGCAGTTGCCGTGACGGGAAGGTAGGAGCCGCTGATCGCGCCCGCCGAAGCCAAGCCGGAGCTTTCGAAATACGAGCTCTGCCGGGAGATCGGCCACGGCGGCATGGCGACCGTGTATCTCGCGCGCGACCGGCGCCTGGGGCGCGAGGTCGCGCTGAAGATCATTCACCGCCACCTGCGGGAAAATACCGAGGTCGCGGCGCGGTTCGCGAGCGAAGCGCGCGCCGTCGCGAAGCTCAAGCACCCCAACATCGTCGAGGTTTACGACGTTTCGGACGAGACCGAGCCGGAGCGTTATCTCGTGGTCGAGTTCGTGCGTGGCACCACGTTGCGGGCGCTCATGGCCGAGCACGAGCGCTTGCCGACCGAGATTGCGGCCATCATCGGCGTCGAGGTCGCGCTCGGCCTCGGTCATGCTCACGACTTCGGCGTCATTCACCGCGACGTGAAGCCCGAGAACGTGCTGATCGCCGCGCCGTCTCTCGGCCAGTCTGCCGACCGTACGAGCTACCCGGACGATCCACTCGTCAAGATCACCGATTTCGGGATCGCGAAGCTGCTCGACGCGCAGGGCGTCACGTCGACGGGCCAGGTGCTCGGTTCGCCCGCGCACATGGCGCCCGAGCAGATCGAGGGTGGTGACGTCGACGCGCGCTCGGACGTGTTCGGCCTCGGCGTGATGCTCTACGAGTCGATGGTCGGTCGGCTGCCCTTCGACGGGAAGAACCCCGCGCAGGTGCTGCGCCGCGTGCTCGACGGCGCCTTCACGCCCCCCGACAAGGCGCGCCCGAGCGTGGGCGCGCAGTTTTCGGCCATCGTGTCGCGCGCGCTCGCGCACGAGCAGCCGGGTCGCTACGCGAGCGCGCAGGAGCTCGCCGAGGCGCTCAGGACCGAGCTCACGGAGCTCGGTTTCTTGGATTTACGCGGCGAGCTTCGGTCATTCCTGACTGATCCGGCCGCGTACAAGGCAGGTTACGAGGATCGCATCGTCGATAGGCTCGTGCGCCGAGCGAGCGACGCGCGGCTCACGCGCAACATCCCGCTCTCGGCGGCGTGCCTGAACCGCGCGCTCGCGATGCGCCCCGACGACGCCGACCTGCTCGCCGAGGTGTCGAGCCTCGGACGGGCCGAGCGGCTGCGCCGCAATCTGCGCACGGGCGCGCTCGCTCTCGGCGGCAGCGCGCTCGTGGCGGCGCTTTCGTTCGGACTCTCGAGCGTGCCCTCTCCAGGCGCACGCTCGAAGGCGGCACCGGCGGCCGACCCGTCCTCCGCGGCCCTGGGGAGCGAGGCCATGCCGCGCGCGTCCGCGTCCGGCGCCGCGCGCGCGAAGAAGAAGCGGACCGAGTCCGCCACCGACGACACGGAGGACGTCCCGAAGCGGCCCCCGCTCCGGCCGGCCGTCAACCGCACGCCCGAGCCTCCCGTCGAGGTGGAGCATGCGCCCGTTCGCATCGCCGTTGACGGACCCCAGAACGCCACCATCCGCCTGGACGGCGCCGAGCTTCGCGATTGGTTCGGAACGCAGAGCATCAGCGTGGGCACCCACGTGTTCGAGTTCATCCCCCCGAACAGCGAGTGCTGCGAGGGTGCTCAGCGCCTGACCGTCGAGGTCCGCCCGCCGGCCGGCAACGGGGAGCCGCAGCGGGTTCGTGGCCGCATCGCCTTCAAAGGCGCCATGCTCGACCTCCGGGGCACTCCTGGGACGCGGGCGAGCTGCGGCGAGCTCGGGGAATTTCCGGTTCCGAGCCGGCAGACCTTCGAGATGGCCACGGCCGTGCGTCCGGCGCGCTGCACGCTCATCCCCTCGCCGGGAAGCGGTGCCCTCCCGAAAGAATTTGACGTCACCCTGAGCCCCGGCCGACTCTCGAGTATCGGCCCCTGAACGGGCCTGCTCGAGCATGTGCTCCGCCCAACGGTCGATAGTGGTGGCGGCCTTCGCCGGAGTCCTGTGCGCCTCGTCGGTAGCGGGCGCAGAGGCGAAAGGTGCCGACGTGGCCGCGCCACCGGCACGCTGGCCGGCTGCGAAAACGCCCGCGAGCG
Organism: uncultured delta proteobacterium; assembly: GCA_963841435.1. Classification (GTDB taxonomy): domain Bacteria; phylum Myxococcota_A; class Polyangia; order Polyangiales; family Polyangiaceae; genus PMG-095. The sequence continues at coordinate 1,063,662 of CAWJCS010000006.1, forward strand.
CCGCGCCGCCGTCTGCCGGCAAGGCAACCGCCACAAGCCCGCCCGCCGGTGAGGCAGCGTCGGCGTCGTCGCCGGACGCCGATCTCGACGAAGAGGAGCTCAGCGACGAGGCCGAGCTTGCGCGCATCGTGGGTCTCGTGGGCGCTGCGCGCTACGAGGAATGTGCCGCGCGGCTCAGCGAGCTGCTCGGTCCGAAGAGCAAGCGTCCGCTCACGGATCCGGACGTCATAGAGACCGCGCGAATCTACGACGCGACCTGTCTCTTGGGCCTCGACAAGCCCGAGGCCGCCGACGAGCCGCTGCGCGCCGCCATCCGCAAGAACCCGCAGATGCGCGCACCCGACAGCCTCGTGTTCCCGCAGAAGGTCGTCGACCGCTTCCTCAAGGTGCGCGAAGAGCTCTACAGCGAGCTCCGCGCCGCCGAGGCCCAGGCGATCGACAAGGCGCGGCGCCAGGCGCGCGAGAAACAGCGGCGCGACAGCGAGGACTGGGCTCGCATGCTGCTGCTCGAGCGGCTGGCGCGCCAGGAGGTGCTGATCACCAAGAACCACCGCTACATCGCGATGGTCCCCTTCGGTGTCGGCCAGTTTCAAAATGCCGACAAACCGCTCGGTTGGCTCTTCTTCGGAGCCGAAGCCGCGCTCGGCATCAGCGCGCTCACGTCGCTCGGCGTCCACAGCCACTTGCAGGCGCAGGCCGATCGCATCGCCTCGCGCGGCGGCGTGGCACCGGGTGTCGGTGATCGATTGCACGCCTGGTGGCTCGCGCTCAACGTGAGCACCTACGGGCTCATCGGCGTGGCGGCGGTCGGGATCACGCAGGCTCAGGTCGCGTTCGTGCCCGAGGTACGCACCGTGCGCGAGCGCAAGCTGCCGCCGTTGAATCGAGGCACGCTCGAGCTCGCGCCGAACGTCGCCGTGGGCGCGGGCGGGCTCGAGCTCGGGCTCACGGGGCGGTTCTAGGCTCGACTCGGGCAGGCTCGGTAGGCAAGAGCGCGAGCAGCGCCTCGCCACACCGGAGAGCCGGCGAGGCCGGCGCCATGCCGAGGACCCCGAGCCACCACACCGTGTCGCGCCGCGCGACCGGCCGCGGTCTCATGCGGGCATCGCCGGCGACGAGGGTGGGGGTTCACCGTGCGCAGCGACGCGCTTTTTCGCTCCCTCGGCGGCGGCGCGCGAAAGCGACGCGCGGAGCCCGTCGAGAGCGCGCCGGGTCGCGCGCCGCTGGATGGCGCCGACCAGCGTGATGCCGAGTGCGATGGCGAGTAGGGCGTAGAACGTCTCCCCGACGCCGAGCGCGCCGCGCACCGCGTAAGCACCCGCACCGAGCAGGACGGCCGTCGTGGCAAAGTCGCGCGCCCGGCCGCGATCGAGTGACTTTCGCGCGAGGCCGAGCGCGCGCCCGACGACGGCAGCCATCGTGTCCGGGGACGTTCCGCCCCCGAGGGCCTCGACGATGGCGTTGGCCACGCCGGCGAAGGCGGCTCCGCGCGCGCGCGAGCACACCTCGGCCGCGCGCTCGGGGCGCCCGGCGGCGAGCGCGCGCTCGAGCTCGGGACCGAGGCGGCGGAGCTCGACGAGACCGGTGCGAAGCTCCACGGTGCGCACGAGGGCGACGAGCGCTCCGATCAGGGTCACGGCTTCGAGTGTCGGGAACTCGTCGGGCATCGGAGGGGCAGCCCTGTCCGTTAGCAGGGCAGGGCGCCTACGTCTTTTACCCCCTCCTGAGCGGGCGGAGCCCGCGATTTGGCAGGGGGTCGGCCGCCCGCAGGCGCTCGGCGGCGCCGTGCCCGGCCGCCCCGGGGAGGCCGAGCGCCGAGGACGGACGGGGGGAGGCAGCATTCCGCTCGGGCGGTTGAGACGCGGGTAGGGGCCCGGCCGGGCGCCCTGTCCCGGCTCGGGGGTGAAAGCTCGCGGCGCGGCGAGCGTTTGGACGTCACAGCGCGAATGGCGCGCTCGCACGTAGGAGCCAATCCGGCATGGATCGCATCGGCCAGTACGACATCGTGCGCCTGCTCGGCGAGGGCGGCATGGGCAAGGTCTACGAGGCGACCGAGCGCCTCTCGGGGCGGCGGGTCGCGCTCAAGGTGCTCAGGCCGGAGCTCTGCCGCTCGGAGCCGGTCCGGCGCTTGTTCGAGAACGAGATGAGCATCCTGGCCGGGCTCGACCACCCGCACGTCGTGCGCTGTCTCGCCTGCGCCGAGGTGGACGGCGAGCTCATGATGGCGCTCGAGCTTTTGCCGGGGCGCACGCTGCGCGAGGTGCTGCGCGAAAAGGGGCGGCTCGACTGGGTCGAGGCGGCGGGGCTCGTCGGCCAGATCGCGCGGGCGCTCGGCGCGGCCCACGAGCACGAGCCGCCCATCGTGCACCGCGACTTGAAGCCCGAGAACGTGATGGTGCTCGACGACGGCACGGCGAAGGTCACCGATTTCGGGGTCGCGAAGCTCGTCGCGGCGCTCGGCTCGGCGACGACGCATAGCGTGGGCACGCTCGCCTACATGAGCCCCGAGCAAATCGACGCCGGGCCCGTCGATCAACGCAGCGATCTCTACGCGCTCGGGGTGGTGCTCTACGAGCTGCTCGCGGGCCAGCCGCCGTTTCAGTCGAGCTCGCCGCGTGAGCTTTTGAACCTCGCGTGCACGGCGGCGCCGCCGCCGCTCGACGAGCCGGTGCGCCGCACGCTGCCGCGCGGCGTCGAACGGCTGCTCTTCGAGCTGCTCGAGAAGCGACCAGAGTCGCGCCCTGGGTCGGCGGCGGACGTGCTCGCGGCGCTCGAGCCGTTCCTGCCGGACGACGGCGACCCGAGCGCTCCGCGCCCGCGTTCGTCCCGCGAGCGAGCCGAGGCGCCCACGCTGCCGTCGGTGTCGTCGGGCGCCGGTGAAGAGGCCGAGGAGCCGTCCGGCGCGGCGAACGTGACCGGCAGCGACGCGGCGCCGTCGGGCGTGGGGGCCGCGCCGGCGCCGGCCAGGACGGCGCGGCGCGAGGACACGATCTTGCTGCTCGAAGGCCGGGCACGCGTGCCGCGCGAGCTGCCGCTCCGCACGGCGCTCGGCGTGATCGCGCTGGCGTCGGCGCTCGCCGGCATCGTCACGTATTTTTCCGCGCGGGGCGCGGATGCGCCGCGCGACGACCCCGGCGAGCTCATCGGCCGGAGCGGTCCGTGACGCTGCGGGCCGCCGAGGCCGTCGGCGGCGCGCTCGTGGTGCTCGCTTCGCTCGGCGTGACGCTCATGGCGGCGCCGGTGGCGCGCCGCGGTGCTTCCGCGGGTGACGGCGGCCCCACGCCGAGCTCGCGGCTCTCGTTCGCGAGCGATGCGAAGGCGTGCGAGAGCTGCCACCCGAGGCAGGCGGCCGAGTGGCGCCGATCGGCCATGGCGCATGCCGCCGATTCACCGCTGTTCTTGGCGCTCGAGATGCTCGTCGAGGAGCAGATTGGGCGTTCGGCGGTGTGCCCCGAGGGCGGGGGCGTGCTCCGGGCGCCCGGCGAGGGGGCCTGTCGCGACCCCGCGAGCGGTGAGCTTCTCGCTGGGTCAGGGGGCGAAGGATTCTGCGTCAAATGCCACGCGCCCGCGCAGAGCCTCGCCGGGCCTTCCCCGTCCTGGGGTGCGCGCGAAGCCGATCGGTTGCCGCTCTCGCGCCTCCTCGCTGGCGCGGGGCGCGACGGGGTGGGGTGCACGCTGTGCCACGAGCTCTCGGTGCCGCACCGCGCGGCCGTGCGCGAGCGGGGCAACGCGACGTGGCGGTCGACGACGAGCGGAGCGCTCTTCTCCTTTCGTCCTGACGCGCTCGAACGGGAGGCCGGCGTGGCCAACTCCGGCTACGCGCTCGAGCCGGCGGTGCTTTTGGGAGCCGAAGGCGACGAACTCGTGCCGGGCGGCGCGCACCGGCGCATGACGGATGGGGAGCGCCGCTACCTCGGTTCGAGCAAGCTCTGCGGCACGTGCCACGACGTGCGGCTGTTCGGCACCGACGTCCTCGGGAGCGCGCGCGGCGAGCACTTCAAACGTCTGAGGAACGCCTACGGCGAGTGGCTCGACTACGCGCGCGAGCGCGAGGCGCGCGGCAAGACCGCGGCGTCGTGCCAGAGCTGTCACCTCTCGACGTTTCCCGGCGTCTGCGTGCCCGGGGCGGGGAGTGGTGACGAGCCCGGGGCGCTCGCGGACGCCTGTCCCGAGGGGACGCACTTTTCGGAGCGAGAGCCCGGGGCGCTCGCGCGCGGCTTCGTCGCGACCTCCTCGCGCTCGAGCGCGCGCGTGCACCCGCATTTTTTCAGCGGCGTCGAGGTGCCGCTCGCGCCGAGCTTCGCGCGGGCGCTCGGCGACGAGAGCGTGCTCGACGCCGCGGGCACGCCGCTCGGAGCGCGCGCGCGTCGCGATCTGTTGCTCGCGCGGAGCGTCACGCTCACGCTCGGCGCCGTGGGGCGCACGGCGCGTGGCGTCGAGGTCCCCGTGACGGTCGAAAACGTGGCGGCGGGTCACCGCGTGCCCGCGGGTTTCAGCCAGGAGCGCGAGCTCTGGGTGCACCTTCGCGTCACCGACGCGCGCGGAAGCACCGTTTACGAGGTGGGACGCGTCGAGCGTCCCGACGAGGATCTCGCCGACAAACGTTTCGTGGCCGTTCGGACCGACGACGGCGAGCTCGACGCGCTCGGGCGGCCGCTCGGCTTGTTCGGCGCGGATGTGGTCGACGGGCCCGACGTTCCGCGCTGGGACCCGCCACCCGACCGCGGCGGAACGCGCTTTTTCGGCCGGGGCCTCGCGAGCTTCCAGAACGGCTTTCTTCGCTGCGTGCGCTGCATCGGTACGATCGACGCGAGCGGCCGGTGTCAGCCGCTCTCCGGACAGGAGGGCGCGCGCGCCGATCGCTTCGCCGACGGCGACTACGATCCGGAAACGGGCGAGTGCCGGTCGAACCTCGCTGGGCGCGAAGCACTATTCGAGACGTACTTCCCAGTGGGTGCGCTCGACGCGACGCGCGGCATCGCCAAGGCGCCGGACGCCATCATCGACACGCGCTCGCTGCCGCCAGAACGTCCGGTGACGTACGTCTACCGGCTCGACGCGCCGCCCGGTCCGCTCGTCGTCGAGGCGCGCCTCATGTTTCGCGCCTTTCCGCCGTATCTCCTGCGAGCCTTTGCCGCCTACGAGCAGCGAATGGCCGCCCTCGGGCGCCGCCCCGACGGGCCGCTCTTCGGCGAGGACGCGCTCGAACGGCTCGATCTCGTGGAGCTCGCGCGCGCGCGCGTCGTTGCGGACTGACATGGCGACGGACGGGCCTGCACTCGATCCTCGCGAGCTCGCGGCTGTGTTCACCCGGGCGCCGCTCGCCGCTCTCGACGCCCGGGGGCGCGCGGACCTCGCGCTCGCGGCGCGCGTGCGGCGCCTCGACCCCGGCACGATGCTGTTCGGCGGCGGCGCGACGGCCGATTCGCTCTTCGTCGTCGCACGAGGCGCGCTCGTGGTCGACGAGGAGGGCGGCCCGCGGACGCACGGTGAAGGGGAGCTCTTCGGTCGCGAGGCGCTCGTGCCGGGTGCGCGACGCTCGGGTGCGGCGGTCGCGCGCGAGTCGAGCGCGGTGCTCGAGCTGCCGCTCGGTGTGCTGCGCCGGGTGCTCGCACGCTCGGGAGCCGGCGCCGAGCTCGCGCGTGCGGAGCGCGACGCGCGTGCGGCGGCCTTCGGCCGGCTGGTTTCGGCGAGCGAGCTCGGGCGGAGCCTCGACGCGCCGGGCCGGACGCGCCTGCTCGGTGCGTTGCGCGAGGAGGCGCTTTTTCCCGGGCGCGTGCTCGTCGGGGCGGGCGCGCGCTCCGAGGTCGCGTACGTCGTGGCGTCCGGGCTCGTCGAGCTCCGCGCGACGGACGGCGGCCGCGTCTTCGTGACACGCGGGGAGCTCTTCGGGCTCGCTCAGGCTCTCTCGCGAGAGCCCTGGCAGGTGACCGTGACGGCGCTCGGCGACGGCGTGGCGCTCGCCGTTCCTCGCGACACCCTCGTTGCGCTCGAAGAGCGGCACCCGCGCGCCGTGCGCGCCGAGCTCGAACGCCAGGCGAGCCGCGGCGGGCGTCCGGGGGCCGGGTGGCGCGGCGGCTCGGCCCTGCCGACACGACGCGCCGAGGACGAGCTACCGCGCCTCGCGGCGGCTCGCTCGCTGCTCGCCATCGATCTTTCGAGCTGTGTCGAATGCGGACACTGCGCCGCGGCGTGCGCCGAGACCCACGGCAGCGCGCGCCTCTCGCGCCGGGGTCCGAAGACGACCGTGCTGGTGAGTGACGGGGCGGCGGTGCGCGCGCACGCTTTCGTCTTGCCCACGGCGTGCCAGCACTGCCGTGATCCCGTCTGCCTGCCGGAATGCCCGACAGGCGCCATCGTGCGCAACGAGCGCGGCGCCGTGCTCGTGCGGGAGGCCGCCTGCACCGGGTGCGGTGCCTGCGTTTCGGCCTGTCCCTGGGATGCCGTCGCGCTCGTGCCCCGCGAGAAGGGGGTGCCCGAGCCGCCCGGCGTGGCCTCGGCCTTCGTGGCCGCCAAATGCGACCTTTGCGACGGCCGCGAGGGGCCCGAGTGCGTCGCGGCCTGCCCGACCGGCGCCATCCTCCGCATCGACCCCGAGCGCGAATTGCCCGAGGTGCGCGCGGCGCTCGCGCTTCTGCCTCGCCACGTCGAGAGGGCGACGGCCCCGCGTCATGCCCGGCACTGGCTCGTCGCGGGGGCGCTCGCGCCGCTCGCGCTCGCCGTCGTCACCGTGCACGTCACCGCGCCGGCCACGCTCGGCAGTGGCGTCGCCGCGCTCGTTCCCTGCGCGCTCCTTTGCCTGCACGGCTGGGTGAAGCGTCGCGCCGCCGCACGCGCGCTCGCCGTTCGAATCGTGCGGCGGTTCGGCGCGGGCTCGGCGCTCCCGGCGCTTTTGCGCGTGCACGCGGTCCTCGGTGCGGCCGCGGCGGGGGCCGTTTCCTGGCACGCCGGTTTCATGCTTCACGCGGGCGTGAGCGGCGCGCTCGCTCTTTCATTTTTCGCCTCGACGCTGACGGGCGTGTTGGGCGCGCTCGGCTATGCGTTCATCCCGAGGCGCCGTGCGCGCCTGGTCGGCAGGGGAGCCTTGCCGGAGGACGACGCCGCACGCCAAGCCGACCTCGAGCGGCAGCGCTTTCAGTTGCTCACGGGCCAGAACGCAGCCCTGCAGGCGCTCGCGCGCACGCTGCTCGTGCCTTACGCGTCGTCGCGCGTGGGCGCGCTCCTGCTTGCGCTCTCGAAGCGAACGTCCGGGGACGAAGTGCGTGCGCTCGAGGACCGCGTGAGCGCCATGCTCGGCGGGCGCTCGAGCGCTCGCCTCGCCGCGGCGCCTCGCCTCGTCGAGCTCAGCGTCGCCTTGCGCCTGCTCCGGGCGGAGCGGTACACGAGCCTCGCGCTGCGCGCCTTCGTGCCGCTGCACCTGGTGCTCGCCGTTCTCGTCGGGGCGCTCGTCGTCCTGCACGTCGTCGGGGTATCGTCGTGACCGAGCGAGCGCGAGCGGGGACGCGCCGAGCGGCGCTCGGCCGCAGCGACGGCGACGTTCGTCGCTTCGCGGCGCTCGTTCCGGCGCTCGCGCTCGGCGCGGCCGTGCTCGTCGCCGGGCTCGCGATGCTCGACGGCCCAGGCGCGCTCGTTTCGCCGGGTCCGCTCGCCCCCGCGCACCGCGCGCTCGGGTGCTCGGATTGCCACGCGGCGGGGCGCGCCGAGGCGAGCTGCGGCGGCTGCCATGGCGCCCACCCCTCGGAGCGCGCCGGCCACCGCGCCCTCGTCGCCGCGGGCAAGCTCGGCTGCAGGTCGTGCCACGCGGCTCACGACGGAGGGCGTGGCGTGCGGTTCGAGCCGGATGGGCGCGTCGTGTCGTACGGCGGGGCGCACGAGGTCGAGCTCGGCGAGCGCGGCGCAACGGGGCTCCGCGCCGCGCTCGCCGTGCCGTTCGTTCCCGCGCGCCGCTGCGAACGCTGCCACGACCTTGGCCGAGCGAGCGATGCGGCGGCGCACTGCGTGCTCCCCGGCTCCTCCCGCGACGAGCCCATCCTGTGCTTCGACGAGCATCGCGCTCCCGCGCGGGCGAGCGCGGCGACGCCGGCCGAGCGGGACGCGGTGCTCGAGCTCGCGCGGGCGGCGGCGCGCGTGGCGCCCGGCGCGCTCTCGGCGCGTATCCTGGGCGCGCACGGCGTGCTGCTTGCGGCGGCCCTGGCCGGCGCGCTCGCCTTGCTCGCGCGAGGTCGTCGTGCGCCCGTCCCGCGACCGGTCGTTTTCGAGCCGGGGGCGGCCCGCCGGTTGCCCGTGATCGATGCCACGCGCTGCCTCGGATGCCACGCCTGCGCCGACGCCTGTCCGTACGAGGTGCTCGAGATCCGTCGCTACGTCGCGGTCGTCGCGCGCCCCGACGCCTGCACGGGCGCGGGCCCCTGCGAGGAACGCTGTCCGAACGGCTCGCTCACGCTGGCGGAGCTCGTTTCAGAGGACGCGCGCCCGGCGGCGCCCGAAAGCACGCCGCTCGAGCGGGCCCCCGGCCTGTTCGTCGCAGGTGACGCCGCGGGCGGCGCGCTGATCGCGCGGGCGCTTTCCGATGGCGCAGCCGTCGCCGAGACCGTCGTCGCGCGACAAAGGAGCCTGTCCGGCGTCGGGCCCGCCGACGCCTTCGACCTGCTCGTCGTCGGGGCGGGCCCGGCGGGTCTCGAGGCGGCGCTCGGCGCCAATCGGCGCGGCGCCCGCGTGCTCGTGCTCGAGCAGGCGAGCATCGCCGAGAGCATTCGGCGCTTCTCGCGCAAGAAGCTCGTACTGGATGCCGGCCCGCGTGGCAGGTCCCACGAGCTCTTCGCTGGCGACGTCGAAAAAGAGGAGCTGATCGAGCGCTGGCTGTACGGCGTGCGCGCGGCGCGGCTCGACGTGCGTGAAGGTTTGCGCGTCGTCGACGCGACGCGCGTCGCCGAGGGCGGCTTTTGCGTGCGCGCGGTTGACGGTGGGGGGAAAGGGCGGGCATTTGCGGCGCGTCTCGTGCTCGTTGCCGTGGGTCGCCGCGGCACGCCGAAGAAGCTCGCCGCTCCCGTCGCCGATGCCGCCGTCGGTCGCGTGCACTACGAGCTCGCCGACGCGCGCGCCTTCGCCGGGCAACGCGCGCTCGTGGTCGGGCTCGGCGACGTCGCCATGGAGACGGCGCTCGCGCTCGCGGCGCAGCCGGGTACCGAGGTTACCGTCGTCCATCGTGGTCAGGGTTTCGGCCGTGGTCGAAGGCGCAACGTCGAGGCGCTCTCCCGGCTCGTGGCGCGGGGCAGGGTGGGGCTCTTGCTCGCGGCTCGAGTCGTCGCCGTCGAGTCCGACCGCGTCCGCATCGACGCGAAAGGCGGGCCAGCCGCCCTCGCGTACGACGCGTTGTTCGTCGCCATCGGATCGATCCCGAACGATGTCCTCGTCACGAGCGATGGCGTTGCGTTCGGTACGAAGAGCGGCTAACTCATCGTGCCATGGGACTTGGAGCAGCCAGGAAGACGGTTCTTGTGGCAGGCGCCGCGGGCTTTCTCGGCTCGCACTTGGTCGATCGCTTGCTCGACGAAGGCTACGAGGTCGTGGGCCTCGACAACCTGATGACGGGCGACCTCGTGAACCTGTCGCGCGCCGCGCGCGACCCGCATTTCCACTTCCAGGCCGGCGACGTGCGCGAGCCCATGCACGTCTACCCGCAGGTGATCTTCAACTTCGCCTGTCCGGCGTCCCCCAACCACTATCAGCACGATCCCTACGCCACCTTCACGACGAGCGTGCTCGGCGCCCAGAACCTCATCCAGATGGCGCGTGGTCGCAGCTGCACGATCATCCATGCCTCGACCTCGGAGGTCTACGGTGACCCGACGGTCCACCCGCAGACGGAAAACTACTGGGGCAACGTCAACCCGATCGGCGAACGCGCCTGCTACGACGAGGGCAAGCGCGGCGCCGAGACGCTGCTCATGGACGCGAGCCGGGTCTGGAAGCTCGACACGCGCATCGTGCGCATCTTCAACACCTACGGTCCGCGCATGGCCTTCAACGATGGGCGCGTGGTCTCGAACTTCATCGTGCAGGCGCTCGAAAATCGGCCCGTCACGCTGTTCGGCGAGGGCAAGCAGACGCGCTCTTTCTGCTTCGTCAACGACCTCATCGAGGGCTTCGTGCGCGTCTCGCGGCTCGACCGGCTCGACGGACCGATGAATCTCGGCAACCCCGAGGAATTCACGATCGTCGAGCTCGCCAACGAGGTCATTCGCCTGACGGGCTCCCGGTCGACCCTCGAGTTTCGGCCCTTGCCCGCCGATGACCCCAAGCAGCGCCGTCCAGACATCGGCAAGGCGCGGAGCCTGATCCAGTTCGAGCCCAACATCGAGCTTGCCCAGGGGCTCGAGCGCACCATCAAGGACTTCAAGGAGCGCCTGACCGAACGCCGCCCCACATGAGGCGTCGGCTCGTCATCGGCGCGCTCGAGCCCGTCAACATTCCGGCCTGGGGCGTGTTCGGAATCGACGCACGCGTCGATACGGGGGCGCTCACGAGCGCGCTGCACGTCGAGAACCTGCGTGAGCTCGGCGGGGGGCGCGTGGCGTTCGACGTGCGCGTGAAGGCTCGCGGCAGGGGAGCGACGACGGGCGTCGTCGCGACGGTGGCGCGCCGCGGTCGGGTGCGCTCGTCGAACGGCGGACTCTCCGTTCGCTTGTTCGTCGCCGCGCGCGTGCAGCTTGGCCCCGTGCTCCGGCGCGTCGAGGTCGGGCTCGTCGACCGCCGGAGCATGACGTACCGCATGTTGCTGGGGCGAACGGCCCTCGCCGGCTACTTTCTCGTCGACCCCGCCGCGGAGCGAACGCTCGCTAGCCGTCGCCCGAAACCAGCGCCCGCGTCGCTCAGAAAGCGAGCTTTGACGCGCCGACCTGGTTCCGCTTGAGCGAGGCCTTGTCGCGCTCCGCTCGCTCGTCGGCCGCGATGCTCGCGGGCGGCTCGGCAAAGCCTTCGCGCGCGGCGTCGAGCGCTTCGAGCTGCCGGTCGAAGCGGCGCCCGAGCGCAGCGACCTCGCCCTTCGGTGCGGCGGCGACGGCCGCAGCGCGGCTCTGTTGGACCTCGGCGGCCTTCTGGGCGACGCGCCGGCGAGCGCCTTCGCTATCGCCCTTGCGGAACAGCTCGTTGGCGTCGGTGAGGGCGACGGTGGTGGTGCTGCGAGCGACGCGTTCCTCGACGAGCGGATCGATGCGCGAGCGCGAGCCGTCGCTCGTGAACGCCACGAACAGGCGACCATCGCAGGTCGCGTCGTGACCATCCCTGAGATCGGTGTAGTCGAGGTGGGCGTTCAGAACTTCGCGGTCGCCGGGCGCGCCGCCGTCCACGCGCAAACGCGCGAGCAGCGTCCGCTCCTCGCCGGCCGACATGATGCCGAGGTCGACGACGACGCGCGAGCCCTCTCGCCGGAAGCTGCGGTCCGCGACGTCCAAGAGCTCGACGCCGGGCGCGAGCTCGAGCGAGAGTGACACGTCGCGCGCGACCGAGCGCTCGAGCCCTCCGAGCTCGCGCTCGAACACGCCGGCCAGGCCCGCCGGGCCCTCGACGAAGTGGTGGTTGCCGTTGGTATTGGCGGCGATCGCCGCCATCATCTGCTCGTTGTAGTCGACGCCGAGCCCGATCGTGCTGATCGTCGCGCCCGCCGCGCGGACCCGCTCGGTGAAGCGTCGCATGCCGTTCACGCTGGTTTCGCCGCGCGTCGCCTGCCCGTCGGAGAGCAAAAGGACGCGGCTCACGAACCCCGCGCGCTCCCGCAAGAGGTCGGCGCTCTCTTCGAGCGCACACGAAATGCACGTGTCGCCGCCCGACGTGATGCCGGAGAGCGCCCGCTCGACGCGCTCGCGGCTCGAGGCGTCAACCGTGGTCGGCGACACGAGCACGCGCGCGGTCGTCTGGTAGTCGATGACGCTCACGAGGTCGCCATCGCGGAGCTTATGCGTGGCGCGCTTGGCCGCGTCGATGGCGTCGTCGAGCTTCTTGCCCTCCATCGAGCCCGAACGGTCGATGAGGATCGAAAGGTGCCGGTGCGACTCGCGCCCGATGGCGGAGCGGTCCGCTCGAACGGCGATGAAGGCGAATTCTTCCTGCTCGCTGCCGGCCGGCAGGCGCGCGTGCCCGAGCCGCCCCTCGATGCGCAGAAGATCGCCCCCCTCGAACACCGGGCCGCGGGTGCTGGTCGGGACGAGCGGACGATCGGGACGGCGGGGTGCGGTGCGTTCCGAGCCCACCGAGCGTTCGGGTCGAGCCGAAAGCGAGCGGACGCCGAGGCTCGTGACCAACATTCCCAGGGCGGCGAGCGCCCCCACGGTGCGAATTTTCATGGCTGTCTCCCGAGAACGCTCGACGGGCGAAAGGCTTACAGCCGACCCGAAGCGGCCGGATTTCTGTATCGTCGAGCGGAGCTTCCCTACGCGCGACGCTGGCGGAGGATCTGGCCCCTGTCCTCGGGCCCGAGGCAAAAGAGACCTTCGAGTCTTTTGAGGACGCCCCGAGCTCTTCGATGAACCCCGCCAATCACCCCGACTTCTTTCGTCGCCCGCCCCCCGAGGGGCGTTCGCGTGAGAGCACCATCCGGCTCGACCGCGAGGGGCGCTTCTTTCACGACGGCGAGCCGGTCACACATCCCCGCATGGCGCGCGCCTTCGCGGGCTGGATCGGGCGCCACCCCGACGACGACCGCTACGTGCTCTCGAACGGGTGGGACTGGACCTACATCACCGTCGAGGACGCGCCCTACGTCGTCGAAGGCATCCAGAAAACAGAGGCTGGGCTCCTCCTTCGACTCTTCGATGGCAGTGAAGAGCTGCTCCGGCCCGAGGCGCTCAGGCTCGACCCCGAGGGGCGGCTGCGCACCGCCGTGAAGGGGGGCGCTTTCGAGGCGGTGTTCTCGCGGAGCGCGCAGCTTGCCATCGAGCCGTCTCTCGAGGAGGGCTCCGACGGGCGCCCGCTCCTCTCGATTCTAGGCGTACGGTACGAGCTTCGTTGAGCGGCTTCTGGCCTTCCGGCCGCTTCCTCGCGGACGATCCACCAAAGTGGTGCTAGAAGGGCCGCCCTCATGCGTGTGCTCGTCGTAGATCGGCTGTCCGAGGACGCCCTCGATGAAATGCGTGCGCTCGGCGTCGAGGTCGAATATGCGCCCGAGGTCACGGCTCCCGAGCTGCCCTCCCGTCTGGCCGGCGTGAACGTGCTCGTCGTGCGGGGGACCGAGGTCCACGCGGAAGCCCTTTCTGCGGGCAAGGCGCTCACGCTCGTGATTCGCGCCGGCGCCGGCACGCGCACCATCGACGTGGCCCACGCGAGCCAGCGTGGCATCTACGTGGCGTGCACGCCGGGCCGCAACGCACGGGCCGTCGCCGAGCTCACCTTCACGCTGATCGGCTGCCTCGATCGGCGCGTGTCCGACGCCTGGGTGGCGCTCAAGGCCGGACGCTGGGAAAAAGACGAGTACGCGCGCGCCGTCGGCCTCGAGGGTCGCACGCTCGGCATCCTCGGCCTCGGGCACGTGGGCCGCGCCGTCCTCAGGATGGGGCAGGCCTTCGCGATGCAGCCCATCGCCTACGGGCGCTCGCTCACGGCGGCCCGCGCGAGCGAGCTCGGCGTCAAGCGGATCTCGTCCGTGGTCGAGCTGGCGCGCCAGTCCGACGTTTTCACCGTGCATCTCGAGCTGGGCGACCGCACGCGCGGCATCGTGGATCGCCGCGTGATCGAGGCCCTTCCTGACGGGGCCCTTTTCGTAAACACGGCACGACCGGAGCTCGTCGATTACGACGCGCTCGTCGAGCTCGCCCCCAAAAAGGGCCTGCGCCTGGGGCTCGATGTGCTGCCCAACGAGCCCCGGGAGCGCACCTCCATCTATGATCATCCGATCTTGCGTGCCGGCGTGGTCGTGGCGACACCCCACATCGGCGCCTCGACCGATCGCGCCCAGACCGAGATCGCCAACGAAACCGTGCGCATCTTGAGGAGCTTCGTCACGATGGGCGACGTGCGGAACGTCGTGAACATCGCGGAGGGGTCATGGTCGCGTTACCAGCTCCTGGTTCGCCACGTCGATCAGGTGGGCGCGCTCGCGAGCGTGCTCGCCGTGCTGAAGCGTCACGGCATCCACATCACCGCGCTCGACAACACCGTGTTCGATGGAGGCCGCGCCGCGTGCGCCAAGATCCGCCTCGAGGCACGCCCTTCGGAAGCCTGCTTGCAGGAGATCATGGCGTTCAGCGACGAGATTTTGCACGTCGATCTCATGACGCTGCCGAACGTCGCCTGAGGCGCTTCGGACCCGGATTTTGTGCCAGCTTGCCGCCGCCGCCCGCCGCTTCACGACGAAAAGCAAAGCATATCATAGACTTACGTTCTCTTTGCAAGGCGCCCGACACGCGGCTAAAATGCGCGCGCCCTCTTCAGGGTGGATCCACATGGACCCGTCGCGCGGGTCTTTTTTTTGTCCACGGCCTCCAACGCCCCCGCGGGGGGCAGCGCTTCGCGAGAACCGACGTAATACCCGACCGATGAGAATCGCACACGAAAAGCTGATGGGACTCGATCGCGAGTGCGTGGTCGGCGCGCTCGGTCCCGTCCTTGCCGCGCATGCGGTGGACTGCGTCGAGCTCGTGTGGCGTTCGGATCGGGGAGAGCGCGTCCTCGAGGTGACGGTCGAGAAGCCCGGCACGCGGGAGCCCGGAGCCGGGGTCACGCTCGACCTCCTGAGCGACGTGTCGCGCGATCTTTCGGCCGCGCTCGACGTGGCGGACTGCATCGCCCAGCACTATCGGCTCGAGGTCGGGTCGCCAGGGCTCGAGCGGACGCTCTACGGCGAGGCCGATTTCCGTCGTTTTTCCGGGCAGCTCGCGCGGTTCAAGCTGAAGGTCCCCCAGCGCGGGCAGTACGTGCTCGTCGGGCGGCTCGCGGGCGTCGGCGACGACGCTACGGTTGGGCTCGAGATCGGCACCGAGACGCTGCAGGTGCCGCTCGGCTGCGTCGAAGCGGCCCGCCTCGTTTTCGAATGGCAAAAAGGTGAACCTCGCCGAGCGCGGCCCCGCCGCACGAGCGAGCACGCGCGGCATCCCCGCGCTCGGAATGGAAAAGGTGAGTGATGGCAGCGCAAACGGTGAGCCACGTGGACGGACTCGGCGCGATCGTCGAGCAGGTGGCGCAAGAGAAGGGCATCGACCGCAAGGTCCTCATCGAGACCATGGAGGCCGCGATTCTGAAGGCCGCCCAGGCCGCGTTCGGACCGAACCGGGAGCTCGAGGCCCGCTACAACACGGACAGCGGAAACATCGACCTTTTCCAGTACATGACGGTGGTGGAAGCCGTCACGCTCCCCGAGCGGGAGATCGCCGTCGAGGTGGCGCGCAAGCACGGGCTCGACGCCGAGGTCGGTGAGGAGCTCGGCTTCCAGGTGTTCTGGCATCCGCGGGACGCTGAGCGCGCCAAGCAGCAGGACAAGGAGTTCGGCTCCGTCCTCGACATGAAGCAGGCGCGCAGCACCTTCGGGCGCATCGCGGCGCAGGCGGCCAAGCAGGTCTTGCTGCAACGCGTGCGCGACGCCGAGCGCGACATCATCTACAACGAATACAAGGATCGCCAGGGTCAGCTGATCCGCGGCATCGTGAGGCGGTTCGAAAAGGGCCACAACCTCATCGTCGACCTCGGCAAGACGGAAGGCGTGCTCCCAGCGCGAGAGCAGACGCCGCGCGAGACGTTCCGACCGGGCGATCGCATCGTCGCCTACGTGAAGAACATCGACCGCGACGCGCGCGGCCCGATGATCATCCTCTCACGCCAGTCGCCGAGCCTCGTCGAGCGGCTGTTCGAAGCCGAAGTGCCGGAAATTTACGAGGGTATCGTCAAGATCGTCGGCGTGGCGCGCGAGCCGGGCTCGCGCAGCAAGATCGCCGTGACCAGCCGCGATTCGGACGTCGACCCCGTGGGCGCGTGCGTGGGCATCAAGGGCTCGCGTGTGCAAGCCGTCGTGCAGGAGCTGCGCGGCGAGAAGATCGACATCGTGCCCTGGGACAAGGACCCGGCGCGCTACATCATCAACGCCATCCAGCCCGCCGAGGTGAACAAGGTGATCGTCGACGAGGCCGACCACCGGATGGAGCTCGTCGTGCCGGAGGAAAAGTTGTCGCTCGCCATCGGCCGCAAGGGCCAGAACGTGCGCCTCGCGTCGCAGCTCACTGGCTGGAAGCTCGACATCATCAGCGAGGCCAAGTTCATCCAGATGGAGGAGGAGGCACTCGTCCAGCTCCGCGAGATCGAGGGCATCGGCGACGACCTCGCGAAGAGCATGTATCGGCTCGGCTTCCGCGCGCTCGAGGAGGTCGCCGAGGCGTCCGTCGACGAGCTCGTCACGATCGACGGCATCGAGCAGCCTGACCGGGCCAAAGAGCTCAAGGCAGCGGCATCCGCCGCCATGGAGCGCGTCCGTCAGGAGCGCATCGAACGGGCGACCTCGCGCGTCGAGCCGCTCGACGAGGCGGAGAAGCTCCGCTTCCTGCAAGGGATCGGCCAGCGCACCGTGCAGTTGCTCGAGGAGGCCGGCTACCGCCGGGTCGACGATCTCGCGCGGGAAGACCCGGACCGGCTCGCCATCCGCACGGGGCTGGGCATCAAGAAGGCACGGCAAATTCACGAGAGCGCGCGTCACTTCTTGACCGACGAGTGGAAGGTGATCGAAGAGGCACGCGCGCGGCACGTATCCCAGACCGACAGCACCCAGAGCGAGAGCACCCAGAGCGAATGACCACGACCCGAACCTGTGTCGGCTGCCAAGAGGCACGAGCGCCCGACGCGCTCGTGCGACTCATCCTCGGACCGGATGGCGAGCTCGTCGTCGATCCGCCGGGTGGGCTCGGGGGGCGTGGCGCGTGGCTGCACCCCCGGGTCGACTGCGTCAAGCGCGCCGTGCCGCGCGGGCTCGCGCGCGCCTTGCGCGGCGAGATCGAAGAGCTCGCGGGAGGCGGTCGCGGAGCGGCTGCGCGCTGCGGGGGCACGGCGCCTGGGCGGCCTGCTCGCGGCGGCCCGTGGTGCCAACCGACTCGCCGTGGGCACCGACGCCGTCGAGGACAGCCTCGCGCGGGGGAAGGCTTGCTTCGTGCTCGTCGCTCGCGACTCGCGCTCCGGCGCGAACTCCCACCGCATCGCCGAGGCGCTCTCGAGCGATCGTGCTCTCGTCGTGCTCGACAAAGCCGAGCTCGGACGCAGGGTCGGTCGCAACGAGGCAGGCGTCGTCGCGGCGCTCGAGCCTGGGCTCGGCGCTGCGCTGCGCCTGGCGGCGGAGCTTTCGAGCTACGGTGAGGTCCGCACCCTACCGGCGGGCCGCGATGCCGTGACGAAGGAGGCTTCATGACGGCAAAGCTCAGAGTGTACGAGGTCGCTCGGGATCTCGGCATGGACCAGAAGCAGCTGGTTTCGCTGCTGCAGTCGTCCGGCGTGCCGGACGTGCGCAACCACATGAGCTCGATCGGGGCCGACGTCGTCGAGCGGATCCGTCGGCAGCTCGAGAAGCAGAAGGCCCCCGCCGTCGTCGAGGAGCGCATCCGGCCCACCGTCGTGAAGCGGCGAGCCGCCGTACGCCCTGCCGAGCCGGCCCCAGCGGCGGTCGCGGCGGCCGCCGCCGCCAAAGCGGCCGCCGAAGCACGCCCCGCGCCCGTGGTGCGACGCGCCCCGGCCCCGCCGCCCCCGCCACCCTCACACAAGGAAGAGGCGCCGCTCCCGCTGCCCGCGCCGGTCTCGGCCCCTGCTGCCGCGCCGCCAAGCGCGGCCGCGGCGGCGCCCAGCGCACCCGTGGCGGCACCCAGCGCGGCCGCGGCGGCGCCCAGCGCACCCGCGGCGGCCCCGGAGCCGCCCGCCGCACCCGTCGCTGCCCAGCCCGCACCAGCGCCCGCGGCGGCGCCCGGCCCCCCGGCGGCGCCCTCGCCCACGACGCCTCCGCCCGCGGCTGCGGCGCCGCCTCGCAGCACCGCCCCGAAGACGGGCATCGATGTCTGGGAGGGTCGTCCGGGCGTGCCCATGCCGCAGGTCCAGCGGGGCACACCCACACCCCGGCGCGTGCAGTACGACCCGAAGGCGGGCTCGATAGGGGCGCGCCCGCGCCCTGGTGCCCCGATGCCCGGCCATGGCCGGCCCGGGTTCAATCGGCCCGGCATGCGCCGGCCGTTCGGCAGCATCGCCGTTCCGCGCACCAAGGGCCCGGTCACGACGCAGGAGCGCGGTGCGCACAAGAAGGTCGTGCGTATCGAGGAGTCGGTCGGCTTGCAGACGCTCGCCGCGCGCATGCAGCTCAAGGCCACCGAGGTCTTGATGAAGCTCATGCGCCTCGGCATGACCGGCGTGAACATCAACACGACGCTCGACGCCGAAACGGCGAAGATCGTCGCCAACGAGTTCGGCTGGGAGGTCGAGGACACGGCCGTCAGCGAGGCCGATCAGCTCACTGCCGCGCGCGGCTCCGCGCCCGACGACGCGGACACTCTTCCGCGCCCCCCCATCGTGACCGTGATGGGCCACGTCGATCACGGCAAGACGAGCCTGCTCGATCGCATCCGCAAGGCCAACGTCGTCGCGGGCGAAGCCGGCGGCATCACTCAGCACATCGGCGCCTATTCGGTGGAAACACCGCACGGCTCGATCACGTTCCTCGACACCCCGGGTCACGAGGCTTTCACGGCCATGCGTGCACGCGGCGCCCAGGCGACCGACATCGTGGTGCTGGTCGTGGCGGCTGACGACGGCGTCATGCCGCAGACCAAGGAAGCCGTGAATCACGCCAAGGCGGCCGGCGTGCCGATCGTCGTGGCGGTCAACAAGATCGACAAGCCGGACGCCAACACCGAGCGTGTCAAGCGCCAGCTCGCCGAGCTGGGTCTCACGCCGGAGGACTGGGGCGGCGAGACGCTCTACACCGAGGTCTCGGCTCAAACCGGAGAGGGTATCGAGAGGCTGCTCGAGCAGATCGTGCTGCAGTCGGAAGTGTTGGAGCTTCGCGCCACGCCGACGCGTCCTGCCACGGGCCTCGTGGTCGAGGCCGAGCTCGATCGCGGGCGCGGTCCCGTGGCAACGATCCTCGTGATGGACGGGACGCTCACGCGGGGCGACGTGATCCTCGCGGGCGCGGCGTACGGCAAGGTCCGCGCGATGTACGACTCGGTGGGCCGTCAGCTCGAGACCGCCGGGCCGGCGACGCCCGTTTCCGTGATCGGCCTCAGCGACGTGCCGAGCGCCGGCGACCAGGTGCACGTCGTCAAGGACATCAAGAAGGCCCAGGAGATCGCCGAAACCCGCAAGACCAAGGAGCGGCGCAGCCTCGTGCCCTCGACGGGCCAAAAGGCGCTCAACCTCGAGGACCTTCACAAGGCGCTCCAGGAAATGGAGCAGCTCGAGCTCAAGCTCATCATCAAGGCCGACGTGCAAGGTTCGGTCGAGGCGGTCGCCGAGGCGCTCACCAAGCTCACGAGCGAAAAGGTCAAGGTCGTGGTCGTCCACTCCGGGGTGGGCGCCATCACCGAGGGTGACGTCAACCTCGCGCTCGCCGCGGCGGCCATCATCATCGGCTTCAACGTGCGGCCGGCCGGCAAGGCTGCGGCTCTCGCCCAGAAGGAAGGCGTGCCGATCCGGCAGTACACCATCATCTACAACGTCGTGGACGAGGTGAAGGCCGCCATGGAAGGCCTGCTCGCGCCCACGCAGGTGGAGAAGCTGCTCGGCAAGGCCGAGGTGCGCCAGGTCTTCCGCATCAGCAAGGCCGGCAACGTTGCCGGTTGCATGGTCGTCGAAGGCGCCATCCGGCGCTCGGCGAACGCGCGGCTCATGCGCGAGGGCGCCGAGATCTGGCAGGGCAAGCTCTCGAGCCTCAAGCGCTTCAAGGACGACGTCCGCGAGGTCAAGGAAGGCTTCGATTGCGGCATCGCGCTCGAGGGCTACGGCGAAGTGCAAGTCGGCGACGTGATCGAGGCCTACGAGATCGAACAGGTCAAGCAGACGCTCTGAGCGTGGCTTCGGAGCAGACGTGTTCGTCGGAGTCGCCCGCCTGGTGCTCGCGATTCCGGGCGCTCGCTCGCTCAAGGACAAAAGGCGCGTCGTGAAAAGCTTGAAAGATCGCTTGCGCGCACGCTTCCCGGTATCGCTCGCGGAGATCGGCGATCTCGAGCGCTATCAGGTGGCGACGCTCGGGATCGCGGTCGTCTCCAACGAGGCCGCGCGCTGCTCGGAGGTGCTCTCGCATGCCGTCGGGCTCGCCCGCGTCGCGAAGGACGCCGTGCTCTCCGACGTTGCGACCGAGATCCTCACGCTCGGGCCCGGCGGTGGCTCGATCCAGGGCGGCATCGCCGAGCGCCTCGGCCCCCACACGAGCGGTGACGAGCCATGAGCGACGACAACCGCCGCCTCTTACGGGTCTCGGAGCTCGTCCGATCCCACCTCGGCACGCTCCTCGCGCGCGAGCTCGGTGACCCGGAGCTATCGAGCGTCGTCATCACCAAGGTCGAGGTTTCCAAGGACTTGTCGATTGCGCGGATCAGCGTGCGCACGTTGATCGGCGCCGACGACCCCGAGCGCCGAAAGCGGGTGATCGTACAGCTCGGACGCGTGGCCTCGCGGCTGCGCCGTGCGCTCGGTCCGAGCCTCGGCTTGCGGCGCGTTCCGGAGCTGCGCTTCGTGTACGACACCGATCCCGACAAGTCGGCGCGCGTCGACGCGCTGCTCGCCGAGATCGAGCGCGAGAAGAACTGACCGCGCGCCACGCCGAGCGAGATCGGCTCGGGGCCAAAGACTGGCGGAGTAGCGCTACTCCTTCTTGATCATCAGCTGCACGCGCCGGTTCTTGGCGCGATTCGCTTCGGTGGTGTTCGGCAAGAGCGGCTTGGTGTCGCCGTAGCCCTTGGCGACGACGCGCAGTGGATCGACGCCGAGCTTCACGAGCACGTCGACCACCGCTTGGGCGCGGTCGCCGCTGAGCTTCAGGTTGTACGGCGCGCTACCCTGGTTGTCGGTGTGACCCTGCACCTCGACCGTCGTGATCTCCGAGTGGGTGTTGAGAACGTCGGCGATCTCCTCGAGGATTGCCATCGAGTCGGGCAGGATTTCGGCCGAATCGTGCTGGAAGTGGACCTGCTTCTTGAGCTTGAGCTCGCGGCCCGTGACGAGCACGTTCGGCTTCTCCGGCCGCTTGTTCATCATGATCCGCGCCACGGTGTCTTCGAGCGGGCGGATCGAAAAGTCGTTGGTGCTCGGGAAGTACCCGGGCGCCTCGGCGATGATCGTGACGCGACCGGGCGGCACGTTTTGGAACCGGAACGCCCCTCCTGCGTCCGCCGTGAGATCGAGCTCCCGGCCCCGCGTATCGCGGATCTTCACGCGTGCGCCCGAGACCGACTGTTGCGACTCGGCGTCGAACAGCGAGCCCACGACAGCGCCGAGCTGGGGCAGGGCCTCCATCTCGCAGCGCACGGCGACCTGTCCGTCGGGGCCCATCGTCGTCGGAGCGGGAGGCGGCGTCGTGGCATCGCCCATGGCGGCGTCGGGTGGCGCGGCTGGATTCGGCGGCACGGCGGCCGGTGTCGTGCCCGGAGCGCTCGGCGCCGGGACCGTGAGCAGGCACTGTCCGTCGCGATAGCCCTTGGCGCTCAGATTGAGGGTGTAGTTGCCCGGATCGAGCGGATAGCTGCGGAACGTCCCATCCTCGGCGGTCACGAAGCCCGAAATCGGACGTCCGTCGAAGCGCACCGTGGCGGTCGGCACGGGGTTGCCGCTGACCTTGTCGATCACGGTGCCGAGCACGTACGGCTCGATCTTCTGCACGGGGGCAGCGGGGGTCGGCTTCTCGACCATCTTGATGACGGGCGCGGGGGGCACGGTGTCCACGGCCCAGGCGACGCCGAACCAGAGGTTATAGGGTGGCTCGGGGGCGATCTCGTCGAGGAAATCGCTCGTTGCGCCCGTGCCGATGTCCACGGCGCCGACCAGCGACAAGCCCTGGTCGACCCAGGGGAAGACGCGAGCGCCCAGCGTGAGGCGCGAGGGTGCCGTGCCGAAGCGCTGCGCCTTCGCGAGGCAAGCCTCACCGTGTGCGGCGGCTTCGTTCTCGTCGCAGACGTAGTTCTGGCGGTTCACAGGCACGTCGATCGTCCACTCGATGAACGGGCGCACGAACTCGTGGATGTACTCGCCGCCCAGTCCAATCTGGAAGCTGTCAACGCGATTGATGTCGAGCCCGAAACGCTCGGTACGCTGGATGCGCTCGCCGCGACCGTCGGGCGGCGGTGTGGTTTCGACCTTGTCGACGAGGTTACCCGAATTGTCGAACATGTAGCCGAGGTTCAAGTGGAACCTCAGCGGGATCACATCGTCGTGATTCTCGTGGTTGTCGAGCGCGAGCGTCGCGAGGCCGCGCAGCGCGAAGCTCGTACCGCCGCCGTTGAACCCGACGGCACCCGTGCCATTCATGAACAAGAGCTCCGCCTGACCACCTGCCTGGAAGATCTGGTCGGGCTCCTTGGGCATGAAGCCCTTCACCGCGAGGCTCGTGTCGCCGAGCACCTGCAGGAGCTTCGGGCGGCTGCGGCTGTTGGAGGTTGCGGAGTTGTGGAGCGAGAACGACGCCTCGAGGAACGGAAACAGCGAGGCCGAGATCCCGAGGTTCATTCCCACGCGATCGACGCTGTCGTCGTCGGTGGGCGTTTGACCGGCGTTGACGGCGGGGCACGGCGAATCGGCATTACAGAGGAAGCCGCTCGAACCAAAGTAGCTCGAATGCAGAGAAAACCGGAACGTCCCGGGCTCTCCGGAGCCCGCTTCGAGCACGCGCATCAGGCCGATGCCGCCGTTGAGCCCGTTGGTCTCGTGCAGCGCCGCGTTGCGACGGTTGCGCTCGGCGTTCGGGTCGCCTTCCTCACCACCGGTGGCGCTCGCGTCGGTGTTCGCTTCCGCGCCGGCAGCGCCATCCGTGCTCATTGTCGCGCCGACGCTCGCGCCTGCGGCCGCGGCTGGCGCGGCTTCGGGAGCAGGGGCGGGGGCAGCGCTCGCGTCGGGGGCTGGTGCCGCCGTCGGAGCTGGTGCCGGCGCGGCGGGCGCTTCGGCGCTGGGTAGCGGCGGCGGAGGAGGCGGAGGAGGGGGCGGCTCCTGCGCGCTCGCACGTCCGAGCAAGGCCAGCGAGCCCAAGAGGAGAAATGACGAGAGCCCGAAGCGATGCATGGTTCCTCGTATGCGGTGCGGGGGTCGGACCGGACCCCTGATTACACCCGACGACCGAAATCCCCAAGACCACCAAATCATGGGTGGGCACACTCTTACAGGCCAAACCCCTTGCTGCAAGGGTCTCGAGCTCTGGTCCCCCGGCCGGACGGGTCGTCGCCAACGCCGTTGGCGAGGGTCACCGAGCGCGCTCCTTGCTATCCTCGGCGGTCGTCGATGGCCGAGGTGCTGATTCGCGTCGAGGGGCTCGAAAAGGAGTTTCGCCTGGGAATTCTGCGCCGGCGCGTGCCCGCCGTGCGTGGTGTCTCCTTCGAGGTGGCGCGCGGCGACATCTTCGGGTTCTTGGGTCCCAATGGGGCAGGCAAGACGACGACCATCAAAATGCTGACCGGTCTCATCGCCCCGACGGGCGGCCGAGCCACCGTGTTCGGCGAACCGATCGCCACGCCTCGCTCGCTCGCGAAAGTCGGCTTTTTGCCGGAGAACCCCTACGTCTACCCCTACCTCACGCCGAGCGAATTCGTGGAGCTCTGCGGGCGGCTGTCGGGGCTATCGGCACGCGCGTCGCGCGATCGCGCGAGGACGGTGCTCGATCAGGTCGGCATCGCATACGCCGCCGATCGCCCCGTGCGCCGCTTATCGAAGGGCATGCTGCAGCGTGCCGGCCTCGCCGCCGCGCTCGTGGCCGACCCCGAGCTGCTCATCCTCGACGAGCCCATGAGTGGCCTCGACCCCGTGGGTCGCAAGGAGGTGAGGGATCTCATCGTGGAGGAGCGCCGCCGCGGGCGCACGATTTTCTTTTCCACGCACATCTTGAGCGACGTCGAAACCCTGTGCGACCGCGTCACGATCTTGCGAGAAGGCGCGGTCGTCGTCAGCGGGCGGCTCGACGAGCTCTTGAACCGCGTCGTGCGGCGTACGGACGTCGTGCTTTCGCACGCAACCGAGGCGCTCGAGCGCGAGCTCGAGGGTGACTCGTTCACGGTGCGCCGCCAGGGGGAGCGCCTGCTCGTCGAGGTGCCGGGAGAGGAGGCCGGCCAGCGCGTGATCGAGCGTGCGCTGGCGGCGGGGGCCCGGGTCGTGCAGGTGACACCCGTGCACGAAACGCTCGAGGACCTGTTCGTGCGCGAAGCGATCGTCACCCCCGCCGCTTGAGCACGGAGCGGACGAGCAGAACGTCGCTCGCCTGAAGCTCGCGGGTCACGGCGAGCATTGCGACGTACGTGAGGCCCACGCCGAGCGCCGCTGCGATCACGAGCGGGCCGCGCAGCGAGGGCAGGAGTCGCCCCAGCGCTGCGGCCACGGCGACGGCCGCTGCGACGCGGACGAGCGTGAGCGGGCGTACGAGCGCGCGTGCCGTCCGGAACACGAGCACGCTCGCCGTGAGCATCGCGACGACGATGCCGGCGGAGGTCGACAGCGCGGTTCGGACCAGGAGATCGTCGGAGAGCGGGGCTCCGCGCACGCTGGCGAAGCACGCGCCAACCACGAGCGCGAACGCGAAGGCGGTGACGCGAGCGCTCTCGCGTTCGCGGCCGAGCCCGTTCAAGATTGCCGAAAGCAGGCCGAACATCGCGAACGCGCCGAAGCCGAGCGATAGGATCTCGAGTGTCGGCGCACCGTGGTCGGCGGCCTGAGCGCCGAACACGAGGCGCAAGAGCGGTGCCGCGAGCCCCGACGTCACGCTCACCATGCCGCCGGTAATGATGAGCGAGAGCCGGAGCCCGTTCTCGACGTAACGTGCCACCCCGGCGTGGTCGGCATCGCGCCGGGCGCTCGCCAGCATGGGAAAGAGCACGAAGGTGACGGCCACGAGCAGTTGGTACGGCAAAAAAGAGAACAGCTGCGTCGCTCGATAGGTGCCCACGAGCAGATCCGCAGCGGACTCCGGCAAGCCCTCACGGCGTGCCGCCTCGGCACCGAAGCGCCGGAGCAGCGTGAGGTCCGCCTGAAGCAGCAGATTGAGGAGCGTCTGCCCGACGAACAACCGCCCGACGAACACGAGGTGATGCCGTACGGGGTCGGTGCCCGAGCCGCGGCGACCGATGCCGACCACGAAGAGCGCGCCGACGAGCACGAGCGTCGCGCTCGCGACGAAGCCCCAGGCCGCTCCCTCGACGCCTGCTACCCTGTTGCCCGGGTGAACGAAAAGGTACGCCCCGCCGACGAGGCCCACCGTGCGCAGCGTCGCGGCGAGCACGTCGAAGCCCGCTTGCGCCACGAAACGCCGCGCGCCGTTCAATCCGCCGACGAGCGGCGCGTAGCACCCGTAACAAAGCAGCACGAGTGAGAGGATCCTGAGCGCCGGCACGAGGTGCGGCACGCCGACCAGGGTGCCGATCGCCGGCGCCGCTGCGAAGAATGCGCCCGCGAGGCAGAGCGCGATCACGGCGTGCAGCGACAGCACGCGGCGCAGCACGATCTGTTCGCGTCCCCGGGGTGCACCCGCCACGGCGCGGCTCACCCCCTGGATCGACGTGCCGACGATGGGGTTGTACGCGATGCTCGCGATCGACTGCACGCTCGAGAGCGCGCCGTAGCCGTCGAGCCCGAGCACGCGCGGCAAGGCGAACTGCTGCACGAGCCCGGCGAGGATGAAGTAGGCCTTGGCCGCTGCGACCGCGAGCCCGCCCCGGCCTGCTTGTCGCGACACGTCGGTCGGCTCGCCGCCTTCGGTGCGCGCTCCAGTCACGGCCGGCCACGCTCTATCGAACCAGGATCGTCCGTCAATCCGGAAACGAGCGCGCGCGCCGCCGTGAAAATGCCTGGACCGGGCGGAGCGGGCGCCCTAGCGTGGCGTGGCCAGGAACGAGGAGGCGGCTTTGATTGAGTCCAGGTTAGAAGTGTCAGGCGGTGGCTACGGACCCCCAGGGGGTGGTGGCTGGGGTCCTCCTCCGGGACCACCCCCTGGTGGGCACCCGCCCGGCGGCGGACAACCTCCTGGCGGCGGGCAGCCTCCGGGGGGGGGTTACCCGCCCGGCGGTGGGCAGCCTCCGGGTGGCGGACAGCCTCCGGGCGGCGGCTATCCTCCGGGCGGAGGCTATCCCCCGGGTGGCGGACAGCCTCCGGGTGGCGGACAGCCTCCGGGTGGCGGACAACCTCCTGGCGGCGGTTACCCACCCGGCGGCGGTTACCCACCCGGCGGCGGTTACCCACCCGGCGGCGGTTACCCGCCCGGCGGTGGTTACCCGCCCGGCGGCGGTTACCCACCCGGCGGTGGCTATCCACCCGGCGGTGGCTACCCACCCGGCGGCGGCTACCCACCGGGCTACGGCGGCGGCTTTCAGCCCCCTGCTGGCGGACCCATGATCCCAGGCACCGTTGGCGCACCCCCGCCCGGCGCCGGCTGGTCACCGGTCGAGCCGTGGGCGTTTGCTTGGCGCGTCGTGAGCAAGCGCTTCACGACCGTGGCGCTGCCTATCGCAGTGGCGGTTTTCGCCCAGGGGTTGCTCAGCCAGATCGTCGGCACGGGAGGCGGCATCGTTATCGGCGTGCTGGGTCAGCAAGGAGTGATCGAGCAGTCGGTGCAGTCGATCCTCAGCATCGTCGCGAGCAGCGTCGGCGGTATCGTGAGCTTGCTCGTGAGCGCATTCATGATGGGCGGTCTCGCCACGACGGCGCTGAAGGCCGCTCGCGGCCAGCCGACCTCGTTTGGCGATCCGTTCTCGGGCGGCAGGTATTTCGGCCAAATGTTCGTTGCCGAGCTCGCCGTGTTCGTCTGCGTGTTTCTGGGCGCGCTGCTCTGCCTCGTGCCCGGCATCATCGTCGGCCTCGGTACGTGCCTTTACGCTCTCGCGCTCGTGGATCGGAATCTCGCGGGCATCGAGGCTGCCAAGCAGAGCTGGGAGATGACCAAGGGCCATCGCATGAACATCTTCGTGTTCGCCCTGATCGGCTTGGGCGTTTTCTTCGCCGGCGTCCTCGCGTGCGGCATCGGTGCGCTGCTCGTCAGCATGCCGATGGGTTACGTGGGGTTGGCGGCGGTGTACCTGCGCATCAAGGGCGAGCCGGTCACCGAGCCGACCTAGACCTACAGCAGCCGCGCGTGTGGGTTTGCTCGCGCCGGTGGTTCCTTAAGTCAGCGGGGCTACCGCCCGTTCATGGATGGAAAGGTCGGTCCTCGGTTCGACCACGCCCCCCCCCATGGCTGCCGCGAGCTTCCCCCCGTTCCTCCAGACGAGCCCTCCCACCTTCCCGGGGATGCCGGGCGTCCGGGAGCCGTCGCTCGCCATTCGGGGCCGCGTCCTCATCGCCGACGACGACGACAACCTCTTGCGAGCCCTCACCCGCACGCTCGAGCGCGCGGGCCACGAGGTGACGCGCATCGCCGACGGTCGCGCCGCCTGCGAGCAGATTGCCGGCATGGCCGCCGACGAGGTCGACGTCATCGTGACGGACATCTCCATGCCCGGCGCCGACGGCCTCGAGGTGATGCGGGCGGCGCACCATCTCGACCCGGATCTTCCCGTGCTCCTCATGACGGGCTTGCCCACCGTGGAGACTGCCGTTCAAGCCCTGGAACGCGGCGCCTATCGCTACCTTCTCAAGCCCGTGGATCCCGACGTGCTCGTGCAGGCCGTCGCGCAGGCGATCGAATTCAGGCAGGGCGTGCGTACCGCGTTCGCCGACACCCGGCCCGGCATGTCGCCGCCGAGCTCCCGCGTGCGCGCCGAGCTCTCGGGCCGCTTCGATACGGCTCTCGAGAAGCTCTGGATGGCATTCCAGCCAATCGTCTGCTGGAGCAGCAGGACCACTCACGCGTTCGAAGCGCTCGCGCGCACCGAGGAGCCGTCGCTCGGGCGTCCCGATCACCTGTTCAACGCCGCCGAGCAGCTACACCGCGTTCAGGAGCTCGGGCGCGTGATCCGGAGCAAGGTCGCGTCGTCGATCTCGAGCGCGCCGACGGACGCAGCGATCTTCGTGAACCTCCACGCGAGCGACCTCGCCGACAACGAGCTCTACTCGAGCTCCTCGCCGCTCGCGCCCCATGCTCACCGCATCGTGTTCGAGATCACCGAGCGGGCCTCGCTCGACAAGGTCAAGGACATCAAGGACCGTGTGACGCAGCTCCGCTCCCTCGGCTATCGCATCGCCGTGGACGATCTCGGAGCCGGCTACGCAGCGCTCTCGAGCCTCGCGAGCCTGCAGCCCGAGGTGGTGAAGCTCGACATGTCGCTCGTGCGCGGGGTCGACAAGGAGCCCATCAAGCAACGCCTCGTCGCGTCGCTGCAAACGCTCGGCGGGCCGCTCGGCATCACGGTGATCGCCGAAGGCGTCGAGACCGAAGCCGAGCGCGATACCTTGATCTCGGTGGGCTGCGACCTCTTTCAGGGCTTTCTCTTCGCCCGGCCCGGCCCGGGGTTCCCGAGCGTCACGTTCTGAGGCCGAGCGGTGGCCTCCGTTGCCTCGCGGCGGCGCGCTCTCGTGCCGCCGCCGTGCGGGCCGGGGAGCCGGAGGCCGATCGGCTCTTGACCTTGAGCCCCTCAAAGGTAGGCTTCGCGCCCGTTTTCCAGAGTAGCTCAGTCGGTAGAGCAGGCGGCTGTTAACCGCCGGGTCCCTGGTTCGAGTCCAGGCTCTGGAGCCCAGAAAAACAAGCCGATTCGCAGCCGAAAGAGGCTGCAACGTCGATCGGCGAAGGTGGTGATAAATCCCGGCAAGTGGTGGACGACGGGTGTGACGTTGCCCCCGCACTGCCCCCGGGGCGCTGGCGTCCGAGCCCGCGGGCGCGGTACGTTTCTCCGGTGGAGCAAGGCACGGCCCGGCGTCTCGCCAAGATCGCGGGGGAGACACTCCGCGAGGGCGGTATCCTGGTGCTTGTGTTCGGGCTCCTCGACAATCGAATGAGCGACCACCCGCACCCACACCCCTGGGATTTCTGGATCGTAGGTATCGGGTTGTCGTGCATCGTGCTGGGCGGCATACTCGAAGCGAGGAGCCATTGATGCTAGGCGAGTACCAACCCTTGGTGTTGCTGACCGGCGTATTCACGCTGCTCACCTTCGTTGGCTTCCTGCTCGACTATCGCGCGCACCATCCGCGTCGTTCGCGCCGCGACTCGGGCGAGCTTTCGCACGGACGCCAGGCCCGTACGTAGCCACCAAACGCACGAACGCCCCCGAGCCGCGAGGGGCCCGAGGGCGTCCGAGTGCGCGACGCGAGCCCTAGCCGACGAGGCGCATCACGTCGGCCGCTTCCTTCGACGCCAGCGGCTCCGGCACGCGGTAGACGATCACGAGCACGTTGCGGGCGTCGTCTCGGGTGACCGCTTCGCCCTCGCGGTCGCGGCGCTCGCGAAGCACGGCCGCGACTTGTTCGATGCGGCTCACGACGCACCGCCGACTGCGCGCATGAACGCGGCCACGTAGATCGCCCGCGCCTCGTCGAGCCCCAAGGGCGCGACCGCCTCGGGCCCGCCCTCGTCGGCCGTCCACGCCGCGAACGCCTCGCCCGCGTACGTGGCCGCGTCCGCGATCTCGCCCTCGTTCACGTAGTTCCGCGCGTCCGTTGCGGCCTCGGCTTCGATTGCCTCGCGTGCGGCGGCGTGCTCCGCGCGCGCCGCCGCGACCGCAATCGCCTTCGCGACCGCGAACGCCTCGAGCCGCCCGGCGTGCGCGGCCAAGGACATGATCGCGAGTGACGCCCGTTGCGCTTGGGCGTGAATCGTCGCGGCGACGTGCTTTAGGAGCTCGGGCGTGGACGGCTCGGCGCTCGCCGCGTCCGTGAGCTGGGTGGCGATTTGTGCGAGGCATGCGCTCGCCCCGCACGCGCTCGCGAGGGTATCTTGAATCGGATATGGTTCGTGCGTCATGGCTGGTCCTTCCAGTCGTGGCCAGCCCGGCGGACGGTGACACGTCGCGCCGGGCACCTATTGCTAGGGGGGTGGGATTACCCCGCGTGGTGGTACGGCCGCGGGCTGCCCCGATCTTCCCCCGTCCCGCTTTTCAGCGCCGTCGCGGGCGCTGCGACGGTGCCGGCGGGTCCGGGCGGTAGCAGTCGCCGAACCACGCGGCCGATAGCGAAATCAGGCTATTGCAGGCAGCCCCGAGCTGGGCGGCTGGGCCAGCCGTTGCAGCGAAAACCCTCTTTCCCATTTCTCGGGCGACCTTGACCGCGTGCGTGTAGTCGCCGTCCGCGGAAAGCACGTACGCGGTGTCGTACTCATCCCGCTGGGCCATCGCGACCATGTTGACCGCGAGCATCACGTCCACCGCTTTCTCAACCATCACTCGGACGGAATCGTGCCGCCGAGCGATTTCGTACAATTCGCCACGGATCTTCGGATCGATCCTCTCGCGAAGACCGCCCAAGTACTGAAGTAGCTCTTTCGCTGCGCCGTCCTTGGCGGGGCGCCCCTCGAGCCGGCCAAAGTGCGCCGAGAACCGCGAGTCTTCTGCTTCGATTTGCGTGATGAAACGGCGTTGGTCGGCGTAGAGCTGCGCGCTGTAGTCTTGCGGCACGCGGCCGATGTAGTAGCGAAGCCCGACCAGCGTGCGCGGCCCCAAGAGCTTCCGCGCAATGCTCGCGTAGCTGAGTCGGCCTAGGTCAACGCCGCAGGCCCGGAGGGAGTGATACCAGTTGTTTCCGTCAATGAAGACGACCGCCCGGTCTGGCATGACACCCTAAGAAGAAAAAACCCCAGCGTGCGGGAGCACCGGACGCTGGGGGGGTCAACATCCCGCGCCCCGTAGGGTCGGGATGACAGAGGTCAAGTTAGTTCGCGCGGGGCCCCGCGCAACACAAAAAACGCCGACGCCAGCAGAATCAACACCCTACGCCACCGCAGCCAAGGCCGCGTCCACGCTCGCGAAGCGCCGCACCCCGCCGAGCTCGTGCAGCGTGACGCCCGCGCCCGATACCTGGACCACGGCGCCCGGGTTCGCCATGCGCCAGGCCCGGAGCCAGTCGTGGCCAGGCGCCCGGCTGCTTGTAACAGCGCGGGCGCCACCTTGCTAGGGGCGGGATTGCCCCCGCGTGGTGCTACGGCCGCGGGTGCGGCGGCCTTCCTTAGGCGTATGTCGAGCGCGAAATGTCGACTGCGACGTGCCACGCCCACGGCGTGACCCGAAAAAGCCTAGCGGGATGGCCGCCGAGACTGGCCGCTTCCGCGTTCCGCCCGCGAGCGCGTAAATCGGCCACCCAAGCGCCGCGCTGGGCGTCCGTGATCGGCTTGCCGTCGAGCGCGGCAAAGCCCTCGGAGTTTACGTAGGCGACGATCGCGATCATGATCGAACCGCGGCCACGGCCGATGCTAGGTCGCGGAACTTCTGAACGCGGCCGATTTCGTGGAGCGCGATGCCGCGCCGCGACACGTGCACGACGGCTCCAGGCGTTCGTTCGCGCCACGAACGGAGGGCATCGAGCGCGTCCACGGACACGGGCATCGCGCCGCGCCGCGCGTTGGCTCGCGATCGCTCGCGCCCGCGCGAAGCCGTTGGCCGTTCGCCGCGCTGGGCGGCCAAGCGCGCGGGCTTTTGCAGCCGTGCGGCCCAAACTGGTTGGGGTACGCCGAGCTTCTTTGCAAGTACGCGAGCCCGGCATCGGAGCGAAGCGCGTTCGCCATGACACGCGCCTGGACTCAGTGCATCGTGGCGCGCCCGTAATTGACTGAGTGTGAGGGCCATTTTAGCGTGCCCCTCGCGATCGATGCAGTCGTTGACGAGCGCGCTCCTCGCGGGCGCGGTCTTTACGCGCTTTTCGTTCGTTGAGCCTCTCGCGCACTTGTTCGACGGGTATCTCGCGAACTTGCTCGTAGGGGGTCCTCGGGTCGTCTAGTTGCATCGTGTCACCCATGGGAGTTAGACGAGGCGGCTGGCCCATGAACGAAGCCGACCGCCCCGAAGGTCATCGCCGCTCGCGGGCGCGAACGCGGGCAAGCTCGGCACGTAGAACGGCCAGCTCCAAAAGGTCGGCCCGGGCGCGCTCAATCGCATCCTCGAACGCGTCGAACGGCTCGGCCGCGAGCGTCGCGGCCAAGGTCCCGGCCGTGACCAGCCGCGCCGTGTTTGCGCCGTCGAGATTGGCGCGGGCCATGGCGCGCGCCGCGGTCATTCGGCCGCCCCCGCAGCGCCAAAATCTAGGGCACCCAGATCGGCCGCTTGCTTCGCGGCTTCCGTGCGAGCTCGTTCAATTTGCGAGAACACACGCTTGACGGCCGCGTCATATTCCGTAATTTCTGGCGGAACGGGGTAGCTCGGATGGTCGATGCGGCGAGCGTGAGCCTGCTCAAAAAACGCGCGACCTTCGACGGGCAGCACTAGCGGCAGCCAAGCAATCACGTCGGCACGCGTGGGCAACGCCACCCGGCCCTCCTCACAGTCGACGACCGCACCCGCAAGGCTCTCCGCGTAGCGCACGGCAGCGACGCGGGGCGCAATATCCTTGCCCACCCGTCCAAAGGCACCCGCGGCTAGAGATGCCGCAGTGTCCACCCTGCGGCGGTAAGCACCCTCGAGATACTTGGCGGTCTCCGCTTCGATCACGATTTCACGCGCCGCGTCAGATGCTACCTCAGTCGAGGTGTTCAGTTGCGTTAGCGCAGCCTGACGGCGGGCAGTTGCCCGAGCAAGCTCCACACCCTCACGCTCGTGCTCTTGCGCCGCCGCGCGGGCATTCTTCAACACGGCAACGCGCATCAAGATCTCCCTCTCGAGGGGCGCGACAAGCGACGGCGAAAGCGCTTTCGCCTGCGTGAGGTCATCGCGCAACCGAGCAATCACTTCGGCGGCACTTCGATCTTCCCGCGCGAACGCGGCTGATACTTCGGACTTGTCGGTGTTCATGTTGGGGTTCCTATTCCTGACTAGCGGGCGCGACGCGCCGCGCGTTGTTTTGCTCTCGCCGTGGCCCATGCTCGAGGGCCTTGTCGTGCCGCCGCAACGAGCGGATCGGGAGCCGGGTCAGCGACTGAGCCCGTGGCCGGAGGCGCGTTGCCTTGTGCCGTCTCAATCAAATCCTGGACCGCGGCGAGCAAATCTTCGCTGGCGGTGTCGGCGGGGAGTCCGAGCGCTTCAGCTACGGCCGAAAGGATCTTTTCCGGCGGCGATCCGTCCGAGAGCGCTGACGCGAGCATGAGCAGATCGGGCCGCGGACCATTCAGTAGGCTCGCGGCAAATCGCAAAGCGTCAGAGGTAGTAACGCCGCGCGAGGCGGCGAAGGTGTGAAGCGATTTTGCCGCACTCGGCTTGAGCCGGGCGGAGATCACAATGGGAGAGGTGCGGGACATGGCTGGTATACAGCCAGTCTAGCGCGTGTTGCGTTTGGCGCAACGTGGCCGCGCTGTGTTGCGCTAAACGCAACACGCGGCGCCGTGGGCCGCCACCCGGTGCCTCGGGCACGCGCGCGCCAAGGAGCGACTAGATCCGGCGCGAACCGATGCCGCCGACGATCGACGCGTAACCATGGCCGTGATTGCGGGTGTGTAGGCCGCCGCTCGGGGCTGCGCTGCCGTACTGCGCACCCAAGTTTCGATGATAGAAAGACTCAAGCGCGGGCACCGCCACTGCGGACACGGCGCGCGCGGCGCGGGAGCGGCGCGCTTTCGGCGCGGGCTTCGCCTCAGGTTCCTCGCCGAGTAGTGCACGCACTTCCTCGACCTCGATCCCAAACTCCACCGCGACTTCAGCCGCGGTCGCGCCCGACGCGATCGCCGCGAGCATGTTCCGTTCGACGGGTGTCACGGCGCACCCGTGGGCGCGGTCGCGGCGAGCACCTTCATGCTGAACACTTCCAGGTCGCGGCCACGCGCCAAGGCGACGTCGAAGCGCTGAACGCGCACGAGATCCATCAGCACGGCGACCGCGATCGCGTTGAGACTTGGCCCGGGGACGTGCGCGGCGAGGGCCGCGACGCGATCGATCGCACTCTCTAACAGCGCGTTGCGAGCGCGTTCGGAGTCGAGGCGCGAGGCCGCGCTTTCCGTAACGCACTGCTCGAGCTCGGCGCGGGTATCTGTTTTCACTTTGGGTTCAGCCTCTCGTAACGCTCAGTCAGAAATCGCTCATTCATCGCCGTAGCGCGCTCGTGCTTTTCGGTGAGCGCTGCCAAGCGCCCGCGCAAGTTCTCGTCGGCGTGAGCTTGCGCGCGAACGCGGTCGAGAAGCTCCGCGTGCGCTTTCGTGCCCCATTCTAGTTCACGTTTCGCCGCGGCCTCGGGGCGCGGCGTGAGCGAGTCGATCGCTTGTAGCAAGGCGGTGTTCGTCGCGATGAGGCGCGACACGGAAGCGGCCGCGCGCGCCTCACTGCCAGCGAACGGGAGCAGCTCGTCAATCGCCGCTTGGACGCCGCGCTGGTTTCGGCGCATGCCTTCCAGGCCGCCGTCCTCGATCGCCGCGGCCGCGGCGTGTTCGAGCTCGGCCACGGGCGCGGAAGGCCGGGCAGCGGCGGCGGGGGGCTTGGGCGTGCGCCGCTTCCCCAAATGACGGCTGAGCGTGGCCGCCGACACGTGCACGCCTTCCGCCGCCAGGCGCCGCCGGACCTCGGCCAAGCTCCGGCCGCCGCCCACATGCCGCGCGAGCGCCGCGATTACATCGTCGGTCAGTACGGTAGGGCGGGCCACCCTACATGGTATCACGTAGTTTCTGAACGTTCAAAACGTAGTGAAAGCTCCGCGAGCACGGCCGACGCGATTTGCGCCGCGATCGTGGCGATCCGCGGGGGTTTCGCACGGAAACGCGCGCAGAATTTGCAAAAACGAACGCAGAGGCGTCAGGTCTTGCAAGTGAGGGTGGACTATATACCCCCTCAACGGAACCCAGGGCCGCTATACGCGACTTGGGCGCGAGCGCCAACGTGGGCGACTTGAGGCGCGCTCGCGGGCGAGGCGCAAACCTTGCGCGTTGATACATTCAAGAGAGCGGCACGGCACGGCGCGGCGCGGGCGAGCTCGCGTGGTCGGGCGGGCTCGTTGCCGGGCGCGGGTACGCGCGTGGCGGCCAGGGGCACGGCGGCGGGCGTGGCGCGGGGCGGGGCGGGGCGGGCGGGCGGGCGGGCGTGGCGCGGGCGCGGGCGTGGCGTGGCGCGGGGCGGGCGGGCGTGGCGCGGGGCGGGCGGGCGTGGCGCGGCGCGGGCTCGGGCGGCGGCCAGGACCAGGCCCACACGAGCAGCGGCGGGCGGCGGCACCCACAAGCGCGGCCCGCGGGTGGAATCGATCGTTCTCCACTCCCGCGCGGCGGCAAGGCCCGCAGCAAGGCACACCCTTAGGTGTGTGCCTGCTTGCTGCAGAGAGCCTGGGTCTAGCAGCAAGAAAGCAGAAAGAAAGCCCGCTAAAACAGCAAGACACAGCAAGAAAGCAGCAAGCGATTCCTTGCTGCAAAACACGGCGTTTCTTTCTGCTTTTGAACCACCGGCCGGACAGCAAGGAAATCCGCTCACGCTACCCGCACCGGCCGCGCGAACCGACCGATCGTCTTGGTGCCGGCGATAGCGTCGCGCACGTCCGTGTCGGGCGCCGCGGCGCCGGTCTCGGTCAGGGCTATCGCACCCATTGTGCGCACGGCGAATTTGGCGTCCACGAGGCGCGCCACGGCGCGCTCGGCTGGCCGAGTGCCCTCGCCGCCGGCCGATACGAGATCGCGCGTGGCATGGTTCTGGTTGTCGCGGAGCACGTCCCAAATACGATGGCCGGCCGCGATCGTCTTGGCCTGCGCCTCTTGGGTGCGGCGCTCGTCTTGCGGTCGCTTGCCCACGGCCTCGCTAGGCTTTGCCGTGCGCGCGACGCGTAGCGCCTTCCCGGTCGGAGCACCCTCGCATGGCGCATCCGTGAACTGGACGCGGAACGGCGCGAACGCCTTGCGCACCTCTCGCGAGCACGACACGTCGATCACGGTACGATCGTCGCTCGTGCGCTCGAGACTGATGGCCGCTTGCACGGCCGCGGGCGCCGAGTTGTGGCCGCTCATCTTGTGGAGCCCGGTCGCGCTCGTACTCTTGTTTTCGTGTAAGAGCGCGACGATCAGCGCGCCGGTCACGTCGCTCACCTTGCCGAGTTCCTTTAGCCAGTGCGCGAACTTGTTGGAGTTATGCTCGATGTCGCCGGGCAACGAGGAGCCGTACGTGTCGATCGCAACGAAGCCGATCCGTTGTTCTTCGATGTACGCCGCGAGGTCGTCTAGAAATCCGTTCGTGGCGACCGACGAATCGACGTGCATGAAGTGCAGCGGCACCGCGGCACGGTCGAGCCCGAGGCCTGCGCACAGTCGCGCTTCGCGCTCCTCGGTTAGGGTGCCGCCCTCGAACGCCAGAAACAGCGCGTTGCGTTGCTTCACGTCGAACCCGAGGAACGGCTTGCCGGCCGCAACGCAGATCGACATGAGCAGCGCGAACGGCGTCTTTGCCACGTTCGCGAACGCCTGAATCGCGCTCACCTTGCCCGGAGCGAGGTCGAGCCCCTCGATCACGTACTCGAGCGGGTCAGGCAGCTTGGAGCGGTCCGCCATGCGCCCGTGGCGCAGTAAGCCCGCGGGCGTTCCCTGCTCGGGTGGCGCGTGCGCACTCGAGGCGCCGTCGTCATCGTGCGCGGCGCGTTCGCGTGCCGCGGCGCCGTGCCGCGCGAGCGCGCTCGAGACGCCGCGTAGCGCGTCACGTTCCGTGGCCACGTGCGCGCACGCACGTTCCGCGGCGCGGCGCAGCTTTTCGCGCCCGCCGGCTTCCGTCACCCAAGGCGGCGCGCATAGTGGATCCCACACGTCGGCGAGCACGCGATCGGTCGCGTCCACGTCGCAATCGAGCTCCGCGGCGAGGCGTATCGCCGCGCGGTTCATGGCGTCGTCGCCGCCGTGGTGAGAGACACTGACGGGCAGCACGCACGCGAGCGCGTGCGCGCGCGCGAGGCGCGCGTCATTTGCGGGCGCGTCCGGGTCGCGTGGCGTGCTCGAGCTCGCCTTGCTTGCGTCGCGGTCGAGTGCATCGCACCACCCGGCCGGTAGTGCCGTGATCTCCTGGACGATAGTCCACGCGTATTCACCCTTCGCGGAGCGTGACGGAGCCACGACGATTTGCCCGCCCTGCGATCGCAAGTCGATGCCCGCGATCTTGCGGACGTTGTTCTTGGGGAGCGCTCGCACGGCCGGCCACTCGTAGATCCGGTGCTGCCCGCCGCCGCCCGTACGCGCCGTGAGCGTCGCCGGCAAGGCGCCTAACTGCGCTTCCGCGCGCGCGAGCGCGCCGGGCTCGTCCTCGTCGAGCGCTACAAGCAAGCGCCCATCCGGCTGCGCGCCCATGCGCAAACCGACGTTGCCGCCGCGATCGATCCACGCGTCTACCGCGGCCGCGTCCACGGGCGCGGTTTGCCAGCCCTTGGCGATCGGTATCTTGCCGCCCTTGTGGATGCAGATCGGCGCGAGGCCTATGTCGGCATACTTCGCGGCGATGGACGACGGCGCCCCGTTGCGCGTCTCGCTCTCCGGCACGGCCGCCCCAGACGCGGGCTTGATTGCGGGGGCTTGCTTACGGGCGGATTTATGGGATGATTTCATGGTCTGTTTCGTTTCTGTTTTCACGCGATCGGTCTGAGCGGCGCCGCCTCCACGGCGCCGTTCGCTATTTGGGGTTCACTTGCGCGTAGGTTTTTCGGGGAACGGACGCGCTCTCACGGCGTCACCCGTGCCGCGGCCTTGCGGCGCGCTCGCGCTCGCGTCGCACGCACGGCGCCGATCGGCGCGGCTTCAATGATCGCGTCGATATCGGCGCGGCGCACGAGCACGCGACGCCCGGGTTTGAACGCCGGGAGCTTGCCGAGCTTGATCCAATATCGAAGCGTCTCGAGACAGACGGGGTAACGCTGGGTGATCTGGTCTAGGGTTTCATAGCCAACGGGCACGCTCATGAGAAAACTCGCTTCCCGGCAAAGCCGGGTGTCGTTTTCCCGTGGCGCGCATTCGACGTTGACCGCTGCTCCCTTGGCCCGGCGTTTTGAGATTCCGGAGGAGCCGGCTCCCCCACCAGCCTCGGGGGAGCTCTATCGCACTGCGCGCCCGCCCATTCGGCATCAATGGGACGGGCAGTCTTGTTTGGTTTTTCGCTCGGATCATCCCGAGCACACCCCAAGCGTGAACCGAGATCCCACCGGTGGCAAGTCGAGGTACTCTCGCGGCCATGCCCCGCCCTTCCCGCTCTGGCATTCGTGGTCTCTACCGCGACGCGGACGGCCGGTACCGGATCGATCTTCGTTACACGGACCCCGCGGGCGTCGAGCGTCGCCACAAGGAACGGCTCCCCGAGGGTACGCCCGCGCTCGCGGCGCGTGCACGGGCGACGGACGTGCTTACGATGGCGCTCGCCGGCAAGCTGCACGAACGCGGCGAGGACGCACCCACGGGGCTTCGGTCCGCGTTCGACGAGTATCGGCGGCTCACGGCGCCCGCGAACCCGAAGCAACGTGAGCGCCACTGCAAGGTGCTCCTCGCCGCGTTCGGCGACGTGGCCTTGGCCGAAGTGAACGAGCTCGCGATCGAGCGTTTCAAGCGTGCCCGCGCTACCGGCAAGTCGCCGAGCACGGTCAATCGCGAGCTGCAGACTTTGCGGCATTTCCTGAATTGCGCCGTGGAATGGCGCTGGCTCGAGGCGCGCCCCAAGGTGCGCATGTTCAAGGAACCGCCCGGCCGCGTTCGCTGGCTTTCGGACGGCGAGCGAGCGAGGCTCTATGGTGCGTTGCCCGCCCGGTTCAAGCGCGTCGTGCTCGCGGCGGCGCTGTCAGGGCAACGGCTCGCCAACGTGATCGGCATGCGACGGGCGGACGTGGACACCGCGGCGCGCAGCATTTCGATCCCTAAGACGAAATCGGGGAAGCGTCACGACGTACCCATGTCCGACGCGCTCGCGGTCGTGATCGCGGAAGCCATCGCGGACGGCGACGCGCAAGCCAAGCGGCGCGAGGTCGATCCCCCGGCGCACGTGTTCGTTTCGCGCTTCGGGAAGCCTTACACGTCGAGCGGCGTCTCGGGTCTGTTCCGCAAGTGCGTCGCCGATGCCGCCGTGAAGGACTTCCGCTTTCACGACTTGCGGCATGACTTCGCGACCCGCGTCCGTCGTGCGGGGCATGGGCTCGACGTGGTCCAGGCCCTCTTGGGTCACTCGACGCCGGCCATGACGGCGCGCTACGCGCACATTGGACGGTCGGAACTACACGAGGCGGTCAGCGCCGTTGCGGCTAGGGCAGGCGGCGAAAAGTCACGCGACGTTGCCCCCGGACTGCCCCCGGGTAGAGTGCAACGACGCGCGAAGCGGCGTAAATAAAGCCGTCTCGTGCGATGACTTGGCGGCTGTTAACCGCCGGGTCCCTGGTTCGAGTCCAGGCTCTGGAGCCATTTACGGCGGTCCACCAAAAGGTGGGCCTGTGTTGGCTACTTCGCCGATCCGCACGCGCGGGGGCCGCGTCGCACGGCGTCGCGGAGCACTACGCCGCCCGCCGGTAGTGGTGATGCAGTCCACCAAGGACCGGAATTGCGCTGACCGTGCCCGTCGCCCGTTCTTCGACCGTCGCCGAACCCACAGGGACCCGTTGCTTCAGGCCCTGATGCGGTCGGCTCGCGTTGAAGTAGGCGACATACTCACCCAGGGTGGCCTCGAGGTGACGAGTTCCGAGGATGATGATGTGGTCGAGACACTCGCGTCGCACCGAACCGAGGAACCGCTCGCAGGTGGCGTTGACCAGCGGCGAGCGTACAGGGCACTTGAGGACGCGAGTGCCGGCGCCGCGAGCTGCGCGATCGAAGTCGGCGCCGAATTTGCTGTCTCGATCGCGAATGATGAACTCCGGCCCCTGACCGAATGGAGTGGCGTTGCGCAGTTGTTGGGCGACCCAGGTCCTCGTGGGGGAGCGAGTGACTCCCACGTGAACGACGCGCTTCGTGTTCACATCAACGATGAAGAACGCGAAGATGGGCAGGAACCATACGTCGTGGAGCTGCAAGAAGTCGCAAGCCCAGACCGTGTGGTTCTGGAGGAAGGTGCGCCAGGACTGTCCGTCGCCCGGTGGGCGCGGTGCTCGAAGGTGGCGCTGAATCGTGCGCTTGGAGACGTGAATGCCGAGCTTCAAGAGCTCACCCCGGATACGCTCGGCGCCCCAGAGCCGATTCGCTCTCGCCATGCGCTGGATCAGCTCAATCGTGGATCCGGCGACGCGTGGCGGCGCGGCTCGCCGACGTTTCGACTTCCACTTCCACAGAAGTCTGAAGCCTTCGCGATGCCAGCGCAGGACGGTGGTCGGGCTCACGATGAGGGTCGCGTCCCGCCAGGTTCGACAGAGCGAGCTCACGAGCACCATCAGGGCGCGGTCAGTTGTTGTGAGCTGCGGACGGCGCGCGGTTCGCCGGGCGACGATGAGCTGCTGTCGGAGAAGAGCATTCTCGGCGAGCAGCTGGGCGCGAGTACGGAACGCATCGCGCGCGAGACCGGCCGCGGCGGAGGTGGGGCGCAGCGCATCTAGCACCGCGTCGCGCAAGTGGCCGGTAGCGGTTCGGAGCGCGGCGGTCAGCGCGGAAAGCACGGCCCGATTTTCGCGCGGTGCGTGGACGAAGAACAAGACTGGTAGTTCCGCGACGAAACTGGCTAGCTCTGCAGCGGTTAGATTCGTGTTGAGTGTTTCGTAAACAGGCAACAGCCTTCCCGCGCGAGAGCGCGTCGAGCTTCTCGAGGAGCGTCACCAATGGGTGCACGCACCGCACGGCGCGCGGTCGGTTGTCGGTGTATCCGCCGAGTTGGTCGCGCCGCTCCAGCCAATCGTGGACGAACGAGCTGAGGGGCTTCTCGACGAAGGGCACCACGCGCGCGCGGCCGATCTCGAAGAACACGTAGGGGCTCATCGCCTCTGAGAGCTGGTCGAGCAGCACGCCCGGGTATCGGCCCACAAGGTTGATCCCGCGCGCGTACTTGTCCTGCGCCTTCTCGTCGATCTCCACCTTCACGGAGGGGATGGAGAACGCGCCAGGGAGCGCCTCGTAGAAGGCGCGCCTCGCCGCGATCGGCCCCTTGTTCACGCTGGTCCAGTTGGCGACGGCGGGCAGGCCCGTGACGGTCCCGTGCTGGACCATCAAGTCGAGATCTTCGGAGAAGCGCTGGATGACGCCGTAGCCCTTCGAGAGGCTGGTGCCACCCTTGAACCAGAGTTCGAGCCCCGTCTGGTGCAGGGCCCACATGCAGTGCGTGACCCAGTAGTCCTTCTCAACCAAACGAAGGGTCGATGCGCGTTTCGCCTGCGACGAGCCGCAGCACCTGCACGAAGTCAGGGTCATCGTGGACGAAGCTCACGTGCCGTGCGCCTCCCTCGAACCCACTCGCGGATCGCCCTGCAAGCCTCGTCAACGGGGATGCGCGGCCCCCAGAACTTCCCCAGTTGCGCGCCAGCGTTTGCTCGACCACCGTGGCACGAGCCAGCTCGACTTCACTAAAACCGCCTGGTTCACGTGAGCGGTAGACCTAGGTTTTTTAGTGAAGTCGCCGCGTTGGCCGGGCAGCAAGGTTTACTGAAATAGGCTTGCTTCACCTTCGGGTGAACTCATGCTATTTAGTGAAGCATGGCCGTTCGACCTAAGGAAAAGCAGCTCGTTGCGGAAGTTCCCGCGGCGCTGGCGAGCCTCCTGGACGTACCCCAGGAGGACGTGAACGTCGAGGCTGGGAGCGAGGCTGACCTGCTCGTGAGCGCGGCTGGGCACTCCTTCGTGGTCGAGGTGCTCGGTGCCGCGTCGCCTGGTGCGCTGGCGGCCCACGCCTCGCAGGTGGCCGCTGCTGCCCGCCGCCAGGGTCGAAAGGCAGTGCCGCTCCTGGTGGTGCCCTTCATGAGCGACGCGGGGCGCAGGGTCTGCGAGGCCGCGAGCATCCCGTGGTTCGACCTCAGCGGGAACGCGCACATCGTCGCGCCCGGCATCCGGATCATCGTCGACGGGCGGCCCAATCGCTTCCGTGGGCCGGGCCGCCCAGCGAGCATCTTTGCGCCCAAGAGCGCACGCGTCGTGCGCTGGCTGCTCGAGAACGAAGGTCGCCCCCTCACGCAGCGGGAGATCGCGCGCGCGACCGACATGACCGACGGCTTCGTCAGCCGCATCGCTTCTCGTCTTGAGGATGAGAGCTACGTCGTACGCGAAGCAAGCGGCGCGCTCCGCGTGAAGGACCCGGCGCTCCTTCTCGATGCGTGGCGCGACGAGTACCGCTTCGACAAGCATGTGCTCCTCCAGGGGCACGTCGCCGCGCGCTCGGGTGACGCGCTCGCCCGCTTCGTCGGCGACACGCTCGCGGAGGGCTCGGTCGAGCACGCAGCCACCGGCCTCGCAGCGGCTTGGCAGATGACGCACTTCGCTGCGTTTCGCATCGCGACGTTCTTCCTCGCCGAGTCCCCCTCGAAGGAGCTGCGTGAGAAGCTCGGCTTCCGCGAGGACGCCCGCGGTGCGAACCTCTGGCTCGTGCTTCCGAGCGATGCCGGCGTGTTCCACGGAGCCGAGACACAGGGCGGCCTGCGCTGCGTCCACCCAGTGCAGGCCTACGTCGATCTCAAGGCGCACCCCGAGCGCGCGACAGAAGCGGCCGAGCGTCTGCGAAGCGAGCTGCTGAGCTGGAGGCATGATGGCTGAGAAACCCAAGCACGCGTCGGAGTACAAGAGCGAGCAGGTCGAGCTCGTTCGCGCGATGTGCCTCTACGTCTCCACGAAGCTCGGCGACATGATGGACGGCGGACTTCGCGGCGATCATCGCCCCGGGGCTGCGCTGCGCGTTCCGGGATCGCAAGCAGGTGACCCTCAAGGGAACGACCTTCTTCGGCGAGAAGGCGACGCGGGACATCTGGGTGTGCGACGCCGGCGCGTACGTGGTGCTCAAGGCTCTCGCGTTCGACAGCCGCGGCGAGAACAAGGACGCCTACGACCTCCACTACGTCGTCCGGAACTACGGCACGGGCCCGACCGACG
This sequence comes from uncultured delta proteobacterium, assembly GCA_963841435.1. GTDB lineage: Bacteria > Myxococcota_A > Polyangia > Polyangiales > Polyangiaceae > PMG-095. The sequence continues at coordinate 1,106,767 of CAWJCS010000006.1, forward strand.
TCGCTTCGAAGCTGCAACCGCTGCTCGACGATGCCGACGCCCGGCGCGCACTGACCATCCTGAAGCGCGACTTCTCTGAGCCAGACGCGGTCGGGCCGATGCGGGTCGCGGCCTTTGTCAGCGGTGGAAAGGACGAGCAGCTTCAGGCGGATGTGGTTGGCTTCATAGGCCAGCTGCTGGTGACGTTGCACTGACCCCATCGCGGGACAATGCGAATCCGAGAGAGCGTCCCGGTTCGTGCCGCCCAGCCGTCTGGATTCGCAAGCATTTGCAGTCTCGGGACAGCGCGAGCGGAGAGAACCCGTCCCACCGAGAGCCACAAAGAGCGGTTCGCAACCAGCTCTCCATGCAGAGCCAATTTTGCCCAAGGCCAATCGCCTTGGGCGCCAGGTTCACAAAGGGCCTCGTCGAGATGATCGGCGAGGCCCTTCGCTTCTTGCCGTTGTTTCGCGGGGCTTTGCGCGTGGTCGGCGATCGGCGCGCTCGCGGTCGCCTGCGATGCCCAGAGCACGAGGTCGCGCGCGAGCGGCTTCGCGACGGCCGAAGAGCGGCTCTGAGGGGCAGAGAGCCGGGCTCGGCTCTGCGAGTCGGATTTAACAGCGCGCGGCTCTGAGTTTTACAGCTCGGCGCTTGCCGACCGGCGACCCGTTGCTTCACAGCACGTACGTCGTTGATGTCGCTCGCGTTGTCGTCGTTCGCGGCGATGGTCAGAGCACGGGCGCGAAATTGATCGCGTCTGCCGTTCGGCTTCTGCCTGCCGAAACGGCTCTGGGTTAGCAGGAGCTGTAAAGCTCAGAGTCGCGGAGCCGCGAAGCGGAACAGCGCCTCGGCGTGAGGGCCTCCGTCCAGCAGCCGGCGCAGTGCCCAGGCTGCCACCCAAGCAGGTGGCGCGGCCGACTCGTCAACGACGGCCACCAACGCTGTGGCCGGTGATCACGCTGGACTCGCAAACGCTGGGACCCGTCGTTGCGGAGGAGATCGTCGTCGTGGATCGACACGAGCTCGCCGCGGGCAAGCTCGCCGCGCTCTGCTCCCGGAACGCGAGCCGCGACATCTTCGATGCGCGCGAGCTGCTACGTCGCGATGACATCGACCGCGGGAAGCTGCGCCTCGCGTTCGTGGTCTACGGAGGTCTGAATCGCAAGGACTGGAGGAGCGTGCGTACGCGTTCCCCTAGCGGATGCCAGCCTGTTCGCCGGCTGAAATCATCGTGATCGACCTCGACGATAACCGCCTCGAGGTGGCAAGGTCTCTCGGGGCCACGCAGGTCGTGAGCAGCCGCGACGGCAAGGCGGTCGACCGGGTCCTGTCGCTCACGAGCCAGAAAGGCGTCAACGTGGCCATCGAAGCGGTGGGTCTCCCAGTGACGTTCGGAATCTGTCAAGACATCGTGGCAGCGGGCGGACACATCGCCAACATCGCAGTTCACGGCAAGGGCGTCGAGCTCAAGCTCGACAAGCTCTGGGATCGCAACGTCACCATCACGACGCGGCTCGTTGACGCGATCACGACCCGGCTGTTGCTCAAGAGCGTGCTCTCGGGAAGGCTCGCTCCACGGAAACTCATCACCCACGAGTTCGAGTTGGACGAGATGATGAAGGCCTATGACACGTTCGGAGATGCCGCAAAGGAGAGGGCTCTGAAGGTGATCATCCGGGCTCCATGAGTGCCGGATTTCGCATGCGGGGCGCACTCGACGCTGCTCGTCGGCGTAGACCCGAGCGCGCGATGGTGATGGAGTCCATCGGAATGCGATCGGACCGGGCGATGAATAGACACATCGAGCGTCACTATGCAGCCCGAATTGGTTGGCTGAGAGCGGCCGTGCTCGGGGCCAACGACGGCATCGTCTCAACGGCAAGCCTCGTCATTGGCGTTGCGGCTGCGAGGGCGGCTCGGGCGGACGTGATGGTCGCGGGCATTGCCGGACTCGTGGCTGGCGCCATGTCCATGGCAGCCGGGGAATACGTGTCGGTCAGCTCGCAGGCCGACACGGAAAAGGCAGACGTCGACCGCGAGCGACGCGAGCTTGCTGCCGCGCCTTTGCGGGAACGCGAGGAGCTTGCCGCCATCTATGTTGGTCGCGGGCTCGATGAGTCGTTGGCACGCGCGGTAGCCGAACAGCTGATGGGCCACGATGCGCTCGGGGCCCATGCTCGGGACGAGCTCGGGCTCTCGGAAGTACACAGTGCTCGTCCGGTCCAGGCGGCGCTGGCTTCCGCATCGACCTTCGCGGTCGGGGCCGCGGTGCCGCTGATCATCGCGTTGGTCAGTCCATCTGCCGCCCTCATCGGCCCGGTGGCCGGCGGCTCTCTTCTCGCTCTTGCAGCGATGGGTGCATTGGCTGCACGCGCCGGAGGAGCGCGGATCTGGATTGGAGCGGTTCGCGTCCTGCTCTGGGGAGCCTTGGCCATGGCCGCAACCGCTGCCGTGGGCGCGATGTTCGGCGCGACGGGCTGAGGCAGAACGCAGACACTGCGAAGTGTCTTTGCTCGAGGCCGTCCGCGCCTGCCGAGGGGCGGTGTTGGCAGCCTCGTGCATCGAATCCCGTTCTCGGGCAGGGTAACCACGTCGAGGACGAGAACATGAAGAAGTCGGATGCGGGTCAAGGCCAAGCGGCATCGGTGCTCATCTCGAATAGAATCGCCGAGCTCGGGGACTGGCGTGGGAAGACCCTCGCCAAAATGCGCAAGCTCATCAAGCAGGCCGACCCGGACGTCGTCGAGGAGTGGAAGTGGATGGGCACTCCGATTTGGTCGCACGACGGCATCATCTGTACCGGCGAGTCCTACAAGAGCGTCGTGAAGCTCACGTTCGCCAAGGGGGCGTTCTTGAAGGATCCGGCCCAGCTCTTCAACTCGAGTCTCGAGGGGAACGTCCGCCGCGCGATCGACATCCACGAAGGAGAGAAAGTCGACGAGGCCGCCTTCAAGGCGCTCGTCCGCCAAGCGGTCTCTCTCAACGGCTCTCGCAAGGCGAAACCTTCGAAAAAGAAGAAGAAAACGAAGTCCTGACCGTCCAGCGGACACGGCCGGACAAAGCGCCCGCCTGCCTCACGCGACGGGTCGGCGCGCCGTGCTGCAAATGAGAGGCCGTGCGCCAACGGTGAAAAGACTGGCGCCGCGCGTGTGGCACGTTCGCACGCCACGATGCAGAGGTCTTTCGAGTCAAAAGTCGGTCGCGGCGCCGCGGCGCTCTTCTGGGTGTTGGGCTGTGCGGGCGCGACGCTCGCGAGTTGTGGGGGCTCCGGCGCGAAGAACCCCGTGTCGGAGACGGGCGGGACCGGTGGCAGCGGTGGCAGCGGTGGCTCCGTCGGTCCTCTCGAGCCCCCGCCGGCCCCTCCCACGAGCGGCGTGGCAGCGCCGGGCGGGAGCGTCGCGGCTCCCAATTTGAAGGTTTTGCCGTGGGCCGGCTTCGCGGCAGCCATCTCCTACACCTTCGACGACTCGCAGCCCTCGCAGCTCGAGCACCTGGCCGAGCTCGAGGCAGCCGGCGTCCCGATGACGTTCTTCGTCAACCCGACGAACAACTGGCAGTCGGGCTACGACGCGGCCTTCACCGACGCCGCCGCTCGGGGCCACGAGATCGGCAACCACACCTGGACCCACTGCCACGCCACGCTTTCCGACTGCACGCCGGTCGGCACCGCCGAGGAAGAGATCGACAACACGACCGAGTACGCCGCGTCTCACTTCGGCGTGCCGGCCGTCTACTCGTTCGCGTCGCCGTTCGGCGACACGGGCTGGGACACGTACGCTTCCACGCGCTTCCTCGTGGGTCGCGGCGTCCCGAACGGGATGGTGTCGGCTACCGGCGTGTCGGATTGGTACAATCTGCCGTGCATTCCCGTCGCCGAGGGCCAGACCGAAACGGACTTCGACGCTGCGATCGACAGCGCAAAAACCCAGGGTCGCTGGGGCATCTTTCTTTTTCACTCGATCTTGCCGACCACGAACAACTGGTACGCCGGCGTCGAGCTCGCCGACGTCACGGGCAGCATGGCGCACGCAAAGTCGCTCGGGGACGTCTCGGGTCGACACGATGGGGACCATCGCCGCCTATGTTCGCGCGGAGCAGATCTTCGAGGCGCTGCCGCCGAGCAGCGACCGCTGGTCCTGGACGCTGCCGAGCCACTTTCCACCCGGCAAGGTGCTGCGCGTGACGGTCAACGGCGGAACCCTCAGCCAGGGCGGCGAGCCGCTCGCGTGGGACGCGCACGGCTACTACGAGGTGGCGCTCGACGCGGGGTCGCTCTCGTGGAGCCCCTGAGCGCGCCCTCCGGCCGCTCCTCGCGCTAGCGGCTCACGGCTGCCGCACGAGAACGAGCACCTCGCCGGGAGGTACGTTGCGGATCTCGAGGTACGCGGGGCCGGCCGCGCCCGGGCGCTGCACGCGGACCTCGGAGCCGACGCGGTGCGAGCCCGTGAAGGGGATGCCGGCAGCGACGGCGGCCGCCTCGGCCGTGTTGGCGCGTACCGTGAACGGCGTTCCGGCCGACCAGAGCTCGGCCGAGACGATGATGTCGCCGCCCCGCAGGGCGCCGTCTGCGCCGTTCGGGTTCACGACCAAGACCGCCTCCTGACGATCGAGCAGGCGTGACCAGGCGACGAGCTCGCCCTCGACGGGGAACGCGAACTCTGGCGCGATCACGCGCGTCTGGCGAGCGTACTGTCGTCCGACGCGCAGCACGATCTCCTCGCGGCGGACGCGCAAGAGCGCCTTCAACCGAACGTAGGCGGGGCTTTCGGGATCGAAGCAGTGCTTGCCGAACGTGCCGAAGGGTCCGAAGCCCGGCAGCCCGGGGTCCAGCATCGTGAGCTGCGTCGCCAGATCTTCGGAGAAATCGGCGCGCGGGTGCGCGGGGCCGAACATTGCCTCACGCAGGTAGCGATCGCCGTGGTTGTTGCCGTCGTTGTACCCCTCGGCCAAAAGGAAGGGGATCTGCGAGTGTGCGGGGCCGGCGAAGGCTTGCTCGGTGCCGTAGTAGATGCACGGGATGCCGAGCGTGAAGAGCTGGAACGCCGTTGCGGCGACGATCTGGTGGTCCTTGACCGACGCGTCGTCGGGTATGCCGGCGGAGAAGCGGATCTTTTCGCCGGCGACGTGGTCGTGGTCGTCGAGGATCGAGACGTGACGATCACCGAAGCTACGATGCGATTCGAAGCCCTCGCTCGCGGCTTTGAAGCCGTCGAGGTAGACGCGCGCGGGGACGAGCCCCTTGGCGACGCCCTGCAGGTTCGTCCGCGCGCTGCCGATGTCGAGCGCTGCGTCGAGGTTTCTCTGGAGCACGGCGAGGTTGTCGAGCACGAAGTCCTGAAAGCCGTCGCCTCCCGCGATCTCGCCCACGAGCAAGAACCGCCGCTTGCCGATGCTGTCGGCGAATTCCTTGATGGCGCCGCAGAAGTTGCGCGCGTCCTCGAGGGCGACGTGCTTGACGGTATCGAGGCGAAAGCCGTCGCAGTCCGTCAGCAGGATCCAGTACTTGAAGCAGTCGGCGAGCACCGCGAGCGTGTCGCCGACATCGAGGGCGAAGTCCTTGAGCGCGAAAAAATCGGTGCGCTTGTGCTCCGCGTGGGGGTCGGCAATGTCGCTGTCGCCGAGGCCACCCTTGCCCGCACGCGTGTACGCCGCGGGGCGTTGGAGCTCGCGCGGCCACACGCCGTCGTCTGCGTTCACGAGTGTCGCCCCGTCGGTCGTGAAGCCCTGCTCGAGCTCGTTGCGCCAGGCGAGGCGATAGTCGCGCGTCGCCGGGTTTTCGGGGTTGCCGTAAAAGTCGGGGAAAGGGCGAAACGGCGGTTCGTTGAACGCGCTCGCGAGCGGCATGCCGGGCGCCACGTAGCCCCAGTTGTCGCCCGAGTGATTGAAGATGATGTCGAGGATGACGCGGATGTTGCGAGCGTGAGCCGCCTCGACGAGCGCGATGAGATCGGCGCGCGTGCCGAAGCGAGCGTCAACGTCGAGGTAGTCCTGCACGCCATAGCCGTGAAAGGTGTCGAGCCGGACGCGCTGCTTGAACACGGGCCCCACCCAGATGGCCGTGATCCCGAGGTCGGCGAGGTAGCCGAGCTTGCTCGTGATGCCGCGGATCGTGCCCCCCTGCCAGCGGAGCCCGGAGCTCGCCCAGCTTCGCCAGTCGATGTCGGGGCGGCCCGGTGCGCTGCGTAGCGCGCGGATCTCGGCGCGGTCGAGCAGCGGCCGACCGGCTTCGTTCCCGTCGCTGAAGCGGTCCGGCAGGAGGAAGTAGAGCACCTCGTCGCGCCAGTCGACGGGCGAGGGGAAGTAGCGGATGCCGTCGCGCCGTGCGCGATCGACGAGGGCGCGCACCTCCGCGGTCGTCGTGGGCCGCGGGCTCGTAAGAAGATCACCGGGATTTGCCACGAGAGTCTCCGCTTCACCGGGGCCCGTGCTCGACCCCGCCTTCGCTCTTTTACCCTCGAAGGTTGGTCGCTGTCGCCGCCGGCGGGATGGGATCTTTTTCTCGGTTCCGCGCAGGTTTCGGCGCCTACCGCGTCCGCGCTCGGCCGCTTGGCCGGGCAGCGAGGTCCGCTACGAGAGCCCGACGGCGTGCGCCCACTCGGGCGTTGGCTCGACCAGCCGGCGCTCGTCGAGGTGGAAGAGACCGAACGTGAAGAAGGCCTCGCAGGCGGGCGTCCCGTCGGTCTTCACCATCGCCTGCCGCATCTTGCCGATCTTCCGCTCGTAGCCGACGAGATCCGTCTGGATCACGACCGTTTCGCGCGGGGCGAGCTCCCGCAAAAACTTCATCTCCACCTCGAGGATCGTCGGGCCGGTCCGCGTCCGTTTGATGGTTTCGAGCCCGAACCCGCGCCCGACGATGAGGTCCCAGCGCGCCTGCTCGAAGAGCTCGAGATAGCGAGCGTTGTTCATGTGGCCGAACGAGTCGAGGTGGGATTCGCTGATGACGATGGTCTTCTCGTGAAGTGCCGGCATGTGAGGCGCCATAGCATGCTCTGCGCCCTCCGCCGGGAGGCCGCTCGGACGCAACGTCGCGATCAGGTCGAGATCGACCCGGCAGCGCGCCGAATCCCTCGCGCGCCGAGCCGCGAATCTCGCGTGGCTGAAGGAAGGCTTCTCGCACGCGAAGGAGGAGCGGGCGCTCGGCGCTCACCGACACGCGTTCTTGGGACGCATTCCCCCCGTACGTCAACGCGTTGCGCAACGAGGCGCTCGCGTTCCCCGGCCAGGTGGCGCTCGTGCACGGTGACGCGCACTACTTCAAGCTCGACATGCCGCTGAGCGGCCCGGCGGGCGGAGTCGTGCCGAACTTCACGCGAGTCGAGACCTTCGGGGCGCGCAACACGCCGAGGCACCGGGTGGCCCCGGCGAGGCTACCAGCTGCTCATCGCGCCGAGATCGTGCACCGCGGAGTAGCCGGCCGTCTTGAGCAACCCGCCGGCACGGCTGCTCCGGTGGCCGCTCCGGCAATAGACGACGATGGGCCAATCCTTGGGCCCGATCTCGGTCATGCGCTGCTCCAGCTCCTGCACGGGGACGTTGACGGCCTTCGGAAGATGTCCGGCCGCGAACTCGGCGGGCGTTCTCACGTCGAGCAAAAGGGCGCCCCCCTCGACGAGCTCGTGGGCCTGGGCCGAGCTCACGTCGCCACGGCGCGCGAAGAACAGGTAGCCGAGCACGAAGAGGACGAGGAGGGCGGCGCCGAGCTGCAAGGGCTTTCGCATGGGGTTTTGGGGCTCCCGGGGAGCCATCGTCCATGAGAGGCGGCCGCGGGGCAAAAGGGTTCGAAAAAATCGAGCAGGCCCTGTCGTGGCGAGCGGCCCCGCCGCGTCTCCCTCGCGGGACCCTCTTCACGGGGCCCCATCTCGAGGAGAAAAACGATGACCCAGCCTTGCGCGACCGACGGTTCGGGCGGGAGCGCCATGTTGAAGCTCGACGAGGGGCCCTTCGCGGCGACGGACTCGGGACACTAACCGAGCTTCGCGAGCACGCGCGCGAGCTTTTCCTTCACGCTCCCGGCAAGCTCCGAGAGCTTGGGGTCGTTGGCGCGCCACACGGATTCGATCGGATCGACGATCGTGACGACGCTCCCCCCGCCGTCCTTCTCGTAGACGACGACGTTGCACGGCAAGAGCAGCCCCGCGTCGAGGTCGAGCTCGAGGACCTGGTGCGCGAACGGGGGATTGCACGCTCCGAGGATCTTGTAACGCCGAAAATCGACGCCGAGCTTCTGATTGAGCGTGCTCTTCACGTCGATCTCCGTGAGCACCCCGAAGCCCTCCGACTTCAGCGCCTCCGTCACGCGTGTGATCGCGTCGTCGAAGTCCGCGGCGAGAACGGTTTTCATGCCTAGCTGAGCCATGTTCCTCCTTCGTTCGGTCGTTTCTCGTCGTTTCGCTGGTTCGACCCGCACGCGGGCGAAAGGGTTCAGCCCTGCGTGGCGAGAAAGTCGCGCAGCGCCTCTTTCACCGACGCTCGAACCGCGGGTGGTACCTCGTCCGCCGAGCCCGCGGTGCGGCAGAGCGCGAGCGTTTGGCGAAGCGAGTCGCACGCGCCTCGGCAGCGCGCGCAGACCGCCAGGTGCCGCTCCATCTCTCTGCACACGTCCGGGCTGACCTCGTCTTCGAGGTGGCCCGAGAGCATGGAGAGCACGTCCGGGCAGACTCCCGGCGCGGCCGGCTCGGGGATGGCGCCGATGAGCGGCGCCATCCGGGCCCGCACGGTGAGGCGCGCCCGGTGCAGTCGGCTCTTGACGGCCTGCACGCTGACGCCGAGCACGGCGGCGACCTCCGGCGCGGTGAGACCCTCGGCGTCCCGCAACAGGAGCACCTCCCGGTACATCGGCTCGAGCGCGTCGATCGCCTGAAAAAGGGCCTCTTCGAGGCGCCGACCGGCGAGCGCTTCGTCGGGGGCGCGCGCGGGGTCGGGCTGGGCGAGCGCTTCCTTGGCTAGGTCACCGTCGAGAGACGGCTGGCTCGCGGGGGCAAACTTGCTCTTCCGGCGCTTCTTGACGCAGTAGCTCCGCGCCACGGAGTAGAGCCACGTGGAAAGCGACGAGGCCCCCCGAAACTCGCGCACGCCGCGCGCGAGCGCAACGAGCGTCTCCTGGAGCACGTCCTTCGCGTCCTCGGGATCGCGGCACATCTTCATGCCGAATCGGTAGACCTGCGCCTGGTGCTGCTCGATGAGCGCCTCGAGCGCGTGCCGGTCGCCCGCGCGCGCCATCGCGAGCAGCGAGTCGCTCTCGGGAGGGGTCGTCGTCAACTCGGCCAAGGTCCGTAGCTTTTGCCATGCGGCCGAGCGCCAGGCCACGGGTGGGGGGCGTCGGCAGGGCGCCCGGAGGACCCGGAACGGGGCGCGAACCCTTTCGGCCCCCCGGGGCTCTCACCGGGCAAGGAGCCACCGATGCTGTTTCGACAACTGTTCGAGCGTGAAACCAGCACCTACACGTATCTGCTCGCGTCGGGGCCCGGGCGCCAGGCGCTCCTCATCGATCCGGTCAAGAGCGAGGTCGAAAAGTACCTGAAGCTCCTCGACGAGCTCGACCTCCGGCTCGTGCTCGCCATCGACACGCACGTGCACGCCGACCACGTCACCGGCCTGGGGGACCTCCGCCGCGCCACGGGCTGCGCGACGATGATGGGTTTGGAGAGCAAGGCGGGCTGCGTCTCGCGTCGCGTGCGCGACGGTGAGCTCATCGAGGTGGACGGACTCGAGCTCCGGGCGCTCCACACGCCGGGCCACACCGACGACTCGTACAGTTTCGTGATGAAAGACCGCGTCTTCACCGGCGACACCTTGCTCATCCGCGGCACGGGTCGCACCGACTTCCAGAACGGCGACGCCATGGCACAGTACGCGAGCCTGTTCGACAAGCTACTCTGCCTACCCGACGAAACCCTCGTCTACCCGGGCCACGACTACCGCGGCTTCACCGTGAGCACGATCGGCGAAGAAAAGGCGCACAACCCCAGGCTTACCGTCAACGGCGCTCGAGAGTACGCGAGCTTGATGGGGGGCCTCGGGCTGCCGGCGCCGAAGCAGATGGCCGTGGCGGTGCCGGCCAATCTCGCGTGCGGAGCGAGCTGAGACCATGGCCGAGTCGCTGCCCATCGTGCTGAGTGTCGCGATTGGTTTCGTGCTCGGCGTGTTCGGCGGCGGCGGCTCGATGCTCACCATCCCGATGCTCGTGCTCGTGGCGGGTGTCCGGCCGGCGTCGGCCGTGGGTATGTCGCTTGCCATCGTCGGCGCGACCAGCCTGAGCGCGAGCCTCGCGCACCATCGTCGCGGTCAGGTGCGCTGGCGCGTCGCGGCGCTTTTCGGCGGGGCGGGCATGGTGACGGCCCTTCTCGCGGCCCGGCTGAGCTACCTCGTGTCGGGTCGGACGCTCATGCTGGCCTTCGCGGCGCTCGTGCTCGCCGCGGGGGGATACATGCTCTCGGGTCGCAAGTCCGTTTCGGAGTCGGCGAGCGCGGCGCCGCGCCCGCCACGCATGGGCTACGCCATGCTCGCCGGCGGCGCGGTCGGCGCCATCACGGGGTTTCTCGGCGTGAGCGGAGGGTTCCTCATCGTTCCCGCGCTCGTCGGGCTCGCCGGGCTAAGAATGCGCGAGGCCGTCGGCACGTCGTTGCTCGTCATCGCGATCGATTGCGGCGCGGGGTTCGTGGGCCACTTCCACGGCGGTGCGCTCGATTTGCGACTCACCGTCGCACTCACGGTGGCCGCTGTCGTGGGTGCGCTCCTCGGTGAGCGTGTCGCGCGTTCGCTTTCGATGCACCGGCTGCGGCGGAGCTTCGGCCTGCTCGTCGTCGGCGTCGGAGTGCTCGTGGCGCTCATGACGGTTCTCGGCAGCGGGCCGCTCGGGTGAGGCCGGAGAGGCTAGGGCGCGGGTCGAGCGGCTGGATTGAGGGAGTAGGTGACGGTCAGGCTCGCTTCGCCGAGGATTTTCCCCCGCATGGCGGTGAGCACCTCGGGGCCCCGCGGGCGCTCGAGGCCGAGCGTCGGGACGGAGAGCGCGTACACCGAAAAGACGTAGCGGTGCGTGCGCTCGTCGTTGAAGGGCGGCCAGGGGCCGTCGTATCCGCCGTAGTCGCCGCCCATGTCGGGGTCGTCGCCGAACCACTCCTTGTAGCTGTTGATGCCGCGCACGCCGTAGGCGGTTTTGCCCGGAGGCTTGCCGCGCGGCGTGAGCCCGTCCGAGTCACTGCCCTCGGCGAGGGAGGTCGTCTGGGCGGGAACGTCGATGAGGATCCAGTGGAAGAAGTCGCCGCGCGCCGCATCGTACCCAATCACGCGATCGGTGAGGTTGGCGTCGGTCTTCGGCGGCGCATCCACGTCGATGCACAGGATCGCGAACGATCGCGTGCCCGCGGGAACGTCCGACCACGCGAGCGCGGGGCTCTTGTTCGGCCCCGGCACCGGACCGGACTCTCCGACGACGCCCATGGCATTTTGCGGAGGAACACGCTCGAACGCCCGCAGCGACCCGCTCTCTAACCGCATGCCGCGAGGATCCCACCGCACCGCCCGTCGTGCAAGCGGCTCGCCCGGGGCATTCCGCTTCACCCGAACAGCGGCCACGCCGCGCCCGCGACGAGGCGTTCACGCACTGCGCGACACTTCGCTTCAACGTCTCGCCCGAGTGGTCTGCGGTGACCGGGGCAGAGCCAACTGAGCGGATGCTCCAGGCAGCGCAGCATCGAGCGGCGGGCAGCTTCGAGGTCCGGCGTCACGGGACGCGCCATGAAGCGCACGTCGTCGTCGACGACGGCAAGCGCGTCGCCTGCGAACAGAATGCGCTCCGGGGCAAAGTAGAAGCTCAGATGTCCCGGCGTGTGGCCGGGTGTTTCGAGCACCTCGAAGTCTCCCGCGACCATCTCGCCGTCCCGAACGAGCCGCTCGGCCGTCACGGCCCGCGGCGTGGCCTCGCCGAGCAACCCCTTGGCGAGCACGAGCGGCCCGAGCTCGGGGATCCATTCGGACAGCCTGCCCCGCGCTCCGCGTTTCGCCGTGGCGCGCGTGAGCATCGGCTCGTCGCCCGCGTGGTAGTAGACGCGCGCGCCGGAGCGCGCCTTCACGGCGGCGGCGCCGGCCGCGTGATCGTTGTGCCAGTGCGTGAGCAGGATCGCGCTCACGTCCTCGGGCGCGGCGCCGAAGGCCACGTCCAGGCCCTGCTCGATGTCGGCGCCATGCGAATCCATCCCGGCGTTGACGAGCACGATGCCCGCTTTGCGACGCACGAGATACGAGCACGTGAGGTACGATTGCCGGCGAACGCACCAGACGTTCGGCGTCACGGCGAACACCTCGACGCCCATCGCGCCGAGCGTAGCGCGCTTTCGCGACGCCGGTCGGCCGAGTTCTGCCTGGGCCTTGCGCTCGTGTCAGCGAGCGCCCCACCCACCGCCTCGAAGCTTTTGATCACGCGCTCGCTCGCCGCGCTCGCGAGCGGCGGCGACCCCGGCCCCGACCCGGTCGCGAGCCCAGCGCCCAGTCGCCCGTCAACCTGAGCGGTGCCGTCCCGACGCTCGATCGCGGTCGCGCGCGTTCCGGTTCGTTCGGCGCCGAAGGCGAGCGCGGGCAGCCGATCAGGTGCTGGCGTCGAGCGGCACGCCGTCGAAGAAATGCACCATCCCGGTTTCGATCTCGCACTCCGCGCCCACGACCACGACGCGACCCGACACGACGAGCTCCTCGAGCAGCTGGCTGCCGTGGCGCAGGTGGTCCGTCGAGGCGCGCACGTTGGCGCGGATTGCTTCGCGCAGGCGCGCGGCGTGGCGCCCTTCGTCGGTCTCGCCCGGCACGATCAGGCTCTCGATGTGGGGCGCGATGCGATCGGTGATCGAGCGGATGTTCTTGGACTCGGATCCGAGGCCCGTCTCCAGCGCCGCCACCGTCGCCCCGACGGCGCCGCAGCGCGTGTGTCCCATGACGACGACGAGCCGCGAGCCGAACTGGGCTGCAGCGAACTCGATCGAGCCGACGACGGAAGGCGCCACGATGTTGCCTGCGATGCGCACGACGAAGAGATCACCGAAACCCTCGTCGAACAGGATCTCGACGGGCGTGCGCGAATCGGAGCAACCGAGCACGATCGCGAACGGCCGCTGTCCCTGCGTCGCGAGCTCGGGCCGGAAGGTTTCACCGAGCGAGCGGCCTTTGGCCTGCTGAAAACGCCGGTTGCCCTCGATGAGCCGGGCGAGAGACGCTTCCGGCGAGAGCGCAGTAGGGTCGTCGGTCTTCGGCATGCCGAGCCCTTACCACGGGTCGCGGCGCCCTCGGGTTTCGCGCGACAGCAAAGGCCGCTCGGCTAGTTCCGCCGCTACCACTCGGCTCGGGACGCCCCCGCAGGCCCTCGAGGTCCGAAAACCGCGAGCGCTCGGTCGTTGGCGCCCGTATCCTCCGCGACATGGCTCGGCTCGATGAAAGGGCGTGCTACCGGGCGCTCGCGACGCGCGACGTACGCTTCGACGGTCGCTTCTTCGTCGGTATCACGACGACGGGCATCTACTGTCGTCCCGTGTGCCCGGCCCGCACGGCGCGCGAGAAGCATTGTCGCTTCTTTAGGTCGGCGGCCGCGGCCCATGAGGCCGGCTTTCGCCCGTGTTTGCGCTGCCGGCCGGAGACGGCGCCCGAGCACGGCGCCTGGCGCGGCACGGCGAACACGGTGTCGCGTGGGCTCGAGCTCATCCGCCGCGGCGAGCTCGACGGCGAAGGAGCGAGCGTCGAGCTTTTCGCCGAACGGCTCGGCGTCGGCGCCCGGCAGCTTCGCCGCTTGTTCGGCGAGCATCTCGGCGCCTCGCCGCTCGCCGTGGCGCAGACCCGTCGCGTTCTGTTTGCGAAGCAGCTCCTGCACGAGACCGAGCTTTCGATGAGTGAGGTGGCATTCGCCGCGGGGTTTTCCAGCGTTCGCCGCTACAACGAGACGTTCCGAGCGCTGTTCGGCCGCCCGCCGAGCGCCCTGCGCCGCCCGAGCCAGGCAGCGGGGCTCGATGGCGCGAAGGCAGCCGTCCGTGTGCGCCTTCGCTATCGCCCGCCGTACGACTGGGACGGGCTGCTCGCGCACTTCGCCGTGCGCGCGCTTCCGGGTGTCGAGCGCGTTACAGGGTCGAGCTACGCGCGCACGGTCGAGCAGGGCCACGAGATCGGCACGGTCGAAATCCGGCACCTCTCCGAGAGCCAGAGTCTCGAGGTGGCGATCGTGCTGCCGTCGGTGGGAGGGCTCTCGGCCGTCGTCGAGCGCGTGCGCCGCTCGTTCGACCTCGCCGCGGACTCGGCGGCGATCGTCCTTCACCTCGCGAAGGACCCGCTGCTCGCCCCGCACCTCGGCGAGCGGCGCGGCCTGCGCGTGCCGGGCGGCTTCGACGGCTTCGAGGCAGCCGTGCGTGCCGTGCTCGGCCAACAGGTCTCGCTCGAGGCGGGGCGGCGCCTCGGTGAAGCGCTCGTACGGCTCGCGGGCACGCCCGTGCTCTTCGGGCCCGGCCTCACCCGGATCTTCCCCGGCCCTGGGGCGTTGCTCGCCGCCGATCTCGACAAGCTCGGAATGCCCGCGGCGCGCCGCTCGGCGCTGCGTGCTCTTTCGCGCGCCGCACTCGACGAGCCACGCCTGTTCGACCCCTACGGCACGCCCGAGGCGACGGTCGCGCGGCTGATGGGGCTCGAGGGCTTCGGTGAGTGGACGGCGCACTACGTGGCGCTGCGCGCGGCGCGCGAGCCCGACGCGTTCCCCGCGGGCGACCGCGCCCTGGTTCGCGCGTTCGCCGCGCTTTCGGGCCGCGCGCTGCGACCCGCGGAGCTCGTCCGGCGCGCTGAGCGCTGGCGCCCGTTCCGCGGCTATGCCGCAGAGCTACTCTGGGCGCTCGACGCGCAGGCCCCGGGAACGAACAAGGTGGTGGCCCGTGAATGAGCGGATGGAGCTGTTCGCCGACGAGCTCGAGACGCCGATCGGCACGCTGTCGATTGGCGCCGATCGCGATGGACGCCTCCGCCTGGTCGGCTTCGTCGGCGGCCACGCGCGCATGGAGCGCGAGCTCGAGGCGCAGGCGGCGGGTCATGGCGGAAGGGTGCGCCGTGTGCGCGATCCTGCGGGTTTCACGCGCGCGCTCCGCGCGTACTTCGGAGGCGAGCTCGAGGCCATCGACGGCCTTGCCGTCGCCTTCGCCGGAACCGATTTCCAGAACAGCGTCTGGTCGGCGCTGCGAGCGATTCCGTGCGGCGAAACCCTCTCGTACGGCGAGCTCGCCCGTCGCATCGGGCGGCCGAAGGCGGTGCGCGCCGTGGGGCTCGCCAACGGGCGAAACCCGATCGGTATCGTCGTCCCCTGCCACCGCGTCATTGGAGCGGACGGCACGCTGACCGGCTATGGTGGGGGCATCGAGCGAAAGCGCTGGCTGCTCGAGCACGAACGGCGTCGCGAACGCTGACGGGCGAATCCGATCAGGTCGCACGAAGCTGCGGGAGCTAGCTCTTCGCCGTTCTGGTCTTCTGGCGGGGACGTCGCTTGGTCCTCGGGTAGGCGTCGCGCATCACCTTCGCGAGCGTCGTGAGGCTCTCCGTGAAAGGAGAGCGGCGACGAAAGATGAGCGCGATCGTACGTTCCGGGGCCGGGGCCTCGAAGGGCCGGAGCGCCACCTGGGCTCGGGCCGCCTCCGTCTCCACGGCAAGCCCCGGCAACAGGGTGACTCCGGCGCCGCCGGCTACCATCTGCACGAGCGTGGGCAGGCTGGTGGCTCGAAATTCGAGCTCGTGAGCGCGCGTGCGCGAGCAATACTCGAGCGCCTGCTCCCTGAGGCAATGCCCCTCGTCGAGTAGCAGGACGTCGGCTCCCGCGAGCTCGCGTCGCGAAACACCGCCCGCGCCGTGGGCGAGCGGGTGGTCCACCGGCGTCGCGAGCACGAATTGGTCCTTCGCGATCACGACCTGTTCCACGGGGCCGAGCTCCGCTTCGAGCGCGACCACGGCGCCGTCGAGTCGCCCGTCGGCGAGCGCCTGCACGAGCACGGCCGTCTTTTCTTCCATCCAGGACAAAGTGAGCTTCGGGAAACGCTGGTGCAGCACGGGCGTGACCTTGGGCAAGAGGTAGGGGGACACGGTGGGGATCACGCCGAGCGTGAGCTTTCCCACGAACGGGTCACCCCCGCGCAGCGCGAGCTCGACGAGGTCGTCCGCTCCGAGCACGACGCGCCGTGCCTGCTCGAGCAGGGGCTTGCCGGCGGCGGTCACGAGCACGCGCCGCCGGTCCCGCTCGAAGAGCCGTACACCCAGGCTTTCTTCGAGCTCGGCGAGCTGTGCGCTCAGCGACGGCTGGGACACGTGGCAGCGCGCGGCCGCGCGGTGGAAGGAGAGCTCGTCGGCGACGGCGAGCGCATACTGGAGCTGGCGCAGCGTGAAGGGGTGGGGAGCGCCGGTGATAGCCATTGCCTATCATGATCATCCAAACGTGGTCTTGGAGCAATTCGGTCGATCGCGTCACGATCCCGTGACGCGTGCCGGTGGCGCGCTAAGATCGGAGCAGCCATGTTCAAGAGTCCAAGCCAACTACCAGAATCCGCTCGCGCCACGCTCAGCGAAACGCTGAACGCCCGCCTCACCGATGGTCTCGACCTGCACAGCCAGATCAAGGTCGCGCACTGGAACATCAAGGGGCCCGGTTTCGCGGCGCTGCACCCGTTGTTCGAGACGTTCGCCGTTGGCCTTGCCGCATTCAACGACGAGATTGCCGAGCGCGCCGTCACCCTCGGCGGCCGCGCCGGCGGCACGGTGCGCCAGGTGGCGAAAAACTCGCGCATCCCGGAGTATCCAGCCGATGCTTCCCGCGACGTTGACCACGTGCGCCATCTCGCAGATCGCTTCGAGGCGTTTCTGGCGGGCGTGCGCGAGTCGCGTGGCGTTGCCGAGAAGCTCGGGGACACCGACACCGTCGACCTTTTCACGCGCGTCGTGTCCGACTTCGAGAAGCACAGCTGGTTCTTGCGCGCGTCGCTCGAGGGCTGAGCGCGCGCTCGAGCGTGCTCCCGGCGAGGCGGGGCTCAGGCGTGACTTTCGGCGCCGTGGGCGCCCGCCGTGTCGTGGGCGTGCGCGGACATGCGCAAGAGGCCGAGGCCGAGGAGCGCCGAGCCGAGCGAGGCCGAGAGCACGCCGAGCTTCGAGGCATCCTCGAGCCCCCGCGCGCTCGAGAACGCGAGGCTGCCGACCAAGAGGGACATCGTGAACCCGATGCCCGCGAGGCAGCCGACTGCGATGATCTGCAGCGAGGTCGCGCCGGTCGGCCGAGCCGCGACACCGAGCGCGATCGCGAGGAGGGTGGCGCCGGCAACGCCGATCGGCTTGCCCACGGCGAGGCCTGCGAGAGCGCCCAAGGTCACGGGCGACGCGAAGCGCGAGAGGTCATCCACCGAAACCCCGGCGTTCGCCAGAGCGAACAGCGGCACGACACCGTAGGCCACGAGGCCGTGTAGCGCGTGCATCGCTCGATCGAGCGGTGACTGGACCGATTCGAGGTGGCGCTCGATCGCGGCGATCGTGCCCTCGGGTATCATGCCTCGGGCCACGCAATCGGCGCGCAGCGACGCGATGGCGCCTTCGAGGTCGTCCAGCACGTTCCGCGGAGCGCGCTTCGAATCGGCCGGGATCGCCAGCCCCACGGCGACGCCGGCGAGCGTCGCGTGGATGCCCGACTCGAGCAGCGCCGCCCACAGGCAGACCCCCACGGCGACGTACGGCCAGAGCTTTTGCACCTTCGCGCGCCCGAGCAGCACGAGGCCCACGCAGAGCACGGCGGCGAGCCCCAGGAACCGCGGATCGACGCCACCCCCGTAAAACAGTGCGATGACGAGAATGGCGCCCAGGTCGTCGAAGATGGCGAGCGCCGTCAGGAACACGAACAGCGAGGCCGGCACGCGGGATTTGACGAGCGAGAGGCAGCCGAGCGCGAACGCGATGTCCGTCGCCATCGGCACGGCCCAGCCGGAGTGCCCTGCGCCGCGCGGGTTCATCGCGAGGTAGATGCCGGCGGGGACGAGCATGCCGCCGAGCGCTGCGATGAGAGGCAGGAGCGCTTGACGAAATGTCTGGAGCTCACCGTGCGTGAGCTCCCGCTTGACCTCGAGGCCGACCACCGCGAAAAACAGCGTCATGAGGCCGTCGTTCGTGAAATGGTGCACGGTCCAATCGATGCCACGGCCACCGAGCTTCATCTCGACCTGGCTGTGGAAGATGGCTTCGTAGACGAACGCGAAGCGCGAGTTCGCCCAGGCAATGGCGAGCACCGCCATGCCGATCAAAACGAGGCCGCCCGCAGCTTCCAGCCGGAAGAACGCCTGAAATGGCGCAACGATCGAGAACAAGATCGGCTTGTCGCGCTTCACGTCGGGCCTCCCGTCGCTCATCACACGAGCGATCCGATCCTGCAAGCAAAACCGGGCCGCTTCACGAGCCGCGCAGGGCGGCGAGCGCGGCCTCGAGCACGTGGCCGTTCGTCCCGAGTGCCTCGGGGGCCGTGTAGGTCTGGTTTCCCTTCCAGTCGGTGAGCGTGCCGCCCGCTTCGCGCAAGACCGGGTAGAGCGCCGCCGTGTCCCACAGCGCCATCACGGGGTCGAGCGCGATCTCGGCGCGGCCCGTTGCCACGAGCGCGTAACCGTAGGCGTCGGGGAAACCGCGATCCTTGCCCGAGGCGGCGAGCAGGCGCTCGAATGGTTCGCCCTTGCCGTTCTCGCGCGCGAACTTCGCGCTCGCGTAGGCGAGGCGCGCTTCGGAGAGCTCGCGGACGTCGGAGACGCGGGCCTGCCGGCCGTTCCACCGGCATCCGAGGCCACTCGCCGCGTAGACGGTTTCCGCGAGCGCGGGCATGTGGATGACGCCCGCAACGGCTTCGCCTTCCCACTCGAACGCGACGAGGACGGAGTAGAGCGGGACACCACACACGAACGAGTGCGTGCCGTCGATGGGGTCGAGGATCCACCGGCCCGGCTCTCGGCCGGGTTTGACGCCGTACTCCTCGCCCACGATGCCGTGCTCGGGGTAGGTGCGCTCGATGCGTTCGCGGAGGAGCTTTTCGGCCCCGCGATCGGCGGCGGTGACGGGCGTGCGGTCGGCCTTGAGCTCGACCTCGGTGCCCTGGTTGAAGTAGCGGAGCGTCAGCTCACCGGCCTGCTGCGCCGATTCGACGGCGAAGTCGAGCAGCGTCGCGAGCGTCGTCCCGTCCAGCCGAGCCATGGTACTACCCTTTCGCACGAAAGGACTGCCATGGCCACACCGCTGCTGGTCGGTGAGAATCTTCCGAACATTCCCTGGCAACCGCGGCCCGCCGGCACGAGTGATCCCGTTTGGCGTTGCGACAAGAACCCCGTGATCCCTCGCCATGCATCGCCGACGGCCGACAGCATCTACAACAGCGCCGTGGTCCCGTTCCGCGGTGCGTTCGCGGGCGTCTTTCGTTGCGACGACCGGGCGCGCAACATGACGCTACGGGTCGGGCGAAGCCAGGACGGATTCTCGTTCGAGATCTCGGACGATCGGCTCGTGTTCCACAAGAGCCCCCCGGACATCGCCGAGTTCCTCGAGGGCTACGATCCGCGCGTCGTCCCGCTCGATGGGCGCTACTACGTGATCTGGTGCAACAACTACCACGGCTACACGATCGGCCTCGGCGTCACCGACGACTTTTCCGAGTTCGAGCAGCTCGAGAACGTGTTTCTGCCGTTCAATCGCAACGGGGTGCTTTTTCCGCGAAAAATCGGCGGAAAGTATCTGATGCTGAGCCGCCCGAGCGACGCCGGGCACACGCCGTTCGGCGACATCTTCGTGAGTCATTCGCCTGATCTTCGCTACTGGGGCGAGCACCGCCACGTCATGGGCCCCAGGCGAGAGCGGGGCCTCGTCAACTGGCAGATGACGAAGATCGGCGCGGGGCCCTATCCGATCGAGACGCGCGAAGGCTGGCTGCTTTTTTACCACGGCGTCCTCACCACCTGTAACGGCTTTACCTACAGCATGGGCGCGGCGCTGCTCGATCTCGAAAAGCCCTGGCAGGTGCGCTACCGGACGAGACCGTACTTGCTGACGCCGGAGACGCAGTACGAGTGCGTCGGCAACACGCAGAACGTGCTGTTCCCGTGCGCGGCGCTCACGGACGCCGCGAGCGGGCGCATTGCAATCTACTACGGAGCGGCGGACACCTCGACGGCGCTCGCCTTCTGCGAGGCCGACGAGATCCTGACGTTTCTACGCCAGAACTCGGAGGTTTGAGCGCGCCGTGATCCCGCGCGCGGCCCACTTCGTGTGGCTCGGTCGTGAGCTCTCGTGGGTGCATCTCGTCGCGCTGGCGTCGGCGGTGCGCGCCGGCGAGTTCGAGCACGTCACGCTGCATCACACCGATCCGCTCGACGATTCGCCCGTCCACCGTGAGCTCGCGGGGCTCTCGACCCTGAAGCTCGAGCGCCTCGACCCCGAAGCGCTCCTGGTTCGGGTGGGCAGGGGCGAGCTCGTCGGCACCTACCGGGCGCTCGCGGCGCCCGCGGCGCGCTCGAACCTGATCCGGGCGGCGCTGCTTTTCGAACGCGGCGGCGTGTACCTCGATGCCGACACGGTCACCTTGCGAAGCTTCGCGGCGCTCTGCGCGCGGGGCGGCGCTTTCTGCGGGGAGGAGCGGCTGGTCTTTCCGGTGCGAGCGGGGGGGGGCATCGCGGCCCGGTTTTCGCCGGTTGCGCTGCTGCGCACGGCGGCGCGCGACGTGCTCCGGCGGCTGCCCGAAGGCCAGCGCGCCTTTTCACGCATCGAGCGTCTCTACCCGACGGGTGCGAACAACGCCGTGCTCGGGGCCGAGCCGAGGCATCCGTTTCTCACCGAGCTGTTCGCGCGCATGCTCGAGCTTTTGCCGCGGGAGCGACTCGTGCGCTACGCGCTCGGGACGCACGCGCTGCAGCGCGCCGTGGCCTCGTACCGAGGCGGGGGCCTCGAGGTGCTGCCGCCCGCCGCGTTCTACCCGCTCGGACCCGAGATCAGCGAGCACTGGTTCCGGCTGCGCCAGCACGTGCACCTCGACCAGGTCGTCTCCAGCGAAACGCTGCTCGTGCACTGGTACGCCTCCGTGCGCACGGCGCGTCACGTGCGAAAGCTCGATGCGAGCTTCGTGCGGCGTCACGCCGACCGGCAGCTGTTCTCGGCGCTCGCGCTGCCGACGGTCGAGGCGCTCGCGCGCGGGGAGCTTTCGGCTCAGCGCTGAGCGGGGCTCGGATCGAGCAGCCGCGCCACGATACTGCGTAGCCGTTCGGGGCTGAACGGCTTGTCGAGACGCAGATTCGGCACCTTGTCGAGAAACTCGCGGGCCTGTGTCACGAACGCACCGCCCGTGAGAAACACGATCTTGCTCACTTCCTCGGGCGCGAGCCGCTCGAGCTCGTGGAAGAAATCCACCCCCGTGACGTTCGGCATCATGACGTCGCACAGGATCACGTCGAAGCGCTCCCCGCGTGACAAGCGTTCGAGCGCGCGCTCGCTCTCCAGCTCGGTCTCAACGTCGTGGTCGGGGCTCAACGTGCGCCGGACGGCCGTGGCGACCATCGGCTCGTCGTCGACGACGAGCACGCGTCCGCGCCGCGCGCTCGTGAGCGCCGGCGGTCGCGAGCTCGGCGGTATGCTGGCGCGCGTGAGCGCGGCCGGAACGGTAACGGTGAAGCTCGAGCCGACGCCCACGCGGCTCTTGACGTGAATGCGCCCGCCGATCTCCTCGACGATACGCTGCGAGATCGGCAGGCCGAGGCCACGCCCGACGCCTGCGGGCTTGGTGCTGTAAAATGGGACGAAGATCCGCGACATTTCGGCATCGCTCATGCCGACGCCCGTGTCGCGCACCTCGACGACGACCTGGTCGCCCTCGGATCGGGTGCTCACGCGGATTTCGTTGTGCTCGGCCTTTCCGGCGGGGATGGCGTGCGCGGCATTGATCACGAGATTCAAAAAGACCTGTCCGAGGCGCGCCTCGTTGGCGTTGAACGTGCGCCACCTCGTCGAACACCTTGACGAGCTTCGCCCGGTGCCGGATCTCGTTCCAGGCCATGCGGAGCGTCGACTCGAGGACCTCGCGGACGTCGACGAGGTCGCGGTGCGGCTCCTCGGCCCGCGAGAACAGTCTGAGATCTCGCACGATTTGGCGCACGCGCTGGGCCGCTTCCCGCGCGTCCTCGAGCTCCTCCAGGAGCTCGCCGCTCGAGAGGCCGAGCCTTTTCACGTCGTCGATCGCGAGCTCGACGTTGGCGATCACCGCGGCGAGCGGATTGTTGATCTCGTGCGCCACGCCCGCGGCGAGCGTGCCCACGGACGCCATGCGATCGGTCGCGACGAGCTCGGCGACGAGATCGGCGATGGGCGCCTCGGTGTTGCGCAGGCGCGCGAGCATGGCCTCGGGGTCTGCCGCCGACGGAGGAGGATCGCTCGGTGGCTTTGCGCTCATCGGCCCTTTCGTCAGGTAGCCTTTCGGTCGGCGTGGGAAAAGGCCGGATCGGTGCCGAAGGGCGTGTCTCGATGCGAGACGCCGTTTCGGGTGCCGGGCGTGGATCGCCGAAATTGTTCCTGATATCGACGGCATCGCCCGTGCGCGCGGTGGTTGAAATCGGCCAAGCCATCTGGTCGGATCCGTCCGCCCGCTCACGAGCTCGATCGGCAGGGGCACGCTGGCGAGGCCTCGGAGGCTTCGGACGGCTGGCACGGCGGTTGCGTTGGGTGCGGGTGAACGATGGGCGAAAAATGACCGGCGGCAAGACGGACGACCAACGGAGCAACCCGAGCGCGAGCGTGGCGGCGCGCTCGGTGACCGGCCCTGCCACGGGGTCCGGGTCACCGACGGCAAGCGACGGGGGGCAAGCGTCGCTCGGTCGCGGGCGCGTCGTGCTCGTCGTCGAACGACGAGCCGATCCTCCTGAAGAGCACGCAACGGCTGATCGAGCAGCGAGGCTTTCGGGTGCTGACGGCGACGAACGCCCAGGCGGCGCTCGCTTGGTCCGAGGAGGAACACGAGAATCGCGCTGCTCGTGACGGACGTCGTGCTTCACCCCATCAATGGCGTCGAGCTCGCCCGTCGCCTCCGCAAGGTCCTCCCGGAGCTCAAGGTGCTCTACGTGTCGGGGTACGATGCTACAGCGGCCGGGCTCGCCCTCGGGGCCGACGGCCCGGATGCCTTCCTAGGCAAGCCGTTCACGGCGCGTGAGCTCGAAGCTCGATTGCGCGAGCTTTTGCCCGGATCGACCGGGGACTCGCTGCCCGTGAGCTCGGGCGTGACGCCGCGGGATGGGCTGAAGTAGACTGGCGAGGCTCGCGTTGGCGAGCCCTGGCCGTTTTGAGGAAGCTCATGAAACTTAGCCCGATCGTTGGCATCTTCCTGCTCGTTGGTTGCGGTGGCGCCGCGGTGCCGCAAGAAGCGCTCACCGCCGCGAAGGCGTCCGTGTCGGGCGCCGAGGTCGGCGGCGCAGGCGCGGACCCCCAGGCTGCGTTGCATCTGCAGCGCGCCAAGGAGCAGCTCGCCACCGCCGAGAAGCTCATCGCCGACGGTGACAACGAGCAAGCCGCTCAGGTCATCGACCGGGCCACCGCCGACGCAGATCTCGCTCTGTCGCTCGCGCGCGAAGCCAAGGCGAAGGCCGACGCCCAGGAGACCGCGGAGCAGCTCAACCGTCTGAAGAAGACGACCCAATGAGCCGCCGCCGTTCGGTGGGAATCGAATCGCTTGAAGGAGCAAGTACGATGGTGATCGCTCGGGTAAAATCCAAGACCGTGGTCGCTTGCCTGTGTGCGGCGGCGCTTGCCGCTTGTGGCGCGGCGCCTCCGCCCCAGGAGCTTTTGGACGCGCGCAAGGCCATCGACAAGGCGCAGGCGGGGCCGGCCGCAAAGCTCGCGCCAGCGCAGCTCGATACCGCCAAGCAGGCGCTAGCCAAGGCCGAGCAGTACTGGGTGGACGAGAGCGACCTCGGCCCCACCAAGGATCTGGCGTACATCGCACAGTGCCGCGCGGAGATTGCCGAGGCCGAAGCTGGCCGCGAGCAGGCCGAGCGCGCTCGGGCCAAGCTCGACAAGGACTTCAAGGAGTCCCAGCTCGACGCGCTGCAGTCAACCAAGGCGACCGCAGCGAAGACCAAGGCCCAGCTCGAGGAAGAGAAACGCGCGCGCGCCGCGGCCGAGAAGCGCTCCGCCGAGGCCGAGAAGAAGCTCCAGCTTGCCATGGCGAGCCTGCAGGAGATCGCCAAGGTCAAGGAGGAGTCGCGTGGCGTCGTGATCACGCTCTCCGGGTCGGTGTTGTTCGCGACCGGAAAAAGTACGCTCCTCCCCATCGCCCAAGAAAAGATCGCCGAGGTGGCGAAGGCGCTCAAGGACCAGGGGTACAAGAGCCTGCTCGTCGAAGGTCACACCGACGCTCAGGGCAGCGCCGACAAGAACATGGTCTTGAGCCAGGAGCGCGCCGAGTCCGTGCGCTCGTACCTCATCAACCAGGGCATCCCGTCGGACAAGATCCGCGCCCAGGGGATCGGGTCGAGCCGTCCCGTCGCGGAGAACAGCACGGCCGAGGGGCGTGCCAACAACCGTCGCGTCGAGATCGTCGTCGAGCCGTTGAAGTAGACCGTCACGCTCGGAAGAGCGCGGCGCGCGCCCCGTCGGCGTTGCCTGCGACGATGGCGCGGGCCGCTTCCGCGCTGGGGGCGTGCCCGAGCGCCTCCAGGAGCGAAAAGAGGCTGCGCTTTCGCTCCGTGAGCACCCGATAGCGCTCGAGCGCCGTGCCGGGTACGGCGAATACCGCGACGGCCCGCGCGAAGAGCTCGCGGTACGCGGTGAGGTCGAAGCGGAGGGCGAGCTGGTCGAGCAGCAGATGGGGCATCCCGGCCCCGACGAGCTCGCCGAGCACGGCGTTCACGAGGTTCATCGCGAGCGACTGATTGCCGGCCCGGAAAGGGTGCAGGCGTACGAAGCGAAAGTGAAACTCCGCGAGCGCCGCGAGCGCGGCGCCACGCTGGGCGTGCCGGACGGCGGCGCGCGCCGCGCCGAGGCTCGAAAAGAGCGCCTCGAGGTGCCGCTCGGTGACGGGCCGCGGTGGGCGAAACCACGCGCCCGGGTGCTCGTCGTCGCCGGCGCGCGCCGTGACGAGCTCGCCCTGGGGCAGCCCGTCGAGCGCCTGCGCCCGCTCGGGGTCGAGAGCCGCCTCGTCTCCGACGTCCTCGGCGAGCAGCCTCCAGTAGCTTTCGCCCCCGACGAGCCCCGCGTTGACCTTCGGCCCGGACACGAGGTGCGGGCCGGAGGGCGTGGCTCGTACGACGCTCGGCGTCCCGTAGAGAACGCCCGGCTCGAGGCCCTTGGTCGCGATGGGGCTCGCCGGGCGGTAGTAGCTCTTTTGGTCCTCGCCCATGAGCGAAAGGACGTGCAGCTCTGCGAGCACTGCGAGCGCCTGGCGTGGTTCGGCGGTGCGCACGAAGAGGCGCTCGGCGTGGCGGCGAACGGCGCCCATGTTCGCCCAGTACGGCCGCGGGATCTCGTAAGGGGAGCCTGGAAAGCGCACGATCTCGGCGCTCGCCACGGCGCGCTCGAGCGCGAGCACCGCGTGCGGCGCGAAGAGGAGCGTCCCGAAGCAGACCGCGAGCAGGCGTGCGAGCTCGTCGTCACCGAGCCCCGCGAGGACCCGGGCATCGGCGAGCCGGCGCTCGCCATCGAGGAGCGCGAAGAACGTGCGGGCGCGTTCGGGGTCGACGCCGTCGATCGGAGCGGGCTCGGAGGTGCCCGGTGCCGGCAGCACGACGTCGTCGGCTGCGACCTCGAAGCGCACGCGCGGCTCGGTGAACAGGTAGCCCGCGTCGGGGGTGCTCGCCGCCCGGAGCCAGCGCTCGTAGCTCGCGACGGCTTCGGGCGACGGTCGGCTCGAGGGCGCGACGGAACCCATCAGCCGAGCGCCTCCGCGATCCCGGCGGCGTCGTTGGAGACGACACCGAACGCTCCAGGAAAGCTGCCGGGGGAAAACGTCCAGGCTTCGGCCGCCATCTCGGCGAGGATCGCGGGCATGCGGTCGAACAGCGTGCGCGAGGTCGGATCGAGGCGCCGGACGACGACGAGGCCCGATGGCGGGGTGAGCACCGTGCGGATCCGCAGGTCCGGACGATGGCGCGCGAGCGCGAGGACCGCCTTGTAGGTGTCTCCGACCCAAAAACGTGTTCGCCGCTCGCGTTCGGCGGCGACGGGCGCGAGCGGGATGCAATCGTGCAACACGATGGTGCTCTCGGGCGCGCACCAGCGCTCGACGTTCGCGAAGTCGCGCAGCGCGAACTCGGCCAGATGCATGCCGTCAACGAAGGCAAGCTCGACGGGGTCGTCGCCGAACAGGCTCTCGCGCGTGCGGCTCGCGAAGAACGCGTCGCTCGTCTCGCGCACGACGCGCGTGCGCTCGGGCAACGCGTGATCCGCCGCAAAATCCGCCGGATCGACGCCGACGGCGAGCCTCGCCGTGGTCGCGAGCGAAAGCGTGCCACCCGTTTCGACGCCAATCTCGAGGTACGTGCGCGGGCGGAGCGCACGGTGCAACGCCTGAAGCACCTCGCGGTACGGCGGGCCCGGCATGAGCAGCGTCGCGATGAGCGGCTGGGCGCCCGGATAGTCGGGGTAGCTTGCGACGAGGGCCGTCAGGGTGGCGAGCGCTTCGGCACGTCGGCCGCTGCGCGCCTGCATTTCGGCGACCACGTAGCGCGCGCTGAGATCGCCGGGTCTCGCGGCCGAGAGCGCGAGCGCCTCGACGAGCGCCGCCTCCCGGTCGCCCGAGACGAAGCGAGCCACGGACAAAGCGAGCGCCAGCGCCGGATCGGCCATCCGTTCGGGGTCGAGCGCCTCGGCGAGCGCGAGGGCGTGATCGAAGGCGCCGCGCTCCAGGCACTGCCGCACGAAGAACACCAGCTCGGCAGGCGAGGCCTCTCGGAAGGCTCGAGCGAGCTCGTCGCGGCTCGGGACGTACGAGTTTTGGCGAAGCGCCACGGACCCGGTGGTAGCAGAGTCGGCCGCCGACGGCTTTTGCGCCCGCTCCGATGTTTCCGGGGTCGGGTCCGCTTGCGGCCCCAGGCGCCCTCTGCCATAGCCGAACCCGAACGCGCCCCCGGCGTGGGGCGCCTGCTCGAGATGCTCACCCTGCGCGGCGGCCCCGCCCTCACGCCGTTCCGGCTGGAGCGGCTGCTTCAGGCCGTCGAACGTGCCGCTCCCGGCGTCAGCGCCGTCGACGCCGAGCACGTCTACTTCGTCGATCTGCAAGGCGAGGGGACCGAGGAGGAGCGGCGTCGGCTCGCGCTCCTCCTCTCGCTCGGTGTGGAACGGCCCGAGCCGCCCGGGCAGGCGCTGCTCGTGGTGCCGCGCGTCGGGACGCTGTCGCCCTGGGCCTCGAAAGCCACGGACATCGCCCACGCCTGCGGCCTCGACGGCGTGCGCCGCATCGAGCGCGGCACGCTCTACCGCGTCGTCGGGCTCGCGCCGCCACACAAGGACGCGGTGCTGCCCTTGCTCCACGATCGCATGACCGAGAGCGTGCTCGCCGGTCTCGAGCAGGCGGCGGCGTTGTTCCGGGCGACGCCACCGCGCCCGCTCGGCCGCGTCGCGCTCGCCGGGGACGGTCGCGCGGCACTCGCACGCGCCAATCGCGAGCTCGGCCTCGCGCTCGACGAAGGAGAAATCGACTATCTCGCGCGGAGCTTCGCCGACCTCGGCCGCGACCCGACCGACGTCGAGCTCATGATGTTCGCGCAGGCCAACAGCGAGCACTGCCGCCACAAGATCTTCAAGGCGGACTTCGTCGTCGACGGCGCGCCTCAGGATCGCTCGCTGTTTTCCATGATCAAGAACACGCACGAGTGCTCGCCCGAGGGCACGCTGAGCGCCTACAGCGACAACGCGGCCGTGCTCGAGGGGCACCCCGCGCTCAGGTTCTTCCCGGATCCCGGAACGTCGGTGTACCGCTCGACGCTCGAGGACACGGCGCTCGTCGTCAAGTGCGAGACCCACAACCACCCGACGGCCATCTCGCCGCGGCCCGGCGCTTCGACAGGCTCCGGCGGCGAGATCCGCGACGAAGGCGCGACGGGGCAGGGCGCGAAGCCCAAGGCCGGCGTGACGGGCTTCGTGGTGTCGCACCTCGCGATCCCGGGGTTCGAGCAGCCGTGGGAGACGGACGGCGGCAAGCCAGATCACATCGTCTCGCCGCTCGAAGTGATGCTCGAGGGGCCGCTCGGCGGCGCGGGCTTCAACAACGAGTTCGGGCGCCCGGGCATTTTGGGGTTCTTCCGCACCTTCGAGCAGGAGGTCACGGGCCCCGAAGGACCCGAATGGCGGGGCTACAAGAAGCCCATCATGCTCGCGGGCGGCGTCGGCAACGTGCGTCCGATGCACGTGAAGAAGCGCGGCTTCCCCGCCGGAGCCCAGGTCGTCGTGCTCGGCGGGCCCGCGCTGCTCATCGGTCTCGGCGGCGGGGCGGCGTCGTCGATGGCGGGCGGGCAGAGCTCGAGCGAGCTCGATTTCGCGAGCGTGCAACGCGACAAC
Source organism: uncultured delta proteobacterium (assembly GCA_963841435.1). GTDB lineage: Bacteria > Myxococcota_A > Polyangia > Polyangiales > Polyangiaceae > PMG-095. The sequence continues at coordinate 1,135,282 of CAWJCS010000006.1, forward strand.
CCCGAGATGCAGCGGCGCTGCCAGGAGGTCATCGACCGCGCGTCGGCGCTCGGTGACCGCACGCCCATCCTGAGCATCCACGACGTGGGTGCGGGCGGCCTCTCGAACGCCGTGCCCGAGCTGTTGCACGACGCGGGGCGTGGCGGGCGCCTCGAGCTGCGCGACGTGCCGAGCGCGGCGCCGGGCATGAGCCCGCTCGAGATCTGGTGCAACGAGGCCCAGGAACGCTACGTGCTCGCGGTGCGCGGCGACGCGCTCGGCGAGTTCCGGGCGCTCTGCGAGCGCGAGCGCTGCCCGATGGCCGTGATCGGCGAAGCCACCGACGACGGGCGGCTCGTCGTCACCGATCGCGTCCTCGGTGGGAACGCCATCGACGTGCCGCTCGCGCTGCTCTTCGGCAACACACCGAAGCTCACGCGGCGCGCAGCGCACGCGCCGGTCAAGGCTCGTGCTTTCACGACGAACGGCCTCGATTCACACGAAGCGGCGGAGCGCGTTCTCAGGCTGCCGGCCGTGGCCGCGAAGGACTTCCTCATCACGATCGGGGACCGCACGGTGTCCGGCCTCATCGCCCGCGATCCCATGGTGGGTCGCTTCCAGGTGCCGGTGGCGGACGCGGCCGTCACGCTCGCGGACTATCGGGGCTTTGGCGGGGAGGCGATGGCGGTGGGGGAGCGCACGCCGCTCGCGGTGCTCGATGCCGCCGCTTCCGCGCGCATGGCCGTCGGCGAGGCGCTCACCAACCTGGCCTCTGCGCCCGTCGAGCGTCTCTCCGACGTGAAGCTTTCGGCGAATTGGATGGCGGCGGCCGGTCACGCCGGTGAGGACGCGGCGCTCTTCGATGCGGTGCGCGCCGTCGGCATGGAGCTTTGCCCCGCGCTCGGCATCTCGATCCCCGTGGGCAAGGACTCGCTCAGCATGCGCGTCGTGTGGGACGGCGGCCGGCGTGCCATCGTTTCGCCCGTCTCGCTGATCGTGACCGCCTTTTCGCGCGTGGCCGACGCGCGGGGCGCGCTCACGCCCGAGCTTCGCCTCGATGTCGGCGACACGGCGCTCGTGCTTTGCGATCTCGGTGCCGGACGCTGCCGGCTCGGTGGCTCGGCGCTCGCCCAGGTGTACGGCGCGCTCGGTGACACGCCGCCCGACGTGGACGATCCCGCGACGCTCCGCGCGCTCTTCGAGGGCGTCGCGGAAGCGCGCGCCGAGGGGCTCTTGCTCGCGTACCACGATCGCTCCGACGGCGGCCTGTTCGCCACGCTTTGCGAGCTGGCGTTTGCCGCGGGCTCGGGGGTCGAGGCGGAGCTCGATGGCCTGCACGCGGACCCGCTGGCGGCGCTGTTCAACGAAGAGCTCGGCTCGGTGCTGCAGGTGCGGCGCGCCGATCTCGAGCGCGTGCTCGCCACGTTCGAGCGCCGCGGCCTCAGTCGCGGTCCCGGTGGGCACCTCCACGTGATCGGCGCGCCGCGCTCGGATGATCGCGTCGTCGTGACCTCGGGCGGCCGGGCGCTCGTCTCGGGCACGCGCACGCACTTTCGCGGGATCTGGTCCGAGACGAGCCATCGCATGCAGGCTTTGCGGGACCACTCGGGTTGCGCGCGCGAGGCGTACGAGCGCGTCCTCGACGCGCAAGATCCGGGACTGTCGCCACACACGACCTTCGACGCGGCCGCGGATCCGGCGCGTCCCTTCCTCGAGGGAGCGCGAACGCGCCCGCGCGTGGCGATCTTGCGGGAGCAGGGCGTCAACGGTCAGGTCGAGATGGCGGCAGCGTTCACGCAGGCTGGCTTCGACGCCGTCGACGTGCACATGAGCGATCTCTTGGGTGGTCGCATCGAGCTCGACGCGTTTCGCGGCCTCGTCGCGTGCGGCGGATTTTCCTACGGCGACGTCTCTGGGCGCTGGGCTCGGCTGGGCGAAATCGATCCTCTTGCACGCCCGCGCGCGCGAGGCGCTCGCCGGTTTCTTCGCTCGCGAGGACGCGTTTGCGCTCGGCGTGTGCAACGGCTGCCAAATGCTCGCCGGCCTCAAGGAGCTCATCCCGGGTGCCGAGCGGTGGCCCGCGTTCGTGCGCAACCAGTCCGAGCAGTTCGAGGGGCGGCTCGTCGGCGTGCGCGTCGAACGTTCGCCCTCCATCTTTTTCTCCGGGATGGAGGGCTCGACGCTGCTCGTGCCCGTCGCCCACGGTGAAGGTCGCGCGGAGCTTCTGCCCGAGGACGCCGAGAGCCTCGCTCGGGACGGCCTCGTCGTGCTCCGTTTCGTCGACGGACGCCGGCAGGTCGCCACGCGCTACCCGGACAATCCGAACGGGTCGCCAGCTGGCCTCACCGGTCTCACGACGCCCGACGGTCGCGTCACCGTCCTCATGCCGCACCCCGAGCGCGCGTTTCGCATCGTCCAGCACTCGTACCATCCGCGCACCGAGGGCGACCGCTCGCCGCTCGCCCGGCTGTTCTCGAACGCGCGCGCGTGGGTCGGCTAGCGCAACCACCCGGCATCCGAGCCGCTGTGGGCACCCGCGACCTTCGAGCGTTGCGGTAGCAAACGGCATTCGCTATGACGGCTGCGTGGAGCACGCGATCACGCATGGCCCGTCGTTCTCCATGCTGCGCGTCGACCTTGCTCCTGGCGAGAACGTGGTCGGTGAATCGGGCGCCATGGTGGCCCGTCATGACCGCGTCGGCATGCAGGTCGAGCTCAACGCGGGGGCGCGCCCGGGCCTCTGGTCGTTTCTGAAGGCCTTGTTCGTAGCGTTCTTGCGCCGCGTGATCGGCGGCGAGACGTTCTTCGTCAACCGCTTCAGCGCGCCCCAGGGCGGCTCCGTGTGGCTCGCGCCGCCGCTCGCGGGGCAGGTCGTGCACCGGCGCCTCGCGGGCGAGCTCCTCGTGCTCTCCGCGGGCGCGTACCTCGCACATCACGGCGACGTCGAGCTCGAAATGAAGTTCGGCGGGCTGCGTGGGCTGCTCGCCAAGGAAGGCGCGTTCTTCCTGGCCCTCACGGGCCACGGTGATCTCTGGTACTCGAGCTACGGGGGCGTCGAGACCATCGACGTGAACGGAAGCTACATCGTTGACAACGGTCACCTCGTCGGATACGAGGGCGACCTCCAATTTTCGATTCCGCACGCCGGGCGGCGGCTTTTTGGGCTTTGCCGCTTCCGGCGAGGGTCTGGTGTGCGAGTTTAGCGGTCAGGGCAAGGTGCACATCCAGACGCGCAACCTCGGCGCGCTTTCGAGCTGGCTCGCGCCGCTGCTCCCGGGCTGACGATGCAGTTCGACGTCCTTTACCGACCGGCGCACTCGCTCGCGCGAGTGTTGCTCGATCCCAACGAGGCCGTGACGGCCGAGGCCGGTGCCATGGTCGGCATGTCGACGGGCGTGCAGATGCAAACCGCCTCGGGCGGCCTCTTGAGCGGCGTGAAGCGGCTTTTCGGCGGCGAATCGTTCTTCCGCAACACCTTCGTCGCTGGGGGCGGCGCGGGCGAGGTGCTCCTCGCGCACGCGTTGTGCGGCGACATGCGCGTGCTCGAGATGACCCAGACCGGCTTCTTCCTGCAATCGTCGGCCTTCGTCGCCTCCACCCAGAACGTGCTCGTCGAAAGCAAGCTCGGCGGGTTCCGTGGCTTCTTCAGTGGCGCCGGGATGTTCGTGCTGCGAGCGACCTCGCCTTCGCCCGGCCTGCTGCTCATCGGGGGCTTCGGCGGCATCGAGGAGCTTCAATGTGACGGCAGCCTCGTCATCGACACGGGGCACCTCGTCGCGTGGGACGCCTCGCTCGACTACTCCATCGGCAAGAGCGGCAGCGGGTGGATCGCGTCGTTTCTTTCCGGGGAAGGTCTCGTGTGTCACTTCCGCGGCCGCGGGCGCATCTGGATCCAGTCGCGCAATCCAGCGGAGTACGGCGGGCGCGTCGGCTCACTCTTGCCCGCGAAGAAAGGCTGAGCATGCGCATCGAGCTCAGACAAAAGCCGGACTTTGCCGCCGCGCGCGTCGTATTCGACGCCGCCGGCGAGGCGATCGTCGCCGAGAGCGCCGCGATGATCGCGCGTGACTCCGGCCTCGACATGCAAACGTCGTTTCAGGGCGGGCTCTTCGCTGCGGCACGCCGCAAGCTGCTCGGCGGCGAAAGCCTGTTCACGAACACCTTCACGGCGACGGCTCCTCAGCAGACCCTGTGGCTCGCCCCCGCGGCGGAGGGTGACGTCGAGCTCGTTCACATGGATCCGAGCTTTGGCATGTTCCTGTCGTCCGGCGCCTTTCTCGCCGCAGCGCCGAGCGTGCGCCTCGACACACGCTTTCAGGGCGCGCGCGGGTTCTTCAGCGGTGCCGGGCTCTTCCTGTTGTCCGCGCTGGGCACGGGGCCGCTCCTGTTCGGCGCCTATGGCGGCATCCACCCGATCGACGTGGGGCCCGCCGGCTACGTGTGCGACACGGGGCACGTCGTCGCGTTCACCGCCGGGCTAAGCTACGAGGTCACGCGTGTGGGCGGTCTGAAGAGCCTGTTTTTCTCCGGTGAAGGCCTCGTTTGCCGCTTCAGCGGGCAGGGGCGGCTCTGGGTCTCCACGCGCAACCCCGGCTCGCTCGTGAGCTTCCTCGAACCGTTTCGCTCGACGCAGTCCGGCTGAGCCACCGCTCGCGCGGAGCGACGCTTGGCGAGCGGTCAGGGTGTGGGCTCGACCGTCAGCTCGGTGAGCCTGCCGCACTTGAGGACGTAGGCGCGACCCGGCTCGACGAAGTCGCCGAGCGACCGACCGAGCCGCACGAAGCGGATCCCGCAGGTCGTCACGAGGACCTGGTTCGTCTCACCGTAGTCGGTGCCGTGCACGAACACGTGCGCCTGCACGCTCGAGTGCACGAACAGCGCGCCCCGCTCGGCCGGCAACGTGGTGATGTCGAAGGCCGGCACGGGAGTGCTCGGTGCAGCGGCGGCGGCCGGCGTCGGCTCGGCGCTCGGCGGGGGCGTTGCTTCGGGAGCGACGCCTGCCTCCGGCGCGGCTTCGGGCGGGTCGCCGGGCGTCACCGGCGCTCCCGCCGACGAGGCGCTCGCAGCGTCGCTCGGCAGTGCTGGGGGCGGCGGCACGAGGTCCGGCAGCGCGGGCGGCGCCGGGAGCGTCGCTTCGGGTGCGCTCGGCTTGGTCGACACGGCTTTGCCGGAGCCCAGCACGACGACGAGCGCGGCCCCGCCCGCGACCGCGACGACGCCGACGAGGGCGAGCAGCCCCCGTGAGGCGCTGCGACCCGGAACGCCCGCGGCGCGAAGCTCTCCCGCGTCCGGCTCGCGATCGCTGCTGGTCGCAGCGGGGTTTTCCTCGGGTGCGGTGAAAAACGGGTCCTCCGTCGCGTCGTCCCGGAAGGGCTCGGGCGCCTGGGGAGGTTCCGGGGCCACCAGAGGCGCGCCGTTCGCTTTCGGCTCGGCACCGGCGGCTTGCGGCCCGGCGCCGTTCGCCTTCGGCTCGGAGCCGTTCGTGGGGCCGCCCTCCGTCGATCCGCCTTCCGCCGGCACGCCTGCCGCCGGCTCGGCACTTCCCGACGCAGCTGCGGGCGGTGCGTTTGCTGGTACGGCGGCCGCGGGCTCTCCCGCGATTGTCGGGCGATCGCCCTCTTCATCCGAATCTTCGGTGGTCGCCCCCGCGTCCGTGGGGACCTCGGTGGGTGTCGGCGTGGGCGCCGTCTCGGTCGCTGCTGGGGCACCCGAGAAGAGCATGGTTGCCGCAAGCGCTGCGGGCTTCGCTTTCTCCGGCTTCTCTGCCGACGGTGGCGCCGGCGATGCGGCCTTTTTGCTCGCGTGAAGCTCGGGCTCCGCTGACCGCTGCGTCTGGTCCATCCCACCGCCCGGGCGAGGGACCCGCGACTCGCCGGACGGGATCGGCGAGCGACCGAACAGCATCGTGCCGCCTCGCGCGAACCGCGGGGGCTCCGGCCGAACGCTCACCTGGGTCGCAGCGAGCTTCGTCTGCGCGCCGCCCCCGGGCGCGTCGTCATCCGTTTTGGTGCGGGGCGGCGCGCTCTGGGGTGCTGCGAGCGCCACGGCTCCGGCCCGTGTGAGCTCGGCCGGCGACGCGCGCACCTCGGTCTTTGCGTCGCTATCCCAGTCCATGGCGGGCGCGGCGGTCGGTGGGGCCGCAGCGGGCGACGGCAGGGGCAGCACCCGTTCGCTCGACGCCGGGCGCATGGGCGCGGCCTTCCCAGCCGCGGCGCGCGGTTCATTCCCCTTTTCGCGCTGCGGCGGCGGCGGTGGGCTACCGGCGCTGGCAGGCGGCGCGCCACCGTCGCGTGCCGTCGGCGACGCGTCCGCGCTCTTTTGACCGCGCGCCGACGGTGGTGCCCCCGCGGCGGGTCGAGGGGGAGCTGTAGCCGCCGGTGGAGCGGTGGCCGCAGCGTCCGTCGCGCCGCTTGGCGGCTTGAGCGCGAACTCGCTCGGTCGTTCCTCGCGGACGCCCATCGTGTCGGGGTCCATCGTCACGGGCCGGGCGCCGACCTCGGTGAGCGTCTGCTCGTCGAGCGTTGCGGCGAGCAGATCGCCGACGTTGGTCTCGGCATCGACGGGCAGCGGCGCGACGACGGACTCGATGGTGAGCGTCGCGGGCGGCAGCGCGAGACTCGCCCCCTGGGTTTCCGTCGGTACGATCCCGGGCAAGGTGCCCTGCTTCGGTCGAGGCGGGGCGAGGGACCCCTCGGCGCTCGCGCCCGCGATGAGCTCGGTGCAGGCCTCGGACCACAGCGCGAGCGCGACCTCGGGCCCTTCGAGCTTGATGCTGAAGCCCGGCGGAGCGCTGGCGATCGAGCCGGAACCAAAGGCGAACCGGCGTACGACCTTGCCGAAGAGGCGCGCGCGCTCGTCCCGGGCGGGCAACCGGAGCTCGACCTCCACGTCGTCCGACTCGCAAGGCAAGAGGCTCCGCACGTAAAGCCCCCCCGGGCTCGCGTCGTAGCTGAAGCCGTACTCGTCCACGACGTGTCCCGCTGGTCGAAACGCGACCGGCGTCGCGTAAAGGGCGCGCCACTCGCTGCGCCGCGCGCCCTTGCCGAACACGAGCTCGTTGGCGAGGAAAAGCACGTCCTCGGGAGAGCCCGTCGTGCTCGTCACGGCCACGCGCTCCAGCCCCGAGAGCGTGCTTGCCAGTCGGTTCACGCTGCGCATCTCGGCCGTCACGATCCACGTCGGCAGCGCCCCCGCGCGCGCCGCCGCGTCGATGATGCGGCGTGGGTCGCCGAGCGCGGCGCTGATCACGACGAGGCGCGTTTCGGCCTGCGAGGCGTAAAGCTCGACGGCGGCACGATCGACCGCGAATTTCACGTCGTACCCGGCCTGCGACAGCACGCGGCCTACGAGCGCCCGGCGCTGCGTCGTGGCCTCGGCCACCACGGCCTGGCCGAATCCCGGCGTAGCGTGGCGCTCGGTCGCGGCGAGCGTCTTGAGCCGACGCTCGAGCGGCGCCCGCGCCCCGAGCGGGACGAGGTCGTCGGCGCCCCAGGCGAACACGCGCGCGAAGCCGAGCTCGTTCGGCGTTCGCGACATTCCGATGACGGGCACCGTGCGGAGCCGTTCTGCGGCCCTGGCGCGCTTGCAGAATTGCTCGGCGCCGAGCGTCGCCATGTCGACGAGCATGGCGAGCGCCCCGCCGCGCTCGAGCTCGACGAAGGCGCGCGCGGGCTCGCGAGTCAGGTAAAGCTCGAGCCCCGCGCCCTGCACGGCAGCCTCGAGCGCTCCCTTGAGCTCGCCCGCCAGGTTGCCGAGGGCAATCACGCGCCGGTCCGCTTCGGACACTGGATTAGACTTTAGGAGGTAGAGAAAGGTGGGAGCAACTTACCTCTAGCGCGACGGGCGCAATCGGCACGAAACATGCAGGAAGCACGGTCACCCGGAATATCGTCTCATGCTCGATGCCGTTCGTATGACGGAGCGTCCGGCCGCCCGGGCCGAGCCACTCGAGGGGAAGGCTGCGCGCGTCGAACTGATGGGCGAGCTGCCACTCGGATGGCTTGGGAACCTGGCGTCCGGTCTCTCGCGTCGGGGTGTTTCGATCGTTCGTGGCTCCGCTGAGCGTCAAGGTCTCGGCTGGAGCGCCGTATTCGAGGTCTTGGGGGAGGAGGGACAAGAGCTTCATCCGAAGGATATCGACTATGCTGCACTGGCGCTCGAGGATGCGCCAGAGGGCGCTCAGCCGGTCACACTCGAGAGCTTCGTTTTGACGACTCCGCGGCGCCAGGCCGCAATCGAGCTCACGGTGCGCGGGCGCGATCGACGAGGATTCCTCGCCGCCCTGCTCGAGCGGCTCGCGTTGCTCGGCCTCTTTCCGGAGCGGATCAGCATCGAGACCGTCCACGGCTCCGCCGCCGATACGCTGTGGCTCCACGCGCTCGGGGGCGCGGCTCCCACGCCGCGCAGCATCGACTCGCTGCGCGAGTTTTTGCGCAGCGTGACCGCGGGCTGAGCGCCGCACCGGCGCTGGGGACTCACAAGAGCTCGCGAACCACGCCGTCGGCGAACAACCAGGCACTCTGCGGCACGCGCAGCCAGTCGCCGTCGCGCACGAGTCGCCCGCTCTTCATCAGTCGCTCGGTGGCGCGCTCGCGTTCCGCCGTCCACACCGTGACGCCGAGCTCGCGCGCCGCGCGTCCGAGGTCGATGCCCTCGGCGAGCCTGAGCCCGAGAAGCAGCCGCTCGGCGAGCGCGGTCTCCGGTCCGATGTGCTCGGCATCGGCCACGAGCTCCGAGACCTCCCAGAGCGCAGCTCGGCGGCTTGCGTCGAGGTAGCGCTCGATCGCGGGGGCGTTCTTGTACCGCACGCGAGTGCCGCCTCGCACGACGGTGCCGGACGCGCCCGTGCCGAGGCCGAGGTAAGCGCCGCCGCGCCAGATCGCAAGGTTGTGCTCGGCGACGTCTCCATCGCGCGCGAAGTTGCTGATCTCGTAGTGGGAAAACCCCGTGCCCTCGAGCGCTCCAGCGACCGTCTCGAACGAGCGCGCCACGAGATCCTCGTCGAGCAACGGCAGGCGACCCGCTCTCGCGAGCGCTCCGAAGCGCGTGCCTGGCTCGACGGTCAATGCGTAGGCGCTCACGTGCGTCGGACCGAGCTCGGCGACGCGTAGCGCCTCGTCGCGCGCCGCTTCGGGCGATTGTCCCGCGACGCCGAAGATCAGATCGGCCGACACGCGGCGAAAGCCGGCGCGGAGCGCCACGGCGAGCGCGCCGAGCGCGCCGCCGGCGTCGTGCAGGCGGTCGAGGAAGCGGAGCCGGTCGGCGTCGAGCCCCTGCACGCCGAGGCTCACGCGGTTGACGCCCGCCCTGAGCAGCGCTTCGGCGCGCCGCTCGTCGAAGCTCGACGGGTTGCATTCCGCCGTGACCTCGACGTCGCCGCCCGGGAACGCGGCGCGGATGCCGGCGAGCACGCGGCCGAGCTCGCTCGGCTCCCAGAGCGACGGCGTGCCCCCGCCGAAGAACACGCTGCCGAGCTTTTGGCGTCCGTCGAGCTCGGGAGCGCGCCGTTCGAGCTCGGCGAGCACGGCGTCGGCGTACGCGACGTGCGGAATGCGCTCGCGCTCGGTCGCGAGGCTATAAAAGTCGCAGTAACCGCACTTCTTGAGGCACCACGGGAAGTGGACGTAGACGCCGAGCGCCGCCGGATCCGCCGTCGCGACCCTCACGGCGTTGGGGCAACGGCCTTCGGGCGCCGCGCGAGCTCCGCCTGGTCGCGCCCGAGCGCGTGCCGGAGCTCCGCGAGCGCGACGCGCGCGTCGACGTGGGCGTCCGCCGTCTGCAGGCGCGCCTGCGTGAGGTTCGCCTCGGCGTCGGTGAGCTCGGTCAGCGTGGCTCGGCCCGCCCGATAGAGCTCGCGACGCACGCGGTAGCTCTCCTTGGCGGCTTCGAGCCCCTGGTGCGTCACCGTGATGGCGAAGCGCGCTTCCTCTCCGCTGCGGATGGCCTGCTCGACCTCGAGGCGCAGCCCGTCGCGGAGCGCCATCGCCTGGGCGTCGAACTCGCGCGCCTTCGCTTCGGCCACGTTGGCCGCGGCTCCGGCCCCGCCGATGTCCGTCGGAGTCCAGCTCAAAACGACCCCGGCGTCCCAGTTGCCGTGGAACTCGTCCGCGGGCGGGAAGTGCAGCTGGTTCGGGCGGGCGTAGGTGGCGCCCGCGGAAGCGTCCAGCCGCGGGTAGGCGCGCACCTGCTCGGTGCGAGCCTGATCGCGCAGGGCCTCGCCGAGCGCTCCGAGGCTCTTCAGCTCGGCGCGGTTCGCGAGCGCCTCGCGGTAGGCCCCCTCGATGGTCGGCAGGTGTAAAAGCTCCGGTGCCTCCTCGAGCACGTCCTCGCCGACCTCGTAGGTCGCTCCCTCGGCGTCGTGCATCGACACGCGCAGCGCAAGGGTTGCGAGCGCGACGCCGTTGCGCGCGCGCTCGGCGAAGAGCTCGGCGTTCTTCACGCCCGACTCGGCGCGCATGACGTCGGCTTTCGAGACCAGGCCCGCCTCGAACGCGTTGCCCGCGTCGGTCCGCCGCAGCCGCGCCTGCTCGAGCGCGGCGAGCGCGATGAGCTCGCGCGCCTGCGCGCGAACCCACTGGTAGTAGGCGACGCGTGCGTCACGGGCGACCGACGCGCGCATCGCGTCCGTTTCGGCCTGCGCTGCGGAGCGGGAGTGCTGCGCCGCCCGCACCGCGTCCGAGAGCCTGAGGACGTAGTCCGAAAGGGGGACGTTCAGGCGCGCGTTCAGGTTGTAGTTGTTCGGGATGTCGGGGGCGAACAGCTGAACCTGCGCCGTCTGGGCGGGGGGTGTGCCGGGCGGCAAATGCACGTACCGGTGCGAGAGCCGCGTGTAGCCCGCGCTCAGCCTGAGCTGCGGCCAGAAGGCGTATTCGGTCTGACTGATGGCCGCTTCGGTGCTCGCGACGGCGTACCGCTTGGCCTCGATCTGAGAGCTGGTGGCGACGGCGCGCCGTGCGGCTTCGTCGGCCGTCAGGCCCTGCCCGTTCTGCATCCTCCTGAGGCGCTCCTCGAGCACCTTGAGCACGTCGCTCTCGGGCGGCTCGGCGTTTGGGGCGGTCTCCGAGGTCGTGGGGGCGGCGGGAGCCGCCGACGCAGCTCCGGGTGGTTTGGCCGGTGGCGGGCTCGGCGCGGCGGTTTGGGCCAGCGCGTGGCCGGCAAGAAGATAAACAACGACGGCTGAACTCGTAACTACCGAACGCATGAAAATCCCTTTGCTGACGGGTACCCGGATCTACTCGGCGGTGCTCGGCGCGCCGCGCTCTTCGGTGGCCGCCTTGGCCCGACGCCGGCCGCCGAAGAGGGCGCCGACGCGCGCGCCGAAACGCGGCAGCCACGCTTTCAGATTTTCGACCGTGAGATAGAACACGGGCACGACGATCAGCGACAAGAGCGTCGAGCTGATCACGCCGCCGATCACGGCGATGGCCATGGGGGCACGGAATTCGCTGCCCTCGGCGCGGCTCGTCGCCGTCGGCAACATGCCGAGCACCATGGCGGCGCTCGTCATCAGGATCGGGCGCAGGCGCTCGGGCCCGGCCGTGAGGATGGCCTTGAACGGCGTGTAGCCGTGGTCGCGTACGTGCACGATGGCGCGATCGATGAGCAAAATGGCGTTCTTCGTCACGAGGCCCATGAGCAGCACGATGCCGATCAACGCGCCCATCGCCATGGTGTTGTTGGTCAAGAACAGGCTCACGACGCCGCCGACGAGCGCGAGCGGCAAGGTCAGCATGATCGTCAGCGGGTGCACGAAGCTCTCGAACTGCGACGCGAGCACGATGTAGATGAACACCACACCGAGCATGAGCGCGATGGCCATGTTGGTGTTCGTCTCGTTCATCAGGCGCAGCTGCCCGTCGTAGGCGACGGAGATGCCCTCGCCGAGATTCGACTTTTCGATCTGTGGCTGGAATTCGCGCGCCACGTCGCCGAGCGGCCGCCCGATCGGGGTTGCCCAGAGCGTGATCTGACGCTGTCGGTTCTCGCGCTCGATCACCTGCGGGCCCTCGCTGCGCTCGAACGTCGCGATGTCGGAGAGCTTCACGGGACCGCGGCTCGTCTGGAGCGTGAGGTGCTTCAGGGATTCGGCGTCCCCGCGATACGCTTCCTCGAGGCGGACGCGAATCGGCACTTCGTCGCCACCGTTGACGCGCAGGTTGCCGCTCTCGTCGCCCTCCATCGCCGTGCGCAGGCCGAGCGCGACCTCGGCCACGCTGAGCCCGCGATCCGCGGCCCGCTGCCGGTCGACCGCCACCTCGAGCTCGGGGCGGCCGGGCGAGTAGCGCACCTGGATGTCGGCCACCCCGGGCGTGTGCTTGAGGATCTTCTCGATCGTGCGCGCCGCCGCTTCGATGCGGGGAAATTCGTCGCCGCGCACGTTGATCATGATCGGCGCCTCGGTGGCGGCGCCCTCGACGAAGGGAGGGTCGGTCGCGGTCACGCGTGCGCCCGGAATGATCTGAGCCGCGTCGCGCCCCGCTCGCTTGAGCTCCGGCAAGGAAACCGTGCGCTCCGTCTTCGGCGTCGTCACCACGCGCCAGCGGATCTTGTTGGGCTCGCCATCGACGCCCACGGTCGACGCGAGCACCTTGATTTCGGGGTTCTTGAGCAGTCGCTGCTCGGCCACCGCCGCGAGGCGCGACGTCTGGGCGAGCGCGGTGCCGGCGGGGAGCTCCGCCTCCACGACGAACTGGCTACGGTCCTCGGCGTTCACGAACTCGGAGCCCATGAGCGAGGTGATGTAGCCCATGAAAACCATGCTGCCGATCGCGAGCCCGCCCACGACGAGCTTGTGCCGCACGGCCCAGCCGAGCATGGCCTCGTAGGTCATCTCGACTTGCCGGAACACCCACTCGAAGGGTCTCTTCAGCCAGTCGAACGCGCCTCGCTCACCCGTCTTGATCTTCGAAAAGCGCGACGACAGCATCGGATCGAGCGTGAACGCGACGAACAGCGAGATCGCGACGGCCGCCGAGATCGTGATGCCGAACTGACGGAAGAACTGTCCCACCATGCCTTTCACGAAGGCGACTGGGAGGAACACCGCGATGATGGTGAGGGTCGTCGCGAACACGCTGAGCGCCACCTCCTGCGTGCCGTCGAGCGCGGCCTGCATCGGCGGTTTGCCGCGCTCGATGTGCTTGAAGATGTTTTCGCGTACGACAACCGCGTCGTCGATCAACAGGCCGATCGCGAGCGAGAGCGCGAGCAGCGTCATCATGTTCAGCGTGAAGCCGAACAGGTACATCACGAAGAACGTCCCGATGACGCTCGTGGGCAACGCCACGGCGCTGATCAGCGTGGACCTCAGGTCCATCATGAACACGAGGATCACGAGCACCGCCATCAAGGCGCCGATGGCGATGTGGTGCTCGACGTGGCTCAGGTCGCGCTCGATGAAATGCGAGAGATCGATGAGCAGGGCGACGGTCGTGCCCTTCGGGAAGGTCGTCTCCAGGCCCGCGAGGCGCTCCTTAACGGCGTGGGCGACCTCGACCGTGTTCTTGCCGGACTGCTTGCGGACGTCGAAGGTGACGGCCTCGCTGCCGTTCACGCGCACGAGCGTGCGCTGGTCGGCGTAACCGTCGATCACCTGCGCCACGTCGGAGAGGCGCACGACGGAGCCGTCGCGCGCCGTCGCGACGATGACGTTGCGGATCTGATCGACGCTCTTGAACTCGCCGACCGTGCGCACGCTGACCTCGCGCGAGCCTTCGTCGAAGTGGCCGGCCGGGACGTTGAGGTTCTCCGCGCGCAGGTGGGCGACGACCTGGCCCGGCGTCACGCCGAGTGCGTCGAGCTTGGGGCGGTTGAGCGACACGCGGACCTCGCGCTCGGAGCCGCCGCGAATGTCGACCGCCGCCACGCCCTCGACCTGCTCGAGCGCCGGGCGGATCACGTCGTCGGTGTATTGCCTGAGGTCGGCGAGCGAGCCGTGGCCGCGCACGGTGTACGTGAGGATCGGCGACGCCGACACGTCGAAGCGGCTGATGAGCGGCTCCTTCGTCTCGGTGGGGAGCTTGAAGCGCGCTTGCGAGACGCGCTCGCGCACCTGGGTGGCGGCGTCGCTCACGTCGGTGCCCAGCGTGAACAGCACGAACACGAGCGCCGAGCCCTCGCGCGAGAACGAGCGCACGCGGTCGATGCCGTTGATGCCGATCACGGCGTCTTCGATGGGCTTCGCGACGAGCGTCTCCACCTCGGCCGGGCTCGCGCCGGGGTAGGGGACCGTCACGGCGACGGCGGGGAACGAGACATCGGGAAACAGGTCCGAGCCGAGCCGGCCGAACGACACCACGCCGAGGACGAGCATGGCCACCGTGATCATCACGGTGAAGACCGGGCGCTTGATGGCGACGGAGGACAGGGTCATGAAACGCTCCTCACGGCTGCAGTGGCGCGGCTTTTTTGAGTTTTTCCTGCACGCGATCGCCGGCGTTCGCCTCGGCTCGCGGCGAGAGCACGACGTGCTCGTCCGAGCCGAGGCCGTGACGCACGAGCAGGGTGCCCTTCGGGCTCACCGAGTAGACGACGCGGCGCGACGCGAGCACCTCGCCCGTGACGACGAGGATCTCGTCCTGCGCGCCCGGCTTGAGCACCTCGTGCGGCAGCTCCAGCACCGGGATCCCCTCGCCGCCCGCGACGCGGGCGCGCACGAAGGTTCCCGCGCGCAAGAGGCCGCTCTCGTTGTCGATGGTCGCTTCGACGCGCACGCGGCGCGTCGACGGATCGACGCTGCCGAGCACGGCGCTGATGGTGCCGCTCACGGGGCCGCGCTCGGTGTCGACGCTGAGCTTCGAGCCTGGGCTCACGAGCGACGCGTCGTGCTCGCCGAGCGACCCCTTGAGTCTGAGGTGCGAAAGATCGACGAGCTCGAAGAGCGTCGTGCCAGGGCCCACGACGCCGCCGACGCCGTCCGGGGCGCGCGTGATGCTGCCCGCGAACGGAGCCGTCAGGCGGTGGTTGCCGAGCGTGACCTGGCCGAGCGACACTTGCGCGCGTGACGCGTCGAGTTGTGCGTTGGCGAGCGCCTTCTGCTGGGCGGTCTGCACGCCGGTCACTTCGGCTGCCGAGCCGCTCTGCACCATCGAGCTCGTGCGGCGTTCCTCGTCGGAGGCCAGTGCGAGCTGAGCCTCGGCGGCGCGGACCTGAGCCTCTGCGGCCTTGAGCTGAGCGGCGGCCTCGCCTGCGTCGAGCGAGGCGAGCAGCTGCCCGGTCTTGACGCTGTCACCGACCTTGACGGCGACGCGTGAGATGCGGCCACCGGTCTTGAACCCGAGCTCGGCGGATTGGCCGGCGGCGATCGTGCCGTCGATCTCGACGACGGGCCTCCAGGTGTTCGCGAGCGGGAGCACGGTCGTCACGGCGGGGACGGCATTCGTCTCGGCTGCGACGCGCTTCGCGTCCTCGTCGCGCTGACCGGCGATGGCCGCGCGCGTTTCCTTGGCGGACTGGATGCGCACTGCCGACCAGGCGAAGAATCCGCCGAGGGCGAGCACGCCGACCACGATGCCCACGAGGGGCGCGCGGGGGCGCTCGACGGTGGGGTCCGGCCGTGCCTTTGGGTCTTTCGTGGGGACGGAAGCTGAAACGCGTTGATCCATGGGTCCTTCTCGACAGGTCGACGGCCGGCTAGGACGCCCGTGCCGGCTTTTCCGACAATCGGCGCGCGAACACGTTCTCGGCGGCTTTCACGAAACCGGGTTTGCCGAGCGAGCGCAGGCAGAGCCCCTGCGCGCCCAGCAGCCGCCGGCGCAGATCGGGCTTCTTTCGTTCACGCACGAGGCGGCGCGCCAGACGATCGTACCCGCCGGCGACGAACGCTGCCGCCTGGCGCGGGTCGATCTCCGGCCGGTAGTAGCCCTGCTCGACGCCAGAGCGGATCAGTCGCTCGGTCGTGTGCTCGGCGCCTTCGGCAAACACCTCGATGAGGTGCTGGTAGTCGGGGGATCCCCCGCCATCGAGCACGAGGCGCATGATGGCGCGGTGCTTCCAGATGCACTCGAAAATCTCGACGTCCCGATCGAGCCAGCCCTCGATCATGCTCTCGAGTTCGACGTCGGCGCCCTGTTCGCGTGAGGCCTCAACGTCATGCAAGATCTGCCCGAGCTCGGCGAGGGCGCCGGCGAGGATCTCCTTGAAGGCGTCGTCCTTGGTGCGAAAATGCAAGTAGAAGGCGCCCTTCGAAAGCCCCGCTGCGTGCGTGATGTCCTCGACCTTGGCGCGGTCCAGACCTCGTTCGAGAAAGACGTCCCGTGCCGCCGCGAGGAGACGGGTGCGGGCTTTGGGATCGCTCGGACGGGCCATGGGGGTCGGGGGATGACTGACCGGTCAGTCAGTGACCCGGAGTCAATAATTCCCAGGGTGCTTTCGTCAAGCCGGGTTGGCGCCATTGGTGCGCTTTTTTAGCGTCTGCAGCTCTACTTCAAATCCCCCGAGGTCAACCGACGGGCCGGCCACGAGGTCGAGGCGCAGGCCGGGGGCGAGCTGTCGGGCCAGCTCGGGCAGTGGGCAGAGCCAGACGAGGCGACCCCCCGGCACGAGCGCGCGGGAGGCTCGCTCGAGCACACGCTCGAGCAGGCCCGCGAGGCTGCGGTCGCGCGCCAGCCGCCGGCCCATCGGGGGGTTGGTGATGACGAGGGTGACGGGGCCGGGATTGTACGTTCTCGCGTCCGCGAGGCTCAACGTCGCAGGCACCTTGGCGGCGTCGAGGTTCGCGCGCGCGGCCTCGAGCGCGTTTTCGTCGATGTCGGTGCCCGTGAGCTTTCGGTAGGGCCCGAGTCGCGCGCGCTCGACGAGCTCGAGGCCGCTGCCGACGAAGGGATCCCAGATCAGGTCGTCGGCGCGCACGCCTGCCACGCGCGCGAGCGCAGCGGCCACCGTCGGGTGTGACGCAGCGGGCACGTCGCGTACGCGGTAGGCGAAACGGGGGTCGTCGAAGCCGCGCGGCGCGAGCACGAGCGACGCCGGCGTGCCGCGCTCGTCGACCACCACCTCCCAGCTCGCGCCTCGCGAATCGTTGACGAGCTCGGGCGCGTAGCGAGACAGGGACGACGCCACTTTCCACGCCAGCGCCCGGCGGTGCCCCCGCTCCGTGAAGCTCAGGCGAAAGCGCGGCGTTCCGTCCGTCCACGCCTTGAGCACGCGCCGGACGCGGTCCGTCCCGAGCGTCCGGAGAATTCCCTCGGCGAGATCCGGCTGCCGCACGAGCTCTACCTCGACGCCCCATTCGAGCGGCAGCCGCGCCGCGAGCAACTCGCCCAGCGTGCCGCTCCAGGGCAGCTCGACGATGCTCGAGCTTCGCACCCGGGGTCGCCCGAGCCCCCGGAGCTCGGCCGCCATCAGCTCGGCGAGCCCCGCACGACAGCGTGCGAGCACGAGCGATCGCTCCCCGAGCAGCCGGTCCAAAACGATGCGGCTCGGCACACCGCGACTCTCGCGACGCTCGATGAGCGTGAGCGCATTGGCGACTCGGCGGCAAAGCTCCGGGTCGGTCTCGGCATCGGCGCGCAATCGCTCACACGCCGGAGCAGAGCCGACCTTGCCGAGCGCTTCGGCGATGGCGCGTTTGAGCGGCAGGTCGCCCTTTTCGTACGCGTCGAGCAGCGCCAGCTCGCTCGCGGCGTCGGCATCGAGCCGTCCGAGGGCGCTCGCCGCACGGCGGCGCACGAGCGCGTCGCCGTCGCCGAGTGCATCCAAGAGCGCGGCGGAGGCCCGCGCGTCCCCCAGCCGCCCGAGCAGAGCGACGAGAGCTGCACGCCCGCGTGTGCCGGGCGCCGCGAGCTTTGCGAGCGCCGGGGCGACCGCCGCTTCACCGGCGCGCGCGATCACGCGGCCGACGATCTTTTGCTGGTCGCGGTCGGCGTTAACCAGGCGCTCGAATAGCGCGGGCAGGTCGCGGGCGGGCGGCGTGTAGCCGGGATCGCCGAGTAGCGTGTCGAGGTCGCGCGCCGGGTCTCGCTGCATGTTAGGACGGGCCGGTGACCTACCGCCCGCTCGCCTCCTGGCAAGTGTTAAACAGCAAAGTCATCGTCGATCGGCGCTGGATCGAGGTTCACGAAGAGCACCTCCGGCTGCCGAGCGGACACGAGATCCAGGAATTTCACCGCATCGTCTCGCCCAGCTGGTCAGCGGCCCTCTGTGTCACCGAAGACGACCAGGTCGTGCTCGTGCGGCAGTATCGGCGCGGCATCGCGGCCGAGAGCCTCGAGCTGCCGGCGGGTGTCATCGAGCCGGGTGAGAGCCCGCTCGCGGCCGCCCAGCGCGAGCTCGCCGAGGAGGCCGGCTACGAGGCCGACGAGTGGTATCCCATCGTGACGGTCGCCACGGAGCCGTCGCGGCACACGGTGTACGCACACTTCTTCTGTGCCCGAGGCGCGCGCTCGCTCGGCAGGCGCGCACCGGAAGAAAGCGAGGACATCAACGTCGTGACCGTGCCGCGCGCCCAGGTCGTCGAGCTTTGCGCGAGCGGCGGCATCGTGCATGGCGTTCACGTGGGCGCCGTCCTGCTCGCCGAGCGGCGCGGATTGCTCGCAAAGGAAGTCGCAAAATCGAGTCCGGACGCTCCGTGACCCTGGAACGCCGATGAGCGCCGCGCGCGAGCCGAGCAGCGACGAGCTCGAGGGGCGGGTTCTCCCGGTGATAAAGCGCCTGCACCGGCGCCTCAGGGCGGACGTGCTGGCCGCGTGCCGCACCCTGGGCGAGGAGGAGCTCCGGCAGGTCTCGGGCGACGCCGGCGGCGATACGCTTTACGCGCTCGACCGCGTGAGCGAATCGCTCCTGTTCGAGGAGCTCGGTCGTGACGCCGAGGCCCTGGGTGGCATCGTGCTCGTCGCCGAGGGGCTCGCCGAAGGGTTCGCGGTGCTGCCCGCCGGCACGAGCCGCGCGGCGGCGCGCCTCGTCGTCATCGTGGACCCGATCGACGGCACGCGCGGGCTCATGTACCAGAAGCGTAGCGCCTGGGCCCTCACGGGAGTGGCGCCGAACCGCGGTGAGGCGACGCGCCTCTCCGACATCCGCCTCGCGGTGCAGACCGAAATCCCGCTCGTCAAGCAGTACCTCGCCGACGAGCTCTTCGCGCTGCGGGGCGGGGGTGCGCGCGCCGAGCGCGTGAACGTGCTCGACGGCGAGCGTTCTCCGCTCACGTTGCGGCCGTCGCGCGCGCCGACACCCGAGCACGGTTTCGCCATGCTGAGCCGTTTCTTCCCTGGCGCGCGCGATACGCTCGCCGCGATCGACGAGGAAGTGATCCGCGCCGTGCTCGGTGTGCCGCCCCCGGGTCGCGCGCTGTGCTTCGAGGAGCAATACGCCTCGACGGCGGGGCAGCTCTACGAGCTTGCCATCGGTCACGATCGTTTCATCGCGGACCTCAGGCCACTGATGACGGGCGTGCTCGCCTCACGCGGCGAGGCGCCGGGGCTCGCGTGCCATCCGTACGACTTGGCAGCGTCCCTCGTGGCGAGCGAGGCCGGCGTGATCCTCACGGCGCCGGGCGGCGGCCCGCTCGACGTGCCGCTCGATCTCGAAACCCCGGTGGCCTGGGTGGGCTACGCGAACGCCGCGCTCCGCTCGCTGATCGAGCCCGCGCTGCGCACCGCGCTCGAGCGCCGGGGCCTCCTTTGAGCGAGCCGGACGAGCGCGAAACGGCCCGCGCCCAGCGCGTTTTCGCGGATTCTTCGCCGGGTGCGCCCGGCTTCGGAGCGGCGCGCTTGCGTCCCGACGCCGAAGGCTCCACCAAATCGACGGCGATCCTCACATGAAGCTCTGTCGCATGGGAAAGGCCGGGGCCGAACGCCCCGCCGTCGCGCTCGCCGACGGGATCCGTGACGCCTCGGCGTTCGGAAGCGACTGGAACGAGACCTTCTTCGCGGGTGACGGCATCGAGCGTCTGCGTCGCTTCGTCGAGCGCGAGGGCGACCGCTTGCCGCGCATCCCCGACGGCGAGCGTTTCGGCCCCGCCGTGGCGCGCCCCGTGAAGATCGTTTGCGTGGGCCGCAACTATCGCGCCCACGCCGAAGAAACCGGCGCACCGCTGCCGACGGAGCCGCTCCTGTTCATGAAGGCGACGAGCGCCCTGTGCGGACCCTCGGACGATCTGGTGCTCCCGCGCGGCGCCGCCAGCGTAGACTGGGAGGTGGAGCTCGCCGTGGTCATCGGACGCGAGGCGCGGCACGTGGCGCACGAGCGCGCACTCGAGCACGTGGCGGGCTACTCGCTGTTCAACGACGTGACCGAGCGCGGTCATCAGCGCGAACGGGGCGGGCAATGGACGAAAGGCAAGAGCCACGACGGCTTCGCGCCGCTCGGCCCGTACCTGGTCACGGCCGACGAGCTCGAGCACGGCCGCATCGAGCTCGGCTTGACGGTGAACGGCGTGGAGCGCCAGCGCGCCTCCACCGCCAAGCTGATCTTCGACGTGCCGACGCTCGTTGCCTACGTGAGCGACTTCATGACGCTCTGCCCCGGCGACGTGATCTCGACCGGCACTCCCGAGGGCGTGGGCTTCGGTCACGACCCGCCGATCTTCCTCGCGCCGGGCGACGTGATCGACGCGATGGGCGAAGGGCTCGGCAGCTCCCGGCGACGCGTCGTCGTATTCGGCGGGTAGATGCACGAGCGGCTCTTTCTCGTCCTCCTCTTGCTCGCGGCGGCCTGCCGTCCGGTGCCAAGCTCGGTGCCGCTCGGCGACAGCGGGCGGCACGACTATGCCGGGCTCGCCGACCTCGTCGATCGCCGCCCGCGCGAGGACACGGCCGATCTCGATCTCGACGACGCCGACGAAATCGAGGTCACGGCGTCCGCGCCGCGCGCTTCGGCGTCCTCGGGGTCACTGCCGCCGGTGACCCCGGGCGCGTCCCACGCGCCGACGGACGACGCGACCTGGCCGGGCGAGTATTACGGCTCCGACCGCTTCACGTGGCAGGGTTTCGACGGTCGAGAATCGGTGGAGGTCGACGACAAGGCGCACACGCGCGTCGAGTCCTCCTCCGACGGCGAGATCGTGATCACCATCGTCAACAGCCAGACGGGCGAGTCGATCTGCGCGCTCCACGCCACGACGACCGGCTCGGAAGCGACGATCCGCGAGGATGAGACCTGCTTCGGCAGCGCCGAGCTCGCCGCCACCGTCACCGAGGGTCACGCCTCCGTCAACGGCGATCGACTGACCCTCGACTTCAAGGCGCACCTCGATCAGGGCCTCGACCTCGATGGCGACGACGACGAGGGCGACGACGACGACGACGACACGGTGACCACCTCGCGCGCCGCGGGCAGCTACCACTTCGACGGCCAGCGCCAGTAGCTTTTCGGGTACCGGCGGGGCCGGGCGACCTGACGCCGTTGCCGTCGGCCGGCTCCGCGCGCGGCGGGCACGGTCCCCCCGCCCCCCTGCGGAAATTTACCGGAGTGCGAGATCCGCTGATCTCGGCTAAACGATCGACCTCGGCCGACCCGCGGGTCGTTCGCGCACGGTTCCCCCTCGATGAAGATCCGGACGCTCCCCGACAACAGCCAGCTCCTCTTCGACGAGCAGGGGATCATGCAGATGCATGACTTCGGCGGTGGCGTCTCGCTGCACGTGCGAAAAGGCATCATGACGGCCGATTTCGCCGTTCGCGTCATCGAGGACGGCGAGCGGCAGCTGGGCGTTTTTGGCCGCTACGTGCTGATGGTCGACGGGAGCGAGACCAGGATGCACACGACCGAGTTCCGCGAGGTCATGACCAACTGGTTCATGCCCCGGACGACGGCGGTCGTGCACATGCTCATCCGCTCGAAGATGCTCGACATGGCGCTCACGGTTGCGAACCTCGCCATGGGCTCGACGCGCGCCCACACGTACGTCGATGCGGGCGCCTGGGAGGCGGTTGGCCGGCGCGAGGCGAGCTCCTTCAGGCGCCGGCCGCTGGTCCTGCCGAAGGACGTGCTTTCGCGCTGAGGCCGGCTGGCGGCCGTCGCCAGCCGGGGCGACCGGCTCACGTCGGACGAACAATGTCAGGGCTTGGGTGGCGCCGGCGTTCGCTCGCGGCGGCCCGGTGATAAGGGTTTCGCGTGCCGAAGCTGGTTCACGCCGCGGACCTGCATCTCGACAGCCCCCTGTGCGGCCTCGAGCGCTACCCGGGGGCGCCCGTCGGCGAGCTTCGGCGTGCGACTCGCGACGCCCTCGCTCGCCTGGTCGAGCTCACGATCGCCGAGGGGGCGGGGCTTCTCTTGATTGCCGGCGACTTGTTCGACGGTGGCTGGCGTGACTACTCGACGGGATTGTTCTTCGCCGAACAGATGAAGCGTCTCAAGGACGCGGACGTCAAGGTGGTGTGGATCCGCGGCAACCACGACGCGGCGAGCCGGCTCACGCGCCACCTCTCGCCGCCCGACAACGTCAGGGAGCTCGAGCACCGCCGCCCCGAGAGCGTGACGTTCGAGGAGCTCGACGTCGTCGTCCACGGACAGGGCTTTTCCCAGCGGGACGTGCGGGAGGATTCTTGCGAGCGGCTACCCCGAACGCGTGCCGGGCGCGCTCAACGTGGGCCTCTTGCACACGGCGCTCGACGGCCGCGAAGGGCATGCCCTGTATGCGCCCTGCACGCTCGCTTCGCTCGTCGATCGTGGTTACGAGTACTGGGCGCTCGGCCACGTGCACCGGCACGAGATCGCGCACGCCCATCCTTTCGTCGTGTACCCGGGCAACCTCCAGGGGCGCCACGCGCGTGAGACGGGGCCGAAAGGCGCGGTCGTCGTGAGCTACGAGGGCGCCCGCGTGACGGCCGTCGAGCACCGCGCGCTCGACGTCGTGCGCTGGGAGCGCGTCACCGTCGACCTTACCGAACGGAACGGCATCGGCGAGGTCGAGGACGCCGTGCGCGCGTCGATCGAGTCCGCGCTTCGAGCTGCCGGGGAGCGCCTGCTCGCCGTGCGCGTCGTGCTCACGGGGGCGAGCGCCGCGCATGCTGCGCTGCACCGCGATCCGGAGCTCGCCGCCACGATTGCGCGCGAGGTCGCGATCGATCTCACGGCGGGCTCGGTCTGGGTGGAGCGAGTGCTCGTCGAGACGCGCGCGCCGTCAACGCAGCTCGTCGAGCTCGCGTCACGCGTCGGGCCGCTCGGCGAGCTGGCCCGCGAGATCCGCGCGCTCGAGGCGGACCCCGAGTCGCTCGCGGCGTTCTTCGGCGAAATCCCGGGGCTCTCGGACGTTTTGCGCAAGCTGCGTCCGGCGAGCGACGAAAGCGGCGGCACGGGTGAAGGCGCGCTCGAGCCTTCGGCCCTGCTCCACGACGCCGAGGCGCTCTTGGTCTCGCGCCTCTCGGAGCTCGAAGAATGAGCCTCGCCGCAAAAGGGGAGCTTCGCGGCCGATGAGGATCGCCCGGCTCGAGCTCAGGGCGTTCGGCCCGTTCACGGGCGTCACGCTCGATCTCTCGGCGGGCGCACCGGGCGGGCTCCACGTGATCTACGGCCCCAACGAAGCGGGAAAATCGAGCGCTCGCCGAGCGCTCGCCGACTTGCTCTTCGGGTTCGAGCAGCGCACGGGCGACGCGCATCGCCACCGCTACGAAGCGTTGCGCATCGCCGCAGTGCTCACGGGCCCCGAGGGCGAGCTCTTCGTCGAGCGGAGAAAGGCCCGCAAGGGCTCGCTGCGCGACGCCGCCGGCGAGGTGCTCGACGACGCGCTGCTCGAGCGCCTGCTCGGCGGCGTGGACCGCGCGACGTTCGCCCGCACCTTCGGCCTCGGGCACGAGGAGCTTCGCACCGGCGGCGAAGAGATGCTGCGCGGTGAGGCCAGCGTTGGGGAAACCCTGTTCGATGCGGGCGCCGGTGGGCCGGGCGTGAAGCGCCTGCGCGAGGCGCTCGTCCAGGAGGAAGAACGGCTCTACCGTCCGCGCGGCAAGCAGCAAGAGCTCAATCAGCTCCTCGAGCGCCACGCCGAGGCGCGCCGCCGCTGCCAGGAAGCGGTGCTCTTGCCCGAGAGCCACCGGGAGCAGGAGGAAACGCTCGCCGCGGCGCGCCGGGAGCTCGCGGTGCTCTCGGAGCGGCTGGAGTCGCTGCGCGCCGAGCAGTACCGCCTGATCGGGTTGAGCGGCGCCCTGCCGGCGCTCACGGAGCGCGTCACGGCCACGACCGAGCTCGAGGGGCTCGCCGGCGTGCCGCTGCTCGCCGAGGACGCGCGCGAGCGACGGGAAAGAGCCCAGGCACGCGAGCTCGAGGCGCGAGCCGCCGCGGAGCGTCTCACGGAGGAGCTCGCGCGCGGGCGTGCTCGCCGGGACGAGCTCGTCGTGCCCGCGGGTCTTGCCACGATCGGCGCGGGGCGCATTGCCGCGCTCGCCGATGCCGTGGGGCGCACGCGCAAGGCGCGCGCCAATCTGCCGCGCATCGAGAACGAACGGCGGCGTCTGAGCTCGGAGATGCGCGCGAGCCTGCGCCGGCTGGGGCGAGACGCCGACCGAGCGCCGCCCCTCGAGGTGCCGCCCGCCGAAGGCGCGCGCATCCGCAAGCTCGCGACGCTCCGCGACAAGCTCGACGAGCGCGTCACGCTTTCGCACGCGCGTCTCGCCGCCACGCGGCGCGATCTCGCCGAGCAGCGCCTGCGGCTCGAACGCCTCCCTCCCACGATGCACGGCGAGGCGCTGTCGCGTGCCCTGTCACTGGCGCGCTCGCTCGGCGATGTCGAAGCGCCGCTCGCGGAGCTCGAGCGCGACGAAAGGGCGCTCGAGCGAGAATTTAGCCGCAAGCTGCGCGACCTCAAGCCTTTCGCCGGTGACGCCTCGGCGCTCGAGGCGCTCGAGGTGCCGTCCGCTGAGGCCGTCGAGCGGCTTTCGGCCGACGCGGCGCGCCTCGAGGCCGACGAACGCGCGCTCTCGGACGAAAAAGCGGGCCTTGCGCGGCGGCTCGCGGACGTGACGGCGCGGCTCGGCGCCCTCGCGGGCGAAGGGACGCTGCCGAGTGAGGCCGAGCTCTTCGCCGTGCGCACCGAGCGCGACGGCGCCGCGGACCGGCTCCGCGCCACGTGGAATCGGGGCGCCGCATTCGACGAGGTCGGCTGGCGTGGTTTCACGGACCTCGGGTCGCACGCCGATGGCGTCGCCGATCGGCTGCGGCGCGAAGCCGATCGCGTCGCAGCGCGGGCGCAGGCCGAAAGCGAGCGGGCGGCCCTCGCGGGTGAGGCCACGCGCGTGCAAGACGAAAAGGGCGCCGTCGCCGTGCGCCGCGCCGCCCACGAACGCGCGCTCGGTGCGCTCGCCGCGAGCCTTTCGATGCCCGTGCCGAGCCCACCGGAGCTCTTGGGCTGGCTCGCGCGACGCGAGCAGGTGCTCGAGCTCCTCGAGCGACGGCGCCGCCTCACCGAGCAGAGCGAGCGACTGGTCGGTGCTCGCCGCCGCCTCGATGCCGCGCTCTCGGCCGCGCTCGGCGGCGGCGCGCCCGACGACTTGCTCTCGTCACGCGTGGAGCGCGCGGCGTCGCTCGAGCGCGAAGAAGGCCGTCGTGCGAGCGAGCGACGCGAGGTCGAGCGCAGCATCGATGCGCTCGAGGCACGCCTCGGCGAGGAGACGCTCGCCGCGGAGACGGCCGAGGGAGCGCTCGCGGACTGGCGCGTGAGTTGGGCGGAGGCGCTCGGTGCGCTCGGCGCGGGCTCGAGCCTCGAGCCCGAAGCGGCGCTCGTCGTGCTCGCTGAGCTTTCCGCGCTTTCGGAGCGGAGCGATCGCATCCAGAGTCTCGAGCACCGTGTCCTCGGCATCCAGCGTGACGAAGCGAGGCTCGCGGCCGAGGTGGCCGAGCCCGCCGTGGTCTTCGGCGTCACGGTGGACCCGGCGGAGCCGGACCGCGCCGCCGAGGAGGTCGTCGAGCTGCACCGTCGCGCGACGAACGCCGCGGACGAGCGCGCGCGACTCGAAACCGAGCTTGCCGAGCGCGAGGCCGAGCTCGCCGGGGAGCGCCAGACGCTTTCGGCGGCGCGCGCCGAGCTCGCCGAGCTCTGCCGCGCGGCCGGTGCCAGCGAGCCCGCGGAGCTGGCCGTTCTCGAAGCCCGGAGCCTGAGGCGCCGCGAGCTCACGCGCCGCGTCGAGGAGCTCGACGCAGCCCTCGTGGCCTCGTCGAAGGGCCGCCCCGTGGCTGATCTGTTGAAGGAAGCCGAGCACGAGACCGCGCCGCGCCTGCACGCGCGCCTCGACGAGATCGAACGCGAGCTCGGCGAGCTCGACGAGCAGCGCGGGCGGTCGCTCGACCAAGTCGCGAGCATCCAGGCGGGCCTCGCGCGGCAGTCGGCCGCCGAGGGTGCGGACGCCGTCCAGGACGAGCAAGCGCTCGCGGCGGCCGTGCGCGAGCGCATCGAGCGCTACGCGCGCCTCCGGGTGGCAAGCTCGCTGCTCGAGCGCGCCGTCGAACGCTACCGGCTCGCCAATCAGGGTCCCGTGCTCAAGCGCGCGGGCGAGCTCTTCGCGCGGCTGACGGCGGGCGCGTACGTGACGTTGCGCGTGGGGCGCGAGGAGGCCGCGATCGCGGCCGTGGCCCCCGACGGTCGGGAGCTCTTGCCCGATCAGCTGAGCGAGGGGACGCGTTATCAGCTCTATCTTGCGCTCCGGCTCGCGAGCATCGAGCGGCACGCCGAGACCGCCGACACGCTGCCCCTCGTGCTCGACGATGCCATCATCCACTTCGACGAGGCACGCAAGCACGCGGCGTTCGGGCTGTTCGGCGAGCTCGCCGAGCGCCACCAGATCCTGTTTTTTACGCACCTCGAGCACGACGTCGCGATCGCCCGCGCCGCGCTCGGCGACCGCGCGTTCTTCCACGAGCTCGGCCCGCGCTGACGCACGGCCGAAAGCCGTGGTACGACCGCGCCGATCCCGATGCCGCGGTTACCCGCTGAGCTCTCGCTCGAGCTCGGCCTCGACGAGCCCGACGACCCCGAAAGCCTGCGCGCCCACGCTGCGAGGGTGCTCGCCGTTCCCGTCGAAGAGCTGCCGGCCGTCGTCCTTCGCCGGCGCTCGCTCGACGCGCGGCGTGGCCGGGTGCGCTTCCAGGCGCTCGTGGCGCTCGGTGCCGAAACGGGCCCGATCGGCGGGGCTCCGCTGCGCGAAGTGTCCGGCGAGCCGCGCGTCATCGTCGTCGGCGACGGACCGGCGGGCCTTTTCGCAGCGTACGGACTCGCGCGGCGCGGCGTTGCCGCGCTCGTCGTCGACCGTGGCAAGCAGGTTCAGCCCCGTCGCCACGACCTCAAGGGACTGAACCGCCACGGCAAGGTGGATCCAGACAGCAACTACTGTTTCGGCGAGGGCGGTGCCGGCACGTACAGCGACGGCAAGCTCTACACGCGCGCGCACAAGCGCGGGCCGGTGCGCGACGTGATCGAGGTCCTCGCCGCTCACGGCGCACCGGAGTCGATCCTCGTCGAGGCGCGCCCGCACATCGGTTCGAACCGCCTGCCCAAGGTCGTGACGGCGCTGCGCGAGCGGCTCGAAGGCGTCGGCCAGCGCGTCCGCTTCGGCTCGCGCGTGACGGCGCTGCTCACGGCGCCGTCCGGCGCGAAAAAGCGCGTCACGGGCGTTCGCCTCGCGGACGGCACCGAGCTTTTCGCAGAGCGGGTCGTGCTCGCGACCGGCCACTCGGCGCGCGACATCTTCACCATTCTCGAAAGCGAAGGGGTGCGGCTCGAGGCGAAGCCCTTTGCGCTCGGCGTGCGCATCGAGCATCCGCAGCCCCTCATCAACCGCATCCAGTACGGTCGCGAGGCGGGGCACCCGCGCCTGCCGAACGCCGCCTACCGGCTCGCTTGCAACGTCGACGGCCGCGGCGTCTTCTCGTTCTGCATGTGCCCGGGCGGGTGGATCGTCCCGGCCTCGACCGAGCCCGCGGAGCTCGTCGTCAACGGCATGAGCCTGTCGCGGCGCGACTCGCCCTTCGCGAATTCGGGCCTCGTCGTTGCCATCGAGCCCGAAGAGCTCGGGCGCTTCGGCCTCGTGGGGCCGCTCGCGGGCGTCGAGCTGCAACGTCGCATCGAGCGCGCCGCGTTCACGGCGGGCGGCGGCGAGCTTCGTGCACCGGCGGCGCGCGCCACCGATTTCGCGCGGGGGCGCGCCTCGAGCACGGTGCCGGACTCGAGCTACATCCCCGGCCTCGTCGCCGCCGATCTCGCGGGTGTGCTCGACGCCGCCGGACCGCCGCTCGCGAGCCGCATCGCGCGTGCCCTTTCGGCCTTCGACCGCACGCTCCGTGGCTACCTCACCGACGAAGCCGTTCTCGTCGGCGTCGAATCGCGCACGAGCTCGCCCGTCAGGGTTCCTCGCGACGCCGAAACGCTGGAGTCGCCCGATATCGCGGGCCTTTACCCCGCCGGCGAGGGCGCGGGCTACGCCGGCGGCATCGTGAGCGCGGCGCTCGACGGCCTCTGCATCGCCGAGCGCATCGCGAACGAGCTTCGCGCGCCCGCGTGACGGTCACCGAGCGCTGCGCCGCGAGCGACGCGAGGGCGTCATCAAGGTCGCCATCCGACCCTGACGGTGGGCCGGGGCGGCCGTCACGCCGAACGCAGCGTCACGCGCGTGATCTCCGCCGGCGCGGCGAGGCGCATCGGTGGGCCCCAGTAGCCGGTGCCGTTGGAAACGTAAACCTGCGTGTCGCCGAAACGGGCGAGGCCGGATACGACGGGTTGCTGCAGGCGTACCAGGTACTTCCACGGCCAGATCTGCCCGCCGTGCGTGTGGCCCGAGAGCTGCAAGCCCACGCCGTGCTTCATCGCCTCGTACACGGCGCGCGGCTGGTGGGCGAGTAAGACGAGCTCCCGGCTCTGGTCGCGGCCGGAAACCGCGCGGGCGAGGTCGGGGCCGTGACCACCACCAAACTGCGCGGAATGAGCGTCGTCGATGCCGCAGAGGTCGAAGCTCTCGTCGCCGTCGCCAATCGTGACGCGCTCGTTTCGGAGCACGCGGATGCCGAGGCGCCCAAGCTCGGCGATCCACTCGTCGGCGCCGGAATAGTACTCGTGGTTGCCCGTGACGAAGTACACGCCGTAGCGCGCCCTGAGCCCCGCGAGCGGCGCCACGTGCTCGCGCAGCTCCTCGACGCTGCCGTCGACGAGGTCGCCCGTGATAGCGATCACGTCCGGGTTCACGGCGTTGGTCTGCGCGACGATCTCCTCGATGAACTCGCGCCCGATGGTCGGGCCGACGTGCACGTCGGTGAGCTGAACGATGGTCGTTCCGTCGAGGCTCTTCGGCAGCCGGCCGAGCCGCACGTTCACGTCGCGGAGCGCCACACGCGCGAGGCCCGAGCGCACCGCCGCGAGCGTGAGGCCGCCCGTGACGAACGTGGCAACGAGCGCGAAAATCCGCGCCACGGCGATGCGTCGCTCCGGATCGGGCGGGGGCTGGTTGACGAGGCGGCTGCCGATGGCCGCGACGCCCCGCAACACGTCGAAAGCGCCGAGCACCACCAAGAACAAGAGCAGCACGCCGATCCACACGGACGCCACCCACACGAGCGGTACGCCGAGCGCGCCCCCGGCGCGCCGCACGAAGAACGACAGCGGGACCATCGCGAACAGCGCGACGACGACAATCGTGAGAACCCGCTGCTGCGACGGGGGCAGCGCGAGGTCGCGCACGAGCCGCGTCCACACGTAGTAGTGCGCGCCCCCCATCACCGACAGCATGACGACGAAGAACAGGGCGAACGACAAAAGACGCGACACGGAGCGTCCAATCTATGGGCCCGGGGGCCCAGCTTGCCAAGGGGAGGGGCCCCGGCCCAGAGCGTGCCAAGACCCGACCGGTGGCGCTTGAAGGCCGGCCGGGCCCCTGGTACTCCGACCACTTCCGCAGGCCGCCGCCGGCCGCGGACGCCCGGGTGGGGCGGACTCTCCGCCCGTCGTCGCCCCACCCACACTATCTGCTAGAGAGCGTTTCTGAGGAGCCAGCGTGGACGCCTATCGACCCGAATCAGATCGCGACCCGGAGGAGACCCAGGACTGGGTCGACTCGCTCGAGTCCGTCATCGCTCACGAGGGCGACGGGCGGGCGCGTTTCCTGATGGCGCGCGTCGTCGAGGCGTCGCGACGCCTCGGCGTCGAGCCGACGCTGCCGCTCGTCACCGACTACGTGAACACCATCCGCGTGGCCGAAGAGCCCGAGTACCCGGGGGACGCCGAGCTCGAGCGCCGTATCCAGCACATCCTGCGCTGGAACGCCGCCGTCATGGTGCACAACGCCAATCACGCGTTTTCGGGCATTGGTGGCCACATCTCCACCTATGCCTCGAGCGCGAACCTCTACGAGGTCGGGCTCAACCATTTCTTCCGCGGCAAAGACGAGGGTTCGTCGGGCGATCAGGTCTATTACCAGGGCCACGCCGCGCCCGGCATGTACTCGCGCGCGTTCCTCGAGGGGCGCCTCACGGCCGAGCAGCTCGAGAGCTTCCGCCGCGAGACGGCGCGCGGGCAGGGCCTGTCGTCGTACCCGCACCCGCGGTTGATGAACGATTTCTGGGAGTTTCCCACCGTCAGCATGGGCATCGGCCCCATCAACTCGATCTACCAGGCGCGCTTCAACCGCTACCTCTTGAACCGCGGCATCGCCGACACGTCGGGCTCGAAGGTCTGGTGCTTCGTGGGCGACGGCGAGACCGACGAGCCGGAAACGCTCGGAGCCCTGCAAATCGCCTCGCGCGAGAAGTGCGACAATCTGATCTGGGTCGTCAACTGCAACCTGCAGCGCCTCGACGGCCCCGTGCGCGGCAACGGCAAGATCATCCAGGAGCTCGAAGGCGTCTTCCGCGGCGCCGGCTGGAACGTCATCAAGGTGATCTGGGGCCCCGAGTGGGACGACATCTTCGCCCGTGATCACGAGGGTATTTTGCGCCGGCACTTGAACGCCGTCGTCGACGGCCAGTGGCAGCGGCTCACCATCGCCTCGGGCGAGGTCGTTCGCAAAGAGTTCTTCGGCCTCGACCCGCGCATGCTCGAGCTCGTGTCGCACGTCTCCGACGACGACCTCGGCAAGATGCGCCGCGGCGGCCACAGCCTGCGCAAGGTGCATGCCGCATACCGCCGCGCCGTCGACAATACCGACGGCCGCCCCACGGCGATCCTTGCGCACACCGTCAAGGGCTGGCAGCTCGGCGAGGGCTTCGAGGGCTCGAACGTCACGCACCAGAAGAAGAAGATGGACCTCGGTGAGGTCAAGCACTACCGCGACGTGCTCGAGCTGCCGATCCCCGACGCGGACCTCGAGCATCCGCCGCTCTTCCACCCCGGAGCGGACAGCCCCGAGGTGAAGTACCTGATGGAGCGCCGCCGCGCGCTCGGCGGGTCGGTGCCCAAGCGGCGCGTCATCTCGCAGGTGCCGCTCGAGCTGCCCGGCCCCGAGCTCTACGAGGAGTTCTACAAGGGCATGGGCAAGGGCGAGGCGTCCACCACCATGGTGTTTGCGCGCCTGCTCGCGAAGCTCATCCGCGACAAGAAGATCGGCAAGCGCGTCGTGCCCATCGTCCCCGACGAGGCCCGCACCTTCGGTATGGACGCGCTTTTCGGCCAGGTCGGCATCTACTCGTCGGTCGGGCAGCTCTACGAGCCCATCGATAAGGGCAAGCTCCTTTACTACAAGGAGGCCAAGGACGGGCAGGTGCTCGAAGAGGGCATCACCGAGGCCGGCTCGATGGCGTCGTTCACGGCGGCGGCTACGTCGTATGCCGTGCACGGCCAGCCGATGATCCCGTTTTACATCTTCTATTCGATGTTCGGCTTCCAGCGCACCGGTGACCAGCTCTGGGCCGCGGGCGACGCCATGGCGCGCGGCTTCGTGCTCGGCGCGACGGCGGGCCGCACCACGCTGAACGGCGAGGGCCTGCAGCACGAGGACGGGCACAGCCACCTGCACGCCATGACGGTGCCCAACGTCCGCGCCTACGACGTGACGTTCGCTTTCGAGCTCGCCGCCATCATCGAAGACGGCATGCGACGCATGTTCGACGAGGGCGAGAACGTCTACTACTACCTCACGCTCCAGAACGAGAACTACCCCATGCCGCCCATGCCAGAGGGCGCGAAGGACGGCGTGATTCAGGGCCTTTATCGCTATCGGACCGCGGTCGAGCGGCTCGACAAGCACGTCGAGCTCTGGGGCAGCGGCTCGATCATGCTCCAGGTGCTTCGCGCGCAAGAGATCTTGCAGGAGCGCTTCGGTGTGTCGTCGGACGTATGGGGCGCCACGAGCTATCAGCGCCTGCGCGCCGACGCCCTCGAGTGCGAGCGATACAACCGCCTGCACCCTGACGCGTCCCCGCGCGTTCCGTACCTCGTGAAGGCGCTCGAGGGCGTGAAGGGTCCGTTCATCACGGCCTCCGACTACATGAAGTCGCTCGGCGATCTCGTGGCGCGCTGGCTTCCGGGGCGCATCGTCCCGCTCGGCACGGACGGCTTCGGTATGAGCGACACGCGCGAAGCGTTGCGCCGCCACTTCGAGGTCGACGCCGAATCCATCGTCATCGGCGCCCTCGACGCCCTGCGCCTCGAAGGCAAGCTCACTCCCGCCGACGTCGCCCGCGCCATCGCCGAGCTCGGCGTCGATCCCGACAAGGTCCCGCCCACGTCGATCTGAGCGCAAAAAAGCCGAGCATTTCGGCCCTCGGTCGTCACCCGGAGCGCAGGTTCGAGTGGCCCGGATCCGAGGACGCCAGCGACTGCTCGCGTGCGTCCAGGTTGGGAGCGGCCTCAGCGTGGCCCGCGCGCCCGCGGCGAGAAAGCGGGTGTGCGACGAACAGAACGTCAACCAGGACGTTGACGAGCAACACCGCCCCGGACGTTGCAGCGAGCCTCAGAAGCACGCCCACGAGCAGGCCGTGGCGGCCGAGCTCCATGGCGTCGCCGTGAAAGCAAACGTAAACCTGCGAGACGGAAGCAAGCGCGAGGTAGACGACGAGCGCTCCGAGCGCGCGGTGTCGTCGACGCAGGATCACTGCCCCAGCCGCTCCGAACGCACTCAGTGCGATGCATGCCGAAAGAGGGTAGTCGGCCATCACCGTCTTCGTCGCCCAGTCGTTGAGCTCCTTCGATGTCGAAAGCGTGGGCCGCCGCGCGAACCCTCGAAACCGTTCGGACGCGAAGCGCGGGAAGTGCGCGTACGCTTTCTGGAGCGTGCGGGTCGGGTGGGTGACGAGATAGCGCTGGTAGCCGGTGTAACCGCGCTCGACGAGCCAGGCTCGGAAAGCGGCCAGATCGGGCGATCGTCCGGCAAACCACCTGTCCGACGATGCCCACTTCCTACGCCGGGAGAGCAGCGCGGCGTTCACGGGCATCGCGAGCTCTCTCTCGAAATACTTGCGGTCGTGGCGGTCTGGCAGCACCCGCCGGAAGATGATGTTCATCAGTGGAACGCGGTAGCGTTTTCCCGCCTGGACGTTGGCGTTGGAAAAAAGAGCGATCGCCAGGAAGCAGGCAGCGAGCACACCGAGCTCGACGACGACGCGTTGCGACCGCGGGAGCGGCGGAAGCAGCAAGAATGGCGCCGCGGCGAGCAATAGGAAAGCATTGGTGTCTCGCGAGAAGGCGGCGAACAGGGCGCTCAGCACGGCTGCGACCAGCCACAAGAGCGGGCGCTTGCTTGCGACGCTGCGAGAGCGCCCGGTCGCGTAGCCGAGCGTTGCCGCGCAGGTGAGGGCCAGGAACGACAACGACAGCGATTCGCTCCGGATGACGGCATCCCACCCGTGCACGCTGCTCGTGAGCGCGAAGCCGAGCAAAAGGACGAGCGCAAGGGCTCGGGCCGCGAATGATCGCGCGAGCCCCGCGACGGCGACCGCGAAGAGCGCCCACGAGAGCGCGCCGAGCAAACACTGAAACCAGATCACCCGCTCGTCGGAAAACCCGAGCAGCTTGTTGACGAGCGGCAGGACGAACGGCCGTGTGCTTGCCCAGAAGCTCCGGCTCGCAAGCGAGTTTTCGCCGATTTTTGCCCAGATTCTGTGATCCCCCGTGTAGACCGGGCGTTCGTGCCAGAACCACGAAATTTTGAGCGCGACGAACGTCAGAAGCAGGGCAACCGCGCCGATTCGTGAGGCGTGACCGAGCCGACTCCGCGCCCCCCGGGAGCCGAGCGCCCATCCCCGACCGTGCAGGAAGACGAGCTCCGACGGTACCACCGCGCCCACACTACCACTTTGGGCCAAACGTGACGGACGCAACCGCCTCCTTCGCCGTGCCGATGGGACGGGTGCCTCGGCCCAACCTTCCCGGCCGGGCCAGGAGACCACCATGCCCGAGAACAACATTTGCGCCATCACCTGCTCCGCACCGCCGAGCTACGGCGAGGTCGAGTCGCCGCCGCCTCCAGCGCCCGAAACGCTGATGTGCGTGGCGCAACGAGCGGAGGGCGACGACGGAGTCGGCGGCCGAGGCGCGGACGCGCTCGTCGAGCGTTTCAACGAGGGTGGCGGCGGCGGTGCAGCCGGCGCGCCCCAGGGTCCGGAGCACGAGCCCAGCAAGTGTTGGGACGACGCGGTGCGCGCCCTCAGCACCTGCGGGAAGGCGATCCTGAGCGCCAAGAAGGGCGGTCCCGTCGCCATGATCCTGGAAGGCATCAGCTGCGTCGGCAACGTCATGGGCACCGCCGAATGCTTCGAGAAGGAGCGCGCTGGCCGCGCGCGCTGAAGGCGAGGGCATGCCATGAGCGTCATGAGCTGGCTGAGGCAGACGCTGACGGTCTCGTACTGGCTTTGCGCCGTCACGAGCCTCGTCTCGACCTACGTTCCCCTGGGGGTTCGCAAATGGGACGAGCACCTCGCCGAGCGTGCGCGTGAAACGTGCCGCCGCGTCTCCGGGGTCGCGGTCGTCTCGGCAGACGGCGTGGTGTCCTGCTCGCCGGGCCCCGCGCTCTCCGTGAGGGCGCCGTGAAGCTCTTCTTCTGGCGCGGCGACCCGCGCGTCGAGGCGCTCTTCTCGGCCTTCTGCTGGTACGTGACGGCCATGAACGGCTACCTCGCCGTCACGCAAACGCGCGCGAGCTTCGAGAGGACCGCGGCGGCTCAGGCGGCCCGATTGACCTGCGAAGCGACCGGGGGCCTCTATGAAGGCGGCCTGGACGGCCGGGGCGTCTGCCATCGTTGAGGCGAGCCGCTAGGGATCCAGCGCGATGTCGGCCACGTCGCTGCCGAGGTGGCCGAGGCGTTGCACCTTCAGACGATCGCTTGCGATCGAATACACGAGCTCATCGAGGAAGAGGCTGCGCTTGACCAGGCTCGTCGCGTTCGACCACCAGGTGGAGCAACCCACGCCGGCCTTGCCGTGGTCGATACCGCCGAGCCGCTCGAAGCCCCGCTCGATATCGACGCGGTAGACGAGCAGCCCACTGAACGAGAGCTCGTTGCCGTTCGTGCCGTCGCCGCCACCTTTGCAGATCGTCATGGGCAGGGCGAGCAGCCCGCGCTCGGCGAAGTAGTTGAAGGCGAGGTGGTTCGTGGCGGCCTCCGAGCTCGAGCCGCGCGTGCCGATCTTTTCTTTGTGAAGAAGCCGCGGCTCCATCGGGTTTTTCACGTCGAAGAGCTGCAGGATCAGCCCGTCGAAGTAGGCGAAGCTTCCGTGGTCGTCGGCGTCGAAGCCGATCGAGAGCAAGTGGGTCGCGTCGAGGCGGTGAATGTAGC
Source organism: uncultured delta proteobacterium (assembly GCA_963841435.1). GTDB lineage: Bacteria > Myxococcota_A > Polyangia > Polyangiales > Polyangiaceae > PMG-095. The sequence goes on from CAWJCS010000006.1 coordinate 1,170,876, forward strand.
TCGAAAACCCTGGGATCTTGAGCTCGCCGAGCACGCGTGGGGCGTCCGGTCGATACAGGTCGAGCACGAACAGCGGGTCGGTCTTCTTGAAGGTGACGACGTAGCCGCGCTCCTCGTCGAAGCGCACGGAGCGGATGTCCTCGCCTTTCCCGAGCCCCTCGACGGCGCCCACGCGCACGAGATTGCCGCCCGGTGCTTCCGCGAGGATCGACACGGCGCTCTCGACGTTCGGGTCCGGAACGCGGCCGCGCGTCGTCGCGATGCGAAGGTACCCGTAGTACTGGTCCATCGCGAATTGATTGAGCACGTGGCCCGGCACGACACCGCTGCCGACGTAGCGCGTCGCGGCGGGGCGCTCGCCGATGCGAAACTTGTGCACGTCGCTCACCTCGTCGACGCTCGGGTAAAAGGAGTACCAGCCGCGCCCGGCGCGACGCCCGGAGCCGCCGCGCTGGTGGGTCACCGAGAGGTAGAGCGCGTCCGCGGAGGCGAACACCGCTCCCGGACGGCTCATCACGGTGGCGGTGGTGGCGGGTGCGCCGTCGTCCTTCATGTCGAACGAAACGAGCGTCGTGAACGCGCTGCCGTCGTCGATCGCCGAGGTGAGCAGGTGGTTGCAGAGCGGCGTCTCCACGCCGTGGTCCCACAGGGTGGGGATAGCGCTCGTGGCACGGATTTTCCGCTCGTTTTCCCGCTCGAGCTCGGCGAAGCGTTGCCTCACGCGCGCCTCCTTCGTGCCGCACATCTCGAGTCCCTGGGGCCAGGTGTCGTAGATGGGCGCGTCGCCGTCGCCGTCGCTCACGACGGTGTGCACGGCGTCGCCGATGCGGCGCGCCGCGATGAACGACCCGGACAGGCGAATCTCACGCGTGAGCCGTGGCGCCTCGCGCTTCTCCACGTCGAAAACGAGGATCTTGGTCCGGGTGCCGTCACCGGCGAACGTACAATCGTAGCCGTAGGTGCAGGGCTCCCTCGCGTTGCCGCCGTCGCTCGTGTAGACGACGGCGCGGTCGCCCTCGAGAAAGAGGTCGCGCACGCTGCCGCCAAGCTTCGTGACGGAGACGACGCGCGGCGAGAGCGCCTCGACGATGCGCAGGGCGCCGTTCATCACCAGGTACACGTAGCGGCCGTCGGTCTTGACGATGTCGGCCTCGTCGACGCTCGCGACCTGGTTGTTCGTGCCGGACGCGCTTGCCGCCTTGCGCGGGCCCACGGCGGCGCCGTAGCCGACCGTGCCGAGCGTACCGAGCCCGACGCCCTCACCGTAGCCGCCTCCGCCCTCGCCGATCCCGGAAAGCCCGAGCCCACCCGAGCCGTAGCTCTCGCCAATATCTTGGAACTGTAGCCAACATGTTGGCTGCTCGTTCGCCCAGTTGCGGAACGACTCCTTGAGCTCTTCACGCATGCGCCGGATGCGCTCCGTTGCGATTCTCGCGCGCGTCGCCGCGAGGTCGCTGCACGATGCCGTCGCGAGCCGTGCTTCGGCGAGTGCCGCCGTCGGCTCACCGGGCCGTGCGAGCGTGACGACCGGGGGCGGCGGGAGCGGAGCCGGCGCGACGGCGGGCGTCGCCTTTCGTGGCACGGCGCCCGGGGTATTGGGCGCCCGTGCGCCTGCCTGCGCAACGCCCGAGCCAGGGGGCGCACCCTGCGCCCGGGGGAGCGCGTTGCAGGCAGCCGTGCCGATGAAAGACAAAGCAAGGGCGAGCGCGCCCCGAGCGCGGTGTGAAGCCATCATGCCAATCGTGACACCCTGCCGGGCCCGGAGTTCCAGGCTCCGTCGGCAGCGCGAACGTGCGCCGATGTGGGACGCTCACGATCGCGCCGAAAGCTCGGCGACGAGCCGAGCGTTGGCCGGGGGAAAATCCAAACAGGAAAGCTCCGCCGTCGTCACCCAGCGAAGCTCGTCCACCTCGCGGGTCTCGCCGTCACCCTCGACCCAGTCGCAGTCGACGGGATGAAGCCGCACGCGTCGCTCGGGGTAGTCCCAATCGATCGGCTGTCGCACGGCGCGGGCGCGTGCGACGACGCCCGTCTCTTCCTCGACCTCGCGCATCGCCGCCGCGAGCGCCGTTTCACCCGGGCCGAGCTTGCCCCCTGGAAACTCCCAGTGTCCGCCGAGGTGTGTCCCCGCGCGTCGCCGCGTGACGAGCAGCCGCTCGCCCCGCCACACGAGCGCGATGGCGACCTCGACGATCATGCGCGCTCCCCCTCGGTAGCGACGAGCCGCGCCAGCCTGCGGTGCGGCGACGGCATGGCAAGCTCGGAGAACTCCTCGAGCTCGTGAAACGCATACCGCACGCGCGGTCGCCCGCGAACCACGGTGGCCTCGTGCGCTTCGAGCGTGATGTGATGGCGGGTGATCGTGTGCTCGAGGCGAGCCATCCTTGCGCCGACGCGCACGCTGAGCCCCGCCTCGCGCGCCGCGCGCTGCGCCCCGGCCTCGGGCGTCTCACCCCGCGCGAGCTCGACGAACGGAAACGTAAAGAGCCCCGCCCAGCGCGGCGCGTCTCGCGGCTGCTCGGCGACGAGCACCGCCGAACGCCGGCGCACGATGACGGCCGCCGTGCGCACGGCCGTCGGTGCGGCTCGTGCAGCGAGCTCGGGCAAACGCTCGACGAGGCCGTCGCGCTTGGCGGCGCAGCGCCGCGAGACCGGGCAGCGTTCGCAGGCCGGCGCACGCGGCGTGCACACCGTGGCGCCGAGCTCCATGAGCGCCTGATTGAAATCACCGGGACGCGCCGCCGGCACGAGCTCGCGTGCGAGCGCCCAGAGTCGCGCCTTGAGCGGCGCGCGCGCCGGATCGCCGCGCAGCCCGAACAGCCTCGTCAGCACGCGGACGACGTTTCCGTCCACGACCGGCTCTCGCTCCCCGAACGCGATGCTCGCGACCGCACCCGCCGTGTACGCGCCGAGGCCCGGCAAGCGTTCGAGCTCTTCGCGCGTCGCCGGCAGCCGCCCGCCGTGCTGCATTTCGAGGGCTTTCGCCGCGGCATGCAGCCGCCGCGCTCGCGCGTAGTAGCCGAGCCCCTGCCAGGCGTGCAAAACGTCCCGCTCCGGTGCGCGCGCGAGCGCCCCGACGTCCGGGAAGCGGCGCATCCACTCCCCGTAATAGCGGAGCACGGTGGTGACCTGCGTCTGCTGGAGCATTACCTCGCTGACGAGCACGGCGTACGGGTCCCGCGTATCTCGGAAGGGGAGCTTTCGCGCGTGGCGATCATAGAAGCGAAGCAAGCTCCGGCGGAGCTCGCCGTGGAGCGCGTCGTAGGGAGGTCGGCGCAAGGCGACGCGAGGGTAATTTTACTGCTGGCGGAAGGCTACCCCGCGTGTAAACATCCGTGGCCGCTACACGAGCGACGCCACCGAGCGAGCCGTTCTCAGAACGACACCATGAGCCGCGACCGCCGAAGCACGAAGCGCCTGCTCGTTACGGGATCATCCGGCCTGATCGGGTCGGAGGTGACCACGTATTTCGCGGCGCAGGGCTGGGAGGTCCACGGTGCCGACAACAACGGCCGCGCGCTGTTCTTCGGGCCGAAGGGCGACACGCGCTGGAACCAAGTCGCGGCTGGTGGCCGACAATCCGAGGGTTTTCCCACCACGAGGTCGACATTCGCGACCGAGCCGCCGTGCTCGCGTTGCTGGAGGCCGTGCAGCCCGACGCCGTCGTGCACACCGCCGCCCAGCCGTCCCACGATCTCGCGGCCAGCATGCCGTTCGAGGATTTCGACACCAACGCCGTGGGCACCCTGAACGTCGTCGAGGCCATGCGTCGGTTCACGCCCGAGGCACCACTCGTGCACCTCTCGACCAACAAGGTCTACGGCGACGCGCCCAACGAGCTGCCGCTCGTCGAGCAACAAACCCGCTGGGAGTACGCCCGGCCCGAGGATCGCGGCGGCATCGCCGAGACCATGCGCATCGATCGCTCCAAGCACTCGCTCTTCGGCGCGTCCAAGGTGGCGGCCGACATCGTCGTGCAGGAGTACGGCCGCTACTTCGGCATGAAGACCTGCTGCCTCCGAGGCGGCTGCCTGACGGGGCCCAACCACTCGGGCGTGGAGCTCCACGGTTTTCTCTCGTACCTCGTCCGCTGCAACGTGGCCGGGGATCGCTACACCGTCTACGGGTACAAGGGGAAACAGGTGCGCGACAACATCCACGCCCTCGACGTCGCGCGCTTCGCTCACGCCTTCATCGAGAAGCCGCGATCGGGTGAAGTCTACAACCTCGGGGGAGGTCGCGAGAACTCCTGCTCCATCCTCGAAGCGTTCTCGCTAGCGGAGCAGGTCTCCGGCAAGAAGATGGTCCACGACTACGTGGAGCAGAACCGGGAAGGGGACCACATCTGCTACATCAGCGACCTCTCGAAGATGAAGGCGCACTATCCGGGCTGGGGGATCACGAAAAGTCTCGTCAACATCTTCGACGAGATCCATCGGTCCTGGAGGGCGCGCCTTGCGTGAGGCGGCGGATCCCGGGGCGTATCGCCAGCTCCTCATGATCAACGAGTACCCGCCCTCCACCGTGGCAGGGGCTCCCGTGATCGCCCGACAGCTGCTCCGCTATTATCCGCCCGAGAAGCTCGACGTGGTCTGCTGCGCCTCCTGGTACAATCGAGCCACGCCCACGGTCCGCGAGACGACTACGCGTGCGAGTAGGCGATGCAAAGCCGGCCGGGGCGCGCGCTAAGTGCCGAGCTCGGGTCCCCCGAAGGTCGCCTCGCCGAACGGAGGGTCCGCAGGGGGGCAGCAGGCAGCCGGGATCTCCCGGGTCCAGGTGAGCGAGAGGCTCATCCCGGAGACAGTGCTGGGCTCGGGGCTCCTGTTCGGTGAGCAGTACGTGCCCGTGCTGCTCGCATCTCGGCGTAGGGGCGGTCTCGCAAGGGGGCGCGAGGGTTAATTTTGCTAGTGGCGGAAAGCTACCCCGCGTGAGAGCATGACGCTTCGCACGATGGCGGCTCCGCTCGTCGTTTCCCTGGACGCAATCCGCACCGACGGCTGGTTCGAGCGGGTGGGCGAGGGGATCGGTAGCTTTCAGGCGCTCTGCGAGATCGTCGGCGCGCGGTTTTTTGCGTTCGCCATGATCACGGGCGCCCGCATCACGTCGCTCACGGTCGACCGGCGCGTCCCCGAAAATACGCTGGTCGAGTTCGCCGTGGGTGCGGACGAGGACGCAGGCGTCGCCGGTGAGCCGCAGCGGCTCTCGCTCGGGGAGTTCCGGCATCGTCTCGTGAATGCGCTCGTCATCGACGAGCCACACGGCCCCGCGCCCAAGCGGGCGACCGACCTCGAGGCCGTGCAGCTGCACATCGGCGTCCGCTACCTCTTGCTCGCGCCGCTCTATGGCTACGCGCTGCACGAGCTCCGCGTCGGCCCCGACGGCACGCAGATCGTCCTTTTGCACGATGGCATCGAGGAAAGCTACCCGCTGCCCGCGTTTCGGGCGCGGATCCGCACCCACGTGCGCGAAGAGCTCGAGCGCATTCGCAGGCCCGCGGCCCGCAGCGCCATCGATCTCGGGCGCGTCGCCGAGGCCGCCGAAGCCGCAGAGCACGGGGAGCACGTTCGCGTGCTCGAGCTGCTTGGCCCGTGGCCCGCCCCGCTGGCCATCTTCCTTCGCACCCCCGAGGGGCAGCTTTTGAACCCCGACGCCCGCGCCACGATCGCCAAGGGGCTCGGTCTGCTCGGCAGCTCCTGCATCGCGCTCGGCGAGAACGGCAAGGGCGAGGAGATCCTGCGGCTCGGCATTCAGTACGCCGCCGAAGGGGAGGCGGCTCCGGACCTCTTCCTGCGCCTCGGCGAAGCCATGTTCGGCGATGGGCGCGCCGGTGAGGCGATTGGGCCGTTGCGTCGCGCCGCGAACCTCGGCGCCGAGCCGGCGCGGGTCTGGGCGATGCTCGCGAGGGCGTTCTCGACGCGCCGCCGCCACCTCGCAGCGCTCGGCGCCGTGCTCGAGGCCCGCGCTGCCGGCGCCTCCGAGGAGGAGCTCGAGGACGTCGTCGAGCGCGTTCGGGAAACCCTGGGCGGTGCCTACGAACGCTGGCAAGCCGCGCTCGGCACCGCGGCCGAATAGGAGCTCGTTGGGCGGGTGCCGGCAGGGCGCCGGTGCCATTTCGCCCCCCCTGCGCGCTCGGCCCCCCGCCGATTGACAGCACCTCGGGCGTGGCACTAGATAGCCCGGCGTTTCGCTGCCGGGTCCCCGCGTGATTTCGTGGACTTGGCGTACCGAGCGCCCCCCAAACATGTTCGCCACCTACCTCCCGCTCCTCGTCACGTTCCTCTTGGTGGGGATCATCTGCTCCGTCATGTTCCTCGGCGGGCAGCTCGTCGGGCCCAAGAACCCGACCCCCGAAAAGATGATGCCGTTCGAGTGCGGCAACGATACGCCCGGTTCCGGCGGCACTCGCATGAGCGTGAAATTCTATCTGACCGCAATCCTGTTCGTGGTCTTCGATATCGAGGTCGTCTTCATGTACCCATGGGCGGCGCTCTTCCGCGGTCTCGGCTGGTCGGGGTTTTTCACGATGTTCGGCTTCATCGTGGCGCTGGTCGTCGCCCTCGCGTACTGCTGGAAGAAAGGAGCGCTCGAATGGGAGAACTGAAAGGTCCCCCGACCGAAATCCTCTCGCCCGGCGACGGCCAGGGCTTCGCGACCACGCGGCTCGAGTCGATGCTCGCGTGGGCGCAGAAGTACTCGCTTTTCATGTACCCCTTCGTCACCGCCTGCTGCGGGATGGAGTTCATGGCGGTTTCGAGCCCGCGCTACGATTTTTCCCGCTTCGGCTCCGAGGCGCCGCGTTTTTCACCGCGCCAGGCCGACCTTTTGTGGGTGGTCGGCACGATCATGCAGCGGCAGGCGCCGATTCTGCGCCGCATCTACGAACAGATGGCCGAGCCCAAGTGGGTGCTCGCGTTCGGCACCTGCGCGTCGTGCGGCGGCTTCTACGACAACTACGCCTGTGTCGCCGGGCATCGACAAGATCATCCCCTGCGACGTCTACGTGCCGGGCTGCCCGCCGCGACCGGAAGCCGTGCTCGACGGCCTGCTGCTCCTGCAGGACAAGATCCAGCGCGGCGACAAGCGCCCCGCCATCGTGAAGCCGCGTCACGATCCGGTTGACGATCAGAACCTCGGCCTGGTGCAGCTCCGGCGCTCGCGCCCATCGCGTTCTTCGGTGTGAGATGGCAAAGGCGCTCGTCGAGCTGTTGAAAAGGCAGTTCCCGGCCGACGTCCTCGAGACCCATTCGCTCGCGGGCGACGAGACCGTGGTCGTCTACGCCGCGCGCTGGAAAGAGGTCGCGCGCTTTCTGCGCGACGAGCCGCGCGCCGACATGAGCATGCTCGTGGACCTCACGGCGGTCGACTACCCGGATCGCACACGCCGCGCTTCGAGGTCGTGGCGCACCTGTTCTCGCTCGCAAAGGGCCACCGCCTGCGCCTCAAGGCGCGCGTGGGCGGCCCCGAGGGCGAGGACGCGGAGATCGACAGCCTGACCGAGCTCTGGGCGAGCGCGAACTGGTTCGAGCGCGAGTGCTGGGACATGTTCGGCGTGCGCTTCAGGGGCCACCCCGATCTGCGCCGCATCCTGCTGTACCCCGAGTTCGAGGGGCACCCGCTGCGCAAGGACTACCCGGCCGATCGCATCCAGCCGCTCGTCCCGTACCGCGAGGTGCCGAACATCGACAAGCTCGCGCCGTTCGGTCCCGACGAGGGCATGTCGTTCGGCCGCCAGACGTTCGCGCATCGCGCCGACGACGAAGACGACGTGAACTGATGGAACCCATCGATCAAGAGCTGGATCTTCCGAGCTCGAGCTGCCCGCCGACCCGATGCTGCTCAACGTGGGCCCGGCGCACCCGGCGATGCACGGCACCGTGCGTATCGTCATGGAGCTTTCGGGCGAGTCGATCGAGCGCTGCGACGTGCAGGTCGGCTACTTGCACCGCGGCTTCGAGAAGATGTGCGAGCGCGGCACCTGGACGCAGGTGTTCCCCTACGTCGATCGCTGCAACTACGTCTCGCCGATGCTCAACAACGTGGGCTTCGCGCTGGCCTGCGAGAAGCTGCTCGGCATCACCGTGCCCGAGCGCTGCCAGTGGTACCGGATGGCACTCGGCGAGCTCGCGCGCATGTCCGACCACCTCACTTGCGACGGCGCCATGGCCATGGAGCTCGGCGCGTTCACGCCGTTTCTCTGGATGATCAAGGGCCGCGAGATGATCTGGGACCTCATGGAGGAGGAGACCGGCGCGCGCCTGACCCACAGCTTCGGGCGCGTCGGCGGCATGGCGAACCCCCCGACCGACCGGTTTCAAGGAGCAGGCGCGCGCCGTCGCAAGCACATCCTCGACGATCATCGCCGAGGTCGAGCGCCTGTTGCTCGGCAACCGCATCTTCCTCGACCGCCTCGAAGGCGTCGGCGTCATGCCGCCCGAAGACGCGATCTCGCTCGGCTGGACGGGGCCGTGCCTGCGCGCCGCCGGCGTGCCGTACGACGTGCGCAAGTCGCATCCCTACATGAAGTACGGCGAGGTCGAGTTCGACGTGCCCGTGGGGCAGGCCGAGCGACTGCTTCGATCGCTTCATGGTGCGCATCGAGGAGATCCGGCAGAGCGCGCAGCATCATCGAGCAGTGCCTCGAGCGGATGCGCCGACTCGGGCCCCGTCAACGTCGACGACCCGCGCGTCATCCTGCCGCCCAAGGAAGACGTCTACACGACGATCGAAGGGACCATCCAGCACTTCAAGATCGTGATGGAGGGGCTCAAGCTCCCGGCCGGCGAGGTCTACTCGTACACCGAGGGCGGCAACGGCGAGCTCGGCTTCTATCATCGTGAGCGACGGCAGCGGCACGCCGTACCGCGTGCGCATCCGGCCGCCCTGCTTCTACGTGACCGGTGGTCTCGAACGCATCATCACCGGCGCGATGATGGCCGACGTCGTGCCGAGCTTCGGCTCGCTCAACATGATCGGCGGCGAGTGCGACCGCTGAGGGCGCTAGCCCCCTTGTTTCCGAGCACCAGTATGCCCTCGTTCAAGCTCGACGAAAACGACATCCCCTTCGAGCCCGGTGACACGATCATCCGGGCGGCCCAGCGCGCGGGGGTCGACATCCCGCACTACTGCTGGCATCCGGGCCTGAGCGTCGCGGCGAACTGCCGCATGTGCCTCGTCGAGGTCATGCCCCCGCCGGGCCGGCCCGCGATGATGCTCGACGTGCTCGAGTGGGACGCGGAAAAGGGCGAGTACGTTCCGCAGAAGAAGCCGAAGCTCCAGCCCGCGTGCCAGTTCGCCGCCGCCGACGGGCATGGTCGTCAAGAGCCAGTCGAGCCCGCACGTCGAGCGCGCGCGCTCCGCCGTGCAGGAGCTCCTGCTCCTCAACCACCCGGTCGATTGCCCGATCTGCGATCAGGCGGGCGAGTGCCGGCTCCAGGACTACTGGCTCGAGCACCAGCGCGCGAAGAAGCGCATGCGCGACGAGCCCGTGCACAAGCCGAAGGCCGTCGTGTTCGGCCCGACCATCGTCTACGACGCCGAGCGCTGCATCGTGTGCACGCGCTGCATCCGCTTCTGCGAAGAGGTGGCGAAGGATCCCGTGCTCAGCGTGCGCGAGCGCGGCAACCTGAACGAGATCGTCGTCTCGCCGGGCCGACAGCTCGACCACGCCTACACGCTCATGACCGAGTACGTGTGCCCGGTCGGCGCGCTCACCGCCGTCGATTTCCGCTTCAAGGCGCGCGTCTGGTTCCTGCGCTCGGCGCGGAGCATCTGCGTCGGCTGCGCCACGGGCTGCAACGCCTTCACCGACTACGATCCGCGCGACGAACGAGGTCTACCGCTACCGTCCGCGCGAGAACCTCGACGTCAACAAGTACTGGATGTGCGACGAGGGCATGCTCGACTACCGCCGCGTCAAGGAGGGGCGCGTGGTCCAGGCGCGCGTCTCCAAGCAGCCGGCGACGCCACAAGCCGCGCTCGCGAAGGCCTACGAGCTCTTCGCCTCGGCTCCCGCGGCGACGACGGCCGTCGTGCTTTCGGCCGAGCATTCGCTCGAGGACAACTTCGCGGTCTTCGAGCTCGCGCGCGACGTGCTCAAGATCGAGAACGTCTTCTTGGCGGGGCGCCCCTCGGGTCAGGGCGACCAGGTGCTCAAGGATTCCGACAAGAAACCCGAACGGTGCGGGCGTGCGGCGGCTCGCCCCGCAGGCCAAATCGTTCGCGGAGCTCGTGCTCGAGGTCGAGGCTGGCCGCATCACGCACCTCCTGGCGCTCGGCTCGCAAACGCCCGCGCCCGCACCGGTGCTCTCGCGCGTCGCGCACATCGTCTCGCTGTCGTCGCACCAGGGCCCGCTGTCGGACCACGCCGAGGTGCTGCTGCCCGCGGCGAGCTTGGCCGAGGCGCACGGTACCTTCGTCAACACGAACGGGCTGATGCAGGAAAGCGAGCGAGCCGTCCCGCCGCGCGGTGAAGCACGCCCCGCATTCCGCTGGGTCCACGAGCTTCGCACGCTGTTCGACAGGCCACCGTCGTGGCGCAAGCTCGGAGAGCTCGCGCGCGCTCTTGCGCCCCGAGGGCGCGGCCGCCCGGGAAGGCGCGAGTGCCCAGCCATGACGCTCATCGATTTCATCCTCGTCGTCGTCAAGGTCGTGCTCGTCGTGCTCACCATGATGAACCTCGCGGTCCTTCTGACCTGGGCCGACCGGCGCCAGGGTGCGATGATCCAGGACCGCGTGGGTCCGAACCGCGCCGTCATCTGGCTGCCGACGCGGCTCGCGCAGGGGCTCGCCGTGGGTCCGGCGCTTGGCGCCGCGGCGCTGGTCAGCTTCCTCGCGTTCGGCCACCTCGCGGGCATCGGCGTGGCCCCCGAAGGTCCCGCCCGTACGACGGCGGCCATGGCGTTCAGCCAGCTCGCCATCCTCTTCACGTGGGCCACGGCCGCCATGATCTCGGGCCGCGCCCGCGCGCGCGGTCCGCGCTCGAAGTTCGACCTCTGGATACAGGACTCTTCGCCGCGGACGATCTTCGTGGGCGGCCTCGTCGCTCACCTCGGCACGCTGCTCGTGGGCTCGGCGCTGCGCGGCACCGAGCTCGGCTCGCTCCTGCGCGACGTGGGTTACGGCGGCGGCGCCGGCGTGCTCCTGTTCGCGATCCTGTTCGGAGCCGGCTACGCCGCTCACGCGATTCGCAACGAGCCGCGCGTCGGCCTCCGGCTGATCGGCACGCTGCACGCGGCCGCCGACGGGCTCAAGACGCTGTGGAAGGAAGACTTCATTCCGCCGAACGCGGATCGGCTGCTGCACAGCCTCGCGCCGATGATCTCGTTCTTCCCGGCGCTCGCCGTGTTCGCCGTCATTCCCTTCGGTGACACGCTCTGTTTCGGCGTCGATGCCGAGACGGCACATCGACCTCATGAAGCTCGCGCACGCCGTGCCCCGCGACGGCATCTGCACCGACGGCGCCGTGGCGCTGCAGGTCGCGAACCTCAACGTCGGCCTGCTCTACTTCTTCGCTCTCGCCGGCACGGGCATCGTGGGCGCCGCGCTCGCGGGCTGGGCCAGCGACAACAAGTACAGCCTGCTCGGCGGCCTGCGCGCCGCGAGCCAGATGGTCTCCTACGAGGTGACCATGGGCCTCGCGCTGATCGGCGCCATGATGGTGTACGGCACGCTGCGCCTCGACGAGATGGTGCGCTGGCAGACGACGCACACCTGGGGCATCTTCGTGCAGCCGCTCGCGTTCTTCTTGTTCTTCGCGGCGGCCGTCGCCGAGTCCAAGCGCATTCCCTTCGATCTTCCCGAAGGCGAGAGCGAGATCGTCGCCGGCTACTTCACCGAGTACGCCGGCATGAAGTTCGCGATGTTCTTCTTCTCGGAGTACATCGCCGTGGTCTCGTCGAGCGCGCTCATGGCGACGCTGTTCCTCGGCGGCTGGAATCTGCCGTTCGTCTTCCGCGACGGCGTGCACGTCGCGATCGGCGACAACGTGTTCTTCGAGCAGGCCATGTCGCACGGCTCGCTGGTCGTTGATCGGGGCTCTGGCGTTCCTCGGCAAGATCGTCGTGCTCTGCTGGCTCCAGCTGATGATCCGCTGGACGCTGCCGCGCTTCCGCTACGATCAGCTCATGCGCCTCGGCTGGCGCAAGCTGTTGCCCGCGTCGCTCGTGAACGTGCTCGCCACGGGGCTCGTGCTCCTGCTCGTGGATTCGGGCGGTCCGCGCTTGTTCGAGGCGCTCCGGGTGCTCTCCGACGTCAGCGTTTTGGGTCTGGCGCTCGCGGGTGTCGGGGTGGCCGTCTGGTTCCTCGTCTTCGTGGCGCGCCCCGTGCAGAAGCGGCGCATGCTCGCGTCGTCCTCCGCGCAGTTCGCGTCGTCGATGGGTGGTACCCGCAACGCTCGGATGGACGCCTGATGGAAGCAACGAAGACGAATCCCATGGTGCTCGGCCCGCGCAAGGTCGTGGGAAAGCCCGTTTCGCGGCCCGTGCGCAGCGCGGCCGTGCAGACCTACATTCCCGAAATCGTGAGGGGCCTCGGCATCACGATGAGCCACTTCTTTCGCAATACGAAGGAAATGGCCCTCGGCCAGCGCAACGACCCCTCGACGGAATCCGTCGAGGAGGGCATCAACACGGTGAGCTACCCCGAGCAGCGCCGTCCCTATCCGGCGCGCTTTCGAGGCGTGCACCGGCTGATGCACCGCGACGACGGCTCGCCGCGCTGCGTGGCGTGCCTGTGTTGTTCCACGGCCTGCCCGGCCCAGTGCATCCACATCGAAGCGGGCGAGTACCCCGAAGGCGATCCGCGGCGCGGCTACGAGCGCTTTCCGCAGCGTTTCGTGATCGACGAGCTGCGTTGCGTGTTCTGCGGGTTCTGCGTCGAAGCATGCCCTTGTGACGCCATCCGCATGGACACGGGCATGCACGCGCCGCCCTACGATTCGCGTGAGCAGTTCATCTTCGAGAAGGACCTGCTCATGAGCTTCCCGGGCCGCGACGGCTCGCACTTGACTGCGAACCCGCGTCACGAGCCGGGCGACTCGTCCCACCCCGGCGTCACTCGCGAAAAGGGGCACTGAAGCCCCCGCGGTGCTAGATCGGGGAGCCGCGCTCGGTGCCCCCGCGAAAGCCCGCCGCCATGCCACAGGATCTGCCAAAGGCCGCTCCCCGCGTCGTCCGAGAGCCGAAACCGGCCTGGCTCAAGGTGCGGGCGCCCGGCGGCGAGCGCTACGCCTCGCTCAAGCAGACGCTGCGTAAGCTCGACCTTTACACGGTGTGCGAGGAAGCGCGCTGCCCGAACGTCGGCGAATGCTGGGCCGCGGGCACGGCCACCATCATGCTGCTCGGGCACACCTGCACGCGTGGCTGCCGCTTCTGTGCCGTCACGACGGGCAATCCGCGCGGCGCGTATGATCCGCGCGAGCCCGAGCACGTGGCGCGCGCCGTCGCCGAGCTCGACCTCGCCTACGTCGTGCTCACGATGGTCGATCGCGACGATCTCATCGACGGCGGCGCGTTGCAGGTCGCGCGCACCGTGCGCGGCCTTCGGGAACGCCGCCCCGAGCTGCTCGATCGAGACGCTCGTCGGCGATTTTCGTGGGCGGCTCGGCGACGTCGATACGGTGGTCGGTGCCGGGCGCCGACGTCTTCGCGCACAACGTGGAGGTGCACGCGTCGCCTCACGCCGACGATCCGCGACGCGCGCTGCGACTACGATGGTTCGCTCGCCGTGCTCCGTCACGCCAAGGAAGGCGCGCCTGAGCGCTTCGTGAAAAGCTCGATCATGGTGGGGATCGGAGAGACCGACGACGAGGTGCTCGAAACACTCTCGGACCTGAGAACGTCCGGCGTCGACATCGTGACGCTGGGCCAGTACCTGAGGCCCGACGCCGAAGCACGCTCCCGTGGCGCGTTACGTCCCACCCGAGACGTTCGCGAGCTACGAGCGTGCCGCGCTCGACATGGGCTTTCGCCTTCGTCGTGGCCGGCCCGCTCGTGCGGTCGAGCTACCACGCTGCGGAAGGCTTCGTGGCGGCGCGTCGGAGCACTGCCCAAGGCTCGACCCCGAGCGTGAGTTCCACCCCGGGCGTGAAGGTGCCCCCCGATGGCTTCGTGGAGCCTCGCCCTCTGCTCGCGGCGACGAGCGCCGTGCACGGAGGCGGCCTCATCGGACCGGAGCTTTGCTCAGGCGTTCGGTGACCGGCGGGCCGAAAACCACGGATGGCACCTGAGGCCTTTCCCTGCGGAAGAGTCGGGACTAGCCTTTAAAACCCGCCAAGCTCGCGCGCTCCCCAGACCCCGAAACCCCTTCATGACCGCGTCCGACTCGAGTCTCATCGGCAAGGTGGCAAAGCAGCTGAGCCGCCCGCCCTCCTACGCCGACAAGGGCCTGAAGGATTCGATCCTGGTCGCTGCCGCAGCGTCTTATGGGGCCAAGTCTCCCGACGATCTGACGCAGCCCACGGGCTTCGACCCAGAAGCCGCGCGGCTGTTCGAGGCGATCGTCGAAAGCGCATACCTCGTTGCGAACGCCGACGGAGAGTTCGACGCGACGGAGCGCGACGCGTTCCAGCACGTCGTGCTCTCGGCGTGCGATGGGCGCGTCGCCGAGCGCCAGATCATCGCACTGCTCCAGGACCTGAACGATCAGCTGGCGGAAGACGGTATCGACAAGCGGATTGAGATGGTCTCGACGGGTATCCAGCGTGGCGATCACGCGCGGGAGATCTTGCGCGTGGCGTCGTTTTTGGCACACGTGTCCGGGGGCGTGAGCGACGTGGAGCGCTCCGTGCTGGAGAAGCTCCGGGGAGCGCTCGGCCTCGATGGATCGGCCACGGCATCTGCGCTGGACGAGGTTCGAGCGGCCCTTTCCGAGTAGCCGGCCCGCGGGGGCCAGGCGGAAACCGTGCCGCGCGACGCGACGCGTCGTGCGGCCCCGATTGAGACGATGAAGCGAGCACAGAACCGCCCTTTCCCGTACGACGACCCGAGCGCGATCGTCAGCGTGCTTCAGAGCGACGGTAGCCTCGACGAAGAGCACGACCCGGGGCTCAGTAGCGCCGAGGTCGTGAGCATCTATCGCAGTCTCGTGGAGACTCGCGCCTTCGACGAGCGCTTCACGGCGCTGCAGCGCCAGGGGCGCATCGGCTTCCACGTCGGCTCGCTGGGCGAGGAGGCGGCGATCCTCGGCTCGGCCTTCGCGATGCGGCAAAAGGACTGGCTGTTCCCCTGCTACCGCGAGTTCGGCGCGGCTCTCATGCGCGGGCTGCCGTTCCAGAAGCTCGTCGACAACATGTTCGGCAACGCGAACGATACCGTCAAGGGGCGGCAGATGCCCTGCCACTACACGTGTCGCGCGATCGGTTGGGCGTCGATCAGCTCGCCCGTGGGGACGCAGATCACGCACGCCGTGGGCTTCGCCTGGGCCGCGAAGATCCGCCGCGAGGACGTGGCATCGCTCGTCTACTTCGGCGACGGCGCGACGAGCTCTTCCGATTTTCACAGCGGCGTGAACTTCGCGGGAGTGTTCCGCCTGCCCGTGGTGTTCTTGTGTCGCAACAACGGCTGGGCCATCAGCGTGCCCGTGGAACGCCAGACGGCGACGCAGACCTTCGCGGAAAAGGCCGTCGCGTACGGCATTCCCGGCGTGCGCGTCGACGGAAACGACGTGTTCGCCGTGATTTCGGCGACCCAGAAGGCGGTGGAGCGGGGCGCTCGGGGCGAGGGGCCGACGTTGATCGAAGCCATCACCTACCGCATGGGTGGCCACTCGACGAGCGACGACCCGAATCGCTACCGCGCCACCGAGGCGCTCGAGGCCTGGGCGGCGCGCGACCCCATCGAGCGTCTGCGGAGCTACCTCGCGCTCAACGACCTCTGGCACGCCGACGACCAGCAGAAACTCGAGGCCGACATCGACCGACGTTTCCGCGAGGCCGTGGCGCTCGCCGAACGCACGCCGCCGCCACCCCTCGAGACGATGTTCGACGACGTCTACGCGAGCGTCCCGTGGCACTTGGCCGAGCAGCGCAACGAGCTCTTGCGCGGGCCGCGCGCGCCAGGGAGCCACGGGTAGGGTCGGGATGTCGCAGATCAACATGGTCCAGGCCATCAACGATGCCCTTCGCGTCGCCATGCGGGAGGACGCGCGGGTCGTCGTGATGGGTGAGGACGTCGGTAAGGTGGGCGGCGTTTTCCGCGTCACCGCGGGACTGCACGACGAGTTCGGCGAGGAGCGCGTCATCGACACGCCGCTCAGCGAGAACGGCATCGTCGGCTCGGCCGTGGGGATGGCGCTCTACGGCATGTGCCCGGTCGTCGAGATCCAGTTCGCCGATTTCATCTGGCCCGCCTACGACCAGATCGTCAACGAGCTTGCCAAGTATCGCTATCGGTCGGGAGGCGACCACTCCGCCAAGATCGTGATCCGCACACCCGTCGGGGGCGGCATCCGCGGCGGGCACTACCACTCACAACATCCCGAGGCGGCGTTCGTGAGCGTACCGGGGCTCAAGGTCGTGATCCCGTCGAACCCCTACGACGCCAAGGGCTTGTTGCTCGCCGCCATACGCGATCCCGATCCGGTCGTCTTTCTCGAGCCGAAGCGCGTCTATCGTGCCGCCAAGGGCGAGGTGCCCGAGGGCTCCTACAGCGTGCCGCTCGAGTCGGCCACGCATCGCGCGCGCCGGTCGTCACGTCACGGTGCTCGCTTACGGCGCCATGCTCTACGAGGCACTCGATGCCGCGCAGAAAGCCGCCCAGAAGGGCGTCGAGGCGGAGGTCATCGACCTCCGGACGCTCTGGCCCGTGGACATCGTCACCATTCTCGACAGCGTGAAACGCACCGGACGTCTCGATCATCGTCCACGAGGCTCCCCGGACGGGGGGCTTCGGCGCCGAGCTCGTCAGCCTGGTGACCGAGCGCGCGTTCTTCCACCTCGAGGCGCCGCCCATTCGGGTCACGGGCTTCGACACGCCGTTCCCGTACACGTTGGAGATGGAGTACCTGCCGCTCTCGCACCGGATTTTGCCGGCGATCCTCGGGGCGGTTCACCCGTGACCCGGTAGACACTCGGCTCGCCCCGGGCTAGAACCGCGCAGCAAGAATGTCGAAGCTCGAGTTCAAGCTGCCTGACATCGGTGAGGGAGTCACCGAAGGCGAGATCGTCAACTGGCTCGTCCAGGAGGGCGACCCCGTGGCCGAGAACCAGGAGATGGTCGAGGTCATGACGGACAAGGCGACCGTCACCATCGGCGCGCCAAAAGCCGGCAAAGTGGCCGAGCGCCGCTTCAAGGTGGGCGACACCGTCCCCGTCGGCGAGATCCTCATCGTCATCGAGCTCTCTGGCGGCGGTGCGGCTGTCGAGGCACCGAAGGCCGCGCCCGCTCCGGCTCCGGCCGCCGCGAGCTCGAGCGGACCGGTTGCGAGCGCCGTCGGGGATATCCGCGAGACGCTGCCGGGTATGACGCCCTCGCCGGCTCCAGCCCCCGCCGTCTCGCCGAAGAACGGCGACTTCTTCTCGGACAAGCCGCTCGCCGCTCCCGCCACGCGCAAGCTCGCCCGCGAGCTCGGCGTCGACCTCCGTCGCGTGGAGCCGTCCGGCTCGTCGGGGCGCGTGACGCGCGAAGACGTCGAGCGTCACGCCCAGGGGGCGCCCGCCGCTGCGGCGCCGGCCCCGGCTGCCGCGCCGCCGCCCGCCGCCGCACCCCCGCCCAAGGCGAGCGCGGGCGACGAGCGCGTCCCCGTGCGTGGCCTGCGCAAGCGGATCTGGGAAAACATGGCGCGGTCGAAGCACACGGCCGCCCACTTCAACTACGTCGACGAATGCGACGTCGGGCGGCTGATCGAGCTGCGCGACCGTGCCAAGCCCCACGCCGAACGAGCGGGTGTCAAGCTCACCTTCCTGCCCTTCATCGTGAAGGCGGTCGTCGCGGCGCTGAAGCTGCACCCGCGCCTGAACACGCTCGTCGACGAGCAGGCGATGGAGCTCGTCGTCAAGAAGAGCTACGACATCGGCATCGCCATGGCGACCGACGCGGGCCTCATGGTGCCCGTCGTTCGCGGCGCGGATCGCTTGAGCGTCCTCGACATCGGGCGCGAGATCGACCGGCTCGCCAGCGCGGCGCGCGATGGAAAATCGCAACGCGAGGATCTCGGCGGGTCGACCTTCACCGTGAGCTCGCTAGGCAAGCTCGGGGGCCTGCTCGCGCCACCCATCATCAATCACCCGGAGGTGGGGATCATGGGCGTCCACGCGATCAAGAAGCGCCCCGTGGTGCGCGGCAACGAGATCGTCGTCGGCGACATCATGCTCCTCAGCTTCTCGTTCGATCACCGCATCATCGACGGCGACGTCGGCGCTCTGTTCGCGCAGGAAGTGATCAGCTTTCTCGAGAATCCCGACCGACTTTTGCTCGAAATGAGCTAGGTTTCTGCTGCACGGCCGTTCGGCCTACATGCGCGCCCAGCCTCCCACATCGGCGCACCAGAAAACGCGAAGGTCAGACGAACGACGGCGTCGAGACCTCCGAAGCTCTCGCCTCGTCGAGGTTTCGGGGTTACCATTTTGATTCTGAAGTGTCTCGTTCCCAGGCAGCCATCGCACGCCGCTTCGGTGTGATTGCCGCACTGGTCGTCGTCACGGCGACCGGGTGGGCACACGCTCAAGGTGCGGAGCCGACGCCCGCCGAGCTGAAGGAAGCCGCCGAGGCCTTCGACCACGGACGCGAGGCATACAAGGCCGAGCGTTTCGCAGAAGCAGCCGACCAGTTCGAGCTCGCCGATTCGAGCGCCCCGAGCAGCACGGCGCTCGGCCTCGCCCTTCGCTCTCGGGACAGGGCGGGCGATCTCGACCGCGCGGGGACGCTGGCGGCGCTGGCTCTCGAGCGTTACCCCGACGACCCGGACATCGCAAAAGTCGCCCCCGACGTGCTCACGCGCGCGCGCAGCGAGCTTTACGAGATCACGATCAGCTGCGACGAGGCCTGCGAGCTCGCGGACGGTACCAAGGTCGTGCACGGCGCGGCCGCCCGGCAACGCACGGTCTTTCTGACGTCGGGCACGCACGAGCTGCGTGCCGGGTTCGCCGACGGGCGCACGGTCGACAAGTCCGTCGGCGCCATCCCGGGCACGAACGGGACGCTTTCCTTCGAAGCGCCACCGCCCGAGCCCGAGGTCGCGGCCCCATCGGAGCCCGAGCCCGTGATCGCGTCCACAACGCCCGAGCCGACGCTCGACGAGGAGCCCAAGAAGCCCGGCGGGCTTTCGCCGGTCGTGTTCTACGTCGCGGCCGGAGCGACGGTCGTTGCGGTGGGTGTCACGGTTTGGAGCGGCCTCGATACCCTGAAAAATCCGGGCCAGGACCGCGTGCGCACGGAATGCCGGGAAGGCGACGTGAGCTGCCCGACCTACAAAGCTGGCCTCGCTCACCAGCGTCGCACCAACATCCTGATCGGGGTCACCGCCGGCCTCGGGGTCGCCACGGGCTTGATCGCTGCGCTCGCGGTGAACTGGAGCGGCGACTCCGCGCCCGCACAGGATGCCAAGCTCCACCCAGGGCCACGTGTCGAGCCGTTCATGGCGTTCGGTGACGGCGCCACGCTCGGCGCGCGGGGGACCTTCTGATGGTCGCGGCGCGGCTGTTCGAGCCCGGCACCGGTCGGCAGCGCGTCGATCGCTACGATCTCGTCGGCGAGATCGCCTCGGGCGGCATGGCCACCGTCTTCCTCGCGCGGCTCACGGGCGTGGGAGGGTTCCAGCGCTTCGTGGCGATCAAGCGGCTGCATCCGCACCTGGCCGGCGAGCAGGAGTTCGTGGAGATGTTCCTCGACGAGGCGCGCCTCGCCGCGGGTATCCACCACCCGAACGTCGTTTCCATCGTCGAGGTGGGGGCGAGCCCGCTCGGCTACTACCTCGTGATGGAGTACATCGAGGGGGATACGCTCGCGAGGCTCCTCGCGCGGGCCGCAGGCAAGGGTCAGCGGCTGCCCACGCCCATTGCGTTGCGCATCGTGCTCGACACGCTGTTCGGCCTGCACGGCGCTCACGAGCTCAAGGACGACAAGGGCAAGATCCTCGAGCTCGTCCACCGCGACGTTTCCCCGCAAAATGTGCTGGTCGGTATCGACGGCGCGGCACGCATCACCGACTTCGGCGTAGCGCGATCGATGAGCCGACTCACGTCGACGCGCGTCGGCCAGCTCAAGGGCAAGCTCGCTTACATGGCGCCGGAGCAGGCCCAGGGGGAAGGACTCGACCGCCGCGCCGACGTGTTCTCGGCGGGCATTCTCATCTGGGAGACGCTCGCGGCGAAGCGCCTGTTCAAGGCAGAGAACGAGGCCGCCACGCTCTCGCGCGTGATGAACGAGCCCATTCCGGACCTTTTCCGCGTCGCGCCGCACCTGAGCCGTGAGCTCTCCGCCGTGGTCAAGCGCGCGCTCGACCGCGATCGGAACCGGCGTTTCTCGACCACACAGCAGTTCGCGGAGGCGATCGAGATCGCGGCAAAGGATCGCGACGGCATCGCTTCGGCGCGGGACGTGGCGGCCTTCGTCAAGGAGATGATCGGCCAGGAGATCGAGCAGCAGCGCGAGGCCGTGCGCGCCTGGCTCGCTCGCAGCGAGCCGAGCGAGGTGGGTGCGCTCGCCCAGCCCCAGGCGCCGTCGAGCGTTTCCGTGGCGGCGATGTCGTTGCCTGGCGAGGGCTCGCGCAGCGTCACGCACGAGGCGCTGTCGGGCGTGATGGCGCCGCGGCGCTCGAAGGCGCCGCTCGTCGCGCTCGTCATCCTGCTCTTCGGAGCAGCGGGGGCCGGGGGCTTCTTGGCGCTCGCGCAGTCAGCGCCGCCCGCCCCGACGGCCATCGTCGTGCCCGTTCCGGTCCCGCCGCCGGAGGCCCCCAAGCCGGCGGGGAGGTCGGAGCCCACTGCCGCGCCGGGCGAGACGGCGACCGTCGCCCCGGTGTCCCCGTCAGCGCTCCCGACGGCGACGGCGGAGCCCTCGACCCTCTCGCCCAAGCCCGCCCCACGGGCCCCGGTGCGCCCGCGGAAGAAGAAAGACGACGCGCTGGACGTGAGAAACCCGTACCGTTAGACGTGACGCCGCTCGATGGCCCGGTTGACAGGCCTCGGGGCGACTGCTAGTTGTCCGCTCCCCGCCGGGCGGCCGCTCGGAAGAGTGCCGTAATTTCGCGGGTTTATGGTTAGCCGTGGCCCTCAAGCGAGTCTGTCTCTTCAGCGGCAACGCAAATCTCGAGCTCGCGGCCGAGATCGCGCGTGTGCTCGATACGCCACTCGGCGAGGCGCGCGTCACGCGTTTCAGTGACGCCGAGACGTTCTGCGAGATCCGCGAGAACGTGCGCGGGCTCGACACGTACATCGTGCAGCCGACCTCGTCCCCCGTGAACGACAACCTGATGGAGCTGCTCATCATGTGCGACGCCCTGCGGCGTGCCTCGGCGGCGGCCATCACGGCGGTGATCCCCTACTACGGCTACGCACGCCAGGACCGCAAGGTCGCTCCCCGTACGCCGATCACGTCCAAGCTCGTCGCGGATCTGCTGGTTGCCGCCGGCATCTCGCGCGTGGTGTGCGTGGACCTGCACGCGGGGCAAATCCAGGGATTTTTCAACATCCCCTTCGACCACCTCTACGCGCTACCCGTCTTCCTCGACGACTACTTGAAGGTGAAGTTCGACAGGGAAGCGGTGTTCATCTCGCCCGACGCCGGCGGCGTGGAACGGACGCGCGCGTACTCCAAGCGGCTCGACGCCTCACTCGCGATCGTCGACAAGCGTCGCGAGCGCGCGAACGTGAGCGAGGTGATGCATCTCATCGGCGACGTCAAGGGTCGCGACTGCATCATCGTCGACGACATCATCGACACGGCCGGCACGCTCTGCAACGCGGCGCGCGCCGTCATGAACAACGGCGCTCGTAGCGTCGTGGCTTGCGCCACGCACGGCGTCCTCAGCGGTCCCGCCGTACAGCGCATCGAGGACTCGCCGCTCTCCGAGGTCGTGGTGTCGAATTCGGTTCCGCTCTCGGAGCGCGCCAAGGCCTGCAAGAAGATCCGTACCATTTCGATCGCACGCCTCCTTGGCGAAGCGATTCGACGCATTCACAACAGCGACTCGGTCTCGTCGCTGTTCGTCTAGAGGAAGAACACGATGGAACTCAGAAAAGTCAGCGCGACGCCTCGGGTGGGCATGGGTAAGAGCGAAAGCGGGCGTTTGCGGCGCACGGGGCAGATCCCGGCGGTGGCCTATGGTCGCGGGCAAGCCGCGCGTTCGCTCAGCGTCTCGCCGGCGGATCTCGCGGGCGTGCTCGGGAGCGCTCACGGCAAGAACACGGTCATCGAGCTCAGCGTGGGCCAGAGCGAGAAGCTCACGGTGCTGCTGCGCGAGTATCAGCACCACCCGGTTTCGCGCGCCTTCCTGCACGCCGATTTCGTCCAGATCGCCCTCGACCAGCCCGTCGACGTCGAGGTGCCGCTCGAGACGACCGGCAAGCCGGTCGGCGTCGTGAAGGGTGGCGTCCTGCGCCAGGTGTTTCGCAAGATCCCGGTGCGCTGCCTGCCGAGCCTGATTCCCGTCAACGTCGTTCACGACGTGACGGCGCTCGACCTCGATGGACACGTCGCTGCCAAGGATCTCGGGCTCCCCGAGGGCGTGAGCGTGCGTCTGCCCCCCGCGCAGACCGTGATCGCCGTCGTCACCGAGAAGCAGGCTCCGGACGAGGCCGAGGAAGAGGCCAAGGCTGCCGCGGCGGGCGCGGCGACTGCGGCGGCGGCGGCTGCTGCCGCTCCGGCCGATAAGGCCGCCGAGAAGGCCCCGGAGAAGAAGTCCGAGAAGAAGTAGACGTGCTCGTCGTGGGGCTCGGCAACCCCGGAGCGGAGTACGCCGCGACCCGGCACAACGTGGGCTTCGTCGTCGTGGACGAGCTCGCGTCCCGGGCCGGTGGGCCGCCCTTCAGGAAGAAGTTCCACGGTGAGCTAGCCGAGGCGAGGGGCGTGGCGGCGCTCACCCTCCTCAAGCCCATGACGTACATGAACGACTCGGGGCGCAGCGTCGGAGCGGCGGTCGCGTTCTTCAAAATCCCGCTTTCCGAGGTCATCGTGGTCCACGACGAGATTGATCTGCCTTTCGGGGAAATCCGACTCAAATCGGGCGGTGGGGACGCTGGGCACCGTGGCGTGCGCTCGCTCGTCGCCCACCTGCGCAGCCCCGATTTCGTGCGGGTGAGGGTGGGGGTGGGGCGGCCCCCGCCGGGATTTCGCGGTAGCGCCGCAGATTTCGTGCTAGAGGGCTTCGCGCCCGCGGAACGGGCGGAGCTCGGACCTCTGGTCACGCGCGCCGCTGACGCCGCGGAGCTCATCGCGATCCGCGGGCTCGCGGCGGCGATGAACGAGATCCACCGCTCGAAGCTTCCGAGCTGACGGCGCTGGCTCCTTGCTCCCGGGAATTGTCCCGGGGGCCGCAAGTCCAGAAGGAGATTGTCATGAGCGAGACCACCCCGGCAAAAAGCCGCCTCCGAGAATACGAAACGATCTACATCCTGCGGCCCGACGTGACGCGCGACGCCCAGGAGCGCGTCGCCGCCCGCATGAACGAGGTGCTCGGCCGCGAGCAGGGGCGCCTCACCGCGATCGAGAACTGGGGGCGGCGCCAGCTCGCCTACCCCGTGGCCAAGCAGAAGCGCGGCGTTTACGTGTACCTGCGCTACCTCGGTGGTGGCGGTCTCGTGAGCGAGATCGAGCGCAACCTCAGGGTGCTCGACGAGGTCGTGAAGTTTCAGACCATCCAGATCAAGCTGGACGTCGACGCCGACGCGGTCACGGTCAACCCTGACGACGTGAAATTCGAGGCGGTCGAGCCGCCCCAGCCGGGCGAAGAGGAGGGCGAGCGCATCGAGCAGATCCTCGGCTTCGAGCGCGGTCCGGAGCGAGCGCGCTCCGAAGACGGCTACGGTGACGAGGAGGGCGACTTCAACGCTGAGGAGCCGCAGGGCGAGAACGCAGGCGCCAAGGAAGGTGGACGATGAAAGACGCACCCAAGGACCGAGCGGACAAGGAGCCGGCGGGGTTCCGGCGCACGGGTCGCCGCCGCGGCTGCACGTTCTGCGCCGACGACGCTCCGCCCATCGAATACAAGGATCCGCAGTCTCTGCGCTACTTCGTGAGCGAGCGCGGCAAGATCGTGCCGCGTCGCATTTCGGGCGCTTGCGCCAAGCACCAGCGAGCGATTCAGCTCGCCGTGAAGCTTTCGCGCAACATTGCGCTCTTGCCCTTCACCTCCAACGATTGAGCGCCCCATGGCAAGCACCGTGAAAGTGTTGCTGAAGAAGAACGTCGACAACCTCGGCGCCGGCGGTGAGGTCGTGAAAGTGCGGCCTGGTTTCGCGAGGAACTATCTGTTGCCCCACGGGTTCGCCGTGCCGGCAACCGCGGGGAACCTCGCCCGGGTCGAGGACCTGAAGCGCCTCGCGGCCCAGCAGACCGAGCAGGAGCTCGCGCAGGCCAAGGAGATCGGGGTTCGCCTCGGGGCCATGAGCGTGCAGATCGAACGCGCATCCGGTGAGGAAGACCGGATGTGGGGCTCGGTCACGGCGAAGGACATCGAAGAAGCGTTCGCGCGCATCGGCGTCGAGATCGACCGAAAGCGCATCCACCTTCCCGAGCCGATCAAGGAGTTCGGCCCCGTCGAGGTGTCGATCCGCTTGCACACCGCCGTGCAGGGAGCGCTCAAGGTCGAGATCGTAAAAAAGAAGTAGGCCTGAAGCACGCGCGAGGCGCGCCCGTCGCCTAACGGATCACGTCGATGCAGGCGAAGGTCGCCGTTGACAGGTTCTAAAGAGTTGGGCTAAAAGCCCAGGCTTCACTCGAGCGTGGCTTTCGCGCGACGAGTCACGAACGCCCCGGTGGTGCGCATGTGCCCCCGGGGCGTCGCTCATTTGGACCCCTGGGGACATCCTATGCACTCCATCTTGGCAACCACGGGATGCGCGCCGAGGCTGAAAATGGGGCGGCCCCGCGTGGGACGCCGCGATCGGACATTGCCTTACCGCGCTCGATGGAGCGCGGGCGCTACGGTGAGGTCGGGCCATGACGACCGCCCTCGACATCCCGCAGCAGGCTTCCGGTGGTGGCCGTGTGCCGCCCAACGAGCTCGACGCGGAGGCCGCGGTGCTCAGCGCCGTGCTGCTCGACGCCGATGCGTTCGATCGCGTGCAGGAGGTGCTCGCGCCGGAGCATTTCTACGCCGACGCGAACCGTCGCATCTTCGAAGCGGTCGTCGAGCTGAAGGGCGCGGCCGGGCAGCCGGTTGACATCGTGTCGGTGGCAGCCTGGCTGCGGGACCGCAATCGCCTCGCGCAGGTGGGCGGCACGCCATACCTCGCGCAGCTCGCCGACGGGACGCCCGCCGTCGCGCACGTGGAGCACCACGCGAAGCTCATCCGTGAAAAGTGGCGGCTACGCCAGCTCATCGCGACGTGCCAGCGCTGCGTGGCGGAGGGGTACACGGGCTGCGAGGACGTGCAGGCCTTCATCGACTCGGCCGAGCAGGCCGTCTTCGACATCGCGCGAGTGCCCTCCGCCTCGAGCGTCGTCACGGCGAAGGACGCCATCCACAAGGCCTTCGACATCCTCACCGAAACGGCGCGTCGTGGCGGTGGCGTCACCGGCATCGAAACCGGTTTTCGGGAGCTCGACCGGCTCTGCTCGGGCATGCACCGCGGTGATCTCTACGTCGTCGCGGCCCGCCCCGGCATGGGAAAGACCGCGTTCGTCCTCAACCTGGCCGTCAACGTCGCGAGCCCGCGCGGCGTACAGGCCCAAGGGGAGGGGGAGGCGTACTTCGAGCCAGCGGCCGAGCAGCCTGGGCACGGCGTGCTGTTTTGCTCGCTCGAGATGCCACGTGAGCAGCTCGCCGCGCGACTGCTCGCTTCCGAGGCGCGCGTCGACATGTCCGGCATCCGCAGCGGACGCCCGCAGCGCGAGGATTGGCCGAAGCTCACCGAAGCGGCTGCGCGACTCAGCCGATTACCACTGTGGATCGACGATACGCCCGCGCTCACCCTGCTCGACTTGCGCGCCAAGATCCGCCGTCTGCAGGCCGAGATCGCGCGCGGCGATTCGCACGTGCCGGCGCAGGGGCTCGGACTCGTCGCGGTGGACTACCTGCAGCTCATGCAGGGCCGGCGCGACGCGCACAGCCGCGAGCAGGAGATCAGTGAGCTTTCCCGTGGGCTAAAACAGCTCGCCAAGGAGATGAGCGTGCCCGTGATCGCCCTGAGCCAGCTGAACCGCGCCGTCGAGACGCGCACCACGAAGGACAAGCGTCCTCAGCTGAGCGATCTGCGTGAAAGCGGCGCCATCGAGCAGGACGCCGACACGATCCTGTTCATCTATCGTGATTTTTACTACTTCAAGGACAACACCGATCGCCGCAGCGTCGCCGAGATCATCGTGGCCAAGCAGCGCAACGGCCCCACGGGAACCTTCGAAACGCGCTACACCGACACGTACACACGCTTCGACAACCTCGCGAACGAAGAATACGACTTCGACGAAGCAGACCGGTTCGCCGACCCGGGCCTGGGCTAGTCAGTCGCCGCGCCAAACGAAGCACCCGGCGGAACGGGCGCCCGCCCGGGTCACGCTCACCGGCCCCCGCTCTCCAACCTCTCGAACAACTCCCGCATGAGATCATCCAGGTGCTCGTGCGTGGCGGCGCTCACGAGGCGAAGCTCGATGCCGAGCGCCGCGAAGTCGGGCGCGACCTTTTCGTGGACCTCGCGGACCTCCGGGCGGTCGGCCTGGGTCATGGCAACCACCTCGGGGCGGCGCGAAAGCCCCGGGTCGAAGGCGACGAGCTCCTGCCGGAGCGCCTGGTAGTCGGCGAGCGGGTCGCGGCCGGGCTCGTCGGAGACGCACAAGAGGTGCAGGAGCAGGCGCGTGCGCTCGAGGTGGCGCAAGAACCGCATGCCGAGCCCGAGGCCCCGACTCGCGCCTGCAATGAGCCCCGGGATGTCTGCAATGACGAAGCTCTTGCCGAGCCCGCGGCGAGAGTCTCCGAGCGTCACGACGCCGAGGTGCGGCTCGAGGGTCGTGAACGGGTAGCTCGCGATCTTCGGATGCGCCCGGCTCACGGCACTGATGAGCGTGCTCTTGCCCACGTTCGGGAAGCCCAGCAGGCCGACGTCGGCCATCACCTTGAGCTCGAGGCGAAGGTTGCGCCTTTCGCCGGGTGTGCCGGGCTCGGCGCGCCGGGGCGCTCGCTCGGTGGAGGTGACGAAATGCTTGTTGCCACGACCCCCGCGGCCCCCGCGCGCCACGACGACGCGCGATTCCGCACGCACGAGCTCTTCGATCGGCTGGCCGCTCGCGCGGTCGATCACGACGGTGCCGACCGGAACCCGCACCTCGAAGTCGCGTCCGGCGCGTCCGTAGCAGTCCTTGCCCTCGCCGGGCGAGCCGGCCTCCGCGCGTAGCACCGACGCGTGCGAGAGGTCGAACAGGGTGCCCAGTCCTTCGTCGGCGACCAGCACAACGTCGCCTCCGCGCCCGCCGTCGCCGCCCGCGGGCCCGCCGAACGGGACGTACTTTTCACGGCGAAAAGCGACGCAGCCGTTGCCGCCGTCGCCCGCTTCAACCCGGATGTCGCACTCGTCGAGGAATCGCACGAAGGGTGGCTACTGGCGCGGTGGCTTGAGGGGCAGGTGCCCGCGTCCCGGACCCGTCGGCTTGCGAGGCATCGGTTTCCTCGCAGCCTCTAGCACATCGAACGCGGCCAGCACGGCGTCGAGGCCGTAGGCACGTGCGCCCGCTTCGTTGAAGACTTCCGGGACCCTGGAAAGCTTCAGAGCGACGCTCTTGCTGATGTCAACCTCGCGCTCGACGAAGGCCTCGAACGTCGCGTAGCCCTTGGCGTCGAACAGCCGAAAGTCCGCGATCTGCTTGAGGGTGCGACCGAGCTCGAAGAAGTTTTCCCCGAGATTCTTGCGCAGCGTTCGGACGCGGCCGAGCGCCGTGTGAAGCTCGCCGACGCGCGCCTTGATGTGCTCGGCGTGGTCCGGCGTGCGCAGCGTGGCGCGGGCGCTGCCGGGACGCGGCGGGTCGCGCAGGCGGGCAGCCGCCTCGGCCGCTCGGCGCTCGGCGTGGCGAGCCGCCCAGGGGGCCGCACCGCGGGCACCGAGCCGTCGCGGCGTCGCCACGGGGGCCGCGGGCACGGGCAATGTGTCGAGAACGGGCCGGACCGAGCTGCGGGCCGAAGCCGGCGGCTTGGACGGCCGGTGATCCGGTCTCGGCTTGGCCTTCGGTTTCGTCTTTCCCATGTCCGCGCTCGCCCCCACACCCGGGGGATTCGAAGCTGGTCCCTGCCGGGACCCTATACTACCGGTGAGCCCGCGTGAAAAATAGGCATCCACAATGAGCGAGCCGCTCCCCCGCTCAAGCCCCCTCGCGACGGGGCCCGATGGCCAACCGCTCAGGCGCGTCGCCGTCGTCGTCAACGGCAGGGCGAAGAACGTCACGAGCGAGGTGATCTCCACCCTGGACCGGATCCTCGAGGGCTCCGATCTGTTCGTGTCCCGTCGCATCGAGGACGCGCGCGAGATCGCCCGCACGCTCGTCGTGCGGGGCTACGACACCGTCCTCACGGGCGGCGGAGACGGCACGTTCACCGTCATGGTTACCGAAGTGGTTCGCGAGGCGCGCCGGCGCGGGGCGACTCTCCCGCGCTTCGGCTTGCTGAAGCTCGGCACCGGTAACGCACTCGCCTGGGTCGTCGGTGCGCGCGGCATCGACGGTGAGGAAGTGGGGGCCGACATCCGCCGACTCGGCGAGGAGGCGGGTAGCCGGCCCATGCGGCTCATCGAGGTCGAGGGGATCATCACGCCCTTTTGCGGCTTCGGGGCTGACGCGAGGATGCTCAACGACTACGGCAGCGTGAAGTCGAAGCTCGGCCAGACGCCGCTCCGCAGGGTGGCCGCCGGCATCCCCGGCTACGCGCTCGCCGCGCTCACGCGCACGCTGCCGCACATCGCGTTTTCGCGCATGGTCCGCTGCCGCGCCATCAACCGAGGTGGCGAAGCCTATCGCGTCGGCACGCACGGCAGCGTCGCGGGCCGTCCTCTGCCACACGGCGAGGTGCTCTACGAGGGACCGATGCGGCTCGCAGCGCTTTCGACCATCCCGTACTATGGCTACGGCCTTCGGATGTTCCCGTACGCCGAGGATCGCCCGCATCGCATGCAGCTCAGGATTACGAACATTTCGCCGCCGGAGTTCGTGCGACACCTGAGCGGGATCTGGAAGGGTGACTACGAGAACCCAAAGGTGTTGTTCGACTTTCTCGTAGACAAAGTGGAGCTCGAATTCGACCCCCCCGCACCCTTTCACGTGGGTGGCGATCCGCGCGGCGAGCGGGTGCGCGTCGACGTGGAGCTCTGCCCGACGCCGATCGAGCTGGTCGATTTCTACGCGCCGCCGCGCTCGGAGACGCCGAGTGCGCGGCCCTGAGCCTCCGCCGAGAACGTCGCGGTTTCGCCCAGCCGTTTCGTGGCTCAGCGGCGCCTGCGCCCTGCTCGTCGCGGTCGCGGCGTCGAGCGCGTCCAGGGAGCTGGAGGCGGGCATGGCGTGCGCGGTGGAGCCGGGCACCGGCCGGCTGCTGTGCACCGTCACGGTCGCGGCGCCCGGTCGCTCCCTCGTCTGGAGCGACGCGCTAGTCGTCGCGGCCCCCCCCGGAGCGGCGCCGCTCCGGGCTCGCGTCACGAGCGCGCGGGGCAGCCCTGGGCGCATCCTGATTGGCTTCGTCTTGTCAACTGGCGCCGGGGGCCGCATCGACGTGCTCGCGCGCGCCGTGACTTGCCCGAAGGCACCCGCGAAGGGAGCGTGCCGGCCGGTCTCGCGGCGCGTGGCGTACGACCTTCCCGAGCTAGGCGGCGGCTGAGCGCCCCGTGAACTTGCCCTAAAACGCGCCCGTGGGCTAGCCCGAGGGCATGAACCTGCCGGGTCAACTCAGGCGCACCACGCTCGGCGACATGCTCGGCGCGCTGCACCGAGAACGCGCGAGCGGCGTACTCGAGCTCGTCGAGGCTCATGGCATCACCGCGGGCCGGAGCCATCGCATCTACCTGACCGCGGGCCTCGTCAACCGCGTGGACTCGCCGCTCACCGACGCGCCGCTCGGCGAGCTTTTGCTGCGCGAGGGTGTCATCGAGCGCGAGCAGCTGCGGCAGCTACTCTCGCTCATGGTCGAAGAGCCCGGGCGCCGCTCGGGCGAGCTCCTGAGTGACGCGCGGCTCGCGAGTGACGCCGTGGTGTCCGCGGCTCTCAAGGCCCAGCTGCGTGCCCGGCTCGAAGCGGCGTTCCGCCTCGACGACGCCGAGATCCGCTTTCACGTGCGGCGCCCTGCGCCCGCGGGGGGACCGAGCTCGCTCCTCGCCGTGCGTGACTTCCTGCACGGCCGCCGCCGCGCGCGAGAGGCCAACGGGCCGCGCAGTGGCACGGAGTCGGGCGCCGCGGCCGCACGCGAGGCGTACCGCCTGCTGGGGCTCGAGCCGGGCGCTTCGACCGACAGCGTGCGGCGGGCCTTCCGCAAGCTCGCGACCGAGCACCATCCGGACCGGCACCCCGAAGCCAGTAGCGAAGAGCTCGTTTCGCTCGTCCGGCGTTTTTCCCGAATCACCGCCGCGTACCACCGCCTGGGTGGGTGACGTCGCACCCGCGTTGCACGGGCGCGAGCGGCTCAGCCGGCGTTGCGGTAGAGCGCGCGGCCGACGAAGAACGGACCCATCTGCGCGATGAACTCCGCGGTCTGGCGCGTGCTGCGCATCGCCTGCACCACGTGCGAGAGCGGGTGGAGCGCCTTGCCGATGAGCCCGATCAAGAACTCGTTGTCGTTCGTGTCGAGCCCGTGGCACGCGAGCCGCACGTCGTGTGCGAGGTCTGCGGCCCCGTAGCTCTTGCCGATGGTGCCGTGCTCGCGCAGGATGCCACCCTGCTCTCGGGGCTCGAGGCGCGCGAAGGCACCGTTGCGACGGAGTGGGTACCAGATGGCCCATGGCCAGGCTTCGTTGAGCACGGTTTGCTTCGGCCGCTCGATGAGCCAGTGCTCGAGATCGGGCTCGTAGCCCGTGGAGTAGCTGCGGCCGAGCATCGTGAACTCGGGGCGCAGCGTCGTGCCTTTGAGCGCGGCGACGGCCGGGCGTACGTGGACGACGAAATCGGCCGGATCCTCGCTGAACGTGAGCAGCCCGAGGCCCCAGGGATCGTTCACGTCTTCGTAGACGACGCCGCCGATGCGCGCGCGGGAGAGCGCGCCCGCGAGTCGCTTCGCGGCCTCGCCTGGACCCTCGGTTTGCTCCGTGCGAAGCACCAGAAGCTGCATGAACAGGCGCCGGTCGAGCACCTGCGGTTGTCCGTCGCGCTGGGCCCCGTGCTCGCGCACGTCTAGGGTGCCCTCCGTCGCATGGCCGGTAGACATGCCGTGAGCTTAGCGCATCTCGTGATAAGCTCCGCCGGCTTTGGCCGCTGCCTCTCTACCACCACCCCCGGATCCGGGTCTCGCTCTGCCTTCCCGCCCGCTCGGCCTCGTGCACGCTCTGCCGGCCGGCATGCGCGACCTCTTGCCGGCGGAGGCCCGCGATCAGGCGGCGCTCGCGCGGCGGCTGCTCGACGCGTTCGCGCTGCACGGCTACGAGCTCGTGACGCTGCCGATCTTCGAGTACGCGAGCGTGCTGGAGCTCGGCCTCGGGGTGCTCGGCGAGGAGCAGCTCTTGCGCTTCGTCGAGCCGGAGACGGGCGCCGTCGTCGCGCTCCGGCCGGACATGACCGCGCAGATTGCGCGCCTCGCCGCGACGCGGATGGCGGACGCGCCCGATCCGATCCGGCTCTGCTATCAGGGCTCGGTCCTCAGGCGCCGGCGCGAGCGGGCGCGCCAGCGCCGCCAGATCCCCCAGGCTGGCGTCGAGTTGCTCGGGCTGCTCGGTCTCGAGGGCGACCTCGAGGTGCTCGGTATCGCGACCGACGCAGCCCGCGCCGCGGGCCTCACCGACTTCGCCGTCGACCTCGGCCACGCCGGCATCGCGGCGGCGCTCATCGGCTCGCTGCCCCGCGCTGCGCAGAGCGAGATCGTCGAAGCGCTCGCGGCGCGTGACTCGACCGAGCTGGCTCGCCGTGCGGAAAGGTTTGGCATGCGCGGAGCGCCGCTCGCGGCGCTGACCGCCCTGCCGGATCTGCACGGTGGAGAGACGGTGTGGGGGCCGGCCGAGAGCGCGCTCGGTAAGACCCCCGCCGCCCAATGCCTCGCGGAGCTCCGCCGGCTGTTCGACGCCGTGGGCGAGGCGAGCCTTGCGCCCCGACTCCTTTTCGACCTCGCTGAAACGCGCGATCTTGGCTACTACACCGGGACGGTTTTTCAGCTGCACGCGGCGGGGCCGGGGCGGGCGATTGGCGCCGGCGGGCGCTACGACGGGCTCTCCGAGCGCTTCGGGCGCGGGCGACCCGCTGCGGGCTTCGCCTTTGGCCTGGACGAGCTCGCCTGGGCACTCGAGCGGGCTGGCCGCGAGTCCGAGCCGGCCCAGCGGATGCTCGTCACGAACGGCGACTCCGCTGTGCTTGCCGCGCTCCGCGGGTGCAAAATTGCCTGTGCGCCCGCGCCCCCGAGCGATCTGCTCGCCCACGCCCAAGCCTTTCGCTACACACACCTCGTGGAAATCACCATGAACACCGCCACGCTCGTCCGGGTCTCCGATCTCGGTCGTGAGCCGTTGCCGCGCGACCCGCGTGCGCTCGGCGCGGCGGCGTTGGCATTGCTCGAGCGCGAGCGCACGAGCGACTAGCTCGGGAAACGAAGTCTCATGTCAGTCGTTGCAATCGTGGGCGCCCAGTGGGGCGACGAGGGGAAGGGAAAGATCGTCGACATCTACACGGAGTTTGCCGACGTCGTGGTCCGCTACGCTGGCGGCCCCAACGCCGGGCATACGCTCGTGGTGGGGGACGACAAGCTCGTCGTGCGCCTCCTCCCGAGCGGTATCCTCCGCCCCGAGACGCTCAGCGTGCTCGGTCAAGGCATGGTCGTCGATCCCGATGTGCTGCTCGGCGAGATCGACGAGCTCGTGCGTCGCGGTCACCGCGACGTGACGTCTCGGCTCGTCTTGAGCGACCGGGCTCATCTCATCTTGCCGTACCACGTGCTCGTCGACACTCTGCGCGAGACGCGAGCGCCGGAGGGTCGCGCCATCGGGACCACCAAGAAGGGCATCGGGCCCGCCTACGAGGACAAGGCGCGGCGCACGGGCCTGCGCGCCTGCGACCTTAGGCATCCCAAGCGCCTTTTTGAGCGACTCGAAGGGGCGCTCGACGCCTGGGCCCCGACGATCACGGCGCTCGGTGGCGAAGTGCCGAGCGTGGAGTCCCTGCTCGGACCGCTCGAGGCGGCGGCCGTGCGCCTCCTGCCACTCCTGCGCGACACGTCGGCGCTCGTGAGCAACGCCGTGCGCGAGGGCAAGCGTGTCATGCTGGAGGGCGCGCAGGGTACGCTACTCGATCTCGATCACGGGACTTATCCGTTTGTCACCTCGAGCTCCGCCGTGGCGGGCGGCGCTTCGGTGGGCACCGGCATCGGTCCGAACCGAATCGGCACGGTGATCGGCATCACCAAGGCGTACACGACGCGCGTCGGCGCGGGTCCGTTTCCCACCGAGCTCGGCAACGCCGAGGGGGATCACCTGCGTGAGGTGGGGGCGGAGTTCGGCTCCGTCACGGGTCGCCCGCGCCGCACGGGCTGGCTCGATCTCCCGGCCCTGCGCTATGCGGCGCGTGTGAACGGATTCGACGGCATCGCGCTCACCAAGCTCGACGTGCTCACGGGGCTCGACAAGCTGAAGGTCTGCGTCGCCTACGACACGCCGGACGGGCGCGTGAGCGATCTCCCGCTCGATCTTCTGGACGCCGGGGATGCGCTGCGCCCCGTGTACGTCGAGCTCGAGGGCTGGCGCGAGAAGCTCGAGGGCGCGCGCGTGCTCGACGAGCTGCCGTCCGCGGCGCGCGCGTACATCCGGTTCCTCGAGACGGAGACGGGCGCCCCGATCTACCTCGTGAGCGTGGGGCCGCGTCGCGCCGAAACCATCGTCCTTCATAACCCCTTCGTCGGGCGCGCGGCAGCGCCCTGAGGCTCGTCGCCCGGTCGCTCCCTTGGTGCTCCCCGGCCTGTTCGCGCCACCGACGCTAGGCTCGCCCGCCCAGCTCACGGCCGCTGCGGCCGCGAGCCCGCGCCCCGCGGAGTGCCGCCCGGCGGGGGTCGGAGAGTGGAGCTCGATCTGGTCCCGGGTCCGTCCACCGGCGCTCATCCAGTATTGCGGCACGCTCGCGCGCGGCTTCGCCGAGCTCGGCGGGCGTCCGAAGCTCTCGCTCGAGCTTGCCACGGCGGCGGGCGCGCTCCGGCCCGGCGAGCGTTTGCCCGAGCTGCTCGCAGGGCGGGCACTGTTTCGGCTCGGTCGCACCCGCGAGGCGTGGAAGCTGCTCGAGCCGATGCTCGCTCCGGACGCGCCGGTCCTGGACCACGCGCCGTCGCTGTTCGACGTTGCCCGCGCGGCGCTTTCGGTCGATGCCCTCGACGCGGCCGAGCGCGGCTATCGCCTGCTCATCGCCCGGGCGAGCTTGCTCGGGTCCGCGGAAGCGCGCCGCGTCGCCTTCATCGAGGCAGCGAGCCTCGTGCTCTCGCGCGGCCCCGCCGGCATCGACAGAGCTCAGGGCTATCTCGCCGAAGCCCGCGCGCTGCCGCTCGCCGGCGATCGCGACCTGATGCTCGCGCTGAGCGCGCTTGCCCTGCACCGTGCGGGGCGCCGCGAACGTGCCCGGGCCCTCGCGCGCGAAACGGACGGCCCCTGGGATCTCGAAGCCGAGCTCACGCCACTCGAGAAGGACCGCGTCTCGGCCCTTTCGCTCGGCGGCCCGCCCGGCGACGTACCCGAGCCACGGCCGCTCGCGCTGCGGCGCATCCTTTTGCGCGACGGCGAGCTGCACGCCGCGATCGCCGTGCTTGCCGAGGGTCGCGACACGGCGCTGGCGCGCGCCCACTGGCGCGCCTTTCTCGAGAGCCCCCGGGGTAAGGGGCCGTGGGCCGCGCACGCGACCGAAGCGCTGCGCGCGCTCGGTGGCAGACCGTAATGGCCGCGCGTCGACTCGTCTCGGCGCTCGTCGCGCTCGGCGTCGCCTCGGCCTTGCTCGCCACCGGTCGCGCGAGCGCCGAGCCGTCGATCTGGGAGCGAGCGCGCCGGCCCAGCGCGGCGGCCGAGGCGCGCCTGCTCTCGGCGCTCGAGCGCACGCTCGACGCGCGCTCGCTGACCCAGGCGGAGCCTGTCATCGCGCGCGACCTCGCGCGCGCCGCCGTCGCGATGAGCGACCTTTCCGGCGTGCACGACCCTGTGGACCCGCGATTGCGCTGCGTGCTCGCCGACGCGCTGCTCGCCGCCGACGTTGGCCGCGAGGCGCAAGCCGCCGAGCTCGTGCGCGTCGCCGTGGCCGAGCTTCCCGACGGTCCGCTACTGGCCGAAGCCTACCGGCTGCTCGGCCTCGCGCTTTCGCTTCTCGACGACGCGCCGGGCGCCCGCGACGCGCACACTCGCGGGCTTCGCCTCGAGGTCGACCCGGATGCTCGCGCCACGTCCTATTACAACCGGGCCGAATCGAGCCTGCGCCTCGGTGAGCTGGTGCCGGCGAGGAAGGACTACGAGCGGGCGCTCGATCTCGCGAACGACCCCGAGATCGTCGCGCTCGCGCGCTACGGGCTCGCGCTCGCTCTCGAACGGGCCGGCAATCTGCCGACCGCTTTCGATGCGCTCGACGGCGCAGAGCGCATTCGCCTCCCGACTCCCCCCTATGCGACACCCGACCCGCTCGAGCTGCCCGGCGTGTTCTTCGTGCCGCCCTTCGAGCGCGCCTACATCGAGGCCCTGCGCGCCATGGCGCGCGCACGGCGCGAGCCCGCCGCGGCGGCGCGCACGAGTGAGCTCGAGGTTGCCGTGGCCGCCTGGGATCGCTACCTCGAGGCGGCGCCCGTTGCGGGACCGTGGGTCGAGAACGCGCGTGCTCACCGGGCGAGCTGCCTCGCGGCGATCCACGCGCGCCCGCGCGAGCGCGCGCGCTGACGCCGAGGGCGCGCGTTGCTGCCCGCTCCCAGGATTCAGGCCGCGTGCGGCAGCTCGGGCGGCGCGCGCAGGATGCGGCTCACCCCCTCGGCGTCCTCGACGGCTTCGAACACGGGCCTGAGGTGGGGACCGCGCGACAGCTCGCCGAA
This sequence comes from uncultured delta proteobacterium, assembly GCA_963841435.1. Classification (GTDB taxonomy): domain Bacteria; phylum Myxococcota_A; class Polyangia; order Polyangiales; family Polyangiaceae; genus PMG-095. The sequence continues at coordinate 1,207,164 of CAWJCS010000006.1, forward strand.
TGCCCCGCTGGCCGCCACCGCGCGAGCGCGCGGGCCATCGAGAACGAGAAATATGTCGTGCAGGCCGCCTGGCTTGGGCGCGTCGATCACGTCGAAGATGCGCTTGCGATCCAGATGCAGCTCCTCGGAGCGTCGCTGGATGAGGACGCGCTTGTTGGTGACGAGGTAGCGGGTGTGTCGGACCAGGTAGCCGCTGCGGATCACGGCATCGTAAATGAGGTAACCCGCGATGCCCGCGAGGAGCAGCACCGTCGAACCCACGCCGAGAGCGAGCAGCGCGAACGCAGGGGAGCCGAACGAGAGTCCGCCTTCGTGGACGCGCAAGAGCGCCGGATAGCCTCCGAGCCCGACGCGCACGCCGCCGGCGAGCAGCATCCCCGCGAGCGCGAGCAACCCCCATTCGCGCTGTCCGCGGGGCACGAAGCGCCGGAGCTTCTGCCGCGGGCGGGCGGACCACACGACGTGCTCGCCCACGTCGAGCCGCTGCGTGAGGGGACGATCGGCAGCGCCGCGGGGCGCGAGCCGCTCCGCGCCGCGGACGATCGCCCAAACGCGGTCGGGCGCCTGCACGCCGACGAGTCGCAGCATGAGGCGGCGCCGCAGGGCACCGATTGGCACGGCACGCACGAGCTCGACGTCGCCGGTGTCGGGCCGGCTATCGTCCCAATAGATGCGGGCGAAGCTGATCGAGCGTCGCTCGATGGAGCGACGCAACGGTCCGTAGATCGCGATCACGTGCAGCTCGGTCACGACGTAGCGCGCGCGCGAAAGGAGCAGGCGCGGCACCTGCAGCACGGCGAGGCCGAGAGCGGCGCACCAGAACGCGAAGAACAAGAGGCCGCCGAAAGGCGCGTGCAGCACGAGCGCGACCACGATGGCAAACGAGAGCGTGATCCCCGAGCCGACGAACGACACGGCCGAGAGCGAGCGCTGCAGGGCGTTGGGCCGCACCACCGCGGGCCGGCCGGTCCACACGATGCGCTCGCCGAAGAGGGAATCGCGTAGCAAGGTTCGTGGGGATTCGGGCACGTACCCGAATCTTCCCCAATCATTGGGGGTTTGTCGTCTGCGGTCAAAGTTGCCAGGCTTCATCGCCGAAAGAAACGCAGGGCGCGCGCCTTTCTTTGGCTCCGGAGCGTGCTTGGAAGGCCGCGTTGGGCATGTCGGCGCGCCGCCCCCGCCGTCGCGAGCGGTCGTGGTCCGCCGCCGTGGTACGATCAGGCATGCCGCGCCGGCTCCGGCTCAGCGTAGCCGCCTGCTTCGCTTTCGGAACCCATGCGCTCTGCGTCGCGCTTGTCGGGTTTTTGCTCGGCTGCGGCGAGAGCAAGGGCACCGATCCGGACGTTGCCGCTGGGTCGTCGGGCAAAGGAGGCGGCCCCGGAGCGGGCGGGACCGGCGGCACAGGCGCGTCGAGTGGCGCGACGGGCGGCACGTCGAGCGGCGGGACCTCGTCGGGCTCGGGCGGCACGTCGAGCGGCGGTGCGAGCGGCGACGCCGGTGCTGCGGGCGAGGGGGGAGCCGCTGGCGCGGGACCACGGCCCGAAGTCGCGCTCGACCCGCGCTTCGAAAAGATCACGCTCCACCGTTCGTTTTATTGCGAAGGCAGCACGTTCGGCGACTTCGACCAGGACGGCGTGACCGACGTCGCCATGGGCCCCGACTGGTATGCGGGCCCCGACTACGCCGAGCGCCATCCGATCTGGCCGCGACCCGATCCGCCGTTCGACGTGAGAAGCTACTCGGACTGCTTCTTCCAGTGGGCGCGGGATTTCGACGCCGACGGCTACCCGGACGTGCTGGTCGTCGGGTTTCCGGGGCAGAACCTCACCTGGTACCAGAACCCAGGCTCGGCTGGCGGCGACTTCATTCGGCACGACGTGTTCTTCGGCGTCGACGGCGAGTCGCCCGCGTTCACCGACGTGACGGGTGACGGCGAGCCCGAGCTCGTGTTCATGACGGGCGGCGCGCTCGGCTTTGCCGGGCCGGACCCCACCGATCCGACGGCGGCCTGGGTGTTCCACCCGCTATCCGAGCCGCGCGCCTACCAGGCCTTCACGCACGGGCTCGGCGTGGGCGACGTTGACGGCGATGGTCACGCAGACGTGCTCGAGGCGACGGGTTACTTCGTCGGGCCGGATTCGGTGGCCGGGTTTCCGCTCTGGGCGCGCGTCGACCAGGCCTTCGGTGGCGGCGGCGCTCAAATGGAAACGCGCGACGTTGACGGCGACGGAGATGCGGACATCATCGCGACGCTCGCTGCTCACGGCTACGGGCTCGCCTGGTACGAACAGGGGCCGGCGGGCGCGTCGCCGCCGTTCACCGAGCACGTCCTCGTGCCGGGTACCGATCCACTGCCCGACGACTCCGTGATCTTGCACGAGCCGCACGCCCTCGCGATGGCCGACATCGATGGCGACGGCCTCGACGACATCGTCACCGGCGAGCGGCACTGGGGACACATCCCGGGCGGCGACGCGTCGTTCGACACGCCCGGGCGACTCTATTGGTTCGAGCACGTCGAGGGAAGCGATACGGCCTTCGTGCCCCACCTCATCGACGACGACTCGGGCGTCGGCACGCAGGTGACCGTCGGCGACGTGAACGGCGACGACCGGCCGGACATCGTCGTTTCGAACAAAAAGGGCGCCTTCGTCTTCCGCCAGCGCTGACCGCGCGGCGCTGGCGCGCGAAGCGCTCAGGTCGCGCTCGGAGCAACGAACACGACCTCGACGCGTTCGTTCCGGGCCGCCGCTCCGGGCTGCTTGCGATCGAGGCCCGGCAGCGCATTGCCCACGCTGGTCGCCTCGACGCTCGGGGCGCCGTGCTCGACGAGCGCCGTGCGGGCGCGGTCGGCGCGCGCGGTTTCCACGGGCTCGGGCAGGCGAGCCGCGGCATGCACGACGACGAGCACGGGGAAATCCGGGTGGGTCTTCGCCACGGCGGCAAGCTCCGTCATGCGCTGCCGAGCTTCCGTCGTGAGCTCGTCGCCCTTGCCGAACGGGTGCGTCAGCGTCACGACGACGCCGCGATCGTCGCGGCTCGGTCCGAGGGACGCCTCGCTCAACTCGGCGAGAAGGCGATCGGCGAGCGGGCTCGCGGGGTCCTTTTGGGTGCGCGGGCGTCGCGCGTTCGTGAGGGCCTTGAGGCAGGCCGTGCGCGCGGCGCGGGCCTCGTCGAGCGGCGCCATCGGAGCCTTCGGCAGCCGTGCCTCGAGATCGCTCACGCCCGCGCTCGCCGCCTCGAGCGTTTCGACCTTGGGGTCGATCAAGCGCGCCGACATGCAGAGCAACCGCGCCTGCGCCGCGAGCGCGCGTGCCGCGTCGCGCCGTGCGAGCTCGCGCTCGGGCGACGACGGCGGGCCGCTCTCGGGCATCGGTAGCGTCTCCCGGGCGACCTTGAGTCTGAGCGTGACGGCGCGGAGCTCCGCGTCGACCGACGCCTGGGTCTCCGCCTGCTTCGCGAGCTCTGCTTCGCGGCTTGCGAGCTGGGCCGTTGCCGCCTGGGCGCGGGCCTGCGCGCGGAGCAGCGCGGCGAGCGTGACGGCGCGGTCGTAGGCGGCCGCGGCGCGCTCCCCGAGGATCTGCGCCGTGGCGCCGTCGCCGTCGTCGTGAGCCTGCTCGGCGCGGCGGCGAAGGTCTTCGGCTCGGGCCCAGGCCTGAGGCGCGCCGCGGCGCGCGACGGAGACCTGCGGGCTAGCGCTCGTGCGGTCGAGCTCGGAAAGAACGCGCGGCCGTGGCGCGGACGCGCACGCGAGCGTCGCGCAGGCGACGAGAGCGAAGCAAAGCTTCCCGAAAGGCACGCGGCTCATTCTTCTTGCGCCTTCGCCTTTTTGCGCTGCTTCGCCGCTGGTGCGGGCGGCGGGGGCGGCTGACTCTGCTGGCGCTCGAGCTCGGCGAACTCCGCTTCGGTCCGCGCGCGCTGGGCGATCGTCTGCTCGATCAGGGCTCGCGCGCGCTCGAGCTTGGCGTCGGCGTCGATGACCTTCCGCTCGAGCTCGTTCGCCTCGGCCTGTGCGGCGGCGAGTCGAGCGCGATCGCGGGCCGCCTCCGCCCATTCGAGCGCGAGCGCTTCGAGCTCGGCGCCGTGGCGGTGGTCGCCGGCGAGCCGTGCCCGATCGGCACGCACGAGCGCCCGGCGGGCTTCGGAAAGCGCTGCCGAAACGCCGGCTCCCGAGGCCTTTTGCCGGTCGAGCTGGGCGACGAGCGCGCGCGCGGCGTCACGAGGTTTCGGCGCCGCGTATGCCGGCGCGAGCGCCAACAGGGCCGTGAGGGTGACGGGGAGCCATCGCAGGCGTCGCTGCACGGGCGAACCAAGCCACCGACCTGGGGCGCGGTCAAGCCCGCGGCGGGCCGCGCCATGGGCTCCCGTCGGGGGCCGCGCGGCCGGGCTGCCGCGCGGGGCGGGAACCGGTGTAAGGAAGCGGTCATGAGCGAGACACGCCGCATGACCTGGGACGAGTACTTCATGGCCGTCGGGCGCGTCGTTTCGACGCGCTCGACCTGCGACCGCAAGCACGTCGGGGCCGTCATGGTGCGTGACCGCATGATCCTCGCGACCGGCTACAACGGTTCGATCCGCGGCCTCGCACACTGCGACGACGAGGGTCACATGATGGAGGACGGGCATTGCGTGCGTACCGTCCACGCCGAGGCGAACGCCATCGTTCAGGCTGCTCGCAATGGCGTGCGGCTCGAGGGTGCGGACATCTACGTGACGGCGTCGCCCTGCTTCGGATGCTTCAAGCTGATCGCCAACGCAGGCGTCAAGCGCATCGTTTTCGGAGAATTCTACCGAGACCAGCGCATTTTCGAGCTGAGCAAGACGCTGTCGATCGAGCTTTTGCACTTACCCATCGAGTCGATTCCCTGAGATTCGAAAGAGCGTCGTCGCGTCCTCGGACTGATGGCGCTGCCGCAGTCGCTCGAGCAAGAGCTCACGCTCGTCGGGAACGGGCAGCTCCGTGAGCTGATTGGCTCGCGTTCTCAGCGCTTCGAGCGCGCGGCGTCGCCGCTCGGTGTAGTCGGGCGCGGTCGTCACCGCCGCCGTGTCCGCCGGAGCCGGGCTCGCCGCGTCCGATGTGCCCGCGGCTTCGGGGGTGGAGGGCGTCGTCCCGGGCGTCGAGCCGTTCTCGGGGCTCGGCGGCGACGGCTCGGGAGGGCGTAGCGACGGGCGATCGCTCAGCTCGACCGCGCGATCGAGAAACGTCTTGGTCGAAGCGCCGTAGCGCTTGAAGCGCACGCGCAGGCCGCCGGGGCGTGCTCCACGGGGCTCCACGTTCGCGAGCACGCGAGCCTCGGCTCGGATCGGGCGCGAGCCGTCACCGAGCGTCACCTCGAGCATCACCGCCGTACCGGGCGGCAGCTCGGCCTCGCCGATGAGCAGCATCGTGCGCGTGTCCATCGTCCACGCCTCGTGCTTGAGGTATTCGTCCGCATTGGGGTAGGGGCGAATCACGTGCAGGGCGAGCGGCTCGGACACGGATAGCCCAGAATCATGCCACACGTCCTCCCGACGCTTCCACGCTCGTCGTCACGCCCAGCGACGGCGTCGACGGGCGGGCGGCGCCGCGGGCGCCCGGGCCCTAGCCGCCCTGGCCGGGCCGCGCTAAACGGCCCCCGTGCCCGGGCGTCGCAAGGTACTGGTCGTCGGATCCGGCGGACGAGAGCACGCTCTCGCACTCCGGCTGCTCGAGTCCGACAGTGTGGGAGAGGTGCTCGTCACACCCGGAAACGCTGGGACTCACCGTGCGCCACCGTGGCTCGCCGGCAAGGCGTTGCGGAGCCTGCCCGGCTCGCCGCTCGAGATGGCCCGCCGAGAAGCCCCCGATCTGACCGTGATCGGTCCCGAGGCGCCGCTCTGCGAGGGCCTCACCGACGAGCTCGCCGCCGCGGGGCACCTCGTGTTCGGGCCGAGCCTCCTCGCCGCGCGGCTCGAGGGGAGCAAGGCTTTCATGAAGGAGCTCGCCGGGCGACACGGGGTGCCCACGGCTCGCTACCGAGTCGTCCGGGACCCGGCGGCGCTCGGGGCGGCCCTCGACGCGTTCGATGCACCCCCCGTCGTCAAGGCTGACGGCCTGTGTGCCGGCAAGGGGGTGGTGGTCGCGGAGAGTCGCGCCGAGGCCGAGCGGAGCGCGGCCCGCATGCTGAGCGGCGAGGCGTTCGGCGAGGCGGGTCGCACGGTCGTGCTCGAGGAGCGCCTCAGCGGTGCAGAGCTGAGCGTGCACGCCATCGCCGACGGCGAGCGCTTCGTCCTATTGCCCCCCGCCCAAGATCACAAGCGCCTGCTCGAGGGCGATCGGGGCCCCAACACGGGCGGCATGGGCACGCTGTCGCCGTCGCCACTCGCGACCCCCGCGCTCGTCGAGCGTGTCGGTCGCGAGATCATCCAGCCGACGCTCGCCGGCATGGCGGCCGAGGGTCACCCGTTTCGTGGCGCGCTGTTCGCCGGGATCATGGTGAAACCCGACGGCGTGCCTTCGTTGCTCGAGTTCAACGTGCGCTTCGGCGACCCCGAGACGCAGGTGCTGACGCTAACCCTGGAGGGTGATTTTTGTGACGCCCTCGTGGCGGCCGCTCGGGGCGAGCTCGACCCGAACAGTCTGCGCGCGAGCGGCGAGCACGCCGTGTGCGTCGTGCTCGCTGCGCACGGATACCCCGAAGCGCCGCGCCGGGGCGACGCCATTTTGGGCCTGTCCGCGGCCGAGGCGTTGCCGGGGGTGCGCGTGTTCCACGCCGGGACGGCGCTGTCCGGGGGCGCAGTCGTCACCGCGGGCGGCCGCGTGCTCGGTGTCGCGGCGAAGGCCGGCTCGCTCGGCGACGCGCACGCGCGCGCCTACGAGGCCGTGGCGCTGATTTCCTTCGACGGCATGCAGTTTCGCACCGACGTTGCCGCCGGAGCCCTCGGAGCAGCGTGACCCCGCTCGTCGAGGCGCTCGAGCGCGGCTCGGTCGTCGCCATCGCCACGGAGTCGTTCTTCGGCCTGCTTGCCGACGCAACGAACCCGGCGGCGCTCGACTGCCTCGGCTCGCTCAAGCCGCGCGGCTCGGACAAGGCCGTCGGTCTCATCGTGCCGTCCCGCGAAAGTTGGGCTCCGCTCGTCGAGGCAATCCCCGACGGGGCGCGCGCGCTCGCCGACATGTTCTGGCCGGGGCCGCTCACGCTGGCCGTGCGCGCCGCCGCCCGTCTCGACCCGCGGATCACGGCGGACGGTCGTGTGGCGGTCCGCGAGCCCGGTGCTTCGCCCGCGAGCGAGCTTGCCCGTCGCTTCGGCCGGCCCTTGACGGCGACGAGCGCGAACCTTCCCGGGGCACCCCCCGCCGTCCTGTCGAGCGAAGTGGAAAGGAGCTTCACTGAGGCAATTTTCGACGGTCGTCTCGTGGTGGCACCCGGCGAAAGCCCGGGTGGCTTGCCGTCCACCCTGGTCGCCGTGGACCCGGGTAGCGTGCGGCTGCTGCGGCAAGGGGCCGTCCCGACCGACGCGCTGCTCGCCGTTCTCGGGCCCCTGGGCCTCGATCTTGACCGCGTCGCTTCCCGTGGCTAGCAAGCCTGCCATGGAAAGAGCGAAGAACTTCAATGCGGGCCCCGCGGCGCTGCCGCTCGCCGCCCTCGAGCGCGCCCAAGCAGAGCTCCTCGATCTCGCTGGCACTGGCATGAGCGTGATGGAGCACAGCCATCGCGGAAAGGCCTACGAGGCCGTTCACAACGAGGCGCTTGCCCTCGCACGTGAGCTTCTGGGCGTCCCCGACCAGTATCAGATCCTGCTGCTGCAGGGCGGCGCGAGCCAGCAGTTCGCCATGCTGCCCATGAACCTCTTGCCCGCGGGCAAGAGCGCCGACTACGTCATCACGGGCTCGTGGTCGCAGAAGGCCATCAAGGAGGGCAAGTCGGTGGGCACGGTGCGCGTCGCGGGCACCACGGAGAAGGACGGCAAGTTCGGCCGCATTCCGGCGCAGAGCGAGCTCACGCTCGACGCGGGCGCCGCCTACGCCCACATCACGAGCAACAACACGATCTTCGGCACGCAGTGGCACGAGTTCCCGAGCACCGGCAGCGTTCCGCTCGTCGCGGACATGTCGAGCGACATCATGTGGCGCCCGATCGATGTCTCGAAGTTCGGTCTGATCTACGCCGGAGCCCAGAAGAACCTCGGCCCGAGCGGCCTCGCTCTCGTGATCGTGCGAAAGGATCTGGTCGAGGGCGGAAGAAAGGACATCCCCGCGATCTTCCAGTATCGCACGCACGCCGAGAACAACTCGCTCTACAACACGCCACCGACGTTCTCGGTGTACGTGCTGCGCAACGTGCTCGACGAGCTGAAGAAGAACGGTGGCCTCGTCGCCATGGAGAAGAAGAACCGCGAGAAGGCGGCCCTCCTCTACGCTGCGATCGACTCCCGCCCCGATTTCTACGCTTCGCCCGTCGAGAAAGGCTCGCGTTCGACGATGAACGTCGTCTTCACGTTGAAGACCCCCGAGCTCGAGGCGGAGTTCCTCGCCGAGGCCAAGAAGCAGAAGATGGAAGGCCTCAAGGGCCATCGCTCGGTCGGCGGCATGCGCGCGTCGATCTACAACGCGGTGCCGCTCGAGAACGTGCAGGCGCTCGCCGACCTGATGCGGAAGTTCAAAGCCTGAGCCGGCCGTCGCCGAGCAGGCGGGCAATCAAGCTGCCCTTGCCGTCTCGCACGTCCGTGGACCCCGAGACGAGCAGGGGCAGCGATGCGAGCACGGCGAGGGCGCCGATGCCGAGCGTGACGGCGCCCGCCGTTCGCGTGCCGGTCTGGTCCGCATAACGCCCGTAGCCATACAGGCCCATTCCCGTGAGCGAGATCGGGATCCCGACGCCGAGCGCGAGGATGCCGTAGCTTCGTGAGGTAGCCGACCCGCCCTCCACCTTGACGAGGGCGGTGCCGGGGCCGTGCTCGATACGAAAACCGTTCGACGGCGTCATGCCGGGCGCCGTCACACGCAAGAGCGCGCCCTGAACCACGATGGCGCGGTTGCACGGCGCGGCGCAGACACGCTCCCACCCGTGGTCCTCGAGGGTGCTTCTCGCTTCGAGCCACGAGCCTGGTCGATCGGAGGCGACGTGGACGACCGAGCGCTCGAGCGCGAAGGTGGACGAGCTTGCGACGTCGGCGCCTGCCGCCGTGCCGGCGGGGTTCGGCGCGCTCGCCGGAGCAGCGGGCACCGCCGTCGGCGCCGCGCTCGGTGCCGGGGTCTTAGTCGCCGGAGCGGATGCATCGGGAGCGAGCGGCGCCGCGGGCTCGCCCGCGGGCGCCGGGCTGTCGGCTGGTGCGACCGCGGGTGCCGGTGCGCTCGCGCTCGACGATGGGAGTGGTGCGGGCGCGCCGGGCGACGCCTGCGGCGGAGGCGGGGCGCCACTCGGTCGAGCCGCCTCCGCGCGCGGCGCCCCGGCGGGGCTCGGCGCGCTCGGGCGGCCGGGCGCATCGGCGCTTGCGTACGATGCGAAAGAGGTCGTCACGACGAGTGCCGATACCCACATCTGGAGGTGGGTGGCGACGAATGTGGTCTTGGCCAGGCGCTGCATGTGGGGCGCGATTATCCCAGAAATAGTCACCCGAGGCCGAGCGTGCCGTCGCGCTCGGCGAAGCAAGGCGAAAAGGGCGCCGCCGAGGCCGAAGCGGAAGGATCTCGAGGTCGAAATTGCTGCACGAAGCCGAGACGACCCAGAAGACCCCCACAAACCTCGCGCGCTGCGCCCGGAAGAAGACAGCGCACGAACCAGAAACGACCAAGCACGACCAGAACGACCAGAACGACCAGGAAACGAGAACAAAGAACGGGAAAGAACCAGAAGCGTGTCGTGAAAAATGAGCGAGCGGCCCGTGTCGAGTCGAACGCTCCTTGCCTAGCAAGACTGCCGAAGTCGAGGCTCGCGCGGCGAGGATTTGACCGAGCCGATCGATGAGCGCTAATCTCGAAACGTAGCGTGGGCGAGCCGTGCGCCACCACGCGCCATCGCGTGGCCCGTTACCGCCTTCGATTCCTGCTCCAGGAGATTGACCTGGGTTCCGGCGTCACCGTCATCGGACGCAGCGCCGCCTGCCAGATTACCATCGACGACCCGCTCGTTTCGCGCGAGCACGCTCGCATCGTCGTCGATGGAGACGACATCACGGTCGAGGATCTCGGCTCGAGAAACGGCGTCCAGGTCGGTGGCAAGCCCGCGAAGGGCGTCGTGGCGCTCACCGATCAGGATCGGGTTCGCATTGGGTCGCAGGAGCTCGTCGTGTGCGTGATCGGCGGGACCGGCACGCCGCCGCAAAAGCGCACCACCGGGTTCATGTGCCACTGTGCCGACTGCGGGATGCCCTATCCGGCGGAAAGCCCGTCGTGCCCGGCTTGCGGCTCGGTGGCCCGCTCCCAGGAGGAGACGCTCTCCGGAGCGCGCTCCGAGCGCGACTGGTCGCTCGAGCTCGCTGCCGAGGCGCTCACGAGGGCGCTCGCCAAGAAGAGCTGGCCCGACGTTCGAGCGGCTCCTCCTGCGTGCCCGACTCCACGTCGAGCAACGCCTCACCGAAGACGGCCGCATCGACCGGCGGCCGCTCGAAGGCGTCGGCGATGCCGCCGTGGGGCTTGCCCTGGCGACGGGGGAGGTCTCTTGGGTCCGATGGGCACTTTCGCTCTACGCCACGCTCGGTCAGGTGCCGCCGAGCGGGCTGCCCCGCAGCCTTTCGACGTTCCCGCTCGCGCTCAGAGGCGCGCTCGCGCCGGCGGTTCGCCGCGTCGTCGATGCCATCAACTCGAAGGGGGGGCCGAGCGAGGAGGAGCGTGAAAGCTTCAACGAGCTCGTGCTCCTCGCGGGCGGGCCCTGAGCGAGCAGGCGAGGGAAGCAGCGTGCGTTACGTCCTTCGCCTCGGCCCCCGCGAGTTCGAGCTTCTCCGGGGCCGATTCGTGATCGGTCGCGCCGAGGGCTGCCAGCTCGCGCTCGACGACCCGCTCGTCTCGCGTACGCACGCAGCGCTCGTCGTGAGCGAAGAGGGCGTCGTGCTCGAGGACCTCGGGAGTCGGAATGGGGTTAGCGTCAACGGCGAGCGCGTGAGCGGTACGCGCCCGCTCGTGCCCAACGACGTGCTCACCGTGGGCAAGAGCGAACTGGTCCTGGCGCTCCGGCGCGAATTTGCCGCCGAGACCCTGGCCCAGATGCCGACCCAGCGGCTGCCGCCCTTCGGGCTCATTGGCATGCTTGCCGAGAAGGCACTCGCGCTCGGTCGGGGCGACGAGGCCGAGCGGCTCATGGGAGCCCAGATCGACCAGGTGGTCTCCGACGCGGAGAACGGGCGGCGCGTCGACCTGGCGAGCGCCGAGCGTGCCGCCGAGTATGCCCTGCGCATCGCCACCTCGACGGGCAACGCGGAACGCGCAAACTCGATGCTTCGCCTGTACGCTGCGCTGCGCCGCCCCTGCTCCACGAGCATGGTGGAGGAGCTCCACGCCGTGCTGCGCAAGGCAAGGCTGCCGCGGCTCGAGGCGCTCAGGAACTACGTCGCCGTCCTCAAAGAGCTCGAGCTGGGCCCGGCCGAACGCTTCGTGGCAAGCCGGCTGGAAGGCCTCGCGCGATCGCTCTCGTGAACGGGCTCACGCGGAGAGGAGGCAGGGCTAGGTCGCCGGGCCGCGCGACGCTCGACGTTCCCCGCCCGGCCGGGGTACCTTGTTGCTGGTGACGAGCGAGCGTGACCCGAAAGGCCTCTCGGGGGCGCCCAACAGCGGGCCTCGGCGTTTCTGGCTCGAGCACGACGGACCGAGCATCGAGCTCCGGCGCGGGCAGATGCTGATCGGGCGCAGCTCCGGCTGTCACATCGTGCTCGAGGACAACATGGTGTCGCGACGGCACGCCGAGCTTCGCGTATCGGACGACGCCGTGACGGTTCAGGATCTCGGCAGCGTCAACGGGATCTACGTCAACGGCGAGCGCGTGCGCGAGCCTCGACGACTGCGCGACGGCGATCGCCTGCTCGTCGGGCAGCGCGAGCTCAAGTTGAAGAGCCTCGAGCGCGACTCGATGCCTGCCATGCACGATCGGCTCACGGCCGAGACCCTGGGCGGCGAGCTGCGCGTCCCCGCGCCGACGAGCGAGGACACGACGCACATCGGAGACGTGTTCGACGTGCTCGGCAGCGTCGCCAACAAGGTGCTCGCGTTGGATCGTGGCGACGAGGCGGAGCGCATTCTGTCGGGCGTGCTCCAGAGCGTTCTGCGCGAGGTCGCCGAGGGGCGCCCCGTGTCGTCGGCAACGACCGAGCAGGCCGCCGGCTACGCGGTGCGCATCGCCGCCGCGACCGGTCGGGCGCACTGGCTCGACTACACCATCGAGCTTTACGGGACGCTCGGGCGCGTGCTGCCCGGTCCGATCGTCGATCAGCTCTACGACGTCGTGCGCAAGGCGCGCGGCATGAACGTGCAGGCGCTCAGGGCTTACGTCGCGACGTTGCAGGGCGGTGCCGCGAGTCTGCGGCCTGCGGAGCGCTTCGTATTGCAGCGGCTCGAGGGGCTCGAGCGCGTGCTGTTGAGCTAGCGGGGGCGCGCGACAGGCCGAGCGCGGCGGCCTCCTCGATGGCTGCGCGCAGGGCCGGGTCCATCACCTTGGCGAGCTCCGCGCGCACGGTTTCGGGTAGCTCGGCGCGTGGCCGCGGCGGACGCGCTCCCGAGATCACCGGCGCCGCGGGCGCCATCGGGCGGACCCGGAAGCGCAAGGACCGCACGGGGATGCCGAGGTCCCTGAGGCGGCCGAGTAGCTCGCCCGTGAAGAAACTGAGCTCCTGCGCCCACGCCGCCGAGGCCACGTGCAGCGTGAGCACGCCGCCGCGCAGCTTACCCGGCTCGGTGCGCGCCGCGATGCGGGCACCCACGGCGCGGCGCCAGCCTTCACGGTCGAGCACGACGCCACCGGCCTTGGCCGTCGCGTCGCGCGCGCCCTCGAGGAGCACGCCGAGCGGCGACGGCGAGCGCACGCGCCGGGGCGTCACGAGCCGTCCCGGCGGCAGCGGGATCCGTCTGTCACGGGGGTGTGCTCCCCGGCGTTAAGGATTGACCACGAACGTTCGCTCGCCGCGCTCGAAGAAGCCGATGATCTGCCGAGCGGCCGCGAGACCGGCGTTGACGTTGGCCTCTTCTGTCTGCGCGCCCATCTTGTTGGGCGTGACGTAAACGCGCGCGGCGTACTTTTCCTTGAGGGTCGCGTAGGTCGCATCGCTTGGCGCGATGTCGGAGAGGTAGCGGAAATCGGCTCGCTCCGCGAACACCTCGAGCAGCTCCGCCTCGTTGATGATCTCTTTGCGGGCCGTGTTGACGAGCGTGCCGCCCTTGGGGAGCAGCGAAAGGAGCTTCTTGCCGATCGAGCCCTTGGTCTCCCCGGTCGCCGGGACGTGAAGCGAAACGTATTGGGCGCGGCGATAGAGCTCCTCCGCCGAGCCGACTGGCTCCACGCCAGCGGCCTGGAACGCCTCGGGCTTCACGAAGGGGTCGTACGCGAAGACCTGCATGCCGAAACCGCCCGCGATGGTTGCGACAGCGCGCCCCACGGCGCCGAAGGCGTGCAGACCGAGGCTCTTGCCGCGGATCTCGCGTCCCGTCTTACCGTCGAACTTGCCACGTGCAGCGTAGATCATCATGCCGAAGACCAGCTCGGCGACGGCGTTGGCGTTCTGACCGGGGGTGTTCATGACTGCAACCCCCTTCTGTTTGGCGGCGGCCGTGTCGATATTGTCGTAGCCAGCGCCGGCGCGGACCACGAGCGCGAGCTTCTTCGCGGCTCCGAGCACCTCGGGGTCGATGATATCGCTGCGCACGATGGCGGCGTCGGCGTCGCCGATGGCTTCGAGCAGCGGCGCCTTGCCCTTGTAGCTCTCGAGCACGCGCGCGGTGTAGCCGGCCCCTTCGATGATGGACACGACTTCCTTGCGAGCGGCTTCTGAGAATGGCTTTTCGGTGGCGAGCAGGACTGTCTTTGACACGGTGAACCTCGTCGGGCTGGCGCGGCGTTTCGCGCGGCTACGACGCCATGCCTAATGGGCCGAGGGGCTCGCCGCAAGGTCGACCCGCTTCTTGCGGTTCGAGCCAGGCGGCGCTACCCTCGAAGCGGGCAGTCTTGGAAGGCAGGATCTCGATCGGCGCGAGTGGCGACTTGCCACACGAGAGCGCCGGCGGGGCCGACGCCGTGCTCGGTTTCAGCATCGCGACAGACGCGCGACCTTTCCGAAAGGGCGTCGCTGGGCTGACTCTTCTGTCGCCCAGGCCCGGCACCTGACGTTGTCTTTGCGGCCCGCGCCGACTGCGATCCGTTCTTCCAAGATCACCCAGCTCGCGCCTAGCGGTTGACATCCCGCGTCACCGCCGGGAGATTCCGGGGCAGCGCCGCGATCCCGGCCCGAGGGGCGCACGCACTGTCGCAAAAAAGTAAAAGGAGCGATCCCATGAATTTCGAGGTTTCCCCGCTGCCGTACTCAAAGGACGCGCTCGCGCCCGTCATGAGCCAAGAAACGTTCGATTATCACTACGAGAAGCACCACAAATCCTACATGACGAACCTCAAGGGCCTGCTCGAAGGCAAGCCCGAGGCTCAGAAGTCGCTGGTCGAGGTGATTCGCACGAGCTCGGCCGGTGTCTTCAACAATGCGGCGCAGGTCTACAACCACACGTTCTTCTGGGAGAGCATGAAGCCCGCTGGCGGCGGCGCGCCCCCGTCGGGCGACGTCGGCGACCTCATCGCCGGCATGGGCGGCTGGGACAAGGTGCGGGCCGACCTCGTGGCTGCGGGGATGGGGCGTTTCGGCTCCGGCTGGGCCTGGCTCGTGCTCGACGGCCAGAAGGGCGCCATCATCAGCACCCCGAACGCGGAAACGCCGCTCACGACGAGCCAGGTGCCGCTGCTCACGGTCGACGTGTGGGAGCACGCCTACTACATCGACCACCGCAACAACCGGAAGGCCTTCCTCGAGGCGTTTTGCGACAAGCTCATCAACTGGGACTTCGTCGCCAAGAATCTCAAGGCTGCCAAGTGAGGCGCAGGGCAGGGGTCGCGACGCGGCCCCTGCAGCTACGCTTCGGCGACGCCGAAGAAGTTGACGCGGGGTTCGGGCCGAAGGGTCCTAGGTTACTTCGCCGTTCGTCGGCAGGATGGGCGCCCACAGGAGCCGCGAGAGCAGCCGGTCGTCGATGATCATGCCGCGCTGGCTGAAGTGCAGGGCGTTTTCGGTGCCGTCCTCGCGCCACTGACCGACGAAAACGATGCCGCGCCCGCGCTCGTCGTAGCCGAGCTCGACGACGGCGTTCTTGAGCCAGCGGCCGCCGCCCTCGAACTCGAGCGCCTCGGGGAGGGTGTAGAAGCCTTCGGCGGGTAGCTGCTTGAGCGTGCGCGCCCACGTCGGCGAGCGAAGTGGCGTGGTGGGCTCGCCCCAGAACCACCGATTGCGGCGGTTGCTGCCCGGTCGCACGACGAACTTGCCGCCGCCGTTCTGCGACTGACCGACGAAGACGAGCACGTTCTGAGGGAACGCCTCCTCGTGCCCGGGCATGGGCTGGGTGGTTCGATAGAGACCGTTGTCCGGCAAGTCCAGCATGGTGCTCGATTCTCGTTCCGAGGAATCGAACCTTAGCATCCCGCCCGATCGCGTTGCCAGCGGGCGCGGTCCGCCGAGCCGGCCCCGTGACCGTAGGCCAAGCTCGCGTCTCGAGGCGACAAGACCCCGGATTTTTTATAGCCTCGGGCTCGAGCGAGGACCAAACATGGCAAAGCCCAGAGGCTCGACCAGGACTACCCCGAAGCGGGCAACGAAACCGGTGAAAGCCGCGGCGAAGCGTGCAACGAAGACCACCAAGCGCGCGGCCGAGGCGAGCACGACCGCGAGGCCGACGAAGCCGAGCGCGAAGGCCAAGCCGAGCCCGAAGGCCAGACCGACGAGCACGACGGCCAAAGGCGGAATCAACGTCGGGAAACGGGCGCCGCGCTTCCAGCTCAAGGACGAAAAAGGAAAGCTCGTGACCTCCGATGCCCTCGCCGGCGCCCCCTACGTCCTTTACTTCTACCCGAAGGATGACACCTCGGGTTGTACCAAAGAAGCTTGCGGGTTTCGTGACGCGTCACGCCATTTCGGCAAGCAGAAAGTGCGCGTCATCGGTGTGAGCCCGGATTCGGAAGCAAGTCACGCACGCTTCGCCCAGAAGTACGGGTTGCCGTTCACGCTGCTCGCCGATCCCGACAAGGTGCTCGCCAAGGCGTACGGCGTGTGGGTGCTGAAGAAGAACTATGGTCGCGAGTACATGGGCATCAATCGCAGCACTTTCGTCGTGGATGCACAGGGTATCGTCCGCAAGGTTTTCCGCAGCGTGAAGGTGAACGGGCACGTCAACCAAGTGCTCGCCGTGGCGAGCACGCTCTGAGCGACCGACGAGGACGCGCGCCGCGAGCGCGCGTCAGGGCTCGCGCGCCGACGGCGGCCAGGTGACGGCCGGCATCGGAAACATGGGCTTCGCGAACAGGAAGCCCTGCCCGTAGTCCACGCCGGTATCGCGCAGGGCCGCGAACTCGTCGTTCGTTTCGATGCCCTCGGCGACGACGGTAGCGCTGAGGTCGGCGCACAGACGCACGACGTTCCTCACGAGATCCTGCTGGCGTTTGCTCTTGTCGACACCGACGATGAGCTCGCGATCGAGCTTCACGACGCGCGGCTCGAGATCGATGATGCGCTTGAGGTTCGAGTACCCGGCCCCCAGATCGTCCACGACGAGGTACACCCCTCCGCGCACGCGCACTTCGCGCAGCACGTGCCGGCAGAGCTCGAAGTGCGTGAGCGGGACCGACTCGGTGATCTCGAGGTAGATATCGCTGTCGTGCGCGTAGATGGGGTCATCCGGCCGAACGAGCCAGGGCTCCTGGAGCTCCTGCGGGTGAACGTTGAGGAAAAGGGGCAGGCCACCTGCCAGGGGGACGGCAATCTCCCTCACCATCCGACCGAGCCGCCCCACGCACCCCGCGCTCACCGCTCTCTCGAACAGCACCGGAGGGCTGCTGAGCTTCTTCTGCGCGCAGCGCGCCAGCGCCTCGTACGCGAAGATCCCTCCGTCGTCCATGCGCACGATGGGCTGAAAGACCACGCTCAGCTCGTCCGCGCTCACGAGCGACTGGAGGGCCATGTAGGAGTCGCGTCCTGCGGCCGCTGCGAGCGGCGACGCGAAAGGCAGCGCCTCACGCATGGCCGGTGGAAGGGAGCTTGGTGGGGTCAGTCTCAATCTCCCGGGAACTTCGATGACATCGCAGGTATCCAACGTTTACGCTTAACACGCCGCCCAGACCCCTTCAACCAACGCCCGCCAATCTTTCGATTCTCCCGAGTCAATCGGGCATGTCTTTTTTTCTGAGCGGCGTTCGGTCGAGTGAGAAGTCAGTCGTCGCGTGGGAGAGTCTCGTCTTCTGGTCCTCTGTGGTTCGCTTTCAGGTCTAGTCTTCTGGTGTCTCGTCCCCTTCGCCGGCACTCACGTTTTACCTGGCCCCTCCCGGAGAGCCGCTCCACGACTCGGCCGACTGGCCACCCTCGGTTCTCCGCCCCGCGCTGCGCGGCTCGATGCTCTCGGTTCGTTTCGCCTCCCGGTGTATGGTGCCCTCCCGCTCGGGCCCAGAGAACGCGCCCCCGCGGGCACACCCGCTATCCAGTGGACTCTAACGCAAGAGTGGTTTCGGTGACATTTCCAAAACGATGCGTGCTCCTCCCGGAAGTCGGCGCCCCGCGTCTCGGTTCGTGGGCTAGCAAGGCGCTTTGCGTCATCGTGGCGATACTGCTCACCTTTGCCTGCACCCCCGCGGGTAAGAAGAGCAGTGCGGCCGCTCGCATCGAGGTCGTCGAGCTCGTCAAGGCAGCGTCCGAGGACGTGCGAGAGCTCCACGACGGCCTCCCCGTGGGTGCCGACGCCTTCGCCAAGCTCCTTCCCGACACTGGCCTCACCGGCCTCGAACCGAGTGAGGCACGCGAGGCGTTGCTCAAGGTGCGCAACCGAGTTCAGGACCTCCGCGTCGCCAAGTTCGACCTTCTTCGCCCTCGTCGCGCCCACGGGTGTCGTCGTGCGTAGCGATGGTGAGCAGGACCGGCTCGCGGGCAAGGACCTCTTTGGCTCCTTTCCGGGGCTGCGCGGCGCCCTCTCCGGAGCCCCGGTCGTCGCGCTCGGCTCCATGCCCGAGGCGGCCGAGGTGCGGGGCCGCCCCGACGCAGAGCGCGTGGTCGGCGCGCGCCTCGAGCGCGACGGCAAGGTGATCGGGCTCTACGCGAGCGGCTGGTCCTGGTCGGCCTACGCCTATCGACTCGAGAACGCCGCTCGCAGCACGGCTCGCAGCGCGCTCGAAGAGGGCGCGAAGATGCCGCTCATTTATGTCTACGTGATCGTTGGACGCGAGGTGTACGGCGCGCCCGTTTCTCCGGACGTGAACGTCAAGGCGGTGCGCGACCTCGACGTCGTGACGAAGATCCACGGCGCCGAGCCGTTCGCGACCGAGCTCGAGATCACGGGCAGGGAGTTCGGCATCGCGGCCCTGCGCGCCCCCGCGCTCGGCGACGGTATCGCCGTGAGCGTGCTGCGCAGCGAAACCTGAGGCGACCTCAGCGCGACACGTGCCGGGCTGGACCGAGGCGCCCGAAGCGGTGCAGCGCCACGAACGAGACGACGATTCCTGCGACGGTGAGCCAGCGCGCGAGCTCGTCGTCGTTCAGTGCGAGCAGGATGCCGAAGAGCATCGAGGCGGCGCCGATCACGATGAGGAGCCGCGCGCGGCGCTCGTCGCGCTCGATGCCCTGCTGGGCGCTTTTCTTGCTCACGGCCATTTCTCCGCGTGAGCGCGCACGAGAAAGTCGCGCACGTCTCGTCGCAGCTTGAGCTCGGCGGTCACCGTCGTCTCCTGGTGCTCCTCGCCGACATGGTCATCGTAGAGGTAGTCGGTGTCGTGCAGCACGAGCACGCGCGCGTCGCTGTCCTCGCCGAGACCGCTGACGAGTTGCAGCGCGTCGCCCATGCTCGGGTCCCGGGGTGGCAACGCGGGGCCGAGCGCGTTGCGCTCGTTCGAACGTCACGTAGGCGACGCCGTACTTTCGACCCTGCGCTGCGACGTCAACCTGCAGCTGCCTGCCGGGTGCCAGAGCCACCGGTTTGCCGTGCACGGGTAGGTCGTGCTCGTCCTGGAATGCCTGAAGCACGATCTCCATCGCGCGCCGCTCGTCGAGCGGGCGTGTCGGGTTCGCGGCACGCGGTGGCGGCGATCCGCAAGCTTGGACGATCATCGTCACGACCAGCCAAGCGAGGCTCGCTCGCGCGCCCCGAGGGCGCGAGAGCCTGCTCGCGAGCCGGGCTTCCGCTGTCATTGGACGCAAAAGGTAGCCAAGAGGGCGAGGTTTAGCTAGCTCTCGGCGACATGCCTCGTCCAGGTCCCTCGGCGGTCCCGACGCTGGCGCTCGCGGGGCTCCTTCTCGGCTGCGCGCCCAAATCGCTGCCGGATCCGCGCGACGCCGCCCGGACCTACGCGGAAGCAGCCGCCCGCGGGGACGCCGTCCGGATCCACGCCCTGCTGACCCACGAGGCCCAGCGCCGTTTCGGCGCCGAGGGGACGCGCCGCCGGGTGGCCGACGCCCGCCCCGAGATCGTCCGGAACGGCAGGGCGCTGCTCGCCCCCGGCGTGCGGGTCGAGGGCGAAGCGACCGTGCTTTTGGCGGACGGGGGTGAGGCGGCCCTGAGCCTCGAGGGGGACTCCTTCCGTGTCGACGCGGCGGCCACCCTGCCGAGCGCGGCGCGCACGCCGGCGCAGGCGCTCGACGGGCTCAGGCGGGCGCTGCAACAGCGAAGCTATGCGGCGCTCTTGCGCGTGCTCAGCGTGGACACGCGCGGCTCCGTCGAGGGCGACGTGCGCGCGCTCGTCGCCGGGCTCGAGGATGCGTCGTCGCTCGACGTGCGCGTGAACGGTGACCGCGCGGAGGTCGACGTGCCCGGGGGCCATGCGGTCTCGCTCAGGCGCGAGGGAGGTGTTTGGCGCGTGGAGGACGTGCGATGAGCGGAGTCCCGCGCCGCGCGGCGCTCGGCGCTCTCGCGGCGGTCGTCCTTTCCGGGAGCCGGGCCGGCGCCTTCGGTGAGGCCGGCGCCTTCCGCGCGCGGCTGCTCGCGGCCGGTAAGACCACGCCGGCCGGCCCACGCGGCCTTGGCGCCGAGCGTTGGGGAGCCGAGCTCGTGAGGCGGACGAGCGCGCCCGCGGCGCTCGTGGGTGCGCCTGTCGCCGCCGACGCGCCGCGCCTGCTCGCCGAGCCGTTCGCCGTCTGGTCGGGACGCGACGACCCCGGGGCGCTCACCGCCGCGGAGGCGCGCGGTCTCGAGCGGTTCCTAAAGCTCGGTGGGACGCTCGTCGTCGACGATGCCGAGCCCGGCTCGGGCGCCTTCGATCGGGGTGCGCGCCGCGAGCTCGCGCGTGTCTTGCCGGAGTCGCCGCCCGTACACCTGCCCGAAGCGCACGTGGTCTACAAGACGTTCTACCTCGTGGAGCGCCCGGTCGGGCGCGTGCTCGGCCCACCCTACCTCGATGCCATCGTGCGCGGGCGCAACGCCCAGGTCCTGTTCCTTGCTCACGATTTGCTGGGCGCGCTCGCGCGCGCCGGCGAGGGATGGGCGTTTCCCGTCGAGCCAGGCGGCAGCGAGCAGCGCGAGCGCGCGATCCGCCTGGCCGTGAACATCGCCATGTACGTGCTCTGCTCCGACTACAAGGACGACGTCGTGCATGCGCCGTTCTTGCTCCAGCGTCGGGGTCGGGCAAAGTAGCCGGAAGCTCGGCTCGGAGCATTCACGTTGCAAGCTTGGTCGACTGCCGAGGGACTGTCGCCGCTCATGGCCTGGGTGGGCGTCGCCGTCGTGGCGGCGTGGCTCGCCTGGCTGTTCGTGGAGCTCCGCGGTGCACCCGAGCGGCGCGGCGTGCTCGCGCTGAGCGGCATCGCCGCGGCGGCCATCTGTCTGCTGGCTGTCTTGCGCCCGGTGCGCGTCACCTCGCGCGGCAGCCGCGTGGGACCGCGCGTCGTCGTGCTCGTCGATCAGGCGCGGCGGCTCCGGCTGCCCGAAGGGCGCGCCGATCGCCGGCAAGTGGCGATTTCGGCCGCGCGCGAGGTCGTCACTCGATTTGCCGACGCGCGCGTCGAGTTGCGCGGGTTCGGCGACGGCCGACTCGAACCGCTGTCGCTCGCAGACCGTCCGAGCACCGAGCGCTCGCTCGGCGAGGAGAGCGACCTCGGCGCCGCGTTGCGCGATCTGCTCGCGGAGCCCGGTGAGCGACCTGCGAGCGTCGTCGTCGTGAGTGACGGCCGGCTCGCTCGGCCCGCCGAGGGCATCGACGAGGCCGCTCTCGAGCGCATGATCGCGGCGCCCGGCGTCGTGCTCCACACGGTGCGCGTCACCGAAGACGCGCCACGCGACGCGAGCGTGCGTCGCGTGGCCTTCGCGGGCGCCGCCGTCGCTCACCAGCCGTTCGTGCTGCACGTGACCGTCGGCTGTGCGGGCGGCCTCGCCTGCGACCGGGTCCCCGTGCGCGTCAGCGAGCTCAGGCGCGGGGGGCCCAAGGTGGAGCTTTCGCGTGGCGTCGCGAGCGCGACGAGTGGAGAGGCGACGCTCGATCTCGAGGTGACCATCGAGCGCGCCGGCCGGCGCGTGATCGAGATCGAGCTCGACGCCCCCGATGGCGACACGGTGAAGGAAAACGATCGGCGGATCCTCACGCTCGACGTGGCCCGGGAGCGGGTGAGGTTGCTGCACGTGGCGGGGCGTCCGACGTACGACGTGCGCCAGCTGCGCCGTTGGCTGAAGAACGACGAATCGGTCGACCTCGTCGCATTCTTCATCTTGCGCACGAATGGCGACGACCCGAACGTTCTCGACGATACCGCCGAGCTGTCGCTGATTCCTTTTCCCGTGGACGCTTTGTTCACCGAGCACCTGCCGAGCTTCGACGCGGTCGTGCTGCAGGACATCGACGCCGTCGAATACAAGCTCGAGCCGTATTTGCCGGCGCTCTCGGCGTACGTGCGTGCGGGCGGCGGCCTGATCATGGTCGGCGGTCCTTCGGCGTTCGCGGGCGGCGGCTACGCCGGCTCGCCGCTCGAGGCGGTGCTGCCCGTCGAGCTTCCGAGGAGGGGCGAGCCCTACGATCTCAGGGGCTTCGAGCCCGTTCCCACGGCGGCCGGGCGCGTGGCTCCTATGCTGCGCGGGGCGTCCGAGCTGCTCGGCGACAAGCTGCCGCGCATGGAGGGGTCGAACACGCTCGGTCCCCCGCGCCCCTCGGCGATCGTGCTCTGGGAGCACCCGGGCCGGCGTACCGACGCCGGCGGCGCGATGCCCGTGCTCGCACTATCGGAGACCGGTGACGGCCGTTCCATCGCGCTCGGCGTGGACGCGACCTATGAGCTCGGCTTCGGCGAGCTCGCCGAGCGGTCGAGCGGCCGCGCCTACGGCGCGCTCTGGGAGGGCCTGCTCGGCTGGCTCATGCGCGATCCGCGCTATGAGCTCGGGCGCGTGACACTCCCTTCGCCGTGCATCGCGGGTGAGCCCACCGAGCTCGAGCTCGTGCCGCCTCCTGGCAGCGAGGGCGTGCTCACGCTCGTCATCGAAGCGCTGGGCCCGGACGTCTCGCCCGTCGTGGAGCGGCGCCTGCCGCCATCGGGTCGAACCGAGCACGTCGACATCGGACGCTTGCCGCCTGGCGGATACGGCGCTCGCCTGGCGGTCGGCGCGGCACCGCCCCTGCGCTTCGACTTCGCTTGCGAGGCGGGCGGCGCCGCGTTCGCGGACGTGCGCCCCGATCCAGCGCGGCTCGAGCGCCTGGCGCACGCGAGCGGCGGACGGAGCGTCGCGCCCGACGCCGTGGCCGATCTGCCCCGTCCCTCGAGCTCCGAGGTCACGGTCGAGCGCCGCACGACGCCGCTTCTGCCCGCGTGGGCGTGGACCGCTGGCGCAGCCGCGGCGCTCGGTGCCCACTGGATCTTGCGGCGCAAGCACGGCCTCGCGTGACCGCGCGGCGAGCGTGCCCGATTCGGATCTGGTAACCTGCGCGGCGATGCTGCGGCTTCGCGCGCTGGCGCTCGTCGCTCCCTTGCTGCTCGTTGCCGGCAAGGCGCCCGCCTCGATATGGCCCACGGCGGCACGGCGCGTGGAGCGCGAGCTCGCCGCCGAGGACCCCGACGTGCGGCGTCGCGCCGCAGAGGCCATCGTCGACTTGCCGCGCGGCGCAGCGCGACGCCTGCTCGATCTTGCGCTCTCTGATCCCAGCCCCGACGTGCGCCTGGCCGCCGCGGAAGTCGCGACGCGCGTGCCGACGCCCGAGCTCGGCGCGCGGCTTTCGAGTTGGCTGTCCGACTCGGACAGCCGTATTCGCATCGCCGCTGCCGAGGCGCTCGCCGCCCATCCGGATCGCGCCGCGCTCGCTGCGCTCGGTCGCGCGTCGTCCGACGTCGACGCCGGGGTCCGCACCGCCGTCGCGCGCGCGCTCGGTGCGGCGGGCAGCCCCGAGGCGGTGTTGCCCCTGCTCGGTCGTCTCGACGACGCCGTGCCCGATGTGCGGCGCGAGGTCATCCTCGCTCTCGGCCGGTTGCGCGACCGGCGCAGCGTGATCCCGCTGCTCGCCAAGGTCGAAGACCCCGCGGCCGTCGTGCGCCGCGCCGCGGCGCTGGCGCTCGGCGCGCTCGGCGATGCACGTGCCGTGGGCGCGCTCGTGCTCGCGCTGCGCGACCAGGACGAAACCGTGCGCATGGCCGCGATCGAAGCCGTGGGGAGGCTCGGCGACCCCTCGGTGGTGGCGAGCCTGGTCGCGGTGCTCAGCGATGCCACAACCGCGGTTCGCGCTGAGGCCGTCAAAGCGCTCGGCCGGCTCGGCACGCCCGAAGCTACGACCGCCGTCGTGAGCGAGCTCGGGCGACGCGACGCCGACATCGAGCCGTTGCTCGCCGCCATCCGTCTGGGCGGGAAGCGCGCCCTCGGACCCCTCCGCGTTTGCGTTGACGCACAGCGTGGTCTGCGCTCGGTCAACGGCTGCGTTCTTGCGCTCGGCGAGCTCGGCGACGAAAACAACGTCGAGCGTGTGCGGCGCGCCCTCGAGCGCGGCGACGCCTCGCCACGCGCCGCGATCCGCGCGCTCGGAACGCTCGGCCGGCCCGAGGCGTTGCCCACCGTGCTCGAACGCCTCTCCGACCCGGACGGCGCCGTGCGCCGCGAAGCGCTCTTGGCGCTCGCCAACTTGCTCGATCCCGCGCGGGCCGACGGGCGCGCCGTCGACCCGCTCGTGCGCGCCCTCAACGCTCGTGGACGCTCGTCGGAAGAACGCCTGGCCGTGCTGTCGCTGCTCGGTCGCAGCGGTGCGCGCCGCGCCGCCGTCGTGCTCGCCGACGTGGCTGCCCATTCGACGAGCGCCGACGTCGTCGCGGCGGCGCTCGAGGGGCTCGGGACGATCGGTCCGGCCGGCTACGACCGCGTTCTGCTCGAGGGGCTCGATCACGAGGACGGCGCCGTACGCACGGCGGCGGCGTTGGCCCTCAGGCGGGCCGGCTCCGCGCGCGTCGTCGGGCCGCTGCTCGACCGCTTCGAGGGCGCCGGCGGCCAGGATCGCGGTGCGCTCGGGATCGCCCTCGCCGGCGTCGCCGTGCACGGCGGCGGGCTGCCCGTCGTCGGGCGCCTGCTAGACGCCCTCGCCGTGAGCCGTGGCGCCGAGCGCGACGGGCTGATCGAGGCGCTCGGCGAGGTCGGTGCTCCGGCGCTCGCGGCACTCGGCACGCTATCTCGAAGCCGAGATCCCGCCGATCGGGCGAAGGTTGCCGAGGCGCTCGCCGGGCTGGACGGCGCGACGCCGCTGCTCGCGAAGCTCGGTGCCGACCGCGACCCGGGCACGCGCGCGGCCGCCGTCTGGGGGCTCGGATCGAGCGCGCGAGCGAGCGAGGCGTCGTGGCTCGCGCGAACGCTCGCCGACGAAAACGTCATGGTGGCCGCGAACGCGGCCGCGGCGCTCGGGCGCGTCGCAGCGAGAACGAAGGCCAACGTGTCGGCGGCGCTCTGCCGGGCGCTCGTTGACGAGCGTGCCGCCGTGCGAGCCAATGCGCTCGCCGGCCTCGTGCTCGCCTCCGCCGATTGCACCGACGCCGCCGTCACCGAGCTCTTGCTGCGCGACCGTTCCGAAAGCGTGCGGGCAGCGGCCGCGCGCCTGCTCCTGACGCGCGGCGGGCCGGAGGCGAGGGATGCCCTCTCGCGCTGCGCGGACGAGGACCAGAGCGCTCGCGTCGCCGCCGTGTGCAACGACGCCGTTCGCTCAGCGACGTCCCGCCGCGAGCCCGCTCTGGTGTTCGTCGTGCCCGTGGGGGAGCTGGACCCGGCGCCCGGCGCGCCGTTCGCGCTCGGTTTCGCCGATGGCACGGAGCGGCTGGGCTTGGCGGATCGGCGAGGCGCCGTATTCGAGCGCAGCGCACCGTTCGGGTCGCTTTCGCTCGAGCTCTTTCCGAGCGGAGGCGATTGAATCGTGGTCGCGCCGATCGTGATCGACCTCGGGATCGCCGATCCGCCGCAAGAGTCGGTGCAAGTGCTCGCGAACGCCTGCTCCCAGGCCGCAACCGACACGACCTGTTACCTCGTGCGGCAAGCTCCCGAGGGTCCGTATGCCGCGATCGCCATCGTGACGTGGGAGGCGGACGATCGCGTTCGCATCGAGGTCGGTCTGAGGCGGGCGGAAGGTGCCGAATGGCGCTCGCGCGATATCGCTTTCCAGGTCGCCGACGCCGAGATCGAGCGGTATCGTAGCGTCGGGTTCGTCATCGGGACGCTCGCGAGCGCGGACAAATCCGAGCTCGCGCGGCGACGCGAAGTACCGAGGGCTGCCCCGGCGTCCGTCGGACCGCCGCCCACCGAACGTCGGCGACCGCCTGCGAAAACCGCGCCCCCTCCCGAGTCCGCCCAGCCGGCGCGCGGCTTCATCGTCGTTGCGGCCGCGGGCTCGCGCGCGACATCCGAAGGCGCGCCACGCCTCGGCGGGCAGCTGCGCGCCGGAGTGCTCGTCTATCCTCGCCTGCTGCTGCTGCTCTCGACGGGAGCTTCGGCGCGCGCGCGCGACGATCAGGGCTTGGTGCTGAGCTGGTTGGATGCAGGCGGCGGGCTCGGTTGGTCGCTAGGCCCCGGCTCGGGCCTGCGCCTCGAGCTCAGGCTCGAAGCCGTCGTCGAGCGACTGGCGGCTGAAGCCCGGACGCCACGGGGCGTCAACACGCGCAGCCGGACGCAGCTGGCGGCGCGGCTCGGCGCGGACGGTGTCGTGCCGCTCGGCGGCTTCGTGTCGCTCGTGCTCGGCGTCGAGGCGCTCGGCCGTGGCTCCAAGACCTACTTCAGCGTCGAGGGAGCGCCGGCGGGCGCCACCGAGCTCGTGCAGCTAGGCGGTGCCCTCGGCGTCCGCCTCGATCTCTGACCGAAGGAGGCGCGCGTGGGGCTCGCTCGACCGCGCGCCCGGCCGGCGGGAAAATCAAGGTGGGGGCAGCCCCTCGCAGCGGCCCGTGTTGAGGTCGCAGTAGCGGTAAGGTCCGCACTGGAACATGCCGGTGCAGGCTCGGCACTCGTACTGGGCGCAGATCGGCTTGTCGAGCGGGCAATCGAACGAATCGCGACAGTCCACGCACGTTCCACCCGGCTGCAGGCACCGATCCGGCGCACAGTGGAGGTCCACCGTGCACTCGACGCAGAAAAAGAAGAACTGGTCGCAGAAGGGTCGATCGAATGGACACTGGTCCGAGGTGCGGCAGCTCGGCGTGCATTCGTAGAGCCCCTGGTAGGTGTTGCAGGCCTTGCCCGGGCTGCAGTCGAAGTCGCTCAGGCAGGCGATGCAGCGACTCAAATTCGTAGTTCGATCACGGAAACAGATGGGGGTCCCCATCGGGCAGTCGGCGCTCGCGACGCACGCGATGGGTCCGGCGCCTCCTTGGTCGTCACCACCTTCCCCGGTGAGCGCACCGACGTTGCCAGTTCCACCTGCGGCCACGGCGCCCCCACGACCCGCGGCACCCCCGGCCGCTGCGGGCGGGTGGCCCCCGGAGCTCGTCCCCGAAGTTTGCGTTCCGGCCGCCGCGCCCGACCCACCGGCCGCACTCGAGCCACCCGCGCCGCCGGATCCCTTGCTCGCGCCGCTCGAGAGAAGATCGAAGTTTTCGCTCGCGCAGCCCCACGCCATGGCAAGCGCTACGGCGAGGATTCGGCTCGGGCGACTCATCCGGAGCGCCATTCTAGCCTCGCCACCGGGCAGGCGCCGCGCGTTGTGCGCTTCCGTGGCCACGGGAGATTTTCGGAGCAGGTGTCATCGGGCAGGCGAGCTTTGGGGACGTGCAGAAAGCGGCTGGCGAGAAAAAGGCTCGCAAAACCGGGAACAAGGCCGGCGTCGGGGTGCCTGCTCGCTGGGACAATGAGGTACACTACTATCTAGTGACACAAGCGGTCAGAACCCTGGCGGCTCGCCTACGAGTCATCGACGGCGGCGCTGACCCCCGTGCCTCCGGGCCTACCGACGAGGAGCTCGTCGAAGCCGTTCAAAAGGGCGATGCCGCCGTTGCGAGCCTGCTCTACGACCGCCTGCTGAGCGCCGTCGATCACGCGCTGTATCGGGTGTTCGGCCGGCGCGAGCACGACCACGACGACCTCGTTCAGGCCGCGTTCGAGCAGATCGTGCTGACGCTCTCACGTCGCTCCTACGCTCGCGCCTGCAGCCTGCAGACCTGGGCTTCGACCATTGCGACGCACGTTGCCTTCAATGCCCTTCGAGCCCGGCGCCGCGAACGGCGCGTGTTCGACCGAGATCCCTCGAGCACGGCGGACGCCGAGCCCGTGTCGAGCGCCAATCTCGAGCGCGCGGCTGGCGCGCGGGCTGACCTCGCGCGCGTGCGGTCGTCGCTGGTGCAGATGAAGCCCGAACGCGCCGAGACGGTGTTCTTGCACGACGTGCTCGGTCACGACCTTGCCGAGATCGCGCTGATGACGCGCGTCTCCGTTTCCGCTGCGCAGTCGCGGCTCGTGCGCGGCCGACGAGAGCTCAGGCATCGCTTGTCGAAGGAGGCGTCTCCGTGAACGTGCGCGACAGCGATCCGGATCTGGTGCGCACGTTGCGGGAGCTCGGCTCGGGTGGTGTCCCCGTCGCGGATGCCGGGCGCGCGGAATACCAGCGCGAGCGCGTCATCCGTGTGATCGGACGTGCGCTCCAAAGCGTGCGGAGCGCGCACCGCCGCGGCCGGCGCACTTTCGGGATCGTCGCCGCCGCGGCCCTGCTCGCGCTCGCGGTGGGCGGTGCTCGGCTGGCGCTCGGGAGCGGCACGGAAACCGCCACCGGCGACGTCGCGACGGGCGCCGTGGCGGCGCGCAGCGTCTTCGGCACCGTCACCGTCACGGGAGTCGGCGTGCCCCACGCGGCGGTGGTGGGTGATCTGTTCCGCGGCGGCGAGGCCGTCACGACGGCCCTCGATTCGAAGATCGATCTCTCGGTCGAGTCCGGCGTCGCCGCTCTCGGCGCGTCGAGCCATCTCGAGTTCATGACGCCCAATCAGAAGGAGCGGCGCGTGCGGCTCTCGGCCGGGCGCGTCAACGTGGACCTGCCCGTGAAGCTGCGCGGTGGGCGCCATCTGGTCGTCGAAACCCCGGATGTAGACGTGCTCGTGGTCGGTACCGCGTTCAGCGTGGGTGTGGACCGGCAGGGGACGGAAACGACGACGCGCGTCAACGTCCAGCGCGGGACGGTCTGGGTCGTGAAGGGTGGCCGGCAAGAAGCGGTGCTGGTTGCTGGTCAGTCGTGGCGTTCCGGGGCGCCCGTTGCCGCCACGACCACCGCTCCTGCGGAGTCTTCCGCGACGGCGCCGAAAGCCTCCGTTCGGGCGTCGCGGTCGGGCGATTCGGGAACCCTCGCCGACGAAAACCGAATGTTTCAAGCGGGTCTCTCGGCGCGCAACGCGGGCGACGCCCAGGCTGCCGCCGACGCGTTCGGTGCGTTGCTCGCTCGCTACCCCCGCTCCGTTCTGGCCGAGCAAGCCCTCGCCGAGCGCTTCCGCGCGCTCGGGCGTGCTGGCAATACTTCGTCGGCCGCGGCCGCGGCACGCCGCTATCTCGCGAGCTACCCCAGGGGTTTTGCGCGCGTTGAGGCGGAACGGGTCACACGGGGGTCTCTCGGCGCGCGTTGATGAGCCGGGTGCGCGCGCATCGCACATCAGAGCCTGATTGCGAGAAGCCGAAGTTACTTAGGGGAGCGTGCGTCGGGTGATGACATCCACGTGCCGCCCTAGGAGGCTTCCCGATGAGGTTTATCAACGTTGGTTTTGGTCTCGTGGTGTCCGGCGCCCTGGCTACGGCAGTCTCCGGATGCGGTGGTGGTGACGACGACGCGAACGCCCCAATCGTGCCGAGCACGGGCGGCAGCTCGGCCACGGGTGGCAGCTCCGGCACGGGCGGCACCTCCGGCACGAGCACGGGCGGCACGACGAGCACGGGCGGTACGGGTGGCACGCTGAGCACCGGCGGCACGAGCGGTACCGGTACTGGCGGTACGGGCGGCACATTGAGCACAGGCGGCACGAGCGGCACGGGCGGCACCGCTGGCATGGCGGGCGGCGGTGGTCGCTTCGGTGGCGACGCTGGCGGCGCCGGTATGGCGGGCGGCGGTGGTCGCTTCGGCGGCGACGCTGGCGGCGCCGGCATGGCTGGTGGCGGTGGTCGCTTCGGCGGCGACGCCGGTGGCGCCGGCATGGCTGGCGGCGGTGGCCGCATGGGTGGCAACGCTGGCGGCGGTGGCCGCATGGGTGGCAATGCCGGCAACGCTGGCGGCGGTGGCCGCATGGGTGGCAATGCCGGCAACGCTGGCGGCGGTGGCCGCATGGGTGGCAACGCTGGCGGCGGCGGCCGCATGGGCGGCAACGCTGGCGGCGCTGGCATGGCCGACGGCGGAACCGCCGGCGCCTGAGCGGTTCAGAGCTCGCGGCGAGCGCGGCGCCGGGGCGGCCCACGCCCCGGCGACGCGTGACGCGGCTCGAGCCCCCCGAGGGCGACTAAGCTCTTCCCGATGCGGCTCCTGGGTCGCCTGAAGAGCGTTTATCTCGGCGCCGACGAGCGCAGTCTCGCCGCGGGGCGCATCGCGCTCGCGGTCGTTCTGCTGCTCGATCTCGCGCGCCGCGCGCGCGAGATCGACACCCTCTACTCCAACGATGGGCTCTTGCCGAACCACACGGTGCTGTGGCGGCCGTCGTCGAGCCACGTCTTCTCTTTCTTCTTCATGGCGTCGCACGGCTACGAGGCGGCGCTCGGCTTCGCGCTCTGTGCGCTCGTCTACGCGGGCCTCCTCTTCGGCCATAAAACCCAGTTCTGCCAAGTCGCGAGCCTTCTGTGCGTGCTCAGCCTGCACGGCCGCACGCAATTCGCGCAGAACGGCGGCGACAACGTGCTCGGCGAGCTCTGCCTGTTCGCGGCGTTCTTGCCGCTGGGGCGTCGCTACGCGCTCGATGCCCGCGAACAGGCCGCCGGGCAGCGCGATGTCCGGTCGCTCGCCATGCTCGCGCTACGTCTCCAGATTGCCACGATCTACGCGTTCAACGCGCTGCAGAAGACGGGACCGACCTGGCGCGACGGGAGCGTCGTCCACTACATGCTGCACCAGGACGGCATCGTCACGATGCTCGGGGCCTGGCTGCGCGACCGGCTCACGCTGGGCGAATCGGCCGTCATGACGCATGCGGCGCACGCGATCGAGGCGGCGTTGCCGTTGTTGATCCTGTCTCCGGTCGCCGTGCCCCACGCGCGGCGCCTCGCAGCAGCGCTCATGCTCGCCTTGCACGGTGGCTTTGCGCTGGCTCTGAACCTCGGGATCTTCTCCTTCGCGATGCTCGCGTTCGCCCCATTTTTACTGCCGGGGGAGGACATCGAGCGTTTCGTCGGCTGGCTCGATAGAACTTCGAAGCGCCACCTCGGCGACACGCGACGACGACTCGTCGCATGGCGCGATCGCTTGCCCCAGGTGACTTCGCGAGGGCGTCCGGCCCGAACGGAGCCGCACCGGCGCCGTGCGCTCGTGCGACTCGGCGAGGTGACGATCGTCGTCATCATGGGCGTGGCCGGTTGCCAGGAGCTGGTCGACAACCCCGTCACGGGGGTCGACCTCTCGTGGCGTCCGCGCGCCGTGGGCGTCGCCGTCGATTACCTGCAGATGCTCGAGGCCTGGGCGATGTACGCGCCCGACGCGCCCACCACCGACACGAACCTCTGGGTCAACGCCGTGACGCGCGACGGCCGCCACGTCGATCCGTTCAACGAGCGGGCGAGCCCCGGCGCACCCCGCCCGGGCGGCGCGATTCCCGCGCATCTCGGCCAGAGCTGCCTGCTCTACGCCTACGCGCTCCGCATCCCCTACCAGCCGGCGTACCACCGAGCGCTCGGCGAATGGATCCTGCGTTACCCGGAGCGCACGGGGCACGCCGGGGACGAGATCCGCTCGTTTTCCGTCTACGCCGTCGAGGACGAGAGTCCCCCGCCGGGAGAGCGCGAGCCACGACGGGCGAAAGCGCGGTTCTTATTCGGCTATCCGTGACGAGGCGACGCTAGTCGGTGTCCCACCAGAAGTAGCTGTGGATGCGAAACTCCTGCTCGGGGAGCTTCTTTCCCTCGAGCTCGCCCGCGAAGTGAGCGTCGTAGCTCGACATGGGATTCGCGCGCATCACGAGGCGGCCGCGCAAGGTGTCCCCGATGTGAACCTCGAGGGGCTTCGCGAAAACGAAGCGCAGCTGCGCCCAGTGCGTGCGTGGCGCGTCGGGCGCCGTGCTCAAAACGACGCGCTCGGTCGTGCCCTCGAAGGTGACGTCGAACCAGCCGGCGAGCCCGTGAATCGTGCCGGGGTGTGTCGCGACGAACTCGAACGGAAGCACGATCTCGGCGAGGTCGTCGAGCGGTACCGTGCGAAAGTCGAAGCCGTGCACCACGGGGCTTGCCATGAGCAGGCGGGGAGGGACGAAGCCGAGCGCCGGCATCGCGGAGAGTTCCTCCGCCGCCACCGACCCGAGGCCCGACAGGTCAACGCCGAAGAAATCGGTCTGCTCCCAGAACTTCTTACGGGAGACGCGGCCCTCGAAAAGCTTCTGATCGACGAAGGGGGCGAGCCAGAGCCGACCGGTCGTTGGAAAGAGCGTGCCGCCAGGGCGGAGGAAGCGATCACGCGCGATCAGGAACGCCTCGACCATCCGCTCGTGGAACAGGAAAAATCCCCACGGCTCCGAGATGATCACGTCGATCGGCTCGGGCATGGAGAGCTCGGCGAGCTGGCCCTTGACGATGACGACCCGGTCGCTCATGCCATTGTGCTCGAACAGGCGGCGCGCATGCTCGGCCGTTGCCGTTCCCTCGACGGCGTACACCTTGCGAGCGCCGGCGAGCGCCGCGAACGCCGACAGGATCCCCGTGCCCGCGCCCACGTCGAGCACGACCTTACCCGCGAAGTCGGCGCGATTGCCGACGATGCCCTGCCGGTAGGCGCCGGTGCGCTCGCGATCCTCGAGCATCGCCTGTTGGTTCGCGAGGAAGTGGTAGTGGGCCGAATGGACGGCACCCCACTCCGGGAGCACGGGAACGAGCTTGCTCCCGGCGTCCGGTTTCGGGCTCGAAGACGCCATCGTAGAGCTCTTGGATCGAGGGCTCAGCCGCCCTTTGCCGCACAGCGCATGGCGCACTGCAGGTCGCCGGAGGAACAGCCGCACTTGCTGCGCGGCTTGGCTGGCGCGGCCGCAGGCTCGCTGCCGCCGCTCGTGCTCGAACCCGAGCTCGACGACGACTTCTTCGTGGAGGTCACGCGGCGAGTCGTGGTCGTCCTCTTTTTCTCGGGCTTGTCGGGTCCCTCGTCGTCCGCCGACCCCGTGGGTGGTGGGGCCGCCGTGAGGGTCGGGGTGGGGGTCGGCGTTGGTGCTGCTGCCGGGGGAGGAGGCGGCAGTGGCGCCTCGACGACGGGCGGCGGCGGAGCCGGACGCAGGATGACGGCGAGCGCCACGATCACGGCGGCGGCGACGATGGCGATGGCGATGAAGAGGCCCGTCTTGCTCTTCTGTGGCGACGCGAGATCCGCCGCCGTGAGCCCGCCGCCGAGCGGTGAGCCCAGGCCGAGCGGGGCCGAGACGCCGAGCGGCGCCGTGCCGAGCGGTGACATCGCCGGGGCCGCAGTGAGTGGCTGGGCCGCGGCGGCGCCCTCGGACTTCACGGCGGCGGCCGTGAGTGCCTTCAGATCGATGAGACCCGAGTCGTCACGGCTCGCGGTCGTGGAGGAGCCGCGTGGAGCCGGCGCCGACCGCGACGGCGACGACGCCGACGCCAACGTCAGCGCGCTCAGCGAGAACAGCACCGACGACTCATTGCGCGCGCCGGTTGCTCCAGCCAACCCGCCGCCTCCCAATCCCCCGGGTTCGGGAGCGCTGGTCGCGACGTCCTCCTCGCTGCCGGCGCGGTCGATGCGTCCGAAGAGGTCGCTGCCCGCTGCCCGCGCGGGCCGAGCGGCCGCTCTCACGGGGCTTGGTTGGGGCGGCGGCGCTTCGGACTTGGCTTCCCAGGGCGATGCCGCGGGGGCCGGCGCCGCTTGCGCGTGGCCTGCCGCCGCGTGCAGCGCTTCCACGATCTCGTCAACCTCGGACAGCGCCTTCCAATCCTCGAAGCCGTCTGCCCAAACGTACGTTTCGCCCGTGATCTGGCCTGCATTGTAGGCTGCAACGATCTCGGCGACCGGCATCGTGCGCTGATCGCCGTCACCGAGGTCCACCGAATACTCAGGGCCTGTTTCCGCCTGTTCGCTCATGGGATGCTCTTCTGCCGGTTCCCCGCCCGTTGAAGCCGTGACGGACGGAGGGTTCACCTTACCGTCGATGACGATGGTCGCGCCGCACTTGCGGCAGCGGATCTTCGCCAGCCGAGACACCACCTTCTCGTCGGAGATGGAGTACTTCGCGGAGCAGGAGGGACAACTTATCTTCACGCTTGGCCTCGTGAGGGACCCGGGCTGGGGTACAGGGATACTATCATCGGAAAGAGACCGCTCCGGTCCAGCGGTCGCATCATTAACCAAGCAATACGGAGCGCTCTGCGATTCGGTCTGGCCTGCCTAGCAGACGGTGAAACGGGCGCCGGAGCGCACCCTTTTAGCTAGATTCGCCCGTGAGCGCCAGCTTCAAGGGCGAGAGCCTGCCCGACCGAGTTCGACACCCCCTTCTTCCAAAGGCTTTGCTAGTTTTTGGGGGCTCGGGGCCGGGAGGGTCGGAAAACGCTGGGATTTGGAGGCCTTCCCGGGTCAAGGCTCGCCCTCCGGCCCCCGGCCCAGCCGGGAAAGGGCGGTCAGCGCGGCGATTCGCTCGGCGAGCTCCGGATTTTCGCCGTCCTCGGCACGCAATGCACGAAACAACTCGTGCGTCGCGGCCGCGAGATCGCCTTCGGTGATTCGCGCTTCCGCGCGCTTGGCGTAGAGCTTCGCCGCCTTCGAACGGCAGAGCTCGTCGAGTGAACGAGCTCCCGTGTCGGCCCGATCGGCCGTCGTGCCGTCGGAGTCAACATCGAGCCGGAGCTCGCCCTTCGCGAGGGCGAGATCGTAGGCCGCGCGACGCTCCGGCACGATGAGCGCCTGGTACGCCTCGACGCCCCGCCGGAAGACTCGCAGGGCAATCCGACGCGCAGCGTCATCGCCGCGCGACTGGGCGTCGGGGTGGAACGCCAGGGAAAATTCGTGGAACGCGCTTCGGATCGCGTCGGCGTCCGCAATCTCGAGGACGCCGAGGATCTCGTAGTAGCTCGCGTCGTCGAGCACGCCGTCCCACGCCATCAGGTGCGCGAGATTCGAGCGACGCCGCGTCCTCGGCGGGCTCGAGAGGATCGAAGCCGGCGTCGGGTGACGGCTCGATGGGCGGCCGGCTCGAGCCCGGACCAGCGCCGTCGTCGCCCGCATCGTTTGCTTCGCTCATGTAAAAACGAGCACCGCTCAACCGGTGCGCTGGGCGGCGTGACGCGCTGCGAGGCCGGCGACGTGTTCGGGCTCGGGAATGGCGACCATGTGGACCTTCGCCAACGTCTCTCGCCCGGTCTGCACGTCGCGTGCGCTCACCTCGAGCAGACCGTCCGTGTCGAGCGCGAAAGTCACCGCGACCTCCACCGTGCCGCGCGAGCCTGCGCGCAGACCCGTGAGCTCGAGCTCTCCGAGCAACGTGTTTTCAGCGAACCGACTCGACTCGCCCTGACCGATGCGCACTCGTACAATCGTCTGGTTGTCGGATGCCGTGACGAAGTTTCGTCGCTTGCTGCAGGGCACGGGCGTGTTGCGAGCGATCAACGAGTCGGAGTAACCGCCGATGGTCTCGACGGAGAGCGTGAGCGGCGTCACGTCGATGAGCACGGGAGGTGGAGCCGCGAGCGGCATGGGGGCGGGCGCTGGGAGCGGAGCGGTGAGCGCTGCGGCCGCCGCCGCGGGAGCGGGCACCGAGGGCAGCGGGGGACCGGCGTCCGCGGGCGGCGGCATGGGCGGTGCGGGGCCGACCCGCGTGGGAGCGTCGTCGGGCACCTCGGGAAGCGGCAAGGACGCTTCGTCGAGATCCTCGAGCTCGGCGGGCTCGAGTAGCTCGATGTCGTGGACGCTCGTCGAGGCCGGCGGAGGGGGTGGGGGCGGCGGAGGGGGCGGAGGTAGAGGTAGGGGCGGTAGCCGTGGCGCTGCGCGCCCAGGGGTGTCCGGTGGAGACAGCGGTGGCGCGAGCGCTGCCGTGCGGGCCGCGTCGCCGAGGCCGCTGCCGGTCTTCGTCCGCGC
Organism: uncultured delta proteobacterium; assembly: GCA_963841435.1. GTDB lineage: Bacteria > Myxococcota_A > Polyangia > Polyangiales > Polyangiaceae > PMG-095. Next base: position 1,242,980 of record CAWJCS010000006.1, read on the forward strand.
GCGGGCGCCGAGGCCGAGCAGCGTCGACCCTTCACGGTGCGTCGGGGTCTCGGGCGTGAGCGCCGCGGGCGGCTGCGCAACGCCCGGTCGCGTCACCATGCCGCGGCGTGGCTCGAACGGCTTGGTCTCGGGTGCGACCTCGCCCTCGGCCACCATGCTGCTCAGCCTGACGCGCCCGGGTTCGGCGGGGCCGCCGCTCGCGTCGCCGCTCGGTCGCGTCGTGCGCGCGACGCCGCGCTGCGTGTTCGCAAGGCGTGCAGGCACCGGCGGCGCGGGCACCGGGGCGCGTCGCCGCTCCGTTCCCGAAAGCGCGCTCGCCTGAATCGCGGCGCCCACCGCGACGACCTCGTCGGGGCTGACGTGGTGGTTTCCTTCGCGGCGGAAGAATTCCTCCACGCGCCGGCGAACGAGGGGAATTCGTGTCGACCCGCCGACCAGCAGCACCTGATCGAGGTCGGTCACGGAGAGCCGCGCCACGCCGAGCGCCTCGCGGCAAACGTCGAACGTCTGATCGACGATCGGCGCGATCGTGATCTCGAGCTCGCCCCGCGTCATCTCGAAGTTGAAATCGATCGAGCGCCCGTCGGGACCGTGCACGACGTCCTCCATCGAGACGCTCGCGGAGTCGTCCGTCGAACAGGCGCTGCTTCAGATCCTCGGCGGCAATCCGGAAGCGGTCGAACAGCACCGGGTCGGTGCGCACGTCGTAGCGGTGCTTGCGGAGGAAGAGCTCCGCCATGCGCTCGGCGATCGCGACGTCGATGTCGTCGCCGCCGAGGAACGTGTTGCCGGCCGTCGCGAGCACCTCGAAAACGTTGTTCGACAGATCGAGCAAGGTCACGTCGAACGTGCCGCCGCCGAAATCGTAGACGGCGATGCGCTCGGCGCTGTCCTTGCCGTAGCCGTACGCAAGCGCGGCGGCCGTGGGCTCGTTGAGGATGCGCAGCACCTCGAGTCCCGCGACGCGTCCGGCCACCTTCGTGGCGGCACGTTGCAGGTCGTTGAAATTTGCCGGCACGGTGATGACGGCCTGCTCGACGGGCACTCCGAGCGCGGCCTCGGCCACGGTCTTCGCCTTACGCAGCACGAACGCGCTGATCTCGGGCAGCGTGTAGGTTTCGCCGCGCGCGAACACGAGCGTGGACTGGCCGGGGCCCTCGCGCATCTCGAAGGGCAAGCGCGAACGCGCGCGCCGGACCTCCTCGGTGTCCCAGCTGCGTCCGATGAGCCGCTTGACCGAGTAGATCGTGCTCCCGGGGTCGATGATGCGGCGATCCTTGGCCGTGCGTCCGACGAGCACGCTGCCGTTCGGGTGGAAGGACACCACCGAGGGAATCAGCGTGTTTTCCCGCTCGTCCGGCAGTGGCTGAGCTTCGCCGTCCCGAACGGCCGCGACGACGGTGTTGGTCGTCCCGAGGTCGATGCCGACGACCTCGCTCACGACCGTACCCCCGCTTCGATCTCGATCTCGCGAAGCACGGCGTCGTACCAACGCGCGATCGTCCCTTCGAACGGCCACATCCAGCCGTAGGCGCCGCCCGTGAAGCGTTCGACGATGGTCTTGCGAAGCGACGGCGAGCGCGCGCTCTCGAGCCCGCGCAGGTGTGCCGTCGCGCGCAGCGTCTCGCGATAGGCTTCCCACTCGAGCCGCGCGCGACCGTACGCGAGCCCGATGGGGAAGAACGGGACGAGGTAGACGAATGCCATCAAGGCAAGGCCGTAGCGTCGGCGCTGGCGGAGGTGGACGCGCTCGTGGTGGAGCACGATCGCGCGGTCGATGTCGGGTGTGTCGTCCCAGGCGAACGGCGTGTAGAGCGTGTAGCCGAGCACGGTGTGGTAGCGGGTGAGGTACTCGCGCTGTGCCCCGAGCGTGAGGACGCGCAACAACCAATCGATGGCGACCGAGAGTGGGTCGCCACGCTTGGGCACGAGTCGGAATGCGGGGAATTCCTCCGTGATTTCAGCGATCAAGCCCTCGGCGAGCGCCACGGGCCCGAGGCTAGCACCCTGCGGCCCGAGTTGGGGTCAGATCTGTGGCGCACCGAGCCGCTCGCCGGGGCGGAGCACGCGGCCGTTGACGAGGTCGCGTCCGCTCACCTCGCGCCGTCCCTCGGCTGTGGCCCTCACGATCTCGATCGAGCCGCTTCCGGTCAACACCCAGGGCGAGCCGCCTTCCACCTGCACGGTACCCGGCGGGCCCGGCCGGTCGGCTTCGCTCGCGCGAACGGCGCCGAGGCGCAGCGTCTTCGGCCCGATCGTCGTGAACGCACTCGGGCGCGGCGCGAGCGCTCGCACCTGGTTCGTGATGCTCGACGCCGACGCCGAAAAGTCGACGCGCCCGTGCTCGCGCTCGAGCGGCGGCGCGAGCGTGGCGAGCGACGCGTCTTGCGGTTCGGGGCGGAGCTCGCCCCTGACGGCGCGAGCGAGGTCACGATCGACGACCGTGGCCGCAAGCTCCCCGAGGCGCACGGCGAGCTCACCCCCGGTTTCGTCGGCGCCAATCGCGATGGTGTGGCGGCTGAGCACGGCGCCCGTGTCGAGTCCCTCGTCCATCTGCATGAGCGAGATCCCCGTCTCGGTCTCGCCGTGTAAAATGGCCCACTGGATGGGCGCCGCACCCCGGTAACGCGGCAGGAGCGACGCGTGCAGGTTGAGCGCCCCCGCGGGCGCGACGCCGAGCACGTCGGGCGGCAGGATGCGGCCGTACGCGAGCACGAGCAGCACGTCCGGATGTCTGGCGTCGAGCCAGGCGCGAAGCGCGCCGTCGCGCACTTTGGGCGGCTGAAACACCTCGAGCCCGCGCTCGGCCGCTTCGAGCTTGACGGCCGGAGGGCGCAGCTCGAGTCCCCGGCCTGCAGGCCGATCGGGCTGGGTCACGACTCCCACGACCTCCGCCACTTTCGTGAGAGCGGCGAGGGAGGGGACGGCGATCGCCGGTGTGCCGAAGAAGATCGCGCGCATGGCCAGGTCGCAGGCGGGCAACGGCAGACTAACAGAGGGCGGGTCAACCCGCCGAAGCCACCAAGCGGCTCACCGAGCCCCCGATGCGCCAGCCCGCTCGGGACCCGGCCGCGAGGCTAGGTCGCCCGAGGGCGCGAGCCCTCGGCAAAGCAGCCCCGGGGGAGCGTGGGAGCAAATCGGAACGGAGGGGGCTGGCTTTGTCGTCGGGGCTGATTACGTTGCGATTCTAGGCCATGAGCGAAAAGAAGAAGCCAGCGCCGCCCCCGTTGCCCACCTCCGGTCCGCCGCCGAGTGAGGACGAGCTGAAGTTCGGTGACGAGCTCCCCGTCTTGCCCATTCGCAACGCGGTGCTCTTCCCCGGTGCCGTCGCCCCGTTCGACGTGGGACGAGAGAAGTCGGTCGCCCTCGTCGAGGACGTGCACAACCTCCAGAGCCCCGTCATCGCGATCTTCGCGCAGCGCGATCCTTCGACTGACGATCCCACCGGCGATGACCTCTACCCGGTCGGCTGCGCCGCTCGCGTGCTCAAGGCGCTCAAGCACAGCTCCGGCAACTACTCGCTGATCCTCCAGGGACTGACGCGCATCCGCCTCGACCAGCTCACGGCCACGAGCCCGTACATGCGGGCCCGCATCGCCCGCGTCGAGGCCGCCGGCACCGAGGACGTCGAGGCCGAAGCGCTCGCGATGAGCCTGCGGGACGTCGCAAAGCAGGTGATCCAGCTCATGCCGGAGCTGCCGCGCGAGGCCGGGTCGCTGATCGACTCGATCCAGGCTCCCGGCGCGCTCGCCGACCTCGTGGCCGCCAATCTCGACGCGCCCGTCGAGGAAAAGGCTCAGCTCATCGAGACGGTGGAGGTCAAGGAGCGCATCCGGAAGGTGCTGAAGCTGCTCACGCGCCAGCTCGAGATCCTGAAGATGCGCGAGCGCATCAACTCCCAGATCAAGGAGGAGATGGGCAAGAACCAGCGCGAGTACGTCCTGCGCCAGCAGCTCAAGGCCATCAAGGAGGAGCTCGGGGAGGACGACGGCGATCAGGGCGACCTCGACGGTCTCGAGGAGCGCATCGCCAAGGCGAACCTGCCGAGCGAGGCCGACAGCGTCGCCAAGAAGCAGCTCAAGCGCTTGCGTTCGATGCAGGTGGGCAGCGCCGAGTACACGGTCGTGCGCACCTACCTCGACTGGATCCTCGATCTTCCCTGGTCGAACGCCACGGAAGACAACATGGAGATTGCCGAGGTGCGGCGCGTCCTCGACGAGGACCACTACGGCCTCGACAAGGTCAAGAAGCGCATCGTCGAGTACCTCGCCGTCCGCAAGCTAAAGAAGGACAAGAAGGGTCCGATCCTCTGTCTCATCGGCCCGCCTGGTGTCGGTAAGACGTCGCTCGGTCGCAGCATCGCGCGGTCGCTCGGCCGAAAGTTCGTGCGCATCTCGCTCGGTGGCGTGCATGACGAGGCCGCCATCCGCGGCCACCGACGCACTTACGTCGGCGCGCTGCCCGGTCAGATCATCCAGGGCATGAAGAAGGCGAGCACGATCAACCCCGTCTTCATGATGGACGAGGTCGACAAGATCGGACACGACTTCCGCGGTGACCCGAGCGCCGCGCTGCTCGAGGTGCTCGACCCCGAGCAGAACAACTCGTTCGCCGATCATTACCTGGAGATTCCGTACGATCTGTCGAACGTGATGTTCGTGGCGACGGCCAACATCGCCGATCCGATCCCGCCGCCCCTACGCGACCGCATGGAGATCCTCGAGATCCCCGGGTACACGCGGCGGGAGAAGCTCGCCATCGCGCGCCAGCACCTGATCCCGAAGCAGCTCGAGGAGCACGGGCTCAAGTCGGAGCAGCTCACGATCACCGACGAGGCGGTGGAGGAGCTGATCGAGCACTACACGCGCGAAGCCGGCGTTCGCTCGCTCGAGCGCACCATCGCAAGTGTCATCCGCGGCGTCGCCGTCAAGGTCGCCGAGGGAGACACCGACGCGCGCGTCATCAAGAGCGAGGAGGACCTTCACGCCTTCCTCGGCCCCATCAAGTACACGAGCGAGGTCGCGGAGCGCACGGAGGAGACCGGCGTTGCGACAGGCCTCGCTTGGACCAGCGTCGGCGGCGAGATCCTCTTCATCGAGGTCACGCGCATGTTCGGCACGGGCAAGATGCAGCTCACGGGGCAGCTCGGCGACGTCATGAAGGAGAGCGCCCACGCGGCCCTGAGCTACGTGCGCACGAACGCCGAGAAGTACGGCGTCTCCAAGGACTTCCTGGAGAAGAGCGACATCCACATCCACATCCCCGCGGGCGCCATGCCGAAGGACGGGCCGAGCGCCGGCATCACGATGTTCACCGCGATCGTCTCGCTACTCACGGGCATCCGCGTGCGGCACGACGTCGCGATGACGGGCGAAATCTCGCTTCGCGGTCGCGTGCTTCCCATTGGTGGCGTCAAGGAGAAGACGCTCGCGGCGCACCGCGCGGGCATCAAGCGCGTGCTCCTACCCGAGCGCAACAAGGCCGACCTCGAGGAAGTGCCGAGGGAAGTGCGCGACGAGCTCGAGTTCGTGTTCGTGCACAAGCTCGACGAGGTGCTGGCTTCGGCGCTCGAGCGGATGCCCGCGCCCTCGCAGGCGTACCTCGACGAGATCGCCAAGCAGCAGGCCCAGCCCTCGACGAATTGACGCTGCCGACGGAGCGGCGCTCTGCCCGCTGATCTTCTTCGGTTCGTCGAGCTCGGGCTCGCGCGCTCAGAACGTCCGACCAGAGCTTGATGCCGCCGGTCATGCCGTCGACGTTGCCGAACGTTCGGACCACGCTCGGAACCTTGCCCTTGAGGAGCTGCGCGTTGCCGCCGCCCAGGTGCAAGATGCGCGGATTGAAGATCGGCAGCAGGGTTTCGAGCGCGTCGAGCACGCGCTTGCTCCACTCCTTCTTGCCAAGGCGTTTGAGCTCGGCGTCGGAGACGCGTTCCTCGTAGGTTTTCCCCTTCTTGAAGGGGTGATGGCCGAGCTCCAGGTTCGGCACGAGGCGGCCGTCGACGAAGAGCGCGGATCCGAGGCCCGTGCCGAGCGTGAGCACGAGCTCGACGCCGCGGCCTTCCACGACACCGTAGCCCTGTAGGTCCGCGTCGTTGATCACCCGCACGGGGCAACGGCAGAGCCGTTCGAGGTCGTGCTCCAGCGGGTGATCGCGCCAGATGTCGCCACCGAGGTTCACTGCCGTGCGGACGATGCCGTGATCGACGACGCCCGGAAAGCCGACCGAGACGCGGTCGAAGCGCGGCATGCCGCCGATCATGCGCCGGATGACATCCAGCACGGCCTGCGGCCTCGCGGGCTTGGGAGTGAGCATGCGCACGCGCTCGGTCAGCGGGCGACCGTCCGCGTCGAGCAGGATCATCTTGATGCCCGTGCCGCCGATGTCGATCGAAAGGGTCGTTGCGCGCGACCGTTCGGTGGCGCCGCGTACGCGCCTGAGCGCGTGGTCGGCCGCCACGCGCTTGCCGCCGCTCCCGAGCCTGACGAGGCTATTCTTGACTTTCATGGGCGCCGAACGGACGCCCATCCTTATCGGAAGAAAGGCCCGATTCTCAAGACAAAAGCGCCGTCTTCCCACGCCCGATGATGGCCCCTCGCTGTCCGGCTCGCCTTGCCCGGCGGAAGCAGAGGAGAAAGAGTGTCATGACGTGCGCCCGGTCGGCCTTTGCGTGCTCCTCCTGGCGATGCACTCCGATGGCAAGCGCGCGAGCGTGCCGTGGCCTCCGGGGCGCGTCGTGCAGACGACCGATCAGGCGGCTGCGCCGTCGCCGGAAGCGTCCGCGAACGCCGAGGCCGACGAGGAGCGGGCGTGCCGGAAGCGCATCGAGGCGTTTCGTCGCACTGCCGCGCCCGTCGAGCTCGAGCCCGCGCCCGTCGAGCGAGCGCGCCTGCTTGCCGAGGTGAAGGCGACGCCCGTCTGGTTTCCCGAGCCGCTCCGCTTTCGCTCGGACGATCCGGTGCGCCAGGGCCTGCGCCGGGAGCTCGAGCAAAGCGAGGTCCCCGGTCGGGTGGTTGCCCGCCTGCTCGCGCGCTACCGCCATTTCCCGCGCTTCTTGCGCGACGTGCTCCTCACCGACGGCTACGTCTACGCGACGACGCCCCAACTCGGGACGGCGCTTGCCGAGGGCTTGAGCCTCGACGACCTGTTTCGAGACGCCGAGATCGTCGTCCAGAGCGGCCGGACTCGCACGCGGGCACGGCTCGGCGAGGACGGACAGTACCTGATCGCCGACGGGGCACACGCGGGCGAGCCGGCGCGCATGGTGCTCTTCGACCGCGTCTGGGCCTTGGGCACCGAGCCCGGACCCGCGCGGCACCTCGAGCTCGAATCGCTGCGCGACGAGCTCGGATTCGACGAGCTTCTGCTCGAGCGCGCGAGCGACGACCAGGTGCTGGCAAAGGCTCGCTACGGCTCGCGTCTGGTCCCGACGCTGATCGCCCGCCACGGTGCGTCGCTGTCGCTCGGTTGCGAGCTTCCGGGCTCCGGTCGTGGCGACGTGCTTGCGGCTCGGGCGAGGGCGCTGCGACAGCGTCGCGTGCACGACGCGCTCGTTGGCGTGATCGAAGGCGAGGTCGAAGAAGCGTTGCCCTTCGACGAGCCGCGTACCGAGCTCGGCCAGCAGGACGGCAAGCTCCGCCAGGAGTGGCGCCAGGCGTACGCCGAGGGGCGCGCTCGGTACGAGTTCAACGGCGATACCTACCGCGTCTTCGACCGCGAGGGGCGTCCGCGCGTGCCCCAGGTCTGCGTCGATTTCGTCTTCGACACGCTCGAGCGGCTGGGCGGGTCGTGGTATGCGCCGCACGGCTCCACGCGCGAGCGGCGGCCGGGTCGCGTCAACTTCGACTCGCTCGGCATGGAGAACCGCCGCAACGTCGAGCAGTTTCTCGCGCTCGCCGAGCGCCGCAGCGACCTCTTCGAGCTCCGCCGCGTTCCACCGGAGGAGCGTGTGCCCCTCGCGAGGCGGGACCGCTTCTTCGCCACGCTGTTCGAGCACCGGGACGAGTACCGGGAGGGTGACGTCGTCGTGATCCTCGGGCTCCGGGACGACGACAAGCTCCACTACCATTCCTTCTTCGTCGTCGAGAGCGACCCGCTCACGGGCATGCCCACCCTGGTCGCCGGCAACTCCGGACGCCCGCGCATCCGGGCCTGGGCCGTCGAAATGGCGCCGGCGCCCAAGCGGAGCCCGTTCGCGCGCGTTCGCCCGCGGCTCGAATGGCTCGAGGAGGTCGGTTTCGGTCGCGTCGGGCAGCCGGGCGGCCACGCGCCAGCCCCGCCCGGCCGCGCGGAGCCTTGACCCCGGCACGCGAGCCACTACCTTCCGGGGTCCCCGCGCCCATGAACGGAACCAAGAAATCCAGCGTCCGCGTTGCCCTGCTCGGTTGCGGCACGGTTGGCGGCGGCGTGCTGCGCCTGCTGCGTGAGAACTCGAGCTTCCTCGCATCACGCATCGGCGCGAGCATCGACGTGACGCACGTGCTCGTGCGCGACATCGACAAGCCGCGCGTGAGCGAGTGCAAGAGCGAGTGGCTCACGGTCAACCCCGAGATCATCTTCGCGGACCCGAACGTCAACGTCGTCGTCGAGGTGATGGGCGGCGAGGAGCCCGCCAAGCGCTACCTTTCGCGCGCGCTCGCGGCAGGGCAGGCGGTCGTGAGCGCGAACAAGCTCCTGATCGCCCACCACGGCCCGGAGCTCGTGGCCGAGGCGATCTCGCGGCGCGTCAACTTCGCGTTCGAGGCGTCGGTGGGCGGCGGTATCCCCATCATCCGCACGCTGCGCGAGGCGCTCGCGAGCGACTCGGTGTCGAGCGTGCACGCTATCCTCAACGGCACGTCGAACTACATTCTCACGCGCATGCGCGAGGCGGGGCTCTCCTTCGCCGAGGCGCTCGCCGAGGCCCAGCGCCTCGGCTATGCCGAGGCCGAGCCCTCGCTCGACGTCGACGGCCACGACGCGGCCCAGAAGCTCATCGTGATGGCGATGCTCGCTTTCGGTGCGAAGGTGAACGCCAAGGACATGCTCGTCGAGGGCATCCGCGAGCTCGATGAGGTCGACTTCCGCTTCGCGGAGCGCTTCGGCTTCACGCTGAAGCACCTCGGCATCGGCCACGATCGCGGCGAGTTCGTGGAGCTTCGCGTGCACCCGGCGCTCGTGCGCAAGAACAGCGTGCTCGCGAACGTCGACGGAGTTCTCAACGGTATGTTCGTCATGGGGCGCGCGCTCGGGCCGTGCCTGCTCGTGGGGCGCGGCGCGGGCGACATGCCGACCGCCGTGAGCGTCGTCGCGGATCTCGTTGACGTCGCGAGGGCGCGCATGGGCGGCGAGCCCGGCCTGATGACGCGCGGCATTCAGCTCAAGGCCCGTCCGCTCCTGCCGCAGGGCAAGGTCGAGACGCGTTACTACCTGCGCTTCGACGTCGCGGATCACCCGGGCGTCGTCGGCAGCATCGCCTCGGCGCTCGGCGGCGAGAACGTGAGCATCGAGCAAATGGTGCAGGAAGGGCGCGCCGCGGGCGGTGAGCACGGCGTGCCGGTGTGCCTCATCACGCACGTCACGGAGGAGGGCGCGCTCCTGCGCGCGCTCGGTGAGCTTGCGGAAAAGCCGTTCTTGAGGCGCGCCCCGCGCCTGATCCGGATCGAGGAGGTGTGACCTCGTCCGCACCCTCGCCGCTCGGGGTATTCGACTCGGGGCTCGGGGGTCTCACGGTGGCGCGGGCGCTCACCCAGGCGCTGCCGAGCGAGAGCATTCTTTACCTCGGCGACACCGCGCGCGTGCCCTACGGGACGCGCTCGCCCGAGACCGTGTTGCGCTACGCGCGGAGCTGCGCGAAGGTGCTCACGGCGCGCGGTGTGAAGGCGATGGTCGTCGCGTGCAATACCGTGAGCGCCGTCGCGCTCGAGATGCTGCGCGCCGAGCTCGATCTGCCCGTGCTCGGCGTCGTCGAGCCGGGTGCGCGTGCCGCCGTGCGAGCGCTCGCGGCGCTGCCCAAGCGCGAGGGCCCGCCGCCGAAGATCGGCGTGCTCGGCACGGCGGGCACCGTTGCGTCGGGGGCGTACCCGCGTGCGATCGCCCGCGAAAGCACGCGAGTCGAGGTGCTGGCGCTCGCGGCGCCGCTGCTCGTGCCGCTCGTCGAGGAGGGCTGGCTCGAGGGCGATGTGCCGCGCCTCGCCGTGACGCGCTACGTCGAGCCGTTGATCCGAGGCGGCGCACGCGTGCTCGTGCTCGGTTGCACGCACTATCCTCTCCTGGCGCCGCTCATTGCCGAGGTGGCCTCCGAGCTCGCGGGCACGGAGATCGTGGTCGTCGACAGCGCGCGGGCCACGGCGGACGACCTCGTCCGTTATTTCGACGAGGGGCGCATCGACCGCGCGCCGCCTGGTGCCACGAGCCCCCGCCTCGAGATCCTCGTCACCGACCGACCGGCGAGCTTTCGCGAGGTGTCGAGCCGGTTCCTCGGGGTGGACTCTCCCGATGTCACGCAGATCGATCTCGGGGAAGCATAAGCGAGTAGAGGGCGTAGCCTCGCTAGGGTAAAGGTAGCCGGCGTGGATTCGGACGCGGAGGTTGCGGCAGCCCGCATCGGTCGGGTGATTGGCGGCAGGTACCGCCTGCTCCGCGTGCTCGGGATCGGGGGCATGGCCGCCGTCTACGAGGCTCAGGATCCCTCGGGCCAGCGGGTTGCCATCAAGCTCTTGCACCCCGAAATGGCCGCCCGCCGCGAGGTGCGCGAGCGCTTCGTGCAAGAGGGCACCGTCGCTGCCACCATCGACCATCCGGGCGTCGTGCAGACCCTGCCCCCCGAAGCCGCGGGCGACGACGGCTACCTCGTGATGGAGCTTCTCGAAGGAGAGACGCTCCGCGCCCGCGTTCAGCGCCACGGTTGCCTGCCGCTCGACGAGGTGCTCGACCATGCCGAGCAGATCCTCGGCGTGCTCGTCGCCGCCCACGACAAGGGCGTCGTGCACCGCGACCTCAAGCCCGACAATCTGTTCGTGACGCCCGACGGGCGTGTGAAGATCCTCGACTTCGGTCTGGCGCGCGTGCTCGACGGCGTGCCCGGGGAGCGCCGGACGCGCACGGGCGTCGCCCTCGGCACGCTCGCGTACATGGCGCCCGAGCAAGCACTCGGCCGCCGCGCCGAGATCGACGGCCGAGTGGACGTGTTCGCGCTCGGAGCGACGATGTTCCGCGTGCTCTCGGGTCGGCGCGTGCACGAGGCGGAGAGCGAGGCCGAGCTGCTCATGGCGATGGCGTCTCGCCCGGCCCCGCCCCTCGCGTCCGTGGCGCCCGACACGCGGCCCGGCGCGTGCGCGGTGGTCAACCTCGCGCTCGCGTTTTCTCGTGAAGCGCGCTACCCGGACAGCCGCACCATGCTCGGCGACGTGCGGGCGCTCCGCGCGGGTGCGGAGCCGCCATTCGCCACGAGCCGCCTCGCGTCGCGCGACGAGGCAACACGAGCCGATGGTCCGGCTCCCTCGGGGCGCACGCAGCCGCTCGGCGCGCGCGAGCCGGCGCCGTCCCAGCGCGGCGGTACCGTGCCGCTCGCCGCCTACGGGGGCGCGGGTGCGCAGGCGCCGCCACCGGGCGGTGCTGCGCCGCAAACGGTTCTCGCAGCCGGCATGGGCGCGGGCCCGGCGGGCGCCGCCGACACGGCGCCGATGTCCGCTCGGGCGGCTGGTAGGGGTCGCACCGAGCCGCTCGTGCAACATCCGCCCGCGGTGGCGCCCGGACCCGGCCTTTCGCCTTCGGGTGCGCCCCCCGCCGGGCCCGCCAGCGCGCCCCCCGTGGCCGGCCCCGGCGTACCGCTTGCAGCGACCTCCGGTCCACCGCCCGCCGTGGTCGCGGGTGCGCCCCCCGCCGTGATGACACGTGCGCCCACGGCACGCCGGCGTGCACTCTTGCCGATCATCGCGGTGGGTGGGGTCTCGCTCGCGCTGGGTATCGGGATCACGGTGTGGGCTATGGTGGATGCGGGAAGCTCGGGCAACGCTTCGGACGCTGGCGCCGCAGACGGCGCGGGCAAGGCGCGTGCGGCAAGCGTCGCGCTGGCGCCCAGCGCGTCGAACGTGCCCGCGCCGCCGATCCTCGCCGACACGAGCGCGCAGTCGCGCGGCGCCACCGCGGAGCGCCCGGCGCCGACGCCCGCCGCGGCTGCGCCGGCGGTGCCGCCCGTGCCGGCCGGCAGCGTCGCGCCCCCCGCGCCCGCGAGCGCGCGCGAGGGGCTGGTCGCCGCTCCGGGTGCCGAGCCGTCCACGCCATCGTCGGCGCCCGCCCCGAGCCCCGCCGCGGTCGCGGCGCCGGGCACCGCTGCAACGGCGCCGGCCTCCGCCGCGACGACGCCGCCCGCGAAGCACTTCGGTCGCGGACGCGGTCGGCTCGGTCGCCCGGCGCCGACTCAGTGAGCGGCGGCGCCGGGACTCCTCATGCCGTCGCGACGCAGGCGAGCAGCACGGCCATGCGCACGGCGACACCCGCCTCGACCTGGTCGAGGATCGCGCTTTCCGCGCCGTCGGCGACGTCGTCGGCGACCTCGACGCCGCGATTGAGCGGACCCGGGTGCATCACGATGGCCGACGGGTTCGCGAGGCCGAGGCGCTCGCGACTCAATCCGAACACGCGCGAGTACTCGCGCAGCGACGGGATGAGGGCGGCGCCGAGCCGCTCGCGCTGGATGCGGAGCATCATCACGACGTCGGCACCCTCGAGCGCGGGCTCGAGGCGATCGAAGCACTTGGCGCCGAGCCCCGCCGGATCGTGCGGCAGGAGCGTGCGCGGCCCGGCGAGGCGCACCTCGGCGCCGAGCAGCCGCAAAAGGAGCGTGTTGGAGCGTGCCACGCGGCTGTGCAGCACGTCGCCGCAGATGGCGACGACGACGCCGTCGAGGTCTCGCCCGAGGCGGCGCCGGATCGTGAGCGCGTCCAGCAGGGCCTGCGTCGGGTGCTCGTGCATGCCGTCTCCGGCGTTGATCACGGGCGCGCGGGAGCGGCTCGCGACGTAGGCGGGCGCTCCGGAGGCCGGATGGCGGATGACGATGGCATCGGCATGCATCGCGTCGACCGTCGCGACGGTATCTCGCAACGTCTCGCCCTTGCTGGTGCTCGACGAGGACCCCCCGATGTTCAAGACGTCCGCGCTCAGTCGCTTGCCCGCGAGCTCGAAGCTCGCGCGCGTCCTCGTCGATGCTTCGAAGAAGAGATTGACGACGGTCTTGCCGGCGAGCGCCTGCCCCTTGCGGGTCGGGAGGCGGCCGAGCGCGTGAAACTCGTCCGCCTTGTCGAGCAGCATTAGCGCCGTCTCACGAGTGAGGCCCTCGATGCCGAGTAGGTGGCGGAGTCGTGGCAGCGCGGTCACGAGCGGCCCGGTCCTAGCACTTTGCCGAGCGCGATTCTGCCCCCTCGCATTCCGTCGCGGCCGCAAGGCTCCCGACGGCCGCGCAGCGTCCCGTGGGCGGACGCCCCGGGCCTGCGGGGCCGGGACCCCTCGTGTCAATAAGATAGAATAGGAGTCATTATATTGTCAGCTTACGTCGCGGCGTGCGGCACGGCCGGCGGAGGCGCGCCATCAGTTCAGCCAGCCACCGTTCGGACCGCGGCGCCCGCTGTCCGGATCGGAGTCCCGCTTCTTCTTGCCGCCGCCTTCGAGCACTTGAAGGCCCGAGCTCTCGATGCGCTTCTTACGCACGCCGGCCTCGCGGCGCGCCTCGGCGTCGAGCTGCGCGAGCCGAAGCTTGAGCCAGGCGCGTCGCAACGGCGTGGGACTGCCGCTGCCGAGCAGCCAGCCCGCGAGCATGCCGCCGAAGGGCGCGACGAGCCCATGCGGGCCGCTCGCGTCCGCGATGAGGTACATGACGTTGAGCAGGGCGACGAAAATGATCAGGCCGCGCGAGCTCACGGGCAGGACGAACATCAGATTGATGGTGCGGCCCTTGAAAGAGAGCGCCCAGGCGACGGAAACCGCAGAAACCACGGGCACGGCGCCGAACCACACGCCGGGCACGAGCCGCGCCGCGAGCGAGGCTGGTACCAGGAGCTCGACGAGCATCTGCACGCCGTACGCGATGAGGGCCGAGCCCATGAGGAAACGCAGGAAGCGTCCCTTGCCCCAATGGCTCTCGAGCGAAGGCCCGAGAAAATAGAGGCCCATGAGTGACGTGAGGATGTGGCCGACGTCGTGCGACGGCGCGTGCAGAAACGGCGCCGTGAACAGGCGCCAGATCTCTCCGTGCAGGATGCGCTCCGTGTCGCCGCACAGAAGGAGGAACAGCGTGTCCGGGGCACCTCCCCAGTTGATCCCCACCGCGAACACGAGCCACACGGCGAGCAGCGTGATGAGCACGAGCCGGAGCCCGGGCCCGGGGCGGGGCAGGCCCATGGAGGGTGCGTCGTCGTAACGCCGCGGCATCAGGGCTCCGCTCGACAGCTCGCGAGCACCCGTTGTCCCGGGATGACGCTCCCGCTGCAGCGCGCCGTCGTGGCGCCGGATGTCGGAGCGGGGAAGGGCTTTGCCAGCACGTTCTGTTCGCCCCGCTCGAGGCCCCCGAATGCGACGAGCGCTCCACAGCTCCCGGGTCGGACGCTTTGGGTCGGGCCGCCCTCGAGCGAAAGGTCGAGCGCGCCGAGCTCGGTGCAGGAGACCCCGAGCGCCGCGCTCGCCGCGGCGGGGTCGACCTCGAGCGCGCCGCGGTCGGTGAGCGACTGGCAGCTTGCCATGATGGGCACGCCCGGCGGGGGCTCCGCGAGGCAGGTCGTGCCCCAGGCCGGGGTGCTGTTGCCCGCCTCGAAGGCGGCCACGGCGAGCACGAGCGTGCGCCCGGGCGTGACGCCCATGAAGCGGACTTCGTCGTCGCACGCGGCGCTCACGGTGCCGCTCGGCCCCGTCACCTCGTAGTGCTCGATTTCACCCGGTCTCGAGCCGCAGGCGAGCGAGCCGCGCGCCGCGTCGAGCGATACGAAGACCTCGCCCAGCGCGTCGGGATCGCTGCCCGTGAGCGGGCTGCAGTTGCCAAGCTGTCGGATCACCGCCTCGCGCGACGTGGCGGGTCCGCAGCTCGCACGCCAGCGTGCGGCGACGGGCTTGCGCGTGACGGCGTCGATCACCTCGGGTGTCGCGACCGGCGAGTCGGTGGTGGAAAGCTCGAGGCCGTCACGATCGAAGCCGAGGATCTCGGCACGGTAGCGGTGTCCGGGTGTCACCTTGCCGTAGCCTATCGCGGTCGTACAGCTGGCGGGACCGGTGTTCGCGATCGGCGTGCCGCGCGCCGTCCCGAGCGCCCCGGCCGGGGCACCGCTCTCACCGCCGTCACCGCCCTGGCCGCCGGCGCCGGATGCGGCATCACCCGGCGCTCCGGCTCCGCCGTCGGTTGCGTCGTCCTCGACGCCGAGATCGAAGAACGTCGCCACGTACGAGCGCATGGCCCCGGTCGCATCGATGCACGCGACGCTGCCCAGAAAGTCCGTCGGAGACACCTCGACCAGTGTCGGGTGGACGATGTCCGGCACCGTGATGCTGTCCTGCGAGCAGCTGGCGGCGAGCGCCAACGGCCCGAGGACCGAGAAGGCGCGAGCGGCTCGAGAACGCGAGGCTTTCATGTGCCCGGGGGCCATAGCACGAGCCACCGCGGGCGTTACAGCTCCTGAAGTGTCCCG
Source organism: uncultured delta proteobacterium (assembly GCA_963841435.1). Taxonomy (GTDB): domain Bacteria; phylum Myxococcota_A; class Polyangia; order Polyangiales; family Polyangiaceae; genus PMG-095. Next base: position 1,258,630 of record CAWJCS010000006.1, read on the forward strand.
CGAAACGGGCGCTGAGGCGGAGCGGAACGAGGAGCACGACCGGCGCTCGACGCGGGCTCGATGGCCCGGCACGGCGGCCGAGAACGGGCTTGCGGCCATCGCGGGTTCGACCAAAGCTTCGCGGCCCATGTCGCGCTCCGTCGTCGCCATCGTCCGTACCCGCCCCGAAACGGTGCTCGAAGATTACCACCGCCTGATGAATCTCGCGGGGTACCAGAACGTCGTCGACAAGAGCGCGGACACGGCCCTCAAGGTCAACATTTCCTGGCACTTCTTCTATCCGGGCTCCTCGACGACGCCCTGGCAGCTAGAAGGCGTGATCGGCGCCATGAAGCGCGACGGGTACTCGAGCGATCTCATTCATGCGTGCCACAACCGCACCGTCGTGATCGACGCCCACCTCGGCGAGCGCGAAAACAAGCAGCTCAACGTCGTTCAGGCCCACGGGCTCCGCAACGTGCACCTCTACGAGGGCGAAGAGTGGATCGACGTGCGTGACGCCGTCGGGGACCTGACGAAGAAGTTCTTGTGTCTCAACGAGGTGTACCCCAAGGGCTTCAAGATCCCGAAGCGCTTCATCGGCGAAAACATCGTCCACTTGCCGACCATCAAGACGCACATCTTCACCACGACGACCGGCGCCATGAAAAACGCCTTCGGTGGGCTCCTGAACGAGCACCGTCACTGGACCCACCCGGTCATTCACGAAACGCTCGTCAACCTCTTGATGATCCAGAAGAAGATCCACCGCGGGCTGTTCGCCGTGATGGACGGCACCTTCGCGGGCGATGGCCCCGGGCCGCGTTGCATGGTGCCGCACGTCAAGAACGTCCTTTTGGCCTCCTCCGACCAGGTGGCGATCGACGCCGTGGCGGCAAAGCTCATGGGTTTCGATCCCATGCGCGATCTCAAGTTCGTGCGGCTCGCTCACGAGCAGGGCCTCGGTATCGGTGACCCGCGCGACATCGAGCTGGTCGGTGACATCGACGCGGGCAGCGAAAATTGGCACTTCGACGGCCCGTTCAAGGAAATGACGTTCGCCTCGCGCAACCAGCATCGCATCTACTGGGGGCCGCTGAAGAAGCCCGTCGAGTGGTCGCTGAAGACATGGCTCGCGCCGTGGGCCTACGTGGCCAGCGTCGCGTACCACGACCTTTTCTGGTACCCGTACTACGGTAAGGCTCGCGTCGAGGCCGCGCTCAAGAGCGAGTGGGGGAGGCTCTTCGCGAACTGGGGCAAGGCGTTGCCCGGCGCCGACGGGCGCGGCTACCCCGACGTCGGGGTCGAGCACCCCGAGCTCGTGCGCACGGGGCTCAAGCATTTCGCCGAGGGCCTCCGGCTCGTCGGCATGGCCGTCGCCGAGAGCCCCGAGATGAAAAACAAGCGACGCAAGACCGTCGCCGTGTAGCGCCCGCGGGCTCCGCTTCGGCGCACGCCGAGTCGGAGCGTCGGCCCTATTTGCTCGCGACGCCGCCGGCGCCCGCTTCGCCGACGCTCGAAGGCGGGGTCGCCGTGAGGAACCCGCAGGCGACCGTCCGCTCCGGGTAGAGCACGACGTCGCAGGCCGTGAGCGCGCTGCCGCCTCCGAGTAGATCGCCGTCGGCGCAGTCCGCGATGCCGGCTTCCTTGCCCTCGGTGCTCGCGCAGCTCCCCGCCCACTCGATCGCCTGGATGCAGCGGTTGACGGCATCCGGGGCCGGGGGAGCGACCGCGAGCCCGTGCAGGCAGTGGTCGCGATAGAAACGCTGGCAGCCCTCGACGTCCGTCACGACGCCGCAGGATGCCGCCGCGCTGCAGCGAGCCCGCTCGATGTCGCGGCAATCCTCGACGCCCCGCGCGTCGGTGCCGCAGCCCGGGCTCGAAGCCACGCCGAAGCCGGCGAGCGCCCCGAGCAGGCCGAGGACGACCGTGCGCAGCGAGCGGAGAACGGGGTGCGGAGACACGCCGCTCGTCGGTAGCACCTCCGCGCCCGATAGGAGAACTTTTCGGCTGGGGCTTTCGAGTGGAGCTTTCGAGCTGCTAGCTTCGGGGGCGGATGGCAAGCGTCATGGTGCTCGCCGCCGGCTTCGGCACGCGCCTGCGGCCCCTCACCGACGAGCGTCCGAAGCCCGTGGTGCCGCTCGGTGACCGCATGCTCGTCGAGCACGTGCTCGACCGCCTCGCGGCCCAGGGGCTCCTGCCGGTGGTCGTGAACGCGCACCACCTCGTTGCCGTCCTCGAGCGGCTCCTCGCCGGCGTCGCGGGCGTCGAGCGCGTGGTCGAGGAACGCGAGATCCTCGGTACGGCCGGTGGCGTCGCCGGTGCGCGCGCCGTGCTCGGCCCGGGCGCTGTGCTCGTCACGAACGCCGACGTGCTCGCTCGGGTCGACGGGCGGCGGGTGCTCGACCAGACGCCCGAGGACGGGCTCTGCCTGGCGGTGGCGTGGCGCGAGAGGGGAGAGGGGACGGTCGGGGTCGGTGCAACGGGTCGGGTCGTGCGCCTGCGCGGCCAGCGCTTCGGCGAGGAGGTTGCGGGCGGCGATTACGTCTGCACCATGGGCATCGGTGGCGCCCTGCTCGCGGGGCTGCCCGAGCGGGGCTGCTTGATTGGCGACGTGGCGCTGCCGCTCGCCCGTGCGGGCGGGCCGGTGATGGCGCTCGAAGCCGGCGCGGAGCTCACGGCGCCCGGCGATTCGCTACCGGGTTACCTCGCGGCGAACCTCGCGTGGCTCGACGCGCGCGGCGGGGCCGCGTACGTCGGCCCGCGAGCCCGGGTCGCGCCGGGCGTCGCGCTCGCGCGCGCCGTCGTGGGGGCGGACGCCCGCATCGTCGGGCAGGGTGCGCTCGAACGCGTCGTCGTCTGGCCCGGCGCCGAGGCGAGGGCGCCGCTCGCGGACGCCGTGGTGACGCTCGGCGGCGTCGTTCGCGTCTGAGGGCTCCGTTCGCCCGCAACGCACCGTGCTAGACGGCCGGCACCCATGGCCGATTCGCTCGCGCTGCCTGCCGACGCGCTCCTGCTCGGGCGAGCGCTCGCTGGCCGGCCGGGGCTTTCGCTGGTTCGCTCCGCAGACGGCCTCGCCACGTACCTCGGCTGCGATCCGGTTGACCGGCGCGAAGAGCCCGACCCCGAGCCGTCGCTTCCCATCGCGCCGCGCGCGGGAGGCGAGATCCCCCGTTGGATCGGCTACTTGCCCTACGAAGCTCAGCGATGGGTCGAACGCAGCCCCGAGCCGGACCTGCGACCCCCCAGCACGGCGTCGCGCCCGTGCTGGAAGCGGTACGCAGCGCTCGTAAAAATAACCAATCAAGTCGAGGTAGTTGGTGACGATTCTCAGGCCATTTATGAGCTTCGAGAACGGCTCGAGAGTGGCCTCCGGCAGCCGGCGTCGCCGGGCGAAGCGGGGCTTTTGCTGACGCGTGCCGAGCCGGGGGCGCTCCATGCTGCGCGCATCCGCGAGGCGCTGGCGCTCATTGCTCGCGGCGAGATCTACCAAGTGAATCTCGCGCGCCGCTTCGAGCTCGGCGTGCGCGGCCGGATCCTCGAGCTGCTCTTCGCGCTCTGCCCGGGGGGGCTCACGCGCAACGCCGTGGCGCTCGACTGGGAGCCGGTCGGCGTCGCAGCGGCGAGCCCGGAGCTCTTCCTCGAGCTCACGGGCAACGGGGAGCTTCGCACGACGCCCATCAAGGGCACGCGCCCGCGCTCGAACGATGTGGCGCAAGACGAGCTCGTCGCCCGCGCGCTCGATGCCGATCCCAAAGAGCGGGCGGAGCTTGCCATGGTGATCGACATCGAGCGAAACGATCTCGGCCGCATCGCACGACCCGGCAGCGTGCGCCTCAGCGAGCCGCCGCACGTCGAGCGGCTCGCGACCGTGCATCACCGCATGGCGACCGTGGCGGCCTCGCTGCGGCCCGGGATCGGGCGGCGGGAGGTGCTCGAGGCCATGCTGCCGAGCGGGAGTGTCACCGGGGCGCCCAAGGTACGCGCCATGGAGGTCATTCGCGCGCTCGAGCCCGTCCGCCGGGGTCTTTACACGGGTGCCGTCGGCTTCGTCCGCTCGGACGGCGGTCTCGAGCTCGGCATGGCGATCCGCACGCTCACGGTCGAGGACGGCCGGGGAACGTACTTTTCGGGTGGCGGCATCGTCGCGGACAGCGATCCGGAGCGAGAGGTCGAGGAGACGCTCTGGAAGGCTCGCCGGCTCATCGAGCTTTCGGGTGTCGGCATCGAAAACTGGGCCTGAACGCACGCGGGGGCCTAGTGAGCAGGGGATGCAGTCGGTGAACGTCCGTAATCTGGACGACATCCAGGAACAGGATCGGCCCCTCGGGTCCTCGCGTGCGGCGGCGCTGCTGCTTGCGTCGCTAGCGGGCGCCGCGATCGTGACGGCGGTCGTCGTCATGGCGCGACGCAGCGGTCCTCCCGCCACGGCGACTCGGGACCCGCTCGCCGAGCTCGTGCGTGAGGCGAAGAGCGAGCCGACCCCCGCGGATAGGCTCGCAACGGGCGACGTGTCCTTCCCGCGCATCCTGAGTGACGACGAGTCGCCAACGACGGCGCTCGCCGCCGTGAGAGACGAGCGGGGGCGCCTCGTCGCGCAGGGGGACGCGCCGGCCGCGGCGACGCCGCCCGCGCCCGCCGACCGACTTCCGGTCGTGCCACTGCCCGTCGGCGATCTGCTGGGCGCGACCCCCGTCACGACCGAGCCCAAGGACGGCCTCACCACGCTGGCTGCCGATGTGGCGAAAGTCCCCGATCACGGGGAGGTCGCCCCGCCGGGGATGGACGGTGGCTTCCAGCTCCAGGTTGCAAGCTTCAAGGAGCCCGCCGACGCCGACAAGCTCGTCGAGAACCTGCGGCGCCGCGGTCATCGCGCCTACAGTCTGGCGGCGGAGGTGCCCAACCGCGGCAAGTGGTACCGGGTTCGCATCGGGCCGTTCAAGTCCAAGTTCGAGGCCGCAAAATACAAGGCCGAGTTCGAGCGCACGGAGCGGGCATCGCCGTTCGTCGTGGATCCCGACAAAGTCCGGCGTGCCGAGGAGGTCCGGGCCGCCCGGGTCGCGGCGCGAGAGCGCAAAGACAAAAAGCGCTAGCCAGGCCGCGCCGGGCCGGCGAGGCTTTCCGGCGCGGAAGGGTCAGGATGAGCGCGGGGGTGCAAGTTCGTGATTCCCAAGACCACGCTGGAGCGACTTGAACCGAGATCAGGCGCCCGAGCGGGCGGCGAGGAGCGAACGTCGATGACATCGTGGTCGAAAACGGCAGGGCTGTGCTTCATCACCGGGCTCGGCGTCGCCACGCCAGGCTGCACCGGGTCGGACGGCAGCGGGTCACCGACGGGCGCGGGCGTGGGGGGTACCCTCGGCGGAACCGCCGGGACCGCCGGAACGGCGGGGATGGCGGGCGGGTCGAGCGGTGGCGCCGGGGTGGGGGGCCAGGGCGGCGGCACGGCTGGCGCGGCCGGGCTTGGCGGCGGAGCTGGTGCGGCGGGGACAGGCGGCGCAGGAGGTGCCGGAGTCGGCGGCCTCGCAGGTGACGGCGGCACGAGCGGCGGCGCCGGCACGAGCGGTGACGCCGGCACGAGCGGTGACGCCGGCACGAGCGGTGACGCTGGCACGAGCGGCGCCGGCGGCGTGGCGGGCAACGGCGGCGCTGGCGCGGCCGGTGCGGGCGCGGGTGGTGCCGGGGCAGGCGGCGCGGGCGCAGGCGGTGCCGGAACGGGCGGAGGGGGCGGAGCCGCCGACTGCAAGGGCAATGCGCTCTCGCTAAGCTCGAACGTTGCGGGCGGCTCCGACCCGGCCAAGTCGCGCGTCATGGTCGACTTCGGCCAGAGCGCGGATCTACCGCTCGGCAATTCGAACCGCACCGTGGAATTCTGGGCGTACGTTCTTACGACGAGCTGGGTCGGCGAGAACAACACGATGTTCGAGTACGGCGATCAGAGCACGCAAAACGCGGGCTTCGGGCTCGACTTCGGCGGCAACAACGCAACGATGGATCCGTACACGAACGGCTCGTTCGACAACGACAACCAGCCGAGCGGGCTCATGGAATCACCCGACCAGTGGGTGCATTTCGCCATGACGTACGACGGCAGCGCCGTGCGCCTTTACGTGAACGCGATGATCAGCTCGACGAGGATGTCGTCCGGCAACATGCTGCAGACGGCGCGCACGCAGCTCACGATCGGCGGAAATCCCCGCGGTAGCTACTTCAACGGCACGATCGAGGAGTTTCGCCTCTGGAACGTCGCCCGGACGCAGCAACAGATCCAGAGCACCATGAACGTCACGCTGGCCGGCGACGAGCCGGGCCTCGTGGGCTACTGGAAGTTCAACGAGACGAGCGGCACGACGGCCGCCGATTCAGTGACGAGCGCCGGCCACACGCCGCACGACGGCGTCCTCATGGCGACGAACCAGAACCAGCTGCCGACGTTCATCGCGTCGACGGCCATGCTCGACTGCCCGTAGCGCAACGCTTGCGGTCGCGGCGGGGCGGCGCGTTAGCCGGCGCGCTTGCGACTGAGCTGCTGCTGGACCATCTGCGCGACGGCCCCGCTCACGTTCTTGCTGCGGCTGAGCGAGCGCAGATCGCTCTCGCGAAGGTGCGACACGAGCCGGCTCGCGAAGGTGAGGGGTGTGCGCGGGTTCGTCACGAGGTTCAGCTTCACCTGATAGTTTCGGACGAGGTCGCGGTTCATGGCGACGATGCGCAGCACGTCGTCCGACATGGCGCGGCTCGCCGTGATTTGCACGGCCTCGGGCTCGCGCAACTGCGGGCTGCGCGCCGCGGCCGACGACACGAGCCGGTTGGGGTCGCGCACGAGCAGCAGGATCTCGGCGGGCTTGCCCATGGAGGCGAGCCGGATTTTCTCGCTGATGCTGCTGCCGGCGAGGCGTACGTGTAGCGGCAAGAACTTCTCTTTGACCCTCTCCTCGCCCTCGTCGTCAACCTCGTGCGTATCCTCCGTGGCCTCGTCGGGCAGCTCGTCGGCGATGGCGCGCACCTCCTTGAAGTGCACGTCGTCGAAGGTCGGTTCTTCCGCCGGCTCGGGGATGAGCTGCTCCATGATGGCGGCGGCAGCTTCCTTGAACGCGGGGATGCCGAGCTCGATGTTGTTGCGCACGGCGAGCTCGACGAGCCGGTCCGCCGTTGAACATGCGGACGGCCCGGTTCATGTAGAGCTTCTCGATCACGCTCGGGTGCTTGAGCATGAGCTCTTCGTTGGTGGCGATGATCTCGCCCGAGCGCTCGTCAGCCGAGCTGGCCAGCTTCTCGAGCGCCTCGCGCGTCGTGCGCGGCATGCGCAGAAGGGCGAGCACGAGATCGGGATCGCGGGGTTGGGCGTCCGCGAGCTCCTCGATCACCGTCGCCGCGAGGTCCTGCGTGAGCGCGCCCGCGAGCACCGGTCCGGGCAGCTTTGCGAGCGTGGCGCGGGCCGTGGACGCAACCTCGGGTGAGCCGGTTCGGGCGAGCACCGCCACCACGGTCACGAGATCCCCGGGCTTGAGGCCCGGCAGCACGCCGCGCGCCGCCATGGTGCGTAGCGGTGCTGGCGCGTCTTGAGCGAGCGCCTTCTGCGCCGGAGGAGGCAACGCGCTCACGTCAACGTCGATCTCGGCCAAGGTCATGATTATTCCAGAGACCGAGGGACCCGTCGAGCGCGTGTTCTGCTACGCTCTTCTCGGGCGGTTCGACCCGAAACGCAGGAGAGCGCATGGGTATCGTGGATTTCGTCAAGGGTGGCGTCCAGCGCATGATGATCGCGCGCCCGGACGCGGACAAAGACAAGGTCGTTTTCAAGCATCCGGACCAGACGTTTTCCTTCTGGAGTCAGCTCACCGTCGATGCCGACGAATGCGCGGTCTTCTTTCGCGATGGCAATCCCGTGGCGACGCTCGGCCCCGGGCGGCACACGCTGCAGACGCAGAATTACCCGTTCCTGAACACGCTCGTCAACAAGTTCACGGGCGGCAACGTGTTCATCAGCGAGATCTTCTTCGTGCTGACGCGCCCGCTCTACAACCAGGGTTTCGGCGACACGATCGGCTCGATGCGCGATCCCGAGCTCGAGATCCGCGTGACCCCGCGTGCGTTCGGCACGTTCTCGTACCGCGTCGTCAACCCCCTGCGCTTCATCGTGTGGTTCCGCGGTCAGGCGAGTGGCGATCCGAACGACTCGCCCCGCTGGATTCAGGACATGCTTTTCATGGGTCTGCGCGCGACGCTCACGCGCATGCTGAAGGCCGGCGAGCTCAGCCTGCTCGATCTTGGCACGTGCGGTCCCGACGTGGCGCGCGCCATCGTGCAAAGCTGTCCGGATCTTGCCGCGATCGGCGTCCAGGTGCTCGAGGTCGCGAAGCTCAACGTGAACCTTTCGGAGGAGGACCAAGCACGCATCGACGGCATGCAGGATCAGATCGTGCAGGCCAACGTCGATGCCAAGGCGGCGCAGCGCCGCATCAAGCAAGCCGAGGCCGAGGCCGCGCAACGGCAGTTCCAGCTCGATCAGGATTTCGCGAACCGGGCGCGCTACATGAATCAGCTCGACATGGCGCGCTACCAGCAGTTTGCGGGCGCCGAGGCGGCGCTGGGCCTCGGGCAGGGTCTCGCGCAGGGCGGCGACGGCGGCGGCGCGGCGGCTGCAGGCGCGGCGGGCGGTCTCGCGCTCGGCGTCGGCATGGCTGCGGGCGGCCGCTTCGGCATGCAGGGCTATCCGCCGCCCGGCTACCCACCGCCCGGCTACCCGCCGCCCGGTTATGGTCCGCCCCCTGGCTACGGCGCTCCTCCGGGCTACCCCCCGCCTGGCTACGGCGCTCCTCCGGGCTACCCCCCGCCCCAGCAGGGTGCGGCGCCCGCTTACGCGCCGCCGCCGGCCGCGCCCGCCCCGCCGCCCCAGGCGTCTCCGGGGCCGACCGCGGGCGCCCCGGGTGAGGAGGCGAGCGCGCGGTGTGGAGCGTGTGGATCGCAAAATCCCGCGCGGGCGCGCTTTTGCGCTGATTGCGGTGGCAAGCTCTCGACTTGACAGTCGTCGGCCGCGTCGCGACGCTTGACGTGGTAGGGCTAGGCGGCGCGAGAGATCTTCGGATCAGGGTTTCGGAACGTGGCGAAGAAGCAGCTCCTCTTGGTGGAACCCGACCCCCAGAGCCTCCGGGTCCTCGAGGTCAGTCTGAAGAAGGCGGGCTTCAGCGTCACGACCGCGAGCGACGGCGGTGACGCGCTCGCCAAGGTCGAGCTTTCCACGCCCGATCTCATCCTGAGCGACACGCGGCTGCCGCGCCTCGACGGCTACGAGCTCGTGCGAAGGCTAAAGGAACGCCCGGAGTACGCCGGCATTCCCGTGGTCTTTCTCACGGGCCAGCGCTCGATCGAGGACAAGATCCGCGGCCTCGAGCTCGGCGTCGAGGACTACCTCACGAAGCCCATCTTCGTCCGCGAGCTCATCGCGCGAGTGAACCTCCTGCTCGCGCGGCGCACGCACGACACGATGGCGACGAGCGTGCCCGTGAGCCGGCGCACGCGATTTAGCGGCTCTCTGGAGGACATGGGCGTCGTCAACCTCCTGCAGACCTTCGAGGTCAGCCGTAAAAGTGGTGTCGCGCGCGTGTCCGACGGCAAGCGCGAGGCGCGCGTCTACTTTCGTGACGGCAAGGTCGTCAACGCGGAGCTCGCAAAGCTGCGCGGCGAAGAAGCGGTGTATCGCTCGCTCATCACGAGCTCGGGCGATTTCGAGGTCGAGTTCTGCGCCGTTCCCAACGAGGACATCATCCCCACCTCGACGCAGGGCCTGCTCATGGAGGGGATGCGTCGCGTCGACGAATGGGGCCGGCTCCTGGAGCAGCTCCCCCCGCTCGAAACGATCTTCGAGGTCGATCACGAGCAGCTCGTCGAGCGCCTCAACGAGGTGCCGGACGAGCTCAACGCCATTCTCCGGCTTTTCGACGGCCGACGAACGCTGCTCGACGTCGTGGACGAGTCGCCGTTCGAGGATCTCTCGACACTCTCGACAATCTCCAAGCTTTACTTCGAAGGCCTGCTCGTGGTCTCGCAGCGCACCCCCGACGAGGACGTCGTGCCTTCGTCGGAGCTCGACACGAGCGCGCGGCCGGAGCGGCTGGGCGAGGAGGTCGTGCCCGATTCGTCTCATCGCTCGGCGAGCCAGCCGCCCACGCCCGCCGCGTCGTGGCGTCCGTCCGCCCCGCCGCTCGAGCCTTTCGCGCCCGCCGAGTCGTACTCCGTGCACACGCTGCCCGGGCTTTCGCCGATCAGCGGCTCGAACGGACACGACCGTACGTCGCGGCCGCGCGTCGTGATGCCGTCCCTCGTCGAGGAGCAACCCGCGGAAGCGGCGCCCGAGGGCAGGCAAGCCGCGATGGTCCGCCCACGCACGCAGGTCGGCCTCGGCCCCGGCGGCGTCGACACGGGCAGCGAGCTCGGTCAGGAAGAGCGCCGCGACACGAGCACCACGCGCGAGACGCCGGAAGCGCGTGCCGACCTCGATGCCAAGGTGATCCCGTTTCGCGCGCAGCGCCGCGAGGACGAGGCCGTCCCCTCGCTCGAGGGGACGCCGCCGGTCGTTTCGCCCACCGCTGCTGCGGCACCGCCGCCGAGCGAGGCCAAACCTACGGTGCGCGAGCCGCTCGCCCAGCGCGATTTCTCCTCGGGTTCGTCGCCCTCACCGACGAGCGAGTCCCGGGAGGGGGCCCGCGTCCCGGCGACGCCCGTCGTCAGCGTTTCTCAACCGTTCCACCAGGCTTCGAACATGACCACTTCTTCGCACGATCCGCCGTCCACGCGCGGCCAGGAGCCGCCGTCGTCCCGTTCGAACCTGAGCGGATCGTCCGAGGATCTGTTCTTCAAGGAGGGCGAGGAGGGCCGCTACGAGGGCGGACCGTCACACCCGCCGAGCGCCGCGCCGCCGTCACAGCCGCCGCTCGCGCACGAGCACGAGCACGAGCACGAGCACGAGCCGCGCCACATCGTGCGCACTCCGGAGCAGGAGGAGCGCCGCGCGCGCTTCATTCGCTGGGTGGTGCTCGCGATGGGATTTGCGATCGCTATCTTTACGATGGGGGTCGTCCTGCGCAACGTCGACGGCCGAAGCCACGAGGACGTCGAGAGCACCCCCGAGGCAACGCCTGCGCCTGCCGCGCCCCCGGTCGAGACGACACCTCCGGCCGAACAAGCCGCCCCTGTCGAGCCGCCACCCGTGGTGGCCGCTCCCGTGCCCGCGCCCCCCGAGGCCGCCCCTGCTGCGGAGCCGAGCGAGACCGCCGTCGCGCCGATGGTCGCCGAGCCGCCCGCACCCGTGAAGGCCGTCGAGGCGCCGACCACGGCGAAGGTGCCTCAGCCCAAGCCCACCACGGTGCCTCCGCCCGCGGCCAAGCCCGCCTCAAGGCCCACGGCGGCGCGTCCGGTCGTCGCGGCGCCCGCGCCCCGTCCGAAGGCCCCGCCCGCCACGGCGACGGCCGCGGCGCCGAAGCTGCCCCCACCCACGCCGGCCCCCACGGCGACGGCAGCGTTCCCCATCGACTGAGCCGCGCCGGACCTCCGGGCAGCTCGCTCGCCGGCCGCAACGCGAGGATGACCTCTAGCGGGACGCGAGCCCTTCGAGACCACTTTTCGTCACGCTCGCGGTGACGCTGCGCGCGGAGCGCCCCGCAGCGAACGGTGGCAGGAGACGGCCGACGACACCACGCCGCCGCTCGGCTCGGGCGACCGGCTGCGCCACGCGGGGCGCCGGGGAAGCGGCAGCGTCAGGGGCGGCAACGGTCGGGTGGGGGACGCCGGCTGCACAACCAGCGGCGGTCGAGACGGCGGCGAACGCGAAGAGCAAGGTCCTCGGCATACATCGACCCTACGGAACGCTGCGCCATTCGGCCCAACAATCGGCGTAGCGCGCTCAGTCCGAAAGGAAGCGCGAGAGGACGCTCGCGAGCTCGCCGGGGCGCTCCTCCTGCGGAGCGTGCCCAGCGGCGAGTAGCTCGAGCCGGGCCGCCGGGATTTCGCGAGCAAGGCGCCGGCCGGCGTTCACCGGCACCATGCGATCGTGCGTGCCCCAAACGACGAGCGTCGGGCAGCGCACGCCGGAAGTGCGCGCGACCAGCGGCCGGGGATCCTGCACGGTGCGCAGCGTTTCGAGCGCGCTCGCCCGTGCCGCGGGCTCGCTGAAGGCCGAATAGTAGTGGGAAAGCCGTTTCGACTCGGGTCCGAGCCCCGGCGCGATGCGCTCCCTCAGGAGTGCGCCGAACACTTGCTTGCCCCAGAGCTGCTTGAGCGCGAAGCCGCCCACGAACGGCAAGAGTCCCACGCGCCCCGCGGCGCCCAGCCGCGGTGTCTCGGCGAGCGCGTCAACGAGAACGAGCTTCGACACGAGCTCGGGATGGCGTGCAGCGAGCGCGAGCGCCACGGCGCCGCCCAAGCAATGCCCGACCACGCTCGCCCGACCCAGATCGAGCGCGGCGTAGAGATCGGCGATGGCTTCGGCGAACGCCTCCACGTGGTACGAGAAGCGGCTCGGCGAAGGCTTCTCGCTTTCACCGAACCCCGGCAGGTCGGGCGCGATGATGCGTCGCGCCTCGCCCAGCGCGGGCGCCACGGTGTCCCAAGTGGTGTGATCCAGAAACAGTCCGTGGAGCAGGATGATGCTCGGACCGCTCCCGGCGTCGGCCACGCGTACCCGGACCCCGCTTGCGGTCACGTCGCGCTGCACGCCCGGCCACACGCGGGCGAGCCTAGCAGACTGGGCCGCGCGCGCGGTTTCGCCCCGCGGCCACCATGGACGGTCTTTCAGCTCCATGGACATTCCAGCAGACATGACGATCAATGTCATAGCTGTGGTGCTCGCCTGCATCCATGGAGCTAGCGAATAAATAGTGCAAACTTTGGGCTGCACCCGCTTTGGTGGCTCCACTCAGTAGATTATAGTCGCGCTCGGTTGACGGTCGGGTAGCAACCCCGGCCGCCTATTCAGCGATGGAACGGCTCAATGACGCGGCCCTCGAGGCCATCGAGAAGCAGAACCCGGCCGGGCTCACCTCGGCGGAGATCCTCGACGTCTTTGCCCGCCACGGCATCCCCTTGAGTGAAGCCACGCTGAGAAAGTACGTGCAGCTCGGCCTTCTGCCTCGCAGCGTTCGCGTCGGCAAGAAGGGCAAGCACCAGGGCTCGCAGGGCGTGTACCCCGTGAACGTGGTGCGACAGATCGTCACCATCAAGCGCATGATGGCCGAGGATCTCACCATCGAGCGCATCCAACGCGAGTTTCTATTCATCCGCAACGACCTCGAAGAGCTCAGCCGAACGCTGGGCGTGATCTTCGAAAAGCTCGACGGCGTGATCGCCGCGCAGCGTCCCGAGCGCGGAACGCACACGGTGGAGCGCGACGTTGCGGGGGCACGCGCGCAGAGCAAGGATCTGGTGGCCCGTCTCGAGGCCATCGAAGCGAAACTAGGAGCAAGGACCAAGATGGACAAGCTCGCGGCGTCCTAGGGCATGACCCGGACGTTGGGGCCGCCGCCCGGAGCAGGCGGCCCGCCGAGCGCGCCGAATCTCGCAATACCGCACGAAAATAGCCGAAGAGTGACGACTGGCTCGTCGCTCCGAGGCGCGGTGAGAGACGGCGCAAACGGTCGAGTCGATACCCCGGTGGAGCGGTGGACTGTCCGCTTCTCACGGGGATCGTGCGGGCGGAATCCCAAACGGCAAGCGGAGGCAGTCCCATGGATCACGACGATCGCGCAACGACGGAAGACGGGGAAAACGAGAACGAGGCACCGCGCAACGAGGGTGCGCTGGCGCTCGACGTAGAGCCCGCCATCACGCGCGAGCAGCGTCGCTCGCGACGCAAGCGCGACGTGCGCGCTCGCACGATCAGCGTGAAACGCATGACGAAGCGGGAGCTCGAGATCGGGCGACTGCTCTACCCGGAGACGGATTACGAGAAGCCGCTGACGCGCGCCGACTGCGCCGAGGGTCCGCGGCCCTGCCCGTACGTCTCCTGCAAGTATCACCTGTACATCGACGTTTCGGCGCGCACCGGCGCCATCAAGCTGAATTTCCCCGATCTCGAGGCGTGGGACCTCGGTGAGTCGTGTGCGCTCGACGTCGCCGACCGCGGCGGCACGACGCTCGAGGACGTGGGTGCCATCATGAACCTCACGCGCGAGCGTATCCGCCAGGTCGAGGTCAAGGCGCTCGCCAAGCTCGAGGCGTTGCGCGACATGCTGGCGCTTCGCGACTACATCGACGAGGGACCGGTCGGCAAGCGCCGCCTGCCTCGGCTGTCGAAGCAGGACCTAGCGGGCCCCGCCTATCGCGAGGACGACGACGCCGACGAGGACGAGGACGCGCTCGATCACGCGACCCCGCTCGAAGACGACGGCGCCGCAGAATCCTTCGCGCTCGGCCTCGATTCCTGAGCTCGCGCCTCGCGCGTCAGCCGCGCAAATCGGCGAGGGCGCGCAGGAAATTCCGGCCGAGGATCCTCACGATCGTGTCGACCGGCATGCGGCGCTCGAGCAGCGCCTCGACGAGGCGCGGCAGCTCGAGGCACGTCGGCATGTCGCGGGGGGTGACGATCGAGCCGTCCCAATCGCTGCCGAGCGCAGCGATGTCGGAGCCGCCGACACGGACGAGGTGCTCGAGGTGGCGCGCCACGCTGGCGACGCGCCCGGCGAACAGCGGGTCACCGAGGAAGGGTGCGTGGAAGAGGATGCCGACGACGCCACCCGTGTGGGCGACGGCGCGTATCTGCTGGTCGTCGAGGTTGCGCCAGTGCCGATGCGCGCCGGTGACGCCCGTGTGACTCACCATGAGCGGCAGGCTCGCGTCGTGTGCGGCGACCGCGTCCCAGAAGGCCTTGGGGCTCGCATGGGCGAGGTCGACGAAGATGCGGCGCGCGTCGAGCGCGTGGACGAGCTCGATACCGGTCGGGCCGAGGCCGCCTGGTGAGAGCAGGCCGAGCGGCGAGCTCGTGGTGCCGACGGGGGAGCTCGAGAGGTGCACGAGCGTGACGAGCAGGAGCGTGCCGGGCGCGAGCCGGTCGAGCACGCTCGGGTCGACATCGAGCGCGTTGCCGCCCTGCACGCCGATGAAGGCGCCGTGCAGGCCGCGGGCGCGCGCGGCGCGATATTCGGCCGCCGTCGTCACGAGCGCCACCTCGTCCGGGTGGCCGGCGAAGAGGCGCGTGATCTCGTCCACGTTCGCGAGGAACGTCGCGACCCGCTCGGCGCCGTCACGCAGCGGGTTCGTCGTGATGATCCAGGCGGCGCCGCCCACGGCCGCCTCGCGGAGCCGCGGCAGGTCGGCGTGACCGAGGAAGAAGCCGCGCAGCGGAAACCACGGGTCGTGGCGCGTCGTCGGATCGCGGCCGAGTAGGCGGTGCCAGATAAAGGAGTTGACGTGCAGGTCGATCACGTCGCTCGCGAGGTAGACATCGACCGCTTCGCGGGAAACGCCGAGCTCGTGCGCCCACGCGCCGGGATCGGCGCGGTGGTCGAGGCGGGCGCTCATCGCGCGAACGTAGCGCCGCCGTCTTCGCCCCGCTAGAGCTCAGCCGGGGAGCTCTGGCCGCCGCGCTACTTTCCAGTTTCGCGCGGCAGTTTTCGCCGCATCCGTCGTTCGAGGAGCCAGCCGGTCCTGCGCGAAGGCGCCGCGTTCGTCGCTTGGCGACGCAAACGGCTCGGTTCTAGAGGCCCTTCGGCACTTCGTCGAGGTTCACGGCGGCGAGCGCGTGGCGGATGAGCGCGCTGCGATTGGCCTTGGTGAGGCCGCGCGTCTTGAGAGTTTGCACCATCTCGTCGAGGCGCTCGAGGTCATCGGTGTACATGGAGATGCAGATCACCTTGTAGTGCTGCGGCCGCTCCTTGTGCTGCGCCGCGGGCGGCGGGCGCGGGGCGTAGAAGGTCTGGCCGAGCACGCCGTTGACGTCGTCGGGGTTGAGCACGCGGGCGGTGGCTTGTCTGAGGTCATCGCGGCTGTTCATGCGGGTCCTCCAGCTGCGGTGGGCAGCGCTTCTTCTTGCATTCCGAGCACCCGATCGACCATCCGGGCATAGTCGGCGGCTGCCGGTGAGGTGGGGGCGTACTCGAACAGGGTTTTGCCCTGCGCGGGGGCTTCCTTCGCGCGGATCGCGAAGTGGATCGGGTCGAGGCAGCTGTCGCCGAAGGTCTCCGTCAGGGTCCCGAGGGCCTCGCGGCAGATGCGCGCTCGGGCGTCGTAGAGCGTCGGCAGGACGCCGAGCAGCGAAAGCTGATGGCCGAGCAGCCGATTGACCTGCTTGATGGTGCGCATGACCTGGCGCACGCCCAACAGCGACAAGAAATCGCACGCCACGGGGCAGAGCACGGCATCGGCGAACACGAGGGCGTTCTGGTTCATGAGCGAGAGGCTCGGCGAGCAGTCGACGACGACGAACTCGTACGCGGCGCGCGTGCCGCCGAGGCGCGTCGCGAGCACGCGATCGCGCTGGCGCTGTCCCGACAAGTAGAGCTCGGCGGCGGCGAGCGTCTCGTTCGCCGCGAGCAACGACAGGTTGTCGCGCACCTCGACCACGGCGTCCGAATACGGCAGGCCCATGACGAGCACGTGGTAAAGGGTGCGGTTGACCCGCGCCCCGAGTGACGCGCCGGCGTTGCCTTGCCCGTCGGTGTCGACGAGGAGCACGCGCCGGCCGCGGCGCGCGAGGCCCGCCGCGAGATGCACGGCCGTGGTCGTCTTGGCGGTACCGCCCTTCTGATTGAAGACGGCGATCACCTGTGGCGCCGGTCCCCGCGTCGGCGGGGCCAGGCCCTGGACGGTGCTCGTCGGCGGCGGCGTCGGCGTCGCCGTCGTGGTCGTCGTGCCCGGCGCAGGGGGCGTGACGAGGGTGTCGTCGGGCAGGTAGCGCGGATCCGAGAGCTCGCCGAGCCGCACGGCGCGCACGCCGGTGAGCACGCGCGCGCGGCATTCGGGTGAGCAAGCGTAGTGACGCCGCCCACCCGTGTAGAGCACCTGCGCCGCGAGCTCGACCTCGAACCGCTTCGCGCAAGCGTCGCAGCTCACGCGCCCGTCGACGCGCGCGCTGTGGCTCGCCTCGAGGCAGCGCTGGGAGCAGAAGCAGCGACGCTCGCCGGATGCGCTCTTTTCGATCTGGTAGCGGAAGCAGACCTCGAATTCGGTGGAGCAGACGCTGCAGTGCTCGCTCTGGGCCGCCATGCACAACGGGTTATCGAAGCGCTTGCGCCCGGGCCAAGTTTCGACCGCGCCGCGGGGTGCCCGACGCCGGGGCGGCCGCCGAGATTCGACTCGAGGGATGCGGCGTAGGATGCCGAAAGGACGGGTGAATCAGTGGCGGAAGTGCCGGACGCCCGTGAAGATCATCGAGACGCCTGCCTCGTCGGCGGCCGCGATCACGTCCTCGTCCTTCTTGCTGCCGCCGGGTTGCGCGATCGCGGCGACACCCGCGCGGGCCGCAGCCTGCACGCCGTCCGGAAAGGGGAAGAAGGCGTCCGACGCGAGGACGCTGCCCTTGGCGCGATCCCCCGCCTTCTCGCAGGCCACCTGAACGGCAGTGACGCGCGCCGTCTGGCCGCCGCCAATGCCGATCGTCTCGTAGACGCCCGGGCTGCGCCCCGGAGCGGCGAGCACGATGGCGTTCGATTTGACGTGCTTGCACACGACCCAGGCAAAGGCGAGCGCGGAGAGCTCGGCCTGCGACGGCACGCGCTTGGTCACGACGCGGCCGTCGTTGACCTCGCCGGGGCCGCTGCGGTCGCGATCCTGAACGACGAAGCCACCGCCGACGCGCTTGAACTGGCGTGCGTTGTGCGTGGCGCCAAGCCATTCGCCGGTGGCGATGAGGCGCAACGCGGCCTTCGACCGCAGGCGGTCGAGCGCGCCGGGTGAGAAGCCCGGCGCGATGATGCACTCGAGGAAGGTTTCCGCAAGGATTTCAGCCGTGGTGTCGTCCACTTCTCGATTGAGCGCCACGATAGCCCCGAAAGCGCTCATGGCGTCTGCCTCGCGCGCCGAACGGTACGCGTCCGCGAGCATCGGCGCCGTGGCGACACCACAGGGGTTCGTGTGCTTGACGACGACGGCGGCAGGGTTCTCGAACTCGCGCACGGCGTCGAGCGCGGCGTCCACGTCGACGAGGTTGTTGAAGCTCAGCTCCTTCGCACCGCTGCCGAGGCTCTCGGCGCAGCCGAGGGAACCGGGCGGCGCATTGCGTTCACGATAGAACGCCCCGCCCTGGTGCGGATTCTCGCCGTAGCGGAGCGGATACGCTTTCTCGAGCGTCAGCGTGAGAAAGCGGGGGTAGCCGTCGGCTTCCGTGCGCGCGCTGAGCCAACCGCTGATCGCCGCGTCGTAGGCGGCGGTATGAGCGAACGCCTTCGCGGCGAGTCGCTCGCGCGTCGCGCGGCTGAGCTCGCCGCCCCGGCCGAGCTCGTCGAGGATCAGGCCGTAGTCGCTCGGGTCGCACACCACGCTGACACGCTCGTGGTTCTTGGCCGCCGACCTCAGCATGCTCGGACCGCCGATGTCGATGTTCTCGATGAGGGTCTCGAAGCTCGTGCCCGGCTTGTCGAGCATTTGCTCGAAGGGATAGAGGTTGACGACGACGAGGTCGATGGCTCTGCCGCCGAGGCGCTCGAGATCCGCATCGTCGAGACCGGCGCGCGCGAGGATGCCGCCGTGCACGCGGGGGTGCAGGGTCTTGACCCGGCCGCTCATGACCTCCGGCGAGCCCGTGTAGCTTTCGACGCTCTCGACGGGCACGCCTCCTGCTTTCAGCGTGCTGTACGTGCCGCCGGTCGAGACGAGCGTGACCCCACGCTGGGCGAGAGCCGACGCGAACACCATGAGGCCGGTCTTGTCGGAGACTGAGAGGATCGCGCTGCGAAGCGGCATGAGGCGGCGAGCCTATCAAAAGCGGCCCGGCGCGATCAAAGCCCAGGACCGCGCGGCCCGGAAAGGCCGTAACCCTGCGGTCAGGTGACGGAGATCGGGCGGGCGTTGCCCGAGCGGGCGCGCTCGGCGGGCCTCGGGAGGGGCCCGGCGCGGTCTCGGTGCGGCCGCGGCGCGCCCATCGCCTACAGGCGGCGCTGGATGCCCGGGCGTCAATCGTCGCCACGGTCGCGGGGGTCGGCGTGGGGCTTCGGTCGCACGGTGGCGTTGCCGCCTCGCTCGGGAGGGAGGGGGACGCCCGCGGCGTCGCGCTCACCCGTGGATGTTCCCGGGTGCGCGCGACGTGCGGGCCTCGCAGGACGTGTGGGTCGCGCAGGACGTGTGGGTCGTGCGGTTCCGTGCCCGTCGTGCGGGAGGTTGGGAGCTTGTCGCACGCCGCCGAAGTCGAGCGGGTGACCGTGGCGCGGGTGCGGCTGGGGCAGCCCCGGCGCCAGGACCCAGCAGGTCGTCTGCCGGCGGACGCGCGCACGAAGGTGCACGGGTGGAGGGGCAGGCGCGACGTACACGACGTGCTCGACGACGCGCGGCCCGGGCGGCGGTGCCCCTGCGCAGCCCGCAAGCGTCAGCCCCAAGAGCATCCGAGACCACGACATACTCTTTAGTTACGCCGCCGCGCGCCGAGACCTTCCTTCACGGCTCCGCGGTCGGTGGCAACGTCCGCCCGGGACGCAATCCCGGGGCCGGCGATGCGTTTCGCGACGGGCGTCGTGATCGGTTTGACGTTTTCCGGCATCGCTCAGCCGGGAACCAATGAAAAAGAGCTCCACTGCCACCAGGAACGCCGCGCTGCTCGGCGCGGCCTGCTTGCTCGCCGGTCTTCAAGGTTGCATGGCGACCGCCGCGAACGGCGACGACGACACGCAGCTGCCCGCCGTCGGCGGTAGCGCCGGGACGGTCGCGGGGACCGGCGGTAGCGACGCGAGCGGAACCTCGGGGACAGGGCCGGGCGCTGGAACGGGCGCGGAGCCTGGCTCTGGAGCTGGAGGTGGAGGAGCCGGTACGCCCACCGGAGGCACCGGGGGCGTAGGGGCCTCCGGTGGCACAGCCGATCCCGGTGCGGGCACGGCAGGCGCGCCGCCGCCGGCCGGTGCCGGTGGCACGGATCCCGGAGCCGGCGGAGTCGCGGGCGCCGGCGGCACGGACGTGGGTGCCGGCGCCGGCGGCACGGCAGGTGACGGCGGCACGGGCGTCGGCGCCGGCGGCACGGCAGGCTCCGCCGCCGGGGCCGGAGGCGTGAACTCGGACCCGCTCTGCAAGGGCATCAAGTCGAACATGGCGTGCACGAGCGAGGGCTTGAGCTGTCCGGTCCTCGCTTGCGGCCTCGCCGACTCAGGGCGCCGCGATTGCGCGTGCGCGACGAACTGGACGTGCACCTCGTGCGACTTCACGGGCTCGCCGTACGCGACGGCGCCAGCGAGCCCGGCGACGTGCACGACGGAGAAGGACAAGGATCCGTGCACGACCGAAGGCGCGGTTTGCATCGGTGCGCCCAACAGCGAGGTGTGCGCTTGCTACATGGACGGGAGCACGCTCATCTGGGATTGCGACAAGCAGCCCTGGCCGTGAAGAAGCTCGCAGCAGCCGGCTCGCTCTGAGTCTCAACGAGCTGGGAACAACGCTTCGGGCGGCGTGAGCGCCCGAAGCTCGTCGCGAAGTTTCGGCCGGAGCTCGTCGAGCCCCACGAGGAACGACGCGTTCATCCAGCCGAATCCTTCTTCGGCAATGTACGAAAAGTCGGTGTTCACGTTGCCGTACTCCTGAAACACGGCGTGGCTCCTGCGCTCCACGTCGTACTTCTCCGGCACCGTGCCGTGGTAGTCGGCGGCGTTCTTCACGATCGTGTAGAGCCACCGATACGCGAGCCGCTCGGCGTCGTCGGCGAAGCCCGCTCTACGCAGGCCTTCCCACGCGAGCATCTGATGGGGGGCCCAGCCGTTCGGCGCCTCCCATTGCCGGCCGGGCGCGATGCGCTCGACGCCGCCTGCCGACGTGCGCCGCCACACCGCGGGCAGCTCGACGCGCGCGAGCGAGCTCGGAGCCGTTGCCTCGAGGCCGCCCGGTGCCTCGAGCTCGGCGAGCGCGCGGTCGCGAAGCGTGCGGGCCATGTCGCCGCTCACGAGGGAAGCGTCGCAGGCGCTCTTCGTCGAGGCAAAGAGCGGGTAGAGCGTCGTGGCCGCGACGTAGCCCGAGCGGCGCTTCGCCCTCGCGTCGTAGTCGAAAAAGAGCCCTCGCTCCGGATCCCAGAGGTACTTTTTTACGAGGCGCGCGCGCGCCTGGGCGCGGCGGCAGAGCGCCGCCGTCGTTTCCTGCTCGAAGCGGCCGCCGAATTCTTGGGCAACGAGCGTCGCGAGATCCGTCTCGATCTTGAAGAGCAGGGCGTTGAGGTCCACCGTCGCGTAGTCGGCGCAGTGCTCGCTGCCGCCTGAAAACCAGCGAAACGTCGTGTCGTGGCCGGACTCGCGCACGCAGCGATCGTTGGAGAAGAAGGCGTCGATGGCCGCGTCCCGCAACTGTCCGCTCCGGTACGCCTCGGCGACGCCCGCCGCGCAGGCGACGAAGGCGCCCCGTTCGTCGGGCCCGGGTCCCGGCGCTTTGCAGTGCGCGTGAGCGACGGCGTGTGCCTGATAAAACCAATCGAACGCGCCCGGCTCGACCTCGGGGGGCTCGCCGCGGCCCTCGCCGAAGTAGCGCGCGAGGCAAACGTCGCCCTCGCAGGGTGAAAATCGCCGCGGCGGCTTCGACCACACCTCGCGATACTCGCGCAGCGCGGCGTCAAGGTTCTGGGTGAGCCACGCTCGCCCCGCCTCGTCGTGGGGCATGCGCTGCCACACGCGTCGCAGCATCGAAGTGAAGAACGGCGGCTGCGAGCGCGTGAGGTAGTAGGTGCGGTTGGCGTTCAGGATCTTGCCGTAGCGTTCGATCTCGTAGGCGTGGTTTTCGACCATCGAGCGCGCGAGCTCGAGGCGTGCGGGATCCTCGAGCAGCCCCCACGTGATGAAGAAGCTGTCCCAGCCGTACATCTCGTTGAAGCGTCCGCCCGGCACGACGAACGGGCGGCCCACGCCGTCGGGTCCAAGGGCGAGCGTCAAGAGGCCGTGCTCGTGGCGCTGGGTCCGCGCCGCCACCCAGGCGGGCGTGACGTGCTCGGGCAGCGGGAGGACCGCGATTTGGCCGGGCACGGCCGCGTGCTCGAAGACCTCGCGCGCGGCGTCGTCGCTCTTTGGGTAGTAGACGTAGAGCGTGCGCGCCTTCGCGTTGGCCTGCGCAGGCTCGGTCGGTGCGTCGCCGCAGTGGGCCGCGAGCTCGGGGCAGAGCTCCTCGTCGTCGTGCGAGGAGTCGTCGAGCTTCTCGTCGCTGGCCGCGCGAGCAAGTCCCTTCGGATCGGCGTCGATGCGCCGCGTGAGCGCGTCCCAGAAGGCGGAGCGCACGCGCCCCTCGAGATAGCTCACGGGATCGGCGTGCACGCGCGAAAGATCGAGAGCGACGCGCGGCTCCTGGGCCTTCAGCCTCCGAACGAGCTCCGTGACGAGCTGCGCGGCCTCGTTGCGCGCGCCGAGCGTGATGGTTTGGCCCTCGACCTCGACGGCGAAGGGGAAAGCCGGTGCAGAGCGGGCGGGAAGGCGCTTTTCGTCGTCGATGGTGATGCGGCGGTCGCAATCGCGATCCCGCTCGGCGAGCACCTGACAGAGCAGCACGCGCGCCGGCTCGCGCGAGAGCTCGAGCGTCCCGGTCGCTTCGCGTGCCCGAGCGACCACGGGCGCCGCCGGCGCGCTCGCGATCGAAAGGGGCGTGGCGGGCCGGCTCGGCTTTTCGCAGGCCGCGCCCGCGAGCGCCAGGAGCGCGAGCGGACCGAGCGCCCGGGCGCCCGTCGCGGGCCTCATCGCAAGAACTCCACTCGGGGCGCCTCGGCGCCGCGCTCGAGCGCGACCGCGCCCGACACCGGTGCGCCGCCGACGAGCGCGTGCGACCAGCCGCGCTCGACGCGCACGCGGAGCCGCGTCCCCGCCAGGTCGACGCCGTCGAGTGTGAAGCAAAGGGCGCGAAATGGCCTGAGATGAATGAAACGCTCGTCGAGCGTCAGCCCCAGCATGCGGATCAGGTACTCCCACGACGAGGTGTAGCGAGGGTAGGGGGGGAACCTCGGTGTGTCCTTGCCCCACGTCTCGAGCAAGACGACGCGGCCGTCAGCGTCAACCGCCCGATTCCATTCACCGACGGCGAGGTGGTTCGAGCCGAGGCTTTTTTCCACCGACTCGAACACGGCGAGGCTTCGGAGCTCGTCGCCGGTGGTACCGAGCAGGGACGCGAGATCGAGCTGGGCGCCGAGCCAGAACGTGCGCGCGTGGTAACCGGAGACGCGATCGACTTTTTGCCCCGGGAGCATACCGTTGACCCAGCCTCGAAAACCGCTCGGCGCATCGGTGCGTTCGTTGTTCTCGTAGATGGTGGTCAGCGTGCGCGCGATCGACGCTTCCGGGAGCACCCCGATGCTCGACGGATCGATCGCCAGCACCCAACGCCCGAACAGCTGATCGGTGAAGATGGTGTCGGAAAGGCTGGCGTCCGAGGCGCCGGGGGTGCGGAAAAAGCAGCGAAAGTGGCTGCCGCCCTGCTCGGTGAACAGCCGTTCGACCAGGCTCGCCGAGACCTTCGCGCCGAGCTCGGCGACCGACATCTCACCCACCGAGGCAGGCCGCCCGAGCGTCGTCGCCATGCGTTCGAGCGCGTGCAGCGCGTAGCGCCAGGCGACGTTCACGTAGGCGCTCGCCCCGGGCATCATCCATTCGTCGTAGCTCTGATTGCCACGCTCGGATACGAGCAACCCCTCGAAGGCGTTGCGGCGATAGGCGGTGTTCGCGGCGGCGACCGCGTGGTCGAAGCTCGACGCCAGCCAGTCGCGGTCGTTGAACCAAAGGTGCGCGCGGAACAGCCGCTCGACGTAGGTGGGCTCTTCGGCGTAGTGCGCGGCATCGGTCCACAGCGAGTGCCAGACGAAGCCGACCTGCTCGCCGTCGGTCGCGATGGCATCGCGGTACATGTCGAGGTCCAGCCGCTCGAGCTCCGGCCAATTCACGAGGTACACCCAGTTCGCGTACACCGCGACGTCCATGGTGTTGACCCACTCGTGTGGCGATTCGACGGCGAAAAAATAGGGGTCGTCGCTCAGCAGCGTGCAGGAAACCACCGACGAAAGGCTCGAAAACCAGAGCCGCTTCATGGCCGAGGGCACCCCGTACGAGGCGTGCCACGCATCGATGCCCGCGGACCACGCGTCGGCGTGGTGCCTCGCGTGCGCGAGCACGGCGTGGACGCCGGCGAAGCGGCGCGCGTAGTCCCGCCGATACGTCGCCGTGGCGCACGGTGACGGCGTGCGAAACTCCGGACAGTACCAGGCCACGAGGAAGCGCACGCTCTTGGTCTCCCCCGGCGCGAGCGTCACGCGGTGGCACACGGCATTTTTGCTGGCAGCACCGCCGGGCGCCGCGAGCCCGACCTCGCCCCCGCGCCACGCCAGCGCGAGCGCGTCCTCGCGCACGGCTCCAGCGACGACCGACGCCAGGCGCGCTTCGCAGGTGCGCCGGCTCTTGCCGCGGTTCTCGAGGGTCAGCTCGAACACCTGCGCCGGCACCGAGGCGCTCGCGAGGTCGTGCGGCAAGAGGCCGGAAAAGGCCGTCATGACGACGCCGAGCTCGAGCCCGCTCGCCTCGAAGCGAAAGTACGCCTTCGGCAGCAGGGCGTAGGCAAACACGCGCTCGCAGTGGCGGCGCCCCTCGGCGTGGGCCGGATCGTCGGCGAAATGCTCGGCGAGCGCGACGCGGTCCTCGCCTTCGACGATTTCGAAACCGAACGGCGCGGGATCGGCGGGCTCGGTGAAACCCGGCCCAGGCGCGGGCGGTCCGTCGAATGTTGCGCGCTGGAAACCATGGCGGCCGAAGAGCGAGAAGCCGCTGCCGAGCGTTCCGATCGGCACGCCCTCGGTGTGGCTCACGTCGATGATGGCGGCATCGAGCGCCGCGCGGCGCATCGCTTCGTCGGCAACGAGCAACGAAAGCGTTGTCGACGACGGCGTCACCGTGCTGCTTTCGGGATCGGGAAGAGCGTCGGGAGCCACGGGTCCCACGATAGTAGGAGCTACAACGATCCGTCAACCGACTCGCGTGCTGACGGTCCGCGCGGGCGCGTCGGCATCATGTCACGACGCGGCCCGCGAGCCGGCCCCGGGATTTCCGTTGTCGCTGAAACGATGGGCAATTGTCCGCGTTCGATGACGCGCTGGAGGTATCGTGCGAGCGTCGCGCGGCAGGGGAGCGCGACGGAACCATGACCCAGAAGCCGCTCAAACCCAAGGCCGCACCGCGGACGAAGCCGCGCGCCGCCGAGCCCATCCGCCGCAACCGTAGCGCGACCCCCGTGCCCGCCGAGGCGCGCCTCCGCCGTCCGCCGTCCGAGGCTCCCAACTACGAAGCCAAGGAGCTTCGCGGCGCGATCCTCGACCACAAGAACCTCAAGGGCGCGCTGTTGCGGGCAGCCGATCTCGGTCGGGCGGAGCTTCGCGGTGCCGAGCTCGCCGAGGCGGATCTGTCGGGCGCTTGCATCGATTTCGCCGATCTCACGGGCGCCGTGCTCGACGGAGCGAACCTCTCGCAGGCCTCTCTCATTCAGGCGCGCGTCGACGAGACCCGCCTGCGTGGCGCCGACCTCAGCTCCGCCAACGCCGCCGAGGCGAGCTTCGCGCGTGCCGATCTCACGCGAGCGGATCTCAGCGCGGCGAGCCTGCGCGGCGCATCGTTCGAGGACGCCGTCGTGTGCAGTGCGGATCTGCGCGGTGCCGATTTTTCGCGCGCAAACCTGCTCCGCGCCGATCTCAGGGGCGCCTTCTACGACCGGGAGACCCGCTGGCCCGAGGGGTTCGATCTGGGCCCCGCGGGGCTGGTCTTCAGTCCGGAGGAGAAGCTCAACGTCACGCTCACGTCGTTCCGTCCGGGGCAGCCCTACCCGCTGGGCGCGACGTGGGACGGCGCGGGCGTCAACTTCGCCCTGCACGCGCCCGGCGCAACGCACGTCAACCTCTGTCTGTTCGATCGAGCGGACGCCCCGCAGGCCACGGCCCGTATCCGCCTGCCAGAGCAAACCGACGGCATCTGGCACATCTACGTGCCGCATCTCGCGCCGGGCCAGCTCTACGCTTACCGGGTCTACGGCCCGTACAAGCCGGAACGTGGCCTGCGCTTCAATCCGAACAAGCTGCTGCTCGACCCGTACGCCAAGGCGCTCACGGGCTCCGTCACGTGGGACGACGCGCTCTTCGGCTACCGAATCGGCGCGCCCGAAGGGGACCTCGCGTTCGACTCGCGCAACAGCGCAGTGTTCATGCCCAAGTGCGTCGTCATCGACGGCGCGTTTCCGTGGGGCGCGGACCGCCCCCCGCGCACGCCGCTCAGCCAGTCGATCCTCTACGAGCTGCACGTCAAAGGCTTCACCAAGCTCTGCCCCGGCATTCCCGAGGAGATGCGCGGCACCTACCGCGCGCTCGGTTCGAGCTTCGTCATCGACTACCTGAAGCGGCTGGGCATCACCGCCGTGGAGCTCTTGCCCGTGCACCAGCACGTCGACGATCGCTTCCTCGTCGAGCGGGGGCTCGCGAACTACTGGGGCTACAACACGCTCTCGTATTTCGCGCCGAACACGCGCTACCGCCACGGCGGCACGCCGGGCAGTGAGGTGCACGAGTTCAAGGCGATGGTGAAAGCGCTTCACGCCGCGGGCATCGAGGTCATCCTCAACGTCGTGTACAACCACACGGCCGAGGGCAGCCACCTTGGCCCGACGCTCGCCTACCGTGGCGCCGACAATCTGGGCTACTACCGCACCGTGCCCGGCGACCCGCGCCACTACATGGATTACACGGGCTGTGGCAACACGCTGAACGTTCTGAGCTCGCGCGCGCTGCAGCTCATCATGGATTCCCTTCGCTACTGGATCCTCGACATGCACGTCAACGGCTTCCGCTTCGACCTCGCGGCGGCGCTCGTGCGCGGCCAGAACGAATCCGATCGCCCTTCCGCCTTCTTCGACATCATCACGCAAGATCCCGTGATTTCCGACGTGAAGCTCATCGCCGAGCCGTGGGATCTCGGCCCCGGGGGCTACCAGGTCGGCAAGTTCCCGCACCTCTGGTCGGAATGGAACGGCCGCTATCGCAACGTCGTGCGCCGTTTCTGGAAGGGCGACGAGGCGCAGGTCGGCGAGCTCGCCTACCGGCTCTCGGGCTCGAGCGACCTCTACGGCCACAGCGGCCGGCGACCCTACGCCAGCGTGAACTTCGTGACGTCGCACGACGGCTTCACGCTCGCGGATCTGGTCTCCCACGATCACAAGCACAACGAGCGGAACCAGGACGGCAACCGCGACGGCGACGACAACAATCACTCCTGGAACTGCGGCGCCGAGGGTCCGACCGACGATCCCGAGGTGAGGTCGTTGCGAAAGCGTCAGGTGAAAAACCTGCTGGCCACGCTGTTGCTCTCCCAGGGCGTGCCCATGATCCTCGCGGGTGACGAGTGTGGCCGCACCCAGCAGGGCAACAACAACGCGTACTGCCAGGACAACGAGCTCTCCTGGCTCGACTGGTCGCTCGACGACGAGCGGCGCTCGCTGCTCGAGTTCGCGCAAAAGCTCGTCGCCATCCGCAAGGCGCACCCGAGCCTCCGACGGCGCCGTTTCTTCTTCGGCCGGCGCGTGCACGGGGCCGACATCCGCGACATCGTTTGGCTGCAGCCGAACGGCGAGGAGATGAGCGCGCTCGAGTGGAGCGCCGGCTACGTGCGCTGTCTGGGCGTGCTCCTGAACGGCGAGGCGATGCACGAGTGGGGGGACGACGGCAGCCTCGTTCGTGACACGCCGCTCCTCGTGCTTTTCAATGCCCACCACGAGTCGATCCCATTTTCGGTGCCGGTCTGCGGCGAGCACACGCGCTGGCGCCTCCTCGCCGACACCACGCTCGAGAAGGCAGACCAAAACGCCACGGTCAACAGTGCCGAGCGCTACCCGCTCGGCGGGCGCTCGCTCGTGATCCTGGAGGCCTGCTGAGGATGTCGAAGCCGAGCCGCCGCGCAACCTACCGGGTGCAGCTCGAGCCGACCTTCGGCTTCCACTCGCTCGCGGGTATCGCCGACTACCTCGAGGGTCTCGGCGTGAGCCATGCGTTTCTTTCGCCCGTGCTGCAGGCGGTGCCGGGCAGCCGGCATGGCTACGACGTAGTAGACCACCGCGAGGTGAGCCGTGACCTCGGGGGGGCGGACGGTCACGCTCGCATGTGCCAGGCGCTCGCAGCGCAGGGCCTCGCCCAGCTGCTCGACATCGTCCCGAACCACATGGCGATCGACGAGCACAACCACGCCTGGTGGGACGTGCTCGAGAATGGACAATCGAGCCGTTTTTCTGCCTATTTCGACGTTGACTGGTCGTCCGCCGAGGAACGACTACGCGACAAGGTGCTCTTGCCGATCCTGGGCAACCACTTCGGGCGCGTGCTCGAGGCCGGCGAGATCCGCGTGCTCCGCGACGGGGCGGCGTTCGTCGTGGCCTACTTCAATCATCGCGTGCCGGTGGCGCCGCGCTCGCTCGGCGAGCTGCTTGGCGCCGCGGCGCACCGCTCGGGCTCCGACGAGCTCGCGTACATCGCGGAGGCGTTCGAGCGCCTACCGCTGCCGAGCATCATGGACACGGAGAGCCGCGAGCGTCGCCACCGTGATCGCGGCGTGCTCGTCGAGCTGTTGCGTCGCTTGCTCGCGAGGGATTCAGCGGTCGCCGAGGCCGTGGACGCCGCCGTCGCGGAGCTCAACAACGACGACGACGCGCTCGACGACTTCCTCGGCCGGCAGAATTTCCGGCTCGCGTACTGGCGCGCCGGCTCGCAGGACCTCGGCTACCGGCGCTTCTTCGACGTCGACGGGCTCGTGGCGCTCAAAATGGAGGATCCGGCCGTGTTCCGCGAGAGCCATCGGCTCGTGCTCGGCTGGCTCACGGAGGGGCTCATCGACGGGCTGCGCATCGATCATCCCGACGGCCTGCGCGATCCAGAAGCCTATTTCGAGCGCCTGCGCGAGGTGCGGCCCGACGCCTGGGTCGTCGCCGAGAAGATCCTCGAGCCGGGTGAGCGCCTGCGTCGCTCGTGGCGCGTCGAGGGCACGACGGGCTACGATTTTCTGAACGTCGCGCTGCGCGTCCTCGTCAATCCCGAGAGCGAGCCCGCGTTTACGGAGCTCTACCAGGGCTTCACGGGCGACAAGACGGCCTACGAGGAGCATGTGCTCGCGGCCAAGGAGCTCGTCACGCGCGACTTGCTCGGCAGCGACCTCAACCGCTTGACGACGCTCTTTCTCGGCGCCTGCGAGGGCAGGCGGCGCTTCCGCGACTTCACGCGCCACGACGTGCAGGAGGTGCTCCGCGAAACGCTGCTGCATTTCCCGGTGTATCGCTCGTACTGTCGCCCCCAGCCCACGACGCTCGACAACGTCGATCTCTTGTGGATCGCCGAGGCAATCGGCAGGGGACGCGACCGGCGCCCCGATCTCGATCCGGAGCTGTTCGGGTTTCTCGAGAGCATCCTCACGCTGAGGGTGCGCGGCGAGCTCGAAGGGGAGATCGTGGGGCGCTTCCAGCAGCTCTCCGCGCCGGTCATGGCCAAGGGCGTCGAGGACACCGTCTTTTACCGGTATTTGCGCTTCGCGGTTCTCAACGAGGTCGGTGGGACGCCGGACCGCTTCGGCGCGCCGCTCGACGACTTTCACGCGTTCGCGGCGCGCATCGGTCGTGACTGGCCCGAGACCCTGCTCGCGACCTCGACGCACGACACCAAGCGCAGCGAGGACGTGCGCGCTCGCCTGGCGGTCCTCGCCGACGCGCCCGACACCTGGGTGAGGGCCGTGGAGACGTGGTCGGCCCGGCTCCGCGCCATCGGGGCGCCGAGCGAGGTGCGCTCGATGGAGTATCTCTTCTACCAAACGCTCGTCGGCGCGTACCCCATCGAGCGGGCGCGGGTCGAAGCGTACCTCCGCAAGGCGATGCGTGAGGCGAAGGTCGAGACGAGCTGGACCCGCGTCAACGACGCGTACGAGGAGCTCGTGCTCGACCTCGTGGCGCGCGCGCTCCGTGACGCGGAATTCCTGGCCTCCGTCGAGAGCTTTCTCCCCCCCATCGTCGCGGCGGGGCGCATCAACAGCCTCGCGCAGACGCTGCTCAAGCTCACGGCCCCTGGCGTGCCCGACATCTACCAGGGCAGCGAGGTCTGGGATCTTTCGCTCGTCGATCCCGACAACCGGCGGCCCGTCAACTATGCGGAGCGCCGGCGGCTGCTCGCCGAGGTGCTCGTGGCGAGCCCCGAAGCAGCGCTCGCCGGCATGGACCGCGGCCTGCCGAAGCTCTTCGTGCTCCGGCGTGCGCTGCTACTGCGCAAGCAATGTCCCGAGCTCCTCTCTGGCGACGCGAGCTACGAGCCGCTCCTCGCCGACGGTGAGCACGCGGGGCACGTGCTCGCCTTCGTGCGCGCCGAGCAGGTGATCACCGTCGTGCCGCGCTTCGGCCTTGCGCGCCGCGGCGCCGAGCTCGACGCGAGCCTCACTTTGCCCTCCGGCACGTGGATCGACGCCTTCACCGGCGCCGAGCACGCCGCCGGGCGACGTCCGGTGTCGCGCCTGCTCGAACGCTTTCCCGTCGCGCTCCTCGTCCGTGACGGAGGTGGCGCGTGACGCTGCTCGCCGTGTGGGCGCCAACGGCACAGCGCGTCGACGCGGTGCTCGGGGAACGTCGCGTGCCGATGGCCCGTGCACGACGCGACGGCTGGTTCGAGGTCGAGCTAGCGCTTGCGGCGGGACAAAC
The DNA here is from genome assembly GCA_963841435.1 of uncultured delta proteobacterium. Classification (GTDB taxonomy): domain Bacteria; phylum Myxococcota_A; class Polyangia; order Polyangiales; family Polyangiaceae; genus PMG-095. The sequence continues at coordinate 1,289,437 of CAWJCS010000006.1, forward strand.
CTACGCGTTTAGCGTCGACAATGGCCCGGCGCGACCCGATCCGCGCTCGCGGTTCCAGCCCGGCGGCGTGCACGCGCCGTCGGCCGTCGTCGAGCTGCCCGAGCCTCCGGCGGGCGCTTTCCGCCCCGCGCCGCTCGATCGCGCCGTGATCTACGAGCTGCACGTCGGCACTTTCAGCGCCGAGGGCACGTTCGACGGAGCCGTCTCGCACCTTTCTTCCCTGGTCGAGCTCGGCGTCACCCACGTCGAGCTCATGCCCGTTGCGGCCTTTCCCGGCGTGCGCGGCTGGGGCTACGACGGCGTCGCGCCCTTCGCAACGCACGCCGCGTACGGCGGTCCCGAGGGGCTCGTGCGTTTCGTGCGCGGCTGTCACGAGCGGGGCCTGGGTGTCATTCTCGACGTCGTCTACAATCACCTCGGCCCGTCGGGGAACTACCTGGCGACCTACGCGCCGTACTTCACGAGCCGCTACGGAACCCCCTGGGGCGACGCCGTCAACTTCGACGGGCCCAAGAGCGACGAGGTGCGCGCCTATTTCGTCAACAACGCGCTCGCGTGGCTTCGCGACTACGGCATCGATGGGCTCCGGCTCGACGCCGTGCACGCCATTTTCGACGGCTCCGCCGTCCATGTCCTCGAGGAGCTCGCGACGGCCGCCCGCGCCTTCGAGGCGGAGACCGGGCGCAGCGTCGTGCTCATCGCCGAGAGCGATCTGAACGATCCCAAGTTCGTCCGGCCCACCAACGAGGGCGGATACGGCCTCGATGCGACCTGGAGCGACGATCTTCACCACGCGCTCCACGTCCTCACGACGGGCGAGCGTACCGGCTACTACGAAGATTTCGGCCGCGTCGCCGATGTCGCGAAGGCGCTGCGCACGGGCTACGTCTACGATGGCGTGCGCTCGCATTTCCGCGGCCGCCGGCACGGCCGCCCAAGCACCGGACTTTCGGGTACGGCGTTCGTCGTCAGTCTGCAAAATCACGATCAAGTGGGCAATCGGGCACAGGGCGACCGGCTGTCGCACACGGTGGGTCACGAGCTCGCTCGCGTCGCGGCGGCGCTCGTCTTGCTCTCGCCGTTCGTGCCGCTGATCTTCCAGGGTGAAGAATGGGGCGCCTCGACGCCGTTTCCGTACTTCACCGATCACGGCGAGCCGGAGCTGGCGCGCGCCGTGAGCGAGGGGCGGCGCGAGGAGTTCGTGCGCTTCGGCTGGGATCCGGCGGCGATTCCCGATCCGCAAGCGCCGGAGACGTTCGAGCGCGCGCGCCTCTGCTGGGACGAGCGTTCGGGCGGTGAGCACGCCGCGACGCTCGCCTGGTACCGCGCGCTCCTGCGCTTGCGCCGCGAGCAGCCGGAGCTCGCGGATCCCAGGCTCGAATTGGTGGACGTCGCCTTCGACGAGCGGTCCCGCTGGCTCTTGCTCCGGCGCGGCTCGGTCGGAGTCGTGACGAATTTCGGCGACTCCGAGGTCACGCTGCCGCTCGGCACCGTGGGTGAGCCGCTCGCCGTTTCCAAGCCCGGCGTCGTCGCTTCCGAGCGCTCGCTGTCGCTGCCGGGGCGAGCCGCCGCCGTCGTGCGGCTCGCCTGACGCGCCCTCAGGGCATCACGGTGTAGAGCGCCGACATGCCGGCGAGCAGGTGGTCGTTCACGTGGCAGTGAAATAGCCAGATGCCCGGGTTGTCCGGCACCATGTCGGCCATCACCATGGTCGCTGGCAACAGGTCGACAACGTTGACGCGCATGCCGCCGACGAGCACGGTGTTGCCGTGCCAGTGCGGCGTGTGAAGATCGACCTCGGTGCCCATGCCCATCACGTACCAGCGCACGCGGTCGCCGAGATGCATGTGCAGATCGGGGAGGTTCCCGTACACGTACCCGTTGATCGAGTGCATGAGGTTGCTCTCGCCGAACTCCTCGTCGTCGGGATCGACGGACTCGGGGTCGCCCGCGTAGGTTTCGATGTTCTCGTCGAGGTACGGGCTCTGGTTCTCGTCGGCGACCTCGAACAGCGTGAAAAATTCGCGGTTGACGTCGATCGGCGTCGCGTCTTCGCGCGCCATGTTGCGCCGGGTGATCACCATGCTGCCCATGAGTCCCGCGTAGACGTCGGCGACCTCGTCGGTATGGCCGTGGTACATCCACATCACCGAGCTCATGTCGTTCGGCCCCGGTCCGGCGCGCTCGGGCACCTCCCAGTGGTACTCGTAGCGCCCGCCGGGCGGGACGGCGTCGTCGTCCTTGGCGCTGCCGCTCGTGCCGTCGTCGTAAGGGGCGCCCTCGGAGTCCTTCTCGTAGAAGACGCCGTGTGGATGAATGCCCGTCGAGCGCGTGGTCTTGTTGAAGAAATGCACGTGGATCGTGTCGCCGACCACGGCGCGGATCACGGGGCCCGTGAAGCCGAGGTGCTCCGTTTCCTCGCTCGGCGTGGTCTCCTCGGTGAAGCTGTCGTCGGTGTATTGCCGGAACAGCGCCTTCACGTAGGTGCTCCCCACGCGATCGGGCCCGCTTCCGACGAACACGTTCTCGTCGTCGGTGAAATCCTCTCCCGTGATGAGATTCTTGCCGCTCGGCGCGTAGTTCCAAGCAAGCTCCTCGGCCGCGATGAAGTATTCCCGCATCATCGGCTCGGGCCCCATGCCGGGAGTCGGCTCTGCAAGCGCGTCGCCGTCCGCGCATCCCGCGACGCCGGTCAGGCACGCGAGCGCCAAGCACGCGCAGAAAGTCCTACCCACTTCTTGTCCCATGGTCATCCTTGTCATCGTCGTTCTCCAGCTCCGTCCCGTGATGCCGTACGCAAGACGCGTAGAGCCCACCATCCTCTATGCTCGTTGCCATGGCGTTTCTACGCCGTAGAGCGTCCGCGCCCGTTCGATGGCGCTCGCGTTACGAGCGCTCACGTCCGGCCGGCCGAATCCGCCTTCGGATCAGCCGGGGCGCGAGGCCAGGCTGCCGTTCATCAGCCGCTTGAGTCCCGTGAGCGGCACGCCGATCCAGTCGGGGCGGTTGTGGAGCTCGTAACCGACCTCGTAGAGTGATTTTCGATCAGGTAGAAGTCGAGCAGCCGCTTCACGTCCGTCACCTGCTCGGGGAGGAATCGCTGACCGCGCACCGTCTCGAGATAGGCCCGCACGAACAGCACCTCGCTCCAGGCCCGCACGACGTCACCCCACTCGCCGAGCCTCGGCACGTCCTCTTCGCGCTCACGACCCCAGCGTAGCGCCGCTTCTACGACGTAGTCGAACGAGCGAAGCATGCCTGCGACGTCACGCAGCGGACAGCGTTTGTAGCGACGCTCGGCGAGAGAACGGGCCGGTTCGCCCTCGAAATCGATGATCACGAAGTCGTTGCCCGTGTAGAGCACCTGGCCGAGGTGATAGTCGCCGTGGCAGCGAATACGCGAGCCCTCGATGCGCGGCGTGACGATGTCTCGAAGCTTGCTCTCGATGGCGCTGCGCTCCGCGCACAGCCAGCGGATCTGCCCGCGCACGTCGTCCTCACTCGCGGCGAGCGAGCGTTCGAGATCCTTGACGAGGCGCACGAGGTGCCCGCGCGCGCTCTGGAACAACGACTGCTGGTGCAGCGCCGTGAAAGGCTCCGGCTCGAAGCCGGGCTCCTGGGGCTTGGACGCGAGTGCCACGTGGAGCTCACCCGTGCGGCGTCCGAGCAGATCGGCCAGGCCGAGGAGCGGCCCCGCGATGTCGGTGAGGCCGACCGGCGGCGCGGCGCCGGCAAGCACGGGCGGTGCGTCGGGCAGCGGTGGCGGCCCGAGCTCGGGGGTCGAGAGCACGCGTTCGAAGAAGCGCGAGAGCTCCTCACGCGCGAGGCTCCAGGCGCTGCCCCGATTGGCGACGAACTCGCTGAACAGCATCAGCGTTCGCTGAACGCCGCCGTCCTGGTGCCGGATGGCGGCCACCATCTTGGGCACGGCGCCCTTGTGAGGCGCGCTCGCGAGGTATCGCCCCATCTCGAACTCCACGCTGTCGCCGACGTCGGCCTGACGAAGCAGCTTGAGCAACAGCTGCGAGCCGAAGCGGACGATGGAGTTGCTCTGGTCGAGCGACAGGAACTTCGGCTCGAGGTCATCGCCCTCGAGCAGGGCGCGCGCCATCTTGAGCGACTGCACCGAAAGCTCGCCGTGCTCGCCGTCGAGCGAGGCGCGCGAGCGGACGAGCTCGAGTGCCGCGAGGCCGAGCTCCCGCGAATCGACGGCGTTGACGAGCGCGCCGTCGATCGCCGTGCCGCCGTCGGTGTGGACGACGAGTTGCGTCACGGAGGTGGGCACAGCCGTGCCGTCGAGCGCGGCGAGCTCGGCCGCCTGGGCGAAACGGAGCACCACGGTGTAGGTCTCGGAGTCACCCTCGTCGTGCTGCACCCCGAGCAAGAGGAGCATCACGGCGTCGCCGCCCTTCGGGAGAAAAAAGACGTCGTCGATGCTGGCGCTCTTCGGCTTCTTGCCCTTGCTGCGGTACCAACGCTGCTTCATCGCGTAGACGGCGATGCGGTCGGCGAGCGCCTGGCGCGCCCGCCCTTCGAGCACGGCGCGATAGCTGCCCTGTACCTCGAGCGGCGGCAGCTCCACGGAGACCTCGCGCACGCGTGGTTGCTCGAGCGTGAGCCACAAAAGCTCGTGCGCGCCCAGCGACAGGCGATAGGGACCGCCGCCTATCTGGGGGAAGCGCGAGCGCCCGAACATCTCCACGGCGTCGAGCCCCGCGTACGGTTCGAGGGGCAGCGCCACGAATTGCGCGAACCGTGAAAGATTGGCGAGCACGAGCACGCGCTCCTCGCCTTCCTCACGCACGAAAGCGAGCACCTTGCGATTGTCGTGCTCGATGAACTTCAGCGCTCCACGCGAAAGGACGCGATAGCGCTTGCGCAGAGCGATGAGCTTCTTGATCGACCAGAGCAGCGACGACGAGTTGCGCTGCTGCGCTTCGACGTTCACCGCCATGTAGTGGTACTCGGGGTCGACCACGAGCGGCAGGTAGAGTTGCTGCGGATTGGCCGTGGAAAACCCGGCATTGCGATCCGAGCTCCACTGCATGGGCGTGCGAACGCCGTCGCGATCACCGAGATAGATGTTGTCGCCCATGCCGATCTCGTCGCCGTAATAGAGAACGGGCGTGCCCGGTAGCGCGAAGAGAAGGCCGTTGAGCAGCTCCACGCGCCGCCGCTCGCCCATGAGCGGCGAGAGCCGCCGTCGGATACCGAGGTTGATGCGGGCTCGCGTCTCGTTCGCGTAAACGCGGTACATGTAGTCGCGCGCCTCGTCCGTCACCATCTCGAGCGTGAGCTCGTCGTGGTTGCGCAGGAACGTGGCCCACTGACAGTTCTCCGGCACCTCCGGCGTCTGCTGGAAGGTGTCGATGATGGGGAAGGCGTCCTCGCTGTGCAGGCCGAAGAAAAGCTGCGGCATCAGCGGGAAGTGGAAGTTCATGTGGCATTCGTCGCCGTTGCCGAAGTACTGCGCCGCGTCAACGGGCCACTGGTTCGCCTCCGCGAGCAGCAAGCGGTTCTCGAAGTTTTCGTCGACGAAGCGCCGAAGCTGCTTCAGGAACGCGTGCGTCTCGGCCAGGTTCTCGCAGTTCGTGCCCTCGCGCTCGTAGAGGTAGGGAATGGCGTCGAGCCGCACACCGTTGACGCCGAGGCTCATCCAGTGCTCGAGCACCTCGAAAATCGCACGGTGGACGTCGGGATTGTCGAAGTTGAGGTCCGGCTGGTGATGGTAGAAGCGGTGCCAGTAGTAGGCCTTCGCGACCGGGTCCCACGACCAGTTCGAGTGCTCGAAATCCTTGAAGATGATGCGCGCCTCGCGGTACCGGTTCGGGTCGTCGGACCAGACGTAAAAGTCGCGATGCCGCGAGCCCGGGGGCGCAAGCCTCGCGCGCTGGAACCAGGGGTGATCGGCCGAGGTGTGGTTGATGACGAGCTCGGTGATGACGCGGATGCCGCGCCGATGCGCCTCGCGGAGAAACTGCTTGAAATCGCGCTTCGTGCCGTAGGCGGGGTTCACGCCGAGGTAGTCGGAGATGTCGTAGCCGCCGTCCCTGAGCGGCGACGGATAGAACGGCAAGAGCCAGAGCGCCGTGACGCCGAGATCGGCGAGGTAGTCGAGCTTCTCGATGAGACCCTGAAAATCGCCGATGCCGTCGCCGTTCGAGTCGCGAAAGGCTCGCACGTGGAGCTCGTAAATGATCGCGTCCTTGAACCAGAGCGGATCGTTGACGAGGGTGGGCGTGGGCAGCGTTCGCATCACGATCCGAACCCCCGAGGCTTATGGAGCATGCCGCAAATGTAAAGGGGGGCGCGCCGAGTCGGGCCGTGCGACGAGGCCCTCGGGCCGAAGCCCCATGCGTCGCTCGGCCGAGCCGATTCAGCCGCTGCGCGCGACGAGCGTGATGGCCTTCTCGGGGCAAGCGGCCACGCACAGCCCGCACGCGCGGCAGCGATCCACGCCCGGAACGTGCGCCGTTTGCTTCTTGTGAGCCCAGACCTTTAGCCGTGCGAGCGGCGGCAGGCGCCGGAACTCGCCGTCGTCGATGGGCCCGACCACGAAGACACCGTAGGGACACACGGTCACGCAGTCGGCCTTGGCCTCACAGCGCCGCCGGTTGACGAACGGCACGAGCGTACCCGGTGCCGCGCGGCACTTCTCCCCGGTCCGGCGCGGGCTCTTGGCGGCGCGGCGCGCCTTTCCTACGTCGAAAGCGGCGTTTTCGCGGTCAGCCGGGAGCTCGTCGTGGTCGTCACCCATGCTGGTCCTCGTCGTCCGGTCGGGCTGGAATACGAGTCGGAGGCGATTGCCCCGCACGCGCTCACTCGGAAAGCGCGGCGTCGCGCGGGGCCTTCACGCCTTCACGCCTTCACGCCTTCACGCCTTCACGCCTTCACGGCTTGGCGCCAAGCGTCGCGAGCAGGTTCGCGAGGTCGTCGGCGTGCTCTTCTTCCATCTTGAGAATGTCCTCGATGATCCGGCGCGTCGTCGGATCATCCGTACCGAGCCAGCGGATGATCTCCGAGTAGGTCTCGATCGCGATGCGCTCGGCCACGAGGTCTTCCGTGATCATGGCGTCGAGCGTGTCGCCCTCTGCGTAGGAGGCGTGGGCGCGCGTCGTGAGGCCTTCGGGATTGAAGTTCGGCACGCCGCCGAGCTGGGTGATGCGCTGCGCAGCCCAGTCGGCGTGCAGGGTCTCCTCGTTGGCGTGCTGCAGAAACTCCGCCGCCACGGGGCCGGCGTTGATGCCGCTCGCCATGAAGTAGTGGTTCTTGTACCTCAAGATGCACACGATCTCGGTCGCGAGCACCTCTTGCAGCACGTCGAGCACCTTGTCGCGGTCGGCGAGGTACGCGCCGGTGACGGCGCCCTCGCTCATCTTCTCGCGAGCGCGTTTACGGATGGCTTCGAGGTCGGTCTTGAAGGGCTGTTTCACGCCGTCAGGCTACCACCGCCCCCGGTTGCCCGACAGATCCGCGCGTCGCCGTAACGGAGGGGCTGGCGAGCGGCCGCGGTCGAGCTCGCTCGCCGTCTGCGGCTGGGGCAGGTTTGCTCGTCGCTCGCCCAGGCCGTTTCACCCGCGTTGCCAAACCAGAAAGAGGTTGTTGGCGGGCATCGCATGCGTTCGAACGAGCTCGAGGCCCTCGGCGCGCGCCACGTCCGTCATCGCATCGACATCTCTCACGCCCCACTCGGGATTGCGCTCGCGCAGCGACTCATCGAAGCGCAGGTTGCTCTCCGCGGTGTGCTTGCCGTGCACCAAGTAGGGCCCGTACGTCAGGAGCGGCCCGCCAGCAGGGAGCCAGCGTCGCGCGAGCCGAAAAAGCCCGATACACGCCGCCCATGGGGCGATATGCACCATGTTGGCGCAGTAGATCGCGCTCGGCTCGAGCGGGCGCGGCTTCGCGGTGACGTTGCCGGGCGCCGCCGTGACCTCGCCGGACGGCGCCGTCACATCGAGCTCGGCGGGCGGCGCCGTCACGTCGAGCTCGATGGGCGCCAAGAGGCGCGGATTTCCGAGCAGCGCGACCCGCCGCCGCAGCGTCTCGAGATTCTCCGCATCGCAATCGGACGGCTGGATCGTCCAGCCCGAAAGCGCGCCCGCGAAGTGCGCCGCATGCTGCCCCGTCCCCGACGCGATCTCGAGCAGGACGCCCCGCGCGGGGAGCTCCCTTTGGAGCACCTCGGTGATCGGCTGCTTGTTGCGCTCCGCCGCCGGCCAGATCAAAAGCCCGTGCTCATCGGTCCCGTGGGCGGCCATCGGCGCGAGCGTAGCGTACCTCTCGCCGCTCGCGTTCCACCGAGGCCGATCCGCCGGCGGTTCGCTCCCGGGGGCTCGGGGTCTGGGCCTGGCTCATCGCCCGTCTCGTGCCATCTTCTGGTGGTGACGGGTGAGGTGTGCCGCTTGAGCCTCGGCTTGCTCGCGACCGGGCTCATCGGCTGTTCCGGTCAGAGCAGCGTTCAGGGTTCGGACTCTTCGGGCGCAGGCAACAGCGGCATGGCCGGCACCGGTGGAGCTCCAGCTGCCGAAGCCGAGACTTGCTACGTCATCACGAGCGACACCGAGGAGGATCGGTTCGTCCGCGCGGAGGGCGGAGAGTACTCGCTCACGTCGAGCAGCTGGTCACGTGCGATGATGTCGTTCTCGTCGGTGTCACAGGAGATTAGCGTCGTCCAATCACTTGGCGGCAACGGCTACCAGGGTCTCTCGGTTCATCTGGCGGCGGACGGCACCATCGCCGACGCCGAATTCTCGGACTGTCCAACCAACCCCAACCAGAACGTCTGCTACCAGACCAACTCCGTCCCCGCGTCCATCACGACCTGCGAGGGCACACCGGTGAGCGTGCCGAGCGTGGCCGGCTGCTACGACGAGGGTCCCGACGGCTATCGGATCGTCATCGGTGGCGAGCCCTTCCACTACTACGCCACGGCCTCGAAGGCGGGCGGCCCTACCGAGTCATGGGGAGCCACCGAGGATCCCGAGAACTTTTCACAGCGTCGGCTCGTGCTGTCGGGCGGCTTCGACTTTCGCATTGGGAGCACGGGCAGGCTCTGGGCCTACGCTAGCGACCGCAACGCCTCTTCCTACACCGTGTTTCACGCCTGCATGAACACTTCGCTACCCTGAGCCGTCGAGGCCGTGCGACATGCCGGCGTGCCCGGGCCGGATAAGGTTGCACCTCCCACGAATCGCCCGTCTGGCCGGCGGGTCAGTCGTGCGCGGGGCGTCGTCGCTGGCCCGGCGCGGAAAGTTGTCGCCCAGGCAAATCGTGAGACGCCGCTCGCGCTCGTGCCCTTCGAGCGGATGGGCACGCGCGCATGCCGGCTGGCTCGCGGTCCGTGGCCGCGGTGCGTTCCTCCCTTGATTGGCCTGGCGGGCTCGGGCTAGCGTCGCTCGCCTTTCGCTGCGATTTTCCGCAAGCGATCGAGGAGGCCCATGAAGCTCGCCAGAAAGTCATCGACGCTCCCCCTCGCTCTCGTGCTCGCGACGCTCCACTTCGGCTGCGAAGACAAGGAAGCGGCCAAAGAGAGTCCTGCGGCCAAGGAGACCGCGTCGGCAGCCCCCGTCGCGCCGCCGCCCGCGCCGGCTCCCGAACCGCCCAAGCCCCGCGAGGACTGCCCCGAAGGTTCGAGCGGCATCGGCACCACGGACAAGCCGTGCCTCGCGAGCGGGGACTCGCGCATGATGGACGTGCAGTACTCGGGCAAGACCACCGAGCAGGGGCCGAAGTTCAGCGTCACCAACAAGACGAAGAAGTCGATCCTGTACGGGTCCGTAGCGGTCTACTTCTACGACAAGAAGGGCAAGCAGCTCGAGGTGACCCACGGCGGGAAGCCGCGCCCCATGCAGCTCTGTTCCGGAAACATCTTCGCCGGCGCCGTGAAGCCCGAAGAGAAGATCTGGGTGTTCTTCTCGTGCGTCGGCAAAGACGTCGTCCCCGAGGGGACGAAGACAATCGAAGCCGAGGCTAGAATGGTCGGCTTCGCCGACGAGGCGGGCGAAAAGAACGACTTTTACTGGTCGAACCCCGACCTGATCCCCGACGAGCGCCCCAAGGGCGGCATCAAGCCGAAGTCCAAGTCGAAGAAGAAGTGAGCCGAGGGCGAGGTCGCCACCGGCCGCCAGCCTCCCTCACGAAAACGCTGTGCCCAGAGCCGGAATCGAACCAGCGACACGAGGATTTTCAATCCTCTGCTCTACCAACTGAGCTATCTGGGCGGACCTTGGCGGCGTCTTTCGTCGCCTGACCCCCGGCCGGTCGAGACCGTCCGGGGCCACGCCTCTTAGCGCAGGGCGCTCGCCTGGTAAAGCCGGTCGAAGCTGCCCCGGGCACCGCCCGGGCCGGGGTTTTTCGCGCGGGGGGCCGAGGGGGTGGGGCGGTGTCCTCTCTTTCGGGGGTTCGAGTACTCTCCTCGAAATGGCCGATGATGCGGTGCCGAGCGGACAGAGCGCGCTGGTGGCGGAAGGCTACTTCCACCAGCTGTTGCAAAAGGCCGTCGCGGCGGGCGCGAGCGATGTGCACCTCAAGGTCGGCCAGCCGCCGGGGGCGCGCGTCGCGGGGAGCCTCGTGTTCTTCCGCGTCGACAAGCTGAGGGCCGCCGACACCGAGGCGGCGGCGCGCCACGTGCTCAGGCGCCGCCCGGGTGCCGTGGAGCTCGACGAGCTCAAGGAAGTGGACACGAGCTACACCGTTGCGGGCATCGGGCGCTTCCGCGTCAACATTTACAAGCAGCGAGGGTCGCTCGCGATCGTGATGCGCGTCATCCCGGCGCGCGTTCCCCAGCTCGACGAGCTCGGAACGCCCGAGGCGTGCAAGGTGCTCGCGGCGAAGGATCGCGGGCTCGTCTTGTGCGTCGGGGCGGCGGGCAACGGCAAGTCGACGACGCTCGCGGCGATGATCGACCACATGAACCACACCACACACCGTCACGTCGTGACCATCGAGGACCCGATCGAGTACCTGCACGAGGACGATCTCTGCTCGATCAGCCAGCGCGAGATCGGCACCGACACGCCGAGCTTCTCGAGCGCCCTGCGCGCGGCGCTCCGTCAGGACCCCGACGTCATCCAGCTCGGCGAGATCCGCGATTCGGAGACGATGGACATCGCGCTCAAGGCCGCCGAGACGGGGCACCTCGTGCTCACGACCCTGCACACGCCGGACGTCGGGCGCACGGTGAACCGCATTTTGGCGCTCTCCGAGGGCGATCCCCAGGAGACGCGCGAGCGCTTCGGTGGGGCCCTGCAGGGCATCATCGCCCAGCGCCTCCTGCCGCGCGCGGACGGGCAGGGGCGGGTGCTCGTCGCGGAGGTGCTCATCGGCACGGGTTCGGTGCGCGAGACGATCAAGCGCCCAGAAGGCAACCCGCCGCTCAAGGAGCTGATGGAATCGGGGACCTCCCTTTACGGCATGCAGACCTTCGAGATGCACGTGAAGGAGCTCGTCCGGAGTGGGATTTTGGAGCGCGATGTCGGGCGCGCCGCCATCGGATTTTGACCGCGAGCGCCCGCGGCGATACGACGCTTCCTCAGATGTCCGCTTCCCATCCGCCGAGCGCCGCCTCCACCCTGCGACACGACTACACGGTGGCCGAGGTGCGTGCACTCCACGATTTGCCGCTATTCGAGCTGCTCGACCGCGCACGCGCCGTGCACCGCGCGTACCATCCGGACAACGAGGTGCAGCTCTGCACGCTGCTCAGCGTCAAGACGGGCGGCTGCCCCGAGGATTGCAAGTACTGCCCGCAGTCGTCGCACTACGAGACGAGCGTCAAAGGCGAGGCCATGGTGCCGCTCGCCGACGTGCTCGCTGCAGCGCGCAGCGCCAAGGAGCGCGGCGCAACGCGCTTCTGCATGGGAGCCGCCTGGCGTGAGCCGAAAGAAGGGCCGGCCTTCGAGCGCGTGCTCGACATGGTACGCGGCGTGAAGGAGCTCGGGCTCGAAGCGTGCGTCACGCTCGGCATGCTCACCGACGCGCAGGCGACGCGCCTGAAGGACGCGGGCCTCGACGCCTACAACCACAACCTCGATACCTCGCGCGCCCACTACCGCTCGATCATCTCGACGCGCACCTTCGACGACCGCCTCGCGACGCTCCGGCGCGTGCGCGCGGCCGGCATCACCGTGTGCTCGGGCGGCATCATCGGCATGGGCGAAAGCCTCGACGATCGCGCGGGCATGCTCGTCGAGCTCGCGTCGCTCGATCCGCACCCCGAAAGCGTGCCCATCAATGCGCTCGTACGCATCCCCGGCACCCCCCTCGAACAAATGCCACCCGTGGAGCCGCTCGAGCTCGTGCGGCTCATCGCCACGGCGCGCGTCATGATGCCGAAGACGCGTGTGCGTCTGAGCGCCGGTCGCACCGAGCTCGGCCGCGAAGCGCAGCTCATGTGCCTGTACGCCGGCGCGAACAGCATCTTCTACGGCGAAGAGCTCCTCACGACGCCGAACCCCGAAGAAGGCGCCGACCGCGAGCTGCTCAGAGTCGCGGGCCTCACGGCACAAGCGCCGGCCGTGTCCGGCTAGGTGCGGCCGCGTGCGGCGCGGCGTGCGATGGGGCGGCACGGCCGTCGGCGCGGTGGCGCCGCGTGCGGCGCGGTGGCGCGGTGGCGCGCGGGGCGGCGCGGTGGCGCGGTGCCGCGGGGACGGCCGCGTGCGGCGCGGTGGCGGCCGCGTGCGGCGCGGTGGCGGCCGTGTGCGGCGCGGTGGCGGCCGCGTGCGGCGCGGTGGCGGCCGTGTGCGGCGCGGTGGCGCCGCGTGCGGCGCGGCGTGGCGTGGCGTGGCGGGCGAACGCCAGCGACGGCGGCGTGCGGGGCGTCCGCCGCATGTGGCTCGGTCCGGGCTCGCGCTGGGCGCGTGCGGCTAGGTGCGAGCTCTAGCTGGGGTGGAGGTCGATGGTGGGGCCAGCTCTGGATCAACGGGGCCTGCGCGGCGGTAGCCGACTCTGAGGAGCCAGGTGCGGGCCGCGACGACCGGGATCGGCGGTGGTGGTAGCTGAGTGCGGCCTGCTCCATGGGACGCGGCTGCCTCGCTACCGAACACGAGCGAGCGTGGCCGATTCCAGCCCGCAAACCAGGCAGCGGACGAGCACGGGTTGACGAAGCCGGCCGGCAGGGCACGCGCGCCGGCGTGCTTTCCGGCGTTCAAAAGGACGTAGCTCAGCGCAGCGCGCGCGGCGCGGGGCGTGGTGAGCGCGCGCGCATGGTACCGGTCCGCGAACGCCGGTCCCCGTCGACCGAGTCGGCCGTTGAGCGCGCGCGCGATGCGGATCGAAAGCCCCTGGACCCCGCGCGCGAGCGAGCGGCGGTCGCTCGCTTCGACGATGAGATGCAGATGATTGCTCTGCACCGAATAGTGGACGAGCCGGAAGCCGAACCGTTCGCGGCCCTGCGCGAACGCGCCGCGCACGACGGAGTACAGGGCGGCGCGGCGCAACGACGGGATGCCCGGACGCACCCGCAGCGTGACGTGAACCGGATGGTGCCGCGATAGCGTTGGCCGGGCGAGATGGGGCACACCTGGCCGCGGGCCGTTCGGCCGCCGCCCCGCGCCCCGTCGCGCGCCGCCCCACGCTCGGAAGGACAAAGACAGCTGCTTTGGCCGCAGGCGTCCGGCTCCGGAGCCCCGCGGGCGCTTTGCCGGTGGAGTGCTTTCCGCTTGTGTCACTTGCGGCGCCTCCCGGCGGCGGGTGTTGCCGACGCCGCCGACCAAGACGCTGCGCGGCCGTCGCCCGCGCGGCTGGCGAATGACTGCCGGCTCACGATCGTAAAGCCCCCTTCGTCATGAATCTTGAATTAGCATATATATAAGAAGCGTACAAGCGCCGAACGTCGTGCGGCGTTGCCAAGGGTGGCTCGGCGTGCGGCGCGGGCTACAAAGGGGGTGGCTCTTCGTGTGGCGCCGGACGGTGGAGTGGCTCGGCGTGCGCGTCACCGTGCGCAGCCGGTTACGCCGCCGCCCGGCCTCCCGGCGTCGGCTACGCCGTTTACGCCGCCGTTTACGCGGCCGGCCGACCACCGCCCGCCGCCGCCGGTCGCCGTCAACGCGGGTCGCGTCAACGCCCGGTCGCGTCAACGCCCGGTCGCGTCAACGCCCGGTCGCGTCAACGCCCGGTCGCGTCAACGCCGACGCCCGTCGCCGTTGCGTCGCCGCCCGTCGCCGTTACGCCGCCGCCCGTCGCCGTTACGCCGCCGCCCGTCGCCGCCCGTCGCCGCCCGTCGCCGCCCGTCGCCGCCCGTCGCCGCCCGTCGCCGCTACGCCGCCCGTCGCCGCCCGTCGCCGCTACGCCGCCCGTCGCCGCTACGCCGCCCGTCGCCGCTTACGCCGCCCGTCGCCGCTACGCCGCCCGTCGCCGTTACGCCGCCGCCCGTCGCCGTTACGCCGCCGCCCGTCGCCGTTACGCCGCCGCCCGTCGCCGTTACGCCGCCGCCCGTCGCCGTTACGCCGCCGCCTGTCGCCGCTACGCCGCCGCCTGTCGCCGCTACGCGCCGCCCGTCGCCGTTACGCGGCCGCCCGTCGCCGCCCGCGGCGTCTCCGCCGCAGCAGGAGGGCGGCGCCGAGGGGGGCGAGCGCGAAGAGCATCGTGGGGCTGTCGCGGCGATCGCTGGAGACGCTGCAGCCGCCGTCGTCGGTGACCGCGCACTGGCTCGAGAAGCCGTGGCGCGGGGTGCATTGGTTCGCATTCACGCTGCGATCCGGGGGGTAGGCGAGGCAGATGGCTTCGATGTCGTCGGCGTCGAGGGTGCGCTGGTGGGTGTCCTTTGGCCGGTAGTCCGGGTACATGGTCGCCCCGCGCAGCTGCGAGTGCGAAAGCCCCAGGAAATGCCCGACCTCATGCGTCACGACCGCGAGAAGGTCCGTGTCGATGAGTGCCACATCGTCGGTCGTCGTGAACGTGGCCTCGAACGAGTTGATCTCGACGTCGGCGTCGTAGATCTCGGCGTTTTCGGTGTTGTAGGTGACCGTCGTCAGCGCGAGCGTGTCTTCGGCGTTCTTGTAGGGCCAGGAGTTGTCGCGGAACATGAAGATGTTCGCGTTCGCTTGCGACTGGTTGTACTCGACGCGATTGCAGCTCACGGCGCCGAGGTCCTGCACCTCGATGCTCGCGAGCCCGCCGCCGCAGTCCGCCCCCTGCCACGTCGAGAACGCCTGATCGATGATGGCGCTCACCGTCTCGAAGTCGATGCCGTCCGCCGGCGAGCCGTCGCGCTGCACGGCGTACGAGACGCACGTCGCCGGCCAGTGCAAAGGCTGCCCCTCGAGCAAACACCCCACGCTGTCACGCGTGCAAGGCGGGTCCGGCTCCGACTGCCACACGTCGTCGTACGCGGGGCGGTTGTCGCAGGCTTTGGTGAGGCAGTAGGCGCGCGCTTCTCCGGCGACGCCCACCACGGCGAACGCGGCCAGCACGGCGAGGTGAGGGAGGGCGCGCATCAGCGTGTGGCGCGCACGAGGCGCAGTGCGTCGGCGAGCAGCGAGCCGTCGAGGCGCCGGATCGCCGCGTTCGGCGCGTCGATGAGCGCGGGTAGGGCGGCGCTCTTGTGAAGGACGCGGCCGCGCGTCTCGCGCGCAATCGGGAAGTGCCCCTGCGCCATGGCAGTCACGGCGAAGAGCTCGGCGCCGACGCCACGGGCAAAAAGTAGAGACGCACGCCCCGGCACGAGCTCCGCCTCGCCCTCGACCAGCTGGCCGATTTTGCCGACCTTGCCGCCGAGTGTTTGCACCATGAGCTCCCCCGCGTCGGGCTTCTGCCCGGTGACGAGCTCGTCGATGCGGACCCGCGTCGTGGTCACGATGCGGCGGGAGTCGCCAACCTCCTGCCAGCTCGAGGCTTGCTCGAGGGCCGTGGCCAGCACCACCGTGTTGCTCTTGTGGACCAGGTCCTCGACCGACAGGGCC
This sequence comes from uncultured delta proteobacterium, assembly GCA_963841435.1. Taxonomy (GTDB): domain Bacteria; phylum Myxococcota_A; class Polyangia; order Polyangiales; family Polyangiaceae; genus PMG-095. The sequence continues at coordinate 1,305,336 of CAWJCS010000006.1, forward strand.
CGAGCGATGGTCGCCGAGGCCCGCGACGGCCAAAAACCGACGCCCAAGGCGCCGAAGAGCGCCAGGGCTCCCCGCCGGTTCATACTCGAGATCCTAGCATGGGCCCCTGAGCGCGGCTTGCGCTATAACCCCGGCCCGGCCGCATGCCGCCCATCGCTTCCGCGCCGTCGTCGGTGCCGCCCCTCGACCGCCGGTCGCCGAACCTGGCTGGCGAGCTCAAGGCCTATGTCACGCGTCATCGCGGCGCCGTGGAGGGAATGGTGCGTCGTGCCGACGCCGACGCAGGCCTGCCGGCCGCCATCCGCTTCGGCAAGATCATCGACGGCCTGCTCGCCTCGCTGTTCCAGATGCTCGAGTCGGGCCTCGCGGCCGACGGCGCGGCGCTGCCCCTGGGCCTCGTGGCGGTCGGTAGCTACGGTCGCGGCGAGCCTGCACTGCACAGCGACCTCGACGTGCGCCTCGTCTCCACGGCGCGGCCCGAGAACGTGCGCCCGATCGCCGAGGCGATGCTCTACCCATTGTGGGACGCGGGCTTGAGCCTCGGTCACCAGGTCGTCGCGCCCAACGACGTGCTCGACCTTGCGCAGACCGATCTGCCGACGGCGACGACGCTGCTCGACTGGCGCGTCGTCGTGGGCGACCGCCTGCTCAGCGAGAAGCTTTTGACGCGCGCTTTCGAGGGACTCTTCGGCGTTGGCAATATTTCCAAGTTCTTGGAGCGGCTGTCGTCGCGCGTGGGCGATCGTGGGGAGCGCTACGGCGGGTCGGTGTACCTGCTCGAGCCCGAGGTGAAGAACGGCATCGGCGGCTTGCGTGATCTGGATGTCGCGCGCTGGGCAGCGCGCGCGCGCTTTCGCGTCGGCGAGCTCAAGGAGCTCGTGCGGCTCGGCGTCCTGCTCGCGCGCGAGTGGCAGCAGCTCGAGCAGGCGACGCTCCTGCTCTGGCGCGTGAGAAACTTGCTGCATTTGTACGCCGGCCGCCGCTCGGATCGCCTGAGCTTCGATCGCCAGGAAGCGCTCGCCAAGGATCTCGGCTACGGCTCGGGTGGCGCGGGGGTCGAGGCGTTCATGAGCGACTACTACCGGCAGGCGCGTGTCATCGCGCAATGCCGCGAGCTCATCTTGCAGCGCGCCGAGCCGCCGCCCAAGCGGCGCCCGCGCGAGCGCAGCATCGGCCACGGGCTCAAGATCACCAACGACCAGATCTCGATCGAGAATCAGGCCGCGCTCGAGCAGGATCCGGCGCTCGCTCTGCGCGCCTACGACGAGGCGGTGCGCCGGTCGTTGCCGGTCTACGGCTTCGCCCGCGACGCCATCGCGCGCGCGCTGTCGTCGCCGACGTTCTGCGAGCGGCTCCGCGCGAGCGACGAAGCGTCGCGGCTCTTCGTACGGCTCTGCACGGTGGCGCAGCGCACGCGGCTACGTGGCGGCTCGGTGCTTGCGGAGCTGCACGACGTCGGCCTGCTCGTGGCGATGATCCCCGAATTTTCGCCGGTCGTCGGTCGCGTCCACCACGACCTTTACCACACGTTCACGGTCGACGTTCACTCCGTGGCCGTCGTCGATCAGCTTCGCGCGTTCGTGCGTGGCGAGCTCGCGGTGGAGCACCCGCTGGCCTCGCGCCTCGCTGCGGAGATTTCACGCCCCATCGTGCTCTTCTTTGCGTCGCTCTTGCACGACATCGGCAAGGACGAGGGCGGCAAGAATCACTCCGAGCGCGGCACGGTGATGGCCCGCTCGATCCTCACGCGCCTCGGCGTGCCGGAGGCCGACGTGCGCGAGGTCGAGCACCTCGTGCTCAAGCACCTTCGCATGTACCACGTGGCAACGCGGCGCGACATCGACGATCCCGACACGCTCGCGGCATTTTGCGATGAAGTGCACGGTCGCGAGGGACTTCGCGAGCTCTACCTGCTCACGTTGTGCGACGTCTCGATGACGAGCCTCGGGGCGCTCAGCAGCTGGAAGGCACGCGTGCTCGAACAGCTCTATCTCTCGGCCGATCAGCGGCTGTCGTCGGACGGCGCGCCCCAGGGCGAGGAGCGCCTCGACAACGTGCGCGCCGCCGTGCGAGCGCTCTGCCCCGAGCGCGGCGAGCGCGTGTTCTTGGATCACTTCCTCGGCGCGATGCCGGAGCGCTACCTCTACGCGAACGAGCCGGGCGAGATCGTGCGCCATTCGCGCTTCGCGCGCGCCGCCCAGCAGAAGCAGGTCAACGTTACGGTGATGACGACCGACGCGCACTACGTCGAGCTCGGCTTCATCGCCGAGGATCGCCCCGGCTTGCTCGCCATGGTCACGGCGACGCTCGCCTCGGTGCGCTGCAAGATCCTGAGCGCGCAGGTCTACAGCTGGGTCGATACGTTCGGCCGCACGCGAGCGCTCGACTTGTTCTGGGTGCGTTCGGGAACCTCGCCCGTGACGGTGCAGAACGCCGTGCCGCGCATCGAGCGCGAGTTCCAGCGGCTCCTCTCGCAGGAGCTGACGCCGGCCGAGCTCGTGACCGGCGGCGCGCGGCGCTCGACGTTCTCGGATCGCCCGGCGCCCGCCATCACCACCGAGGTGCACGTCGACAACCGCGTCTCGCACAACCAGACCGTGATCGAGGTGACGACGCGCGATCAGGCGGGGCTTCTGTTCTGGCTCAGCCACACCCTGCAGGTGCTTGGCCTGCACATCAACCTCGCCAAGATCAACACCGAGGGTAACCAGGTGGCCGACGTTTTCTACGTCACCGACGACGACGGAGCCAAGGTGACGAACCCCGAGCGCATCGAAAGCATCAAAGGGCGTCTGGCTCATACGATCCATCGCCTCGAGGAGACGCAAAAGACATGAAATCAGCGCTTTCCCCGTGCCTCGGGCTCGTGGTGCTCGCCTGCGCGAGCTCGAGCCCACCGCCCGCGAGTGATCCGAGCCTCGATGAGCCAGCGCCGTCCGGGGAGGCCCGGCCCGCGGCCGTCCCGGCGTCCAATGCCGACGTCGAGCAGGGCATGGCTTTCCTCGAGAAACAGGATTTCGAGCAGGCGAAGACGGTGCTCGAAGCGGCGCGCAAGAAGGACCCGAAGGACGCGCAGGCCGCCTTCTATCTCGGTATCGCGCTCGAGGGTCTCGGCGACAAGGCGGGGGCCGTCAAGGAGTACCGCGCGGCGCTCGATCTCGATCCGAAGCTGCCGGACCCGGCGGTGAACGCTTCGCAGCTGCTCCTGGAAGACAGCGACGCCCAGGGTGCGCTCGCCGTCGTCGACCCTGCGCTAAAGCAGACTCCAAAGCACCCCGATCTCCTGCTCAATCGCGCCGTTGCGCTCGAAGCGCTCGGCAAGAAGGACGAGGCGCTCGCCGCCTACGGTAGCGCCGCTGCCGTCCGCCCGAAGGATTTCGCGCTCCACGCGGCCTACGGCGGATTGCTCAGCGAGGCCGGCAAAAGCAAGGAGGCCGTGAAGGAGCTCGATGCCGCGGCTGGCTCCGACGACCCGGCGCTGCTCGCGAGCGTCGCCTCCGTGCTCACGAAGGAAGGCGCGTTCCCCGAGTGCGTGCGCGCCGTCGAGAAGGCGATGGCGCAGCGGAAGGTCCCGGCCTTGCTAGTGCGCCGCGGCATCTGCAAGGCGGGCGAGAAGGACGAAAAGGGCGCCGCCGCCGACTACGAAGCCGCCCTCGCGATGGACGCGAAGTTTGCGCCCGCGCACCACTACTACGGCATCCTGCTCTCGCAGAAAGACAAGAAGAAGGCGCTCGAGCACTTCGACAAAGCCGCCGCCGAAGCCGGCGACAAGGGCATCGGCCCCGAAGCAAAGAAAATGGCCGCGAAGCTCCGCGGCAAGTAGACCCCCGAAGTCTTGCAAGACCAGATCACGATCGTCCCGAACGGGAACGCCCCCGAAGTCTCGCAAGACCAGATCACGATCGTCCCGAACGGGAACGCCCCCGAAGTCTCGCAAGACCAGATCACGATCGTCCCGAACGGGAACGCCCCCGAAGTCTCGCAAGACCAGATCACGATCGTCCCGAACGGGAACGCCCCCGAAGTCTTGGAAGACCAGATCACGATCGTCCCGAGCGGGAACGCCCCAAACTGAAGAACCGGCGGAACGGGCGCCGGCTGCTTCGAGCTCGCGCGAGCCGCCGAGCGTCCCAATCCGGCATCCTGCCCACTCCACGACGAACGCCCCAAACTGAAGAACCGGCGGAACGGGCGCCGGCTGCTTCGAGCTCGCGCGAGCCGCCGAGCGTCCCGGTCCGGCATCCTGCCCACTCCACGACGAACGCCCCAAACTGAAGAACCGGCGGAACGGGCGCCGGCTGCTTCGAGCTCGCGCGAGCCGCCGAGCGTCCCAATCCGGCATCCTGCCCACTCCACGACGAACGCCCCAAACTGAAGAACCGGCGGAACGGGCGCCGGCTGCTTCGAGCTCGCGCGAGCCGCCGAGCGTTTCGATGTCAGCTCCCGCCGAGTAGCGCTTCCAAGATCCGATCGAGCTCGTCCCACGACGAGTACTTGACCACGATCTCGCCCTTGCCGTCGCGATCCTTGAGCTCGACGCGCGTGCCGAGCTTGCGCTCGAGCCGGCCCTCGATGTCGCGCACGTTCGCCGATTTCGCTTTCGGGGTCTTGCTCGCGCCGCCCGCGGGCTGCTTGAGGTTCCTGACGAGCGCTTCGGTCTGCCGCACGCTGAGGTGGCCCTTGACCACCTTGTCGGCGAGCTCGGAGAGAGCATCGTCGTTCGGGGCGCCGAGCAGCGCGCGCGCGTGGCCCTCGCTGAGCTCGCCCATGACGACACGCTCGCGCACGCTCTTCGGCAGGCGGAGCAGCCGGAGCGCGTTGGCGATCGACGAGCGATCCTTGCCGACGCGCTCGGCGAGCTTCTCCTGGGTGTAGCCGTGCTCGCGCACGAGCCGGTCGAGCGCTTCGGCGAACTCGATCGGGTCGAGGTCCTCGCGCTGGACGTTCTCGATGAGCGCGAGCTCGTAGGCGTCGCGCGCCGAGACCTCGTGCACCACCACCATGACCTCGCGCAGGCCCGCACGCTGTGCGGCGCGCCAGCGGCGTTCACCCGCGATGATCTCGAAGTCCGTCTCGCCCCGTCGCCTGACGACGAGCGGCTCGAGCAGGCCGTGGATCCTGATCGAGTCGGCGAGCTCGTCGAGGCGCGCGCTGTCGAAGTGCTGCCGCGGCTGGTCGCGCTGCGGAAAGATGCGCTCGAGCGCACACGAAAAGACGTTGCCTTCGCCGTACGCGTTCGCGGGGCGCTCGGGTGTCACCGGGGCACGCATCGGCAAGAGCGCGTCGAGGCCCCGCCCGAGCCCGCGCACGGGGCGCTTGGTGGGCTCCGTCACGCGGTGACCTCGATGACCTCGCGTGCGAGGCTCAGGTAGCCCTGTGCGCCTTTCGACCCGGCGTCGTAAAGCAACGCCGGCAGGCCATGCGAGGGCGCTTCGCTCAGGCGCACGTTGCGCGGAATGATGGTCTCGAAGACGCGGAAATGGCGTTTCACCTCGTCGGCGACCTGGTGGGCGAGCCGATTTCTCGGGTCCCACATCGTGAGCACGATGCCGTCGAGCGTGAGGGTCGGGTTGAGCGAGGACTTCACGCGGTCGATCGTGGCCATCAGGTAGGTGATGCCTTCGAGTGCGTAGTACTCGGGTTGCAGCGGCACGATCACGCGCTTGGCGGCGACCAGCACGTTCAGCGTGAGCACGCCGAGCGAGGGCGGCGAATCGAGGATGACGTACTCGTAGCGACCCATGTCCGGATCGTCGAGTAGCGCGGCGAGGTGCGTGCCGCGGTTCTCCTCGAACAGCTCGTACTCGACGCCGACGAGGTCCTGCGTCGAGGGCGCGACATCGAGCATCTCGATCTTCGTGCGGCAGAGCACGTCGGCAAGGCGGCGCCCTCCGACGAGCGCGTCGTAAATCGTCCGCTCCGATGTGCCCGGTCGCACGCCCACGCCGCTCGAGGCGTTGCCCTGCGGGTCCATATCGATGAGCAGGGTGCGCCGCTCGGCTGCCGCCAAGCTTGCGGCGAGGTTGACCGCCGTCGTGGTCTTTCCCACGCCGCCCTTCTGGTTGGCGATGGCGATGATGTGAGGGCCGGGCATCAGAGGCTCAGGGTGCGCAGACTATCCTGTCGGTCCGGCGGGTGCGCGGCTCGGGTTCCGGCGCAACAAAGGTTTTGGGGAAAGGCCGAATCGATCGGCGCCGCAAGCCCCGCGTGGAGCGGCTTTCCGTGATGCCCGAGGCGCTCGAGGGGAGCACCGCCCTCGGTCGATCGGAGCCGCTTTTTTGGAGCGGGAGTGGAGACCGCCTACATTGTAGTCAGATGTAGGTCTAAGTAGGTGAGTGTAATCTTAGACCGGAGAGGATTCCCCAGATGGCAGACCCACGAGGCTATTCGACTTTCCAGGACTTTCAGCGCGAGGAGCTCCGCCCCGATATGCGCATCGGCTGGTCCACCGACGAGATCGAGCACAACGGCCAGGCCCTGGACTTCGACATGGACCCGTTCGAGGCCGCGCTGTTTCAGGCCGAGCAGGAAGAAAACGAAGACTAGGGAGGGCGGCGGCGGGGGCGCCGAAGGCGTCCCCGCCCGACAACGCTTGGGGTCGTGGGGGAAACTACTGGTTTGACCCGAAGAAGCCGGCGGGTAAGTTCCGGGGCCTTCCATGCAGGTCACCGTCTCCCGGCTCAGCCCGGTCCTGGTCGAGTTCAACGTCGAGATCGACAAACAGCGCGTGAGCGAGGAGGTCGAGAAGGCCTACTCGAACGTGGCGCGCAACGCGAAGGTGAGAGGCTTCCGGCCCGGCAAGGCGCCACGCCGCGTGCTCTCGCACGTGTACGGGCCGCGCATCGCCAGTGACGTTGCCGAGCGCCTCGTCGAGGAAACGTATCCGCAGGCGGTGACGGGTCAGAACCTGCAGCCCGTCGGCTCGCCGGCGATCGAGCGCAAGACGCTGCTCGAGGATCAGCCGTTTTCCTACAAGGTGCGCGTCGAGGTGCTGCCGGCGATCGAGAGCGTGTCGTACGAGGGGCTCACGGCCAAGCGCACGAAGCCCGTCGTCACCGACGAGCAAGTGAAGGCGGAGCTCGATCGTCTGCGCGAGGGGCATGCGACGCTCGAGGAGCCGAAGGAAGCGCGTGGCGCCGCGAGTGGCGACGTCGTGACGCTCGATTTCCAGGTCGAGGTGGACGGCGAAATCGTCGCCGACGCAGGCGCGACGGACTTTCGCGTGCAAGTCGGCCGCGGCCAGCTGCTCACCGTCATCGACGACGCCCTCGTGGGCCTGAAGGTGGGCGAGCAGAAGACCGTCGAGGTCGACATGCCGGCCGGGCACCCGCACAAGAAGCTCCGCGGCAAGAAGGCGATGTTCCAGGTGACGCTGAAGGCGCTGAAGGAGCGCGTGCTTCCGGCGGCCGACGACGAGTTCGCAAAAGATCTCGGCGAGTTCGAGACCCTCGCCGCCCTCGAGCAGGGTTTGCGCGAGCGTCTCGAGAAGCAGGCGACCGAAGCGAGCGAGAACGCGCTTGCCGAGCAGCTCGTCGTCGAGCTCTGCAAGGCGAACCCGGTGGCCGTGCCGCCATCGCTCGTCGAACGCCAGATGCGCATCACCGAGCAGGAGATCCTCGCGCGCGCCCGGGCGCAGGGTGGTCAGGCGTCAGGGCTCGGCGAAGAGCTCAAGCAGAAGGTGCGGGCCGACAGCGAGCTCAAGGTGCAGGCTGGCCTTTTGATGGCCGAGGTCGCCAAGAAGGAAGCTCTCAAGATTGGCGACGAAGAAATCGAAAAAGGGCTCGCCGAGCTCGCCGAGCAATCGGGGAAAAACCTCGCGAAGCTCCGGGTCGAGTACCGCGAGCCGCAGAAGCGCGAGATGCTGATCGGGATGATTTTGGAAAATAAGGTGCTGGACATCATCCAGGCTAAGGCCAAGATCGAGGAAGACTGAGGTCACCCGCCATGACGCGTCGCCCCGAAACCCGCACCCAAGCCTTGCACCTGCTCGAAAGCCGAGCGGGCGCCGACCGTATCCAGGACAACGTCATCTACCCGCACGTCGTCGAGACGACGCACCGCGGCGAGCGCACCTGGGACATTTTCAGCCGCCTCCTGAAGGACCGCATCGTGTTCCTCGGCAGCGGCGTGGACGACGATGTCGCCAACATCCTCATCGCCCAGTTCTTGTTCCTCGAGAGCGAGGACCCCGATAAGGACATCCAGCTTTACATCAACTCGCCGGGCGGCGTCGTCACGGCGGGCCTGGCCATCTACGACACCATGCAACACGTTCGGTGCCCCGTGAGCACGATCTGCATCGGTCAGGCCGCCAGCATGGCCGCCGTGCTGCTCGGCGCCGGGCTAAAGGGGCGCCGCTTCGCCCTCCCGAACGCCCGCATCATGATCCACCAGCCGCTCGGCGGCGCGCGGGGTCAGGCGACTGACATCGAGATCCAGGCCCGCGAGATCCGGCACATCAAGGACGTGCTCACCGACATCCTCGTCCACTCCACGGGTAAGGCCAAGGCGGACGTGACCCGGGACATCGACCGCGACTTTTACATGGGCCCCGGTCAGGCGAAGGAATATGGTTTGATTGACGAGATCTTCGAGCCCAAGAAGAAGGGCGGTTGAGCAGCCCCCCGCGGGTTGTGGGGCCGGTCACCCGGCTGACCCCGGGTGGTAAGCCTGGATCCGCCCCGTTCGGGGTACCGGTCCCCTTACCCTTCCCGTATGCTGGACGTAAAACTGGGCAGACAAGCCGCTAACGTGCGGGCCAGGTTCGGAAAAACGTGAGGCCCGGCACGCCGGTGGCTTGCCCGGGACGGGCTGGAGCCATAGAATTTCCCGGGCAGCCCGCCCTGCCGCGAGGACGAAGTGGAGAGAAGGCGCGACGAAAATAACGGTAATCTTTGCTGCTCCTTCTGCGGGAAATCGCAGAAGGAAGTGAAGAAGCTCATCGCGGGCCCCACCGTCTACATTTGTGACGAGTGCATCGCGCTCTGCAACGACATCATCGCGGAGGAGGTCGAGAAGGACGAGCCCTCTGCGGGCGCCGACCCCACGCCGAAGCCCGCCGAGATCAAGTCGATCCTCGACGACTACGTGGTCGGGCAGGACCGCGCCAAGAAGATCCTCGCGGTCGCCGTCCACAATCACTACAAGCGCATCAACTCGAAGATCGCAACGGACGACGTCGAGCTCGGCAAGAGCAACATCCTTTTGCTCGGCCCCACCGGTAGCGGCAAGACGCTACTTGCTCAGACGCTCGCGAAGATCCTCAAGGTCCCGTTTGCGATCGCCGACGCGACGACGCTCACCGAGGCCGGCTACGTCGGTGAGGACGTCGAGAACATCATCGTTCAGCTGCTGCAAAACGCCGATCACGATGTCGAGCGGGCCCAGCGTGGCATCGTCTACATCGACGAAATCGACAAGATTTCCCGCAAGAGCGACAACCCCTCCATCACGCGCGACGTATCGGGGGAGGGCGTTCAGCAGGCGCTCCTGAAGATCATCGAGGGCACGATCGCCAACGTGCCGCCCAAGGGTGGGCGCAAGCACCCGCAGCAAGACTTCTTGCAGGTCGACACGAGCAACATCCTGTTCATCTGTGGCGGCGCCTTCGTCGGTCTCGATGGAATCATCCAGCGCCGCATCGGTCAGAGCCGGCTCGGCTTCGGTGCCGAGATCAAGGGCAAGGCCGAGCTTCGCCTCGGCGAGCTGCTCTCGCACGTGCAGCCGGAGGATCTGCTCAAGTTCGGCCTCATCCCCGAGTTCATCGGGCGCCTGCCCGTCATCGCCACGCTCCACGAGCTCAGCGAGGAAGCGCTCATCGACATCCTCACCAAGCCGAAGAACAGCTTGGTGAAGCAGTTTCACAAGCTCTTCGAGATGGATGGCGTGAAGCTCAAGTTCGCGAAGGGCGCCCTGCAGGCGATCGCTCGTAAGGCCCTGGCGCGCGAGAGCGGAGCGCGCGGTCTTCGCGCCATCATGGAAGAGGCCATGCTCGACGTCATGTACGACGTGCCGTCGAAGCAGGGCATCAAGGAGGTGGTCGTCAACGAAGAAGCCATCCTCCAGGGCGATCCGCCCCTCATCGTCTATCACAAGGAAGCCGGCGTCGGCTGAGCGGGCGGCAGGCGTCGCGGCCTCGGGCCGTGGCGACGTGTCGCGCGCAGAGCCGCCCGAGAACGAGCCAAAGGCGAGCATGAGCGACATGTTCTTCCGCAACGATCCCAACGAAAAAGGTGCCGCGCCGCGGCGTACGCTGCCGGCGCTGCCGCTTCGCGACATCATCGTGTTCCCGCACATGGTGTCGCAGCTCTTCGTGGGGCGCGACAAGAGCATCGCCGCGCTCGACGAGGCGATGAGTCGCGACAAGGACATCTTCCTCGCCGCCCAGAAGAACGCAAAGACCAACGACCCGACGCCCGACGACATCTACGGCGTCGGCACCATCGGCACGATCGTCCAGCTTTTGCGCCTCGCCGACGGCACCGTGAAGGTGCTCGTCGAAGGGCGGCAGCGCGCGCGCGTGCGGCGCTACCTCGAGACGAACGACTATTTCCTCGCCGAGATCGAGGACCTTCCCGAGCGCACCGAGGCTGACGTCGAGGTCGAGGCGCTGATCCGCAGCGTGCAGAGCACCTTCGAGGTCTACGTCAAGCTCAACAAGAAGGTACAGCCGGAAGTGCTGATGAGCGTCCAGAGTGTCGAGGACGGCTCGAAGCTCAGCGACACCATCGCCGCGAACCTACCGACCATCAAGCTCGCCGATCGCCAGGGCCTGCTCGAGATGGACGAGCCGAAGAAGAGACTAGAGCGCCTGTACGAGCTCATGCAGGCCGAGATCGAGATCCTGCAGGTAGAAAAGAAGATCCGCTCCCGCGTCAAGAAGCAGATGGAGAAGACGCAGAAGGAGTACTACCTGAACGAGCAGATGCAGGCGATCCAGAAGGAGCTCGGGGGCGGGGAGCGGGACGAGTTCAAGAACGAGATTCAGGAGATCGAGGAGCAGCTCAAGCAGAAGCGGATGAGCGAGGAGGCGCAGGCCAAGGTGCGAAAGGAGCTGAAGAAGCTCAAGCTCATGCACCCGACCTCCGCCGAGGCAACCGTCGTCCGCAACTACATCGACTGGATCCTGGCTCTGCCGTGGATGGAGAAGACGGAGGAGCGCTTCGATGTCGTCGAGGCCGAGCGCATCCTCGACGAGGACCACTACGGGCTGAAAAAGTGCAAGGAGCGCATCGTCGAGTACCTCGCGGTTCAGGCGCTCACCAAGCAGCTGCGTGGGCCGATTTTGTGCCTCGTGGGGCCGCCCGGCGTCGGCAAGACGAGCATCGCGAAGAGCATCGCGCGCGCCACGGGCCGCAAATTCGTGCGCCTCGCGCTCGGCGGCGTGCGTGACGAGGCGGAGATCCGCGGCCACCGGCGCACCTACATCGGCGCGCTACCCGGCAAGATCGTGCAGAGCCTCAAGAAGGTGGCGACGAACAACCCCGTGTTCTTGCTCGACGAGATCGACAAGATGAGCACGGACTTCCGCGGCGACCCCGCCGCCGCGTTGCTCGAGGTGCTCGACCCGGAGCAGAACGCGACCTTCAACGATCACTATCTCGACCTCGACTACGATCTTTCGAGCGTGATGTTCATCACGACGGCGAACACGCTCGGCGGCATCCCGGTCCCCCTGCAGGACCGGCTCGAGATCATCCAGCTCTCCTCGTACACGGAGTTCGAGAAGCTCAACATCGCACAGCGCTACCTCGTGCCCCGGCAGCGCACCGAGTGCGGCCTCGGCGAGGCCGACCTCACCTTCACGGAAAGCGCGATCCGCACGATCATTCACCACTACACGCGCGAGGCCGGCGTCCGCTCGCTCGAGCGCGAAATTGCCAGCGTTTGTCGCAAGGCCGCGCTCAAGGTCGTCAAGGAAGGCAAGGGCCACTCGCTCGACGTGAAGGCCGCCGACGTGCCGAGCTACCTCGGCGTCCCGCGCCAGCGCATCGGCAAGAAGGACGAGGCCGATCAGGTGGGCCTCACCCACGGCCTCAGCGTGTCGGAGCACGGCGGCGACATTCTCGATTGCGAGGTGAGCGTCGTTCCCGGCAAGGGCAAGCTCGTCATCACGGGCCTGCTCGAGAAGGGCATGGAGGAGAGCGCCCAGGCCGCGATGAGCTACATCCGCTCGCGCGGCGGCGCGCTCCAGCTCGAGCCCGACTTCTATCAGAAGATCGACGTGCACGTGCACTTCCCGGACTTCGTCCGCAAGGACGGGCCGAGCGCCGGCGTCACCATGGCGACGAGCATCGCGAGCGCGCTCACGCGTCTGCCCGTGCGCAGCGACGTCGCGATGACCGGAGAGATCACGCTGCGCGGGCGCGTGATGCCCATCGGCGGGCTCAAGGAAAAGCTCTTGGCTGCGCACCGCAACCGCATCACCACCGTGCTGATCCCTCTCGAAAACCGTAAAGATTTGAAGGAGATCCCGCGGCGCGTGCTCCGGGCCCTGCGCATCGTCCTCGTCTCGCACATGGATGACGTGCTGCGCGAGGCCGTGCGCTTGCCGGACCCGGATCGGTTGTTCGGCCAGCGCAAGCCCCTCATCGAGTACCGCTTCGGTGAGCTCTTCGAGGGCGATCCTGAGGGTGAGGGTCCCGCGATGCCTCCGGAAGAGCCACCTCCGGCGCAGCCGGGCCTGTCGTCTTGACCTCGGGCCGGGCGCGCAGCGTCCGGCAGCCACGCCCTGGTGTGGGCGAGCGCGTTCTCGGTCGTGCTCGCCGCGATGGCGTCGTGCGACGGCGGACCGCGCGGCGACGACGATGACGACGCGCCCGGCGGCGAGACGAGCACGGGTGGTGCGGTCCGTGGATGCCCTGTGCGAATCCGCGCGCGCCGCAGTCGCCCGGAGTGAGCGGCACCCTCAACACCACGAATGCCGTCTGCTTCTTCATAGACGAGACCATCAACGGCTGGGGCTGCTCGAGCTTTGGGGCTCGCACGGTGTCCGCCAACGGAACGCGCATGACATGCGGTCAGGTCCCGATGCCCGCCAAGGTGGACGGGGGCTACTACTTCGAAGTCAGCGAAGGAGAGCCGAGCTACGCGTCTTTCTACTGGTGGCAATAGCCGCGACGACGGCTGCGGCGCGCCCGCGACGTGCCCCATCTCACGACCATGAGGACGTCGCGCGGGCAGGCGATGGTATCGCCGTCGCTCACGGGAAGGCCCGCGCGTCACCCGAACGTATCGCCGTCATATCCCCAGAGGTGGCCCTGGGCGTCGGCAAACTCGATGTAGATGCGCCCGCCCGGCACACCGAGCGCCTTCGACAAGCGCGTGCAGATTTCCCCCGAAAGCTTCTTGGCGAGCTCGGGCGAGAAGCGCCCGACGTTCTTTACCTCGACGTAGGCAGACGGCTCGCTGCTCCCGGCGAACGTCATCGCGGCAACGGGCTCGAACGCCGTCATGACGTACGACTCCGGCTTCCGGAGCTCTTTCGCGAGCAGCTTCGACAGGTCGGCGAGCAACGAGCCGCGGGCCTCGTCCTTCGGGCTGACGGATGACGTGATCTTCACGAGGGGCATGAGGCTGTTCTCTCCGCGCCGCGCGAATGCGGCGCCTTCGGTGCCCCGAGGCTAACCAATCCGCGCCTCAGCGGTCACGCCGCGGGCGCCAGGGCCGCAGGGAGGTGGTCGGTCGAGCTAGCTTCCCGTTTCGCGGCGAACGAGGACCGCGGGGTCGCGCGGATCCGGACGCCGTGTCGCCCGCTCGAAGGACGCGGCGACTCCCGTGGCCACGTCAACCAACGAGAAGCTCGGCGCGAGCTGGATCGCCCCGATATCGGTGCCTCGGATATTGCCGCGCCGGCAGAGCATCGGCAGGAGGCGGCGCGCATCGGCGCCCTGGGCTTCGCCCCAGGAGACGCGAAAGCGGACCCAGCCGTCGCTGGTGTCGCGTGCTGGCTCGCGGCCTTCAGTTGTGTGGGACCCGGCGGTCGGTCGAGCACCGCGTAGCCGCTCATGAGCGCGGTCGTTGCGGGGCTGGGGGATCGGGCGAGCGCTGCGTGCCGCGTCGCGCGGATGAGCGCTGCGTGCCGCGTCGCGCGGATGAGCGTTGCGTGCCGCGCTGCGCGGATGGGCGTTGCGCTCGATCCAGGGCTTTGCCCCCTTTTTCCCGGCTGGGGGCGGCTCGAAGCGGGTGATCTCGCGCGGCTCGGTGACCGTCGTGCGCTGCGTTCGCTCGATGAGCTGCGCGAGCGCCCGTTCCGCCCGGCCGGCGGCAACGAGCTCCTTTGCCAGACGGAGCGCTCGCGTCTCCACCGCGCGCTCGCTGTCTGCGAGCACGCCGTCGGCACTCGGTTCCCCGCCGAGCTCGGCGAGCAACCGGTCGTCCTCGGCTCGGGCGATCTGCTCGGCTGAGGGGATCGGCTCGAAGCGGTGCTGCACGCCCGCCCGCTTGAGGAGCGCTGACAGCCGGGGCATCCCGGCCGGCTGCACCATGATGGAGCTCTTGCCCTTCTGGCCGGCGCGGCCCGTGCGCCCACTCCTGTGCGTGTACGTGTCGGCGTCGTTCGGCGGCTCGAGCTGAACGACGCGCGCGATGGCCCGATGGTCGATGCCGCGCGCCGCGACGTCGGTGGCGACGAGAACTTGCATTTTGCCCTGCTTGAAGGCGGAAAGCGCGCGGTGGCGCGCGTCTTGATCCATCTCGCCCGAGAGCGCCCCGACGGCAAAACCAGCAGCATCGAGCTCGTCGCACACGCGCGCTACGTCGGCCCGCGTGCGGGCGAAGGCGAGCACCTGCTCGGTCGGCGCCGCGAGCAGCAGGTTCACGAGCGCGCTGACGCGCTCGTTGGGCTTCACGAGGTGGACGACGTGGTCGATGTCGGAGTTGGCGGAGCCGAGCGGCGTCCCCTGAACGTACGCGGGGTTTTCTTGTACGCGCTGCGCGAGCGCCTCGACGTCGCGTGGGAACGTTGCGGAGACGAGGTGCGTCCGATGACCTGCCGGAGAAAGCGCGAGAATCGCTTCGAGGTCTTCGCGAAAGCCGAGGTCGAGCATGCGATCGGCTTCGTCGAGCACGATGGCCCCCGCGCGCCCGAGGTCGATGGCACCCCGGCGCAGATGATCGAGCAGCCGGCCCGGCGTTCCGACCACGATGCCGGGCCCGCGCGAAAGAACGCGATACTCGTCCCGGACGCTCGAGCCTCCCGTCACCGACGCGACGAGCACGCGGCTATTCGCATAGAGCCAGGCAAGCTCGCCCTCGACCTGCTTGGCAAGCTCACGCGTTGGAGCCACGACCAAGGCGAGGGGGCGCGCGATGCCGTCCTTCGGCTTTGGCACCGCCTCGACGGCGTGGCGAACGGCGAACCCGATCGCGAGGGTCTTGCCCGAGCCGGTCTGCGAGCTGATGCGAAGGTCACGCCCGGCGAGCGCCGGATCGAGCACTGCCTCCTGCACGGTCGTGAGGGTCGCGTACCCTCTGTCGGCGAGGGCGCGTGATAGCTCGGGACCGAGAACCTCGAAGGGGTCGAAAGGCAACATGGGGGCCGGCCCCTATATCATCTGCTGCGAGAATCGCCCGTCGGGGGCGCGAAGCGCGCAGAAACGGCCCGAGGCTAGTGACCGCAGGGCTTCTCGCTCGCCGCGTCGCCGATGACCCGGGCGAGCGCATCCCTCATGGATGCATCGTCGTCGAAGACCTGCAGGTCGTCGTCCATCACGTCGCTCACCCGGCCCATGAGCTCGTCCAGAGCATCTTCGTCGTCCGGATCGACCTCCCCCAAATCCCAAGTCGCCCCGCAGGTCTCGCACTGCCCGAGCGCCTCTAGCCTCACGGCAAGGGTGGTCGCTGCTTCCGTCTGAACGTCCGCCATGCGGGTGCGACTCCCCCGGGTGCGCGGCGCTGTCAAATGGAGCCCGGTCGGGAGCCGAGAAAGGCGGACGAACGTGCCTGTCTGACCCGCGGGTCCACCGCCGCGACCGGTGTCTTTCGAGAAATCGATCGACGCGGTGGCAAGCTCCGCCGGTTGCTCGAGAAACGAAACCTGCGCGAAGGTCGGAGAGCGCGCCATGTCTACATGCGCGATTGGCGCGAGCTCATGTCGGGATCTCGCCCCGAAATGCTGCTGCCGCCGCGCCGCGTTGTAAGCGCCCGGCGGCGAGGTATGCTTTGGGAATGGTGGAAGATGGGAGATGGGCGGCAGGTTCGAGCCGTTGGGCGTGGATTTCGCTGGTCCTCGTCGCCACGGGCTGCGTGGACCCGCTGGATGTCGTCGGGGTGGAGGAGACCGTCACGCAGACACAGAAGAACGACCCGCTCGCCGACGACCGGCTCGACGACAAGCACCCCGCTTACGACGCGTTGAGAACGGTCGAGGAAGATTTCGAGGGCTGCGGGGTCACGTTGAACAAGAGCGCGAGCGTCACGCGCCTCACGCTGCAATCGAACGGCGCCAGCGATAACGCGCTGCGAGGCAAGATCTTTCCGAATCGCGACGCCGCGCGCGCCGCGCTCGGGGGCGCCCCCACGCTTCCGACCATCGAAGTCGTCAACGGTGCGCTGAAGCCGTTCAACGACGGTCTCTATGCTGCCGTGGAGCTCGCCGCCGAACGCGGTGACGCCGCGACCGTCAACAAGCAGGCCCTCTTCACCGCCTTGCTGACGGAGCTCCTCGCGCGCTCGCAAAATGGGAGCCAGGCCGAGAAGCCGCAGGCGCTCGCCGCAGCGAAGCACGTTGCGACGGCGCTCACACTCTCGGGAGACCTCGCGAGCGCTCCGGCGGATGTCGCTGCCGACGCCGACGAAGCCGCGACACGCTTCCGCGCGGCTGGCATCTTTGCCAAACCCATCGGGTTTTACACGTGGACCCCCGAGCTCGAAACCATCTTCACGCGCGATCGCTGGCTCCAGAGCCGTTACATCCCCGGTGCCACGGTCACTGACCCGCCGTTTGGCGGCCTCGCCGAGCTCGGGCTCGTCGTCGGAACGCCAGGGGCGCTTTCCGACGCGTACCGCAAGACGCTCGAGCTCTACGCTGGGCTCACCGATCCCTTCTTCGACAGAACGCCCTTCGATCTCTCGCCGTTCGTGCCCGACGCGGCGGCGCTCGCGGATCTATCGAACGTGGAGCAACGCTTCGCCGACACCTTGCCGGTCGACTACCCGGGGTATCCCTTCTGCAATCCCGGTGTTGCCGCCATGCCTGCCTCGGAGAGCGCGGAAAATCGCATGATGCGAAGGCTCCTGTGTGGCGAAATGTTGATCGACGGTGAGACCCTCATCGACGGCCTCATCCGCACCATCCAGAGCGGCGAGCTCGATCTCACGCCGCGTGAGGACTCCGGCTTTTACGACCAACAGCTCTTCGTGCTCGAAACACTGCTCGTTCCCGACAAGGCAAGCGAGTCGCAGCACCTCTTGCTCACCCGGGCGTACAAGGAAAAGCTGGTCGAGACGTTCAAGTCGCTCCTCATCCAGTCCCGCGAGACGCACGCGAAGCAGGTGGCGATCGTCAACGCGGTCTCTTTGTCGTACCAGCCGCCACCCACCGAGTTCACGATTTACCCGAAGCTCGTCGTCGAGCCGTTCCCGACGTTTTACCTGCGCACGGCGCGTGCGTACCGCTTTCTCCAGGGCGTGCTCGACGCTGCGCTCGGGACGGACTTTGCGAAGACGACGGCACGGCTCATCGAGGACGGCACCCGCAGCGACCTCTCGATCGGCGAGGAGCTGGCCGAAAAGGAGCAGCTGCTCTACGGGCTCCACGCGCTCGCGGCCGACTCGATCGGCATGGCGCCCGAGCTCGGTGCCGACGAGCTCGCCGATTTCCCGCTGGATGCCGCGCGCACGGCCGCGAACGCCTGGCTCGTGCACGTGGCGAGCGATTCCGACGTTGGACGCGACCCGCGCGTGAGCCTGCCGGTCGCGCTCGAGACGGATGCCGAAACCAACGTTGACTACGCGATTTACTGGATCGTAGCCGGGGTGAAGATCATCCACCTCCACGCAAGTTTCTCGGATGCGCGGCGGCCGGAGGTCGTAAAAGTGCCGCCCAACTGTATTCACAAGGGCTGGTCTGCGTTCGAGCCGTACATGTTGGTGGAGCAAACGATCCAAGCGCGCCGCCGCGCTGACCTGCCGCCGCTCACGCGCGGAGAGCTGCGCGCCCTGTGCGACGAGCACGACGACGCCGAGTCCATCAAGGCGGCCTTCGAGACGGCCCCGTGAGTCGCTCGCTCCCCGCGCGGGCGGCATTTTGCGGCCTGCTGGGCGGCGGCTGCTCCTTCGGATCGTTCCAGACGGCGCACACGCAAGCACCCGCAACCGTCAGCGTCACCGCCGGCGCGACCAACGTGATGAACGCCATCGACGACCAGGCCGGGCGTGATCTGAGCACGAACGTCGGCGGCCAGCTCGGGGTGCGCGTCGGCGTTGCAGACCGTGTCGACGTGGGCCTCGGCAGCTTCTTCCAGACCGGAGGGCGCGCGGACGCCAAGATCAACGTGCTCGACCCGCGCGGCCGAGTCGCCATCGCGCCCCGCCTCGGCGTCGGTTACCAGTGGGCGCACCAGATCTATATGCTCGAAGGGGGCGCCATCGCCAGTGTCCGCGCCCAAGAGTGGCTCGAACCGTACCTCGGGCTCTCCTTCGCCAACCACTGGATCGAGAGCTACGAGGCACTGGAGCCGCTTCCTCAGAATGCCGTCGGCAAGAGCGGCAGCGGTGACGGCTTGCTCCAGCTCTCGCTCGGGGTCGAGCTCGCCGCCTCGCGCTACTTCGCGGTGCTCGCCGAATACGGCCACTGGTTCGTGCTCAACGACGACCCGGGCGATCACTTCCGCTTCGTCGCGACGAACATCCTCGGGATCGCAGTGAGGGTGGGGCGGGTGCAGTAGCGGCGCGCGGGAAGCCGCTCGGCATCTCGCCTGGGTGGGCAGGACAGGTTTCGAACCTGCGACATCCGGCTTGTAAGGCCAGCGCTCTACCGCTGAGCTACCTGCCCGAAAAGGGGACGCTGGAGGCTAGCAGCCCGCGAGGGCGTCGTCGCGTCCGTCGTAACGTCATCGCGAGCAGAGGGCCGCAAGCCGCGCTAGCGCGGTTTGCCGACGTCCTGTTGCTCGCGGTCGATCTCGTCGAGGACGGCGCGTGGATCGCGCCGTTTGCGGCGACCATCGGCGAGGGCTACGACGAAGAGGACGATGGCCGCGACTCCAAAGGAGAACGCCCAGGCTGCGCCGAGCGTCCCGGCCACCATGCAGAAAAAAAGCGCGCCGCCCGCGAGGCCGAGCAGGCCGCTCCGCTTTCCGTGCGGCCCTGGCATGATGTGCGAGCGCATGGCGGGATTCTACCCCACTGGCTACCGCTGGTTTCGGCGTGCCTGGATCAAGCGGAAGATGGCCATGCTGCACGTCAGGACGCCGAGGACGAGCAAGCTCATCGGCACCACGCGGGGGACCCGCGCTGCGAGCAGGAAACCAAAGACGGCGAGCACGAGCATTACCTGTCCGATTCGGAGCAGGGTGCGCATGGAACGGATGAGCTCTTCGGGGGCTTCGGGGTCGGCCACGGGGCGACTCTACCTCCTCCTCGGCGGTCTGGGGGCCGTGACGCGGCGGGTCGGGGGCCCTAGGTTCCAGAGCGTGGCAGAGGACGCGGCATGAAGCTTCGCCGGCACGTGGTCGTCGTGGGCGGCGGTTTTGGTGGGCTCGCCGCCACCAAGGCGCTTCGTCGGGCGCCCGTCCACGTCACCCTCCTCGACAAGTCGAACCACTACCTGTTCCAGCCGCTGCTCTACCAGGTGGCCATGGCGGGGCTCTCGCCGGCGGAGGTCGCCGTGCCGATCCGCAGCATCCTGAGTCGGCAGAAGAACGCCATGGTGCTGCTCGCGGAGGTGACGGGCGTGGACCTCGCGGCGAAGAAAGTGAAAATCAGCGACGGTCCGGATCTGGACTACGAATATCTCGTGCTCGCTCCGGGCGCGCGCACGTCCTACTTTTCACACGACGAGTGGGAGAGCGTCGCCCCCGGGCTGAAGGATCTCGACGACGCCGTGGAGATCCGCCGGCGCGTGCTCGTCGCGTTCGAAGCGGCGGAGCGCGAAGCGGACCCGGCGCGACAGCGGCGGCACCTCACGTTCGTGGTCATCGGCGGCGGACCCACGGGTGTGGAGCTCGCCGGAGCGATTGCGGAGCTTGCGACGTTCGTGCTCGCGCGCGACTTTCGCAATATCCGCCCCGATGCGACGCGCGTCGTGCTCGTCGAAGGCGGCGAGCGCATCCTCGGCGGGTTCGACTCAATTCTTGCGGCGCGTGCGAGGGAGAGCCTCGAGGCGATGGGCGTCGAGGTCCGCACCGGCACGCGCATCACGCACATCGATGCCGAGGGCGCAACGTGCGGTAACGCGCGGATCGAAGCGACCACGGTGCTCTGGGCCGCGGGCGTCCGGGCCGCGTCGCTCGGCGCGTCGCTCGGCGTCCCCGTCGATCGCTCGGGGCGCATCCCCGTCCTCGAGGATTGCAGTATTCCCGGCTACCCGAACGTCTTCTGCATCGGTGACGCAGCGGCCTTCACCGAGCCGGGCGACGACCAGCTCCTGCCCGGCGTGAGCCCCGTCGCCATGCAACAGGGCCGCTTCGTCGCGCGGCAGATCGACCTCGGCCTCCGAGGCCTGCCCCGCGAGCGCTTTCACTACCGCGATAAGGGCGTCATGGCGACGATTGGGCGCAGCCGTGCCGTTGCCCGCATCGGCGGCCTGCGCCTCTCCGGCTTCGTCGCGTGGGCAGCATGGCTCGTGCTCCACATCGTCTATCTGATCGACTTTCGCAATCGCATCCTGGTGCTGATCGACTGGGCCTGGTCGTACCTCACCTACCAGCGCGGCTCGCGGCTCATCACCGGCCATCGGCTGCACGCCGGCTCGCCCGAGGCTCACGCCGCCACACGGCCACGGGCAGCGAGTGCCGCGGAAACCGCGGGTGCCCCGGGCCCGGAGCGGCGGAGCCAGCCGAGCCCCTGAGCGTACGCTGACGAGCAGCATGGGCTCAGTCTCCGGGGGGCGCGTGGGCTGCTGGCGAACCGGGCCGTTCGCGCGCCGCGCGATCGCCTCGATCATGAAAGCGCGCGTCAGTCGTCGCCGAAGTGGATGCCCTGGGCCAGCGGGAGATCGGTGCCGTAGTTCACCGTGTTCGTCGCGCGCCGCATGTAGGCTTTCCAGGCGTCCGAGCCGGATTCGCGGCCGCCGCCCGTGTCCTTCTCGCCGCCGAACGCGCCACCGATCTCGGCGCCGCTCGTGCCGATGTTGACGTTGGCGATGCCGCAATCGGAGCCCGAGGCCGCGCAGAAGCGCTCCGCCTCGCGCACGTCGTCGGTGAAGATGGCGCTGGCGAGCCCCTGACGCACGCCGTTCTGCAGGTCGATCGCCTCGTCGAGCGTTCGATAGGGGAAAAAATAGAGGATGGGCGCGAAGGTTTCCTCGCCGACGATGGGCGTCGCGGGATCGATCTCGACGAGCGCCGGACGCACGTAGGCGCCGCCCTGGGGCACGGCGTCCGTCACGACCTCCCCGCCATGCACGGTGGCCCCGGCGCTGCGCGAAAGCTCGAGCGCGCGCTGCATCGCGTCGAGCGCTCGCCGGTCGATGAGCGGCCCCATCAGCGTGCTGGGCTCGCGTGGATCGCCGATGCGGACGCCGCGGGCCGCGTCGAGCAGGCGCCCGCGCAGGGCAGGGAGCACGCTTTCGTGCGCGATGAGGCGCCGGAGCGAGGTGCAGCGCTGCCCGGACGTGCCGACCCACGAAAACAGCGCCGAGCGCGTCGCAAGATCGAGGCGCGCGCTCGGCGCGACGATCATGGCGTTGTTCCCGCCGAGCTCGAGCAGTGTGCGCCCGAGCCGCGCGGCCACGACCTCCCCGACGCGCCGCCCCATGCGCACCGATCCCGTCGCCGAAACGAGCGGGACGGCCTCCGAGCGTGCGAGCACCTCACCGACCGAAGCATCGCCGATCACCACGGAAAAGAGGCCGTCCGGCACCTCCGGCGTCTCGCGCGCGGCGCGCCCGAGCAGCGCGTGGCAAGCGAGCGCCGAGAGCGGCGCCTTCTCCGACGGCTTCCACAGCACCGGATCGCCCGCGACCAGCGCGAGCGCGGTGTTCCAGGCCCAGACGGCGACGGGAAAGTTGAACGCCGTGATCACGGCGACGGGGCCGAGCGGGTGCCATTGCTCGGTGAGACGGTGATGGGGCCGCTCGCTCGCGATGGTGAGCCCATAGAGCTGCCGGCCGAGACCGACCGCGAAGTCGGCGATGTCGATCATCTCCTGGACCTCGCCGCGGGCCTCCGCGACGATTTTGCCGACCTCGTGGGTGACGACGGTGGCAAGATCGCTCTGGTGCTCGCGCAAGAGCGCGGCGAAGCGCCGCAAAAGCTCGGCGCGGCGCGGCGCTGGAACCAGGCGCCAGCTCGAGAAAGCGCGGCCTGCGCGCTCGACGGTGCGGTGTGCCTGCTCCGGTGTCGCCATGCGGCCCGAGGCGATCGCCTGGCCGTCGATGGGCGAGCGCACGACGAGCTCGCCGCCCTGACCCGGTTCGGCGTCGCCGCCGCTGGAAACGCCGGGTAGCGTGCTTGCCACGCCGAGCCGCGATAGGGCCGCCGACAGCGCGCTCACGTGAGCTCTCCTCCGAAGTCGATGCTCGCGAGCGAAAATTCGCTCCTCGTGCTCGACCGGTAGTGCTCGCCGAAGCGGTTCGCGAGGAAGGCTTCGAGGCTCACCGACTCCTGCTTGACGAAGCCCTGCGCCTGCAGCTGCCCGGCACGAAATAGATCCACCATCACGCAGACCCCGGCCGCCGTGGTGAGCTGGATCGCGCTCCAGCTCTGGCCCGCGATCGTCTGGCTGTAGATTTTTCGAGCGTCGCTCACCTGCACGAGCATGCCGTTCTTCCAGCCCGTGACCGTGCAGAAGACCACCACGACGTCCTGAAACGTGACGGGCACGGCCCGCTCGAGGATCTCCTTCAGGAGCTCGCGCGACTCGCCGAGCCTGAGCTCGCTCAGCAAGAACGACATGTAGTCGCGGTGACCCTGGTAGCGGATGGTCTTGTAGTTGAGCTCCCGCACGCGGCCTTCGAGCGATTCGCACAGCGTGCCGAGACCACCCGACGTGTTGAAGGCCTCGTAGCGCACGCCGTCGATCGAGAAGTGCTCGAGCCCCTCGAGTGGCAAGACCTCGCGGATGCGCCCCTCGTGAATGGCCTCGCAGGGGTTGAGGTACTCGTTGATGAGCCCGTCGGTGGACCAGGTGAGGTTGTATTTGAGGACGTTCGACGGAAACTGGGGCAGGGCGCCCACGCGCATGAACACGCGATCGAGGCGGTCGAAGCCGCGCGTGAGGTCGTTGGCGGCGACGGACACGAAGCCGGGGGCGAGCCCGCATTGTGGCATGAAGACCTGACCCGGCCGGGCGTGCTCGGCGACAGCCCGGACGCGCCGCGTGGTCTCGCGATCTTCGGTGAGGTCGAAGTAGCTCGCGCCGACCTCGGCGCAGATCTCGGCAACGCGAGGATTGTGGGCGTACGAGAGCGCCGAAACCACGATGTCTTCCGCGCCGATCGCGAGCTTCAAGGCGCCCGCGTCCGCGGCGTCGAGCTTCTGGGGCGCAGAGGCCGGCACGCGCGACGCGAGCAACGCGAGCGCTGCGTCGTCGCGATCGCCCACGCGCACGGCGTAGTCGCCCGAGGCCGACAGGAGGTTGGCGATGGTGCGGCCGATTTTGCCCGCGCCGAGGATGAGCACACGTTTCATGGCGCTGTCGCGGAGCGTTCCGCCCCGGCTGTCCGGTGCAGACGACCGCGCTTTAATCAAGTTTGGGGTCCAGGGCGCAGAGCGCAACCCCTCGCGAGCCGAAGCTTCGGTTTGTCGTGGTGAAGGGTGCGACAAGGTGCCCCGCCGGCGCTTCGCCCTGCGCCTTGTTGGGGAGGCCGTCGTCGGACAAACTTTGGCTCATGGCCGACTCGAACGACGTGGCGTTCTCGCCGGAGCCGTCGGCCGCGCGCGTCGTCGGCGAGCTTCTGACGCGCTTCAGCGACGGCTCGGCGGCGGCGCGAGCGCTTGCCGCGCATCTTCTCGAGTCGGCAGGCACGCGCCTTTGCGATGTCGTGGAGGTGCTGTCGGTCGCGGGGGACGGCGAGCTCCGCCGTTCGCTCGTCGCGCAGGGATTTCGGACGCTGCCGAGCGAAGGGCTCGTGAGCGGCGCGGAGCTCTTCGAGCACCCGCGGGCGCTCCTGCCGCTCGTCGAGCTTCGACCGTACGGCAAGGCGCGCGCGTCCGTGCGCGTGGATTCGCTGCCCGACTTTCTCGAGGCCAGTGGCGCCAGGCCGCTCGAGCTCGAGGGGGACGCGGGGGCGCTGGTCCGGCGCGCGCTCGTCGCGAGCGAGGGCGAATCCGAGCTTTTCGTGCACGAGCGCTGGGGCGCGCGAAAGCTCGTGACGGTGCGCGACGCGGTTTCGCGGGGGCCGGGCGTTGCCGCACGCGAGAAGCACCTCGAAGCGTTCCGGCTCAGACCACGGCCGCTCGCTGACCCGGAGGCAACCTTTCGCGCCGCGGCGCTACTCGTGCGCGCCGCCCAGCGCGATCTCGGCGAGGCGGTGGCGTGCGAGGTGTTCTTCGAGGCCGAGCGTCGCTACTACGTTCGGCGCAATCGCGCGGCGCGCGTCCAGCTCGCACGACAGGACGCGCTCGGAGCCGGCTTTCACAATCGCGATCATCATACCTACCGGTCGAGCCGCGCGGCGTTCGCGGCGCTGGTTGGCACGCTCGAACTCGTGGGGCTTCGCTGCCGGGAGCGCTTCTACGCCGGACACGAAGCGGGCTGGGGCGCGCAGGTGATGGAGCATCCGGAGCTCGGCATCTGCGTGTTCGCCGATGTCGATCTGAGCCCCAGCGAGATCAACGGCGATTTCGCGCACCGCGGGCTCGAGCCTCGCGACGAGCTCGGCACGGTCGGGCTCTGGTGCGAGCTGCACGGCGAAGCGTTCGGTGCCGCGGGGCTTCACCACCTCGAGTGCCAGTTCGATTTTTCGCGCGCGCGGGCGCTCCTCGAGGCGGACGGCGTCGGCGTGATGCCGCCCTTCACGGATTTTTCCCATTTGAAACAAGCCTTCACCCGCGGGGAGCTCTGGCCGCTGGCCGCCGACCGGCTCGAGCGCGCCCGGGCCGCGGGGTGGCTTTCGGCCGAGGCGGCCGAGCGCCTCGCGCGCGAAGGGTCGCTCGGGTCGCATTTCGAGCTGCTCGAGCGCAACGACGGCTACAAGGGCTTCAACCAGGCGGGCATCAACCGCATCATCCAGGCGACGGATCCACGCCGCGCCGAAGCGCCGCTCGCCGCCCAGGCTTCCTGAGCGACCCGTTGTTTTGCCCCGTGCGGGCGGCAGGCTAGGCTCGGGCCGCACAGCATGATGGCCGTGTCAGACGAGCGTTCGCGCGCCTACTACGACGATTTTTCCGAGGGCTACGAGCGCGAGCGGCACCACGGCTACCACGCGTTGCTCGACGCGCTCGAGATTGAGGTGGCCGAGCCGTTCGTCCGGGGGCGCGACGTGCTCGAGGTGGGGTGCGGCACGGGGCTCATTCTCGCGCGTCTCGCGCGGGTGGCACGGCGCGCCGAGGGCGTGGACCTGTCGCCCGGCATGCTCAAGCTCGCTCGTGAGCGCGGGCTCGACGTGAAGGAGGGCAGCGCGACCGAGCTACCGTACCAGGACGCTTCGTTCGATACCGTGGCAAGCTTCAAGGTGCTCGCGCACGTGCCCGAGATTGGCCAGGCGCTCGGCGAGATGGCGCGCGTCTGTCGCCCCGGCGGGCACGTGCTCGCCGAGCTCTACAACCCGCTCAGCCTGCGCTACCTCGCGAAGAAGATCGCCGGGCCCGGCAAGATCTCCGACGGTCGAACGGAGGCGGACGTGTACACGCGCTGGGACAGCCCCTTCAAGCTGCGCGCCCTCATGCCGCCGACGCTAAAGCTCGTCGATGTGCGCGGGATCCGCATCGTGACGCCCGCAGCGTTCGTGCACAAAATTCCGCTGCTCGGGGCCGCGTTGCCGCGCCTCGAACGGCTCGCCATGGCGACGCCGCTGCGCTACTTCGGCGGCTTTCTCGTCGCGGTCGCCGTCCGCCGCGGCTAGTGGCGGGTTCGGCGCACTCGCTGCTCGATGGCGCGTCAGCGTCGTCGCCGCGGACGCAGCGCGCGCTCGATCGCCGCGCACGCCTCGGCGGGCGTCTCGCAGAACGCTGCGGCGTGGCCGTCCCCCTCGCTTTCGGTGCCCGTGAGGCACCCGCCGATCGCCTCGCGCTCGAGGAACGTCTTCAGATGCTCGTCGAAGTGCGCCGCGGTCTTCTCTGCCGTTGGCCCGAAAAAATCCCAGAGATAGGTGGTTCGGGCTTCGGTCACGCGGTACCTCGGGGTGTGGGCGCCGAAAGCGCTACTTTGCCGTGCCCGTGAGCGGGTAGCCGCGCGTCTTCCACTCGAGGATGCCCTCGTCGAGCACGGCCGTGTGCTTGTACCCACGGGACCTGAGCGCGCTCACGACCTCGCCGGAGGCGTGATGCGGACACGCGCAGTACGCGATCACCCAGGTGCCGTCGTTCGGAATGCGCGAGAGCTGCTCGGCCGCGTAGTACGGCACGGAGATCGCCCCCGGAATGTGGAAAAGCTCCCAGTCGGCCGGTGAGCGCGCATCGATGATCACCATGCGCCGCCGCTGGTCGAGGGCCTTCTTCACCTCGGCCGCCGGCACGTAGCGGTCGTCGCGCATCGTGAACTTTGGCGCGGTGCCCTTGGGGTTGATCACGATGGGCAGGTTTGCGGGGATCGTCGGCGCCGTCGGGTGAGCGTCCGCGCTCCCGGGGGCCTTGCTCCTGAGCCACGCGATCACGTCCTCGATCTGGCCCGGGTTGAGCTTCTCGGCGAAGGACGGCATCGGCGTCGGCGGTCGGCCGTGGACGATGGCGAAGCGCAGAAAGTCCGGCGAAGCCGCACGCAAGAACTCCGGGTTGTAGAGGGTCAGCGCGGTCTTTCGCTCGGTCTCCGTGCCGTGGCACGTCTCGCACTCCGCCGCGTAGACGGCTCGACCGAGCTCGGCGTTGCCTTGCACGCTCGACTTCGGAAGCGGGTGAGCAGGGGGCCCTTTCTGCCTGAGGAAGCCGACGAGGCGTGCGATGTCGGCGTCGTCGAGCGGTCCGCCACGGACCTTGCCGTAGGCTCCCATTGCCGTGGCGGGGCGTCCGAGGCGGATGGCGCTGGCGATGAACGCGTCGTCGACGCTCTCGAGAAAGGTCTCGGTCACGAGTGACGGCGCGTTGTCGGCGGCGTAGCCCGTGGCGTCCTTGCCGTGGCAAAGAGCGCAGTAGCGTTGGTAGAGCGCTTCGCCCGACTCCTTGGTCGCCGCGGGAGTGGGGGCGGATGCCGAAGGCGGGCCCGTGAGCGTGGGGGCCGTCGACGGGGCCCGTGAGGGTGCGCCCTCGGGGCTCGAGCGGCGGGCACAGCTCGCGGCGAGCCCGAGCGTCAGAAGGAAGGTGAGGACTGTCGAAGGGAGGCGCATGAAATGAGGGCGGTCGAAAGGGACTCTGGGGCTGCCCGTCGTGGCCGACACGTGGGAGGTCCTGTATAATCCCATCCGTTCGTCTAGCCGAGCCCGCCCATGGGAACCCTGAGCCCCGTCCACTGGATCGTCGCCGCCGTGGTGATCCTGTTGCTTTTCGGCCCGAAAACGCTGTCGCGTGTCGGGCGAACGGCCGGGCGTGGAGTGCGGTCGGTGAACAACCTGAAAAAGAGCTTCACCGAGGCCCCCCAGAAGCTCATCGAGGACGTGAAGCGCATCGAGCCACCCGGAGACGGGGGCGACTGAAGCGGGGCGTCAGGGGACCTCGCGCACGGCGACGCGGTCCCGGTCGAGCGTCGTTTCCCCGCGCTCCACGAAGGCCGGATTGTCGACCACGACCGAGCCCTTCGCTTCGAGCGCGCAGGTCAACCGATGGATCGTGCCGGTGCCCGAGTAGGCGCACTGCCTCGCCCCGCGAAAGTCCATGCGCAGCGGGTGCGGCGTTTCGAGCGTCACCTCAATCTCGTATTTTCCGGGCGGTAGCGCGACCTCGAGGCGCTTGCCACCGCGCAGCGCCGCGATCTCGGGCGAGAGCGTGCGCACCACGCGCGTCGCGAAGCGATGCTCCACCTCGCCGGCGCGCACGATGACGTCCGTCGTGCCGACGGCTACGGGAACGAGCGAGCGTCCGTCAACGCGAAGCGGCTGGCGGTTCGTCGTCGAAATCAGGATGGGAACGTCGGAGAGCTCCTTGCCGTCGGCGGAGAACGCGCGCACGCCGAGCGGTGGCGGCGGCGCCTTCGTGAGATCGAAGCCGGGCACGTCGCCGACCTCGAGCCGAGCGACGAGACGGCAATGCAGTGGCGCGCTCCCCTCGATGCCCTGCACCGAGGCGGTGATGGTCGCGTCACCCGTCTTCTTGCACGCGACCGCGCCGTCACCGGTCGGGGCCGCGACGGCGGGCGCCCGCGAGCCGAGCGTGTACGCTTCGGGAGCGAGCGTCGTCGTCGTCACGCCGTGCGTCGCCCGCACGAGCGGCCGGACGGCGGCGTGGTTCGTGACGAGCTCCGGCAGCTCGAGGCGCACGCGCTCGGGTGGCGGCTCGCGCCGACAGGCGGCGAGCGCCGCGAGCCCGAGCGCGAGGGAGCCCCCGCGGATGGCGGCTGGCCGAGTCACTGCGGCCGAGCCTACCCCGACGCGCGCCCCGCCGCAGGGGGTGAGCGACGACGTGCTCGGCTCGCGGGATCAGCCCCGACGGCGGGCGGCGCTGCGCCGTTCCTCGGCGTCGGTCGGGCGCGGACCGATGCGTCGAAAGCGGATGGCGGCGGCTTCGACGAGGGGCGCGGCGCGCGTGGCGCTCGGGATCAGCCGGACGAGTCGGTTGGTCGCGTCCTCGGCCTGGGTCCACGCCGAGCGGTGCCCGACGGTGTCCGGCGCCGTACGTCGCGAGAGCTCGAGCGACCGTGCGAGCATTTTGCCGATCTCGGCGAGCTCTCCAAGGTCGGGCTCCGAGGCGCCTTCGCGCTTCTTCGCGGCGTAGAGAGCGCGCGTGATACCGAGCAGGTCGCGCACGGCCTCGCGTGGGAGCGGATCGGAGCGCGACATCGTCCCAGGGTGGCCGGCGCCGCGCCGGCGTCAATCGCCACGTCCGACCCCGGTCCGACGGGCGTCTCGGTGCTTCGTGCGTCGCCGGTCCGCGCCGGGCGCGCGACGGTCGGCCCGCTGCCCGGCTACTCCCGAAAGGGCGAGTGGCTGAGCTGGATCGGCGCGCTGAGCTCCGCGTCCGCGCCATCACCGTAGCGCACGCGAAGGGTGATCTCGACGTGTCCGAGCGCGCGCATGGCGTCTCCCGGCAAGGCGAGCACGACCTCGCCGTTCGAGGGATCCTGGAACACCAGGCGTTCCCGGTGCGCTCGCTCCCCGCTCGCAGCATCGACGGAGTCGAACACGAGCGTCACGGGGACGTTCGAACGGAGCGGGGTGCGCAAGGTGACGATTGTCATGTGCTCACCGGGGGCGCTCGTACATTGCACGCTGTCGCCCGGGAGGAGGTCGTAGCGCCTCAGCACCGCGCCCGCGCGCTCGAGTCGCTCGACGAAGCCCCGATTGACGACAACGTCGACGAGGCCCCGGCGAATTGCCCCGGCGACGCTGGCTTCGAGCGCTTCGAGCCAGGCGAGCATTTCGGCGCAGGACGAGCACGAGAAATAGTGGTCCTCGAGGGATTGTTCGCGCTCCGCGTCGAGCTCGCCGCGTCGGTACGAAAAGAGATCTTCGAGCAGTACGGGGCTCGTGCAGGGCTCGGTCATGAAGCCTCCGGTCGGCGCTCGAAGCACTCGCGCAGCGCCGCGAGTGCCCGGTGGCGCATCACGCGCACGTTGCCGACGCTGACGCCCACCGAGGTCGCGACCTCGGCGGCGCTGAGCTCCTCGAACACGCTCAACACGACCACGCTGCGGTCGCGGTCGGCGAGCTCTTGCAAGCACAGAGCGACACGCCGCACGTCGAGGGCGGCGGGCGTGGAAGGCTCGTGCCACGGCTCGTCGCCCTCGGAAAGCGGCCCGAGGCGAGCTTCCTTGCGGCGCATGGCGAGAGCCACGTGTCGCGCAGACCCCAAGATGAACGAAGCGACGTGCTCGGCGTCGTGGATCTCCCGGGCCCTGAGCTTTTCGAGCACGAGCATCAGCACGCGTTGCGAAAGCTCGCTCGCAGCGTCCGTGTCGCGCAGATGTCTTAGGCCGTAGGAACGCACGCGTGGCCCGAAGCGCCGGCAGAGCTCGGCCTCGGCCTCGGCGGCCCCGGTTGCCCGCTCGAGCACCGTTCGCGCGAGCGTCGCGTCGCTCGGCTCGCCGGGCAGCGGGCGGCTCATCCGGACTCCACTACCCCCTAGCCTTGCGCGCCACAAGCGCGTCGGGCAAGGGGGTAGCGGAGCCGCCGAAGGGCGAGCAGCGTCGAGCATCAGCTGGCTTGCTTGATGAGGTCCTCGAACGCCGACTGGTCGGGACCCTGGAACGGCGTGCCGCCGGGGGCGCGGTTGACGTTCTCGGTGAGCGCCTCCACGAGAGCGCGGGCAGGCGGCAGGTGCGCGCTCAGGATCGTCTGCGGTGCGAGCTCGGCCACGGAGCGCGTCGCTTGCTCGAGGGCATCCTGGCGCACGCTGTGGATCCAGGGCGAATCCAGGGCGAGCCACCGCATCATCCCCTCGCGGAGCGAGGAGGACGGAATGTCGTTCGCGGACTCCGTCGGCGACGGGACGAGCCCACCGAAGTAGTCCGAGCTGAACAGCGTCCGCGTCGAGGCGTCCCAGACCATCGTGGTCTCGGGTGCGTCGAAGCAGGGCGGCCGCGCGACGAGGAGCTTCCGATCGCCCACGTCGAGAGTTTGTCCGGGGTTTAGCAGGAGGAAGCGTTCGGGGGGAACCTGTCGTGCGAAGCCGAGCTTGGCCATGCCGAGGAAGGTCGTGACGATGCGAGCCTTGGGCGCCCGGACCAGGAGCTCGTCGAGACACCCCACGTGGTCGCCGTCGGCGTGCGTGAGATAAATGTAACGGAGTGACGCCGGATCGATGAGGCTCTCGATGGCCGGAAGCATCAGGCCCTTCATGCCGATGATCCCCGCATCGACGAGCACGGGCTCGCGCGAGCGCAAAAGGAACGCGTTGATCGCGATGTAGCCGAGGTTCGGGATCGGGGCGAACGTTCCGAGCTGATCGACGCCGGGTGCGACGTTCTTCTGTGTTTCGATGATGGGCTCAGTCAAGACGATGACCTCCTGTTGGGGAGCAGCAACGCTCACGAGGGAGTGCGCCACCCCCGCCCGGCGTTACGCATCTTTCTCGAAAACGGCCTGGGGGCCGGGGAGGGCCCCGCGCGGGCCTCAGCGTGCGTCGGCCAGGCTTTCGACGAGCAGTCGAGCGAGGCGATCCGCGAAGCTCCGAACACCCTCGGCGTGGCTCACGAGGTCCTGGCGGATCTCGAGCTCCACGTGCACGAGGCCCCGCGCCTCGGCGTGCTCGATGATGCCGTAGTCGGTGAGTGCGTCGGCCGCGTACGGCTGGTTGTCGCCGACGACGAGCCCGGGCTCGCGGCGCAGGCGCTCGAGCATGGGCGTTGCGAGGCGTGCGTCGCGATGGTGGAGCACGCCGGCGTGCCAGGGCCGGGACACGCCGCGGTAGCTCGGCGTAAAGGTGTGCAAGAGGACGATGACCGTCGGCGCTCCGCGCGCGGCTCGCACGTCGAGCTCTTGGGTGATGCGCGCGTGGTACGGCTCGAAGACCTCGCGCACACGGGCGGCCCTCGCTCCGGCCGTCAGACTTCGGTTACCCGGGATCTCGGTGTCCTCGCTCTTTTTGGCAATCGAATCCGCGTGGTCGGGGCGCCGGTTGCAGTCGACGACGAGCCGCGAATAGCCCTGCAAAATGAGCCATGCGCCCAGCCGCGGCGCGAGCTCGCGCGCGACGTCGGCCGCGCCGATGTCCCAGGCGATGTGGCGCTCGAGGTCGCGTTCCGCGAGCCCGAGCGAGCCGAGCGCCCGGGGGATGCGCCGCGACGCATGATCGCACACGACGAGCCACGGCGAGTCAGCGACGCCGTCGATGACCTCGAACGGTGGCGGATCGTCCGGGCCGAGGAGCACGCTGGTTTGGCTCGAGAGCGCCACGGTGGTGGAACAAAGCCACGGAGCGCGCGGTGAGTCGAGTGGGTCGCACGAGAGCGCGTGCGACCCGCCGATTTCACGAACGGAACGTCTTCGGCATCCGGCGGTAGCTGAACACGGAGTAGCCGACGACGAGCAACATGCCCGGGATCCACCACGCCAGCATCGTGCGCAGCATGCGATCGTCGGCGGCGGCGCGCGCGAGCTCGAGGTGGTAATTGGCGTTCCGCGCCGCCAGGGCATGCGGAAAGACGGCGAAAGCCGCGCTCACGACGCCGAGGAACAGCTGGGCGCCCGACGCCAGGAAGGCCAAGAGCGGCCGGGGCCGGAGCAGCAGGCGCGCCGCGACCAGCGCCGCGAACGTGAAGAGCGGCAAGAGCGAGCCGGCCGGGTAGCGCGCGAGGTTCACGCGGATCTGCGGTTGCACCTCGGGCGTGACGCCGGCCGTGGCGAGCGCGAGCACGAGCGCGGGCACGAAAGCAAAACTTGCGACGCGCCGCGCGCGAGTGGCGAGCTCTGCCTCGGTCTTGAGCGCGAGCCACGCCGCGCCGTGAAAGGCGAGGAACGAGAGCGCCGTCGCCGCGACGAGCAGGGTGTACCAGTCGAGGATCCCGGTCTCGGCTCCGACGCGAAAGTCGGTCCAGAGGGGTTCCATGAAATTCCCCGTTTCGCGGAGCGGGACGCCGCGCACGAGATTGCCGACGGCGGCGCCGAAGAGCACGGCGAGCAGCCCGCTCGAGGCGCTATAGGCGACATCCCAGAATTTCAGCCACATCGCGTCGTGGAGCTGATGGCGGAGCTCGATGCCGAGCGCGCGAAACACCAAAAGCCAGAGCACGATCATGAGCGGCAGATAGAAGCCCGAGAAGACGACGGCATAGAGCAAGGGAAACGCCGCGAACAGCGTGCCACCCGCTGCGATGAGCCAGACCTCGTTGCCGTCCCACACCGGCGCGATCGTCTCGAGCAGCGTCGTGCGCTCCTTCTCCGTGCGCCCCACGACGAAGTGGAGCAACCCGGCTCCGAAATCGAAGCCGTCGAGCGCGACGTAGACGCCCAGCATGATGACGAGCAGCCAGAACCAGAGCTCGGCCATCACTTCGGCCCCTCCGCGACGATGCGCGTGACCAAAAAGAAGTAGAGCAACGACAGGAGCGAGTAGAGCCCCATGAAGCCGAGCAGCGAAAACAGCGTGGTTCCCGAGGAAATGTGCGCCGAGGAGCCGTCTTTCGTGAGCATGAGGCCGTGCACGAGCCAGGGCTGGCGGCCAAGCTCCGCTGTCATCCAGCCGGCCGTGTTGGCGACGAAGGGCAGGGGAAAGACCAGCATCAGGAGCCAGAGCAGCGGGCGATTGTCGAAGAGCTTGCCGCGGAACAGGAGAAGCACGCTGAGCCCCATCACGCCGATGAAGATCGTCCCGAGGCCGGCCATGACGTGATACGCGTAGTAGAGAAGCGGTACGTTGTCGGGCCAGCTGTCGCGCGGAAATTCGGCGAGCCCGCGGATTTCGGTGTTCCAGCGCTGATGCGTGAGAAAGCTCAGCACCTTCGGCAAGACGATGGGGTTGTCGAGCGTGAGCGTGTCCGGGTTCGGCTGGCCGATGAGCGTGAGGCCCGCCCCGCGCTCCGTGTGAAAGTGGCCTTCCATGGCCGCGAACGTCACTGGTTGCCGGTCGAGCACGAGCTTTGCTTGCGTGTCACCGCTCGGGAAGGCGGCGGCGAGCGCCGAGATCGCCCCCGCGATCACGCTGACGCGCAGGCATTTCTTGGCGACGGCCACGTGGGCCCCGCGCAAGAGATAAAAGGCCATGGTTCCGCTCATCACGAACGAGCCCGTGATGAGCGCGCCGAC
Organism: uncultured delta proteobacterium; assembly: GCA_963841435.1. Lineage (GTDB taxonomy): Bacteria > Myxococcota_A > Polyangia > Polyangiales > Polyangiaceae > PMG-095. The sequence goes on from CAWJCS010000006.1 coordinate 1,339,423, forward strand.
CATGGTGTGCGCGTACTGGGCGAGGGCCCACGGGCTCGTGAGCAGCGCCGAGAGGCCCGTGATCTGGACGATACCGCGCTCGTCGAGCGTGGCCCCGTAGGGAGCCTGCATGAAGGCATTCACGCACACGATGAAGAAGCCACTGAGCCAGGTGCCGACCCAGAGCGCGATCGCCGCGAGCCAATGCCCGACGGGGCTCAGTCGCGTTTCGCCGTACACGAGGAGGTAGAGAAACGACGATTCCAGGAAGAACGCGAAGACGCCCTCCATGGCGAGCGCCTGCGCCATGGCGCCGCCCGTGGCCGCCGAAAAACGCGACCAGTTCGTGCCGAACTGAAACTCGAGCGGGATCCCCGTCACGACGCCCATGACGAACGAGATCGCGAAGATGCGCGTCCAGAAGCGCACGGCGGCGTCGTAGTCCGCGTCGTCCCAGCGCAGCGCGAGCGTCTTCAGCACGACGATGAGCAGTGCGAGGCCCATCGTGAGCTGGGGAAACAGGTAGTGATAGGTGACCGTGAACGCGAACTGCAGGCGATGCAGCGTCAAGGATTCCATCTGGCCACGCGGCGCCGAGCGCCCCGACCTTTTTTCGGGCGACCCGTGCGCCCCGTCAAGCGCCGATCGCCCCCGAGCTCACCGATTTCACCCGGGAGCGCAAGCTCGAGGTTGCCGGCGGCCGTCGAGCGCGTTTCGCGCCGAGGCCCGGCGTGTCAGTCAGCTCGCGACAGGGGGCGAGACATCATAGGCGCGGCGCAGCTCGACGAGCGGGCGATCCTTGTCCCGGAAGACGTCGTAGCCGTCGCTGAAGTCAACCTTGCAGGCCGCGCCGCGCTGGAGCGCAATGAGCACGGCCGGCACGTCGAAAAGGCCTTGGTACCCCTTCGCGGCCGGCGTGATGCGCATGCCGAGATGAAAAGGAGGTCCATGAATCGAGGAGGATGCAGAGTGTGTGCCAGGCGGCGCTCTCGAGAAAGGCCCTCGAGAAAAGGCCGGGTGTGAGGCGCGCGTCCGGACACTCGTCCGACGTCGGAGCGGGTGTCCGAGCAAAGATGGGCGAAGCGTCAGCCCTCGCGTGGTCTCGCGGAATCACGGAGGTGTCGCAGCAGTCCGAGCGTGTTGCCGAGGAACTCCCGCAGCTCCTCGAGATCCTGGTCAGGCGCCTTGGAGAGAGCCAGGACGGCGACCCCGAGCGCCTGGTCGAAGGCGACGAGGGGCATCAGCGCGAGCACCCGCCCGGCGTTTTCCAAAAGCGGATGCTGCGGCAGGGTTTCGAGCGAAAGCGGCGTCGCCGTTGCGACTTGCCCGCCGGGCCCGAAGCCGAACGCGAGCTGCCCGCCGCCCGTGGCGTCGCCCGGCCGGTCGAACGTTGCGACGAGGCACGCATCGACGCCGAACTCCACGAGCCGTTCGGCCGCCACGCGAGACAGCGCCGCCGCGCCGTCGAACAGGGAGTCACGAACGGCAGCCTCGAAGTGTCGCTGACGCTCGCGAGCACTACGAACGCGCCTGCGGCTCGTTTCCTCGCTGGAGACGCTCGCGATCACGCGTGCCTCGTGCAGCGCATCTTCGAGGCGGTCGCGCGCTTCCGGGGTGCCCGCCACGCAGGGCAGCGACTGACGCCGCAGCGCCGTGAGAACGTCCTGAATCACGATGCCGTCGACGGGTGCGCGCTCGAGCTTCAGCAAAGCGAGCTCGAGCGCCCGGTGAAAGCTCGCAGAATCGCTGCCGCGCAGCTCCGCGATGAGCGCGTCGAGCAGGCGTTCCTCCCAGCCCGCGCCCGCCGGCCCCAAGCGGCCGGCCGCCGCCCGCGACACCTCGGCCAAAATCACCTGACGCCGCTGCACGAACGACGCTTCGAGACTGCGGCTCGGCGTGAAGCCCAGGGACGCCGCCAGACCGAGCTGGCTCCCCGCGCAGCCGCAGGAGCCTCGTACGACGAGCGTCGTCGGGAGCAACTGGGACACGAAGGGTCGTCCCTGGCTCAGCTCGGACACTCCCTCGACCCCACGCCGGCCGAGCTGCTCCATCGGCTGACGCGCTGTCGTGAGCGCCGGTCGCGTGAAGCGCGCGGAGTCCAGATCGTCGAAGCCGGTGACGGCAATCTCGCGTGGTACCTCGATGTGGCGCCGGCCGAGCTCCTCCAGGACACCGAGCGCCGTGTAGTCGTTCGCGCAGACGATCGCGTCGAGCGCGGGTGGCTTGAGGCGACGCCCGTCGAGGAGCACGCGCACGGCTTCCACGCCACTCTGTCGGTAAAAGGTGCCCTCGACAGAAAGCTCTGGATCGTAAGTCAGCCCAGCTTCGGCGAGCGCTTCTTGGTACGCCTCGAAGCGTGTCTCGGCTTCCGCGCTCCCCGCCGGCCCCCGCACGAACGCGATGCGGCGCCGCCCATGCTCGCCGGCGAGGTGCGCCACGATCTCGCGAATGCCGCGCCGGTTGTCCACCTCGATGCAGACGTGACCGGCGAGCGGGACGCCGATGCACGTGACGGGCAGGTCGCCGTAGCGCCCGAGCCACGGTGCGAGCGCGGCGGGCCCGACGGCGCTCCCGATCACGCTCAGGACGGCGACGATCCCGCTCGTGTTTCCGGGGCCCAAAAGGTCGAAGACCACGTTGCGCGCGCGCGACGCGGGCGAGCCGTCGCCGACGCGCCCTCCCACGACACAGAGAATCGACGCGCCGACGTCGCGCGCCGCGGAGAGCGCGCCACGCAAGACGCCGACCTCGTACTCGTTGTCGAGCGTCTCGAGCAAGAGCGCAATAGGGAGCGCCGACCTGACGGACACCCCGGCATCCTAGGTCCCCGCGCTGCCGCCGACAAATCGCCCGAATCGGCGCGAGTCCCGCGCGCTACCCCGGCTGGGCGCCCGCCGAGGGCGCGCGGGTCCTGTTCGCGCGCCGCGCACTCTCCGCGCGCTCCTTTACGCCGAGCAACATGCGTCGATCCATGGCGAAGCCCACCGGTTCGAGCAGCGTCGGGCCGAACGCCAGGCGCGTCGCAATGTCGTCGGAGCACGCCGCTCGGTAGCGGCTCACGAGCCGTGAGCGCGCCTCGCCGAGGGGCTCCACGAAAAAGAGCCAACTGACGGCGGCCCAGGGCCTTGCGTGGGCGCGCGCTTCGTCGTCGGCGTGCGATGCCGCCACGAAGTAGTGCCCCGGCGAGACCGCGACGATTTCCAAGTGCGGTGCCTGCGGGTCCGGATGCAGCAGCAACGATTGCCCCACCCTAAGCCGCCATTCCGGGTGGATCGTTTCCGCGTTCGCGATCTTGCAGCCCACGACGTTTTCGAGAAATTGGTAGCTGTAGAACCCGGCGCGGTCGGCACCGACCTGTGCCACCCATGCCCACACGTCATCGGCAGGTGCGTCGATCTCGACGCCGTGCGTCCAGCTCCAGCGCGGCTCGGCGACGATGGAGTCACCCGGGTACGCGCGCTCGGCGGCCGTCTCGTCGAGCCCCCAGTGCCGACGGGCACGACGCAGGAAGGGCGAGAGGAGGGCCGCAAGGATGATGGCCACGCCGCCCGCGCCTTCGAGCACGTCGCGGAGATCGTCACGCGAAAGGGTTCCCTCGGCTCGCGCCTTGAGGTTTCTCAGCATCTCGGTCTGCGTGAAGGCGTGGACGGGGCGGATCCACATCGCATGCAGGCGTCCGCTCGTGGGAAATGCCGCTCGTGCGCGAACGTGCAACCGCGTTGACGTAGCGTCGAGCGGCTCGAGCACGAAGGCCCACGTGACTTGCCAGAACTCCGCGGGCCGGGCCATGGCGAACGGCACCTGCTTCTTCGGGCCTGCGTCGAACAGGCCGCCGAGGACGAGCGCACGCGACGGCTCGATCCGTAGCACCTCGAACCCTTCGTCTCCTTCCGGCTCCGCAGGTAGTACCTGGCCGATTTGGATGTCCTGGAGCTCCGGATGCACCTCACGTGCGCTGCGCACGCCGGCATTGTCGAGCATGTCGTACGAGTAGAAACCGGCCCGTCGGCAACCGAGCTGGACGAGCCACGGCCAGATGCGCTCGGGTGGCGCCGCGATCGTGATGCCGTGCGTCAGCTGCGCGGCTGCGTCCGGCAGGAGGTCGTCGCCGTCGAGTGGGCGCTCGTTCTCTCGGCTTTCGGGGGTGCCGAGCTCGTGCGCGAGAGAAGCGAGCATTGTCCGCCGGATGAAGTGCGACCCCGGGCCGATCACGCGGAAGTAGCGCCGGAACTTCCGCCATGCTTCTTCGTCCGTCGCGTCGATGCGCACCTCGAACTCGACGCGCGAGCCATGCTCACCCCGCGGCTCGATCCGGATGGCCCAGGCGACTTTGACGAAGTCCGGCTCCTCGAAGGCGGCGAAGCGTTCGGCGTCGGGGACGTGCACGAACGGGATTTCGAGGTGCCACACCTTGCCGATGGCGCCCACGGCCACCTCGTGCGGGGGTTCCTCGCCGAGGATCTGGAAGCCGGGCTTGTCGGGCGACGATACGATGTCGTCGAGGCAGAGACGCACTTCTTCGTTCCTTCCGCGCAAGCGGTCGGGAAGGGTGCGGACTGCGAACAGCGCTCGAACGAGTGGCGAACGCCCCAGATTGCCGTGGCGCAAGAGCTCCCAGACGCGCTCCGGCGGCGCAGCGAGGTCGGCGTGGTCGATCTCGGCGAGGCGAGGCGTCGCGAGCAGCTTCTCGAGCATGATGCCGCCCAGGGGTCGCAAGAGCCGTGCCGCCGGCGCAGCCCGACGCAGGGCTTGCTCGTCCCGAGCGCTCCGTGGCGCTGTCCGCTTCGACGCTTCGCGAATTGGACCGCCAGCGCGTAAGACCTGCGTTCGACGCTTGCCCCGGCGCAAGACGTGCAGAAGAAGCGCTCACCGCACTGTGCGCGTGAGTGCGCTCACTCCTTTCTGATCGCCCGCCAATCCTCGCGCAAGCGCAGGTGCAAGGCGGGGTCGGGCGCGCCGACACCGAGGCGTGCGAGCACGGCGAACGGCTCGTCGACGAGCTCGGTGGGCACCGCCTGGGTGAGCATCTGCGCGCCCAGCATGGCGGTCTGCAGGGCCATCCGGTAGACCGGATTGAGCCGCACGGCGATGTAGAGACGGCTCGGTCGAGTCGTGATCTCGGTTCGCCGCGCCGAGAACACGGCGCGTGCCTCGCGCGACAGGCTCGTCAACGAGCGCCAATCGTGGACGATCGTCGGAGGCGCAGAGCCCTGGGTTTGGCCGAGCCACAGGAAGAGGTCGATCAACGCGTGCGCGTCGTCTGCACCCACGGTGGGCCCCAGGGTTTGCGTCACGACGGCGCCTCGCTCCGGAAACACCCACGCGCGCCCGCTCGGAGAAAAGGCGATGCCCTCGGGCCAGGCATGCGCGGCGTCTTGGGCTAAAAGCAAGGGTAGCCCCCGAATATACCACGGAAAACGGCGCCTTTTCCCCGGGGCTTTGTCCCGAACCCGCCTTCCTCGGAGATAGACGATTTCAGAAGTAGACGAACATGCCGGCCTGCAGCCCGAGGTCGGTCGTCTTCACGTCGGTCTTGGTCGTGACCTCCTGACCCATGCCGTTCAGCGTCGTCACCTTGTCGGACCCGCTGAGACCGATGTCGAAGATGGGCGCGACCTGAAACCCCACGTGTGGAACCGGGGTGATCACGAACGGCACCTCGAGCGTGAGCGCCAACGCGTTCGAGCTCGAATTGGGGTAGCCGTCGGTGTCCTCGCTGCCGCTGTGGACGAAGGTGATGCCACCGCGCGGCCAGATGCCGAGCATCGGTGTGAACATGAACGCGTAGCCCACGCGCGGAGCGAGCAGGAACCCGTTGGCGGTGCCCGTGTCCTGGGTTACGGACTGGCCGCCGCCCTCCTGTTTGACGCTTCCGGAGACATGGAAGTAGCCGATCGAGCCACCGACGCCGAGGCCGTTGATCACGAAGTAGTCGAAGGAAATCCTCGGGACCGCGTACCCGGTCGTGATGGGGCCGGTCGCATTCACGAGCAGGTTGACGTTCGTGTACTTGTTCGTCGTCGTCACGTTGACGCCGCCGACGACGTTGTCCTGGCTCCGCGAAGTGAACACGATGCCGAATAGGCGCTCAGCGCCCACGGCGAACTGGCCCTTCGAGCCGAACCCTGTTCCCGCTTCCTGGGCCGACGCGGTCCCCGCCCAACCGAGCCCCAAACCCAACACCAAGAACGCTCCGACCCTCATCGATGGACTCATATGGATCTCCCTTTTGCGCTCTCTCGGGAGCGCTTCCGAGGTTCGTCGTGGAAACGACCGACCGGCGCATCCTACTCCGATCCTCGGACGGAGGTGCGTGTAGGTGCGGATGTAATGCCGTCCGGCCGCGGCGCCATCCAGGGCTGAAACGGCCGCAAAGCGTGGCGAGCTCGCGCGAGGCGCGCACGGTTCGGCGTCTCCGCTACCCTCTGACGCATGCCGCTGAACGACGCCACGGCCCGCTGGGTTGACGAGGAGTACGAGCAATCGATCGTTCCGACCCTTTGCGAGTACGTCGCGATCCCGAACAAGTCGCCGTTCTTCGAGCGCGACTGGCGTGCGACCGGCCACATGGAGCGTGCCGTCGAGCTGCTCTCGGGCTGGGCGAGGGCGCGGCTGCCAGAGGGTGCGACGCTCGAGGTGGTGCGGCTCGGGGAGCGCACGCCCGTCATCCTGATCGATGTCCCTGGCAGTCCCGGTGGGGGCGGCGGGAGCGTGCTCTTGTACGGCCACCTCGACAAGCAGCCCGAGATGACGGGATGGCGGGCGGGTCTCGGCCCGTGGACACCAGTGCGCGAGGGAGAGCGCCTTTACGGGCGCGGCGTCGCCGACGACGGCTACGCGATCTTCGCGGCGCTGACCGCAGTGAACGCCGTGTGCCGCGACGGGCTGCCGCACGCGCGCTCGCTCATTCTCATCGAAGCCTGTGAGGAATCGGGCAGCGGGGATCTGCCAGCCTACGTCGAGCATCTCATGCCGAAGCTCGACGCGCTGTCGCTCGTCGTGTGCCTGGATTCCGGCTGCGCGAGCTACGATGCGCTCTGGGCAACGACGTCGCTTCGCGGGATCGTGCTCGGAACGCTCGAGGTGTCGCTGTTGCGAGAAGGCGTGCACTCGGGCGACGGCACGGGCGTCATCGCGGCGAGCGAGCGCGTGATGCGGGTCCTCCTGGATCGACTCGAGGAGAGCCGCACGGGCGTCGTACTCCTGCCGGAGCTCTCGACGCCCATCCCAGCCGCACGCAGGCTTCAGGCGGAACGCGCCGCGGAGGTGCTCGGTGCCGAGGTCTGGAACAAGTTCCCCGTGCAGCCCGGGGTCGAGCCCGTGACGAAAGACGCAGCGGAGCTGATCCTCAACCGGACCTGGCGCGCCGGTCTCGCGGTGACGGCGGCCGAGGGCTTTCCGTCGCCCGAGAGCGCCGGCAACGTGCTGCGGCCCCTCACCAAGCTCATGCTGTCGATCCGCATCCCGCCGCGCGTGGATCCTGCGGTGGCGGCGCGCGCCGTGCAGACGGCCGTCGAGCGCGAGCCACCGTACGGCGCGAAGGTCACCTGGACCCCGATGGGGGCCGTCGCTGGCTGGGATGCTCCGGAGCTCTCGCCCTGGCTCGAGCGCGCGCTCGACGAGAGCTCGCTCCGCCGCTTCGGCAAACCCGCCTTTTACATGGGCGAGGGCGGCTCGATCCCTTTCATGCACATGCTCGGCCAGGCCTTCCCGAGCGCCGAGTTTTGCATCACCGGCGTGCTCGGGCCCGGCTCGAACGCCCACGGGCCCAACGAATTTTTGCATCTTCCGACGGCGAAGAAGCTAACACTCTGTGTGGCCGATGTGCTCGCAGCGCATGCCACGCGCGCGGGCTGACGAGCTCACTCGCTCCGCGTGCCGTCGATGCGATAGCGCGCGAGGTCGAGGTGAAAGTGGTTTCGGTGCAGGGAGTCGAACGCGGGCGTGATGACGACCGAAAAGACGTCCTCGTCGTAGAGTCGATGCGAAAGCGCGTCGAGAAAGCGAGCTTGCGTGCGACGGGGCTCGCGGTCGAACCGTCCGAAGCTCCCGAGGACCGAGATCCGCCTGCCGTCTTCGAGAACGAAGCTTTCGATGTCGATGGCGTTCGCGTAGCTGTGTTCGCTCACCCAGTCGGGAAAGCGCGCCATCTTGCGGCAATTGTAGGTGCCGAGGTGGGCGATCCGGACGACGCGCTTGCCGAAGACCCGGCGCGCCTCCTCTTCGAGCACGTGCTCGAAGCGTGAGAGGGCGAGTGCCATGCCGCAGCTCAGGACCAGCGACGAGCCGTAGCGGATTTTCTCGGGTCCGCTGCGGTAGACGACGGCCTGTGACGCGCCGCAGGAGGGCACGCCGTGGCGGCCGGGCCGGACGGGCAGGGAAGCGCGCTCGAATTTCACGCCAGCCGCCGCGAGCTGGTCCTCGCAGCCCGCGATCTCTTCGGGCGGGGCGACGACGAAATCGTTGTCCGGATCGTGGTCGGCCATGGGCCGGGCGACGGTGAACACTTCGTCCCGAGCGGCCGCGGGAGCACCGGGTGCGAGCCCGAGCACCGCGATTCCTGCGGCTGCGAAAAGCGGCGTCATCCATCGCTTGGCAGCGAACGGGGTGGTCACTCGACGTTCGACGGGGCGAGCGTGCGGGAGCTTCGAAAGCACGGATTTTTCCCGGAAGGCTGACACTCCCGTCGCCGGTTTTCTTGGGTGGCGCGAGCCGTGCAGCGACGACGACGCGAGCCGCGGCTGCGCCGTGCCACGCGGCCAAGCGGTTGACCCATCAGGATGCATCACGCAATATTGTGGCGATGACGGAACATCGATGGCGGCTTGTGCCGGCGCCGCTACCGCGCGAAGAAATCACGCGGACCCGCCGGGCGGGGATAGTGTCGTATGCGACGAGCCATCGTTTCTGCATTCTTGTTCGCGAGCGCGTGGGGTACGGCGTGCAGCAGCGAGAACGGCACGTCGGATCCGGGCGCCGGGAGCGCGGGTCTTCCTGCCGCGGGCTCGAACGGGAGCGGTGCCGGCGGCGCAACGGCTGGTAGCGCTACGGTCGGCGGTAGCTCGGGCTCTGGAGGCTCGGGCGGCGGTGTGGAGCAGGGTGGCAGCAGCGGGCAAGCCGTTGGCGGTGCCGGCGGCGACACGGCGGCGAGCGGCGGTTCGGGGGGAGCGTCCGCGGGTTCGTCGGGTGACGGTGGCAACGCTGGGGCGGCCAAAGGTGGCATGGCGGGCGGGGCGAGCGGCAGCGCCGGTGACGCGCCCGTGAGCTGCGATGCCGGCGAAAAGCCCGCGATCGGCGGGCTCGGCATCGAAACCGCGCTCACGAGCAGCGAGCTCGTGGGGATGACGTACGCGGTTCAGCCGCCCGACTCGGACGACTGGTACCTCGTCGAGCAGCGCGGGCGGATTGTCGTGTTCGCCGACGGTGCCCTCCGCCCGACGCCGTTTTTCGACGTGCGCGCTCAGATCACGCTCGATGCCTCCTACGACGAGCGCGGCCTCCACTCCATTGCCTTCCCGCCCGACTTCGCGACGAGCGGCCTTTTTTACATCGTCATGACGCCGACGAGCGGCGCGAACGCGAACCGCGATCTCGTGCTCGAACACCGGCTCTCGACCAGTGACCCCTACGTTGCGGACATGACGCCCGTTCGCGAGATCCTGAGTCTCGAGGGCGCGCCCACGAGCGTGGGCATGTTTGCCAACCTGCACAACGCCTACACGGCGAAGTTCGGCCCGGACGGCATGCTCTACGTTGGCATGGGTGATGGCGGCGGAAGCTGCAACGACAACCCTGGGTTCGAAGACCGGCCGCAGGACATTGCGTCGCCGAACGGCAAGCTGTTGCGCCTCGATCCTTCCGCCGACGCGCCCTACGGCGCGGCCGACAACCCGTTCGTCAACGACGGTGACCCGCGGGTGCTCCACTACGGCCTGAGAAATCCCTTCCGCTTCGGCTGGGACGCGGTGACGGGCGACCTTTACATCGGCGACGTGGGTCAGGACACGCACGAGGAGCTCGACGTGGCGCCCGCCGGCGCCAAGGGCCTGAACTTCGGCTGGGCGAGCGAGGAAGGCGACGAAGCGACCTGTCCGGGGCGCGCGTTGCGCGACGGCGCGACGGTGACCCCGCCCATCTTCTTCACCTCTCACGGCGGTGGCAGCGGGCTCGCCCCGGCGTGCTCGGCGTCGCCGTTCTGCGACTACAGCGCGATCGTCGCCGGTGCGGTGTACCGCGGGACCGGGCTTCCGGCCCTACAGGGCGTGTACCTGTTCGGTGACTGGGCCGGCGACAACCTGGCGGCGCTCTATCACTGCGGGGATCAGACCTCCGACGTGACGGTCATCGACTACGTTCGGGACGCGAACCTTCCCGACGACGGGTACCTCGTGAAGGTCGGCACCAACGTGCCGGATCTCGACTCGCTGACGGCCATCGTGGAGGATCACGCGCGCGAGCTCTACCTCGTCGTCAACGGCAACAGCTTGCTCAAGATCGTGCCCGCGCCGTGACACCGAGTTCGCGCCGACACCACTTCCGAACGGCCCTGCTCCTCGCGCTCTCGGCCTGTGGTGGGCAGGACCCGGGGGCGCGGGCCGGCGGAAACGCGGGCCCGGTTTGCCGCGATTTCGTGAAACCGAGCGACTGCTCGATCCCCTCGGGCGCGGTGCTTCCGGGGGAGCTTCGCTGCACGGGGCTGTACGCGGACTTCGAGGCTCGCGAGCTCTCGTGTGGTGTCCAAGCGTACACGCCGACCTTCGTGCTCTGGTCCGACGGCGCCGTGAAGCAACGCTACGTGTCCCTGCCGGAAGGCTCGACGATCGACGTGAGCGAGCCGGACGCCTTCGTCTACCCGGTGGGCACTCGCTTCTGGAAGGAGTTCGCGCTCGAAGCGCCGATGGGCCTCCGTCGCGCGGAGACGCGGCTGCTCGAAAAGAGCGAGGCCGGCTGGATCTACACGACGTACGTTTGGTCCGCCGATCAGACGACCGCCGTGCAGACCAACGACGGCGTGCCGAACCTCGACGAAACCGGACACACCGTGCCCTCGCGCGTGCAATGTAAGGAATGCCACGCGGGGCGCGCCGATTACGTGCTCGGCTGGGACGCCTTGATGCTCGGCGATGGCGCGACCGGCCTCAACCTCGCCACGCTCGAGCAGCGTGGACTTCTCACGTGGAACGGTCAGGCAACCGGCGCGCCGAGCCCGCTTTCTCTCACGGTCCCGGGCGAGGACGCGGATCGCGCGGCGCTCGGCTACCTGCACGCGAACTGCGGCGTGAGCTGCCACAACGGCACGTCGCCGGCCCTCGCGCGCGAGACCGGTTTCTTCACCCGACTCGACGCCGGGACGCTCGCGAGCGTCGCAGCGACGGCGGTCGTCACGACGGGGACCGGTCGTCCGCCGAGCCCCAATGCCCCCCTTGGCGGTCTGCCCGAGCCCGACGGCGGGTTCTTCGATCTCGTGCCGGCCAATCCGGAGCAGAGCTTGCTCCTCGCGCGCATGAAGGTGCGCGGCATCGATGCCCAGATGCCTCGCGTCGCGACGAACGTGGTCAACCCAGCGGGTGTCGAAGCCGTGGAGGCGTGGATCCTGGGGCTGACCCGCGAACGGGGATTCTGAGGCGGGCCCTACGGACAGCGTGGGCCGAGGATCGTGCCGGCCGCGAGTCGCCCGTCGAGGACCCAGACCGCCGGATTGAGCGGGCGCAACGCCGAGCACTCCGAGACGTTCGCGTTTCGTCGTGCGTTCAGCGTCGCCGGCGGCGCCAGAGCCCGGCTGCTGCGAGCACCAGGGAAAGCAGCGCCGAGTGCGACGCCCCGCGCGTGCGGACGCTGCATGTTCCGCACCCGCCGGCGTCCGCGGCGCCGGTCATCGGTGCCGCGCTGCTGGCCCCTGCGCTGCCGCTCGGCGTGCCCCCGGTCGCGGCGGCACCCGCCGACGCCGCGGAAGCTCCTGCCGCCGAGCCGCCCACGCCGCCCACGCCGCCCACGCCGCTCGCGCCGCCGACTCCGCCGCCGGCCGCGCCGCCGGAGCTTGCACCCGCTGTCGCGCTTCCGCCCGCGCCAGCGCCGCCGCTTGCCGAAGCGCCTGCGCCACCACTCGCGCTGCCGGCCGCGCCCATGCCACCGGACCCGGCGCCTGCGGCGGCCGCACCGCTCGTGCCCGCTTCGCCTGCCGTGCCGGCGCCGCTCCCACCCGCGCCTCCGCGGCCGGCCGTTGTGACCGTGATGGACACCGGCGCCGACGTGGCGGACGCTCCCGTCGCGTCGGTTGCGTTGGCGGTTAACGTGTACGAACCGGGGGCAGCATCGGTCCACCTTGCCGTGAACGGCGACTGTGCCGTCGTCGCGAGCGACGTGGCTCCCTGTAAAAACTCGACCGACGCGATGGGCACCGTGCCCCCCGATGCCGTGGCGGCAAGGTCAACGAGCGGGCCCGCCACGGAGGCGCCCGCTACGGGGGTCGTGAGGGCGACGTCGGGCACTCGCAGCAGGCCGTCGTGCATCACCTGGGCCACGACGACGTACCCTGCATCGTTGGGGTGCACGCCGTCGGTGAAATTCTCGGGGTGCGCGGCCGTCGGCGCGTCGAGATCGATGGTCGGCAGTCCCTTCTGCATCGCCACCTGTTGGATCACGGGGTCTATCTCGTCGTGGATGATCGTGCCGCTGATGTCGAACCCGTTCGAAAATGCCGCCAACGGGAGCGCCAGGTAAACCACGGGGTGCGTTGACAACCCCGTGAAATGGTCGGCCATGGCCGAAAGGTCGGTCATGAACGCCGCGGCGCGCGTGCCGCCATTGACCATCCAGTTGTACGACTTCGAGTCGTTCGTGCCGAGCATGATGATCACGTTAACGACGGCACTCGCGCCCGCGCCGGACACGAAGCTCGTCGCGGCCGTGTACTCGCTCTGGTTCACGTAGGGTAAGTCCCCCGCGCTCAGCAGCGTGGCGCCCGAGTGTCCGAAATTTTGCACGACGACGCCCGAGCCGAAGAGCGCCTGGAGATCGGCCGGGTACGTTTTCGTGCCCGACGACGAGCCGACCCCCGCCGTGATGCTGTCACCGACGCACGCGACGTGAGTCGGCATGCGAGGCTCGGCGAGGGCAGGGGTGGCCGAAAGCACGGCCAGCGCGAGCGGCCCGACGATGCGACGAAGGGTCATGGTTGGGACGCTCGGGTCATACGTCACCGTGGTCGCAGATCAAGAGCGGCATCGAAGCTGGTGACTTTTTGCTGGTTCAGTTCGGTCACAACGACGAAACCCACGATTGCCCCCGCTACGTGAGCACCGCCGACTACGAGATCGACCTCGGCATCATGGCGGACACTGAAATAGACGGCGCTCAGCGTGCGTGCAGCCGCGGGGCTCGGCAGGCTGTTCGCCATCAACGTCGCACCGGGCGGCTCGCGCGCTATAAGTCCGCGATGTCGGACTCGATGCGCGGACCTCTTTTTTGCCCTTGGTGCGGCGAGCCCGCCGACATCCACATCGACGAGGGCGCCGGCAGCCACCAAGAATACGTCGAGGACTGCGCCGTGTGCTGTCACCCGTGCGTCATCACCGTCGAGCCCGCCGACGACGAGGACGACCCGCCCGTCGTGGGCATTGAGCGGGAATAGGGCGTCGCTCAAAGCTGGGAAGAACGCGCCGAAGCTGGCTCCCGAGCGATCGAAAGCGCGATGGCACCCACCGACCGTGTCCGCTCGGCGCGCCCGCGTGCCGCACTTTCGAGCTGAGTGGCTCTTTCCTGGGCGCGCGCGCGGACGACCAAGATCGCAGCGGTAGCGGCTCCTGCGAGCACCACGGCCCCCAAAAGGACCCAGAAGATCGGCCGCGCTCCGGCCGCTCGGGTCGGCAGGTTCCCGGCGGGTTCCGGCCCCATGAGCCCATAGTCTCGCTCGGCGGCGACTCCTCACGCAAGTCTAGCCTTCGCCCCGCCTCCGACGACAGCCTCCACGCGTCAGGCCGGGCAGAATCCGGTGCTGATCGCGCTAGGGTGTCCGCACAAAGGAGCCACGCCATGAACAGCGAAGCCTGGTCGTCCACGGTGAGTCCGCGACTCGAGCGCATGAGCGAGACCCTGGGTCTCTCGCCAGGCGTACTCGAAGCGCTCTTGATCTTGGTCTTCGGCTTGCTCGCCGCGCTCGTCCTCGGGCGCGTCGCGCGGCGCCTCGCCGGCCGCGGCGCGCGCCTGATCGCGGGTCTTTACCACTCGGCGCGCGATCTGCCGGACACGAGCCGCATCGAGCACGCCGTGGGGCGCTCCGTGTACTGGCTCGTGGTCGTGTGCGCGGCCATGGCCGCCACCGAAACCTTGGGCCTGCCGGTCGTGACCACCTGGCTCTCCGGCGTCGCGACCTTCGTGCCCCGCGTGGCAGTGGCGATCTTCATCGTCGCGCTCGGCGTCGTGGCGGCGCGGGTAGCGCGCCAGGTGGTTCAGGGCGCGGCCGCGTCTGCCCGGCTTCCGGCGGCCGAGCGGCTGGGACGCGTGACGGAGCTGGTGCTCCTGGTCTCGACGGCGCTCATCGCCATCGAGCAACTGGGAATCGAGATCTCGTTCCTGAAGACGGCGCTCCTGCTCTGCTTGGGCGCGCTGCTCGCCGGGGCCGCGCTCGCGTTCGGGCTCGGCGGGCGCGAGCTCGTGGCGAACATCCTGGCGGCGCACTACGTGCACAAGCTCTACCAGGTGGGCCAGACCGTGCGCATCGACGACGCCGAGGGACGCATCGTGCGCTTCACCGAGACGAGCGTGGTGCTCGACGGACCGGACGGTCAGATCGCGGTGCCGGCCCGGCGCTTTTCGGACCTACGCTCCACGCTGGTCGGCGCGGCGAGGCCGTCGTGATCGCCGAGGAGACCCTGGTGCGGGCGTTTGCCGAGGAAACGCCCGAGGAAGTCGCGCGGATCTTCGAGCGTCTGCCGGCGTCCGATGGCGCGCACCTGCTCGAGGTGCTCGGTGTGGAGCGGGCCTGTCTGGTGCTCGCGGCGGCCGATCCCGGCGCCACGGCCCGTGCGCTCCGGGGTTTGCCAGCCGATGCGGCCCGTGCGCTCCTCGCGGAGCTCGATCCACGCGCGGCGGTGGAGGCGCTCCGACAGCTCGACGGCGCCGAGCGCGACACGCTTTTCGCCGCGCTCTCCGCCGAGCGGCGGGCGCTATTCTCCAGCCTCACGAGCTACCCGATCGACACCGCCGCCGGCCGCGTCGATCCGCGCGCACCTGCGCTGTTCGAGGACCTCACGGCGAGCGAGGTGCTCGAGCGGCTCGCCGACCACCCGGGTCGAGCGCTCCACTACGTCTACGCCGTCGACCACCAGCGCCACCTGACGGGCGTCGCCAACCTGCGCGAGCTCATGGCCGCCAATCCCCGGACACCGCTTGCGTCCTTCATGACCCGGAACCCGAGCGCGCTCCGGGCCGGTGACGGCCTCATTCTGGTCGTGCGCCACCCCGGCTGGCGTGAGCACCACGCGCTTCCGGTCGTGGACGGGGCGGGCCGCTACCTGGGCGCCCTGCGCTACTCCACTTTCCGCGCGATCGAGAGCGAGCTCGGGCGGGCCGGAGCCGATCCTGACGCTAGCCAGGCGGCGGGGGCGCTCGCCGAGCTCTGCGCGATCGGGGTCTCCGCCGTCGCACGCGTGGCGGCCGCGGCGCTGAGCGCCGAGAGGTCGGGCGAAGGAGCGCGCCGATGACACTCGCCTTCTCGAGCCTCGTGACCGCGTACCTGGTCCACCATCCCGCGGACGCCGCGCGCGCCCTCGCCCGGCACGACGCGAGCGAGACCGGAGCGCTGCTCGACGAGGTGAGCACGGAGGCGGCCCTTTCCGTGCTCGGGCACATGAGCGGCAACGACGCGGCCCGCGCGCTCGCCGAGCTCCCGGACGAGCGCGCCCGGACGTTGCTGGTCGCCGCCGATTTCGTACGCGTCGCGGGCCTTCTCGCGCACCTCGCTCCGAGCGAGCGAGAGCGGCTGCTCGCTCTCTTGCCGCCGGCCACGGCGCGCAACGTGAGCGAGGCCCTCGCGTTTCCTCCGGGCACCGCCGGGGAGCTCATGGACCCGCGCGTGGTGACGTTTCACGAGGCGACGACCGTCAACGAAGCGCTCGTGCGCGTGCGAAGGCTCGCGGGAAGCCGCGGCGACGATCTCCTGCTCACGGACGACGACGGTCACCTGAGCGGCGTGGTTCCGCTCCGCGCCCTGGTCGCGGCATCCGGCGACGCCCGGCTCGCGGCTGTCGCCGACCGGGGTCGTCCCTCCGTGCACGTGATGGCAGGGCGCGACGAAGTGGTGGAGCTCCTGCGCGGAAACCCCGCGACGAGCTTGCCCGTGGTCAACCTCGAGGGGCGCGTGATTGGCGTCTTGCGTCACGAGGGCCTCGTGGAAGCGGCGCGCCAGGCGGCCACCGACGATTTGCAGCAGATGGTCGGCGCCGGCAAGGAGGAGCGAGCGCTCTCGCCCGCGCTCTTCGCCGTGAAGAGCCGCCTGCCGTGGCTTTTGATCAATCTCGCGACCGGCTTCCTCGCGGCCTCGGTGGTGGGCCTCTTCGATGCGACCATCGCCCGGATCACGGCGCTCGCGGTGCTGATGCCCGTGGTGGCCGGTCAGGCCGGCAACACCGGCGCCCAGGCCCTGGCCGTGACGATCCGCGGTCTGTCGCTGCGCGAGATCCGCGTCGGGCACTTTCCGCGCGTGCTCGCCAAGGAGACACTGACCGCGGCCGTCAACGGTGTCGCGATCGCTCTGGTTACCGCGGCCGGCACCTACTTCTGGAGCCACAGCGCGCCGCTCGCGCTCGTCATCGGCGTCTCGATGGTCGGCTCGATGGTGATCGCGGCGATCGCGGGCGCAGCCGTGCCCGTGGTGTTGACGGCTCTCGAGCGCGACCCGGCGACGGCTTCCTCGATCATCCTCACCACCGTCACCGACGTGACCGGCTTCTCGAGCTTCCTCGGCTTCGCGAGCCTGCTCTCGAGCCAGATCGCTCCGAGCTAGGCTGGCGTCGCTCTCTACCCCGTGACTCTGCTCAGCTCGGCGTGAGGACGGCGCGGAAGCGGACCTTGCTCTCTACCACCTTGAGGAAAGCCTCCTCCGCCTTCTCCAAGGGGAAGACCTCCGTGCGGGGTTTGATGCCGCAAAGAGCGCTGAACTTCATGGTGTCTTCCGAGTCGATCGAGGTGCCGCTGGGCCAGCCCTGAATGCGCTTGCCGCTGAGGAGCGGGAGGGCGGAGATAGTGAGCGGCTCGTGCGGGGCGGCGACGATGAGCAGGGTGCCGCGCGGCTTGATGCCGGTGAGGGTGCTCGCAATGGCGTCGGCGTGTGGCGCGGTGGCGAGGACCAGATCCGCCCCGCCGAGCTTTTGCAGGCCTTCAGCCGCCGAAACCTTGCTGGTATCGATGTATTCGTGGGCGCCGAGCTCGCGAGCGAGCGCTTCCTTGCTGGCGCCGTGCGAGAGCGCGATGGTGCGCATGCCCATGTGAGCGGCGAACTGGATGCCGAGGTGCCCGAGGCCGCCGATGCCTTGGACCGCGACCGTGTCCCCCGGGCGAATGCCGCTGTTGCGCAAAGAGTTGTAGGTGGTGACGCCGGCACAGAGCAACGGCCCCGCGTCGATGGGATCCAGTCCTTCTGGTATGCGTGCCAGGGACTCGGCCGGCACGACGGCGTACTCCGCGTAGCCGCCGTCGTGGCTGAGACCAGTGGTGCGGCCGCGCGCGCAGTTGAGGAAAAGACCGCGGCGACACCAGTCACAGACGAAACAATGGCCACCGTGCCACCCAACACCGACGCGGTCGCCCTCCTTGAAGGCCGTGACGCCTGAACCGATCGCGTCGATCTTTCCGGCGATCTCGTGGCCGGGAATGCGCGGTAGCTCCAGCCCGGGAAAATGGCCGCCGCGAGCGACGGCGTCGCTGTGACAGACGCCGCACGCTTCCACCTTCACGCGCACCTGCCCCGCGTCCGGCGTAGGAATGGGGCGCTCCCCGACCTCGAACGGCGCCCCTGCCTTGACGACCATCACCGCTTTCATCTTTGCCATGCGACTTGCTCCCTTCCTCGCCACGGCACTGCCATGGCCTTCGCGTGCCGGGTTGTGGGGCATCGTCCCACGGATCGCAAGCCCCGAACGAGCGCCGAACCTCAGTCGTCGAGCACCTCGAATGCCTGATTCAGCTTCGCCGCCAGATACGTCGAGCCCTCGGGATGGTCGGGATGCACCTTCTTCATCAGGCTTCGGTAGCGGTTCAGGATCTCCTGCTTCGACGCTCCCTCTTCGACCCCCAGCACCTCGAGAGCCTCGGCGCGCGTCATGCGACCGCGCCCTGGACCGCGATCGACCGCCGAAACGCGCGACACGGCGCGCAGCACGAGCGCGACGGCGAAGACGACCAAAAGCAAGAAACTCAGGCGGACCATAGAGCACCCTTAGCGCAGGATGACGCCGAGACCGCTTGTTCCCGCGCGCCGCCGCTCCGCCTGGTCAGTCCCCCGACGGGCATTCCGTGGAGCTCCTTCAGCGAGGTGAGTCCCTGCCGCCGCGCGAGCCATGGCTGTCCATGAAAAACCAGGGCAGCTGGTAGGCGCCGGCCCGCATCGGACCGCCGCGACCGGTCGAGCCGTCGCCGTCAGCTCGAAAGGCCGCCGAGGCCGAGTGCCTCGAGGCACTCCGAAAGCTCGCTCGGCAGCGGGGCGTGCACTTCGAGTGAGCCGTCGTCATCGAGCGGGAGGCGGAGGCGGCTCGCGTGCAATCCGAGGCGATGAAAGCCGTAGCGCTCGCGAAAGTGGCGATTGATGTCCCCCTTGCCGTAGCGCACGTCTCCGATCAGGGGGTGGCTGATGTGCTTCATGTGCCGCCGGATCTGGTGGAGTCGGCCCGTCAGCGGCTCGACACGGAGCAGGCTGACGCGCTCGACGGTCGAGGTGCCGAGTCGCACGAAGCGAGTCCGAGCTTCCACCCGCGGGCCACCCTCGGCGCGCGGCACGGGCGAATCGGTGAGGCCCCGTTCGGCGGTGTGCCCTCTCGTCAGCGCGAGGTACTGCTTTTCCACGCGTCCGGAGGCCCACGCCTCGCCCAGGATCGCGGCGTGCTCCCTGTCGAGCGCGAACACGAGGACACCCGACGTCGCGCGATCGAGCCGGTGGACGGGGTACACCCAACGTCCGGCGATCTCTCGAGCGAGCGAAAGGGCCGTCTCGCGATCGTTGTCCCATCCGCGGTGGACCAGCAGACCCGCCGGCTTATCGACGACCAAGAGGCGGGTGTCCCGATACAAGATCTTCAAGCGTACCCCGGACCACTCGGCTCGCGCCGTCGCCCTCGTCGCGTTAGCCGCCGGAAGGACCGCCGCCGATCCAGTCACCTTCGAGGGGCAATCCGGCGTCCTCCCAGTCGATCAAACCGCCGGCGTAGCGGCGTACGTTCGTGTACCCGTGGTCAACGAGCCGCCGGTACGCGGCGAGGCTCGCGAGGCACTGTGGGTTCGAGCAATAGACGACGATGTCCTCGTCCTTCGCTAGCCCCTCCAGCATCTCGCCGACGGTGTTGAAATGGATGGACCCCGGAATGTGCTTGGCGGCGAAAGCCCATTCACCGAGCGCCATCACGAGCTTGAAACGATCACCGCGTGCGATTTTTTCCTTTAGCTCTTCGCGAGCGATCGTGAAAACGGGCTGATCGGAAAGGACGGGGCCTGCAAGCGGACTTGGCATGATTCCTCGAGACGCCGCGACGCTAGCACCAACGTCGCGACCCTCCAGGTGACCCGGCGTCGTCGAGCGCCCGACCGGCGTGCACCCGCGCCGCGCGCTCGAATGGCTCGTGGAGCGGGCTCGAGCTGAAGATTGCGGCTCCGCGGCGACGCCGCGCCGAACGAGGCCCGGCCCAGTGACCTGTCACCATCGATGGTTTGGCGGAGCGCTACGAGCTCCAGAGGGGGGCTTCCTCTCGGACACGCCGGCGGACAATCCACGTGACGCGACCTTGCCGGCTCGCACTATGCAGACGGGCAGGCCATCCACGCCATGATGTTCGAGGGGAAGGCGCTCAGCGTGGGGCGGTCGGGCAATCGTACCTGGGCGGCAAATTTCAGTGGGTTGCGCCAGGTGAAGTTGCATTTTCGCGGCACGCTCGAAGGCTAGCGATCCCGAGCGGCCGGTCGGGTAGCGGCTGCCGGCTGCGGGAGTCCCCGGCTCGACCGACAGCTAGCGCGGGCGCAAAAAACGCGGTCACCGTACCAGCGGTCCCCCGGCCGGGCCCGCCCTTCACGCGCGCTTCGCGACGCCTAGCCCCGTTCCGTCCCGTCGCCGCGGGACGCACCGGACGGGGACGCGCGCACCGGACGGGGACGCGCGAGACGAACGGTGCTATGTTCCGCGCGATCGTACTCGCCGCCTTCGTCCGCCCCGTACGGGCACTGCCAATCTGGGCGTAGCGCACGAGGTTGCCGATCATCGTTCATCGACGTTCGTGCTGACACAACAGTCCCCAAGGGACCGCTGGCGGCTCGAGCGCACGTATGTGCGATCCCCTCAACGGCCGACTTGGCCAGCACTCGGAGTCTCGATGGACCTGCTCACCGCACTCGACCCTCGCACAGAATACTCATCTTCCCAGCTGCAGCTCATCGTCGGAGCCTGGGTGCTCGCGACGCCCTTCGAACGGAAGGCGAAGGTCTCGATCGTCAACGGTGACATCGAAGAAGCCGACTACGACAAGCGCTCCGTCTACTCGTTTCTCTACTCGCTCTATCGCACGATGGGCACCACCCAGACCGTGGGGGGCGAGCCCTACGAATTTACCTTCAACACCTGGGGGTACACGTGGCCGGCAGCGTGGGGGATCAGGCCGACGACGGAAACGGATCCCGAGCGCTTCGGGAAAAACGCCTACACGGGGCTCTTCCACTTCGATGCCGTGACGAAATACCTCGCGGAGCGCGAAGGGCGCGTGCACGTCGTCGAGATGGGTTGCGGCACGGGCGCTGGTGCTCACCACGTCGTCAGAAACACGCTGCCCCACTGCACCTACGAGGCTTTCGACATGCAGGAGGCCGCCATCCGGACGTGTCGGCGCAAATTCATCCCGGCCACCGAGGGCCGCCTCAAGGCCACCCGTGCCGACTGCACCGAGCTGCCCGTCGAGGAAGGCGTCGCCGACCTCGTCGTGGTTTGCGAGACCCACGTGACGGAGATGGCAGGGCAGGTCACCGACGAGGACCGAAAGTTCTTCCACACCGCTCACCGCCTTCTCAAGACGGGGGGCATGCTCGTCTGGGGCAACGCGATCCCGGACGACACCTGGCAGCCCTGCCTCGATTTTCTGAAGTCGCTCGGGATGTCGGTCGTCAACGTGTGCAACGTCACGGACGAGGCCATTGCGGCGCGCGTGGAAGACAAGGGGCGCGCCGACGCGTACGTCAACGGCGTCCTCCAGCGCATGTGGGGCTTCAAGATCCCGCGGTTCGGCACGAAGAAGCGCATCGAGGCGCGGCAGGCGATGCTGAACTTCTACCGCAACCCCGGGACGCGGCTCTTCGACCGGATGGTCGAGCGGGTGGACACCTACAAGGTCGTCTGCCTGAAAAAGACCTAGCCGTCCCCGGCTCCCAGGCGTGCACGACTCGGCGCTGCCCGAGTCGTGCGCGACTGATCATCGCTCGGGTGGGTCAGGACGAGGGCTTCTGTGCCGGCAGCGGAAGGTCGGCGAGGGCGGCCGCGCGCGAGCGGAACGTCCAGAAGACGAAGGCGCCTGCGAACGCCAGGAACAGCGCGCAGAGTGCCGGCAGGTTGAAGATCTCGCTGCCGCCAATCAGCCGGATGAGCGGGTAGGCGACGACCATCAGGCACGCGCCGCCGAAGCCGATTCGCAGATCGTCGGGGGACAGGAGTGGACCGGCGGCGGCCGCGGGTGCAGCGGTCAGCGGCTTTGCCATCCAGTGCTCGATGGGCTTCACGTGAAGCGCGAGCAGGAAGCCAATCGACATGAGACACCAGATGGCCGGCATCTCGTCCTTGTTCGAACGTCATGAAGAACGCCGGCAGAGGCCCCACGAGGAGATGATAGACGGTCCAGCGCCAGGAACCGTAGAACAGCGGCAGAAAGAAGGCCGGGATGAAATAGCAGAGGAAGCTACTATCGACCGCGTTGAGATAGAGCCTCCAGGCAATGTGCCAATCACCGTGGAAGCTACAGGTGTTCGTTCCGCAGAGCGGGACGACGCTCGGATCGCAGAGCCATTCCGCGTTCGGCACGTAGAGCTTCGACAGCATCGCCGTCGCGCCCAGCCCGCAGACCAGAAATACCCACGGGCGGATGCGGCGCGCTTTCGTTGCGGGGATGAACGACAGGGCCAGAAGGTTGATGAAGAAGGGCTGAAACGCGATGTGCGCGTAGCTAATCCGCGTGAGCCAGCGGTTCGAGGGCAGGCCGCACTGATCGATGACGAGATAGGTGGCCGCCTGCAGAAGCTCCATCGCCGTGAAGTACAGGACCGTGCCCCAGCGTCCCGTCGGGCTCCCTTTCGAACGCGCCCATAGGGCTCCGGACACGCCCAGGGTGGCGACGGCCAAGCTTGCTTCACCCGACCAGCACATCGCTTACGCGGA
Organism: uncultured delta proteobacterium; assembly: GCA_963841435.1. Taxonomy (GTDB): domain Bacteria; phylum Myxococcota_A; class Polyangia; order Polyangiales; family Polyangiaceae; genus PMG-095. The sequence continues at coordinate 1,362,014 of CAWJCS010000006.1, forward strand.
CTCCACGTGCCGGCCCATGGCAGCGAGGCGTGCGACGGCGCGAGCGTGCCCTACGAATCGGGCGCGGTGCGTTTCGAGGGGCCGGGGGTGGGTCATCGGGTGGTCCCGCGTATCACGGGAAGGCCCGTGGGGGGCGTTCCGCGACGACGGTACGGCCGTCATCGCGGAGTTTTCATCGAATCAGGGCGTTCGCTCGCGTGGGCGGGGCGACCAAGGTGCCGCACGCGGGAGCCGCCGAGCCTCCGGCCGAGCCTTTCGCAGCCATGGGGCCACGCCCCGCGTCCACTCGAGCGCGCGACCGAATCGCGCTCGGCGGTGGCGTGTCAGCGCGCCGCGACTTGGAGGGTGGCGCGCTCGTTGAGCGTTTCCCTGATGGTGCGGGCCGCGTGGGCGAGCGCCGTGGCCTCCGGAGCGGTGCCAGCGCGCTTGCGGACCTCGCCGGCAAGCCAGGTCGCGCCCTCCTCGATGGAGCTGAACACGCCCATCGGATACGATGGGCGCGCGGCGAGCTGCAGGAGCGACAGGACCGCGCGCATTGCCGCCCCGCGGAACCCGGTGCCCTCGACCACCTGCGCGGCGGCTACCATCGACGAGCCCGCGAGGCCCTGCCGGATGTACTTTCGCGCCTCGTCGGACGGAGGGCTGCAATCGCTCGAAACGATGAGCAGCGCCCCGGTGCGCTGGCCGCTCGCTTTGGAGAGATTCTCCAGCTCCGAGACGATGTGCTGCATCACCTCGTGCGTCGGAGCCTCCCGCGAGACGATGATTTCGACGTTTTCGAACCAGGCGATGGTGTGAGCGCCGTCGTTGAAGCGGTCGATTGCCTTCGTTCCCATGCGCGGTAGATGCACGCGCCCCGAATTGATTCGTTGTGCTGTTGCCACGATACCCCAGACCCACCTTAGGACCAGGAGCCGGCACACGGGAAGCAGAACCAGATCTCGATCCCAAGATTGGTAGGGTAGAAGACCACATCGTGCGCACGGGTGAGCGCGGGTGTCCGACCACGCTCACCCGTGCTCGTTAGCCGATGTCGCGGGTACGCTCTTCTGCGGCGATCGGCGAAAAACCAGAGAAACGCGGCGGGGGCAGCGTCCGCGACGCGCGGACGAACGTCTGTCCTTGGGCTTCGCGCAGCGACAGCGAGTACTGCTCTTCCGCGTTGTCGAACACCGTGTCGATGATCGCCGCGATCTCGCGATGCTGAGCAATCGTCGGCGACTCGGCGAGGAAGGCGGCGTCGGCGCCCGGATCGAGCGCGAGCTCGGCTGGGTGGGCGAGGTGGTGCCGGTTCGCCCAGTAGTCGAGGGTGACGCCGTCTTCGGCTTCGACCGCGGCCGCGAGTGGCTCGGTGCACGCGAACAGGGGTTCCCCAGTCGCTTCGAGCGACTTCATCAGCCACCAGCGAACCAGGGGGTGCTCGTTTCTGAACGCGAAGTGTTTCACCTTCGCCATGTTTCGGCGGTGTGTCTCGGTCTGGGGCGTCAAGAAGTAGAAGCCGATGGCCTCTCCCGCGTCCCAGCCGAGCAGGCGATCCATCCCGAGTGCCTGCCAGTCGCGGAGGTAGAGAGCCCCGTGGCTCGCCAGGCGATCCGCCCAACGGGTGATGGCCTCTTCGAGGGGTGAGCTTGGCGCCGGGTAGCGCAGCACCAGCTCGTTGAAGTCTCGGTAGCCGGCGATGTCGATGCCCCAGATGGCCATGAAGCCCCGCAGCCGGTCGCGCGGGGACACCGCTCCGTCCTCGCGCAGCCACGCGAGCAACGGATGGCGCTCGAGCTGAGCCACGCGGCGACGCAGCCTGCTCACCAACAGGGACTGCGTCGCGGTAGGGGGCGGAGCCGTGGGGGGCGTGGGCGGAGCGCTGCGGTCGCGCAACGGCGCCGTCGCGTCGAGAAACTCGCCTTCGAGATCCCGGACGAGCGCGTCATAGCTCTGCGCTCGCCTGCCGTATTCGTGGACGTCGTCGAGCACGCGGAGGAACCGGTCGAAGACGCGCTGGACGACGAGCGTGGCGGCGCTCACTTGCTCGTCGTTCAGGATGGACGCCGCGAGCTCGGTCTCGTCGGTATGAAGATGTCCGGTCTCGCGATCGCGATGGTATTGCCCGAAGTAGTCGTGCGGTACGCCACGCTCGCGCGATAGCCGCGTCGCGATCGGCGCGGTGTGCCCGAAGAATACGTCACCGCAGATCTCGACCGCCTCCATCATAGGGAAGCGCACGAGCGGATCCGGGTGCTTGACCGACATCTCGAGTAGCTCCATGCCGAAGCGGCGCACCGTTTCGGTGCCGTCGGCGTGGAACATCCACCACAGCATCTTGCCTGGCGTCCACGACCCGATTTCGCCGAGCGCGAGGGTCGTCCAGTTCTCGTAAAAGAGCAGCGAGTGCGTGCGGTCCTCCTCGGTGTGCTCGTTGATTGCGCGCTCCAGGGAATTCTGGGGCGCTTCGTAGCTCAAGAACCACTTGTTCAGGTCGGCGAAACCCATGATGAAGTCGATCATCACGGGTGCAAACACGAAGCGCCGCTCCAACGGAACGGCATCCGAGTTCAGCCAGCCGAAAAACGGGTGCGCTGCAACGCGCGCCCTTCCACCACGTAGCTGTTGCCAAATACGTTTCATTGGTCCCACGCCCTTTTCTGGTTTTTGTGCCCGCCCGCCCGTCTCGCGTGTCCCCGCGTACGGGCCGAGTGTCTGGACACTAGCCGAAGGCGGGTGTTCGAGGAAATGAATTTTCATCACCCTTCAGTGTCGTGGTCGTCGCGCGTGCTTGTCTCACAATGAGTCACGCGCCGAACGTCATCTGCACGAAACCCCACGGCCACGACGCTTTGCGCCAACGAGATCGCGTCGCGCTTGCGCAACCAGTGAAGCGCCGCGACTGCTTGCCCAACCTGCGCAGTGCAGGGGCGCAGTCGAAGGGTGCGGTTGCGTTAACCCGTCTTTGGCGGGTCGGAAGTCCCGCCTACTGATCCATCATCTTCTGTTGGATCTGCCAGTCGGGATCCGTGCAGAGCGTGCACGCGGGGCCGTAGAACCACGAGCGTAGTGCGGTGTCACCCATGAGGTGGACACGCATCCAGGCGGTGACCGCTACTTCCACGGGGCCCGGCGTGGTGCCACGGAACGTGATCCAGTTCGCGTGGTCGGCGGTCAGGTAGGTCGCGAGCATGACCGGCTGGTTCGAGATGCCATTGAATGCCGACATCACCGTGCTGCAAGGGACGGTCGTATCCATGCCGCCGCAGAACAGGAACGCCGGGCCGTGCAGGTTGCGCTGATTGCTGGCGCCGCAGAGGGGCGCGATCGAGAGAACGTGGCTGTCACCGCCCGCCGTGGTGGTGGCGAAGCCACCCTGCGAATGGCCGGTCGCGCCGACGTGCATCGTATCGATGTGTTGGTAGAGCGGGCTCGCCGGGTCGTCGTTCTGCTCGAGCACCCACGTCACACCCGCGACCATGGGGGGAGGATCTCCCTGGGCCACGTTGGGGCTGTCGGATGCGATGACGACGAAGCCGTGCGACGCGAGATGGTTGAGGAGCACCTTGTACAGGCTCGGATTCGAGCCTGTGCCGTTGCCCCACGTCACGACGGGATGGCAGCGCCCGCCGTCGCCGAGCTCCATCGGGCGGAACATGGTGAAGGCGACGGGCGCACCGCCGTCCGCTCCTTGTCCAGCTTGGGGGCCCACGTTCGTTTCCGTGACCGTGGCGAACGGGCCCGCTGCCGCCGGGTCTGCCGCGGGCCAGCCGCCCACCGTGCACGAGCCGCCGCTTGCGCCTGCGGCTCCGGCGGAGCCACCGGACGCGACACTGCCGGACGCGCCGCCGCTCGATTCACTCGCTCCGGCGCCAGCGCTGCCGCTAGCCCCCGCGCCGGAGCCACCGCTCGAGGAACCGGACGCACCCGTTCCCGCGCTTCCGGACGATGCGCCCGCCGCTCCCGCGGAACCGCCCGTCTCCGTCGTGCCACCGGAGCCAGCCCCGACGCCGCCGCTGCCGGCGACGCTTCCCCCCGTGCTTCCCGACATACCGGCCGTGACCCCCGCGGAGCCTGCCGAGCCGCCCGACCCTCCCGAACCGCCAGCTCCGGCAACCTTGTCTCCGGAGGTCCCGCAGGCCCCGATGCTCATGCTGAGGACAGCGGCGGCAACGATGGTGACTCGCACGGCTTGGGTTCTCATGGCTTCATCATGGTACCCGAGCCAGGCATCGACACTCAGGGAACGACCCGCTGGCCTCGAAGTGCGTCAGCGCGATAATTTTCAACCCGCTGCGGGGGCGCCGCGAGCGCGCTCGCCCGTGGCGTCGAGCCTAGCTCGGCGACAGCACGACATCGTCGATGCAGATGATCGTGGGCGGAGAGTGGCCTATCATGTCGAACGCGATGCCGGCCTTCGAGTCGTTCACGGGGAAGGTGTACGAGAAGGTCGTGAGCGTGGCGGTCGGAGCGACCATGATTTGAAAATCCGTGGTGTAAGGCGACACCGCCTGCCCGACTTTCGCGAGGATCGTCGCGTTGCCGGTGAGCGACATCTTGAAGGACAACGTGTAGTTGCCGGATAGCGGGATGGCGTCCGAGGAAAATTGGGGCCAGCCGAGGATGATCCGCGAGTCGGTCGTCAGGAACTGCCCGCACCAGACACCGTCGGTGATCGTGTAATTGGCAGTCGCCCCGTTGGTGTTCCACGACACGATGCCGTCGGAGAAATCGCCGTTCGTGATCAGGTTGGTGCCGCCGCTCCCGCCCGCCGCACCACCCGTGCCGGTTCCAGAGGTGCCACCCAGGGAACCTCCTGCATCGCCTCCCATACCGCCGCCGGTGTCCCCGCTGCTCCCTCCGGCGCCGCCGCCGCCGTCGGCGCCGCCGACGCCACCCGAGCCACCGGCGCTCACTCCGCCGGCATCTCCCGACCCGCCATCGCCTCCGGTCGAGCCCGTGCCGCCGTTGCCGCCGGTCGCGCTCGCGCCTCCATTCCCGCCGGTCGCGCTTGCGCCGCCGCGTTGCCGCCGTTGCCGCCGGTCATGCTAGCGCCGCCGCTGCCGCCCGTGGTGCTCGAGCCGCCGTCGCCACCCGTGGCGCTCGAGCCGTCCTCGCCGGCCATGGATCCACCAACGCTCGACCCTGCACTGCCCCCGAGGGTGCCGTCCGCACCGGCGTTCGACTCACCCCCATTCGAATCGCGAAAATCGTCGTCGTCGTCGGGCCGCTTGTTGCTCCCACAAGCACCTGCCGCCATCAGTGCCACCGTGCAGCCGATGGGCACCCACACCGCGAAGAGCCTCGAAGCCATCGCTCAATTATCGCCCAGGCAGAACATCGGGGCCAGATCGGGTGCGCTGCGCTACGTCAACGATTGCAGGAGCCGCTCGAGGTACTCGGCGGCGCCCGGATCGCCTTCGCGCGGCGCCCAGGGCGCGAACTCCTTGTCGGTGCTCGGTTGCCAGGGACCGGGTTTCACCTCGAAGCAGACCGCGGTGTCGCTGAGGGCCGCGACGGTGTGCCAGAGCCCGGGCTCGATGTCGATTCCGATGACGCCGCCGTCTCCGAGCACGTTCGCTTCGACGATGCCCCCCGCGTCATCGAACAGAAAGAATACGACCTGGCCTCGCAAGGCCACGAAGCTTTCGGATTTCGGCGGGTCCGAGTGGCGATGAGGTGCGCAATAAGTGCCTCGCGCGAACGCATTCAGAAAGCGATGCGGGTTGTCCTCGAGACTCCGGTGAAAATTGTGGTTCTGTCGGAGCCGGGGCGAGCTGAGCGCCCGCTCGACGACCCCGTCGAGCAACGACTGATCGATGAGCTGGACGTTGCGCGACATCCCGCCAACGCTACCAGAATGTGCTTGGAAAGGAGGTCGCGCCGTCGTTCGGGTGGCGAAAGTCGCGGTGGACGCGGGCGGCGGTGGGGGTGCTCGTGCCACTGGGAGAGCGTGGCGACCTCGGTGGGGCCGTGATATCCTGTTGCGAATGGTGGGTCTTTTGCCGTGCAGCGCTTGCGCACGTCACGTACGGCGCAACGAGCCGAGCTGCCCTTTCTGTGGAGCTTCGCTCGACTTCGGTGCGGCGGAGCCGACGCTCGTGCCCGCGCGGGGATCGAGCCGGGAAGAAGTGCTCGGGTTTGCGGGGCGCAAGCGCTGGGTCGCGTTGACGGCGTCGAGCGCGATGGTCGCGTGCTTCAGCGCGACCCCCGTTTACGGCGCACCGGCTGATCCCAACTTCACGGGCTCCGGCGCGACGGGCGGTACGCCGGCCGCCGGCGGAGGCGGCAACACGACGGCGACGGGCGGTGGCTCGGGGAGTGCAGGGCTCGGAGGACAGGCGGCGGCAGGGGAGGGCGGCTTGGGCGGCGAAGGCGGCGAAGGCGGTCGCTGAGTCGCGAGCCGGCGCTCCGTTCGGATCAGTAGAACGCCTCGCATGCGTCGGCCCCGGCGCCGCCCGCACCGGCGGCGCCGATGCCAGGTGCGAAAGCCGCGCCGTCGGTGCACGGATAGCACTTTGCCGTCGCCGTGCAGCCCCTCTGCGGTTGCTCTCCTGCCTCGTAGCTCCACGCATAGCAGGGTCCGAAGGCAACATCGTCCGAAGCTCGAACGCCGATGAGCTCTTTGCTTTCGGCGCCGAACACGTAGGCGAGCTCCGAAAAAGACCACTCTTGCTCGACGACGATCTGCCCGCAGGCCTCGTAGGCGTCAACCGTTTGGAAGGTTCCGCACGTGGTCGTGAACTCGTCGACGGCTTCGGCGATCGTCGTCGGGCAAGCTTCGAACGTACAGTATTCCTCGAGGGTGATCGTCACCGAGTCGTCGGGTACATCGCTGGGCACGCAGCTCAGGCACGCGGGCGGCGGCGTTCCCGCGCCGAACGTCGAATCGCCGCACACGGTGCACGGATCGAAGCGTGTTCCCATCGGGTTCGTCCCAGCCGTGATGTCGCCTTGGTCGTTCGCGCCCGAGAGGTCGCACGCCTCCGACAAGAGGTGCGACACGTACCCCGACGCCGAAGCGTAGACGGGCCGTCCTTCGTAGTCGACCACGAGCCGGTACAGGTTCTCTCCTCCCTCACTCCACTCGTACACGAGGCCACCCGCGTACGTGTGCGTGAGCTCGACGTAGTCGAGGTCGTTCGAGCAATCGGTGGGGACGGGCATGCGCGCGGCGAGCTCATCGATCCCGAGCGTGCAGGAGAACTGGGCGCCGCCCTCGAGCACCCGGCACTCGCAGCTCGACGGCGACCCGGCATCGCCGCCAGTCGCTCCCGAGCCCGTTCCTCCGCTGCTGCCTCCCTGTGCCGCCGCACCGCCGCTGCCACCCGCGCCCCCGCGCCCCGCGGTCGAGGTGCCGCCGCCACCGCCCGTGCCGCCGGTCGCCCCTTGGCCGTGCCCGGCTTGCCCGTGCGTGATCGTCATGCTCTCCCCGCCGCAGCTCTGAAAGAGCAGGCTGCCCCCGGCCACCAGCGTCACCCACACCAACCTGCGTGCACCCTGCATCTGCTCCTCCGCTCCCTCGCCCAAGCTTGCTCTGGGCTCGGGGTGCACGCTAGGACTAACGACTCGAGCGCGCGGCGCGTCGGCGCGTGTAGCGTCGCGCGAGGGCCGTGAGAGCGAGGAGCGCCGCCATGCCGGGCCAGATCCGATTGCGCGAGCGTAGCGTGCGCACGGCGCAACCGCCCTCGTCGCCCCCGTCCCGAGCGTGCACGGGCGCGGACGGCTCGCTTTCGTTGCCGGCGTCGTCGACGGCGACGAGCTCGAACACGGCGTCGAACGCCTTCTGGTCGCTGGGGCCCGGATCCGGAAAGCTGACGAACAATAGCCCACCCTCGAGCGGGACGAGCGCTTGCTCGGGCGCCGAAAACCCCGGTGGCGGTTTCCCGCCCACGAGATGGATCAGGTACCCGAGCTGCTTCGCGGGCGTGCGGTCGTCCTGGCCCGGCTCGATCATGAAGTGGATCGAGCCGGACCCGTCGCAGCTGCTCGCTGCCGTCGCCACGCAACCCGTGGTTCGTGGGCCGAAGCTGCGGCTCACGCCGGTGGTCACGACGGGCGGCTCGGGCGGTGTCACGTCGACCCCGACCTCCGAGGGCAAGATCTGGTGCACGTTGGGCCCCGATTCCGAGCACGCGCGCGCCGTCCCCGAAAATCGGAGCAAACAGAGCGCTCCGAGCAGCGTCCCGACGAATGCCCGCGCCACCAGCATGGCGGTCACGCTACTCCGGGAGTCGGCTCGTTGCCACGCCGACCTTGGAGATGGACAAGCGCTGTCGTGAGCGGCAGAATCTCCCTCATGCATGGGTTGGGTCGTGGGAGGACCTGGGCTCCGTTGGTCGGCTCGCTGGCGTTCGGTGTGCTTGCGGCATGCGGCAGCAACGAGTCGGATGACGTGCCGAACGCGGCATCGGGCGGCAGCGGCGGGGGCGCCGGCACCTCGGGCTCGAGCGGGTCGGGTGTCGGTGGCGCGGCAGGCATCGGCGGCACGAGCGCCGGACAAGGCGGTGCCGCAACCGGCGGAATCCGGCGGAAATGCCGGCTCCAGCGGCGCGGGGGCCGCGGGCTCCGCGGGCACGGCAGGCCTGCCGATCGATCCTCAGCCGACCTGCCCGTCGCCCGCCGTTGCGTGCAACGGCGCGTGTTTGGATCCGGGCGCTTCGGCGGGCGGCTGCACGTACCTCACGCAGGTGCAGCCGCTCGACGGGCTTGCCGCGAGCGACGGGGACGCGTTCGCGTCACTCGGTTTTCCGTTCGTTATCGGCGGGGAGACGCCACCCACGGGGCTCTATCGCATCGACGGGCAGTCGCTCGAGCTATTGCCTCTCGACACGACGATGGCGAGCGGGGCCACCCTGGTCGTGGTGGCAAGCGGAACCTCCTACTACATGAAACCTGGCACGTTTACGGACGGGTTCATCCGCTCGGTCTCGACGAGCGGCGGCGATCCGAACGAGATCCTCACCGACATTCAGGACGGACGCGGCCTCTGGGTGCGGGGAGATCGGCTCTATTTTGCCGCCGCGCTGGATGCCGCCGCCCAAACCGACGTCTATTGGCTGCCGCTCGACGGCGCCGGCGACCCCGAGCCGACGGCACTCGTCAACATTTCTCGGGGCAGGATGAACCGCGATGCTCTCGTGACGAGCTTCAACGGCAACATCGATACGGCGCCGTTGCCCGATCTGACCCCGAGAACTCGCGTGATGGGCGACTTCGCGCTCCCCGACGGTCGTTGGTGGATCGACGACGACTACGTGTACTGGGTCGAGGACGGGAGCTACGAGCGGTCGCTGCTCACCGCGGTCGGGGCCACGGCGGAAGATGGCGAGCTCGTCACGACGCTTCCTCCCGAATTGAGCATCGACGCCGACGCAGGTCCCGAGCTTCTCTTGTCGGCCAGCCAAGCGACGGCGGTCGGCATCTTCACGATGCCCGTCTCGGGTGGGAGCCCCGAGCACGTCGGCACGCTCGGCAGCATGGGAGCCAAACCCGTCACCGCCGACGCGAGCTACGTGTATGTCGATACAGGTAGGGCGCTCATCAGGCTCGACCGGTAGCGCGTGCCCGCGGGCCCTTCAACGCCCGGTGTAGAGGATGCGCAGGCATCGATCGCGTGACCACTTGGTATTCCGCTCCAAGCAGCGCTCGTAGGTGCGGGCCCATTGGTACCTGTCGAGCTTCGACGTCGGCGGCTTCGGCGGCACGGGACAGGCGTCGGCGGCGAGCGCCGGCAAGGCGAACGACAGAACCATCAGGGCGAGGGCGAGGCGCATGCCCCGGAGAATACCTCAACGCGTTTCGGCGGTCGCGCGCGTCGCCTCGTCGGGCGCCCCTGCGGCACGTCGTGGTACTATTGTCCGTGCTCGCGTCGGTAGGACTTCGCGCCGTGGTCTTCGCGAGCGCTCTTTTCGCCTGGGGGTGCTCCGGTTCGGACGAGGGCAATGCGATCGTCAATGCGCACATCGCCTCGGCCGGCACCGACGAAACGTACGTCGCAGGCTACGACGGGCTCGACCGAGGGTTCGTCAAGCACCTCGAGAACGGCGGTTGGGCGACCGTGTTCGAGACGCACGCCCCGCTCGACGGCGTGTGGGCGTTCGGGTCGGGGGCCGTCGTCGCGGTCGGCAGCTCGGGCGAGGTGGCCGTTCGCTCGGACGGCGCGTGGTCGAGCGAGCTCGTATCGAGTGACGCGGTCCTGACGGCCGTGTGGGGCTCGGCGCCCGACGAAGTGCTCGCGGTGGGGCTCGGCGGCGCCGTGTTTCGCTTCGACGGCTCCGCGTGGCGCGCCGAAGAGGTGCCGACGACCGCCAACCTGCGCGGGATTTGGGGAAGCGGCGCCGACGACGTGTTCGTCGTGGGCGAGCGGGGAATGATCATGCGCTTCGATGGCTCCGGCTGGCGACTCGTCGAAAGTGGCACCACCGAGGACTTGAATGCGGTGTGGGGGGTGGATTCGACGCACGTCTTCGCGGTCGGGGGATCGGAGCTGACGCGTCGGCACGTCGTTCTGCGGTTCGACGGCGCCGCGTGGAACGTCGAGCGTACGGGGGCCCCGCACGCCTTGCTCGGCGTGGGTGGCACCGCCGCCAACGACGTGGTCGCCGTCGGAGCCGCTCGAAAGGGCGACGACATCACGTCCGCCCTGCTGCGGTTCGACGGCAGCGCCTGGCGAGTCACCGAGCCGGACTTGCACGAGTTTTTATGGGACGTGCTCGCGCTTCCGGGCGGCGACTGCATCGTCGTGGGGCCCGGCGACACGCTCACCTCCGTTCGGTGACGGCGTCGAGCCCCGAGCTCTTGCTGATGCGTAGCCAGGGAACGCGCCCTCGTCAGAGGACCAGCACATAGCCGGCACGGACGAAAAGCTCCCAGGTCGAGAATCGGTAGGACTCGCGAGCGTCGAAGGCGGGCTGGTCGGGGACGTAGGCATGGCGCTCGAGCCATAGCCAGGCGTGGCTCACGTTGACCCCCACGAAGGCACCGAGGTACTTTCGGGGCATGAATCGGCCCGATAGGCCGGCGCCCAGATGAAATCCGAGGCCCGGCGGATAGTCCTCGTGGAAGGTTCGGTGCGACGGAGGGTCGAGCAGTCCGAGCGATGGGCCGAGGTCCACGCCGAAGCACGCCTCGATACGGTGGTCGTCGTCCGTCCAACGTCGGATCTCGGGCCCGATCGCCAGGTCGAAGCGCGTGCGGCCCTCATCGGCCAGGACGGACCAGTCGTCACGCCAGGTGCGGTAGCGGAGCGCCGCGACGAGGGCAAAGCTGCTCTCGCCGAGCGGATGGGAGTAGCCGAGCGACGCCCCCCATCCTCCCGAAGATCCTTGGGAGCCCCATTCGTCGCCGGCGATCGACAGGGTGTTGTACGTGGTCCCGAAGGCCCCGCCCAACAGAACCTGAGGTCGATGCGGCGGGCCGCTCGACGCCGGGTCCTGCTGCGCAGCGGCGTGGCTCGTGTGCACGAGCGCAGCGAGCGCAACCGGGGCGATGGCGTGCGGCTTCAATGAGGCGCGCAAGCTCCCTTCGGCAGCGGACGCTCATAGTCCCAGGTCGTCGTGATCGGAGCCGGGTTGACGTAGAGCCGGTCACCCACGTCGTACAAAAAGGCGGTGGATTCGTCGTTCTGGTAGAAATGGTTGTCGTCCCCGGGCCAGTACACGACGACGGGGTCGAGGCCGGGAGCCGACAGCACGAGGGCACCGCAGTCTTCGCTCGCACTGATCGCCGTCCCTTTCCAGGGCTCGACGACAGCGCACGTGCCTGCGACGAAGTCCATACCCGAGAGCGCGGCTCTCGGATCGGCCTCCGCGGCCAGGCAGTCGATCGGCTCTGCCGGAACGTACCGCTCGATGACGATTGTCTCGCGCGTGTGGTTCATGAGGATCGGCAAGGCCGATTCACCGTCCTCCGGGATAGCCGTCGTGGCGACGCACGCCAATCCTCCGAGGGCGACCCCCATCCGGTCGTTCCACGTGGCTCGAGGGGACATGGTCCCGCCGCGCGGCGCGGCACTCATCAAACGAAACGCGACCGGCAGAACCGCGAGCGCCGTGAGATCGCTCGGGTCGCACCAGACGCGCGCCCGGATGCCCAGCGCCCCGAATAGCGCCTCCGCCGCATCGGCGGCTGGCCGGCTGAGCTGAATGAGCGAAAATCCGGCGGCCACGCTGCCGAGGATCGCGAGCCGCCCCGCATCGGTCCGTGCGCGGAGCGATGCCGCAAGGAGCAAGGGCAACACCAAGAGCCCCGCAAAGTCACTCAGCTTCCCGGTGAGCCACCCCGGCAGCCAGCCGCCGCCCTTGAGCACGTGATCGTTCACGAGCAAGACCGCGAGCGAAATCCAGAACGGCGCCCCGAGACTCGAGGATGCGACCGACCCAACCCAGCGTAAGCGCTTGGAGTCGTTCGGCATGGCCACTCAGGGAAACGCGAGCGTCGCGACCGTGAGCTCGTCCCGTTGGTCGGGTGCTGCGCTCGGATGACCCGAGAAGCGCAGGATGCCGCTCGTCGGCGCGTCGGCGCCTTGCTCCCAGTCGAGGGCGACCACGAGCGACGAGTCGGCGTACGCTTCGACGTCGATGGGCAGATGCGACGCTACGTCGCCTTGCCATGTCCAGTCCGGCATGCCCGAAGGAGTCACGGCAGGCGGGGGATTCGCCGCGGGGCCTTCGGGTAGCGTGGCGTCGAGGATCGCTGAAACTTGCTCGTCGAGGCCACCATCGTCCGTCTGCAATGTGACGGTGCCGTAGGCGTAGACCCCCGGCACGCCGTTGCACGACCCAAAGATCGCCGGATCGTCGTCGTCGGCGACGGTCAGCGTGAGACCGGTCGTGCTGCCGGAAGCCCAGGTGAGGCTACCCTCGAAGGTTCCAAAGTACGGCGCGAGCAGCGCTTGCGCGTCGTGGCCGCGATAGCTTGCCCCAGGCTCGAGCGGGTGCTGCGTGCCATCGCAAGGTGGGGAAGACGAGCTTTCCTGTTCCGCGAGCGGGCAGGCGCTCAGCAAGGCGAGTGGCAACGCGAGGAGGACGAAACGGAACATCCGCACCGATCCATGCCAGCGTCTGATCGTCATGGGCCCTCGAGCAAGCAACGGCCGTGCCTGTCCGTTCCTCGGGCAGAAGTCACCAACGGCAGGCTCCGCCGTGACATTCGGATCAGCCGGCTGGTCCGGCCCGCGTTCCGGTGCCGACTCCTCCGACCCCGGTGAAATGGCGCTGTTTGGGGCCTGCGGAAACCCTTTCCCAACGTAGGATGCGCCCATGCGACTCGCCGAGCTCGTCGGCACTCTTTCGATGGCGGTCGACGCCGGTACCGGCGTACCCGATCATCATTCGCTGCGCGGCGCGATCCTCGCGGTGCGGCTCGCGCGCCTCGTGAGCTCGGACGACGAGATCGCTCGGCAGGCGTACTACCTGCCGTCTGCTCGCCATGGCGGGGTGCACGGCCGGGTCGGACATTTCCGCGCGCGCGTTCGGCGACGAGGTGGCGATCGGCACCGAAGCCTACGGGCTCGATTACGGCAGCCCAGCCGAGATGCTGCCGGTCATGATGCGTCTGGTGCTTCGTGGCCGCGGCCCCTTGAGCGCCCTACGGGCTCTGGGGCGCTCGCTGAACAATCTCCCGAAGACCGTGGAAGTCGGTCGGGCACACTGCGAGGTGGCGACGCACCTGGCCGAGCGCTTCGGCTTCGATGAGCCTTTTCGGGCTGCGCTCTTCCAGGCTTTCGAGCGCTGGGACGGCAGCGGCAAGCCGCTCAAGCCAAGGGGCGAGGCGATCGCGTTGGGGATGCGCATTGCCCAGGTGGCGATCGATGCCAACATCGGCCACCGGTTGGGCGGCGTGGACGGCGCCGTGGCCCTCGTGCGCAAGCGCGCGAAGCGAGGCCTCGATCCCGAGCTCGTCGAGAGGTTCGCTGCGGCCGCCGCCGATGTCTGCGCGCCGCTCGGTGACCCGTCGCCCTGGGCGGCCGCGCTCGCCGCGGAACCGGAACCCCACCGAACCGTCGAGGGCGAGGCCATCGATCATGGTTTACGCGCCATCGCGCACTTTAGCGACATCAAGTCGCGCTTCACGCACAGTCATTCCACCGGAGTCTCGACGCTCGCGAGCACGGCGGCGCAACGCCTCGGGCTCGGAGCCGAGGCCGAGCTCACCCTCGCACGAGCCGGGCTCGTCCACGACGTGGGGCGCGTCGCGGTCACCGCCGCAGTTTGGGAAAAGACCGAGCCCTTGACCGACACGGAGCGCGAGCAGATCCGCCTGCACACCTACGTGGGCGAGCGCGTCCTCGCCCGGGCAGCGAGCCTCGCTTCGGCCGTGGAGGTCGCCACGCTCGCGCCCCGACAGCGTGGCGGCCGTGCTCGGCGCGGCAGGGCATGCCGTGCGCGCACCGGAGCGCCCGAGCGGGCTCACCAATCGCGAGGTCGAGCCTAGGGGACGAGACCCTCGAGCAAGCCGGCGGCCACGCGCGGTGCATCGTAGCGGCCCAGCGCTTCACCGATTGCCTTGGCGCGTGCCGCGTAGCTTCCGTCTGCGAGCACCTTCTGCACGGCAGCGCGGATTTTCTGCGGCCGCGGCGTGTGGGCCTTCAGATCGACGCCGGCCCCTGACCAGGCGACGCGCGCGCAGATATCGGGTTTCTCCTCGGTGCGACCGGCGCAGACGAGCGGCACCCCGTAGCGGAGCGCCATCTGGACGCCACCATAACCAGCATTCGTGATCATGGCGCCGACGTGAGGCAGGAGGTGGTGGTACGAGACGAAAGGCTCGACGCGGACGTTCGCGGGCAGAGGCCTATCGATGGTGCTGCCGCCGGTCGTCACGACGACGAGCATGTCCTCTCCTTCGAGCGCCCCGAGCGTGGGCAGGATGAGCTCGCCAGGGTCGGAGCGCACGGTTCCTTGCGTGACGAGCACCACCGGGCGTCCCGCGCCGAGCTCTGACCACCACGGCGGCGGCGCGAATGATTCGGGCACGGGTGGCAGCAGCGGACCGATGAAATGAACCTTCGACGGGAGCTCGTTGCGCGGGTACTCGAACTCGGGGGCCGTGGCTTGAAGCCACACGTCACAGACCTCGAGCGACCAGTCGGCGAACCAACGCCCGGCGGGGGGCAAACCCAAGCTCGCCCGCACCTCGTCGCCGTGGCGAGTGGCCTCGTTCAAGAGCATGGAGCTCATGAACCAGGTGAGCATGCGATTGCGGAGCCGACCCAACGTGCCCGCGAGCGGTTTCAAACCGAGACCGAACGGGGGCACGTCGGGAGCGCTGAGGCCCAGGACGCTGATCGCAAACACCGCGCGCGGCAGGCTCAGCTTCTCGCAGGCGTAGAGCGCGCCCAGCGTCACGTTGTCCGAAAGCACGACGTCCACGGGATGGGCGTCGAGCAGCTCGCGAATGTCCTCGTACTCCTTGAGCGCGACGTCGTAGCAGAGGTGCCGAACGTCGAACTTCGCGGCCGCGAGCCCCCTGAGCTTCTCGGCGTTCGGGTCGATGGACGCGCGATAGCCTTGCACCGTGTCACGACCGCCGTAGTCCGGTGGGCGCTTGACCGGCGCATGCTCGGCGCCGGTCGCTCTCACAGCTTCCGCGAACGCGGTTCCCGTATACCAGGTGACGCGATGGCCGCGCGCGACCAGCTCTCGAGCGAGAGGCAGGAGCGGATTGACGTGACCGTGCGCCGGCTTGGTGCAAAAGAGAAAGGCCGCCATGAACCCTCGCGGGCATCTTAACACTACTGTCAGAGTCTTGGAGGAACAGATCACGATCCAGCAGAGAGAACATGAGCCACGAAAGCAACTGGCGCGGCCAGCGGGCGGCCGCCTTCGAGCACGAAATGGACGCAAGACGTGGGCGCCGCCGTCCGAAAAGTTCGCCGCTCGCCAATCTGCGAATTTCTCGAAGGAAACGCGAATCTCTGACAGTAGTGATTAAGGCCTACGGCGCCGGAGCAAAACCCCTTCTAGTCAGTCCGCACACACGTATAGTCGCACTCGGGGTCGGTCGTTCCGGCGAGCCCGGCGAGCACGCGGAAGTTCTGGCCAATCGGGCAAAGCGTCACCCCGGTGAGTTGCATGACCGGCGACATCGAGATGC
The DNA here is from genome assembly GCA_963841435.1 of uncultured delta proteobacterium. GTDB lineage: Bacteria > Myxococcota_A > Polyangia > Polyangiales > Polyangiaceae > PMG-095. The sequence continues at coordinate 1,378,091 of CAWJCS010000006.1, forward strand.
CGGGGGTCGGGTCGCTGAGGCAGTCGAATCCGCCCACGACCCAATCGGAGTCGAGCTCGCAGGCGTACTCGCCAGGGCGAGTCAGGTTCGTGAACATGACGGCGCCGGTGGCGTGGTCCACGGTGACGACCGTGAGCTCGTCCCCAGCGTCGGGACAATGGGAGGCGCAGGCACCAGCGTTGCACTCTCCTCCGCAATCGACGTTGCGGGAAAGGACCCGGCCGGTCGGGAAGAGGTCGTAGCAGCGAGGATCGGGGTTGGGCTGGCCGCAGAAGAAGCCCGACGCAGGAGCTTTCTCACAGTAATATTCGACGAGGTTTCCGTCGGCGTCGCACTCGTCCGTGAAAGTGCCGTCGGTGCCAGTCGTCGTGCTGGGCGTCGTATGGCCGCTGAGCTCGGCGTCTTCGTCCGGATCGTCACAGAGCGGCGCGCCGGCAGCCCCGCCGATGCCGCCCTGCGCGCCTCCGGTCCCGGCCCCGCCGGCCTGTCCTGCAACGCCGCCTTGGCTCATGCTTCCCGCGTCGCCGGCCGCGCCAGCCTGTTCGGTGCCGCCCGTTGCTCCGGCCGTGCCAGCGCTATCCGTCCCGCCGGATCCCGGAGCACCGCCCTCGTCGGCGCCCGCGTTGCCGCCCGCGTTGCCGCCGTTGTCCGTTCCGCCCGCCCCGGCGCGCCCGGCTCCACCTGCTCCGCCCGTGCCTCCGCGGCCCGACTGCGAGCCCGCCGCGCCGCCCGAGCCTTCGGCAGCTCCCCGCCCGGCGCTCTTTCCACACGACACGGTGGCGAGCACCGCCAGCGCCACTAGCACACGTTTGCGGACCTCCCGACGCATACTCAGTAAGGGAAGCACGCAACAGCCGTTCCTGCAACGGCGCCGGGCTCATCGCACGAGCACGCTGGCTCGGGCATGGGGCACGTTCTTCTGGCCGCGTGGGTGATGAACCGTGAGAAGAAGCCTCGGCCGGAGGCGAAGGTGAAGAGGTGAAGGGGGGTCGTGAAGGGCGCAGAAGGTGAAGGGCGCAGAAGGTGAAGGGCGCAGAAGGTGAAGGGCGCAGAAGGTGAAGGGCGCAGAAGGTGAAGGGCGCAGAAGGTGAAGGGCGCAGAAGGTGAAGGGCGCAGAAGGTGAAGGGGGAGAGTGAAGCGATCGTGAAGAGGGGAGGGCGGGGGCTTCTGCTTGCTGGGCCAGGGTGCCAGCGTGCTCGGCCGCGTCCAGGCCGGGGCCGCGCTCACGCGCGGTGCGCTGCGCGCAGCCTGGACACGGCCTGCGCGCGCTGACGGGAGGGTGGGGCTCGCAAGAAGCGGGCGGAAGGAGAAGGCACTCATGGCTCTTCAGGTTGCATCGCTCAGTATCGAAGCAGTGGAGGCGCTCAGGCCGCTCGTGCCGCGCATCAAGCGGCATGATCGGTCGCTGGCCGATCAGCTCGTTCGCGCTGCAAGCAGCGTGGCGCTGAACATCGCCGAGGGGGAGCATTCGGATCCCGGGAACCGCCGGGCGCGGTTCTATTCGGCGGCGGGGAGCGCGAATGAAACGCTGGCCGCGTTGAAGGTCGCTGCGGCTTGGGGCTACTTCCCGGCAGGAGAGGCCGAGGCGGCGGCGGTGTTGTTGCGAAGGATCATCGGGATGCTTTGGAAGCTCACGCGGGGGTGATCTCAGTGAGGCCGATCCCGAAGGCCAAACGGGACTTGGGCAGTCGAAGGGGGAAGAGGATCGTAAACGCCGGGCGCGCGCGCTGATCCTTCTCGCGTGTGGCGCATCCGCGCCGAAGGGCAGCGCGACCCCTTCGGTGCAGTCATCGCCTGCTTCCAAGGCGTCGAGTACGGTAGCGCGCGCAATGGCGGACTTGCTCAACAAGCAGGGGTTCACATTGGGCGCCACCATCGAAAGCACCGAGCAGGCCTGCCGCTTGGCGGGCGGCACGCGCACCCGCGTGCCTTGCGATTGATGCGGTATTTTGCTCTGCAGTGACCGATGCCGCCGCGGAAGCTGAGAGGCTTCCCGGCGTTTCGGCGTCACTGCGGCCGGCATGCGGCTTGCTACCAAAGCTCCGCGAACAGACTCCGAAGCCAGGGAGCCAGAGATGCGTCACTTTCCCGAGCCAGCCGTCGAGCATCGACTCCTCGTCGTGGCGGAAGCCTCGGCCCCTTGCGGCACCTGGGAGGCGCAGGCGCCCCGCGGTGACGTGGTCGTGATCTCCCAGCTCTGCGAGGAAACTAGTGGTGTTTTTGCCAACCGGCTCGCGGGTCGCATCGAGCGTCTCCGGCTCGCCGGCTTTCGCCCCGATGCGATCATTCTGGCGACAGGACCCGAGGACGCGAGCGTCGCGGTCTCTCCGCGCATCGCGATGGTCCGGGCGTTGCTCGGGGCGTTCTCTCCGAAGAGGCTGGTGCTCGGGGCTGCCTCGAGCGGCCCGGCGCCCGCACACTACGAGCTAGAAGCGCTGGCCGCGACCGTGCGGGAGGCGGCTCCCGCGCTCGACGTGCAGGTGGCCGTTGCCCCTGTCGCGCCAGCGCCGCTCGAGACGGCGAGTGCGCGTCCGGCGCGCGAGGCATCGGGGACTTACCCACGCGCTCGGTTGGCAAGCGACCCCGAGCCGGCGGACAAGGCTCGTCTCACGGCCTGACTCGATGGGGAGGCACTGTGCCCCAGGTGAGACAACGTGCCATGGTCGTCGGGCCGGCCGGCGCCCCGTTCCAGCGACGCGGCAATCAGCCGGTGTCCCACCCCTGGTTCTGCAGAAATCCCTCCGGGGAATGGAAAGGTCGCCATCAGGCTCCCGAGCTGGGGGGAGGTGAAAGGGGGGACCGGGGTGGCTGGTGAAGGTGAAGGTGAAGGGGAAGGGAAAGGGGAAGAACGGGAATGGGGAGAGAGGGCGTCCCGTCAGCACGCGCAGGGAAGGGCTCAGGCCGCTCGGCGCAAGGTTGCGCGTGCTAGGCAGGTCGGGCGGCGCCGGACTCGAGGGTGCGTCCGAATACGAGCACGAGCGTTGCAAGCACGATAGGGACCGTGCCGACGAGCAGGAAGATCAGGTCCCCGACGATGCGGATCGCTTCGAGGGTGTGAAATGTCCCGCCCGTCAAATATTCCAGTCGGCGCCCGTGCCAGTAGCCATGCGTCAACACATCCCACAGCTGGAGCACGCCCGCCGGGAATAGATCCAAGAGGATCATCAGTCCGAGGCCAATGTTGAGCCCCCAGAAACTGCGACGGATGTGTTTTTCGACGCGGACCCAGTCTTCATCGTAGCTCAACGCCCGCAGGCAGAAGAGGAGCACCGCCAGCGCGAGCATCCCGAACACACCGAACATGGCAGCGTGGCCATGATTGGCGGTTAGAGTCGTTCCCATCTCGAAGTAGGAGACGATGGGGAGGTTGATGAGGAATCCGAACACACCCGCCCCGATGAAGTTCCAGACGCCCACGGCGATGAGGAAGCGGATGGCCCATTTCTGCCCGGCAACGAGGGGGCGACCGCAGACGGAACAGGAGCGGTCCTCGAGTCGGACGAAATCCCACGCCTCCAGCGTCAGCAGAGTGAGCGGCACGACCTCCAGGGCGCTAAAGCAGGAAGCCAAGCCCATGTTCAGGGTGCTCTGGCCCGTGAAATACCAGTGGTGGCCCGTGCCGACGATGCCGCCCGAGAGAAACAGGATCGCGTCGAGGTAGATGAGGCGCGTCGTGGACTTCGCTTTCACGAGCCCCAGCTGCACGAACATGACCCCAACGAGCACGGTCGCGAAGAGCTCGAAGAATCCCTCGACCCAGAGGTGGATGATCCAGAACCGCCAGTTATCGATGATCGCGTAGTTGGTGTGGGGCCCGTAGAAGAGTGCGGGCACGTAGAAGAGCGGGATCGCAACGGCGGAGAGGAAGAACAGCGTGGGAAGCTCTCCCTTGCCCGGCTCCTTCATCGCCGGCCGGAGCGCGCGGAACATCAGGAAGAGCCAGAAGGCCAAACCCGCGGCCAGCAGCACTTGCCAAAAGCGGCCCAGGTCCAAGTACTCACTCCCTTGATGGCCGAGCCAGAACCAGAGGCTTCCGATCGCTCCGTTGATGCCCGCCATTTCGCCGAGGAGACTCCCGAAGACGACGACGGCGAGCGCAACGAGCAGGACTACCGCGCCGGCGCGCTGCCCTTTGGGCTCCGCGCCTCCCACGAGGGGAGCCAAGAAGAGCCCCCCCGCCACCCAGGCCGTGGCGATCCAGAAGATCGCCGTCTGCAGATGCCAGGTGCGGGCGAGGTTGTAGGGCAGGAGGCGGGTCAGATCGAGGCCGTAAAATCCGGCGGGTTCGACGCGATAGTGGGCGATGACACCTCCCAAGGCCGCCTGCATAAGGAACAGGACGACCACCACGACGAAGTACAAGCCGAGGATCTTCTGGCTGGGCGTCAGCCTCCAATCGTTGAGTCGGCCCTCCTCAACATGCGCCTTCTGGTCGGCACCCCAGCCCAGGAACTCGAACCTCCCGAACATCGTGAGGATCAGACCGAGTCCGCACAAAAGGACGACCAGGCTCAGGGCACTCCAGAAGTAGGCCGACGCCGTGGGGGTATTTCCGGCCTCGGGATCGTAAGGCCAGTTGTTGGTGTACGAGTAGTCCGTTCCGGGGCGAAGGGCCGTCGTGGCCCACGCCGCCCAGGCGAAGTACGCAGTGAGGTCCCGTAGCTCTGCTTCGTCCTTGATGAAGTGCTTGGGCAGGCCTGCGGCTGGCGTCGTGCCGTCGAAGTAGTTCTTCCACTCCGCTCTCTGAGCGCGGAAGGAGGCCGCCTCCACCGGCGTGAACCGAAGCGTCGAAGTGGCTGGAGCGTGACGATTCTGCTTGAGCTCGCGTTTGAGAGCTTCGCCGATCTCCAGGCGCCGGGCCTCGTCCAGAGCGCCTAGGGTGAGTCCGTATTTCGTTTGCGCCAACGTCTCTCGGCCGATCTCCACCGTGCGATGAAGATACTCAGCCGAGTAGTCGGGCCCCAGGTAAGCACCATGCCCCCAGAGCGTCCCATGCTCCATGAGCGCGTATTTGAGGAAGACCTCCTGACCGTGCTCGATGTCTTGGCGCGTGAACAGCCGCTGCCCCGTCGCATCCACCACGGTCCCAGGGATGGGGGGCGCACCTTGATAGGTCTTTACGGTCACCAGGCTCAGCAGCGCGAAGCCACCGAGCATGACGATCACCACGGCCCGGCGCCACCAGGGCGACAGCGGAAGGTGGTCGGGGTCAGAGTGCAACGCGTGCATCAGTCACCTGCTGGGCAATCGTCGGAGTGGATCCGGCGTAGCTGTCGCGATGGGCTTCGAGACAAGCACGGAATGGGGCGCGGCCCGCCCGATCGCCGCGCCCGCCTTTAGATTGGCAAGGGCGACCCTAGCGCATGCACGGAGCACTTGTCGCCACCCATGGTCCGGAGACGAAGGTGAAGTGTGAAGGGGGGTCGTGAAGGGCGCAGAAGGTGAAGGGGGAGAGTGAAGCGCGCGCTGACGGGAGGGTGGGGCTCGCGAGAAGCGGGCGGAAGGAGAAAGCACTCATGGCTCTTCAGGTTGCGTCGCTCAGTATCGAAGCAGTGGAGGCGCTCAGGCCGCTCGTGCCGCGCATCAAGCGGCATGATCGGTCGCTGGCAGATCAGCTGGTTCGCGCTGCAAGCAGCGTGGCGCTGAACATTGCCGAGGGATCCCGGGACCCCGGCGGTGTTGTTGCGAAGGATCATCGGGATGCTTTGGAAGCTCACGCGGGGGTAGCGTGAGAGTCCCTGGCGGCCGAGTGCCCCGCGGCCGGCCCCCGCCGTGTCCGGGACGAGATCGGCGTGTCCGGGACGGGCTCTGGGTGTCCGGGAAGGCCTCCTTCGCGTCGGGAAGGCCTTCGCCGTGTCGGGGACGCTGTCTGGGTCGGCTGATCACGCTCAGCTTGGGGCGCTCCGCTGCGCCGCTTCCCAGTAGCCCCGCTCCAGCGCCGCCCAGTCACACACGGCGCCCAGGCGGGCGAGCACGGCGAAGAGCCCGAAGCGGATCCGGAAAAGGAAGACCAGCCTGCCGGGCAAACGCAGGCGCGCGATGGCGAGCTTGTCGCGCATCACTTGGCCCATCTCGACGACGATGCGCCCCTCCACACGATGGGCGCCGGGCTGGAGCAGCGGCCCGAAGAAACCGCGCAGGAGGCTCCTGAGGTGACGGTAAACGTCGTCGTTGTCCGACGGCGCGGCGCCGAGAGCGCGCAGTGCGTTGCAGACGGCACCACGGTCGTCGTCCCGTACCGCCTGGGCGAGCGCCGCGAACGCGCGAGCAACGTCCGGCTCGAACACCCGCACGCAGCCGTAGTCGAAGACGACCACGCGGCCGTCCTCGCGAAAGCAGTAGTTTCCGGGGTGAGGATCCGCATGAAACAGGCCGTGGCGATAGAGCGTGCCGATGTAGAAGTCGAACAGAGCCCGCCCGGCGCCGTTCCTCGCCTCGTCGCTCGCGGTCGCGCAGAAGGACTCGAAGTCGCGCCCGGTCTCCCAGCTGGTGGTGAGCACGCGCGGCGCGCACCAGTCGTCGTGGACGCGCGGGACCACGATCACGGGGTCGCTCGCGAAGAGTCGCCCGAACATGCGCTGGCGCTCGGCCTCGAGCACGTAGTCGCACTCCTCGAGCAGTCGGGCGCGCAGCTCCTCCACGAAGTCACGCCCGGTCGCGCCCATGGCGGGCAGCACTGCGGCGGCGATGCCGGTGCCCATGGCCGCGAATCCGAAGTCGGAACGGATCGCCTGGTCGATACCGGGGTGCCGTACCTTGACGGCCACGTCGCTGCCATCCGGCAAGTGTCCGCGGTACACCTGTCCGATCGACGCAATCGAGACGGGCTCGGGATCCAGAGCCCGCAAGAGCTCCTGGCCGCGCTCGCCGAGGTCCTCGCGAAGCACCTTCTCCACCTGATCACGCGGCGTGGCGGGCGCCTGCGTCTGGAGCAGACCGAGCAGGCTCCGCATCTCGTCGGGCAGGTCCAGCTCGAGGTAGCTGACGATCTGACCGAACTTCATCGGCAGCCCCTTGAGGTCGCCGAGCTTCTGCACCAGTCCCTCGAGGTCCGCGAGATCGCGCGCCCCGAGCGTGCCGCCACCCCGCGTCGCGGCCCTGGCAATGCGACGCGCCAGACTCGCTCCGCCCCCGATCAGCCGGACGGTTCGCCCGAGCCCGCGCCCCGGCCCACGGCGGCTGTCGTCGCGCAAACGGGCCAGAAAGCGCGCGCGCCGATCGGGAGGATCCTCAGGCACCGAAAGCGGATAGTGGATCGACGCGCAGAACGCCACTCGGCGTGAGCCTGCGCCCGATTCGCGCGCGGGAACGCGCCATCGGTGGCGGGGACGCCGTCAAGCAGCGCGAAGCGCGCGCAGACTTGACGTGGGTCCAGGCGGGCAGCGCAGCCCTTGCTTTCTTTCCCGGTTGGAGGACCGGTTCAAGGTTGCACCGTCAATCGGGACGCTCACGCTAGGCCGACCGTCGCGACGCACGACGTGCCGAGCAGGCACCACGCGAACGGCTGCGTACCCGCGGCGGCCGGTGCGGCGGGTGCGCGCGCTGCTGCGCTCGTGTCGCCCCGATAACGGGGCACGGATAATAAACGTTTGCTTCCGAGCGGTTGCCGAAGAGGGGCCGCCCGGTAGGCAATTCTCCACTTGCGAAAAACGCAAGTCGTGTTCACTATGAACCCGTGACCGCCGACGAGGGCTGGCAATCGCCCGTGCGGCTGCCGACGGAAACCGTCTCAGATTCTCCGGCCATGCGCTTCAACGAATGCAAGAGCGAGTCGCAACCCACGCGGACGTACGGGAAGCCGTGCGAACCGCAGATGTTGCGGTTCCGTCGGATGATTGAAGCGAGGCCCACGATGAAGTGCGCGAACTGCAACGAGCGAATGACTCGACGCGGCTACGAGCACGTGACGCGCGTCGGCGGCTACACCATCACCGACGGCACCGGCATGGTTGAGACCTGCTCGGCGTGCGGGGAAGTGTCTTTGACTGCTGATGAGCTCGCCGGCTACGAGCGCCGCGCCGCTCGGCTGATTCTCGCCGAGGGTGCGCGCGTCAGTGGGCCGGTGCTCAGATTCGCACGTGCGGCTCTTGGTCTTCGGCAGCGGGACCTTGCGGCTGTCCTTCGACGCAATGAGCAGCAGATTTCTCGCGACGAGCACGCGGACGACTTGCCGATGGATCTTCGGCTTGCGGTCGCGGAGCTGCTCGAACGCGCTTCGCGTGGCGAGAGCCTCGATCGCGTTGGCGCGAGCAGGGAGCGGAAGCTCGAAGTCCGCAAGGTGTCTTAGTCCCACCAACGCGAAGTCGCGTCGCCGTCGCGAGCGAGCTGGTCTTTTGCGCGATCCAGCCCGCTGGCGTGGCGCTGGTCCCAGCGTCCGCCGCTCCTTCCGCGTCCCCCGGCATCTTCTGCAACAACGACATCTGCGCGAGCAACTGCAGCGGCGGATGGGCGTTCAGCGAGCTGACCGCGGCGACCGATCCGCGCATCGTAGAGAACAACTACTTCCGAGGAGGGCGGCGGCCCACGCTGGCTCAAAGGTCCGTGGTACCCTCGGCCGCATGGTGACGCGGATGGTGGTCCGCGCGGCGTGCTCTCTTTTCGCGCTCGCGCTCCCGAGCGTCGTCGCATGCAGCGGCGTGTCACGGGACGAGAGTCCGACCGCCGCTCAGAGCAGGATCTCGTCGATGACGCTCGTGCCGACGCCCATGCTGGCTTCGGTGCTGCCGAAACCGCGGGCGAGCGTCAAAAGGTAGTCGCCGTGGCTCCGGTTCACGCTCAGCGCCTGTCCGGTCCGGAAGGGCGTGCCGCTGCCACCGATCAAGAGGTACGGCAGGTTCTTCAGCGAGTGCTGCCCCGCGGTGCTGTTCGCGTTCGGCCCCGCGTACTCGGAAACGCAGAGCACCGTCGTGCTGTCGAGCAGCGTGCCGGTGCCGTCCGGGACGGAGGCGAGGCGGTCGAGCAGCTCCTTGAGCTGTCCCATGAACCAGCGCTGGATGCGCAGGCGATCGCGCGTGGAGACCGCCGCGGTGATGCGGTGCCCCGCGTCCTCGAAGGCGCCGTCCTCGGGGTGGGCCAGGCCGTGATCGCCCGCGCCCGGGTACTCGAGATCCGGCAAGAAGTCGTAGCGGTAGTCGGTGAGCTTGCCGTTCTGGATCTTGTTCTCGCCCGAAGCCCCCCACTGGATGGTCACCGCCGGCGCGTAGCCGAGCGCGAGCGCCGTCACCGCCAGATCGCGGACGAACGGCGCGACGGTCGGCAGCTTTGCGATGTCGGTCTGCGCCGCCTGCACGTCCGGATCGCTCGGGTCGACCAGCGGCCCGCCCGACGCCGTCGGTCGCATCTCGGTCTCGAGCCGCTCGAGCCGCGCGACCTCCTCGACGTAGGCCTCCAGGCGCAAGGCGGCCGGCGTTCCCGCCGCGCAGCGCAGGGCCTCGACCCGCTCGCGCACCGAGCCGAGCACGGCCAGCCGGCTCGCCGTCTTCAGCGCGGGATCCTCGCCCGGGTCCGTCGGCGGGCCCACTGCGTCGAGCACCCGTCGCGCGTCGCTCACCGGCTGCCACGAGGGCTCCACGTAGTCGCGTCCACGCGGGCGGCTCACGTCGCGGGTGCCGTCGTACGAGACCCGATTGCCGTAAACGCCCGTGCGGAACACCGGCTCGGCATGCGTCGAGTTGGCGTGCACCTCCGCCATCAGCACGTCGAGCGACGGGGACGACCCGGTGTTGTCCCCGCTCACCGCCTCGCCCGTCAGACAGCTTCGAACGGCCGGCGCGTGGTCGGGCTCGCCCGGATTGTCGAGCCCTTTCACCAAGAGCGCGCGGTCCGCGTAGCTCGCGATCGGCTGGAGCAGGAACGTCGGCCGATCCCCCGAGGCAATGCTCTGATTGAAGTCCTGTCCGCTGAGATCGTCGCTGCGATCGCTGCGGATACCGAGCGCGCCGGCCTGCTCGGGCCAGAACCACTCCGGCACGTTGCCGTCGGCCGTGTACCAGACGATGAGCCGCTGCGCCGGCGCCCCCTGGGCGACCGCCCGCGTGATCAGGCGCGACCACAGGGGAGAGGTCGCGGCGAGCCCTGCGAGCGAAGCGGGCACGCCGGTCAGGAGCCCACGCCGGGTGAAGCGCGGTCCTCGCGTCATGGTCCCTCGCACCAGGGCGTGAGCGCCTGCGAGCGCTCCACGAGCGACACGACGGCCTGCTCGACCACGCTCCGGAGGCCGGCCCCGCCCTTGACGCTCCCGGCGAGCTCCGAGACGAAGCTCGGGTCGACCGCATCGAGCGGCACCTCCAAAAAGAAGCTCAAGAAATGCCGCGCGAAGCAGGCCGAGAAGGCATTGCTCCCCGCCACGGCCTGCAGGAGCTCCGGCAGCGTCGCGTAGGTGCCGGCAAGCTCGGCCTGCTCGAGCACCTCCGCGGGCTCGGGGTCCCCCACGTGATCCAGATCCAGCACCGAGAACGCGCGCCCGATCGGATCCATCAAGCTGTGGCACCCCTTGCAGCGCGGATCGGTCGTGCGGTCCCCGACCTCCTCCGCCAGCGCCAAGAGGTCCGCGCTCGGCGGCGGGATGTCGTCGCAGAAAAGGGCCTTTCGCACCAACTTGCCGCGGAAGATCGGCCGCCGCGTCGCGTCGGGATGCCGCGTCGCCCCCGCGAAGAGCTCCTCGCCGAGCAGACCCCGCCGCCCCGACGCCTCCGGCCACTCGAGCGCGACCACCTCGCCGCCGCCCGGCACGCTCGCGAGCCCGTAGGCCTCGCCGTTGTCCTTTTGCACGAAGCCCTGCGTCCCCGCGATGAGCTCGGTCACGGGCCGATCCGTCTTCAGTGCGTCACCGACCGCCGCCAGCAGTTCGGCGAACACTGGCGAGCTCGCAAAGCTCGGATCGGAGAGCTTGAGATCGGTGTCCACCTCCAGCCACTGTCCAACGAAGCGCGCGAGCACCGGCACGGCGCGTGCGTCCCCGGAAAGCCGCGCCGCCTCCAGCCGCAAGCGCTCCCCGAGCCCCGCCGCCGTCCCCTCCGCCGCCGCGCTGAGCTCCGCGTCCGGCGCGGCATCCCACAAGGTGTAGCTCAGGTGCTCGGCGAGGCGCCGGCCGCGGGCCGCGTCTCCGGGCACCGAGGTCGAGCGAAACAGGAAGTCCGGGCTGACGAGCGCCGCCTGCAGCATGGCGCGCGTGGCCTCTTCGGCGGAGACGCCCACCGCCTCGAGCTCGGTCACGAGGGCCGCGGAGCGTTCGATCAGGGCGTCGCTCGCGGGTGCGCGGACGAGCAGGCCGAGCGGTCCCGCGTACGCGTCGCGCACGCAGCTCGCCGCAGCCGTCGCGCTGCACGCGGGGAGGAGTGCGGGTACGATCCGCGCCGCGAGGTCTTCACCCGCGAGCAGGTACGGATGCACGGGGTCGGGGGAGACGGCCGCGTTGGAGGTGAACGGGCCGACCCGTCCGTCCACCGGGAGGAGGCCCAGGTCGGGCTCGACTCCCAGCGCCGCGCTGACGGTCTGGACGTACTCGGCCTGCGTCAGGCGGGAGTAGCCGGGCTCGAGATCGGCCGGCTGCGTGGCAGTCCCGGCTGCGCCGGCGGAGGCGCCTCCAGTGCCCGCGTTGCTCGAGCCGCCGGTGGTCCCTCCGCTTTTGCCGGCCGAGCCGGCGTTGGGTGCGGCGCCGCCGGTCGCCGGGGGGTTGCCCGGCGGGGCGGTGCCGGGGGGTGCGCTCTGGTCGCCGCGCTGGATGTCGGCGGTGCAGGCGGTGAGTCCGGCGATGCCGAGGGCGAGCACCGTCAGGGCGGCCCTCGCGTGGGGTCTCGGTCTCGGGCTCACGATGGGAGGTACCGTGAGGGGAGGAGGGTGGCTCAGGGGGCGGGGCTGGAGCACGTCCAGGTGGCCGGGGTCGCGATGATCCCCTCGCCGGACGTTCTGGTCCGCGGTTTCTCGGAGGGTCCACTCGGTCATGCGGCCCTCCACGTAGTCCGAGTGCACCGCGACGAGGAAGATCGAGCCCGTCTCCGGCCACTCCGCTTGCCACTCGAAGGTGTAGCTGCCCTGGTAGCCATCCATTTCGCTCGGATGGACTTCGACGAGCAGGTCGTCGCCCTCCATGTATTGAGCGGTGACGGTCCACGTCTCGCTGAGGCTGCCGTCGGTGGTTTCGAAGGTCAGGGTGGCCTCGATGTCGAGGTGGGCCGGGCAGGCGAGGCGAACTCCAGGTGGTGCTTTTCCGGTGACCTCTTGCGCCAGGTCACCCCAGGCGAGTGAGAGGGTCGCGTCGGTCTCCACCCCCGAGGGGGTCCAGGTTGCGTCCGGTTGGTCACCGAGCGGTGTCCAGGTGACGCGACAGGACCAGGGTGCTTCGCCGATGTGGAAGCGGGCGCCGACTTCGGCGACGCTCATGTTCAGGACGGCGGTCACTTCGTCGCGATCGACGGTACGGCGAGTCCAGTTGCAGCCTTGGTCCGTGGACTTTGGCCCGCTGAGTTGTCCGCCGCCGTCACCACACGCGGTGACGAGTGCGACGATGGCGATGGGCCATGCCGAACGGCCGCTGAGCATGCGAAAGTATGTTAGCTGACCTGCGCCCGGATGCTCATTGCGTTCCGGCGGGGGCCCCCGGCCGTTTCAGCTCGAGAAAAACGAAGTAGCCGCTTTCGCCATTTCCGGGGTCATCGAGCCAGACGGTAGAAAGGCGATAGTGCTGCTCGATGAACGCAGGGTGCGCCCGAATCCAGCCCGTGTATCGGTCCGAATCGGGGTAGTAGTTGTGCAGGGCGTCCGCCATCGCCAGCGCGGTCGTAGCGAGCCCGCGAATGTCTTTCGACGCGAAGGTCTTGGAAGGCATGAAGTACGTGGGCAGGCGTCCGAAGCTGTAGTCCAGGTCCGACTTTTCGTGACCCGCCCAACCCGAGCCCAGGCCCGCCGTGGCCACCCTCGCGATGTGCCGGTCCGTCAGGCCATGCAGGTCGTGAATCGCGAGGTTTGCCGCATAGTATCCAGTCGCGCCAATGGCTCTGGTCGCCAAGCTTTCGCCCGGCGCGCGCTGGTAATGGTCGAAGAACTTCCCGATCACGGTGAGCCGTGACACGTGCCAGCGTTCCTTCTGGACACCTCGATACATTCCGTGTTGCTGAGGCGGCACTTGGAAGAAGTGCTTTTCGAGAGGGGTCGAGTGGATCACGGTGCCGCAAAGACCGAGCGTCACCGCCAGCAGGGTGGCCGCGCCGAGGTAAGGGGACCGAAGCGACGCCTCTTCGAGATTCGCCAGCGGGGGCACGATCAGCAAGTAGACGAAGGGCAGGATGGGGACCATGAACCGGAACATTGCCATGTAGTCGCCCCCCACCTGGCGAACGTAGGCAAGATACGCGACAACCACCGTCATCGCGATGGCCGTGCTCGCATGCTCGCTGGCCCAGGCGAAGAGGCGAGACAGGCGCCGCCCGCCCTTCGCGAAGTCAAGGCGGCTTTCCCACAACGCCACGAGCAGAATGAAGGCCAGCGGCCGCAGAAAAAAGCGGCCGAAGGCTTTCACGTAGACGGTTCCTCGTTCGAGCTGCGCCGACCCGCCCCCGGTTTTGGCGTAGAACGTGTTCGGTACCAGGTCTCTGAACTCGTTCCAACGCCAGACGAGGAACACGATCAACGGCAGCACGTAGGCAGCGACGGCTAGGGCGTAGTCACGAGCACCGAGGCGGAAGCGGCGACGGAATAGGGCCACTGCGAGACCGGCCAGCAGTACGAGGACCAGGCCTCCCTCCGGCCGGAGCAGCGTCGCCACGCAGAGCGACGAGGCACCGGCGACGAGCCACCGAGCCGAGCCACCCTCGAGGCTCTCCAGGAAGCCCAAAACCCCGAACAAAAGGTAGAAGCCGAAAGTCGTCATCTCCATCCCGCTGGCCGCCCACGTGGCGAATGGCCCGGAGACCACCAGGAATGCGCACGGCACGAGGGCGACTCGGGGGCTCGCGTGCATGTGACGCCGAGCAATGCGGTACGTGAGTGACAGTGTGCCGATGGCGGAGCACACACCGACAATCTGTGTGACCAAAAACACGTCGAGACCGAACCGCAGCGCGGCCGCCGAAAGGATCACCCACAGGAACGTCGTGAAGCCCTCGATGGGCGCCTCGTTGACGTTCCAGACGAAGCCGTGCCCTGTCGCCAAATTCCTGGCAAAACGGAAGGTGATGTGTGCGTCTTCAGCGACGCAGGCGAGGTAGATGGTGTGAAAGAGGAACGCGCACAAGAGCACGCCGAATCCGATCCGCACGGTACCGCTCGGCCTCCCGGTCTCTGCCGAGCTCGAAGGCGGTGCATCGATGTTGGACTTCTGCATGGCGCTGTTCGATCAATCGGTTTCGCTCGCCGAATCGTCAGCGCGACTCCCCTGGAATCGCTATGTCGTAGTCATGCGCGCGGCGCGCCCATGCGACGACGCTAGCACGACGCGCCCCGCGTATACCCGATATCCGTATTTTGTGTCAGCGCAGCACGGTTCCCTGGCCGCCTCCCGAATCCCCACGACCGCCTGCGAGTTAGATCTCCGCCCTTTCTCGGCGGCCGACTCGGTTCACCGACCGAGGGGCAGCGGCTTCGGCGGACTCGAAGACAAGAGCCGAGAACTCGCTCGCTCTCCAAACTCGTGGCTCCAAGGTGGGCCACAAGGCGGTCCGTGGTCCACGCCAGTGTCCTGAAATACTTGATTGTTTGCGGCGTTGAGCGCCGGCATGAACAGTGCGCGCTCTGCTTGCAAGCTGAGGCCGGCTTCCGATTGACGTCTGCGGGGCATTGGTCAATATTGCCTAATACGTCGTGCAGGTCGTCATCGCCCCGGATGCTCAGGTCGAGGTTCGCGCCTTGCCGGTCACGAGGACTGAACAATGCCGAACAAGGGAACTGCCGTCGCTGGGATGCTGACCATCCGCGGCGTGGAGTACGTCGTCATCCCCAAAGCCGAGTACCTGCGCGTGCAAGACAGCGCGGTCCCTGAAAGCACGATTGATGCTCACGCGTTCGTGCGCGAATCGATCGCTGGGGATCTTCGAGCCGCGCGCGAGCATGCCAAGCTGACGCAAGCGAGCCTCGCCAAGAAGATGGGCAAGAGCCAGACGTTGGTGAGCCAAGCGGAGGCCGGCATCGCACGGGTGAGCGAGCGCTACGTTCGGGCAGTGCTCAAGGCTTGCTGCCTTCCCGCCGACTGGTCGGGTTCGAAGGCGAAGCCGCGGACACGCGGCAGGAAATCTTAGCGGTGCGGACGGGACTCGACCCGGCGAGGTGGATCCGCCACTGAAAGGCTGCGTCGCGGAACGCCGGTCGACCTGGTGGCCCGTAAGGGCGAGGATCGCGACCTTGAGGCAGTCTGCCGAGCAGTGATTGTATTTGACTAGCGGGGCGGACGGGACTCGACCCGGCGCGACGGATCCGCCACTGGAAAGCTGCGTCGCCGAACGCCGGTCAACCTGGTGGCCCGTAAGGGCGAGGGTGAAACCTCGAGCTCCGTCGAGGAAGTATGGTCTGCAGTTGTTGAGCGGGGCGGACGGGACTCGACCCGGCGCGACGGATCCGCCACTGGAAAGCTGCGTCGCCGAACGCCGGTCGACCTGGTGGCCCGTAAGGGCGAGGATCGCGACCTTGAGGCAGTCTGCCGAGCAGTGATTGTATTTGACTAGCGGGGCGGACGGGACTCGACCCGGCGCGGTGGATCCGCCACTGGAAAGCTGCGACACCGAACGCCGGTCGACCTGGTGGCCCGTAAGGGCGAGGATCGCGACCTTGAGGCAGTCTGCCGAGCAGTGATTGTATTTGACTAGCGGGGCGGACGGGACTCGAACCCGCGGCCTCCGGCGTGACAGGCCGGCGTTATAACCAACTTAACTACCGCCCCGTAAGCGGTGGGGCGGCTTCATACCACAAGGAAGGCCCCGCTCAAGCGGGTTCGCGCCTGAACCGGCCCGTGGGCTGGCGTTGGCTGGCGCCGGCGGCGGCTAGCCGTGGAGCGAGGCGCCGTTCGTGCGGATGACTTCGGCGTACCAGGCGGCGGAGGCTTTGGGGGTGCGCTTTGCCGTGGGGTAGTCGCAGTGGACGAGGCCGAAGCGGTGCTTGTAGCCGTGGGCCCATTCGAAGTTGTCGATGAGCGACCAGTGGAAGTAGCCCTCGACGGGGACGCCGTCGTCGATGGCGCGCTCGAGCTGCAACAGGTAGCGGCGCGTGAAGTCGATGCGCTCGGGGTCGTGGACCTTGCCGTCGGTCGAGAGCCAGTCTCGGCTCGAGAGGCCGTTCTCCGTGATGACGATCGGTAGGCCGTAGCGCTCGTGGCAGAAGCTCGACGTGTAATACATCGCCTCGGGCACGATGTTCCAGTCGAACGCCGTGATGGGTTGGCCGACAGGGAAGGGGACGAGCTCGGACGAGCCGTCGGGTAGGGCGCGCACGAGATCGCCCGAGTAGATGTTGATGCCGAAGAAGTCGAGGCGCTGGGCAATGAGCTCTAGATCCCCGGCGCGCAGCGTCGGCACGTCGGCGCCGAAGTAGCGCCAGCCTTCCGCGGGATATTCGCCGAAATACACCGGGTCGAGCCACCAGGACATGGTCGAAAGGTGCTTGCCCGAGGTCGCGAAGAACGCGCGCCGTGCCGCTTCGAGGTCGGCGCGCGAATCGCTGGCGGGCACCTTCGGGTAGCTCGCGGGGGCGTAGCCGATGCGGCAGGGCTGTTTGGAGGTTGCGCGGATGGCCTGCACGGCGCGGCCGTGCGCGAGCAGCGCGTGATGGCCCGCGCGCAAGACCTCGCGCAGGGCGAGCTGATCGCCGGGGGCGTGGCGCCCTTCGAGGTGACCGGAGTTGATGAAGAGCTGAGGCTCGTTCAGCGTCATCCAGTTCTTGACGCGGTCGGAGAGCTTTTCGGAGACGAGCTCGGCGTACTCGCCGAACCATTCGAAGCTGTCGCGGTTGAGCCAGCCGCCCCGGTAGTAGAGCGCGAGCGGGTAGTCCCAGTGAAACAGCGTGACCCAGGGCTCGATGCCGGCGGCGAGCAACGCGTCGACCAGGCGGTCGTAAAAGGCCAGGCCCGCGGCATTCGGCGTGCCCGTGCCTTCGGGCAGCACGCGGGGCCAGGAAACGCTGAGGCGGTACGCTTTGAGGCCCATCGCCTTCATCAGCGCGACGTCTTCGGCGTAGCGGTGGTAGTGGTCGCACGAGACGTCGCCCGTTTGCCCCTGCCAGACGGCGCCGGGCTTGCGACAGAACATGTCCCAAACGCTCGCGCCCTTGCCGTCGGCGTAGGCGGCGCCCTCGATCTGGTAGGACGCCGCCGCGGCGCCCCACGCGAACTGTTGGGGGAACGTCATCGAGGGCCGGCCGTAACTCAGCGCGCGGCCGCTGTCACGGACGAACGCGCGGCGCGGCGAGCACGCACCGCGTCGGCGAGCTCGGCAAGCAGCGGCTCGGTGTCCGCCCAGCCGAGGCAGGCGTCGGTGATGCTCTGGCCGTACGTGAGGGCCTGACCGGGCTTCGTGTCTTGCCGCCCGCTGACGAGAAAGCTCTCGAGCATCAGGCCGAGCACTCGGGTCTCGCCCCGGGCGACGCGCGCCGCTACGTCTCTTAGCACCTCGGGCTGGCGCGAGGGGTCCTTGCCGCTGTTCGCATGGCTGCAGTCGATCATCACCCGCGCGGGTAAACCTGCGCTCTTCAGGGCGTTTGCGGCCTCGGCGACGTGGGCCTCCGAGTAGTTGGGGCCGCTCGTGCCGCCCCGGAGGATCACGTGACAGTGCGGGTTGCCCTTGGTGCTGACGATCGCCGCCAGGCCCTGCTTGGTGACCGAAAGGAAGTGGTGCGGCGATTGAGCCGAGCGCACGGCGTCGACGGCCACCTGCACCGAGCCGCCCGTGCCGTTCTTGAATCCGACGGGCATCGAGAGCCCGGACGCGAGCTCGCGATGGACCTGGCTTTCGGTGGTGCGGGCGCCGATGGCGCCCCAGGCGACGAGATCGGCCAAAAACTGGGGTGTGATAGGATCGAGAAACTCGGTGGCGGTCGGCAGGCCGAGCGCCACCACGTCGCGCAGGAAGGCACGCGTCACACGCAGGCCGCGGTTGATGGCGAATGTGTCGTCGAGGTCGGGGTCGTTGATGAGCCCTTTCCAGCCCACCGTGGTGCGCGGCTTCTCGAAGTAGGTGCGCATGGCGACGAAAAGGTCGCCCTGGTGCCGATCGGCGAGCGCTTTCAGACGCGTGGCGTACTCGAGCGCCGCCTTCGTGTCGTGCACCGAGCAGGGGCCGACGACGAGCAGCAGCCGGTCGCTCTTCCCCTCCAGGATGGCGGCGATCTCGCCACGGGCCGTGGCCACTCGGCGAGCCTGGTCCTCGGTGAGCGGCAGCTCCTCCATGAGGATGGCGGGGGGCAGCAGCGGCCGCAGATGGTCGATCCGGACGTCGTCCGTGGCAAACATGGTGCCGATGGACTCTAGCCCAGGCCCCCTTGCGTCGGGTATCGTTCGACCCATGGAGCCCCGTCCGGGTTCGTCGGCAGCGTTGTTCGCCAAGTTGGCGGACTTCAGGAAGAATTGGATCAAAGGCGGCTGGAGCTGGGACAGCCGCTATTCCTGCGTGGCTTCTTCGTTGAATCACGACATGGAAGCCGAGGCCCGTGCGGTGGCGCTCGCCTACCTGCCGTACGAGTGGACGTCGAAGACCATCGGCAGCGCGCCGCCCCTCGCGCGCGAGCTTGCCGAGTCGACGGGCGGCCTGCGTCCCGATCAGCGCCTCTACACCATGGACCAGCTGGGCCGCATCGTCGCCTTCGGTCTGTGGTGGCCCTGGGGTGACGAGATCACGGTGTCGCTCCGCGTCGGCCTCGGCGGCTACGTCGGTGAGCCCGACCTCGCGCGCCTACGCGACACCTTCGGCGCGCTCGACTGACGCGCGCGTCGCTCCGGTCACTTGACCGGCACGATGCCGCAGTCGACGAACTCGAGGCTCGTGTCGATGCGGAAGTGCGACTCCACGAGGTGACGCTCGGCCCAGAAGAAGTCGAGCCGGTATTGCTGACCGACCTGCAAACCCAGGGTATCGAGGTCGACGCTGCCCTCTTCGGAGTGGTGAATGCCGCCGAGATCGATGACGAGCGTCCCGGCAATGAAGGCCCAAACGTCGTCGTCGCCCACGAACTTGAACACCATGCCCTGCCGGTAGACGAAGTTCGTGTGAAGCTCGAACGTCATCGAGTAGTTGTGGGGGTAGCTGTTGGGGCCGAGCGTCGTGTTGCCCATGAGGCACGGCGTCTGTGGCATGGCGGGGCAGTTGGCGCCGTCGTCGAGCGGCAGGAACCCGGGCGAGCCCGTGCGGTCGAAGGTGTACACGCCGTTCGCGTCGGGCCCGACGAAGTCGAGCGTGTAGGGGATGGCCATGTTGACGCCGGGCGTGTCGACGAACCAGCTCGCGAAGGTCGACGGACCGTAGGTCGTGAGGGTGCCGCTCGCGGCGCCCGCGTACATGGGCTTCATGTCCGCGTTGACCATGCGCTGCACGATGCCGCGGTCGTCCATATTGACGGCGTTCGTGCCCTTGGGGCCGAGCTGGGGCTCGAAATCCTGGTTGGTTGTCGAGGTAAAATCGCGGAGGCGCCCCGTGAGCTGGGAGCCGAGCCCGTCGCACATGACGCCGCCCTGAATGCCGCCGCTGCCGCCGGTCGGCGAGCCCGAGCCGCCCGTCGCGCCGACGCCGATTGAGCCGCCAGACGTGACCACGGTGCCGCCCGTGGCGGCGCTGCCGCCGGTACCGGGCGCGTTGGCGACGGCGCCGGCGCCGCTGTCGATGCCACTGGTGGGCGGCGGCTCGCCCTGAGCGCTGCAGCCGATGGCGGCCGCCACCAGCAAAGTGAAGAGAGGGCCTCGCATGCTGGGCTTTTAGCACGACTTCCGACGAGGTGCGGCTCGCCTCGCGCCGCGCCTGTTCTAGAGTGGCGCGCGATGGCCCCCACCGTGGCCCCTCGCCCCGCCCACGCACCTCTCCGACCAGATCCCTCCCGGCGGCGGGCCCTCACGGTGGTGCTGCCAGTGAAACGCGGCGAGGAGGGTGCGCTCCGCGAGCGGCTCGAGGCGACGGCGAGCGACTTTCGCGCGCACCTCGTCAGCGTGCATTCGCTGCACTTCGCACGCCTCTCCCTCGTGCCGCAGGCTTCCCCGGAGGCGCCGAGCGCGCTTTTCTTCGAGACCACCTTCGACGGGGAGCCGAGCGAGCATCTGCGCGAGCTTCACCGAGCGGCGGGCCGCGAGCTCGACGGCATCCTCGCCCGCTGCGAAGGCTGGGATCCCGCGGCGGGGCGCGCGTCCTTCGAGCGGCTCGTGCGCGCCGGGGCTCAGCGCACCAGCGCGTTTTTTTCCGCTCACCCCGGGCTCGGCGTGGAGCAAATTCGGAGCGATGCGCGTCTGCATGCCCGCGTGCGTGAGGTGCTCTTCCGAGAGCGAGGCTCGCTCGAGAGAAGGAGCCGGCTCGAGGTCCTCTTCCACGTGAAGCGCGTGCTCGGCGTGGAGTCGGGGGCGGTTTTCGCGAGCGTGCCGGACGTGCCGGCGCGCGTGACGGAGCCGTTCGGCGTCTTGCGCCTACTCGGGCCGCTCGCGCTCGCGCTCGTCGAGGACGCCGCGGTGCTCGTCGCGGAGCTCTGGGGCGGTGCGCCGCTCGTGCGGCGGGACCGGCCGCGCCGTGATCCCTGCGCGCTCTCGTTCACCGAGCCGCCGCCGCGTTCACTTGCCGTGGTGGCAGAGCTCAAGTCTGGGACTTTTCGCCGGCGCCTGCTGGTTCGCACGCTGCGCGCGCTTCAGGCGTTGTTTCAGCACGGCGCGGCTCCGCGGGCGCTCCGAGGCATTCACGCGGTGCGCTGGGTCGTGCTCGGCGACGGGCGGCTGCTGTTCACCTCGTTTCACGACGGCAGCCTGCCGGCCCGGCTGTTCGCTCTCGAGCGCGCCGCGCGCGCCGCGCTCGGCCTCGTGGGGTCGTCGGTGCGCGGGTTCCCGCTTTCGTTTCACCAGTGGCTCGTGGGCCGTGGCGACGACGATCGGCTCCTTCTCTTCGTTCGCGCCCGGCAGCTGCCTTGCGCCGTCGCGTACTCGGCGTACCCCGGGCTCACCGTGCGCGACGTGCGAAATAACGCAGAAATTCGCGAGATCCTCGCGGCCGAGCCGACCCCCGAGCTCGCTCGCCGGCTCCTCGAGCTCGTCTGACGATGCGTGAGCTCGACAACGTCCAGGGCCTCGTGTTCTCCGGCTACGCTCGGCTGCCGTTCTCGCGCTACTTCTTCGTCCGCTTCGGCCAGGGTGACGCGCGCGGATTTCTCGGCGCGCTCGTCAATCGCGTCTCCAGCGCCGCGCGTGACGAGCGCGACGAGGAGCGACGGCTCAATCTGGCGCTCACGGCGAGCGGGCTCAGCGGCCTCGGTCTCGACGAGGAGTCCCTCGCGACCTTCGCGCCCGAGCTCGTGGAGGGCATGGAGCACCCCGAGCGCGCCGCGGCGCTCGGCGACGTGGGCGCCGACGCGCCGGCCACGTGGGAGATCGGCGGCGCCGGCACGCCGCTCGACGCGCTCGTGCTCTGCTACGGCGAGAGCCTCGCCGAGCTCGACGAAGAGGCGGAAGCGGTCTCCGAGCTGCTCGAACGTTACGACGTGGAGGCGCGAGCCGAGGACGCGTACCTGCCCGCCGACGGCAGGAGCCACTTCGGCTTCGCCGACGTGCGCTCGAACCCACGCTTTCAGCGGTTTTCGCTGGCGCGCCGCCACGCCTTCGACAAGGGCGTGCCGCTCGGGGAGTTCCTGCTCGGGCACGCGAACGCGCGGGGCGTGCGGCAAGAGGGCCCCCGCGCCCCGAGCAAGGTCGCCACGCGCGAGCTGCCGCCGCTGCTCGATCAGGGTCGCACGATGGACCTCGGCAAGAATGGCAGCTACCTCGTGTTGCGCAAGCTCGAAGAGGACGTGCTCGGCTTCCGGAGTTTTCTTGCCGAGCAGGGTGAGCGAGCGTTCCCGGAGCTGGGCGCGCGGGCGTCCGAGCGGCTTCTGGCGAGCCTCGTGGGGCGCTGGCCGAACGGCGCGCCGCTCGTGCTCGCACCCGAGGCGCCTCCCGCCGGGGCCGTCCCGCCGAACGACTTCGGCTATCGGGACGTCGATCCGGAGGGGCTTCGCTGCCCGCTCGGCGCCCACGTCCGCCGCGCCAATCCGCGCGACGATCTCGAGGGCGAGGGCGACGCCGCCGCGAGCCTGCGCCGCATGCGGTCGCACCGCCTGCTGCGCCGCGGGCGGCTTTACGGGCCTCGCACGCCGCCGTCGGCGGGCGACGCGCCGCGCGGGCTCTACTTCATGGCGCTCTGCACGAGCTTCTCGCGGCAGTTCGAGTTCGTGCGCGAGAGCTTGCTCGAGAACCCGAAGTACCACGGCCTTTACGACGAACGTGACCCGCTCGTCGGTCGCCGGCGGCCCACGGACGCCGAGCCCGACGGATTTTCGATCCAGTGCGAGCCGTACGCCAAGCGCATCCCCATGCAGCGCTTCGTGCGCGTGCGAGGCGGCGCCTACCTGTTCCTGCCGAGCCTGCGCGCGCTCGCGTATCTGGCGGAGCCATGAAACGACGCCGTGGGCTCGGCTCGGTCGACGGGCGCGTCGCCGTGGTGACGGGCGCGGCGAGCGGCATCGGTCGCGCCGTCGCGCTCACGCTCGCCGACCGCGGCTGCAAGCTCGGTCTGCTCGACCGGGACGAGGCCGCCCTGTCCGAGGCGGCCGCTTCGGCCAGGGACCGGGGGGCCCGGGTGCGCGCTCGGCGCCTCGACGTGCGCGATGCGCCGGCGCTCGAGCGCTTCGCCGGCGAGCTCGCGGCCGACTTCGGCGCCGTGTCCCTGCTCGTCAACGCCGCGGGCTTCGCGTTGCTCGGGCCGCTCATGGCGACCTCGGCCGAAGACTTCAGGGCGCTCCTCGACGTGAACGTCGTCGGCACGGCGAACGCCTGTCGCGCGTTCGTGCCGCACATGGCCAGCGGGGGCGCAGCGATCGTCAACGTCGCGTCGGCGGCGGCGTTCGCGACGCCGAGCGGCCTGGTCGCGTACGGCGCCACCAAGCACGCCGTGCTCGGCCTCTCGCTGGGGCTCGCCGACGAGCTCGCCGCGCAGGGCATCGGCGTGTGCGCGCTCTGCCCCGGCTTCGTCGACACGAACATCGCCGCGCACGCCGAGCTCCGCGGGGAGAACGACCCACGAACGGCGCGCAGCGACGCGGCCCGCTTTCTTCGCACGCGCGGGCTCTCGGCCGAGCGCGTCGCCGAGGTCGCGATCCGCGCGGCCGAGCGGGGTGACGATGTAGTTGCGGTGGGGCTCGAGGCGCACCTCTTCGAAGCGCTTGGTCGTTGGTCGCGGCGTGCCCCTTATGCGCTCATGGCGCTCCTCCGGGCCTTCGGCGCGCGCCAAAAGACGTGACATTTGCGCAGGTCGCCCGCGCCTCGACCGCGCCTTCGATAAGTACCGTTGGGGACCAAAGATAACGGAGATTTACCGAGCGGATCCTGTACCCTCGCTAGTCTGCTCCTCGCCTCACAACGGAGCAGGGGAGCGGCTCCGTAAAGAATGTCTTCGATCGCCCCGAAGTCGGAAGGTCGTCGGCGCGCTGTCAGCGCGCTCGCATTGAAGCTTTGGGAAATGGGGGAGGCGCTCGATGAGCGCGCCGGCAATCCCAGCGAGGTGCTCGACCTGCTCGTGATGGCGCTCGGCAAAGGCGAGGACACCGCCGAGCTCTGGGACAAGCTGCACGAGTCCGCGACGCGCCACGGACAGACGACGGAGCTTGCCTTCGCCTACGAGCAGATGGCGGCCGACAAGCGCGTGAAGCTGATGCAGCCCGACCATCAGGCGCACCTGCATCTTCGCATGTCGTTCTTTCTCGCCGAGGCGCTCGGCGATCGCGAGGGAGCCGCGCTCGCTGCCGAGCGCGCGGTGACCGCCGTTCCGGGTCATCCGGAAGCGTTCGCGCTGCTCGAAGAGCTGCTCGCGGGTCCCGAAGGGGCTGCGCGGCTCGGTCGCCACTATTTCGACGCGAGCGCTCGAGCGGCGCAGCCGGCCGAGCGCCTCAGGCTCTTGCAGCGTGCGGCCGAAGTCGTCGCGAACGATCCGCAATCGTTCGATCTTGCCGTGGAGGTCGAGCAACAGCTTTTCGTGCTCGATCCGTCCAACAGCGCCGTCCGGGACGACCTCATGCAGCGGCTCATCGCGCGGGGTCGGCACCAGCAGGTCGTCGAGCTACTCGAGACGTCGCTGAGACGCGAGCCGCCGCCCGACGCCGACGAGGCGAAGCTCCTTCGCGAGCAGGCGATGGACATCTGCCTCGGCGTGCTGCACGACTCGCCGCGCGCCCTCGCGCACGTCGAGGGCATCCTCACGCTCTATCCGACCCACGCTCACGCGCGCAAGCTCGCCGAGGAGCTCCTGCCGCACCGGCAGCTCGGCTTGCGGGCGGCGGCGGCGCTCTCCACGGCGTTCGAGAAAACCGGTGAGGTGGAGCGCGCCGTCGAGATGCTCGGGCACGAGCTCACGCTCGTGCGGGGCCCGCGGCGCGTCGAGGTGCAACGCAAGCTCGGCATCCTGCGCCAGGACGTGCTGGCCGATCCCGCGGGCGCGCTCGAGCTGCTCGGGCCCGTCGTGGCAGGCGATCCCGGCGACGATGATCTCAGAGGCCGCTTCGTCCAGCTGAGCCTCGAGCTCGGCCAGTCAGCGCAGGCCGCACGCCTTCTGTCCCGCGCCCTGCAAACGAGCCGGGACGCGGGGGTTCGGGCTCGCGTGGCCGCGGACGTCGGCGAGGTGTACCTGCGCTCGGGCGATTCGCGTCGTGCCGTTGCGGCCTTCCAGCAGGCTACGGAGATCGGCGCCGACGACGTGGGGTCGTTGCGCTCGGCCAAGCGTCTCACGGAGCTGTTCGACGAGGCCAAGGAGCCGGCGCAGCTCGCCGCAGCGCTCGAGATCGTCACTCGCCTGGAGCCCGAGCTGGAGGATCGGCAACGCTCCGCGCGGCGGCTCGCCGAGCTCATCGAGCGGCAGCCGGGCGAAGCCGCGCGTGCCGCCACGGCCTGGCGCGCCCTGATCGGCTCGGCGTGGAACGCGGAGGCGCTCGATCGGCTCGAAGCCATCTACCGAGAGTCCGGCGACGAAGAAGGGCTCGCCGACGTGCTCGGTCTTCGCGCCGAGGCGACCTCGGATCCGGAGACCGCGCGCAGCCTCGCGTTCCAGGCGGCCGAGCTGCGCTCGAACCGGCCGCGCGACCGCGCCGCCGCGATCGACGCGTGGCTGACGCTCGCCACGCGCTTCGGGCACACGCCGGAGATCGATGCGCGTCTCCTGCCCCTGCTCGAGGCGGAAGGGCGTTTCGCCGATGTCGCGTTCGTGCTCGAGCGGCGTGCCGAGGCGGCGCCGCCCGAAGAGCGCACCGAGCTGCTCGTCCGGCTCGGCCAGCTGCGTGCCGGGCACCTCGCCGATACCGCCGGCGCCCTCGCCGCGTTCTCGGAGGTGATCCGTACGAGCCCGAGCGAACCGAACGCGCGCGCGGCGCTCGAGCGACTGCTCGGCGCGGGCGAGCACCGGCTCGCGGCCGCGGACGTGCTCGAGCCGATCTACCGCTCCGAAAACGCCGCCGCCGAGCTCTTGCACGTCCTCGAAGTGCGC
Source organism: uncultured delta proteobacterium (assembly GCA_963841435.1). Classification (GTDB taxonomy): domain Bacteria; phylum Myxococcota_A; class Polyangia; order Polyangiales; family Polyangiaceae; genus PMG-095. The sequence goes on from CAWJCS010000006.1 coordinate 1,403,752, forward strand.
GCGGAGCTCGGCTCACCCGAGGAAACCTTCGCTCGCCTCGAAGAGGCGCTCACGCTTGCGCAGAACCCGCTCGAAAATCAGGACCAGGCGCTCGAGATTGCCGGCTGGGGTCTCGAGCGTGCCGTGGCGCTCAACGGCGACGTGCGTCGCTGGCTCGGCGAGGTCGAGCGGCTCGGCAGCGGGGCGAGCCAGTGGCGTGCGGTGTTTCTCGCCGATGCGCTGGCCGACCGCACGGTCGACACGCCCGAGCTCTTCGATCTCGCGCGTGCCGCCGGTGCCGGCCTGGCGCAGGCGGGGGATCTCCCGCGAGCCATCGAGGTCTATCGACGCGCGCTCGTCTACGCGCCGAGCTCGCGCGAGCTCTTGAATCGCGTCGACGAGCTGCTCGCGCAACAGGGCGCCCCCGAGCAGCGCCTCGGGCTCTACCTTTCGGCACTCGTCGAGGAGCGCGAGCCTGCGCGCCGCCGCGAGCTGCTCCACGCGATGGCCACGTTGCAGGGGCGAGAGCTCGCCGATCCGAGCGGAGCCCTGGCCACCTACCGCATGGCGATCGGCGAGGACCCACGCGATCTCGTCGCGCACGACGCCATCGCGGCCGCGCTCTCCGCCGCGACGGACTGGAACGGCCTCTACGAAGAGCTCGCGCGCGTGTTGCCGCTCACCGAGGGCGAGCGGCGGAGCATGACGCTGCTTCGCCTGGGCGAGGTCGCCGCGCTGCGTGGCGATGCGGGCGCGGCGCTCGGCCACTATCGCGAGCTCATGGAGGCGGCCGATCTCTCGGACGACGTGCTCGACATGGTGGAGCACCTCGCGCGCGAGTGTGGAGACGGCGAGACCGCGCGCGCGGCCCTCGACCGGCGCCTTTCGCGCAACCCCGACGCACCGACGCGCGCCGTGCTGCTCGAGCGGCTCGGCAACGTGCTCGCGTGGATGCTGGAGGACCGACCGAACGCGGCGCGCACCTGGCTCGAAGGCGCGCGGCTCTCGCTCGGCCCCGGCGGCGATCGCGAGCGGGCACGCCAGCTCTACGAGCGCGTGCTCGACGCCGACCCGACCTCGCGCGAGGCGGCGGAGCGGCTCGTCGAGCTACTCGCCGAGGCCGGCGACTGGGAGCGCCTCGAAGAGGTGTTCGGCGTGCTCGTGGGGCTCGCCGGCGAACGCGACGTGATCATGCTCTTGCTCGGCCTCGAGGAGCGGGCCAACGAGGCGGCTCGCAGCGACGCCTTCGTGCGGCTGCTCGACGCCGGAATCGCGCGCGTCGGGTCGGGGCGCGCTCGACACCTGCTGCTCGCCAAGGCGCGCGCGCTCGGCCACGCACCGGGCCGCGCCGACGAGGCCGTGGCGCTCTACCGGAGCTTGCTCGAGCGGGCAGGGGACGACGCGGCGGCCGATGCCGAAGCGTTCTCGAGCTTTTTGCGCTCGGTGCCGCTCGGGCCCGAGCGCGCCCAGGATCTTCGCTGGCTCTTCGAGTGGCGGCTCGCGCGCACGGCGAGCCCCACGGACGTGCTCGGCGAGTGGGCGAAGGTCGAGGACGAGCGCTTCGAGAATCAGAAGGGGGCCGCCGACCTCTACGCGCGCCTCGTCGAGATCGATCCCGATCGCATCGACGCGTGGGGTGAGATTGCGCGCCTGGAGCTCGGGCTCGGCCGCACGGAGCGAGCCTACGAGGCGCTCGAAGCGCTCAAGGCGCGCACCGAGGGCGAGACGCGCCACGCGGCGGCCGTGAAGCTCGCGGGGCTTTTGGTCTCGCCGCTCGGCCGGCCCGAGGAGGCGCTCGACACGCTGATGCCCGTTCTCGACGCGAACCCGGGTGACCTCGAGGCCCTGCGCATCGTGCACCGCGTTTTCGACGTGCCCGAGTGCCGGGCGCGTGCCTCGGCGCTGCTCGAACGCATCGCGTCGCTGTCCGACGATCGCGTGGCGCGTGCCGAGGTCATCGAGGCGCTGCTCGCCGTTTCGGCGGAGGCGCCGGAGCTGGCGCGGGCTCGCACGCGCTGGTTGACCCAGCTCTTGCGCACCAAAAAGGACAAGCCGGAAGAGGGGCTCGTCCTCGCGTTGCAAGGGGCGGAAGCCGCTCCCGAGGAGACCGAGCTCTGGGACCTAGCCCACGAGATGGTGCGCAAGACGGGCGATCCGACCCCCGTCGCCGAGACCTACGAGCGCACGCTCGAACGCGCGCTGTCGCCCGAGGTCGCCGACCGAATGGGTCAGCGCATGGTCGAGTTCCTCGAGGAGTGGTTCGACGACCCGGACCGCATCCTTGCCGTGCTCGAACGCGTGCTCACGTTGTCGCCGGCGGCGGCCTGGGCCTTCGAGCGCCTGAAGCTCGCCTTCAACTCCGCCGGGCGCTGGCCGGAGCTGTTCGCGCTCTACGATAGAAGGCTCGCCGCGGGCATGGAGGACCAGGGCGAGGAAGTGGCGCTCCTACGCGAGGCCGCTATGGCGGCCAAGGACTTCGCGAGCGACGCCGAGCGCGCCATCGGGTACCTCGAGCAGCTCAATCAGCGCTCGCCGGGGGACGGTCGCGTCGAATCGACCCTCGAGCGCCTGTACGAGCGGCACGGTCGTACGCGGCCGCTCATCGACCTCTTGAGCGCGCGTCTCGCGAGCTCGAGCGCGGCGGACAGCGGTGAGCTGGCGGCGCGCGTCGCGGCGCTGTGGCTCGACCTCGGCGAAACGGTGCCGGCGTTCGGGCTCTCCGAAGGGCTGCTCGAGTCCGGCAAGCACGACGCCGCCGCGATCGCGCTGCTCGAACGCATTTTGACGTTGCCGCAGGCGAGCGAGCAGTCGACGGACGAGGACGCGCCGAGCGTGCTCGAACAGACGGCTTTGTTGCTCGAGAAGCGCTACCGCGCGGAGGACAGCCCCGTCGATGTCGTGCGCATGCTCGAGATCGAGGTGGATTCGTCGACGGACGCCGCGCAAAAGGCGAAGCTGCTCGGCGAGGTGGCGTCGCTCAGGCGCGAGCGGCTCGCCGATCCCGAGGGCGCGTTCGAGACGCTCGTCGAGCTCGTGACGCTCGACCCGACCAGCGTCAATCGCGCGCGCCTCGCCGAGCTCGCCGGCGAGCTCGGCAGCGAAGATCGCCGTGCGGACACGCTCGTCAGCGTGGCTCGTGCCGCGACGACGGGCGAGGTCGCCGCCGAGCTCTTGCTCGAGGCGGCGGGCGTTGCGGACCAGAAGCTTCAACAGCCCGAGCGCGCCGTCGAGCTGTTGCGCGACGTCGTCAAGCTGCGCGACAAGAAGCCGGACGCGGGCCTCGCCGCCGCACGGCGCCTGAGCGAGCTATTGCGCGAATCCGCGCAGCACCCCGAGCTCGTGTCGTTGCTCGAGATCGTCGCCGCGCTCGAGAGCGACCCCGCGGCCCGCCGCGAGGCCCTGGGAGAGGCCGCCGAGCTCAGCATTTCGGCGCTTTCGGACCCCGCGCGTGCCATCCGCAACTACGGCGTGCGCCTCGGTCTCGACGCCAAGGACCGCGTGGCTCTCGACGGCCTGTGCCGGGCGCTCGAGCTCGCGGGGCGCTGGGACGAGCTCGTCGAAGCGCTCGAGTCGCGCGCCAAGCAGAGCGAGGACGCCGAGGCGCGCGCGGATCGGGTACGAATCGCCCAGATCCAGACCGAGGTGAAGGGTGATCTTGCCGCCGGCGTGCTCGCCTGGCTGCACCTGCGCAAGAAGCACGGGCCGGATCTCGAGAGCTTCGAGGGGCTCGGCAGCTTGCTCTTTGCGAGCTCGCGCTTCGAGGAGCTTGCCGCGCTCTACGTGAGCGAGATCGAGCATGAGGAGGGCGAGGAGCGACGCCGCAGCCTCTTCGAGCGCCTCGGTGACGTGCACGAGAACCGCACGGGCGAGCGGCTGCTCGCACTCGACGCCTACGCGGCCGCGGGCACCTTCGGAGCCGCGATGCGCGTCGCCGGGCAGCGGAGCGCCGACTCGAGCGCCGACATCGAGGTGCTCGAGCGCCTGCTCGCCCTCGCCGAGCGAAGCTTCCGTGACGCCGGCTCGAGCGACGCCGAGGGGACGCTGCGCTGGGGTGTCGCCGAGCTCTGCCATCGTCTACTCGAGGTCGAACGGGCGGCCGATGCCGTCGAGCGCCTGCTGTCCGCGGCCGAGCTGCCCTTCGAGCTCGCCGTGCGCCGCGAGCTCCGGCGCGACGCCGCGCTGCTCGCCGTCGAAAAGCTCGGTGATGGAGAGCGCGCCATCGAGCTTTTCGACGAGCTGCTCGCCGAAGCCCCGGCCGATCCCGTCGCCGACGAGATCGTCCCGCGCCTCTCGGCGCTCCTCGAGGAGCGCGCCCGTTTCACCGAGCTCTGCGACCTCTGGGAGGCGCAGGGCAAGACGCGTCGCGAAACGTCGCCCGACCAGGCCGCCGACCTGTTCGCGCGCGCCGCGGTGCTTGCCGAGTCGCGCCTCGAGGACGCAAAGCGCGCCTTTGCCGACTACGTGCGCGGTGCCGAGCTCGGCAGCGAAGCCGCGCTCGAGGCGCTCGCACGCATCCACGAGGCGCGCGAGAACCACGCCGAGGCCGCCGAGGTGCTCGCGCGCCTGACGGCGATGTCCTCACCGGAGACGCTCGGGGGGCGCGCGCTCCGGCTCGCGGCCGCTCACACCGCGCTCGAAGACCCCGACAGCGCTCGCGCCTGCCTCGAGCAAGCCCTTCCGATCGCCTCCGAGACGGCAAGCCTCAGGAAGCGTCTCGCGGAGCTCTACCGCGAGGGTCACGACTTCACGGGCCTGGCGGCGCTGCTGACCGAAGAGGCGAATCTCGCAGAAGATCCCGACAAAAAGCTCGGCTACCTGCGCGAGGCGGCCGACCTGCACCAGCGCGAGCGCCGCGATCCCGCCTCCGCGGTGCCGCTGCTCGAGCAGGCCGTGGCGCTCCACCGCGACGACGCCGTGCTCAGGGTCTCGCTCGCGCTCGCGCTCGATGCCGCCGGGCGGCACGGCGATGCGGCCAACGTGCTGAAGGAGCAGATCGAGAGCTACGGCGCGCGACGACCGAAGGACCGCGCGCAGGTTCACTACGAGCTGGCGCGCGTGCTGCTCAAGGCGGGCGCCGAGGCCGAGGCCCTCGCCGAGCTCGACGCCGCCTCGCGCATCGATCCGACCCATCCTGGCATCACGCAGCTTCTCGCGAGTGTCGCGTTCCGTCAGGGCGATCTCGATCGCGCGGAGCGCATGTATCGCGCTCTCCTGCTCACCGCGGGCAAGGACGCGACGGGCCCGGGCCGGACGGACGCCCTCGTCGCCCTCGGCGAGATCGCGGGGCGGCGCGGAGATCAGGGCCGGGCCGCCGAGTTCTTGGAGTCGGCCTTCGAATCGGCGCTCGAGAACCCGCGCGAGGCCGAGCTTCTCGAGTCCGCGCTGCGCAGCGCCGGCAAGAAGGAGGAGCTCGCGCGCCTGCTCGAAGCACGGCTCGCACAGGGCCTGCGCCCCGAGCAGACGGCGCTCGTGGTCGGCGAGCTCGTCGAGCTCCTGTTCGAAGCGGGGCGCATGTCGGCTGCCGAAGCGCTCCACCCGCGTGTCCGCGCGGCCCTCGAGGAGCTCGGCCAGGCGGGTTGTCTCGACGATGACGTGTGGGCGGCGCTCGGCCGCGCGTTCGAGCTGCTCGACGACTCCGCGGCCGCGGCGACGGTGCTCGAGCACCGGGTGAGCCTCGGCGCCCGTTCGAGTCGGCCCCCCGCCGATGCGGAGCTCTTCTACCGTCTCGCGACGGCGCGCCTGTCCGATCCCAAGACGCGCCTGCAAGGCGTGGGTTTGCTCGAACGGGCGATGGACCTGAGGCTCGATCTCGAGCGCGCACAAGAGCTCTTGGCGGCCGATCTCGGCGACGTTTCGCGCGAGCCACGCGTTCTCGCGCTGCGCGAGCGCATCGCCCGTGCGAGCGGCGACAAGCACGCGCTCGTCGCCGCGCTGGCGGCCCGCGCCGGCGCGCCGGGGGCTCGCCTGCCCGTCGTGCGCGAGGGCATCGAAATTGCCCGTGAAATCGGCGACGTGGCGCTCATCGACACGCTCGCCAGGGCCGCTCTCGACAACGACGACATCGAGCTTTCGGCCGAGGAGCGCGGCTGGCTCAAGCTCGAGCTAGCGAGGGTGCGTGAGGCTGCCGGCGACGCCGAGGGGGCCATGACCTTGCGCGAGGAGGCCGCCTCCGAGCTGCCGGAGAGCGAAGGGCGCGATCTTCTGCTCGAGGTTGCCGGAGCCGCCGAGCGCGCGGGGGACGATGCGCGCGCCGCGAAGCTGTACGCGAAGGTGCTCGCCGAGGACTCGAGCGAGCAGCGGGCGTTCGTCCCGCTGCTCGGCGTGTACGAGCGGCTCGGACAGCGCGACGCTTGGCTCTCGCTCGTCGAGCAGGCGATTGGCGCCGTCGTGAGCGTGACGGAGCGCTCGGCGCTGCGCCTCCGGCAGGCGCGCGCGCTCGCCGCGAAGAAGAGCGGCGTGAAGCGCGCCATCGACGTGCTCGGCGACCTCCTGCTCGACGAACCGGGCCACCGCGAGGCCTTCGACTTGCTCTCGGAGCTGCTCGAGCGGGCCGGTCGGTTCGTCGAGCTCGCCGAGCACATGGCGCGCGAGCTCGACGGCGCCTTCGAGCGCAACGAGACGGCCGCCATCGCCGAGCTCGCGCCGCGCCTGATCGCGGCCTACGAGCAGGCCGGCGCCGCCCGCGAAGCCGCCGACGTCTGCGCCCGCGCGCTCGACGTGATGAAGGACGACCGCGAGCTCGTGCGCTTGCTGCTCAGGCTCGCGGAAGCGACGGGCGAGGTCGATCGCATCGCCGACGCGCTCGAACGGCTGCTCACGGTCGAGCGCGGTCCCGCGGCGGGGGGCATCGGTCGGCGTCTCGCCACGCTGCGCGAGGCCCAGGGCGACGCCGCGGGCGCTCAGCGAGCGCTCGAGCTCGCCCACCTCGCCAATCCCACCGACGAAGAGATCCAGAAGGCGCTGTTCGGCCAGCTCGAAGCGAGCGGCGACGCCGGGCGGCTGTCGGAGCTGCTCGAACAGGCGCTCGAGCGCTCTCCCGGCGACCGGGAGCTCCTTTCGCGCTGGGCGGCCCTGGAGCTTCAGCAGGGAAACCACGACAAGCTCACCGTGGCGCTTGGCCGGCTGCTCGAGGGGACCCCCGACGATGTCGAGCTCCTCAAGCGCCGTGCGGCGGCGCTCGCCGAGCTCGAGCGCAAGGACGAGGCACTCGAGGATCTCCGACGTGCCGCGGCCCTGGACCCGACCGCGACGCCGGAGCTCGTCGAAGCGCTCGAGCAAGCCGTGCTGAGGGCCAATCCACCTCGCGACAGCCAGCTCGCCCTCGAGCTCGTCGATCTGTTCGAGGCGAGCGGTGATCTCGAGAGCGCGCGGGCGCGCCTCGCCGACTTCCTCATGGAAAAACCCGAGGATCTCGTCGGTTTCCGCCGGCTCGCCGCGCTCGACCAGAAGCTCGGCAACGCCGCGGAGGCGCTCATCACGCTCGAGCGTCTCGTGGCGCTCGAGACGGGCAGCGGCCTCGTCAACGTGGCGCTCGCGCTGGCCGAGGCGGCCGAAAAGGCGGGGCAGCCCGAGCTCGCGCGGCCGGCGCTCGAGCGCGCCTTCGAGGCCGAGCCCGAGCAGGAGGCCGTGCGGCAGCGGCTCGAGGCGCTTTATCAGACGCTCGGCGCGTTCCGTGAGCTCGGCGAGCTGGTGTTGCAGCAGGCGGCGCTCGTCGAGGACCCCCAGACGCGGCTCGACCTCGTGCTGCGTGCGGCCGAGGCGCTGTTGATGCCCGACGCCGACGTCGCGACCGCCATCAAGGTGCTCGAGGTGGCCCGCGAGGAATCGCCAGCGAGCGTCGAAGCCGCAACGCTCCTCGCTCGCGCCTATGCCGCGGGAGGCAGCCCGGAGCGCGGCCTCGAGGTGTTGAAGGGCGTCGCCCAGGCCAACCGCGGCCGCCGCACCAAAGCCATCGCTCAGGTTTATCAGCAGATCGCCGCCATCCATCTCGAGGAGGGCTTCTTGAGTGACGCCCTCGAGGCGCTCTCGAAGGCCTTCGAATCCGACTCGAAGAACGCGCACCTGGCCCTCGAGGTCGGCAAGCTCGCGCTCGAGACGGAGGAAAGCGATGCCGCGCAGCGCGCGTTCCGCGCCGTCACCATCATGCGCGCGCCGGGCCCCGAGGGTTCGGGGGGAGCCACGCCCGAGGAGAAGGCGGAGGCGAACTATCAGCTCGCCGTGCTCGCCCACAAGGGCGGCGACACGCGCAAGGCCCGCGTCCTCGTGTCCAAGGCGCTCGCCGACAACGGCGCGCACGAGCAAGCTCGCAGCCTGCTCGGCGAGCTCGATCGGCGCTGAGCGCTCGCGAGGCTCGCCAACGACGGGATTTCGTGAAATCCTCCCGCGACCCATGGCGCGACGCGAGAAGCGACTCACGAAGAAGGAACGAAAAGCAATGGCTCCGGGCGAGCACCAGCACGACCACGAGCATCGCCACATCCACTGCATCGCCTGCGGTCGCCATCTGGATCCGGCGGAGTTCGAGAGCGACCCCCCGTCCGCGCTCGAGATCACCTGTCAGCACGGTTCGCGCTTTCCGTCGTGCGCCGCGTGCGAGGTCGAGGCCCGGGCGCGCGTCGCCGAGCACGACCGCACGGGGAAGCCGCCGCAGGTTGCCGGCGCCTGGCACTGAAGAGGGTCAGTCTTCGTCGGCGGCGTGGCCGTCGAGATGCAGCATGGCGCCGACCCAGCCCGAGAGGTAGGTGTCGGTCGCGCCACCGGCGATGACGCAACGACTCGCGCCTGCGCAATCGGGCTTGCCGTTGAAGTCGAAGCCGTATTGCAGCACATCCACGCCGCCGACGATGCTCAGGAAACCGAGCATCTGATAGCCGCCCATGACGCCGAAATCGAGGCCGCTGCCCGTCGCGCCCGGGAACCACACGCCGTCGAGATCGATCTCTTTGAGGGATTGCAAAAAGCGGGGTGCCACGTGCCCGCCCAGCTTGATCTTGCCGAATTGCAGGCGAATATCGATGCCGGGGCGGATGAACGTGTACTTCGCGTCGGGGACGAGCGCGTAGGGCTTGGGTGGCGCGTAGACCTCGTCCCCCTTCAGGATGAAGGAGTGCGCGCCGTACTCCATGAACACGCCGAGCTCGTGCTTGCCGAGTGGAAAGCGTCCGCGCAGGCCCACCTGGTACGTCAACGACGAGGTGTTGAGGCCCGTCGTGAACGTCTGGCCGGTCGCCGTCGTCTCTTGGTACGAGGTGGCCGTGGCGATGCCGAACTCGTAGCGACCCTGGATGCCGATGTGCGACCAAGCGTCGTTGCGGAAGAACGCGATCGGGTAGAGGCGCAGGCTCGCGATGACCGCCGGGCCGAGCGGCAGCGAATAAGGGTGCAATTCGGGGCTGCGCGCGTCGGTGTACTTGAAGTTCCGATTGTAGCCGCGTAGCCCCACAATCAGCTCGAGCGGCCGGAGGCCGGGTCCCGTGCTCGCCGAGGAGCCGCTCGCCTCGTCGCTCGAGGAGGACGAATCCGAGTCACCGCTTTCCTCGTCCTCTTCGTCCTCGTCCTCGTCCTTGGCCACGAGCTCACCGTCGACGAGCTCCGGCTCTTCTTCCTCGACGAGCTTCTTCTTGCCTTTTTTGCCCCCGGTCGCCGCGGCGCCGGCGCCTGCCGCAACGGGCACGGCGCCACCCTTGGGAGCCGACGGATCCTTCGCGCGGGCGATGGGATCCGCGATCGAGATCTCGAACTCGTTGTCGACCGCCTTGAGCAGCCCGAACGAGCCGCCGCCGCCCTTGATCTCGACCGCGTCAACGCGCTCACCCTTGCCGCCGTAGACCGTGACCGTGAGGTTGTGGCGGCGTGAGATGACGCCGACCAGGATCGCGTTGGCGCCCATGGCGGTGGCCATCTTCGCGTAGCTCTTCTGCGAGCCGCCCGCCTTGATGTCTTCGGCGTCGGTGACGACGTAGCCGCCGCTCTTCCGAAGCACTTCGAGCACCTTCTGGCGCACCTTCTTCGACCCCGGGCCGGAAAAGCTCCCGACGGCGACGGAGACCTTTTCCTGCGACGCGGCGTACGCCGGGCGGGGCACGAGCACGCTCGGGGCAATGCCCAGGGCAATGGCGGCGCACAATGTGAGCGCCCTTCGGGAGACGGGGCCGATGGACAAGGGCTGGTTCTCGAAGGACCGTTTTACTGCGCTGCGGCCAGAGACTGAAAGAAATCTAGGAAGCACTGGCGCCGCTGCCCGTTGGCATCCCAGCCGAGGTTGACTGAGTTGCCCGGGCTGAGCGGCATGTCGTCACCGCAGCCCGCGGTCGCCCCGGGGGTGAGCTTCTTCACCACCCAGCTGTTCGCGAAGTTCTGCGGATCGATGAGCAACTCGCCAGGAGGGCAGATCGTAGCAATCTCGGTCGCGTCGCAGGCCCTGTAGAGCACGCCGGGTGGGGAGCAGTTGATGTCGCCGTGCGTGGCCGGGATGCCCACCATCTGAGCCGCGATGGCGTTCGGATCCTTCAGGATGAGGTTGGCGTAGTGATCGACCGCGTTGTGGCAGCCCTGGCGCGCGCAGTTCTGGCTCAGGGCATCGGTGATGTCTACGTCACACGAAGCAGGCGTCACCACCATGCCCGTTCCCGCCGTGCCGGCCGTCCCGCCGGTCGCGTCACCCGCGGTGCCAGCCGTGCCGCTCGTGCCGGCGCCCACGCCCGTGCCGCTCGACCCACCGGCCGACGCACCGCCGGCGAAGTAGGGGTTCTCGAGATCGGCGCCGCCGGGGCAGCCGCTCAAAAGGAGCGAACCGGCCAGGCTCAGCACCGGAATAGCCATCTTTCTTGCCACCCCCACGAGGCGCCTGGCGAACATCAACTTCCTATCGTTCATGGGCACGAGGGGAGATGGTAGCATCCGAGAAACGCTCCTCCAGGGAAATCCAGGTAAACTCCGGCAGGTTGTAGACGATGCACCGCTTCGAACGCGACGAGCTTAAGACACTCACGAAGAGTAGCTTCGCGCGTGACCTTTCGATCCGTTTTCAGGATGTGGACGCTGCCGGCATAATTTTTTACCCCCGGGTGCTGGAGCTCTGTGGAGCTCTGTCATGATGTCTATGTCGAGTTTCTCGCGGCGGCCGGGTCACCTTTACCTGGAGCCCTGCGCGGTCCATGGATCGCCCCGATCCGCCACGCTGAAGCCGACTATTTCCGACCGTTGCGCTTCGGCGATCGAGTCAACGTCGCCATCGTGCAGACGCACCTCGCGCCGGCCGACGAGCCCAGCGAATTGACGCTCGGCTACTGCATCGCCAGGCTCGATGGCGGCGTCGCCCAAAGCGTCCACACGTCCGCTGCGGGAACCGCCCGGCCCAGTCGCTATCGACTGCGTCGCCCGAGGGTCGCCCGCGTGGCACTCTTCGTCGTCCCCGGCGCGGAGCGCGCCGTCGGCGCGCCTCGAAGGTCGCCGGTCCTGACTGTCCGCATCGCATCCATGGCTGCTCGCTCTGCGCGAGGCGATGGAACCTCCGCACGCCCGGCGATGATCAAACGACGCACCAAAGGCCTACGCATGCCGGACATGATCCCGGCGACGATACCTCTGATCCAGGGCGATGCAAGGTCCTTTCGCCGAAGAGTCTCGCTCGCTCAGGAAATGGCGTGACGGGGTTCGCGCCCAGGCGTATCTGAGGAGCAGACGCCGGAGGGACACCGGCGCAGGAGGTTGGGTGCATGAGAACTATCAGCCAGCGGGTGATCGGAGTATTTCTAGGCGTTGCCGGGGTGTGTGCGTACTCTCTCGTTGCTGCCGCGTCGGACGACGAGGTCGCGCATGGAAGCATGTGTGCGCCTGACGAATACACGCTCGACGGAGGGACGTGGCTCCCCTCCTTCAATGGCCTGGAAGTGACCCCGGGTTCATCGACCGCTGGGGTCGTCTGCCCGATTGTTCGGGACAACTTGACGAGTGGAATCACCACCGTATGGGTGCGTCTGGACCCGAGCACGGATGACGTTGGATGCGACCTAATGTCGCTTTCGTCGGATGGGTACTTGGGCGGCTACGACGACACGGGCGTTGGGTACACGAGCGGGTCGTCACCGCAGAGCATCACGCTCAGCGGTTCGGGTCTCTCCAACTACACCAACGGTTCGTACGTTGTGTTGTGCGGCAGCGATGCCGGGTTCAGCGTGCTCAGCGTGCGCTGGCAGGAACCGTAGTCCCTTCGTCCGGTCGAGCTGCTCCACCGCCCCGGGCTCCGTGCCCGTGAAGCGGTGGAGCGCCCCGGCCGCCACCGCGCTGCCTCTGCCTGGAGTGCTAGAATGCTGATCTCCGGTCGTCGCATAGTCGTTGGTGGCGTCGCGACAATAGTGGTCGTGGGAGCGGTGATCTCGTGGAGGAAGACGAGGGTGGACCGCGACTTGAGGAAGCCAACGGCCGGGTCCGTCGAAGCGCAGCGGCTGGAGCGTGACCTGGAGAAACTTCGGCGGGAGGTGCGGACAATGACGCGCCTTCAGCTCGTGGCGACAGCCCAGTCGCCGATACCGTCCGGCCAGAGTTCCGATGGGGTCGAGGTGCCGATTCCGGTAGAGGAAGAAGCAGCGAGCAGCGAGGAGCCGGCGGGGGGTGCGGTTGACAGTGCGGATGACGAGACGCTCACGCAGAGGCAACGGGAACGAACTCGCCGACGCGCAGAATTCTTGAAGCAGAAGCATGCCCTGGAAGTCAGGGATCCGGAGTGGGCGTCCGACACCGAAGATGCCCTGCAAGCCGCCGTCGTAGGGCTCCGGGAGCGGGACAAATCGTCAGCGCGCCTTGTGCTCGGGGACTGTCAATCAACGATGTGCGTCGTCAACGTTGACACGGCGGCCGCTGAGCCTCAGGGCCGGGTTCCCATGGCGCTTGGCAGATTGGGCTTCCGAACGTTCGGGAGCGCGGACATCGACGATGGGACGGGAGAGATTCACTGGACAATCTTTGTGCAACGCCCCGGTTTTCCACTGCCCACACCGCCCGACTCCAACCCCTAGAACCCAAGAGAGCAACACCGCGTTCTGAGACATGGCCGGGTCGAGCCCTGGAGGCCCGTGGAGCAGCGTCATCCAGCCGGTGTCAACCTGCAGCTCCTCGCCCGGCTTACCATCGACGACCGGCAGCGTGACCGCGCGCCGTCCGAAGCCAAGCTCGACGGCCGCGAAGCGATGCAGCGTCGAGTACGGAACGGCGACCCCTGGCGCTGCAGCAATCGCCGCACTTTCGACAGCCGGACGCCGTCGCTGAGCTTCTGCTCGAGGAACGGCCGCTGCTCGACGCACGCTCGCCAAGCCTCGCCGTGCTCGCGTGGCGACGCGCCACTGAGCTCCGTCATGACGGCGGCCAGCGCCTCGTCGGTAAGCGATGCAGCGCCGCCCGCGAGCGCGAGCCCGCACGCTTCCGCCGCGCGCACGTACCGCCGCACCGTCTTTGGATCCAACCCGACGCGAGCCGCGATCCGTTTCTTGCCAGCCCCAGACAAGCTACACGGAACGCGGACGTGCTGTTCCAGGCAGGTAAACAGAGACGGTAGCATCCGAGAAACGCTCCTCCAGGGAAATCCAGGTAAACTCCGGCAGGTTGTAGACGATGCACCGCTTCGAACGCGACGAGCTTAAGGCACTCACGAAGAGTAGCTTCGCGCGTGACCTTTCGATCCGTTTTCAGGATGTGGACGCTGCCGGCATAATTTTTTACCCCCGGGTGTTGGAGCTCTGCCATGACGTGTATGTCGAGTTTCTCGCGGCGTCCGGGTCACCTTTACCTGAAGCCCTGCGCGGCCCGTGGATCGCCCCTATCCGCCACGCTGAAGCCGACTATTTCCGACCCTTGCGCTTCGGCGATCGGGTGACCGTCGCCATCGTCCAGACGCACCTCGCTCCGGCCGACGAGCCCAGCGAAGTGACAATCGGCTACTGCATTGCCAAGCTCGATGGCGACGTTGCCTGCGTCGCCCAAAGCGTCCACACATTCGTGGACGCGAAAACGATGCAGCGCGTCGCGATCCCGAAGCGCCTGCGAAAAGCGCTCGAGCGGATCAACGGCTAGCCGGGCGGCGGCTCGACGAGCGATCGAAAGAAATCGAGCAGGCAATTTCGCCTCTGCTCGCTCCAGCCGTACGTCGGCGAGTTTCCGGGGGGCGCTGGCATGTCGTCCCCGCAGCCCATGGCGCCCCCAGGTGTGAGCTTTCTCACCACCCAGCTGTCGTCCGGGCTCTGCGAATCGAGCAGCAGCGCGTTCGGGGGGCAGATGGAGGCAATTTCGGCAGCGTTGCAGGCGCGAAAGGGCTCGCCGGGCGCATAGCAGCCGATGTCGCCGTGCGTCGCGGGCTTGTCGACGAGCTCGGCGGCGAGCGCCTCTGGTACCAGGAGATTGAGGCCCGCGTAGTGCGACGCCCCATCGTGGCAGAAGCTGCGCGCGCAGCTGTCCTTGAGCGCTTTCGTGATGTCAACGTCGCACGATGCCGGCGTGGTCACTCCCGCGCCCGCCGTTCCGCCCGGGGCGCCCGTAATCCCGCTCGCACCGGTGCCGCTCGATCCGCTGCCCGACGCGCCTGCGAAGTAGGGAGCGAAGCGCTCGGCGTTTTCGAGCTCCGCGCCTCCCGGGCACCCGGCCAGGCAAAGCGCCAGCGTCAACGCGAGCGCACGACGCGCGGTCGTGGAGCCGCGCTTCCGAGCTTTCGGATCCATCCGATCTGCCTCGTTCATCCGCGCGCGGATGGATCCTGATCCCCAAAAGAGACCTCGCGGCGGCAAATCTCGCAGGTTCGTGGGGGATTATGCCGCCCCGAGGATCCGGCGCGCCGCCTCGCGGCAGCGATGGTTGCATGCGTCCCGTTGGTCCTGAGCCTCGGGTAGGGGTAGATTCGGGGGATGGCGGTTGCGGTCCCGCAATCCCTCGGCGAGCTACCCAAGGTGCTGCCCGAGCAACGCATGCTCATCTACGGCGTGAGCTGGAAGGACTACGTCATTTTGCGCGAGGCGCTCGATACGCCGGGGCTTCGCATGACCTACTGCGAGGGAGCGCTGGAGCTGACGAGCCCGTCTCGTACCCATGAGCTGCGCAAGACGACCATCGCACGGCTGGTCGAGCTCTATGCGTTCCTCCGCGATCTGCCCCTCGCAGGCTACGGCTCGACCACGTTTCGGAACGAAGCGAAAGAGCGCGGCGCCGAGCCGGACGAGTGCTACCGCGTCGGCTCGCTGATGAAGGACGGTGAGATCCCGGACATCGCGCTCGAGGTGATTCACACAAGCCCGCTGCTCGACAAGCTCCACGTGTACCGGGGGCTCGGCGTGCCCGAGCTCTGGCTGTTCGAGGACGGCACCTTCAAGCTCTACCGCCTGGGCGAGGCGGGCTACGAGCCCATCGATCAGAGCGGATACCTTCCTGAGCTCGATCTGTCGCTGATTGCCGAGCTCGCCGTCCGCGACGACCAGCACCAGGCCCTCCGCGAGCTCCGCGATCGCTTGACCGCTGGCTGAACAGGCTGAACCGGCCGCGCCGGCTTCAAAACGCGGCCTGCGGGTCAGCGCTTCTGGACAGCCTGACCGAAAAGCGAAAGAGCAGCCCGGCGATCGATCTTGCCGCTCGGCAAGACGGGCAGCTGCGCCACGACGACCAGGCGGCGAGGCAGCTTGTGCTTGGCGAGCGTTCGGCGAAGCTCGGCGACGAGCGCGTCGGGCGCAGGGCCGCCCGGCGAAAGCACGACGAGCGCCCCCACGAGCTCGCCGAACGTCGCATCAGGCACGCCCGTGACGAACGCGGCGCGCACGGCCGGCACGGCGAGAAGGGCGGCCTCGACCTCGCGCGGATCGACATTCTCGCCCCCCGTGACGATGAGAATCGCTCGCACGGCCCGTGACGACGAGCGCCCCCCGTTCGTCGAGGTAGCCGAGGTCGCCCGTCCGGTACCACTCCGCACGAGGATCGCTTTCGGGCTCGCCGGCGTAGCCGCTGAAGAGCGTCGGTCCGCGGACCTCGAGGGCTCCAGTGCCGGACGCCGCGTCGACTTCGGCGATGCGAAGCTCGACGCCCGGCAATGGGGGACCGACGGCGTTGCCCTCCTGCGGGTCGAAGCGCTCGGCGTAGCGCCGCGTGGCGACCTGCGAGCAGGCTTCTGTGAGCCCGTACGTCGGCAGCAGGGGGACCCTTCGTTCGTGCGCCAGGGTCGCGAGGTTTTTCGGACAGGCCGCGCCACCGACGAGGACCGCGCGCAGCGTGGGCGGCGGCGTGAAGGCCACCTCGGGTGAGAGCAGCCGTTCGAGCAGCGCGGGCACGACGGAGAGCTGGGTCACGCGAGCGTCGGCCACGCGCCGCGAAAGCTCGCCGGCGCGAGCCAGCAGCGAGCCGCCCGGCTCGAACAACACGAGCGCCCGCCGCGTCACGAGCGCCCGGACGACAATCATCAGCCCGCCCACGTGCGCGAGCGGGAGCGCGAGCAGTGTGCGATCGTCTGGCTCGACACCGACTGCGGCCGCGTGGGCGCGCGCTGCGGCCACGAGCGCCCGATGGCTGAGCCTCGTGAGCTTCGGCACCCCCGTCGTGCCGGACGTGGCGACGAGGGCGGCGATGCGCTCGGGGTCGAGCCCGGGCGTTCCTGCGCCCGCCGAGGGGGATTCGTCGCGGGCCGAGCCTGCGTCGTCGCCGGCCGAAGCCGCCTCGCGGGTCGAGCGCGCGCCCTCGCCGCTCGGCGGCGCCTCGAGCGCCCCGGCGCGCTCCACCAGCGTTTTTCGCTCGCTCGGGGTGAGCCGCGCGTGGAGCGGCAGCGCGGGCGTTCCGGCTGAAAAAAGCGCGAAGAGCGTCGTCACGCTGGCGAGCGTCGGTTCGGCGACGAACGCGACGGGCCGCTCGCCCCCGGTGTCGAGCACGGCGGAGAGCTCGCCGAGCCGCACGCGAACCCGTTCGGCGAGGTCGCGGTACGAAAGCTCCGTGCCTTCGCCGAGCACGGCAAGCTCGCTCGGTGCGGCTCGCGCGGCGTCGAACACCGAGAGCGTCGAACCGAGCGTGGTCATGACCTCCGGTCGTCGAGGATGGTCGCGCCGGCGAGAGCGTCTTCGAGCGTCAGGCCGAAGCCTGGCTCCGTCCAGGGCCGCAGACGGTCGAACGTCCCGGGTGAGGCAGGGGGGCCTCACCGTGCCGAGGCCGACGTGCGGGGCCAGGCCGTCCGCGGGCCGCCCGGGACCCAGCGCGAGAGCGAAGGCCGCTGTCGCCGCGTAGGCGACTGGACCCTCGAGCGCGTGGGAGGCGACCGCGACGAGCCCCGCGCGCTTGGCCTCGCTCGCCAGCTCGAGCGCGCGACCAATGCCGCCGAGCGTCGTCGGCTTGAGGATGGCGGCGACGAACCCGGCGAGTCCGGCCCGTCCGAAATCCGGCCTGCTTTCGGCGAGCGTCTCGTCGAGCCCGAGCGGGATCCCGATGCCCGCCTGCGGCAGCTCGGAAGCCGGCTCTTCCAGATAGCGGAGACCGACCTGCTCGAGCCGCGCGGCCACGGTGGCATCGAGCGGCAGGTGTCCGCTGCGATTGGCGTCGGCTCGTAGCTCCACGTCGGGCCCGAAAGCCGTGCGGAGCGCCTCGAGCAACGCGACGCCCGGGTCGCTCGATTCGAGCGTGTAGAGCTTCACCTTGAAAGACCGGACGCCTCGTTCGAGCGCCCCGTGCGCCTCACGGAGCGCCTCGTCGATGTCGGACGCTACCCACAGCGAGAGCTCGAGGGCGTCGGGTGGGGCGCTGTCGGGGCCGCGGAGCAGCGCCCACGCCGGCTTTTCGGTTTGGCGCGCCGACAGGTCCAAAAGCGCGCTCTCGAGCGCCATCCGAGCGGCCGGGCTCCGGAGCCCGCGCGACGCCGCGCGGAGCGCCCCGGCGGCGTCGTCGTTCGGCGCGAGCCCTTCGAGAGGCTGGCCGAGCAGCTTCGAAAGCTCGGCGCGGGCCGCGGGCACGCCATCTTGCGAGTAGGCGGGCAGGGGTGCGGCCTCGCCCAACCCGCGCCGGCCCGCTTCGTCCTCGACGACGATCGTGAGCCCGAGCCGCTCGCTCCAGCTCCCGGCGGCGCTCGACTTCGTCGTCGCAAGCCGTCGGCGGTGCTCGACCAGCCGCACCACGCGGATCACAGGACGTTCGTCCCGAGCGAGAGCCCCAGCGAGAACAGCACGCCGTGGAAAAACAGCAGCTTGGCCGTGCGGGCGAGCAGGGGATTTAGCGCACGGCCGCGCTCGCGCGAAACGGCGCGCATCAGGGGCACGGCAAACGGTAGGGTGAGAAGCGGCAAGAGGGCCACAGGGCCGGCGAGACGAAGGCCCACGAGCCCGAGGGGGACCGCGTAGGCGAGCGCGAGCAGGAGCCCGTACTCGTAGAGTACCGCGCGTTCGCCGAACCGCACGGCGAGCGTGCGCTTGCCGGCTCGCACGTCCGTCTCGCGGTCGCGCAGGTTATTGACGACGAGGATGGCCGTGGCGAGCGCGCCGACGGGGATGGCCGCGACGGCCGAGAGCGGTGTCACGGTGTGGGCCTGGACGAACGTGGTGCCGCACACGGCGACGAACCCGAAAAACACCATGACGAACAGGTCGCCAAGCCCGTGATAACCGAGCGGATACGGCCCACCCGTGTACGCGACGGCCGAGAGCATCGAGGCGAGCCCGATGACGACGATTGCGGGCCCCGCCACGGCCGTGAGGTAGAGGCCCACGAGCAGCGCGAGCCCGAGCACGACGTACAGGCCTCGCCGCATGCTCGCCGGGCTGAGCAGCCCCGCCTGGACGGCGCGCAGCGGCCCGAGCCGCTCGGCGGTATCCGCGCCCTTCTCGAAGTCGAACACGTCGTTCGCGAAGTTTGCGGCGATCTGCAGGAGCAAGGCGCCCGTGAGCGCCGCGAGCGCGGGCAGGGGACGGAACGCCTCGGCCGCGACGGCGCACGCGCTACCGACGAGCACGGGCACGACGGCCGCGAGCAGCGTGGGCGGCCGTGCCGCGAGCACCCAGGCGCGCGCCGAACCAGGGCGCGTGAGATTTTGGTTCTCGATCAGGGTGCTCATGACGGATGGGGTCAGCGTGGCGTTCGGCACGCCGGGCCTTTTTTGGGGTTGAATCGCTCGGCGGCACGCTGCGAGCGCACCGTGGGCCTTCGCCCGGTGCTTCGTCTACGGAAAACGCTTGAATTTCTTGAAGTTAGGTTTCCGTTTCTCGACGAAAGCATCACGCCCTTCGCGCCCCTCTTCCGTGAGGTAAAATAGAAGGGTCGCGTTGCCGGCGAGCTCCTGAAGCCCCGCCTGCCCGTCGCAGTCGGCGTTGAGCGAGGCCTTCAAGCAGCGGAGGGCCATGGGGCTGTGCTCGAGGATCTCGAGGCACCACTTCACGGTCTCGGCCTCCAGCTCTTCGTAGGGGACGACGGTGTTGACGAGCCCCATCTCGAGCGCCTGCTTCGCGTCGTACTGCCGGCAGAGAAACCAGATCTCGCGCGCCTTCTTCTGGCCGACGATGCGCGCCATGTAACTGGCTCCATAACCGCCGTCGAAGCTGCCGACCTTGGGGCCCGTCTGGCCGAAGCGGGCGTTGTCGGCGGCGATCGTGAGGTCGCACATCATGTGAAGGACGTGCCCGCCGCCGATGGCGTAGCCCGCCACCGCGGCGATGACGGGCTTGGGGAGCGTGCGGATCTGGCGTTGCAGATCGAGCACATTGAGGCGCGGAACGCCGTCGGCGCCGACGTAGCCGCCCGTGCCGCGCACCTTCTGGTCGCCGCCCGAGCAGAAAGCGTCGCGCCCCGCGCCGGTGAGGACCACGACGCCCATCGCGGGATCATCGCGCGCATCGGCAAAGGCGCGGCTCATTTCGCTCACCGTCTGCGGGCGGAAGGCGTTTCTCACCTGCGGGCGGTTGATGGTGATGCGGGCGATGCCCGGCTCGGCCTTCTCGTAGAGGATGTCTTCGAAGCCGTCGAACGGATTGAAAAGTGACGTTACTCATGGGGGCCTCGGCCTTTCAGCGCGGAATCTAGCGCGTCTGCGACCCGATCCGGTCGCTCGAGCAGGAGATCGTGACCGGCGCCCGGCGCGAGGCGCAGGGTCGCCCGGGGCAGCGCGGCGGCGAGGGATTGCCCGAGCGCCAGGAACTTCGTGTCGAGCTCGCCTGCCATGACCGTAACCGGCACGTCGAGCCCCGGCAGGTGGGGGCGCTGGTCCGGCATGCTGCCGAGGCCGAGCACCTCGAGCGACCGCGCGAGCGCCTCGGCGTCGTGGCCGAGGCGCTCGGTGCGGCGTGCCTCGCGAAGGCCCGGTGCGAGCTCCGCCTGCGACGCGAAGAGTGGCTGCGCCTCCCAGGCTCGGACGAACGACGCGAGCCCTTCCGTGCGAAGCAGCGCCGCCCAGCGCGCGTCGCCTGCGCGGCGCTCGGCGCGCTCGCCGTCGGTCGCGAGGCCGGGATGGGCGCCCACGAGCACGAGGTGCCGGACGCGGAGCGGGTCGAGCGTCGCGACGCGCAGAGCGAGCCGTGCGCCGAGCGAGTAGCCGGCGAGCACGACGGGCTCGGGCGGCAGGAGCGAGAGCAGGCGCTCGGCCTCGGCGTCGAAGCTCGTGGCAAAGGGCGCGGCGGCGCCGTGGCCGAGCAGCGCCGGGCAGAGCGCAGGAGTGCCGGGCAGGCGGTCGAGCACGGCCGCGAACGAGCGCGGCGAGCCGGTGAAGCCGTGGAGGAGGACGAGCGGGGTCACCCTAGCTCCCCGGGCGCGCGAGGATTGGCTCCAGGCGCAGCTCGAGCTCGCGGGCCGCAGCGCGGCGTACCTCGCGGGCGCTCGTCGGTCCGACGCGCGCGTGAATCAGCGTCGCCGACGGTCGCTCGAGCGCGAGCCGGACGGCGCTCCGAAGCTCGGCGAGCGTGTGGGGCTCGGACGGCGGCAAACCGAAGAGCCCCGCGGCGTGGGGGATCGATAGCGTGGGTGGCGTGAGCCAGAGGGGACGCAGGCTCGGGGTCGCTTCATAGAGCGCCGCCACGGGCAGCTCGTCGAAGATCCGGCCGCCGTCGTTGTCGAGCACGAGGATGGCGAGCGGCGTCGTCACCTGGCGCGCGGCGGCGAGGCCGCCGAGATCGTGGGCGAAGCTCACGTCGCCGACGAGGACGAGCGTCGGGACGCTGCTCGCGCAGGCCGTGCCCGCGGCGCCGGACACGATGCCGTCGATGCCGTTCGCCCCGCGCTGGCTCGCGACGCGGAGGCTCCGCGCGGAAGCAGGGACGAAAGCGTCGAGCTCACGGACCGGCAGGCTGTTGCCGACGACGAGCAGGCTTCCGGCGGGCATGCTCTCGACGGCCGCTCGCACCACCGCGGGCTCGCTCGGCTCGGCGCCGCCGGTGCTCCCTTCGACCGCGTCGTCGATTGCGGCGCGGGCAGCCGCGTTCGCAGCGCGAAGCAGCTCCGCGTAGCGCCGCTGCGCCGCGCTCGGGGCTCGCCCGCCGAGCGCCTCGACGAGGGCGCCGGCGACGCGGGCGAGCGGACCCTGGACGAGCACGCGTGCGCGGCTCGAGGGGTCGGACCAGCCGTGCTCGGTGACCACGGCAAGCTCGGGGGCGCCGTCACCGCCGAGCAACCGCTCGAGGACGCTGGAAGTCGGCGTCGCCCCGAAGCGGATCACGAGGTCCGGCTTCAAAGCCGTGCGGCCCGCCTCGGAGCCGAGCAGCCAGTCGAGCGCGTCAACGGCGCCGGCCGGCTGGGTGCCCGCGAAGCGCAGCTGGCTCGTCGCCTCCGCGTAGACGGGCAGCGAGGCCCGCTCGCCGAGCGCGGCGACCGACGCCGCCAGGGTCGCGTCCCAGACCGGCACGGGGCCCGCGACGATCACGGCGCGCTCGGCCGACCGGAGACGCTCCGCGAGCTCGGCGACGCCCGCGGCTTCGGGCTCACGCGTCGGGGGCCAAGCGCGCGTCACGCCGCCCGCGATGAGCGCGTCAACGCGAGCCCTGGTTTCGCGCTCGGCGTCGCTTTCTGGGGGGCTCGGTTCGAGCGGCTTTCGGGCACGCGCGTTCAGGTGCACGGGGCCCGGCTCCGGCGAGCGACTGGCGAGCAGGGCCTGCGCGGCGCTGCGCGCGAGCCCGGCGAGCGCGGAAGGGCTCGGGTCGGGCGTCCCGAGGTCGAAGTAGGCGCGCACGTAGCCGCCGTAGATCTTGTCCTGATCGATCGTCTGCGCCGCGCCGACGCCTTGCGCCTCGAGCGGCCGGTCGGCGGTGAGCACGACGAGCGGCAGCCGCGCGAGCGAGGCCTCGACGATCGCAGGGAAGAAGCTTGCCGCGGCGCTGCCGGAGGTCGAGAGCACGAGCGCCGGCTCGCCGCTCGCTCGCGCGAGGCCGAGCGCGAAGAAGGCCGCCACGCGCTCGTCGATGAGCCCATGGCACTCGATGCCGGGCTCCGAAGCGAGCGCCCAGGCGAACGGTGTCGAGCGCGATCCCGGGCAGATCACCGCGTGGCGGAGCCCTGCCTGGCGCAAGCTGCTCGAAAGGAGCCGTGACCAGTCACCCAGGAGCGCGCCGGTCATCGCGCGTTCACTCGGCGACCCCGAGGGCGCCGAGCAGCGTACGAAGCTTCCAGCGCGTCTCGGTGAACTCCGCGGCCGGCGCGGAGCCCTTCACGATGCCACAGCCCGCGTAGAGGTGTGCGACCTTGCCCGAGAGCACGCCCGAGCGGATCGCGACGGCCATCTGTCCGTCGCCGGCCGGGTCGAACCAGCCGACGGGCCCTGCGTACCACCCGCGCTCGTCGGGCTCGTGCGAATGGATCCACTCGAGCGCGCGCAGCGTGGGGACGCCGCCGACGGCGGGGGTCGGGTGGAGCCGCTCGACGAGATCGAGCAGGTGGGGGGTCCCCTTGAGCGTTGCGGCCACCCGCGTGCGAAGGTGCAATACGTGGCGAAGCTCGTAGATCTCCGGCGTCGCGGCGTGCTCGAGCCGTTCGGCGAGCGGTTCCAACGCATGCAGGATCTCGCGCAGCACGAAGGCGTGCTCGCGCTGGTCCTTTTCGCTCGTCAGCAGCCGCTCGCGGGCGTCGGGCTCGAGGGCGCCCATCGAGCCTGCGACGGCGCCCGTCTCGAGCAGGCTGCCGGTCTTCTGCGCGAGCCACTCGGGAGTGGCGCCGAGGAACGTGACGCCGTCCTTGCGAATCAAGAAGCGAGTGCATTCGGGGGCCTGCTTGCGCAAACGGAAGAGCACCTCGGCGGGCTCGGGAGCGAGGTCGAGCGTCAGCGAAACGCGGCGCGAGAGCACGACCTTTTCGAGCGTTTCGCGGGCGATCTCTCCGCGAATGGACTCGATGAGCGCCGCCCATTCCGTGTCGGGCCGCTCCTCGAGGCGGCGATGGCGAATCGAGGTCGGGCCGGGCTCGAAGCCGCGCGCGAGGACGTCGAGGGCGCGGGTCGTCCCGGCGATCAGCCCATCGCGAGCACCCGGCCGAGCGAGGCGCTCGGGGGTGGCGGCGACGACGAGCCGAGCACCGCCAGCGTCGACGACGTAGGCGAGCTCCGGCAGGACGAAGCGGGCCTCGCCGAAGGGTTGCCAGAAGCTCGCGCCGGGCTCGCCGTCACGGAAGGCGAAGCCGCCGACCACGCGGGGCACGACGGCGCTCGCGCCGAAGAGCCCGACGGAGCGCACCCCCCGGAGCAGCTCGCGGCCGGCGCGGCCCACCGACGTGAAGCGCGAGCGACCGTGACCCTCGAGCACGGCGGCGTTGCCGAGCGCAGCGAGCTCGAGCCCACCGTTCGGCGCGGTCCAGGCGACGGCGTCGCCGGTCTGGCCGAAAAGCAGCGCCTCGCTCGGAGCGATGGGGGCGGGGAGGGCAACGAGCGTCGTCTGCCCGCTCGCGAGGGCCTCGTCGAGCGCGCGGCCGAGCGCGTCCTCGACACCCGCGGAAAGGCCCGCGAAGGCGTCCTCGGCGCGCAGTGTCAAAGGGCCCCCTTTGGCGTCGCCACGTACAGGTGGCAGACGCCGAACGTCAGCGGGACGAGCTCGAGCGACGTGAGCCCCGAGCGCTCGATGAGGGACACGAACTCATCGGCGGGAGGAAACGCCGCGATGGAGCGCTCGAGGTAGCGGTACTCCGGAGCGCGCGAGAGCAGCGCGCCCACGTGCGGCACGAGCGTATGGACGTGGAAGCGGGCGAGCCGCGCGAGCGCCCCCTTTCGCGGCTCCGAGAGCTCGAGGATGGCGATGCGCCCACCCGGCCGCGTGACGCGCGCCATCTCGGCGAGGGCGAGCCCCCGGTCCGGGACGTTGCGGATGCCGAAGGCGATGCTCACGGCGTCGAAGCTCTGGTCCGGGAAAGGCATCGCCTCCGCGCCGCCCTGGACGAGCGAGATACGCGCCGAGAGACCCCGGCTCTCGACCTTCCCGCGGCCCACCTCGAGCATGGCCGACGACGGGTCGAGCCCCACGACTTCGGCGCTCGGCTCGGATTTTGCGATGAGCAAGGCGAGGTCGGCCGTGCCGGTCGCGACGTCGAGCACGCGTGCCCCGGAGCGCAAAGCGAGCGCGCGCACCGTCTTTTTTCGCCAGCTCTGGTCGACGCCGAGCGAGATCACCCGGTTGACGAGGTCGTAGCGGGCCGCGATGGCGTCGAACATGGCGCCCGAGCCGTTGGGGGCGGGTGCGGTGCTCACGAGCCTCCGTACATCTTGAGCAACGGCGTCGGATCGATGGTTTTGCCGGCGGCGAGCGCCGTGAGTAGGGTCTCGCCGAGCTTGGAAAGGCGGCGGAGCTCGCCCAGTCGCTCGCGCTTGAAGGCCAGCGACGGGCCTTTCGTCGCGCGCTCGTTCGGCAGCGCACGCTGCGCCGCCTCGAGCGCTTCGCCGAACCCACGCACCAGGGAGAGCTCGCGCTCGCGCAGCACGCGCTGCACGAGCCGGCCGATGCTCGTCTCCGCTTCGTAGAAGTCGCGGCGCTCACCCGGCCGCCACGATTTCTTCACGGCGCCCCACTTCGCGAGCTCGCCCATGGCCATGCTGACGGCCCCGGCGCTCATGCGAAGCGCCTCGCCGATCTCGGCGGCACCGAGCGGCTCCGGTGACAGGTAGAGCAGGGTCCAGATCCGCCCCATGGGACGCTTGAAGCCCCAAAACTCCATCAGCCGCCCGACGGAATCGGCGACTTCGAGCTCGGCCTGGGTGACGCGGCCCCCCTGAGCGTCGCCGCCGGCGGGCCCGGAGTCCGTTGGATCGCTTTGAGCTTTCAAAACTTCTTGAAAGTTTAGGTCTGGTCCCCGGGAGGGTCAAGGTGAGGACGGGCCCGGCCCTGACGCGCGGACGTTGGCTCCCGGCCCGGACCAGATGTAGCGTGGTCGAAATGGCAGAGACCGTCGCGTCCGGTCGCCGCGCCGCCGTCGTCGGCTCGGGACCGGCGGGCTTTTATGCCTCGGAATTTTTGCTGCGGGCCGGGCTCAGCGTTGACCTTTACGAGCGCCTGCCCGCCCCGTTCGGCCTCGTGCGCTACGGCGTTGCGCCCGATCATCAGACGATCAAGCGCGTCGCCGCGGCCTTCGACCGCACCGCCAAGAACCCCGGGTTTCGCTTCTTCGGCAACGTCGAGATCGGAAAGTCGCTCACGATCGACGAGCTCAGGAGCGCCTACGACCTCGTCGTCCTCGCGTACGGCGCCTCCTCGGATCGGCAGCTCGGCGTTCCCGGCGAGGACCTCGCCGGCAGCCACGCCGCGACCCAGTTCGTCGCCTGGTACAACGCCCATCCCGAGCACAAAGACGATCGCTACGATCTCGCGACCGAGCGCGCCGTCGTCGTCGGGCTCGGCAACGTCGCGCTCGACGTGGCGCGCGTGCTCGTGAGAAGCCCCGACGAGCTTGCCACGACGGACATCGCCGGTCCTGCGCTCGCAGCGCTCAGGGAAAGCCGCGTGCGCGAGGTCGTCTTGCTCGGGCGGCGCGGCCCGGCCGAAGCCGCCTTCGACCAGGGCGAGCTCGCGGACATCGCCGCGCTCGCCGGCGTCGAGGTCACGGTGGAAGGCGACGTGAGCCTCGCCGTTCCCGAAGGCGCCGACGCGGCGACGCGCAAGAACGTCGAGTTCCTCGCGACGCTACCGCGCGAGCCGACCGGCAAGACGGAGCGGCGCGTGCGGCTGCGCTTCCTCGCGTCGCCGAGCGAGCTCGTCGGCGAGGGCGGGCGCGTGCGCGCCGTGCGCTTCGAGGACAACGTGCTCGTCGAATCGGGCGGCAAGGTCTCGGCGCGCGGCAGTGGGCGTTTCCACGACCTTGCGGCGGGACTCGTGATCCGCTCGATCGGTTATCGCGGCCTCGCGCTTCCGGGTGTGCCGTTCGACGAGAAGCGCGCGCTGATCCCCAACCAGACGGGGCGGGTGCTCGGGGCCGGCGGCAGTGCGATCCCAGGGCTTTATGCGACCGGCTGGATCAAGCGTGGCCCGACGGGGCTCATCGGGACGAACAAGGCCTGCGCCAAGGAAACCGTGGACCAGGTGCTCGCCGATCTCGCGGCGCTGCCCGCTCCGGTGCTCGCGCCCGAGGCACTCGAGGCGAAGCTCGTCGAACGGGGGGCGCGCGTCGTCGGCTACGAGGCGTGGCGCCGCGCCGACGCGCTCGAGCTCGAGCGGGGCAAGGCGCTCGGCAAGGCGCGCGACAAGCTCGCGACGGTCGAAGCGATGCTCGACGCCGCGCTCGGCGGCTGACGAGCCGGATCGCCGTGCGGCAGGTGGCGTGCGACGGTGCGCGAGGGTGCGCGAGGGCGCGCGAGGGTGCGCCCCGTGGAACGGCGCGTGAAAGCGCTGCCCGCGGCGTGGCACGGTGGTCGCCCTCAAATCCTCTCGAAAGCTGGGGCCGCCGTCGCTCACTTCGCGCGAGCGAGCCAGAGCCCGGCGCGGTCGCCGAAAGGCACCGAGTAGAGCAGGCCGTTGCCGGCGTAGAGAAAGTCGGAGACGCCGTCGTTCACGATGCTCGTGAAGCCGAGCTCCAGGTTTCGGTACTCGAAGCGGCCGGTATCGCGCTTGCTGTCGTAGTCGGCGAGCCAGGCAATGCCGGGCAAAAAGTCTTCGCGGCTGTCGAGAAAGTCGTGGCGCGGGTGGAAGACGTGGTGCGCGATGGGTGACGGCGTGAAGTAGGGGTGCGCGCAGCCCGTGCCGCCGCCGTCGCACGTGGGCACGCCGATCGACAGCGTGCCCGACGTGCCGTCGAAGTCGTTGAACATCGCCACGCGCCCGTGGAGATCCTTGTACGCGTAGTGGCGACGCGGGACGCCCTCCATGACGTGCTCGACGTGGTCGTCGACGATGCGGGCGAGCGCGCCCGTCGTGCCGTTCCAGTCGACGAGCAGGGGAGCCCAGTCGAGGCCCGTGCCGTCGCGCAGCACGTCGTCGGCGAGCGTGTCGATGGTGCCGTCGGGCTTCCAGCGCAGGTAGCGGCCGCGCTCTCCGTCGAGCTCGACGAGCGCGTAGCCGTAGTCGTCCTTGCTGCTCACGGCGGCGCGCTCGAGCGCTGCTCGCTCGCCGAGCTCGATTTCCTCGCGCTCGAGGTTTCTCACGAAGAGCGTCCCGAGCCCGACGGAGTAGTCGATGTCGCGGAGGAAGAACGACCAGAGCGCGTCGCGCTCGAGGTCCGGGCGCGACACGCCGGACGGCAGCACGATCCTGAGCGCCCGCGGGTCCGCCTGGATCCCGTAGTCGACGAGCGTGTCGTCGCGATCGTCCCAGATGCGGATCGGGCCCGCCTCGCACGGTACGAGCATCGACACCCAATGTTGCGACGACGAGGGGAAGCCGAGCTCGCAGCCCTGCTCGGCGACGAGCTCGAGGTCGAGCGCGGGGCGGCCATTCACGCTTTTCAGCGTCGCACGCGAGATGCCCGGCGTTTCCTCGTAGAAGAGCTTGCCGCCCGTGATGCCCCAGGCGACGACGCCGTCGCCGAAGCGTTGCACCTCGTGCCACTGGTCGTCGAACGCGACGATGGTTCCCCCGCTGTAAACGAACGTGAGCGAGCCGACGCCCGTCAGCGTGGGTCCGGCGTTTTCGAGGAGAAGCTCCGCGGATTCCGCGTCGGCGGAGAGCGCCACGAGGTTGCCCTGCGAGCGCAAAACGAGGCTCCGGGTCGGGGGGTTGTCCTTCGATACCGGCTGGGGCGGGTCGATCATCGCTACGGGCGGGAGCTCCGCCTCGGGCAAGGTGAACGCGGAGACGTGGCACGCCTCGTCCGAAAAGCTCAGCGTGCCCTGGCTCTTGCCGGCGGGAAAATGAGCGATGTACGCGCGCTCGAGAGCGGCGTTGCCGCCCGCCCAGTAACGGCCCACGTCGGGGATCGCGCAGGGGCGCGGATCGGCGTAGCGCATGGAGTAGAGCCCGGTGTCGCCGTCCTTGGACGAACGCGCGATCAAGAACAGCTCGTCCGAGGCGATGAGCGTCATGTAGCGATATCCGCCGCTCACGAGCCGATAGCCGGGCGCGTCGAGGTAGGTCTTCACGGGCGGGAAGAGCGCGTCCCCGGCGTTCTGGAAGCCTTGCACGATGTCGCAGCCGAGAAGCGCCGGCGAGCAGCCGACGAACGCGGTGACGAGCAGACGGCGTCGCAAGGTCACCAAGAGTGAACCTCCCATGTTATGGGACTTCATAGTGGACCACGAGCGCCATGGAGGGTCAACGTACGGGCGGTGCGGTGCGCGGCGCTCGCCTTCGTGGTACGACAGGGCCGGCTTGGTGGTGTCGGTTTTAGCGCGCAGGCACGCGACGCGAAGGTCCACACGCGCGCTCTTCTTTCTCGTGGCGCTCGCGGGGCGCGCAGCCATGGCCGCCGAGCCGATGCCTTCCGCCGGCGACGCGCGCGCCGAGCACGAGGTCACGCCGCCTGAGCCCGTGAGCACGCCGATCGCCTATCCCGAGGGTGAGACGCGCCGCGCGGAGGTCGCGCTCGTCCTCGAGCTCGATCGGACCGGTCACGTGACCGCCGTCGAGGCACTCTCCGGAACGTCGCCGTTCCGGGAGCGCGCGCTCGAAGCCGCGCGGGGCTGGCGGTTCCGCCCCGCGCTGCGCGACGGCGTGCCCGTCGCCGCCCGCTATCCGTACACGGTGCGCTTCGAGCCGCCCAGTGCGCCCGAGAAAGCAGCCGAAGCGCCCGCCGCTGCCCCTCCGGGCGCCACCGCCGCCGCGCCTGCCGCCCCGCCGGCGCCGCCCCTCGAGGTGGTCGTCCGCGGCGAGCGCACGCCGCTGCCGAGCGCCGGGTCGGTGACGCTGACGCGCGAAGAGGCGGGCTCGATCCCCGGTACTTTCGGCGATCCGCTGCGCGCCGTCGAGGCGCAGCCGGGCGTCGTGCCGATCGTGTCGGGGTTGCCGCAGTTCTTCGTGCGGGGGGCCCCCCCGGCCAACGTCGGGTTCTTCATCGACGGCATCGACGTGCCGCTGCTCTATCACGCGTTCTTCGGTCCCTCGGTGATTCACCCCGGGCTCATCGAGAGCGTGACGCTGCACGGCGGCGCGCCCCCGGTGCGCTTCGGTCGCTACGCGGGGCCCGTGGTGAGCACCGAGGTACGCCCGCTCGAGCGGCGTCTCGGCGGCGAGGCGAGCGTGCGCACCGTCGATGCCGGCGTGCTCGGCGAGGTCCCCTTCGGTGGTTGCGACGGCGCCGACACGCCGGGCTGTCAGCGCGGCAGCGTGCGGCTGGGCGGGCGCTACTCGTACACGGGCCTCATCCTCTCGCTGCTCGGGGACGCGAAGCTCGACTACTGGGACTACCTCGGCCAGGCCGGCTATCGCGTGGGGAAACACGACGAAATCGGCCTGCTCGGTTTCGGCGCCTTCGACCACTTCGAAGCGGGCGGCACGGGTCAGCAAGGCGGCGGCGAGGTGGCCTTCCACCGCGTCGATCTGCGCTGGGACCGGCGCACCACGGCGACCCGGCTCCGCGTCGGCGCGACGTTCGGATACGACTCGACGGGCGGTGTCGAGGAGGCGACGAGCCTCGTTAGAGACAAGTCGCTCAGGCTGCGCGCGACCCTACAACGAGAGCTCGCGCCCGAGGTGACGCTCGAAGCGGGCATCGACGGTCGGCTCGACGACTACGAGCTCGAGACCGATCCTCTGCTCTTGAACTTCGCCGACTACTCGCGCCTCTTTCCTTCGCGCACGGAGACGAGCGGGGGCGCCTACGTCGCCTTCGAGCTCACGCCCGTACGCGGCATCCGCATCGCCCCTGGCATACGGACGGACGTTTATCACGACCGCGGCGTCACGGCGGTCGGCGTCAACCCGCGCGTTTCCGCGGAGGTCGATCTCGGCCGGTACGTGACGGTGGAAGAATCGGTCGGTATGGCGCATCAGAGGCCGAACTTCGTGCCGCAGGTGCCCGGCGCCCAGGTGGCGGACCTGCCGGGTGGCTTGCAGGAAGCGTTGCTCGCGAGCTCGGGGGTGCGTGTCCTTTTGCCCGCCGATTTCAAGGCGCGTGCCACCGTGTTCGAGAACGGCTTCTTCCACACGCTCGATCCGCTCGGCAGCCGCCGGGACTTCACCATCGATCGAACCGTGCTCGACCGGCGCACGACGATCCGCGCCGCCGGCCTCGAGTTCAAGCTCGAGCGGCCCATCAAGGGCGGGCTCGGCGGGTTCCTCTCGTACACGCTCTCGCACTCGGTCGCGTCAACAGGGCGAGAGGAGTCGGTCACCGGCTTCGATCGCCCCCACGTCGCGCAGCTCGCGCTCGGCTACGACTTCGGCTCGGGCTACACGGCCGGCGGGCGGGCGATCGCCTACTCCGGGGTGCCGGAGCTCAATCTCGAGCGGACGCCGCACTTTACCGACCGCCGCCGGGGGCGCCCTTATTTCCGCCTCGATCTGCGCGCCCAGAAGCGATTTCGCCTCGGGGAACATGGCTACTTCGGCGTGATTGCCGAGGTGCTGAATGCGACCTCGACGAGCGAGGTGGTGCGCCTCGATTGCGGCGAGCGATGCGCTGCGCGCGTGGCAGGCCCGGTGATTTTGCCGAGCATCGGCGTGGAGGCCGGACTATGAGATGGCCGATGCTGCGTGGGCTCGCCTCGGTGTCGTCGGTCGTCTTGCTCGCGACCGCTTGCAAGAAGACGTCGGCGCCGCCCGCGCCGAGCGCCGACGCGAGCGCTTCGGCCGTTGCGAGCGCGAGCGCCGCGCCGAGCAGCTCGGCGGCCATGCTCGACGCCGGACCCGACGCCGCGGCGCCACCCGAGCTCGTCGTGCCGGCGGGCAAATCGAGCGGGGGTGTCGTCACCGGCTCTTTCGCAGTGCGAGCGCTTTCCGAGAGCTCGGGCTTGCCGTTCGAAAAGCTCGTCGACGCCTGCGGCGCCGCCGGGAAGTTTCCGTGCTCGGAGAGCGCCTGGCAGCGGGCTTGCGAAGCGAGCCCCGAGCTCGGCAAGGCGGAGGCCTTCACGTACTCGACCGACTCGGGAAAGCTCGTCGTGCGCGGCGGGCAGGGCGGCTGCGCCGGGCGGCGCCTCGACGCCGCGTCGAGCACGAACGCCGCCCGCGCGACGCTCTGCTGCGACCGCGCCGTCGGCATCGAGGGCGGTGACGCAGCGGCGGCCGAGCACGTCGCCGCGGAGCTCGTCGTGTTCGAGCGCTGCGTGCGCGAGCAGCGTGCCGAGGATCTCGCGGGCATCGCCGCCGAGAAGCTCTTCATCGGCGGTCAGCAGCACCCCCGCGAGCAGGCGCTGCCCGCCGTGCTCGCCGCGCTGCTTCCGGACGCTGGCACCGAGCTTTCGTTGCTCGACACCTGCCGCGCCGGAACGCCCGCCGGGGCGCCTTCCACGACGGGCGAGGCCGCGCTGGATCTCACGTGCCGCGTCGTGCGCCTCGTCGCCGGTGCCCCGGAGAGCGTCGTGTGGCGATTCAAGGCAACCGGTGCCGAAGCGCGGCTCTCCTGCGTGGACTTCGGCGAAGCGCCCGTGGGCGGCGAGCGAAAGCAGCGCGTCGGCGGGTTCCTGCCCTCGGGGCACTGAGCGGTGACGGCTCGTCAGCTCCCGGCACCGCCGAGCGTCGTGCAGGCGGTCTGGCTGCCACCGTCGCACGCCTGCTTGAGCAGCGCGCGGCCGCGCTCGGCGTTCTGCTCGACGCCGTTGCCGTCGAGGTACCGCGTGCCGATGTACTCGCAGGCCTGGGCGTTGCCGAGCGTGCAACCGCGCTCGTAGAAGCGTGCGGCCTGCGCCTGATCGACCGCGGTGCCGCTGCCCTTGGCGAACATGAAGGCGAGGTTGCTGCACCCAATCGGCTCGTCCCCCTCGCACGCGCGCTTGAAGAGCGAAAACGCCTTGGTTTTGTCCTCGGGGACGCCCTCACCGTCGTCGTAGGCGGCACCGAGATTGATGCATCCGGCGGCTTTTCCTGCGTTGCAGGCCTGCTCGTACAGGGTGATGGCTTGCGCCTTGTCGGCGTCGACGCCCACGCCGTCGTAGTAGAGGTTGGCGAGGTTGAAGCAGCCGTTGGCCTCACCGAGCTTGCAGGCGCGTTCGAACGACGCTGCCGCTCTTTTCGGATCGGGCGCACCGGCTTCGGAGGAGAGCAGCGCGATGCCGAGGTCGGAGCAGCCCCCGCCGTGCTCGAGGCCGCACGCTTTGTCGAACAGCTCGAGCGCGCGCTTCGGGTCCTTCGCGAGGCCGGGCGCGCCTGCGACGTAGAGGCGGCCGAGGGCG
Organism: uncultured delta proteobacterium; assembly: GCA_963841435.1. Lineage (GTDB taxonomy): Bacteria > Myxococcota_A > Polyangia > Polyangiales > Polyangiaceae > PMG-095. Next base: position 1,436,372 of record CAWJCS010000006.1, read on the forward strand.
TGGCAGCTGCCTCGCTCGCCAGCGGTGCATTGTGCGGCGCAATCCTTTTGATCGCCGGGACTACACTCGTGCGTTGCGCCGGCCTTCGCCTTGGTGCATTTGCCTTCGCTGAGCACGCTGCCGGCCGGGCAGGCCGTCTCGGTCTCCGGGCTCGCGCGTGGTGTGGCGACGTTCGCCTCCGTCGAGATCGGCACGAGATTGAGCCTGATGAGCGCGGCGCAGTTGCGTGGTGGGGTCGTCTGCGCCTGATCGCTCTCTTCACAGGCTTGGAGGCGACCGTCCTCCACGCGCGATAGGCGGCTCGAGCTGCTGCCTGCCTGGGCGCCCGCGCCGAACAGCGCCGCCGCCGACGCAACGCTTGCGCGGTTACCCGCCTGCATCACGAAGGCGCCCACGTTCGCTCCGCGCACGAAGTGGGTCGCTCCGTCGCATTGCCCGCTGAGCTCGCCCCGGGAGAGGGCAAAGCGCGTCGAGGTCAGGTTGCCGACCAGCGCCGTCGCGAGGTCGAGCGTCGTACCGCGAGCGAGCTCGGAGTCGAGCTGTGCCACGAGCGTGGCGCCCGAGAGCGGCAGGTTCATCTTGATTTCGTCGGCGTCGGCGAGGCGGATGAGCTGCTCCTTGAGCACGACGCCCTTGAAACCGTAGCTGCCCTCGACGTGGCAGTCGGCGAGTAGCTCGAGCTGCCGGCAGTCGTAGGAGACCACGGCGAGGCCATCCGACATGGCGACCTCGAGATCGACACGCTGCTCGGGCCGCCAGTCGACGACGAGGGGCTTTGCGCCACGGCTCACGTCGCGACAGGCTGGCGCCTCGCCGAGGGCAGCGGCGCCCGTCACGGCCTCCGGGCGTACGGCCTTGGCGGCCCCACCGGCGCTGCAGGCAGCCGAGGGCAACGCGACGAGCGCGAGCGAGACCAGACCCTTGTGCACCGATGACCTCCTGAGCCCAGGCATGAGAGCAAAGCTACGGCGTGAAAACAACGGGCGAGGGAGCGCCCTCGGGTGGAACGTGGCAAGCTCGTCGCGGATGACCTCTCGGCGCTCGATCCCCGCGATCACCGCGCTTCTCGTGCTCGTGGCCTCGTCGCTGGCCGCGCCCGTCGTCGCGCTCGCCGACGAGGACGATAAGGCATTCGATCCGAAGGACTACGCCGCCGAGCTCCAGGGCTACGTGCCGGGCGCCTCCGCGCTCGAGGGCAAGCTCCTCGCGCCCTGCTGCTGGACGCAAACGATCGACATCCACGGTTCCGAGGCGGCGCTGGAGCTCCGGCGCGAGATCCGGCGGCGCTTGCTGGCCGGCGAGAGCTCGGACGCCATCGAGGCGTCGATCGTGCAGCGCTTCGGCCCGAGGATCCTCGCCGTACCGCCGGGCAGTCCGCTCAAGAACGTGGCTGCCGTCATGGCGCTCGGCATGGCCGGCGCGGGCGGCGCGGCGTTCATGATGCTGAAGCGCTGGCGAGCCCAGGGTGGCCGCGATGCGAAGCCGAACCCCAAGAAGGGCGAGGCTCCGTCCGAGGGTAAGCAAGCGGAGCTCGACGCACGTGTCGACGCCGAGCTCGACGAGCTCGACAACGACCCCTGACATTAGCGCGCGGTTTTCGTGCGCGCCGTGCGGCCCTTGGCGCGTTTCGCGGGCGCCACGGCGGCGACCTCGCCCTGCGCGGGGGCGCGCCCGGATGAGGACCCATCGCTCGGGGCTTTGCCCGTCGCCGGGGCACGCCCGGACGCGGACGCACCGCGCGGGGCTTTGCCTTTCGCCGGCGCGCGCTTGGACGACGACGCCCCGCCCGCGGCTTTGCCCTTCGCGGCGGGCGCCTCGTCGGCTGGATTCACGTCGTCGCTCTTCACGAACGCCGCCGCCGCGGCCGCGGCCGCCCGCGCGGCGCGCTCCGTCTCGCCGCGCATCTCGAACAAAAAGCGACTCGGGATCGACGCGCGCGCCTTGCCCCACTTCGTGCGCGCTTTCGCGAACGTCATCGTGAGCGTCGAGCGAGCGCGCGTCACGCCCACGTAGCAGAGCCGCCGCTCCTCCTCGATACTGCGCCCCTCGCCCACGGAGCGCGCGTGCGGCAAGAGTCCCTCCTCCATGCCGACCAGGTACACGTGCATGAACTCCAGGCCCTTGGCGCTGTGCAGCGTCATGAGCGTGAGGGCATGGCGCTGCCGCTCGTCGTCGGTCTCCGCGTCGCGTCCGGCGAGGGCCGTCTCCTCGAGAAAGCCGAGCAGCGAGGGGTTTTCGGCGCGCGTTTCGTAGAGCGACAGCGAATTGACGAGCTCTTCGACGCCGAGCCAGCGCGACTCGGCATCCGCGGTCTCGCGATGCACGCGCCGGATCTCCGAGCGGTAGTCGATGCTCTCGATGAGCTCCCGGGTGAGCGCCGAGAGCGGCTCGAGCCCGAGGCGAGCGCGAAAGCCCTCGAGAAGCGCCTGGAAAGCGACGATGCGCGCGCCGACGCCGTGCGCGAGGTCGGGGTTGTCGGGTGCCTCGCCGAGCACGGCCCAGAGCGGTACGCCGCGACTCACGGCGACTGCCATCAGCACCTCGACGGTGCTCGGGCCGATGCCCCGCGGCGGCGTGTTGATGATGCGCAACAGCGACACCTCGTCCGAGGGGTTCGCGAGCACGCGCAGGTAGGCCAGCACGTCGCGCACCTCGCGCCGGTCGTAGAACGAAAGGCCGCCCACGAGCACGTACGGCACGCCGGCGCGGCGGAGCTCGAGCTCGAAGGCGCGCGGCTGCTCGTTGGTGCGAAACAGGATCGCCATGTCGCTCGCGGGGATGCGCGGGCCGCCGTCGCCACGCAGCCGGCTCTCGATTTCGCGAACGACGCCCTCGGCCTCGGCGACTTCGTCCTCGAAGCGCAAGAAGCGCGGCGCGTCGCCGCCCTCCGCCACGGGAATCAGCGTCTTTTCGTGGCGCGACCCGTTGTGGAGGATGAGCTTGTTGGCGAGCGCGAGGATCGGCGCCGTCGAGCGGTAGTTCTGCTCGAGCCGCACGACCTTGGCCTCGGGCCAGTCGCGAGAGAAGCCCAAGATGTGCGCGATCTCGGCGCCGCGCCAGCCGTAGATCGACTGATCGTCGTCGCCGACGACGCAGAGATTGCGATGCCGTTCGGCGAGCGCCAAGAGCACGCGATACTGAAGATCGTTGGTGTCCTGGTACTCGTCGACGAGCACGTGGTCGAAGCGCGATGCCTCGGCGAAGCGCGCCTCCGGATGCTTTTGGAAGAGTGCCTCGGTGTTGAGGAGCAGGTCGTCGAAGTCCATGGCGCCGCAGGCCTTCAAATTCGCCTGATAGCGGCGAAAGGCCATGGCGCCGAGCTCCTCGCGCTCGCGCTCGGCCGCGTCTTCGGCAGCATCGGGCGCGAGACCGCGGTTCTTCCAGCCGCCGATGAGCGCCAGGAGATCCCCCGGGCGGAGCTTCTCGTGCCCGACGCGCACGTCACGCAGAGCCGTCCGCGCCATCGATTCCTGATCGCCGCGGTCGTAGATCGAGAAGTCCTTCGGGTAGCCGAGCAGGGGCGCGTGGCGCCTGAGGATGCGCACGCAGAGCGAGTGAAACGTCGAGATTTCCGGTGGCTTCTCCCCGCGCGAGCGCTTGCCGAGCAGCGCGCGGGAGCGGTCACGCATCTCGCGCGCGGCCTTGTTGGTGAACGTCACCGCGAGGATGCGCGAGGGCGCGATGCCGCTCCGGATGAGCTCCGCGAGGCGGTACGTGATGACGCGCGTCTTGCCCGTGCCGGCACCTGCGAGCACGAGCAGGGGTCCGGACAGCGTCGTGACCGCGTCGCGCTGCGCGCGGTTCAAGAGAGGAGGGCGAGCCTCTGTCATCGGGGGGGGCGGGAGGCTAGCAGGCGGCGAGGACCGAACGGGATACGCGAAGGGAACGCGATTCTTTTTTTTTCGAGGCGGCCAGGCGGCCCGTGGACTTTGGGTCTTGTCGCGCGGGGCTTGCGTCTCTACCTGTACGCCGTTGCCGTTTTTGCACGTGGAAGTGAAGGGCGTCGGTCGTTCGGTCGTTTTCTGTCACGGCTTCGGCGGGAGCGCTCGCAACTTCCGCCCGCAGCTTCGGGCGCTCTCCGACCATTACCGCGTCGTCGCGTACGACACGCGTGGCCACGCGCGCAGCGCCGCGCCCACCCTGCCGGAAGACTACGACTTCGAGCGGCTGGTCGACGATTTCGAGCGCGTGGCCGAAACCGAAGACGGGAGCCCGGTCGTTGCCGCGGGCCTCAGCCTGGGTGCCGTGACGGCGCTCGCGTTCGCGGTCCGGTGGCCGGAGCGGGTTCACGCGCTCGTGCTCGCGTCGCTGCCGGGCGCGGCGACCGCGCGCGGCCCTTGGGCAGCCGCCTTTGCGGACGCCATCGAGGCGGAAGGGCTCGAGGCGGCCGGCGCCCGCTTCGTCTGGGGAGCGCGCTCGCGTTTCGATCCCGCAGGCGCGGCGCTCATCAAGCGCGGCCTGATGGAGCACCCGCCGCACGCGCTCGTGGCGATCCTGCGGCGCGCGCTCGCCGCGCTGCCGTCCGTGCCGGGCCTCGCCGCCGACGTCGCGTGCCCCGTGCTCGTCATCAGTGGCGGCGAGGACACGGCGGCGCTCGCCGAGGTCGAGGAGGTGCTCGCCGTGGCGCCGCACGTCGAGCAGGTGACGATCCCGAACGCGGGCCACGTGGTGAATCTCGCGGCGCCGGAGGCGTTCAATGCGCGGGTGCGGGCCTTTTTGGATGCGAATCCGTGAGGTGGGCCGTGAGCAGGCCCGTCGCCGAGCCGCCGACCACTCGCATCTCGACGACGACCTCGGGGCCCGTGACGGAGTCCGCATCGGCCGCACACACGCGCGTGCTCGCGACGTTCGAGCCACGTGAAAGCGCGAGCTCCGCGCCTTCGGCCGTGACGAAACGAAGCTCCGCGCCCTCGGCGCCCGCGCCGAGCGCCAGCGTCGCCTCGAGGCAGCGTCCGTAAGGCAGCGTGAGCGTGCGCTTGGCAATCGCCTCCGACGTGAGTGGATGCTCGTACACGGCACCCACGCGCCGGGCGGAGTCGATGATGCCGCGCTCCAGCATGCGGTGCAGCAGCCGCCCTGCACCGAGCGGGTGCGCTTCGAAGAGCTTCGGGGTGCCGCGCTCCTGCCGAAGCTCCACGGCGAACGGACCGGGGCGCGCGAGCGACTCGGCGTCGAGGCGGGCTCGGCCGGCCTTGCCGCACACGAAAAGCACCGGTTTCGGGCCTTCGTCGCGCGCGAGCAGCGCGCCGTCGTCCGCGTAGACCCAGACCCTCACGCCGCGTAGCGGAACGCCGCTCACCCAGTCGAGTCGGACACAGCCGCCCGGTAGGTCGAGCGACGTGCTCAGCCGCCGGCCGAGCGGCAGCGTGCCCGAAGCGACGACGCGACCCGCAGCGTAGCCGGCGCGCGCGAGCTCGGCGGAACGAAGCCGCCGTTCGTGGTTCACGTCCTCGCTCGCGAAGATCTCGAGCTTCTCGGTGGTGCGCTCGATGTCGCCCTCGGTTCCCTCGCGCGAGCGCGACATCATCACGACCGCGAGTCCGATGCCGCCGTGGGGGCGAAGCTCCAGCGTCACGGTGGCGGGCGCGGGCGAACAGACGACGAGCGAGCGGTCGCGCCCTACGGCGTCCGCCCGCCCGATGATGCGCCCGTCGGCGTCGAGCAGCGTGAGGTCGAGCCCGGTCACCTCGTCCGACGGGATGGCGAGCACGTCGAGGCAGCGTTCGGCGTCGATCGGCGCAGAAAGCCGCGTCGGCGTGCGGGCGTCGAGCGGCACGGCGACGCGCCTGAGGTCGACCCACTCGCCGCCGACGAGCCGCCGGTGCTCGTCGATGCGCTCGTCGAGGCCCGGCCACACCGTCATGCGCCGAGCGAGCTCGCCGGGGCGATAGCGAGCGCCGTAGGCCTTCGCGACGCGCTCGGCGTCCCGCAGGAGCACGCGCTCGGCGCCGACGGCGACGAGGCCGTGGCCGGCCGCGATGCGCGCCATCAGCATGACGCGGCGCGGATGCGGCGGGCAGATGAGTAGCGACGGCGTCTTGTCGGAGCCCTCGTCGGAACCGAGCACGGCCCCGTCCTCGCCGTAGGCGAAGAGATCGACGTCGTCCACCGTCGAGGTGGCACGCGCGATCGCGATCGCGCAGTCACCTTCGGGCACCTCGAGCAGGCTCGTCACGCGGTCACCCGCGACGCCGCCTTCGACGGCCAGCACCTCGGCGCCTCGCTTTGCCTCCGGGGAGAGCCAAGCGCTTTCGTTCGGCTTGCCGGGCAGCTTGCCGAAGCGGCCGGCCTTTTCCGTTTCCGCCGGGGGGCCCTGGCGGGAGCAGCCGAGCAAGAGCGTGAGCCCGAAAAGCTTCGCGAGCAGCGCGCCCCGGGTCATTCGTCCTCCACGCCGGGGCGCAGGCGGCCCGATTGGAAGACGGCCGCCATCCAGACGAGCCCGAGCCCGCGCGCGTCGATCTCGAGCAGGGCGCGGTCTTCCGGCCCGGCGCAGAACCCCAGCGCAGAGCCCGCGACGTCGCCGCGCAGTGGGCTCTCGACGTCGCCACGAGCGGTGCGGGCCGCGAGCGACAGCGCCGAAGCCTCGCCGCGCAGACCGACGACGAGCGCCACGTAGCACGCGAAGGGCTCGACCTCGATGCCCATCTGCGTATCGCCCTGTACCCCGAGCGACTCGTCGGCGAGGCGCGCGCCAGCGAGCGGAATGTGCTGGTCTCGGACGAGCGCGCTCATCTTGGCTCGCACGTCGGCGGCCCAGCGCCTGGGCAGCGCCGGCTCGAGGTCCCAGCGAGCGCGCAACAGCTCGAGTCGAGAGAACGGCGCCGCGCCGGCGAACCTGAGGCTCACGGGCAGCGGCGTGCCGACGCAAAGGAGCGCGCCCGCGTCGCTGCTTTCACCGTGGTCCTGGCCCAAAAGCTCGCCCGTGTCGGTGCGCGTGAGCTCGAGATCGACGTCGGCCGTGCGCTCGCCCGCGTCGTCGCTCAAGAGGTCGAAGCGATGACACCCCGGGCCGAGCGTCAGAACGGTCGTTCCCATGCCGAAGGCCGAGGCCGCGACGTCTTGCCGCGCGAGCTCGATGGCGCCCTCTCGAGCGGCTCGTGCCTCGATGGCGCGGAGCCTGAGGGCGAGCGGAAGCATCCCTGGGCGCGGTCCGAGCCCGGCCGTCGGCGCGATGGGCCCCGGGTCACGGTTCGGCAGCACGGTGGTGAGCGCCGGAACTGGCTTGTCCGACGAGACGATGATGGTCTCGATCACGGCGCGCGGCGAACGCATCTGGATGGCGAGCAGGGCGAGTCGGGCCTTGTCCTTGCCGCAGCGTGAGAGCTCGAGCGCGCCCGCGAGGCTTCCTTCGGGCGTGTCGTCGTCGTGCGTGGCCAGCGCGGGCGCATCCAGGAGAAAATAAGTGCCGCTCGTGCCGAGCAACACCACCGTCGCGCAGCCGTGGCGTGACGGCATGAGGAGCTCGGGGGGAAGCAAGAGCGGCAACGATTCGCCGCGCTCGAGCAGACGCGGCGCGAGGCGCGTCACGTGGCCGAACGCGCTGTAGGCGAGCACGACGCGCTCGACGTCGTTGCCGAGGTCGGCTCGGGCGACGCCGGCCACGAGAAGGAGCGCGGCGACGAGCCCGGCCTTGAGGCGCGTTCGACGCCACGATCGTCAGTCCACTCGCTCGAAAGGCGCCTCGACGAAGGCGCGTGCGCCCCCGTCCCATACGAACAATCGATGAGCCGTCACCTGGCCGGCGTCGACCGCCGTGACCAGGTAGCAAAGGTCGTGGCTCGGGTCGCCGGTGCCCCCGAGCGTCATGCTGGCGGCGTCTTCGGCGCTGAAATACGCGCCGCAGTCGAGGTGCGAATGAAAGAACACCTTCACCGGGCGCCCGCTTTCGCGCCCATCCGCGATGGCGCGTTCGAACTTGAGCGCGTTGATCTTGAAGTACTCGCGCCCCGTGCGCGGATGCCCATCCGGATCGACGGCATGGTACTTGTTGGCGAGGTTCTCGAGCTCGACGGCGCGATCGACGGCGAGCTCGTCGTCGGCGGGGCCCTCGAGGTAGCCACACGCTTCCTCGTCGCGCGCGTACGCGGCGACTCCGGCGCGCTCGACCTCGCTGAGCACGGCCCGGGGGATCTTCACGCCCCCGCGCATCCAGGCTGGTACCGTCATCGCTCTACCAAGTGTAACGCCGCTCCCACTTGAGCGGCGCGAAATAGCGATCGCCGCGATCACAGGCGATCGTGACGACGCAGCCGCCGCCCGCCTCGCGCTGAGCTCGCTCGGCGACCACCACCGCGCCCGCGACGTTGGCGCCCGTCGAGTGACCGACGTGCAGGCCCTCGAGGGCCGCGAGCTTGTCCGCCATGTCCCAGCCGTCTTCGGTCGAAACCGGCAAGATCTCGTCGGGCACGTCGCGATCGAAGATGGGTGGCACGATGCTCGAGCCCATGTGCTTGAGGCCTTCGAGCCCGTGCAGCGCTTCGGCCGGCTCGACGGCCACGCAGTGCACGGGCCGCGCGTGCTCGTGCAGCCGGCGCGTCGTTCCCATCATGGTCCCGCTCGTCCCGAGGCCGGTGACGAAGTGCGTGATGCGGTCGCCGAGCGCATCGAGGATCTCGCCGGCCGTGCCGTGATAGTGGGCGAGGGGATTGGAGGGGTTCGAGTATTGATCGGGATAGAAGTACTTGTCGGGGGCCTCGGACACGACTTCCTTCACGAGGCGGATGGCGCCGTCCGAGCCCTCGAGTGGGTCGCTGAAGATGAGCTCCGTGCCGAACGCTTGCGTGATGTCCTTGCGGGCTTTGGTCACGTTCTTCGGCATCACGAGCTGGACGCGAAAACCGAGCGCCGCGCCGATCAGCGAGTACGCGACGCCCGTGTTGCCGCTCGTCGAATCGATGAGCGTCTTGTCGGGCGTGAGGCGCCCATCGGCCATGGCGTCACGCACCATCCGCAGCGCCGGTCGGTCTTTGACGCTGCCCCCGGGGTTCGCAAACTCGAGCTTGACGTAGATCTCGACGTCGGGTGCGTTGGGCGCCACTTTGGAAAGCCTGAGGAGCGGCGTGTTGCCGATCGCGTCGAGAACGGACGCGAGCCTGCGCGAACGTGCGTGGCGCCTCACGGGCCGCCCTCGAGCACGTGCCTGAGCTGCCGCAGGGCCCTCCACGCGCCCGCGGCGTCGCGACGCGGCCCTTCGTGTCGAAACACCGTGGCGTGCGCGAAAGGCAGCGGAGGCCCCGAGGCCGGCGCGATCTCGTGCACACCCGCGCGCGCGAGGTACGTCGCTTCCGTCCACGCTTCGGGCGAGGCGGCGACGCCCAAGCGCGCCGCCTCGATGCGGGCCTGTCCGTCGTCCCCGACCTCGGCCAGAAGCCGCTGCCGCGCGTAGCGATCGCCCATCACCCGCCCGCGATGGCCGGCACGATACTGATCTCCGTTCCGGCGCCGAGCTTCGTCTCGAGGCCGTCGAGGAAGCGAACGTCCTCGTCGCCGACGTAGATGTTGACGAACCGTCTCACGCCCTTTTCGTCGAGCAGGCGATCCTTCAGCCCGGGGTGCTGCTTGTCGAGGGTATCGATGACCTCGCGCAGCGTTCCGCCGTTCACCTGGACTGCATCGTTGCCACCCGTGAGGGTGCGGAGGGGCGTCGGGATGCGTACGGTGATCATGGGTGGGCTCCTTGTTCTTGGCTGGTGGCGTCGCTCGAGCAGGTTTCGGTGTAGCAAACGCCGTCGATTCGAGAAATCCTAGGGCTCTTTCCGCAGAGTGGGCAGTCGTCACGCGCCGTGAGCGGGACGGTTCGCAGCCGGTCGCGGAGGCCGTCGTAGGTGAAGAGGATGCCGTGGCGCGGCGCGCCCACGAGCACGGAAAGCGCCAGATCGGCCATGAGCGCGCCCGCGAGGCCGACCACCGGGCCCATCACGCCCGCTTCGGCGCAGCTGTCCGCCGCGCCGGCCGGCGGGAGGTCCTCGAACAGGCACCGGTAGCACGGCCGACCGTCCGCCCCGACCCCGAGCACCGTGGCGCGAAAGCGCACGGCAGCGCCGTGCACGACGGGACGGCCTGCGAGGTGGCAGGCGTCGGCGGCGAGAAACTTGGTCGCGAAATTGTCGGCGCCCTCGAGCACGACATCGTAGTCCGCGACGAGCTCACGCGCGTTGTGAGGCAGGAGGCGCGTGCGGCGCGCTTCGATGCGCTGGAACGGCCGTGCCACGCGGCCGAGGGCGTCGAGCGCGGCGTCGAGCTTGTCGCGGCCCACGTCGGCGTCGCGATAGAGGATCTGGCGGTGCAGATTGGTCTCTTCGACCCGGTCGTCGTCGGCGAGCGCGACGCGTCCGACGCCCGCTTCCACGAGCGCCAGAGCCGCCGGGCAGCCGAGGCCACCGGCGCCGATCACGAGCGCGCTCCGTTCAGCGAGCGCGGGGCTCACCGCACCAGGCTTTGGGCGTTCAGGTTCGAAAGTATTCATCGAGGCTGAAATAGCGTTCCCCGGTATCGCAGAGCACCGTGACGACCGTCTTTCCCTCCCCGAGCTCGGCGGCAAGGTCGAGCGCGATGGCGACGTTCGCGCCCGCGCTGATGCCGACGAGCAGGCCCTCGCGCTTCGCGAGGTCGAGCTTCGTGCGGTAGGCGCGATCGTCGGAGACGGTGCGCACCTCGTGAGGCACGCTCGCGTCGTAGTTTTTCGGCACGAAGCCCGCGGCGATGCCCTGGATTTTGGTGGGGCCGCGCTCGCCGCGCGAGATCGTCGCGCAGGATTCGGGCTCGACGGCGACGACCCGGCACGCGGGGAAGCGCTCGGAGAGAGCGCGCCCCGCGCCGCTCACCGTCCCGCCCGTGCCCACGGCAGCGACGAACGCGTCGATCGGCTCCTGCCCCATCGCGTCGAGGATCTCGCGCGCCGTATGCTGGTAGTGAACCTCCGGATTCGCGGCGTTTTCGAACTGCTGGGGCATGAAGGAAAGTGGCGTCGACGCGGCGAGCTCGCGCGCTTTCGCGATGGCGCCGTCCATCTGCCCCGCTTCGGGCGTGAGCACGACCTCGGCGCCGAAGGACTGCAAAAGCTGCCGCCGCTCGAGGCTCATGCTCTCGGGCATCGTGAGCACGCAGCGATAGCCGCGTCGCGCACACACGAGGGCGAGGCCGATGCCCGTGTTGCCGCTCGTCGGCTCGATGACGACGCCACCCGGCGCGAGCCGCCCCTCGCGCTCCGCGCGTTCGATCATCGCGAGGCAAATGCGGTCCTTCACGGAGCCGCCGGGATTCATGGCCTCGAGCTTGCCGAGGACACGCGCGCGCGGGCGCTCGCGTCCGAGCTGTCGGATCTCGACGAGCGGCGTGTCGCCGATCAGCTCGAGCACGTTGTCGTAGACGAGCGGGTGGTCGGGGGACGCTCGATGGCGTGCTTCAGATGACGTAGACATTGCGTTGCGAAAAAGGACGGCTGAGGCCGAGCTCGCTGGCGCGAGCGCAGACATCCGCGATTGTCACGGCGTCGAAGCATGCCTCGACGCGCGCGGAAAGGTCTCGGAAGACCGATTCGGTCACCCGGCGCGAGTCGGCGAGGCCCTCGGCGCGGCGCGTGCCCGTCTCGCGGTCGCCGAGCGCGATGGGGCCCTCGAGCGCCCGCACGACATCGCCGAGCCGCACGTCGCTGGCCCGCCGGGCGAGGCTGTAGCCGCCCTGGGGCCCACGCTTGGATCCGACGATGCCCGCGCGCTTCAGGTCCTGGAAAATCTGCTCGAGAAACCGCGGGGGGATCCCCTGGCGCTCGGCGATGTCCTTGACCTGCGTGGGACCGCCATCGTTGTAGAACGCGATGTCGAACAGCGCGCGCACGGCGTAACGACCCTTGTTCGAGAGCTTCACGAAGGCCTCGTCCAGGGAGGCTAATTGTCGCATCGGATTTGTCAAGAACCGACCGCGGCGTCGCCCTCGAGCGGCTGCGGGGCCCCCGTACTATGTTGAAAGGAGTGCGACCGGCGTTGGTCTTTTGGGGGGCGCTCGGCGTGCTCGCGCTGGTCCGATGCGGGGGGCGGGCCGAGGAGCGAGCGCGGGTTCACTCCCAGCCGATGGGCGGCACCGCAGGAACCGCGGGGACGGCGCCCGTTGGCGGTGAAGCGGGCGTCTGTTCCGGGTGCGGCGGGGAAGGAGGTGAAGGGGCGCAGGGTGGGGTGAGCGAGATCGCGGGGACGGGTGGCCGCGCGGGCGGCGCCGGGAGCTCGGGCTCGGGCGGTGGTGGCGGTCTCGGCGCAGGGACGAGCGGGATGGGCGGCCTGGCTGGCGAGGCCGGCCAAGGCGGCGCGGGGGACGAGGGTGTGGCGCTCACGAAGCTCGCCGTGTACCAGGCCGTCGAGGTGCCGCTCATGTCGGGCGGGCGGATTCCGGCGCGCAACGCCGCGCTCGTGGCGGGGCGGCGGGCGCTCGTCCGGGCGTGGCTCACTCCGAGCATGACGGCCGCGCCGCGCGCGCTCCGGGGAACGTTGACGCTCGAAAACAGCCTCGGCGAGAGCACGTTCGACGCCGACTTGACGCTCGCGGTCCCCTCGACCGACGCCGAGCTGGGCTCGACGCTCGACTTCGAAATTCCCGCCGCGCTCGTGAGCGAAGATGCGGCGCTCGCGGTCACGGTCTTCGACGCGGAGGACGACGTGGAGCTTGCGCGTTGGCCGGTGAGCGGCAAACAGGCGCTCGCTGCCGAGGATTCGCACGGACCGTTCGTGCTTTCGCTCGTGCCGCTCGTCGTCGCAGGCCATGTGCCCGACCTCTCGATCCCGGTCCGCAAGCGTTACGAGCGGCTCATGCGCGCCATGTATCCGGTGCCCGACCTCGTGGTGACCGTGCACGGCGCCGTGACGCTGTCGTTCGACGTGCTTGCCGACGGCACGGGCTGGGACGAAGCGCTCGACGAGCTCTACGCGGTGCGCGCCGCCGACGACCCGGCGCCGAATGCCTACTACTACGGCGTGCTCACCCCCCGCGCGACGAGCGACGAGTACTGCCCGCGCAACTGCACCGTCGGGCTCTCGGTCGTCGCCGGGGCGAACGAGGAGCTTTATCGGGGCTCGATCGGCACGGGTTACTTCGACCGACCGAGCGACACGTTCTCGCCGGAGACCATGGCGCACGAGCTCGGCCACGCGCTTGGTCGCGACCATTCGCCTTGCGGCACGACCGACTCCGATCCGCGGTTTCCGTACGGCGACGGTTTCATCGGCAGCTGGGGTTACGACGGCTCGAGGCTTCGCAACCCCGCCGTCGATACCGACGTCATGGGCTACTGTGTGCCGGTCTGGATCAGCGACTATACCTACGATCGCCTCTTCACGCGGATCGCCTACGTGAACGGGCTTGCTCCCCGCGAAAGTGGCAACGCCCTGCCTGGTGGGGCCAAGACGTCCTTCCGTACGCTCGTCGTGCGGCCGGACGGCACGCTCCGCTGGGGCCGCAAGAAGGTCACGCGTGGCGAGCCACCGGCGACGAAACGGAGGGTGGAGCTTCTCGACGCGAACGGTCGGGTCCTCGCGACGATCGAGGCGCCGTTCGCGCGTTTCGATCACTTGCCCGGCGGCTTTCTCACGCTGCCGTCCGGCGTGGTTGACGCGCCGGGCGTCGCGTCGCTTCGCGTCGGCGCCCAGACGCTGCGACGCGCTCCGTGAAGACGCCCTCGGTCAGTAGAGCGCGGCGATTGCCTTGTCGTACTTTTTCACGACGGCGTCGCGCTTGACCTTGAGCGAGGGCGTCAGCATCCCGTTCTCGACGGTGAAGTCCTCCATCACCACGAGGATGCCGCGCGGCCGCTCGTACGACTTGAACGTCAGGGAAACGCGGTCGAGCTCGGATTGCAGCGCCCTTTTCACTTCGGGGTCCGTCGTCGGCTCCCCCGAGAACGGGCGGCCATGCTGCACGGCCCAGCGCTGCAAGCCCTCGCGATCGGGCACGACGACCGCCACGTTGTGGGGCCTGTTGTCGCCGTAGAGCATCACGTTGGTGATGAGCGGCGAGAGCTTGAGCTGCTCCTCGAGCGGCGACGGCACGACGTATTTTCCGTTTTCGAGCTTGTACTGCTCCTTGATACGACCCGTGATGTAGAGGTACCCGTCGGCGTCGAGGCGGCCCATGTCCCCTGTGCGCAGGCCGTGGTCGGCGGTGAACACGCGGGCGTTCTCTTCGGGGCGGTTGTGGTAGCCCTGCATCACGTTGTGCCCGTAGACGATGATCTCGCCGTTTTCGGGATCGCCCGTGACATCCGTATCGATCGCGATGCGCACGCTCGGCAGGGCCTTGCCGACGCTGCCGATGCGCTGATTATCCGGAAAGTTGGTCGAAACGACCGGGCTCGCTTCGCTCAAGCCGTAGCCCTCGTACACATCGATGCCGAGGGCGTTGACGAACTCGGCGACGTCTTTGCTCAGCGCCGCGCTGCCGCTCACGGCGAAGCGCAACCGGCCGCCGAGGCGCGCGCGCACCTTGCGGAAGATCAGCGTGTCGGCGAGCTTCAGGCTCGCGAGCGCGACGGGGCCCAGTCGCTCCCCGCGCGTGCGGCGCGTGGCCGCGGCGAGGCCTGCGCGAAACAGCGCGCGAATCGCGCCGGGCTTGTCCTCCATCTGCCGGGTGATGCCCGCGTAGACGCGGTTGAAGATGCGGGGCACGGCGATCAGAACGGTTGGCTTTACCTCGCTGAGGTTCTGCACGAGGTTCTCGACGCTGTCGTTGATGGCGATCGACAGGCCGAGGCTGAGGAGCGAATGGAGCTCCGCCGTCTGGCCGAACGCATGGGCCCAGTACAAGAACGCGAGCGAGCGATCGGTCGGCCCGAGCGGGAACACGATGTTCACGTCGTTCACGTTGGCGCAGAAGTTTGCATGGGTGAGCACGACGCCCTTCGGCAGCCCCGTCGTGCCCGACGTGTAGATGAACCCGGCGATCTCGTTGGGGGCGGGGTGCTCGGGCGGCGTCGGCGCGTGGCTGCCCTGGCTCTCGATGCTCTTGAACGACGCGGGGTCGTCCGCGGGGAGCTCGATGCCGATGAGGTGCTCGATGCTCGGCACCTCGACGCGCCGGGACTGCAGCTTTTCGTAGATCACTCGCTTGGACGCGATCACGATGCGCGCGGCGCAGTCGTTCAGGATGAAGACCCACTCGTCGGCGTGCTGGGCCTCGTACATCGGCACGAACGTGGCGCGCAGGCCGTAGCTCGCGTAGGCCGCGACGGCCCATTCGATGCAGTTGTCCGCGACGATGGCCACGCGGTCTCCAGCGCCGACCCCCAGGCGTCTCAGCCCGCTGCGGAAGGCATCCACCCGCGCCTGGAAGTCGCGGTAGCTGATGTAGGACCAATTCCCGTCGTGTTTCGTCCCGAAGAGGTCATGCTCGGCGAAGTCCCGGCAGCTCTGCTCGTAGAGATCGACGAGGTTCTTGAAGGAACGCGTCATGCTCCCGAGGCAGCATAGGCCGGAAGGACCGAGCCGCGTCAACCGTAAGCCGGCGACCCGGCTGGCAAGCGGCGCGCGGCCGTGGCAGAGAACGGCCGCCGTGCCGACCTATTCGATCGTGACGTTCGGCTGCCAGATGAACCAGCACGATTCTCGCCGGATCGGCGAGGTGCTCGACGCATCCGGCTGGACCGAGGCGAGCACCCTCGAGCAGTCGGATCTCGTGCTCTTGAACACCTGCAGTGTGCGCGAGAAGGCGGAGCAAAAGCTCCGGAGCGAGGTCGGGCGCCTCGCCGAGCTCAAGGCGAAGCGACCCGCTCTTTTGATCGGCGTCGCCGGCTGCGTGGCACAACAGGAAGGCGAGCGTCTCGTCGCGCGCATGCCCCACGTCGATCTGGTCGTCGGCCCCGACAACCTGTCGGAGCTTCCTGCGATCCTCGCGGACGCCGAGCTCGGGGGCCCGACGCAGGTGCGCACGGTGTTCGATCTCGACGCCCCCCGCTTCCTCGCCGCGCGCCCGCTCCCCGGGGCGGCGCGCCCCACCGACTTCGTGACGACGATGAAGGGCTGCAACGAGCGTTGCTCGTTCTGCATCGTGCCGACCACGCGCGGCCCCGAACGCTACCGCCCGGCCCGCGAGATCGTCGAAGAGATCGCGCGGCTCGTCGCGGCGGGGACGCGCGAAGTGACGCTGCTGGGGCAGACGGTGAACAGCTATCGCGACCCGGAGCGCTCGCTCCCGGAGCCGGATGGCGCGGGCGAGCGCGCGTTCGTTCACACGCACCCGACCACGCAGCGCGAGGACGAAAGCGAATTTCCGGCGCTGCTCCGCCGTATCGCGAGCGAGGTGCCCGAGCTCGGGCGCCTGCGCTACACGAGCCCCCATCCGCGCCACCTCACGCGTTCGTTGATCCGCGTGCACGCCGAGCTCGAGGTGCTCGCGCGGCACGTCCATCTGCCCGTGCAGTCGGGCAGTGACCGCGTGTTGAAACGCATGCTGCGGCGCTATTCGGTCGCCGAGTACCACGAGCGCGTCGAGGCCTTGCGCGAGGCCGTGCCGGGCGTGACGCTCTCGACCGACGTGATCGTCGGCTTTCCCGGTGAGACGCCGGACGACTTCGCCCGGACGCTCGACCTCGTCGCGAGCGTCGGATTCACGGGCCTGTTCGGCTTCAAGTACTCCACGCGTCCCTACACGCCGGCGCTCAAGCTCGACGGCGAGCCGCCCGAAACGGTGAAAGACGAGCGGCTACAGGCGCTGTTCGCGGTCTCGGACCGCGCGCGCGCTGATCACCTCGCTTCGCTCGTGGGGACGACCGTCACGGTGCTCGTCGAGGGGCGGAGCAAGGGCGCGTCGTTCACCGGGCGCAGCGAGCGCAACGAGATCGTGCATTTCGACGCCGACGCCGAGCTCGTGGGCCGCATCCTGCCGGTCGTGGTCCGCCGCGCATTCAAAAACTCGCTCGGCGGAGCGATTCGAGCCTGCGTGGCTTTCTCGCCTCGAGCGTGGGGCGCGCCCGCCGCCACCCGACGCCGAGCGCCGCGTTCGTGCGCTCCCCGTCTTGCCATGACCGCGGTCGTCCGTGCTTACCGCGGTATCGTGCCGCGCCTCGGGCGCGACGTGTTCGTCGCGCCCACGGCGGCCGTCGTGGGTGACGTTGAGCTCGGCGACGAAGCGAGCGTCTGGTACGGCGCCGTTTTGCGCGGCGACGTGGGGCGCATTCGCGTCGGACGCCGCACGAACGTGCAGGACCTGGCGGTCGTGCACATGTCGCTCGGCGAGTCGAACGCCGAGCTCGGTGACGACGTGACCATCGGCCACCACGCCGTGATCCACGGGGCGATCGTCGAGGACGGCGCGCTCGTCGGCATCGGGGCGATCGTGCTCGACAACGCCGTCATCGGCAGCGAAGCCATGGTGGGCGCTGGTGCGCTCGTGACGGCGGGCATGCGCGTGCCGCCCCGCACGCTCGTGCTCGGAACGCCCGCGCGCGTCGTGCGACCGCTCGACGAAGGTGAATGGACGCAGGGCCGCGTCTTCGCGGCCCGCTACGTCGGTGTGGCGCGCGAGCACGCCGTCGCGGGCTGAGCCAGCGCTCTGCCGCCGTCAGCCGCCGCCGACGAGGTGCACGATCTCGAGCCGATCGTCGGCGGCCAGCGGCGTGGTGGCGTGCTTGGCACGCGGGACGACTTCGCGGTTTCGCTCGACGGCGACGGGCCCCTCGGTGAAACCGAGCAGCTCGACGAGCCCGCGCACGGTGAGCCCGTCGCTCACGTCTCGCTCTTCGCCGTTGACCGTCAAGCGCATGGTTTGGCCCTTCCTCCTCGGCGTGGGGACCCGGGCCACGTAGCACGTTCGCGCCGGGTCGGGGCCCGTTTTGCGAGTGGTGCCGGACGCGCTAGCCTTCGCACGGTGCGATTTCCTGGTCGTGACAGCGATCGCCGCCCTGGCCATCCCGCTCGGTGTGGCTGCCGTCGCCGGACCGCGTGTCGCGCGGGCCCTCGACGACCGCGTGGCGGTCACCTGTGCGGGCCTCAGGCTTCCGCCGGAGCGGGAGCTCGACCCGTTCGTCGCGGATCTCGCCGCACGGGCCCAGCAGCGCGAGGCGTTCCTCGCGCTCCCGGAGGGCATGCGCCCGGTGACCTTCGCGGCGCTCGGCATCGAGCTCGATCGCGAGGCGACGCACGAGCGCCTTGCGCGGGAGCGCCGGGCGCCGCCGCTTTCGACCCGGCTTTTCGCGCTGATTCGGGCGCCGGGTGAGCCACCACGCGTCGAGCCCGCGTTCCGCTTCGATGAAACGCGCGCCCGCGGCTTCCTCGGCGCGCTCGCGAGCGAGCTGCACGAAGATGCGGTTGACGCGCGCCTGGACCTCGAGGGTCACCAGCGCGTTCCCGAAGCCGTCGGGCGCGATCTCGACGTGCCGGCCACGCTCCGTGCCGTTGCGGTGGGCGAGCGCCGCGAGCTCGCCGTGTTCGGCGCGGTGTTCGAGCCCATCCCGCCCACGGTGACGCTAGCGGCGCTCGCCTCGGTTGACGTGTCGAAGGTGCTCTCGAGCTTCGTCACGGATTTCTCGAAGAAGTCGCGCTCGCGCGTGCCGAACATCCGCCGGGCCGCCGCTTATCTGAACGGCGTCGTGCTGGGCCCGGGCGAGGTCCTGAGCTTCAACCGCGTCGTGGGTCCCCGCACGGCGGAGCGAGGCTTCAAGAACGCCCCGGTGATCGTCGCCGACGAGCTCGAGCAGGGCCTGGGCGGGGGCGTGTGCCAGGTGGCGAGCACGCTCTTCGCGGCGTCGATGCTCGGAGGGCTCGAAATCGTGACCCGCCGCAGCCACAGCCGCCCGAGCGGCTACGCTCCGCTCGGGCTCGACGCCACCGTCATCTACCCGGAGGTGGATCTTCGGCTCAGAAACCCCTATGCCGCGCCCGTGATCATCCACGCTTTCGTCCCCGACAGCCGCACGTTGCACGTCGAGCTCCTCGGCTTCGAGATTGGCCCCGTCCGGCATTCGTTCGCCGTCGAGCGGCGTGACCCCTTCGCCCGCCGCGTGGTCGTGAAGTCGGAGCTCTCTTCCGGCACCGTTGACAAGCGCCAGGATGGCCACGAGGGCTACGAGGGCAAGAGCACGCTGCTCGTGACCGCCACGGACGGGACCCGTCACGCCCGGCGCTACTCGAGCACGTACTACCCGGTGCCGGAGGTCTATTGGGTTGCCCCCGATGTCGACCCCCGCTCGCTCCCGCCGCTCCCCGAGGGCGCGCGTGGTGTCGAGCTCACGGACGAGGCGACGGCAGCTGACGGCGAACGAGGAGACGCCCGTGAGCCCTGAGAGCGCCGCTCGCTTTCTCGTCGTGCTCGCCGCCGCGACGGCGGGCTGCCGCCGCGAGGCGCAGGGTCACGCGGCAGCGTCGGCGTCGGCGTCGGTGGCAGTCCCCGTCGGTCACGCGCCAGCGCCGGTCGATCACGGCGAGCTCGACACGAAGGCGCCCACGGACGCACCGAGGCTTGCTGCCACGGTGATCGCGACCACCGTGTACAAGCTCCCCGATACCGACTCGCGCCGCCTCGGCTACGTGCGCCTCGGCGGCATCATCCGCCGTGATCCGGAGCCGGTGCCCGGCAAGGGCTGCAAAGCACAATTTTACCACGTCTACCCGATCGGGTACGTCTGTACCGAGGAGGCGACGACCAAGCTCGATGCGCCCCTCGTGCGTGCTGCGAGCCGCCGCCCCGATCTCGACAGACCCCTGCCGTATGCGTACGGCTTCGTCCGCGCCACGGCGCCCCAATACCTTCGCATCCCGACCCGGGCCGAGCAGGAGAAGAGCGAGTTCAAGCTCGAGGAGCACATGGCGTGGTTCGCCGAGCACCGGGCCGAGGTGCAGACCGTGGTTCTCGGCGCGAACGACGTGCCGCTCGACGAACGCGGCTACGCCACGCCAGGGCTGAAGCCGCCGCCCGGCTTCCGGCTTTCGACGGAGCGGAGCGACAACGAGCGCCTCGGCGGCCAGGGCCCCAACGATCCGATCCCATTCTGGCTCGTCGGGGGTCGCCAGATCCCGAACGTTTCGGGTTTCGAGGTGCCGGAAACGGCGATCTTCGCGGACCGCGTGCGCCGCAAGACGGGCCTTTCGCTCGTCGGCGCTTTCGAAACGGAGAGCGAGGGTCTGCGACGCCGTTTCGCGGTGACCGTCGATCTCCGGCTCGTCCCCACCACGAAGGTGAAGCCCGACACGGGCAGCCCTTTTCACGGCATCGAGCTGAGCGACAAGCTGCCCATGCCCTTTGCCTGGGTGGTTCCGAGCGACGCCAGGAGCTACCGGCTCGCGAAGGACGGCGACGAAGCCAGCCCCGACGTAGAGCTGCCCCGCCGCGTGATCGTTCCGCTCACGGGCAAGGCTCGCATCCAGGCAGGCGAGCGCTTCTACCAGACCTCCAAGGACCCGACGGCGTGGCTGCGTGCGAAGGACCTCGCCATCGTGGCGCCACCGGCCGAAATGCCCGAGGTCGCCGACGCCGGTAAGAAGTGGATCGACATCTGTATCACCCAGCAAACGCTGGTTCTCTACGAAGGCAAGCGCCCGCTCTACGCTACTCTCGTTTCGACGGGTCGCGATCGCCTCGGCGACCCCAAGACGACGCTGTCGACGCCGCGCGGGACCTTCACGCTGCAGAGCAAGCACATTGCCGCCGCGATGGACTCCGACGAGAACTCGAGCGTCGCGGGCGGCACGCGCACCCGCAGCGTTGCCCACTCCGAGTCCTCGAAGGCGACCATCGAGCGCCTGCTCCGCGCGCGTGAGCACGGCGAGACGTTGAACGAAGAGGACCGCCGACGCCTCGCCAACATCGACAAGGGCCGCGACCCCGAGTACGGCATCACCGTGCGCCGCGGTGCGTCCGGCTTCGAGCTTCGGGACGTCCCCTGGATCCAGTACTTTGCCTCCGGGTACGCCATCCACGGCGCCTACTGGCACGACGTGTTCGGCATCCCACGCAGCCACGGTTGCGTGAATTTGTCGCCGATTGACGCTCGAATCGTATTTCGCTTCACCGATCCGCCGGTGCCCGAGGGCTGGCACGGGATCAACGTGAGCAGTGAGATGGGTGAGGGCACCACCGTCGTCATCCGCGAGTAGGTGCGGGGGTGGGGGAGGGGTGGTAGCTTCTTCGTTGCGATGCCTGCCGAATGTAGCGATCGGGGCGGGTGGAGCCGGCCATGAAGGGGAAGGGATGACGGCCGGTCGAGGACGCGCGCTGGGGTTGGCCTTCTTGGTCGGCGGGCTCGCCGCCGGCTGTGCGTCGTCCGATGCGGGCTCCGACCGGCCCACCCTCGCCGCGCCCGAGGACCTCTCGTGTCCCGGAGCGCCCCTCGATCCGACGCCAATGCGGCGCCTCACGCGTTTCGAGTACACGAACGCCGTCAGCGACACGCTCGGCGTCGATCTCGACGAAGCCATCCTGTTCCCGCGCGACGAAGTGGGGCTCGGTTTCGACGATCAGGCGACGACGCTCGGCCTCACGGACCTCCACGTCGAGGGGTACCTCAAGGGCGCCACGCTCGTCGCCGACACGCTTGCGGCCGATCCGGCGCGCGTCCACGCGCTCGCCGGGTGCGACGACGACAGCGAGAGCTGCGCTCGCCGGCTCGTTTCGACCCTCGGCCGGCGCCTCGAACGGCGAAATCTCTCGGACGCCAACGTCGAGCGGCTGCTCGCATTCTTCGAGGGCGACTTCTCCGAGAGCGGCTTCGCCGAGGGTGCGGGGCAGGCCGTCGCCGCGCTGCTGCAAAATCCGCGCTTCTTGTACCGCATCGAGCGCGCCCCCGCGGGTGAAGTAGCGAGCACGCTCGCCTCGCCCTGGGTCCTTTCGTCGCGGCTTTCGCTGTTGCTCTGGGCGTCCGTGCCGGACGACGCGCTACTCGAGGCCGCCGACGCGGGGCGGCTCGCGTCGGCCTCCGACGTCGAGCGCGAAGCACGCCGCATGCTCGCCGACGAGCGCGCGCGCCGCGGGGCGCTGCATTTTTACCTACAATGGCTCAAGCTCTCGGATTTTGCCGAGGTCGAGAAGGACAACCAGCTCTTTCGGATCTGGAACGAAACGCTACGCTCCGATCTCGAGAACGAAACGAGGCGCTTCCTCGACGCCGTCCTCTGGGAGGATGACGCGCGCCTTCAAACGCTGCTCACGGCGCCCTACACGTTCGCGAACGCGCTGCTCTCCGACTTTTACGGCTTGCCCATCGGCGATCCCGATCAGCGCGAGCTCGAGAAGAAAAGCTTCGGGCGCGGCGTGCCGCGCGCCGGCTTGCTCACGCAGGGCTCGATCCTGAGCGTGCAGGCGAAGGCCAACCAGACCGATCCCATCCACCGCGGCAAATTCATCAGGGAGCAGTTTTTCTGCCAGATCCCCGAGCCGCCGCCGCCCGACCTCGTCGTCTCGCCCCCGCGCCTCGACCCGAGGAAGACCACACGCGAGCGCTTCGAGCAGCATCGTTCCGATCCGGCCTGCGCCGGGTGTCACGAGCTGCTCGATCCGGTGGGGCTCATCTTCGAGCACTACGACGCCATCGGCCAGTACCGGGAAACGGAGGCGGACCAGCCAGTGGACGCGACGGGCTACCTCGCCGATACCGACGTGAGCGGCGAGGTCAACGGTGTGCTCGAGCTCGGTCAGCGTCTTTCCCAAAGCGCCGAGGTACGAGCTTGCGTCGTCAAGCAGTGGTTTCGCTACGCCGTGGGGCGGGGCGACACCGACGCGGACGCCTGCACGCTCGACGCGCTGGGGCAGGCTTTCGCCGCCAGCCACGAGAACCTCCGCGAGCTTTTGGTGGCCATCACGCAAACGGCACCTTTCCTGACCCCCGCGCCTGCACCGGAGCCCGAGCCCGAGCCATGACGACACGCCGCAACCTGCTCAAGGCCGCCCTCGGCGCCAGCATCGGCCTGCCCTGGCTCGAAACCCTCGCCGGGCGCCCGGCCCACGCTCAGGCGGCATCGAGCGCGCGGTTCGTCGCGATGTTCTCGCCGAACGGCACGATCCGCGAGCAGTGGCGGCCGACCGGCAGCGAGACCGACTTTACGCTGTCGCCCATTCTCGCGCCGCTCGAGCCTCACCGGAGCGATCTCGTCATCGTGTCGGGCGTCGACCAGCAAGGTGGGGGCGGCGACGGGCATCAGAACGGCATCAGCGGCATGCTCACCGGAGGCGGGCTCCTGCACGGGCCGTTCGCGGGCGTGGGCGCGCCGCCCACGGGCTGGGCGGAAGGACCTTCGGTCAACCAGCGACTGGCCGACGTGATCGGGCGCGCCTCCACGTTCCGCTCCCTCGAGATCGGCGTGCAGGTGGGCGCCGCCGACAACTGGGGGCGCATGTGCTACCGCGCGAAGAACCAGCC
This sequence comes from uncultured delta proteobacterium, assembly GCA_963841435.1. Classification (GTDB taxonomy): domain Bacteria; phylum Myxococcota_A; class Polyangia; order Polyangiales; family Polyangiaceae; genus PMG-095. The sequence continues at coordinate 1,459,698 of CAWJCS010000006.1, forward strand.
GCTCGCTCCGCGCGAAGACCCCGGCCGGCTCTTCGACAACGTCTTCGGCCCTCAGCTGCTCGACCCGGCCGAGCGCGCGCGACGAAGCGCTCGCAGGCAGTCGATCCTCGACTACGTGAAAGACGAGCTTTCCGCGCTTTCGAGCGAGGTGAGCGCCGCGGATCGCCAGCGGCTCGACGCGCACCTCACGTACCTGCGCGAGGTTGAGGCGCGCTTGCGGAGCCAGGCCGAAAGCGCAGGGGATTGCACGCTGCCGCCGCGTCCCGAGGCCTCTTCGTCGGGCAACGACGCGTTCCCCGAGGTCGGCGCGCTACAGACCAATCTTCTGGTGCTCGCGCTCGCCTGCGGCCAAACCAGGGTTGCGTCGCTCCAATGGTCGCGCTCGGTGTCGCAGGTACGCTTCACCTGGCTCGGCATCGACGACAGCCACCACGCGCTCTCCCACCTCCCCGACAGCGACGCCGCTGCACAGGACAAGCTCCTTCGCATCAACCGCTGGTACGCCGAACGCTTCGCCGATCTCGTCACGAAGCTCAAGAGCTACCCGGAGGGCGACGGGACGCTCTTCAATCAGTGCCTCCTTTTCTGGTGCAACGAGCTCGGCAAGGGCAACACGCACAGCCGCGACGACGCTCCCTACGTGCTCGCCGGCAGCGCTGCGGGGGCCCTCACGACGGGGCGCTACCTCGAGTACGCTGGAGACGTCCCTCACAACGATCTTCTGGTCTCGATTCTCGGGCTGTTCGGGCTGCCCGATACCACCTTCGGCCGCCCGGAGTGGTGCAACGGCCCGCTCGTTGGCCTCGCCTGAAACCACGAAGCGACCCAGGTCTCGCCGCCATGCTGCAACGCCCGCTCCTCATCGCCCCGCTGTTCGTCGCCTCGCTCGCCTTGCTCGGCTGCTCGGGCGACTCCGCGGCCCCTCTGCCCGAGGTCGCCACCGACACCGAGCACTGCACCGACACCCTCGTGGGCCCGATCAATCCCACCCTGCTCATCGACGATTTCGAGGACGCGGACAGCCAGAATCGCGCCCGTCTCGGGTCACCAGGGCACCTGGTGGCTCACGACCGACATGACCGCCGGCACGACGACGCCGCCGGGCGACCAGGCCGTCTCGCCGGAGCGCATCCTCGGGGGGCGCTGTGGCAGCAAGTACGCCATGCGCATCACCGGCGAGGGCTTCACCGCGTGGGGCGCCTCGTTGAGCGCGAGCTTCGGTTTCGAAGGCGACGACCTCGCGCCCATCGATGCCTCCGCGTTTCGCGGCGTCAGATTCTGGGGTCGCGTGGGCGAGAGCAACACGAGCCCCCTCCGCGTGCAGTTCCAGGACACCAACACCTACCCGGAGGGCGGCGTCTGCAACCCGAGCCCGGAGGCCACCGACGGCTGCTACAACGGCTTCGGCACGACCGTCCTGCCCCTCGACACCGAGTGGCGGCTCTATGAGCTGCCGTTCGAGCGGCTCGGCCAGCGCGACTTCGGCCTACGCCCCGACGCGCTCGACACCTCCAAGCTCTACGCCGTGGAGTTCGGCGTCGTGCAAAGCACCGTGTTCGACTTCTGGGTCAACGACATCTGGTTTTACGAATGAGCCGGGGAGGGCCCAGGTCGGATAGGTGCGGCAGAGGGGCCGACCAGCGCGAGCAGGCTCGGTCGCGCCGCTACGGGTAGCCGCCAGGATCTTCGAGCGCCGTCGTCTCCGGCACGCCGAGCATCAGATTGAGGTTCTGGATGGCCTGCCCAGCGCCACCCTTGACGAGGTTGTCAACGGCCGCGAACGTCGTCACGAGCCGGGAGCCATCGCCCTCGGGGCCGATCAGCGCGCCCACTTCGGCGTAATTCGAGCCCGACACGGCGACGACCTCGGGCAGCCGGCGCGCCGGCACGCGAACGAAGGGCTCCGACGCGTAGGCGCGCCCTTGCACGGCCGCGAGGTCGGCCTCGCTGACGGCGGCAGGCGCACGGAAGAAGGCCGTCGCGAAGATACCGCGCGCGAGCGGCGCGGAGACGGGGACGAAGAACAACGCGAGGTCCTTGGCACCGGCGCTTCTGAGCGCTGCCTCAATCTCGGGCGCGTGTTGGTGCGAGAGCGGCCGGTACGTCCGGAGGTTCACCGAACGCGTCGGGTGATGCGTCGTGGCCGTGGGCGTCACGCCGGCGCCGCTCGAGCCCGTGATGCCGACGACCTGCACGTCCCCCGACAGCCAGCCGGCCTTGGCGAACGGCAGGAGCATCAGCTCGATGCTGGTTGCGAAGCAGCCGGGCGACGACACGAAGCGCGCGGTGCGGATGGCGTCGCGGTTTAGCTCGGGCAAGCCGTAAACGAAGCGCCCCAGGAGCTCGGGTCGCGCGTGGGGCCCGCCGTAAAAGCGCTCGTAGGCGGCGAGATCCTTCAGACGGAACGCGCCGGACATGTCGATCACCTTCACGTTGCGGTCGATCACCTGGTCGACGACTTCGATGCTCGCGCCGTGCGGCAAGCCCATCAGCACGACGTCGAGATCGGCGACCGCGCGCTCGGGCGGCGGATTCTCGAACGCGAGATCCGTCAGGCCTTCGAGGTGCGGCAAGGCCGAACCGATGGGCTCGCCGACGTGATCCGCGGCGCACACCCGTACGAGCTTCACGTGGGGATGCCCGATGAGCCGCCGCACGAGCTCCGCTCCGGCGAACCCGGAGCCGCCGAGCACGCCGACCCGGACGCGGTCCTTCGTCATTCTTCCGTGCCGCTAACCGTAATCGGAATCCAGAGCGTGCGCACCTTCACGCTGCTGCCGCGCTTGGTGTAGCCCGCGAGGCCGTAAAGGACGTTCCACCAGTGCCCGTTCGGGGTCTCGCCGTAGCTGAAGGCGGGGAAGATGTGGACCTCCCAGTCCGTGCCCGTCGAGAGACGGCTCTCGTGGTAATACACGTTGCCGACGAGCTGGGACGTTTCCTTCTCGCTCGAGAAGCGCCAGAACAACGGGAACGCCACGGTGGCGCGCGACTTCGAATCCGCGAAGTCCCAGAAGAACGGCGCAACGACCGTGTGCGTGCTCGTCGCGTCACGCCCGACGTAGATGATCGGATGAAGGTTCGTCGACCAGCCGCGAACGCCGTGGGTGTGCTGGAAAAATGGCGTGATGAACGTGGTGTCGCTGACACCGTAGCGCGTGGATCGCGCGAAGAAGGGAAACAGCGCGTGGGTGGACTCGCGCGGGCTCGTGCGTGAAAAATAGAAGGGGAAGAGCAGGTTTTGCGTCAGATCGATGTCCGGGTCGCGGTAATGCCAGAAAAGGGGCGTCACCATGTCGAGCTCGGTGCGACCGCGATAGCGAGCGTAGCCCCAGGTGACGAACGTGCTCTCGTCGTGCTCGCCCGTGGCCGTGAGGAACAAGGGGTTGACGAACAACGACTCCTTGCCCTTGTGCCCGTAGTGGAAGAACGGGAGCAGCGTCGTGTGGCGCTCGTCCTTCCCCCAGATCGAATAGTAGAGCGGCAGAATGTGGAACATCTCCCGCTTCTGCGTGTGCTCCCGGTAGTACGGCCCCCACACGTTGACCCACGAGAGGTCGCGATCGTTGTAGTGGTAGTAGTGGAGCAGGGGCGGGATCGTTTCGTATTTCGATTCGGCGTTCTGGCCGTAGAAGTAGAAGGGCGCGACGCCGAAATCGAGGTTCTGCGCCGTCCGCGTGTCGCACTCGCTGCCGCCCGTCCACGAGCAGAACACGGGGCCGACGAGGTTGAAGCCGCCCCGCCCATTGGTGGAGGTGTAGGTGAGGAGCGGCGGGATGATGGTGTAGCCGCCGTGCTTGCGCTTGCCGCCGAAGTAGAGCGGCGCGACCCAGTTGTCGCGCTCCCCGGGGGCAACACGATTGACGACGGGTCCGACGATCGTCGTGCGACTCTTCGCGCGCTCGTCGACCAGGTTCCAAAAGAGCGGGAACAGCACGTCGTCGGAGACCTCGGCGCTGCGACGGTTGTAGTAGAGCCCGCCGAAAAGCGAGGCTCGGTCGACGACCGCGGGGTCGGTGCGGGAAGGCTGCTTGCGCTCCGCCCACACCGGAAAGGCGAGCCGGAAGGAGTAGCTCCCGCTCTGTTCCGTGTAGTACGGGCCGTAGAAGCCGTAGGTCGTCTTCTGACCTCGGCCCTGCTCTTGCCACTCGGGGCGAAGGTCGCTGCCGATGCGGCCGAGCGTGCGGCGCTGGACGGTGAGGGGCTCGTCGGGGAGCGTCGGCTCGCCGCCGGGAGCGACGACCGTCTCCTCGGCACCGGGTGCAGCGTGCGTCTCCGGCTCGTTCGGATCCTTCTTGGGCTTCTTCTGCTGCTGCGGCTCCGGGGCGCCCGAGCCGAAGCCCGGCATCAGCCCGCCGCCCATGCCGTCCTGGGCGAAGGCCGCGCTGCTCGACGCCACGAGCACGCCGAAGATCGCCCCGGAGAGCAGCCGGCGCCGCCCGCTCACAGAGCAGCCTCCGCGGCGGGCGGCGCCGTCGCGATGAGCTCGCTCGCCTTTTTAACCACTTCGCCGCGCAGAACCTCCGTCTGCGAGCGCGCGCGGAGATCCTTCACGGCCACGACGCCGCGCTCGAGCTCCGTGTCACCGAGCACGAGGCAGAGCCGGGCCCCGAGCGCGTCGGCGCGGCGGAGCAGGCTCTTCAGCGACCCGCCGCGCGTGTCCGCCTCGGCCGGGATCCCCGCGGCGCGGAGCTCACGGGCGAGCAGGAGCGACGCCTCGGCCGCTCGCTCGCCGAGCGGCGCGATGAAGCAAGCCGTGCGCGGGCCCTCGTCCGACGCGGGCATGGCAAAGAGCATGCGCTCGAGCCCCATCGCGAAGCCGATGGCCGGCACCTCGGGGCCGCCGAGCTCACGCACCATGCCGTCGTAGCGACCACCGCCAAGCAGCGCATTTTGCGAGCCGAGCGCGGGCGACAGCCCCTGGATCTCGAATAGCGTGCGCGTGTAGTAGTCCAGTCCCCGCACGAGACCCGGCGTGAGCTCGTACGGTGTCCCCAGCGCCTCGAGCGAGCGGACGAGCCCCTCGAAGTGCGCGCGGTCGTCGCCTTCTAGCAGCTCGAGGATCGACGGCGCGCCGCGGACGGCTTCCTGGTCCTTCGGGTTCTTCGAATCCAGGATGCGCAGGGGGTTGTCGGCGAGCCGCCGGCGAGCATGCTCGCTGAGCTCGTCGGCCTTGGGCTCGAGGTAGGCCGCGAGGGCGCCACGGTAGCGCTTTCTCGTCTCCGGCCCGCCCAGGGAATTCACCAGGACTTTCACGTCTCCGACACCGAGCTTTTCGAGGACACCGACGAGCATGTCGATGAGCTCGGCGTCGCAGCCGGGTCCGGGATCGCCGAAGATCTCGGCCCCGGCTTGGTAAAACTGACGGTAACGTCCGCGCTGGGGCTGCTCGGCGCGAAACATCGGACCGAGATAGTAGAGGCGGCTCACGGGCTCCTTCGCGTGCCCGGAGCTCGAAACGTAGGCGCGCGCGACGCCGGCGGTCCCTTCGGGCCGGAGCGCCAGGGACTCGCCACTGCGCTCGAGCACGAACATCTGCTTCTCGACGATCTCGGTCGCCTCGCCGATGGAGCGCACGAAGAGCTCCAAGGGCTCGAGGACGGGCGTGCGGATCTCTCGGAAGCCCGCGAGCTCGAGCTCGCGGCGGAGCACTCCTTCGAGGAGGTGCCAGCGCCCGATCTCGTCGGGGAGGATGTCGTTCATCCCCTTGACGGCGCGAAGGTTCATGGGTCGAGGGTCAAAAGCCGGGCCCCGCTGTTAGCAGCTCTCCCGAGAAGGTGCTATCCACATCGGCCGTGCGAGCTGCGGGCGTCGATGTCGGCCGGGTGCGTGTCGGCGTGGCGGTTGCGGACGAACTGGGACTGTTTGCCCACCCGCGCGCCCACGTGGACGGACGGGACCCTCGGCGGGCCGTCGAGGCGCTCGCGGCGCTCGCCCGGGAGGAGCAAATCGGGACGTTCGTCGTCGGCCTGCCCCGCTCGCTGGCCGGCCGGGAGGGGCCGTCGGCGCGCCGTGCTCGCAAGTTCGCGCGCGACCTCGGGGCGAGGACGGGAGCCCGCGTGGAGCTTTTCGACGAGTGGCTCTCGACGCGCGAGGCGAGGACCAAGCTTTCGTATCAGGGGCTCTCCGACCGGGAAGCGAGAGAACGCATCGACAGCGCGGCGGCGGCGGTCGTGCTCCAGTGCTGGCTAGACGCCCGGCGTGGCAAGGTCGAGTGAACGCGCCCGCTCGGCGAAAGCGCGGGCGGCAGCGCGGCGGAAAGCGCGCGCGCGGGCGCTCCACGCCGTCCGCGCGCTCCACACCGTCCGCGCGCTCCACACCGTCAACGCGCCCGGGGCGTCCCAAGGCGGGTCGCCGCACCTGGCTGTGGCTGGTCGCCGCGGGCGCCGTGCTGCTCGGCGCGCTCTTTGGGTTCGTGGCCTGGGCGCGCGACAGCGGCCCGGGCCCGGGCCGGCGCGTCGTCATCGAGGTGCCAGCCTTCGCCACGGCCTCGACGCTCGCCGCTGACCTCGTGGCGCACGGGGTCCTCAGGCGCGCGTTTCCGTTCTCGCTCTATTTCGAGCTCTTCACGGTGGGCCCGGCGCCGGGGCGCCACGTCCTGCGCGACGATCTCGGACCGCGCGAGCTCGCGCAGCGCCTGAGCCGGTCGCCGTCGCGCGGCACGCGGCGGGTGACCCTGCCCGAAGGCTTTCAGCACCTGCAGATCGCGGCACGCCTGTCCGACCTCGACGTATGCGACGCCGACGCATTCCGCGCTGCCGTCAACGACCCGGCCCTGTGCGCCGAGCTCGGCATCCGCGGCCCGAGCGCCGAGGGCTATCTCTTTCCGGCGACCTACTACCTGCCCGTGGATGCCGATCCGAAAGGCGTCGTCCGCCAGCTGGTCTCGGAGACGCGCCGGCGACTCGCTCGCGTCAGCGCGGCACACCCCGGCGCGCTTTCCGAGCTCGCGCGCCGTGACGGCTTCGGCGAGCACGAAATTCTGACTTTGGCGTCGATCGTCGAGCGCGAGTCGGGCGACTCGCGGGAAGATCCCGTGATTGCGAGCGTGTTTTTCAACCGCCTCCACGATCCGACCTTTCGCCCGCTGCGCTCGCTGCAGTCCGACCCGACCGCCGCCTACGGGTGCCTGGTTTCGCCCGAGCGCGCGCCGAGCTGTGCAGCCTTTCGCGGCCCCATCCTGCCCGCGATGTTGCGTGACGCGCAAAACCCCTACAACACGTACCGCCACGCGGGCCTGCCGCCCGGCCCCATCGCGAATCCGGGCGAGAGCGCGCTTTCGGCCGTGCTCGCGCCCGCGACCACCGACTACCTCTACTTCGTTGCTGCTGGGGGTGGACGACACCGCTTCAGCCGGACCTTCGACGAGCATCGGCAAGCCATCGCGGGTGGACGCTAGCCAGCACCGGATGTATTGCCTTGCCGATCCTGGAGAACGCGATGGACGACTTCGAAAAGGCGGTGCACACGATTCAATTTCTGTCGGCGGACGCCGTCGAGAAGGCGGGCGCGGGGCACCCCGGGACGCCGATGGCGCTCGCGGGCATCACCGTCAACATTTTCACGCGGTACCTCCGCTACGACCCGACCACGCCCGATTGGCCCAACCGTGATCGTTTCGTGCTCTCCTGCGGGCACGCGTCGATGCTGCTCTACTCGGTGTTGCATCTCGCCGGGTACGACCTCCCACTCTCCGAGCTGCAGGCCTTCCGGCAATGGGGCTCGAAGACGCCGGGACACCCCGAGCACGGCCTAACGCCCGGCGTCGAAACCACGACGGGCCCGCTCGGACAGGGCGTCGGCAACGCCGTCGGGTTCGCGCTCGCCAGCAAGCTGGCCGGCGCCAGGCTGAACCAGCCCGGTTCCGAGGTCTTCGACTATCGCGTGTTCGCTCTGGCTTCGGACGGCGACCTCATGGAGGGCGTTTCGGGCGAGGCCTCGAGCATCGCGGGCCACCTCGGGGTCAACAATCTCGTCGTCGTCTACGACGACAACAAGATCACGATCGACGGCAGCACGGACCTCTCCTTCAGCGAGGACGTCGCGAAGCGTTACGAGGCCTACGGCTGGTCCGTCCAGCGCGTCGACGGACATGCGCCCGACCAGGTTAGAAAGGCCCTCGATGCGGCCGTCGCGCACCGCGGCTCGCCGTCGCTGATCCTCGCGCGCACGATCATCGGCATCGGAGCGCCCACGAAGGCCGGCACGAGCAAGGCGCACGGTGCTCCGCTCGGCCGCGAGGAGATCGACGGCGCCAAGCGCGCTTGCGGCTGGCCGCTCGAGCAATTCTTCGTCGCACCGGAAGCTCGTGCGCTCTTCGCGAAGCGCGCCGCCGAAAATCGTCCGCTCCGCGAGGCGTGGGAGAAGCTCGCGCGTGGGCTCACGGGTGAGCGCGCCGCCCTGTACCAGAAGCTCACGACGCGCGCGGTGCCCGACAACCTGTATGCGGAGCTGCTCGCGGTCGCCCGGACACTCAAGCCCGACGCCACGCGCAGCTCCGGCGCCGCCGTCGAGCAGAAGGCCGCGGCGCTCGTGCCCGCCCTCGTCGGCGGGGCCGCCGACCTCGCGGAGTCCACCAAAACGACCATCAAGGGCTCCCCCGACATCAAGCGCGGCGAGTTCGCCGGCCGAAATTTCAATTTCGGCATCCGGGAGCACGGCATGGCAGCCATCCTGAATGGCCTCGCGCTCTCGGGCCTGTTCGTCCCGTTCGGCTCGAGCTTCCTCATCTTCACCGACTACTGCCGCCCGTCGATCCGCCTGTCCGCGCTGATGGAGCAGCAGGTCATTTACGTCTTCACGCACGACTCCGTGTTCCTCGGCGAGGACGGCCCCACTCATCAGCCCGTCGAGCAGCTCGCCTCGCTACGGCTGATCCCGAACCTCGACGTGGTCCGCCCAGCGGACGCGCTCGAGTGTGCCGCCGCGTGGACGTACGCACTCACGCGCCGGCACGGCCCCACGCTCATCGCGCTGAGCCGCCACAAGTTGCCCGCGCTCGAGCGCCCCGACGGCTTCGACACGGCGCGCATGCTCGACGGGGCGTACGTCCTTTCGGACGCCGACAAACCCGAGGTCGTCATGATCGCGACGGGGAGCGAGGTATCGGCTGCCGTCGCCGCGAAGAAGCTGCTCGAAGAAAAGGGGCGGCGTGTGCGGATCGTGAGCGCGCCCTGCGTTCAGGCGTTCGAGCGCATGCCGCCCGAAAAGCGCGCGGCGATGCTGCCGTCGGGGCCACTGCTCGTTTCGGTGGAAGCCGGGCGAACCATGGGGTTTGCGGCGCTGACGGGGCCCTCGGGTCTGAACATCGGTGTCGATCGCTTTGGCGCTTCCGCCCCCTGGGAACGTCTGGCCGTCGAGTTCGGGCTCACGGGCGAAGCCATCGCGGCGCGCGTCCTGGAGCGTCTCACGTGACACTGCCCGTCGTGCTCGTTCCTCACCCGCACGTGCGGGTCGAGCAGAGCGTGCTCGGCGGCAGCCCCTACGTCGTCGGCTCGCGCGTCCCCGTGCGCCGCCTGTTCAGCTTCTTCGAAAGTGGTGCCAGCGTGGAGCGCATTCTCAAGCGCTACCCGCAGCTCGGTGCAGCCAAGGTGCTCGACGCGCTCGCCTTTGCGCTCGACAATCCCGAGGTGATCGAGGCGGACGCGCGACGCGAGCACGAAATCCTCGCGCGTGCGGGTCACAAGCCCAAAAAGCAGGGCGACGGTTCTGCGCAGATCGAGCTGCCGTTCGCGTCACCCTCGCGCACGGGCCCGGCGAGCCGAGGCTGATTTCGGCTGCCCGGCACCCGAAAAACCGGGCTCAAAGCGAGACGCCGGCTTTCAACTACTGGATTTAACTGACTTTTCATCGCTTCGATTCACAAGTGCCGCTCTGCCGAGTAGGTTGCCCCCTCAACCGAGCTGCCTAACCCAATTGGGGCGGCACGGAGGAGGATTCAACATGCGTCCCAATCGTGGTCAGAGAGTTGGTGGAGCCGTCATTGCAGCGATGCTTCTCGCGTCGCCGTTGTTGATGGACTGCGGCAAGAAAGGCGCCGGGGGAGGTCCCGCCATTCCGGGTGCCGACAACCTTCCGGGTGGCGGTGCGCTGCCAGGAGGTTGCCCCGCCAACATCGCTGACGCCGAGGCCGTTATGTCGGCAAACTTCGGCCTAGAAGGTGAGCTCGAAGGCAAGGTCAAGGCTGCGCTCTCGGCAGGCGCCACGCTGCAGGGCATCGCCGCGGATCTCGAGGCCGAGGTCGCGATGGCGTGCGGCAACCTGGCAAAGGATCTCGGCGCCACCGACGCCGACCTCGCTCCGAAGGAAGACGGCCCGGGCAAGAAGGCGGAAGCCGCTTGCATGGCTGCCTCGAAGTTCGTCGGCGATCTCAAGGCGAAGGCCAAGGGCAGCCTCAAGGTCGAGATCAAGCCGCCGCGCTGTTCGGCATCCATGAACGCCATGGCCGAATGCGCTGGAAAGTGCGACGCAACCGTGAAACCCGGCTCCGCGAAGGTGGAGTGCGAGGGTGGCAAGATCAGCGGCGAGTGCTCCGGCAAGTGCGAGGGCGAGTGTGCCGTTCAGGCCGGCGCCAAGTGCGAGGGAAGCTGCAGCGGCAGCTGCACCGGTGAGTGCTCCGGTGACATCTCCGGCAAGTGTGACGGCACCTGCGAAGGCAAGTGCGACGGCAAGGACACCAAGGGCAAGTGCGCCGGCACCTGCGACGGTAAGTGCAAGGGCAAGGCCACCGCGAGCTGCAGCGGTACCTGCAAGGGCACCTGCAGTGCCAGCTGCACGGTCCAGGCCAAGGGCGAGTGCAAGGGCGAGTGCTCCGGCAAGTGCAACGTCGAGATGAAGGCGCCGAAGTGCAGCGGCGAGGTCAAGCCGCCGGAGATGAGCGCCGAGTGCAAGGCGAACTGCAACGCCGAGGTGAACGCGAAGCTCGAGTGCACCCCGGCTTCGGTCATGGCCAAGGTCGAAGGTTCGGCGGACGCTCAGGCGGCTGCCAAGCTCAAGGCCGCACTCACCAAGGACCTGCCCGCCATCCTCAAGGTCTCGATGGGCATGAAGGGCAAGCTCGAGGGCGTGGTCGGCAGCGTGAAGGCCGGCCTCGAGGGCGGCAAAGCAGCGATCACCTCGGGTGGTGACGCGGCGCTCAAGGTCGGCGCCTGCTTCGCCGCGTCGATTGACGCCCAGGCGAAGGCGGCGGTTTCGATCGACGTGTCGGTGAAGGCGAGCGCTTCGGCGAGCGCCTCCGCCAGCGCCGGCTGAGCCCCACAGCGGTCGTACGGCCCGTTTCGGCGCTCGGCGCCGGAGCGGGCCGTCGGCTTTTTGTGCTCCCCGGGCGGAGGCTTCAGCCCGCCACGGAAGCCACGTCGCGGCGGGCGGCCTCGGCCATTTCCTCGACCATCGCTTTGAGCACATCGGGGTCGGGGCCTTCGAGCATCAGGCGGAGCTTGGGCTCCGTGCCGCTCCAGCGCACGAGCACGCGTCCACCGTCGCCGAGCTTGGCCTCGGCGTCGGCGATGCGACGCGTGAGCTCCGCCATCTCCGCGAGGGGGCGGCGCGCCGCGAGCTTCACGCTCTCGAGCACCTGCGGCACGCGCTCCATCGAGCGCGCGAGCTCGCTGAGCGGGCGCGCCTCACGAAGCATGATGGCGAGCACCTGCAGCGCCGCGACGATGCCGTCGCCCGTGGTGGCGTGCTCGGCGAACACCAGATGCCCCGACTGTTCGCCGCCGAACGTGAGGCCGTCACGGCGCATTTCTTCGACGACGTAGCGATCCCCGACGGCCGTCCGCCGTAGCTTCGCTCCCGCCGCTGCGAGCGCCCGCTCGAGCCCCATGTTGCTCATTACGGTTGCGACGACGACGCCCTTCGCGAGTCGCCCGGCGCGCTGCATGCGCGTGCCGCAGAGCGCCATGACGGCATCTCCGTCGACGATTTCGCCCCGCTCGTCCACGAAGATCACGCGGTCGGCGTCGCCGTCGAGAGCCACGCCGAGGTGGGCTTTGCGCTTCTTCACTTCGCCTGCCACGTGCGCCGGATGGAGCGCGCCGCACGCGCGATTGATGTTGAGCCCGTTCGGCCGGCAGCCGATCGCCGTGACCTCCGCACCGAGCTCGGCGAGCACGGCAGGCGCGACACGGTAGGCGGCGCCGTGCGCCGCATCCACGACGATGTTGAGGCCGTGCAGCGTGAGCTCGCGCGGGAAGGTGCCCTTGGCGTAAACGACATAGCGCCCGAAGGCGTCGTCGAGCCGCTCGGCGCGTCCGACGCCGCTGCCGCTCGAGCCGAGCCCCACGAGCTTGGGATCGGACATCAACGCTTCGATGGCGGCTTCCTCCTCGTCGGGGAGCTTGAAGCCGTCCGGTCCGAACAGCTTGATGCCGTTGTCGGCGAAGGGGTTGTGGCTCGCGCTGATGACGACGCCGGCGTCGGCACGCATGCTCTGGGTGAGGTGGGCCACGGCGGGCGTCGGGATCGGGCCCGTGAGCATGACGCGGCCGCCCATGGCGCAGATGCCAGCTGCGATCGCCGTCTCGAGCATGTAGCCGCTGAGGCGCGTGTCCTTGCCGATGACGATGCGTGGAATGTGCGAGCGCCCGCGCCGGGCCACGTACCCGATGGCTCGGCCGAGCCTGAGCGCCAGCTCCGGGGTCATCGGCTCCGCGCCCGCCCGACCCCGGATGCCGTCCGTCCCGAAAAGCTGCCGTTCGGCCATCGTCAGAGGGGAACTGCTGGATCGCCGGGCAGGTTGAGCAACAGCGCTCGCGCGGCGCCCACGAGGAAGATCGACCCTGTGACCACCACGACGCCGCGCGGCCCGACGAGCGTCCGGGCTCGCTCGAGGGCGGCGCCCACGTCGGGTACGACCTCACCGCTCAGAAAACTCGCCATCTGTTGCGGATCGGCAGCGCGTGCGACGGGCGGCGCGACGTAAACACGATGGCCGGCGACGTGCTCGAGTCGGCGCAGCATGGAGCGCCAGTTCTTGGTGGACAGCGCGCCGAAGACGAGCGCGATCTCGCGCCGTGATTCGATTTCCCCGAGCACGCTCGGGTCCAGGGAATGAGACAGCGCGACCGCGCCGTCCGGATTGTGCGCGCAGTCGAGCAGCGTGAGCTCCTGGCCGTTGCGATGCAAAAGCTCGTTTCGCCCGGGCCACTGGGTTTGCTCGATGCCGTGCGCGAGCTCCTCCGACGAAATGCCGAGCTCGCGTCCGATCGTAACGGCAACGGCGAGGTTCGACCCGACGAGCGCCGTGCGGGGGTAGGCGAGGGGGGCACCGGGCACCGGTTCGGGCGGCCCGAGCGGCACGAGGCGCGCGCCGACCTCCTTTACGCGCGCTTCGACGACGGCGCGCGCCTCGGGGTGGAGCTTGCCCTGCACGACGGCGGAGCCCGGCTTGATGATCGCGGCCTTTTCGGCGGCGATCTTGCCGAGCGTGTCGCCAAGATCGACCATGTGATCGTAGGCGATGCGGGTCACCGCGGCCACGCGCGGAGGCGGGATGACGTTGGTCGCGTCCAAGCGCCCGCCGAGGCCGACCTCGATCACGCCGAGATCGACCTTGGCCTCGCGAAAGGCCACGAAGGCCGTGAGCGTCGCTACCTCGAAGAAAGTAAGCTCGGGCGCCGCGTCCAGCACCTGCACGAGTAGCCGCGCGAGATTGGCGTCGTCGATCGGCGCGCCGTCAATCTGGATGCGCTCGGCGAACTTCACGAGGTGCGGCGAGGTGTAGAGCCCGACGCGCCGCCCCGCTGCCTTGCCCATCGAGGCCGTAAACGCGGCGACGGTGCCCTTGCCGTTCGTCCCCGCGACGTGCACGGCCTCGAACGTCGCCTCCGGATTGCCGAAGCGCTGGCAAGCGGCCTGCATGCGCTCGAGCCCGAGCTTTTGACCCTGCGGGATGAGCTGGTAGAGCCGGCCCAGCGCCGTGGCGAGATCGCTCATCGCGTCCGACCCCCGAGGTGGCCGAGCAGGACGCCGAGTGTCGATTTCAGCGCGGTGCGCTGCACGATGGAGTCGACCATGCCGTGGGAGACGAGGAAGTCGGAGCTCTGGAAGCCTTCCGGAAGCGTCGTGCGCAGCGTGCTCTCGATCACGCGCGGCCCGGCGAAGCCGATGAGCGCGTTCGGCTCCGCGATGTTCACGTCGCCGAGCAGCGCCGTGCTGGCGGCGACGCCGCCCGTGGTCGGGTGGAGCAACACGCTCAGGTAGGGCTTTCGCGTGGAACGAAAACGCGACAGCGCGGCGACCGTCTTGGCCATCTGCATGAGGCTCAGAATGCCTTCCTGCATGCGCGCGCCCCCCGAGGAGTGCAAGAGCACGACCGGTAGCCGCGAGAGGCTCGCGCGCTCGAACAGGCGCGTGATTCGCTCCCCGACGACCGAGCCCATGCTGCCGCCCATGAAACCGAAGGCGAAGCAGCCGAAGGCCACGGGATGACTTTCGATCCTGCCCTGGCCGGTCTGAACCGCTTCGGTGAGGCCCGTGCTGCGCCGAGCACGCTCGAGGCGCTCGGGGTATGGCTTTCCGTCGTCGAACTTCAGGGGGTCCTCGGGAGCGATGTGGTCGTCCCAGACCTCGAGCGCTTCGTCATCGAGGAGTAGCCGGACCCACTCGCCGACCGACATCGGGTGATGGTGGCCGCACGCGCTGCAGACGTGCCAATCCGCGGCCATCTCCTCCACGGTGGAGACGGCGCCGCAGCCGACGCACTTGCGAAAAAGCCCACGACCGACCGAGCGCTTCTCGGCGTTGGTCGACTGAGCCGGGGTTCTTTCTGGGAGAGCCACGCGTGAACGGAAAGTCTAGACCAAACCAGGGGCATTTCGAACGCCCCGGGGACTGGTTTTCTGGGCTCGGTGCCCGGGGTGGGGCGCCCGGAGCCCACGGCTCGACGCCCGAGGGCGCCTTCTCATCACGGCACCCTTTTCGTAGCACGGATGTCCCCCTTGAGGGGGACGAGGATTGGGGGGACACTCCCGCCCGCGTTGAGCGAAGAACCCCCTCCAAGCTCGGCCGCAGAGCTCGGCCGTGCGCCCGTGATCGGCCGGGACGGCGAGCTCGCGCTCCTCAAGCAAATCTACGATTCGGTGCTTGCCCGCGGGGAAGCACGGGTGGCGACCTTGGTTGGCCCGGCCGGGATCGGCAAGACCCGGCTCGCGGAGGAGCTCGTGCGCGTGCTGCCGGAGAGCCGAACGCCCAGAGTCTACCGCGGTGCGGCTCGGGTCCAAGGGCTCACTTACGGGCTCTTCGACAGTTTGTTGCGCTCGCGCTTTGCGCTCGGCGAGGGGCAGAGCTCGGGACCGAGCGTCGATGCCGTGCGGGACAAGCTCGCGGCGGTCCACGACGACCGGCGGGTTGGGGACGTCGCGTATTTCCTCGGTGGCCTCATGGGGATCCCTTTCCCCGAGAGCCCGTTCACGCGCGCCGTCACCGACGACGCGGTTCAGGCCCGCCTCATCCGCCGCGCGGTGCTGCGAAGCTTCTTCGAGGCGGACGCTGCGCGCGGACCGCTGTGTCTGGTCGTCGACAACCTCGGCGACGCCGACGAAGATTCGCTCGACCTTCTCGTTTACCTGCTCGAGGAGACGAAGGGGCCAATCCTCTTTTTGTGCCTCGCACGTCCGGAGCTCTTGAGCCGGCACGAACGCTGGTCTCAGGCTGCGGGGTCGCGACACGACCTCGTGGAGCTCTCCCCGGTACCGAGCGCCGACGCCCGGGCCATCATGCAAGCCTTGCTGGCACCGTGCGAGGGCGGCCCGCCCGAGCGGTTGCTCGAGGCCGGGCTCGGCATGGCGGGTGGCAACCCCGGCCTGCTAAAGCACATGGTGCGGATCTTCCACGACTCCGGCGTGCTCCACGACGCCGGGGAGAAAGCCGGGCGGCCCGTCTGGCGGGTCGATCTCGATCGGCTGGCGCAGGCCCGGCTCCCACTGACGGTGGAGGATGCGGTGGCGGCGCGCCTCGCCGTGCTCTCGCCCGTGGAGCGGCGACTGCTCGAGCATGCTGCAGCCATGGGCAGCGTGTTCTGGCTCGGCGGCCTCGTGGCGCTCGCGCGCATGGATCGCGAGCCGCCCGACTTCTGGAACCTCGGTGCCGAAAGTGACGTTGCTGACATCGAGCGCCTGCTCGCCGAGCTCGTGCAGCGCGACTACGTGCTCAGGCTGCCGGATTCGGCGTTCCCCGGCGAGGTCGAATACGTCTTCAAGCACAACCTCGAGCGCGAACGCATCGCCCAGCTGATTTCCCCCGCTGCGAGCCGCAGGCGACACCAGACCATCGCCGACTGGCTCGCGCAGAAGGACAACGTGCGAAGCCAGGAGGAGTACTCGGCGATGCTGGCGCGCCACCTCGAGCTCGCGGGCTGCCTCACCCGAGCCGCGTTCACGTACATCGATTCGGGTACCATCGCGCGCGCTCAATACGCCGCCAAGCGCGCCAACGAGCACTACCGGCGCGGCCTCGAGCTGCTCGGCGAGGACGACGCCCGCCGCCGGCTCGACGCGCTGCACGATCACGGCGACGTGATGACGCTGCTCGGCCGCACCGACGAAGCGCTCTCGGCGTTCCGCGAGATGCTGGCGCTCGCCTACCGCTTGGGCCTCAAGGGCAAGGGCGGCGCGGCCCACAACCGCATCGGCCGCCTGCACCGAGACACGGGGTCCTTGTCACTCGCGAGCGATCACCTCGAGCGCGGGCTCGAGCTTTTCGCGGCAGTCGGCGACCAGCGCGGCATCGCCGCGAGCCACGACGACATCGGGAAGCTGCTCTGGATGCGGGGCGAATACGAGCCCGCGCTCGACCAGCTGCGCACGGCGCTCGACATGCGAAAAGCGCTCGGCGACGGTCGTTCGATCGCGCTCAGCCTCAACAACATCGGCCTCGTGTGGCGCGATCACGGCCAGCAAGCGCAGGCGCGCGAGGCGCTCGAGGCGTCGCTCGCCATTCGCCGCGAGCTCAACGACCTCTTGGGGGTCGTGGCGAGCCTCAACGATCTCGGCGATCTGGCGCTCGACCAGGGCAACTCCGAAGCCGCGCTCGCCCTGTTTCGCGAGGCGCACACCGTCGCGCACGAGGTCGGCGAGCACAATCGCATGGCGGCCGTCCTCACCAACATCGGCGATGCCCTTTTGCGCCTGCACCGGACCGAAGAAGCGATCGTCGTGCTCACGGAGGCGGAGGGTCTGTGCGACGAAACGGGCGACAAACTGCACCTCGCCGAAGCCAAGCGAGGCCTCGCCAAGGCCTACCTCGCGCAGAAGGACCTCAAGCGCGCGCGCGACTCGATCAAACGCGCGGTCGACCTGCTCGGGCAAGTGCGTAGCAAGCCGCACCTCGCCGTGGCCCTGCGCACGCTCGGCGAGGTCACGGGTGCGGGCGCGTGGGGCGACGGGCACGAGGTGAAGGCCGTGGACTACTTCATGCGCTCGATCGCGATCTGCAAGGAGATCGGCAACGAGCTCGAAGTGGCGAAGAGCTACCGCGCGTTTTCGAGCTACGTCTTCGGCTCGGCTCACTACAAGCACAACGCCGACATCCAACGCGAGGCGAAGAAGCTCGAGTCGATGGCCGACGAGATCTTCCAGCGCCACAAAATCGTCGGGTCACGGCCGTGAGCGAGCCTGTCCGGCTACGCGTCCAGCGGGTCGGCCCCGTCGCCGTGCCGCTCCCCGAGTACCAGACCGCGGGCTCGGCAGGCATGGATCTCCGTGCGGCCGTCGAAGCCTCCGTCACCCTCTCACCCGGCGAGCGTCGGCTGATCCCGACTGGCCTCGCGCTCGAGATCCCCGTCGGCTTCGAAGGCCAGGTGAGGCCCCGGTCGGGGCTGGCTCTGCGGCACGGCATCGGCATGGTGAACGCCCCGGGCACGATCGACAGCGACTATCGCGGGCCCGTCGGGGTCCTGCTCGTGAACCTCGGGGAGGAGCCGTTCGTCGTCGAGCCGCTCGCTCGAATCGCGCAGCTCGTCGTCGCGCGCGTCGAGCGCGCCGAGCTCGAGGTCGCTACCGATCTCGCCGGGACCGTGCGGGGCGGGGGAGGCTTCGGCTCGACGGGAAGCTAGCTGGTTCTCCCGGTCGTCAGCCTTCGCCGCGCTTGATGCCGTACGTGCGGATCTTCTTGTGCAAGTTCGTGCGCTCGACGCCGAGCGTGACGGCCGCCTTGGAAACGTTCCACTCGAGCTCCATCAACGTGTCGACGATGTAGCGGCGCTCGGCGATTTCTCGATGCTCGCGCAACGTGGGGCGTTCACCGGGGGCACGGGAAGTGAGTGGCGCGGGGGTGTCGTCGTCTTCGTCGAAGGGGCTCTGGTGGGGGTCCTCGGGAAGGTCCGCGATCGTGATAACGTCGCCTGCAAGAATCACGGCGCGCTCGACGACGTTCTTCAGCTCCCGCACGTTGCCGGGAAAGCTCCGTAGCGTGAGCGCCTCGAGCACCCTCGGCTCGATCTTTTTCGTCTTGAGGCCGTTTTCCTGGCAGAAAGCGGCGACGAAGGCCTGGGCGAGCTGTGGAATGTCCTCGCGTCGCTCGCGCAATGCCGGACAGCGCATCGGGAAAACCTCGAGACGAAAATAGAGGTCCTCGCGGAAGCCGCCGCTGGCAACCTCCTTGGTGAGGTCCTTGTTCGTGGCTGCGAGCACGCGCACGTCGACCCGCAGGACTTGCTCCGAACCGAGCCGCACGATCTCCCCGTTTTGCAGGGCGCGTAGCACCTTGGCCTGCGCCACGAGATCCATGTCGCCGATCTCGTCCAAAAACAGCGTGCCGCCGTGCGCTTGCTCGAAGAGGCCTCGCTTTCTGGCCTGTGCGCCGGTGAAGGCCCCGCGCTCGTGCCCGAACAGCTCGCTCTCGATCAGATCGCGCGGGATGGCGGCGCAGTTGACGCGGACGAACGACTCGTCGCGGCGCGGGCTCAGGCGGTGGATGGCGCGGCTCACGAGCTCCTTGCCGGTGCCGCTCTCACCCGTGATGAGCACGCTGGCGCGCGTCGGCGCCACCTTGTCGATCTGCTGGTACACCCGCTGCATCGAAGCGCTGGTGCCGATCATCTCGTAGCGGGTCTCGAGCTCGGCCCGCAGCCTCGTGACCGTGCGACTCAGGCGCGCGGTGCGCACCGAGTTGCCGACGCTCACGAGGATGCGCTCGCGATTCAGCGGCTTCTCGAAGAAATCGCTCGCGCCGAGCTTGATCGCCAAGACCGCGTCCTGGACGGTCGCGTGACCGCTCACGACGATGACCGGCAGCTCGCGCGTCGCCTCTTCGGCGCGCAGCCGCTCGAGCACCTGAAGGCCGCTCAGGCCCGGCAGCTTCAGATCGAGCACCGCGACGTCGATCGGCCTGTCGGCGCGGGCGAGCGCCTCGAGTGCCTGCTCCCCGGACTCGGCCTCGACCACCTGGTAGCCGTCGCCGCCGAGCACCATCGACAAGGTGCGGCGAATGTTCTTCTCGTCGTCCACGACGAGCACGGTGGTCCGTGCGGGGGACAGCGGGTTCTGCTCGTGCGGCGCTTCGCTCATCTGGGCCCTCCGAGCACCCCCGCCGCGTCAATTCACGGGGCGGGGCGACGCCCCACGGGCGTCGAGCACCGCGAGCAATCGGGTCGCCGGCTCGACGAACGGGCTTGCCGGATAGTCCGAGAGCACGCGCTTCAAGGCCTTGCGGGCCTTCGCGGGATCCTTTTGCTTCATGTAGATCTCGCCGAGCAGGACGAGGGTCTCCGCCTCGAGTCCGGTTCGATCGAACGCGTTGAGCGCGTGCTCGCAGCGCGCCACGGCAGCGGGAAACTCGTCACGCGCGAGGTAGAAGCGCGCAACGTAGAGCTCGTGGCGACCGAGCAACCCCACGACGACTGCCCGCATGTAGCGCAGCTCCGCGTCGTAGGGGCTCTTCGGGTAATCCACGAAAAACTCGCGAATCGTCGCGAGCGCGTCGTTCACGGCCGCCAGGTCGCGCTCCTCGAGCGGGGGCATCAGCACGGACTGGCTCACCGACTGATACTGGGCCTTGGCGACGTGGAAGCGCGCATAGGGCACCTCCGGGTCGTTCGGGTAGTCGTGGGTGAACGCCTTGTAGCCGGTGACGGCTTCGGCAAACTTCTCCTGCGCCAGATCGGCGTCCGCGAGCCTGAGCTCCGCGAGGCGCGCGTAGCGGCTATAGCCGTACTTGCGACGCACCTCACCGAGCGTCTCCGCGGCGCCCTCCCAGTTCTCGGACTCGACCTCGCTCACGCCCTTCTCGTACTCGCGGCGTGCGTTCTCGGTGTACTCGAGGGCCGATTGGGGCGGTCGCGCGGGCTCCGCGCACGCCGTGAGGAAGAGGGCGCCCAGCAGGGCGGCGAGCACCCCCGTCGAGACGCCGGGCAGCCTGAGGGCTGCCAGCGAGACGCGTGATCCGGTGGGCATTGGGACCGGTCCGTAGCTTCTCGGGACCGGCGCGGCAAGCCGCCTGGCTCGGGGACCGGGTCGGGGGCGATTCGGGCTGGCGCGGGCCGGACGGGCGGAGGTAAAGAGGGAAGCGAGCCTCGGATGCACGACAAGGTACCGATGACGCCGCACGGGGCGCAAAAGCTCAAGGACGAGCTCGTGCGCCTCAAGGAAGAACGCCCCAGGATCTCGCGTGAGATCGGGGTGGCGCGCGAGCACGGTGACCTCAGCGAGAACGCGGAGTACCACGCCGCCAAGGAGCGACAGGGCCTCGTCGAGGCCCGCATCAAGGACATCGAGGACAAGCTTTCCCGTGCCGAGGTGATCGACCCGGCGAAGCTCGGCGGTGACCGCGTGCGCTTCGGGGCGACCGTCGTGCTCACGAACCTCGACACCGACGAGGAGAGCACTTATCGAATCGTCGGCGCCGACGAGGCCGACGTCGATCAAGGATTGATCTCCGTGTCCGCGCCGCTTGCGCGCGCGCTGATCGGCAAGTCGATTGGCGACGAGGTCGTCGTTCAGCTCCCGGCGGGCACGCGCCGCTACGAGATCGGCAGCATCGAGTTTCACTGACCCGAAGCGTGATCCGGCGCGTCGCTGTCTTCGTCCTCACGGCGCAGGTCTTCGCCCTCGCGGAGCTCGGCGTGGTGCTCTTCGTCGAGCAGGGGCGTATCGCGAGCGTGTGGGAGAGCCACATGGGGGCGATCTGGCTCGCGCCGACGCTGCTCGTGGCGGCGGCCCTCGTCGGTGCCTTCGCCGCTTTTTTCGACCGCGCGCTCTTCGGCCCCCGGCCTCTTCATCGGCTTGTCAGCGGCGTGCTCACGGGCGTGCTCGGGCTTTTGGTGGGCTACGGTGTGGGCGGCGGGCGCCATCTCGAAAAACCCGGAATACGGCTGGGTTTCGCGCTTCTCGTGGCCGCACTGGGGGTCTTCACGGTGCTCGCGCTACGCGGGCCCGCCGCTCGACTGAGGGAGCGCCGGCCGCTTCTTTTCTCGGGCCTGCTCTTCGCGGCCGGCATGGTCGGCGAGCTCGTCAACCGCTTCGTGCTCGTGCGGCTGTACCCTGCCTTCCACGCCGGGCTCGGCGTGCTTTCGCTCGTGTTTGCGTCGCTCGCGCTCGGCCCCTTCGCGCTGAAGCTCGCGGCCCCGCGGCGTCCCATCGTGTGGCTCTCGCTCGGCGCGGCGCTGCTCGTCGTGCTCGCGCTCGCGATCGTGCCCTCGGCTCGCCGCCTCGCCCACTTCGATAACTTCCGGCTCGTGCTGCTCGACGCGGCGCCGCTCGCGGGGCAGGCCGTGGCGCTCGCCGCGTTCGTCTCGCCGCCGCCGCCCTGGCAAAACGATGTCTGCGCCGACGCCCCGGATTGCGCCGAGGCAAAGCCGCCCGCCGCCGGCTCCCACGCGCTCGACCTCCGCGGCCGGGACATCTTGCTCGTCACGATCGACGCGCTACGCGCCGACCATGTCGGCGCTTACGGCTACCGTCGCCCGACCACGCCCAACATCGACAAGCTCGCGCAGAGCGGCGTCGTGTTCGAGCACGCCTATACCCCGACGCCGCACACCTCCTATGCCGTCACCTCACTGATGACGGGCAAATACATGCGCCCCCTGTTGCTGCAGGGGATGGGCGCCGATTCGGACACCTTCGCGGGGCTCCTGCGCACGTACGGCTACCGCACGGCCGCGTTCTACCCGCCCGCCGTGTTCTTCATCGACGCCGCGCGCTTCAAGAGCTTCAGCGACCGCGCGCTCGACTTCGAGTATCGCTGGGTCGAGTTTACCGAAGGACCGGCGCGCGTGGCTCAGGTCGAGCGGTATCTTTCCGAAACGAAGCCCGAGCACCGGCTCTTTCTGTGGGTGCACCTGTTCGCGCCGCACGAGCCGTACGAGGCCCATCCCGAGCACCCCTTCGGCGATCGGGACGTCGACCGCTACGACGCGGAGGTGGCTTTCGCCGACGCGACCCTGGGCGCCATCGTGAAGGATTTTCGGCGCCTCCGGCCGAGCTCGCTCGTCATGGTCACCGCGGATCACGGCGAAGAGTTCGGCGACCACGGCGGGCACTACCATGGCACCACGGTGTACGAGGAGCAGGTGCGCGTGCCGCTCGTCGTGGCCGGTGAGGGCCTCGAGACGCGCCGCGTCCGTGAGCCCGTTTCGCTGGTCGATCTCTTGCCGACGGTGCTCGCCGGGCTCGAAATCCCCCGTCCACCGCGGCTGCGCGGCAGAGACCTCGGGCCGCTGCTCGTCGGCAAGGTCGGCGAGGGGCGGGGGCTCGCGTACGCCGAGACGGAGCAGCAGGCTTTGCTCGCCAGTGGCCCGCTCCGGCTGCTCTGCCAGCGACGCATCGGCGCCTGCGAGCTCTTCGATCTGGCCGCCGATCCCGGCGAGACCCAGGATAAATCGGCTGAGCGCCCGCGCGAGCGCGACGCGCTGCGCAAGAGGCTTGCCGAGATTGGCGCGTCGCACGGTCGCTACGAGGTGGGCGGGCTGCGTGCCGAAGGCAAGGGTTGGCCGGCTCCGATACGGCGGGCGCTGGCGGGTGACGGTGACGCCGCGCCCGAGCTTGCCGAGTTGCTCGAAGACGCCGATCTCGAGGTGCGCAAGAAGGCGGCAGAGCTGCTGTTCGAGCTGCGTCGCCCCGAATCGGCCCCGGCGCTCCGGCTCTCGCTCGCCCGCGAAGAGAACGCCGGCGTGCGGGCCTGGGAGGCGCTCGCGCTCACGCGGCTGGGGCAGGGCGCACCGCTGGTCGCCGAGCTGCTCGACGGGCCGGACCGACGGCTCTCGCGCCTCGCGGCTCTGGCCCTTGGCGAAGCGGGTGACCGGCGCGGCGAAGCGCTGCTCGTCGCGTGGTGGCAAGACCCAGAGCCTCGCGATTTCGAACGCTCGCGCCAGATCCTGGAAGTGTTCGGTGCCCTTCGCACGAAGAGCGCCGTGTGGCCACTCGTGCAGAGCCTCTCCGACGTGCGGCTGCGGCCGTACATCGCCCGCGTCCTCGCGCGCATCGGGGACGACATCGCGCTGAACCCCCTGCTTACGGCGTTCGCCGACGAGCGGCTCTCGAGCACGCGCGTGGCGCTCGCTGAAGCGCTCGTGGAGCTCGGGGCGCGGGAGGAGCTCGCCGTGTCGCTGCGCCGCTTCCTCGGCGTGCCGGACCCACTCCCGGGAGGGCTTGCGATCGCCGAGCGCGCGCGGATCCTCGAGTACGTCGGGGGACCGAAGCCGCGCGACCTCACGAGGCTCAGGCAAAACGCGGGTCTGGGTCAGGCCATCGAGGTCGTCGTGCCCGTCGGCGACGCCGCGCGCGGGTTGCGCGTCCTCGTGCGCGCCAAGAGCGCCGGCCCGACGCCGGGCGAGGTGATCGTGCAGCTCGGGCAGGCACCTCATCACCTTCGATCGCGAGGGCAAGGCCAAACGCCGCCGCGGCGTCCCACCGCTCGACTCCGAGCGGGCGGTCCGGGTCACCATCCCCGTGGGCGAGGAGCCCGTCGAGGTGGCAGCTCCCGTCCCCTCGAGCCTCGGCCTGAGGCCCGGCGTCAGCGCGGACCTGGTGGTCTACGCGAGCACGGGCGTGACGCTTTCCTCCCTCGCCGTGCTCCCGCTCAGAGAAGAGCTGCCGCCCCCGCCCCCCAAGCCGTGGAAGTAGGGGTTTTGTGGTATAGGGCCCCGCCGTGCCCAAGGAAGATCAGGCCGCCCAGACGGGAACCGAAGGCGTTCGGGACCGGAACAAGCGCATCCGCGACGAGGCCGCCGCCAAGCGCCGCCGCAAGCGCGAGTCCGAGACGCGAACGGCAGCGGCTCGCGGCGCGCTCGATGCGAGTGAGCTCGTCAACGATGCCCTCGCGCGCGGCACGCACAAGGCCACGAGCTTCCTCAAAGATCACTTCAATGTCATCCAGTGGGTCGTGGTGCTCGGGGTCGCGGGGGGCATCGGCTACCAGATCTACGTGCATCAACGCGACAAGAAGAACGCGACGACCACCGATCAGCTCATGAGTGGCGTTGTCGCAGAAAACGCCCGTGTGGGTGCGGCGTCGGGTGAGCCGGATGCCATCACGGGCATCGAGGACCCGAGGCCGGTCTTTGCCGATCAGACGGCGCGCCTGAAGGCGGCGGAGAAGGCGTATCGGGCCGCGCTCGGCCCCGACGCGAAGGGCACTCTCGCGCACCTCGGTCTCGCCGGAGTGCTCTACGACCTCGGAAAATTCCAGGAAGCGCTCGGCGAGTATCGCATCGTGCGCCAGAGCAAGCTGTCCGAGACCGATGCCGACGCCCGGTGTCGCTCCATCGAGGGCGCGGGCATGAGCGAGGAAGGGCTCGACCACCTCGACGCCGCACTGAAGGCCTATGGCGAGCTCGCCAGTAGCGACGTCGTGGGTTTCGCGCCGCTCGGCCAGTACCACCAGGCGCGCATCTACCAGAAGAAGGGCGACGTCGAGAAGGCGAAGTCTTTGTTGAAGGAAGCGCTGCAAAAGCTCGAAAAGAATCGAACTCCTGGCGAGATGCCAACCTTCACCGAGCAGGCGGCGCGTGACTTCTTGCTGAGCATCGACCCGAGCGCTGCGCTCGCGCAGAATGCGGCAAGCCTGACCCCCGAGCAGCTCCAGGCGCTCACCGAGCAGGCGGGCGGCGACGGTGACGCGAGCATCGACCGCGAAAAACTCAACAAGCTTCTCAAGCAGCTCACCCAGAAGCAAGCGCCAGCCGCGCCGTCCGGCGCGCCGTCGAGCAAGCCTTGAGCTCCGCGGCCCCGCCTCGCGCTGGACGCGCTAGCCGCTTTGCGGCGGCGCTGCTCGTCGCCACGGGCTGCAGCACCGTCGGGGGTGGGGCGCATCCGGATTTGCCCCCGTTCCTGCAGCGTCCGAACGGCGCGCTGTCCATCGTGTACCAGCGGCCGCTACTCGCGTCGTCGCGCATCTCGGGCGAGCCCTACGAGCGCGGGCAGGCCGAGATCGATCCGACCCACTTCAGGGTCTTCGTCGGCTCGAGCGACCGCGGGCTCTACGCGCTCCGGGCCGAGGACGGCACCGTGCTCTGGCGCTTCGAGACCCTCGGCTTCGTGCAGTGCGCCCCGCTCTACGATCCTTCGGAAGACGTCGTGTACTTCGGGTCCAACGACGGGGCGCTCTACAAGATCCGGGCGTCGAACGGCGCCTTGATGTGGCGCTTCATGACCAACGCCGAGGTCAGCCGCCGGCCCATCCTCAGCGGGGGACTTCTCTACGTCGCGAACGCCAACGACACCGTGCTCGCGATCGAGCCCGCGACCGGCAAGCTCCGCTGGCACCAGCACCGGACGCCCGCCATGGGCATGGAAGTCGCCGGCTATTCGGGCATCGCCCTGTCGCGCGGCAAGATCTATTCGGGTTTCAGCGATGGGACGGTGCTCGCGTTCGATGCGCTCACGGGCGCCGAGCGCTGGACTCCCGTCGATCTCGCGGCCGAGGTCGAGGCGAACACGGGCGAGGTGCCCCAGTACCTCGACGTCGATACGACGCCCGTGCCGTACACCGTCACCGCGGGCCCCGTGGTGTTCGTCGCCAGCTATGCGGGCGGGGCGTTCGCGCTCGACGCCGACACGGGCACCCAGGTGTGGTCGAACCCTGGCGTGCTCGGCGTTGCCGAGCTCGTGCTCTGGTCGGAGCCGGCCCACCGCGGCCCGGACGGCGTGGAGCGCCCCCGGAAGTCGCTGTTGCTCGCCGCGAGCGGGACGACGGGCCTCTGGGCGCTCGATCCGGAGACCGGCAGCGAGGTCTGGCGCCGAGAGCTTCCCACGGGAGGCGTTTCGGCGCCGGTCCCCATCGAGGGCGCTCTGCTCGTCTCCACGTCGCGCCTCGGCGTCTTTCTCATTTCGCCGCGCGGCGGCGAGCTCATCGACGGTATCCACATGGCGGACGGGTCCGCCATGACCCCGGCGGCGTTCGGCACCCGCGCCTTCGTGCTCACGAACGGCGGCCGATTGCTCGCGCTCCGGGTTGCCCCGCCGTACGGCATGCTCGAGCCGCAGCGCTCGCCGCTCTGAGGGCCAGTTGGACGGGCTGCCCAGACCGCCTTCGCTGCTTTCGACACCGGCTGGGCCCTTGATCGTGCCGGCGTCGGGCGACGCTTCCTCCGGCATCCGTCTCTCGCTGGTCATTCCGACCTACAACGAATCGCAGAACCTCGGACGCCTCGTCGAACAGCTCGACGCGCTCCTCGCGCCGGTGCTGCCGAACGCCTACGAGCTCATCGTCGTGGATGACGACAGCCCAGATCGCACCTGGGAGGCGGCTTTGCTGCTCGCCCAGGACCACCCGTCGCTCAGGGTCATCCGCCGCGTGGGCGAGCGTGGCCTTTCGACCGCCATCATTCGAGGCTGGCAGGCTGCTCGCGGTGAGGTTCTGGGAGTGATGGACGCCGATCTGCAGCACCCGCCGGACGCGAACCTGAACCTGCTTCGGGAGATGGACCGCGGCGCCGATCTGGCCGTGGCGAGTCGCCACGTCGAGGGAGGGGGAGTCAGCGAGTGGAGCTTGTCGCGACGCATCCTTTCGCGGGGAGCGCAGCTCATCGGGCTGCTCGCACTGCCGGGGGTGCTCGGACGACTCAGCGACCCGATGAGCGGGTACTTCATGATCCGCCGCCACGCGCTTGCGGGGGTGGAGCTCAATCCGCTCGGCTACAAAATCCTCATCGAAGTCGTCGCTCGCGGCAAGGTGCCGTGGATCAGCGACACGGGCTACGTCTTCCACGAGCGCTCGGAGGGGAAGTCCAAGGTCACTTGGCGGCTCTACCTGGAGTTTCTCAGGCATCTGATCCGCCTGCGGTGGGCAACCCTGCCACAGTCCTACCTGATCCGGTTCTGCCTCGTTGGAGCGATCGGCGTGGTGGTCGACATGGGCCTGCTCTTCGTGCTGAGCGATCCCAAGATGCTGGGCCTCGGCCTCACGCGCAGCAAGGTCATGGCGGCAGAGGCAGCTATCGTGAACAACTTCCTGTGGAACGACGCGTGGACGTTCCGTGCCCTCGCCCTCGCGTCCCCCGGCTTGCGCGCCAAGACCCGGCGATTCCTGGGCTACAACGCGATCTGCCTCGCAGGGGTCGTCCTCAACGTCTTGATCCTGAACGCGCTCTACAATTTCGCGCACGTGAATCGCTACGTGGCGAACGCCATCGCCATCGTGATGGTCACGGGATGGAATTACTGGCTAAACCGGACCCTCAACTGGGCACCGGCTCGTTCGACACGAGGGCGGCGCTGACGCTGCGGGGGGCGCCGCGATTGCCGCGGCGTTCACTCGATGGCGCCCAAGGCGAACTTCAGGTAGTCGCCCTCGGGAAAGGCAGGGAGCGAGGGGTGGTCCGCACCGGCGCCCCGCAGCGCTTCGAGCCGAAAATGGCGGCCGGCGGAGCGCACGCCGTCCCGGACGGACGCCAAGAACTCGTCACGCGGGAAGTGACTCGAGCACGAAGCGGGGCAGAACAGACCGCCCGGCTCGACCACGCGCGCCGCGAGCCCGTGCAGTCTTCGATAAGCGCGTCGCGCGGCGGGCAGGGTGCGCTCCGTCTTCGCGAAGCTCGGGGGATCGGAGATGACGATGTCCCAGCGCTCGCCATGCCGCGCCGCGCGCTCGAGGAACTCGAACGCGTCGCCGGCGAAGAAACCGGCACGCTCGATCGGTAGATGGTTCAGCGCGAAGTTGTCGCGCGCCGCGTCGAGCGCGGGGCGGGCCTGGTCCACGGTGTCCGTGCGTTCGGCACCGCCACGAGCCGCATAGAGCGAGAATCCGCCCGTGTAACCGAACAGGTTCAGGACGCGACGCCCGCGCGAGCGCCGTTCGATTTCCGCGCGGTTCTCGCGCTGATCGAGGAAAAGTCCGCCTTTTTGGCCTATTCCGAGGTCCACCCGGAAAAAGAGGCCGTTCTCGAGCACGGTCCGAGGCTCCGCGTCCGAGCGCCGCTCCCGATCGACGACGCCGCGCAGCGGGAGGCCTGGCAGCATCTCGAGCAGCCGCGGCAGCCCGGCGTAGAACGCGCGAGCGCCGGCGCCGTCGAAGCGCACGCTCGCCAGGTCCGCGTAGACGTCCGCGTGCACGCCTGGGAGCCCGTCAGCTTCGCCGTGGACGAGGCGGAAAGCGTTCGTCGTCGACAAGTCGAGCCAGCGGAGTCGCCGCGCGAGCGCGGCTGCGAGGCGCTCCCGAACGAGCGCCTCGGGCTCGACGGGCGACGTGAGGCTGAGCACGCGCACGGCGATGGGACTGCGCGCGTCCCAGAAGCCCAGGGCGATCGGCGTTCGACGCCGGTCGCACACCGTGACCAGAGTGCCGTCGTCGAAGCTCGGTGCGGGCTCGAGCGCACGCCGATAGACCCACGGGTGGCCGAGACGCAGGCTCCGCTTGAGGTCCTTGGCGAGGATGACGGTCGGAGCCATGGCTTGAGGGGCGCGAGGCCGAACGGCGCAGCGCCGTCGCGCGAAGCCGCAGGAATCTAGCCCCCTAAGCGCACACAGTGGATCGCATAAGATACATTATGTAAACTAATGGGATCGGGGGCGCTGAGCGGAGCGTCCCGTCGAACCGGGAGCGCTCAGCTCTGAAGCTCTTGCCAGCGGCGCTTCACGTCTTCCTTCGTGAAGATGGCCGAGACTGGGACGTTCGGGCCTGCCGCCCTCCGGATGTTCGCCATACCGTCGGACTGCTGGCGGTCGACGAGCACGATGACCTGCACGACGTTCAAGCCGAACTCGCGGGCCGCCTCGAGCGCCTTGATGGTCGAAGAGCCGCTGGTGCAGAACGTCGTCAACGACAGCGACGGCCTCGCCGGGCTTTACGCTTCCCTCGACGAGCTTCTTCTGGCCGTGGCCCTTGGCTTCCTTGCGGACGGAGAACCAACGGACGGGCTGCGGCGTGCTCGCGCTCGCGACGCTCGCCGCCATGGCGATCGGGTCGGAGCCCATGGTAAGCCCGCCAATCGCCTGGACCGCGCTCGCCAGCGCTCCGTGGAAAACGGGCCCGAGCGCCGCCATGGCGCTCGGCTGGCTCAGAGCGAGCTTGCAGTCCAGGTATTCAGGGCTGTATTGCCCCGACACGAGGAGAAACGGCTTCTCCTCGGAGTACTGGTACGCGTGGCGTGCCAGCTCGTCGAGCAACGCAGCCCGAGAGTCGGTTTGCAACGTGTTTGTGCCTCCGAAGCGGAGGGACAGAGGCCGGAAGGCTAGTTGTTGGAGGTGATGACGTCGCCGCCTTCACCGCCCATGCCGCCTTCACCGCTCATGCCGCCTTCGCCACCGATGACGCCGGTGCCGGCCGTGCCGCCACCGCCGGTACCACCACCGGAGGTGCCGCTCGTGCCGCTCGTGCCGCCCGTTGCGGAGGTGCCGCCCGTTGCGGAGGTGCCGCCGGTGCTGCCGCCCTTGCCACCGCTGGCGCTAACGCCGCCGGTGCCGCCGGTGCCGCCCTTGCCGCCCGAACCCGGAGTCGGGGTCGTGTCGTCGCCCCCACAGGCGACGTAGCAAGTGCTGCTCAGCGCAGCGAGGACCAGCGCAAGCGTGCCCGGTCGGGTTTTGATGTTGAATCCAAGGTTGTTCAAGTTCCCCATGGTGAAAGTGGTCTTATCCGCTTTGTCCTAGCGCGTCAACGGCCATCTCACGAGATTGTCACGATTGTCCGGGGCCCAGGATCTTGCTTTCCAGCCCCAGAAAAGTGCCGGTAACGTCCCGTTCATCCCTGGGTCACCTCGGCCGGGCCGGCCACTTCCTTGCCACGATCATGAGACGCGCCGATCGCCAAGCATTTCGCCTGACTTATGCGGCCTGGCTGTTCGGCCTCTTCGCGTACTTCATGCCCGCGGCAACCTGGAACCCGGTTTCCCATTTCAATCTCACGAGAGCGATTGTCGAGGGGGGACGCTATCGGTTCAACTCGTTCGCGTCGAGCACGGGGGATCGGGCGCTCGTCAAGCCGGCCACTGGTACTCGGACAAGGCGCCCGTCGCTTCCGTCCTCGCGGTGCCCGCTTACGGCGTGCTCCGGGTCGTCCAGCGCATTCGCGGCGTCGCGCCGTCGTACAGAGCGATGGGCACGACGAACACGCCGGCGGTTCAGCCTGACGTCCGAACGCGGCGTTTCAGCAGGGCCTGTACGTCTGCTCGCTGTTCACGAGCGGCATCGCGGGGGTCGCGCTCGGCCTGCTCGTG
The DNA here is from genome assembly GCA_963841435.1 of uncultured delta proteobacterium. Taxonomy (GTDB): domain Bacteria; phylum Myxococcota_A; class Polyangia; order Polyangiales; family Polyangiaceae; genus PMG-095. The sequence goes on from CAWJCS010000006.1 coordinate 1,490,281, forward strand.
CTTCGAGTTGCTCCGTCGGCGGACCACGATACGGCGGGCGTTCGTGGGCTCGGCGGTCGCGCGTCGTTGCGACCCCAATTCTGCCCTACTCGACGAGCTTCTACGGGCACGTCCCCGCCGCCGCCTTCCTGCTCGCCGCGATTGTCTGTCTCGACACCCGCGGGAAGCGGTTCGGGGGCGGCCTCCTTCCCCATGGCGCGTGCGCACGGCTGGGGCGTGCCTGGTGCTCGCGGCAGGCTCCGAATACCTGGTCCTGGTTCCCGCGGCGCTCGTGGCGCTGTGGTTCACGGCGGTGACACGCTTCGAGCCGGCGCGTGGCGGTCGTTTGGCAGATGGTCCAGGGGGTCTTGCTCCCCGCGCTGCTCATCGGCGGCTACCACACCGCGGCGTTCGGCGCGCCGTGGCGCACGGGCTATTCGTTCGAAACGCAGGCTGAGATTTGCGGCGGGCCACGCGAGCGGATTCTCGGGCATCCACCTGCCGAGCGCCGCTGGCCTGTACGGGCTCACCCTCGGTGTTCGGCGCGGGCTGGTCTACGTCTCTCCGGTGTCTGTTGAGTCGCGATTCCTCTTCGCGGCAAGGCACGCGATCCGGACGACGCGACTGGGCCATCGGCGCGGGGCTCGGCGTGCTCTTGACTCTGCTCCTGCTCAACGCTGGCTACTACATGTGGTGGGGGGGTGCAGCGGCGGGGCCACGCCACCTCATCCCGGGATTAGTCTTTCTGGGAGCTGGCTTGGTCGTGCTTCTTCAGGTCCGGCCCCGATGGCTCCGCGTCGGTCACGCTGGGGCTCTGCGTCCTGTCGGCCGCCAACTCGCTCGCGCTGACGACCGTCGGCATCGAAGCCCCCGAACGGAACGACGTGATGCGCCGCTACGCCTGGCCGAGGATCTGGAAGGGTCGAATCGGCTCGCCCAACGGAGGCAGCGAACCTCGGGCTCAAACTGGGCCTCCCGTCGCCCGTTGGTCTCCCCTAGCCCGGTATCGCAATTTGGCACCTGCGCCGGGTTCCTCTACCTATTGCACGATTTGACCCGGCGGCGGCTTGCCGCCCCGACGCGCGGGCCCTCATGACTGGCCAGCTCGGTCAGAGCTGACCCGGACGCGGCGCGCGAGTCGGGCATGGCAGGCCTTTCCCGCTTGCCAAGACCCGAGCGGCCGGAGTACGTGAAGCACGCTTGCGTATAGCGGTTGTCGTCCCCACTTATAACGAGGCGGAAAACCTCCCCAAGTTGGTCAGCACCCTGTTGGCGCTGCCCCTGGACCTATCGGTGCGCGTCGTGGACGACAACAGTCCTGACGGCACGGGGCGTCTCGCGGATGAGCTCGCGCCGAGCGATACCCTGATCGCGTTGCCATCATCCACCGCCCTGGAAAACTCGGGCTGCGGAGCGCTTACATCGAGGGGTTTCGGTCGGCCTTCGACGCTGGAGCGGACGCCGTCGCGCAGATGGATGCGGATTTTTCGCACGACCCGGAGCGCCTCGTGGACATGGCTCGAGCCCTCGAGATCAGCGACGTGGTTCTAGGCTCCCGTTACGTCCCCGGCGGGAGCGTCAATCCGGCGTGGCCTGTGTGGCGTAAGGGCCTTTCGGCCTGGGGGAACTTCTACGCGCGGAGCATTCTCGGTCTCGATTTGCGCGACGTGACGACCGGCTTCCGCCTGTGGCGCCGCGAAGCGCTACAACGGATGCCGCTCGACGACATCCAATCGAGTGGCTACGTCTTCCTCGTGGAAATGGCCTACGTAGCGTCCAGGATGAACATGCGGTTCGCACAGGTTCCGATCCACTTTTCCGATCGTCGGTGGGAAAATCCAAGATGTCGCTGCGCATTCAACTCGAGGCAGCCATGCGTGTCTGGCAGGTGCGCTGGACGTACCGAAGGCTCCGCCCGACCTACCAGGGTGACTCGTCCCGGACGTGAGCAGGCGGCCGACGGGGCGGCCGCAGCGTTCGCAGGCTGGGGACGAGTTCGGTCATTCCTTTAGGCACACGCGGGCTCGTTGCTGTGTTCGTGTTGCTCGGTGCCGTTCCCCGAGTGTGGGCGGCCCTCAGCGACCACAGCGTCTTCTGGCCAGACGAGATCTACCAGAGTATCGAGCCCGCGCATCGCGCGGCGTTCGGCACGGACTAATCTCCTGGGAGTTTCGTGATGGCGCGCGATCGTGGCTGTTGCCCGGTCTCATCTATCTGATCATGAAACCGCTGGCGCTCGTGACGAGCTCCGGGCTGGTGATGGTTTGCGCGGTCAAGCTAGCGATGGTTGCTGCGGCGTTGGTGGGCATCGCGTTCGCCGTCAAATACGCGGAGACCTTGGCCGGGCGTCCCGCCGCGGTGCTGTGCGGGCTGATGACTGCGTTCTACCCGCCGCTCCTGGTGCTTTCGCACCGAGCGACGCCGGAGATGGCGAGCGCACCCTTGCTGATCTGGGCCGTGCTTGCCCTGGCACAGCGTCGCCCGCGGGTCTCGGGAATGGCGGCAGCAGGAGCATGGGCGTTTCGCATGCAATCGGCGCCAATTGCCGTCGTGCTGTTCGTCAGCCTGCTTTGGCGCCGGCGCTTCGCGGACGCCCGCGCCTTCATGGGTGGGGCCATCCTCGTCGGCTTGGCAAGTGGCCTACTTGACTGGGTGACGTGGGGTCGACCTTTCGGTTCCACGATCGCATACATGGAGTTCACTCTTCAGGGTGGCTCCTCCACGTTCGGCGTTTACCCCGCGTCTTACTATCTGCAAACAACTGCCGCGGCGACCGGGTTGATGCTGCCCGTCGTCCTCGTCGGCCTCCTCGGTGCCTTCAGGGTCGCCCCCGTCGCGCTGCTCGCTGCAGCAAGCTTCGTCTTGGCGCACTGTCTCATTCCGCACAAGGAGTACCGCTTCCTATCGCCAATCATGCCGCTTGCCCTGTCGCTTGCCGCCGCCGGGCTCGCCGACTCGGCGGCCCGGATTCGGGTCCCTGCGTGGGCGCTGGGCGCTCTGGGAGTCCTCTGTGCAGTTGGCTCCGCGTTCAAGGTTCGTACGCTGACGAATGGCGATCTCGGTCACTACCTCGGTCGACCCTACGCGGGGGACTCCGTTTGGCATTTTCAGGAGGGTCCCACCCTGTTGCTGGCCGAGGCCGGCCAGCGTGCCGACCTTTGTGGTGTCTTGACCCTGGGTCTACGAGCTGGCTTTACGGGTGGGTTTTCCTATCTTCACCGCAACGTCCCGCTCCTCTACCGGCACCAGGCTTGTGACGCGACGAGCACGGGCAACTACATCATCGCCGCTCCGCAGTCGGAGGTTCCCCGCGACTATTCGCTCGTGGATGCTCGCGACGGGTACCGGTTGTTGCGGCGAGCCGGTGCCTGCGCGCCACCGCCAGCCGGGTACGACGAGATGCTGGAGGGGGCCGACGACATGGGACTCTACCGGGCGCCCATCGTCCAGCCCGACAAGTCAGAGCTCAACATCGCCGCCGGCTCGAGCGCGGCCGCGTTCGTTAGCGGGTTTAGCCACGGTGAGAAGCTGGAGTGCCGTGACGTTCGCTGGGCGATGGGCAAATCCTCGCGCGTGGTCTTCCCGCTCGAGCCCACCGGAGGCGCGTACTCGTTCACGTTCAGCGCCCAGCCGTACTTCCGCGCGCTTCCCCAAACCACCAAGGTTAGCCTCAACGGCAAGCCACTTGCCGATTTCTCCATGTCGGAAGGCTGGGGTGGCTACCAAGCAGCCGTGCGCAGTGATCGGCTGCGGCAAGGCCAAAACACGCTCGATTTCTGATTTTCGAACGCGACGCGCGCCGAGGGGAACGACACGCGTGAGCTCGCTGTGCTCTTCGATCGCATTTCGCTCGTGCCGCTCATATCCACCATCCGGATCGACGCCGGCACGAGCGAGGGGCGTGCCTATCTGGCCAGCGGTTTCAGTGGCGACGAGAAGAGCGGGCGACGCACGGTGGTGTGGAGTGACGGTTCGCGATCGAGGATCCAAATGTTGACCGGCAGCCCGGACGCCCCTACCGTTCTCTCGGTCACGGCGCTCGCCTATCACCCGGTGGCCCCGCAGATCGTCGGGATTATCGTGAACGGAAAGCCGGCAGGCACGTTGCGGGTGACCGGAACCTGGGCCAGGCAAACGGCGTTGCTGGCGCCGGGCGTCCTGAATCACGATCTGAACGACCTAGAATTCGTCTACGAACGCACCGCCCGTCCAAAGGACAGCGATCCGACCGCTCAGGACCCTCGCGACTTGGCCGTGATGTTCGACGACATCACGATCGCGCCGTTGCCGACCAGCCGGTCCATCGACCTTGGTACGCCGCCGGCGCGACTCCAGATGCTGGATGGCTGGAGCGTCGACGAGCGGCAGGGTGAGCGCACAGCGGTGTGGAACGACGGCGCCCTGTCCGTGCTCGCCTTCCGGCAACTCGAGGTGCCTAGCGGCAGGTCAGTCTTGAGGATCGCCGCTCGCGCCTTCGGTCCCGCGCTGCCGCTGAACGTCGAGGTCGCCATGAACGGCAAGGCCCTGGGGTCCGTACAGCCACGCGCCGACTGGAGCACGCTCGAAGTGGAGGTGCCGGAAAGCGGCGTCGTCCGCGGAGTGAACCTCATCGAGTCCGGTACGGCCGCACCGTCAGGCCTAGCGTCGTGAATCCGGCCTCGAAAGACGTTCGGGACCTGGCCCTGCGTGTCGACCGCGTGGAAATGACAAGTCGCTAGGGGTCCTCGAAACTCGCACTCCGCCGCCCCAGCTTGCGAGAACCCGCGCGATTGAGCTATTCGAGGAGCATGCGTGGCTTGGCCTTGTCGTTGCTCTTGGTCCTCCCTGCCGGCTGTGATGCCGACGCCGATAGGGTGGCGCCAGCTGCCCACCGAACCGACGACCCCGGGGCACAACCAGCGGCGCCCGCCCAGTCTACCGAGGCGGCACCAGCGGCGGCGACGCCGGGCCTGTCCCCTGGCGAAGACGCTAAGTTGCGGCGCAAGTACGGGCCCGCCGATATGAAGTACAACGCGTGCGTCAAGGTCTTGGGCACGACGATTGAGGGGCGTAACTGCCCGGCGACGATCATCGTCTACGGTCCGTATGCCAACGTTCCCTCGAACGCGGAGATCGAGCTGACGTTCGACATTCAGGGCACGACGGATATCCAAGTTTACAGCGACATGTTCGCTCAAGTCGGCAAGCGCCCGCTCGGCGCACTCTCGCCGCAGACCATTCCCGCAGGCGAGAAGCGCAGGCTCGGCTATCGAGTCAACCTGCTGACCGGCGACATTGCGATGGAGGCCAGGATCTGGCTCCACGGCACCGGCCCCGCCGACTTCGACATCACCAACCTCAGCCTCTCAGTCCGCTAGCGCCGCCTCGATCTCAACGTGGGAAACGACCCGGGAGCCTCCAATCCAGGAAGTCCGGCACGCCAGTTCCTCGAGCGGTCAGCTTTTGCTGGCCGCGTACGCCCTCCTGGTGCTCGGGGTCTTCGACAATGACGGGCAGTACAGCAGCGTCGGCCTGACCCTAACGCTGGCTGGCTTTCTCGTTTTCGTGCTCGCGATGTGGCGCGTTGCGAAGCCCCCGGTGCTCGCCGCCCTTCCCTCACAGCGAGCGATCGCTGCCATCTTGCTGCTGCTCCTGGTGTTCGGCGTTCGCAAGGCCCCATGCCTGTGGTTGCACGACTTGACCTTCGTGGACACGACACGGACGGCGTGCTGGTCGGTCGCCGGTGGGACGGCTCTGGCGTACCTCTTGCTCCCGACGCAGCGCACGGTCCAGAGCGTCGCGTTTGGTGTCAGCGTCGCCGTCGCGATTGGCTTGCGACTGATGATGCTGCGTGCCTCCCCCTCCCCCTTCATCGACGTTTTCGAGCTGGCGCAGCAGTGCTCCGGCTATCTGCTGCATGCGTTCAATCCGTATTCGAATCCGATCTGGGCCGGGGGCCACGACGGCCATGTCTACGTCTTCAACGGCTACGCCTATCCCCCCGCGAATCTGCTGCTCCAAGCCCCTGCGTTTGCGCTCACGGGAGACGCGCGCGTCGCCAACGTCTTGGCGGACGTTGCGTTTGCTGCCTGCCTCTGGTTGGTCGCCGATGGAGCTCCCGCGGCGAGTCGGCAGCTCCTCGTGCTCGTCCACCTCTTCCAACCAAAATCCCTGTTCGTGCTGGAGAATGCGTGGACCGAGCCACTGACGCTCGGCATGTTCGGGCTCTGCGTGTTGCTGCTCCGACGAACGAAACGCACCGCCGCCGCGGCTGTCTGCGGCTTCATGCTCACGATGAAGCACTATCTGCTGTTCGTGGCGCCCCAGTACTTGCTCGTCGAGAGATCGCGCAAACGTTTGCTCGTGTTGTGCGGAGTGGGCTTGGCGACCGTGCTCCCCTTCATCGCGTTCGACCCGAAGAGCTTCTGGGAAAATGGGTTGATGCTGGTCGTCAGCCTCCCGTTTTCCAACCAAGCCCTCGGCATCGCTTCGTTCCTGAACCGCACCTTCGGATGGGTGCCAGGGCCACCCCTGAGCATCGCGGTCGGGATCCTGTCCGCCGTGGCATTCCCGTCTTGCTACGCCGCCTCCCCGACATCTCGCGCTTCGTCTTGTCGGCCGCAGGGACGCTGTTTGCAACGTTCTTCCTGGGGCGCCAAGGCGTTCTGCAACTACTACTACCTGGTCGCCGGGCTCATGTTGCTCGGGCTTGCCGTGCAGGCCGTGGAGCGGGAACGGGGCCCCGCTTCCGACTTGGTGTCGCGCGACGCTTGACCGGGGGCGTTACTCGTCGCTGGAAAGCGCCCTCACCGTCGGCTTTCCGACGCCGAACGCCACACGACGACCGTCCCGGGACGGATCGGGCAAGGCGCCCGCGTCCGTGCGCAGCCTAACGAGCGTCGCATCCGCGGTGGGAGTCCATTCGAACTCGAGTCGGCCGTCCGCACCCTTTGCGAGCTTGACTGAACCGACCGCGTTGTCGCCGACCATGGCCCGGACGGTCCGCTCCGAGTTCGTCGCGACCGGAACGCGGACGAAGTATCGCCGTCCCGGCCGCATGATCCCGATGATTGCCAAGGTCGCGTCGCCGGACGACCAGGCGACGCGCTCCACGAGTGTCTGGGACGGCAGGTAGCGAGCGTCGGGTTGCCATCCCCACGGGAAACCCGCCTTGAGTCTGACCGCTGCGTCGTCGATGGGTAGCCACCTGGCCCGTCGCCGCAGCTTGTAGGCGACCAGGTCCTTCTGGTCGCTCTCTACCCGGGAAAGACGGAGTGCGCTGAGCGACTCCTCGAGCCACCGCGCGCCATCGGCGAACCCGCGTCGATTGATGAGCAGGCCGTCGAACCCGTGCTCTTCGAGGAAGTTAACCATCGCGACGGGTGCCATCTCCTCGACCTGCATCTGCCAGCGCTCCCTCGGGCGGCCCTTGTGCGTTCCGAACGTGAAACGGAGGGATGTCGTCCACAGAAAAGGCCGGAAGGGCTCGCAATCCTGCATCCGCGCGATGGGTGAAGACTCCGGAAACTCCATGACGGGTAGCTCGAACAGCATCGCCGAGGCGCGGAAGCGGCGTTCCAATCGGGAACCGAACCTGCGATCCGACGCGACACTCTGCGCCACTGCTCGGCTGCGCTGAGCATAGTCGTGAGGTCGCAAACCAGATGCTTCTACCAACCCCCACAATGACACCGCGAGAGCCGCGGCGGACCTGAGATTCGGCTTGGGAACGGAATCGAGGGCACGGCAACCCCAGAGCAGTGTCGCGCACAGCACGAGGACGGAGTAGCGGTTCACGGACCGGAGCCAGGTCAACCCCAGGGAACCGAGCAAATAGTCGAACCCTCCACTCAGCGAGAACAACAGCAAGTAGCCAACCAGCCACGCTTCCCAGGGGATCTGGGCGAACCGCCTAGCCAGCCCCAGGTAGAGCGAGCGCAGCAGGAGCGCAACAAGCAACGCGCCTCCGACGAGGCCCTGAAATGCGGTCGTATTTTCCGTCGGGGGATTCCCTGCCTCGAAGTAGTGCGACCGCGCGAAGCGCTCCCACGGCGCGATGACGTGCTGCAGGGGCATGAAAAGGTCCGGGATCCGCAGCGCCCAAAGCTGAATCGACGCGAGGCTTCGCCCTGAAAATGCGTCGTTTGCGCCAGCGAACCATCTGCGGAGGTAGACGTTGAGCTGCCCGAACAGAAAGCTCGTGACACCGACGGCGAGCACCTTGAGCCCGAAGGCGGCAACCTTGTTCCTGCCGACGATGAAGCTTCTCAGCGTCGCGAGCGCGAGGATCTGGAAAGCGATCGGCGGATAGTAAGGATTCTGAAGAGAGGTTGCCACGAGCAGCGCGTAGGCGCACAGCCGCCATCCGACCGACGGGACGTGCGCGTCGCTCGCGATCCTCACGGCCAGAAGCAAGAGCAGCGGAATGTGCCATAGGATCGAAACGTTCACGTGCTCGAGAGCCCGCCCCATCATGAAGGGGCTAAAGGCAAAGAGCAGGGCCGCCGCGTGGGCCACCGGCGGAGTACGCCCGAGCCGGCGCGCCGTCCACGCGAATGCAAGGGCGGCGCTCACGTGCGCGAACAGCGAGACCACGTTGGCCGCGGCGCCGAGCGACAGGAACCGGAGCAGCCCGCCCCATGCGTAGAAGATGAGCTTTTCGGTATGCGGATAGTCGTTCCAGTCCGCGCCGAACGGAGCGTTGAGTCGGTGGATTTCGAGGTTCCACGGGGGTGGAAGCTCGGAGAATCCCTTGGCGATTCCCATCACGAGCAACGTGTCGCCTCCCCCCACATACGACACTGGAAGCTCGAACGAGCGTGTGCCAGGCCAGCGCGCGTAGTAGTTGCACCAACCGAGCACGACGATGCTCGTCGTCACCAGGTAGGTCCAGCCCGTGGATCGCGCGTTCAACCAACCAGAGCTTCAACCGAGCCCCGGCCGTCCCCAAGAGCGTCGGAACACGGGGGTCCAGCGTCGCCTCGCTCACGCTGCTCCGCGAAGCGTCGCCCGCCTCGTCCCTCCGTACCGTGCGGTCGTGATCGTGCCGCGCCGGGTCGTCACGGACGTCTCCATGATAGGAGGACATAACCGTCCTCTGCGTACGTCACTGCGTAACCCGCCGCAACGAGCTCCTGCACGCTGGACCACTGCTTGCCGACGGAGTCGAAAGGAAACTGGACCTGGTGCGCATCGGCGAGGACGTACTGGGGTTTGGCTCCGGGTTGCCACTCGCCTCCAAACCAGCGAAAACCATGAACCTGCCAGTGCATTAGTCGCGGACTACCCTGTGGGTCGGGCGTCCATATCGTTACCTTCGCCCGGCGGGTCAGGTGCGGCCCCAGGCTATTGGCGGCGGCAACGAAGACGCCGGATGGTACCTGTGCCACTGCTCGCTCCGCAGCATGTACTTCCTCGGTCCGCGGGTACCACCAGGACCGGTGGGTCATTGCCCAGCCGGGCCAGCGCGGCAGCGTGATGATGCTCAAGGCGAGGACACCGACCGCCCAAAGAGTCCGAGACTGGATCGTGCCGAACCGCTTTCCGAGCGACAACATCGGCAACGACTTTGCCCCGTCGATCCCGGCACAGAAAAGGATGGGGACGAGGAACGCGTTGTAGTGATAGTGCGTCGTCCAATGCGCCTCGGTGCTCGAGAGGAAGCGCACTGCGAGGAGGGGGGCCGCGAGTAGCAGGAGGGGGGAGCGGCAGGGGACGAAGGCGAGAGGCGCGAGCAACCACAGCAGCGTGCGCACCTTCTCGGCGGGCGTCAGCATGTGCTCCAGCGCCGCGAGAGGGTGCTTGATGAGGTAGAACAGGAGCTCGAGGGGGTCCTTCGCGAGGTGCCAGTACGACCAGTCCCTATGGGGGCTTCCGCCGCTAAGAGGAATGAACCAGGCGGTAATGAGCCACGTCGCAAAAATGCCGCCCACGCCGAGCGCGAGCCCGAGGCGCCGATGCTTGCGCAGCACGAGCAGAACCCCCAGTGCGGAAATCAAAAGGCCCAAGTCCTCGCGAATCGTGAGCAAGAGAGCGGCTAGCCAAGTCATGTGACGCAACGCTCCCGCTTGGTAGCGCTCCAGTAGCAGACCGATCAGAGGTGCAGCGAACGCTACCTGATGAAACGGAAACCAGACCGCCTCCTGCATGGGCCACGAAAGCCCGAACGCCACGGCAAGCACATAGGCCTCGAAGGTCCCCAACCCTCGCCGCGCAAAGAGCCAGATCGGGACGATCGCAGAAGCGAACAGGGCCCCGTGAGCGATGAGCAAGGTTGCGGGGCCGTCGTGAATCCAGTAAAGGGGCGCCAACGCGACGAGGATCGGCGTGAAGTGGTCCGCCCAATGCAGCGTCCCCGGATCGTCGGCGGACGACACGCCCAAAATCGGGACGTGAGGCAGCGAGAAATGCGCGTAGGCTCGCAGGGCCTGGTCGTATATACCGAGGTCGTAGAGTGCCGTGCGGAACCCCATGTGCTCCACCACACCAGCGGCGGCGTACAGTGCGGCGAAGCTCGTCACGATGACGCCGAGCGCCACAGCGTGCGGGGAACGTCGCAGTCGATTCCAAACTTTCTTCACAGTGCGTTCGCTGGCGCGCCTCAGCGCGACCAGTCGGCTCGCGATGCTTTCGAGGCGTCCGCTCGTCAGGTGCATATCGGGATCAAGGGGCGTTGAATTCACCTGCATCTAAGCGAGCCGGCCGTCGGACCTTAGCGACCCGGACGCCACGTGCCAAGCGCGGCTTCCGCCTCACTTCGTCGTTCGCAATCGCTTGAACCGGATCTTGCTGACGGTCAGCCTCACGTCGCGGCCCACGTCGAGGCGAAATTGCACATCGTCTCGTTCTTCGTTCAGTGTGAAGCCCAGGGCGCCGAGCTCGACGGAGGAGCTGCCGCTTTCGCTCAGGGCAACCCGCGTTTCTGCCAGAACGTGGGCGTCGGCGTCTGCGAGCACGGCGATGCGAGCGCCCTTTTTCGCGTGACCGGAGGCCTGGACCCCACCAAACCAGGAGACTTCGTAGGAACCCGGGGCCAGCGTGACGTGGGGTCCGGTCGTCAGCGGACCCGCACGCCCCGTCGTCCGAAGACCTCCCCTCACTCGCCTGCCCTTCGCGCAGCTCAAGCTCTTATCGACCGGGGAAACGTCGACCGTGAAGCGCTCGCCGGCGATGCGCCCGGCGTCCATGCAGAGTCCGATCGACACGAGCTTTTGCGGGCGCTCCGTTCGCGTGGTCTCGAGAAATGTTCCGCGCGCGGTATCCGAGTAGTCGGGTTTGGTTCCGAGCTCGAAGGGTGTGAAGCCCACCCCCGTATCCCCCTCGAACTCTCCGTGCGCCATGGCGTTCCTCCCAACGTGTCGCATGAGGAGCGCGGTCGGTACGTCGTAGACGTAGGTCAACACGGAGGCCAGATGTGGGTGTCCGGTGATCAGGGGAACGGTCGTGTTTCTGCGACCGAGCTCGCGAACCAGGCGCGCGTATCGGAGCGGGAGCTGGTGCAGCATGCTCTCGAACGCGAAGACGCGCGTGTAGTTGCCGGCGGGCACGGCGTACGCTGCGAACAGTCCGAGGGCGAGCACCGAGCGCCAGGCTCTGCCCCTGAGCACGCTCAGCAACCGCTGAGCACCGAGCAGCGCCACCACCAGACAGAACGGGATGACCTGGGGCACCCAGCGGCGGGCGGCATAGATGTGCACGGGCACGATGGCGGCGGCCGCCGTGAAGACCACGAGCGCAGCGCTGAATGCCGCGAGCAGCGGCAGCCACGTCGGAAGCTCGCGTTGCTTCGACGCAACCGCGAAGCCGACCAGGCAGAGTGGCCAGACCACGGGCGTCACGTACCAGGTGAGCGTCATCATGCTGGTCGCGGACTCGTGGCTCGAGATCCGCGGGCGAACGAGCAGACCCCAGGCGAGCCATAGCGTGAGACCCACGAACACCGAAAAGGAGAGCCATCTCAGCGTGCGCTCCGTCAGCCGAGCACGAGCAATGACTCGCGCCGGCACGAACGGTAGCGCCACGGCGAGCGCGCCCCACAGGGTGCTGCCTGCCATGAGCACACCGAGGTGCGCCCCTTGCACTAGATCGTGGACGTAGAACGGCGCAGCGCGAGCAACGTCGAGGTGACCCGCCGTGCTGAGCAGCAGGTACCCCGCACCCGCTGCCGACGCCACGCGCCTGAGCTCGGGCGAGCACACCATGACGACCACCGAGAACGCGAGCGGAGCGAGGCCAATCAAGCCGGCATCGACGCGGTTGAAGGTTCCGCTACCGAGCACACCGCCGGCGACCAGCCCCCAGACGACCGAGCGCCTTTCCTGGGCCACGAGCAGCGCCAGAAGCCCACCGAAGTTTTGGGCCAGCGCGAGGGCCTCCGTCAGCGTGATGCGGGCGTTCCACGCGAAGGCGGGATTGAGCCCCAAGGCGACGACGAGCACGCACCCCGCCCCGACCCCGAGCAGGCGGCGAACGTAGGCGTACCCGAGCGAAAGCCCGAATCGCCGCCACGACGGCGTTGCCACGTACGGCTGCCTCGAGCCCCCCAGCGCTCCAGAAATTCGCGAGCAGCGCTGGGAACAGGTGCGCAAATTGCGGGCTTAGGCGCGCTGCGTCGTGCGTGTCGCCGTAGTCACTGTAGACGCCGGGGTATCCGAGCTGGATGGCGTTTCCGTGGAGCGCGAACGCGTCCCTCAGCCACGCTTGGTCGAGGTCGAGCCCGCCCGTTTTGGAGATCCACGCGGCAAACTCGAGGTAGAGGCCCGGGTCTTGACCGCCGAGCAGGAAGTACGTTGGGTAAGACGCGTGCAGGGCCAAAAGGCCCAGCAGCAGACCGGCCACGAGCCAGACCTCGCGGGCCCCATGCCGCTCGCCCGGCGGCGCCGCTTCCGGCGAGCGGCGCCACGAGAACGCCCAAAGGAGCGAAAGCGGCCCAGAAACGGCCCACGCGGAGTACACGCCGAGCCGGCAGGCCACGAGCGACAGCATCGCCAGCGCGAGCACCGCCCCGCCGAATGCTAGTGCGGCGCGCTCCACGGCGCCGAGCCCGCGGAGAGGCCCGCGCCACATCCCGAGCGTCGCGATCGCGACCGATGCGATCAGCACCACCGCGGGCATCGCTGCGCGGGAGAGTGCCGGAGCGATCCCCGGCCGTCAATTCGCGTCGTCCCTCGGATTCGCTCCCCTTGCCGGACCCGGCCGTTGCATGGTCGTCTGTGACCCGCTGGGCCGCCAAGTCCTTCGCGAAGGCCAGCGACTGCTCCGATGCGCCCCCTGACTCGACTCGCGCTCTTCTCGGCGGTCGGGGCCGTCGTCGCCTTTGCGCCTGCGCTCCGCTTCGGTTTCGTCTACGACGACGCGTGGACCGTCGTCAACAACGCTTGGCTCGATCATCCGCTTTCCGAGCTCGTGCGGCTGCTGGCAAGCGGTGAGGCGCTCAAGCACCACGTGCCAGATGCGACGCGGCCGGCCATGGTGCTGTCGCTGTGGCTCGATCGGCGGTTGTTCGGGCTGTCGGCGTTCGGACATCACCTAAGCTCGCTGCTTTTGTACGGAGTCGCCGCCTTTCTCGCGACTGAGCTCGCCTTCCGGCTGAGCGCCCGCAGCGCCGTCGCGGCCGTGGCCGGTGCGTTCTTCGCGCTCGCACCGCTGCATGCCGAGCCCGTCGCCGCCATCAACTACCGCGAGGACCTGCTGTCGGCGGTGGGGGTGCTCGCCGCGTGGCTCCTGCTCGTCGAGCCGCGAGGCGGGGAGCGCCCGGCGCGGACGCTCGGTGCGGCGGCGGCATTCGCGCTGGCGCTTTTCGCCAAGGAGAGCTCGGTGGTGCTGGTGCCGCTCGTCGGGGTGACGTGGCTCCTTTTGCCTCGTCTACGTGGTGCGATAGGTCGCCGTAAGAAGACGCTCTTCGCGCTCGGTGTGGCGGGGGTCGGCTGGGCGCTGTGGCGCGTGCCGCTTTTTGCTCTCGGTGACGACATTCCCGTCGCGCCGGCGCGCGGCGCCGTCCAGCTGATCCTCAGAGCGTGCCGCTACGAGGTCGAGGCCGTCCGACACGCCGTTCTGCCCTTTTCGTTCTCGCCCGACCGCTTCCTCTTGCCGGACGCGAGCCCCCTCGTGGTCGTCCCGCTCGCCGCCATTCTGGTCGCTGTGTGGACGATGCGGTCGGCCCGGGGTGGGAAAACGGCGGCCCTCGCCGGCGCCATCGCGCTCACGGCGCCGCTCGGCACGTCTCCCCTCGTCGGTCCGTTCAACGAGATTGCGGACCGCTACTTCTTCCTGGGTATCCTCGGCGGCGGCCTGTTCTGGGGGTTTTTGCTCGACGAGGCCACGCGTCTGAGGAGCCTGCCGGTGCCGCGCGCGGCGCTCGCCCTCGCCTGCCTGCCGATGGTCGTTTCGACCTGGCAGGCGACGCGCATCTGGCGTGACGACCGGACATTGTGGACCGCAGCCGTGGAGCTCTCGCCGCGCTCGCCCCGCGCGCTGACAGCCATAGCGCGCGTCGAACGGCTCGACGGGCACCACGGCGCTGCCGCCGAAGCGATCGAGAGAGCGCTCGCCCTCGACCCTCGCTACGCACCGGCGCTCGTGACCCGCATCTACGGCGACCTCGCCGCCGGCCGCGTCGAGGAAGCGCGGCGCCACCTCGCCGAGCTGCCCGCGCTCGGCATGTCGAACGTGCGTGGCCTCCTTCGAGCACGACGCTGTGCCGCTCTCGAGCGCGACGCCGCACGCGCTTGCATCGCGAAGTAGCGTTGCACCCCCGCCGAGCGCGACGCCCCGCCAAGCGCGACGGCGCTCAGAGCACGTACTGGTCGCCGATGGCGGTGACGGTGAGGTTCACGCCCTTGAGCTTCGCGACCTCCTGCTCCACCTCGGCCTGGAAGACGGGCTTGATGTGGTAGAGGAGCGCCGGCAGGTCCTTCGGGCGCGCGTATTTCTTGAGATCCTTCAGCAGTGTACGCGGCGTGTGATGGCCGCTCACCGTGGCAAGGCGCTGTTCCCGGTTGGGAAAGCTCACTTCGAGTAGGAGGGCCTTGAGGTTCTTTTCCTTGTTCAGGAGCTCCCAGAGACGGTCGGTCGGCCCGGTGTCGCCGCTGTAGGCGATCGTCGCGTCAGGGCCCTCGATGATGAATCCGGCCGACTCGATGGTGTGGTTCACGAGCACGGGCCGCACGGTGTACTCGCCGAGCACGACCTTGCGCTCGGGCTTTAGCTCCAAGAACTTGAGCGTGGGGCGCGCCTTGTTGGGGATCTCGGTGAAGTCGGGCCACAGCAGGTTATTGAAGAAGTGTTTCTTCAGCACCCTGAGCGTCGCACCCGTGCCCGCGACGATGAGCGGCTCGCAATCCGCCTGGCAGCGATTGTCGGCGATCGTCGCGAGGTCGCGGATGTGGTCGAGGTGGGCATGGCTCACCAAGCAGGCGTTGAGACGGAATTGCGCACCGAGATCGAGTCCGCTCGTGAGCGACCCCGCATCGATGGCGAGGTGCTCGTTCACGACGAAAGCGCTCGTGCGGTGCGTCGGGGTTTCCCCGCCGTGGCAACCTATGACCCGGAGCTCCATCGGGCGGGCGGACAGTATCCCGGCTGGTCACCGCTGGTCAAAGCGGGCCTCCCCGGGCACCCTTCGCCCAAGGGGTACTTGCTCGAGCCGCCGATTGGCGCTAAAAGCCGCCCCCTGTTCGGGTCATCCCGAACTGTTTCGCCAACCCCTGGATAGTCTTGGGGGATCGTCTAACGGCAGGACGCAAGATTCTGGCTCTTGCTATCTAGGTTCGAATCCTAGTCCCCCAGCCCCGCACCGTTTTCTCTGTCAGGCCCCATCGTCTAGCGGTTAGGACATCGGCCTCTCACGCCGGTAACGCGAGTTCGATTCTCGCTGGGGTCACTAGCCCGGAAAGCCCGCGAAGGGTCGCGCGGGCTTTCCGGACCGGTTCCGGCCTGCTCAGACGCCGTCGGCTGCCGGCGGGGGCTCGCTCTTGAGGTCGCGCTCGAGCACGGTCTTGCGGCCGTCGGACTTCGCGCTCTCGATCGCCTGATCGCAGAGACGCCGAACGTGCTCGGACAACACCGGCACGACGCCGTCGGACGTGTTCATGCCGGACTTGGCACGGATGTAGGCCTTCACCTTCGAGATGACGATCAGGACGGCTTCGGCTTCGGCTTGTTTCGTTGCTTCGTCGCTCACGGTTATCTCCTCCAAAGGCGAGACGATGGACCAGGATGAGGCGTCGCGCTACTCCTCTCGCAGCTGCCACGGCCGGCCGGCCGTGCCCGAGCGCTGGCGCGCGAGCCAATCGAGCACCGCGTCCGCCCACGCTTCACGGCCCTCATCGCTCGGGTGGATCTTATCGCTCTTTCTGGCGAGATCTTGCACGATTTTGTCGGAATCGAGGTAGCGGCAGGGCGCCACATTGCGCTCGATCACGTCGAGCACGCCGCTATCTTTCTTCCAGCGCGGGGGCGAGATCCACACGCAAGGGCGACCTTCCAGCCGTTCGACCAGTCGTTGGACGGAGTGGGCGCGCTGCTCGGGATTCGTGAGGTCGAACTCGTTCGCGCCGAGCGTGATCAGCACGAGATCGGGGGAATACTTCGCCACGTAATCCGAGAGCTCCCTGCCCGATGCCCAGGTGGGGATGTAGCTCGAACGTCTGGTACTCGAGCACGCTGCGGAGGCCGCGGTCCTTGAAGCGTTTGCCGAGTGGCACGCCGAGCGCGCCCGCGAAGGAGTCGCCCACGTGCAGCACCAGCGTGCCCTTCGGCAGCTCGGGCGGCGGAGCGGGTGGGCGCGGGCGAGCGCGTCGCGCGCCGTTGCCGGGTCCTGCCACGGGCCCGTGAGCTGCCGGCGCGGGATCGGGCGCGGGCGCCGCTGCGGGGGGCGGGCTCGTCGTCACGGTGACGGAGGCCGGCGGGGCGGCGAGCGGCGCGGCGCGCTCACGCGCAGGCTCGCCGGCGGTCGGCGTCGCCGCGGGAAGCGAGCCCGCGCTGCACGCGCCGAGCAAAAGACTCACGGACAGCAGGTGCTGTTCCAGCCGACTCCAACGTCTCGGTTTTTGCATCCGACTCGACCGCTCACGAGGTTCCGCGCCTTGTGGCTCCCGCCCACGTAGCGGAAGGCATGCGGTCGGTCACGGGAATTTTTGCGGCAGTCCTCGTCGAACTCCGCGGAGCGCTCGCGGCGCACTTCGCGTGCCAGCGCCTCAACGTCTTCGATCACGGGCTCTTCCGGCACCTCGGTCCGGCAACCGTGGCCGGGGTCCTCGACGTAGCCCGGAGCGCAGCGGGGCTCCCCCGCACGGGCGCAGCGCACGCCGTTGAAGGGCTGATCGCCCGGGCACGCTCGGTCGTGAACGCCGTGGCGGCAGTGGCCGGCCGACTCCACGCCGAACGGGCACAGGCTCGTGTCCGGCGTCTTTGCGCAGCGAAATCCGAGGTGCGGGCCGCTGTCGCGCGGCGGCGCGCGGTCGCGCAGGCGCGTGTGCATCCACTTCTCGAAGCGTCGGCTGAAGCTTCCGCCCCGGTAGATCTTGGCAAAGCCGTCGCTCGGCGGCCACGGGTAGCGGCCGTACCAGTCGGCCGTCCATTCCCAGACGTTGCCGCTCACGTCGTAGAGGCCAAACGGCCCGGGCGCGAAGCTTTTCACTTCGCACGTGCCCGGGTGGTTGTAGCAAGCGTGACCTTCGGGAGGGTCGTCGCCCCACGGGTACTTCAGATAGCGATCGCCGCCGCGCGCCGCGTACTCGAACTCGGCTTCGCTCGGTAGGCGCGCGCCCAGCGCCGTGCAGTACGCGTCGGCAAGCGCCCAGTCGATGCAATTCATCGGATGCAAGGCGCGCTCGGGTCTTCCGTAATTGCAGAGGATCTTTTGGGTGGGTGCGGCGGGCTGGCAGGCGCTGCGCGAAACGCAGGCCGCGTAGTCAGCGGCCGTGACCTCGGTACGATCGAGGCAGAACGGAGCGAGCTCCGTGAGGAAGCGCGGGCTCTCGTCGTCGGCGAAACCTTCCGACGGCTCGGCCCCGACCCAGAACTTTCCTCCGGGTAAGAGGGCCATGCCCTGAGGGCACTCGGGGGCCCGCTCTGCTTTCGGCCCAGGCTTGGGCGGCGGCGCTCCGGCGCTCGACGCCGCTTTTTCGGCACCGATCGGCGGCGTCGGTAGCGAGAACGTGCGGGCGACGAGGCGCGCGAGGCCGGCACGCCGCGCCGGGAGCGTGCCCTCGTCGGCGAGGGCCAAAGCGAGATCGTGCGTGGCGACGGTGCGGTCACCGAGCGCGCACGCGACGATGACGCGAAGGCGCAGCGTTTCGCGGCGTACGCTCGCGAGCGAGGGTTCGAGCGACAGCGCGCGGTCCAGGTAGGGCGCCGCCTCCGCGTAGCGCGCCGCGTTGAACAGGTTTCGCCCGATGAGGTACGGCGGCACGTCCGCCTTGGGATCGGCGTCAGCCCAGGCCTGGATGAGCGGTGCCGCGACGTCCCAGGAAGGCCCCCGCTCGGTGTCGCCGATCAGGAGCGCGACGACGGCGCCCTCCCCCTCGCCTCCCGCGGCGGCGGCCTTCACGTCGAGGGTGCGCGCCCGATCCTCGTCGAACACGAGCGCGAGCGCGGTCGCATAGTGCCTTTTTGCCGCGTCGGCGTGGCCACGGCCGAGCTCGATGTCGCCGCTCGTCTCGAGCGCACGGATCACGCCGGGGCGCGGGACCTCGGCGCTCTTGGCGAGCTCGGCATACCCCGAAAGTGCGCCATCGAGCTCCCCCTTCCGGAGCGCGCAGGCCGCGAGCCCGAAGCGAGCGTCGACGTTGCCGGGATCGAGCGACAAGGCCTCGTGAAATGCCTGGCTGGCGCCGCTGGGATCGCCGCTGCCGAGCCGCTCGTTCGCCTGCTGAAGCACGCGATCCACGATGCGCGGGCAGGTGCGCTCGAACAGCGTGGGCCGCTCGAAGCGAGCCTTGGCGACGGCGAGCGCGCGCTCGGGGATCGTCCGTGACCCCAGCGCCGCGCGAAAGTCGCGCTCGAGGTCGGCGAGGCTCTTACCGTGCGCCACGCGCTCGAGCGGCTCGCCGCCGTACCACGCGCGCAGCGCAGCAGCGCCGTACCGTTGCCTCACGAAGTCGACGAAGGCGCCGGCGACGGTGTAGGCCTTGGAAGCGCTCTCCGCGAGAAAATCGAGCCGCAAAAGGCTCGCGAGCGGCGGCAAAACACCGAGCTTTTGCATGGCGGCCGCCCAGTCCTCTTTCGAGAGCTCGTCGTCGTCGTCCGGGGCCGCCGCCACGGCGAAGCCTTCGATGCGACCCGGATCGGGAATGAAGCCGCCGAGCGGGCCGGCGACCCGAAACGGGCCCCGCGCGAACGTTCCGGCGACGACGTGCGCGAGCTCGTGCTGGATCACCGGGTGGGGATAGGGCGCCGCCTCGACGTACACTTCCTGTCGCCAGGGTTTCGCGATCTGCGTGTGGGAAGCGCCCATCAGGAAGCCCTTCTCGGCGGCGTTCGCGAACAGGTAGACGCGCACGTGCTCGGGACCGCGCGCGCCGAAGTACGCCTCCACGGGGGGCAGATCGCGGTCGCAGTCCTTCGCGAAGCGCTCGGCATCGATGCGGGCGATGGCCCGCGAGTGCACCACGTCGCAGCGGCGGCCCACGACGTGCCCGCCGAGGGCCGCTTCGATCGACCCGGCGCTGCTCCAATGTCCGAAGCGCGGTCCCGCGAGGCAGTGGGCGGCGCTCGCCAGGGCCGCGAGGAGCGCGAGAGCGCTAGTGCCCGGGCGGTCGAAAAGCGCGCGGCGGCCGCGGCCGGCGAGGGCGAGCTCGAGCACCGGTGCGGCCAAACCGAGCGCGGTGAGCGTCGCGAGCGTCCCGAGCCGGTAGGTCGAGAGCCGGTCCACGACGTTGACGATGGTGTCGTAGAGCGGCCCGGCGAATACGCCGAAGAACGGGTCGAAGCCGAAGACCATGGGGCTCGTCATGAAGCGCCAGAGGCTCACGGCGATGCCGAGGAGCGGCCCCGCAATCGCGAGCAGCACCGCCACGAGTCGGGGCCGCGGGGGCGCCCACCGGGCCACGACGAGGCCGCCGAGCGCCCCGCAGGCGCCTCCCAGCATCGCCCCCGGGGCCGGGCCGAGCGCGTAGATGACGACCCCCTCGCTCGGGTCGCAGAAGCCCACCCGGAGGCCATGCAAGAGCACGATGAGCAGGCCGAGCAACGAGAGCCCGAGCCCCACGAGCACGCCGCGCGAAAGCGCGGCCGTCGGGCGAAGGCGCTCGCCGAGCACCTCGAGCGCCGTCACCACGCCCGCGGCCGGCGGCAGTACGAGCCCTGCCGCGAGCGCCGCCTCGTAGCCTGGTCCGCCGAACTGGGGCAGGAGCCCGACGCCCGCGAGCGTCGCCGCCGTCAACGCCGAACCAACCCGGCGGGCGCGGCCGCCCGCGACTAGCGCCCATGGAAAGGCCCTCGCCATTCTCTCGCTCGTGACCCAATCAGGTCTGGCGGGGCGAAGCCCCTACCCGACACGACGTTTGAGTCTGGCAAGGGCAGAGCTCCCGTCGAGATCCGGCCCGTTCGGCCGACGACAGACTGGACCTGTTCGTCACGGAAAATATCGGCTGATCGGCTAAAGAAGCGCTTCGTTCTCGAGCAGCGGGTCGTCCTGGGGCGCGGGCTCCGGCGCGGCGAGCACGAGCGGGAGAACCTCGTCGATGCGGCTCACGAGGTGGATGACCACGTCGTCGCGCACCTCGGCCGGCACCTCCTCGAGGTCGACCGCGTTGCGCGCGGGGATGACCACATGGCGGATTCCGGCGCGGTGCGCCGCGAGCACCTGGTCCTTGATACCCGTGACGGGCAGCACGGCGCCGCGCAGGGTAATCTCCCCGGTCACGGCCACGTCGGGCCGGCAGGGGGCGCCGAGGAGCAGCGAGGCCACGCCGACGAAGATCGGCAGGCCGATGCTGGGCGCGTCGCGGGCCGCGCCGCCACGAGGGGCGTGCACGTGCAGGTCGATGGCCTTGAGCCACTCCGGATCGAGACCGAGCGCCGGGGCGCGCGAGCGAACGAGCGTGACGGCCGTCTCGGCGGCCTCCTTCATGACGCTGCGCATGCTGCCCGTGATGACGATCTCGCCCTTGCCGGGCATCCGCGTGGTCTCGATGATCAAGAGATCGCCACCGCTGCCGGAGACGGACAGCCCGACGGCCACGCCGGGGCCGAGCTTGCGCTCGGCGAGCTCGGGGAGATGGCGCTCGGGGCCGAGCAGCTCGCGCACGACATCCTTCGTCACGCGGAGGCCGCGCACGGGCTGGCCCTCGGCGAGCTTGACGGTGAGGTCGCGGCACACGGCGGCGATCTCGCGCTCCAGATTGCGCACGCCGGCTTCGCGCGTGTACGAATCGATCACGAGCTCGAGCGCCTGGGTCTCGAAGCTCAGGTCGTCGCTGACGAGGCCGTGCTCCTTGAGCTGCTTGGGGACGAGGAACTGCTCGGCAATGCTGCGCTTTTCCATACGCGTGTAGCCGGGCACCTCGATGAGCTCCATGCGATCCTTGAGCGCCTCGGGGATCTGCCAGCCGTAGTTCGCCGTGGCGAGGAACATCACCTCGGACAGGTCGAACGGCAGATCGATGTAGTGATCGACGAAGCTGTCGTTCTGCTCGGGATCCAGGACCTCGAGCAGCGCCGCCGCGGGATCGCCGCGCAGATCCACGCCCAGCTTGTCGACCTCGTCGAGGACGAGCACGGGGTTCTTGCAGCCGACCTTCTTGAGCGCCTGAATCACGCGACCCGGCAGCGCGCCGACGTACGTTCGGCGGTGGCCGCGCACCTCGGCCTCGTCACGCACACCGCCGAGCGAGATGCGCCCGTAGCGGCGCCCCATGCTGCGCGCGATCGACCGCCCGAGCGAGGTCTTCCCCACCCCCGGGGGGCCGACGAAAAGCAGGATCGGGCCCTTTTTGTCGCGCCGAAGCTGCCGGATCGCGGAAAACTCGACGATGCGCCGCTTGACGCGCTCGAGCCCGAAATGGTCCTCGTCGAGGCAGCGCCTCACGTCCTTCACGTCGAGCCGGTCCGGCGTCGTCCGGTTCCACGGCAGGTCGGCGAGCCACTCCACGTAGGTCCGCGTGACCTGGTACTCGGCCGACTGCTGCTGCATGCCCGAGAGCCGCCCGAGCTGCTTCTTCGCGGCGCGCTCGGCCTCACGAGGCAGCTCGGCACGAGCGATGCGCTCCCTGAGCTGCTCGATCTCGTCGTCGTCGCCCCCTTCGCCGAGCTCCTCGCGAATGCTCTTCATCTGCTGGCGCAGCACGTACTCCCGCTGCGACCGGCTCATTTCGCTCTGCACGACGTTCGAGATGCGGTCCTTGACCTTGAGCACCTCGAGCTGCCGCTCCACCATGGCGAGCACGAGGCCCACGCGGTGGCGGACGTCGAAAGCCTCGAGGATGCTCTGCCGCACCGTGATCGGGGCATGCTCCTCGGGAAAGTTCGACGCGATGAGGTCAGCGAGCGCGCCGGGCTCGCGCACGTTATCCAGGATGCTCGCCGTCTCCTTGGGAAGATTCGGCATCAGCGACAGGACCTCGCGCGTTTGCTCCCGCAGGCGCTGTCCGAGCGCGCTCGTCGCCTCGGGCGGCGACGAGAGCTCCTGAATTCGCTCCACCTCCGCGCGCATGTACGGCTCGAGACCGTGAGGCGCGAGCAAGCGGAAGCGGCCGAGGCCGTTCAAGACGACGCTGTAGTTCGATGGCCCGAGCCGGATGACCTTCACGACGCGCGCCAGCGTGCCGACCTCGTACAAGTCCTCGAAAATGGGCTCGACGGTGTCGGCGTTGCGCTGCGTCAGCACGCCCACGAGCGCGCGGTCGGTCGCGCCGAGGTCCTCCACGAGCCGTACGGAGCGCGGCCGCCCGACGTTGATCGGGACGACCGACATGGGAAAGAGCACCGAGTTGCGGAGCGGAAGGATCGCAATGCGCTCCGGGCGACTGGTCCGGTCGGTCGCGCGCATATATCGACAGTAGTACGGTGGGGGGGAGCGTCCAGCAATCCCGGTCGAGGTTTCTTGCCGAATGGCGCCTGCGCGATTGTCGCGAGTCGGGGCGCTCTGTGCTAACCCGCGGGATCATGACGTTTCGGGCGGCCTCGGCGGCCTTCCTGCTGACGGCCGCCTGCGCCTCAGGGGCGGCCGACAAGAGTCCGCAGGGCGCACTCGACGCCTACTCCCAAGCGCTAGCCGAGGGCCGCTCGCGAGATGCCTACGCCCTCTTGAGCGCCGAGGCGAAAAAAGACATACCTTACGATAGCTTCCAGCGCATACTTCGCGAGAATCCAGAAGAAATTCGGCAGCTCAGCCGGTCGCTCCGCCAACGCTCGGCGCCGCCGCGAGTCACGGCCGTCGTCACCGCCCCGGGCGGCGAATCGCTCCTTCTGGTTCTGGAGGACGGCGCCTGGCGGGTCGACGGGTCGGCGATCGACCTGTACGGCCAAGCCACCCCGAAGGAGGCCTTGCGCGCCTTCGTCCGGGCCTTCAGGAACCGCCGCTATGACGTGCTGCTCCGCTTCGTTCCGGACGCCGAGCGCGAGGGGCTGGGGGTCGAGGAGCTCAAGCGCGCCTGGGAGGGCGAGGAAAAGAAGGAGCTCGACGCGCTCGTCGCGGGCGTCGAGGCAGGCCTGGGAACCGAAAAGCTCGAGGTCACCGGTGACCGCGCCACCATGGCGTTCGGGGCGGGCGGTACCGTCGAGCTCGTCAGGGAACGCGGCGTTTGGAAGGTCGAGGACCTTCGCTGAGAGGACGCATGGCACGCACGGCAAACGTGGAGCGCAAAACGCGGGAGACCAGCATCCAGGTCTCGGTCGATCTCGACGGCAGCGGGCGCGCGACCATCGAGACACCCCTACCCTTTCTTTCGCACATGCTCGAGCAGATCGCCCGGCACGGCGGTTTCGACCTCGAGGTGCGCGCGCAGGGCGACACGGACATCGACGGCCACCACACGACCGAAGACATCGGCATCGTGCTCGGCAAGGCGTTCCTGGACGCGCTCGGCGACCGGCGCGGCATCACGCGCTACGGCTCGGCCACGCTGCCCATGGACGAGGCGCTCGTCACCTGCGCCCTGGATCTTTCGGGGCGACCCTTCTTCGTTTTTCGCGTGCCGCTGCCGAAGGCAAAGCTCGGCAATTGGGACGTGGAGCTCGCCGAGGTGTTCTTCGAGGCCTTTGCGCGTACGGCGCAGGCGAACCTCCATCTCCGGCTCCTGGAAGGCTCGAACCTCCACCACATCGTCGAGGTGTCGTTCAAGGCGTTTGCGCGCGCCCTGCGCGAGGCCGTGAGCATCGATCCGCGCGCGGCGAGCGAGGTTCCCTCGACGAAAGGCAGCCTGGATTGATCACGGCCGCTCTCGTCGATACCGGGCTCGGCAACCTACGCTCCGTCCAGAAGGCGCTCGAAGCCGCCGGAGACGGCGTACGCGTCGTGCGCACGCGCGATCCGGACGCGGTGCGCCGCGCCGATCGCGTGGTCGTCCCCGGTCAGGGCGGGTTCGGGCGCTGCGCCGAGGCGCTCGCCAACGGCCTCGGTGACGCGCTGACCGAGTCGAGGGCGCGCGGTGTGCCCTACCTCGGGATCTGCCTCGGGCTACAGATCCTCTTCGAGGGCAGCGAGGAGGCCCCCGGGGTCAAAGGGCTTGGCTGGTTTCGCGGCACGGTGCAAAAGCTCGTTGGGGCGCCCGGCATCAAGATCCCGCACATGGGCTGGAATGCGCTCAACCTGCGTGGGGGCGGGCACGAAGTCCTCGGGGCTGCTGGCGGAGAAGGCGCCTGGGTGTACTTCGTCCACTCCTTCCACGCGGTCACCGACGAGCCGGGGCTCGTCCGCAGTGTCGTCGCGTACGGCCCGAACCAGGTGACGGCGGCCGTCGCCAGGGACAACGTCGTTGCCACCCAATTTCACCCAGAGAAGAGCCAGGCCGCGGGCCTTGCGCTCCTCGGCCGCTTCTTGCAAGGCTAGGGTTCACCCGATGGACGTGATCCCCGCGGTGGACATCCTGGGCGGCAAGGCCGTGCGCCTGCGCCAGGGCCGCTACGAGGACGTCACGGTTTACGACGATCACCCCGAGGTGGTGGCCGCCGAGTGGAGCGGGCGCGTACGGCGCGTGCACGTCGTCGATCTGGACGGCGCCAAGGCGGGGCGACCCGTGCAGCGCATCCTGGTGCGCAGGGTCGTCGCGGCGTTCGGCGCCGGCGTCCAGGTCGGCGGCGGTGTTCGCTCGATGGCCGCCGTGGACGCCTACTTCGATCTCGGCGTCGAGCGCGTCGTGATCGGCACCGCGGCCATCCGTGATCCGGAGCTCGTGCACGCCGCGGCCGCAGCCTATCCGGGACGCCTGATCGTCGCCGTCGACGCGCGGGAGGGCAACGTGGCAACCGACGGCTGGACCGATCAGTCGACGCGCCGCGCCATCGACGTCGTGCGCGAGCTCGGCCAGCTCGGCCTCGCGGCCGTGCTCTACACCGACATCGATCGTGACGGCACGGAGGTCGGACCGAACGTGGAGGCCACGGCGGCGCTCGCGCGCGACGGCGGCGTGCCCGTGATCGCGAGCGGGGGCGTCGGGAAGGTCGCCCACATCGAGGCGCTTGCGGCGGCCGGGCCCGGGATCGTCGGTGCCATCGTCGGCCGGGCGTTGCACGAGAAGCGCTTCAGCCTCGAGGAAGCCATCGCCGCGACCCGCCCCGGCCGGGGCGGCTGATGGTCGACAGCGGTGACCGCGACCCGAGCGACGCGCTCAAGCGTGCCTCGGTGTTCCCGGCTCGCGCGGCACCGACGACGCTCGCCCCACCCGAGTCCGAGCGCGAACCGACCCCATCGAGCAATTTCGGCGGCGAGGACTTTCTCTTCCACCTGTATCGGGGCAGCGAGCTCTTGCAGGACAACTGCGTCGAGCAGGCCAAGGAAGAGCTCGAGCGAGCGCTCCGCCTGCAGCCACGCGACGCCTCGGGACAGGGACTGCTCGGCGTCGTCTACTTCCGGCTCGGCCTGTACCCACGCGCGATCGTCATCTACGAGGAGCTCATCCGGACCTTCCCCGGTGAGGTCACCCCCAAGGTCAATCTCGCTCTTTGCTACCTGAAGACCGGCCAGGCGGGGCTCGCGCGCGACGCGCTCGAGGACGTGATCGCGCGGGAGCCCGAGCACCGGCGTGCGTGGGGCTACTACGGCCTCGCGCTCGAGCGCCTGGGCGACTACGAAAAGGCGCAAAACGCGTTCGAGCGCGCCGGCCAGCCACAGCTCGCCCGGCGCATGCTCGGACTGGTGGAGGCCGCCGAGGCCGCTGCCGCGCCGGAGGAGGCCCAGAGCCAGCACGACGAGGTGCGGCGGGCCGCCGCCGACGCGGTGCTGGAGCTCGATGTCGGTGACGAAGGGGCGTTCGTGTCGCTGCAGCAAGAGCCCCCCGGCCTCCAGCCGATCCGCGGTAGTCGCTGGCGAGCCGTCGAGCCCGGCGAGGAGCCGGTGCCGCCCCCGGCGCATCGGATGCGTCCCTCGTCAGGGACCCAGCGGCTCGCCCTGCCCAGCGAGCCGCCGGACTTCGCCCCGCTCTCGCTCCGCCATGGACCGAGCCTCCCGGCCCCGGCGAGCACGGTGCCGGCGGGCACACCTTCGGCGTTCGTGGCGTCCGTCGCGGTCGCCGCGCCCGATGCGCACGAGCGCTACGTCGTCGAGGGCACGCTCGCGCTCGTGCGCGTGGAGGTGGGGTTCCTCGTGCGCAACGACGCGCTCCGAGCCGTCCAGGCGGACGCGAGCAGCTTTCGCTCGGGCGCGGTCCGCCGCCGTGCGCGTGGTCGCGAAACCGACGAGCCGTTCGGCGGTCCGAGCGCGCCTTGGTCCCTCCTGGAAGGAGGCGGTCTCGTCATGCTGGCTGCGGCCGCGGGTCGGGCGCTTTCGGTCATCGAGCTGGGCGGGGAGTTCATCTACCTGCGCGAGGGGCGCCTGCTCGGCTTCGATCTCGGGGTTCGCTACGAAAACGGGCGCCTCCCCGCTCCACCCCAGGAGCCGGCACCGATCGTGATCGTTCAGCTTTCGGGTAGCGGCATCGCGCTCATCGAGAGCGAGCGCCCCCTCAGGGCCGTAGACGTGCCCGCCGATCGCAAGCTCGTCGTGCGTAGCGAGTCCGTGGCAGGCTGGACCGGTCGCATGCTCGCGCAGCCGCTGACCCCCGAGCTTTCACCAACGCACGGGCACGGCTTCGTGTCGTTCGCCGGCGAGGGCGCCGTGCTCCTGGACGACGCATGACGACCATCCCGCCCAGCTCCGCGCGCCCCTCGAGGCCGAAGCGGCGACCGCGGCCGAGCTCGGGCGAACGGCGCCGGCGACGACGCACGCTGCGACAGGATGCGCTCAACGTGCCCAACCTGCTCACGTTCGGTCGCATCCTCGCCATCCCGCTCGTCTTGACCCTACTCGGCCGCGGCACGCCGGAGGACTGCCTCATCGCGGCGCTCGTCTATTCGGCCGCGGCGCTCACGGATCTCGTCGACGGCTGGCTCGCGCGCCGCATGCGCGTCGTGAGCGTGCTCGGCAAATTCCTCGATCCACTCGCCGACAAGCTCCTCGTGATGGCGGTGCTCGTCTACATGGTGCCGATGGGCCGCATCCCCGAATGGGCCGTGGTGCTGCTCCTCGCGCGCGAGATCTCCGTGACGGGCCTGCGCAGCATCGCGAGCAGCGAGGGCGTCGTGATCGCCGCGGGCGAAGAGGGAAAGAGCAAGACTGCCCTGCAGATGGTGGGCATCCTGTGCCTCTTGCTCGGCTATCCCTACCATCTGACGCTCGGCCCGCTCGACCTCGGGGTCGTTGACCTGGTCGTGGTCGGACGGGCGCTCATCTACGTGTCCTTGGTGTTCTCGGTCGTGAGCGCCGCGTCGTACCTGAGCCTCTTCGCAGAAGCCGTCGATGCCAAGAACCGGCGCGAGAGCTCGGGCTGACGGCGCGGCCCGGCGCCCCGAGGCAAAGGGCGCCAAAGCCCCGGGGTTGGCACACTCGGCGGTCGGCGTGTTAGAAGCTCCGCGCCATGAGAATCCGGAAGGTCGCCCGCGCCGCAGCTCGTCTGCTGTTCCTTGCGCTCGCCGTCGCGAGCGTTTCCGAGGGCTGTTCCCGCCAAGGCGAAGGCGAGCGCTGCGACAGCGAAGCGAACGGCGATCTGGACTGCGACAGCGGCCTCGTCTGCAAGCGCTGCGGCGACTTGCAGGAGCGCGTCGTCGATCGTTGTTGCCCGCCTGGATCGGCGTACAAAGATTCGCGCTGCGAGCCGGCAGCGACCCCGGGCCAGTGCCTCACGCAGCCCGGAACCGGCGGGTCCGGGTCCGGCGGCACCTCGGGCGTTGGGGGCACCTCGGGCGTTGGGGGCACCTCGGGCGTTGGGGGCACCTCACCGGGCGGCGACGGTGAGGCGGGTGGGGGCGGCGTCTAGCCCATGTCGCTTTCCGAGCTGACCGAGCTTGCGCAGTCGGCGCTCCTGCTCTCGATCATGCTCACCCTGCCCGTGGTCGGCGTCGCCGCGCTCGTCGGGCTCGTCGTCGCCGCCCTGCAGGCCGCGACGCAGCTGCAGGACTCGACGCTCGCCCACCTGCCAAGGCTGATCGCCGTGGCCCTCGCGCTCGTCGTCGCGGGACCTTGGATGGGCTCCACGCTGGTCGGCTTCGCGCTCGAAGCCTTCACGCGGCGCTAACGGCATGGCGCGGCGAGCCGCGCCCGTGCTCGCCCCGAGCGATCTCGGTGGCCGCGGTCCTTCGCTCGTGCGCGTCGGCGGCCGCGTCGTGGACGGCGGCGCCGGCTGGCTCGAGCTCGCCGACGCCGTGCGCAGCGTGCGCGTCCTCGGCTCCGGGCTCGAGGCCACCCCGGGAGACCTGGTCGTCGTCGCGGGTCGGTTTCATCGCGGCGCCGTCGCGGGTGCGCGCGTCGTCGAGCGCCACCCGTGCCCCGAGCCGCGTGGCGACGGCGAGTTCGCGCGCCTCGCGTTCGAGGGCGTGGGGGCAAGGCTCGCGTCGCGCGGCGCGGTGCTCCGCGCCTTGCGCGCGCACCTGCAGGCCGAAGGATTCGTCGAGATCGAATCGCCCTTGCGCGTGTCGGCACCCGGCGTCGATGCCCACGTCGACGCGCTGCGCGCCGAGGGCGGCTACCTCGTCACCTCGCCCGAGCTGTCTCTCAAGCGCCTGCTCGTGGGGGGCTTACCGCGCATCTTCCAGCTCTCGCGCGTGTTTCGCGCCGACGAACTCGGGCCCCTGCACGAGCCCGAGTTCACGTTGCTCGAGTGGTATCGAGCCTTCGCCGGCGTCGAAGCCGTGCTCCGTGACACGGAAGAGCTCGTGTCACGCGCGGCACGAGCCGTGCGCGGCCGCGCCGAGCTCGTCTTGCCGGGCGGGCGCACGCTCGATGCCAAACCGCCCTTCGCGCGCCTCACCGTGCAGGAGGCCTTTCGACGCTTCGCGAAGATTCGAGACGCCGTCGACCTCGCGGCGAGCGACGAGAACCGCTTCTTCGAGCTGCTCGTCGGTCGCGTCGAGCCGGCGCTCGCGAAGCTCGACCGCCCTGTGTTCCTCACCGACTACCCGATCACGCAGGCCGCGCTCGCGCGCCCCGCACCCGGCCGCCCCGAGGTGGCCGAGCGTTTCGAGCTCTACGTGGGAGGCGTCGAGCTTTCGAACGGTTACGGGGAGCTCACCGATCCCGCCGAGCAGGCGCGCCGTTTCGCCGCGGAGCGGGCGCGTCGCCGCCGCGAGGGGCGACGCGTGTACCCCACGAATCGGCGCTTTCTCGCGGCGCTCGCCGAGGGGATGCCGCCTTCGGGGGGCAACGCGCTCGGCGTGGATCGCCTGGTTCTTCTGTGCACGGGGGCGGCGAGCATCGCCGACGTGACGGCCTTTCCGTGGTCGCGCGGCTAGCGTGCTGCGGGCTCTGGGCAGCGCCTCCGCAGGCGTCGAGTGCTACTCGCCGATGACGGGTGCGGACCCCGACACGGCCGTCGTGAAGAAGCGGACCATGTCGTCGTTGGCTTCCGGCACGTCGAACACGACGAAGTGGCCGTCCCGCCCGGAGGGCGGCTCGTACTGCCGAACGCCGGCGGTGATCGTCGCCATCACCTCGTTGGCGGAGAGCGGAGGGCTGCTCGTGAAGAGCCCAATGTCGTCGATCAGAGGCTCGACCTGCGTCAGCTCACCCGCGATCGCGTAGATGTCGAGCGTCGTGGGGGGCGAGTAGCTGTCGCCCATCCCGTACGTCTGGAACACGTGCTTGGGCGCGTGGCTCCCGATCGGCGAGCGCATGACGCTTCGGGCGAAATTCAGCGGGTCCGCGGGGTCGATCCACTGCTGCAGCAGCGAAAGCACCGGGTGGAGCTCGCCCAGCGAGCCGGCGGCCGTCGTGTCGGAGAGCGCCAGGGGCAAGAGCGCGCGCACGTCAACCGGCTTGGATTTGGTGAGCAGCGCGTTCATGAGGCTCGCACCGTTGCCGCTCAAGACGGCTGCCTTGTACCCGTCCGCGAACGGGAGCATCAGGCTGCCCTCCGTCGAGCCCTGCGAGTGCCCGAAGAAGAAGATCTCGTCGGGGTCGATCGTCGTGGGCATGCCGTTCGAGCCGTCGATGGTCGCGGCGAAGCGGGCGAGCGAGAGCTGATCGGTTGCGCCCTGGAGGGGGTTGCCGCGCGCTGCCGCGGGATTCAGGAAGTTGAAGAAGAGGTCGTCGGGTGACGCCGTGGAGTCACCGCGGCGCGGGCCGTGCTCCACCTGATCGATGCCGAGCACGGCGAACTTGACGCTCCCCGAGCTCAACGAGCCGGCGACACTTGCCGTCACGTGGTCGCGGAAGGAGCCACCCGTGCCGTGCGCAAAGACCACGAGCGGCCAGCCGTTGCTGGGGGCGGTTCCCGTGGGCACCGTCAACGACAGGCACACGTCCTCGCTGCCCGGATCGTTCGGGTCGCCGATGCCTCCGCCGTCGGCGGGCGTCAGATACGGCGCCGTGCCCTCCTGGAAGATCGGAAGCCTGACGAGCGCGTGGTACTCGTCGTAGTCGGCCGTCGAGGCACCGCAGGCGCGCTTGCCCGTGTGATCGGGACACGGCGAGGTGATGCCGTCGTCGCAGAGCGTCCAGTCCTTCGCTGTGGGCGCCGGCAGGCTTTCGACGGCGGCCGCGAGGCTCGCCATCGTGGCCTGGGTGTCCCCGACGGTGAACACCGTGGCATCGAGAATCGACGCCGGGTCGATCGAGTTGTCCGCGAGGTAGTCGCGCAGCGGCGCGTACTTCGCGTGAACGTCGGCCAGCGTGGTGTCCTTCGGCGTGGCGCTGCCGAGCACGGAGATCAGGTTTGCGGGTCGCGTGACGGTGCCGCCCCCCATCGCCTTCACGCCCGTCGTGATCCAGACGGCGTAGGTGTGGTTCGCGAGCAGCGGCATCCCCTTGGGTCGCCGCATGGCGATCCAGTTGTCGCAAACGTACGGCGTGCGCCCACCCGAGTAGTACCAGCCGAGCCCGACGGACGCGCCCAGCTCCGGCGCCCCCGGCGTCACGTCGATCCAGGCGACGACGCTTTGCTGCATCAGCGAGTCGATGTCGAGGCTGCCGGAGAAGCGGAACATCACGGTCGAGTAAGTGCCCCAGCCGTCGTCATTGGCCTCGAGCGCGTCAACGTAAAGCTTGACCGGATCGACCCCGAGCAGCCCCGCTCCGGGCGTTGGAAAACCGTCCAGATCGAGCCCGTTCGGGCTGCGGCGCGCGTCATTCGGGAACGGCAGCCGGAAGAAGTCGCCCTCGACCGCGCCGTCGGCCCCGGGCACCTCGAAGTAGGCGCGCACGCCGGAGGTCACGGGCGGCTCGCACGTCACTCCGCGCCAGATCGGTGCACCAATCGGCTGCGGCGCGCAGGCGCCGTCAACGCAGGCGAGGCCGCCGTAGCAATCCGGCGAAACCGCGCAGTCGCCGCCGATGTTGACGGTGCCCTGAGGTAAACAGTGAGCCGAGAGACCGGCGAACGTGCACTTGAGGCCCGCCATGCAGTCGGAGTCGAAGGCGCAGGAATCCCCTTCGGCACCGTCGCCCTCGGGATTGCAGGTGCCCCCGCTGCACTGGAGGCCCGAGGAGCACTCGGGCTGAATGACGCAAGGCTCGCCCGTCTTGCCGCTGCCGTTTGCGACGCAAAGCCCGTCGAGGCAGTCGAGGCCGGTGCGGCAGCGCTCGCCGCCCGAGCAATCTTCGCCGACGCCGGCGCCCGTCGGCACGCCGGCGCTGCCGCCGCTGCCGCCGCCACCCGAGCCCGACGACCCGCCGCTCGCCGCTCTGCCACCCGAGCCCGGCGACCCGGCCTCGGCGCCGACGCCCGCTTCCCCGAGGGTTCCCGAGGAGCCGCCCGAGGCCTGAGTGCCGCCCGTCCCCCCACCCGTGCCCCCCGTCCGGTTGACATCGGCACTGTGCGAGGAGCCGCTACTGCAGCTCGCGGCGAGCGCCATCGTGATCCCTAGCGCAGCGGTCCCCAAAGCAAGCCCACTATTTCGCATCTCTCGACGATACCCGTCCTCGCCTCCGGCATCAACCACGGGCGAAACTGAGCATGGCGCCGGCCTCGCAGTCCGCCCGTGGCGCGTCGCCTCTCGCGCCGCGCGAGCTCCGGCCTTCCAAGACTGCCTAGCTCGAGGCTAGGAGGCCTCTTGCTCGACGCGATAGTCGACCGGCAGATCCAGGAAGCCTTCGAGGCAGAGAAAGTCGTAGAGCTCCTGGCACACGACGGCGGCGCTCTCGCTGTACACGTGCGGATCGCCGAAGAAGCGAACGGTCTCGTCGCGGTACTCCTCGCTCGAGGCGCCGAGACGGGTCACGAGCTCGTCGCTGCAGTAGTTCACCATCTGCTCGATGAAGACGCGCTCCCACTCGAGGCGAAACTCGCCGAACGCGTCGGAGAGGACTTTGTAGCCGACGCTGTTCGGGCGCTTCGCCGTGCGCGCCGAGCGGATCGTGTTGCGCGCCATCGGCTCCAGCCTGGGTGGCAGGTAGTCGCGCAGGAAGTCCGAGACCACCGTGGCGAAGACGCCCATCACGCGATTGAGCTCCGGCGAACGGCGCGACAAAAACCCCACCTGCAGATCCCGCTCGACCTTGGCGAGCAAGTCGATGCTCGACTGTTTCACCTCGGCGGTCGCGAAGTCGAAGCCCTCGAGCTCGGCGCGCAGGCGGCGCTTGTAGCGGCCGAGCAGGTAGTAGAGCCCTTGCTCCGCGTGGAAGATGCGCTTGTCCTTGTCGCCCTTCGTCTTCTCGTGGAGCTCGCTTTCGAAGAAGAGCTTCGCGACGCGGCGGCCGAGGGGCTTCAAGATGCGTGTCGTGAATTGGGAGTCGGAGGAGAAGACCTTCCTGAGCAGCGCCGTCATCGTGACGAGCTGTGCGGCCTCCATCTCGTCGGCGGTTTCCTTGGTGCCGCCCTGCGCGGCCGCGGCCGCCTGCATGGCCTTGAGCTGGGCGACGACCTCCGCCGTGATCGCATCGAGCTCCGCGTTGGTTGCGAGCTCGCTCTTGTAGTGGACGACACGAGCCTGGACCTGCTCCTGCAGGAGGCCGAACGCCTGCAGCGTCAGGGCTTCCTTCTGCCCCGCGCTCATCGGCGGCGGCAGGGCGCGCCCGCCCGGCGGCGCGGCCTTTCGCGCATCGGCCGGCGGGGGCGGCGGGCGGCGGGGCGGCGGGGGCGGCGCTTTGGGGGGCTCGTCCGTCACGAAGCGGCAATGTTAGACGAGATCGACCTCGGGCGGCGAGAATCGACGGGAAAGACCATGCGTTGACAAGCGCCCGGCATGGCGTAAAAAACCCCTGGCGACGCGCCCCAATGCTCGAGCCCGATAAGGTCAAGGCCCTGCTCACCGCCGGTTTCCCCGGCGCCGACATCGAGCTCGTCGACCTGACGGGCACGAAGGACCACTACCAGGCGCGCATCGTCTCCGAGGCTTTCGTCGGAAAATCGCTGATCGAGCAGCATCAGCTCGTCTACCGCGCCCTCGGCGAAGCCATGGGCGGGCCCATCCATGCGCTCGCCCTCAAGACCTTTACCCCCGAAGGCTGGCGCGCCCAGCAGACCGGAGCCAAGTGATGGACGACACGCTACGCCAACGCATCGAGAGCACGATTGGTCTCGCACCGGTCGTGCTGTTCATGAAGGGCACCAAAAACTTCCCGCAGTGCGGCTTTTCCGCCAAGGTCGTCGAGATCCTCAAGCACGAGGCCGTCGATTTTCGCGACGTGAACATCCTCACCGATGGAGAGCTCCGTCAGGGTCTCAAAGAGTATTCGAGCTGGCCGACGTTTCCGCAGCTCTACGTCAACGGTAAGCTCGTCGGAGGCTGCGACATCGTGACGAGCCTGCACGAAAACGGGGAGCTCGGCGGGATGCTCGGCAAGTGACGGATGCGGCGGCCCGCCCGTCGGGTGGCCGCCCGCTCGTCCTGGTCTCCAACGACGACGGTTATCGCGCCCGCGGGCTCGGTCTCCTCGTGCAGGCATTGTCCCGGCGAGCCGACGTCGTGGTGTGCGCGCCCGAGGTCGAGCAGAGCGCCGCGAGCCACGCACTCAGCCTGCATCGCCCGCTGCGCCTGTTCCGCCACGACGAGCGCACGTTTTCGGTGGACGGCACGCCGGCCGACTGCGTGTACGTCGCCCTCTACTCGGAGGGCCGAGTGCTGCCGCGGCGCCCTGACGTCGTCGTCTCCGGCGTCAACCACGGCGTGAACCTGGGGGACGACGTTTTCTACAGCGGGACGGTTGCAGCCGCGCGGGAGGCGGCGCTCAAGGGCGTCCCGGCCCTTGCCGTCTCCTGCGCTACCGACGGCAACTACGAGGCTGCCGCCGAGCTCGCCGCCGAGCTGGCCCTCGTCGTCCACGCGACCGAGCGCCCTCCCCTGCTCCTCAACGTCAACGTGCCGCGCGGCCAGGACTGGCCCGTGCGGGCCACGCGCCTCGGCCGGCGGATCTATCGCGACGAGGTCGAGTTCCGCCGTGACCCCCGCGGACGAGAGTATCTCTGGATCGGCGGGCCGGGGGCCGACCATGGGGCCGTTGCCGGCTCCGATACGGATGCGTTCGACGAGGGAGCCGTCGGCATCACGCCCCTCGTGCTCGACTTGTCGGACAGCCACGCGGCCGAGCGAGCCGAAGCGCTTGCCATTCGACTCGAGCGCGGGCATTAGACCGGGCTAGATGGCGGTAAGGAAAGGCTCGTTCGCCAAGCCCGGCAAGCCCGTGCCGGCCCGGCCCCTGCCGACGCCTCGCGGCGTCGAGCCCAAGAAGGCACCGGTGAGCGGCAGCACGCGGCACGCAGGGCCCACCACGCTGCCCGAGCTCGAGCCGCTGCGCTACGTGCGCGCGCTGATTCGCGATGTGCCCGATTTCCCTTCGCCGGGAGTCCTCTTCCGCGACATCACGCCCCTGCTCGCCGATCCGAAGGCCTTCCACATCGTGCTCGACGCGATCGCGCACCGCTTCGTGGGCGAGCGCGTCGACGCCGTCGTCGGGGTCGAGTCGCGCGGCTTCATCTTCGGCGGCGCGCTCGCCGCGCGCCTCAACGCGAGCTTCGTCCCGGTCCGAAAGCCCGGCAAGCTACCGCACCGCACCGACAAGGTCTCGTACTCGCTCGAATACGGTGAGGCGGAGCTCGAGATGCACCGCGACTCGCTGCGCGAAGGCGCTTCGGTCCTCGTCGTCGACGACCTGCTCGCCACCGGCGGCACGGCGGCCGCAGCCGGTGAGCTCGTGCACCGGCAGGGTGCGTTCGTGCTCGCCTATGCGTTCGTCGTCGAGCTCGTCTCGCTGAGCGGTCGCGAGCGCCTCTTGCCGACGCCGGCCGTCAGCATCGTCCGCTACGAATAGGCGCGGGGCGCGGGGCACCCTTCTCCGGAAGCCCCGCCCCGAGCCGGGTCCCCGTCAGTTGACGCCGATCAGGAGCTGGTGAGTGCGCGCCTCGTCGGCGAGGCTCCAGCGCCCGTACTCGCTCGCGCTCGGGCTCGCCGTCAGCGTGTCCATGTGGATGCCGATGGCGATCTGCCCGCCGGAAGCCGCGGCAACCGCCGCAACGGCCTGGCTGTTCAGCGCGATGGTGAGGATGGTGCCGACGGTCGTCGTGCCCGCCATGAACGTGCCGTATTGCGTGCCCGTCATGAGGTCGTTGTAGATAGAGGTAGCGCTCGTCCCGGTCGCCATGAGCGTGGCGATCGGCGTCGTGACGTCCCACACCGAGAACGTTTCCGTGGTCTGTGGGCTCGTAAAGGCTTCGTGCTCGAGCTTGAGCGTCACGCTCGTGACGGTGCCCGAGAACGTAGGGAGAGTGAAAACGAAGTACGAGTTGTCGGGAGAGCCCGCGCAACCGCTGCAGAAGCCCGTGAGCGTGTTCTTGTTGTCGCTCATGTGGTTGCCGGTGGAGCCCCACCAGCCGCGGTCGGCCGCGTTGACCGTCAGGGTGCTGCTTGTCACCATGGTGGTGCAGGTGGGGCCGCTCCAGCCCGACGCGCAGGTGCACGTGAACGAGTTGACGCCATCGGTGCACGCGCCGCCGTTCATGCAGGGATTCGGCGAGCAATCGTTGATGTTCGTGCACGCGGTGCTGCCCGTGCCGCTGTAACCCGTCGGGCAGGCGCCGCAGGCTCGACCACCCGTCGAGTTCGTGCAGGTCGTCAACGGGTCGCACCCACCGTTGTTGGTGAGGCACTCGTTGATGTCCGTGCAGCCGGTCGCGCCGGTGCCGCTGTAGCCCGTCGGGCAAGCGCCGCAGGTGCGGCTGCCGGGTGTGTTGGTGCAGGACGTGAGCGGGTCGCAGCCGCCGTTGTCGGTCGCGCACTCGTTCACGTCGGTGCACCCTGCCTTGCCGGTGCCCGTGTAGCCGGAAGGACAGCTGCCGCAGGAATAGCTGCCCGCGGTATTCGAGCAGGTCGTGAGCGGATCGCAGCCACCGTTGTTGGTGGCACACTCGTTCACGTCGGAGCCACAGGTGCTGCCGGTGTATCCGGTGCCCGTGCAATCGCAGGTCGGGCTTCCGAGCAGCACCACGCAAGAGCCGCGATGCTCGCACGCGGGCTCGCAATCCATCGAGACGACGGCGTCGCAGTTTTGCCCCGAGTAGCCCGAATCGCATTCACAGAGGTAGTCGCTGCCGTCGACGCTGCAGGTCCCGTTCACGCAGGGATCGGGGTCGCAGGGGTCGGCGGGGCCGTCGCCGCCGTCGCCGCCCTGCCCGTCGCCAGCGTCGCCGATCGTGCCGCCCGAGCCGCCGGAGCTTCCGCCCCTGCCCGTGCCCGCGTTGCCCCCAGTCGAGCCGCCCGAGCCGCCTTTCCCAGCAGAGCTGCCGCCTCTGCCGCCCGTGCTCGAGCCCGCGGTACCTCCGGACGAGCCTCCGGTGCCGGGCTCGCCGCCCTGCGGCGGATTGGCGTCGTCCGGGGCGATCTTCGAGCTGCCGGAGCAAGCTGCTGAAAGTGCGATGGCTACGCCTGTAACCCCCCAGGCTTTAAGAAACTTGTTCATGCGTATCGAGCCTCCCGAAGGTAAATTCCGCCCATCTTATCAGCGCCCGCTCGGACGGCGAAACCATTTCTTTCTGCGACCAGGGTCGAGAACACGTGCCCGTTCCAGCCGCGGTGCTCGGGTCGCGTGCGCTACCGGTCCCCACAGCGGGTCACCTTCCGCTCGCATCTTTGTGACATCGCGCGCACGAGCCCGCGCGGAGCTTCCTCACGGCGTCGCGTCACCGAGCTCGACCGCGTAGGAAGCGAGCGCGGTGTTGCCCCCGACGGCTCCGAGTGGCGTCCAAGGAGGGTTCGTGGTGCCGAGGCGCGCGCTGTTGTCGAGCACGATGAAATACTGGCCCGCGGGCAGAGGCAGACGCTGCTCGACCATGCCGCCCGGTAGCGCAGAAAATGAAAAGATTGGAGGGCCCGGGGGTGGCCCGAGGGGCGCGCCCGCGCCGAGCGCCTGGCGCCAAAGATCGCCCGTTCCTCGCGGCAGCACGAGCACGTCGAGCGCGGGACCCGTCACCGCGAGCCGCAGGTAGAGCGCCTGATCGGTGGTTTCGACCTGGAACGGACCGACGAGGACCATCTGATCTCTGGTGCACCTCGGCCGTCTCGCTCGCGAGCATGCGGCGCCCCTGTGAGGTAGCGAACGGTTGCGGCGGTCGCGCCGGTGGCGAGAGTTGTCCGAGCGCGAACGAGTCGCCCTCGTCGGCGCGCACCACCGTGAAGCCGCTCGCAAGCTCGGCCGAGACGACCTGGCCGCCGAAGCCGTTGACGAGGGAACCGAGCGGTCCCTGTGCTGCGCTGTCGAGAAGCTTCATCTCCACCGAGGTCACCTGGAAAACGGGGCCCGTGACGACGCGCGCCGGGCGTGCCCACACGTAGGTGGCGTCCTCGGCGAGATAGAAGTCCATCCGGTATTCGACGCTCGCGAGCACGGTGAACGCCACGCGACCGGCAATTGGCGTCCAAGCCAGTCCGGTGCCCGAAAACGAGAGCGTGATGGTTTGGCTCGGATCGTTGACCTGAACGCTGCACTGCTCGGGGTAGAGCCTGCCGATGACGTTCGGGCTCGTTGCGAGCCGGAGCGGCGCGGACCGGCTCAGCATTTCGGGACAAATGCGGTTCGCGCCGAAGTTCGAGAACAGCCACCAACGAAGCTCTGGGCTCGCGTTCACGGGACCCCGCGCGCAGGGGCAACCGACGAACGCGAGCGCAAGGAGCGTCGCAAACAAGCACCGCGAGTGGAGTCGGGAAGCGTCGCCCGTCACGAGAGCCCTCGGGAAGCGATGTCGCTCAGCGCCTCGATGAGCCCCGCTGCGACACCGAGGGCGGGGACGCGTTCGAGCTCGAGCCCGAGCTCGGCGCACTGAGCGCGCGCCTCGACATCGAGGTCGTAGAGCGTCTCGACGTGCTCCGCCATGAACCCGAACGGCGCGACGACGACCTTCGTGACGCCCCGCTCGCGAGCGCCCTCGAGCGCCGAGCGGAGCGTGGGCCCGAGCCAGTCGCCACCGTCGGCACCCTGGCTCTGGAACGCGAGCTCGTACGGCACGCCCAGGGCGTCGCCGATGGCCTGGGCGCTCGCGGCCACCAGGTCCCCGTACGGGTCTCCCGCCCGGACGACGGCCGTGGGCAGGCTGTGCGCGGTCAGGACCAGCGCCGCTCCCGGAGAGAGCCTTTTCCGGATGAGCTCGGCCTGCGCCTGGATGAGCGCCGGGTGAGTGCCGAAGCTCGAAACGGCCAGGAGCGCCGGAACCTGCTCTCCGAGGGCCAGAAGCTCGCGCCGTTCCGCCTCCGCCGCCCCCTGATAGACGTGGACACTGAAGGGGGCGAGCGGGACGACGACGAGTCGTTCGAGACCCAGGGCTGCCGCGCGGCGTAGGGCGGACAGGATGCTTGGCTCGCTGAGCCTCATGCCCACCATTGCGGGGATGCCCAACGCGGCTCCCACGGCGGCCGCCTGCTGCTCCGTCACCTCGAGGAGTGGAGACTTTCCAATCAGCGCATAACGACGCTGCGTCTCGCGAACGAGCTCGGGCGACGCGGGGCGGCCACGCCGGATCCGAGC
The DNA here is from genome assembly GCA_963841435.1 of uncultured delta proteobacterium. Lineage (GTDB taxonomy): Bacteria > Myxococcota_A > Polyangia > Polyangiales > Polyangiaceae > PMG-095. The sequence goes on from CAWJCS010000006.1 coordinate 1,529,816, forward strand.
GAGAAAGGCAGGTATTTCATCGAGTTTCTCGATGGTTCCATGCGCCAGGAATAGTGCCCCGTCCCGTGTTGTTCGATCCGCCTGCATCAAAGCGACCGCGCGCACTCTAGCCTCGTTCGCTCCGCCGATGCTCCCCAGAGTCGCGCCCGAGAAGCCAGAACGCCGTGGCTCGGGATGACACCCGACGGATCTGGTGACCCAGGGGGGCCGTGAGGATCGACTCTTGCGGGGAGGGGGTATGCTGAGGTAGGTAAGAGACGCTGGGTGACGTACATGAACACTCGGATTCATCCAGTCTTATCGATGGTATCGTTGATGGTCGCTCCGGGGGGCAGACGAACGGATCCCGAGACGTGATCGAACGAGCTGAGGGAGTCATTGTCGCAGCGCGTTACCGCCTCGTGCGCGAGCTCGGGGTCGGCGGCATGGGCAAAGTCTGGCTCGCTCAGGATCTACTGCTCGACTCGCCGTGCGCGCTGAAGCTCATCGACGACGACAAGGCGAAGAGCGAAGAAGTCCGGCTGCGTTTCGCGCGCGAGGCGAAGCTTGCCGCGCAGCTGCGCGGCGCGCACGTCGTGGACGTCTTCGAGCACGGAGAGTGGGACGGCACGCCGTTCATCGCCATGGAGTTTTTGGACGGGGAGGACCTCGCGACGCGGCTCGAGCGGCGCGGGTACATCGAGCCACACGAAACGTATCGCATCGTGGCACACGTCGCGCGCGCCCTCGCTCGTGCGCACGCATACGGCGTCGTGCATCGCGACCTCAAGCCCGAGAACGTCTTCCTCATCCCCGGCGACGACGGCGAAGTCGCCAAAGTACTGGATTTCGGTATCGCCAAGCACGACGCCTATTCCATCCGCGACAAGGCGACGAAGACCGGATCGCTGCTCGGAACGCCGTATTACATGAGCCCCGAGCAGGCTCGCGGCAAGGAAATCGACCACCGGTCCGACCTCTGGTCGCTCGGCGTGATCGCGTTTCAGTGCCTCACGGGCGCGCCCCCCTTCGAAAGCGAGGCGCTCGGTGAGCTGATGGGCTTGATCCTCTACGAGGAGCTGCCGACGGTCACCGAGCGCAAGCCCGCGCTTCCGGCCACGCTCGACGACTGGTGGGCGCGAGCTGCTGCACGCGATCGCGACGCTCGTTTCGGTTCGGCCAAGGAGCTCGCCGACTCGCTCGGTGCCGCACTGGACATCGAGCCGTTGCTCCAAGTGCCCACCGTGTTCCCGACGCGGGCGAGCTTCCCCGAGCTCGAGCGGCTCGCAACTCCCCTTCCCTCCACCCGTCAACGGCTCTCCAGCCACCCGTCGCCGACCACGGGCTCCGACGAACGCAGCACCGACGCTCCGCTCTCGCACACGCGGCATTCCGAAATCCCGGAGTTCTCGAGCTTCAAGGCGGCGCTTTCGAACCCGCCGGGGGCTCGCTTCTTCCGCAAGCTGCAGTCCGCGCGTCGACGCCAGCTCGTGGGCGCGGCGGTCGTGCTCGGCGTTGGCGCGGGCGTGGGGCTGACCGTGCTCGTCACGAGCGCCGAGCAGCCCCCGCCGCCGGTGCCAGCCGTCGCCGTGCCGTCGCCGCCCCACCCCGGGCTGGACAAGACGCCCGTGGTGTTGCCGGGCCCGAGCCTGCCCGTGAGCGTCCCGTCGGCGAGCGCTGCCCCGTCTGCATCGGCAGAACCCTCGACCGCGTCTTCCGCGGAAGCCGAGGAGCAGGAAAAGGACTCCTCGTCGAAGTCGTCGTCGAAGTCACGGCGCTCGACGCCGAAACCGCTGTCGACCAAGCCCCCGCGACGCGACTACGGCATCTGACAAGAGATCGCCTGCGCGTACGGGGCGTTGCACACGTTGCCGTCCGTGCAGGTCCGATAGCTCGTCCAGACGTCGCGGCCCGCGCTGCAACGCTCGATGACGATGTCGCTCCTGCAGCGCAAGTTCCCCAGGCTTCCGCCGCACGTTGGGGCGACGCAAGTGTGATTGAGCTCGTCGCACAGCGCTGCGGTCGTGCATTGCTGCTGTGGCACGTACTTGCCCGAGACACAGCGTTCGAGCGCCCCGTCGTTGCAACGCACGGCCGCCTCCGGACAGGGGCCCGGCACGCAGCCTTCCGGCGTGCAGACGTCCGAGTCTTTGCAGCGCTCGATGCGCTCGAAGCGGGACAAATCGGAGCTGCAGACTTGCCGGTCCTGACCGGCGCAGCGCTGCTCGCCCGGTGAGCATGCCGGAGGCAGGCAGCGCCCTTCCGTCGCGCTGCACAGCGTGGGGCTTGCGCAAGCCTCGCGCTGACTCCAGACGCGGTCGGCGCCACAGAACTCCAAAAACGGGCCGAGATTGGTCGTACAGCGAACGGCGCCGGGCGTGCTGCAGGTCGGCGCGGCGCATTCGTCGCCGCAAGAGGGGCCAACACAGTGTGCCGGCCGGCCCGCTGCCACGGCTTCGGCGGCCGCGTCGGCGTCGCACAGGTCGGCGCTCCCGCAGTCCTCGACGAGCTCGTAACCGTCCTGGTTGTCGCGGCACTGAACGAGCGCGGCGTTGTCGCAATGGAAGCCGCCCGCGGGCGAGCAAATCGGCGTCGCACAGACCCCGCTCTTGCGATCGGCGGCCACGGTGCACTGGACCGGCGTGGGACAGGTATCGACGGGCTGAAACTGCCCCGCCGCATCGCAGCGCGAAAGCGCCGTGCCGTTGCAGGCGAACTCGCCTTCGAGGCACGGGCGGCAGGAGCCAGCCGTCGCGTCGCAGGTCGCGGGTGCCTTGCAGGTTTCGACGGGCTCGAAGCCTCGTCGGTCGTCCGCGCAGACCTCGAGCGTGTCACCGTCGCAGAAGAACGCGTTGGGCTCGCACGCGCTGCCGAGCCCCGAAGGCTTGGGCGGCGACGGATCGAGCTCGAAGTCGCCGAGCACGACCTGGCAGCCCAACGTCACCGCGGCCGCCACACAGCCGACGACGAACCCGGTTAGGTACAGATGCCCGCGGTGCAATATCCGCTCGTGCAGTCGCCGTCCACGGCGCACTCGGCGCACATGTCCGGGGGACCCGTGAGACAGCCAAAACCACAGGTCGCGGGAGCGCCCCAGCGCGAGTCCGCCCCGCAAGTCAAGAGATTGCCACTCTGGCAGAGCGTCGCCCCAGGCGTGCAGACGGCGCAGTAATCGGTGTTGCTACTCATCACGTCGATGCAGCCGAGAGTGCAGGCCACGCCGGCACCCCACTTCTGGTTGGAGCCGCAGGTTTCGAGATTCGCGCCGTTGCAGCGCGCTTCGCCCGCGGTGCAGACGGCGCAGTAGTCGGCGTTGCCCGTCAGGTCGACGCAGCCGAGCGACGAGCAGGCCACGCCGGCGCCCCACTTCTGGTTGGACCCGCAGGTCTCGAGGCTCGAGCCGTTGCAGCGCGTTTCGCCTGCGGTGCAGACGGCGCAGTAGTCGGCGTTGCCCGTCAGGTTGACGCAGCCGAGCGACGAGCAGGCCACGCCGGCGCCCCACTTCTGGTTGGACCCGCAGGTCTCGAGGCTCGAGCCGTTGCAGCGCGTTTCGCCCGCGGTGCAGACGGCGCAGTAGTCGGCGTTGCCCGTCAGGTCGACGCAGCCGAGCGACGAGCAGGCCACGCCGGCGCCCCACTTCTGGTTGGAGCCGCAGGTTTCGAGGCTCGTGCCGTTGCAGCGCGTTTCGCCCGCGGTGCAGACGGCGCAGTAGTCGGCGTTGCCCGTCAGGTCGACGCAGCCGAGCGACGAGCAAGCCACGCCGGCGCCCCACTTCTGGTTGGAGCCGCAGGTTTCGAGGCTCGAGCCGTTGCAGCGCGTTTCGCCCGCGGTGCAGACGGCGCAGTAGTCGGCGTTGCCCGTCAGGTCGACGCAGCCGAGCGACGAGCAGGCCACGCCGGCGCCCCACTTCTGATTGGAGCCGCAGGTTTCGAGGCTCGTGCCGTTGCAGCGCGTTTCGCCCGCGGTGCAGACGGCGCAGTAGTCGGCGTTTCCCGACACGTCGACGCAGCCGAGCGACGAGCAGGCCACGGCGGTGCCCCACTTCTGGTTGGAGCCGCAGGTTTCGAGGCTCGTGCCGTTGCAGCGCGTTTCACCCGTGGTGCAGGCGGCGCAGTAGTCGGCGTTACCCGTCACGTCGACGCAGCCGGGCGGCGAGCAGGCCACGGCGGTGCCCCACTTCTGGTTGGAGCCGCACGTCTCCAGGCTATTGCCGTTGCAGCGCGCTTCCATACCAATGCAAAGAATGCAGTAGTCGGCGTTGCCCGCCGCGTCGTAGCACCCGAGCCCGCAGGCCATGCCGGCACCCCACTTCTGGTTGGAGCCGCAAGTTTCGAGGCTGGTGCCGTTGCAGCGCGTTTCGCCCGTGGTGCAGACGGAGCAGTAGTCGGCGTTGCCCGTCACGTCGACACAGCCGAGCGACGAGCAAGCGACGGCGGCACCCCACTTCTGGTTGGACCCGCAGGTCTCGAGGCTGCTGCCGTTGCAGCGCGCTTCGCCACTCGTGCAGACCCCGCAGTAGCTGCTGTTCCCGGTGCCGAGGCAGCCGAGCGGGCAGGGCGTCGTGGTGCCCCAGCGCGAATCCGTCCCGCAGGTCTGCAGGCCAGAGCTCGTGCAGCGAAGGTCAGCTGGGGTGCACACGGCGCAGTAGTCGGCGGTGCCGTAGTCGATGCAGCCGAGAGCGCAGGCCGTCGTGCTCGCCCAGGTCTTGCGATCCGCCGCGCAAGTCTTGAGGTTCGAGCCCTCGCAGCGCTTCTCGGACCCGACGCTGCACACGGCGCAGTAGTTGCCGTCGTAGTACATGGTGGCCGGCGTCCCGTTGACGCACGTTCCCATGACGGTGGCGCAGTCGGTCGTGGAGTCCCAGCCGTTGCGGCCGGTTTGGCACGTCTCGAGCTTCGTGCCGGTGCAGCGCGTGCTACCGAGTGTGCCGCCGCAGACGGGCTGACCGCAGACACCATCCGTGCCGATCCCCCCGGCGCAGGTGTCGTTGAGCCCGCAGGTGCAAAGCTCGCTCGTCTTGCAGGTTGCCACGCCCGTCCAGACGGGCGCCCCCGTGACGCCGCTGCACCCTTCCCGGGTCGCAATGCTGCACCGATCAGGTGGGTTCGGGCACTGCGTGACGCACGGCGGACCGTTCACGTCCGTGTTGCACGACTCGGTGGGGGCGCATTCAGTGACCGGGTCGTAGTCGGTGAGGTCGTCCTTGCATTGGGTGAGGAGCGAGGGGTTCAAATCATCGCAGTGCAGGGCCCCACCGGGCTCGCACGTCGGGGGCAAGCAGCTCCCGTTCGCCGCGATGCAAAGCGCATCGGAGCGGCACGTTTGCTGGGGTTCCCAGGCCGTCTGTTCCGTGTTGCATTTCTCGAGGACCGGGCCGGTGCACTGGAATGCATCCGGGTAGGGGCAGCGCGGGATCTCGCAGCCGCCGACGAACAGTCCCGTGTCCGGATCGGGCGCGATGACGCACAGACTCGCGTTGACACACTCTTCGGGCTCGCCCCAGACCTGCGCGTCGGTGCAATGCTCGAGCGTGGCGCCGTTGCACTGAAGGTCACCGGGGGTACACGGGCCGGTGCAAGCCTGCTGATTGGTGTTGCACTGGTAGGGGTCCTCGCAGAGCTCAATCTGCTCCCAACCGAGCAAATCGTCCTGACAGCGTTCGAGGGACTGCCCCATGCACCGGTACGAGCCCGCCGGATAGCAGACCGGGGGCATGCACTTCCCTCCCCTCGTATCCGCGGCGTTCGGGTCATCCAGCGTCGCCTGACAGAGCTCGACCGAACGGCAGCTGTCCACGGGTGTCCAGCCGGTTTGATCGGGGGCGCAACGCGAAAGACCGAGGCCATCGACGGGGTCGCAGCGGTACATCCCCGGCGTGGGGCACACCGGTTCCATGCAGGATCGCGGCGCATTGTCGGGATCGGCCACGATGGCGTCGGCACTGAGCTGGCAGAGCTCCTTCGTCGTGCAAACGCCGAGCGACGACCAGTGCAGGTCGCCGTTGCACTCGAAGAGCTCGTTCTGGTTCGCTCCCGAGCACTGGGGCGGCTCGCTAGGATCGCAGACCTTGCACGAGCGTGAGTTCAGATTGCATTCGTCGGCCGTCGCGCAGGTCTTGACGGTCATCCACCCCGTGCGTTCGGCGTTGCACGTCTGCAGGTTGACGCCGTCACAGCGGTAGTCGCCCGGACTGCAAACGGTGCACACGCCGAGCGTCGAGTCGCACTGCGCCTCGGTGGCGCAGGTGTCGATCAGCGTGTAGGCGTCGCCGCCCGACGTGACACAGAAGAGCCAAGCCTTGCTGCAGCGATACGTCGTCCCGTCGCAACTCTCGCGGACGTCGTGGAAATCCTGAACCTCGAAGTCTCCGAGCACGAGTTGGCAGGAAAGCGCACAGAAAAGCGCCAGCACGACCGCCAGGATCGCGCGCCTCGGCACGGCGTCAGAACCTTCCCCGCAGGCCGATGGAGCCAGGACCGATCAGCGGTGTGATCGAAGCCTGGTTCGCTTCCGCGCTCCGATCCTTGACGAACAGCACGACGCCGGTTGCGACGCCGGCGAGCCCGACGACGAACCCGATGCCCGAGATCGTCCCGAGCGTGTGGTAGCGGCTGAGGTCGCCCGAAAGCCGACGCTGCTCCTCTTCGCTCGCCGAAGGGCATTTGCCGTCGGGGCCGGGGCACTGCTTGGCAAGGTCGGCGTGGGCGCCGAGCGCCATGGCGCCCGTGACCGTCCCGACCACGAGGCCGGCGCCGCCAGCGCCGAACGCGGCCCACATCGGCAGCGTGCTGTGCTCGCGCTCGTGGCCGACGGGGCGCGGCTCGTTGGATGGCTCGGAAAGGTCGATCGAGGGTGGTCGCTCGAGGGTCAGCGAGAGCTCGCGCTCCTCGCCTTCGCGCAGGGTCACGCTCTGATCGCTGGAAACGAAGCCGGACGCAGTGACCCGCACCGCCCGCAATCCCGGGTCAACGGCGTGACGGCGACCGAGCTCGGTGAGCGGGATTGGAACGCCGTCGATGGTGACGCTGGGATCGCTCGGCCCATCGACGCGAATGACGAGCCAGGAGAGACGCGGCTCGAGGTCGGCGAGCTCCTTCTGCGCATCGACGAACGCCTGTTTCCACGAAGCGGGCGCGCTCGCGGCGACGCCTTCGCGAATGACGAGGCGATAGCGCTCGCGAGCTTCGAGCAGGCGGCCGAGCCCGGTGAGAGAGCGCGCGTGGTCCACGACGATCGTGGGCGCGTGCACCAGCTGATCGGCGCGACGCAGACGGTCTTCCGCGGTCGAGTACTTCTTGGCAACGAGCGCTTCGTAGCCCTCTGCCGCGAGCGAGCGCGCCATCTGCCGATCGATCTCGCTCGGCGCCGCGTGCGCGCTTGCAGCGACGAACAACACGACCAGAGCAAGCGCCACACTCATCCACGGCGGGCGCCGCCCCACGCTAGCACCTACAATGTAAGGAATCACCAGACACCCCCGTACCTCCAGTGTCGATTCTGCGCAAGTATGCTTTTCTCTTCTGCTCTCGGTTGGGCCTCTCCGGTCCGGTTGAGCGCGCCCGCCCGGCGGGGGTCGCCGAGCACCCTGGCTCAGCGCCGCGCCGTCACCCAGCGCGGGCCGGCATCACCCGAGGCTCGACTACGAGGCGTCGTAGGCGCACTCCGCGGCGGACCCCTCCGGGGGCTCGAGACCTACCGAGTCGTCGTAGTAGACCCGAGAAAAGTCGCTTCCCCAGCACTCGACGGCCGTGACGGGGTCGAAAGCGGCGGGGAGATCGCCGCCACCGATCGCGATGTCGGAACGCCCGGCGCCGGTGGCCCGCCGGCGGCTCTCGATGCTCACGTCCTCGAGCGCCGTGCCTTTTTTTGGGGCATCGATGCCGACGACACCCGTGATGCCGAGCGAGCCTGTGCGGTCCTCGTTCGCGCTCGATCGGATCTGCAGCCACTCGCCGCCGGCCGCCTCGGCCGTCGCGGTGATTCGCCGCGGCAGGGCGTCCGCGCGCTGCCCGATGTCCGCGGGCAGGTCGTGCTCGATGGTCAAGGTTCCGGAATCGTTCGAGTGGCGGCTGGGATCGAGCGCTTTGGCGTTGTCTAGGTTCAGCGTGAAACGGCCGTCGCCGTGGAGGTCGCTCGCGCGGCTGTAGCCGTCGCCATCCAGCACCGGCAGATAGTGCGCGGCGCCCCCGCCGGCCTTTGCCTGCCCCTCGAGCAGGTACCGGAAGTGATGCTCACCGATACGGGTGAGGGTCAGGCGATACCGGGCTGGGTCCAGGGCGTCACCCTCGAAGGGGCCATAGATCGCCTGATCTTGCCCGATTTCTGACGGCGCCGTGTGGACGACGGCCCAAACCGAGACGAGAACGACGGCTGTCACCACGTTCACGCCGTCACGCACGTCGCGCGTGAACGAGTACCACCGGGCGACCGTGCCCGACGTCGGGTCGGCGTCGAGCGTCCCGCGGCTCCCAGCGGCAGTGCTCATGTTTCCGCCGGTCGTCAACTCGGGGCCGTCCACGCTGACGCTGCTCGGGCCCGGAAGGGCCTCGACGAACTCGTTGGTCGTCTCCTCGGGGTCGGCTCCAACGGTGCAGCCGCCAAGGGCAGTCACCGTTGCCCCCCGCGCCCGAGACCATGAACGGCGGTTCTCAGCTCGGGCAGGGCCAGCCGTTCTCACCCGTTGCCAGCCGGCGACCCGGAGCTGCTAGGCTCAAAAGTGAGCCTGGACTGCGCCTTGGTCACGGTCCGAGCCCACTCCGCATGCGACGACCGAACCCCGTCGAAGCCCTGGCGACGCTCGCGCAGCTCTCGGACGCGGGAGAACGGCGCGCGAGCTGGCGTCAGGCCATCACGGCGCTCGGACAGGGCGCGCTCGGCTACGGGCCGCCGCCGCTCGACGGCATCGGCCCGGAGGTGCTCGCGCGCGCCGCCCAGGTCGCGCTCGACAGCGGGCTCGTCGACGATCTCGCGTGGCTGGGCTCCGGCCCGGCCGCCGTCGCGCTCTACGAGATCACCGCGGCGCTCCCCTCGGGCCGCGCCCGCCGGGAGCTCGGGCGCCGCGTCTTCGCGCGGGTGTACGAGGGCAACGCGGGAACGTTCGCCACCGTCGCCGCGCGCATGGCGCTCGGCTCGGGACGGACTTTCGACGCTGCGGCGGTGCGCGCGCGCATCGGGTTGGTGCTCGATATGCCGGTCGGCGCGGCGGTCAACCCCGATCCGCTCGCGCTCGCTCTCGTGATGGCGCGCGACCTGCGCGACAAATGGCTGCTCGCCCCCCGGACGGGCACGCTCCACGAGCGCCGTCTGGCGGCGAAGATCCTCGAGCACGCGGCCCGCGAGGCCGTTCGACGCTCTCAGCAAGGCGATCCACATCCCCTCACCATTCTGACGGCGGGCAATGTGCGCGAGGTCCATGAGCAGCTGCTCGCCGACCGCGAGCCGCTCGTGTGGCGCCACGCCGCGACCGCGCGCGGCCTGCTCGCCTCGATCGTCCCGGCCTATCAGGCCGCCGTCGAGACGGGGCTCGACGAGGGGCTGACTCCGACCGAGTGGCGTCGCGCGGCGGTCTCGCTCGTGGCCTCGATTCCGGCCGACCCGGAACAGACGCTGCGCGCGTGCCGCAAGGTGATCGAGGGCACGCTCGGCAAGCGGGATCCGGGGATTGCGGCCGCGATGGTGCTCGGTCTACCCCGGGTGATCGAAGCGGAGCCCGACGCAGCCGAGCAGCTGCTCGAGCGCCTCGCGGCGACGCGGAGACCCGACGTCGCCGAAGCGGTCGCGGCGCTGCTGGGCGATCTGTCGAGCTCCACGTTCGGACGCACGGCGGCGCAGCAGCTCAGGGTGACGCTCGCATCTCGCGCCGAGGGCTCGAGCTCGGTGCTGCGTGGCATCGCGGATCGCGCGCTTCGCATGCTCGACGGCGACGCTCTCGACGACGAGGACGACCTGCTCGGGGCGCTGCGCCGCGCCATGCTCGAGTTCGAGACGACCGGGGCGCGCGCGGCCCACGACCTTGCGCAGCGCTCGGCCGCTCGCCTTCACCACGCGCTCGATTTCATCGAGAGCCACGACGCGCGCGACGAACAGGTGCTCCCGTACGTGCTCGGCGCGCTGAGCGACGTTGACGCGTGTGCCCTCGAGCGCCCTCGCCTCGCGCATCTCTTGCTGCTCGGCCGCCGGCCGGGCGACACCGATCAGAGCGTTCCAGAGCTCGATCGCTTCTACGAACGCCTCGGGCGCTGGCTCGTCGACACCGAGGAGGGCGCCGCGGCACAGGCGGGGTCCGCGGCGCTCGCCCTCGCCGAGCAGCGCCACCTCAAGGCGTTGCTTCACCTGGTCGACGTCGAATCGGCTCGCGGCGAGGAAGATTCGAGTGTTCGCGAGCGCGTGCGGCGTGCCGCCACAGTCCTGTTGCGGCGCGTCGCGCAGAGCTCGGGCACGGCGGTGCATCGCATCGCTTGTGCGACCCTCGCGCGCACGCTCGACGCCGCCGTGCGCGAAGGTGTCTGCGACGCGAGCGACCTCCTGCTCACGCTGATGGCCGCGCTCACCGACGCGGAGACGTTCCACACGCTGGGCGAAGCGTCGACGAAGCCGGAGGTTTCGGCCGGTGTCAGTGGCTATGCTCGTTTCGTGCGCGGAGCCGAGGCGCACGAAGGAGCCCCGGCGGCCGGCGATGGCTCGCTCTCGGCGGCGGAGTCAGTCGTGGAGCTGAGCCAAGGCGTGGGCGCGGCCGGCAGCTACCGCGCCGAAGCCGTGCGTCGCGTGGTGCTCAAGCTGGGGCGTTGCCTCGAAGCGACAGCGCGCGCGCGCGCGCAGGCCGAGCTCGTCGATGCGGCGGGCTCCGGCGTGCACGTGCTCGATGACCTCCAGGTCACGATCGCGGCGCTCAAGCGCCTGATTACCAGCGCGCAACGCCGCGTGATCGGGCTCGACCCGGACGAGATTGCCATAACGGCCGAGGTGCCGCCGCTCGCGGCGCTGCTCGAGCGCGCGGTGAGCTCGGGTGTTCCGCCGACGGCCGACCAGGTGAAGATGGCGGTCTCCGAGCTCGTCGCCGACCTACCCGATCCGATTGCCGCCGCCGTGCGGAAGGCGGTGGTCGGCATCGAAGGTCTGCCCGTCCGCGTGACGAGCGATGTCTACGCCATTCCTCTCGAGCGCCGGCGCGAGAACCTGCCCGACTGGCTGCTGCCGAGCCGGACGATCGGCGCGTTCTACGTCGTTCGGGCGCTCGGCAGCGGTGGTGCGTCGTCCGTGTTCGTGTGCCGCCGCCAAGAAGAGCGCGCGCACCCCGACGCCGAGGGCTTCGCCCTCAAGGTGCCCGACTACGACCCCACCACGGCGCGCAGCCTGTCGGAACAAGAGTTCTTCCAGCTGTTCCGCGAGGAAGCGGGAGCGCTCCTCTCGCTACCCCAGCATCCGAATCTGGCCCGCTTCGTCACGTTCGACCTGAGCGCGCGTCCAAAGCCGATCCTCGTGATGGAGCTCATCCGCGGGCTTTCGCTCGATCGCCTGATCCGCAGCCGCTCGCTCACGGTGGAGCAGGCCTTCGCCTATCTGGACGGCATTCTCGCGGGCCTCGAGGCAATGCACGGCGCTGGCGTCGGGCACCTCGATCTCAAACCCTCGAACGTGATCTTGCGCGACGGCGAGACCCCCGTGCTCGTGGACTTCGGCCTGAGCGGCCGGCAGCTCAGACCGGGCTGCGGGACGCTGGAGTTTTGCGCCCCCGAGATCCTCGGCGTGGTGCCACAAGGGCTGCAGCCGACGCCCCAGCCAGCCGACATCTACGCGTTCGGCTGCCTGACCTACGAAATGCTTGTCGCCGAGACCCTGTTCAACGCCGAGGGCGAGATGGCGGTGCTGACGCTCCACGTGCAGCACGACGGCTGGCCCGAGCGCGTCGCGCGCCTCGGCCGCGACGCTGCGCTCGCCGATCTCGGCAAATTCCTGGCTTCGTGTCTCAGGCGGGATCCCCGGGCGCGCCCGACGGCGACCCAGGCACGTGGCGCCCTTCAAAAGCTTCTCCAAAGGTATCGTTCGTTTTCATGGCCCCTGCCGCTACCCGCCCAGCCCTCGGAACGCGCTGGCTGACGCTCGTCGTCGCGCTCGGCGCTTGCCGGAGCGATCCTCCTTTCGACAGCCTCACGCTCGTGCTGCCGGAGCGCGGCGCCCGACCCGTCACGCTCGACGTGCGGTCCGCCTTTGCCGAATACGTCGATCTGCCGGAGCTGCGTCACGAGCTGAGGCTCACGTTCGCGAGCTACCCGCTCTCGTGTGACAGGTTCGTCCCACCCGCGGGCTCCGACCTCGCGCTCATGCTCACGATCGCGCTGCCGCCCGACGCTCCTCCAAAGCCCGGCACCATCCCCGCTCTGGCTCCGACCGCCCCCGCTGCCGACGACGCCGACGCCGGTACGCCCGCGACGACCCGTCCGAGCATTCTCGCCGTCGTGCGCCGTGAGGGCAGAAGCTTCGTCTTGCCACCGGGCGGCGCGCTCTCGCTCATCGAGGTGGATACGTCGCCGCGGGGACACGTGCGCGGTCACCTCTCCCTCGAGTTCGCCGGCGATGCCGATCGCGCCGCCTCGACGGTGAGCGGCAAGTTCAGTGCGGCCATGTGCGAGCCGCACTGACTGGGGGGCCGCCTCGCTCACGCGTGGATGAAGACGACGGTGCCAGTGAGTGCCTTGCGCACGCCGTGCCATCCCTTCGGGAGTGCGGGCTCGGTGAAGAAGAACAGCCGGCGAGCGTCTTCCGGCGCGAGGTTGATGCAGCCGTGGCTCTTGGGAGTCCCGAAGCGATCGTGCCAGTAGGCGCCGTGCAGTGCATACCCGTCCTCGAAGTACTGCACGTAGGGCACGTCGCGGAGCTCGAACTCCTCGCCCACCTCGTCGGAGCTCATCGTGGCCGACAGGTGCTTGGTGTGGATGCGGAAGATGCCGCGCTTGGTGGCCGTCGTCTTCTCGTGATCGTCGAGCCCGGCTTCTCCCGTCGACACGAGTGTCGCGAAGACGGGGCGCTCGCCGTCGTAGGCGACCAGTGTCTGCTTGGTCACGTTGACGTCGAGCCAGCGTTCGCCAGCCTTGCCCCAGCCCGGCATGCGCTTCGCTTCGTCGATGCGCGACGCGACGAGGTCGCTGAGCCAGAGACCCGATTCGGTCTGCTCGTGGAGGCGGCCCCGGAAGAACTGGCGCTTGCCGGTGAGCGGCAACGCCGCGCGGAAAGCCGCAATGCCGCCGTCTTCGAGCTTGTTGGTCTTTTCATCCCAGCGCACGAAATGAGCACCTTCGCGGCGTATGAAGGCGAACGGGAGCTTCACGTCGCGGCCGATCTCGACGCCGTGGAAGTCCGAGCCACGGATGGGCCGCAGGCGGTCCGTCGGCAGCACGCTGAGGTCCGTGGCAAGGCCGTAGCGGCGCCCCTGGTAGAGAAATGTCGCGAGGAAGGAGTAACCGACCTTGGGGCGCATCGGTTCGAGGAGCAGGTCCGAGCGCGCGCTCTCGCCGTCGTCGATGAGGCCCGGGAAGCCACCCTTCTCGAGCAGCGCCGGCACCGGGTCGCTCGAGCGCTCGGCCCAAGCGCGCGCGGGATCCGGCGCCGGCGACCCACCGAGCCACACTTCCTGCGCGTAGGCGGCGCCGATCTCGCCGCCCGCCGAGAGCCACTCGGGAAAGCGCTCGGCGAGATCGGGCTCGGCCTTGGCGAGCTCCTCCTGTGTCGGCAGCCGGGCGAAGATCGGCCCCGGGTTTCGCACGGTGCCGTAGACGTACGGAAGCTTGCGCTCGACGTTGGGCGGGTACGCGCTGCTCAGAACGACGACGGGGTCGTTCGCATCGAGCGTGGCCCCGCCGCCCACGCAAACGAACCCCTCGGGCACGACCGGGTACCAGCCGCCCGAGCAGCCGTCCGTACCCGCGACGGGACCGGTGGGCGACGAGGCGCCGGCCCGCAGGTAGCCGAGCCGCTCGCCGCCGCGCGACGGCTTGTCGTAGATCCACGCGCGGAGCGAGCTCGCATAGACTCGCGGGCCAGGGCGGGCGTCGGGCGGCGCGGCGGGCTTTGCCTGTCCCCCGAGCGTCACCCGGTCGCGCTCGGTCGGCTCCACGTGCGCGACCGGGCTAGCGGAGGCACGGGGACCCAGGGCGAGCGAGGCGACCGCGCCGTCGTCCCTGCTCCGGTTACAGGAAAGCACAGCAACGATCAGCGCCCCGCAGGCTATTTCAGCGGTGCGGTGCATGCTCTCCCTTATGTTTTTTGTGTGGGCACGTGGGCAAGAAAGCGACCCGGCCAAGAAGTGGTAGGTTCGGGGCGAGTGCCGCCGGATGAGGGCGGGCAGGACCGGCCATGTTGACGCTCGAGCAAGGGCCCCACGCCGCAGAGGTCGTCGAAAGCCGTCGCAAGCAACCAGTGTTGCTGGTGAGCCCGGTCGTGGTCGCGCTCGGCGTGATCCCGCTCGTCAGCGAGGGTAGCGTGACGCCGCTCCGCGCGCTCACGGCGCTCGTGCTGATCGGAACCGGCATTCTTTGCGTGCGGCTCGGCTGGCCTCGCGCGATCCGCCGGCCGCTGCCGAACGTCGGGCGGCCCGTCGAGCTGATGCTCACGTCCTCCGAGGAGGAAGACGCCTACCAGGCGCAGCTCGTCGGCGACGATGGCCGTCGAGAGCTCGTGCTGGCCCGCGACGAGCCGGCGGGCATTTTAGCCGACGCATTGCGTCTGGCGCTTTTCCTCCAGGTTCCGCTCACCCCCGCGTGGGGCCTCACGGCGGCGGAGCTGAGGGTGTTCGATGCCACGGAGCGCGCAGGCTCGGCCGCCGGCCGGGTGAGCGGCATGCACCGCCCCCTGCTCGAGCAGCGCGTCGGGATGCTCGCCTCGTTCTGGGCATCGCTCTTCGTCGTCGGTGGCAGCGCGGTCATGGCGCTCTCGCCTGACCGTCCGCCTGCGGCTCCGGCCGCCCTCTCGCTCGTGCTGCCGGCGCTGACGGCGCTCGTGCCGCTTGCCGTCGGTGTCTGGCTCGTCGGCCTGAAGGAAGAGCTCGTCATCGACGCCGCTCGCGTCGAGCGCCAGCGCTCCTGGTTCGGCCACCCGCTGGGCGGTCGTGGCGTCGATCGGGTCAGAGTGCTCGGCTCGTTCCCGGTCTCGGCCGGTGCCGGCGGGCCGTTCCACGTGCTCGTTGCGACCGAACGCGGGCCACTTGCCGTCGTGACCGACTCACAGGCCGGCGCATCTTTCCTGCTGCATCCGGCTAAAAGCGACAAAGCCCCTGGAAGGGCAGCCGAGTAAAGGGGGTACCATACCGGCATGAAACAAGAGCTCCTGCTCCTCTCACTGGGCTTCGCCTGCGCGCTCGGCGAGGCCACCGCTCTCGCCCAGGCTCCCTCGGCACGCGCCGCCAAGCCGACCTTCACGTCACGTCTGATGCCGCCAGCCGGGTCGGCATCCGGCAAGAAGGGCGAGCGCATGGCACCCGAGGGCTCCGCCCGCGCTCACGGCGGCAAGCCGGACATGCTCCACCCCATGGGTCCCGGGAACGATCGCACCAAAGCTCGGACGGCGGAGCTCATGGCGACCAATCGAGCTCGCCGCGCGGCCCGCGCCGCCATGCTCCATCAGCGCTTCGGGGCCCGGGCGCTCTCCGATCAGAGCCTGGTCGCGGAGCTGAAGTTGCACGCTCGCCGCATGGCCTACCTCAATCGGGCCCGCCTCGTCGCGGAGAACGAGATCGAAGAGCCGAAGCGCAGCAAGGTGCTCGCCCGCATCCAGAAGCTCGTCGACAAGGAAGGCGCGCGCCACGAGCGGCGGGTTGCCAAGTTCACGAACCCGATGCCGGCTCCCAGCGGCTCCGCTGCAGAAAAGACGAACGACATGCCTGCGCCGTCGGCGGCGGCGTCGGCGGGAGGTGGAAAGTGATGGCCCGCTTCGCGACGACGACGATTGCCGTGCTGCTCCTCTGCGCCGCGTGCGCGAAGAAGGAAGCGCCACCCGCCGAGACCGAGCCGGCTGCTCCGGCCATGAGCCCCGCGCCGCCGCCCGAGCCGGCACCCATGGCGAGCGCTTCGGCCGAGGCAGCCGAGGCGAGCGATATCCCGACCGAAGAGCAATTCGAGGAAGAGGCGGGTCAGAAGATCACGAAGGTGACGCTCGACGCGGAGCTCGACGCCCTCGAAAAAGAGATGAAGGCCGAGTAGCGAGGCCTTACTTCAGCACGCTCGCCAGGTCCTGATCGACCTGCTCGGCTACGCTCGAGAGCACCTTGACGTACCAGCGTCCGTACTCGGTGCGGATGAGGTAGTCGCTCCCCTTTTCGCCGGGGACCTCGAAGAGCTCGAGGTAGCCGAGCACCTTTTTCCCGCCGAAGTACTCGATACGCACGACCTCGCTCTCGGGCGGCGGCGGCGGCTTCTCCACGTATTCCATCACGCGCAGACGCCCGACCTTCGCCATCCAGTTGCCGACCGTCTCGTCGAGCTTCGCGGGCGAGGCCGCGTCAGCCCACGCCCCCTTTTTGTCGGGTATGGCGACGATCTCGCGCTTCTTGCCGTGCGCCGCGAGCTCGATCCGCGTCACGTCGCCGTCTTCGAAAGCGTGCAGGTCCCGCTCGATGAGCCGCGTCTCGGCGCCGAGCATGCTCTGCACGACGTCCGAAGAGAGCGCGAAGAGGCGCCCGCTCTGGACCTCGCGAGCGTAGCGCTCCTGTCCGCCTGGCGTCGTGCCGCCAATCGCGAGCGAGTGCTCCGTGCTGCCGAGCTTCACGCCGAGCGTCCCCTCCGGCTTGTCGAAGCCGAATTCCTCGGCCTGCTTCGGATCGTACTTCCCGAGGTCGCGCACCGCCGTGAGCGGGGCGAGCTTGTCGGCCATTTCGCCGGCGGCCTTGACCCCGATGAAGCGCGCCGTCGTGTGCTTGGTCTTCTCGGGCGCGCTCGCGTCGGGCATGCCGTGGGGGGAACGGGGCGCTTCGTCCTTGTCGACCGTCACCACGAAATAGCGCCCGCCACCGTCCTTCTTCGCATCGAGCACGACTTTGCGGTTCGGCGCCTCGAAGCGAATGCGCTCGATCGACGCCGGCCGCCCGTCCCAGACGACGACGTGGTCGTCGCCGCCCGATGGCTCGGCGGCTTCCTCGCCCCTCAGCCACACGCTCGCGGCAAGAAGCGCGGCCAGGCAGAGCGCTGCGAGGTGAAACACGAGCCCCTTCACGCCTTGCCTCCCCGCTCGCGGCGCGAGCGCCGGCTCACGAAAACACCGGCCGCCAGCACGAGCCCCGGCGCCCCGAAGATCGTCGCGTAAAACCAGGTGAGGTCCTCCTGCTTCGTGTGCTGGATGCGCTGGTCCTCCTCGGTATTCGGAGGCCCTGCGACGCTCTCCTCGCCGACGAGCCAGCGTACGGCGTCGACGAACAGCACTTGGTTGGTCACGACCTCGCCAAGCACGAAATCGCTGAGGGCGTCGGCGTCGGCGAGCACGAAGGCGCGCATCTCCTCAGGGCTCGTCTTCGCGGGGCTCGAGTCGCCCTTCTTGTCGGGCTTGCCCTTGTCGCCCTTCTTCTTGTCCGCGTCGGGCTTGTCGTCGCTCGCGTCCTTCGGGGTCGCGCCCGGCTCGGCCGGCAACGTCACGGCGGCGGCGACGTTGTAGGTGGTCATCTTTTCGCTGTCGCGGTCGAACGTGAAGTTGTGGTTCTTGTCCGGGAACGTTCCGGAGGCCGCCCGCACGGCGAAATCGATGCGCTGGTTCGCCGTGCGCGCCTTCTCGAGGTAGCCGGAGCCGAACAAGACGACGGCGGCGCGCGACGCATTGCGGCTCAACGTCGAGACCGACGCGTGGGAGGAGAAGCTCTGCGTGACGAGTCGCGTGCGGTCCGACTCGTCGCCGCGCAGGCGCACGTGCATGCGCTCGTTCACGAGCTCGTCCGTACCGTAGGTGAGCCCGACGAGCCCGGCGAGATCGTCGAGCGGGCCGCTGCCGGCCGCGGGCGGCGCCACGGGAGAGGGCTCGGCGGAACCCGAGCCCAGCGGTGGCGCAGCCGGCGGCGTGGCAGCTTCGCCCTCGGGCGCGGCATGCGCCGTGATGAAATCGCGCGTGGAAAAGGCATCCACGTCGAGCGCCAAGAAGAGCTTGCCCTGGCGCGCCAGGTAGCGCTTGAGGCTCCCGATCTCCTCCTGTACGAACGGCTCGGTCGGTCCGAGCACGAGCACGAGATCCGCGTCGTCCGGGACGTCACGACCGAGGCCCTGCGCGAGGCCCAGATCCTTCACGAGGTAGTTTTGGCGCTGCAGGAGGGTGCGCGCGATGCTCGCGCTGCGCACGCCCGGGGTTCCGGGCTGCGAGCGGGGCGAGTCGTTGAGCTCGCCGTGGCCGACGGTGAGGTAGGCCGTGCGTCGTGCGCGCGCGAGCTTGGTGAGCTGCTCCTGGAAATCCCGATCCAGCGTCTTGAGCTTGGTTTTCGCTTGAGCCAGCTCGGTGCCGATCACGATCGATTGCGTCGTGGTGCCACGCGAAAGAACGAGCATGCCGTCCTGCGTCGCGCGGAGGTCGCGAGCGAGCTTGGGTGCGAGCAGCCGATCCTTGACCTCGATCTGGAGCTTCGGCGCCTGCGGGCCGAGCTCGTTCAGATAGCGCAAGACCTCGGTCTTCACGTCGCTCACCTGCGGAAAGAACGCCACGACGCGCACGGGGTCCGGCAACGTCTGCGCGAGCTTCACCGTCGACTCACTGGGGCGCGAGGTCTTGAAATACGAGAAATCGACGTTGAGCTTCACGCCCGACGCCGCATAGACGAAGAGCGCTCCGTAAACGGCGGCGAGCGCCAGCGTGAGCCCGGCGGTCGCTGCGGCGCGCACCCGCCGGCTCTCGGGGTGCAACGCCGAGCGCATCGAGCGCAGCGCCGTCTCGGCGAAGACCATCGGCAACGTCGCGACGACGACCAGCGCAACGAAGCTGACGGTCAAGAGCTCCGTGACGCGCGTGCGCGCCGCGTCCGAGAGCGACGGCATGCCGAAGTGCGCCTGACCCCACGAGGTCGTCAGGCCATAGAGCCCGAGCGCCACGACGCCCGTGACGCTGAGGCCGGCGAGCAGGCGCTCGATCGAGCGTTGTTCGCCGCCCGCGCGAAAGCGCGGTGCAAAGCGCAAGAGCGTCGCGACGAGCACGGCAGCGACACCCACCCCCGTGACCACGCCGGCGCCGCGTTCGAGCCCGGAAAGCACGTGCTCACCGAGGTAAACGAAGCCCAGACCACCGAGGTAGAGCGGGAGGACCCAGCCTGGCCCTCGCGCCGCAGGTGCGACGGGCTTGGCGAGCTCCGGCGAGGCCGTCTCTTTCACCGCCATCGGCGCGCCTCCAACGTCTTCGTGGCAGCGAGCAGGAAGAAGTAAGTGATGGCGACGTAGTAGGCGACGCCGCGGAATTCCAGAATGCCCTGCATGAAAGGCCGGAAGTTCTCGTGATGCAGCGCGAGCCGCGACAAGAACCCGTTGAGCGGCGCCTCCACGACGCGCGCCACCATCCACAAGAGCAAGAGCACCCCGAGCGTGGCGGCGCCGATGATGGCGGCCACCACCTGGGAGCGCGCGAGGGACGACGCAAAGAGACCGATCGAAGTGGCCGCCGACCCGAGCAGCAACAGCCCGAGGTACCCGACGGCAACCTGGCCCCAGCTCACCTTGCCGTTCACGAGGATGAGAAGCGGCATGTAGATCGTGAGCAGCGTGAGCAGCGCGAGCACCGCGAACGCCGAGAGGAATTTGCCGAGCACGATCTCGACGTCTCGCACGGGCGAGGTGTTGAGCAGCGTGATCGTGCCGGTCTGCCGCTCCTCGGCGAGCAGCCGCATCGACAGCACGATGGCAGCGATCATCGTGGTGCCGCTCGCACCATTGAAGAATTCCTGGAGCACCTCGGCCGAAAGCAGCGGCCGCGTGAGGCCGTTCAGGTGAAACCAGAGCCCGTCGATGAGCAGCGCCGCGGCGATGATGGCGGCGCCGAGCGGCGAGCGCAGGTAGGCGTAGAGCTCGCGGCGCGCGATCAGGAGCACGGCGCTCATGGGCTCGACTCCTTGCCAGCGCTCGCTCCGGGCTCGCGTTCGTCGGCGGCGTCCGGCGGGTCGCTCGCGGCCGGCTTCGCAGTGGCGCCTTCGTCGGACGCGGCCGGACGGCGGCGGGCCCCGGGCTCCGTATCGCCGAGTAGCGCTCGGAAGGTGGTCTCGAGATCGCGAAGCCGTGTGAGCTCGAGGACGCCGAGCTTGGCCTCGACGAGCGCGCGGCAAACCGCGTCACGCAGATCCGAAATGCTTTCGACCTCCAGGCTGGCGACGCCCTCGCCGGATTCGGCCCCGGAGTAGGGCTGCACGGCGCGCACGCCCGCGATCGCGGAGATGACCTCGTGCGCTCGGGCTGCGGCCGCCGCGGCGCTCGCACCGGGCACGCGGACGGTCACGCGCACCGTCAAGCCCTCGCCGATCTGACCGGCGAGGTCCGCCTCCGTGCCGGACCAGCGGATTTCGCCGTCCTGAATGACGAAGATGCGATCGCAGGTCTCGCTGATCTCGTGGAGGATGTGGCTCGAGACCACGACGGTGTGCTCGCCTTTGAGGCCGCGGACGAGGCTGCGCATCTCGACGATCTGCAAGGGGTCGAGCCCGGAGATGGGCTCGTCGAGCACGACGAACTCGGGCCGGTGCACGATCGCCTGCGCGATGCCGAGCCGCTGCCGAAAACCGTGCGAGAGGTTGCCGATGAGGCGACCCCTCACCTCGCCGAGCTCGCAAAGCTCGACCGCCTGGCCGACGCGGCGACCGACGTCGGGCGTCGGCACCCGCTTCAGCTTCGCGGCGTAGCCGAGATACTCCTCGACGGTCATGTCGTCGTAGAGCGGCGGGCGGTCGGGCAGGTAGCCGACCCGGCCGCGCACCTCGTGGGGCCGCTCGACCACATCGAGGCCGCCGACCTTGACCGAACCGCTCGTCGGCAGGAGATCACAGGCGAGCACGCGGAGCGTCGTGGTCTTCCCTGCGCCGTTCAGGCCCAATAGCCCCACGATTTCCCCCTGGGCGATGCTCGCCGTGAGCGGCCCCACGGCGCGCCGGTCGCCGTAGTACTTATAGAGGTCTTGGATTTCGATCACGGGGGCTCCGCCCGTTAGCACAAAAGCTCGCGCGTCTGGACCAGGAACCCCCCCCGGCTATTCCCGAATGAGCCCCGACTCCAGCACTCCCGGCCCGGCGGCCCAGGCCGGTCTCACGGCGAACATTCGCGATATCGCGCTTGCGCTGGGCTTCGCGCGCGTCGGCTTCGCGCCGCCGGACCGTTTCGGCGTTGCCGCGGAACGCCTCGCGAGCTGGCTCGGCCGGGGCTACCAGGGGACGCTCGGTTACCTGGAGGGGAGCGAGGACCGCGCCGATCCCAAGCGGCTCCTGCCCGGCGTGAAGACGATCGTCGTCGTGGCGCTTTCTTACGCACCCGGCGGCGGTGGAGCCGCGCTGAAACGCTCGCGCGATGGAGCCCCGCTCACGGGTGTCGTCGCTCGTTACGCGCGCGGCGAGGACTACCACCTCGTCATGAAGAGAAAGCTCGAGGAGCTGAGGCGCGAATGCGCGCGCCTCGTCGGGCGCGAGGTTGAGGCGCGCGTCTGCGTCGATACGGCGCCTCTGCTCGAGCACGAGGCCGCGCGCCTCGCAGGCATCGGCTTCTCTGCAAAGTCGACGCTCACGATCGCCCCGGGCGTCGGCAGTTTCGTGCTGCTCGGCGAGCTCTTGCTCGACATCGAGCTCGAGCTGTCCCAGCCGATTGCCTCTGGCTGTGGCGGCTGCACGGCGTGCCTCGACGCTTGCCCGACCGGCGCGTTCGTGGGGCCGCACGTGCTCGATGCCCGCCGCTGCATTTCATACCTCACCATCGAGAACGAGGGGCCGATCCCCGAGGAGCTGCGCGAGGCGATCGGCCTGCGCGTGTTCGGCTGCGACGTGTGCCAGGAGGTGTGTCCGTTCAACGCTTCGCCGAGCATAGGAACCGGCGCCCCCGAGCTCGCGGCGCGAGCCGAGCTCGATTCCGTCGACCTCGTGTCGATGCTAGAGCTACGCGGCGCGCGCTACCGCAAGCTCGTCGCGCGCACGGCGTTGCGGCGCGCGAAGGCCTCGACGCTCGCCCGCAACGCGGCCGTCGCGCTGGGCAACTGCGACGACGCTCGCGCGGCCGAGCCGCTCGCCCGCGCCCTTCGTGACAATCCGAGCCCCCTCGTACGGGGGCATGCCGCCTGGGCGCTCGGCAAGCTCGCGCTCCGCGTCACCCTGCCCCGCGCATTCGACGCCCGCGCCGCGCTGGAAGCAGCGACGCGCGACCAGGACGACTCGGTGCGCGCCGAGGCACGCCGCGCGCTCGGTGCGCTCGGTGCGCTTTCTCCCCCAACGACGGCGGAGCCGGGCTGAAGGCTCCCGGAGGCCGATTTGCGAACGCCCCGCGCTTTTCCTAAGCTCCCCGCGCCGTGAGCAGCAACCTGGGCCCCGTGAGCATCCGTCAGTTCGGCCTGCGGGTGCTGTTCGCGTCCCTCACGGTCCTGTTCGCCGCTTCGCTCGTCGCCTATCTGGTCACGCGCTACGGCAACACCGTCTGGCGCACCGCGGACATGCCGGGCCTGCCGCCGGGCCTGTTCGGCAGCACCGCCATGTTGCTCGGGCTCAGCCTGTCGATGCATCTTGCTCAACGGGACGTGCGCCAGAACCGCACCGAGAGCCTCGTGCGTGACCTTTGGCTCGCGCTCGCGTTCGGCGTTGCGTTCCTGCTCGGGCAAGCGCTGAACTGGAACGTCATGCGGCGCGCCTTCCACGAGGGCGAGCCCACGATGTATCCGTTCACGTTCTTCATGCTCACGGGGCTGCATGCCGCCCACGTGCTCGGTGGTTTCGTGCCGCTCGGCATCGTGCTCGGCCGCGCCCGCAAGAAGCGCTACACGAGCTCGCAGCACGAAGGGCTGTCGCTCTGTCGGCAGTACTGGGACTATCTCGGTATCGTGTGGCTCGTGCTGTTGACGGCGCTGCTCGTCGCGACCTGACCGCCCCTCCGTCGGCCGCCCTGACCCGTGAAACGAGCACGTCGCGATCACGGAGTCGCGAGCCGGCGGAGCCGCGGGCGGACGCTAGGGCGCGAGGCGCTCGGATCGCCAGCCCTCGGCGGTGCGGTGATAAAGGAAGCGATCGTGGAGGCGGTGCTCGCCCCCGAGCCACAACTCCACGCGTTCTGGCAAAAGCTCGAGCATTCCCCACTGCTCCGGCCTCGTGACCTCGCGGCCGTCGAAGCGTTGGCGCGACGCGGCGAGCTCGGCCATGAGCTCGGCACGTGACGCAATCGGCTGGCTTTGCGAAGAAGCCCAGGCACCGAGCTGGCTCTCGCGATCGCGCCTCGCGAAGTACGCGTCGGACTCGGCCGCGGACGCTCGGCTCACGCGCCCTTCCATGCGCACCTGACGCATGAGCGTCGGCCAGAAGAACGCGAGCGCGGCGCGCGGGTTCTCGGCAAGATCGCGCGCCTTCCTGCTCCCGAGGTTCGTGACGAAGCGGAGCTTTCCGTCCGAGAGCCCCTTGTAGAGCACGATGCGCACCGAGGGCTGCCCTCGAGCGTCGGTCGTTGCGAGTGCGAAGGCGTCCGCCGGTCCCGGCTCGAGACGCCGCGCCTCGGCGAACCATGCCTCGAACACGGCGAGCGGGTCCGCGCCGGGCGCCTCGGGGTGGACCGCGGCGCCGGGGGGTGCGCCAGGTGCGGCGGGGCCTTCGGGGGTGGTCATCGGGAAGGAACGGACGGGGGCGAGCGTAGCACTCGAAGACCGTGTACTATCGATGACCATGCTAGGCAGAATGTTGCCCCAGCCAACCCTTCGCTTGCTCACGAGTGGGCTCTTCCTCGCGCTCGCCTTCGCGGCCGGCGTCGCAGTGGCGGCCGACTCCAAACTCGACGAGGCGCACGAAAGCACCTCCAAGGCCATCGT
The DNA here is from genome assembly GCA_963841435.1 of uncultured delta proteobacterium. Taxonomy (GTDB): domain Bacteria; phylum Myxococcota_A; class Polyangia; order Polyangiales; family Polyangiaceae; genus PMG-095. The sequence continues at coordinate 1,553,768 of CAWJCS010000006.1, forward strand.
GCTGCTAAAGTCGGTGGCAGCCCCCGAAGGCCAGGACGGCTTCGAGGCGCACCGCAAGAAAGCCATCGACCTGCTCACGCGTGCGCAGGGCGAAATCCTCAAGGCCAAGGGAGAGTGAGCAGAGCCGCCCTCGTGGCGGCGTCGATCCTGCTCGGGTCCTGCGCCGTCCAGAGCACGTCCCCCCCTCCGCGTACCGGCGCGGCGGCGCCGGTCCCTGTCCAGAACGCGGACGACGAGTCGGAAACTTCGACACCGTCCGTCCCGCCGCAAGGAACCGCCGAGGAACCCGAGGCGGGCGGCGACATAGATGAGCCGGACGACGGCGGCGACGACGAAGGCGGCTCCATCGCCGGTGAAGAGCGGCCGCACCCCCTCGATGGCTGGAGCGAGCAGCGCATCGCCAACGCCGTAGCGACCGATCTCGCGTCACTCGGCTCGATGGCGGTCGGCAGCCCCACGGCCGGCATGCTCATCAACGGACGCGCGGCACAGAAGAACGAGCTCTTCGAGCCCGTCGCGCCTGCGACCGCCTGGGGCACCGAAGAGACGCTCGACTATCTCAGCGCCGCGCTGCGCGAGGTTCACGCCAGGTACCCGGACGCGCCGGCGCTTCCGCTCGGCGACATCAGCGCCGAGCGCGGGGGCGCGCTCTCGCCCCACGTGAGCCATCAGTCGGGGCGCGACGTGGACATCGGCTATTTTTATCGAGGTTCGGAGCGTTGGTACCAGCGTGGCACGGCGCAGAATCTCGACATCGAAAAGAACTGGGCGTTCGTGCGTGCCCTCGTCACCGAGACCGACGTTCGAGCTCATCTTCATCGATCGCTCGATCCAGGTGCTGCTTCGGGACTACGCGCTCGCTCACGGCGAGGACCCCCGCTGGGTGAAGAGCTTGTTCAGCGGAGACGGTGCCGAGCGACCGATCATCCGCCACGCCCGCGGACACGCAACGCACCTGCACATTCGCTTCTACAACCCGGTCGCGCAGGAGACCGCGCGCCGCGCCACGGCGCCGCTCGTCGCGCGCGGCATCGTGCCTCCGGTGCACAGCTTCATTTCACATCGTGCGAAGCGCGGCGACACGCTGGGCAAGCTCTCCAAGCGCTACGGCGTCAGCGTGCCGGCGCTCCGGCGCGCCAATCATCTGAAGTCGAATCGCATCCGTGAGCGCCGCACGTACCTCATTCCCATCGCCCATCCGCGGCCCGCCCCGCCCTCGCACCGGCTGTCGTTCCCTCCGCGTCGCCTGCCGCCCGAGGCGGACTCCCGAGCAGCCGAGGCCGCCGTTCACCAGCGCTAGTCCCTCCGCCCGGAACGGCGTTCCGGGCTTGCTAGCTTCCACGACGGCGACTCTGCTAACACGCGATGCTGATGCCCCGCATCGAGCGGCTGATTTTCGCTTGGCTCGCCACGCTGACATTTTGCGCCTGCCGCGGAGGTCCGCCACCCGACCGCGTGCGGCTCGAGCTCCCGGAACAGGTCCTGTCCTCGGATCCACTGAAGCCGACGGTGCACGTGCGGCGTGGCGGTGCGTCCGTCTTGCTGGACGAGCCCGCTGAATACTCCGTGATGCCTGCCGAGCTCGCGGCGGTGGCCAAGAACGGCACCGTCACGTGCCTGAAGAGCGGCGACGGCCGCCTCGCCGTCAGCGTGCAGGGCGTGAAGACCGAGCAGCCGCTCCGCTGCCGCCTCGTCGATCGCATCGAGCTCGGCACGATCGAGACTCTCGACGTGAGCGGTCCGCCCGTGACGCTCGACATCCGTGTGCTCGACAAAACAGGCAAGCCGCTCGCCGACGTTCCGGTCACGCTGCGGAGTGAAAGCCCGCGCCTGCTCGGCGCTGCGGGTAACGTGCTGACGCCAGTGTCCGTGGGCGCGACGACCTTCACCGTCGCCGCCGGAACGAAGGAGCGCAAGGTGCCGGCTAGGATCGTTCGCACACTGACTCCTGAAGCGTTGCCCATCGAGGGAGGGAGACGCATCTCCTACAGCTTGCCCGAGGGTAAGTTCGAGGTGACGGTGACCTTCCCCACCGAAAAGACACTCACGGCCGAGTGGCGCGGCGCGCCCTATTGCTCCTACCGCGCGACCTCGCGCGAGCACCATGTGGGCTGCGTGCTGCAGGGCAAGGGCGGGGTCGTCATCGACAATCCGGCCTTCGTGGTCACCGGCGCGACCGAGGTTTCGGGTGCCGGTGTGACCCTCCGCGAGGTCCCCTGAATCGTTGGACTAATTGCCGACCCCGCGGCCGAATGACTCTGAATCGACCCTGTTTTGTCACTTGCTTGTCATAATTGGGAGGACGGGTCACAGTCATGAGGTGGAGCGAGGAGCGACCATCATCCGATTTCCCCTCGAGCGGGTCAGGCGGCCCGTTCGTGAAGGGCAACGGGTGTTCTCGGCGCTCGCCGATGCCGCCACGCTGGAGCGCCAGGCCTCGCGCCTCGCGTTCCTCTGCACGCTCGTGACCGTAGCCCTCGGCGTCGCGTTGAACGTCGCTCTCGGCTGACCGGGCGTTCGCCGCGCGAGCGCTCAGGCCCCGTTGCCGTCGAGCTTGCCCTCGATGAGCGCGTAGAGGATCGCGACGGCGGTGTGCAGACGGTTCTCGGCCTGATCGAAGATCACCGACGCGGGCCCGTCCGCGACATCGGCCGTCACCTCTTCACCGCGGTGGGCGGGCAAGCAGTGCATGAAGATCGCGTCGGGCTTCGCGCGGCGCATGGCCGCGGCATCGACTCGATACGGCGAGAGCGCCGCATGCTTCGCCGCGCGCTCCTCGTCGGAGTCGCCCATGGAGAGCCACACGTCGGTGTACACGGCGTCGGCGTCGGCGAGGGCCTCGGCCGGATCTTCCGTCGTGACGACCTCGGCGCCGTTGTTGCGAGCCACGGCGCGCGCCAGGTCGGCGAGCTCCGCGGGGACGGCGTGCCCCGAGGGCGATGCGAGCGCGATGCGCGTCCCGGCGACCGCAGCAGCCTGCATCAGGCTGACGGCGACGTTGTTGCCGTCACCGAGATACGCGATCTTGAGGCGATCGAGGGCGCCCTTCCTCTCGCCGAGCGTCAAGAGATCCGCGATGCTCTGACAGGGGTGATGGCCGTCGGTCAGCGCATTGACGACGGGGATGCTCGCCGCGTGCGCAAAGCGCTCGACGTCATCGTCCTTGAACGTGCGGATCACGAAGGCGGCACAATAGCGGCTGATCACGCGTGCGGTGTCTTCGATCGATTCGCCGCGCCCGAGCTGAAGGCCGCTCGGGCAGAGCGGCACCCCGCCGAGACGCGTCACCGCCGTCTCGAAGGACAGGCGCGTGCGCGTCGAGGGTTTGCTGAAGTAAAGGCAGACCGTTTGGCCGGAAAGCAAGCCGAAGCGCGCGAAAGGCTTGGCCTTGAACTTCGCGGAGCGGCGCAACAGGTAGGCTAGGTCACGCGCGCCGAGATCGGAGGTTTTGAGCAAGTGCCGCATGGAAAGGGCCGACCCTAGCTCAATTTCGGGGACCCGCCAGCCCACGTACGACGAGTGTTCCGAGCTGGGATTGAAAGCCTGGCGACGATGCTCTAGCGTGCCCGGCGATGGCCAACCCGACCGCCACGTTCAGCACCTCGATGGGCACCTTCGTCGCCGAAATCTACGCCGACACGATGCCGATCACCGCCCAGAACTTCATCAAGCTCGCCAAGAGCGGCTTTTACGACGGGCTGCACTTTCACCGCGTCATCGACGGCTTCATGATCCAGTTCGGCTGTCCCCACAGCCGCGACCCGAACAGCTCGCGTGCCGGCACCGGCAACGGACCCGACGGCACGATCCAGGACGAGCACCCGGCGAACGCGAAGATTTCGAACGAGCCCGGCACGCTGTCGATGGCCAACACCGGTCAGCCGAACAGCGGCAGCTGCCAGTTCTTCATCAACACCGTTCACAACTCGTACCTCGACTGGTTCACGCCGGGGCCGTCGAAGCACCCCGTGTTCGGTCGCGTGACGCAGGGCATGGACGTCGTCGAGAAGATCGGCAGCGCGAAGACCTCGCGCGATCGGCCCGCGCCGCCCATCAAGATGGAGAAGGTCACGATCGCCGAGTGACCGCGGGGCCCGTGCTTTCGGGCCACCGCCGATCACGAGCGTGACGCTCCTTCGCTTTCAGAGGCCCACGTCCACGCCATCCGAGCAAACGGCCTCGGGGCCGTGACCGCGGTGCGCGTCGATGAAGTCTCCGAAAGCGGCTTCTTCGAAGCAATCGGCGACGAGCGTCACGCCCCAGCTCGCCGCGGCCCAGCGCGTGTCGAGCCTGGGGTCGGGCGTGAGGATGAGGCGCGTCTCGCCGAGCGTGCAGGCGGGGTCGCTTCCCGCGCTCGCGATGAGCGCCTCGGCGCGCGCCACCTCGTCGTCGCAGTCGGTGCAGGAGTAGGCGAGCACCACGGCTCCGTGCTCCAGCGAGTGCACCCAGAAACCGCGCGGGATCGGCTCCGAGTAAGTCTTGTAGGCGGCCCAGAAGGAGTAGTGCGTGCCCGACGACGGCGGGTTCGTCCGATACGCGACCTCGAGGCATGGATCGACGTGAAGCGCAGGATCGGGCGTGAACGTGCGCTCGACGGCGCCGCACGTGCTGCCCGCAACGGCCACGTCCGAAAGCGGAGTGGCCGGGTCGCTCGGCGTGCCCGAGCCGGTGGTGAGCGGACCCGTGAGCAGACCGCAGTAGCCCGAGGGCGCGCCGCCCGCGCCAGCGTCCGCCGCGCCGCCAACCTCCGCGCCACCCGTGCCCTGGTCTTGTCCACCCTCACCTGCCCCAGGAGCGCCTGCCTCGGGGGCGCCGCCCGTGCTGCCGGCGCTACCGCCACTGCTGCCGCCAGCGGCGCTGCCGGCCGTGCCGGCTCGGCCGCCGGCTCCGCTCCCACTCCCGGAAGCACCGCCCCCGCCGCCCCCGCCCGCCGCTCCGCCCGCGCCGCCGGACCCGGGTGCCGGCGCGGGGTTGTCCGCGCGGCCGGAACAAGCGAGCATGAAAGACACCAGGACCGAGAGCGCGGCGCGACGCATCAGGCGAATCGAAAGTATACACGAGCGCCCCTCTTACCGCTCACGTGACGCCAACGCCCGACTTGCTCTACCCCGACGCGCGGCTCTGGGTTGACGCTGGCGAGCTCCGCCAGGTGCTCACCTTCGCGTTCGCCTCGGGGTGCGGGTCGGACGCCATCGAGCGCGCCCTCTCGCGCACCGAGGAGCCGCCGAGCCACTTCGTGCCCGATTGCTTCGCGAAGGATTCTTTCGTCGAAGATCTCGTGGCGCGCTGCCTTGCCCCGCGCGACAAATCCCGCCCGAGCGCGGCCCGGCGGCGCTCGCTCGTCGAGCTCTTGACCCGTCCACCGAAGCGCCTCGACGTGGTGCGCTTCCGACAGGCCGTGCTCGCCGAGCTCGTGGAAAAACCGGAGCTCCGTCGAGGGCTCGAGCGCGCCCTCGCTGCGCTCCGTGAGTTTTTCGCGCTGCTCGAGGGCACCTCGCGCGCCAAAGAGTCCGCGAATGTCTACCGTCGCCTCGAAGATCCTGCGCGCCTCCCGCGCCGCGCTCGAGGCCGTGGCGGACGCAGCGCCCGGCGCTGCGTCCGGCCTCTTACGGCTCGGCGAGTTCGGCGAGGCGGTCAGGCAAAGTGACGGTTTTCGTCACCTCGTGGAGCTCTTGGACCACGAGGCGCACCTCGCGACCGTCGACGTACGCCTGCGGCTCGCCCAGGACGGCCGCATCCGCGGTTTCGAGATCCTGCGCGCGGTGGAGAACGCGAGCAATCGCCATCACACCGGTGCATTCCGACGCTTCCTCACGCGCATCAGGCTCCTCGTGTTCGGGTATCGCGTGCGCGAGGGCGAGCTCATCGGACGGCTGTTTACGACCGTGTTCGACGAGATCGAGCGCCCGCTCATCGCCTGCTTCCAGATCCGCCGAGACATCGAATTTTATCTCGGCGCGCTTTCGCTCCGCGACCGAGCCGAGGAAAAGGGCGTCCCCGTCTGCCTGCCGGAGCTCATCGAATGCCCGCCGGGCTCCGTGGCGCCGCCGTCACGCTTCGAAGCGCTCTACAACCCCCTGCTGCTCCTCGAAGAGCGCCCCCCGCGGCCGAGCGACCTCGTGATCGGCGGCAGCGCCGCGCTGGTTGTCACGGGCCCGAACTCCGGCGGCAAGACGCGACTCTTGCAGGCCGTCGGGCTCGCGCAGCTGCTCGCGCAGGCCGGGCTGTTCGTGCCGGCGCGGTCGGCTTCGCTCGCCTCGCGCGAGGGACTGTTCGTCTCCGTCGTCGAGGAGGCGACGGCGGACGCGCGCGAGGGTCGTCTCGGCACCGAGCTCTTGCGGATCCGGCGGCTTTTCGAAAGGCTTTGCTGGGGCAGTCTCGTCATCGTCGACGAGCTCTGCTCGGGAACCAATCCTTCGGAGGCCGAGGAGATATTCGATCTCGTGCTTTCGCAGCTTGCCGCCATCGAGCCGCAGACCATCGTCACGACGCACTTTTTGCACTTCGCCGCGCGCCTCGAGCGCGAGCGCGCGCTGCCGCGGCTCGAGTTCCTGCAGGTCGAGCTCGACGCCACGCAGACGCCGACGTTCGGCTTCGTCCCCGGCGTCGCGACCACGTCGCTCGCGCGGCGCACGGCCGAGCGACTCGGCGTCACGCGCGAGGCGTTGCGCGCGCTCGTCGACGATGCGAAGCGCGAGCGGGGGATCCGCGTCAGCGAAGCGCCCAAGCGGCTCCCCGCCACGGGCGAGCGTGGCGACCTCGACTCCGGCTCCTAACGGCGTTCGAGGCGGAAGAGGCGCTTGCCCTCGTGCTCGACGGGACCGCTCACGACGAGCCGGTCGAGCGCAATCTCGCGGATCCTGCCCTGTCCGAATAGATCGCGCAGCGTGAGCCTATCGCCCTCGACGGTGAGCACCTCCGCGCGCCCGAACGCGAAGTGGTGCACGAGATCGCCGCGCTCGGGCCGCTGGCCGTTGTCGCCGTCGTCGTCGTCGTCGGGGGCGGCGATGCCGACGCTCGCGGCGAAGCGCGAGTGCGGCACTGCCGGGCGGTGGACGTTCTTTTTGGCCAACGCCCGCGCCTCGCCGTCGTCTTTGGGCGCGGCCGCCACGTTCGGAGCACGGCGCTCCGCCCCGAGTCGCTCGCCCGTCATGCTGAGACACATGGCACTGACGCCACCCGACGTGGCCTCGACGAGGAGTCCCGCAATGACCTGGTTGGCGGCGCCCTCTGCCCGCGACAGTGTCACGCCGTACGGGCCACCGAGCGGGCCCGTGCACGCAGCAAGCGCGAACCGCCCGCGCAGCACCCGCCGCACGTCGGCCGCCTCGCCGGCGAGCCTGAGCTCGGGGTCTTCCACGAACCCCACGGCGTGCACCCAGCCGCCGCCGACGTTGAACGCCTCGGTAAGGCTTTGAACGAGCGGCACGCCGGCCGGGATGTCTCGAAACGCAGGCGGTGCTTCTCTCATTTTCGAACGGCGGCGGGTCCCTAGCGCAACCCGTGCGCCTGTCGAAGCCGGGCAGCCTTGAGCCACAAATAGTTTCGCTCGGGGACGCTCGAGGTGCGTTCTGCCGCGCCGCGGAAGGCCGCGAGCGCCGCCGCGTGGTCGCCGGCGCGCTCCGACAGGTGTCCCCGCGCCGCGAACAGCAGGTGATGCTCCCGGAGCCGCGCGTCGCGACCGAGCGGCTCGAGGAGCTCGAGCCCGCGCTCCGGGCCGTGCACCATGGCGAACGCGATCGCGCGATTCAGGGTCACGATCGGGTTTTGGGTGATGCGCTCGAGCACGTCGTAAAGGGCGAGGATTTGCGGCCAGTCGGTCTCGTCGACGCTCGGCGCTTCGTCGTGGAGCGCGGCGATGGCGGCTTGCAGCTGATAGACGCCCGGGGCGCCGCCGGCGAGCGCTCGGCTGACGAGCTCGGTGCCCTCGCGCACGAGCCGCCGATCCCAGCGCGAGCGGTCTTGCTCGTCGAGGGGGACGAGCTCGCCGTCGGGGCCCGAGCGTGCCGGACGGCGAGCATCGGTGAGCAACATGAGCGCGAGCAAACCCTGCGCCTCGCGCTCGTCTGGCAAGAGCCGTTCGAGCTCTCGCGCGAGGCGAATCGCTTCGTCGGATAGATCGACGCGACTCAGGCCCGCACCCGAGCTCTGCAAGTAGCCCTCGTTGAAGACGAGGTAGAGCACGTGGAGCACGGCCGCTAGCCGTGCCGAGCGTTCGCTCGGTCCGGGCATGGCGAATCGGCCGCCTGCCTGCTCTATCAGGCGCTTGGCGCGACTGATGCGCTGGGCCATCGTCGCCTCGGGCACGAGGAAGGAGCGCGCGATCTCGGCCGTCGTGAGCCCGCCGACGGCGCGGAGCGTCAACGCGATGGCCGACGTGCGCGTCAGGGCTGGATGGCAGCACATGAAGAGCAGGAGCAACATGTCGTCCTGTTCGGGCTCGCGGTCGGAGTCGGGCGGCGGCGCGAACGCTGCGTCATCGGGCTCGAGCGCGCTCGCCCTGGTTTCGCGCTTGCGGCGAGCGCTATCACTGCGCACGCGGTCGAGAAGGCGCCTGGCGGCGACCTGGACGAGCCAGGCGCGCGGGTCGTCCGGCAGCCCCGCCTCGGGCCACTGTGTCGAAGCGGCCAAGAGCGCCTCCTGAACGGCGTCTTCCGCGGTGGCGAAATCGGAGGTACGCCGCGCGACCACGCCCAGGACCTGCGGCGACAGCGCGCGCAGCAGGTCCCGGATCATCGGTAAGGTGGCGCCGTCGCTCACGGCTCGACGGGCGGCCCGCTCATCACCTCGCGCACCTCGATGGCGATCCCGAGCGGCTTGCCCCCGGGCCCCGGCGCCGCCGATGCGCGCGCCGCGATGGCGTACGCCTGCTCGGCCGAATCGACGTCGACGATCCAGTAGCCGGCCAAAAATTCCTTCGACTCCGCAAACGGTCCGTCGGTCACCTCCGGCGCCCCGTCCTTCCCCGCCCGCACGATGCGAGCCTGACCGGGCGGCGCGAGCCCTTCGGCGCCCACCAGCGCGCCCTCGCGCGCAAGATCCTTGTTGAGGCTCACCATGAACCCGATGTGAGCCTTGAGCTCGTCCCGCGACCAGCTCGCAACGCCCCAGTCACCCGTGCCTCGCGGCGCATGCATCATCAACATGAACTTCATCGTCGTGCTCCTCGTTTCGGCCCGCCCCGATCGGCGGGCTCATCGGGAAGTCGGAGCCGCCCGGTCGCTCTCGACATGCATCGCGCCGAATCTAGCCGACCCGCCCGAAGGTGGCCCGGAAAGTCAGCCGCAGGGCTTCGGGGAGAACCAGCGCGCGGGACGCGTAGGGCCGAGGAGCTTCGGGGCCGTTGCGGCCGGCAGCCACGCGAGCGCGGCGGCGAGAAGATCTCGCCCGTGAGTCTCGATGGGCGTCCCGTGCCCGACGATCAGCCCCTCGAACGGGTGGCCGAGTAGCTCGTCCAGGCTTCGGCGAGCGGCGCTGCGATCGTAAAACGCCGTCCAGCGAATCGCCCGGCTCAGGGCGACGCGCCCGTAAAATCCCATGGCGGAGCTGTAGATCTTCGTCCAGCGCTCCGGAGGGCGCCCGATGTTGTGCACGAGATCGGTGACGATGGCCGTGGCGCTCGGGCGGTGAACGAGCACCGTCTCCGAGAGGAGAAAGCCCTGGATCGGCAGCTCTTCGACGACACCGGGCAACGCAGGCGCGCCGCCCTGGTCGTGAAAGCGATCGATGCGAAGCTCCGGTCTCTTCTTCGCCAGCGCCTCGGGAGCGTGCAGCTGCGCTTCGGGAAACGCCTGGCTCCACTCGCCGATCCAGCGGTGATGAAACGTGTTCGGCGCGTAGAGATGGGCAACGCGCCCGAGCGACTCGACCTCCGCACGCCGCTCGGGCGTGAGCGGCAGCGGTGAATGCAGGAGCAACCCCTCGCCTTCACCCCGCAGCACCGTCATGGTCGCCGTGAGCTTCATCCCCACGATCGACACCGGCCCCGTGTCGTACCAGACGCCCTGAGCGAACGGCGTGAGCATGAAGACAGCGTAGGGCCCACGTTGGGGGCCCGGCAAGCAGACCGCGCCGAGCTCGGGGAAAGCGAGATCCCCTGGGAACGACGGGGCACCGGGCAGAGCGTCACACGAACGGCTGCCTCGTACCCTTGCGCGGTATACCTCAATGAGGTATGTTTTTCGGGTGAGCATCCGAGGATTCGCCCGCAAGCCGGTCGAAGCCTTCTTCCTCACGGGCCGGGCTCCTCGTCGAGAGGGGTGGGCATCGGCCTCGAGCGTGGTCAAGAGAAAGCTCGACGTGATCGACTACGCCGCCGCCCTGCACGACCTGTCGTCACCTCCGGGCAATCGACTGGAGGCCCTGCGTGGTGCCCTGAAAGGCTTTCACAGCATCCGCATCGACGATCAGTGGCGAATCGTCTTCCGCTGGACGCCAGACGGACCCAACGAGGTCGACATTCGCGATTACCACTGAAGGAGCCCCATGGACCGAACTCGAATGACCCGCCCCCCTACGACGCCCGGCGAAATTCTCCGAGACGAGTACCTCGTCCCCCTCGAGATGAGTCAAAAGGAGCTCGCTGACCACATCGACCAGGACGTGAAGGTGATCAATCGCATCGTGAACGGCAGGTCTGCCGTCACCGCGGAGGTGGCACTCAAGCTCGCTGCAACCTTCAGCACCACGCCCGAGTTCTGGCTGAACGCGCAGAAGGCCGTCGATCTTTTTGCGGCGCGGAGCAAGCTGCGCCGGCTTCCGAAGCCGATTGTCGCCGGTGGCCGACCGGCGGCGTGAAGGGCGTCCCCAACGGGATTCGAACCCGTGTTACAGCCTTGAAAGGGCCGTGTCCTGGGCCGGCTAGACGATGGGGACCGGGCTTAGGGTCGCGGACCATAGTCGCAAGCGGGGGGCATGACAATCCGGTATGGTGGCGGCCGCGTGACGACCAGCGCGGAGGCCGAGAGCGGCTCGAGCGAGCGGGCAACGGGGCGCCAGGTGGCGCGCGCCTTTCCCTATCCGGCGGTCGTCGGGCTGTTCGTCGCGTCGGGCGCGGCGGGGCTCGTCGATCAGGTCTGTTTCTCGAAGTACCTGTCGTACGCGCTCGGCTCGACGGCATATGCCGTGAGCGCCGTCCTCGCGGCGTTCATGACGGGTCTCGCGCTCGGGGCGTATCTCGGCGGTCGGTACGCGGTTCGCATCGCTCGGCCCGTCGTCGCGTACGGCGTCCTCGAGCTCGTCGTCGCGCTTGCCGTGGCCGTCACGCCGCTCGAATTCGACGTGCTGACGCGCGTGTACGCCCGGCTCGCGCAGCTCGCGCCGGAATCGATGGCGCTGCTCAGCGCGCTGCGCTGGCTCGTGGCGCTCTCGATCGTCGTCGTGCCGACGACCGCGATGGGCGCAACGCTGCCGATCCTCACGCGCGCCCTCGGTCCGGCCCGGCGTCAGGCGCAGCTCGGTGGGCTTTATGCGGCCAATACGTTCGGCGGCGCGGCCGGCGCGCTGGCGGCGGCGTACGTCGTGCTCCCCTTCGTCGGTTTGCGCGGCACGCTGCTCGGCGGCGCGTTGCTGAGCGCCATCGTGGGTGGGGTTGCCGTCCTGGTCGGACGTGAGGTGCCTGCCGCGAGCGAGCCGCGCCCCTTCGAGGCGGAGGCTTCGAGCGAGGAGCCGGTGGGCAGCGAGCGCGCAATGCTCGTCGGGCTCGCCGTGCTGTCGGGTGCCCTCGCCTTCGCGGCGGAGGTCGTGTTCACGCACCTGCTCGCGTTGCTCGTGGGAAACAGCGCCTACGCGTTCGGTCTTATCCTCGCTGTGTTTCTGTGCTGTCTGTTTGCCGGCGCGGCCCTCGCCGGGTGGTTCGGCGCGCGGTTCGGCAGGCAGGCGCTCGGCCTCGGGCTTTCGGGGACGGCGCTGGCTTTCGCGCTCACCCTGCCCCTCTGGGATCGTCTCCCGCTGCTCTTCGCCTCTCTCGGTCCGAGCGTCACGAGCTTCGGTGGGCGCGAGGTCGTGCGTGCGCTCGCGGCTTTCCTCGTGCTGTGCGTGCCGACCACCACCATGGGGCTCACGTTCCCGCTGCTTCTTTCGCGCGTTGCGCGGTCGAACGCGCCGAGCCGCTGGGTCGGCAAGCTCACGGCCGTGAACACCCTCGGAGCCGTCGCGGGGTCGCTCGGCACGGGCTACGTGCTCTTGCCGCTCGTGGGCTCGGAGCGCTCGCTGCTCGCCATCTTGCTGCTCTTCGCGCTCGGGGCCGTGATCGTCGCGCTCGTCGGGCGCCGGGGCCGCACGCCGACGCTCGTCGTGGCGCTCGCCGCAGCGCTGCTCGTCCCGCTCACGCCGCGTTGGAACCTCGCGCGGCTTACGGGCGGCTCGAACGTTTACTTCGAGCGCTGGGTCGAGCCCGATGCGATCCCGTTTTTGCGCGAGGACGTGCACGGCGGCGTCACGACGGTCACCCGCGCGCACGGGGTGAGCACGCTCTATACCAACGGCAAATTCCAGGGCAACACCGGCTGGGAGATGAGCGCCCAGCGCTTCTTCGCTCACTACCCTTCCCTCTTCGTGCCCCATTTCGACCGTGCGCTCGTCATCGGCCTCGGCACGGGGACGACGCTCGGAACGCTGGCCGCTTACCCGTGGAAAAAGCTCGACGTCGTCGAGATTTCGCCCGCCATCGTCGAAGCGGCACGCGAGTATTTTCAAGTCGGCAATCGGGGCGCGATCGACGATCCGCGCGTCACGCTGCACCACGCCGACGGGCGAAACTTCGTGCTCGTCGACGACGGCCGCTACGACCTCGTGAGCATGGAGCTTTCGAGCATCTGGTTCGCGGGGGCCGCGAGCCTTTACAGCCGTGAGTTTTATCACCTCGTGAGGGAGCGCCTCGCGCCGGGCGGCGTGTTCCAGCAGTGGGTGCAGCTCCACCACGTCGAGCGGCGAGATTTTGCTACCGTCGTGGCGACGCTGCGCAGCGAATTTTCGCACGTGGCGCTCTTCTACGGCGGCGGACAGGGCATCCTCGTTGCCAGCGAGCGCCCGCTCCGCAGCTCGCGCACGCGCCTCCGCGCCCTCGAAGCACGGCCGGGGTTCCGCGACGTGCTGCCGGACGATCGGGAGCTCGCCGCGCTCACGGGCGACGTGCTCGCGCTCGACGCAGGTCTCGACGCGTTCCTGGCGGAAACCGCCCAACAGGAGGGCGTCGCCCTCGGCGAGCTCGTCTCGACCGACCAGAACCTTTACCTCGAATACGCGACACCACGCGGGAACGTGCTCCCGTGGGCGACGCGCGACGCGCTGGTGCGCGACATTTGGCGCTTTCACGAGGCGCGCGCGGTCGCGCGCCTGGTTCGGCCCTGAGCGCGGCTCAGGCGCTCCGCGCTCGGTCGCCGGCGCGGCGGCGGCGCGCGGGGGCCACCTCGACGGTGTTCGTTTCGCTCGGGAGCTCGATGAGGCCGGAGCCCGTGCGCGCCTTGCGCGGCGCGCCAGCGTGCAGCGTTGCCCGGTCGAGAATCGCCTGGCACAGCGAATCGAAATCGAAGCCCGCGGCCGCCGCGATCTTCGGCAAGAGGCTCTGCTCGGTCAAGCCGGGCAACGTGTTGACCTCGAGCACGTATTCGTTCTGGCCTTCGGTGACGAGCAGGTCCACGCGGACCGCACCCCGCGTCTCGAGCGCCCCGGCGGCGCGCTCCGCGAGGTTGAGGACGCCGCGGTAGCGCGTCGGGGGCAGGCGCGCGGGCATGAAGTAGTCCGTCATGCCTGGCGTGTATTTCGCCTCGAAATCGTAGAGCCCGCTGTGCGGCGCCACCTCGATGGCGCCGAGCACGCGACCGTCGAGCAAGCCGACCGCGATCTCCTTGCCGGTTACGAAGCGCTCCACGAGGAGCGACGAGTCGAACGAAAGAGCCTCGAGAACGGCGGGGCGAAGCTCGCTCGGCCCACCGACGCGCGAAACGCCGAGGCTCGAGCCCTCACGCCGCGGCTTGACGACGCAGGGGTAACCGAACGAACCGTGGACCTCGTCGAGATCCTCGACCTGGGCGGCGTCGAGCACGTAGTACGGCGGCGTCGGCACGTTGTGGAGTCGGAACATCTCCTTGGCCTTCAGCTTGTCCATGGCAAGGGCGCTCGAAAGCACGCTCGAGCCGGTGTACGGGATGCCGAGCAGCTCGAGCAGCCCCTGCACGCAGCCGTCCTCGCCGAGCCTGCCGTGCAAGGCCAGGAAGGCGGCGTCGATGTCGGCCCCGGCGATCTGCCGGATGGAATCGGCCTCGTCTCCGAGCACGATGGGCACGACATCGTGGCCGAGCCGCTCGAGGCCCTGTGCCACGGACAGACCCGAGCGCATCGAAACCTCGCGCTCCGAGGAGGTCCCACCCATCACGACACCGACACGTATTTGGCTCGACATTCGGCCTCCAGGCGAAGGGCACGCGCCCTGTTCTCACCCGTTACCGAGCGGCCGCCGTTCGGGCCAAGATTTCTCCATGATTTCGAGGGCTCGGCGGCCCGTTCAGCAGACCTCCACGACGAGCGCCGTGATGTTGTCCTTGCCGCCTCGGGCGTTGGCGAGCTCGATGAGCTTGTCGACGGCAAAGGCGCCACCTTCCGCGAGGATGGAGGGGATTTCTTCGAGCTTCAGATAGCCGTGCAGACCGTCGCTGCAGAGCAGGTATTGGTCCCCTACGACCGCTTCCCACACGCTCGTGTCGACCTGCACGTAGTCGCGGCTGCCGACCGCCCGCGTGATGACGTTGCGCTGCCGGCTCACGCGCGCCTGCTCGGGTGTGATGAGCCCCTGCTTGAGCTGCCACGCGATGAGCGTGTGGTCCTCGGTGAGCTGCTCGGCGTCGCGGCCGCGCACGCGGTAGATGCGGCTGTCGCCCACCTGACCGAGCACGAGGTGCTCGCCGAAGCGCATCATCGCGCTGATCGTCGTCCCCATGCCGGCCATGCCGCGGTCGAGCTCGGCCATGGCGAAGAGCAGGTACGTCGCCGCCTGGACGCCCCCCTCGAGCATCCGCGACGCCGCCCGTGCCTTCTCGTCCGTGAACGGCAGCGGGTCGCCGAGCATGTGCTTGCCGCGCCGCACCATGCCGTGAATCGTGTCGATGGCCTCGCGGCTCGCGACCTCGCCGGCGGCGTGCCCGCCCATGCCGTCGGCCACGACCCACAGCCCGACGTCGTCGTCCCGTAGGAAGGCGTCCTCGTTGGCTTCGCGGCGCCGCCCCACGTCGGTGGCGCCGTACGAGCGCATAACCAGCGATCCCGGGGGGTCTGACACGGCCGGTCTTTCTAGAATACTCCTAGGCGTCCGCCCGATGCCATCGATACGAAACGGAAGCTGCTTGCAGGAGAGGACCCTGGGGAAATAGGCTCCCCGGGTGGCAGCGAGGGCGTTCACTTTCTCCATCCGCGGCGACGACCCCGCCCGCTTCGCCGCTGGTGCCCTCGAACACCTCCGATCCGCCTCCGGGCCGGGCGCGGGCATCGTGGCGCTCTCGGGGCCCCTCGCCGAGCGGATTGGCGACGTCGCGCGCGCTCTCGAGGCGGGTGCGCCGGGGTGCCCGCTGCTCATCGGGACCGGTGTGGGGGTGCTCACCGAGCGCGGTGAGATCGAGAAGGTGCCGGCCGGGGTGGGCCTCTGGTTCCCGGGAGGCCGACCGGAGACGCTCGTGACCGACGCCGCCAGCGCCGACGACGCCATCGACAGGCTCGCGACCCGCCTCGGCGAGCTCTCGCGCGGTCGAGCCGCTACGGCCATGGTGTTCGCCCAGGCGGAGGGCTTCGGCCTGGAGTCGGTCGAGCCGCTCGCCGCCGTGCCGAGCCTCACTGTGCTCGGCGCGGGCACGCCGGGCGACGAAGGCATCTTCGCGCTCGACCGTGAGGGGCGCCTCGCCGAAGGGCGGGTCGGCGCGCTGCTCGCGAGCGGCCTCACGCCGGCACGGGTGCGCGTCTCGCCGGCCTGTCGGCTGCTGATGCCGCTCTGCACGATCACCGAGGCGCGGGGGCCGCTCGTCATCGAGGTCGCCGGCGAGCGTGCGCTCGACGTGCTCGAGCGCGTGGGCTCCGAGCTCACGGGCCAGCCCCTCGTTCTCGCGGTGCTCGCGCCCCCCGTGGAGCCCGGCGTCGAGGGCCGCCCCGAGCTCTTGGTGCGCGGGATCCAGGGCGTGGACCCCGCGCGCCGCGCCATCGTGCTCTCGGGAGACATCGCCACCGGCACGCGCTTCGCCTTCGCCGTGAGGGACGCTCCGGCGGCACGCAGCGACCTCGAGCGCGTGACGCGCGAGCTCTCGCGCGAGCTCCAGGGCTCGGCGCCTTTGTTCGGCATCTATGCGAGCTGCGCGAGCCGTGGCACCGCTCTGTACGCGACACCCGACGTGGACGTGCGCGTCATCCGCACGAGCTTTCCCGACGTGCCCGTCGTCGGGCTCCACTCCGCCTTCGAGATCGCGCCGCACGACGGCGCGGCGACCGTGCACTACTACACGGGCGTCCTCGGGTTGTTCTCGACGCCGAGCTGACGAACACCGCCGTTTTCGCGCCGCCGGGCTGGGTGTAGGGTCCCGGCCATGGCCACGGAAAAAGCGCCCACGACGGCGGCTTTGGCACTCGGGAGGCGGCGGCCGGGCGTGGGCCTCGCCGATGCCGCGCTCGCTGCGCTCGTCATCGCCGTCGTCGGGCTCATGGTGGTGCCCCTACCGACGCCTCTGCTCGACCTCTGCATCGCGTCGAATCTCGCGTTTTCCGTCGTGCTTCTGCTGGTGTCGCTCTACGCCAGCGACGCCCTCAAGATCGCGGCGTTCCCGAGCGTGCTGCTCATCACCACGCTCGTTCGCCTCGCTCTCAACGTTTCGGCGACGCGGCTCATCCTGCTGCAGGCGGATGCCGGCGAGGTGATCCGCGCGTTCGGCACGTTCGTCGTGCGCGGCAACTACGTCGTCGGCGGCGTGGTGTTCCTCATCCTGACGATCATCCAGTTCGTCGTGATCGCGAAGGGCGGCGAACGCGTCGCCGAGGTCGGCGCGAGGTTCACGCTCGACGCCATGCCGGGCAAGCAAATGGCCATCGACGCCGAGCTTCGTTCCGGCGCGATCGACGGCAACGAGGCCCGGACCCGACGGCGCGCGCTCGCGCGAGAAAGCCAATTTTACGGCGCCATGGACGGCGCGATGAAGTTCGTCAAGGGCGACGTCATCGCCTCGATGCTGATCACGGTGATCAACATCGGCGGCGGGCTCGCCGTCGGCGTCCTGCAGCGCGACCTCGAGGTCGGCGTTGCGCTCAAGCGCTACGCGCTGCTCACCATCGGCGACGGGCTCGTGTCGCAGATCCCCTCGCTCGTCATCGCCACGGCCGCCGGCGTGCTCGTGACGCGTGTCGCGAGCGAGGACGGTGATACGTCGCTCGGCGCCGAGCTCGCCGCGCAGCTCTTCGGCCAGCCGCTTGCGCTGCGCGTGGGCGCGGCCTTCGTGCTCTTGCTCGCGGCGGTGCCGGGTCTGCCGGCCCTGCCGTTCGTCGTGATCGGGGGCCTTTTGCTGGCGGCATCGCGGGCACGCGCCAGAGCGGTGGCCCGCGCGGCGGAGGCGCCCGCCACCGAGCCCGTGGAGCGGCGGCGCGCCGACGGCAGCGCCACGCGCTTCGTCCCCGTCGTCGTCCCCTGGTCACTCGAAGTGAGCAGCGACCTCGCCGATTTTCTCGACGACGAAATCCGCGGCGGCGAGCTCAAGCGGGCCGGCCTGCGTTCGGCGGCGCTGGCGGTGCGGGAGCTCTTGTTCCGGGAGCTCGGCGTGCCGCTGCCGCAGGGTCGCGTCGCGATCTCGCGCGACCTTCCGCCGCGTCACCTTTTGTTGTCGCTGCGCGAGCTGCCGGCCAAGGTGCTCGAGCTTCCCGAGGACGTGCCTCCCGACGGCGTGGCGGAGGCCGTGGTCGGCGGGGTGCTTCCCATCCTGCGCGAGCGTGCGGTGGACTACCTCGGAATCGCCGAGACGCAGGCGCTGCTCGATCAGCTCGAGCAGGTGGCGCCGGCGACGGTGCGGCAAGTCGTGCCAAAGCCCATCTCGGTCACCCAGCTTTCGGACGTGTTGCGCCGCCTCGTCGAGGAGCGGCTCAGCGTGCGCGATCTGAAGAGCATTCTCGAGGCGCTCGCGCTCGTGGGGCAGACCGAGCGTGACCCCTTGAATCTCGCGGAGTTCGTGCGTTCGCAGCAGCGGCGCGTCATCACGCATGCGCTGACGCGCGGCGGGCGTGAGCTCTCCGTGGTGCTGCTCGATCCGACCATGGAAGAGGCGATCCGCGGCGCGATCTCGCGCACCGCGGCGGGAAGCTTCCTGACGCTCGCGCCCGCGGCCGCACGCGAGCTCGTCTCCGCGCTGAAGCACACCCTGGCGCCGCTCGGCGAGCCGTGCCCTCCCTTGCTCACGCAGCCGGACATCCGGCGCTTCGTGAAGAAGCTCATCGAGATCGACCTTCCGAGCGTCGCGGTCGTTTCCTACGCGGAGCTCTTGCCCGAGGTCGCGATCAAGCCGCTCGCGAAGGCGACGCTCGTCGGGATCTAGCGCCCGTGCGGCGTCAGCGCCGCTGCACGACCATCTTGCGCGGGACCTGGCCGCTCTGCTCGAGGAGCTTCTTGGCTTCCTTCTGCAGCATGGGGTGCGTGCGCTTCATCATGAAGCCTCCGAGCAGGCGCGCGTCCTCGGCGAGGAGCTTCTTCAGCGCCCGGCGCATGCCGGTAATATCGTTGGTGTGCACGGCGGCGAAGGCGCGCGCGCGATAAAGCTGCGGCTTGAGCTCGGAGAACGCTGCATCTTCCGGATCGAACAGATCGAGCATCTCGACGGCCTTGGCACCGTCGCCGCCGCGCGCCCACGCCTCGGCCGAAACGGCGGCGAGCAGGGCGCGCGTGCGCGGCTCCTGGTGGCGCTTGATGTCGATGTTGCTGACGAGCGTGCGCGCCTCGCTCACCTCGCCGAGCATCAGGTGGATCATGCCGCGCTGTCCGCGCGCCTCGTCCGCAATCGGCGCCATCACCTTGGAGAGGTTGATGCGCTCGAGCGTGACGAGCGCCATTCTCGGGTCTTCCTGGAGCTCGAGCTGGGCCTTGGCGAAGATCGCCGCAGGGTCGTTCTTCTTGGATGCGGTTTCGAGCTCGGCGATGGCCGCCTTGCGGTCGGCGTCGGTCTCGACCTTGCGCAGGATGTTGGCGACGCCGCTCGCTCGCTTCGCCTGCCGCATGGCGAACAGCACGAGCCCCGCCGCGAGCAGCGTGATGACGGTCGGGATCGTCAGGAGCACGATCTTCCAGGTGGTCGAGTAGACGAGCGCCGCGACGAGGCCGCAGAGCACCCAGCCCGCGACCACGGGGATCGCCAGACGGCCCATCAGGGAACGAAGCTGGCCGGCGGTGTCCGGCATCGCCATCTTGGGCCGCTCGCTCGCCCCGCCGTCATCGCCGCTGCGCGCCTGGGCGCGCTGAACCTTTCTGCCCTCTTTGGCCATGTGCGTCCTCTTCAGGCCCGTGGCTCGACGCGACCGACGGGAACCAGGCTGTCGGGCGGTAGATCGGGCATGGTCTCGAAACGGAAATGATTGAAGATGCTCTGCGTGATCGAGAGCGTCGGCACGGCGAACAGTGCGCCCCAGAGGCCGAAGAAGTGCTCTCCGATGACCAGTGAGAAGACCACGAGCACGGGGTGGATTTTGGCGGCCACGCCGATGATCTTCGGATTCAACAGATTCGCTTCGATCTGGTGGATGCCGATGATCCAGAGCAGCACCCAGAGCGCGATCCAGAAACCCTGCGTGAGACCGATCAGCACGACGGGCACGGAGCTCAGGATCGAGCCGAAGATGGGAATGATGCTCATGACACCGGAGACGATCGCGAGAATCGGCCAGTACTTGAGCCCGAAAAGCCAGAAGCCGATCGCGCTCACGACGCCGTTGACGACGCAAATCAAGAGTTGGCCACGCACGACGCCCGAGAGCCCGCGGTCGATGCGCTCGAGCAGATGATCGAATCCGAGTCGCGCGTTCGGCGGCACTAGCGTACGGAAAAATTCGACGATCGTCTCGCGCGTGTGCATGACGTAGCCCGCGACCATGAGCGTCATGAACAGGAGGAAGATGCTGCGTGCCACCGTGCGCACGATGGCGTTGCCGATGGCGAGGATCTCGAGCGCATTCGCCTTCACATAGGAGAGAGACTCGGCGATCCCCTTGGTGGCAAGCTCGGCGATGTTCACCTGCTCGGTGGCGCGCGCGCCGGCGGGACCGATGCGCCAGTGACCGGGCCCGTGCTGCACGACGTCCAGACCCGCGCCCACGTCGACGCGGAGCGAGCCGTCCGGCTGGTGCGCGATGGAGATCGCCGGAGCCGCCGACCCGGCGGGGGCCGCGCCCGAGGCGACATGAGCGCGGTCGAGCATGCGCTGCGCAAAGCTTTCCAGCTTCGGCGCCCACTCAGTGGAAAAGTCGCGCGCGAGCGCGGGTGCGTCCTCGACGACGCGCTGCACCTCCGTCTGGATGCGCGGGGCGATGAGCGCGATGACCGAGTAGAGGATGCTGAAGGTGAGCGCGTAGACGATCAGAATGGCCGCGGCGCGAGGCACCCTGGCGCGCTCTGCGAGCGCCACCGCGGGTGTCAGCACGTAGGCGATGATGAGCGCGGCCGCGAAGGGCAGCAGCACCTCGTGCACCCAGCCGATCAGGCCGACGATGAGGACCCCGCTCACCGCGAGGAAGATGATGCGAGAGCGTGTCCATCCGCCGACGCGGAGGACCACTTCACGGGCGCTCACGGGCGTCGTCACCAATGGACCTCGCCCCGCGTGGGGACCGGCGAACTTAGGACTCCTCGTCCTCGTCGGTCTCCGCTGCTTCCTCGGCCGCTTCGGGCTCGGGGGGCGGCGGAGCCATCGACGGGCTCTTCTTCATGCTCTCGAGCTTTTCCTTCAGCACGTCGCCGAGCGTGGCGCCCTTGCCGGTGGTCTCGCGCTTGAGCGCCGAGACTTGCTCCGCCTCCGGGCTGGCGCCGGGGTTTCGCATGCTCAGCGTGATGCGGCGATCGACCGAGTCGACGTTCGAGATTTCCGCGCGCACGACCTCGCCGGGCCGAAGCTCGGCGTTCGCCGGGATCTCGTTGATGGGGATCAGACCCTCGATGCCGTCGGCGATGCGCACGAAGGCGCCGAATTCGGCCACGCTGAGCACCTTGGCCTCCTCGACCACGGTGCCCGGCCGGTACGCGTCCATGGCGCCCGCCCAGGGGTCGTCCCAGAGCTGCTTCACGCCGAGGCTCACCTTCTTCTCGTCGTGGTTGATGCTGAGGATGATGGCCTCGACGTCGTCACCCTTGGCGTAGAGGTCGGCAGGGTTGTTGATCTTGGCGGTCCAGGAGAGGTCCGTCTTGTGGACCATACCGTCCACGCCGTCCTCGATGCCGACGAACACGCCGTAGTCGGTGATCGAGCGCACCTTGCCGCCAATCTTGTCGCCCGGCTTGTACTTGTCGGTGAAGAGCGACCAGGGATCGGGCTCGAGCTGCTTCAGACCGAGCGATATGCGCTTGGAGCGGGCATCGACCTCGAGCACCTGGCACTCCGTCTCCGAGCCGATCTCGAGCAGCTTGGACGGGTGCTTGACCTTCTTGGTCCAGCTCATCTCGCTGACGTGGATGAGGCCTTCGACGCCGGGCTCGAGCTCCACGAAGGCGCCATACTCGGTGAGGCTCATCACCTTGCCGTGCACGCGCTTGCCGATCGGATACGCCTCGTCGACGTGATTCCAGGGATCTTCCTGAGTCTGCTTGAGGCCGAGACTGACGCGCTCCGTCTCGGGGTTGTACTTGAGGACTTTGACGGTGACCTCGTCGCCGACCTTGAACACCTCGCCGGGGTGCGCGACGCGGCCCCACGACATGTCCGTGATGTGGAGCAGGCCGTCGATGCCCCCGAGATCGACGAACGCGCCGTACTCCGTGAGGTTCTTGATGGTGCCCGTCACCACCATGCCCTCCTCGAGGGTCTGCAGCGTCTTGGCCTTCATCTCGTCGCGCTCGCGCTCGAGCAGGACGCGCCGCGACAGCACGATGTTGCCGCGCTTCTTGTTGAACTTGATGACCTTGAACTCGTAGGTCTGGCCGATCAGCTTCTCGAGGTTCCGGATCGGCCGGAGGTCGACCTGAGAGCCCGGCAAGAACGCCTTCACGCCGCCGCGGATCGTGACCGAAAGCCCACCCTTCACGCGCTGGCTGATGGTGCCCTCGATGATCTCGTCACGCTCGCAGGCGCTCGAGATCTCGTCCCACACCTTCATCTTGTCG
Organism: uncultured delta proteobacterium; assembly: GCA_963841435.1. Lineage (GTDB taxonomy): Bacteria > Myxococcota_A > Polyangia > Polyangiales > Polyangiaceae > PMG-095. The sequence goes on from CAWJCS010000006.1 coordinate 1,576,080, forward strand.
GCCTTCTCCTTCGACAAGGAGATGAGGCCATCGTCGCTCTCGCGGCTCTCGATGAAGACGTCGACGCGATCGCCCGGCTTGATGCTCATGGCACCCTGAGCGTCGACGAACTCGCCCTTCGAAATGACGCCTTCGCTCTTGCCCCCGATGTCGACCACGACGGAGTCGCGGTTCACCTTGATGATGATGCCGGAAACGATTTGCCCTTCGCCGCCTAGGCTTGCCGTTGATCCGCGCTCGCTGGCCTCGAACAGCGCGGCAAAGCTTGAGGGGTCGTCGGGCGTCGAGCCAGTCATCTGGGGTTGCGTCATGGATTGAACGGGTTGCTCCGGGGGTCAGGGCGTTTTCGCGCCGCACACGCGGGCGAGGACAACCGTCCTCTCCTCAGGGCGCGCGGGAGGCGTGAGGTAGCGCACGACCGGGGCCCCGTCAAACGCAAAGCACGGCCGCATAGGGCTATTTTCCGGCTGTAGGAGCCGCGATCTGGCGCGAGATCAGCAGTGCTGCCCGGTCCGCCACGGCCTCGAGGGCGCTGTCGGCCAGCCGAAACCGCGCTTTGAGCTCTTGGTTTTCACCAGGCTGGACTTCCAGTGCCAGGGTGCCCCGCTCGAGCTCGGCCAGGCGCGCGCCGACGAGCTCGGCGAGCACCCCGCGCAGCCGCTGCACCGCGTCGCCCGGGGGCGCCGAGGCGTAGCGGAGCCGTACCTCGACCGGCAGAGGGCTGCCCCAGTCGGCGGTCGCGGAGAGCTCGGTGACGTCGCCGAGGGGCGCGAGCACGGCGCGCACGGCGGGGGGAACGCCAGGCTGGTCGAGCCGGACCACGAGCGAGCCGGCGCCCTCGCGCGGGACGAGCGGATCCTCGGGTGTCCTCTCGAGCACGGCACCGAGCGCCGCTCGGCTCGACGAAAGCGCGTAGGCGCCGTCGGCGGCGCGCCCGAAGGCGAGCCCGCTTCGCGAATCGAGCACGCCCGTCGGGGGACTCGCCGACCAGCCTTCCTGCCTGAGGGTGTCGGCAACGGCGCCGAGCAGGTTCTCGCCTCCGAAGGAGCCGCCCACCATCACGGCCCACGAGTCGCCGTCGCCGGGTGGAACGACGAGCAGGACCTCGCGCAGATCACGTCCAATGCGCACGCCCGTCGCGCGCCGGAGCCGTTCGCTACGGGGCTCTGCGGCAACGGGCCGTCCCGGGCGTCGCGCGTCGACGAGCGGCAGCAGATAGCGCCGCGTCGGCTCGAACAGGGTCACCTTTTCAACGTCCCACCGCAACACGAAGGGCGACCGGGCTGGCACGTGCTCGGCGACGACACGCTCGAACCCCACGTAGCGCCGGTGGATGACGAGGCCCGAGCCCACGCCAATTGCCAGGAGCAGCGCGAACACCGTGCCCACGAGGGCAAAGGAGAGCCCGCCACGGCGGTCATTCGGCGCAGTCTCGGACACGGCGGCGCTCTAGCACGGCCCGGATGCCGTCGAGGCCCGATTGCGCGCCACGAGAACAAGCACCATTGCGCGGCGCTCGCGTGGGGGCACAATGCCGTTCGGGCGGAAGGAGGCACACGTGAAAACAGTGGGATCGAACGCGGGTCGTGGGCGATCGAGGTGGCTCGGGGAGCTTTTCGTACTGACGACGGGCGTCGCCATCGCGTGCTCGGCGGACCCCGACACGAACGGCCCCGTCGGCTACGGCTCCGGAGCACGAAGTGGTGTTGGCGGGAGCGTCGCGATCGGAGGCGGCACGGCCGGCAAGGGCGGCGGCGGCAAGGGGGGCACCGGCGTGGGGTTCGACGACGGACCCGTCGTTACGGCGGAACGGACACCGCCGCCGATCTCGGGAGGAACGCTCCTCAGCTTGAAGGGAGGAGGCCGAGTCGCGGTATCCGACAGCGACCGCGACTGGGTAGGACTCGTCGATCTGGACACGGGCAACATCGATGCTGCGTTCCCGCTCGAGCACGGCGCGGAGCCTGGGCGTCTCATCGAGGACGATGAAGGTCGCGTCCACGTCGCTTTGCGCGGCTCGGGAGACCTGCTCAGCATCGACACCCACACGGGGGAGGCCGTCGATCGGCGGCCCGTCTGCGCCGCGCCGCGCGGCGTCGCGTACGACGCGGAACACGACAGCGTGCTCGTCGCGTGCCTCGAGGGCACCCTCGTCGAGCTACCCGCGGACGGCGGCGAGCCGACACGCGTGACGCGCGTGGCCGACGATCTGAGGGACGTCGTGCTCGTCGACGGAACCCTCGTCCTGACGCGGTTTCGCGCCGCAGAGCTTCTGTATTTGGACGACGACCGCAAGATCGAACGCCGCGAGGGGCTTGGCTCGACCCGAGACGGATTCGAGGCCAACGTCGCCTGGCGCGCCATCGTGACGCCGAACGGCGTGATCGCCGTCGTGCACCAGCGAGCGTTCAGCGGTTTCATCTCGGTGAACGATGACACCTCCTTCACGGGCTCGGCCGGTGCCTCGGATAGGGGCGCCGCGGGTGAGGCGGGGGGGCCCGGCATCGGCGCCGCCGGCTCCGAAAGCTTTCCCTTCCACGACGGCTACGGCAGTGGCGGCCCCTGCAGCTCCGTCGTCGAGACCACCGTCACGCTTGCCAACGTCAACGGCACGCTGCAACCCGGGCCGACGCTCGACCTCTCCGTGTTGCCCGTCGATATCGCCGTTTCCCCCCTCGGCAAGCTCGCGGTCGCCAACGCCGGGCTTGGGTTGAACGGCTCCTCGGTCGGCATCTACACGATGTCGAGCGTGTTTTCCCCCGACCTGCGGCCCGGCTTGAATTGCTTCGAATCAGAGAATTTTTACGCAGGTCCTGGAGCCATCGCCGTGGCCTTCGATGAAGCCGGCACGCGCTTCGTGGCGCAGCACCGCGAGCCCGCCGAGCTGGTCGTGTTCAACGCAGATCTCGAGCCACAAATGACGATCTCGCTCGGCAAGCAGAGCGTGGTCGACACGGGCCATGCCATTTTCCACACCGACGCCGGGGGCGGTATCGCCTGCGCGTCGTGTCACCCCGAAGGAACCGACGACGGCCGGGTGTGGCGCTTCTCCGATTCGGGCAAGCGCCGCACGCAACCGCTCGAACGTCGGGCTGGAGGGCACGGCGCCGTTTCATTGGGCCGGCGACTTGCCGTCGTTCGGCTCGCTCGTCGATCAAGTGTTCGTCGGGCGCATGTCGGGTCCGGTCGAGAGCCCCGACCGCGCCGCGGCCCTCGAAGCCTACGTCTATTCGTTGCCGCGCCGGCCCGCCCTCCGCGCCGCAGACGATCCCGCGGCGCTCCGCGGCAAGGCGCTTTTCGAGTCCGAAAAGGTCGGCTGCGCGGAGTGCCACGAGGGCTCGCACCTGTCGAGCGGTGAGACCGAGAACATCGGCCGCGAGGTCGCGCTGCAAGTCCCCTCCCTCATCGCCGTCTCGGCGCGCGCGCCGTTCATGCATGACGGCTGCGCCGCGACGCTCTTCGACCGCTTCGATCCTGCTTGCGGTGGCGCACGGCATGGGCACCCCGAGACGCTGAACGAAGACGAGCTCTCCGATCTGGTGGCGTACCTCGAGTCGCTCTAGCGTCGAGTTGGGCGATCTCGGAACAACGGGTCGCGTTCAACGTGGGCCGCAACCTGCCTCGCCGAAGGTGGCCGTCAGCCGGCGCTCTTCAGGGCGCCGAGCACCACCTCGGGGGGCAGCGCCGTGCGGAGCGAGATCGAGCGGCCGACGGCCGTGACAGTCGTCGCCTGAGCCGCCCTTGCGACGCCGCCGTCACCCGCGGCGGCGACCACCCGGATGCGCTCGACCAGCTCCTCTGCGCGCAGGGCCTGCTCGGCCGTTTCGAGCTCCAGCGCCACGTCGAGCCGTACACCGTTTGCCTCGGGCTCGACCACGCCCTCGATGCGACGCGCGGCGCCGAGCACCTTCGAAAGCATCGGCGCCTTCGGCGCGAGCGCCTCGCGGACGCCCCGAAGCCGCGCGGCGAAGGCGACGAGCCCGCGCGCGGGCGGGCACAGCGGGCTCGCGGGAAGCCGCCCGTCGAGCACGGCCTCGACGCTGTCGATCTCCGCTTCCGAAACGACGACCATCCGTGTGTCGGAAAAGGCGTAGACGCGCGCCGGGCTCGAGCGAGGGCCGCTCGCCGGCCGCTGCCAGTAGCGCACGTCGCCCCCGAGAATCGATGCTCGTTCCCCAGCTCGCAGGTGCGCGCTCGAAGCTGCCGAACTGTCCCTCGAGCGCGAGCACCGTGTCCGGACCACCGCGGTCGAGGTCGGCACGCGCGGCGAGCACGGCGACGTCCGCTCGAGCGAGGGCGGCACCGACGAGCTCGCCTTCGTCCATCGAGCCCGTGCCGCGCGACGCGAGCTCGAGCGTCAGGCCCAGCGCCACGGGGCCGAGCGCCGCACGGATCCGTCCTAGATCGACGCGGACGACGAGGTCCAGATCGGGCGGAACGACGTCCTCGGGGCGCTCGATGCCGGGCGCCTGCGGTGGCGGCCCGATGGCGGGCGCACAGCCGAGCGGTAGCGAGACCAAAAGGAGCCCGAGCTTTGCCGCCGCGCGCCGGTCGAGCCGACTGCGGGCACGCGTCACGGGGCCGCCAGGCGGGCTTCGGCGTCGCGCACCCGAGCGACGATGCGTCGGACCACCTCGTCGATGTCGATTCCCGAGCTGTCGATGACGACCGCGTCGGCGGCCTGAACGAGCGGCGCGATGGGGCGCGTGCTGTCGCGTCGATCACGCTCGACGACGTCGCTCCGGACGGCCGCGATGTCCGCCTGCTGCCCGGCGCGCACGAGCTGCTCGTAGCGGCGACGCGCGCGCTCCTCGACGCTCGCCGTGAGAAACAGCTTCACCTCGGCGTCGGGAAACACGACGCTACCGATGTCGCGGCCTTCGAGCACGACCCCCCCGCCGCGCCCCGCCGCGCGCTGCAATTCGAGCAGCGCGGCGCGGACGCGCGGCTGCGCCGACACCTTGCTCGCGCCCTGGCCCAGCTCCTGGGTGCGGATCGCCTGGCTCACGTCCTCCCCGTCGAAAAGGACACGCACGGCCCCGTCCCCGCGGTCCTCGAGCCGCACGGCGCCGCGGGCGACGAGCGCCTCGGCAAGCGCGCCGATACTCGGTGCGTCGTCGAAATCCAGCCCGCCGCGCTGCGCGGCAAGCGCCACGGCACGGTAGAGCGCCCCGGTGTCGACGAGCAGGTAGCCGAGCTCGCGCGCGACGCGGCCCGTGACCGTCGATTTCCCCGCGCCCGCGGGGCCGTCGATGGCGACGACGGGACGACGGCGCAGGCTCACCGCCTCACCTCGATGTCCGCGCCGAGCGAGCGCAACGTGCCCACGAAGCGCGGAAAGCTCACGGCGAGCGCATCGGCGTTCTCGATGACGCTGTCACCGTCGGCGAGTAGCGCGAGGACCGTTGCCGTCATGGCGAGTCGGTGATCGCCGCCGCTCGAAACCCGGGCCGCCGTGAGCGGTCGTTCGGGCCGGCCCTCGATCACGAGCCCGTCGGAGCGCTGCTCCACGCCCACGCCGAACGCCCGGAGCAGCTCGCACAGCGCCGGGAGCCGGTCGGGACGGTCGTCGCTGGGCGCCGCGGTGTCCACGATGGCGCTCGTGCCGCGCGCCCGCGCAAACAGCGCGCAGAGCGCCGGGATCTCGTCGCGAGCGCGCTCGACGAGCTCGCCACCGAGCGTGATCCCGCGGAGCACCGAGCCGCGCGCCGTGACGTCGCCGAACGGCTCGCCGAGCGAGGAGCCCGTTGGGGTGATCCCCGTGCGACCTCCCGCGAGCCGGATCACCTCCAGGATGCCCGAGCGCGTCGGGTTCAGTCCCGTGCGGCGCGCCGTCACGTGACTGTCGGGAACGATCTGCGCGGCGACGAGCAGGAACGCCGCGGCCGACAGATCGCCGGGCACGTCGAGCTCGAACCCCGGTATCGCGAGCGGATCGGCCGGCGGGTGGAGGCTCACGATCGAGCCGGCCGTCGAAAGCGGCATGCCGAGCGCGGAGAGCAGTCGCTCCGTATGATCGCGGGAAATGACGGGCTCGTCGATGAGCGTCGGGCCCGAAGCGAAGAGTCCGGACAGAAGCAGCGCGCCCTTGGCGTGATCGTTGGCGCTCGCGAGTCGATGCTCGAGCGGGGCGAGCCTTTGTCCCTGCTCGAGCCCCGCGCTGTTGATCGGGGCCGTTTCGTCGTCGCTCGCGTCGTCGCGCACCCCGGCCAGGCGCGCGCCGCGCTGCCGCAACGGGTCGAGCACGCTGCGCATGCCGAGACCGTGTAGCCGCTCGTGTCCGTCGAGACGCGACGGGAACGGCTGCCCAGAAAGCACACCACACAAGAGCCTGAGGCAGGTGGGCGAGCGACCGCAGTCGAGCGGCTCCCGTGGAGCCTCGAGCCCCGCGAGACCGACGCCGCGGAGCTTGATGGTCCCGTGGCCGTCGTCGGAGTGACGCACGCCGAGCGCTCCGAGCGCTCCGAGCGTCTTCAGATTGTCCGTGCCGTAGCCGAAGCCGCGGATCTCGGACGGGCCGTTGGACAGCGCGGCGAGCACGAGCGCGCGATGCGTGATGCTGCGGTCGCTCGGGACCGGCACGCTGCCACGAAGCGGCTTCTTTTGGGGTCGAACGAGCAGCGTCGGTGCGTTCATCCGCTTGAGCCCACGAGGGCGTCGAGGCGTTCGAGCAGCGCCCCGACGGCAACGCCGTCGAACGCGCCGACGAACGAGACTTCACTCCCCTTCGGCTGCGCTTCGAGCTTGCGAATGGGCTGCCCGATGCCGAAGAGGGCGAGAATCGTCGAATAGCGCTCGACCGAACCCCGGAGAACCAAGAGATTCTGGGCGCCGCGCGTCGCCGCGGCCTCGTCCTCGTAGCTCAGCGTTCCCGCGACGTTCAGCCCCGGGTCCTCGAAGTTGCCGAGCAGGGACATCGTCTTCAACCCGTCGAGGAACGCGAGCTGCCGGCGCGCGGCGTCCGGCAGAGGGCTCGCCGTGAGATCGACGCCGGCGACGAGCGGTGCTTTCGGCTCGACGAAGAGCGTCGCCATGTTGGGCGGGAGCTGGCGTCGCGTGCGCCCCTCCTCGATGCGATCCAGCGCACGGCGCATGCCGATGTCGTTGCCGCAGAGCGCCGTCTTTGCCGTGAGCACGCTAAAGCCCGTGGGACCCGCCGTGTAGAGCGCGCGCCCGGCATAGCTCGATTTCGTGAGCGGCACGCCGAGCGGCGTCAACGTGACGCCGTCCGCGGCGGTCTCGATCTTCTCGCGATCGAAGCGCCCCACGGCGACACCGGCCGTGTCGGCGCCTTGCATGGAGTAGATGCCAACCCAGGCGCGCTCGAGGTCGCGGCGCGGGTCGAAGTCGGCCGAGGGCGGGACCGGCACGCGCTTCTGCGCGAGAGCATAGAGCTTTTCGGCGTAGCGCGAGGCGAACGCCGCGCGCGCATCGAGGTAGATCACGCCGACGGCCGAGCCCGGCAGAAGCCGCAGCGGATCGGAATCGATTTCACCTTCGGTGAGCTTCTTGTCGGCACCCGTCTTGACGATGACGTCGTCCTGGTGCGAGCAAGCGCTCGCGAGCGCCGTGACCGAGAGCGCCGCCAGGACCTCGCGACGACGAAGCCGCGTCACGCGAGCACCTCCGCCAGCGCCGCGAGGAAGCGGTCGTTCTCGGCGGCGAGCCCCACCGTCACGCGCAGGCCGTGTGGCACGTTGCCGAAAGGCCGCACGATGACGCCGCGCCGGAGCAGCGCGTCGTAGACGGGGCGCGCGGGGCGATCGAGCTCGATGAAGACGAAATTGGCCTGGCTCGGCGCCACGCGCACGCCGAGCCCCTCGAGCGCGGCGCTCAAGCGGGCGCGCTCCGCCGTGTTGTGCCGCGCGCTCTTCTCGACGTGCTCGCGATCGCCGAGCGCGGCCAGCGCGGCCGCCTGACCCGGGCCCGTCACGTTGAAGGGGGCACGCACGCGGTTCATGTAGTCGATGAGCCGCGCCGGCCCGATGGCATAGCCGATGCGCAGCGCCGCCAGGCCGTGCGCCTTCGAGAACGTGCGCATGACGATGAGCCGCTCGCGCAGCCCTCGCAGCTCGAGACAATCGGGATAGTCACTCGCATCGGCATACTCGAAGTACGCCTCGTCCATCACGACGATGACCTCGGGGGGCACCTCGCGGAGGAAGGTCTCGACCGCCGCGCGCCCCACGTGGGTGCCCGTGGGATTGTTCGGATTCGCGACGAACACGACGCGTGTCGCCGGGGTGACGGCGGCCGCCATCGCCGGGAGATCGTGGACGTGGTTGACGAGGGGCACCGCCGTGAACGGCACGCCGCCCGCGAGCGCCGCGAGGCGGTAGACGATGAACGCAGGCTCCGCGAACACGACGTGGTGCGCGGGCGTGCAGAAGGCTCGCACCACCAGGTCGAGGAGCTCGTTCGAGCCGCCGCCCTGGAGCACCTCCCCGAGCGCGACGCCGTGGTGGTCGGCGAGCCCGCGGCGGAGCGCGTACGCGGCGCCGTCCGGATAGCGATTGAGGGAGCCGAGGGCCTCGCGAGCGGCAGCGATCGCCTTCGGGCTCGCGCCGAGCGGGTTCTCGTTGGAGGCGAGCTTGACGGCGCCGGTGACGCCGAGCTCGCGAGCGAGCTCCTCGATGGGCTTACCACCTTCGTAGGGAACCAGGAGCTCGATCGACGGGGTGACGAGGGACGACATGGGCTGACAGCGAATGAAGCGTAGCGCCTGGCGACACACCGAACCGCGATCGAGGCCCGCCGGCAGCAGGCGCCGCGCGTTTAGCCTTGCCCGGCACGCGGCGTCGCGTCAACCGAGCGGGCCGACCGCGGCCACGCCGCGCTCAGGCCGTACCGACGGGACAGGAGCCGAGCACCTTGAGGTACCGGGTGGCCCGCTTGATGGCTTCGAGCGCAGTCGTGACGGAGCGGTCCGTCACGTGGGCGCTCAGCTCGACATAAAAGACGTAGTCCCAGCGGCCGTCGGGGACGGGCCGTGACTGCAACTTGCGCAGGTTGACCCCGCGCTCCGCGAAATGCTTGAGGACGCCGAACAGCGACCCGGGCGAATCGTCGACGCTGAAAAGCAGGCAGGTCACGTCGCTGCCCGTGCGGCTGGCCGGGCGTGCGGCCGCAATGGCGTAGCGCATCCTCAGATCCGGCTCGTCACCGACGTTGGCGCGCCGGCTGTCGAGCCCGCCGTTGCGACCGACGCGCTCTGGCACGATGGCGGCCGAGGCGCGCTCCTCGCGCGTGAGCTCCGCGGCCACGACCGGCGAGCGCACGTCGATGATGCTCGCGCGTGGGAGCTCCGCATCGAGGAACCGCTGGCAAGCGGCGAGCCCCACCGCCGTTCCGTAGACCTTCTCGATCTCGGTCACGTCGCCGCGCGCCATCAAGTGATAGGCGGCCGGCGTCACACGCTCCCCCACCATCACGAGCTCCGTTTCGGAGAGCGCCGTCACGGACGGCTGCACGAGCCCATCGACGGACGACTCGAAGGGAAGCACGGCGAACGTGGCTCGCCCGCGCACCACCTCGTCGAGCGCCTCGCGGACGCCTGCCGCGGCGAACGTCGTCGCCGTGGCGCCGAAGTGAGCGAGCGCCGTTTCGTTGCCGAACCCTCCCTCCGGCCCGACGTAGGCCACCTTCGCCGGCTGCTCGATGGCGCGCGCGGCAGCCCGCACGCTCCCGAGGACGGCGCGCAGGCTCTCCTTCGGCATGTCGCCCGAGGAGGCCGCCACGAGACCTTCCATCCATTCACGCTCTCCGACGTCGATGCTCAGCTCGGCAGGTGCGTGGCTCGCGATGCCGCGCGAGATGCGCGCACGCGCGTCGAGCCGCTCGACGATCTCGCGGTCGAGTGCCGCGAGTTGTTCGCGCAGGTTCGACATCTCGCGCCGCGCGTCGGTCATGCGCGCCTCAAGCCGCCGCGCCGGACGGCTTCGTCCCCGCCTTCTTGTCGCCGCCGCTCGAGGACTTGTCGCCGCCGCTCGAAGACCCCGAGTCGGAAGTCTTCGCCGGGGTCGCTTCCGTGCCCGTGCTCTTCGAGCTCGAGTCCGCCTTGTTGGGTTCGGCGCTCTTGGCGTTGCTGTCGCCCGCGGCGGGCTCGCTGCTCTTCTTCTGCGGGCTGCCGTACAGATCCGCGTACCAACCACCGCCCTTGAGAATGAAGCCCGCACCACCCGACACCTGGCGCTTCGCCGTCTCGGCGTGACAGCTTGGGCATTCGGTGAGGGCCTTCGCGCTGATGGGCTGCTCTGCTTCCCAAGCATGGCCGCAGGCCGTGCAGACGTACTCGTAGGTCATGGCTTTTCGTCCCGGTCTCAATTTCCAATGCGTTCGGTTCTCCCCCCTGTCAACCTCGGGGCCACGTTCTGGCACTGAACAGGATAGCAGCTTCTCCAAAAAAAGCGGGCGTTCGGATGCTGGAAAGGGCTTGTGCGCATCCGTTCAGCAGGGTACGAATACGATGACGCGGCGTGACGCTACATGGCGCTACGTTGCCACCGACCAGTCGGCCCGCTAGCCAAGGGCTGAGACTGCTATAGAAGAAGCTCCAGAGGCACGCGGGACACAAGATGCACATCAAGAAGCTCGAGATCGCGGGATTCAAGTCGTTCGTGGACCGAACGGCCATCCATTTCGATCACGACGTCGTCGGCATCGTCGGGCCGAACGGCTGCGGCAAGTCGAACATCGTCGATGCCATCCGTTGGTGCCTCGGTGAGCAGAGCGCCAAGCACCTGCGCGGCCGGGCCATGGAAGACGTGATCTTCAACGGCTCGGAGTCCCGCGGTCCCCACGGCCTCGCCGAGGTGACCATCACCTTCGACAACACGAATCCCGAGTACGCCGCCACACTCCAGCCCGAGTACCGCGACTACCCCGAGATTGCGATCACGCGCCGCCTCTTCCGCGACGGGACGAGCGAGTACCTCATCAACAAGACCCAGGTGCGCCTGCGTGACGTGACCGAGCTCTTCCTCGGTACGGGCGTCGGGACGAAGGCCTACTCGATCGTCGAGCAGGGACGCATCGGGCAGATCGTGAGCGCGCGACCCGAAGATCGGCGCTTGTTCATCGACGAGGCCGCCGGTATCACCCGCTACAAGCAGCGCCGCAAGATGGCCGAGCGCAAGATGGATCTCACGCGCCAGAACCTCTTGCGCGTGACGGACATCGTCGGCGAAATCGACCGAAATCGAGCCTCTTTGAAGCGTCAGGTCGCCAAAGCCGAGCGCTTCCTGGAGTACCGGCGCGAGCTCGAAGATCTGGTGTTGCTCGACGCTTCGCACAAGCTGCTCGAGCTCATCGTCACCGAACGCGTGTCCGACGAAGGCCACGGCACCGCGCGAGCGGCTCACACCGCCGCCAAGACCGAGCTCTTCGAGGCCGAGGCGGTGCTCGATGCCGCGCGCGCCGAGGCCGCGGGCATCGAGGCCGCGAGCGACGAGGCCGCACGCCGCACGTTCGAGGCCGACAACGAGGTGAGCTCGCTCCAGGCCGAGCTCGAGCGTGGTCGTGAACGACTCACGCACCTCGATCATCGCCTCATGGGCGGCAACCTCGAGCTCGAGAGCATCGTCGCCAAGGTGCAGAGCTTGCAGGCCGAGCGCGCGCAGATCTCGACGCGCGTCCAAGAGCTCGGCAGCGACGAGCGCGCTCGCGAGGCGGATGCGCTCAGCGAGACCGAAGCGCTCACGAGCTTGCAGGCCGAGGAGGCCAAGGCGACGGCCCAGGTCGCGGAGCTACGCAAGGGCGAGGGCGAGCTCGGCGCTCGAGCAGCGGCCGAGGGCGCGCGACTCGACGGCATCGTTCAGCGCCGCGACGAGGCCAGGACCCGCCGCGATCGCCTCACGGCGGAGCGCGAGAAGCTCGACGGCGAGCGCGCCGACTCGGCGGCACGGCGCCAGGCACTCGAGCGCTCCGTCGCCGAGCTCGCGGAGGGCAAGCGATTGTCCGCTTCGGACCTCGAGGGGCTGGAGCGCGAGAACGAGAGCCTGCGCTCGCGCCAGCTCGACAGCGAGCGTGCCGTCGACGCCGCGAAGAACGAGCTTTCGCTCAAGCGCAACCGTCTGCGCGCGCTCGAGGACCTGCAGCGCCGCTTCGAGGGCGTCGGCGCGGGTGCCCGCGCGCTGCTCGCCAAGGGTGACGAACGCGTCCTCGGCCTGGTCGCCGATCGCATCGAAGCGCCCGCCGAGCTCACGGCGGCCGTCGCGGGGCTGCTCGGGACGCGCCTGTCGTGCGTCGTCGTGAGCGACCGCACGGGCGGCCTCGACTTGCTCGCCGAGCTCCGTCGCGGCGAGCGGGGCCGCGCCGAGATCTTGCCGCTCCACCCTGGCTACGTCGCCGGGGGCGGTCGGCATGCGCACCTCGCGGGTCCGGGCGTGCTCGGGCCGCTCGTCGATCGACTGAGCTTTGCCGACACGGACGACGCGCTCGTGCGCAGCCTGATCGGCGACGCCATTCTCGTCGAGACGGCGGAGCGTGCCGTCGAGCTCGCCGAGAGCGCACCGGGCGTCACCGCCGTGGCGCTCGACGGCACGGTGGTGCACCCGGACGGCGTCGTGAGCGGGGGCAGCGGCGATGACGTAGCCAGCGCCATGATCGAGCAGAAGCGCGAGATGCACGAGCTGTTCTCGCTCGTTTCGCGCCTCGATGCCGACGCGACGCGGCTCGTCGCCGAGCACACGGCGCTCCGCGCGCGTCTCGCCGAGGTCGGCACGGCACTCGAGCGGGCGCGGCAGTTCGTGCACGAGGGTGAGCTCGCCCAGGTGACGGCCGAGAAGGACCTCTCGCGCGCCCAGGGCGACATCGAGCGCGTCGAAGCGCGCCTCGCGGCCGTGGCGAACGAGCTCGAGGAAATCGATCGCACGCTCTCGGAAGGTGCTGCCGCCGAGGACCAGTGCCGCGCGGGACTCGACACGCTCAGGGCCGAGCTCGGCCACGCGACGAGCGCTCTCACGCGCGCCGAGGAGACCGCAGCCGTCTGGCGCGACAAGGTTGCCGCGCAGTCCACGCTCGTCACGGAGCGTCGTGTGCGGCTTGCGCAGGTGCGCGAGCAGGCGGGCGCCGCCAAGCGCGAGGTCGAACGCATCGAAACGTCGCTCGCGGAGCTCGAGCAGCGCCGCACGGCGCTCGAGCAAGAGCTCACCGACGCGGCTCAGGCGTACGGCGAAACGGCCGGCCTGCTCGTCACGACGCGTGAAAGGCGCGGCACGGCGCAGGAGGCCGCGCGCGCCGAGCACGAGCTATTGGAGCAGGCGCGGGCCCGCCTCGAAGCGACGCGTCGCGAGCTCACCGTGAAGGAAGCCGGCCTGCGCCTGTTGCGTGACGCCCTCGAGCAGCACGATGCCGTCTGCAAGGGACACGAGCTCGAGCTGCAGCGCATCGGGCTCGAGCGACAGCACCTGCTCGGCTCGATCCGGGAGCGCTTCCGCGGGCTCGACTTGCGCCGTGTCGTCGGCGACTACCACGCGCGCCCCATGCCGGACGACGAGCAGCGCCGCCGTGTGGAGGAGCTCACGCAGCTCATCGATCGCATGGGTCCAGTGAACCTCGACGCGCGCGCGGAGCACGAAACGGCAGAAAAGCGCTTCCACGAACTCAACGATCAGAAGGTCGACATCGAGAATGCGCTCGCCGAGCTCGAGCAGGCCATTCGCCACATGAACAAGGAATCGCGCCGGCGCTTCCGCGAGACGTTCGAGTCGGTCAACGAGCTGTTCAAGAAGACCTTTGCTCGGTTGTTCCGTGGCGGGCGCGCCGAGCTCTTGCTCACCGACGCGGACGATCTGCTCGGCAGCGGCGTCGAGATCGTCGCTCAGCCGCCGGGCAAGAAGCTCGGCAACATCGAGCTCATGAGCGGCGGCGAGAAGGCGCTCACCGCCGTTTCGCTAATCTTCGCGATCTTCCAGCATCGCCCCTCGCCCTTCTGCGTGCTCGACGAGGTCGACGCGCCGCTCGATGAAGCGAACGTCGCTCGCTACAACGAGATGATCCGCGCGCTCACGACGCAGTCGCAGTTCGTGCTGATCACCCACGTGAAGAAGACGATGCAGTGCACCGACGTGCTCTACGGCGTGACCATGGGCGAGCCGGGCGTTTCGCGCCTCGTGAGCGTGAAGGTCAACGAGAACGCCGTGGCGCGCAGCGATGCGCTCTCGCAGGTGACACGCGAGCCCCCCGCATCCACGGGCGTTCAGGTCGCCTGAGGGCTCGCACAGGGCCGCGCACGGGCCGTTCGCTCTCGAGCCGCGCTGCTCAGCCGCACGTTGGGTCACCGAGGCCGTCGAAGCTGTCGGTGGGCAAGCAGATCCACTCCGCGTCGGGGTCGAACGCATCGTCGCCATTCTGGTCACCTGCCTCCACGCCGCAGCGCCGGCGCAGGGTCGCGTTCTGCGTCGTGCACGCCGCACCGGCCCAGGCGGCTCCGGGGTCGAATCCAACTTGGCCGATCACGTCGATGAGCTCGCCGTCACATTCGAGCGCCACGGCGTCGTTGCCGTTGTAGCCGAGGTTGGTCGTGCGGTCGCAGACGGCGCCGAGCACTTCGCCGAGCGCCGAGGAGCACAGCGTGTACACCGAGGATCCCGCGACGGGGCCGCTCAACCCGAGCGCAGCGCCGGACGCCGCCCCGTTCGAGAAAGTGAGCAGCCGACAGCCGTCGAGGGTGCTGTCCTCGCGCGCGAAGAGCTCGAGCGCCTTGTAGCTGCCCGATCCCTCCACGTATTCGCTGATCCAGAAGGCGTGCACGGGGGGCGCCGGGGCATCACCCGCGGTGCCGCCCGTGGGCGGCTGTTCTCCCGCACCGCCGCCACCCTGGCCGCCCGGCGTAGGCGAATCACCCGAGCCGCCGCCCGACTCTGGCTCGGGCGAGGCGCCGCCGCGACCCGCCGAAGAGCTCGCGCCCGCGTCGCCCGAGCCTTTTGTGCTGGCGGCGCTGCCCGCGCTGCCGGCATTGCCGGCACTGGCCCTCCCGCCGCCGAGGCCACCCGCACCCGGCGACTCGGACGTGGAGCCCATGACGCCGCCCTCACCTACCTCGTCATCGCCGCTCGCGCCGCTCTCGCTCGTCGTGCTCGACGCCGAGCTGCTCTTCCCGCCAAAAGCAGGAGCGTCCATCGCGGCGCCGGTCGCACCGCCGGCGGGAGCGATATCGCTGCCCTGCCCCGCGCCGCCGGCGTTGAAGCTGTAGCCGCCCTGCCCCGCCATGGGCGGTGTCGGGCCGGTCGTGAAGTCGTTCGGATCGAGACCGCTACAAGCGGCGACGCACACCACGGCGCACGCGCCGAGCTTGCTTCGAAGAGTCGAGGCCATGAAGCCCCCATCGGACGCGCGTCACGCCGGTTGCGTCCGCCCCCTTCCCTTCCGGCGCGGGAGTTTCGCCGTATCGGCCGTGCCGAGACGCGACGGGACCGATCGAGCACTGCTACTGCGGAAGACGAGCGGAGTAGCGTCAGAGGCACTTCGGAAACTGCATGCCGGTATCCTGATTCTGCGTGCCGGAGTTGAGCTCGACCGTGATGGAGCGGTCCGCGCGATCGGTGAGGTTCAACGTCGCCGGGGTGCTGATGGCGCCGCCGACGTGCCAGGCGCCGTACGACGTACGCGTCGCCATCTGCCCGTTCACGCTGACGCTCTTGATTGCCGTCACGCCGTTCTCGACGAAGAACTCGTTGTTGTTGCCCTGCTTGAAGCGGACCTGCACGTTGCCCATCACGGGACAGGGTACGAAACGCCAGCTCGTGTTGCGCGGGTCGCCGACGCTGAAGCCGAGCTGGTTGAACGCGGGGCGGCTGACGTCGAGAGCGCCGCCTGGGTTCTGGTCGCAGATCTGGTTGTAGTTCTGGGGACACTCGTCGACGACCGTGGCGACGACCTTTTGGCCGTTCTGCCCGGTGAGCTCGACGCACGCGCCGCAGTACTCCGCGGAGGTGAAGTTTTCGGGCGTGGGACCCGGGATGGCCACGAAGTATTGCGGGTTCGCGATGTTCTCGACGCGGTCCGAGTCCTGACCACCGCTCTCGGTGCCGAAGTAGCCGCAGGCCGTGCGAAAGCCACCGCTCTCCGGCGCCGTCCCCTGTCCGAAATAATACCAGGTGAAGGACCCGTCGCCGTTGTGCTGGCCCCCGATGTTGCACGCGGTGGCACCTGCCTGGCCGGACCCACCCTGCCCGCCGGCGCCGCCCTTGCCGGAGGCCCCGCTCGCACCACCCTTACCCGCGGCCCCGCTGCCGCCACCCACGCCGGAGCCGCCGCCGCCCCCCAGTCCCGCACCACCAAGGCCCGAGGCGCCGGAAACGCCGCCCGCGCCCGCGCCACTCGCGCCCGCGCCGCCCGCGCCGGACGTTCCGCCGCTGAGTCCAGCGCCGCCACCCGAGCCTCCGGCACCGGTTCCGGATGAGCCACCCGTCGACGCGACGCCAGCCGTACCACTCGTCGCGCCCTGATCCCCCGCGCTGCCCGACGAGCCGGCGACGCCGGCACCACCGGCGAGCGCTCCGGCGCTGCCAGCCATCGCGGTCGGCGCTCGGTCTTCGCTCGAGCCATCGACGCAGGCGACGACGGCGGCGGCCCCCGAGAGGGCGAGGACGAGGACGCCCCCACGGCGGCCTGATCGATTCGGCAAGGTCAAGAATGCTCCTTGGTTTTTCGATTCGTTAGCGGATTGCCTCGCTCGCGGCAACCTTGGGTGCCCTCGGAGGCGAGAACCCCGTCAGCGGATCTTCACGGTGCGCTTCAACGTGACCGGGCTCCCCGAAAACTCGGGCACACGTGCGTCGCTGAGGCGAGCGATGACGCAGCGTCCCGCCTTGGTGCCAGCGTAGCGCGGGGTCGTCACGGTCACCTCCGAGACCTTACCGCTCGGAGCGAACGTCACGTTGACGGACGCGCTGCTCGGATCCCCCCGGCCCCGACACCCCTTGGTACGCGCTGCCGCGCGATCGATCGCAGCGCGCGCCGCCTTGGAGCTGAAGGCGGCCTTACCGCTCTTTGGGCTCTCGGCAGGCTTGGCCGCGGGCGACGGCTTCGCGGGGCTCGCCTTGTCGGCAACGCCCGCTGTCGCGCCGGGCTTCGAGGGCTCGGCCTTCGCGGCAGTCGCCTTGTCGGACTTGGCGGACTCGGTGGGACCTGCGGTCCAGCGCCCGCACAGCAACCCGACGACGAAGGTGACGACCATCGCGCCGGCGCCGATGCCAAGCCACGCGCCGCTCGGGCGCGATGCTCTTAGGCGAGCCAGCGCACTCGGGCGTGGCTCGGGTGGCACTCCGGCGACGGGTGCGATGAACTCAGCCGGTGCCGCCCCGGCCGGCATGGCCGAGACCGCCTCCTCGGGCACCTGCGGGAACGCGGGGGGGGGTGGCGGTGGCCCTGGAATCGGGGGTGGAGGTCGGGCCGGAAGCGGCGGCGGGGGCGGAAAATCCGCCACGGTCGGAGCCGTCGCCATAGGCGCTGCTCCCATGACGAGCGTGCCTCCAGCACCGACGGGAGGCGATGCGGGGGCGCTCCCCGCCGCCGGGCCCGAAGCGCCAGAAGCCCCAGTTGGGAGGATGGGCGGTGGCGCGCTGGAAGGGCGCGGCGCACTGACGGGGACGCCAGGCGCTACGAGCACCGGGCGCGGGGGCGGTGCGGGTGGCGCCGGGAACGGCGGCGGCGCCGGCGGTGCGGGGGCAGGCACGCCCGGAAAGGCGAGAGGACCCGGGATGGGAGCCACAGGCGGGGCGTCGCTCCATCCGTGGTCGGCGGCGTCGTGCTCGCTGCCGTTGGTCGCAGGAGGGGCCTGCGCTGCGCTCCGATCCTCGTCCGAGACCGACATGCCGGTAGCGTAGACCCTGAGTGGCCGGCATGGGAAACCGTGCCCGGCGCGTGCGGCCACGGGCGGGTGTCCGCGCGAATTTTCGCACGGATCTCCCACGGATTGGGGGCGATGCGGTCCGGAGCGGTCACGGCGGGGCATGCTAGCGTGCCGCCGCCCGGCGCCGGGGATCCCCGAGCCCGAGCCGGGAAACCAGGAGCGAGCATGCAAGACCCGGCCGAACCCCGAGCCTACCGCGCCGTCTTCGGTTGCGGCTCTCAGGCGCGCTACGTGATCGACAATCTGAGATCGCAAGGCCCTGACGAGTTGCTCGGCCTCGTCAACCTCGAGAGTGGCGGCGCCGTCGGCCGTGTCTTCAACGGCGTCGAGGTGAAGTGGAAGCTCGACGACGCGCTTTCCGCGCTCGATCCGACGAGCGTCGAAGTGATCGTCGCGCACGGCAAAAATGCGATCCGCCGCCGCATCGTGGGAGAGCTCACCGCCCGAGGCTTCCGGTTCTTTAGCGCCATTCACGCACGCGCCGTCGTTTCCCCGAGCGCGACGCTGGGCATCGGGTGCATCGTCAATGCAGGCGCCGTCCTCATGCCGAACTGCACGCTCGAACCTCATGTCATCGTTCATTCGGGCTGCGTGATCGAGCACGACTGCGTGCTCGGCGAGCGTTCCAACGTCGCGCCGGGCGTTCATCTCGCGGGGCGCGTCAGGATTGGCCAGGATGCGTACGTCTACACGGGGGCCTCCATCATCCCGGACGTCAAGATCGGGACCGGAGCCATCGTCGGTGCCGGCGCAGTCGTGCTGCACGACGTGCCGGACGGCGCCTGCGTCGTGGGCAACCCGGCGCGGCCCCTCGAGCGCAAGGGCTGACGAAACGCTCCGGCGCGGGCAAAGGATCGAGCTGAAAGAAGGCTCCGGCCGCCGGGGCCGTAGGATGATCCGCATGCTGCGATCCGCGGTCGTCCTGTCGAGCTGCCTCGTCACCGCCGCTTGCTCGACGCTGGCGATCGTACCGGATCCGCGTGTCGCCGAGCGCGGGCGGCAGGGGGACGCCGACAGCGCCGTCGCCGTGCTGAACGACACCACGATCTGCGCCGTGACGATCCGCGACCCGAGCGGGACGCTGCACGACGCGGAGCTACGGGACGACGGGCCGAGAGCGCTCGACCTGCGCCGTGTCGTCTCGAAGGGCCCATGGCGAATCCACAACTCGGGCTACCCGTCGGCGCGGATCTCCGTGCTTGCCATGCCGCCGGGTCGCTACGAGCTCGTCGCCTACGAGTTGAACGGACGATTGGTCCGAAGTCGGCGCGGTCAACGGCGGGAGCCGCGGCGTCACGCATTGCAACGGCGCCGGGCGACATCGGGTTCGCCTACCGTTCCGCATCGCGGGCGGTGAGGTCACGCTGCTCGGGGTCCCCGGAGGCCCCGTCGGCTACGACGAGCTGTCGCAGATCCACGCCGCGCTGTACGACCCCGACGTGCGCGCGGCGGTCAGCAGCTGGCTGCCGTTCGTTCAGGCGGCCGGCAAGGCGCGCTTCCACGAGCTTACCCTGGCTCAACGGCAGCTTCGCTCGGGCTACGAGGTGTACCCGAGCTGCGACCACAAGACCGCCGTGGTGCGGCATCGGGGCAAGCCCTTCCCCTGGTACGCGGACCCCGACGACGCGTCGCTGCGAGATGGATTCCGCTACAGAGCCCGACCGCCAGTGGGCTC
This sequence comes from uncultured delta proteobacterium, assembly GCA_963841435.1. GTDB lineage: Bacteria > Myxococcota_A > Polyangia > Polyangiales > Polyangiaceae > PMG-095. The sequence goes on from CAWJCS010000006.1 coordinate 1,595,609, forward strand.
GGTGCACGCCACGGGCTTCGGCGCGGGTTGCGTATTCGGGCTGTCGTTCGTGGTGATGATGTCCGACCGACGGGAGCTAGAGCAGGCCGTGCGTGCCGTGGGCGAATTCTTGGTGCACGAGGACCTCGCGGGCGAGATCGATCTCGTAGTGAGCGGGGTGCCGACGCCTCTCTAGGGTGCCCGCGGAGTGAGGGTCAGCGCGGCACGAGCAGCTGGCTCGCGAAATGCAGCGCCCAGCCCAGATAGCCGACGACGGTGCCCGCGACCGCGAGCGTCCAGACGCGACCTATGGGGCGCGCGCCGAGTCGCGCGAGGGCGCGCTCGCGCACGCGCGCCGAGAGCTCGAGCGGCAGCTCATCTCGTTCGAGCTCCGAAAGCCTCGAAAAAACCGCATCGTGCTCGTTCATGCGGGCCTCCCGCGTCGCGCCGAGTCCATTTCGGAGGGGGCGCGCTCGAGCTCACTCAGGAGCCGCGAGCGCGCGCGCGCAATCCGCTGGCGCAGCGTGACCGGATCGATGCTCAGCATGCCGGCAACAGTCGCTCGATCGAGCCCTTCGACGCCGACGAGGAGCAAGAGCTCGCGATCTTCCGGACGCAGTGCTGCGAGCGCGCGCTCGACGTCACCCATGAGGAGGCGCGCCTCGACGTCGCTCGATGGGCTCGAGAGCGCCTCGAGCGCCTCGGGTGGACCTGCCTCGGGCAGCGAGCGCAAGAAGTCGTAGTAGGCGTTCCTCGCCACGGCGAAGAGCCAGGCTCCGAGGTCCGAGTCGGGTCGAAGGTCGGGGCCGCGCTCGGCGAGACGCAAGAACGCCTGCTGGAACAGGTCGTCGGCAAGCTCGCGCCTGCCGGAGAGGCGCCTCAAGAACCCGTGGAGGCGCGCCGCGTAAGCCTGGTACGCGAGGTCGAAACCCCGGCTGTCCCGGAGTCGGAGCAGGCGCACGGCTTCTCGGTCACGGTGCGCCGCCATGCTCGATGGATAACGCACGCCGGCCCGCTGCGTGACACCTGTCACGCACGCGGCCCTACGACGTTACCGATAGTCGGAGGCAAGGCCATGCTCGAGTTCTTCCAAGAGGGCGGTTTTTCGATGTTTTTCCTTTTGGGCTTCGGGGTCTTCACCCTGGTGCTCGCGGTCCGCTACGCGCGGGTCCCGACCCGCGTGCGCTTTCGCACGACCCTGGGGCTCGCGGCGGCCACGGGCTTCGCAACGCTGACGAGCGTGCTGGCCAACGTCGCCGCCGTGGGGCATCACGCGTCCGAGTTTCTCGAAAGGCACCGGGAAATGACGCTCCCCGAGGTGCTGCTGCAGGGCGTCGCGGAGTCGATGGCACCGGGCATTCTCGGCTTCACGCTGCTCGCGCTCGCGGCGGTCGTCGTTACGGTCGGGATCTACCGGGAGCCGCTCGCATGAGGTTCGTCATCGAGGACCTCGTTGGACGCTACGCCCTCGTTCTCACCGAAGCGCTTCGCGAGCATATCGAGCGATACTTCGTCGGGCCGGCGCCCGACACGGACAAAGACCGCATTCGTTCCCAGGCGCTCGAGGAAAGTCGGAACGTCGGTCGTCGAGATCACGCCAGACGGCAGCTTCGTCTCGCGCTCGGGCGACACCGTCCACGCCCGTGTCACCTTGCCTCCGACGCAAGAAAGCGTGGAAGCGCTCCGGTTCGAGAAAGCGCCCGGTGCCCCCGTCTGCTTGCGGCTCGACGACAGGGACACGCTCGTCGCCGAGCAACCGGGGAAGCCAGTGGCGCAATTTCGCCGCCTGCGCTGACAGCCCGGGCTTCGCGAGCGCACGATGCTCGCTCGAGCACCGTTTGACGCTGCGCGCAAACACCCGTACGAAGTGCCGATCTGTCGCCAGACGTGGGCGATCAACTGCGCAAGTGGCACGCCCACTTTGACGGCCTGTGTGGGTGACATGGCCCGATGCACGACGTCCGCTTCCTTTCCTTCGCGCGGCCAGTCGCGCTCTTCGCCGCACGTTCGTCGGCGCCCGGCGAGGGAGCGCGCCATGCGAAGCTTGCCGACGAAGGACCCGCTGCGACCGGAGTGCTATGCTGCTCTCGTCGCATGCGGCGAGGTCGGATCGGTGTGTGGGTGGGTGCGTCGGCGCTCTTTGCTGCCTGTGGTGGAGTGTCTAGAGAAGCGCACGAGTCCGTATCGCCGGGGGGTGCCGGGTCCGGCGGGGGCGCCACGGCGGGCAAGACCGCGGCGGGCGTGGGTGGTGCGCCGACGGGGGGCGCCTCGGCCGGGGCTTCTACGGCGGGTTCGAGCGCCGGCGCGAGTGCGGCAAGCGGCGCAGGCGGCCTGACAGGGGTTTCCGGGACCTCGCCGGCGAGCGGCGGCTCGGGGATGGGCGGCGCGGGCGGCCGTGACCTGCCGGGTGCGGGCGTCGGCGGTGAGCCGTCCGGTGGCGCCGCCGGCGAGGGCGGCGCGGGCGGCGGGGACGCGATCGCCTACACCGCGGTCGTCACCAATCCGATCGACTGCTGCGACATCGTGCTCGTGACCCGGGCCGACCCCACCACCTCGACCTGCGTCTTCTTCGAGGTGGCCGTCGTAGGACCGGGAGCGGTGGAGCCGCCGCTGGCGGTGTTCGCGTTCCCCGGCGTCGAGCACTGCTGCGCAAACGACCCGCTGCTCGCTACGATTTGCGGCGGCGATGCCGGCTGCCCGCGGGCGACGAGCGTGAGCGGGACGATCGCGGTCAACGCCAACGGTTTGGACATCGACCTCGCTCTCTCGTTCGAGCCGAGCGCCTGGCTCCCCGCGTCGATCGAGTTTCGCACCGAGGATCTCGCGTCCTCGGCTTGTCCAAATCAGTGAAAATCCCTGGAAGCCTTGGGGATGTCGCGCCCCGGCAGGTCGAGCCGCTCCAGCGATTTTACGACGACGTGGATCACGTTCGAAGCTTTTTCGAGCGTGCCTTCGGCGAACAGGAGCGACGCGTGCCGAGCAGGAAGCAGGTATCGCTCGAACACGTCGCGAAACAAGATCAGATTGCTGAACCCGGTCTCGTCTTCGAGCGTGATGAACACGACGCCACTCGCCGTGCCCGGCTGCTGGCGCGACAGCACCACGCCGGCGACCCGCACCGGCTCACCGTGCTCCACCTCGGAAAGCCGCTCCGCCGTCACCACGCCTCGCGCCGCCATGGCCCGGCGCAGATGTCGTAGCGGGTGATCGCTCACCGATAGCCCTTTCTTCTGATAGTCGAGCAAGAGCTGTTCCGCTGCCTGGAGGGGACGGAGCAAAACGCGTGGCTCCTTCGTGCTCACCGTGGCGAACAATCCACCGACGCGCGGCGTGCGCGCCTGCCAGAGTGCCTGGCGTCGCCCGACCACGAGCGCTTCGAACGCGCCGGCTTCGGCGAGCGCCTCGACCTCGTTCTTCTTGAGCGCCGCGCGCCGCATGAAATCCGCGAAATTCTCGAATGGCCGCGCCGACTCCACGCGCCGTGCTCCCGCTTCGGAGAGCCCCTTCACGAGCCGGAGCCCGAGCCGGAGCGCGGGACCCGTGCTCTCGTCTTCGAGTGTCGAGTCCCAGTCGCTCTGCGTCACGTCAACGTCGCGCACGGTGACGCCGTGTCGCTGCGCGTCCTGGACGATGGTCGACGGCGAGTAAAAACCCATGGGCTGCGAGTTCAAAAGCGCGCAGGCGAAGTGGGCCGGATGATGTTTTTTTTGCCAAGCAGAGACGTAAACGAGCAGCGCGAACGATGCAGCGTGCGATTCCGGAAATCCATACTCACCGAAGCCCTTGATCTGCTCGAACAGCGCCTCGCCGAATGCCCTCGTGATGCCCCGAGCCGCGAAGCCTTCGAGCAGGCGATCGCGGTGGCGCATCAGGCGTCCCGTCTTCTTCCAGGCCGCCATGTCACGACGCAGCTGGTCGGCCTCGCCGGCGCTGTAGCCGGCGCCCGTGATGGCGATCTGCATCACCTGCTCTTGAAATAGCGGAACACCGAGCGTGCGCTCGAGAATGGGCTCGAGCGTCGGGTGCGGGAAAGTCACGGGAGCCTCGCCGGCCCGACGCCTGAGGTAGGGGTGCACCATGCCGCCCTGGATCGGCCCCGGCCGGACGATCGCGACCTCGATCACGAGATCGTAGAAGCGCTCGGGGCGAAGCCTGGGCAGCATCGCCATCTGGGCGCGGCTCTCGATCTGGAACACGCCCACGGTGTCGGAGCGACTCACCATCTCGTACACGGAAGGGTCCTCGGCGGGAACTCGCGCGAGGGTCTCGATGGGATCGAAGACTTCGTCGGCAGCCGCTCGCAAATCGCCCCGCTCGTGCATGAGCCCGAGCGTTTTGCGGATGGCCGTCAGCATGCCGAGCCCGAGCACGTCGATCTTGAAGAATCCGAGCGCCTCGATATCGTCCTTGTCCCAGGGCACCACGGTGCGCTCGGGCATGCGCCCCGGCTCGACGGGCGCGACCATGGAGAGCGGCTCGGCCGAGAGCACGAAGCCACCCACGTGAATCGACAGGTGCCGCGGGAAACCCTCGAGCTCCCGAGCGAGGGCGAGCACCTGCTTCAGGCGCTCGGCCCCGGGATCGAATCCCATCTGCTCGATCAGGTTCGCGCTCGACTCGCTCGTTTCCCAATGGATGATGGTGCTGCTCAGCCTGTCGAGCTGCTCCGCAGCAAGCCCGAACGCCTTGCCCACCTCGCGCAGCGCGCTCTTGCCGCGGTAGGAGATCACTTCGGACACCATGGCGGCGCGGTCGCGACCCCAGCGCTCGTAGAGCTCTTGAATCACCTCCTCGCGCCGCTCGTGCTCGAAGTCGATGTCGATGTCGGGTGGCTCGCGACGCTCTGCGCTCAAAAAGCGTTCGAAGAGCAAGCTCGAGCGCGCGGGATCGACCGCGGTGATGCCGAGGGCGTAGCAAACCGCGCTGTTCGCCGCGCTACCCCTGCCCTGGCACAGGATGCGACGGCGCCGAGCTATTTCGACCACTTCGAGCGTCGAGAGAAAATACGACGCCACATCGATCTCGGCGATGAGCGCGAGCTCCTTTTCGACCTGCTCGGCGACGCCCGGCGGCGTGCCCCCGGGGTAGCGTCGCGAGAGCCCTTCGAGCGTCAGGCGGCGCAGTCTTTCGTCGGCGCTCTCTCCCGGCTCGAGCGTACACGGGAAGCGATAGCGAAGCTCGGAGAGCGAGAAACTCAAAAGGCCCCCCAGCTCCCCGGCGTGATCGACCCAGGCGGGCCGATCGGCGAAGACACGCCGCATTTCGAGCTCGGAGCGCAAAAAGGCCTCCGCGTTACCGTCGAGCGCGGTGCCGGCGCGATCGAGCGTCGTGCCCGTGCGAATGCAGTGGAGCACGTCGGCGAGCGGCTTGCGCTCCGGCACGTGGTAAAGCGGGCGGGCGCTCGCGACGATCCCGAGGCCGTAACGATGAGCGGCGGAGCGCGCCGCCATCGTGCGCTCTCGATCGAACGCATCGAGGTGCCGATGCACGGCGATCGCCCCGCGCTCCCCGAAAACTTCCTTGATCGTCCCGAGAAGCTCCGGCGTCGGGGTGCTCGGATCGCCCGGTCGTCGCGGCGACGGAACGATCGCCACGAGACCTGCTGCGTGGTCAGCGAGCCAACGTGGATCGAGCGCGCTCTCGCCCTTCGGTAGATCCGCGTGCGCGCGCGTGAGCAGGTGGCAGAGGTTCTGGTAGCCCACGAGATTTTCGACCAACAACGTCACCACGGGCAGCTCCGGCGCTGCCCTGCGCGTCGCGCTCGTCCGCCAGGAACCCTCGCGCTGCACGCTCGCGTCCACCCCGAGCTCCGCGCCCACGATCACGCGCGCACCAAGCTCCTTCGCGGCCACGTGAGCGCGCGCCGAGCCATAGAGCCCGTCCCGATCACAGAGCGCGAGTGCTTCGAGCTCGAGCTCCTTCGCGCGCGTCACCATTTCCTCCGGGCGAGAGGCACCCCGGAGGAAAGAGAAGGCAGAGCGGCCGAGGAGCTCGACGAAAGCCGGCACGGACTGAACAGATGAGCAGTTACTGGGGTGGGGTCAAGTCAGAGGAAATATCTCAAACATTACTTGTGATTATGCCCTGATCAGCGGGAGCTCATCGGGGGCACCGGTGCCGGCCAGCCGTCTGGGCCGCGCCCGTGCACGTGACACGAGTCGTCGCCCGCGATCCGTCACCTGGACGACACGGTTCTCGACGCAACGCCCGACGCCCGAGCGATGATCGCCACAGTTGGACGCGTGATCCACGAGTCTCACCCACAGGTTCCCCCGAGTCTGTGGAATACCTCGCTGCCGCGGAGCGCGATGAGGCATTCGAATGGCAGCTCGGTTCCGATCGCGTGTTCGCACGTCGAACGCGCCGAGCGCTCAGCGGAGGCCGTAACGCGTCAGCCGATCACGCATGGTGGTTCGCGGCAATCCGAGCTGACGCGCCGCCGCACTCAGGTTCTTGCCGGACGCTTCCCACGCTTCCTCGATGAGCTGCCGCTCGAGCTCGCGAAGCGGGCGTGCCTTCGCCGGAGGGACGGCGCTGGTCGCGGAGCCGTTCTCGACCGATGGACTCGAATCCGCGAAGGCATTGTGGTCGTTCAGTACGGCGGAGACCTCGGCGACACCCACGAGCGGGCCGCCCGTGAGCGCGGCCGCTTCCTCGACGAGCCCCTTGAGCTCGCGGACGTTGCCGGGGAAGTGATAGGCGCGAAGCGCCTCGAGCGCTCGCGGCGAAAACGAGCGCGGGGGCCCGGCATACGTTGCGGACGAGGCGTTCAAGAATTGCGTCGCCAGCAACTCGATGTCGGCCGTCCGATCACGCAGCCGTGGCATCAGGATCGTAAAACCCGAGAGGTGATAGTAGAGGTCCGACTGGAGCACCGCGTCGCGACCGGAGACGTTGGGGTTGGTGGCGCTGATCACGCGGGCGCGAAATGGAATGTCGTAGTGGCCGCCAACGCGACGGAACGCACGCGTCTCGAGCGCCCTGAAAAGCTTCGGTGCGAGGGAGGTCGGCAGTTCGCGGAGCTCGTCGAGGAAGATCGAGCCGGACCCTGCGAGCTCCAAAAGACCCGCGCGCGTGCCCCACGAATCGGTGTTCGAGCCGGCGTCCTGGCCGAAGAGCTCGCTCTCGAAGAGCGTCTCGGGAATGGCCCCGCAGTCGAGGGGAAGGAACGGACCGTCGGTGCCACTCTGCGCGTGAATCGCCTTGGCCACGAGCTCCTTGCCCGTTCCTGGCTCACCGACGAGCAAGACGGACAGGTCGCGGTACGGGGCGACGGTGCGGATCTGCTCGTGCACGGCTCGCATGGCGGGGGTCTCGCCGAGGATCGACCCCGACTTTGGCGGTTGGCTCGGCCGCGGCCCTACCCGTGCCGAGCGACTCGACGCCGCGGCGCGCAAAAGGAGGTCGACTTCTACCGCCGAGACCGGTTTCTGAATCACCTCGAAGGCGCCCGCCCGCATCGCGCGCACCGTGGACGGAACGTCAACGTGCCCCGAGAGTACGATACTCGCGATGGGTGATTCGGATTGATCCTGCAGGCGCTCGATGAGCGTCACACCATCGCCATCCGGGAGCTGAAAGTCCACCAGCACGGCGTCGAAGCTCCGCTGGCCAGCCGCGGAGAGCGCGTCGGTCGCGTTCTTCACCGGCGTGACCTGCCACCCGAGGCGCGTGAACGCTCGCTCTGCAGAGCGCAGGAAATGCAAATCGTCATCCACGATTAGCAACGAGCTACTAGCCGTCACTGCCATCACGTGTGTTTCCACTCCTCGAACTGATCACTAAAGGTCGCAGCCAATTTGGGCGGCGTCAAGCGTTCGAGGCTACCTTCGGGGCGAGGTTCCATCCGAGCGAGCGCGCGGGGACGCCACTCAACGCCGCCCGTCGGCGCAGCGCTCTCGTGCGCTCCGCCGGTCTCGTCGTGGTCGTCTTGGTTGTCGTCGTCGCGCAAGTTGCGCGAAAGCTCTTGGTGTCGGAAGCGATGAATCCGAGGGGGGAGATTGGTTGTGCGAGCAACGAATGGCGTCCAGGCCTGTGAAGCTAGACAACTTTGTCGGGTGGCTTCGCCGTGGCACTCGTTGGGCCCGCGACCGGAAGGCGGCCAGGCTGCCGTCCGCGCCGAGGCGCGGGAACGCCGACGAATTCGACCAAGACGGCCCACTCCTGCGCTCGTCAACGTATTCTGAACGGCCGTCTCGCTGTCAGTCATCGTCGGATTCCCTCTGCGCTCGCCGCCGACGGGTCGCCTTGTCTCGGGAGATATCGATTCTCGCCGGCAGGACGAATGGCACCAATGTAGGTCTCGCGGGCGACCTTCGCCCGTCGCTGGTGCTCTGCCGAGCTCGGCACGGAGGTGCGCGGTCTCGCTCGACGCCGGACGCGAGCGCAGGCTCTACCCGCGCACCGCGCAAGGTTTCGTCAGTCGTTCACTTCGCGGAAATCCACCTCGTTGTGACCGAGGATGGCCGCGTAGCGGTCGGCCCAGGCGAGCGCCTCGGCCCGCGACGGCAAGCCGAGTAGCGAGAAGCCGGCGATGAGCTCCTTCGATTCGGCGAAGGGGCCGTCGACCCAGCCCCGCTTCCCCTGCGACGGCGCCCCGAGGCGAGCTCCGCGCGCGCTCGGCCCGAGGCTCTCGGCTGCCAGCACGACACCGTCGTCACCCAGCGACGCACCGAGAGTCTCTGCCGCACGGCGATGCTCTTTGCCGGCGCGCTCCCCGCGTTCGTCCGCGGCCGTCAACTTGCAGAGGAGCAGGAACTGTTCCGGCACCTTCCCCGAAGGACGCTCCATCAAACCGATGTCCCACGGCTCGACGATCGGCCCGACCTCGACCTCGATCCCCCCGAGCAAGCTCGAAAGACGCTCGGCGTGCGCCACGGCCCCGTCCATCGACCGCGCACGCAGCATCACGAGCGATGCTACGAGCTCGTTGCGGCCTTCGTACGGTCCGCGCTCGACGCTGGGAGCACCACCGCCCGTCTTCACGCGAGCACGACGGGCGCTTCGGTGGAGCCCGGCGCCGTTCAGGAAGATGCCTTTCGCGAGGCTCTCCCGGACCAGCGTGCCCATGCCCTCGACGATGGCCTGGTTCGGCGGAGCACCGGCTTCCATCGCGGCATCGACCTTGTGCATGACCAGATAGCGCATGGGCCCTCCTAGCCGAGCAGCACGGACAGCGCGCCGGGCGACGCCAGCGAATCGAAGGCATGCGTCGCGCCGCAACCGAGGAGCGCGTCTCTGGTGTAGCGGCCGGTTCCGACGCCAATCGATTCGGCGCCGATACCCTGGGCGGCCGCGACGTCCTTCGGTGTGTCGCCGATGACGACGACGCGACAGCTCGCGAGCCCGACACCCAGATGCTCGGCGCCGCGCTCCGCCCCGCGGCGGATCAGCACCACCCGCTCCTCGGCGTCGGAGCCGAAGCCGCCGAAGGCGAACTCTTCGAACACCCCGAGCCCTCCGAGCTTGATGCGCGCCCCCTCGACGACGTTGCCGGTTCCGAGCCCGACACCGTGACCGCGTGCTTTGGCGGCGCGGATGGCTTCGGCCATGCCGTCGTGAAGGCGGTAGCTCGCGCGATCGACGAGCGAAAGCTCTTCTTCGAGCAGGCGAAGATAGAGCGTGATGACGGCGTCAATGGCGGCCTCACTGACGGCTTCGCCGATGGCTTCGAGCCCGCGCCGGGCGATCTGCCGGTCGGTGAGGCCGTCGAAGGGGAAGCGACAGGCGTCATCGCGCGAGAAACGTTCGCTGAAGGCGCGATCGATGGCACGGTGGCCGGCGCCGCCGGTCGTGATCAGGGTGCCGTCGATGTCGAAGAGCAGGATGGTAGGGGGCATGGTGAAGACGAGAGGGCGCCGGCGCGCGCGTGTGAGGCGCGCAGCATAGTACGCGACGGCTGGCCCTGCGACCTGCGCTCGACCGAGTGAAGCGCCGCTGGAACCGTGCCGAAGGCCTTCTTGCTAGTCGGCGATGGCTTGGAGGTAGCGTTTACCGGTCCTGCGATCGACGTAGGCGAGCGCTTCGACGACGCCTTCCGTCCCCCGGAGTAGGAGCCGAACGTAGTCGCGCGCGATGGGAGCGCGGGTCCACCACTCGACGAGAGAAAGACGCTGCTCGAAGGACAAGGCGTCGACGCTGTACAGACGGCGCTCGATGGCCAGGGTGGCACCCCGTGCGAGCGCCCCGTCGAGCTCCACCGGCACGGGCAAGAGCCGCGTGAGGGGGGTACGCGCGGAGCCGGGGCTCCCTTCCCTGCCCTCGACGACGGCGAGCGGCGCACCCGCGACGTGCATGGCGATGGGCGTCGCGGCGCGCGGCCTCTTCGGCCTACGCCGCCGCGGCGTAGCCTGCGTGGAAATCAGCGCTGGACCGAGCGTGCTGCGCGCCTCGAGCCGATGGGCATCGAGCGTAGTGAGCACGCCGACGCGTTCCTCACCTATGTCGGCGAATAGCTCGGCGAGCACGAGCGGCAGCTCCCTGTCCACGTCGGTACCACCGGAGAGCACCTCACCGAGCTCGAGCTGACGCGCGGCCGCCGGAGCGACGACGGGCGCCTCCAGACGCAGCCCCACCGAAGGCGCCGGAAGGCGCGCGCGCTCGAGCCGGGAGCTGACCACCCGGCGGATTTCCTCTTCGCGGGTGAGCGGCGTGGACAGAGCGAAGCGGAGACTCGTTTTTTCGGGCGCGCCGCGCAGGCGAGCTATCGAACGATCGTGCTCGATGTGGAGCACGAGCGACTCGGCCGCGAGCCCGCGCCCGCCGAGCCGCCCGGCCAGCCGCGCCGAAAGCCCCCGCAGTGCGAACTGCAGGGGCTCGCTCCCCTCGACACCGTGCTCGAAGCTCACCCCCTCCGCGACGCGCGGCGGGAGCTGGTACGGCACGAGCGGCTGCGGATCGTGCCCGGCGGCAAGCTCGAGCGCGCGGCCCGCCTCCCCTTCGAGGCGGCTACCGAGCGCCGCGCGCGGCAACAGCGCGAGATCTCCCAGTGTGAGCACGCCGAGGCGCACGAGAAAGCTCTGGCACTCCGCGCCGAGCGGCAGCGAAACGATGGGAAGCTCTCGAACGGCGCGCGGCAGCTCCTCGTTCGTGATCACGAAAAGATCCTTGCCGTCGTGAGCGGGCGGCGACCAGCGCGCGAACGCGCGTGAGAGCGTGGGGCCGTTCGCGATGGCGAGCCGCGCCACGTGGCCGAGAGAACGCACGCGACTCGAGAGCTCTTCGCCGAGCGCGGCTTCACCTCCGAACAGATGCGCAGAGCCGGTGACATCGAGCCACACGGTATCTGGAGGGCCGAGCGCTACCGTGGCGCCGAAGCCGAGCGCCACCTCCGCCAGGGTGGCAAGCGCGCTCCGCAGCACCTCCGGAGAAAGACGCCGCACCTCGAAACCCGCGAAGAGCGCGCCGGCCTCGGCAATCGTTTGACCGGCGCGCACGCCATAACGCCTTGCCCGGGCGCTCACCGCGTCGAGCAGCAACGTCGGCTTGAGTGGCTCGTCCGGATCGACCCGCTCGTCCACGAGCACCACGCCGAGCTCGGCGGGAGGGCGATCCGGCGCGCTTCGCGCGCAGACTTCCACCAAGAGCTCGGGCAGATAGAGCGCCGCGATGCGACGCCCGGTTTCAGGCGAGCTTTCGCTCATCGGAGGCTCCGAGCATCGGGCTTTCACCGTGCTGAAGGAGCACGGAGCGTGACGGCGTGACGCGCCCCCGGCGGTCTTTCGCGACCCGCACGACGAGACGCTCTCGCGTGGGACGAGACAGCTCGATGCGCTGCGCTACCGGCAACGGCAACGAGCGGGGCTGTGACGTCGAAGTGAGGAGCAGCACGTTGCTCTTGGTACCGTTGACGGCCATCGACAGACGCCGAACGACGCGCGAAAAGCTCTTCAACGAAAGATCGACCGTGCTGCCGAGCGTACCCGACGTGTCCACCACGACGAGGTCGAACACGCCCGACTCCACGAGCTTGATGGCCACTCGCCCGATCGCTTCCGCTTTCGGACGCACGACGAGCAAACGTTCGATCTTTACGCCGAGCGCTTCCACCCCGGGGGCATAAAGGCTCATGGACGGGTCGACGAAGGCGCACCACGGCACCCGGGCGGAGACGCTGGCCGCACCCGCACGCTGCGCGGAGCGCACGGCGCTCAGCGACAGCGTGGTGGCGAGCGCGCTCGACCCGGCGACCGAAAGCTCCACCACCCCACCGCGAAGCAGCCCGCCGTCCGGCAGGGCTCGATCGAGCTCGGCGATGCCGAAGGGCAGACCCTCTTCCTCCCGCCCGAAAGCGGTGCCGAGCTGGACCCCTGCCTTAACTAATGCGGGGGAAATACTGGCGAGAGCCGCGGGAAGCGCCACGACACTGAACATAGTATCAGATAACAAAATGACAAGCGCCGGCCCGCTGGCCCGGCCAAACAATGTCCTCCCAATGCCGCGCCTCGACCCTGTGCGCGCTTTAGCGCCCACCGCTCACGTCGAGCAGCGCGCCGGTGACGTACGACGCTTCTTCGCCGAGCAGCCACACGATGGCACGCGCCACCTCCTCAGGGTCACCGCCGCGCTTCATCGGCAGCGTCGTGCCCAATCGATCGACGCGCCCGGGGTCGCCGTAGGTCGCGTGGATCTCGGTGTGGATGAGACCGGGCCGCACGGCGTTCACCCGGACGCCCTCGGCGGCCACTTCCTTCGCGAGCCCGAGCGTCATCGTGTCGATGGCACCCTTCGATGCGGCGTAATCCACGTACTCGCCGGGCGATCCCAGGCGCGACGCTGCCGACGACACGTTGACGATCGCGCCCCCCGGACCACCGTGCACCGTGGACATGCGCCGCAGGGCTTCGCGCGCGCACAAAAACGCACCGGTGACGTTGGTGGCAAAAAGGCGCGTCAGCCGCTCCGCATCCATCGCGTCAACGCGTGCCATCGGCGCGACGATGCCGGCATTGTTGACGAGCGCCGTCACCCGCCCAAGCTCGCGATCCACGCTCTCGAAGAGCCGCACCACCTGGGACTCGTCGGCCACGTCGCCCCGGACGGCGAGGGCGCGCCCGCCCTCTCGCTCGATGGCGGCGACGACCTCACGCGCGGCGGCCTCGTCGGAGCGAAAATTGACGCACACGGCGAAGCCCCGCCCTGCCGCGAGCTTGCTGGTGGCGGCCCCGATGCCGCGACTACCCCCGGTGACGACGAGCACGGGCTGCATGGCGTTGCCTCTCGCCCATACCTTAGGCTCGGACGCGAAAACGCCCAGGCCCCGTACCGGTTTTTCTGTGGCACCACCCCTAAAGGCGGACAATGTTTGACGGGATGACTCCCGGCACCACCGCGGATCTCGACCGTCTCGACGGCATCCTGGAAGGCATGGGCTCCGTGCTCGTCTGCTACTCGGGCGGCATCGACAGCGCGCTCGTGCTCGCGACCGCGCGCCGCGTGCTCGGCGCGCGCGCTGTCGGCCTCACTGCCGTGAGCCCGAGCCTGTCAGCCACCGAGCGCGACGACGCGCGTCGCCTCGCCGAAGCCATGGGCGCCGAGCACCTGCTCGTCGAGTCTCACGAGCTCGACCGAGAGGGGTACGTCAAGAACGGCCCCGACCGCTGCTTTCACTGCAAAAGCGAACTCTACGAAATCGCGCGCGAAAAGGCGACCGAGCTCGGGCTCGACGCCGTCGCAAACGGCACGAACCGAGACGACCTCGGCGACCACCGCCCAGGCCTCGAGGCCGCGCGGAAGGCCGGCGTCCGCAGCCCGCTCGTCGAGGCGGACCTCGGCAAGGCGCGCGTTCGGGATCTCGCGAAGGCGCTGGGCATCGACGCGTGGGACAAGCCGGCCGCCGCCTGCCTCTCGAGCCGCATCCCGTACGGAACGAGCGTGACGCGGGAGCGGCTCGCTCAGATCGAGGGCCTCGAGGCGGAGCTCCGAACGCTCGGCTTGCGGCAGCTGCGCGTCCGGCACCACGAGACCATCGCGCGCATCGAAGTCGGCCTCGACGAGCTCGAGCGGCTCGTCGCGCCCGGCGTGCGCGAGCGCATCGTCGAGGCCGGCATCCGCCATGGTTTTCGCTACGTCACGCTCAATCTCGGGGGCTACCGCATGGGCTCGCACAACGAGGTGCTCGTCGGCGCCCGCGCCCTCAGGGTCGTCTAGCGGCCCTCGCGCGCCTCGATCGAGACAGAGCCGCAGGCTCGCTGGTTGCCCCGAGCGCTCGAGATGATATCGCTCGGTATGCGCTACCTCGCCAGCATGGTCCTCGTGCCCGCCCTGCTCGCGTGCCGAGCCGAGCCGAAGAACGAACAGAGTGAACGGACGCCTGCCGTGGTGAGCGCGACGGCCGCTGCCGCGCCGAACGCACCCGTGTCGGCCACGGCCAAGCCGGCCCGCGTCGGTGAGCCCGCCCCGAGCTTCACGCTACCGGATCTCGAGGGCAAGCCCGTCGAGCTCGCGAGCTTTCGCGGCAAGACGGTGGTGCTCGAGTGGTTCAACCCGGAATGCCCCTTCGTGCGTGCCTCGCACACCAAGGGCTCGCTCATCGACGCGGCCGTTCGACTGACCGGCGCGAACGTCGTTTGGCTCGCGATCAACTCGGCGGCGCCCGGCAAGCAGGGCTACGGTCGAGAGAAGAACCTCGCCGGCAAGCAGCGCTACGGCCTCACCCACCCCGTCTTGCTCGACGAGACCGGCGCCGTCGGCCACCTATACGGCGCCGCGCGGACGCCGCACCTCTTCGTCATCGACGCGAAGGGAGTGCTCGTCTACCGCGGCGCCGTCGACAATTCGCCCGACGGCGAAGGCGAATCGCCCACGGGCGAAAAGCTCGTGCGTTACGTCGACGAGGCCTTGAAAGCGCTCGCCTCGAACGAGCCCGTCGCGCCGGCCGAGACGGAAGCCTACGGTTGCAGCGTCAAGTACGCGAAGTAGCGCCGGCGACGCCGCAAGCGGCCGGACGAGCCCGCGAAGGCTCGCTCAGCGAGCCAAGCCGGCGCGGCTCTCGTTTCGCTTCAGTGCCGGGGACGGCCGCCGCGGTCGCGCCCGCCGCGCGGACCACGATCACGATCGCGCCCACCGCCGGGACCACGCGGTCCACGCCCGCCACCGGGACCCGCCTCGCGCGCCCGCTGCAGGCGCTCGCGCGCTGCCTCGCCTTCCTCGCCTTCGGGGAACGGCAGAAGCTCGCGACGCGACAGGCGCACCTTGCCGTCGCGCTCGACGCTGATGACCTTCACCTCGACTTCTTCGCCCTCCTGCAGCACGTCAGCGGGCGATTCGACGCGGGTGTGCGCGATCTCCGAAACGTGGAGCAGCGCTTCGGAGTTCGGCAGGATCTCCACGAAGGCACCGAAATCGACGAGGCGCGTGATCTTGCCGCGGTAGACGCGGCCGACCTCGGGCTCGGCGACCAAGCCCTCGATGATCGCGAGAGCGCGCTTCACGGCATCCGAGTCGGCGCTCGCCACGGCCACCGTGCCGTCGTCTTCCACGTCGACGCTGCAGCCCGTCTGATCGACGATGCCCTTGATGGTCTTGCCACCGGGTCCGATGATGATGCGGATCTGGTCGGGCTTGACCTTGATGGTCGTGATGCGCGGCGCCCAGCGGTTGATCTCCGGGCGCGTGGCGGGCAGCGTTGCCAGCATCTTGCCGAGGATGTGCAGGCGCGCTTCGCGTGCCTGATCGAGCGCCCGCTCGAGGATGGTGCGTTCGAGACCGGCAATCTTGATGTCCATCTGGATGGCCGTGACGCCGCGTTCCGTGCCGCAAACCTTGAAGTCCATGTCGCCGAGGTGATCCTCGTCGCCCAGGATGTCGCTCAGGATCGCGACCTTTTCACCCTCGGCGATGAGGCCCATGGCGATGCCGGCGACGGGGCGGCGCAGCGGCACGCCGCAGTCCATGAGGCTGAGCGAGCCGCCGCAGACGCTCGCCATCGAGCTCGAGCCGTTGGACTCGAGGATCTCGCTGACGATGCGGATCGTGTAGGGGAACTCCTCGTGCGTGGGGAGCATGCGCGTGAGCGCCCGCTCCGCGAGCGCGCCGTGTCCAACCTCGCGCCGGCCAGGGCCGCGCATCGGCTTGGTCTCGCCGGTCGAGAAGGGCGGGAAGTTGTAGTGGAGCATGAAGCGCTTCCACGACTCGCCCGTGAGCGCGTCGATCTTCTGCTCGTCGCTGGCCGTGCCGAGCGTCGCCGTGACGATGGCTTGCGTCTCGCCGCGCTGGAACAGCGCCGAGCCGTGCACGCGGGGTAGCAGGCCGACCTCGCAGCTGATCGGGCGCACCGTCTTGGTGTCGCGGCCGTCGATGCGCTTGCCCTCGTCGAGCACCATGGCGCGCACGACGGTGGCCTTGCGCTCCTCGAGCTCTTGTTTGACGAGCTTCTCCATGCCCACGAATTTCTCGGCCCCGAGCTCCTCGGTGAGCTTACCGAACACCGCCTTCTTGATCTCGCCGTAGCGCTCGTAACGGGCGTGCTTTTCCTTGATCACGCAGGCGGTCTTGAAGTCGCCGTCGGCGAGCTCGGCCACGCGGCGCGCGACGGCCTCGTCGAGCTTGGGGGCCGTGAAGGTACGCTTCTCGCGACCCACGGCGGCCTTGAGCTTCTCGATGAGCTCGATGATCTTCTGCGCCTCGCGGTGGGCGAACATGAGTGCGTCGATGAGGTCGTTCTCGGTCGCCTCGTCGGCGCCGCCCTCGACCATGACGATGGCGCTCTTGCTGGCCGCCACCGTCAGATCGATGTCGGCGCGCGCGCTCTGCTCGAACGTCGGCAACGCGATCATCTCGCCGTCGATGCGTGCCACGCGGAGCCCGGCGATCGGGCCGTCCCACGGGATGTCCGAGATGCTGAGCGCGGCGCTCGCGGCGCTCAGCGCCAGCACGTCGGTCGGATTCTCCTTGTCGGCGGAGAGCACCGTGGCGATGACCTGCGTGTCCTTCTTGTAGCCCTCGGGGAAGAGCGGCCTGAGCGGACGATCCATCAGGCGCGACGAGAGGATTTCGTAGTCACGCAGGCGCCCCTCGCGCTTGAAGAAGCCGCCGGGGATCTTGCCGGCCGCGTAGGTCTTCTCGACGTACTCGCAAGTGAGGGGGAAAAAGTCGAGGCCCGGCCGTTCCTCGCTGGAAACGACGGTGACCAGCACGACGCTCTCGCCGTAGGTGGCGAGCACGGCGCCGTCGGCGAGCTTGGCGAGGCGTCCTGTTTCGAACGTGAGCGGTCGGCCGCCGATCGTGACGGATTCTCTGACGAACATGGTATCTGGCGCTCCTGGCGCTTCGTGCCGCTGCGTGCAGCATGACGCCGGAGGCGAGCACCGAGTTCTTCAGCCTCGATGCCTGCGGCAGACCCAAGTGGGGTGCGCCGCACGAAGCGAAGTTGAAGCTCTGGTCGCTCGCGTTCCGGTAGTGACTGACTGCTTGCCTCGCGCCTACTTGCGTAGGTTCAGCGAGGCGACGATCTTTCGGTAGCGGTCCACGTTGGTCCGCTTGAGATAGTCGAGAAGCTGCCGGCGTTGGGCGACCAGACGCAGCAAGCCCCGACGGGAATGGTGGTCCTTGACGTGGACCTTGAAGTGCCCGGTGAGGGACTCGATGCGCTGGCTGAGCAGGGCGACCTGCACCTCCGGCGAGCCGGTGTCGGACTCGTGGAGCCGATGCCGGGCGACGACGGCTGTCTTGGCGCCGGGTTCGAGAGGCATGGTTGTTTCCGTGTTTCCTTGGGGTTTGAGGGGCCGCGAGTATACGCGCGGTCGCTTTTCGGTCAACAGGCGGCTGAACAACGGGCCGGCGCGGCCCGGACCTCGATTTTCTGGCTCATTGTGGCGAGGATCCTCGGCGAAAGAAGAGCGCCGTGAGGGCGAGCGGACCGAACAGGGGGAAAAGCAGTGGGAGACCGCGGGCGAGCACGGCCAGCGCTCCGACGCCGCCCGCGGCCCTGCCGGCGCGGTCGAGCACCCTGATGGACGACCCGATGCGCCGTTCGATGCGAAAGCGGCGCAGCCAGTCGAGCCACGAAATGGTCCTCGCGAGCACGCGACCGAGCGGCGTTGCGGGGTCGAGCTGGACCACACGCTCGCCGAGCTCCGGCACGACGAACGCGACGTAGCCCGCGGCCATCACGTAACTGAACAGCTCGACCTGGGCCGATTGCTCGATGCCGAGGTGAAAGAGCGCGCCGAGGTAGAACGCGACCGTGCGCGTGCGGGGCAGCCATAGACCCACGGCGAGGAACAGCTCGGTCGCGATGGCGGCCTTCGATGCGACACTGGCGAAATCGGGCGACGCGTAGATCCTGGCGACGAGATCCGGGAGGGGCCGGCCGTGTCTCGCGAGGTAGTCAACCGCGGACGCGAAGCGAACCCCCATCGTCTGCCCGCTCCGCCAGTCAGGATCGAGCAGCTTGCCTCCGCCGGACGACACGTAGATCGCGGACACTTGGAGCCGCAGGAGCCGGGTCGCGAAGAACGGCGCGCGACGGGCCGCCTCGTCGAGCGCGAGCCCACCGCGCCGCACGAACATGAGACTGCGATCGCAGGGCGAGAAGGCGGCCAGGAAGGCGAAGAGCAGCAGCGCGAGGCGGTTATTGTGATACTCGCGTCGGTCGCACAAGAGCAGGAACAGCCCGATGCTCGATGCGACGAAGAGCCCCTCGCGAGGCCTCACGCCCACGACGGCGACCGCCGCCGCCACGAGTGACACGACGAGCAGCGCCACGTAGCCCGCCGCCGACGGCACGAGCGCCTCGGGGACGATGGGCAAGTGGAACACGTCGCCGAAATACGGGACGTGCTCGAGCTCGAGCAGGCGGTTCAACGTCTGCACGATGAGCAGCACCCCGAGCGCGATGCGCATCACGCCGAGCGTGTAGGCGTCGCGCTCCGCGTGAGCGAGCGCTGGAAGCGTCACTTTCGTGCCGCCCGGAAACGTACGGTGCGCGGATCGCGTCCGTTCTTGAGCGTGTCGACGACGGCGACGAACGCGTGGGTCTCGGCGTCGAGCGGCACGTGCCGGGCAACGTCGTCGAGCGCGCGCTCGAGGTGAAAAAGCTGTGCGCCGAGGCCGTAGGAGGCGTGGACGAACCGGTCGACGTGGCTGATCGAGCCCGTGGGCACGCGGTCGTGCCAGTCGAAAAGGTGGCGATTTCCCCGTGCGTCGCGCGCGCGCCACGCCCCGTTTACCATGGGGACGAGTCGCGGGCTCCGCGCGGGACCGACCTCGCGGAACAGCCGAATGCGGAGGCTGGACGACTCGTTGAACATCTGGAACCCGAACACATGGTCGGGCGCGAGCTGCCCGGCGGCAACCATCGCGACGAGGACCACGACGTACGCCAAGGAAAACGGCAGGCGCGCCTTCGGGGGAAGATCGAGGAGGGAGCGGGGCATCTGGCGAGCCGATGGCACGCGCTCGCGTCAGTTACACTGGTTGTTGTAGTTCTGTCGCCCGCGCAGCGACGCCTTGCCGAGCAGCGCCGTGGAATCGAGCGCATCGAGCTGGGTGCGGACCGAGTTGGCGTCGGTCGCCGCGGTGGGCATGAAGTCCGCGGTGGCGAGTGCGTAGAGCACGAATTCGTACACGTTGCAGGCAGATCCGGGGCCGAAGTAGCCGTCACCCTGGGACAGGTTCCGCTGCTCCGAGCCTGCGGGAACGGCGGGAGTGGTCGTGCTTTTGTCGACGTCCGCCGCGAGCATCGTCGCGTTGCCCGGGATGTTCCAGAGCACCCAGTGGGCAAACCCGTTGGTGAGATCCTGCAAGATGACGGCAAAGCTCTGCGTGCCGGCCGGTACGCCCGTCCAGTCGAGCTCCGGCGAGACGTTCGGGCCGCTCATGTAGCTCGCGAGCTCGCGCGGGAAGACGTCGCATGACGTTGCCGTGTCGGCGGCACAGCCAGGCATGCTCACGAAGTCGGGGTTGGTGAGCGTGAACGCGCCGCCACCGCTCGAGCCACCATTGCCCGCCGAACCGGAGGTGCCGGCATCGCCCGCCATGCCACCGGCACCGGCGCCGGCACTCGCCGCACCGGCACTACCGGCGTCGCCCGCCAAGCCGCCGGCACCGGCACCCGCTGCGCCGGCTGCCCCTGTCCCGCCCATCGAGCCCGCCGCGCCACTCGTCGAGCCGGCGGAGCCGGAGGTGCCAGCGCTGCCTGCGGCCGCGCCCGCCGTGCCCCCTTGCCCGCCGCCCGCTGCGCCCGCCGTGCCGGCGCCGCTTCCCGAGCTGCCGCCCGTGCCCGCGCTGCCGCTCGCGCCACTCCCCGCCGTTCCTCCGAGCGTGCCCGCGGAGCCGCCCGATGCGCCGCTGCCACCCGCACCGCCGTTGCCCGCCGGCGTCTCGTCGCTCGAGCTGCAGCCGACGAAAAGCGGGAGCGATGACAGCAAGAAGGCGGAAAGCGTCTTGGAGCGGCGGAAGGACATGTCGACAGAATCTGCCCGGCGAGCGCGGTCGAGTCAACGCGCGGGTGCGTCAGCGCGCCCCAGGGATTCGCGCTGCCCGCTTCAATTTTTCGATGACGTCGGTGTGCAACCCCGGGGCGCGCGTCGAGCCCCTCGCGGCGGCCGCGCTATACTGGCGGTTCCCCGCGCGCGAGCTTCGTTCTTCTTCAGGAGTTACATGAGCCAAGAGCGCTTTCTTTTCTCGACGATGGCCACGCTGCTTGCCCTTGGATGCTCTCCCGCCGCCAAGGTCGAAGGCACGGGCGGCAGCTCCTCCGGTGCAACGAGCGGCAGCGCTGGTGCGGCCAACGGCGGAACGAGCGGTGCCTTTTCTGGCGGCTCTTCTGGGATCGGCGGCACGGTGTCGGGGAGCTCGGGTGCGGGGGGCACCAGCGGCAGCGCGGGCGTTGCCACGGGTGGGCTCGGCGGCGCGGGCGGTGATACGGGCGGGACCGCGGGCGGCTCGGGCCTCGGCGGCACGGCGGGCTCGGCGGGTGATGCCATCGACGCGGGATCGGCCGGGGCCGCGGGCGCGGGTGCCGGGGGCGACGCGGGCCTCGGAGGCCTGGGTGGCTCCGGTGCGGGTGGCGACGCGGGCGGCGCCGGAGCCGGCGCGGGCGGCACGGCCGGCGCCCCGCCGTCCGGATTCTTCACCGAGGACTTCGAGAGCGGCGCGGACGGCATGGCGCCCGCCGGCTGGGACACGTTCATCGCCTACCAGAAGAACAACCCGCAGAACACGACCAGTAGCAGCGCCTACGCGCTCGTCAACACGACGCGCGCTCACGGCGGCACGAAGTCTGCGCACTTCCACGGCGGCGCGAGCCCCGCGATGATCACGCGGCCGCTGCCCGGCGGCACGAACAAGCTGTACGTGCGCGCGTGGGTGTACATGACGCGCCAGCTCGGCAACGATCCGAGCCAGAACGCCAACCACGAGACGCTGCTCGGCATCCGCAAAACTTCGGGCGACGCCGGCGACGAGGTGCGCTTCGGCGAGATCAAGGGGGTCATCGGCACGAGCATGCCGGCCATCGGGGACGCCATCTCGCCTCCGATGGCAAGCTGGCATTCGGGCCCTTCCGTCGCCGCGAACACGTGGGCCTGCATCGAGGTCGCGTTCCTCGGCGATGCGACGCCGAACACGCTGCATGCCTGGGCCGACGGCACCCTGGTGCACGAGATCACGAGCGTTGGACCCGACCAATGGGAAAGTAAGACGCTGCCCGAAGACTGGATGGCGGGGCGCTTCACCGAAGTGATCCTCGGCTGGCAGAGCTTCAGCGGGTTCGACATCGACGTGTGGATCGACGACATCGTCCTCGGTACGTCGCCGATCGGTTGCGGCTGAGCCGGGGCGGCGGCAGCCTTCTGGGCGGCCGAACGGAACGTTGTCGCATGACTCCCGCGAAGACCACCCCACCGAGCTTCTCTCTCGCCGGCAAGGTCGCGCTCGTCACGGGCGCAAGCTACGGCATCGGCGCGGGCCTCGCGCGCTCGCTCGCGGCAGCCGGGGCGGAGGTGGCCGTCGCCGCGCGGAGCCGCGAGCCGCTCGAGGCGCTGGCCCACGAGCTCGCCGGCTTGGCCGTGCCGTTCGACGTGAGCGACGTGTCGAGCACGCGGCGCGGCATCGACCGCGTCGTCGAGCACTTCGGCCGCATCGACTTGCTCGTGAACAACGCGGGCCTCGGCGACAATCAAGACGCCGTCAACGTGACGGAAGAGGACTGGGACCGCATGTTCGCGGTCAACGCCAGGGGCCTTTTTTTCGCGTGTCAGGCCGCGGCGCGCCACATGCTCCCCCGCCAGTCGGGGCGCATCGTCAACATCAGCTCGCAGGCGGGCCTCGTCGGGATCCGGCGGCACGCCGTGTATTCCGCGACCAAAGGCGCCGTGAACATGCTCACGAAGGTGCTCGCGCTCGAATGGTCGCCCCACGGCGTGACCGTCAACGCCGTCGCCCCCACTTTCACGCTCACCCCCGGCACGAAGGAACGCCTCGAAGACCCGGAGTTTCGAGCGGGCGTGCTCGCACGCATTGCCACGGGCCGTTTCGGCACGATCGACGACATCGCGGGGGCCGTGATCTACTTGAGCTCTCCCGCGGGCGCGCTCGTCACGGGAAGCGTGCTCGTCGTCGATGGCGGCTGGACCGCCGAGTGAGCGCGACCGGCGCCGTCGGTGCCGCTCACCACGCGGCTCGCACGGCGACGCCGTAGCCGAGCCGGTTGGGATCCGAGAATCCGCGACCGGTGAAGCCGCCCGGACCCGCGACGAGGCGCGTGCGGTTGAAATCGCGCCGGAGCTCGAGCCAGGCGAGCCCTACGAGCAGGTGTGAGAGCGCGACGCCGAACGATGGTCGAACCTCGACGATGGGCACGGGCGCCTGTCCAGGTGGCAAGAGCGCCGAGTCGCCAGCACCGTAGACGACGACGGTTCCGCCCGTCGGTTGCCCCAGGGTATCGAGCGTGTGGGTCATCACGGCCGCCGGTGCTCGCAGGCCGAGCGAAAGGCCCGGCACGAGGCCGTAGCGCAGCGCGAGCGTTGCGCCGAGGAGCGCCAGGCGGTCGCTTGCGAGCCTGGCGTCACGCGGCGGTGCCAGATCGGGAAAGACCCCGGGCACGCTCCGCGTCACGAACGCCGCGTCGCGCCAGACGAGCGCCGCGCGAGCCTCGAACGCTCCGAGCCGTGCCGTGCCGACGAGCGCCGCTGCGCGTGCCGGCAAGAGCAGCGTGCTCGCCGGGTCTTCGAACGCCCGGACACGCTCGAGCAGCGTCACGCCCTCGAGGCTCGCGGCCCAGGCGCTTTGGCCACGAGGCGCGACGGAGAGCCCCGCCGTAGGATCGTCCGGCTCGAGCCCAGCGCCGAACGCGACGGGCGGCTCCGGCTCGATCGCCCCGCCACGGACGGTCGCGCGCAGCGACGCGCCGGTCGTCGTCGCGCGCGGCGGGCGTCCGGGTCCGCTGAGCCTGCCGTGCTCGAAGCGGCCCACCGCGACGCCGAGCCCGAGGGCGCGCGTCGGAGCGAGCTCGACGCGACCGAACGCGCCGTAGCTCGTTTCCTCGACGGGGGGCCCGGCCGGCGTCGGCTCGAGGAAGGCCGCCGTCTTGAGCCCGACTTGCAGCTCGAGTCCCGGCGTTTCGAAGGCGAGGGTCGCGCTCCGCACTGGCCCGCGCGCCGACGCGTACGGTGACTCGCGTTCGGGGCCGACGGCGCCGCCCCACGCGAGCACCTCGAGCCAGCCCACCCGCTCGCGATCGCCGTCGAGGGGGAAAAGCCGCAGCACGAGGCGTGCCGAGCCCGACGAGACGAGGCCGAGCGAAGCTTCGACGTAGCTGCCGAGGTCCTCGACGAGGGGCGCCGCGGGCCCGGTGGCGAGCGAATCGAGCCGGACCTCGGCTCGCAGCGCGGCGCTCGTCTCGAGCCGCGGCACGAGGCCCGGTGCCGTGGTCTTGGTCTCGAGCGTCAACCGGTTCTCGCGTCCCGTGCGGCTCGACGCGAGGCCGGTCGCGAGGCCATCGTAGCCGCGTCAATCGCCGATGCTCGTCGCCGGCGACGGTGGGCGCGTCTCGCTGGGCGCGTGCAACACGTCGTCGTCGCCCAGGATGAACACGAGGCGGGTGCTGCCGGCTTCAGCGCGCGGCTCGGGCTCGCTTTCGCGCGCTCCGGCGCGCGCTCCAAGCAGGAGAACGGCGAGCGCGCCCGCGGCGACGAGCGAGACCCTCGGCCTGTTGCCCTTCACGGCGCCTCGAAACGAAGTCGACCGTCGCGCAAGACACCGGCGCCTTCGTCGAGGCAAGGCAGGGCTGCACAGAGGGCGCGCGCGCGCTCACAGTCCCCGTCCCTGAAAGCATCGAGCGCGGCGCGAACGCACGGCGCGCCGCAATCGAGCGCACCCCCGCATGCCGGAGCTTGCTTGACCCAGTCGAGCACGGCGCTCGCGAGTCCGTCGCCGACGACTCGCCGTTCCACTTCGGGGATCGGCTCGAGCAGCCCGCTGCCGCCCTCGGCGAGGTACTCGGTCGTCGCGAGGACATAGCTCTCCTCGGGCTCGACCGGCGCGCGGCAACGCCCTTCGTGGCCCGGCTCGGCGTCGCAAATCCCCTCGAACGAGCCGCAGTCTAGGTCGTCACGGCACGCCTGGCCGGTGTCGTGCACCCACACGCGAGCGCACGTCCCCCCGGAGCACGGGCAACGCAAGCGAGCGACCGCCCCGGCGATCTGCACCTGCGTCCGACAGTCGCGGGCGGCAGCCGCGCGTGCCGCGCGTTCGAACGACGCGAGCAGGGTGCTCCCGCTCACGCGGGAAACGACGACGGGATCGGCGAACGGCAGGACGCGACCGAGCGTCTCGGGCTCGACGAGACCGGGTGGCAGGTCGAATCGCAGCGACGACGCGCCGATCACCGAAAGATCAGCGAGCGCGGCGTGGCGGACCGCCGTGGCTGCGAGGTTGCCGAGCGGTGAGTCGCCCGAGGTCACGCCGACTCGCTCGACGGCGGTGGGGGCGAACGCGACGTAGCGTCCCGGATCCGCGGCGCCGAGTGCGTCGGCATACGGCGCGAGCAGCTCGACGACGGTGGGGTCCTCGCTCACCCGGTCACTCACGGGCAAGAGCTCGAGCGTGAGCGACTCGACCTCGTAGCCGTCGAGCGCCGAGCGGTTCGACGCCGCGACGACCAGGCGCAGCCGACCGACGACTTTGCCGTACGCGCCGCTGTGCAGGACCGGCACGCGCCGGGGGTGGCAGCGGCGTGTGCGACCCCACGCGTCGACGACGCTGCCCGCCGCGCAGTCGTCAACGACGAGGGGCTCGTCGAGCGTGAGATGCTGGTGGCCGCCGAGGATGAGATCGAGGCCGCTGGTTCGTTCGGCGAGCGTCCGATCGGCGTCGAGCCCGACGTGCGTCACGGCCACGACGAGGTCAACCTCGGGGCGCAGGAGGTCGAGCGTGCTCTGGACGGCAGGCGCCGCCTCGAGCGCGACGGCGCCGAGCTCGCTCGGACGCGCTCTGAGCGCGCGCACGCTACCCGTGTTGCCGACCCCGATCACGCCCACGCGCAGCCCGCCAGCGTCGAGCACGGTGAACGGCTGGACGAGACCCGCGAGGCCCGTGGGGTCCCCGTCGGAGGCGTAGTTCGCGGCCAGCAGCGGAAACGTTGCGAGGGTCCGGTAGCGGTCGAGAACGAGGTCGGCCCCCAGGTCGAGCTCGTGGTTGCCGAGCGCCTGGGCCTCGACGCCGAGCGCATCGAAGGCCAAAAGCTCGGGCTCACCCTGGAAGGTTTGGAACGCGAGCGACCCCTGGAACAGGTCTCCCGAATCGAGTGTGAGCACCCGCTCGGCGGCCGCGCGCTCCTCGCGCAACAGCGTGGCAAGCCGCGCGAATCCGCCGACGGAGCGCACCTCCCCCGCGGCGCCGAGGCCCCGCACGGCGTCAGTCGGGCCGATTAGCAGGCGGAACGGGAAGAGCTGTGAATGCGTGTCCGCCGTGTGCAAAATCGTGAGCTCGACGCGCGCCGGCAACGGCTCCCGTGACACGCCCGGCTCACAGGCGAGAACGGCGAGGGCTGCTAGCAAAAGGAGAGCGCGCACACCGCCCCGTCGGACAGCCGGCAGCCGAGTTGCGGACGCCCGCCTGCACGGGCGCTCGACTCGCGACGGCCGCGCGCTCCGTGCCGGGCGCTTCGCTCAGCCGGACTCGGGAGCGCCCGGTAGCCCCGCGAAGCGCTCGTCGAGCAAAGCCCGCACGTCGGAGGCCGTGGCGCACGCGAGCGCCAGATCGGCCACCTCGCGCGCCTCGGCCACGGTGATGCGCTCGAGGGCCGCACGCACTTCCGGGATGGACGAAGCTTCCATGCTGAGCTCCCTGAGCCCCATGCCGATGAGCAAGACGGCCGAGAGCGCATCGCTCGCCATGGCGCCGCACACGATGACGGGCCGCCCGTGCGCGGCCCCGGCGGCGACAACGCCCTGGATCAGCCGCAAGATGGCCGGATCGAGCGAGGAAGCCAGGTACGCCAGCGCCGGGCTCGAGCGGTCGACGGCGAGCGTGTACTGCACGAGATCGTTCGTGCCGATGCTCAAGAATTCGGCCTCGGGCGCGAATCGGTCGGCTAGGATGGCCGCCGCGGGAACCTCGACCATCATGCCGAGCGGAATGTGCGGCGCACGCGGCTGGGAGCGCGCGTCCACCTCGGCGAGCGCCTCGGCGAACAGGTGCTTCACCTCGCGCAGCTCGCCCATCGACGTGACCATCGGCAGCATCAGCCTGAGGCTTCCGTGCGCCGACGCGCGCACGATGGCACGAAGCTGCGTCGCGAACAGATCCGGACGTGCGAGCGCCAGGCGCACGGCGCGCAAACCGAGCGCCGGGTTCATGTCGTTCGGCAGCTTCATACTCGAGGCGAACTTGTCGCCGCCGATGTCGAACGTGCGCAGCGTCACTGGGAAAGGCGCGACAGCCTCGACCACGCCCCGATACGTCTCGTACTGCTCGTCTTCGCTCGGGAGGTCGCTGCGATTGACGTACAAAAACTCCGTCCGATAAAGGCCGATGCCGCGAGCGCCGTGCTCGAGCGCGATCGGTGCCTCACCCGGCAGCTCGATGTTGCCCTTCAGGTCCACGAGCGTGCCGCAGGCCGTGTGAGCCGGTTCGTCTCTGGGCCCGCCGCGCGCCACCTGCGTTTCGCGGAACCGCTCGGCCCGCGAGAGGGCGTCCGCGCGCGTCGCAGCGCTCGGCGCCAGCGTGACGTGCCCGCGCAGCCCGTCAACGGCAACGATGTCGCCGTCCCCCACCCGACCGAGCAGCCCCTTCACGCCGACGACGGCTGGGATCTCGAGGGCGCGCGCGAGAATCGCCGTGTGGCTCGTGCGCGTGCCGACTTCGGTCACGATCGCGAGCACGCTCCGGCGATCGAGCGTCACCGTCTCGGCGGGCGACAGATCGTGCGCAACGAGCACGCCCGGCTCGCGCCCGCGCGGCAACAGGATCGACTCTTTGCGACCCGCGAGCGACTGCATGATGCTCTCGCCGACGAACTCGATGTCGTGACGGCGCTCGGCGAGGTACGGATCCGCCGCCTGGCCGAGCTGTTCGGCCATCTCTTCGATCGTGGTCGAAAGCGCCCATTCTGCGCACAAAAAGTCGATGCGAACGCGCCGCTCCACCTCCGAGCGCACGGTCTCGTCCGTCACCATCGCCACGTAGGCGCCGAGGATCGAAAGCTCGGCGCGGCCGCGCCCGGCACCCTCCGAGGCGGCCTCGAGGCGCGCCGCAGCGGCCGCGACGGCGCGGTCGAAGCGCTCCATCTCGTCATCGGCTCGGGCGCCTGCGATGTGACGCCGAACGGTGCCGCTCTTGCGATCGACGATGATCGCGGGCCCCACGGCGAAGCCGGGCGATCCGGCGATGCCGTCGAGCGAAAGCTCGCTCACGTGGGAGCTTGGCTCGGTCTCATCCGGCGCTCCGGACACTACTCGCCCTCCCCGAAGCGATCGGCGATGAGCCGTCCGAGCTCCGTGACCGCTTCCTCGGCGCTATCTCCCGTGGCCTCGATCTCGAGCAGGCTGCCCTTCGAGCCGCAGAGCAAGAGCACCCCCATGACGCTCTTGGCGTTCGCGACCTGGCCCTCACGACCGACCGCGATCTCGCAAGGGTACTTGGAGGCGAGCTGGACGAGCTTCGTCGCGGCGCGCGCGTGAAGCCCGAGCTTGTTGACGACCTCGAAAGTCCCCCGAGCCGCGCTCATGATCCGATAACTCCTCGCCTCGGACCATCCGCGTGATCGGGGTCGGCTCCGGGCCCGGTCATGTTGACGCGATCGAGGTCGCGATGCACGACATCGACGAAAAGGCCCAATCGCTCGCTCAGAGCGGCTCCTAGCTTTTCGGCAACCACGACCGAGCGGTGCCTGCCGCCCGTGCAGCCGACGGCAATCGTGAGGTAGCTCCGCCCTTCGCTCTCGAAGCGGGGCACCGTGAACTCGAGGAGCTCGGACACGAGCTCGAGGTAGCGCCCGACATCCGGGGATCCGAGCACGTAGTCCACGACGAGGGGGTCCGTGCCGGGGCGCGCCGAAAGGTCGGGGACGAAGAAGGGATTTTTGAGGAACCGCACGTCGAACACCAGAATCGGCGTCGACGGGGCTTCCGAACTTGAAACCGAACGACACGACGCGCGTGCGAATGCGCGGCGCCTTGCCCCCCGCGGGACCGAAGTGGCGCACGATGGCGCGTCGGAGCTCGTGCACGCTGAGGCTCGTCGTGTCGACGACCAGCGTGGCTCGCTCGCGCAGCGCCGCGAGCAGGTCCCGCTCGGTGGTGATGCCGTCGAGCACGGCGTGCGCGCCACCCTCGCGCCCTTCCGAGGCACTCAGCGGATGCGGACGACGCGTGCTGCTGAAGCGGCGCAGCAGCGCCTCGTCAGCGGCATCGAGGAACACCACCTGAAGCTCCGAAGCGCTCGACTGCTCGAGCGTCTCCAGAACACCCGCGGCGTCGTCCAAGAACCCACGCACACGCACGTCGATGCCGAGCGCGATGCGCCGCAACCGCGCGCCGCGGAGCGCGTCGAGCGTGTGCCTCACGACGGGAGGGGGCAGGTTGTCGACGCAAAAGAAGCCGAGATCCTCGAGCGCGTTCACCGCAGTCGATTTGCCAGCGCCGCTCACACCCGTCACCACCACCACGAGCTCCGGTTCGAGCAGAGCGGCGGAGGGGGCGCCCATCGTCATCGCCGTCTCGGCTCCACGGGTGGGGGCGCGGAGCTCTCGTTCGGGGTGACGGCCTGAAACTGGACGCTCGGCGAGCGCCCTGGCTCGTGCGTGCTCGGCGGTGGGTCAACGTGCGACTCGCCGAGCAGCCGGCGCTCGAGCTCGAGCACCAGGTTCTTGGCCGGGTGGTGACCCGCCTGCCGCAACAGCTCGTTGCGCGCGGCGATCTCGATGATCGAGCTCATGTTGCGCCCTGGGCGCACGGGCAGGCACACCTTGCGCACCTTGACGCCCAGGATTTCGCGCGTCTGGTCCTCGAGACCGAGCCGGTCGTACTCACGCTCGCCGGGCTCGAGCTCGACCACGAGATCGAGCCTTTTGCGCTCGCGAATGGCCGTGACGCCGAACAGGTCCTTGATGTTGAGGATGCCGAGGCCGCGCACCTCGATGTGATGCCTGAGCATGGCGGCCGCCTCGCCGAACACCATGCCCGGCGGCCGAAAATCGCACTCGACGACATCGTCGGCAACGAGACGATGCCCCCGCATCACGAGCTCGAGCGCACACTCGCTCTTGCCGATGCCGCTCTTGCCGAGCAGGAGCACACCCACCTCGAACACGTCGACCAAGACGCCGTGCACGCGTGTGCGCGGCGCGAGACGCTCGTCGAGCAACGTGTGAAGCCTCCCGATGGCGACCGACGATCGCTCGGCGCACACGAGCAGTGGCGTGTCGGTTCGCTGCGCCCCCGCCACGAGCGAGGGCGCCGCCTCGACGCCGCGCGTGACGATCACGCAGGAAAGCCCCGCCGAAAGCAGCGAGGCGACCGCCGCCTCCTGACCCGCCGCGTCGAGCCGCGCGAGATACGAGAGCTCCGTGGCGCCGAGGATCTGGATGCGCGTGGGCACGACGCCGTGCAAGTGGCCCACGAGCGCGAGCCCCGACTTCTGGATCCGGACGTGACAGATGAGCCGGTCGAGGCCGCCGCCGCCCGCCACGAGCCGGAGCTTTAGGCCGAGCGCCGTGTCGTCCAGGAGATCCCGCACCGAGATCCCCTTGGGAACCTGCGAGGCGGAATCCTTGGTTTCCATCGTCACCGGGCTTGGGCTTCGTGCGACTCGACGAGCTGGAGCGCGGCTTGAGGATTGACGCTCGCGAGCAGCTGCAGCCGCGTCTGCTCGTCGCGCAGGAGGCGCGAAATGCGCGCGAGCGTGCGCAAGTGCTCCCCGGTCGCGCGTTTGGGACCGACCACGCCGAACACGATCTCGACGGGCTCACCGTCGATGGCGTCGAACTCGATGCCGCGGGGACAGAGCAAAAGCGCGGCCGCTTGCGAGCCGGCACCGTCGAGGGCGCAATGCGGGATGGCCACGCCGTCACCGATCCCGGTGCTCTGCAGCTTCTCCCGCTCGAGCAAGAGATGCTCGATGGTGTCGCCATCGACGCCGATTCCCGGTGACAGCATCTCCGCCAAAAGGCGGATTGCGTCGTCTTTGGTTTTCACCTGGCTCGCGTCCACGTCGACGAGAATGCGATCCGCAGTGAGGATGTTCGCCAGTTGCATGGGTGACCAAAAGAAAAGCGGGGCTCTGATTCAACCGCGGGCCTTCGCGCGAGTGTCGCGGCGGGCGGGCCCCTTGCGGGCCGAGCCGGCGGTCGCGCCCTGCTTAGCGCCTGCGGCCCGCGGCGCAACAATCGGCTCGGTGCGCAGGCTTTTACCACCGCGCCGTTTGGCCCTGGCAACGCCTTTCGCGGCGCGGATCTGTCGGTCGAGCTTGTCCATCACCCGGTCGATCGACGCGTACATGTCGTCGCTCACCTCGCGCGCCTCCACGTGCTCGCCACCACTCGAAACGTGCGCCTCGACGACGTGCTTGAGACGATCGATCGAGAGCGTCACCTTGCCGGTGAGCGGGCTCCGCAAAAATCTCTGCAGCTTCGCGAGCTTGGAGCTTGCGTAGCGCTTGATGGCCTCGCTCGAGTCCATGTGGCGAAACGTGATGCTGATGTTCATCGGACCTCCCGAAACGTCCCGGGTCGAGACGTGTCCCCTCGAGCATACCAAAATCGCCCGATACGGGATCCCCCGCCGAGCACGCTGCTCTTCATTCGCCCCTCAGAAGACGCGACGGCGCTTGGACGACGCCAGGATGCCCAGCATCTCGCGGTATTTTGCGACCGTCCGCCGTGCGATCTTGATGCCCGCGTTCTTCTCGAGCATCTCGACGATGGCCTGATCGGAGATGGGATTCGCCTTGTCTTCGTCGTCGATCAGGCGCTTGATCGCCTGTTTCACGCTCTCGCTCGCGATGTCCTCGTTGGCAACGCGCCGGATGCTCGAGTTGAAGAAGTACTTGAGCTCGAACAGCCCCTGCGGGGTGTGAATGTACTTGTTGGTCGTCACGCGCGAGATGGTCGATTCGTGCATGCCGACCGCCTCGGCGACGTCACGCAGGATCATGGGTTTGAGGTGGGCCACGCCGCGATCGAAGAAGTCGCGCTGTTTCTCCACGATGCACTCGGCGACGCGGATGATGGTCTTGCGCCGCTGCTCGATGGCCCTGATCAGCCACTGCGCGTTGCGCAGTTTCTCGCCGACGAACTCCTTGGCGGCTGGGTCTTTGAGCAGCCGCTTCGTGAGCGACTCGTTGATGAACAGGCGCTGCATCCCGCGGTCGTTGTCGATCACGACGTAGTTGTCGCCGTCCTTGATCACGTAAACATCGGGGGTGATGCCGATCGTGCGCTCGTCCTGGTCGGAGAAATTGCGGGCCGGCCGGCTCTCGAAGTCCTGGATCAGCCGGGCGGCCTCGTACACCTCCTCGAGGGGAATGCGCATCTCGCGGGCAATGGCCTGATAGTTGTGCTTCTCGAGCTGGTGCAGGTGGCGCTCGATGATCTGGACCTCGGTATCCGTGTCGGCGAAGCCAGCGGCCTTGGCCTGCACGAGCAGGCACTCCCTTAGGTCGCGCGAGGCGACTCCGATCGGGTCGAAGTTCTGAATCATCTCGAGCACGAGCGGCACGTCGTCGGGATGCAGCCCCGCCTCCTTGGCGAGGTCCTCGACGGTGAGGTCCGGCGTGCGGCTGCCGTCGGGCCGGTCGACGCCGATTAAGTCGAGGTAGCCGCGCTCGTCCAGGTTGCCGATGACGAGCTCGGCGAACGAGCGCTCGGCGTCGGCGAAGGCGCTCATCTGCAGCTGCCACAGGAGGTGGTCCTGAAGGCTGCGCGGCTTGGTTAGATTCGCCTCGATCGGGGGTAGGTCGTCGAAGCCCGAGCGCCCGGGCTGGGTCCCCGGCTGCTGGAGCGTGCGATTCTCGAGGAATTTTTCCCAGTCAACCTCGCGGGTTGCGCGCTCGGTCTCCTTGCGGTCGCCGTTTCGAGCGGCATCGTCGGGGATCTCGCGCGGCTGGGGCACGGACGCGTCGGACGGCTCCCCTCGCCTTCCCTCGGGAGGCTCCTCGTCCGAAAGGACCGGGTTGTTGTCGAGCTCCTTGCGGATCTCCTCGATCACTTCGAGCCGGGACAGCTGCAACAGACGAATCGCCTGCTGCAGCTGGGGCGTCATGACCAGCTGCTGGGACAGGCGGAGCTGTTGCTTGATTTCCATCGCCGAGCCGCCCGGAGGCCTCGACCACGAGTCCCCGAGAGCGCTTCCCAGCTTACCACCCTGGTAGCAAGAAGTGCGCCCTTTTATCGAAGCGGGGATCTTCGTGGAGCCGGCGACGTCACCCTGCTCAAAACCAGGTAGTTTTGGGGCGTTCCCGCCAGCGGCAGCAGGCCGAGCCGCCTAAATTGCGCTAGGAAGGGGAACGCCGCGACGCGCACCTCAACACCGCGCTCGAAATGAGCACGCTCGCCGTCGGGGGGAGCGTCGCGCGTCAGGAGCACGACGCGATCGACGCCGCGGCTCTCGAGCAAGCCCTCCGGCACGCGTTTGGTGGTGTGGCCGCCGGGCAGCCTCGCCACGAGCGGGTCGGTGACCCCGGCGAGGTCGAGCACGTCCGACTGGGTCGCCGCACCAACCCACCCGACGTCGAGCGTCGCGACCGAGCGTGCGCCGGCGAGCAGAGGCCTGGCCGATCGGATGAGCATCAGGCGCTGTTCGAGAACACCGCGAGCCGGCCAGCCGACATAGGCAGCCACGACGACGCACGCGGCGACCGCCCCGCAGGCCCGGAGCACGAGCGGGCCGCGCCGGGACGCTTCCGCAAGCTCTGCGCCGGCGACGAGCGCGGTGGGCAAGACCGGCACCATCAGACGATAGAGCGCCATCCAGTCGCCGCCCACGGCCATGAGCGCCAGAAGGTGCACGGCGACCGCGAGCACCAGCAACTTGGTGGCCGCTGCGGCACGGCGCAGCGACGCCGGCGCGAGCAAGAGAAGCGGAGCCCCCGTGAAGACGAGCGCGCCGGCCGCGTAGCGCACGCCGTGCGCGAGGTCGGAGGGCTTCGCGAGCACCGCGAGCGGTGCGGGCGAGCCAAAGCACCATGTGCGCAGGATGGCGACGAGGACCGACGGCCCGAGCGCGAGCGCCACGGCGTAAACCACGCGCCCGAGCCGCTGCTTTTCATCGTCTCCCCCGGGCCAGGCTCGACCGGCCGAGAGCGTCACCGCCCAAGGGGCGAGCTCCGGCCGGAGCGCCGCCGCCACGCCCGCCGCCAGCGCGGCGCCGCGCCCGCGACCGAGCGAAAGCGACCCGAGCAGCGTGACGAGGCCGGTCTCCATCCCAGAGCTCGCCCACGCCGCGAGCGGCACCGTCACGGCCAGCACGAGTAGCGCGACGCCTCGCCCGGCCCCGCGCCGGGGGAGGCGCAGCCCGATGACCGCCGCGGCGGCGAGCCAGGCGGCGAGCCCGATGCCGCGAGCGCGTTCCAGCATCCCGAGCGGGTCGGCGGCGCCGCCGAGCGCCAGCAAGTGCGCGTAGCCGAGCGGCGTGACGGCGTTGACGACCGGGCCGCCGAGGTTGTAGCGGTAGCCTTCGCCCGCCGCGAGGTGGCTCGCGACGCGCGCGGTGATGAGCGCGTCATCGACGGTGAAGCCACGAAACAGCCAGGCGGCCGGCAGCGCCGAAAGCAGCCCCAGCGCAGCCGCCGAAGCGTTGGATCGGCTCGCCCAGCGCTCGATGAGCGCCGTCATCCCCATCGGATCCCGCGGCTAGCGGGTCCGGAGCCGCCTGTCCACTCTTGCGCGATCGAGCCGCAAAACTGTCCGTGTCGGTGCGGTGTTCCTACGATGCGACTCTGCATGACGGCGATCGAGGTTCTGGTGCGAACTCCCGCGGCTCCGTCGCCCCTTGGGGCCGTGCTCGGGACCTTGGATTTCATCGTGGACGGCGTCAATCTGACGGCGCGCCTGGGCCACGGCGCAGCGCTCGGCTTACTCGGTGAGCTCGGGGGAGGCCTTTCGGCGCTGTGTCGCGGCAGGCTCGACCGCTTCACCACGCCCTTTTACTCCGGGGACGAGGCCTGGGAGGTCGGCATCGAGGCGGACGGAGCCGATTTGCTCGTCAGTGTCTTCCGGACGGCGCCCTCGGTGGCCATCGCGGTCCACGAGCGCCGGGTCGAGCTCCTGGCCTTCCGGACCGCCATTGCCAGTGCCCTCGACCGCGCCCTCGACGGGGGCAACGCCGGCGCGCCGGGCGCGCTGCGCTCGGCCCGCGACGGGCTCGCCTCGCCCTGGCCGAGCTATGGCCGTGCCCCCCTTGCCCACCGCAAGCTCACCGTGTCGAGCAGCGAGGACGCTCCCTTCGTCATCGAGGCCGAAACGCGGCTGCGCGTCGTCCCGGCTCGACCAGCGGCGGGCGGCGACGAGCCCCGGCTCGAGCGGGCGGACCTGCACGCGTTGCTCGCATCGGGCTCCCTCCGGCTGCGCGCCGGCGAGGCCGTCGTCGAGCTCGATCGCACGTTCCCTTTCCTGGCCGCCGAGCGTCTGCTCGGCCTCGCCCAGGAAGTCCTCGACGCACGACGCGACCATCGCCCGCTGTTTCGTCGCGTCGAGGTGAACGACGCCCAGATCGCACTCAGGAGCCTGCCCAAGGAGCAACACGTGGTGCTGCGCGTGCCGCCACGCCCGGGCTCGGACGAGGGGCAGGCGCTCGCGGGCGTCGACGGCCACGACTTCGCGCGCGGCGTCGCGTCGTTCGCGCTCGCGTTCGCCTGCGCGGCGGCCGAGACCGACCCGGCGCAGGAGAAGAACCTGCGCCTCTCGCACCTCGCCCGCGAGGCGCGCGCGCTCGAGCAGCGGCTCGCCCTCGAAGCGGCCGATGACTCGCTGAAGAACCCCGATCCGGACAGCTACCGGAGCTTCGGCCTGCCGCGCCGCGAGAGTGGACGAGGCGCTTGGACGCACGGCGGCAAGATGCGCTTTTTGCCGCGCTGGGTCGCGAGCGTGCCCAACATCGATCTCGCTGCCACGTTCCTGTGCGGCGAGCGCCTGCTCGTGGGGTCCCCCCGCCAGACGGCCTGCCTCGACCGCACGACGGGCGCCGTGCTGTTCCG
Organism: uncultured delta proteobacterium; assembly: GCA_963841435.1. GTDB lineage: Bacteria > Myxococcota_A > Polyangia > Polyangiales > Polyangiaceae > PMG-095. The sequence goes on from CAWJCS010000006.1 coordinate 1,631,222, forward strand.
CCGCGCGCTGCCGCGCGCCCTGTCCGTGCCCACGCCGCTCGGTCTCGCGCGGCTCGCCGACGACGGCACGGTGACCCTCTACGATCTCGAGCGCGGCGAGCCGCGTTTCACGCTCCGCCTCTCGCCTCGCGGCGGCGTGGCCACGACGGCGGCGGTCGTCAACGCGCCGGGCTTGCCGCGACTGCTCGCGCTGTCCGAAAACGACCGCAGCGTCGCGGCCATCGACCTCGTGACCGGCGATCTGCGCTGGCGCTACACCCAGCCGCGGGGCTCGTCCTTCCGCCTGCGCCGCGCGGGCCGGCTGCTTCTGCTCGCGGGCGGCGACTCGGCGCTCGTCGCGCTCGACGCCGCGAGCGGCGAGGTCGTGTGGCGCGTTCGCGATCGACTGCCCTTCACCGGTGACCTCATCGTCGACCGCGACGCCGCGTTCGCGACGGCGGGCGGACCGATCGGCCCGACGCGCCTTCTGCACGTGGATCTCTGGAGCGGCGAGGTGCGCTGGAGCCGCGAGATCGGCGCTCGTCCCGCGCCCTACCAGCCCCCACTCGTGACCCCCGACGTCGTCGCCGTGCCGACTCGTGATCGGCGTGGCTCGGGGCTCGCGTGGTTCTCGCGCGCCTCGGGCGAGCCGCTCGGCTGCCACGAGCCCGGGCTCAGCGCGCCTGCCACGGCATGGCTCGCCGTGGATGATCTCCTGCTCGCCAACTCCGCGCTCGGCAAGCTCATCGCCCTCGAGGCCGCCACGGGCAAGACCCGCTACGTGCGCGACTTCTCGCGTCATGTCGAGGCCGACCAACCGCGACGCCTCGAGCCGGTGCTGCGCGGCGGCGCGCTGTTCGTGCCGCAGCACGAAGTGCATGTCGTCAGGCCGAGCGACGGCGAGCTCCTCGGGACCGTTCCCACCGATCTCATCCCCGACCTACTCCGCGTCGACGACGCGTGCAGCGTCTACGTTGCGGAGGAGAGCGGGCACGTGGCGGCGTTCGGCGTCGCGCCTCGCCTCACGCTCGTGCGCTGACCCGCTCCGACTCAGCCGCTGTGCGCCTCGCCGCCGTCAACGAAGAGCACGTTGCCGTTGAGCCAGTACGTGCAAGTCTGTGACAACGCCACGAGGGCGTTCGCCACGTCGTCCGGGACGGTGAGGCGGTGCGATGGATTCTTGCGGATCGCCACGCTTTGCAGGCTTTCGGCGTTCGGGATCTTGTTCATCGAGGGCGTGTTGGTGACGCCCGCACAGATGGTGTTGGCCGTGATCCCGCGCGGGCCGAGCTCGAGCGCAAGCTGACGGCAGTGCGACTCGAGCGCCGCCTTGGCCGCGCTGACCGCCCCGTACCCCGCCCACACCTGGCTCGAGCCCGTGCTCGTCATCGCGAAGATGCGTCCGTCCGAACGCAAGAGGTCGTTCGAAAGCAGATCCTGCACCCAGTAGACGAGGCTGTGGGCCATGACGTCGAGCGTCATATCCATCTGCTTCTGGTTCAGCTGCTCCACGGGCTCGGCCGAGACCAGAGGCCGCAGCGTGCCGAACGCGAGCGAATGCAGGAGCACGCGCACCTTCTCGCCTTTCTTACGCTCGGCGAAGCGCTGCTTCACTTGCGAGAGGACCTCCGCTCGCTTTTCGGCGTCGCAGGCATTCACGTTGAAAAACCAGGCTTCCCTGCCCATCCCGCGAATCCGCTCGGTGAGACGCTCCACGTTGGCGAGCGTCGAGCGACGATCGAGGTGGACGCCGATGATGTCCGAGCCGGCCTCGGCGAGCTTGAGACAGGCGGCGGCTCCGAAGCCGCTCGAGGCGCCGAGCACCAGCGCGAAGCCGTCGAGCGGTGGCAGGGGGATCTTGTTTGGGTCGGGCATGACGTCGGGGCAGGATTCTTACTACACCGCGGCAGATGCCGGCTAGCCCGCAAGCCTCCCGAAGAAACGGCGGCCGATGCGGCGCGCGCGACGAGCTAGTGACCGCGAGGTGGCAGGGACGGAACCCGCGCCGGCAGCGGCAGCGGACCTCCGACGGCGTCGGCCTTGTCGCGCACGAAGCGTGCGATCCGGCGGAAGGGAATGCGAACGGGGCAGATGGCTTCTTTGTCGGCGAGCACGGCGTCCGGCACGAAGCCGAAGCCGTACGCCGCCGCGCGAAACTCCGGCATGCTCCGCGACCCTGCCACCACGAGCGCCATGACGCCGCGATATGCTCCGCCCGAGCGCGCGATGCGCCCCGCCTCGCCGCGATCGCAGAGGCCGCAGGCGGTGCAACGCTCGAACGATGCGAACCGTGCGCGTTCCTCGGGGGTGACCGGTGGCAAGCCGTCGGCGTCGTAGTGCTCTCGGAAGCGGGCAAGGCCCTCACCCTCGCGCGCGAACAGGCGCCGGAGCAGCGTTCCGATCAGCGCTACCAACAACAAAAGCAGCGCCTTGAATCGTCCGCTCACTGACTCGCCTCGCGCTCAGTCTAGCGCCCTGGCCGATCGAGCGTGGGGAGAACGACCCGCGCGTCGCGTACCACCTCGAGGTTAGCCCGCTCTCCCGACCCCGAGCGGGACGGAGAAAAGCCCGAGGTGAGCGTCACAGCGTGACGCTGTGACGCCCTGTTACGGATGCTCAACTAGCTGATTTCACTTACGTAAAAGCTTGGCACGGCGGGTGCTCAAGGGACGGCATGGGCCAACACGGCCCGCGCTCCGAAAGGCACCGAGCATGTCGTCCCACGTCCCCTCGCCCACTCTCGAAAACAGCCCCCGCGCCCTCGCCATCCGCACCTTCACCGAAGCGAGCGACCTCGAGCTCGTCGAAGGGCTCGTGCACAATCATCCCGAGGCGTGGCAAGCCCTCACGCTCCGCTATGGCCGACTCATCCAGAGCTGCATCCAGCGCGTGACGGCGCGGTTCTCGTCCGTCGTTCAGAAGGACGATGCCGCCGAGATCTACTCGATGCTCTTCGTGCAGCTCCTTTCGAACGATCGCCACAAGCTTCGGACGTTCGCTCCGGAGCGTGGCTGCAAGCTCGGCACCTGGCTCGGCATGCTCGCGACGCACACCGCGTACGACTTTCTGCGCAGCATCCGCAAGGCGCCCCACGCGACCGGCCTCGCGGAGGCGGAGGTGCTCTCCGGCGACGCTCCCGACCCGTCCGAGGTCACCCTTCAGCACGAGCGCATGGCGCGCGTCTCCGCGGTGCTCGCCGAGTTCACGCACAAGGATCGGCAGTTTCTCGAGCTCTACTTCGCCCAAGGGCTCGAGCCGGACGAGGTGGCCCGGCGCATGGGCATCAGCGTCAAGACAGTCTACTCGAAAAAGCACAAAATCCAGCGGCGACTCCTCAGCCTGCTCGGCACTCCCGCCCTCGCCGCCTGAGCCCGCCCGGGTGCCGAGGGCGCCGCGTGTCGTGGTAGGACGACGCGTGGCTCGTCTGTCCGCCACCCTGCTCGTGCTCGCAGCGTTCGGTTGCCACGGCGAAGGCACGCCGAAGGTTCCGCTCGTGCCGGGCGGCCAGGGTCCCCGTCTTGCCGAGCGCGCGCTTGCCGAGCGCCCCAAGCTCGTGCTCGTACCCCGCGAAGGCAATCCGGCGGGTGCGGTGGCGTTCGTGGTCGAAAGCGACGCGGGCTCGCTCGCTGCCGCGGTGACCTCCGCCTTCGTCGCAGCGCGACTCGAAGCACGCGGCGTGCGGGGCGTGAGCAGCCGACCCCACGCGCTCGGCTTCTCGCTTTCCATGCTCGTCGCCGACGCCAAGCAAGCGGCCCGCTTCGAGAGCGCGCTCGAGGCCTCGCTCGCGCAAGCGCCCCGCGCGGGTGAGCCAGCGCTAAAGGCAGCCGCGACGGCGGCGGCCGCACTCGCGACGCTCCCCGTGCTCGGCGCGGCCCAGTCGGCCGTCACCTCCTGCTCCGGCGAGCTCGCGCGACCAGCTGGCGAGCCACGCTGGGGCCCCACGGCAACGGGGCTCGCGACGCTCTCCGGCTGGCTCCGCGCGGCCCGCTCGGGACGCGCGAGCGCCTTCGGCGCCGTTGGCCCGGCGTCGGTGCTCACCGGCATCGAGGCGTCCCTCGAGCGGGGCCCCGACTGGCCCGACGGACCGGAGCCGACCGACACGTGGCCCGCGGCCGACGCGCTCGGCGTCAACTTCACGCCCGGTGCCGCGCGTCACCTGTCGGTGGCCGTGCGCGTCGAGAGCGCCGCCCTGGCCGTCGGCGCCGCTGAGGAGCTCGCGGCGACCGAGAGCATGCTGACGGCCCGGCTCGCGGCGCTGCGTCCGCCGTGGCGGCTCGAGCGAGCGAGCGCCAGCAGCCGGGCGCGCGGCGCGTGCATTCGCCTCGACCTGACGCCCCCCGCGGGTGACCCCGGGCCGAACCCACCCGACGTGGCGCACGCGCTCGCCGTGGCATCCCAGGAGCTCGACGCAGCGCTCGCAACGCCCGCGAGCACCGCGCTCGAGCGAGCCGTGCTCGCGCCCAAGGATCCGAGAGACGCAGCGGCCGCGGCGGCCTGGAGCGCGCTCACGAAGCGCGTCCGCCCGGGCGCCCGCCGGCGACTCGCCGCCTATGTCACGAGCCCCGCCGAGCAGCCCCTGGACCTCGCTGGCGCCGTGGCACGCGAGCGCGCTTTCGCCGCGCGACCGAGCGTCGAGCTCTTGGTGCGGAGCGAGCGCGGCCAGGCGCGCATCCTCGCGCTCCTCGGCTCCGCGTGCGGCACGGCCCTCGAAAGCGACGCCGACGCCGGCGAAGCCGCGCTCGTCGTGACAGCGCTCGCGTCGGGCGCCCCGCGCGACGGCGTCACGTTCTCGCCGTACGTCACGACCGGTGGCCTGGGGCTGCTCGTCGAGGCCGCACGCCGCCCGGGCGAGTCCTCGGGTGCGCAGGCGGTGCGGCTCGGGCGCGCGCTCGGTGCCCGGCTCGCGGCGCTGCATCCGTCGCCGACCGAGGTCGCCGCGGTCCGCGAAGCTCTGCTGCACACCATCGGCGCACACGAGCGGCCCGGCTTCTTCGCGGCGCTCGGTGCCACGACGCGCGGGCACTCGTCGTGGCTCGAGCCTCGCGGCACGCCCGGAGGGCTCGAGAGCGCGCCGGCGGGCGGCTTCGAGGCGGCGCTCGCCCGTTTCCTTTCACACCCGCTGCGCCTCGCCGTGCTCGCCAACGACGACGGCGCACAGGCTGACACCGTGCGAAAGGCCGTGGAGCAACTGCTGCGTCCCGTGCGCGGCACCGTGACGCGCTGCCCGAACCGCCCACCGCCGACCCCCGAGACGAGCGAGCTGACACTGCTCGCGGAGCCCGACGAGCAGGGCAAGACCATCATGTCCGTGCCGTTCCCGCCCGCGCGTGGCCGGCTGCCCCGCGAGGCCCGTGCGAGCGTTCTGCTCCTCAACGGGCCTCGGGGCTGGCTCGCGGAGTCGCTCACCGACCTGTCAGCGTCGGCCTCGGCCACGGCGCTCGGCGGCCCGGAGGCCGCGGCGCTCGTAATCGAAGTCCTGGCGACGGCGGGGAGCGAGCAAGCCGCGCTCACCCGCATTCTCGCGCTGCTGGATCGGCTCGCGGCGGGGACGATCCCGGCCAGGGACGCCGCGGTGGCGCGCCAGACGCTCGAGCAGCAGGATGCCGAGGCTCGCCTCGACCCGCGGGTCCGTCTCGTGGAGCTCTTCCAGGGCCAGACGGACGCCGGGCCGCTCGACGTGAAGCGTCTCGCGGCTTTCTTCGCCTCGCTCCGTCGGGAGAGCGCGGTCGTCGTGACCGTCGCCCCGCGCGGCGCGCCGTGATAGCCGAGACCCCAAGTCCATGGCGGTCCGCCAGTCCGTTCTGATCCTCGACTTCGGCTCCCAGTACACGCAGCTCATCGCGCGCCGCATCCGCGAGTGCCACGTGTACTGCGAGATCCAACCCGGAACCCTCTCGGCCGCCGAGGTGGCGAAGCTCTCGCCGCAGGCCATCGTGCTGAGCGGCGGCCCCCAAAGCGTCTACGACGCGGCCTCGCCGCAGCTCGACGCGGAGGTGCTCGGCCTCGGGGTGCCCGTGCTCGGCATCTGCTACGGCGAGCAGCTCATCGCCCACAAGCTCGGCGGGAAGGTCGAGCCGAGCAGCAAGCGCGAGTACGGCCCGGCGCGCGTCCGCGTGAAGGAATCGGTGGGCATCTTCGCGCCCTTCAGCGTCGGCGAAGAGCTCGGGGTCTGGATGAGCCACGGCGACCGACTCACGCAGACTCCGCCCGGCTTTCGCACGATCGGTGCGAGCGAAGCGGCCGAGCACGCCGCTATCGCCGACCCGGAACGTCAGCTCTACGCCATCCAGTTTCACCCCGAGGTCGCCCACACGCCGCGCGGCGTCGAGATCCTGCGTGCCTTCCTGTTCGACGTCGCCAAGCTGACGCCGGACTGGACGCCCGGCTCGTTCGTCGACGAGGCGGTCGCGGCGATCACGGCGCGCGTCGGCGCGAACGAGCGCGTGATCTGCGGCCTGAGCGGCGGCGTCGACTCGTCCGTCGCCGCCGTGCTCTGCCACCGTGCGCTCGGCGACCGGCTCGTCTGCATCTTCGTCGACAACGGGCTGCTCCGCGAGGGCGAGTACGAGAGCGTCGTCCGCACGATGCGCTCGAGCTTTCACCTGAATCTCGTGCCGGTGGACGCACGGGAACGCTTCCTCACGGCCCTCGCGGGTGTCACCGACCCCGAAACGAAACGGAAGATCATCGGCCGCGTCTTCATCGAGGTGTTCGACGAGCACGCCACCCATGTCGAGAACGCGAAGTACCTCGTGCAGGGCACGCTCTACCCCGACGTCATCGAGAGCGTGAGCGTGCGGGGTCCGAGCGCCGTCATCAAGAGCCACCACAACGTCGGCGGGCTACCGGAGCGCATGAAGCTCGGCCTCATCGAGCCCCTGCGCGAGCTCTTCAAGGACGAGGTGCGCAACGTCGGCGAGGCGCTCGGCATGCCGCACGACGTGCTCTACCGTCACCCCTTCCCTGGCCCCGGCCTTGCCGTGCGCTGCTTGGGTGACCTCAGCGAGACACGCCTCGCCGTCTTGCGACGCGCCGACGCGATCGTCGACGAGGAAATCCGCGCAGCGGGTCTCTACGAAAGCGTGTGGCAGTCGTTCGCGGTGCTCTTACCCGTGAAGAGCGTGGGCGTCATGGGCGACGACCGCACCTACGAGGAGACCTGCGTCGTGCGAGCCGTCACCTCGAGCGATGGCATGACGGCCGATTGGGCGCGCTTGCCGCACGACGTGCTCGCGACCATCAGCAGTCGTATCATCAACGAGGTGAAGGGCATCAACCGCGTGGCGTACGACATCAGCTCCAAGCCCCCCTCCACCATCGAGTGGGAATGAGCGAAGGCAAGCCGAAGCTCTCGACACGCGTCACGGCGTGGCTCGCGATCCTCGGCACGTTCGGCTACATCGTCGCGATCGCCATCGCGCTTCTCACGGGTTGCGGCCCGGAGCTCAAGCCCGCCGTCTCCCTGCACATCGAGACGCTCGACAAGACGCCGCGCAACGCCTCGGTCACCATCGACGAGCAGTACATCGGCCCCTTGGGCTACGTCGCCGCGCGCGGCGTGCGGCTGCCGGTCGGCCAGCACAGAATCAGCGTCGAAAAGCCGGGCTACTTCCCGTTCGACGCGCTCGTGAGCGCCGACCGAGACGACGTCACCGTGAAGGTCAAGCTCGAGCCCGTGCCGGACTGAGCATGTTCGAGACGTCCGGGCCCTCGAAAGCGCTCAGCTCCGTCGTCAACGGCTTCTGGGAGCGTCGGGGCACGGGCGCCGAGCACCGCATCCTGCCCGACGGTTGCCTCGACTTTTTTTTCGACCTCGCGAGCGGCGAAGCGCGCGTCGTCGGCGCGATGACGGCGGCGCGCCTGTACCGCGCCGAGCCCGCTGCTCACGTTTTCGGCGTCCGGTTTCGACCGGGCCGCGCGGCAACGTTCCTCGACGAGCGCGCCGATGCGCTCACGGACGAAACGCCCGCCCTCGCGGACTTTCGCCGCGGGCTCTTCGCCCGACTCGGGGCACCCCTCGCCGAGGCAACGAGCTTCGCCGAGCGGCGGGCCGTCGTCGAAAGGGCCCTCCTCGAGCCCGGTGCGCGGAGCCGCGCAGCCGATGCTCGCCTCGATCGCGCCGTTCGGTTGCTCGAGGCGTCGCACGGCCGCACGTCGCTGGGTGACGTCGCCCGTGCCGTCGATCTCGGCGAGCGCCACCTCGAGCGGCTCTTCGCCGAGCGCGTCGGCGTCGGCCCCAAGCTGTTCTCGCGCGTGAAGCGTCTCGAACGCGCCCTCTCCCTGCTGGAGGCCCCGCTGTCGAGCCAGGCCGCGCTCGCAGCGCAGGCAGGCTACGCCGACGAGCCGCACCTCCTGCGCGAGCTCCGCGCCCTCGCCGGCGCCACCCCGCGCACCCTGCGCGCCGAACGCCATGTCGGATCCGTTCAAGCGCCGCCGGCAACCGGGCTCTAAGTCAACCTCACCCGGAGGTTTTTCCCATGCTCAAAAAGCTCACGACCCTCATCGTCGTCGAAGCGATCGAACCGTGCCTGCCCAATTGGGAGGCGCTTGGCTACACCGTCGCGGTTCGCGTGCCCGACCAGGGCGCGCTCGACTTCGTCATCCTACGAGCCGAATGCGGTGAGCTCATGCTCCAAACGAACCAAAGCCTCGCGTCCGACGTGCCCCCCGTCGCCGCGCGCAGCCCGCGCACGCTGCTCTATGCCAACGTCCCGTCGCTCGCGAACGCCAAGCGCGCGCTCGACGGCGCGGAGGTTCTCATCGCCGAGCGCCAAACGTTCTACGGCGCCACGGAGGCGTGGCTCGCGCTCGGCGACGGCACCATCCTCGGTCTCGCCGAGCACGGCTGAAACACACGCCCGAAACGCACACCCCCGCCGCGGCGAAGGGCCCCGCGTCGAGCCAATCCGGCCCTCACCGCTGGCCCGGATGCATGGCAGCGCGCCGTGAGCTAGGCTCCGCGCCCCTCCGCCCGAGGAGGAGAACGAACGCAAAACCGACACCTTCGGGGTGTACCTCAACCTGGTAGAGGGCCGGCTTTGGGTGCCGGCTGTTGCAGGTTCAAATCCTGCCACCCCGACCACACCCGCGCCGCTGGCAGCACCCGTCCGAGAACGCACCGGGGCCCGCCTCCCCCCCGGCGACCCGTGCTGCCCGGCAGGCGCTCAATCCTCGACGAACGCACGCAGGCGCTCGAGCGTTTCGTCCCACTCGCCGGAGATGGCGTCGAGCAGGCGACGTGCGTGAGAAAGACGCAGCGTCTCGAGCCGGCAGACGCTCTCGCGTCCCGCTCGCTCGACCGTGAGCAGACCGGCGCCCGCGAGCACGCTGAGGTGCTTGGTCACGGCCTGGCGCGAGACGCCGGCGCCCTCGACGAGGCGCGTGATCGAGAGCGGGCCCTCGGACGAGAGGCGAGCCACGACGCGCAGGCGGCGCTCGTCGCCGAGCGCGGCGAACAGGCGTGCTTGCTGCCGGTCCGCGCGCGCCACCTCGCTACGCCGCCGCATCGAGGTACTTCTCGATGAGCCGCGTCTGCGCTTCCCAGCCGCCCTCGTTCGCCGTGAAGGCCTTGAGCCGCCGCTCGAGAGGGATGCGATCGAAGCCCGACTCCGTGATGGTGAGACGAGTCCCACCGTGCACTTTTTCGAGGGCGAACGTGACGAGCGTCGAGGGTTCCTCCGAATAGTCAACGCCTGTCTCGATCGCGAAGGGGTGCCAGCGAAACGAGAACGATCGCTCGGGCTCGATGCGCTCGACCGTGAATGTGACGGACAGACCGCGGTGCGGCTCCTGAAGCTTGGCCACCTCCGGATCGACGCGTGTCGGCACGATGCGCGCCCCAACGCGCTCCCCCTCGACGAAAGCCCCGTCGATCTCGACGCCGAACCACGCGCCGAACTCTCGCGCGTCGCTGATGGCGCGCCAGACGCGCGACGACGACGCGCGCAGAACGATGGTCTTTTCGATGCGATCGGGGACGCCGGCCATGAGCAACCTCCAGGTTGCGCATCCGATAGCGCGCCCGGGCACGCAACGCAACCCTGCGGTTGCCCTTTGGCTGACCCTCACCAAAGGCTCACGGGCCGGACCGGTGGTACCCTCCGCTCGTGACGGGTGAACCTCGGTCGAGCCTCATCGAGCGCGGACGCGCTCACTACGCGAGCCGCGCGTGGGCCGACGCCTACGACGCCCTGACATCAGCCTCGCGCGCGGAGCCGCTCGACGTAGCGGACGTCGAACGGCTTGCCTTTTGCGCCGCCATGCTCTCGCGCGACCAGGAGATGCTCGAGGGGCTCGAGCGCGCGCACGACCTCTACCTCGCCGCCGGAAATGCGGAGGCGGCAGCGCGCACTGCATTCTGGCAAGGCTTCCGGCTCGCTGGCATGGGCGAGATCGGCCGCAGCAGCGCCTGGTTCGGCCGTGCCCAGCAGCTCGTCGAGCGCCTCGGCGAGCCGTCCGTGCTCGACGGGTTCTTGCTGCTGCCGGCCTGTGCTCGCCACCTCGCGAGTGGCGAGCCCGAAAAAGCAGCCGAAACCGCGGCTCGCGCCGGCGAGATCGCCCGGCGCTACGCTGATCCCGATCTCGAAGCGCTCTCCCAGAGCTGGCACGGACGCGCCCTTTTGAGGCTCGGCGAGCTCGAGCGCGGCCTGACGTTGCTCGACCTCAGCATGCTCACGGCGTCCGGTTCGACGGTGACGCCGGCGGTCGTCGGCGTCGTCTACTGCAGTGCCATCAGCAACTGCACGCGTGTCTTCGCGCTCGATCGGGCACGCGAATGGACGCGCGAGCTGACGCGTTTCTGCGACGCCCACCCCCAGATGATCACGTTCAGCAGCACGTGCCACGTGCACTGCTCCGAGGTGTACCAGGCGACGGGCAAGTGGTCGGAGGCGGAACGGGAAGCCGAGCGCGCCATCGATCGCATTCCGGACGGCGCGACGATCGACCCGGGCCCGCTCGCGCTCGCGCTCTATCAACGAGCCGAGCTCAAGCGCTTGCTCGGCGAGTTCGACGAGGCCGAGCGGCTCTACCGGCAAGCGAGCGAGAACGGGCGCGAGCCGCAGCCGGGGCTCGCCTTGCTTCGCCTCGCGCAGGGAAAGCACGACCAGGCGACCGTCGCGATCCGGCGCGTGCTCGCGGGCACGACTTCGACTTACGACCGGATGTGCCTGCTGCCCGCCGCGGTGGAGGTGCTGCTCGCGGCGGGCGCGCTCGACGAGGCTCGCGTGCTCGTCGAGGAGCTCGAAGCCGCCCTGCCTCGCTACCCGAACGAGGTGCTGCGAGCGACGGCGGCCCATGCGCGCGGCTCCCTCTGCCTCGCCGAGGGGGATCCCCGTGCGGCGCTCACCCCCCTGGGCGCAGCGTTCGAAGCCTGGCAGCGCATCGGGGCGCCCTATCTTGCCGCCCGCGTCCGCGTGGAGCTCGGTCGGGCTTGCGAAAAGCTCGGCGATCGCGACGGTGCCGAGCTCGCCTTCGCCGCGTCGCGCGCGATCTTCGAGAGCCTCGGAGCACGGCACGACCTCGAGCGAATCGGCGCCCCGACGGCCGCGCCTGCGGCAGCCGGCGGGCTCACGCCGCGCGAGCTCGAGGTGCTCCGTCTCGTCGCCGCCGGCCTCACGAACAAGGTCATCGCGGCACGCCTGTCGCTCAGCGAAAAGACCGTCGATCGCCACCTTTCGAACATCTTCGTCAAGCTGAACGTCAGCTCCCGCTCGGCGGCCACGGCGTACGCGTTCCAGCACGGGCTTGCCGAATAGCGCTGAAGCGCGGCCTTCTTCTTGGGGGTGTTCGGGGGCATGGGGAAGATCACCCATCCGAAAAAGCGACGGGTCTGGGGGATTGTCCGGAAGCGGCGGCAGGGGCCGAATTCCTAGATTGGGAGACACAGCGCCCGCGTGGGCGCGCAGGAGGTCACCATGTCGAATCCCAGCTTCCAAAGCGAAACCATCGCCGAAGAGGGCACCGCGCTCAGGGCGCTCGCTCCCACCCCGGTCGCCGAGCGCGTCGAGACCATCGTCATCGGAGGCGGACAGGCCGGGCTCTCCGTCGGCTACCACTTGCAGCGACGCGGCGTGCGCTTCGCCATTCTCGACGCCGAAGAGCGCGTCGGCAACGTCTGGCGCAGGCGCTGGGACTCGCTCAGGCTCTTCACCCCGGCGTGGCTCGACAGCCTGGACGGCATGCCCTTCCCCGCCCCGCCCCACTACTTCCCGACCAAGGACGAGATGGCGGACTATCTCGAGTCCTACGCACGTCACTTCGAGCTTCCCGTGCGAAAGCGAACCCGCGTGGTCTCACTCTCGAAAGGTCCGTTCGGCTACCGCGTCGAGACCGATCGCGGTGTCTTCGAAGCAAGCACCGTCGTCATCGCGATGTCGAGCTATCAGCGGCCGAAGATCCCCGCCTGGGCTCGCGAGCTTCGCTCCGACATCGTCCAGATCCACACGAGCAACTACGAGAATCCCGACGCCTTGCGACCGGGCGCCGTGCTGATGGTGGGCGCCGGCAACTCGGGCGCGGAGATCGGCGTCGAGCTCGGGCACGCCGGGCATCCGGTCGTGCTCGCGGGCCGCGACACCGGCTCCGTGCCGTTCCGGGTCGGCGGCTTCTGGGGTCGCCTCGTGCTCGCGCGCATCGTTTTGAGGCTGGTCTTTCATCGCCTGCTCACGATTCGCACCCCCTTCGGCCGCAAGGCGCGCAAAAAGATGCTCCACCAAGGCGGCCCGCTCATCCGCCAGAAGCCCGACGACCTCCGGGCGGCAGGCATCGTGCGGGCGCCGCGCGTCGTCGGCGTCGAAAACGGGCAGCCGAAGCTCGCGGACGGCAGCGTCGTCGAAGTCGCGAACGTCCTCTGGGCGACGGGCTTCGAGAACGGCCTCGATTTCGTGAAGCTCCCGATCTTCGACCAACACGGCGACCCCCGCCACGATGGCGGCGCGGTGTCCGGCCAGCCAGGCCTCTTCTTCGTCGGTCAGCACTTTCTCTACGCGCTGTCGTCCACGATGATCCATGGGGTCGGTCGCGACGCCGAGCGCATCGCTGGCGCAGTCATGGAGCGCGCCGGCGAACGCTCACTCGAGCGCGAGAACGGGGCGTCGCGCGAGGTGGCGCCGCCACCCGCCATGCAGCGGCCCGCTCGCCCGTGAGCGCCCATGTGAAGCACGCGACGATGGGCGAACCCCGCGTCGTTCGGGACCGAGCGGAGCTTCCGATGAGTCAGGTCGAATCGGGAACGGGCGCACCGGACGGATTTGAAGCACGGGTGGAACTGGCGCAATGCGAGCCATTTGCTAGGTCTGGTCCCACCAAGCAGGCTGTAAAATTGGAACGTCGCCACTACCGCGACCGACTGCTCCGCCATGCCCAACCGACTCCCACTCACCCGTCATCTGCGGTTTCTCGCGCCTTGCTTGGCGCTTTTCATCGCATTCGCATGCAGTGGAAAGCCGGAAGTGGCGTTGCCTCCGAGCCACACGGGTGGCGCGGCGGGTAGCGGCGGCAGCAGCGGGCGCGGCGGGAGCGGGCTCGGGGGCAGCGGTGGCACGATCACCTTCGGCGGTGCCGGCGACAACGAAGGCGGCGCGGCGGGCGATCGACGAGGATCCGTGCGCGGTCGCGGATCCGCCGCCCGAATGTTTCGAGCTCGAGCCGTCGGGCCCGGCCTGCGGCGACGGCGTCATCAATCAGGCCGACGAAGAATGCGACGACGGCAACAGCCTGCCCGGTGACGGTTGCTCGGGTCGCTGCGTCGTCGAGCCGTACTTCGAGTGCGACGAGCCCGGAAAGCCCTGCAGGAGCACGATCGCCTGCGGCGACGGCACGCGCGATCCAGGCGAAGTTTGCGACGACGGCAACACCGAGAGACGACGGCTGTAGCGCCGATTGCCTGTCGATCGACGCAAGCTACGCGTGCCCGACTCCCGGCGAGCTCTGCATCCTGCTCTACGAGTGCGGCGACAAGCGCGTCAACGGCAGCGAGGAATGCGACGACGGCAACCACGGTAGCGGCGACGGCTGCAGCTCGCGCTGCAAGGTCGAGACGGGGTACACCTGCCCGCGACCCGGCGACCCGTGTACGCCGCGCGTCGTGTGCGGCGACGGCAAGCGCGAAGGGCTCGAGCAGTGCGACGACGACAACACCGACGGCGGCGACGGCTGCTCGGCGCAGTGTCGAATCGAGGCTGACTACTCGTGCACGGGGGCCGTCGGCGAGAAGAGCACGTGCAAGAGCCTGATCGTGTGCGGCGACGGGATCCTGAGCACGGGCGAAGCGTGCGACGACGGAAACACCGACGACGGTGACGGCTGCGCCGGCGACTGCTCCGGCGTCGAAACCGGCTACGGCTGCGCGCGACCCGGCTTCGCCTGCCGCGCCATCTGCGGCGATGGGCTCAGGCGTGGCGCCGAGCAGTGCGACGACGGTGCCCTCATCGACGGCGACGGCTGCGACCACCTCTGCCACATCGAGGACAACACCGTGTGCACCGGGGGGCCGAACGCCCCTTCGACCTGCCACACCGCGACCTGCGGCGGTGGGACGGGCAAGGAAGGCACCGAGCCCTGCGACGACGGCAACAACGACTGGGGCGATGGTTGCACCCCGGCTTGCACCAAGGAGCCGAGCTGCACGAACGGGCAAGCCTGCACCTCGGCCTGCGGCGACGGCATCAAGTTCCCGAACGAGGCGTGCGACGACGGCAACAACACCGACGGCGACGGCTGCTCCGCGAGCTGCAAGATCGAACAGGGCTACTCGTGCACGACGGCGGGCGGCACGCCGGATCTCATCTCGCTTGCCATGGTGCTCCGCGATTTCAAGCGCGGCGCGCCGTACAGCGAGCCGAACGACCCCGGGATCACGACGGGCCACACCGACTTCGAGTGGGCATCGTTCGGCAACGGCGACCCCGACGCCAACGTCGCCGACAACTGGACGAACTACCCGACGCTCCCCGGTGTCGGCGACGCCTTCACGGGCGGCCGCAACGGGAACATCGTGGCGCAGAGCGTGCTGCTCGGCGGCAACGGCGGGAACGAGTACGGCTTCGTCGCGAGCGCCCTCGGCGTGGACAAGAAGCCCGCCTTCGCCTTCGTCGACCTCGACGGCGGCGGCGACTGCCCGCTGCCGTTCGGCGCGCTGATCCGCAACAACCAGGGCTTTTGCGTGCGGCAGGTGCAGAACGCGAACAGCTTTTTCAGCTGGTATCACGACGTCAACGCGCTCAACAACACGTACCTGCGCTCGCTCCCGATGCAGCACTGTGTGGCGCCGTTCGCCGGCGCGTGCACCGGGCAGACCGCGAACACCTACGTGTACGACAGCGACTTCACGCGCGCCGACGGCACCGACTATCCGACGCCCGGCACGGGTTACAAAGGCTTCTGGCCGCTCGACGACGTCGCGAACGTCCAAAAGTACCAGCAGTGCAACATCTCGGGCCAGGGCACGGCGCCGAGCCACGATTTTCACTTCACGAGCGAGGTGCACCACTGGTTCCGCTTCGACCAGGCCGCTCCGCCCACGCTGATCTTCACCGGCGACGACGACGTGTTCGTGTTCATCGCCGGCACGCTCGTGCTCGATCTCGGTGGCATTCACGGCCGCGTTCAGGGCAGCGTCGTGCTCGACGCCGCCGGCAACGCCGTGACGACGCGGCCCAACGCGAACGGCGGCGGCACCCAGACCCAAAACATCGCCCTCGGCCTCGCGAACGGCTCGGTTTACGAGATCGTCGTCTTCCAGGCCGAGCGCAACACCTGCGAATCGAACTACCGGCTCGCCCTGCAAAACTTCAATCTGCAGCGCTCCACTTGCACGCCGATCTGCGGCGAGAACCCCGACATGACCGTGACGGTCACGCCGCCGGAGGAGTGCGACGACGGCAACGCCAACACCTCGACGCCGACGTACGGCGGCTGCACGGCCGGCACCTGCACGCTCGGACCGTACTGTGGCGACAAGATCAAAAACGGCCCCGAGGAGTGCGACGACGGCTCGAACCGCGCCGTCTGGGGCCAGTCAGGGTGTGCGCCGGGCTGCAAGAACCCGCCACGTTGCGGCGACGGGCGCATCGATGCGGCGTTCGAAGAGTGTGACCTCGGGTCGGGCAACACCGACGACGGCTACGGGGGCTGCACCAAGAGCTGCACCATCGGCCCGTACTGTGGGGACGGGCACGTGCAAGCGCCCGAGACCTGCGACGACGGCGTCAACGACGGGCGCTACGGCAGCTGCCTCGAGGATTGCAGCGAGGGGCCGCGCTGCGGCGACGACATCGTGCAAAAGGAGTGGGGCGAAGAGTGCGACGACTCGAGCGACCCGAACTGCTCCAACTGCCGACTCGGCGCGCAGTGCGGCGACAAGGTCGTGCAACCCGGCGAGGATTGCGACGATGGCGTCAACGACGGCGGGTACGGCGAGTGCGGCCCCGGTTGCAAGACGGGGCCGCGTTGCGGCGACGGCGTCGTGCAGACGAGCCACGAGCAGTGCGACGACGGTGACAAGGGCAATACCGGTGGGTACGGCCAGTGCGCTCCCGGTTGCGTCTACGGCCCGTACTGCGGCGACGGCAAGACCCAGAAGCCGTACGAGGAGTGCGACGACGGCAACAAAAAGAGCGGCGACGGCTGCAGCCCCGCCTGCAAGAAGGAAGTGGTCATCCCGAAGTGACGGGGCCGGCGCCCGACGCCCCGAGCGGGTGCTCGCGCCCTTGCGGCTCAGAGCCCGTAGTCGCGCGTGGGCGGCAACTTGGGCTCCGCCGGGGGCGACCAGGTGCGGCGGACGCGCGGCGGCGCTTTGGTCGGCTTCTTCACGCTCGCCGAGGCCTCGACCGGTAGGCTGTCGAAGGGTACCGCCTCGGGCCCGGTGCGGTTGGCCGCGGGCGCCTCGGGCTCGGGCGACGGGGTGGTCGTGAGCTCCACGCCCCCGGGGGTGGCCGCGGGCCTTCGCGGCTCTTCCGATCCCGAAAGCCCGTAGGCGAGCAGGATGAGCGCGATGACCAACACTCCGGCAGCGCTCGCGAGCACCTTCGGCGTGAGCAGCAGGCGAACGCGGTGACGGAACCGGCGCAGCTTGAGGTTGAGTGTCGGGACGGCGCGCGCCTGAGCGTCGGTGCCGGGCGCCGAGAGGTCGGCCCAGGAGTCGGCACGCGGGCGGATCGAAAGCCCGCCGAGCGTGCCGCCGAGCCAGAGCACCTTGACCGAGTTGCCGCACGCATCCTCGGTGACGCCGTGGTCGTAGAGCCAGAAGGCAAGCGCCTCGCCGAGCTCGGTCATGTTCGCCCAGCGGCGCTCGCGCACCTTGCTGAGGCCCTTCGTGATGACGCGCCAGAGATCGCGGTCACCGGCACCGAGCTCGTGAGTGGGGATGGGTTGCTCGTGCAGGATGGCCTGCATCAGCGCGTTGTAGTTCTTGATTTTGAACGGCAGCTCCCCCGTGAGCATCTCGTAGAGCACGACACAAACGCTCCACACGTCGGTCCGGGCGTCCGTGTCCTGGGCGCCTCGCGCCTGCTCGGGCGACATGAATTCCGGGCTCCCGAGCACGTCGCCCACTTGGGTCAGGCGGCTGACGGCCGGCTGGTGCTCGAGCTTGGCGATGCCGAAATCGAGGAGCTTGGGCTGGAGGCGGCCGAGTGGGTCACGGGCGATCAGAACGTTTTCGGGTTTGATGTCGCGGTGGATGATGCCGCGCTCGTGAGCGCAACGCAGGCCATCGAGCAGCGGCAGGAGCAGCTGGATGGCAGCGGCCACTTGCAGCTTGCCCTCGCGGGTCATCAGAGCAGCCAGGGTTTCACCCTCGACGAACTCCATCACGAGGAAGGGATCACCGTGCGCCGTCATGCCGTGATCGTAGACGCGCACGATCGCAGGGTGACCGAGCGTCGCCGTGGCCTGCGCCTCGCGCGACATGCGCGAAGCCAGGTCCGCATCGGCGAGGCCGGTGCGAATCAGCTTGATGGCGACATCGACACCCAGCGCCAGCGAGTGCGCCACCCAGACGACACCCATGCCGCCCTCGCCGATCTTGCGGATGAGTCGGTAGCGCTCATCGATGACCTCGCCCGGCTGAAACTGAGAGACCCGATGCGGGGGGGCCTCGGGCTCGGCGTCGTTCTCCGACTGACGATAGGCGGTCGGCCGCAGCTGATTGGGACTCGAATCCGACATGCCGGGTTCCCGGACGCGACGACGCAGGGCGCGTCGCGTACCCCAGAGGATACTACGGAGATAGCCCGCCGCCCTGCTCGCGCAAGAGATCCGCGATCCGCTACCCCCCCCGCGAGTCGGCGGGGCCGTCCCGGGCCGCGGAACCTCGGCCGCCGCGCAGCTGTGCAAAACGGATCGGTTCGGGCGCGCCATTTTGCGCGCCACTTATGGAAAAGCCGGGGCGAGGCCCGGGCCGCCGCGTGCCGCTGAACGCGGCGACGAGGCGAGAAATACCCCAAAAGGGGACCCGTGGGAGAGCTCGCCCGACCGCCCTGCCCTGTTCCTGGTCTAACCTGCTACGCTAGAGGATCGTACCGAGAGCCGAGATGAGCGACTCGCGAGAAGGGCCCCCGCCGTCCCGGGAAGACGACGAGAGCGACCGGCGGACGACCGGGAGGCGCGCCATTGCCCCCGAGGGCCGCCCCCGGAGCCCCATCGCCTCCCGCACCCAGGAGGCCGGCGAGCTCTGGGCCGGCAAGTTCGAGATCACCGGGGAGCTCGGCAGCGGAGCCATGGGGCGGGTGCTGCGCGGCTTCGACACGAAGCTCCGGCGCGAGGTCGCCATCAAGGTCACCAAGGTGCCGCGTGGGCAGATGCCCCGCGACGAGCTCGCCCGCTTCGTCGAGGAAGCCCAGATCACGGCCCAGCTCGAGCACCCGAACGTCGCGCCCGTCCACGACCTCGGGCTGTCGCCCGAGGGGCACGGTTACTTCTCGATGAAGCTCGTGCACGGCCGTTCGCTCGAGGCCATTCTCGACGCGAGGAGGGCCGGCGACAGCGCGACGCTCGCGCAGTTCGGCCTGCGCCGCCTGCTCGACGTCTTCCAGCAGGTCTGCCAGGCGATCGACTACGCCCACTCGCGCGGCGTCGTGCACCGCGACCTCAAGCCCGCCAACATCATGGTCGGTGACTTCGGGGAAGTCTTGGTGATGGACTTCGGCGTCGCCAAGCTCGTCGAGTCGGCGGGCGGCGTCAGCACCGAGGTCGAGGACGGCGGGGAGGTCGCGAGCGGCGAAGTTGCACCCTCCACACCAACGCCCGGCGTCACTTCCGTGCGCACCATCACCAAGGCCTGGGAGACCCAGTCCGGCACGATCGTCGGAACGCCCGAATACATGGCGCCGGAGCAAGCCAAGGGTGTCGCCGTGGATGGCCGCGCCGACCTGTACGCGCTCGGCGTGATCCTCTTCGAAATCCTCTGCGACCGCGTGCCCTTCGAGAACGACGATCCGCGCTGTACGCTGGTCGAGGTCGTGAGCAAGCCGCCGCCACGACCGAGCGATTTGCACCCTGGAACCCCGGCCGCCCTCGAGGCGCTCACGCTACGCCTGCTCGTCAAGGATCCCGAGCACCGCACGCTCTCGCCCGCCCAGGTGCGCGCGCACGTGCAAAACTACCTCGAGGGAGTCGCGCGAAAATACGATCGCGATCCGCTCTGGAGCGGGGTCGCCTGGAGCGGCGGCGCCCTGCTCACGTTCGCGTTTTTGGTCTGGTACCTGACGGGACAGTCGATCGCGAAGGTGTTGACGCTCGGCCCGCCCGCCGTGCTGAACGCCATCGGCTGGTTCTTGCTGGTGCTCTCGGTCGGCTACCCGCTCTGGGCGGGCGCGACTGCGTTCCGCCTGAGCCGCGAGGAGCCGGACCCGTTCCGCCCGCCTCGGCCGAACGAGCTCTTCGTGTCCGGATTCCTTTCGTATCGCACCTTCGCCGCAGCGCTCGCGCCAGTTTTCCAGCTCGTCTTCATCGTCGAGCTCCTCGTGCTCGCGTACGTGCAGGTACGGCGCGGGGCGCTCGCTTCCGTCGAAGCCGTGCGCCTGGTGTCGCTGCAGATGCGCGCCGAGTGGTCGGAAGCGCTGATCGTGATCCTGGTCTTCCAGTTCGCCTACCTTTTTCTCATGACGGGCGAGGTGCGCTTCGCGCGGCGCATCGACCGCCACGAGCTCCTCGTCACACGGCCGCGCTGGGAGTCCGTGTGGCCGTTCTTCCTCGTCGTCGTGCTTTTATCGACGGTCGTGACGACGCGCGTCCTCGACTTTGCCCTCGGAACGCGCGTGCTCGATTGGCAAGCCTGGCTCTTGCGGGAGCTCTGGCCGCTGTCGCTCGATCTCGTCAACATCGGCAAGACGCTGGTCTTCCAGGGCACGTTCCTGCTCGCGCTGTCGTCGCTCACGCTCGTGGCCGCGTACTCCTTCCCCGAGCTGCTCGCCGCGCTGCGCGCCCCCGCTCAGCCCGCCGACGCCGCGTCGGTCACGAGCCGATCCCAGTACTTTTTGCGCTCGGTCGCCACGTTCCGCACGGCGCGCGCCGTCTGGCTCTATGGCGGAGCGATGATCGGCAGCCTCACGGCGATCCGCATCCTGTCCGGCGCCGGCGAGCAGCCCCTGCTCGTGACCATTCTCTACATCCTCGGTCCCTCGGTGATCGGCTTTATCGGCTACACGATGCTCCGGCGCGCCACGCTGCGTTACGTTTCCGAGGAGCCGGCGCTCGCGCACATGCTCGAGGAGCAGCTCGCGAAGGCGCGCGATGTGCAACGCCAGGCGAACCTTGCGGCGCTCGAGAGCGCACCGCGCCGCTATGCCTGGCTCGGCCTCGCTGCTCCGGTGGTGTGCGTGGCGGGCTACGTCGTGTGGCTCGGAAGCCGCGTCGGGCTCGAGGCGGCCCAGAGCGCGGTGCTGCCCGTCACCACAAAGGACTGGCTGCTCGTCCTGCCGTACGTGCTGCTCTTTCCCGTACTGCCGACGCGCGATCTCGTGCAGCGCTGGTTCTTGAGGCGGCGCGCGGCGGCCCGCGGCTGAGCGGGGTTCTCATGCCCCGTGGACCTGGTACCCTGCCGGCCCATGTCGAACGCACGCCCGATGGTCATGCCGTTCTTGGTCGGAATGTTCGCCCTCGCGGCGTGTGACAAGACCGAGCCGCCGGCGGAGGCTACGACCACACCGAGCGCGACGCCGGCGGCCGTCCCGACCCCGGCCCCCACACCGAGCGCGGAGGCACCTCCCCCCGCCCGTCCGAAGAAGAAGCTCGCCGATTGCCCCGCGGGCAACGAGGTCGCGGTCGAGGACACCGCCATGGAGCAGGAGCTCCGAAAGAAGCTCGAGAAACCGAGCGGCGCGATCACGAAGAGCGATCTCAAGCGCCTTCGCTCCCTCAACCTCTCGCAGCTCAAGGACCTGCACGAGCTCGACCCCTGCCTGTTCACGCCCATGACGGGCCTGAAGGAGCTCTTCCTCGGCACGGGGGACTACGACGACCTCTCGCCAATCGCGGGCGCCAAGGGGCTCGAATCGCTGCGCGCCTCGATCAATCAGGTCAAAGACATCGCACCCCTCGAGAAGCTCACGAAGCTCGACCGCCTCGACCTCGGGCGCACGCAGGTGAGCGACCTCAAACCGCTCGCCGAGCTCACGAGCCTGACGGAGCTTCAGCTCGACGACACGCCCGTCGAGGACCTGTCACCGCTCGCCGGGCTCACGGCGCTCGAGACGCTCAGCATCAAGCGCACGAAGGTCAAGGACGGCAGCCCGCTCAAGGGGCTGAAGAAGCTCAAGTTCCTCTACATCGGCGGGAGCCCCCTCGACGACGACCCGCTCACGATCGGCCCCGTGCGCGCGAACGGCGCGAAGGTGATCAGCGACTAGAGATTCGAGCCTTTTCTCGAGGCCTGTTCACCCACGGGAAGGTCGAGGTCGGCGCGGGCTTTCGACAGCGCGACGGGCGGGGGTCGAACGCTGACGTGGAGCCCACACTCGCGCTGGGTCGCCTCTTCCCACCACCAGCGACCCGCGCGCTCGTGCTCGCCGGGGCGCATCGCGCGCGTGCAAGGCTCGCAGCCGATCGACACGAACCCCTGCGCGTGCAGCGGATTGGTCGGCGCGCCGTGCTTGGTCAGGTATGCCCAGGTGTCGGAGAGCGTCCAGTTCGCGAGCGGGTTCGACTTGAGCAGCGCGCCCCCGGGTCCGCCATGCACGGTGTCGAGCTCGAACTTCTCGACGTCGGCTCGTGTCGGGCTCTGATCGCGGCGTTGCCCGCTGATCCAGGCACGATAACCGATGAGCGCGCGCCCGAGCGGCTCGACCTTGCGAATCGCGCAGCACTGGCCGTGTCCGTCCTCGTAGAAGCTGAAGAGCCCCTTCTTGCGCACGAGGGCTTCGACGGCGACCCGCTCTGGGAACACGAAGTCGATGTCGACCTTGTAGTGGGTGCGCACCTGATCGATGAAGCGATAGGTCTCCGGGTGAAGGCGTCCGGTGTCGAGGGTGAACACCGAGAACGGGTAGCCCGTCGCGCAGGCCAGATCGATCAGCGCGACGTCCTCGGCGCCGCTGAAGGCGATGCCTGCGGCCTTGCCGTAGCGCTCGAGCAAGTAGGCGATGACCTCCCTCGGCTCCGCGCGAACGAAACGCTCGTTTAGTGCGGCGACCTCGTCGGCGTCGAGCTTCGTCGCCGCGCCGTTCTCCGCGCCTGGGGCGCCGCTCGTCGCGGGCAAAGGACCCGAGGCGGCGGCAGGCGCGAGCCGATGCGAAATCAGCTCGAGCACGCTCGTGAAAAGCTCCTCGCGGCGATCGTCCCGCACGATGAAAAAGGGCGCGAGCATCACACCCCGCGAGCGGGCGAGCGCCATGCCGGGCGATTCGGGGTCCGCCTCGCGGGCAAGGACGACCTCGTCGATGAGCTGCCAGAGGCCGCGGCGGCGGAGCAGGGCTTCTGCCTGAGCGCACTTTTGGCACGGGCTACCGTCCAGAAGCTCCTTCTTGATCATCGTGACGTGCATCGGGGACCCAGGTCTTTGGGGGTGTTCTAGGCTACCGGAACGGAGGGGCAAGGCCCATGCTTCGGCCCATTTCCCGCCCCCCGGCTTGCGGGACCCGCGCTCTTCGGCTAAAGACCGCCGGCCCCATGGCGAATCGCGCGATTTGGAACGTTCGACGGCGACACGAATGGCTCGCTACCCCGCTCAAGGGCAAGCGCCTGAAGCGGCGCAAGCGCCTGCGCATCGGCCTCCAGCAAGCCATGGATCGCAAGCAGCAGCCCGCCGAGCCCGCCGCCGAAGGCTGAGCCCGGAAGTTGGCCCCGAATTGTCGGGGCTGATAGCGGCCAGGCGGTGGTGCGCTCCGCCTACTCGCCGCTCCTCGTGCTCGCTCTCGGGGCGAGCGGTTGCCTGAACTGGGGCAAAGTCGACGATGCGAAGGTCCCCGGTGACCTGCTCGGGACGTACGACGTGTCGGCCAAGCTCGAGCGCTCGACCTGCGGCGACGGCATACTCGGCGCGAGCGATGCGTGGCGCTTCCAGGTCAAGCTCTCGCGCTTCGAGAACGACCTTTATTGGTTGAACGGGCGCGAGGCCATCGTCGGCAGCATCGAGCGTGACGGTCGATCCTTCAGCTTCGAGAGCGGCGTCCAGGTCCCCATTCCGCCCGAGGCGGGTGGCGACCCCGACTGCACCGTGCGCCGCGACGACCATGCGAGCGGCAAGCTCTCCAACGAAGGCGTCAACGTCGAAAGCTTCGAGGGCTCGCTCACGTTTTCCTATCGTGCGCTCGACGCCGCGAGCTGCGAAAGCTGGCTACTCACGCCCGATGCCCCTGCCCGACTGCCCTGCGACATCGAGTACCAGATGAGCGC
This sequence comes from uncultured delta proteobacterium, assembly GCA_963841435.1. Taxonomy (GTDB): domain Bacteria; phylum Myxococcota_A; class Polyangia; order Polyangiales; family Polyangiaceae; genus PMG-095. Next base: position 1,655,033 of record CAWJCS010000006.1, read on the forward strand.
AGAACGAAGCTCGAGCGAATAACAGAGCGCGCCACGCGGGCGGCACGTGGCGAGAGCAGAGCGCGGGGACCGGTCGAGGGAGCCGCCCGGGTGGGCCGAGCGGCCGAATCGGGCGCGGAGAAAAGCGGCCAACACGCGGTGGAATGGGACGGCGCGCTCGTGGGTTTTGCTGTGCGACCACGCGGTTTGCGTGCTATGTCTGAACCAACGTGCAGCATGGAACCTTGGTTCCCGGGCCGGTCCGTCGGGGGGTTACCCTCGAGTGGTGCATCAGGGATGAAGCCGCGACTCCGCGGCTTCCTTTCGGAAGCGCCCCCATCGAGAACGGTGGCGATGGAGCGCTCGGAAATCGGTTTGGGCGTCTCTCGCTCTGCCGTTGCTCCGGGGCGTCCGGCCAAGGCCGGAGGAGGTCAGTGCACAATGCATAGATGTTGTACCCCTTGCCCGGAGGTAACCCTCTAGCCTCGGACCCCGCGCCTACGGCGCGAGCCTGAGGTATCGGCTGCTGACGCTCTGCACACGGCAAAGCTCGTAGCCGGCCCCCACCCTCCGGGTGTGTCGGGGCTACACCGCGAGCCGGGCGGCCAGGTTGCCGCCCGGCTCGTCTTACTTTGTGACGCGGGTGCCCAAAGTGCGGGCGTCGCCTGTTGGGACTGGACATTCGGGCCAATCTGCTGGAAAAACCTCCGTCGCGTGGGGCGACGGCCCACCTCGCCTGAGGAATCAGCCTGATGATCGAGCACTTGATGGCGCTTGCCGCCGCGCACCTGCACTCGCTGGGGCTCGGCTCCGATTTTTTCCTTTACGAGCGCTGGGAGGGTCCCTGGTTCGAGAAGGACAACTGGGAACGGGCCATGAAGGGCCTGCGCATCTTCCTGACGATGTCGGGGGCGCTGTTCCTCATCTACGAGATCCGCGCCCGCCGGCTACGCGAGAAGCTCAGCCTGCGCTTCCGCCGCCGCATCGCGTACGTGATGACGGCGCTCGCGTTCCTCGTCTACTTCGACTTTTTCAATCCGAACGTCCGCTACGACCAGTACTACCACCGGCACGAGTTTTATCATTACTACCTAGGCTCGAAGTTCTCGAAGGAGCTCGGCTATCTCCGGCTCTACGAGTGCACGATGATCGCCGAGATCGAGCTTGGCCGCGGCGCGAGCGTCCGCAAGCGCGAGGTCAGAGACCTCCGCGTCAACCTCATCAAGCCGGTCGAGGCGACGTACATCGTCAGCGACCCCGATCAGTGCAAGCGCCACTTCACCCCCGCACGCTGGGAGGCGTTCAAGAAGGACGTCGACTGGTTCTACCACTCAGCCGCCGGCAGCTATTGGGAGGGCATGCAGAAGGACCACGGGTACAACCCGCCGCCAGTCTGGACGATGACCGGCAAGTTCTTCGGCAGCTTCGGTCCAGCGGGCGACGGGTATTTCAAGGCCCTCGCCTTCATCGACATCTTCTTCCACCTCGGCTGCGTGCTGATGTTCGGCTGGGCGTTCGGCTGGAGGGCGATGGCGGTCGCCACGGTGTTCTGGGGCTGTAATGCGCCCGCAAACTTCTACTGGACCGGAGGAGCGTTCCTCAGACAGGACTGGATCTTCCTTCTGGTCGCGTCTCTCTGTCTGCTCCGGAAGCGAAAGTTCTTCATGGCGGGGTTCGCGCTCACCTGGTCGGCGTTGCTCCGCATCTTCCCGGGTCTCTTCATTTTCGGCGTCGCGATCATCGTGGGCTTTCACCTGATCGAGAAGATCCGGCAGGCCCGCGCCGGCAACCCACCGAAGACGCTGCTCGACTACCTCCACGTCGATCACCGGCGCTTCATCGGCGGGTGCGTCGTGTGCCTGGCGACGCTCGTCCCAGCGAGCATCGTCGTCACGGGCGGGACGGAAGCCTACAAGGACTTCTACGAGCACACGCTGAAGACCCACCAGCGGACCCCACTGACCAACACCATGGGTCTCGAGACCATGGTCGAGCACAACTGGGCGGGTCGCATGCGCTTCACGCGCGACGACAACCTCGACGATCCGTTCGAGGGCTGGAAGCAAGGGCGCCTCGACCGCTTCCAGCAGATGAAGCCCGTATTCTTCGGCATCATCGCAATCATTGCCGCATGGACGGCGTGGGCGCTGCGCCGGACCAAGCTCCTTTGGGTCGGTCTCGCGCTCAGCGCGCCGATGGTGGTCTGCCTCACGAACGTCACTTGCTACTACTATTCGTTCTGGATGGTGGTCGGAGCGCTCGTGATCGCGCGCCGGCAGATCGGCCCACCGCTTTTGGTCGCGAGCGGCGTGAGCCAGATCCTGCTCTACGCGCCGAACGGCTACTATTGGGTCAACGACCGGTACAACGCGCAGTCGTACCTGTTCTTCGCGCTGTCGCTCGTCGTGCTCTTCGTCTACTCGCGGCCGTTCAGCATCCAGCGTCTGAAGGCGTGGTGGGACCACAAGCCTGAGCCCAAGGGCAAGCTAAAGCTCCTGGTCTCGTCGGGGCCGCCACCTGCCCCCACGCCGGGCGAATAGCCGACCGCGTCAGAGCCCGACGGCCGAGCGCAGCTCGGGGCGACCCCGGATGCCGAGCGCCATGCGGTAGAGCGTCCCGTCGGGCGTGGCGGCGCCCTCGACGCCTCCGGCGGTCGTGGCGTAGAGCACGTCGAGCTCGGGCCCTCCGAAGGCCGCTGCCGAGACGCGCGTCACGGGGAACACCAGGCGCTCGAGCACTCGCCCGTCCGGGTCGATCCGAAGCACGCTCGAGGCGCCCCAGCGGGCACTCCAGAGGCAATCTTCGGCGTCGATCGACAGGCCGTCCGGCGTGCCCTCGCCGTCGGACGCCGTGTAAAAGCGCATGCGGTTGGCGAGGGCGCCCGTCGCGCGGTCGTAGTCGAAGCGATCGATGGTCTTCGTGGTGCTGCACGTGAAGTAGAAGCGCGAATAATCGTGCGCAAAGCCCATGCCGTTGGCGCAACCCGTGCCCTTGAACAGGCAGTGCACGCTGCCGTCACGATCGACCCGGTAAAGCCCTCCGCTCTCGCTCGTCTTGCCGATGCTGCCAACGAAGACGCGGCCTTCTGGATCGGCCAGGCAATCGTTGAAGCGGGCCATGTCCTGGTCGATGCCCTCGAGGAGCACACGCCGCTCGCCCTCGGGCGAGAGCGAAACCATGCGGTCGGCTTCGAACAGCAACAGCGAGCCGTCGGCCTGGAACGTGAACCCGCCGACGACCGGGCCCCTGTAAAAGCATTCGTGCTCGAGCGTCGCGTGGTCGAGGCGGAAAAGACGACCGGTCTCGATGTCGAGCCAGTAGAGCCGCTGCTCCTCGGCGTGCCAGCGGGGATTTTCACCCACCACGCAGTGGTAGTTCGCGAGGGCCTGGGGAGGGGGCCTCACGGGCCGCGTCACGCGAGACCGAGAGCGCGGCGAAACCCCGCCAGCACCTCGGGCAGGCCGTCGGGCAACGCCTGAAGCTTCACGTCGAGGTGCTCGGGGTCGGTCTCGATCGCGCCCACGGTGATGATCGGCAAGACCAGCGACAACGCGCGCTGCAGCCGCTCGTCTTTGGCGATCCTGGGGTGTTTCATGAGGTCGAGCACCACGCGGTCGTCGCGAGCCTCGACGAGCAAGGCGGGGCGCTTCGGCATGTAGGCGGCGAGGTTGCCGGGCTTGCTGAGATCGAGCGCGCCCGACCTCAAGAGCGCCGCCACCGGTGTTTCCTGGGTTTCGTCGAGCACGCGCAGCGACACGTCCGCGAGCTTGAGCTCGACGCGCAGGGTGTCGGGTCCGAAGCGCACGTCCTTGACGAAGACCGTCGCCTTGGCGCGCACCGTCGTTCCCATCAGATCGATGGTCGCGGAAGCGCGGATCCCGGGCGGGACGGCAGAGATTTCGATGTCGCGGGGCGCTTTCTTGCCGCTCAGTCTGCCCGCACCCCAGCGCAGCGCCGCGATGGGCACACCGAAGCGCAACCCGACGGCATTGCGCGCGGCCCGCAGCAGCTCCTCGGGATGCCGGCGCAGGTACGACGCCAGCGTCTCCACGAGTGGAACCACCAAGGAAGCAATCGGGACGCTCATCGGGGCACGGAGCAAACCACAGCTCTTCTCGGGAGTGGGAGGCAAATCGCCGCGCCCGAGCGGGTGCGACGGACGCCGGGGTTTGCTAACCTCGCCCGGCCATGCGCGTGCAGAAGCTCGGCGAGCTAACCGTGAGGATCGCTGGAGGGGTGGATCGCGAGGGGGGTGGTGACGGGCCGGTCGTCGTGCTCCTTCACGGCTTCGGCGCGCCGGGCGCCGATCTCGTGGGGCTGCATCGCGGCATCGTCGTGCCACGGGAAGTGCGCTTCGTGTTTCCCGCCGCACCCATCGCGCTCGAGCCGAACGCACCCGAGGAGCTCATGCCGCGCGCCTGGTGGCTCATCGACATCCCAGGCCTGCAAAGCGCCATCCGAGAAGGCCGCGCGGTCGAGCTCGCTCGCGAGACGCCGCCGGGCCTCGATGAGGCGCGCGACAAGATGATGGGCCTACTCACTGCCGTCGAGCAGGAGCTCGGGACGCCCGTGGAACGTGTGGTGCTAGGCGGGTTCTCCCAGGGCGCCATGCTCGCCTGCGACGTGGCGCTACGCGCCGAGCGGGCACCCGCCGGCCTGGTCATGATGAGCGCGGCGCCCGTTTCGGTGCCGGAATGGCGGGCGCTCGCGCCTGCGCGAGCGGGTCTTCCCGTCTTGCAGAGCCACGGGCGCGCCAATCCGGTGCTCCCCTTCGCGGGCGGCGAGTACCTGCGTGACATGCTGCGTGAGGCGGGGCTTGCCGTGGAATGGATCGAGTGGAACGGCGGGCACGGCGTCCCCGACGGCGTGATCGAGCGGCTCGGACCCTTCATCGCTGCGACGACCGCACCGCGAGAGGCCGCGCCCTAGTCCCGAATTGGGGGATTTTGGCGGAACGGCTCGCGATCAGCGCGGGCCGGCGACTCTAACGACGGCGGCTCCGGTGAAGGCGCCGCGCCGCAGATCTTCGAGAGCGCGTGGGGTTTCCGACAGCGAGTAGCTCGTGACCTCGGTCTTCACGGGGACTTTCGGCGCGATGGCCAAGAAGGCAAGTCCATCGGCGCGCGTGAGGTTCGCGACGGAAGCGACGCTCCGCTCGCCCCACAGAAGCTCGTAGGGAAAGCTCGGGATGTCGCTCATGTGGATGCCGGCGCAGACCACGCGACCCCCGCGGTCCACGGCGGCGAGCGCCCGCGGCACGAGCTCCCCGACCGCCGCGAAGATGATGGCGCCATCCAGGGGCTCGGGCGGGCCCTCGTCGGACCCCCCTGCCCACTCGCAGCCGAGCCGACGAGCGAAGGCCTGTGCGGCCGTGTCGCCGGGACGCGTGAACGCGAACACGCGGCGTCCCTGGAACCGCGCCACCTGGGCCACGATGTGCGCCGACGCGCCGAAACCGTAGAGCCCCAGTCGCCCGGCGTCGCCCGTCCGTTGAAGCGCCCGATGGCCGATGAGCCCGGCGCACAGCAGCGGCGCCGCCTGCTCGTCCGGATAGCCCGCCGGGATCGGCAGCGCGAACGCCGCGCAAACCACGGCGTGCTCCGCAAATCCGCCGTCGAGGTCGTACCCGGTAAACTTCGCTGTTTCGCAGAGGTTTTCGCGTCCGCTCCGACAGAACCGGCACGTTCCACAGGCCCAACCGAGCCAAGGCACGCCCACGCGGTCCCCGACCTCGATGCCCGCGACCCGTTCGCCCAACGCCTCCACCTGCCCGACGATCTGGTGGCCGAGCACGAGCGGGATCTTCGGGTGCTCGAGCTCGCCGTCGAGGACGTGCAGATCGGTGCGACAGACGCCGCAGACCAGGACCCGGAGCCGCACCTCGTCGGGGCCGGGGCGCGGCTCGGCGAGCTCCGTTTCGCGGAGCGGGCCCTTCGGACGCTCGAGGACGATGGCGCGCATGGCCGGAACCGCCCGAGATGGTAGCGTGCTCCTGGCCGCGTGCTAGGCGAGGCGACCCCGATGGCCCAAGACGCAGCGCACGTTCTCGAGGACCCCGAGCTCGAACGCATCGTGGGCGAGGAGGAAGACTGTCTCGAGCGCGTGGGGCAGGCCCTGTCCGTCCGCTCGCAGCGCACGCCTCGCGCCGACGCGGCCGAATACGACGCCCGGCTGCTCGACCTGCGCGACCAGATCGGGGCGGCGCGCACGGAGGACCTGCCACCTCTCGTCCAGGAAATGGAGCGCGTTCAGGCGCTCGCGAGCCGGCTGCGCGAGATCGAGGAAGTGCCCGTCAACGTGCGCTCCCCCTACTTCGGGCGCCTCGTCCTCGCGGAGGGCGAGCGGCAGCGCGAGATCCTGATCGGACGTGCCACTCATCTCGATACGAAGAGCAACGTGCGCATCGTCGACTGGCGCGACGCTCCCGTGAGCCGCCTGTACTATCGCTACGAGGAGGGCGAGGAGTACGATGAGGAGTTCGGGGGGCGTGAAATCTCGGGGGAGGTAAAAGTGCGCCGCAGCGTCGGCATCACCGATGGCGTGCTTCGCCGCATCGGCTCGCCGCAGGGCACCTTCCTGCGCGGCTCGAACGGCGCGTTCCGCCGCCTCGACGGCCAGGCGAGCCAGCTCGCCGGCGGCGCAGGCAGCGCCATCCGCGCCGAGCAGCATCACCGCCCCGGCCGCCTCGGGACGGGCACCGAAGGCGGCGACGACCGGCACCTCAAGGAAATCACCGCTCTCATCGATCCGCGACAGTTCGAGCTCATCACACGCTCCGACTCGGGGCTTTGCGTGATCCAGGGCGGCGCGGGCAGCGGCAAGACCACGATCGCGCTGCACCGACTCGCCTACCTCGCGTTCCGCGATCCGCGCCGCTTCCGTCCCGATCGCATGCTGATCATCGTCTTCAACGATGCTCTTGCCCGCTACATCGACAAGGTGCTGCCCGCGCTCGGCGTCGCCGGCGTCACGATCCGCACCTACAGCCACTGGGCGAGCCGGGTGCGCCAAGCGCTCTACCCGCGCCTGCCGACCGGGTACCACGAGGACACACCGAGCACCGTCACCCGCCTCAAGAAGCACCCCGTCGTGCTCGGCATGGTCGAGAGCCTCGTCGCGGAGCGGGCCAACGCGATCGAGGCGGACCTTCGCGCGGCCCTCGCGCGCGATGGCGAGGCCGGCGAGCGCATCATCGACACGTTCCGAAAGGGCGCTGGTCGTCCCCTCGCCCACCGGCTCCACGCGCTCGTGGGGCTCGCACAGGGCGACCCCGGGCGAGCGCTCTCCACGAACGGCCGCGTCTCGCTCGAGCGCATCGGCGGGCGCGCCCTCAGCGCCGCGCGCGACGTGCTCGGCGCCTGGGCGGAGCTGTTCTCCGATCGCGGAGCGCTCGGCCGCGCGTTCGACGCCGCGGCGCCCGGCGCCTTCTCCAAGGGCGAGCTGGACCGCGCGCACGCCTGGTGCGTGGCCCGTGCCACCGAGGTGCAAAACGAGGTCGAAGCGACGCACGCGGGCCGCCCCGGCGGCCGCACCGGCGGCCGCCCTCGCGACGCCAGTGACGACGCCGAGGGGTTCACGGGGGAGGAGGACGACGGCGAGATCGAGATCCGCGCGGGCGCCGACGGCGCCGAGCTCACGGAGCGGGCGTACCTCGACGTCGAGGACGACGCGCTCTTCCTGCTCCTGCATCAGGTGCTTCGGGGCCCGCTCACCCGCGGTGCCACGCGCGAGCCGATCGTCTACGAGCACGTGCTCGTGGACGAAGCTCAGGACCTCAGCCCCGTCGAGCTCGCGGTCGTGCTCGGGACCGCGAGCCCCCAGAAGAGCGTCACGCTCGCAGGCGACGCCCAGCAGCGCATGCTGCTCGACAACGGTTTTACCGATTTTTCCACCGTGCTCGGCGAGCTCGGCTTCTCGCACGTGGCCGTCGAGCCGCTGAAGCTGAGCTACCGCTCGACGCACGAAATTATCGAGTTTTCCCGCGAGGTTCTGGGCCCGCTCGCGTCCGCTGACGCGCCCAAGGCGACGCGCGTCGGGGCCCCCGTCGAGCTGTTCCAGCTCGCCCACGCCGGCGACGCCGTGGCGTTCCTCACCGAAGGCCTGCGTGATCTCGGTCAGCGCGAGCCGGCCGCTTCGGTGGCGGTGATTGCACGCTTCCCCGAGCAGGCGGACGTTTACTACGAGGCGCTCCGCCGCGCGGAGCTCCACCACGCACGCCGCGTCGCCGAGCAGGACTTCTCCTTCAAACCCGGCATCGACGTAACGGACGTGCGGCAGGTCAAGGGCCTCGAGTTCGACTACGTGATCCTGGTCAACGTGAACGACGGCGTGTATCCCGTCAACGACGAGGCGCGCCACCTCCTGCATATCGCTGCCACTCGCGCCGCGCACCAGCTCTGGATCGTGGCGACGGGCAGGCCGAGTCAAATATTGCCCGCGTCCCTCCTGGAGCGGAGCAGATAGTAAAAGTCTACGCGCTACGCCGTTAGCAAAACTGGCAACGCGTGGCGTTCGACGTGGGCTCGGTGGACGCGCAGGTTTCGGTCGACTCCGATGATTTCGCCGGGGGCGAAGGGCTGCCAGACGTTCTCGCCGGACAGCGGCTCGCTCGAGACGATGAAGTGATTCACGTCACCCGTCGTCGTGGGGGCCTCGCACACTGCGGAGAGGCTCGGACAGTGATCACGGTCGGAACAGCGGTGCTTGTGGGTCGAGAAAAACAGATCCTTGCCGCCCTGCGTCGCGACGAGCAGCTCGCCGTCGGTCACCATCAACGTGAGCAGCGATGTCGGCTCGCCCTCGCGGTCGCAGAGGGCGCGCACGCGCTCGACGGCCGTTCTGAGCGCCCAGGTCACGTCCCCGAGCTCGAAGCGCTCCGAAAGCGGGCCGCGGCGGGCGAGCTGAGTTAGGAACAGGAAAAAAACGATCTCACTGTCCGTCTCGCCGAGGATGAAGCGCGCGAGCTCGGGCGCGATCTCGGCGACCATGGCGTCGCGCCGGGCCGAAAACGACGGGATGTCGCCGTTGTGGGCGAACACCCAGCGCCCGTATTGGAAGGGGTGGCAATTGAGGACGGTCTTCGCCCCCTGCGTGGCTTTTCGCACGTGCGCGAGCACCGTCTGCGAGGCGACCACCCCGCTCAACCGGTGGAACAGCGTGTCACCGAGGGCCGTGAGCGGGCTTCGCGTGAGGTGCGGGGTGCCGTCAACGTAGAAGGCGACTCCCCAGCCGTCCGGATGGTCGTTACTCTGGATGCCGAGGGCATTTTCGGCGTCGAGCAGCGAGCGATGAACCCGGCTCGCGATGACGCTCCGAAACCCGAACAATCGGCACATGGGGAGTTCCTCCCGCCAGTATCCCACCCCTCGCAGGCGGGGCCCAGCCGTTCCGAAACCTGGAACCGATTCCAGTTTCGGGCTTCCGAATTTCGGCACACCCTGCTATGAGTGGCCGCGCGTTGAAACACGCCGGACGCCGAGGGCGTGCTTGCCCCGGGCAATCCGGCTCCGAACCCTCGTAGAGCCCATGCGTAGGATCCTCTTCTCCGGCCTCTTGCTGCTTCTACCCAACGTTGCCCATGCCCAGGCGCAGGGCCCCGAACCGGCGAAGCCTACCGAACCGGCGACGCCAAGCCCGGCTCCCGCGGAGCCTGCCCCCGCGGCGCCGGCCTCACCGCCTTCGGAAGCGCCACCTTCCGAGACGGCCGAGCCGGGCCCTGCTCTCGCGACCTCCTCCACCGCCGCCGGCGCCGAGCTCACGGCCGCGGGTCCCACCGCCGCAGCAACGTCCGACGGCGCGGCGACCGCCGAAGCGCCGAAGGACGCTCCGCCACCGCAGGTCGCTCGTCGAGGACAGGAGAGCGAAGACGAAGGCGCCTGGAAGTTCGACTACCACGGCTACCTCCGCGCCCCGATGCGCCTGGGCATCAACAAGCGGCTGGCCGAGGACACGAACGGCTTCGGTGTCGCCGGCCGCAGCCCGACGACCTTCCACGAGGCCGTGATCCCCGATGACCAGTATCTGAGCTTTCAGTCCACGGCGCACAACATGCGCACGTGGGCCGAAGGCTTCTTCAGCTTCGGCAACAACTGGGCGACGGGCGTGCTCGGCTTCGGCTCGTACAATCTCACCGAGGCGAGCTTCAGCTACACCGAGGCCCAGTGGGGCATCTCGCAGGCGTACGTGCTGCTCACTCCCGATCTCGGCTACGAGAACGTGCGCATCTGGGCGAAAGCCGGCGCCATCGTGGATCGCTACGGCATGTCGGGTCGCTACGACGCGGGCGAGTACGACATGTACATGTTCGGCCGCACGCACGTCATGGGCGAGACGTTTCACGTCGACTACGACATCACGCCCGCCTGGACACTCTATCTCGAGCAAGGCTTCGGCACGAAAGAGCCGGATCCGAACCCGTACAACAACGCCCACTACACGCTGCTCCATCACGAGCACGTGGGCTTGAAGCAGGGCAAGGACCTCGAGTTCGGAGCCCACTACCTGATGAGCTGGAGTCAGGAAGAGTTCCGAAATACGGGCGACGCCAATTCCGTTTCTACGGGTGCGAAGGCAGCGCCACGCAACGGCTTGCCCAATGGCAAACTGTGGGTCACGGGCGTCGAGGCACGCGCCGAGCTGGGCGCGTTCGGCTACATCTACGGCGCCTACTCGCACGTCGGGTCCGACTACGCGCTCAACGTCTCGCGGGCCATCGAGGTGCTCCACGCTTCAGGCGGCGGAGAGTTCGAGCTCGGTGTCGCCGCGAACTACCTCGACAGCCCGAACTGCCTGTCGACGCCACCCTCCGTGGTGCAACCAGTCCCCGCCGGCGCTCCTCAGAACTGGCAGCCGCTCGACATGAACGGCTGCAGCGACGGCAATGGCTCGATCAACGCCCTCCACGCCCACTACGAGTTTAGTCTCACGAACTTCCAGCAGCAGTTCTCGGGCGGGCAGCGCTTCTGGGGTCGGGGCTTCGACGCGATCCTCAAGCTTTACGGCCTTCTGGCGTTCGTCAACAGCGAGTCGCGTGACACGACGAAGGTCTCGCGCAAGAGCGGCATGCTCGCGGATGCGCCCCAGGGTTACAAGGTGACGAAGTCGAAGTTCGGCGCCGACGTGACCGTCCAGGTGTTCCCGTGGCTCTCGCCCGGCGTGCGCTTCGACCGCGTCGTGCCGAACAGCCACATTCCCGAGCAGTCGTTTGCGATCCTGTCGCCGCGGCTCCAGTTCAAGTCGCAGTGGGTGACGCACGAACGCATCACGCTCGGCTACTCGCACTACTTTTACGATCAGCGTGTGTGCGACCCGCTCCAGCTCCCCGCCGCCGGCGGCGGCACCATGCCGAACCCCGACCCACTGTCGCAGTACCGCTGCACGCAGCCACCTCCCTCGCCCGTGCCGTTCGACGGCTTCGGGACCAACACGACTGACCAGGATGGCGAGCGCGCCACGAGCGTCAAGCGTCCCGACGAGAACGTCGTGAAGATTGAAGCCACGATGTGGTGGTGAGCCGGGCGGGGTGCTCCGCTCCGCCGGACCCGCCCCACCTCGCTCCGTTGCTCCCCGTGCGGGGGTCAGCGCCCGCCGGCGGCCCCTCGTGGTGCCGAGCGGTGCCCCGCCGCGCGGGCCCCGGTTGCCGCCCGCGGGCCTGCCAGCCATCCGCGCACGGAGCGGCCCCGCGGCTCGCGGCGCCCATCCACTCTCACGCCACGCGAGATGCCTGCGGCCTCGCACCGGTGCCACGGGACGATTCTCGCTGCGAGCCTCCGTCAACCCTGCCGCTGCTGGCGGGAATCTCCACCGCGCGTAAAATATGCTTCGCGGAGGTTGCCAGTCGGCCTCTTGGGATCTAGTGATCCGGAACCGGTTCCATGTTGCGCCCTTTCCTTGCCGCGTCCGCCGTCTTGCTCTTCGCCTGTGATACCGCCGACACGCGTTGTCCAACGGGCGTGAACCCCGACGGCTCCTGCAAGATCACCGGCACGAACGCCGTCACGATCCGCACGACGACCGTCGGCTTTTTGCCCGACGCCGGCAAGCGAGCAAGCTACGTCGGCGACAACCTCGATTTTCTCGTGGTGCGCTCCGGCGACAAATCCGTCGCGTTCCAGGGCACGGCGGGGCCCGAGGTCGACGCGAGCGACACGGGCGAGACGCTCCACGTCGCCGACTTCAGCGACCTCACGCAGCCTGGCTCGTATTTCGTCGCCGTTGACGGCGTAGGGCGCTCGCCGACGTTCACGATCGCAAGCGACGTGTTCGTCGAGCCGTTCCGCGCCGCCATGCTCGGCTTCTACGGTTTCCGCTGCGGCTCGGCGGTCTCGCTCGAGTGGGAAGGCGTGCACTTCAGCCACGCCGAGTGCCACATGAGCGACGAGGCGCCGGGCGGCTGGCACGACGCGGGCGACTACGGGAAATACACGGTCAACGGCAGCTTTTCCCTCGCGATGCTGCTCTTCGCCTGGGACCATTTTCAGGAAAAACTCGAGCCCCTCACGCTCGACATTCCCGAAAGCGACAACGATCTGCCGGATTTTCTGGACGAATGCCGCTATCAGCTCGAGTGGCTGCTCGCCATGCAGGACTCCGAGACGGGCGGCGTCTACGATCGCGAGACGAACTTCTGCGAGACGTGCACGTCGCGCAACCAACCGTTCGATCCGCTCACGACCATGCCGGAGCAGACGACCGGCGATCGCAAGCTTGCGCCCATCAGCACGCCCGCCACGGCGGACTTCGCGGCGGTCGCTGCACACGCCGCCCGCATCTTCGAGCCCTACGATTCCGATTTCGCAAAGCGCGCGGAGGACGCCGCCGTCGCGGCGTGGAGCTACCTGCTCGAGAACCCCGAGCCGCAGGCGCCGACGTCGGCGCAATACACGGGCTCCTACGTGACGACCGATGCCGACGACCGCCTGTGGGCGGCCGCCGAAATCTGGGACACGACCGGAGACACCGAAGCACTAGCGAGCTTCGAGACCGCCTCGAAGAATCAGTACATCCGCTCCGACTGGGACTGGAGCGACGTGCAAAATCTCGGCATCTACGCGTACCTCGGCTCCGAGCGCGAGGGCCGCGACGAGGAGCGTCGCTCGCAGCTCGAGACGGCCTTGATCGCGAGCGCGGCGCAAATGGCGACGACCGCCGACACGCACGGCTACGGCCGTGACATCGGCACCGTGTACTACTGGGGTATCAACGGCGTGATCGCGCGCACGCTCATGACCTTCGTGCTCGCCGAGCGCCTGTCGGGCGACACGAAGTACCGCATCCCTGCGGGCTACCAGCTCGATCACCTCTTCGGCCGCAACTACTACGGTCGCTCGTTCGTGACGGGTGTAGGTCAGGGCGCGCCGCAGTCCCCCCACCACCGCCCCTCCATCGCCGACGGCGTCACGCCTCCCTGGCCCGGGCTGCTCGTCGGTGGCCCGTCGGACGCGAGCACGCCGCTCACGGCCACGACCTGGAAGGACGACTTCAACGATTTTCGCAGCAACGAAGTCGCCATCAACTGGAGTGGGGCCCTCGTGTACGCGCTCGCGGCAGTCCTCCCGGAGGCGACCCCGTGACGCCCTGCGTCGGCACGGCCGACGGGACGGCCGGGGAGCCGGATATCGCCGATTCTCGGCTGATTTCAGCCGGTCCGAAAGGGAGCTCCAGCTTGACGATCCCGGGAGCGCCGCGGATACTTCACGGCGTCGCCGGGCACCGAGCCACGGCTCGGCGCTGCTTGCTTTAACTAGCCCAGAACAGGCTCCCGACCCCTGTGAGGTTTCCCCCATGCAGAGTGTATTGAAGCAATTCCTCCTTTCGTTCTGCGTCGCAACCCTCTCGGTTGCGGCCGGCTGCTCCAGCGACGCAAGCTCCGACGACGACGCGAGCGCCGGCACCGGCGGCACCGCCGGCACCAGCGCGACCGGCGACGTGCAAGTCATGCCCGACAGCACCGGTTGGGTCGATCGCGAGGCCGCCTGGAACACCATCGGCATCCAGGGCGCCTGGTACCCGTACGGCGATCAATATGGCACCGGCCCGAGCGACGCGAAGTGCATCCACATCGGGATGCACTCGCCCACGGAGTGCTCGACGATCACGATGCCCGATCCACTCGCCCTGGCCTTTCCCAACGTGAACGGCGACATGTGCACGGCTGGCGAAACGGCGATCATCCTCGACTGCCCCGCGGGCCTCAACACCTCGGGCTGCCCCATGGACGACTATTCGAACATGTGGGGCGCCGGCATCGGCCTCGACGTCAACGCCGACAAGGGCGAGGATGGCGGTGCGAAGAACACCTGGGATCCCGCGGCACAGGGCGTGATCGGCATCTCCTTCGAGATCGACAACGTGCCGCTCCCCGGCCTGCGCGTCGAGATCCCCATGCGGCTCACGGACACGGAAGCCGCGATGGTCAACCTGCCGCCCGGCTCGATCACCGACGATCATCCCGACGGGGCGCCGTACTGGGGCGCCACGAGCTCGTATCCCGCATCGCCGGTCGCGATGGGCGTGAACCGCGTGCTCTGGACGGACATCAAGCCCCCGCGCACCAACTACGTCTTCGACAAGGCGCGCATGTTGGGCGTGCAGTTCCACGTGCCCGCCGTCCCCGGGACGAGCACGTCGCGCGGCGCCTACAGCTTTTGCATCAAGAAGCTCACGTTCCTGAAGCAGTAGGCACGCGACCCGAAAGCGCCTGGCGTCACCGCCGGGCCAGTCAGCGCGGCGGCTCTACCCCGGGGCCGCCGCGCTGCATTTTGTGCGCTCCTCGGTGCTGGGTCAGGGCTTGGTGTAGTCGAGCAGGTTGCCCGACATCATCAGCATGGTGATGGCGCGAAGTGACTGCTGGTAATACTGATTGTTGCCGCCCGTGCCCGTGGCGCCGTAGGTGAAGGCGTCGTCGAGGAGCTTCTGCGAGCCAGCGGCCATGCCGGCGACCCCGGCGGGGCCGATGAAAGCCATGTTGCCGAAGGTCGACGTCTTCTGCCCATCGAGCGAGTAGCCGTCACCGATGTTCGCTACGCCCTGGCTGTCGAAGAAGGGCGCGATCAGGTTCAAATACTCGAGCGCGCGCGGCTCGCCGTTGAAGCAGTAGTCCATGGCGATGCGCCAGGGCGTGCGGCAGGCGTCGTAGCCGTAGCCGCCCATGTGCTGGTAGGTGGTCGTCGTGCTGTCGGGCACGAGGCCGTAGGTGCCGCTTACGTCCTTGAGAATGGCGTAGTTGCGATCGATGATCGTCGTGCGCCAGGTGCTGTTCCCCGTGACATCGGCAAAGACGCGGAAATAGGCGGGCGAAAAATAATCCGGGAACGTGCGGTTGCTCCCTTTGCCCCAGTTGTCACCCGGCACGAGCAAGCCGTCAGGGCCGATCTCGTAGGTGTACATGGCGTTGATGATCTTCTTGGCGTCGTCGAGGTACGTGCCCGACTGCCACTGCGCCGACGCCATGATGAGCGACCACGCCATGTCCTCGTCGGCGTCCGTCGCCGAGCCCGTGCCATCGCTGGCGATCGATCCGTCGGCGTTCAGGTGCCAGTTCATGAGGCCGAAGCCGTCGAGGTGGGCCTTGGCGAAGGCCCAGACTCCGTCGAACGTCGGGCGGTCGTTCATGTACACGGCGAGCAGCATGCCGTAGGCGATGCCCTCGGAGACGGTATCGCCGTTGTTCGTGAGCCTGGACACGCGCAGCGCCGCGCCCGCTGGGACGACGAACTGCCCCTTCCAATAGGTGTACGCCGAGGCGACGGCGGCCGAAGCATTGGCCACGCTCGTGATCCGACACGCGCCCGGGACCTCGTTCTGCGGAAACGGGTGCGGCCCGCCAGGGATGGGCATGGTCGTCGTCCCCGCGGCGCCGCTCGAGCCCGACGAGCCAGCGCTGCCGCCCGTCCCGCCGCTGCCGACCGTTCCGGCGCTGGAGCCCCCGCTCGAATCGTCGTCGTCCCCGTGGTGGGTCGGGGCGCTGCAGGCGGAGGCCGCGAGGACAAGGAGCGAGCAGAGGGTCCCGAACGTTCTCAAAGCGAAGTCTCCTTTGACGAAGGTCTCCAAGCGTAGCGCGCGAGTGCCACCACGACCACCCGCCCAGTCAGCCTCTCGGCCACGTCGCGCGCCGATTGTCACGCGAGGGTCACGACCTCGAGCGGTGCGATCGACTGGTGCTCGAACACTCTCGTCGCGCGGGCGCTCAGGCCTCGCACTCGACCTCGACCGTGCTCCCCGCGGGAGCATACGGCACGAGGTGACCGACGACGGGCTTGCCGTCAACCTTGAGCGCGACCTTGCCGCCGCGACCCTGGTTCTTGACGCGGATCTTGTAGGTGGCGCCACGGCAGCGCCGCTCGATGGAAAACTCGGCGAGGTCCTTGCCGATGACGGGCTTGACCGACAGGCCGTCCCACTCTGGCTTCACCCCGAGCAGGTACTGAGAGATGGCAACGAAGTTCCAGGCGGCCGTGCCCGTGAGCCAGGAGTTTTTCGCCTCGCCGTGGCGCACGGCGTCGCGCCCGGCGATCATCTGCGAGTAAACGTACGGCTCGGTCCGATGGACCTCGCTGATCTCCTCGAGGTATGCGGGCGCGATCTTCTTGTAGTAGTCGAACGCCTGGTCGCCCCGGCCGATCATCGTCTCCGCGATGATGACCCAGGGGTTGTTGTGGCAGAAAATGCCGGCGTTCTCCTTGTAGCCGGGCGGGTAGCTCGAGATCTCGCCGAGCTCGAGGTGGTACGTCTGGTAGGCGGGCTGCTGGAGCACGATGCCGTACTTCGTGTCGAGGCGCGCCTTGACCGAATCGAGCGCCTTCTCGACGTGCCCGCTCTCGAGCCCGATGCCCGCCATCGAGCAGAAGCCCTGCGGCTCGATGAAGATCTGCCCCTCGGCGCACTCCTTGCTGCCGACCTTGTTGCCGAAAAAGTCGTACGCCCGCAGGTACCAGTCGCCATCCCAACCGTGAGAAAGCACCGTCTCGCTCATCTTGGCGATGAGCTCCTTGGCGCGCTTCGCCTCGTCGGTGAGACCGCGCCGTTCGGCGAGCGCCACGTACTCGGGGCCGATGTGCACGAACATGCCGGCGATGAACACCGACTCGGCCGTGCGGCCCTTCTTGTTCTCGGTGGTCTGATACGGCTCGTCGGGCGTCTCCGAAAAGCAGTTCAGGTTCAAGCAGTCGTTCCAGTCCGCGCGCCCGATGAGGGGCAGGCCATGCGGGCCGAGGTTCTCCGTGACGTGATAAAATGAGCGCTTGAGGTGCTCGAAGAGCGACGCCTGGTTGTTCTCGTCGTTGTCGAACGGAACCTGTTCGTCGAGGATCGCGAAGTCACCCGTTTCCTTCACGTAGGCGGCGACGCCGAGGATGAGCCACAGCGGGTCGTCGTTGAAGCCGCTGCCCGCCTCGTGGTTGCCGCGCTTGGTGAGCGGCTGGTATTGGTGGTACGCGCTGCCGTCGGGAAACTGCGTCGACGCGATGTCGATGATGCGCTCGCGAGCGCGCTCCGGCACGAGGTGCACGAAGCCCAAAAGGTCCTGGTTCGAGTCGCGAAAGCCCATGCCGCGGCCGATGCCCGACTCGAAGTACGAGGCGCTGCGCGACATGTTGAACGTCACCATGCACTGGTACGGGTTCCAGACGTTCACCATGCGGTTGAGCTTGTCGTCGCTCGAGGTCAGCTTGTAGCTCGAGAGCAGGCTGCCCCAGCGCTCCTTGAGCTTCGCGAACGCCGCGTCGACTTTCTCGGGCGTCGCGAACACCGCCATCAGCGCCTTGGCGCGCTGCTTGTTGATGACGCCGGGCTTCTCCCACTTGTCGTCCTTCGGGTTCTCGACGTAGCCGAGCAAGAACACGAACGTCTTCGACTCGCCGGGCGCGAGCGTCACGTCGAGCGAGTGCGAAGCGATCGGCGACCAGCCGCTCGCGACCGAGTTCTTCGACTTTCCCGCCAGCACGACGTCCGGCTCGTGAAAGCCGTTGTAGAGGCCGAGGAACGATTCACGATCGGTGTCGAAGCCGAGGATCGGCTGATTCACGTGATAAAACGCGAAGTGATTACGGCGCTCCCTGTACTCGTGCTTGTGGTACACGGTGCTGCCGTCGATCTCGACCTCGGCGGTGTTGAGGTTGCGCTGGAAGTTGGTCTGATCGTCCTGCGCGTTCCAGAGGCAGAACTCCAGGAACGAGAACAGCGTGACGCGCCGCGGGGTGCTGCCTTCGTTCTTGAGCGTGACGCGCTCGACCTCGCAGTCGTGATCGACGGGCACGAACGCGAGCAGCTCCACCGACAGGGCCTTCCGCTTGCCCGTGATGCGCGTGTAGCCGAGGCCGTGCCGGCACTCGAAGGAATCGAGGGCCGTCTTCGTGGGCGAAAACGTCGGGTTCCACAGCTCGCCGTCGGCTTCCCGCACGTAGAACATCCGACCGCCCATGTCGGTCGGCACGTTGTTGTAGCGGAAGCGGAGCAGACGCCGGAGGCGCGCGTCGCGATAGAAGCAATAGCCGCCGCCCTGGTGCGAAATCAGCCCGAAGAAGCGATCCGACCCGAGGTAGTTGATCCAGGGGTAAGGCGTCTTCGGAGTGGTGATGACGTACTCTTTGGCCGCGTCATCGAAATGACCAAATCGCATGGGTTTCCTTCAACCGGCACCCGTTCCGCCGGTTCTCTCGCTCGGGGGGTGTGCCCGCTCGCGCCGATCTCCGCCGGCTACTGGCACCCGGTGAACTGAATGTCGTCCACCCAGATGTCGAAGTCGGCACCCTTCACGTTGACCTGCCACTGGATGCCGTAGAGCTTCGTCGGGTCGATGCCCGAGTCCTTCGGGCCCCAGTCTTCCTGGTTCATCGACGTGAACGGGATCGTGTACTGAACCCAGTCATTCGTAAACTCGAAGGTCATGCCGTGGTCGTTGAAGCACTGGTGGCAGATGCCGCCGTCGGGGTCGGTCTGCACGTCGGGCACCTTCATGCGCACCGTGCCGATGGATCCGGGGCCCTTTTTGGCCCAGAACGAGATGCCCTTGTACTTCGAGGCGTCGTAGGTGCCCTTCGGGTCGACGAAGTTCAAGCCCATGCCGGCATAGACGATGTCGGCGCCGCCGACCTTGCCCTTCATGCGCGCTGCGTTGGCCGAGCCATTCGCGCCGCCAGGGCTCATCTCGAATGTGCCGCCGAGCGCACCGGAGAGCGGCCAGATGTCCGAGCCGCCGTTGTCCTTGGTGTCGAGGAACGTGTACCAGTAGCCGCCGCGCCCTTCGACGAAGTTGGTCTTGTTGGCCGACTCACCGTCGGAGATCATCGCCGTTTCCTTGGGGCAAGGGCGCCCCTCGGGCAGCTCGCGAGTGGAGGCGGCCGCGGGGTCCACCCTCTTCTTGCAAGCGCCCGTCGTCAGCGAAAGCGCGCACAGGCCGCCGAGCACGGTTACCCAAACAATCGATCGAAGCATTTTCTCACCTTGGGGTTTTCGGGAAGGTCCGCGTGGGCTATGGCCGGTTCGGGCTCGTTTGATCGGCCGCGTTCCAGCCGTCCGTTCGCACCGGCGCGCCCGGGGGGTCCCACCCGCTCCACGCGCCGATCGGCGCTCTGGGCGTGCAGGCGGGCGGCATGTTGCGACCCAAGCCGGAGCTCTGTCAATCGGGAATGCGGAACCGGTCCCAGGTTGCGGCCGGGGCCCGGGGCAAGGGCGGTCGGCGGGGCGGCTGGGCCGACCCGCCACGGCGCCGGGGGCTGGCGCGGTTTGGGGGTGCGGCTAGACTCGGGCGCTGAGGCTCAGCATGACTTATCGCTCCCTTCTTTCGGGCTGGACCCCCACCCTCACCGTGGTTTCTGGCCTGCTTTACGTCGGCTGCGGCGCAGCCCCCGTGAACACGGGTGACGACGATGCGGCTTCCGGCGCAACCGGAGGCGCAGGTGGCGTCGGCAATGGTGGGGCCTCGGCCGTCGGGGGGAGCGGCGTGGGCGGCGCAACGGGCGGTGTGGGCGGCGCAACGGGCGGCGCGGGTGGTGCGACGGGCGGCGTCGGATCGGGTGGCACGGCAGGTGTCATCACGGCTGGCGTCACCAGCAGCTCCGGCGGGACGGTCGCGGCTTCGCTCTGTGGCCAGCCCACGGGCGTCGCCACCGAGAAGCTCATCGACGATCTGGAAGACGGGGACAACACCGTGGGCAACGGCCTCGGCGACCCGGTGCCCCCTTCGCGCGTCGGCTACTGGTTCACGTACAACTCGAACGACTCGAGCTGCACGCCGCTCAGCATGGGTGGCAATTGCCCTTGCAAGCAGAGCCCGCCCCCCGACCCCCAGGGCCTCATCCCCTTCCCCCCGGCGGCGAATCCCGGCAACGGCAGCATGTTCGCCGCGCACACCTCGGGCAGCGCCTGCACGACGTGGGGCGCGGGCCTCGGCGTCGATTTCAACAATTGCAACACGAAGAGCAACCCGTACAACGTGAGCGCCTACTCGGGCATCGGCTTCTCCTACAAGAGCAACCAGCCCCTGCGCGTGCTCGTCGGGACTCAGCCGAACCTGCCGACCTCGGAGGGCGGCTCGTGCGGCGGCACCGATTGCTACAACCACCACGGCAAGAACTTCGCGGCGGCGAGCGCCTGGACGACGGTCACCATCTCGTGGGCCGAGCTCCAGGGCACACAGCAGATCGGCAGCCCGCCCGCGGACCCGCAGACCTACGGCGAAAAGCGTGCGTTCGACCCGACGAAGGTGCTCAATCTCGAGTTCCAGGTGGACGCGAGCGGCGGCCAGAACTTCGACTTCTGGGTCGATGACGTGACGTTCCTCTGAGCGACGGCGCGAGAGCCGCCGCCAACCGCGGCGTCAGAAGCCGTAGGCGCCGCCAACCGCGAGCGCGAAGCCGATGGCCGTCGCGGGAACCATCGCGAGCACGCGTAGCTCGCCCGTGATCATCACATTGCCGATGCCGTAGCCGACGCCGCCGCCCGGCGCGACGAACGCCGTGCCCGTCTTGCGCCAGGCGTGCAGCGTCCCCGACTGGTGGTCGTCGGCGTGCTGCTTGTCCTTGTAGAACTGGACGGCCACGAGTCCGTCCACCTCACCGAGCCCCAAGCCGAGTGAGGCGAACGGTCGGAGCCCGGGGTGCGCGAACGGCGCAGCGCCGAAGAAATAGGCTCCGCGAAGCTCCACGTGGAGCGGCAAGGATGCGCCCACGCCCTCCACGGTCGGCGCCTCGCGAAACGCGTACCCGACGCGCGCGCCGGCCAGCAGCCGGCCGATGAAGAGCCGGTCGTAGCCAACGAGCACCCGCGTCGTCGTGAGCCCGAAGCCGCCCGAGACCACGTTGCCGGCGCCGGAATAGACGCGGTCCGAGTACAGGCCCTTGTCGTCACGGCAGGTGTACTGCGTCGCGCCGGGGGACTTCTTGCCGTTCTCGTCGATCGAGGGGCAGACGCCCGGCGTGGACGGGAAAATCAGCGAATCCTGCTGAACGCTCAGGCTCACCCAGTTGAGCTTCGACGGGCCACGCGAACGTGCCTCGTCATCGGACTCGGAGATGGGCTTTTCCGCCGGCTCTTCCTCCTCGAGCTCGATGACCTCGATCTTCTGCCCCTTGGTGTTGGTCGTGGTCATGACGATGTCGTCGGAATCGTGCTCCACGGCAGCGGGCTTGGACTCCTTCGACTTCTTCTTCTTGGTCTTGGCGTTGTGCTGCGAGCTCTGGGCGACAGACTTCGCGGGGGCGGTCGCCGGCCAGCCGAGAGCCGCGAAGAGCAGGCACGCCGCGCCTTTGCTGCGGGCGGATCGCCAAGGGAAGCGGGCCATGGAAAGTCGGGGGACCATAGCAACGGCTCGCCACGGCCTGCAATCGGGCTCGGGCTCCGATTTTCGGCGCAAGAACTCCTGATTTGAGTCGGGCGACCTTGCAGCTAGGTGTGCTCGTTCGCGCCGGCACATGCCGCGGTAGCGAAAACTTCCACGGATCGGCCGAAGGCGTCTCGCAGCCGTGCGCGCCAGGCGTCGCCGAGCGTGTCGATGGCTCGCCCCGCGGCGAGCGCGATCGCGCAGCCACCGAAGCCCCCGCCCGTCATGCGGGCGCCGTACACGCCGGGGATCTCGAGCGCGACCTCGACGGCGAGGTCGAGCTCGGCGAGCTCACTTCGTAGTCGTCGCGCAACGACGCGTGCGAGGCGCCCATGAGGCTGCCGAGCCGGTCGAGCTCCCCGTGTTCGAGGAGCTCTGCCGCCATGAGCGTACGCCCGTTCTCGCTGACGACGTGGCGCGCGCGGCGTAGCAGCGTGTCCGGCAGCTCGTGGGCGTAGCGTTCGAAATCAGCGAGTGAAACGTCGCGCAGCGAGCGCACGCCGGGGATCTTCTTCGCGAAGTGCGCAGCCGCGCGCTCGCACTCTGCGCGGCGCTCGTTGTACGCCGACGTCGCGAGATCGTGCTTGACCTTGGTGTCGCAGACGACGATGCGCGCGCCGCCGAGGTCGAGTGACACCACGCGCGGCTCGAGCGAGCGGCAGTCGATGAGCAGCGCGCCCCCGGCGACGCCGAGGGATGCGATTGCCTGATCCATGATGCCGCAGCGCGTGCCCACGTACTCGTGCTCGGCCGCCTGCCCCGCGAGCGCGAGCGTCATGCGATCGATGGTCTCGTGCCCCGCGAGCGACGCGAGCGCGAGCCCGACGGCGATCTCGAGCGCCGCCGAGGCCGAGAGACCCGCGCCCGGCGGTACCTCACTGTCGATGAGCAGGCTCGCGCCACGCACGGGCACACCGCGCGCGATGAGCGCCCTCGCCGTTCCCTCGACGTAGTCGCCCCACGTGCCACGCCGTGGCACGCCTGGGTCGGCGAGCGTGAATTCGAACGGCTCGGGCTGGCCCGTCGAGACAGCGACGACCCGACCGTCGTCGCGCGGCGCCGCAGCGACACGCGTGCGCCGATCGATCGCCATGGGCAGCACGAAGCCGTCGTTGTAGTCGGTGTGCTCGCCGATCAGGTTCACGCGCCCGGGCGCGGAGAAGAGCCGCGCCGACCCGCCGAAACGGCGAGTGAAGGCTTCCGCGAGGCCGGTCAGGGTCGTCACGCGCTCGGCGTCGAGCATGCCACGCCCGAAGCCCGGGTTACCACCAGAGGCTCGCCGTGAGCGCCAGCATGCTCTTGTCCGGGGCGATGGTCGGGTCGTCGTGCGGGGGGTAGCCGCCGCGCACGACCGTGCGGCTGCCGTAGACGAACCGCGTGTACTGGAGCGCGACCTGATCGTGCGCGTTCCATCCCGATCGGAACAGCAGACGCGGCGAGATCTCGAAGAAGGCCGTGTCCGAGTCGTTGAACGTCGGGCCAAACCTGATCGGCACGCGCCGAAACGCCGAACCAGGGCAGGATGGCGTAGCTTGCCTCGGCGCCGAGCTTGCGCTTGGTCACGCCGTCGTAAAGCGCCCGACCCGTTGCAGGGTCAACGGATTTGTCGTGGCTCGAGACGTGGGTCTGCATGCCGAACAGGCTGACGACGATGTCGGGGCCCTCACCCACGAAGTAGGGACCGTAGAGCAGCCTCGAGATGCTGAGATCGTACTGCGCTCCCAGCGTGAAAAGAGAGCCCGTGGCGGCGCTCTTCGGCCCGAAATACTGGTCCATGAGCCCGACGCCGCTGTCGACGTTCAGGACCTCGATGATGCGGCCGAGCGAGCGCGCGTAGTCGGCGCCGTGGTGCACGGCGCCGAAGTAGAAATGCCCGAAGCGGCTCAGCGTGAGCCCCAGATCGGCGCCCAGGATGGTGACGCGCCCGTCGGGTTGGTCGTTCTGGCTCGCGCGGTCGTCCTGCGTAAACGCCGACAGGTAGTGCAAGCCGAGCACGCCCATGCCGCCGTAGCCGATGCCGACGTGCTCACCGAACACCCAGCCCGCGCCGGTGCGCGAATCGGCAAAGTCGTTCGAATAGTCGGGGGTGATGCCGTTCCATGGCTTGTCGGCCTGCCCCTGGATCTCCTGCGCAAGCAACAGGGAAAAGTCGCCGAAGGAGAAGCCGGCGTTGACGGCCTCGCCGATGCCGTTCGTGCGCACGATGATGGGCGTCGCGTAGCGTCCCTCGTCCCACTCTCCCATGCTGCCGTAGCGCTGGGAAAACGCGCCAATCGTCACGGAAAACCGAGCATTCTTCAGGAGGTCGGAGAGCTCGAAGTCGAGGTACGCGTCCTCGATGCCGGGGTTCTTCGGCGGATCGAAGAACGACGCGGCCGTGCGCGGCTGGCGCGAAACGACGGAGATGTTGCCCGTGACGATGGGGTTGCCGTACGTGAAGCGCAAATCGACGTAGGGCTGAGGAACCGTGCCCGTGTAGTTGAAGCTGTCGGTGTAGTCGGGAACGACGGGCGGAGCGTGCAACGTCGACTTCTGCTGCTTGGCCGCGACCGTGGTGCGCTCGCCGAAGCCGGCGCGGAGCGGCATCATCATCATGCCGTGGAAGTCGAAGCGCCAATCGCTCTCGTCCTTCGCCGCGTGATGGTACGCGGGGGCAATGCCGCCGGGCACCGGGCCCGCTTGCGGGGCGCTCGGGGAAAGCCCCAAGACGGGCGGCGACGCGCTCTCCTCGGCCAAAGCCGGCAGCGCGAGGCTCACCGAACAGCCGAGAATGGCGAATTTGAGGCCAGCGTTCATGAGGAACCTCTTTTTTCGTTCGCGGCACACATCGTTTCTCACCACCACATCCCGAAGCCTGCGCTCACGACGTCGCTGTCGAGCTTCTCGACGGGCGGGGCGTTGAAGCTCACGGGTGGCTCCGAGCCGTAAATCCACTTGTTGTACTGCAGCGACACGGTCTCGCGGCTGCTCCACGTGGTCCGAAAGACCGCCCGCGTCATGAGCGCCGTGTAGGCCTTGTTCGGGCGGTCGAGCTCGGGGCTCACCCGGTCGGCGCGGAACTCCGCCGCGAACCAGGGGAACAGACTCGCGAAGACATTGAAGCCCGCGCGAACCATCGACCAACCGTTGCGCAGCGGGTCGTGGCTCTTGATGCGGCCGTACTGCACGCCGAGCGCCGTGGTGACGTTTCGGCCTTCGCCCCAGAACGGGTCGGGCGAGCGCCAGAGCGTGCCCCAGCTGAGCTCGGTCTCGGCGGAGGCACTCCACATGCTGCCCGCCCAGTTGTTGTCACTATCGAACGAGCGCGGGCCGATCCAGGTATTGGAGAACGTCTCGCCGTCGCCGACGTACGAGATGGCGAGGCCGTGCAGCGCGTAGGCGTTCTTGGCGCGGCCGTACAGGACGCCCGCACCGCCTTGGTACCAGTTGCCTTTGAAGCCGAACGTCGCGCCGTAGGCGTCGTAGCGGCCGTCGTTGCGACGGCGACTCTCGTCGATGCCCGGTGTTTCCGGGCGCGGATCGGGGTTGTAGTTGCTGCGGCTCTGACCCTCGAGCGGCGGCTCGGCGGGCGGCAGGTAGCCGCGCTCGTCGTGGCTGAAGTTGTTCAGCCAGTGAAGCTGCGCGCGGAGCGACACATCGCCGTTGCGGATGAGCCCGAGGTGCGCGTGGTGAATCCATGCTGCCGGGTCGTACGAATCGCCGAAGTTGTTCGGCGCGACCGTGTCGCCTTGCGGCGAATCCTCGGGCAATATCGGGTGGTTCTGCCCGCCCGGCGCCTTGTCGCCGCTCGAGTGAACGCCATGGTCGAGCGTCACGACCCACGTGTCGGAGATTGCGTACTCGGCCGACGTCGTCTCGCCGACACCGGCGACTCTACCGACGGCGTTGCTGTAGAAGCCGCCGCCGTAGTTGCCGAGGTTGCCGTACGTCACGCTGAACGCGCCGAACGAGAACCCAAGCCGCAGTTTTCCGATCTGTGGCAAGCGCGCCGTGATGAAGGCCGAATCGATGAAGTTCTGGCTGCCGAGCTGGAAGAACGAAGCGCCGCGCGTCGGGTTCCAGGTCGTGAGGTTCATGTGAGCGGTAACGTTGCGGTTGCCGTACTCGAACTTCATCTCGACCCAGCTGCCCTGCGCCCCGCCCGCGCTGAAGCTGCCGCCGGTGTCCACCGTGTTGCGGAAAATCAGGTCGGACTGGCGCGGCGCCAGCGCGACGTGCGAAAGCTCGCGCGAACGGATCGAGCCGCGCACGCCGGCGGCGAAGAAGCCGGTGTAATTGAACGTCCAGACGTCGCGCGGCGCCGGCGCGCCGTACGGCACCGTGAGCCCACCCGCGACGGGGCCCGAATGCGGCGCGTAGGAGGGCAGGCCAAGCGCGGGGTAGCGCCGGTAGCCGGGGACGTAGCCTGGACGGTCGAGCTCGTCGGGAGGCAAAGCGGGCGGGGCCGAGGCGGCAGCGGCGGCTGGCGGTGGCGCTGCTTCGGGCGGAGCGGGGGGTGATGCCGCAGCGGCGGCGACGGGCGGCGAAGCCGCGGCAGCATCGGCGGAGGCGGGCGCCGCATCGTTGGGTGACGCGGGCGCAGCCGCAGGCGCTTCGGCTCCCGGCGGCGTCGGCTGGGGCGCGCCAGGCTCGGCTGCCGCACCCGGAGACGGCGCAGTCGGAGCCGGCGCGGGTGTCGCGGGCGCGGGGGCTTGCGCGGCGACAGGCACGGCGACCAGAAGCGCCGCGAGCGAGACGAGGCACGCCGGTCCGAGGCCGGAGCAAGACGGTGCCTTGTCGCCCAGTGACAGCGGCTTCGATCAGCTGGCGTAAGCTCAAGCGCTGTGCTCCGATTTTCGCTCAGGGGCGCTTGCGATAAAAGCCGATGTCGTTGACGTAGGTGTCGAGATAGCCGGCGCTGAAGTAGAGGGCGACCGACCAGATGCCGCTCGGGTTGAAGCGGCGCGCGATTCGGCGTGAAACGGCGGAATTCCGACCACGGGATCGTGAAAAGCCTCCACTCCGTGTCGACGACGACGTTCGCCTCGAAGCCGTCACCACAGCGGTTCTCGTTCTTCTCGGGCAGCGCAGGATTCGCCGGGCTCCCAGCAGTAGTAGCCGGACGCCTGATCGAATCGGAAGACGTACGGATTGCAGGCGCGGCCGCCGAACTGCGGGTCACCCGGTGCCGTCGGGCGTCTCTTCTGCCATGGTCCGCGGGCAGCAGAGCGGGATGTTGCGATCGTCAGTCCGTCGAAGGCGACCTGATAGGTGCCGCCGTCGTCCCGACGGCGTCCGATCCGGACGTCCTGATCGGCGGGTCACGAAAGTCGACATGCCCGTCACGGTCCGTCGCGGAGCTCCGGAGGGCGCTGCGCTCACCGGGCAACTAGCAGCGCTGTTCGTCCTCCTTCTGCACGCCTCACGATGCCGCCGGTCCTCGTAAACCAGGGCATCTCGTACTCGACGGAGTTGCAGTGGCGACAGCAACTCTTCGTCCGCTTGACACGCCGGCCCGGGCGGATTGCTGGCCGGGTCACTCATCTTCGCGTCGTAGGCGGCGCGCTCCACCTCGAGCGCGAGCCCCTCACTCGTGTTGTTGTCGTTGAGCGCCACGCGCAACGTGGACTGTCCACCGGGCCCGCGCCGCGCCCAGAACGCAAGCCCTTCGAAATCCGACACGTCGAGCCCGAGGCGCGAGCCCTGCCCCTGCACCGGGGTCATCCAGAAGCCGCACGTGTCTATCGGTCGCCGTCGGCCCCAAGCCGATTCCGACCGGCTGGCCTTCGAGCTCTACAGGGCAGTACCTCTCGACGTATTTCGCCCCGCGCACGATGGCGTATTGCGTGACGTAACCGCCACCCCACGAGACGAACGGGCCGCCCTGGAGGTGCAGCGCGTAGTTGCTCGAGCAGCGCGCCCCGCCCGGCATCGTTCGCAGATCCGGCACCTGGAGGCCCCAGTACGGCGCCGGAACCGTGGCCGGCGTGTCGGTCGAGCTCGACGCTGGAACCCACCTGATTGGGCTCGATCGGAATCCCGGGCTCGCCGTAGTTGAACCACGTTGGAGCAAACGCCTGCTCGAAGTCGTGCGATCGTCATGATCTCGAGGTCGTCGCCCTGAGCGCAATTCGTGCACGACGGACCCGGGTCGGGGCGCATCCCCATATCGGTGATGGCCTGCGCGTCGGTCGTCGGGACGCCCCAGTACACCGAGCCGTCGGGAACCTCGGGAGGCGGCGTTCCGCCGTCGAGCAGCTCCGCGCACGTCGGGCGCGGTCGATCGCTCGAAACACAGGCCGCCCCGACGAAACCAAGCGCAGCGAGCACGATCCCCAAGCGGATGATCCACTGCGCTTTCTTGGGGGAGCTCTGCATACGCCGGGCCTTGGGCCGGCCGCGCCGGCGTCAGCGTACCTACCAGAGCGTTCCGCCAGGCGGCCAGCAAAAATGCGACGAGCAGAGCAAAAATGCTATCTCCGACCCCTCGTGGCAATTTCCGCCCAGATGGGGATCGGATAGCGCGATGCGTCGAAGCCTCACGCACAGTCGAAGGCGCCCGCGATACCGCGCCGCCCGAGCCACCCATGTCGGGCGGGTATGATGCGAGGCTCGCAGGCGCACGGTATCGCGACATTCCCCCGAAAGCGAAAGTGAGTCGATGGCAGGCGTCGTTCTGACGGACGTAGTGAAGATCTTCGACAGCGGCGTCAAAGTCGTCGATCGCTTCAACCTCGAGATCCAAGATCGCGAGTTCGTGGTGCTCGTCGGTCCCTCGGGCTGTGGGAAATCGACGACGCTGCGCATGGTGGCGGGGCTCGAGGACATCACGAGCGGCACCATCGCCATCGGGGGCAAGGTCGTGAACGACGTGCCGCCGAAGGATCGCGACATCGCCATGGTGTTTCAGAGCTATGCGCTCTACCCGCACATGACGGTGTACGAGAACATGGCGTTCGCGCTCAAGCTCCGGAAGCAGCCGAAGGCCACCATCGACGAGAAGGTGCGCCACGCCGCCCAAATCCTCGGCATCGAGGGGCTGCTCGCGCGCAAGCCGAAAGCGCTTTCCGGCGGGCAGCGGCAACGCGTCGCCGTCGGACGCGCCATCGTGCGCGACCCCAAGTGCTTTCTGTTCGACGAGCCGCTCTCGAACCTCGACGCCAAGCTTCGCGTCGAGATGCGCGCCGAGATCAAGCACATCCACATGAGCTTGAACGCGACGACGATCTACGTCACGCACGACCAGGAAGAAGCGATGACGCTCGGTGACCGCGTCGTCGTGATGAAGGACGGCGTCATTCAGCAATGCGCGAACGCGCTCGAGGTCTATCACCATCCCGAGAATCGCTTCGTCGCCGGGTTCCTCGGCAGCCCACCCATGAACTTCTTCACGGGTCGCATCCTCGGCGACGCTCAGCGGCTCGTCTTCGACGAGGGCACCGGCAAGCTCCCCGTACCCGACTGGGCGAAGAGCGCCCTCGAGCCCTACGTTGACAAGGAAGTCGTGCTCGGGGTGCGCCCCGAGGCGCTGTCGGACAAGGGCCACGCCCGCTTCGCCGCGACGGACAACCATTTGACGATGCGCGTCACGCTCGTGCAGCCCCTCGGCGATCGCATGGACGTGTACCTTTCCACGGATTCCCACCCGCACTCCGTGGCGCAGGTCGCCGCGCACATGGGCCTCAATCCCGGCACCACCATGCCGGTCTACTTCGACCCCAGCCGACTGAATTTCTTCGAGCCCGGCGAGATCGGCAAGCGCATCGTCACGAACCCGGCGTCCACCGCCGAGTCGAGCACCGCTGCCTAGCCGCTCCCGAAGTCCGCGGCGATGTGCGTCATCGCCCGAGGGCCTTCCCAGCGACGCCATCGTGGTATAGGCACGCCGGCGTCATGGCAGATCTCGACAAGCTCGCAATCCTCGTCGGCGGCGGTCCCGCCCCCGGTATCAACAGCGTGATCGGCGCGGCGACGATCCGCGCTTGCCTCTCGGGTCTGAAGGTCGTCGGCATCCAGGACGGCTTCCAGTGGATCATGCGGGGCGACACGGAGCACGCCCGGCCGCTCGACATCGACGACGTGTCGCGAATCCATTTCCGCGGCGGCTCGGTGCTCGGTACGGCGCGGGCGAACCCGACCAAGGACGCGAAGCACCTCGCGGGGGCGCTCGAATCGCTGAAGAAGCTCGGCGTGGGCAAGCTCGTCACGATCGGCGGCGACGACACGGCGTTCTCCGCGCTCAAGCTCGCAGAGGCGTCGCAGGGCTCGCTCAGGGTCGTCCACGTCCCGAAGACGATCGACAACGACCTCGACCTACCCGACAGCATCCCGACGTTCGGGTACCAGACCGCGCGCCATGTCGGCACGGGCATCGTCCGGGATCTGCTCACGGACGCTCAAACCACGTCGCGCTGGTACTTCGTGGTCGCGATGGGCCGCAAGGCCGGGCACCTCGCGCTCGGCATCGGGAAGGCCGCGAGCGCGACGCTCACGGTGATTCCCGAGGAATTCGGCCGCAAGATCGTGCCGCTCGACGAGATGGCCGACATTCTCGTCGGGGCCATCATCAAGCGCCTCACCCACGGCCGTCCGGACGGCGTCGCCGTCCTCGCCGAAGGGCTCGTCGAGCACCTCTCGGAGGACGAGCTCAAGACGGTCGCCGGCGACGTCGAGCTCGACGAGCACGGCCACATCCGAATGGCGGAGGTCGAGTTCGGACCCATCATCAAGAATCGCGTGCAAGCAAAGCTCAAGGCGCTCGGCGTGAACACCACCGTCGTCTCGAAGAACATCGGTTACGAGCTCCGCTGCACCGATCCGATCCCCTTCGACATGGAGTACACGCGTGACCTCGGTTACTGCGCCGCGAAGTACCTGATCGAGGGAGGCTCGGGCGCCATGGTCAGCATGCAGCAGGGCAAGTTCAAGCCCATCAAGTTCGGCGACATGCTCGACCCCGCAACGGGCCGCACGCGCGTTCGCATGGTCAACACCGACACGGAGTCCTACAAGATCGCGAGGCGCTACATGATTCGTCTGCGCCGCGACGACTTCGACGAGCCAGCCGAGCTCGCCCAACTTTCCAAGACGGCCAAGCTCGAGCCCGCGGCGTTCCGCAAGCGCTTCGAGTACCTCGTGAAGAACGAGGCGCCGCCGCTCACGTTCAACTACCCGTAGCATCTTGCGCCGCGGCACGGCCCGGCCCGGCGCGGGTCGTCGGCGGCCCATCTGTCACCTCGGAGGGACCCGCCATGACCCACCCCATCATCAATCTCGCCGACGTCGAGCTCCTGCCGCGACCGGCCGCCATGGCGGCCGAGGGGCCAGCCGCCGAGCGCTTCGACGCACGCATGGGGCTCATCGCCCCGCGCATCGGCGCGCAGAAGCTCGGCTACAACCTGACGGCCGTACCGCCCGGCAAGCGCGCGTTCCCGCTTCACAACCATCACATCAACGAGGAGATGTTCTTCGTGCTCGATGGCGAGGGCGAGGTGCGCATCGGCGACGAGACCCACCCCATCCGCGCCGGCGACTTCATCGCCTGCCCACCAGGCGGCAAGGACCGGGCACATCAGATCGCCAACACGGGGAGCACGGAGCTTCGCTACCTCGCCGTGAGCACCAAGCTCGTGCCAGAGGTCGTCGAGTACCCGACCACGGGGAAGTTCGGGCTGCTCGCCGAGCTCGCGACGAGCACCGGTGAAAAGCCGCGGACCTTGCGCTTCGTCGGACGCGAGGACCAGAGCCTGCCCTACTGGGAAGGCGAGTGACGCGCCGTCCCGATGCCCCCCTTCCGCCTCCCCCTCCCCATTCCTGAGCGGGACACGGGACTCGAACCCGTGACCCCGAGCTTGGGAAGCGAAGCGCGTGAGCCGATCCGGCAGGATTCCTGCGGGTCCGAGCGGCACCACCTCACGGGGGACGATGCGAAACCGCGCGATCCGTTCGGCCCGTGCAGAAACGCCATGCTGAAACTGGGAGCCCGGGGGAAGGCCGCGGACGCTGCTCTAACCATCTACCTCCGGACGCTAGCAGATGACCTTGCCGAGGGCTGGCTCTCGCCCGGCGGAGACGCGTGATTGGGGTCGCGGTAGCGTCGAGTCCTGCCGGTCGGCGCCGACCGGCAGTGGCGGTCATGGCGAAGATCGAGGATCGAGATTGGGAGAAGCTCGGGCGCGCGCTCGAGGTCAGGGCACGGCGCGACGCTCGGACGCTCGACCACGAGAACCTGGCGTTCGAAGCTTTGCGAAAGACGCTCGAACGCAAGCCGGCCACCTTCGAGGCGGCGCGCGCCCTGGCGTTCAAGATCCTGGCCGACGAGGTCGCGGACGCGCACCGCCGAGCCGCCGTCGCGGCGCGGGGTCGCGAACGCCTCGGGCGAGGCGGCAAGCTTCCCGGCGGACGCAAAAGGGCGGTCCGGCATGCGACCCTCGCGGAACTGCGACCCGCCCTGCTCGCCGAGCTGGGGGCGGAATTCCTCGCGGCGTGGGGCCGCAAGCCGGCGGACGCTCTGCCGGGGCCGCTTGCGGAGGTGGCGGCGTTCCCGCCGCGCGACCGCCGCTCGCGGCTCGTGCAGCTCCTCGATCACGCGCTCGGCGACGTGGCGCCCTGGGCGGTACACCCGACGCCCGGGAGGCAGTACGGGGCCAGGCGGCGGGGCAAGGGCCGGGGCCTGCCCAAACCGGCGCCGCCACGACCGAACGCGATCGGGCGGCTCCGTGCGCGGCTCGGGCGGGAGTTGACGTATCACGACCTGATGGGGATCCAGGAAACCCCCGAGTACCAAGCGTCTCTCGCCGAGTGGAACAGGACTTCCCGCCCCGGCGCCGACGAGTACCTCACCGATTGCGAGCTGGCGATCGTGTCGCTCCTGGTCGGCAACTGGCCGCGCGGGGTGAAGCTGCCCGCCAAGGTTGGGGACGTTCCTCACGCTTGAGGTCGAGGTGATCCAAAAAGCGCGCGCACGTTGGGGCGTGCTGAGGACCGCCGACGAGAAGCGCACGGCCCGGGTGGGGCCGTCCCCTCGCCGTCGTCCGCGCTGACCTGTCCCGAAAAAACTCGGACGGCTTAGGAGGTGTGGCGCCCCCAGTCAGCACACCAGCCGCGGCGCGGCATGTAAGACCCGTGCCCCGAGAGGAGAAACATGATCAGCCCCCACGACGAGGTGAGGATCGCAGCTCACGCGATCGTTTGTCAGAGAACGGTGCGCCGGGTCTACGCCGGGCGCGGCAACGAGTACTCGCGCCGCCGGGTAGCGGAGGCGGCCAGCAGCTCGGCTTGCCGCCTCCCTCGGACCCCTCGACGCCGTCGTTGACGACCTCGTCGAACGGGTCGCCGAGCGTCTCGCCGAACGTCTGATCGAACAGGGGGTCGGGCGACCCCAGCCGTCGCCCGGGCTGCTCGACCGTCGCGGGCTGGCGGAGGTGCTGGGTGTGTGCGTCGACGTGGTCGATCGGCTCCGGGGAGAGGGCATGCCCGAGCTTCGCGTCGGGGACGTTCCGCGGTTCGAACGCGAAGCGGTGCTCGAATGGCTGAGGGGACGATCATGAAGCCGCCCGAGAGGAAAGCCACCGCGCGCAAGTTCCGCGCCCGCGGGCAGCCGACAGCTTGGTGGCATTGCTCCGGGCCCAGGTCGAGAACTTCAGCGCGGAGCGGGATTGGGTCGTAGAGGGGATGATCGAGGGAAACCCGATTGTGCTCGTCATCGGCCCAGAAAAGGCGGGAAAGTCGTGGCTCCTGCAAGACCTCGCCGTCTCGATGATTTGTGGCGATGCTTTTCTCGGACGTTTTTCGGTGCGCTCGCCTGGTCCGGTCCTGTATCTCGACGGCGAGTACGGCCACCACGAATTCTCCAGGCGTCTGATCCGGCTGGCGCGCGGGCACGGTCGCGACGCTCTCGAGTTGGTGGACGACGTTGACTACATCTACGCGCGCGGGTGGACGATCAAGTACGCCCCGCCAGAGCCAGGAAGGAAGCGCCCCCGCGAGGACGAGACCACCGTCCGACTCGTCCACGAGCTGCGAGCCATGGTTAAAGCCGACGACGGCCCCTCCCTGATCATCGTCAACCGCTCCGCAACTTCCTTGGCGGGAGCGAAAACGACACCGACGCCGTGCTCGCGTTCTTTCTCGGCCTCGAAATTCTGCGAACCGCCGCGCGCTGCCCGATCGTTGTTGCTCATCACCTGAACAAGGCCGGCGGCTACTCGGGGTCGCGCGCGCTGCTCGGACGAGCTGACCTGATCATTGAGGGTACGGACGAGCGCCCTCCTTGGTACTCGACGATTGGCCGGACGATCCGGCGCGGAGACGCCATCGCGGAGCGGTTCACGGTCGATATCGAGCACTTGGACGACGACGACGACGCCGTGGCCAAGACCCTCGTCCGTGCGCGGTTCGCGAGCGAGAACCGGTCGAAGTTGGAGATCGGTAAGACGGCGTTGCGCGTGCTCGACCTCATCAAGGAGCGCGGGCCGGTGACGACGAGGGAGTTGCGCGGCCTCGCGAAGATAGGCGGTGCAAAGGTGAAGGAATGCTTGGACGACCTAAAGCGTGTAGGAGCCGTTCGGCACGACGGCGCGGGATGGAAACCCTCGCTGCAAGAGACCCTCGAAATCGAGGACGATGCCCGGGACACTCCACCCCGGGACAGAACTGCGTGAGTGTCCCGTGTCCGACGAGTGTCCCGCGTTTTACGTTGCAGCTTCTTTCCCGCTACTTCAGCCCGGGACACTCAGCCGGGACACAGGGCGTGGGACACATGGGACACCACCCTTAAGGGTGTGTCCCGATGTCCCGTCCCGCCTGGATGTCCCACGCGGCATGATTGAAGTGGACGAAACGACACCACGCACAACCACCACACCCGCGCCGTGATCTACCTCCACCGCGTAACAACCCTCCGCGCTCGCGCCCTCGGCCTTCGCCTGGTCAAGGGCGGTCGCCTCGGTGAAGCGAGCACCCCGCGCCTCGAGGTACGGTCGCGCTCGACTGTCGGCACCGTCGTTCACGTCGCTCGCCGTCGTCTGCGTTCGATGCTCGAGGACTCCGAACGGCCACCCGCATCCCCCCGCCGGAGGTAACGCCCTGGATTTTCCGAGGCAGGGCAACCTCGAATTGACGCCGCCCACAAGACACGGGTAGCGGCTATCCAATGAGGTGGTACGTCAGCAGAGCGGGCGCAACTCAGGGCCCTTTCGAAGAGGACCAGGTCCGCGAGATGGCCAAGGGGAACCAGCTCGACAAGGCCCAGGTGCGCGACGAGGAAGGTGGAGCGTGGATCGCCGCCGAGAAGTCTCCTTCGGCGCGCTCATGAAGCAGCGCGGCATGCTCGCACCAGTCGTGTGCGGGCTCGTCGTGGCGATCGCCGGGACGGTGATCATCAACCCGCTCGCTGGTGTACTTGCAGGGGTCGTGACCTTCGGGTTGCTCGCGCTCGTTCGGCGGCTCTGACGGCGCGGGTGTCCCCGGTGCAGACCCGGAACTGACGCAGTTCCGATCCGCCGGGTGTCCCGAAAAAACTCGCGCGGTTCTAGAGTGTGCACCAGCAGTCACCACACGTCGTCCTCCTCGGCCCGCTCGCCCGCGCCGGCAGACGCGAGGGCACCGGCTCGCCGAGCCCGAGCCTTCGAATCGCCGATCAGGTGTTTTGGCTCTTGAACAAGGCTGGCGGGCCCGGGTTTCTGCACGGCCGTTTCTGCACGGGGCTTGGCGCGAGCAATTCCAGTTAGTTACTGTGCGCTGGTAGGCGCCGACGGCGGGCGGCGGGGGCGCGTGTGATGATCGGGCAGCGCACGGAAGACTCGTCGCCTCGGGCGATCGCGTCGTCGAGACGCTGCCGGCAGACAAGCGGCCGGCGGGCGCGCGGAGACCGAGCACGAGCGCGGAGCCTGCTCGCGAACAGCGCGGGCGATGGCTTGCCGGAGACAAGCGCAAGATCGAGCAAGACCGCGCCGGCGGACGTTTCGCCGGGACCGCACGGCGCTCGCTCACACTCGCGTCACCTCCAACGATAAGAAGTGGAGGGAATATACGGCAGGCCGAGGCGTTCGCGGCGCCAGGTTCGGCGCTCGCCGGATTCCGAGGCGGAGGGCAGTGCGGGCCGGCCGGCCGCGCTCGTAAGTGGCGGCGCTCGCGCTCGCGGCTCGCGCTGGCCAGCGCGCGCGGCGCGAGCTAGGCGCTCGGCTCGCCGCGCAGGTCGGGCACCACTCACCGGGGCGCACGATTGCGCGCGGGAGGAGGCGACCGCCCGACCCCCACAAGAGGCCATGCGGGCGGTCAGGTCCAATTAAACGGAAGCTGCTCGAGCGCAGGCGGAGCAGCGCGCCATGGGGACGCGCGGAGGGCTCACTGACGCCTTCGCGGACCCGATTGAGTGGAAGTCATCACTCCGTGCGCGTCTCGCCGCGTGGCGAGCCACGGTCAAGGCCTGTACGACTGCGCTCGGCGACGCGAGCGCGCGTTTTCCAGCAGTCTGCTGGAGTTAAAGAGCTTATTAGTTTTGCGTTGGTGGTGTGCGGGGAAAGAGAGAGAGTATTGTTCGCAATTTCGAAGCGTGCACGTAGGGCACTAAGCGAGAGAGAGAGGGGCAGGCGAGCTCATGTGATTGCGTGCGAGAGAAGTGCAAGAGATTAAAGCACGTAGGAATCAAAGCGCTAGAGGAAGAAAAAAAACTAGAAAACGGCGAACCGACGAGAGACGGGTGCGCTTGCACGGGTGAGAAGAGTTATGACGTGTATGCTCAACGAATGGGATTGACTATAGTGCTCGCGTGCTAGACGAGATTGTTGAGTTTAGGGGGACGACTCGATGACAGACAGAGAGATTCTCTCGAAGGCAGTGATCGCCCGC
Organism: uncultured delta proteobacterium; assembly: GCA_963841435.1. Classification (GTDB taxonomy): domain Bacteria; phylum Myxococcota_A; class Polyangia; order Polyangiales; family Polyangiaceae; genus PMG-095. The sequence goes on from CAWJCS010000006.1 coordinate 1,691,658, forward strand.
ACGAGTGAGATCGTGTGGCAATCGCATCACGAGAGTGTATATTAGTGATGAGATGTTTTGAAAAGGATGGGATTACTTTAGTGCGTTGAGCGTATGTGCGTTAGTATGTGTGTTGATGGAGTGTTTTAATTTTTTGATTGATTACGCCTGATAGAAAAAGAGAAAAGACGAGTGGGTTGTGAGTTTTGCAAGAGAGTAAAGGCAGAGTGGTAGACGCGATTGACTGAGGTCTGCGAAGGTTTTGGATGCGTGTAGAGTGTGTGTTTTAGTGTGACTTGAGCTTGATAGAATAAGTATTTTTTATTGATTGCGTTTTGGAGATTCTTGCGATTGCATGTGCACGCAGAGAAGTATGCGTTCGTTTTCGATTGGTGTTTGATGTTTGTTGTTTAGAGTTACGAAAGTGTTCGCTTTTTGAGGATTGTTGCGTGTGTTAGGGGATTTGTGTGATTATGATGGTGTTTGTGTTTACGTATTAGGTGTGAGGTGTGTTGTGAGTTGTGTGTTGTTAGGGATTACGTTAGTTGATGTTTTTGGATGGGTGGAATAAGTTTTGTTATGCTGTGAGTGAGCTTGTTGATGGTGTGTTGTCTCTCGAAAACCACCACCTCAGGCATCTCGCTAATATGAGTGTTGAGTTTTCTGATTAGGGTATGAATGGATTGAGGTGTTGTGGGTATGACGATTTGAGTGAGTGTAAAAAAAATTTTTCGAAGCGGGCGTGCTTGAGGTGAGAGGCGTGGAGGATTTGAGTGTACAGCGTTAGTGAAGTGCGTTCGCTTCGCTCGCCCACGATTTTCGGGTGACGCGAGTTATGATTGTGCGTGTTTGAGGATTTTAGATGAGGCGTTGACATCGAGGATTGGACGATGGTTTCGAGTCGCTCGGGATCTCACGGCGCGACATCATTTTTTATTCTTAGACGATATGAGAGTATCGCTGAACCACCCCCAGGAGTTCCCCAAGATGTTTGCATTGCACGCCCCCGACGACGAGCGATCGCAGCTCTATCGAGAGTTCCTCGATCCCGAGACGTTCGCGCTCTATCAACAAGTCCAACGGAAGCCAGCACTACGCGCGGGCGCGGCGGTCTCAACATGACGATCGAGACGCGCTCGCAGAATTCGCAAAACCGCGCCCGCGCCGCGCAAGACGAACCGAGCGCCGCCCCGGCGTCGCTGCTTAACTCGGGCAACCTCGCGGCGCTCGCCGAAACGCCGACGAAGTTCGAGCACGAGCGAGCGCTCGCCGCGCGACGAGCAAGAGCGTGACGAGATCAGAGCCGCGCGCGCCGAAGCGGACGACCCGATTGAACGCGCGGGCCACCCCCCGCGACCGAAAGGACCACCGCACACGTGACCCCCGACAAATCCAAATCTCCACCGCACCCGCCAACGAGCACGAGCGCGCGATGATGAAGGCGACGGGCAAGACGCTCGCCGAGCTGCGCGAGGCGCGCGCGGAATGGGACGCCGCCGAAACCATGACGCCGCAGGCACGCTCGGGTGTTCATCCAGGAGTGTGCCGATGAGCGAGCCCGCGCCGCGCCCCGCCGCAGCTCGCACCGGCCGCGCGCGCGTTCGAGTCCGCGTCAGACATCATACCACACATGGCGCGAAACCCGACGCCGCGCCGGCCTCTACTTAAGCAGGGAGCCGACCGAGCACGACGTTCGCTCGACGCAGCTCGCGCAGCTGCGCGCCGACGAGCATGCTCACCGTAACGGTGCTCGACCAGGCCGCGCCCGAGCCGCTCACCCCCGACGACCGGCGCGCACTCGAGACGCTTCGATCGTGTCTCTTTGCGAGAACGAGCGCTCGAAGTAGTAAGAACGGCGCCTGGTGCTCGAAGCACGAGCTAGAGCAGCTCGATCGACTGGTCGCCGCGCTCTCAAAGCGACACCGTTCCGCGCACACGCGCGCCGGCGAAATACGAGCGGCGCGGGGCGAGCCGCCGAGCCGCCCGCGCCCGAGCGTTTCCTTCGTGCCCTCGAACGCGTCGAGCGAGCGCGTCGAGCCGGTGGCGCCGAATCGCACGAGCTCGCAGCCGCGACGAACGTGCTCAGCGACACAATCCCCCAAGACATGGCACGCCCGCCGACGCTTCTCGATGCTCGCTCGACGGCAGCTTGCAAGTCGAGCTCGCGCGCCGCGCTCGCGAGCACGAGAGAAGCGCGCCGAGCGCGAGCGGCAACGCGCCGAGGCCGCGCGCCTCGAGCGCGAGCAGGCCGAGCAAAAGCGATACGAGCACGAGCTTCGGGAGGTCCTGCTCCTCGACGAGCAACGGGCAGCGCGACGCCGCACGCGCGCAACAGGAATCGAGCACGTAGCAGCACGAGCGCGGCGCGCATCGAAGCCGACGCCGCGCGGCGCCTCGCAGAGCGCGCAGGCGGTTCACCAAAGGTACGAGCGCGAGGTCGCGGGCCGAGCACCCAGAGGAGATGCCGCGGCAGTGACCTCGCGCTCGGCTAGTCAAAGACTTGGATTGTTGGGCGTTCCTCCCGAATATCGCGAGCGCGCCGCCCGACGGCGCTCGCGAGCGAGGTGTTGGGCCGTCGAGGGTCACATCACCTCGTCCCAAGGTCATCGGGCAAAATCTTGACCACGGCGGCGGTTGGGTCTGTCGCCGCGCGCGCGAAGTCGCGAGCGCGCGCGGAGGGTGAGTCTCGTCAAGGTTCCCTTCGTGCTGGTCGAGGCGCAAGCCCGTAGCCTTGTTTGTGCATTAGTTAGTGAAGGGGTGTGTTTATTACACGTAAGGGTTAGAATTGATATTTATGGTGGTGTTATGTGTATTTGTGAGGTGTGTGTTGAGTGCTGCTTATGCGTGAACATTTGAATGATGTTTTAAATGGGGAAGATACGTAAGATGTGTATGTGTGTTTTGTGGAGTTGTTAAATTTTGGGAATGTTGTGTGTTGTTGGTGTTTTAGTGGCTGTTTATGTGTCCAGTGCTAACGTAGGGTTGATGATTTTTTAGTGAAGTATAGTTGTGTTTGTGTGTTTGATTGTGTGTATTGGTGTTGTTAATTTGTTGGATTTGATTAGATCGATGTAAGTTATTTGGTGTTTTCGCACAGCTCGTACGTATGTGTACTGGTTAGTGTAATGTTTGTGTTGTGTATGTGTTTTGTATGTTTGTTTCGCTTCGCATTGCTTAGTATGAGATTGTTTAGTCAAATCAAGGATGTAGAGTGTGGTGTACTGCGACGCGAGGTAGGGACTGGAATGGGTTATTATCGACGCGCGTGAATGAAAAAAAAAAAATAATTATATTTTTTTTTTTTTTTTTTTTTTTTTTTTTTTTTTTTTTTTTTTTTTTTTTTTTTTTTTTTTTTTTTTTTTTTTTTTTTTTTTTTTTTTTTTTTTTTTTTTTTTTTTTTTTTTTTTTTTTTTTTTTTTTTTTTTTTTTTTTTTTTTTTTTTTTTTTTTTTTTTTTTTTTTTTTTTTTTTTTTTTTTTTTTTTAAAAAAAAAAAAAAAAAAAAAAAAAAAAAAAAAAAAAAAAAAAAAAAAAAAAAAAAAAAAAAAAAAAAAAAAAAAAAAAAAAAAAAAAAAAAAAAAAAAAAAAAAAAAAAAAAAAAAAAAAAAAAAAAAAAAAAAAAAAAAAAAAAAAAAAAAAAAAAAAAAAAAAAAAAAAAAAAAAAAAAAAAAAAAAAAAAAAAAAAAAAAAAAAAAAAAAAAAAAAAAAAAAAAAAAAAAAAAAAAAAAAAAAAAAAAAAAAAAAAAAAAAAAAAAAAAAAAAAAAAAAAAAAAAAAAAAAAAAAAAAAAAAAAAAAAAAAAAAAAAAAAAAAAAAAAAAAAAAAAAAAAAAAAAAAAAATTTTTGTTAATTAGTTTTTGTTTTTGGTATTGATTAATGGTATTATATAGATTGATGGTTGAATGTAAGTGTGATAGGGTTTTGATTGTGTGTGTGTTGGATGTTGAGTTTGAGATGTTTGTTGAGTTGGTTGAGTATGAAGGGGTGATTGTTTGTAGTGTATTTGGAATGTTATTTGTGGGAGTATGTGTTGTGTTTGTTGTTTGATTTGTGAAACGATTGAAATTTAAATGATAACAATTAAAAAGAGGTGGGTGTGTGTTGTTGGAAGTATTTGGTGTTTGGTTACGAGGAGAGATTTTTTATGACGATTACGAGATTATTAGATTACGTGTGTGAGGTTTTTGATGTGTGTGTATTTACGTGTGTGTTTGTTTGAGTGTTGATGTGTTTGGGATTGATTGGTGTGGAGGAGTTGGTGTTGATTTTGTAGGGTATTTATGTTGGGTGTATGTGTTTGATTACGAGGTGTGTGTGTGATTTTGATGTGCTTGTGTGGTGAAGGTGTGTGTTGTTTTGAAGGTTTGTGTTGGTGCTTTAAGTGGTTGAGGATGAGTAGGTGTTGTTCGCGACGTGTGTGTGTTAGGTTGAGGTTGAGTGGGATGTGTGTTTCTATTCGTAGATTTGTACGACAACTTGAGTAGTGTTTGATGTGGGAGGTTTGGTGTGTGAGGTTTTTGAGGGGTATTGGGTTGATGTATGGGAAGATTGGTTGTGGTGTTACGTGATTCGCGTAGTGTTGGTATGTGTGGTGTTTGATTTGGTTTTGGGGTATTTACGTGGGTGTTGTGGTGTGTGGGTTGTTGATGTTGGTGCATTGGGAGGTTGATGTGTGTGTATGTCGTGAGAGTGACGTTTGATTGAGTGGTGTTGTTTGGGTTTGAGAGTGAGGACATTTGAGTTGGTGGTATGAAGGGGGTATGTGAAGAATATGAGACGTTTGTTTGCTACTGTTGTAACTTTACTTGAGTTTGAGTTGATGAGTTTTTGTGGTGGGTTGATTGGTATTTCGTTATTTGAGTTGTTGAGTTTGTTACGTTGTGATTGTGAGTTTCACTTGAGATTTGTGTGAACTGTGGGTAGGGGGTGTTGATGAGAAGTTCGTGATGTATACGTGTAGGTTTTCATTAGTGGGTGATGTTGTTTTGGTGTGTTTTTTACGTTGATGGTAAGTACTGGTTCGTTGATGTTTGGTATGCGTAGGGCACGAGTTGGTGTGTTGAGTTGTAGTGTTTGTTGATGTGTGAGAGGGAGATTGTTGAGTGTTGCTTTTTTTTGTGTGGTTGTAACGTGAATTACGTGGTGAGGTGTATGTGTGACGATGTGAAGTGTGTGATTTTTGTGTTGCTTGTGTATTTTGTATGGGAGATTAAGTTTGATGCTGGATTGTGTAGTATTGTGTTTTTGATTACAAGACGTTGTAAGGGGTGTGTTTTTTAATTTGGGATATTTTTTTATTGGTTAGGGTGTTAAGGATGTTAAGTTTGTTGAGTATGTTGTGGTGTTGTTGATGGTGGTATTACTTTGAGTGAGTGTGTTGTGTGTTTGTTGTTTTTGATGTTTGTGAAGTTTTTGTTTTTGTTGTTTTGTTTTGTGTTTGTTGACGTTTCATTAGTGGGTGTTGATGTGAAGGTTGTGTTTTGTGTTTGTGGTGTTGTTGATTGGTATGGATTAAGAATGTCTTTGTGACGACGTTGATTGTTTTGACTTTTTAAGGGGTATGTTGATTTGTGTTTTGTTTTGTAAGGTTTTTTTTTACTGGATTAAGTTGTTTGTTGTGTGTGTTTCATTGTTTATGTTTATGTTGTTTTTGTTTTTATAAGTTTTATGATTTGAGACGTGTGACAAGTACGTGCGTGTGTTAAGTTTTGTATGTTGTGCGTTGAACATGTGTTTGATTTTGAGTAGGTTGTGTTTTTATTAACGTTGTTGAGTACGTTGAGTGTTGTTTTGAATGTGTGAGGTTTTTGGTATTGTGTTGTTGTTTTATGAGTGTTGTTATTTTGAGTGTTTGTGTAATTTTTTGATTTGTTTTTATTTCTTGGTGACGTTATTAAGTTGTATGTTTAAGATGTGTTTGACGTGTTGTTAATTGGTGAGGTTTGATTGTAGTTGAGGAGTAAGGATGATGAGTTTGAGTTTTACTTGTGGTATAGTATTGTGTATATGTGTGTGACGATTTTTTGTGTGTTTTTTTTATATGTTGTGGAAGGATGAGTTGTTTTTGTAGAATAAGGTTGTTAAGATTGAGGTTTTGTATATTGAGTTGAGTGGTATAGTGTGTGTTGTGTTGTTGGATGTGTATATTGTATTTTTTGTTGTGTATTTGTAGGTTGATTTGTAGATTTAGTTTTTTGTGTTGTTTTTTTGTATGGTTGTAGGTTTTTGAGTTGTTGATTTGAATGTGTTTGATTGGATGGTGTTTTTGTTTGGTTTTGTTATTTGTATGTTTGTTTGGTGTAAGATGTGTAAGTGTAAGTTGTGGTTGTAAATTTTGGTCGTCCCCCACTCTGTCCGAGCGTTCCTCAAGGTCTGGCACGAGAACCAGGGGCAGCTGGCAACCGGCCCCGTGTTCCCGGTCCGCCGCGGCGAGCGGGCCGGTAAGGCAAAGAAGCGCTCGAACATGAGCTACGCGGACCGGCTACGACGGGAGCTGCTCCGCGCCAGCGTCTCCCGCCACGAGCTGCACCACGAAACGGCGAGCACCCTGCCGGTGGATTTCGACAGCACTCGACGGGCGTACGCGACCGCGCTTGCCCGCGTCGGCGTCAACGAGCAGACGGCCATGGTGCTGACCGGCCACACGGACCCGAAGGTCCACATGCGCTACGTCGCGAGCCTCGTCGGGGAGCTACCGGCCGCCGCCCTCCCGAGTTTCAGCACCGACCATGCTGAAACCCTCCGTCGAACCGCCAACAAGAATCACGATTTGGCGATTTTTTCGGAGCGGGACACGGGACTCGAACCCGTGACCCCGAGCTTGGGAAGCTCGTGCTCTACCAACTGAGCTAGTCCCGCGAACAAACCGAGCTTACCTCTCCTCGCGTTGGAAGCCAAGGCTCCCCGGTTCTCGGGGGGATGGGGCCGCTTCGAGCCGCGCTTGACCGCGGGACGAGCCCTCCGCTAGACACGGGCGAGCCCGAGCCATGAAGACCTGCGTCATCGACTCCGTTTGCGAGTGTCAGGCCAAGCTCTTCACCGCCGTTGACGAGCAGCGGCACGTCGTGCGCGGTTGGGCGCGCTTGCGAGGCCGTGAACTCCCGGCGCCCGCGAACGCGCTCGGCGGCAAAGACGACACGTTCCACGTCGGCTTCAGCTGCCCGTTCTGCACGCGGAACACGTTGCGCTCGTTCCACTCGAGCGCGCTCTCGTTCAGCGAGCCGACGCCGAGCAAGGCGCCGCCGCCTTTGTCTCGTTGAGGAGCGGGGCTCGGATGATCCGCGCGCTCGCGCGGCCGAGCCGCTCGCCCGCGCCCTGACACTGGCGAGCGAGCGCTACCGTTCTGCCCAGAGCTCGCGGCCGACGAGGACCAGGCCGGCGACGAACAAAAGGCCGGCGACGAGGCTCGTCTTGATGGGCCCGAGCGAGAACACCTCGCCCGTCGACGACGCGTAGATGCGATCGAGCGCGGTGAGCGCGATGCTCGCGACGACGGCGCCGAGACCGGGCGCGAGCCTTCGCGCGAGCGACGGCGGCACGCTGGGCGCCGGCGTCGAATGGCGCTGGACCGCTTGCTGCTCGCCCGGGGGCGCCTGGCCCGCCGCAGGCGCCGGCGGGAAGGACACGGCGAGCGCCGGGCTGCGCGCGCCGGCCGGGGGCGCCCCGGAGGCCCCCGAGGGCACGAGCGGGACTCGCTGGGACGTTGGGCTCAGCTCGAGGCGGGCGGGCGGAAGGCTCCCTGCCCCCAGGGGTGCGAGCGACCCTCGCTTGACGAGCTCGTCGGGCGCCACGTCGAGCGCGAGCGCCGCGCCGTGCCCGTCGGCACCGTCGAAATCGAGCTGGTGCACTCCGGGAAGCTCGAGCTTGTGCGTGCCGCTCGGCCGGCGCACCACGGGCACGAGGTCCGGGATCTCCGCGACGTTTGCCGCGACGGCGGTTGCCGGACGCTGAACGGCGTCGCGGAGCGCCTGCCAGAAGGCGCCGGCATCCTGGTAGCGGTCGCGCGGCGACACCGCGAGAGCGCGAACGAACACCGCTTCCACGGCATCGCCGACGAGGGCGCCGTGGGTGCGGGGCGTTGGACGGCGCTTTCGGTCGAGAACCTGCTGCATCACGGCCTGATGGGTCCCGGAGATGACGGGACGCCCGACGAGAGCCTCCGAGAGCGTGAGCGCGAGCCCCCAGACGTTGGTGAACGGGCCCGTCGTGCCGAGCTCCTTCGGCATCCATTGCTCGGGTGCGCCGTAGGCGGGGGTAAAGAGCGCCACCCCGCTCGAGTCGGCGCCGACGCGCGTCGCGGCGCGCTGCACCTGCGCGACGCCGAAATCGAGGATCTTTACCGTGCGCTCGCCCGCGACGATCGCGACGAACACGTTCTCCGGCTTGAGGTCGCAGTGCACGATGCATTCGTCCCCCGCGGGCCCCTGAAAGTGGTGGGCCCGCGAAAGCGCGTGCGCGACGGGGTCGAGCAGCTCGATGAGTTTCTCGAGCTCGAGCGGCGGCCTACGCTCTGCCGTCCGCTTCTGAATGATGGCGTCGAGCGTCTCACCCTCGAGCCACTCGAGCACCATGAACGGGACGAAAGCTCCCGTCGGTGTCGTCATGGCATCGACGTGCAGCGGGCGCACCACCGTGGAAAGACTGGCCGAGAGCCGGAACATCACCTCGGCCTCGGCGCGGAACTGCTCGAGAAAGACCGTCTGTTGCTGGCGCGCGAGGTGCTGCGGCACCTTGAGGCACTTCAGCGCGACCGGCGCGCGAAAACCGCCGTGATGCGCGCGGTACACGACGCCGAAGCCGCCCTCGGCGACGACGGATTCCACCTGATAAGCGGAAGCGACGACATGCCCGACGATCCCGAACCGGTCCGCGGTCATCGGCCCCGTGACCTCGCCGTCAGGCGATGCTGATCCCTAGTTGGCGGCGGAGCTGGAAGTAGCGCTCGCTGCTCGCGAAAGCGAAGAGGTCCTTGGCTAGCTCTCCCACCCCTCGCTCCTCGGATCCGAGCAGGCCGAGCGCCGTCCCGAGGTCGTTGCAGAGCAGGAGCCCGGCGCGGCACGCCGTTTTCTCGGTTGCGAGCGCCCAACGCTGCAGGTTCGTGCGCCCACCCTCCTCGACGAAGCGCAGGAAGCACCCACGCAGGATGTCGATCTGGCCGGGCTCGAGCAGCGGCTGGATGGCGTTCGCGATGGGGGTCACGCGCTGCTTCATGTCGTCGGCGATCGGCAGGCCAGGGTTGCCGATCACGAGCGCCGCGAGGAACAGGTCCTCGAGGTCCAGGATCCCACCGAAGAGCGTCTTGACGTAGTGCTCGTTGCGGTACCAGCTAAGGTGTCGCCCCGCGAAGAACGCGTGCTCGAGCTGCGTCCTGCCGCTCAGCACGCGCTTGCCGATCACGGTCACGGGCGGGACGCCCGGCACGTGCTCGAAGCCCACGTCGCGATCGCGCTCGACGTAGATCGGCGGCGCCGCCAGTCCCAGGATTGCCGCCGCCCACGGAATCGCCCGCACGGCGGTCACGGTGGCCTTGGCGACGTCCTGCTTTTCGGCGGGCGCCGGCTGGTGAAGCTTGCCGTCGCGGCGCAGCGTCGTGACGCGACCGATCAGCACGGCGGGCGCGATCACGCTGAAGATCTGACCCGTGAGGACCTCCTCCTCGGGGTGGAAGAGCTGGTCGTACCAGGCGGACTGGGCAAGGCCCGCGCGCGGCGCGATGAGGGTCTCACTCTTGTGAGCCGCAAATTCCTCGGTTTCGGCGGGCGTCGCTGCGCCGAGCGCGACGAGGCACTGCGCGAGACACCAGGCGCGATCCTTGTCGCCGCGCGCCGCGTAGATCGCGTGGAGCTGGCGGTGCGCGTCGGCGTCCATCGGGTTGCGGCGCACGCGGCGCCAGGCCTCATCGGGATCCTCGGTCGCGCGCGCCGCCTCCGCCTCGAGGCCGCTGAGGTTGACCTCGACGTTGATGGCGGCCTGAGCGCGGCGAAGCTCGTCCTCGAGCGCTACGATGCGGGCCTCGAGCTGCTCGATGCGCTTGAGCAGAAGCGCGCGCCCTGCGTCACCTTCGGCATCGACGCGCAGCGGCACGAGCGACGCCGCCGGCTCTTCGTAGTGCTCGACGATCTGCACGTGGTGCCGCGTTTGATACGCGGCCACCATCGCCTGCTCGAGCCGCGCGAGGCGCCCCCGGTCGAGGCCGAGGTTGTGTGCGGCCTTCTCGAGGCGAGCGCGCTCCTCGGCGGTGATGATGCCGTCTTCGAGCACCTCCGCGAAGAGCTCTTCGTATTGCAGCTCGAGAGGCCCGAGCGCGAATCCGCCCGCGACCTCCCCTGCGGCGAAGCCCGAAAGATGCTCGAAGCTGTCGCGCCCGTCGGCGCCCGATGCAGGAACCGACGGTCCCTCCGCTTGGGTCGTCACGCCCCGCCCTGGCCGCCGTTGCCACCGCTGCCGCTGCCACCCGTGCCCGTCATGTGGCCGGCCGGACAGGTCTCGAGCGTGTCGGCCGCCGTCTCGCCGCTCTGCAGCGGGCGGCAGTAACCCTCGCGTCCGAAGATGTTGAGGATCTCGCCGGCGGTGTCGTCGATGCAGCTCTCACTCGAGAGCACGCAGTCGGCGTTGCAGTCGCACAGCGACCCGCAGATGCCGACGTTGCCCGCGCCGAGATCGCCCGGCGGCGAGAGGATCGTCGGGAACAGGCAGCCGGCGTCGGGCAGGCCCGTGCCGTCCCAGCCGCAGCCCGTGAACGCGGAGGAGAAGCTGCAGAACGCGGCACAGGAGCCCTCGTTGCCCGTGCTGTCGGAGGGGACGCAGAATCCGTTGCAGGGATCGGTCGCGGCGTTGGGATCGCAGGGCGCGCCGATGGGCAACCCAGACGGCTCGGAGTCGGTGCAAAGCCCCGTCGAAAAGTCACAGAACTGGCCAGACCCGCAGTCGAAGTCCCCGCCGCAGGTCGGGAGGCAGCCCGTGACGATATCGCCGCAGACCCGCGGCGCGCTCGTGCTGCACAGCTGACCCGAGAGGCAGTCGTCCGTCGAGGCGCAGCTCGTGTTCGTGGGGAGCAGGCCGAGCAGCGTGCACGAGAGATCGGTACGGGACTGACACTTCGGGACGCCCGCGCCCCCGGTGATGCAACCCTGCACGCAGTACGAGGCATTGGTGTCGAAGTCGATGCAATAGGCGTCATTCGAAAGCTCGAGGCACTGCGTGTCGGAGGTGCAAGCGCGCGTACAGAGCCCGCCCGCCGGGCCGCCGCCCGACAAGCCGTCGTCCATCAGACAGGTCAGCATCGGGTCGTCGCAATCGGCCGTGGTGCTGCACGAAGCCCCGAAATTCGGGGAGCCGACGCTACCGCCCGTGCCACTCGTGCCGCCGCGGCCCGAAGTGCCGCCCGCGCCGCTCGTACCGCCGCCACCGAGGAGCCCGCCGCCCGAGCCCCCCATCCTGCAGGTGCACGTTCCGTTCGACTGCATGACGCCACCCGGCCCCGAGGTCTGCGTGAGATCGCAGAGCGGCGTCAGGCCGTCGCAGCAGGAGCCGCTGCTGGACGAGTTCTTGACAGCGTAGCTTTCGCCTTCCTTCTTGCACGACGAGCCGCCGCCGGTCGCTTCGTCGCTACCGCAACTCGCGGTCGACAGCACGAACCCCGTGAGCATCAAAACAAGCGAGGCAAGTCCATTTCTCATCGTGAAATCTCCCGGGGCGCGGCCCGCCCTCCTAGTGTGGTCGTCCGACCTCCACCGAGGCAAGCGCTTTCGTGTGCCATTCGCCCCTGCCCCGCCCATCACGGACACGCGCCAATCGCGTCAGCCTCGGACTCCCCGCCGAGGAGCGGGCGGCAATACCCCGCGCGGCCCCAGATCGCCAAGACCTCCCCACCGCTGTCGTCCACGCAACGGTCGTCCGCCGCTAGACAGTCGTCGTCGCAGTCGCACAACGCGCCGCACAAACCCACGTCGCCAACCCCAACGTCCTTCGACAGGCGCGTCGCAAACAAGCAGGCGGAGTCGGCCGGTAGCGAGCCGTCCCACCCGCAGCCGATGGCGCGCGGAGCGAGCGTGCAGAAGGCGGTGCACAAACCTTCGTCACCGCCGTTGCTCGTTGGCAGGCAAAAACCGTTGCACTGATTGGCCATGGCGTGCGGATCGCAAAGCGCTCCCACGGGTCTTCCCGAGGGCGGTTCGGGGACGCACAGTCCACTCGCGAGGTCGCAGAAAGTTCCGGTGGCACAGGCTGCGTCGCCCCCGCAGCTCGGCAGGCAGCCGGTCACGGCCTCGCTGCAGCGGCGGGGCTCCATCCCCATCGAGCAGAGCTCGGCAGGTCCGCAGTCTTCGGGGCGCTCGCACGCGCGGTTCGTCGGGATCAACCCGAGCAAGCCGCACGCCATGTCGATGCGCTCGTGGCATTTGGGCTCTCCCGCGACACCCGTCGTGCAACCCTCGAGGCATACGGAGCTCCTGTGCTCGTGGTCGAACGAGACGCAGCGGGCGCCCTCCGCCACGTTGCGACAGTCATCGTCGGTGCGGCACCCGAGCGTGCAGAGCCCGCCGCCGGGGCTCGCTCCCGCGAGCATGCGCCCAGAGCTAGTGACGCAGTCGAGCTCGGCCGCGCAGTCCTGTTCGTTCTGGCACGCGTCGCCGAGCCGTCCGTCACCCGCCATCGAGGGCGCGCCGCCCGCGTCACCCCCGCCCGCGGGCACGCCCGCCGCGTCGCCGGCAGCCGCCCCGTCCCCACCCGCACCCGCGCGCCCCCCAGGCTCCACACCCCCCACGGCGCTGGTGCCAGCCGTCCCGGACGGTGCGCCGGCGCCGGCCTGACCCCCGGCGCCCCCCAGGGCGACGCCGCCCGCCTTTTCCACAGGAACGTCGTCCGCCATGCAGGCGCCCGCGAGCCAGACAGCAGCGAGCCCGGCAATCGCAAAGGCCTTCGAACCGGCGCGCTTCATACGTAGCTCATGCCCCCAAATGCGTTGGTGCCGCGTTCGCAGCCAAACAAGGCCCCCTGACGCAGAGCGCCGGCGCAGCCCTCGAGCCGCCCGGCCCACGGAGAAAAGCCGGCGAAGAAACCGCCTTGCGGCCGGCGATCCCCTCGTGAGAAGAGTACGCGGACGAAAACGTCGGGTCGATAGCTCAGCCGGCAGAGCAGCGGATTTTTAATCCGTTGGTCCCGGGTTCGATCCCCGGTCAACCCACTTAGGCCTCTTCGCGAGCCCCGTCGGGCGTGGCGAGCGGCCCTAGAAACCTTGAGCGAGATCGGAAAGGCTCGCTCAAGCCTGGGGGCGGAGCGAGGCGAGCAGCGGGCCGATGCTACGGGCCACCTCGGCTTCGGCATCCGAGCCCAGCGCCGCGCCCACGCTGAAGAGCGCGAAACTCACGTACTCGTGCAGCATCTGCTTCAGCACGTTGTCGGGCTCCGCGCCCCCCGCCACGATCACGGCATTCTGCGCGACGCGCTCGGCGTCGAGCACACCTTGCGCATCCGGGCCGGCCCCGCGAAACAGCATCTCGTAAACGCCCGCGCCCACGGCGAAGCCCGAGAGACTCTCCCGCACCTCCGCTGCCTTGCCTGCGGCGTCCGCTGTCGCAAAGAGCGCACCGAGCGCGCCGTTGGCCGCGTTCACGAGCGACGTGGGTCCGCCCGAAACGCGCGGCGGGTGCATCACGACGTGGTGCGACTGTACGAGCGCGTACAGGACCCTCGTCGTCTCAAACTCGCCGAGCCCCGTGGAGCGGCCGATCTCCTCGACGCTGCTCTTGCCGTCGACCCCCCCGAGCACGCGCTCGAACCCTTCGGGGACGGCGCCGCTACCCGACGCGCGCAGTGGCACGTGCTCGGGCGACGGAACCTTTAGGCGAAAATAGCGCATCTCGTCGAGACGCGTCACGCCATCCATCAAAAGCGCGGTCGCGCTCAGCGTGTGGTGCGAGACGAGGCGCGCGTCATCGAAGCCTTCGAGGAAGAAGAACGTGCCGTCGGACACGGTGAGCGTCGCGAACACGATCTCCTGAATCTGTTTCGAGATGTGCGCGTAGAGCACCTCCTGCGTGATGAGGCCGAGCTCGAGCGCCGTTTCGCCGAAGCGCCGGCCCTTGCTCTGCTCGAGCACGAGCGAGAGCTGATCCACGGTCAGCGCGCCGTAGCGATAGAGTACCGAACCGATGCGTTCGTCGTCCACGCTCGTCGTCGCACCCACGACGTTGCCTTGATCGAAGAACACGGACCGAACGCGCTCGCGATCCTCGACGACGAGCTCACCCCGAAAGCCCGTCTGCGCCAAAAGCGCGAGCACGTCCGAGAGCGCACCCGGCGCGGTGACCTCGCCCGCCAGGCGCACGATGGCACCGTCGCCCACGTCGCGGCGCCCGTCTTCACCGGTGAAGCGCATGAAAACCACGTGCCGCGGTGACGGCAGCACGCGGTACGCGCCGGCGCGGGCACGCATGCGCCGCCCCGCGACGACGCCGATCGGGTGGGCCTCGCCGCGGGCGTCGATGCGCACGAGCTCATCGCGAGCCTCCGTCATCCTGACTCATCATTCTAACACGTCGCGCAACGCGCCGGGCGCTCGTTCGGGCCTCCGGCGCCGCGGCCCGCGTCTCCTTTTCAGGGCGCGTGGGGCGGGCCCCGCGTCCTTGCCAGGGCAGCAGCCACCGGGCAGGCTTTGGCGCATGGTCGAAACGGAGCTCAACGCGGGGCGAGCCCGCGATCGCGAGTTCTGGCGGCGGCTATGCCCGGAGCTTGCGATTGAATCGGCGAAGCCAAGCCCGCGCTTCGCGCTCGGCGACGTCTCGGGGCTCGTCGAACGGCTCAAGTTCGAGGGATACGTCAACGTGCCCGCGGTGGTGCCGCCCGAAGCGTTCGAGCCACTTCAGCGATGCATCGCCAAGCTTCACGAGCAAGAGATCCCGCTCGCGTTCGCGTTCGTCTACGACGAGCTCTGGCACGCGTTCCACGGTGTCGCCCGCTTCATCGAAGCGGTGCTCGGCAGGAGCTACCGTGCGCTGCCCGATTTCTGGGTCTGGCACGTCCTGCCTTCCGAACAAGCGGCCGGCTGGGGGCCCCATCGTGATCGCGTGCAGCCGACGCTCGAGCGCGATAACTCACCCCACTCGCTCACCGTGTGGCTACCGTTCAGCGACGCGACGCCGCTCAACGGCTGCATCTACGTGCTGCCGGCGCATCTCGACGAGCGGTTCCGGCGTCGCGTGTGGGACGGGCCCGATAACATCCTCGTCACGGATCCGCAGAACGTGCGAGCGCTGCCCGCGCCGGCCGGCAGTCTGCTCGCGTGGAACCAGGCCGTGCTCCACTGGGGCGGGCGCGCGAGCCGGCTCGCGGACGGCCCTCGCGCCAGCGCGGCTTTCGAGTTTCAGCGCGGCGACAGGCCCCCGTTCAACCAGCCGCTGCTCGACCCGCTGGCCGTTCCGTCCTTTTCCTTTCGCCTGGGGCTGATCGGCAAACAGGTCCTGCAGTACCAGCACATGTATCCACTCACCGCCGACGTAGAAGCGATCGCCGCCGACCTGCGCAATCGCTACATGCCCGGTGCCGCGCCCGCGGGAATCGCTGAGCCGGGCGAGGTCGCAGGCGGCGGAGGGGGCGGCTGATCACGCACATGCGTGCGCGCTCGAGGCGCGGCGCCGGATCCGGAACGCTTCGCGGTACTCATCCCGCATGATCCGAAAGGCTCGAGCCCAGCGGCTCGTAGCGGTCGCCGCGCTTGCGTGCACCGGTGCTTGCGCGTCGAACAACGATGACCCGTTCGCTGCGACGGAGGGCACCAGTGCGACGGGCGGTGGCGCGGGCGTCGGCGGATCGCTCGGGGGCGCGGCGGGAGCCGCGGGGACGAGCGCGGGCTCTGCGGGAGCGAGTGCGGGCTCCGCGGGAACGGCAGGAACAGCCGGCGATGCCGGCGCCGGGGCCGGTGGGACCGCAGCAGGGGCCGGCGGTTCCAGCGGAGGCTCGTCCGGCGCGGGAACGAGCGGCGAGCCCGGCAGCGGCACGGCCGGCGCGAGCGGGGCAGCCGGCGGGAGCGCAGGCGTGGCGCCCTTCGTGGTGAACGTGGAGCTCGCGAGCAACGTCAATCCGAGCGCCCCAGGCACGATTGGCATCGTCACCTGGTCGCTCGACGGGCCCACGCTCACCCAGGCGAACGTCGAGTTTGGCCTCGACGAGAGCTACGGCACGAGCGCGCCCGTGGACATGACGTCGCCGGACCATCGCACGCTGTTGCTCGGCATGAAGCCCGAGCGCACGTATCATTTTCGCGTCGTCGCGAGCGACGGCGTCGCGAGCTACGCGAGCAGCGACCACACCGTCGAAACCGGACCCCCCACGACGCTCGTCGAGCTTTCGAGCTTCCGCGTCGTCGATCCGGCCGCGCGCGAGCCCGGCTTCATCGTCACCGAGGAGCGCAACGGCGGCAACGTCGTCTTCGTGATGGACCCGGACGGGGAGATCGTCTGGTGGTTCGCGGGGGGGCCGGCCGACGGCATCGCGCGCGCGCGCCTCTCGGCCGACGGCAAGAACATGTGGCTCGTGTCGTCGGGCAACACGGGCGTGCCCGTGATGCGAGTGAGCATGGATACCCTCGATAGCCAGAGCTACGCGACGACGGGGGGAACGCACGACATCACCCCGGTCGAAGGTGCGACGATGGCCTACCTCGACTACGGCGAGAACGACTGCACGAGTATCTTCGAGATCGACCCGACGGGAAACGCGCACGAGGTGTTCGAGTCGCAGGGTGTCGTGGCGTCGGGCGGATGCCACGGCAACGCCGTGCGCTATTCCCTCGCCGAGGACGAATTTACGTACTCGGATCTGAGCCAGGACGTGCTCGTCTTGAACCGCGCAGGTGGGGTCCAGTGGCGGCTGTCGGAGCGCGTGAGCGGTGGGAACGGCGCCTGGGGCGGCGCGCAGCACGGCCACCAGCTGCTCGACGACGGTCTTTTGATCTTCGCGAACCGCGGCGAGGGCTCGAACGCCTCGGCCGCCATCGAGTACGACCTCGAGGGCAACGAGCGACGCCGCTTCCCGAGCGACGGCAACAGCGCGAACCTCGGTGACGTCCAGCGCCTACCCGGCGGCAACACCCTCATCACCTACTCGAACGAGGGCACGATCGAAGAGGTCAACGCGAGCGACGCCGTCGTGCTCGAAATTGCCGACTCCCGAGCGGCGTTTGGGTACTCCCTCTGGCTCGCGGATCTCTATCACCCCGTCCCCGACCAACTCGAGTAGCCGCCCCGCCGACGGACGCCGCCGCTCAACGAAGCTCGGCGACGCTGCCGCCGAAGGCTCGCTCGAGCCCTCCGAGCAGCGCGTCCGTCGGTGTCACGCGCGTCCCGTCGAGGTCGAGCACTGCTTCCGCACCGTCCGGCATCTTGAGAACCAGCTCGACGGGACAGGGGCCGGGCGACCCACGCAAAAGGTCCCGGAGCGTCTCGAGGTCGCGCTTCACGGTGCGCTCGACCTCGAGGCGAATCGACACGGCCCGGGTGCTCTTGAGCGCGGAATCCGAGAGGAGCTCGACCGAGTCGATCAAGAGCGTCGCCTCGCGCGTCGCCTCGAGGTCGTCGGCTTCGTCGGTGATCGGGAAGCTCACCTTGCCCGTGACGACCACGGGCTCGCCGCCGGTCAGCAAGTGCGCGTAGGTCTCGATGCGGTCGCCGCGGAGCTTCGCCTTCACCCGGCCCACGAGGTCCTCGAGCTCGAAGAACGCTGCTCGCCCGCCGGAGCCACCCTTGAACAGACGCTCCTGGTAGCCCTCGACCATGCCCGCCACGCTCACGACCGCCCAGGGCTGCTCGGCGGAGATGCGCGTCGTCGGCGTGAGCCCGAGACGCGAGAACTTGCTGCCGTAGCGCGCGAGCGGATGACCGGAAACGTAGCAGCCGAGCGCCTCCTTCTCGCGCTTGAGCTGCTCCATCCGATCCCAGGATTCGGCTTTTGGGTAGTCGGAGAGCGCACCCGAGCTCGAGCCTTCGGGGCGCGCCTGCTCGAAACGCCCGAACAGCGACTCCTGGCCGCTCTCGCGCTCCCGACTCGCGCTGCGCGAGCGCTCGAGCGCGCGATCGACGGCGGCGTAGGCGCGCGCTCGCGAGATGCCGATCGGCTCGAGCAAGGAGTCGAACGCGCCGCATTGCACGAGCGCCTCCAGGACGCCCTTGTTCAGCCGTTTGGCGTCAACGCGCGTCGCGAAGTCGAAGAGGTCGCCGAACGGGCCGCCGGCACGCCTGGCCTCGAACATCGTCTCGAGCGCCGCCCCGCCCACGCCGCGCACGGCGCCGAGACCAAAGCGGAGCCGGGGGCCGAGGCGATCGCGCACCTTGCCCGAGACCCTCGGCGGGCCGCCACCGCCGGGATTCGCGTAAACCACGGTGAAATCGGTCTCGCTCGCGTTCACGTCGGGCGGTAGCACCTCGACGCCCCACGCGCGCGCCTCGGCCACGAGCCGCACGACCTTCTCGACCTTGTCCTTGTCGGTGGTGAGCGCCGCGGCGAAAAATTCCGTCGCATAGTGCGCCTTCAGCCACGCGCTCTGGTACGTGACGAGCGCGTACGCGACGGAGTGGCTCTTGTTGAAGCCGTACGACGCAAAGCCCTCGAGCTCGCGGAAGATCGCGACGGCCTTCTCCTCCGGGACTCCGTTCCTGACCGATCCATCGACGAAGCTCTGCTGCTGCTTCGCCATCTCCTCGGCCTTCTTCTTCCCCATCGCGCGGCGCAACAGATCCGCTTCGCCCAGCGTGTAGCCGGCGAGAAGCTGGGCGATCTGCATCACCTGCTCCTGATAGACGGGCACGCCGTAGGTCGGCGCGAGCACCTCGTCGACGAGGGCGTGCAGCTTCCTCACCGGCTTTCTGCCGTGCTTGCTGCCGATGAAGTCCTCGATCATGCCCGTGCCGAGTGGTCCGGGGCGGTAGAGCGCCACGGCGGCCACGATGTCGTCGAAGCAGTCGGGCTTGAGCGGCCGGAGGATGCGATCCTGCATGCCGCTCGACTCGAGCTGAAAGACGCCGGTCGTCGTGCCGCTCGAGAGCAGCGCGTAGGTCTCCTGATCGTCGAGCGGCAAGTGGTTGATGACGAGAGGGTCCGCCTTGCGGTCTGGCCGGGCGTTGACGAGCCGGACGGCAACGTCGATGAGCGTCAGCGTCTTCAGGCCGAGAAAGTCGAACTTCACGAGGCCGACCGCCTCGATGTCGTCTTTGTCGTACTGGGTGACGATGCTGTCGTCGCTCTTGAAGCACGGCACGCGTTCGGCGAGCGGCCGCTCGCTGATGACGATGCCCGCGGCGTGCATGCCGGCGTGCCGCGTCAGCCCTTCGAGCTTGCGGCTGATGCCGATGAGCTCACCCACCTCCGGGCTTTCGTCGGCCAGCTTCTTCAACTTCGGCTCGACCTCGAGCGCCTCGTCGATGGTGCACATCTTGCCCTGCCCCTTGGGCGGCACGAGACTCGCGATGCGCTGCGCCTCGGGAGCGGCGATGCCCATGGCGCGCGCGACATCCTTGATGACGCTGCGTGCTTTCAGGTTCTGGAAGGTGCCGATCTGCCCGACGCACCTTTTGCCGTACTTGTCCGCAACGTACGCGATGACCTCGTCGCGCCGGCTCATGCAGAAGTCGATGTCGAAGTCCGGCATGCTGACGCGCTCGGGATTCAGAAAGCGCTCGAAGAGCAACCCGTAGCGGATGGGCTCGATTTCCGTGATGCCGAGCGCGTACGCCACGAGCGACCCCGCGCCCGAGCCACGGCCCGGCCCGACTGGAATGCCGCGCGCCTTCGCCGCACGGATGAAGTCCCAGACGATCAGAAAGTAGCCCGGGTAGTTCATGCCCGAGATCACGTCGAGCTCGATCTCGAGCCGAGCCCGGTACGCGGCCTCGTCGACCGCCTCACCGCGGCGCCGGTGGTCCTCGAGGCGGGAGACGAGACCCTCGCGCGAGACGTGACGAAAGTAGGCGTCCGTGTCGTAACCCTCGGGCACGGGGAACTCGGGCAGCACCGCCTCGCCGAGCTCGAGCTTTAGGCCCGAGCACATCTCGGCGACGCGCATCGTGTTGGCGAGTGCCTCGGGCAGCGCGCGGAACGTCTCCGCCATCGCTTCGGGGCTCTTCAGGTACATCTCGGGGCTGCCGTGATGCAGCGGCTCCGCGTCGCGGTAGGTGCGGCCGAGCCGGATGCACTCGAGGTACACCTGGGCCACGGCATCGTCGCGATTCATGAAGTGCACGTCGTTGCTGGCGACGAGCGGCAGGTCGAGCTTGCGCGCTGCGGTGACGAGCAGGTCGTTCAGCACGGCTTGCTCGGGGAAACCGTGGTCTTGGAGCTCGACGAAGACGTGGCCCGGCTCGAACGCGTCGCGAAGCTCGGCGAGCGCGGCGGGCGCCCGCTCCGGCCCTAGCTCGAGCACGCTCTGCGGCACGTGGCCGCCCAGGCAACCGCTCAGCGCGATGAGCCCCCGGCTCTTGGACGCGAGCAGATCGAAGGTGATGCTCGGTGCGACGTCGCTCGCGGGCTCGACGTGCCCTGCCGACACGAGCGAGACGAGGTTCGCGTAGCCCTCTGCCGTCAACGCGAGCACGACGAGGTGGTTCACGGCACCGCCGGGCCGCGCAAGATTCAGCTCCGAACCGAGGATTGGCGAGATGCCAGCCGAGCGGCACGCCTTGTAGTGCCGGAGCGCGCCGTACATGTTCGCGTGATCGGTGAGCGCGACGGCGCGCATGCCGAGCTCGCGCACACGCGCCGGCAAGTCGTAGACTTTGATCGCACCCGTGAGGAACGAGTACTGCGAGTGGAGATGGAGGTGGGCGAACTCGGTCGCCATACGAAGAGCAGCCTAGTACCGACCCTCGGCGCGGGCTCGGCCTCGCATCGCGCTTCTGCCCGGTCCCCGGGCCGCTGGGGGTCTCGCGGCCCGGCGCGTGAAGATTTCGCGCTGGAGCTCCGTCGATCCGGCTGCCCAGGTGCTTCGGGGGACTCCGCTCCCTTGCGGAGCTCTGGGCTTTTGGATTACCGCTTGGGTGCATCGCGCCGAAACGGCTCGGCGCGGCTGGCTTGCCTGGAGGACCTCGGAATCATGATGCGGACGAGAAGCGTCGCGTGGTTGTTGTTGGGATCGGCCCTCGTGCTGCCCGCCCTCGTGGGCTGCGCTGCTCAGGCCTCGTTCACTGCCGGCGGCGCGGACGCGCCACCGCCGCCCCCTCCACCGCCGCCGCCGCCCCCACCGCCGCCACCGCCCGAAGAGCCGGCGGCGCCACCAGCGACGACCGAGCCCGCAAAGACGGAGCCCTCACCGGAGCCCCCGAAGGCCGAGGCCAACCCGACGACGAAAAGCGCGGCCAAGGTCGCGGGCGACAAGGTCACCGTCCCCGGCAAGATCGACTTCGAGCTCGGCAAGGCGACGCTCCTCGGTGGCGACGACACGAAGAACGCGCTCGACCAGATCAAGCTCTACCTCGACGACAACCCGCGGGTGACCAAGCTCCGCGTCGAGGGGCACACCGACAACGTCGGCACGGCGGACGCGAACCTCGAGCTCTCGGGGCAGCGCGCGCTCGCGGTCATCGGCGCCGTCGTCGCGAAGGGGATCGCCAAAGAGCGCTTCCTTGCGGTCGGGTGCGGGCAAACGAGGCCCGTCGCCGACAACACCACGGACGACGGCAAGGCCAAGAACCGGCGCATCGAATTTCACATCGCCGAGCTCAACGGCAAAAAATACATGGGGCGCGACCCCACGGGTCGGTGCAAGCCGTTCGAATGAACGAGCGCCGGCCAGCACCGCGCTCCGCTGGCCGTGCTCGCGAGCGAGAGTCCCGTCGCGTCGTGCTATGACGCGGGCCGTGCGTTCACGCCTCGCCCTCCTCGCTCTCGTGGCCGTGGCCTGCAACAACACGCCCCCCGATCGGCGCGAGTGGCGACCGTCCGACCACGACCACACCGACAACCCCGGCGCCGATCAAGTGGTGGGTGGGCCCGATGCAGGCACCGACCCGGAGCTCGCGCAGCACGGGCTCAACGAGGTCACGATCGTCGCGTGGTCGCAGAACTGCGTGCGCTGCCACGGACGTCTCGGGCGTGGTGACGGGCCACAGGGCCCGATGGTCCACGCGACCGATCTTTCTAACCCCGAGTGGCAGAAGTCGGTGACCGACGACGACATTCTAAAGACGCTCAGGCAGGGCCGCGGGCTCATGCCGGCGTTCCCGCTCCCCGAGCCCACGCTCGAAGCGCTCGTGCATCTCGTGAGGTTGATCGGGCAGGCGACGGCCGAGGACCACGCAGCCCCCGACGGCAGCGCCGCGGCGGCACCGAGCGGCTCGGCGCCTCGCGTCGCATCGCCGCACGGGAGCGCGACGGCACGCCTGCCGGCGACCGCCGCGAGCGAAAACTCGCAAGCTGGCGGCGCGGGTACGGCAGCCTCTGCACCGGCGAGCTCCGCGCACCCCATCGCACCTTCCCCTACCACCCCATGACCCTGCTGCCGGGGACTCCGGCGTTGCGGCGACGCGCGGCCCTCGCGCTCCTGGCACTCGGCAGCGTGCTCGCCTACCGCGCGCTCGAGCGGGACGTTCCGCGCGAGCACACGCTGATCTTCAGACTGGGCGACGAGTTACGTCACAAGCCGCTGCGGCTCCGCGCAACGCTCACGCGCGCGGGCGAAAGTGAGGCGCACAGTGGTTTCACACTCGAAAGAAGCGGTGACGAGGTGGGTGACCCGAAAACTACACTTCGTGCTCCGAGCGGCACCTACATGCTCTCCGTGGATTGTGAGCAGCAGGTTCGACCGGACGCCGGCGACAGGGCGCCCACGGAGAAACGGGAGACATCGAGCGTGCATCGCGTTACGCTTCAAGGCGGCGACATCGTCGTCCCGATCGGCCAGAGGGTTCCCGAGTGAGTCAACCGTCGTCGCCCGTCGAGGTCAGCACACGTGCTCAGGTTCACGACCTGAAGCTGCCCGACGACATCATGGTGATCGTGCTGTCCGGCAGCCAGCGCGGACAGCGCGTGCACCTGTCGGACCGGTTGCGCGTCGGCAAGGCGCCCGAAAACGACCTCGTGCTCACCGACGACACCGTGTCGCGCCATCATTGCGAGCTCGAGCGCCGCGCGCAGGGTGTTTTCGTCCGCGACCTCGGCTCGACCAACCACACGAAAGTCGGTCGCACCGCCGTGAGCGAAGCGGTCGTGGAGACCGGCGCGACCATCAGCGTGGGCGGCGTCGAGCTCGCAGTGCGCGTCGAGCCGCGCCAGGCGCTCGTCCTGCCGAGCGAGTCCACGGAGTTCGGCGAGACCATCGGCCACAGCCTCGCGATGCGCACCATCTTCGGAGTGCTCGAGCGCATCGCGCCGACGGACGCCGGCGTGTTGCTCGAGGGTGAAACCGGAACGGGCAAGGATGTCATCGCGCGCTCCATCCATCAGACGAGCCCGCGCCGCGATAGACCGTTCGTGGTCGTCGACTGCGGTGCCGTGAGCTACGGGCTCATCGAGAGCGAGCTATTCGGCCACGAGCGCGGCGCGTTCACGGGCGCCGTTGCGACACGCCAGGGTGCCTTCGAGCTCGCCGGTCGCGGAACGGTGTTCTTGGACGAGGTCGGGGAGCTGCCGCTCGACGTCCAGCCGAAGCTCCTGCGCGTGCTCGAGTCGGGCGAGTTTCGGCGCGTGGGGGGCAATCGCACGTTGCGCGCCGAGGCGCGCGTCGTCGCGGCGACCAAGCGCGACCTCAAGGCCGAGGTCGAGCGGGGAAAGTTCCGAGAGGACCTCTACTTCCGCCTCGCGGTCGTGCCCGTGACCGTGCCGCCCCTGCGCGCGCGCCGCGAGGACGTCCCGCCGCTCGTCGAGCTGTTCCTCGCGCTCGCGCGCAAGCGCGACCCGGCCGCCGCCGACATCGGGCTGAGCTCCGCGACGCTCGCGGCGCTCACGGCGCACGATTGGCCCGGCAACGTGCGTGAGCTCAGAAACGTCCTCGACCGAGCGATCTACATCGCCACGGCGGGCGGCGAGCGCGAGGTCCGCCTCGTCGATCTGCCGGTCACGGCGAGCGCCAGCGCGGGGTCCCCCGCGAGCTTCGATCCCGACAAGAGCTACCGCGAGGTGCGCGAGGCGTTCGAGTCCGACTTCGAGCGGCGTTACGTCGCCTGGCTGCTCGATCGGCACGGCGGCAACATCAGCGCCGCTGCACGGGCCGCGAAGATGGATCGCAAGCACCTCTACGACCTCGCGCGGCGCCACGGCCTGCGCGCCGGCAAGCCGTGAGGCGGCCCTTCAGAACTCGCCGCGCAGCGCGAACGAGAAGATGAGCGACGTCGTGTCGTCCGGCTTCTGGCCGCCCCACGTGAAGTCGCGCAGCTGTGTCTTGAGGAGGTCGAACCCAGCGCTCCCCTGCAGGAGCAGGAGCGCGCCGATGATGCGCGCGTCGGGCGCTCCCCGGAGCGCCGCGAGCACCCGCCCGCCGAGCGTGACGCTCGACAGGGGTGAGAGCTCCCGATCACCCGTCCAGTACTGACCGCGGGGCCCGTAACGTGGCTCGCCGCCCGTGTAGTCGTTGCTGTAAAAGAGCGCACCGCTCTGGGAGTAGTAGCGGCCGTGCACGAGCACCCGCAGTACCGGACCGAGATACTTCTCGGCTTCGAGCTCGTAGGTCTGTCCGAAGATGTCCCAGGTGTCGCGGTACAGGCGGATGGCGGCGGTGACGGCGCCCGTGAGGGGGCGCACGAAGTACTTTCCGCGTAGCGCGACCGCTCCGCGCGCGCGGTTGTCGGGTTGGTTCTCGAGCGCGTCGAGCCCCGCCGGCGTGATCACGACACCGCGGTACGGATTCTCCAAAAAGCCGTGCTGCAGCGAGCCCGTGACCACGAGCTGCGTCGCGACGGTCGGCGTCCATGCCTGGGTCCAGCCCGCCTGAAACACGTCGAGATCGATGGGGCGCTTTGCGCGGTCGGGCGCCTGCGTGAAGCAGCCATCCGAGCTGTCGAGACGCGTCCGTGCCGAGGGGCTCGTCGCATCCGAGTACGCGGTCGTGCACACAGTGTCGAATCCGCGCGAGTAGGAAATTTCGAGCTCGGTGTCCCGCTGGAAGAAGTCGGTGCCCGCCGAAACCGTCACACTCTGCGACCGGTAGTCGCTTTCAGTGCCGTACGAGTAGTCCGCAGCGAGGCGCGTCGTGGACCGGGTGAACGTGAAGCCGCCGTGAACGGCATGGCGCACGTCGTCGAACGGGGTCGCCGACGACACGATGTCCGCCAGCGGCCCGCTCTTCACGGCCTCCGTGGCACCGCTGACGATGTCGGCCTCGTAGCTTGCATGAAGCTCGAGGAAATCGGCGGGGCTCACGGCGAGCGTCGCGGCGGGCGTGACGACCGTGAGGTGGCTTTCCTTCGACGGCTCGAGCAGCACCGTGCCGCGCAGATCGGCGCTCGCGACTTGCCCGCGCGCCTCGTTGCCCACGAACAGCGCGGCGAGCCCCAGCGCGAACGCCGGGAAGGCCCGAGCCCTCAATTGCACCCGCAGCCGCCTCCGCGGACGGACCCGCCTCCGAACGAAGACTCCCGATTCTCGAACACGTGCTCGAGCGCCGCCTTCTCGCCCGGCTCGCCTTCGAAGTGCATCGTCGGATCGGCCAGCACGGCGCGCTGCTCCGGCCGCACGGTGACGCAGGCGGAGCTCGCGAGCGCGAGCACCACGACGACGGGAAACCAAGCGCTCGGTGCCCGCGGGCGCGGGCGGGTGAGCGTCGAGGTGGAGAGTCGGGGTCGGTGCTGTCGCATGGTCACTCTCTCAAAAGTACGAGCCGAGCCCCCCCGCGTAACACTGAACGTTCCGGTAGCGGTCCTCGGCGAACAGCACGAAGTCCGTGACCTCGAGCCGAAGCAGCAGGCGGAAGCGCAGCGACACGAGCAGCCCGCCTCCCACGCGCGCGCTGAACCAGGAGCGCTTCTGGCGGATGCGCTCCTCCTTGGGCTGTTCGCGCACGCCGCCGACGCCGAGCGTGAAGAACGGCGCGAGCGCCCAATCGGGCGCGATGTTGAGCGCAAAAGCGCCCCCGTAGAAGATTCTGCGACTGTCCGACTGTAGCGCGAGGCCCGCATACGGCTCGAACGCGATGGCCGGCGCGATCACGAGGGCGGGCCGGATCTCGGCGAAGCCCGACCCGTCGTAGGCACCCGCCATGAGGGCGAGACCGCCACGCGCGTCCTCGAGCGCGGGCGGCGCGAACACGCCCGGCTTTTCGGGAGCGTTCGGCGCGTCCGCGTCGAACGCCACGGCCTGCACGGTGTCGCCGAGCACGAAGGCGCGGCGGCCGTCCGGCAACAGGACTTCCATCCAGAAACCCGACGTTTCACGCGTCTCGACGAGGAAGGCGTCGCCGCGGTACGCGCGATGAATCACCCGGTACGAGATGCCGGGCCCCGCTCGCAGCTCCGTTTCGGCGACGACGACACGTGCGAACACGTCGCTGTCCGCCGCGGATGCGACGGCAGCGCGCATCAGCCACAACGAGGCGACGAGGAAGCAGAATGAAATTCGATTCATTGCGTGGAGATACGCGTTGCCCATTCACGGATCGCCGCGGCGGCGTCGCTGTTCTCGTCGAAGATCTTGCGCGGGTGCTTGAGCACCGCGAGTGGCCGCAGCATGAGCGGCGCCGAATCCGGGTCGCGCCGCATCTTTACTTGCGCCGACTGGTAGTTGTCTCGCGCTTCGGTCGGAATGGGACCGCCCGGGACGTTGCCCTGACACGTGTCGGACACGTGGTTCGGATAATCGAGAAAGCGAAACGACGTGACCGCAGCATGACACCCGCCCGTACCGTCCCCCTTGGTGGGGTCGCCCCCGCTACAGCTGTTCGGGAGCAGCGTCCGCGGCTCGACCTGGCAGTAGTAAAAGCCCTCGTCGAACACGATGTTCGCCACCTCGAAATCGGGACCAGGATCGACCGTCGTCGGCAGCAGGCCTTCCTCGCCGCAACCCCCGAGGGCCATCGCGAGCGCGAGCAGACCGAGGCCGGCGCCGACGCGGAGGGTGGTGCTCACCACGACCTCACGGTAACAAAAAACCAGCGACCACCGGCCCATCAAATCCGACAACGAACGCGCGCCTGCGCTCTGCATGTGAGACGAAGGGCGATCGGCCGGTGGGCAGGTGCGCGTATAAGTGAGCCTGGGTCCCACCTAAATAATCAGATCGCGAACTAGCGCTTGCTCTCGATCGCGAAGCTCCGCTAACTCTTTGCGCCCGGCCATGAAGTTGTGGCAGGCTTCCCTACACAGACCTACACCGCGCGCCTGCCCACGAGGGGTCGGCCGACACCCCCCGATGGAGATGCGAGCATGAAGTTGAACCCGTACCTGTTCGCCGTGATCCCCGCTGCGTTGCTCGCCTCGCGGGGAGCGTTCGGGGCGCAGCTCGCGGTGCTCGGCGTTACTCTCGGGATCTTCTTCGGCACGCTGTCGCTGCGCCGGCCCGCCGAAGGCGACGCCACCACGACCCAACACTGACCGCCTCGTCGAGCGACCAACCGCCCCCGTCGGCGGATCCCGCGCGGGGCTCGCGGCTCAAGCGCTTCGAAGAGTTCTCGGTTCATGACGTTCAGGCGCTGCGCCTGATCCTGACCGGGGGGTCGGTGATCGACTGGCACCGGCTCAATCTGAAGGATATCGAGCACGCGCGCCGGCTGCTCTCGAACCACGAGCTGTCGTCCACGGAGCCGCGTGACGTCGCGTTCACGGAGCACGTGAAGCGTGAGGCCATCAGCTACCTCCGGCGCCATTTCAACTTCTCGATCCCGAAGCCCGTCGAGGAATCCTCCATCGTCGAGCTCCTGGTGATGGCCTCGGGCAAGGGTCATCGCCAGCTCTGCGCCTGTACGATCCTCAAGGCGGTGCAGATCATCAACCACATGGCGGGCCGCGAGCTCCTGTTTCGCCTGCCCGTCAGCGACCGCGATCTGTTCCATCTCGTCGAGGAGAAGGTCTACCGAGTCGTCGGCACGATGCTGAGCGAGGGCTTTCCCATCACGGAATTCATCGGCGGTCGCAAGAACCTCGATTCGACGTACGCGAAGCTATTGTCCAAACCGGAGGCCACCGCGGCCGCGCTCTACGACAAGCTGCGCTTTCGCATCGTGACCCGCACCCAGGAGGACATACTGCCCGTGGTGCTTTACCTCACCGAGCGGCTTTTCCCCTTCAACTTCGTGGTCCCGAAGCAGAGCACCAACACGATTTTCCATTTCAGGAGCTATTGCGAGCGGCATCCCCAGCTGGCGCCCATGATTCCCGAGTTCCAGGGGGCCCTCGACGACGACCTCACCCCCGGCGACAACCGCTTCAGCTCCCCCACCTACCGCGTCATCCAGTTCGTGACCGACGTCCCGGTGCGCGTCCCCCCCCACCTGATGGAGCTTGCGCCGCTCGGCTCCGAGCTGCTCGGACCCCTCGTGTACATGCTCTGCGAGTTTCAGGTGCTCGACGCCGAGAGCGAGGCGAAAAACGAGACCGGCGAGGCCAGCCACGAGGCTTACAAACGCCGCCAGCGCGAAGCGGTGTTCCGCCGGCTGAGGCTGGGGAGCCGCGGGGACGGCTGATCGCCACGGCGATTTTCCGCCGAGACTGCTGACTTTCCCAGGAAAGTGGTGGTAGGACGGTTCGGCATGAGGCTCCACGCGGCGAAAGTCGGCCAGATCGCCCAGGAGATGGTGAGTGCCCTCACCAAGAGCCGCGACATCGAGACCGAGTCGCCCGCCGAGGTGCGGGCCGATGTCGAAGCCGTCCTCAACCAGTACATTCGGGACGAGCAGTCCGTTTCCGAGCGCGCCAAGGACATGATCAGCGCGCGCGGGCTGTCGCAGACCGAGTACCCACGGCTGCGCAAGCTCGTGGCCGACGAGAAACACATCAAGATCGGCGAGGACGCGGTCGACTACCTGCTCGACCAGCTCGTGGAGATGTTGATGCATTCGGCGAACGTCGACGAGGTGTTCGCCGAGGACTTCGAGCTCCGGCGCAAGATGCGCGACCCGCTTCGCAAGCAGCTGGCCGACGAGCAAGCGCTCGAGGCCGAGGTCAGAAAACAGCTGGGGCACGTGCAGGAGGGCACGGGACTCTGGGAGATCGAGTACCGGCGCATGATGGAGGACATCAAGCGCCGTAAGGGGCTGTGAGCCGGCCGCGATGCGGAGCATGACGGGCTACGGCTCCGCCGAGGCAACGCTCGGAGGGGGCGCCCTAACGCTCGAGCTTCGCACCCTGAATCATCGCTTCGTGGACGTGCGCGTGCGTCTGCCCGCCGAAATCGCAGACCAGGCCTCGTTCCTGGAGCTTTTGGTCCGCGACCGGCTCGACCGCGGTCGCATCGACGTAACGGTGCGACTGAGCGGCGCGGCTCTGCCACCGGCACGCTTCTCGAGCGAACGCGCGCGCTCCCTACACGCGGCGCTCTGCACCCTGCGCGACGAGCTCGCGCCGGGGTCGGACGTGACGCTCGGCACGCTCTCGAGCTTCGCCGCGGCGCTGCTCGAGCCCTCCGCTCCCGAGCCGACGAGCGTGCGCGAGGCGCTCGGGGCGGCCCTCGACGACGCCCATCGGCTGCTCATCGAGATGCGCACGACCGAGGGCGAGTCGCTCGGGCGCGAGATCGGGTCACGCCTCGGGCGCCTGCGCGAGCTCGTCTCGGCCATCCGCGCCCGGGCAGGCGGCCTCGCCTCCGTCCAGCGCAACCGCTTGCGCGAACGGCTGGAACGGCTGCTCGCCGGCGGCGCTCCGCTCGATCAGAGCCGGCTCGAGAACGAGGTCGCCCTGATGGCGGATCGGGCCGACATCAGCGAGGAGCTCGCGCGGCTCGACAGCCATTTCGGCCAGCTCGAAGCGCTATTGGACACGCCGGGGCCTGTTGGGAGAAAATTCGACTTTCTGCTGCAGGAGATCGCCCGCGAGCTCAATACGGCCGGCGCCAAGTGCCAGGACGCGCCGGTCGCCCAGCTCGTGGTGGATGCCAAGGTCGAGGTCGAACGCATGCGGGAGCAGGTGCAAAATGTCGAGTGACGGCCCGCTGCTCCTGATCGTGTCATCGCCCTCGGGTGCCGGGAAGACGACGCTCGCCAATCGCCTCCTCACGGTGGTCGACGGACTGAGGTTCAGCGTCTCCCACACGACGCGCAAGCCCCGCCCGGGCGAGTCGCCGGGACGCGAGTACCACTTCGTCGAGCGCGAGCGCTTCACCGAGCTAATCCGCGCCGACGCGTTTCTCGAGTGGGCCGAGGTGCACGAGAACCTCTACGGGACGAGCCGCTCCGAGGTCGAGCGCGCCACCGACGCGCGCGGCATCCTTTTCGACGTGGATCACCAGGGCGCCCGGCAAATCAAGAGCGTGCGTCCGGATGCCGTCGCCGTTTTCATCCTGCCCCCCAGCATGCCGGCGCTGCTCGACCGGCTGCGTGGGCGGGCCAGCGAAGACGACGCCACGGTGATGAAGCGTTTCCGCGTGGCGAGAAACGAGATCGCCCACTATGGCCTCTTCGACTACGTGGTCGTGAACGAGGATCTCGAGCGCGCGCTCGACCAGCTAATCGCCATCTTCCGCGCGGAAGAATGCCGCCGCGCGCGCGCCGCCCGCCTGGCGGAGCACCTGCTCGACGAAACACGGGGCTTCGGTGGCACCGTCCCCCCAGGCCCGAAGGAGTGACCATATCCCAATGAAAGCCGAGCCCTTGCTGATCGTCGGTTCGATGGCATTCGACGACCTCGACCTGCCGAGCGGCTCCGCCCGCGACGTCGTGGGCGGGTCCGCCACCTACGCGGCCTTCGCCGCCAGCCAGTTCGCCGCCGTCCGCATCGTCGCCGTCGTGGGCGAGGACTTTCCCGAGGAGACCCTCGCGGAGCTCGGAAGGCGGGGCGTCGACGTGAGCGGCGTGGAACGAGCCCCCGGCAAGACCTTTCGCTGGTGGGGCCGCTACGCCGACAACCTCGCGAGCCGCACGACACTCGACACGCAGCTCAACGTGTTCGCGGACTTCAAACCCAAGCTGCCCGACTCGTTTCGCGGCACACCCTACGTCTTTCTCGGCAACATCCACCCCGCGCTGCAGCTCGACGTGCTCGAGCAGGTCGCTTCGCCTCGCTTCGTGGCGGCGGACACCATGAATTTCTGGATCGACGGGGAGCCGAAGCTGCTCGCCCGCGTGCTCGAGCGGCTCGACCTTTTCGTCATCAACGACGAGGAGCTCCGACAGCTCGCCGGCATCCACAACGTACGGCTCGCCGCGCGCGCCGTGCTCGGGATGGGTCCCAAGCGGCTCATCGTGAAGCGCGGGGAGTACGGCGCACTGCTCTTCGACGCCGACGGCAGCTTTTTCGTGCCAGCCTTCCCGCTCGAGGACGAGGTCGATCCGACAGGCGCGGGCGATACCTTCGCGGGGGCCCTGCTCGGCTGCCTCGCGCAGAGCAATGCGACCGACCGGCCCGCGCTCCGCCAGGCGCTTCACCTGGCGGCGACCGTCGCTTCCTTTTGCGTCGAGGACGTGGGCACCCGCCGGCTCGCCGTGATCGACCGCGACGCCATCCGCCGGCGTCAGCTCGAGCTGCGCGAGCTCGTGCATCCCGGCGACTAGCGCGGGCCAGGGCTCAGGCGGCCGCTTTGGCGGGGTCGTTCGCGAGCACGGTCGTCGGCGCCCCGTTCCGTTCGGCGCGCACCTCCCGCACCACCTTGAGCAAGGTCACGTGATCGGCGATGCCGCCCTCGAGCAGGGCGCGGACGAATCCGTCCACGTAACCGATGGCCTGGCCGAGGCGGGGCTGCGTGGCGCCCTCGCTCTGAAGCCTCAGCGATTCGCGAAGCAGGGAGCGCAAGATGTCGAGCAGCTCGGCCTGGGACTTGGTCGCGTTCATGGGTGCCTCCGGGGCTATGTCGCGACGGTTATCGAAGCACGCGACATCGGGCCAAGTTTGTGGACCGCACCCCTCGGTTCCAGCGCACAAAACCCTCTGATTTCTCGCGGGGATTGACCCGCTCCCCGTGCGTCTTATCTTAAGTAGGTCCGCTGGGTGGACCGGCAACTGCGCCGGCCGCCACGGTAGGGCCCATTTTCGCCATGCGTCTCAACGTCTTCAAGTCGAAGATCCACCGCGCCACGGTCACTCACGCCGACGTGGCCTACGAGGGCAGCGTCACCATCGACCGCGATTTGCTGGATGCCGCCCAGATCCTCCCGTACGAGGCCGTCCACATCTGGAACGCCACGCGGGGGACGCGCCTCGTCACCTACGCGCTCGAGGGGCCGCGCGGCAGCGGGGCCATCTGCGTCAACGGTGCCGCCGCCCATCTCAACAAGCCGGGCGACATCGTGATCCTCGCCACCTTCGCCGAGATGAGCCCCGAAGAGGCGCGCGCGTACAAGCCCCGTGTCGTGCGCGTCGACGAGCACAACCGCCAGATCCCGGGCGGCGACGCCCCGGAAACGCCGGGGCCCGTCCTGGATTCGCTGCGCCTCTCGTCCTGAGGACACCGGGGCCGCCCCGAGCCCCCAACCCCCCACCCGACGAGCCCCCGGCCCGCAGAACTGGCGTCCGCGGCCTGGCATCGGCTAGACGTGGAACCCGAGCCAAGGCATGCCCGACGCGCCGACTCCCACGGAGGTCGTCGAAACGCTGGGTCACCACCCGGCGCTCGACGAGCTTGCTGCCCTCGTGCGGCGCGCCGCGCTCTCGGCTGCGGCCGCGCGGCGTTACGGGTTCTGCTCACGCCACGCGGGGCCCAGCGACGAGCCGGTCGCGCTCCCGGAGGAATACACGCGGCCGGACGCCGACACGGCATACGGTAACGTGGTCGAGGTGCTCGAGCGCGGGGTCACGACGCCTGCGGAAGGGGCGCTCGTCTCGACGCTGCTCGCGCTCTCGGCAGCCCACGAGCCCGAAGCCGAAATCGAGGAGCAGGCCTTCGTCGCTCACGTGACATGGCTCGCCGCGCACACGCCGTGCGACGCCCTCGCCGCGCTCGACGCGACCGTGGGCGAAAGCGCAGCCGTCTATCGCACGCTCGCTCGCATCGCCGTCGAGCCAGCCGACGTGGCGTCGGATTTCGGACGCACCGAGGCGCTCGTCGCGGCGGCCGCGCTGGGAGCGAGCCACACCGCGGCGGCGGCGCGCGAGCGCAGCGACGCCATGCCGCGCGCCAAGGATCCGGCGGTTCACGCGCTGCTCGGCTACGGGGGCCTCGGCGAGGCACCACTCGACGGCGAGCTCGTGCCAGCCCCGCGTGGCCCGCTTTTGACGGCGGCGCTCGCCGTGACCCTGCTGCTGTTCGTCATCGAGCTCGGGCGCCTGCTCGGGCGCCTGGCGTTCGCCTACCGGCGGCCGGCGACCTTTCGTCTCACCGAGCGAGGCCTCGAGCTCACGCATCGGGTGGAGCTGCTCGGCAAGGTGCTCCGCCAGCGCTCGACGCTGATCCCCTTCGGGAACATCGCGCGCGTCACCCGCGAGGAGAAGTACGCGCGCGCCGGGCTCTATGCGGGGCTCGCGGCGCTCGTGCTCGGGACGTATTTCGGCACGGGGCTCTTCGTCAACGGCATGCGGGTACCGGGCGGGTCCGGGTCCTTGTTCGGGCTCGCGGCGGCGTTCGTCGTGGCGGGCCTCCTACTCGACTTCGTGTTGGCGGGTGCCGAGGACACGTTTCGCGGGCAGTGCCGGCTCATCGTCGTGCCGCACCGCGGTCGTGCGCTGTGCCTCGGCCGGGTGGACCCGAGCCGCGCCGACGCGATGTTGAGCTTCGTCACCGAGGTGGCTCGCGGCACCGCGACCATCCCGCCCCCTGCCCCGGCGCCCGCCTGAGCCGCGGCGCAACGAGCACGAAAGGCCCCGGCGCCGGTCGCCCCCCCGGTCAGCGAGGCAACGCCGAGGGGCTCGCGGATGGGCTGCCCGCATCGGCCGGCGTGCGCGGCCGTCGGGGCTCGACGAGGAACGCCTCGCCGAGCGCGAGGAGCGCGTCTATGTGCCCCGGGCTCAGCGTGAGCGTGCCGACGATGCGCGCGCCGTCGGCGCTGAGATCGGCGCGCGACACGAGGCGCTGACTCGGAAAGCCGAGCGCCCAGAGCCTCAGGTCCTGCGTCATCAGCTGGCGAGCGAAGGCTCGAGCGTGCTCGATGGCAAGCTCGGGAGTCTCGTCTTCGGCTTCCAGATCGACGAGCGCGCCGCCACCTTCCGTGGGCGTGAGGCGCGCCCGTGCCCAGCGCAGGGACTTCGGGACGTCCAAAAGCGGCAGCCCGCGCGCGAGCCGCCAGGGCGTGACGGCATAAGCGCTGGCGATCTCGTCTCCCTTCGCGGGCGCAATGCCGGTCTTCTTGCCGAGCGAGAGGGCGGCCTTCTCGGCGCTCGGCGGCGTGACGACGACGATGCCGGGCGCTGGCAGCACGAAGACGCGCGGCGCACGGTCCGCAAAGGCGTGCGCCGCCGGAATGCCGGCATCGAGCCATTTTCCGTGCTCGGTGTCGGCCTTGACGATGGCGTCGATCGCCGCGAGCAGGCGTTTCTTCGACACGTTCACCTTGAGCACCGCCACGACGTTGCTCGAATCGCGAAACTGCGGACCCACGAGCAGCAGACGGTCAACGTCGCGGATGGGATCGAGCGCCGCGGGGCCGAAGAAGTCTCGCCACTGGTAGACCGAGCCGAGCAGGCGCCCCACGCGTGCACCGAGCGGGAGTGCGCGGATCTTTTCGGTGTAGACCACGACCCGCACGTTCGCCTCGGCGTCGACGACCTTCTTCGCGTCGCCCGTCACCGCCACGGGTTCGCCGAGACCCCCGTCAACTCCGCCGTCGGGGCCTCCGCCCCCGTCGAGTCCGGCGTCGCTCGACGCCGCAGCTCCCGCGTCCGAGGGTGCGCCGGCGTCCGCGAGCCCGGCGTCGACCGCGGCCCCCGCGTCCGGCGCTCCGGCGTCGGGGAGCTCCTTCTTGGGCTCCTCCGGAGCCTTTGCCGAGGGTGCGGGCCGGGGCAGCACCGCGACCGGTGAAAGCTCGGTGCCGGTCTCGGTGGCGGCCGGAGCGGGAGGGTCCGGGGGTCCCGGCGCCTGGTCCTCGATGAGATCGACGGGGATGGCCGTGATGGGGGGCTCGTCCGGGAGCGGCTCCGCCGGGCGAGCGAGCATTCCGAGCACTCCCAGGAGGGCGACGAGCGGTGTCAGGGGCGCGTGCACCAGCAGGGACAAAAGCAAAAGCCAGCGGACCCGGCGGTCCGATGTGTCGGGCTGGCCGCGCCACTGCGTCACGAGTCCCACGGTTTTGACCATAGCCTTGCCCCGCAGGGCCGGCGAACGCCGCCCTGGCGCTCGGCGAGCGGGCTTTTTATGTGGCACACCGCTTGAAAAGCCAAGAACTGGCTACCTGGCCCGCCCTCATGGAACAACTTTGCCGTCCCGCGATGCTCCGACACCTGCCTCCCCTGTCCACGCCGCTTTGCTTGCTGCTGCTAGCCACCGCCGTGGCCTGCGACCGGCATGCTGACGAAGGCGACAAAACCGCCGGTGGGCGGGTCGAGACCGGCCCGGCCGCCGTCCAGCCCGGCGCCCCTACCCTCCCCTCCGAGGTGGTGCCGCCGCTCGCACCGCCCGCCTCGGCCGCTCCGGTCGAGACGGTGCCGCTCAGCCACTTCCCCGAGCCTCCCGACCACGCCGGGCCCTGGTTCGTCGTCACTTCTCCCGCCGCGGGCGTGTACGCGGAGCCCTCGTTCGAACAGAAGCAGAAGATCGGCTGGGTGCGGAGCGGCGGCAGGCTCGCCGTGAAGCCCGAGCCGGTGTCCCACAAGGCCTGCACCCCGGGTTGGTACGAGCTCGTCGACGGCGGCTACATCTGCGGCAACTTCGGCACGACGAACCTCTCGAGCGCCGACGTGAAGTTCGCGCTCACGGCGCCGAAGCTCGAGGACGTGTTGCCGTACACCTACGTGCGCAACGCGAAGCACGGCACGCCGCTCTACCACTCGGTGCCGTCGCGCGAGCAGATGCTCCACTACGAGCCTTACCTCGCCGAGAACGACAAGAAGAGTGAAAAGGCCACCAGCGATTCCAAGAAGAGCGCCGACGCCGACGTGAAGAACGCGAGCGACCCGAAGCCCGCGAGCACGGGGCCGACCGTCGTGAGCGGCGCGACGCGGGTCGCTCCCATCACGATGGACGGCGGAGTTCCCATCCTCGACCCGGGTCTCGCCGACGCGGGCATCGAGGTGGAGAAGCCCGAAAAGCCCTGGTGGCAGCAAGACGACATCAAGGAGCACCTGCACGAGCTCAAGCTCGAGCACCTCGAGAACGAGGCGGACGACATCCTGGCCAAGCGCATGGTGCGCGGCTTCTTCGTCGCCGTAGATCGCACGTTCCGCTGGAACGATCGGACCTGGTACAAGACCACCAAGGGGCTGGTCGCGCCCGCCGAGCGCTTCTGGCAAACCCCCGGTCCGAAGTTCCAGGGGGTGGAGCTCGACGGTGAGAAGCTCACCCTGCCCGTCGCGTGGGGCTATGGCGGCCGCAAGGAGGTTGCCACTTACAACATCGATCCCGAAAAGAAGCAGCCGACCAATGCGAAATCGATTGCTCGCCACACGGCGATCAAGCTCGTCGACGGCGCGCTCGACATCGGCAAGACGCACTATTTGAAGACGGCCGATGGCACCTGGCTCAAGGCGAACCAAGTGCGCGTGACCGAGCCCGGACCACCCCCCGAGGGGCTCGGTGCCGACGAACGCTGGATCGACGTCGACCTTTCCTCACAGACGCTGGTCGCTTTCGTGGGAACGCGCCCCGTGTACGCGACGTTGATCTCGAGCGGCAAGGAATCCAGGGACAAGGACAAAGACCACCGCACGCCGACCGGCGAGTTTCGCATCCGCGAGAAGCACCTCACGACGACCATGGACGGCGACGGCTCCGCGGCGGGCGATCTGCCCTACAGCATCGAGGACGTACCGTACGTGATGTACTTTCATCGGGCCTACGCGCTGCACGGCGCATTCTGGCACTCGAACTACGGCGTCCAGATGAGCCACGGCTGCGTGAATCTCGCGCCGCTCGACGCCAAGTGGCTCTACTTTTTCTCCGCCCCCGAGGCGCGCGCCGGCTTCCACGGCCTGTGGGCGCGACCCGAAGGTTCCGGCACGCGCGTCGTCGTCCACGACTGAGCGCGCGCCGGCCGGGGAAAAAAGAAGCTCGGCTCGGCGCCGTTCGGCAAGGCGACTTCGCGCGGCGCCGCGCGGGGAAGCCTCGCCGCCCGGTTCGTCCTGCGGCGCTTGACGCGCTGCCGGCCGCGTTCCATCAAGGGGGCGACCCATGGATCAGTTCTCGGCGCACCTCGACCGCGGTTGGGATCTCGTGCAGCGAGGCGATCCTCGGGGCGCCGAGCAGAGCGCCCGGCGCGCCCTCGAGCTCGATAGCCAGTCCCCGGAAGCGCACAATCTGCTCGGCTACGTGTCGGCCCTCAAGGGCGAGTACGAGGAAGCCATCGAGGCGTATCGCCAGGCGATCGCGCTCGACGACACCTACCTCGAGGCGATGCTCAACGCGGCCGAGGTGTACATCCACCCGCTCGGCGAGTTCGACGAGGCCATCTCTATGTGCGACCAAGCGCTCGAGCTCGCCGAGACCGACGACGAGGTGGTCGACGGCCTCCTGCTCAAATTCGACGCCCTGCTCGGCAAGGGGGAGATCGACGGCGCCCGCGTCGTCTGCGAGCGCTTTCCGGCGGGGCCGTTCGAGAATCCGAGCCACCTGTTCCTGGTCGGGCGCGCCTACTACGAGGTCGGCGACGTCGAGCGTGCGTTCCCGCTCGTCGAGGAGGCCGTGAAGAAAAACTCCCGCAACGCCGAGGCCTGGTACTACCTTGGGCTGGTGCGTGACGAGCGGGGAGATGCCGAAACGGCCACGACCGCTTTCCTGCGTTCGCGCGAGCTCGATCTCGAGCTGTTGCCGCCGCCCTGGTCGCTCTCGCGCGAGACGTTCGAGGTAGCCGCGCGTCGCGCCATCGACGGACTGCCCGAATCCCTGCGTGTCTACGTGCGTGAGGGCGAGGTGTACGTCGCGGACGTGCCGGGCGTCGAGGTCGTGGTCGACGGCGTGGATCCGCGCGCGCTGCTCCTGCTCGACGGCATCAACACCGAGGACAAGTCGCTGCCCCTGACGGCGCGCGTCTTCGTCTACCAGAGGAACGTCGAGCGCATCGCGGGGTCGCTCGAGCAGGTGGAGCCCGAAATCTCGGCGGCGCTCGAGCGCGAAATCACCGCGACGTTCGTCGATCCCGAGCCGGATCACTCGGTGCCTCCCGGGCACCTGAACTGAGCCGAGGAGCACTGGGCTCGGGATCCGCCGGCCTACATCGCCCGGGCGGCGAGCTCCTCGGCGACGCTCGCGAGCAGCGCCCGGGCGGGGCTCTTGGCAACGACGGCGAGCGCGGCAATCGCCCGCGCGGTGTGCTCGCGGGCGCGGCTCCGGACCTCGTCGCAGGCGCCGCTCTCGAGCACGAGACGGCTCACTGTCGGCACCGGCTCGCGATCGCCGCCGAAGATGCGACCGAGGGGCGCGGCAAGCTCGGGGTTTTTGGCGACCGCGAGCACGAGGGGCAGCGTGAGCTTGCCCTCGCGAAGATCGCTGAACAGGCTCTTGCCGGTCGATTCGGCGCCGTAGTCGAGCACGTCGTCGACGAGCTGGAAAGCCACGCCGAGCTCTTCGCCGAAGCTGGCCATCGCGGCTTGGCCGGCGGCGTCCGCACCGGCGATGCGCGCGCCCGAGCGCGTCGCGAACGAAAACAGGGACGCGGTCTTGTCGTGCAAGATCCGCTCGTAGGTCGCGAGCGACACGTCGAGCTCGACGCGCCCGCGCAGCTGGATGATCTCGCCCTCCACGAGCCGTCGCAATGTGGCGACCAGGTCCGGCATCAGCTCGGGGGCATGGTGGCTGGTGCGGTCGAGCGCATGCACGAGCAGGAGATCGCCGCCCAGCACGCTCACCGCATTCGACCAGACGACGCGGGCGGCGGGCGCCCCGCGCCGCTCCGTGCCGTCATCGATGACATCGTCGTGCAGGAGCGTTGCCGAGTGGACGAGCTCGGCGACGACCGAAAGCTCGCGCGCCGCAGGCGGAATGCGGCCGAAGCACGCTGCGCTGAGCAAGAGCGCCATCGGTCGCAACCGTTTGCCGCCACGCCCCACGAGGTGACCGGCGGCATCACTCGCGGG
Organism: uncultured delta proteobacterium; assembly: GCA_963841435.1. Classification (GTDB taxonomy): domain Bacteria; phylum Myxococcota_A; class Polyangia; order Polyangiales; family Polyangiaceae; genus PMG-095. The sequence goes on from CAWJCS010000006.1 coordinate 1,730,846, forward strand.
CCACGGCCCGTCCGCAGCCGCTTTCGCGAGCTCGGCCTCGACCCACGCCAAATCGTCCGCGAAGAGCGCGGTGACCTCCGAGAGGCGCTGTTCGGCGCGTCCCTCCGGAGCCTGGGAGGCCGCCGCACCCCGCAGAACCTCGACGGCGGCGCCCAAACCGAGCTGGGGAACCTCTGCGACTTTCTGAGCTTTCAAATTCTTGTGAAAGAATTATGGGGTCGGGCCCCGGGGGGGTCAACGGCAGACCGCGTCCGGCCGCACGGCCGGCATTTGACCGCTCCCGGCCATGCGTGCTGAAACAGCGCTCCGCATGACCCGCTCCAGCCGGCCCCGGGCGCGACGGCTCGGACGCCGCGTCGGCATCATCGTGTTCGGCGTGCTCGTCGCCGTGCCCACGGCGCTCTGGTCAACCCAAATCATGCGGGCAGTCTGGGCCCCGGACGACGGCCCGGCCCCGCCGAGCTGCCGGGCCGGCCTGCGTCAGCTGCTCGTGGCCATCGAACGGGCCAAGCAGCAAAGCCTGAGGACCGAGGGAGGCGAGCTTCCGAGCGTTGCCCGCTTTCGCGCGGCTTTGCTGCCCGAATGGGCCTCCAGAGGCGCTCTCACCAGCCTCTGCCAACGAGGCGAAGAATCCAAGATGTTGAAGACGGTCATCGGACTTCGGTATGCGGAGGAGCACGCGGTGCGGTATGAGGCGACGGCCCTATCCGAGCAGCGTGCCGCGGCGCGAGCCCTCGAGGCACGACTTTCGGCGGGCGAGCCGACCGAGCGCTGATGGAAGTCGAGACCCCGAACCTACCCACCTTCGACGCACTACCGCTGAGCCCCGAGGTGCGGCGAGCCGTCGACGAGCTGGGTTACGTCCACCCGACACCCGTGCAGATGGCGGTGTTCGAGCCCGCCGCGCGCGGCAAGGACCTCGTCGTGCAGGCGCGCACGGGCACGGGCAAGACGGCCGCGTTTGGCTTGCCGCTCGTCGACGGCATGGTGAAGCGCGGCGTGGCGGCCGTTCAGGCGCTCGTGCTGTGCCCGACGCGCGAGCTCGCGCTGCAGGTCACGCGCGAGGTCGACGCGCTCTCGAAGCACCGCGGCGTGCGCTGCACGGCGGTGTACGGGGGCGCTCCGATGCCGCGCCAGGTCGCCGAGATCAAGGCGGGCGCTCAGATCGTCGTGGGGACGCCCGGCCGGGTCCTCGACCACTTGCGCCGCCAGACCATGGATCCGTCAACGATTCGCTGCCTCGTGCTCGACGAGAGCGACGAGATGCTTTCGATGGGTTTTTTGCCGCAGATCACCGACATTCTGTCGTTCTTGCCCGAGTCGCGGCAGACGCTCTTGTTCAGCGCGACACTGCCGGCCGACATCCGACGCGTTGCCGAAACGCGCCTCAAGTCGCCGCAGTTTTTGACGCTGAGCGGTGACCATATCGGCGCGCTCGAAATCAATCACTACGTTTACGTCGTGCCGAGCGACAAGCTCGCCGCGCTGATCCAGGTCATCGAAGTCGACAACCCCGAGAGCGCGATCGTCTTTTGCAACACGAAGGACGAAACGAAGCGCGTCGCTGCGGCGCTCGAGCAGCAGGGATTTGCCGCCGACTGGTTGAACGCCGATCTTCCGCAGAACGACCGTGAGCGGGTGATGGCGGCGACGCGCAAGGGCGAGCTTCGTTTCCTCGTGGCGACCGACGTCGCTGCGCGCGGCATCGACATCTCGCATCTGACGCACGTCATCAACTACGACTTTCCAGAGGGCGCCGAGGCGTACGTGCACCGCACGGGACGCACGGGGCGCGCGGGTCGCACGGGCACGGCCATCTCGCTCATCGGCCCTCGCGACGTGGGAAACCTCTATCTTTTGAGGCTCACCTACAAGCTTCGGCCCATCGAGCGCCAGCTGCCGAGCGCTCGCGACAAGAAGACGCGCGAGGAGGCGGACCTCGTGCGCATGTTCAGCGAAGCGTTCGCGAACCACACGCCGCATCCGAGCGATCTGGCGCTCGCCCGGCGGCTCCTCAGCCACGAGCAGGCCGAATCGATCGTCGCGGGTCTCTTGCGCGACCACCTCGGCGCACGCCCCGACGCGCTCGACGACGCGACGGCGGCACGCCGGGCCCGCGCTCCGCGTGCCGTGACCAGCGACCCGACGCTCGCCAGCGTGAAAGCGCCTGCTGCGCCTGCCGTGCCCGCCGTGCCCGCCCCCCCACCACCCGCGCTGCCTCCTGTCGCGAGGCTAAACAGCGAGCGCGGCGCCAAGGCAGCGAGTGACCGGGGCACCCCCAAACGCACGGAGACGAACGCAAGCCCCGCGCCGCGCGGCGACGACGCCGACGCAGTGACGCTTGCGCCGCGGCCGCTCGCCGCGGTGAGCGTCCCGTTCGCGGAACCGCCGCGCACCGAGCGCTCCGGCGCGCCTGCCTCGTCGCCGACGAACGGCGAGCCCGTCGCCGATGACGACGATGACGACGCCGAGCGAAGCTCGACGGAGCTCTACGTGAGCGTGGGCCGGCGCGACGGAGCGAAGCCGAGCGACTACCACACCTTGCTCGAGGCGGCCGGGATCGGGCCCGAAAGCCTCGAGTACGTGCGCGTCCGGCACCGGCACGCTTTCGTCGGCGTTCGACCGGATGCGTTCAATCGCGCGCTCGCGGTGCTCAACGGGGCCACGATCGCGGGCCGTCGAGCGACCGCCGAGCGCGCTCGGCGCGACTGACCGGCGTTGCCGGAACGGGCCGCTCAAGCTAAGTGACGGAGCGGATGCCGGATCGCGCAGTCGAAGAGCTGGTCTCGAACGTTACCTCGGCCCTCTCCCAGGGACTGCCGAAGCGTGACCTTTTCGCGATGCTCGCCCGGCTGGTGAAGAGCGCGACGCCCGGCTCGCCAGAAGAGCTCTTCGCGAAGCTCGAGCTCGCCGAGCTCGTGGTCCGGGAGGACCCATTTCGCGCGGCGCGCCTCGCGCTGGACGTGCTGCGCGCTGGACCGGACGCTCGGGCGTACGGTGTGCTCGGCATCGCGCACAGCCTGCTCGGCGCCTTCCGCGCCGCGCGGCGAGCCCACGAGCAGGCCGTCGCGCTCGCGCCCGAGCACCCCGGCTACCGACACAACCTCGGCCATTTGCTCAACGTCGCGTTCGACCAGCCCGCCCAGGCGCTGGTCCACCTCCTTTTTGCCTACGAGGGCGCGCCCGAAGAGCCCGAGATCGGCAGCTCCTACGCCCATGCGCTCGTCCGGGCTGGCCAGGCGGCCAAGGCGGTTTTCGTCCTCGAGAAGGCGCTCGGCTGGTCGCACGAAGCCGCCGAGGAGCTGGTCGGTGCCTGGCGCGAGGGCCGGACGCTACGGACCCCGTGAGGATCTCGGCGGCACCCCTTTGCGAAGTACCCCTGAGGAACTATCGAAGAGCAATGAAGAAGGCCTTCTTAGCGCTCGCCCTCGGGACCTGGACCCTTTCGGGCTGGGCTCACGCGCAGCCGGCGCCCGCGTCGGCGCCTGCGGCGCCCACGAGCTCGGCCGAGGCGCCGAGCTCGCCCGCGCTGCCGGACATCGCAGATCCAATGCTCGTCCCGCCGCCAGCCGCCTCGCACGTGCTCAGGTCGTGGCGTGACGCCGTCGCGCTGGTCAGGAGGTCGTCCAGCTCCCTGAAGAGCGCGCTCGCGCGCATTCAGCAAGCTGCCGCACGCGCGCGACAGAGCCACTCGGGTGCGCTGCCGACGCTCACTGCGAGCGCCGATCTCAAGCAGTACCTTCTGCTCAGCCGCGAACGAAACCCGATCACGGGCCAGAACGAGCTCGTCCCCGACCCCTCCACGACGTTTTACGCCGGCCTCACCGCGCGCATGCCGATCTTCGCGCCACGCGTCTGGTACGACGAGAAGACGGCCGCCCTCTCCATCGACGCCGCCAAGCTCGACGAAGACGAGGCGGAGCGCCAGGTCATCGCCGTGCTCGCCGACGCGATCGTCCAGACCGTGACGGCCGAGCGGCTCGCCGAGGTCAGCCGTGTCTCGCTCGGCAGCGCGCTCTCGACGCTCGATTTGAACAAGCGACGGGCCGCGCTCGGAGCCTCGAGCACGCTCGACGTGCTGCGCGCCGAGCAGAACGTCGAGCTCGCTCGCGCCCAGGTGGTGACGACCAACGAGGCCGTGCTGCGCTCGCGCGAGGCTCTGGGACTCGCGCTGGGCTCCACCGATGCTTACGGGGTCACGCCCGATATTCGCCTCAGCAGCCTCGGGCAGGACGCCCGCACCACCTGCAAGCGCAACGGCGATCTCTCGACGCGCCCCGACCTCAAGGCCGCGCAGGCCCAGGTCGCGATTGCCGAACGCGACGTCAACGCGGTCAACTGGTCTTACTGGCCGCGCGTCGATGCCGTCTCGAACCTCGGCTACGTACCCATCGAGCGCGCGTCACCCAATCACCTCCACTACACCTGGGACATCGGCGCGACGCTCAGCTGGACGCTCTACGACGGCAGCCTCAGAGCCGGCCAAAAGGCGGAGAAGGTCGCCACGGTGGACCTCGCCCGCGAGACGCTGACCGATGCGCGCCGCCGCGCCACCGTCGAGGTGGTCCAAACCGAGCGCAGCGTGAACGTGGCCGAAGCGAATCTCAAGGTGAGCACGCGAGCCCGCGAGATTGCCGCCGAAACGGCCCGGCTCGCCAAGGTGGCATTCATCAATGGCAGCGGCACGAGCTTCGACCTCGTCGATACCGCGCGGCGGCAGCGCGAGGCCGAGCTCGACCTGGCGGTCAAGGAGTTCAACGTCGTGCGCGCGCGCATCGCCGCGTACCTCGCCCTCGCGAGCTGCACGCTCTAGGGGCGACTGGGATGGCGGGCTACTCGGGCACACCGCTCGTCAAGAAGCTCGGCATCGGCCCCGGGCACCGCGTGGCGCTCGTCGGCGCGCCGCGCGGCATTTCGCAGGTGCTCGGCGCGCTCCCCGAAGGAGCGCACGCCGCCGAAGGGCTCGACGGCCGCTCGAACTTCAACGTCATCGTGGTCTTCGCCGTCACGGCGAAGGAACTCGGGCGCTGGCTCGACCGGGCGCGGCGGCGGCTCGACGAGCGCGGCGGACTGTGGCTCGCATGGCCGAAACGCGCATCGGGCGTGCCGACGGAGCTCGGCGAGGCTCTCGTGCGATCGGCCATCCTCGAGAGCGGGCTGGTCAACAACAAGGTGTGCGCCATCGACGAGACGTGGTCCGGCCTGCGCGCCGTCGTGCGGGTGAAGGACCGAAAGGGTGCCGCGAAGGCGCCCGGCAGGCGCGCAGCTGCCATTGTGGGGGGGACTGAACGGCGCTAGCTTTGGGCCGGTGACTCGCACGAGCGACCGTGTCTTTTGGGCTCTGAGCGCGCTCTCCGCGCTCACGTTCACCGTCCTCATCGCCTTCGTCTTCCTGCGCGTGCCAACCGCGCAGCCGCAGGCGGGAGGCCTCACGCAGAAGATCTTCTATTTCCACGTGCCCGCCGCGTACGCGATGTACCTCTCGGCGGTCGTCGGTTTCGTGGCGAGTGCCTTTTACCTCTACGGCGCGACCGACGAGCGCGACGCCTGGGCCAAGGCAGGCGCCGAGTGCGCCGTCGCCTTCGGAGCTCTCGTGCTGACGAGCGGGCCGATCTGGGCGAAGAAGGCCTGGGGCGTGTACTGGACCTGGGATCCACGGCTGACCACGCTCCTACTCACGGTGCTCATCTACGCCGCGGTCGTCGTTTTGCGCGCCTTCGGCGGCGGTGGCGACTCCGAACGGCGTTTCGCGGCGGCGCTCACGGTGCTCGGCACCGTCACGCTGCCAATCGTCCACTACTCCGTCCAGAAATGGGGCGGCAACCACCCGACGGTGATCAGCAAGGGAGGCGGGGGGCTCGGCGATCCGGACATGAAGCGCGCCCTCCTGCTCGGGTTCGTGGCGATGACCGAGCTCGCGGCCCTCCTGCTCTGGACACGTGCCCGCCTCGCGCTCGCGGGCACTCGGCTGACGGCGCTCGAGGATCGGGCGGCCGCGCTCGAGATCGAGGGGGCTGCATGAGCGCGCAGGCGGCCGCTCCGGAGCCCGGCGAGCGCGCCATGGAGTTCGTGCCCACCCAGGGAGGGAAGGAGACCACGAGCGCCGAGACGCTGCTCGTCACGGCCTACGTCGTGATGTGGGCGCTCCTGTTCGTCTTTCTCGTGTTCGGATGGCGGCGGCAGCGGCATCTCGAGTCGCGTCTCTCGGAGCTCGAGACCTCGCTCGATCGGGGGAAGGCTCCGCGCTCGTGACGCCAGAGCACGTGCTCTTCATTCCCGGTGTCCTTTTGATCGGCGTCACGCTCGGATACGTTCTCGGCGCGCGTGCCGCTCGCGCCGACGTGGCCCGCGCCAGAAAGCGGCTCAAGGAGTAGACATGCTCGATTTTTCGCTTTCGGACGAGCAGAAGGCCCTGACCGACGCCGCGCGGCGCTTCGCGCGAGAGCGCATCGCGCCCGTGGCGGCCGAATGCGATCGCGAGGCACGCTTCCCCAAGGAGGTGTTCGTCGCGGCCCACGAGCTCGGCCTGGTGAACGCCACCGTGACCCCCGAGTACGGCGGCCCTGGTTTGCACGAGCTCGACAACGCGCTGATCGCCGAGGAGCTGGCCTGGGCCTGTACCGGCATCCAGACGAGCCTTCTCGCGAACACCCTCGCGCTCACGCCCATCGTGCTCGCGGGCAACGAGGCCCAGAAGAAGAAGTACCTCGGCATGCTCACCGCCGAGCCGCTCTTCGCGAGCTACTGCACCACGGAGCCGAGTGGCGGCAGCGACGTAGCGGGGCTCAGAACAGCGTTCAAGAGCGTCGGCGGCGACTACGTGCTCAACGGGGAAAAGTGCTGGATTACCAACGCCAGCCTCGCAAGCTTCTACGTCGTGTTCGCAACGAGCGAATCCCGAGAAGCGCCACAAGGGCATCGCGGCGTTCATCGTCGATCGAGACACCCCGGGCCTCAAGCGTCGGCAAGCACGAGGACAAGATGGGGCAGCGCGCGAGCGACACGGCGGCGGTGCACTTCGAGGACGTGAAGGTGCCGAAGGAGAACTTGCTCGCACCGGAGGGCGAAGGGTTCAAGCTCGCCATGGAAACGTTCAACCAGACGCGGCCGGACATCGGCGCCATGGCGACGGGCCTCATGCAGCGCTGTCTCGACGAGTGCATGGCCTACGCCAAGGAGCGCAAGACTTTCGGCGTCCCCATCGCCGAGCACCAGCTGGTCCAGGCCATGCTCGCCGAGATGGCCATCGGCGCGGAGGCGACCCGCCTGCTCTACCAAAAGGCCGCCTGGAACCTCGACCACGGGGTGCGCGACCCCATCGTTTCGAGCTTCGCCAAGGCCTTCGGGGCCGACCGCGCCATGCAGACGGCCGTCGATGCGGTCCAGGTCTTCGGCGGGAATGGCTACGTCCGGGACTACCCCGTCGAGAAGCTCATGCGGGACGCCAAGGTGCTGCAAATCTACGAGGGGACGAGCCAGATCCAAAGGCTCGTGATCGGCCGCAGTCTGACGCGCTGAATTGCCCGGCCGCCAGAGCGATCGTAGCGTTGCCCCGTGTTCGGTTTCTCGTTTAGCGAGGTCGTCTTGATCGGGATCGTGGCGCTGGTCGCCGTCGGCCCGCAGCGCTTGCCGGGCATGCTGAGAAACTTCGGTCAGTGGATGCGCAAGCTCCGCAAGATGACCACCGAGGTGCGCGCCCAGACGGGCATCGATGATCTCTTGCGCGCGGAGGGGCTGCACGGCGGCCTGCACGAGCTCAGATCGCTCATGCGCGGGCACGGGCCCGTGGCGCAGCCGCCGCCGTATCGGGTCCCCGAAGATCCGTATCGCTCGATGGAAATCAACGTCTCGCGCGAGTATCCGCCCGAGGGAGTCGATGCGGGCGGCGCGCTCCCCGACGACCTCGCAGCCAGTGACGACGACGAGCCGGAAGAAGAACCCGCCAGCGCCTCGGTGGCGCCCGCCGCACCCGCCGCACCCGCGTCGCCGCCCGCCACCGCTTCGACACCACCGGCGCCCGCGCTACCGCCCACGAGCGCGCGGCCGAGCGCGCGGCCGAGCGCTCCACCGCGGCCCACCCCAACCACTGCCCGGGACTCCGCCGCTCCGCCACGTCCTGCGCCCACCCCGAAGGGCTCTGCTCCCCCGCCCCGGCCCGCGCCGACACCTTTGCCCGCCGCCCCGAAGCCCGCTCGGGCACCCGGCGCGCCTTCGCCCGCAGAGCTCAAGGATCCGTCGGCTTCCGCGCCGTCGGCCAAGTCCGGTGCACCCCTCCCCGCGCCGACCGCCAAGTCGGGCCCACCGCTCCCCACGCCGACCGCCAAGTCGGGCCTACCTCTCCCTGCGCCCACCGCCAAGTACGACGACGCATCGAAGCTCGGCGCTCCGACGACCACCCCCACCACCTCCACACCAGAGCCTGCAGCGGCCCCGCGTGCCGACGAACCGGAGGACGAGTCTTGAGCGACGGCGATCCGAAGAAAGAGGAGCCCCCGGAGCAGAAGGGCTCACGGAGCGAAGACGACGGGATGACCATCTGGGAGCATCTCGATGAGCTCCGCTCGCGCTTGATCAAGATGATCATCGCGTTTCTGATCGGCGGCATCGCGGCGTGGTCGAAGAAGGAAGACCTGCTGAAGATCCTCTCGCGGCCATTCGTTCATGCGTGGAACGAAGGCTCTCACTCGGGCGCCGCCGCGCTGAACTTCCCTGCGCCCGCGGCGCTCTTCCTCGCCTACATCCGGCTATCGGCGCTCGCGGGATTCGTGTTCGCGCTGCCGTTCATGCTCTGGCAAGTGTGGTCGTTCATCGCGCCGGGGCTTTACTCGAAGGAGAAGCGCTACGCGATCCCCTTCGTGCTCACGTCGTGCCTCCTGTTCGCGGGGGGCGGCTATTTCGGCTGGCGCGTCGCCTTCCCGCTCGCGTTTCGCTTCCTGCTCGGAATGGGGACGCAGCTCGGCGAGCTCGAAGTGAAGCCCACCATCATGATCAGCGAGTACATCGACTTCGTGACGCGCATGGGGCTCGCGTTCGGGCTGGCGGCCGAGCTGCCCGTGCTCGTGTTCTTCCTGAGCATCGCGGGGCTCGTGACGCCGCGCCAGCTGCTCAAGTTCTTCCGCTACTTCCTCGTCCTCGACTTCGTCATCGCCGCCGTCATCACGCCACCCGACGTGATGAGCCAGCTCTTGCTCGCGATTCCGCTCGCCCTGCTCTACCTGCTCTCGATCGGCGTCGCGGTCATCTTTGCCAAAAAACGCCCACCGCCCGACGCCGACGTCGACGCGGCTGCCTGAGCGCCGCGCTCGTCGAGTAGAGCCCGCACGGCGGACGCCGCGTGAATCGGCCGCGCGAATCGGCCGCGTGAATCGGCCGCGCGAGCAGGCTAGTCCTCGCGCGCGTACGGCTCGCCGCGCAGGATCGTGAACGCGCGGTAGAGCTGTTCGAAGAGCAGCACGCGCGCGAGGCGGTGCGGCAGCGTGAGCGTGGAGAGGCTCAGGCAGACCGCCGCGCGCTCACCGAGTGCCGCGGGAACGCCGTCTGCGCCGCCCAGCACGAACGAGACGTCGCCCTTTCCGTGCTCCGCCCAGCGACCGAGCCGTCGCGCGAGCTCGCGGCTCGTGAGCGCTTCCCCGTCGGGCGAAAGCACGACCTCGAGCGTCCCTTCGGGCACCACGCGCTCGAGGTCGGCTGCCGTCTTCACCTCGATCTCCTCGCAGCGTGCATAGCGCCGGATGCGCGCCAAGTAGTCGTCGGCAACACGGCGCAGCGCCTTGTCGCGGATGCGACCCGCGGCGACGACGTAGAGCCTCACGCCTGGCCGGGAGCCGGGTCGGAAACCCGCACGCGACGCGCGTCCATCCAGAGGCCATCGAGATCGTAGAGCGCCCGCGTGTCTTCCTGGAAGACGTGGACGACGACGTCGACGAAATCGATGAGCACCCATTTGCCGCGCGGCAGCCCCTCGACCGAGATCGCTCGCCAACCGTCGTTCGCGAGTGCCTCCTCGACGGCGTCGGCGATGGCAGCGACGTGCCGGTCGCTCTGACCGGTCATCAGCACGAGGTAGTCGGCGTAGTCGACCTTGCCGGTGACATCCAAGATCTCGACTTCACCGGCCTTTTTGTCGAGCGCTGCCTCGGCCGCCACGAGCGCGATGCGCCGCGCCGCGGCCGATGCGCCGCCGCGCTCCAGGGGCTTTTGCGGAGCGGTCGTCGCGCGCGCCGCGCGCTTCGGTGGTTTGGTAAGTTTCTTCTTCAACCGCGAGTCTGCCCTTCCCCGAGCACGATCCATTTTCCGCCGTGAGGCTCTCGAGCCCCATGGGACCATAGGCGTGCAGCTTGGTCGTCGAGATGCCGATCTCCGCGCCGAGGCCGAGCTCGCCCCCGTCATTGAAGCGGGTCGACGCATTCACGAGCACGCAGCTCGCGTCGACCTCGCGCAGCCAGCGCTCCGCGCTCGTGACGCGATCGGTGCAGATGGCCTCGGTGTGGTTCGAGCCGTAGCGGGCCACGTGCTGGAGCGCACCGTCGAGGTCATCGACGACACGCACCGCCAGGATCTTCGCCAGGAACTCGGTGCCGAAGTCGTCGTCGCCCGCGGGTGTGACGCTCGGCACGATGGCGCGCGTGCGCGGGCAGCCTCTGAGCTCCACGCCCTCGCCGGCCAGGGCCGCGAGCACCAGAGGGAGTAAGCGCTCGGCGTCCGCAGCGTGAACCAGCAGGCATTCGAGCGCGTTGCACACGCCGGGCTTTTGCACCTTGCTGTCGACCGCGAGGCGCCGGGCCATCTCAACGTCGGCCCCGGCGTCCAAGAACAGGTGGCAAACACCCTTGAAATGCTGGACGACGGGCACGCGCGCGTTGTCGACGACGAAGCGGATGAGCCCCTCGCCGCCGCGTGGAATGGCGAGGTCGACGAGACCCGTCAGTGTCACGAGCTCGCGCACTCCCTCGCGATCGCCGGCCGGCACGATCTGCACGGATTCGGGAGACACACCCGAGCCCTCGAGAGCGCGGGCGATGACGGCGCCGAGCGCACGGTTCGAATGAGCCGCCTCCTTGCCCCCGCGCAAGAGGCACGCGTTGCCCGACTTCAGACAGAGCGCCGCCGCGTCCACCGTGACGTTGGGGCGGGACTCGTAGACGATGGCAATCACGCCGAGCGGCAGGCGCTGCTTGCCGACGCGGATGCCGCTCGGCAAGGGCTGCATGGGCCCACGGCTGCCCACCGGATCGGGCAGCGTGATGACGTGCTCGACGCCGAGTGCCGTCGCCTCGATGGCTCGAGCGTCGAGCCTGAGCCGGTCGAGCATCGCCTGGGCCATGCCGCCCTCTCGCGCCTGTGCGAGGTCCTTCTCGTTCTCGGCCTGGAGCTCGGCGGCCGAGGCACGGAGCCCCTTGGCCACGGCGGCAAGCGCGCGATCCTTCGCTCCGCGATCGAGGGCCCCGAGCCGTGCGGCGGCGGCTTTCGCCCGCAGGGCAAGCTCACGTATTTTACTCAAGCTTTCAGGCTCCACGCGTCATTCTACCTGACGCCGCCATCGAGGGAAGGCCCGCCCCCGTCCGGGGCACCCTCCGAGCCGGGCGTGGAAGGCGTGGGGGCCGCGGGCTCGGGCCCCGCCGGGACCTCCGCCGAGCGACTCGCGGGGCTCGATGCCGCCGAGGGCGATGACGCGTCGGGGGCCTCGGCTCCGGCATCCACCGCGAACGGCCACGGCGGCAGCGCGCGGACCTCGTACTCGGGAGGCGGGGTGCCGGGCGGCAAGCGCTTGCTCGCGCAGGCGCTCGCCATGAGCACGCCCGAGACGACGAACGCGGCGCGCAAGCTCATAGCGGGACGTTCTCCGGCTCCGCTGCCGGGGGCTGTACCTCGGGCACCCCTCCGTCGGTTGGCCCTGGCTCGTCGCCGGTGTCGTCCGGGTCGAGCAAATCCGGGTCTGAAAGCGGCGCACCGGGCGCCGCGTCGGTGCCGCCCGCGAGCGCGCCGAGCGCACCGGGCGCCGCCGAGGCGATCTCGTACGATTCCGCGGGCAGGGGCGCGTCGTGTTGCCGGTCGGGGCAACCCGTTGCCGAAAGCCCGAGCACGAGCGCCGGCGCGAGAAAGCGAACGTGCGTCAGCCGAGCCATCGTTCTTCGTCCACGGCCGAAAGCGTCGCCACGAGCCCGTGGCGAGGAGCGTACCCGAGATCGCGCCGCGCACGCGAGTCGTCGATCATGCAAACGTAGCGAATGAAATCGAGCTCGGGCGCCGGGAAGGTCGTGGCGCGCCAGCGGAACAGTCGCTCCACGCCGAGCCGAGCGATGGCGTGAGGGATCGCGACCGTTTTTCTGCCGAGCAGCTCGAGCGCTCGCGAAAGCGCGACGGGCGGGGGCCCGGCCAGGTTGTAGATACCCCTCGCGCCCGGGGCGAGCGCAAGCTCGAGCGCGTGCACGAGGTCCTCCTCGTGAATCGCCTGAATCATGGGGTCGAAGCCGAGCAGCGTCGGGACGGTGGCGAGGCGGAGGTAGTTGCTCGGCGCATTCCGCACGGTGCCGAGGATGTGCGCCGGCCGCAAAATCACCGTTTCGATCTTCGGCTGCTTCCAGAAAAACGCCTGGAACGCCATGTCGACCTCGACCAGATCGCGCATCGCGCCGAAGGCCCCGGCACCGAGCAGGGGGGCCTCCTCGGGCAAGAACTGCGGGTTGTCGGGGCGCGGGCCGTAGACGTTCGCGCTCGAGAGCAGGATCACTTTCTCGACGCCGAATTGCTCCGCGTGCTCGAGCAAGCGTTGGGCGGCGGTCACGTTCCACACCAGGTGCTCATCCGGGTCGCGACGCGGGTCATGCATCAGTCCGAGGTGGACGAGCACCGAAACGTCGGCGCGAAAGATCTCCTTGACGCGGCCGCTGCGCAGATCGAGCTGATGGTGCTCCACGTCGAAAGGGCGCTCGGGAAAGGGACGGCGGTCGATGCCGATGACGCGGCGCTGCCGGTGCAGCAAGCGCGCGACGCGCCGTCCGAAGCGTCCGCAGATGCCCGTGACGACGACGCCCGGCTCGTGACCCCCGCGCGCCGGCGTGGTCATAAGAACACGCCCCGGCGCTGCGCGAGGCCACGCCGCAGAATGTCGGAAATGGCCTGCTTCACGAGGTAAACGTTCTCGGCGAGGGTTGCGGGATCTTCGGCATCCCCGCCGAAACGCATCGGTTCGCCGAACAGGAGGCGGTACTTGGTCGGCAGGGGCAGCACGCCACCGGGCACGGCAAGCTGCGGTACCACCGGGAACACCGGCAGCTTGAGCGCCCGCGCCGCCCAGCCGAGCGTCCCCACGCTCACGTACTGCTCCTCCGCTCCGACGACGCCCACGGGCACGATCGGCGTTCCCGTCGCGATCGCCAGGCGCATGAAGCCCGTGCCGAACGCCTTGAGCTGGTAGCGCTCACGAAACGGCTTGCTGATCCCACGGATGCCCTCCGGGAAGACCAGCAACGCTTCTTCCATTTCGAGCAACCGCCGCGCGTTCTCGGGCACGCCGACGACCTGGCCCATGCGGCTGAAGAACGTCGAGACGAACGGCAGCGTGGCCGCCCATTTGTCAACCATCGCGCGCACGATACGCGGCGGGTTCGCGTCGAAGAACAACGCGCAGCCGATGATGGCCGCGTCGATGGGGATCTGGCCCGAATGGTTGGCGACGAGCATGACGCGCCCCGGCGGGATGCGATCGATGTCGTACACGTCCGTGCGAAAGTAGCTGCGATGGAAGAACGCCGAGGCGAGCGCCGCCTGACGAACCGCGGCGGGGTCGAAGCCGAACGGGTCGCCGCCCAGCCGCTCGTAGCGGCGCGCGAGCGCGGCCAGCCGATCCTCGAAATCGCTGCCGAGCAATCGCTCGGTGACCTGGTCGGCGGCGCGCTGCACGCGGCCCGCTACCCGGCGAAGCAGCGGGACGCCGCGTTCGACCGCAACGTCCGCCAGGCGGGCCAAGGTCGGCTTGGAGTCCACGGCGAAGCTCTATCACAACGCTCGGGAGGGCCGCCCCGTGGTACGAAAACGGAGCGCACGCCATGCTGACGGGGATAGCTCCAATCGTCCCGCCGCCCCTCGGCAAGGGCGCGAGCGTCGCCGTCGTGGCGCCCTCGAGCCCGTTCGACCGGTCGCTCGTTCTGCGCGGCATGGCGTTCCTCGGGGAGCATTTCCGGGTGCAGTTCGACCGCGGCATGTTCGCGCGCGAAGGCTACCTCGCGGGCTCGGACGAGCGGCGTCTCGAGGAGCTGCAGCGCTGGCTCGACGACGCTTCGGTGGGCGCCGTGTTCTGCGCCCGCGGAGGCTACGGCCTCTTGCGCATCGCGCACCGCCTCGACTTCACGGGGCTCAGGCGGCGACCCAAGTGGCTCGTGGGTTTCTCCGACACGACGACACTCCACCTCGAGGCGCTCGGCGCCGGCGTCGCAACACTGCACGCCGACAACGTCGGCGCGCTCGGTCGTGCCAACGAGCGAGCACGGCTCGCCTTGCTCCGCGCGCTCGCCCGACCGACCGAGCAGCGCACGCTCGCGGGCCTCGAGTGTGCGGCGCCGGGAGTCGCAAGCGGGCCGCTCGTCGGCGGCAACCTGTCGCTGCTTGCCACGGCCGCCACCGCCGGGCGCCTCAGGCTCCCGTCAGGCGCGTTGCTCGCGCTCGAGGACGTGACCGAGCAGGCCTACCGCATCGACCGCATGCTCACCGCGCTCACGCTCGGCGGGCACCTCGACCGCGTTGCCGGCGTCGTGGCCGGAGACTTTACGGACTGTCCGGCGTCGAGCGGCATCGAGGCGGCGCACGTCGTTCGCGCCTGGCTGGCAACGCTGCGCGTGCCCGCCGCCTCGGGGTTGCTCTTCGGCCACGGACTCGTGAACGAGCCCCTGCCGTTCGGCGTGCCCGCGCGCCTCGACGCCGGCGCGGGCACGCTCACGCTCTGGCCCTAGCCCCGCTACCTCGCGGCCCCGCCCGCCCACGCGATGGCCGCGTCGAGCTCGGCGTAGCCGTACTGCTTGAGCTCGGCCTGCACGAAGTGATCGGCAAGGTGGGGCACCAGGCTCGCAAGCTTGGCATCCGTGACGAGGGCGATGCGCTTCACCTGACGCTGGTGGTCGCGGACGAAGCGCACGTGACGGATCAGACCCTGCAGATTCTCCCAGCCCGGGAAGTGGTGCGCATGCAGCACGATCCCGTTCAACGTTCCCTGCGCTTGGATCCACTGATCGGCCGTGGCGGCGAGGGCATCGAAATCTTGGGCACGAAGCGCTTCCTTGATCTCGACCACGATGACGCCCGTCTCGGGCAGGATCTGGTGCGAGACTCCGGCCTGCTCCGGCAAGGCGCGCAGGTACTCGACCGCCTTCTTAAGCTCGCTCGCCCCGAAAACGCGCACGGGGCACGGCAACCAGAAGCCGACGAATTTGGCCGACTCGCGCACCCAGGCGATGTCGCTCACGATCGCGCAGCCGGCGAGAAGTCGGAGGGCGCCAACGCCGAAGCGCGCGTCTTCCCAGGCAGCCCCGGGCGCATAGCCTTCGAAATCGGAGCCGAGCTCGTAGAGAAAGCGCACCTTCTCTCCTTTCTTGCGCGCCTCATCGAAGAGCGGCTCGAGGACTCGTTCGTAGTCCTCTTTCGTCACTCGACCGACCGCCTTCACCCCGTCGATACCCGACGGAAGATTCGCCAGTTTTTCGAGCATCGGAACCTCCTTTCCGCTCCCGCGCCGACCGACGACGGAAGGAGCGTCACACCCGGTCTAGTCGCAAGCTTCGTGCCGACTCGGTTCCCCGGCCATGGCTGGCCCCCGCGGGGGCAACCTTGCGCGAGCGGCCCCATGACGCGCACGACTTGCCGGCGGGTGTGCCCCCGCCGCCGCGCTCATCCGCCACGCCGTGGCACGATGGCGCGATCCGTCGCCCCAAGAAGGCAAGCGACGGGGGCGCCGGAGCGCCCCGCCACTCAGACCTTGCTGTCCTCGAAGAGCTCTTCGTCGCTCACGTCCTCACCGTCGTCGTCGTCGTCGTCGAGCAGGGAATCGAGCGCTGACGCCGCCATGGCGGGCGACGGTGGCCTCGAGGGCGGCGGTGGGGGCGGCAGGCGCTGAGCAGCACCGGGCGGCGGTAGCGGCCGGGCGGAGGGCGTGGGCGGGGGGCGACTGCCGCGTGGCGGCGGAGGCGGCGGCGGACGGCTCACGCCGCTACCGGGCACCGGCGGCGGCGGACGGCTCATGCCAGCCGACGGTGGCGGAGGCGGCGCAACGCGGGGCCTCGCCGCGTCGCCCACGGGCGGCGGAGGCGGCGAGCCCGTCCCGGTCGGAGCCAGAGGAGGCGGCGGCACCGGCTCGGGCGCCGGCGCTTCGGAAGCCAGCCCCTCGGGGCGGCGCGTCGCGAGATCGTCGTCGGAAAGTGGCGAGCCGCCGAGGAGCTCGTCGATGCCATCGGAGGCCGGCGGGGCGGGCTCTGGTATCGCGGCCGCTGCGGCTGGCAGCGGCTCCACCTCGCTCACCGCGGGAGCCGGAGCGGAAGCGTCCTCCGGGGCAGGAGGCGCCTCCTTGAGCTCCTTGAGCTCCTTGGGCTCCTTCGCCTCCTTGGCTTCCTTGTCCTTGTCCTTCTTCTTCTTCTTCTTGGTGTCCTTGGCCTCGGGCTCCGGCTTGGGGGCGGGGGGCTCGGCGTCACCCCCGACTTCGGACAGGGGCTCGTCCTTGGGCTTCCTGAGCATGCCCGCCTTGGCACGATCGAGGCCCTCGGTAGCCTCCGGATCACCCTGCTTCATGCGAAGGACGCGGCGCCAGGCGTCGGCCGCCTCACGTGGATCGTCGAGACGCTCCTCCCAAAGCCGCGCCACCTTGCGCGCGAGCTCGGCGCGCGCGGCCGGGTCCTTGCCGCGCAGGATCTGGTCTTCGTAGAGCTGGACCATGCCTCGCCAGTCCGAAAGCTCCGTGAACAGACCGAGCAGCTGATCGACGATGTCGGTGTCCGAGGGAGAGAGGTCGTGCAGGCGCCGGAGGTCGGTCGCGGCACCCTGCGGATCGTCGAGCTGGTCGCGCCGAATCGAGGCACGCCGCGCGAGCAGCTTGCGCACGAGCGGCCCATCGAACACTTCCTCGAGCGCGCGGCTCAAGACGTGCTCCGCGCGTTTCGGGTCACCGACCTCCTGCGCGAAGAGCTCGAGCTGCTCGAGCCGCTCGTCCTCGACATGGGCGATGATCGCGTCCCCGATCCAAACGAACGCTTGCTCGCGGTCGCCCAGATCTTCGAAGGCGAGCCGCGCGGCGCGCCCCAACATGGCGCTGCGCGTCCGACCGCCGTCCCGCGCTCCCTGCCCCCCCGCGGCGAGCGATTCGGCGAGGGTCCGGCGCAGGCGATCGGTGTCCTTGTCGGCGTCGCTCGTGCGAGCCGCCGTTTCGAGCGACTCGATGGCGTCCTCCTGGACTCCGCTGCCGAGGACGATGTCGAAGAACCCGCGCGCGCGCTCGAAGTCGCCGTGCTCTGCCGCCACGCGCGCCGCGCGCGCGAGCGCCAAGAGCTTGTCCTGCGGGTTCTTGCAGCGCGTCACCTGGCGTTCGTAAATTTCGATGATGCGCGCGGGATCCGTGCAGAGCTGGGCCAGCCGGACCAAGAGCGGCTCCACCTCGGCCGGAGGCACGCTCGTGAGCGCCTGCTCGCCGTGCTGGATGCTGGTCTCGCCATCGACGCCGCAGTCGACGAGCACCTCGGCCTGACGCACGAACTCCTCGGCACGCGCCGGACCCGTGAGGTCCTGCACGAGCAGATCGTGCGAGACGGCGAGCACGTCGAGATCCGTGAGCTCCACGGCGAGCTTCTCGAGCCGCTTGGCGAACTCGGGGTCCGTGCCCTTGGCTCGGGCGACTTCCTTGCCCACGGCGGCGGCATCCTGCTTGCGCTCGACCTCGAGGAAGCGATCGAACGCCCCACGCAGCGCCTCGGTGCGCGTCGGGCCCGACGGCGAGGCGAGGTTCCACTCGACGAGCTTCACGGCGACGACGCCCTTCCAGCCGAGCTCGTCGCCGAGCCGCACGTACTCCTCACGGCAGGGCTCGTCGCCGCGGTCGGCCACTTCGAGCAGCGCGGCGAGCGCCTCGTCTCCCTTGCCCACCTTTTCGTGGAGGATCTCGGCGCGGCGCCGCGTCATGCGGCTGACTTCTTCCTCGTCGCCTTCGACCTCCATGAGCTCCTCGAGGTGCTCCGCCACGCGCGGCCAGTCCTCGATGCGCTCGCAAAGCTCGGCGAGGCGCTGAATGGCGCCGAAATCCTCCGCGTCGAGCCCGCGCACGACGTCGAGCACGCGAACCGCCGCCTTCGGGTCGTCGAGCGGCCCCTCGTACAGATCGGCGAGCTTGTTCGCGACCTCGAGCTTGACCTCGTCGTTCGTCGTGGCCTTGAGGCGACGCTCGAGCACCGACGCCGCCGAACCGTGGTCGTCCGTTCCCTGGTAAAGCTCCGCGACCTTTTCGAGGGCCTCGTCGTGCGTGGGATCGAGGTCCTCGAGGATGCGCTCGTAGCGCGCGATGGCGTCCTCGGGATTCGAGAGCGCGCCGGCGTAGAGCGCCGCTTCGCGGAGCAGCACGGCGACCTTCTGTGCGGGCTCCGTCGCGGCCTTCGCGAGTCGATCGAGGAACTCCGCAGCCGCGGCCGCGTCGTCACGTTGTTCGGCGTCGTCGGCGAGCCAGCCGAGCGCGTCGAGATCCTCGCCATCCTCGAGTAGCGCGAGCAGCGTCTCGCGGGCGGCATCGCCGTCGCCCATTCGGTCGCGCTGCATGTCCGCCGCGCGCCGCCTGAGACCCGAGCGCACGGGGCCTCCGGGCAGCTGCTCGGCGCGCCGCAAGAGGAACGCGACGAGATCGCCGAGACGATTTGCTTCCTCGAGTCGATCCTCGAGCTCGTCGGCGAGCTCGTCGTCGACCGGGTCGAGCTCGGTCGCCTGCTCGAGACGCTCGATCGCGCCCGCCTCGTCGCCCGAACGAGTGAGGTAGTCGGCCTCGAGCGCGTAGAGCTTGGCCTTGTCGCGGGGGGCATCGGCGAGCTCGGCGCGCTCGTCCGCCGCGGAAGCGGCTTGGTCCCAGGCTTCCGCCGTCGCGAACGCGCGTTCGGCCTTGTGCCACACGGCCGCGCTCTTGGTCACGGCCGCCGATTCGGCGAAGGCGTCACCGGCCGCCTGCGGGTCGCCCGCCGCAAGGCGCAGCTCACCGAGCTTGTCGAGCAACCGAGCCCGAACCTCGTCGTCCGCGACGCTCGGCAACGACTCGGAGATGGCCTGGGCAGCGCGATCCTGTCGTCCGCCCTTTTCGAACAGCTCGACGGCGGTATCCAGCGCGGACTCGTCCTCGGGCACGAGCGAGGCGATGCGCGTCCACGCCTCGCCGGCGCCAACCGGATCCTTTCTCTTTTGTTCGTGGACGCGAGCAATGGCCTTTTCGGCCGTGATGCGCGCTTCCACGTCATCGATGAGCTCGGCTTCTTGTTCGAGCACGCGTGCGAGATCGTCCCAGCGCCCGGCGCGCTCGAGCAAGCGCTTCAGGCTGGAACGCGCATCCTCGCTCTCGGGATCGATCGCAAGCAGCTCCTCGTAAGCGGCGACGGCGCCATTCGGATCGCGAAGCTGCGTCTCCGAAAGCCCGGCCGCTTCCCGCAGCCAGGTGATGCGCTGCTCGACGTCGATGCCGTCGTCGGCGGCGGCACGCCGCAGGACGTCACGCAGCTCGCCGAACTTGCGCAGCTGCTTCAGGTACGGCTCCAGGAAGCCGATGGCGTCGAGGTTGGCGGGCTCGATGTTGAGGACCTCGCGGTAGCGCTGGGCGGCGTCGTTCTTGCGCGCTTTGCGGGCCAGGGCGTGCGCCTGTTCGATGAGCGCCGCCACTTCGTCGGCGCTTTCGGCGCTCGGCGCCGACGTCAGGGGCGCGCCCGCCATGGGAGCACCCGACGGGCTCGCCGCCGGCCCGCTCCCCGTCGTGCGCCGACCGGTCGTCGACGGGCTACGCTGCGGCCGCGCGGGCGGCGCGCCGGGGATGGGCTGGGCGAAACGCTGCGCGAGGTCCCGAGCCTCGTCGGCAAGCGGGCCACCCGGATTGGCGCCGACATAGCCGGCCGCGCGTGCCGCTGCCTCTTCGGAGCGGCCGAGCTCGTTTGCGTAGTACATCGCAAGCTGCACGGCACGGTCGCTAGCCGGCTCGAGCTCGAGCGCGCAGAGCGAGTAGCTGAGCCCGTGCTCGCCTGGAAACTCCTCGGCGAGCGAGACGAAGAGCTGCGCGCCTTCCGTCGCCTCCGCGGCCCCGACACGTTGACCCGACTGCTCCCATTCGAGGATCACCGTGCCGAGCAGCTGGCGGAGGCTCGCGTCGGCACCGCCTTCGAGCGCGCGCGCCTCACGCAGCGCCTGGGCCGCGCCTGCAAAATCACGCGCGCTTCGGCGGACTTCGCCTTCGTCCTGCTTGAGCGAGATGCGCCGGTCTCGATCCTCGACGAGCGCGAGCTCCATTTCGAAGTAGGGAATCGCTTCCGCCCACTGGCCCTGCCCCTTCAAGAGCTCGCGCAAGGAATAAATCGCGAACTGATTCCGCGGATCAAGCTCGACGGCACGGCGGTAATTCTCGACGGCCTTCTTCGGCTGCAGGAGTGGCTCGCCCGACCACAGGCGCCCGAGCTCCTCGTGGATGGCGCCAAGCTGCTGCGCCACCGCGAGATCCTGCGGGGCGATTGGCGAAAGCGCCTTGGCCCGACGCTCGAGCAGCGCGACGAGGGCCTTGGTATCGCCCTTCTCGCGATAGAGATCTGCCAGGCGCTCGGCGGGGTTCTGCTGCGTGGGGTCGCGGTCGATGGCGATCATCAGCGCCCGCGCGGCGCGATGGGCGTCACCGAGCGTGACGGACCAGACGTTGGCGGCCTCGGTGAGCCAATGGCACGCGAACGCGGGATCCGCCGTGGCCGTCCCCACCTTCTCGAGCAGCATTGCATACGATTTTGGGTCGCGCTGACCCGCCGCGTGCGCCAGCCGGATCGCGTCCTGGTCGTGTGGGTTCGTGACCAGACGCTGAACCAGCGTCTCCATCTCCCTGGAGTCCATCGTAGGGCGACGCTAACACGCGCACTTCCGCACCCGCAACGCACCGAGACCCCGCAATTTT
This sequence comes from uncultured delta proteobacterium, assembly GCA_963841435.1. Lineage (GTDB taxonomy): Bacteria > Myxococcota_A > Polyangia > Polyangiales > Polyangiaceae > PMG-095. The sequence continues at coordinate 1,751,988 of CAWJCS010000006.1, forward strand.
CCGACGGCAGCAGAGTCGTCGCGCCGCCCTACGACGCGAGCGCCCGGGCGGCCCGAAGCGCGGATCGGAGCGCTGCGTCAATCCCCGCTCCGTGAAAGGCCGAGCCCGCCAGCAACACGCGGCGGCCGGCGAGCTCCGCCTCAATCGATGCCACGAGCGCTGTGTGGTGCTCGTCGTGAACGGGAAGTGCACGGACCCAGCGTGCCACCCACGTACGCAACGGCTGCGCCCGGATCCCGAGCACTCGCTCGATTGCGACGCGCGCCCGCTCCGACCAGGCCGCGTCGTCGAGTGCCTCGAGATCGGCTTCGCTCGGTCGGAAGAAGAGCCGCAGGAGCGCGGCGTCGTCCGGCGAGCGCGCGGGCAGCTTCGATGACGTGAACGTGCAGGCACGCAGGCCGTCGCGCTGCGCTCGCTCCGCGACGACGAAGCCCGTCGCGTCGAGGTCGTGGGGCACATCCGACGCCCCAAACGCGAGAGAGACGGTGACGCTCGACAGCGTCGCTGCCGAACCGAGTGCTCGCGCCGAAGGCGCGAGCGACGCGAGGATGGGCGCTGCGGCGCGCGCCCCTGTCGCCACGACGACCGCGTCGAACGGCTCCGACGGCCCCTCGGCGAGCTCGACCGACAGCCCCGAGCTCGCGGGCACCACGCGTTCGACCGCCGCGCCGAGGTGCAGCCCGACCTCGGCCGGCATCTCGGCGACGAGCGCGTCGGCGAGCCGCCCCATGCCCGGGCGCAGCGAGCGAATGCCGCGACCGAGCTCACCCGGTGGCACCTGAAAGCCCAGGAAGCGGGCCGCTTCGCCCGGCGCGAGCGCGACGAGTCGCTCACCGTCGAAGCCCAGCGAGCGCTCGAGCCGCTGCGCAACAATCTCGTCGCTCACGCCGACCTCGGCCGCGAGCTCGGGGACGGATGCACTCGACGCCACGTATCCTTCGGCGCCTTGCTCGACGACGAAACCGCCCTCACGAATCGTGTGAAGCTGCCCCCCGGCCCGCGCGTCGGCCTCGAAGATCGACACGCGGTCCCCCGCCCTGCCGCGACGCAAGGCCACGGCAAGGCCGGTGAGCCCGGCGCCAATCACCGCGAGCCGACGCACGACGTGCTTTTTCTACCACGTGGCCGGTGAGCCACTCCGCCCGGCTCCGCCCACCGAGGCAAAATGCTGGATTTGTGGGGCCCGTTCGTGCGGTTGAGCCTTCTCGTCGTGCTCTTTACCGGGTGCGGCGGCAGGTCGGTTTCGACCGACACGAAGACCGACGAGCTCGAGCACTGCGACCGCCTCTGCGGCGAAGTGCGCGCGTGCAACGGCTTCAGCGACGAATGCGTCAACGACTGCGGCGAGCTCGTCACCGACGCCGACGCCGCAGGTTGCGCGGGGGCGCTCGATGCGTTCCTCGGCTGCGCCGAGAGCGCACCCGACGTCTGCAACCCGAGCCGATCCTGCGAACGGAGCGCCAATGCCTACGCCGCGTGCATCACGGATTTTTGCTACGTAAACCAGGCCTCCAAGGCCTGCAGCGGCTCGTTCTGAGTCAGCCGCGCGCCGCGGGGCGGGCATCCGCGAGCGCGGCGGCACGCCTCAGCAGCGCCGAAGCGCTCGCGCGGGTCTTGTAGACGTAAAGCCCAGCGGCCGACCCCTCCTCGATGGCCTCCTCGCTCACGCGCAGGCGCCCGTTGACCACGAAAAGCACCGGTGCCGGAAGGCCGTGCTCGGCAAGCTCCACGCGGCGCCACACGCTTTCACGGCTCCAGAAACCGAGCAGCTCCACGAGGACCTCGGCGCCGTCCCGCTCCCGTCTGAGCACCAGATCGGGCACGCAGACGCCGTGGCCGGGCACGTCGAGCACGCGGTCCGCCCTGGCGACGCTCCAGCCGGCCTCGAGCGCAGCGAGCTGTTCGGCGAGCTCGCGCACGTCGTCGCGCACCGCGGGAGCCTCGCCGGGCGCTCGCGCGTTGGACACGTGGTGGCGAAACTCGAGCGTTTCGGCGCGCTCCCCCCAGCGCACTTCGGCGACGAGATCCAAGGATTCGCAAGCCTCGAGCGTCGGTAGGAGGAGCGCGAGCTCGAGGCCGTACTTTCCGACGCTCTGGAAAAGGCTGAACGGCCCGTCGATTTCCAGCCGGTAGCCGCCGCCCGAAAGCGGAGCGATCCTGTGCATGAGGCGTCGGAACTTGAGCTTGTTGAAGAGCTCCCGGTAGTGGTCCGCGCTCGCGCAGCGAACGTCGCAGACGACCTTGACGGCGCGCAAGAGCACGGCCTGGACCTGCGCGCGCACGTAACTCTCGACGAGCACGGCTGGCGCGGGCACCTCGCACCGGACCAGACGCTGCGCGCCCCTGAGATCGGCATAAAGGCCGGCGTCCAGGGCTTCGACGGTGAGACCGCGCTCCGCCGCGACCTCCTCGAGCAGCCGCGCCCGATCGAAGGAGCCCGTGGCACGGGCAGCCGCCGCGCGAAGGAACACGCCGACCCTGAGCTCGCTCGCTTCGACGCCTTCGGGGATCGCGAACTCGCAGGCGTCCTCCACGAGCTTGCGCAACCCCGAGAGCAACCGTCGCTCGCGGGGTGCGACCTCGACCGTGGCCCAGAGCGAAAAAAGGTCGTCGCGACTTTCGCCGACGGAACCGCGCGCCATCGCGGCGACGATCTCGGCGAGTGCGTGCGCCCGCTCCAGAAGCGCGCCGCTCAGGGGCAGGAGCTTGAGCTCGCGGCCGCGCCGGCGCGCCCGCACGTGCTCGGGGCTCAGCATTGATACGCCGAATGGGCGCGGCGCCGCTCGCTCGTACCGACCTCACCGGTTCCTGCGGAGACGAGCTCGTAGAGCACGGCCTGCTTGTCGCCGCGTCGCCGCAGCACGCGACCGAGGCGCTGCACGTGCTCGCGCACGGACCCGCTGCCGCTGATGACGATCGCCACGCTGGCATCGGGCACGTCGACGCCTTCGTTTAGCACCTTGGACGTCGCCACGACGTCGAACGTGCCCGCGGCGAACCGCTCGAGGATCTGACTACGCTCTTTGACCTTGGTCTGGTGCGTGATGACCGGCACCAAGAAGCGCCGCGAAACGGCGTACGCCGTGCGGTTTTCCTCGGTGAAGACGAGCACGCGTTCGCCGCGGTGCTGGGCGAGCAGGCGTTCGAGGTGCTCGAGCTTCTGCGCCGGTGCGAGCGCGAGCGCGCGCTGACGGCGGTAAGCGGCGAGCGCCCGGAGGCCTTCGGCCGTGCGGGCCGAGCGCATCAAAAAGTCGTTCCAACCCGAGGGCGAGCCCATCCGGACGCCCGACGAGCGCGAAAATGCGAGGTAGATCGCGCGCTCTGTTTCGTACTCGGCGCGCTCCTCGGGGCTGAGCTCGACGTCCACGCGAACGGTCTCGTACTCGGCGAGGTACTCGCCGGCCAGCTCGACGATGTCCTTGCGATAGAGCGTGGGGCCGATCAGCCGCTCGAGCTCGATTTCTCGGCCGTCGGGGCGCTCGGGCGTGGCCGTGAGGCCGAGGCGGTAGGGCGCGAGGCAGAGCTCCGCCGCAAGCTCGTACGTCCCTCCGACGAGGTGGTGGCATTCGTCGAACACGACGAGGCCGAAGCGCGCGCCGAAATGCTGCATGTGGAGATAGGCCGAGTCGTACGTCGTGACCGTGAGCGGGCGCACCTCGTGCGAGCCGCCACCGACGATGCCGACCTCGGTGGCAAAGCTCGCGCGGAGCAGGTCGTACCACTGGCGCACGAGGTCCAGCGTGGGTACGACGACGAGCGCGCTACGGCGGCGATCGTCGATGGCGAGCACGGCGAGGTGGCTCTTGCCCGCGCCCGTCGGCAACACGACGACGCCGCGCCCATTTCCCTTGCGGAACGCTGCCAAGGCCTCGTCCTGAAACGGGCGCGCCGCGCGCTTTAGCACGAGGTGCGCCGCGAGCTCCTCGTAGGCGCGCGCCTGGTCGTCGAGCTCGACGCCCTCGCGCCGCAGGGCGAGCACGAGCGGGGCGTAGGCGCGCGCCGGAGCACGATGGCAGCGACTGCGAGGGTCCCAGCGGCAACCGGGCGGCGGGGGTGCATCGGGAGCGAGACCCGAGAGCTCGAGCGTCCCGGCGACGAACCGGAGCGAAAGCGTCAAAGCGGCGTGTCCTCGCGGGCGGAGCCGCCCATGAGCTCGAGCGGAACGTGGAACACCAGCTCGCCGATGAAGGTGCCGCGGCGCTCCCGCAAGCGCACCTTCGTGACGGAGCAGTTGCCCATCTTGACGATGCAGACGCGCGGTACGGGCTCGCACACGAGGTGCTTGAGCAGCTGGTAGTTGAAACCTCCGTGCCCCACGAGCAGCACGCGCTCGCCGCTCTCGCGATGGCGCGCCTCGAGCTTTCCTCGCACCGAAACAACGCGCGCTTGCACGTCGGCGTAGCTCTCGCCGCCGAACTCGGAGAAGTCGCCGAGCTGGTCGATGCGGCGGCGCGCGAAGGCGGGGAAGCGCAGCGCGATCTCGCTGAAGGTGAGGCCCTCGAGCGCGCCCGCGGCTAGCTCGGCGAGCTCGGGCTCCGGTACCGGTGCGGGACCTCGTGTCGATCCGGCCAGCACCTCGGCGGTTTGCGCGGCGCGTAGCAGGGGCGACGCGTAGTGACGATCCCAGCCGAGCCCGTGTGAAGCGAGGAACCCCGCGAGGCGGCGGGTCTGCTCGCGGCCCCGCTCCGTGAGAGGAAAGTCGCTGCGGCCCTGCATTCGATCCTGCGCGTTCCCTTCGCTTTCGCCATGGCGCACGATGAGGATCTCCACGCTGTGAGCCTTGTCTGCTAGATCCCGCTGACGCCGGCGGCCGAGCCGTCGGCTGCGTAGTCTTGTCCCGGGTGCTCTTCGTCAGCAAGCCAGTCGAGCCGCCCTGGAACGACTCGAGCAAGAACTTGGTCCGCGACCTCGCGCTCGGACTCGTTCGCTACGACGCGCTCGCCTTCGGGCGTGCGGGCGGCACGGAACGGATCGGCCGCGCCCGCCTCGAGCCCGTCTACGGCGCCGCTGGCGCCCGTTTCGCACCGGGTTTGCGTGAACAGTCTCGGGTGGCGCTGCGGCTGCTCACCGGGCAGCGGGCCGACCTCTGGCACTTCTTCTTCGCACCGAACCCCAGAAGCTCGAGCGTCGCTCGGGCCGTGGTACGGCTTCGGCGCGTGGCCACGGTCCAGACCGTGTGCAGCGTGCCCCGCGACGACGCCCCCCTTGACCGGGTGCTCTTCGCCAATCGCGTGGTCGTGCTCTCGGAGCACACCCGAAGCCGCTTTCTGGCCGCGGGCGTTGGCGCGGAGCGCGTCGTGCGCATTCCCCCCGCCGTACCACGGCTGACCCCGAGCACGCCGGCGGAGCGCTCGGGGGCGCGGCGCGCCTTCGGCGTACCCGACGCGGCGGAGCTCGTGGTTTACCCGGGTGACCTGGAGTTCGGCGGCGGTGCACGACGCACGGTGGAAGCCCACGCGCGGCTGCCGTCAACGACGTGGCTCGTGCTTGCCTGCCGCCCGAAGACTCGGCGCGCGGCCGAAAGCGAGCGCGAGCTAAGGGCCCTCTCAGGGCGCCTCGAGAACGTCGCCGCGCGTGCTATTTGCCGGCGAGACCCCGCGTATCCTCGAGCTGCTCGCTGCCTGCGACGTGGTGTGCCTTCCGTCGGAAGTGGCGTACGCGAAAATGGACTACCCGCTCGTGCTGCTCGAGGCGATGGTACTGGCGCGCTCGGTGGTCGTCTGCGCGGGCACGCCGGCCGCCGAGCTCGCGACTGGGGGCGCGGCGCTCGCCGTAGCACCCGAGACCGAGGCGCTGGCCCGCACGCTCGGGGGCCTCTTGGGCGACGAGAGCGCCCGGCACGCGCTCGGCGAGCGAGCGCGGCAGCGCGCCACCGTCGAGCACGACCCCGCTCGCATGGCCGCGGCCTACGAGGCGCTCTACGACGAGCTCATCTGAGCGGCGGAGCGGACGAAGCAAGAGCGCTTGGTGAGCGGGGACGAGACAACGCCGGGCGTCGTCGCCGGGCGAGCCTCATCGGGCCGCGGAATCGCGCTCGGGGTCACGCTCGGACGCGGCGAGCGTGCCGAAGCAGAACGCCTCGTCCTCCGTCGAGCCGCACCCCACTTCGGCCAGATCGCTCGCGCAGAGGGCGCCCGCGGCGACGCGCAGCGCCGCCCGCAGAGCGCGGGGCTCGCATCGACCCGCGTCGCAACGCACGCGCAAAGACCCGAGCACCCGGTGGCTGACGGGGACCGGACCGGGCTCACCAATCTCCGAGGCGCCGCGCGCGCGCCTCCCGACGGCCGCCACAAACGGGGCGAGGTCCACGCGCACGGCCGAAGCCGTTTCGTAGTCGATGTCACCGTAGGCGAGCTCGGGAGCGAGACGGGCCGGCTCGCGCGAGGCCGTCGCGCCGGCGCTGGAAGAGGTGGGGGCCTCCTCGCGTGCGGCCGTCCCCGAGCACGCCACCGTGCCAGGCTCCGGCGCGCGACAGACCGCCCCCGCGACGAGCGCCGCGCCGAGCGCCCGCGCGCGCTCGTCGAGCGCCCGCTGCATCGTCCTTGCGTTGCAGCCGAATTCAGTGAGCGGCTCGCCGTCGAAGGGACCCCAGGCAGGCGTCTTGCCACAGGCCACATGAAGCGCGCCGACGCTCACGAAGCCGTCGGGCACGACCTCCGCGCGCATCACCGGCGCCGTCGGTGCGAGCGGGGCGGGTGCAGCAGCGCAGCCCGCGGCGAGGACCGCCCAGCTCGCGACGCACGGCGCTAGAGGTCGGGCTAGGCGTCGCATCGGGGCATTCTGTTCCGACGGCGAGCGGCCGCCAAGCGGCGTCGTCCGTCTCGCGCTCCCGCGAGACGCTCGGACGACCGGAACGCGCGCCTTCCGAACGAGGGGCGAACATACAAAAAGAAGAGGCGCGACCGTCGTCGCGCCTCTTCGAGGTTTGGCTTCCGTGCGCGCTCGAGCACGCACGGGCCAGGGTTGGCTTTATGCGCCGCCCTGACCGCCCATGGCGCCGCCTTCACCAGATGCGCCGGCGTTGCCAGCCTCACCCGGTTCGCCGCCTGCGCCAAACGTCGTGCCCGCGGAGCCGCCCTTGCCGCTGGTGCCGGCCGAGCCGCCCTTGCCGCTGGTGCCGCCGGTGCCGCCCTTGCCGCTGGTGCCGCCGGTCGAGCCGCCGGTACCACCGCCGCCTTTGCCGCCCGAGCCGCCGCCGGCTTTGCCGCCGGTGCTGGAGCCAGCCTTACCTGCGGCCGCGGCGTCGTCATCGTCGCCTCCGCATCCCACCGCCGCAACGCTCGCACTAAGCGCGACCGTCGCGAGTAGGGTAGTCAGCTTATTCATATGAAATATCCTCCGAAACCTAGGTTAACCATGGTGGGCCTATTGCCCGGTGCCGACCGATGCACCTTCCGTGCCTCTCGACGCGGCCCGCATGGGAGACAAGAATAAGTGGATGTAATTACACAGAAAAATGTCCGGTGCCGGGCAGGCTCGCGCGCAGCGTCGAGGTCTGACCACGACAATGGTGTCATGGGCGCGTCATACATCGGACTACCCTGCCCCACCAAGCGAAAAACCGCGGGTACGGGGCGCCGGCCCACCGGCGGGCCGCCCAGATGCCACGTGGCCGTCACACCGGGCCGGTGGCACTCAGCTCGGAATCGGTAAACTCAAGGGCCCCGAGCCAAGCCTCGAGAGGGACAGCGCCGGTCGGACCAAAACGGTTCTTCGACACCCGGAGCTCGAGCGGGACCCGGGGCCCTGACGCCCCCGGCTCCGGAACGATGCGGGCGAGCAGCGTCGCCCCGTGCGACACCGAAGCCTCGTGGCAATCGAGGGCCGTGAACACGACCGTGACCCCGCTTTCGGCGAGCTCGCGAAGCTCGAACGACAGCGCCGTGAGCTGAGCGTCGAGGGCCCCGCGCTCCGGCACCACGAACCCCTCTAGGTCGTCGATGTAGACGAGCACCCGCTCATGGCGCGCCCACAGCGGCGCGACGCGTTGCGCGAGCCCCTGCAGGGGCTCTCCCTTCGCGATGCGCGCCACGTGCAGGTGCGGGCCGACCTTCTGCACCACCGTTCCGAGCGCGTCGTTGATCGCACGGCGCACGGGATCTGTCCTGAATGCGGCACCCGACCAGATGTCCCCGTAGGTGACCTCGGAAGTCGGATAGCTGCGGCGGAGCGCGCGCGCCGCGAGGCGCGCGAACACCTCGGTCTCGTCGAGCGCGCGGCCGAAGAGCACGGCGCCAGCGTGGCTACGCGCCGCGACGTATGCCATGGCGAGCGCAAGGGAGGTCCGACCCGTGCCGGGAGCGCCGACCAGGCCGAGCACGGTGCCAGGCCGCAGCCCACCGCCGAGCAACGCGTCGAGACCGGCGAACCCGCTCGGCGTGAGCTTCGCGGGCTCGCCGAGCCGCGTGGTCACGTCCACGTGCACGTCCTCCAGAGACACCGGCCCGAGAGTGGACGGATGTGCAGGGCCCGAGCTCACCCCGAGAGCATAGCAAGATTCACTCGAAATCGGATGCTGCTCGAAATCGGGTGCTGACGGAAGCACCCCGGGGACGTACGATGACAGCCCTCGAACCGGAGCATTCATGGCATTCAAGAGCGAACTCAAGACCGGCGCGGAGCGCTACCTCGCGCAGGTGATCGTCACGGCATTGAACGAGGGGTGGCGGACGCCCGACGACTTCATCCGCCACTTCAAGCCCGGTGACATGATGCAGCGACTGGAGAAGGCGCCGGAGCTCCGCGCGACGATCCTGGTCCAAGCGGCCGGCGTGCACGATCGCATCGCTCGCAAGAAGTCGAACAGGGTCGGCTGCCGAAGACCTGCGCATCGCGCTCGACGAGGGCGTGACCACGTCGCAGGCAGTGCTCGAGCTCTTTCCTCCGGACGAGCGCGTTCGCTATCTCGAGCGACCGAAGCTCTGGGCCTTCCTCACCGAGGAGCACTTCTGGGCTCCCAACTCGCAGACGACCGGCGAGCGCGCCGTGAGCCGAATGATCTACCTGCTGGAGACGGCGATGGGCGAGTCGCTGCTCACACTCCAGGACTTCATGGACGGCGTGACGTTCGAGACGATTTCGGCTCGTTTGCCGCAGAAGGAGCTGCAGCGCGTCGTCAAGCACGCGCTCGAATCAGGCCGCAAGAAGACCCCGGTGACGGAGGAGAGCTTCCTCGAGGTCGTGCCGTTCAAGGATCTCGTCGGGTACTTGCCGCTCGATCACCTGTACAAGCGAGTGCTCGTCGCGAAGGTGGCGGAGCCCGCGGGCTTCGTCACGGGCGGCGTCGGCGAGGAAGCGTGGCCCGAGGACGACAACGGGGGCGACAAGTCGGAGGGCGCCGAGGCCAAGGAAGCAAAGGCCGAAGCCAAGCGTCCTCCCAAGCCCGCAAAGCCAGAGCCCAAGGACTCCGAGGAGACCGTGACCGACGAGGAGCTCGAAGAGGTTCCCGCGGGCAGCGTGCGACCTCCCGCCGAGGAAGAAGCGCGGCGCAAGGTGGCCGAGCGGCTCTCGGCGATCAATCGCCTGCCGCCACGGCACGCCGAGCTTTCCACGCCGATCCTGCTGTCGATCGAGAGCATGTACGCCGAGCTCTTGACGGCCTCGAGCGACGACCAACGCGAGATGTGCATTCGCGACTCGTTCCCCAACGAAGCACACCTGTCAACCGCACTGCTTGCGCTCATCGAGCTCTTGGATCCGAGCATCGACGTGAACGACCCGGTGATTCGCGACGCCGATGCCGACTCGCTCATCAAGGTCGTGCTGTTCGAGGAGCGCCGCCGTTACGAGCAGGCCAATCCGTCGGGCCGTTCCGGTGGGGGCGCGGTTGCACCGCCGCCTCCCACGGCTGCCAAGCGCTCGGTGCCGCCGCCGCTGCCCGGTGGCCGCAGCGCGTCCGACGAGAAACGCGCGCGCTGAAAAAGCGCGCGCGAGCGCGGCGTCAGGGTGCCGAGGAAAGGAATCGAACCTTCACACCGTTACCGGTACCAGAACCTGAATCTGGCGCGTCTGCCAGTTCCGCCACCTCGGCCTGAAAACGTAGAACCTGTTCGTCCGCTGGGATGCGCTAAGTGACCTCCGGGTCGCTCGGGGAACCGGGGTCTACCCCGGCGGGGTGCACGCCGGCAAGGCCGAACGCCGGGCCCGCGGCACAGGCTCAGATCAGGCCGAGCCGCCGCCGCACGGCGAGCGAAGGCTCGCTGACCCAAAACGCCATCAGGTCGGCGACGAGGCGCGTCCCCCATACGAGCGAGCGCCCCTGGGCGCCCGACAGAATCGCCCTCCGCCTGACGCACCACGAGCACGGCCGAGGCTAGGTCGTCGGCGACGAGCAGCGCCGCCCGGGCGGCCCCGAGGTGGATCCGCGCCACGAAGTCCTCGACGTCCAGCCTCGGCGACGCGGCGTAGTCGCGCGCGGCGTCTTCGATGCCACCGCGTCCGATCCACGGCAGCGCACGAGAGACGCGTCTCGCCATGGCCTGCGTCGCCTCTTCGCCCGAGGCCGACGCTGGAAAGCTCGGGTCGGCCCCGCGCGCCGCGCCCGCGAGCAAAAGCTCGAGCTGCTCGGCGCCGAGCTTCTGCGCGGCGTGCAGCTTGAGCGCGATCGCCGCAAACACGCGCGCGAGCTGGAAGGCTTGCGCCGACTCGCCGAGCTTCTGCACCGCGGGCGGCACGAGCACGCTCACCGGATCGGAAAACTCGATCTCGACCGCTTGCGACGGCACGCCGTGCGCATAGAGGTCGAAATCGTTCACGCCGAAGATCGCGGCGACGCGGTCGGCGAGCGCGCGCAGCGGGTGCCCCGAGCGAGCACCGAGCCGTTCGCGCGTGCTCACGCCGTACCGCTCGAGCTCCGTTGGATAGACCTTCTCGAGCACGTCGGCGAGCGCGGCCGTGAGCCGCGCCGCGGGCTCGGCAGGGGGAACGAGGCCGATGCTCTCGAGCTCGGTTGCGTCGAGGGAGCGCGGCGCGAGTGAAGCCGGACGAGGCGGGTGTTGCGAGAGCGTCGCGAGCTCCAGATCGTTCGCCTGGCCGAGCGCCGCGAGGGGGGCGATCGCGAGAGTGGCCTCGGCGCGGCGATTGAGCGCCCGAAAGCAGTCGCCGAGCTTTCGCCAGGCGGCGGCGTTCGTCACGTCCCGCTCGAAAACCTGGCGAAGCGCCACCATGGCCTTGGCCGGATTGCCCGCGTCGAGCAGGCGGCCCGCGAGCTCCGCCTGAACCGCCGGATCGTCGCTGAGCGCGACGGAGCGCTCGAGCATCTGAATCGCCTGGTCGGGGCGATGCAAGGCCTCGCCGAGCACGCGAGCGAGCTCCTGATACACGTCGGGCGTCACCTGACCGCGTGAATTTTCCACGTAGCGCGTGAGCGCCGCCGCGTACACGTCCCAGCTCGGCGCGTCGGGCTTGCGCGGCACCTGAGCGATGACCTCACGCAGATCGCTCGCGGCGTCGCCCTCGAGCCCGACGATTTCGATCGCCTCGGCGAAGGCCTGCCCGGCTGCGCCCGCGCGACCGCGCGCCATTTCGACGCGCCCGAGAGCCATCAGCGCTTCGGCGCGATCGTCGGGCTCGGCGGCCGTCTTGACGAGCCGCGCCGCGGCTTCGCTCGCGGCATCGAGCCGCCCGCGCCTGATTTCTAGCTTGACGAGCCTGCCGAGCGCCGCGGGGTGCTTGGGATCGGCGGCGAGCACGGCCTCGACGCTCGCGCGCGCCCGGTCCGGGTCGCCGAGTCGCTCGTCGAGGATGGCCGCGAGGCGCGCGTGAGCATCGAGGCGCGCGCTCTCCGGTGCCCCCGCCTGACTCACGACGAGTCGCAAACGCTCCGCGGCCTCCACCCACTGGCCGTCGCGCACGTACAGCTCGGCGAGCTTCATGAGCGTGGCAACGTGGCCCGGCAGCACGACGAGCGCGCGCTGCAGCGCCGCGAGGCCGGCCGGGATGTCACGCCGACGGCTCGCGTGCAGCTCCGCCACCTGAATCCAAAGCGCGGCGACGCGCTCCCGGTCCTTGGCCTCGGTCGCTGCCTGCGTGAACGCGCGCACGAGACGCTCGGTGTCGGCCGGCGACGCGAGCAGCGACTGGAGCGCCGCGGCCGCGCTTTCGTCATCGGGGCTGTACTCGAGCGCACCCTCGAGCACGGCCGCGGCGCCTGCCCGATCGGCGCCCTGCGCGAGAGCCCCGGCCGCTCGGACGAGCAGCCGCGCCGCGGCGACGGGATCCAGCGCCACCTCGACGAGGCGCGAGGCGGCCTCTTCGAGCAGCTTCGGGTCGCCGAGCCGCTCGGCCATGCGCGAGAGACCGCGCGCCGCCGCGATGCTCTCCGGGTCGCGCGCGAGCGCCGAGCGATACAGGCCGAGCGCCGACGCGTCGCCGCTCGACTCGAGCAGCTCGGCGAGCCGCGTGGTGTGCTCGGCGCCGAGCGCCGGCGGCCCGACATTGGCGAGCTGGGCGTCAACCTGGCCGACGAGCACCGGATCCTCGGCGCGCAGGGCGAGGCGGAACAACGCCGCGAGCGCCGACGGATCAGAGGGGGCAAGCTGCAACACCATGAGCTCCGCCTCGCGGACGCGCGACAGGTCGTCGCCGGCCCGTCGCTCCTCGAGGCGGCCGAGCTCGCGCAGCACCGCGATGCGCGCTCCGGCGTCGGATAGCACGCGCGCCTGCGTCGCGTAGAGCTTCGCGAGAGCGTCCCAGGCTCCTTTCTCGGCGTAGAGCGGCTCGAGACCCAGTAGGGCCTCGACGTGCGCCGGGTCGCGCTCGAGCACGGCCTCGTAGCAGGCAATCGCCCGCACCGGATCGGCAAGCTCTTCGCGATAGACCTCGGCCTGCTGCAAGAGCGCCCCCACCCCGAGTGCCGGATCAGTCGCCTCCTTCGCATCGTGCTCGAGCTCCTCGACGAGGCGCTTCCACTCACGAGCCTGCGTCAGCAGGCGCACGAGCGCCTCGCGGGCCGGCGCGAACCCCGGGTCCGCGGCGAGCGCCTGCTCGTACGCGCCCCGAGACTTGTCGGCCTGCTTGAGACGATTTTCCATCACCTCGCCGATGCGGAACCACGCACGCGCTCTTTCGGCCGGCGTCTCGGCAGCCGACGCTTCGATCTCGAGGAGCTTCGCAAGCTCGTCCCAGCGCCCTTTTTCAGCGAGCTTGCGCTCGAGCGCGCCCTGGGCGGGCCGGTGCCGTGGATCGGCCGCGACCGCCCGGCGGTAGGCCTGGATGGCTTCCTCGTCGCGCCCGAGGCGTTCCTCGTAGAGCTCGCCGGTTTTGTATTGCAGCGCCGCCGTCTCGGGACCGGCTGCCGCGTGCTCGAGCTCGGCGCGGTAGGTCTCGAGCAGCGCCTCCCAGCGCCCCGCCTTGTAGTGCAGGCGACCGAGCCCGGCGAGAGCCGGGGTGTACGTACGCTCGATCTCGAATGCCTTTCGATAGAACGCGAGGGCAGCGGCGTCGTCGCCGAGCGAGAGCTCGCTCACCTCGCCTGCCCGCTCCAGGAGCTCGAGCCGACGCTTCTTGTCCGTCACGTGCGCGACCTCGAGCTCGAGCGCCGCGACGAGCTCCTTGTGCCGACCGGCGCGCTCCGCCGCGCGCTGCAGCGCGTGGATCGCGCCGAGGTGCTGCGGCTCGACGTCGAGAATGCGCCGAAATGCCGTCATCGCATGACCGGGCTCGCCGAGCGCGTCCTCCTGGAGCCGGCCGATCTTGAAGAGCCAGGTGATCTTCGTCTCCGCGTCGTTCGCGAGATCCACACCGCGCTCGTAGAGCTCGACCAGATCCCGGAAGCGCCCCGCTTGCGCGAGCAGCCGCTCGAGGGCCTTGAACGACGGCGCGAAGCCGGGAACGAGGCCGAGCGCGTGGGCGTGGTGCTCGGCGGCTCGCGCAACGTCGCCGAGCTCTCGCTCGAGGATCTCGGCCATGCGGGCGTGGGCCGCGGCCCGCCGCGCCGAATCGTTGCCGCCGTTCGCCTCGCCCTCGTGCACGGCGAGCAGCGCCTGGAAGTTCTTCTGTCGTGTGTAGAGCTTGGAGAGCGCCTGGATGGCGGGCAGGTAGAGCGAGTCCTCCCCTCGTGCCTGCTCGTACCAGACGATGGCAGCCGACTCGCTTTCGAGCCGTTCCTCGGAAAGCTGGCCGATGCGCTGGAAGTACCCGACCTTTTCGGCCGGCTTGTCGGTGAGAGCCGCTAGCCGTTCGAGCACGGCCACGAGCGCCGGCCAGTTCTTGGCGAGCTCGTAGACCCGCGCGAGCTCCTCGAGCACGACGCGATCGGTCGGCGTCTCGCGCGCGGCGCCTTCGAAGGCTTCGGCCGCCTTGTCGAGCGCCCCCAGCCGATCGGAGAGCACGCGACCAGCTCGGTAGAGCGCGAGTGAGCGCGCCGCCGGGTCGCTCACGATCTCGGCTTCGTGAGCAAGCACCGCCACGAGGTCCCCGAAGCGCTCCTCGGCGAAGCACAGCCTCTTGAGCGCGTGGATCGCCGCTGTCGTGCGCGAGTCGGTCTCGAGCGCCAGCCGATAGAGCTCCGTCGCTCCGCGCACGTCGCCGCGACGCGACTCGACGATGCGGGCCCGCTCGGCGATCACCGCGGCCTTGAGGCGGGGATCGGCCGTGACGGCGTTCGCGGCGCGCTCGTAGGTGCGGTCGAGACCTTCCCATGCTTTCGCGGCGATCTCGGCGCGTTCCACGGCCTTGAGCAGCGAGGTGTTGGACGGATCGAGATCGAGGCCAGCCTGCAACGCCTCGCGTGCTTCGCGTCGCTGGCCGAGCGCATCCTCGAGAAGGAGCCCCTTTTCGTAATAGAGCACCGCCTTGTGGTGCGGATCCGAGGTCAGCTTGATCTCGGCATCGAACAGCCCGAGCGCGAGCTGGGGGCGCTTCGAAGCGATGAGCGTGCGGCGGGCACCTCGCACCGATGGCAGATGATCGGGCATGAGGACGTGGGCGCGCTGGAAGTGCTCCGCTGCGCGCAGCGTCTCGTGCAGCGGCCACTCGAAGAGGCGCGCGCACTCGTAGTGGAGCCTGCCGGCGCGGCTCTGCTTCGGCGAGTCGGAAAGCTCCTTCTCGAAGCTTGCAATCATCTCGCGCGCGAGGTGCGCGTGCGCTTCGGGCCGCGCTCGATCGCCGAGGTCGCGCGCGAGCGCGCCCGCGTCGGGTGCCGCGACCACCGGGCTCGCCGGCTCGACGGGCGTTGCGGCGCGCGGCGGCGACGGCGCCTCGGCAAGGACCGGCGCCGGTGACACCGCGACGGGCACGGGCGTGCGATGCGGGGGCGCGGGGGGCTTCGGCCGTTGCGACGGCGGCGACGCGCGAAACGGGGCGACGGACGGCGCGGGCAAGTGCTCGGCGCGCGCGGGCGGCGCGGGATGAGCCGGCGCAACCGCGGGCGCCGGCGGGCTCGCCGCGGCCGAGGGCGAGGAGTTCGGCGCTGGCGGCGGCCCCGACTTCGACGGCGGACGCGGCGGCAGCGGCCTGCTGCGCTTGGCAGCGGGCGGCACGGACATCGGCTTGTGCCGCGTCGGCGGCGGTGGCGGCAGGCTGCGCACCGGAGCAGACGGTGGCTCGGGCTCCTTCTTGGCGGGCTCCGGACGCGGGATTTTCGACGGCAGCGCCTGCGGGGGAACGGAGCGGCCCGAAGGACGTGGAGGCGATGGCTTCTTGGAAGGGCTTTCGTCCTCGGCCATGTAGCAACCAGCTTACACCAAGCCTGGAACGCGTGAAGCCACCATGGGCCGGTGCGGCCTTGCGGGTCCCCGGGGGGGCGCCCTCCCGGCCGCTCGCATGCTATGCGGTGGCGCCCCATGAGCGAAAAAACCGAGCTCTTGGTCCTCCGCGATGCGCGCGTCGTGGACCCGAGCAGCGGCCTCGACGCCACGTCCGACGTGGTGGTCGAGCGCGGCCAGATCACCCGTGTCGGCAAAGGCGCCGGCGACGCCGCGGCCCGCGCCGAACGAGCCCGGGTGATCGACGCGCGCGGCATGTGGGTGCTCCCGGCCTTCGTCGACCTGCACGCACACCTGCGCGAGCCCGGGCAAGAGTACAAGGAAGACGTGGCGAGCGGCCTGTCGGCGGCCGCGGCGGGTGGCTACGCACACGTGTGCGCGATGCCGAACACGCAGCCGGTCAACGACACTCGCGCCGTCACCGAGATGCTGCTCCACCGCGCCCGCGAGCACGGCGGCCCTTCGCTCCACCCCGTCGGCGCCATCACCAAGGGGCAGGCCGGCAAGGAGCTCACGGAGATGGCGGAGCTGCGCGAGGCGGGGGCCGTCGCCGTTAGCGACGACGGTGTGTGCGTGATGTCGAGCGCCGTGATGCGGCGCGCGCTCGAGTACGCCAAGAACTTCGACATGCCGCTGATTCAGCACGCCGAGGACCACGACCTCACGGCGGGCGCGGACATTCACGAGGGCGCAATCTCGGCGCGGCTCGGCCTGCGCGGCTGGCCTCGCGTCGCCGAGGACATCATCGTCGCCAGGGACATCCTGCTCGCCGAGTACGTCGGGGCTCGCTACCACGTCGCGCACGTCTCGACGCTCGGCGCGGCTCGCCTCGTGCGCGAAGCCAAGGCGCGCGGCATCCAGGTGACGTGCGAGGTCACGCCGCACCACCTGCTGCTCACCGATGCCGCGCTGGTGGGCTACGACACGGCGTGCAAGGTGAATCCCCCCCTGCGCGAGGAGGCCGACGTGGCCGCGCTGCGCGAAGCGCTCGCCGACGGTACCATCGACGCCATCGCTACCGACCACGCGCCCCACTCCCCGCTCGAAAAAGACTGCCAGCTCGGTGAGGCGCGCCCCGGCATGATGGGCCTCGAGCTCTGCTTCGGTCTGCTTTCGGGCCTGGTCGGCGGCTCGGGGCTGACGCTTTCGCGGCTCGTCGATGCGCTCTCCACGCGGCCTGCTCGCATCGTCGGCATCCAGCCGCCGACGCTCCGCGAGGGCGCGTTGGCCGAACTCGTGCTCGTCGATCCGGAGGCTCGCTGGAAGCCCGAGGACGTGACGCTCCGTTCGAAGAGCCGAAACACGCCCTTCATGTCGCGAGAGCTCCGCGGCAGGGTCCTCTTGACGCTGGCGCGCGGCACCATCATCCACGACGCTCCCGGAGAAGAACCGTGACAGGACGCGCCGCACATCTCGCTCTCGCCGACGGAACCCTGTTTCCCGGCCGGGCCTTCGGGGCCGACGCCACCGCCGTCGGCGAGGTCGTGTTCACGACCGGCATGACCGGCTACCAGGAGGTGCTGACCGACCCCTCCTACACCGGACAAATCGTCACCA
The DNA here is from genome assembly GCA_963841435.1 of uncultured delta proteobacterium. GTDB lineage: Bacteria > Myxococcota_A > Polyangia > Polyangiales > Polyangiaceae > PMG-095. Next base: position 1,769,249 of record CAWJCS010000006.1, read on the forward strand.
TGACGGCGCCCGAGATCGGCAACACGGGCATCAACTCCGAAGATCCGGAGAGCGTCGACGGCCACCCGCAGGTCGCAGGCTTCGTGATCCGCGACCAGAGCCCGATCGTCTCGAGCTACCGCTCCGAGCAGTCGCTCGAGGATTACCTCAAGCGCTACGGCATCGCCGCCATCGCCGAGGTGGACACGCGACGCCTCACGCGCGTCTTGCGCGACCGAGGCGCCCAGAACGGCGCCATTGGCACCGAGCCCCCCGACGTGCTCGTGGAGCGGGCACGCTCCGCGCCGAGCATGGAGGGCCTCGATCTCGTCGCGCGCGTCACGCCCCGCGCCCCGTACGACTTCGCGGAAGGGCGCGGTATCTGGAACGCGCCATTCGGCCCGGGCTCGGCGCCGCCCACGCGATCGCTCTCCGTCGTGGCCCTCGATTTCGGCGCCAAGAAGAACATCCTGCGCTGCCTCGTCGACAGCGGCTGCCGCGTGACGGCCGTGCCCGCCACGACCACGGCGGCGGAGATCCTGGCCAGGAATCCCGACGGCATCTTCCTCTCGAACGGCCCGGGCGACCCGGCGGCCGTCACCTACGCCGTCGGCACCATCCGCGACCTGCTCGGCAAAAAGCCGATCTTCGGCATCTGCCTGGGGCACCAGCTGCTCGCGCTGGCTCTCGGCGCGAAGACCTACAAGCTCAAGTTCGGGCACCGCGGCCTCAACCAGCCCGTCAAGGACTTGACGACCGGGCGCGTCGAGATCACGACGCAGAACCACGGCTTCGTCGTCGACGTAGATTCGATCAAGGGCGTCGCGCGCACGAGCCACCTGCACCTCAACGACGGCACGAGCGAAGGCCTCGAGGCCCCCGACGCCAACGCTTTCAGCGTGCAGTACCATCCCGAGGCCGCTGCCGGCCCCCACGACGCGCTCTACCTCTTCGAGCGCTTCGTGCGCGCGATGGAACGCGGCTGACCGGGGCCATGGCCCGCGCACGCCGCATCCACTTCGTCAGCCTCGGCTGCCCGAAGAACCGCGTCGACACCGAGGTGATGCTCGGCATCGCCGAGCGCAACGGCTACCGCCACGTCGCCGACCCCGCCGAGGCGAGCGTGATCGTCGTCAACACCTGCGGCTTCATCGACGCGGCCAAAGAGGAGTCGATCGAAACCATCCTCGAGCTCTCGCGGCACAAGCGCGACGGCTGCTGCGAAAAGCTCGTCGTCGCGGGCTGCCTGAGCCAGCGTCACCCCGAGGAGCTCGCCCGCGAGCTACCCGAGGTCGACCACCTGCTCGGCTCGAGCGACATGCTCAAGCTCGAGCGCGTGCTCGCCGGCGACGCCGAGCGCGTGCTCGTCGGGCACCCCGCCGACTGGCTCGTCACGGCGAGTGATCCGCGGCGCGTCTCGACGCGCGGCCGCAGCGCCTACGTCAAGCTCGCCGAGGGCTGTAACCGCAGCTGCTCTTTCTGCGTGATCCCCGAGCTTCGCGGCAAGCAGCGCTCGCGCTCCGCGGACGACCTCGTGCGCGAGGTCGAAGCGCTCGCGGCGGCCGGCGTCATCGAGGTGAACCTCGTGTCACAGGACACGGTCGCCTAGGGGCGCGATCTCGGCAGCGGACCAACGCTCGCCGCCCTCGTCGAGCGCATCGCCGACGTCCCCGGCGTTCACTGGGTCAGGCTCTTTTACCTCTACCCCGAGCGGCTCGGCGACGACCTCATCACCCTGATTGCAGAGCATCCACGCGTCGTCCCCTACGTCGACATGCCCCTTCAGCACGCGGCCGACGCGATGCTACGACGTATGCGCCGCGGGCATGGGGGCAAGCGCCTCTACGAGCTCGTCGACCGGCTGCGCAAGCGCATCGACGGGCTGACCTTCCGCACGGCGTTCATCGTGGGCCATCCCGGCGAGAGCGACGCCGAGTTCGAGGAGCTGCTCGCGTTCGTGCGCTATGCGCGGTTCGATCGCGTCGGCGTCTTTCGCTACTCGGACGAATCGAGCTCGCGGTCGTTCACGCTCGACGACAAGGTCGCGCGCGGCGTCGCGAGCCGGCGCGCGCGCCGACTCATGGCCGTGCAGCGCCCCATCAGTCGAAAGCACCAGCGTGCGCTCGTGGGGCGAGAGCTCGAGGTGCTCGTCGAGGGCGCGAGCGAGGAGAGCGATCTCGTCATGACGGGCCGGCACGCGGGGCAAGCCCCGGACATCGACGGTAACGTCGTGCTTTCGGGCGGGCCGGCACTGCCGGGGCAGCTTCTGCGCGCTCGGGTGACGCACGCGACGGACTACGATCTCATGGCGGAGCCGATCGCCGAGGTGGAGCTACCGCGCCGGCCGCGCCCCGCCGCCGACGCCGGGCTCGTGCATCGAGCGAGCGACGGCCGGAAGGTCCTCAGAACGATCGGTGCGGCACCGCGGAGCTGAGAGAACCGCGGCTCAGGGCGCCGCGCCACCCGCGCCGCCGTCGCCGCCTGCGGGCGCCAGGTCGTCGGGCAGGACGAAGACCGTCGTGGGGCTGAGCTCCGTACCCAGCTGGTACCAGAGCTGCATCAGATCGCCGGCCTTCGCCTCCCGGAGCTCGAAGTCGTAGCGGCCCGTGCCGCCCGTCTGCTGGCCGTCGATGAGCAGGCTGCGCTCGTTCAGCGCAAAGATCTGTGCGTCCGGCTCCGTACCCCCGCGCAGCCGGAAGGCACCCGTATCGGTGAGCATGATCTCGGGCTTCTGCGGGGGCGGTAGCGGCAGCGTCGGCGCGTAGCAGCCCAGCATCACCAGGCTGGCGAAAAGCAGCGCGCGGCGGGGCAGACCGAGAGCCATCGGGCAAAGGTTAGCACGCAGCGTGCCCTGCCCATCCGAGCTGGATCTACCTGTATTTTCGCCATTCTAGCGCCCAAGTAGCCAATCTAGTTGCCACCCAGGGGGAAACCAAGTTGTCGATCGCCGAAAAATGGCCCCATTACTGGCTGGGTGGTAGGCCGGGAATGCACCCATGGCCGAGGGCGACGGAGCGAGTGCGCCGCGCGCCGCGCTCGCGCGGCTCCTGAGCGTCGCTCGGCCTCTGCCGCTGCTCGTCGCCTTGGCAGGCTTCATCCAGTCGTACGACAGCGCCCCCGAGGGCGCCCGGCGCGAGCCTGAGGCCACGCGGGCGCTCGCGCTCGCGCTCGCGGCCCGCGGCCTGATCGCCGATCCGCGCGACGTCCACTTCCTGCCCGCCGACGAGGGTCAGGGCGGCCTGCCGCGTGGCGAGCGCGCCGTCGTGCTCGCCCGACGCACAGGAGAGCTCGCCGACGTGTACCTCGTTGGCTCGCGGATCGCGCCAGGAGGCAGCCTGCTCGAGCTAACGCGCCTCGACAACCTGAGCGAGACCTCCGCCGCCGACGAGCACGGTCTCGTCGTTCGCGACCGTCGCGCCGCCTGGGCGATCGCGCAGGATCACATCACGTCGATGGTGGAGCTCGTCAACCTCGCGGGCGAGCCCGAGCCCGAGGGCCCCGAGTGGACTTTGCCCAAGCGCTTGCAGAGCGCGCTGACCAATCTCCAGGAAACAGGGAAGCTCGCGGGCATCGGTCGTCGATTCTTCAAGCTCGAGCCGCCCGCAGAGCGCGTCGTGATCGGGCTCACGGAAAAGGCGCTCCTCATCGATCGCGACGCCCACCGTGCGCACGTCGCGTTCGACGCCGAAGGCGCGACGCACGACGACGGCACGCGTTTCGTCGTCGAGCAGACGCCGCGCAAGGCGCGACCCGGCAATCTCGTCACCTGGGCCGTCAACCGCGTGCGCGGTATCCCGTGGTTCGGCGACCGCAACATGGAGATCGTCAAGGCCGTCGCTTTCGAAGCAGGCGATCAGCTCGATCAGATCGTGAGCAGCGTTGCCGGCGACGACGGCTCCGATGCCGTGGCCGAAGAGCTCGGCGAGCTTTACGCCGCGCCGACCGACGACGCGACGGATCCGGAAACGGGCTGGCCACCACCGCCGATGGTGCCGCTCATCAAGCCGGCGCTGAAGGGAGAAGGCAAATGGAGTGCGCTCGACCGCGACCCCTTCGTCGGCAAGAACCCCGGCGCCCCGTGCCCCTTCGCGTTCTCGTTCATCCGCACCGACCGAAAGCGCATCTACTCGCAGATCTTCGTGACGCTCTGGGACCCGCGCCAGGTCGAGCTTCACCCAATGAGCGGCACGGTCGAGCCCAAGAGCGCCACGGGGGAGACGGGGCCCGGCGAGATCCCGAGGCGCCCCGAAGTCATGGGGCGCGTCGTCGGCGCGCTGAACGGCGGCTTCCAGGCGATGCACGGCGCGTTCGGCATGATGGCCGATCGCGTCGTCTACCTTCCGCCGCGTCCGTTCGCTGCGACGGTGGCGCTGCTCGACGACGGCTCGACGGGCTTCGGGACGTGGCCCGAGCAGGCTCCGATACCGCGTTCGATGATCTCTTTTCGTCAGAACATGACCCCCCTCGTCGTCGAACGAGGTACAAAACCCATACAAACGTCACTGGTGGGGCGGCGTGCCGCCGGGGTGGACCGAAGAGGCACGCACCGTAAGAAGCGGCATCTGTCTGACGCGCGAAGGCTTCATCGCCTACTTCTACGGCGCGAGCGTGGACCCCGAGGTGCTGGGGCTCGCCATGGTTCGCGCCCGCTGCAGCTACGGCGTCCATCTCGACATGAACGCCGGGCACACAGGACTGGAATTTTATCGTGCGGCGCCCACGGGCAAGCTTCCCGTCGTCGAGCGCCCATTGAAGGATCTCTGGGAGGCGCGCGGCCCGATCCCCGGCATGCCCGGCTGGGAGTTTCTGGGGCGTCGCATGATCCGCCTCATGGCGCTGATGAATTTTCCCCGATACATCGGGACCGAGCAGCGCGACTTCTTCTACTTGTTGCTGCGTCCCGTGCTTCCCGGAAAGGCGCTCACGAGCGCCGTCGTGCCGAGCGAGCCGGGCGAAGGAGCGTGGCGCACGCAGGGGATAGAGCAGCACGGCTGGCCTCCTGCCATCGCCACCACCCACCTGCGGCCGGATCCGACGCGACCTGGGACGGTCGTTGGGCTCCTGAAGCTCGATCCGCGCCGACTTCGGTCACCCCACCCGGGTGAAACCGGCACGGAGCGCGTGGTGGAGTTTCGGACCCCGGCCTCTGCGCCGGACATGCAAACGGCCCTCTGGCACGACGCGCAACACGGCTTCTCGATTCAGAAGGACGCGCCGAGTCTTGACGCAGCGCGTATCAGCCCGGGCTACCTCGCGAGCGAACGCCCGTCCATCGCGGCCATGGCCGCGGTGGGCATCGATGCCGACGGCATGCTCGTCTACGCGCGCGTGACCGAGGGCGACGCGAAAGGTAGCGATGGACCGCTGCTCCGGAGTCTGCTCGACTCGATGCGTTGCGAATCCATGCTGTTCTTTCCGCAATCACTCGGCGCCGAGCTCGCCGCACCCGGCGCCGACGCACCGGTGCGCGCTCCGGGCGCGGGCATCGTGCTCGTGAGGGCCGCAGGTCCTTCGGCACGGCGGATCTTCACGGAGACTCCGATCGTGGGACCGAAGCACTGGGCCCCCTTGCAGACACGCCGTCAATAAGCGGCGCCCTTTCGCGAGATCGAACCTGATTATCCCGGGCATTATCACTCGCCAATCCGCCCGAGCCGCGGTATGACACCTGGAACCCCCATTAATGCGATGAGCGACAAGGGATCGGATCTGGACGTCTTCGATGGGCTCGCGGCGAAGAAGTCGTCGCGCGGTGCGTCCGCACCACCACCTCCACCGTCGTCCGCAGCGATCCCGAAGAAGACGTTGCTCGGTCTCGCAGCGCCGCCCGGAATGGTCCCGCCGCCGCTGCCGCCGAGCAGGGGCTCGGGCCCGCCGCCGCCGCCACCCTTGCCGTCGCGCCACTCGGCGCCACCGCCGCCACCGTTCAAGAGCGCGGGCGGCGCCCCCCCGCCTCCGCCGTTGCCTGGGTCCGCCATCTCGTCGGCGCCACCACCGCCCCCCTTGCCGTCGCGAGGCGGATCACCGCCGCCGCTGCCCGGAATTGGCCTCGGCCTCGACGAAACGTCAACGCCGCCACCGCCGATGAAGCTGGTGTCCAAGGCGCCGCCGCCACCGCCGTCGCCAAGCGATCGCCCCAAGGGCGGTGCCGTCGACATCGACTGGGACGACGACGACGAGGCGACCACGGTCTTCGACAAGTCGCAGGACGATCCGGCGCGTGCGCTGCTCCACAGTGCGCCACCACCCGCGGCCGGCGCCCCGGCGCCGCGTCCCGCCGCGGGAGCACCCGTGGGGTCGCGCATGCCGCCGCCGCCGCCCGTGCCTTCGAAGCCGCCGCCACCGCCCCCGGCTCCCACGAACTCGCGCTCGCTCGCGCCACCGCCTTCGATGTCGCGCGGCCCGCTGCCGCCGCCGCCCAGCTCGATGCCGGTACCGATGATGCCGGCGCCCATGACGAGCGATCCGTTTGCGACGCAGCACATCGGCGGCAATCGCAACCTGATGATGGTGCTGCTCGTCGTGGTGCTCGTCGGCATCGGTGCAGCCGGCTTCTTCCTTTTGAAGGGCAAGCCCGGCTCCCTCGTCATCACCGTCGCCGGTCCCGGGAACAAACCCGTCGACGGCGTGGAAATTTACGTTGAACAACGCCCGTGCGGCCTGTCCCGGCTCACCGTGCCGCGTGTCCGAGCTGAAGCCGGGCACGCACCTCGTGCGCGTCGCCGCCGCGGGCTACCCGCCCACGGCCGACATCGGCGTCAAGATCCCTGCCGGCGAGGAGACCGTCCAGAACGTCGAGCTCGCGCCTCCGAGTCAGGGCACCGGCATCAAGGTGAGCGCGGAGGGCCGCGGGCTCAAGCTCTTCGTCGACGACAAGGAGGTCGGTCCACTCCCTCAAGAGGACCACAACATGCGGCCCGGCGAGCACAAGATCCGCATCGAGGGCGGCGATCGCTACGAGCCGTTCGAGAAGACCGTCAGCATCGAGCCCGAACAGATCGTCACGCTCGAGCCCAAGATGAAGGTGAAGAAGGGTCTCGCGACGATCAAGCTCGGCAACAACGCCGACGGGGCGCGTGTCACGCTCGTCGAAGGTGATCAGCGTCGGCCCATCCCGCGCTTCCCAATCGCGGTCGAGCTCGAAGCCGAGAAGTCCTATTCGATCGTCGCGGACAAGAAGGGCTTCGCCCACTTCGAAAAGCGCATCGATTTCGAGGACGGTCAGGCCGAAAAGACCTTCGTCATCGATCTGTTGCCCGGGGCGTCGGAGGCTCCGGTGGTCTCGGGGGGCAGCTCGAGCGGCAGCTCGCGGGGCTCGTCGTCGTCCTCGACCGCCTCGAGCACCCGGACGTCATCTTCGTCCTCGTCCTCGTCATCGTCGTCGGGCTCATCCGCCACCAAGGGCGCCAACGCGACGCTCACCTTCACCTCGAAGCCCGACTCCATGGTCATCTTCGACGGCCGCCCGCTCGGCAAGACTCCGAAGTCGAGCACGACGCCGCCCGGCCAACACACCGTCGTGTTCGTCCACCCCGAGTTCGGCCGCAAGGCAAAGACCATCACCGTGAACCCCGGTCAGCGGGCCACGTTGACGGTCAAGTTCCCCTGAGGCGGGCGCTCACTCGTCGGCGGGCTGCTCGTCCTCGACCCGCGCGCGCCAGGCACGCCAGCTCGTAGCGCAGCGCGCTTCATCGCGGCCGAGTCCCGCGCACGCGCTCGGGGCGCTCGGCGGCCCGAGCAGCAGCTCGGCGGTCAGGGACACGAACGGCAGGTCCTTCTTCCATGCGCCGCGCAGCCGCTCGGCGCGGTCCTGCAGGCGTGCGCGGGCGCGCTCGCCGAGCTCGCGCTCGAGGTAGCCGAGCGCAATTTCCCGGATCGAGTCGTCGTCCGACACCGCGAGCACGCGCTCGAGGAACTGAATGGTCGCTTCGCGCTGTCCGGCGCGCGTGAGCAGCCCTGCCGCGGTGATGCAATGGTACGGGATGTTCTCGTTCGACCCCACGAGCTCGCACGCACGCGCGAGCACGCGGGCACCGGCAAGGCGCCACTCGGCTCGTTCCTTTTCGTCCTCGAGCCAGGGCGCCGCCACGTAAGCCATGAACTGCCCGGCGCTGAGCCAGAGCTCGGTATCGCCGGGTCGCATCTCGAGCCCGCGCTCGAGCAGCCGGCGCGCGCGCACGTAGTCTTGGTGGCGCGGCTTCACGGGCTGCATCGCGATCAACGTGTCGCCGAAGTAGTACGTCTCGCGGAAGGTCGGATCGAGAGCGCTCACGGTGTCGAGGTAATCGGCCGCGAACTCGAAGCGACGCTTCTCTTCGAAGTGGATGCCGTGCCAAACGAGCACGTGGGCGAAGATCAGATCCGCGAGCGCGGATCGGTAGCCGAGGCTCGCCACGACCACCTGCTCCGGACTCGGCAGGGCGTAGCTGTCACTCCGCTCCTTCAGCCGCGAAAAGCGCTCGAAGAGCCGCGGGCGCGTCGAGTGGATCCCGGCGAGCGACAGCGCCAAGAGTAGGACACCGACGAGCTTGCCCCCGAGGGCCGCCTTCATTCCACCTCGCGGTACATGGCGAGCGGCATGGTCGCGGGCGTGCCGTTCGGCGAGACGTCACCCGTGATGCTGAAGGTGCTCGTGTTGCCGTCACCGTCGAGATCGCCGTGCGCGACGACCTCGAAATGGGCACCCGCTGCCCCATTGGTGCTCTCGAACGCGAAGCTGTACGCGTGCGGCTCGTCGAGGTGAAAGTCGAGCAGGCGCCAGGTCGGGTGGTCCCAGGTGCCCGGCGGATCGACGACGAGCTCACCGCGCGGCACGGCCGCCGGCGTGAGAGGCGCGGACGGGGGATACGCCGACTCGGGCGGCCGCCCGGCGGCGAGCAACGTGGCGCGGGCCGCCACGAACGCAAGACCGTCGAGCGGCTCGGCGAAGCGCGACGCGCGCAGATTCCTGAGGAACGCGGGCAGCACGCTCAACGCGACCGAGAGCAGCACGGAGATCGCCGCCACCGATTGCACGAGGGGACGCTCGCCGAGCCGCATGGGGGGAGAGCATAATGGACGTTCGTGGCCTCCCCCAGTCACCGCTCGGGTCCCCGGAGCGCCGCGTTCGATCCGCGCGGTTTCGGGCGCGTCTTTGGGGTGGCCCGGTGAGCCAAGGGGCGCGCGCTTGGCTCGAGCGCGGGGGGCTCGTCGCCTTCGCGACCGGGCTCGTGCTCCTTTTGACCCTACTCCGCTTCGACCCCTTCACGTTCCGGGGCGACGGGCCCGTCTACTACCTGCCCGTGATCTCGACGGTCACGAGCGCATTGCTCGACGGGCACTTTCCGCGCGTGCTCTGGCAGCTTGGGGCCGGCTGGACCCCGTTCGAGGCGGGGCAGATCGGCCTTGGCTACCCGCCGTATCTCCTCGTCGGGCTCGTGTGTCGTTTGATCGGGCGGCCGCTCGCGTTCCTGACGGTCTCGGCGATCGTCCATCTTTCGCTAGCAGGGCTCGCCGTGCGCGAGCTCGCCCCGCGCAGCGTACCCGCGCGCCCGCGCCTCCTGGCCGCGCTTGTCGCCATGGTCCAGCCCGCGCCGTTGCTGCTCGGCATGCCCTGGCACGTCGTGATCGCCGCCTACCCCTGGGGACTCGCGCTGTCGTTGCTCCTCTGGCTTTCGGACCTTCACGACCGACGCGTCGCACTCGCGATCCCGATCGTGAGCACACTCCTTTTCTGGGTCGGGCACCCGCACACGTTCCTCTGGACCTGGCTCCTCGTCGGGACGGCAGGGCTCGTGCTCCGGCGGCCGTCGCCGCGGCAGCTCGTGAGCGTGTGGAGTCCCTTCGTTAGCGCAGCGCTCGCCGTCGTGGTGCCGCTCATCTGGCTCTGGCATGCGGCCACCACGGCGAACGTCTCGTTCATCCGGGAACGCTGGGAGCCGGGATTCTTGTTGCTCCACGCGCAGAGCCTCGCGAACGTCGTGCCGGGCATCCTCGTGGGGAATCTGACGGGCTGGGTGCGGCTCGAACGTCTGGGGCCACGATGCGGAGGCCGGCGCGGGGATCTTCTTCTGCCCGTTGCTCGTCGTCGCCGCGATCGATGCGTTGCGACGACGGCGCTTCGGCGTGATCCTGTTCTTGCTCCTGTTCGCGATCCTCGTGGGGCCGCGCGACCTCGCTGTCGTGTCGCTCATCGCGCGCGGACCGCTCGCGGGCACGCGCTGGACGTGGCGGTTCACAGCGGTGATGCTGCCGCCCATCGCGGTCGCGATGACGCTCGGCGCGCGGCCGGGCGGCATGGGTGCCGCCGTGTACGAGCCGTCCCGGCGGCGCGAGATTGCCGCCGCCGCCGCCCTCCTCGCGAGCGTGGTCGTGGTGTGGCGCGGAGCGTCATTCGACCTCGCAACGGTCTGGTGGGACCACCGAGACGCAGGCATCGAGGGCCTCGTCCGCGAGACCACCCGCTTCAGCGCGACGCTCACGCGGCCCGCGCGAGTCGCGCTCGTGGGACGGCACCGGCTGCTGTCGAATGGGGCCCCCGTACCGCTCGCCTACGCCGGGCTCGTCGGCAACGCGCCGCTGCTCGTGCCGGGCCTCGAAACGGCTCACATCCACGAGCCGCTCGAGAGCGAGGCCGCCGCGCGCGAGCACTGGCGTCTGACGACACCGTGGCGGAGCGCCGTACCCCAGGAAATCTTCGTCGAGGAGCCCGAGCGCGCCCGCCGGAGCCTGGAGGCCGTCGGGGTCACGGCTGTCGTGGCGCTCGATCCGAAGCTTTTCCCCGCCGATGTGAGGACGCGCACGTTCGTCAGCGATCGTGGCCGAAAGCTCTGGGTGCGGGAGCTCTCACCCTCTCCCCCGTACCCGCTCCGCGGCCCCGGCGAGCGGCTGCCGGACGGATCGCTACGGGTGGCCGATCCCGAGAGCCTGCGCAAAACGCGTCCGCTCGTCGTGTCGCGCGACGCCGGGGCGTTCGTCGCGCGCCCGCCCCTGCCCTGGGCCTACCTCGTGCTCGGGCTTCTTGGCGGCCTCGCCGCGCTCGCGTTCGCCCTCGCGCCGTTTCGGGGAGGCACGCTGCGCCGGGAGCTACGACGCGGGGCCCCGAGCGAGCCCTAGCCGGGGGGCTGCGGCATCGAGCTCCCGGAGCTCGGCGAGCCGCACCTGAACGATGTCCTCGAGCACCGGGTCCATGCCACCGAAACGCTCCATCAACGCCCTGGCCGCCCGCTCGATGGCAGCTCGCTCACCCGTCTGGACGAGGTAGGCGAGACCCTCCTCGAGCGTCGCGCGCGTGACGCCCGGCGACACGGTGACGGCCGCCCACGCGGGCGTCGCCACCGCCTGATCGCCGAGCTCCGCCGCGAGGCGCGCGCGCCGCTCGGGATCCCCGTCCTTGCCGAGCCGACGCAGCTCGTCGCGCGCGCTCACGAGCTCCGGCAGCCGCTGAAGGAGGTACCGTGCCCCACCGTCGCCGCGAGCGGCGAGGTCCGTCAGGCTCTGCTTGGCATTCTCGATCTTGCCGGCCTGGATCTGGAACACGGCCACGAGGAGCGCATCCTTCGGCGTCACCCGACCCCCGTCGCTCGCGAGCAACCAGTGGAGCGCCTGGTCGTAGTGGCCGAGCCGCGCGAGACAGAGCGCCGCGTTGTACTGGGCGTCGTGGCGATGCGGATCGTCGTAGTCGAGGGCGCGCTTCGAGAGGGCGAGCGCGTCGCGGAAGCGTCCCGCTCGAAACTGGAGCCCCGCGAGCTCCACGGCCGCGGCGTTGTTGACGGGCGGCGTCTCGAGGTACGTCTCGACCCAGAACGCGATTTCGTTCGACCAGACCCGCACCCGTAAGAGCGTCGTCACGAACAGGGCGACGAGCAGCGCGACACCGAGACCGCGAGCGAGCCGCCGCGCCCGAAACAGCCGCTCGACGCCGGGCGCGAGCGAAAGCGCGAGACCCGCGGCCGGCAGGTAGAGGAAGCGGTCGGCCGCCAGCGTGCGAAGCGGGATGGGGATGACGTGGAGCACCGGCAAGAGCGCGAACCCGGCGAGCGAAAGCCCGAGCGCTTCGGTACGGCCGATCCGGCTCCACAACCGAGCGAGCCCGACTGCGAGCGCAGCGAGCACCACGAGGCCCATCACCGTCCCGAGCACGCTCACTGCCCCGATGCGCCCGATGACGGCACGCGGCTGGAACGGGTCGAGCAGCATCCACGCGTAGGTCCCGAGCGCTTCGAGCACCACCCGCAGGCGCAAAAGCGCCCCCAGCCGCGTGCCTTCGTCGTGAACGCCCACCACGGCGAGCCGCAGCCCGAGGTAGCAGACGACGGCAGCGGCGAGCGGGGCGAGCCGCGGGACGAGCAGGCGCAGCCGGGCGCGCAGGGGCACTCCCCGCTCGGCCACCCACTCAGCGACACCGAGCGCAAGCGGCGCCGCGAGCGCCGACTCCTTCGAGAGCAGCCCGCCGAGCACGAGCACGGCGGCGGCCACGCGCCGGGCAGGCCCGGCACCCCAGACGGCGAGCGCGAGGATCGAAAAGAGCCCCGCGAACAGGTCGGCACGCCCCGAGATCCACGCGGCGGCCTCGGCGAGCCGCGGCAAGAGCGCAAACCCCGCGGCTAGCCCCGTCGCCGTGACCGCGCCGATACCCGAGCGCCGGAGCAGCCAGAGCAGCGCGAGCGCCGCGCCGAGGTGCAGGGCGACGTTCGTGAGGTGAAGGCCGCCAGCGTTCGTCCCGTGCAGGCGGTGATCGACCGCCAGACTCAGCGTGACGAGCGGCCGGTAATAGCTCGCGCTGACGGGCTGCGCGCCCTCGCCCGCCCAGAGCGGCCTCGCGAAGAACTCGGACAACCTGCCGCCGTGCTCGACCATGGGGGCGTCGAGAATGAGCAGACGATCATCCCAAACCAGCGTTCCCCCAAGCGCTTCCACGTAGGGAACCAGAACAGCGATGACGACGACGAGCGCAGCAAGCACACCCCACTCTTTCCCGGGCTCCGCGGCGCTCAAAGCACAAAAACGAACCGGGCCCCTTGCCTATCGGCAAGGGACCCGGCTCTCGAACCCCGAGCGGGTTGGGCTATTCCTCGGGGTCGGCGGGCTCGTCCATCGTCGTCGCGAGACGCAGCACGCCGCTCAGCATGGCGCCGCGGTACATCCACGCGCCACCAGGCGTGCCGTCGGCGTCGAGGTCGCCGATGGCAATGGCCGAGAAGCCGTTGCCGTTAGCCGTGTTCGTCGGATCCGGCGCGACGTAGTTGTATTGGTAATATACCGGATCGTTGAGCGAGAAGCGCAGGCAGCGCCACCCGTCCCCATTCCAGTCGTCCGGATTGGGCTGCACCTTCTTGCCCTTCGGCACGCCGACCGACGGCACGGCGCTCGCGCTATCGCACATGCGGTGCACGGCGTTCGAGCCACCGTTGGCCGCCGCAAGCGTGGCCGTCATCGACTCGCGCTCGAACGCCGACACGGCGTCCTTGCCGAGGCGACCGAGGTTGTTCTTGGCCTCGCCGGTCTTGGCGTTGGTCAGGTACTTCTTCACGCCGTAGATGGCGAGCGCGGCCAGAATGCCGATGATCGCAACCACGATCATGAGCTCGACCAGTGTAAAGCCTCGTTTGGCGCGGAGCTTGGCGCGCAATCTCATTATCCTCATCCGTCGTTCCTTTCGTTGGGGTGGCTCGTTCGAAGACGCGACAAGCCACCCGACTCGTCGCTCCTTGCCGCAAGGCGGCGCGTGACAGACTTCTTCATTCGGTCTCGTTCTCCGAATAGATGGCGTCGTTGAAGTTCGAGCCGATGAAGAGGGCGTAGGTTCCGTTGCCATCGCGGTCGGCCATGGCGCGCACGACGTACCAGTTGGGCGCGGTCCCGGGCAGGCTGCCCGCCGTCGCGCCGAGCACTCCCGCCGACGGCACGCCGGCGCCCTGCCCCGCTTGGCACGCATAGCCGAACTGCACGAGCGTGCTCGGGACGACACCGAGCTGTCTCCACCTCGCGAGCTCCGTGGCGTTGCCGACGTCCCACGCCATCTTGATGTTCTTGCTGAGGTCCGCCTTCGCGGCGAAGGGGAAAAAGGAGCCCGAGGCCTGGTCGACGCTGCTCACGTCCAGGTAGCGAAAGCGCTCGTCCTTGTACTGCTCTTGGGCGGCGCGCACGCTGTTGATGATCTCGATGGCTTCCGAGGTTTGGCTGGCGAGCACGTACTTTCTGACTCCGTAGACGGCGAGCGAGGCGAGGATCGCGATGATCGCGACGACCACCATGAGCTCGGTCAACGTGAAGCCACGCTCAAACGCCGATCGAGCCCGAAGGGTCACGCCCAGGAGCTGCAGGTGCCGTGCCAGGCGGCCGGATCGGCTCCGCCACCGCGCGCCCCGCGCATCGAAGTCGGCGGCGCTACCCGAACCCCCCGGAATCGCCGTCAAAATCGACTTCGAGCGTGTCGTGCGAGGAGCTCGTTGGCCCCACGTCTACCCACAGCTGCTGACAGTGGCACCGTGCCGCAAATCGTCACTCCGAAGCTGAGATCTGCCGAATTTCGTCGCCCGACCGGCGTCATTCTCCATCGTTGATGGTCACGACCTTTGGCGTCCAGCTTGCGGCCGCGACGTAGGAGAACGTCGTGTCCCCGTCGGCGTCGGCGCGCGCCTGGATGAGGTACCAGGGCTCGTTCGGGGCGACGGGTGGCAGCGTGATGGCTGCCGTGGCCATGTTCGGCGTGGGATCCTCGTCGGGGTTACCCGCATCCGCGCGGAACTGAAATTCCACCCTCTGGCGAATGTCGGGGTTTAGCCGGTACCAGTCGTCGCTGCGCGAGTCTCCACCGCCACGCGCGGCCATCCAGAACGAGCTCTTCTGGTTCGGCGGCGGCAGGTCCGGATACCACTGGCTCGCGTTCGGAACGTCGTAATAGACCTGATTCAGTGCTCGATACTGCTCCTCGGCCGCGGCGATCGACTTGACGACCACGATCGCCCCCGCGACGTTGGACTCGTTCGCGCGTTTCCTGAGGCCGGCGACCGCAAGGGCCGCAAGGATGCCGATGATCGCCACCACGACCATGACCTCGACGAGCGTGAAACCGTCGCAAGCCCGTCGCCCTCGGAAAACCCCGCCGGGATGACGAAAGCCCATCGGATCACAGGATAGCATCAGCTCTCGCCTTCGTCTGCCTCTCCTTGGTCGCTCGGAGGGCTTTCGTCGTCGGATGCGCCGAGGCCGTGCTTCGCGAGACGGTAGCGCAGGCTCCGGAACGTCACGCCGAGCATCTTCGCCGCCTGCGTGCGCACGCCGCCCGTGCGCTCGAGCGCGGCAATCACGAGTCTTCGCTCCGCTTCGTGAAGCACGGCGTCGAGCTCGCAACCTTCGGGACCCAGCCCCAACAAGCCATGGTCCGGAGCGCCGAGCTGACCGCTCAGCTCGGCAGGCAGGTCGCCAAGCCCCACGACGCGCGCCCCCGCGAGCGCCACCGCTCGTTCCACCACGTTCTCGAGCTCGCGCACGTTTCCCGGGTAAGCGTAGCGTTCGATCGCACGCAACGCGTCCGGGGTGAACCCGACGACGTCTTTGCCCATCTCCTCGGAGAACCGGCGCAAGAAACGCTCGGCGAGCAGCGGGATGTCCTCGCGCCGCTCGCGGAGCGGGGGCAACGTGAGGCGGATCACGTTGAGGCGATAGTAGAGATCCTGCCGGAAACGACCGGCCTCGACGTCGGCCTCGACATCACGATTGGTCGCCGCGAGGACGCGGACGTCGACGGGCACCTCGCTCGAAGCCCCCACGGCCCTGACGGCGCGCTCCTGAAGCACGCGGAGCAGCTTCACCTGCAGGCTCAGCGGCAATTCGCCGATCTCGTCGAGCAGCACGGTGCCGCCCTCGGCTTCGCGCAGCAGCCCTGCCCGCCGCTTGTCGGCGCCCGTGAACGCCCCTTTCTCGTGGCCGAACAGCTCGCTCTCCATCAACGCTTCGGGCAGCGCCCCGCAATTGACGACCAGAAAGGGTCCGCTCGCCCGTTCCGACTGTCGATGAATCGCGCGGGCGACGCGCTCCTTGCCCGTGCCGCTCTCGCCGGTGATGAGCACCGTGGCGCGCGTCCGGGCGACGCGCTCGACGACCTCGAGGACCTTCTGGAAGGAGGGGCTTTTGCCGGCGAGCTCGCGCTCCCTCTCCCCGCGCACCTGCGCGCGCAGGCGCAGATTCTCCGTGGTCAGCGCGCTCTTCTCGAGCGCCTTCTCGACGAGCGCTGCGAGCTCGTTCGGCTGGAACGGCTTCGCGACGAAGTCGTAGACCCCGGAGCGCATCGCCAGGATGGCATTCTCGACCGTCGAATGGGCCGTCAGGAGCACGACCTCCGTCGCCGCGCTGCGCCCCCGCGCGACCGACACGAGGTCGAGACCCGAGCCGTCGGGCATCGATAGATCGGTGAGCACGACGGGAAAAGGCTGCGGCTGGCCGAGAATCGCCTCGCAAGCGGCACGATAGCCGGGCGCGGTGACCACGGTGTAGCCCTCGCGGCGAAACATGATTTCGAGCATCTGCCGGAGGCTCGGCTCGTCCTCGACGACGAGCAGCTTGACCGGGGGCGGGACGATCGAGGTCACGGACGAGAGAACGCTAACATGGAGCGTATTCGAGAATTTTTGTCCGTCTCGCATTGTCCTTGCAAGCGCGGCGGTTCGCTCTACTTTTCCAGGGTGAGCCTCGAGCGCGCCCGGACCCCCCTCGCCTGGGCTCGGGCTCTGTGCGCCGGCGCCCTGCTCGCCGCCCTCGCCACGCTGCTCGGTGCCTGCGCCGGCGCCGCGGGCGACGCCGGCGACAACGGCGGCGTCGGGGGCAGCGGCGGTCGCGCTGGCAGCGGCGGGATCCCTGCCCTCGGCCCCACTCTCTCCTTCCCCGATCCGGACCCACTCTCGCTCGAGCGCGGCAAGACGGCGACGCTCGAGGTGCTGGCGGAGCCGGCCGGCATCTACACGGTGCGCTTCGCGCTGCTGCCCGGCCCCGAGGGTACGTCACCCGGCGACGCCGCCCTCAGCGCCACCGACCTCATGACCGACGCCGGCGGTGTCGTCGCCGTCGAGCTCACCGCTCCGACCGCACCCACGACCTTCGCCGTGCGCGCCTCGGCCACGGGCTCGATGCCCGTGCAGCGGCTCGTCCAGGTGCAAAAGACCGGCAAGGCAGATCTCAGGGTGGTCGCCGAATACTCCGGCGGCCGCGAGGTGACGCGCTGGTACGCCACGGCGCAGGCGAACCAGACCTGCGCCAGCTTGCCGGACGAGCCGCTCAACGACAATTTCGACTGGACGGCATCCTCGACGAACGAGCCGATCGACCATGTGGACCTGCTCGATGTCGTCGCCGACACCCCGCTCGCCGTCCTCTTGCGCGCCGAGCACTACGCGTGGGGCTGTGTCACGTTGCCCGGTGTCACCGAGGGCGTCGACAACCGCGTGCAGGTGCCGGTCACCAACGTGCCCATTCAGCTCGCGAGCAGCGAAATTTCGGTATCGTTCGACTTCGACGGCTACGCCGGCGCGCTGCTCGCGGCGCTCGAGCCGACGCGAGTCGCCGTCCTCGACGGCCTCGTCGGGAGTCGCGAGGACGACGTCGAGGCGCTGCTCGACGCCATGCACGAGGCGAGCACGGGCGACCAAACGAGCTTCGCGTCGGCCCGCACCGCCGAACGCTGGGACGCCGTGCTCCGCACGGAGATCGGGAGCAGCGCGCCACGCTTCCTTCGCGATCCGCTCGACCGCTGGCTCACGGCGGGCCTCGACCGCGTCAGCGCGGGCACCCTCGTCGGCACGCTCGCTTCGACCGGCACTGCCCCCGACGGAGCCGAGCTCACGTTGGCGTCGGTCGCGGGGCTCGACCCCACGGGCCTCGGCTTCGACACGAAGAACGCCACCACCTGGTACGCCGCGTCGTCGCCCGCCGACGGGGTGTTCTTCGGGACGACGCTCGCCTTCGCCGCGTCGCGCCTCGTCGTGGGGGCCGCCGAGCCCCCCGCGCTCGACGAGCAGCCGGCGGTGAAGGATCTCGCGGGCGCGCTCGCGGCCGCGCTGCCATGCAGCGCCGTAGCCGACGCTTTGACGGCGCATGGGCAGGCGCTAGGCGAGTCGTACGCGGGTTGCGACGCCACGTGCACCGAAGCGCTCTGCGGCGTCGCGCTCGACGCCATCGTGCTCGATCTCGCCGGTCTTTCCGGCTCTAGCCGTGCGAAGCTCGATCTGGCCGGCGCAGCTGACGCGCGCGTGGGGTCGGAGGCCGAGGTCGTAGCGCTCGACGGCACGTGGGTCGGGGACCTAGCCATCGACAGCGACGCCGCATCGCTCGGCGGCTTGGTCGTCGCGCCGGCCCCCTAGCGTCCGCGACGATCGTCGTTCGTGGACGAACGGGTCGAGCCGCGAAAGCTTCGGTGCGCTCAACCCGCAATGCTGGCGCGCGCGATGCGGACCTGAATCGCCAGCGCGAAGGCGGTGAGCGCCTCCGTGGGCGACACCGCCCGTCCGCTGCGCGCGTCGCGGGCCAGCGCGCGAAACTCGAGGTAACGGCGCCCGTCGATGCCGAGCACGAGCGCCACCGTCGCCGGGTCGCGCGGGGCGTCGTTGGTCCCGAGTGCGGCCGCCGCGCCGGCGAGCGAGCGCGCCACGAGCGCTTCACAGGCCCTGAGCGCGAAGGCCGGGTCACCGGCACTGAGCGCCGCCTCGAGCTCGCGAACCTGAGGACGCTCCCCGACGGGCCAGAGTAGCTCGAAGCCGATGGCGCCCGCCGGCGGCGCGCTCTCGACGCGCGCCGGGCGCTCCGGCAGGGGTGAGCGCCGTACCTCGCCGAGCGCGGCGCGCGCCGCGGCTTCGCCGGCATCGGCGTCCGGCAGCTGCGAGAGCCGAAGCTCGGCGGCCGTGGACCGCGCTTCCGGCGCGGCCCGGTCTTCGCTGCGCCGGTCGAGCTCCGCGCCCCGAAGCGCCTCCGCCATGCCGCCCTCGGCGGACGCGAGCGTCGCGACGAGCCCGGCGGTCACCTCGGGCATGCGGGTCTCGAAGTCGTCGAGCACGGCGCGCGTCACCGCCTCCAGCGCCTCGTACACGCCCTCGCCTTTGGTGGCGATGCCCGCGAACGACGGTGCGCGCTCCGCGTTCAGCTGCTGCTCGAGGTCCCGGATCGACATCGCGTCGATGAGGTCGCGCTTGTTGAAGACCACGACGTGGGGCAAGAGCGAGAGCTCGCGTCCGTGCGCCTCGAGGTTTTCTCGCAGATTTTGCAGGCTTTCGAGGTTGGCGTCGCTGCGCCCGAGCTGCGAATCGAACACCAAAACCAGGCCGTCGACACCCGTGAGCACGAGCTTGCGCGTGGCGTTGTAATAGACCTGGCCCGGCACCGTGAAGAGCTGGAGCCGAACGCTCATGCCGCGCACGCTGGGCAGGCGGAGCGGCAAGAAGTCGAAGTACAGCGTGCGATCGACGGGCGTCGCCAGGCTGACGAGCTTGCCGCGGTGGTCGGGGCGCGCGGTCGCGTGAATGTGCTCGAGGTTGGTCGTCTTGCCGCCGAGGCCGGGCCCGTAATAGACGATCTTGAAGATGACCTCGCGGGCGAGCGGGTTGACGACGGGCATGACGGGCTCGAACGATACTACTCGCTCATCTGTTCGAACGCGCGGATCGACTGCCACGCGGTCGACCGCATCGAAAGTGCCACGGACGCGACGCTGGCGACGATCCCGAGCGCGGCGAGCACCGTGACGAGGCGAGTGAGCCGCAGGCTGGCGCGCTCCCGGTAGAGCAGAAAGCCGAGCAGAATGCCGGCCGCGAACCCGCCGAGGTGCGCGGCGGTATTCACGCTGAGCAAGAACGCGAGCAAGAGCGCGTAGATGAGGTAGCGCACGAGCGCGCGCCGCCACTCGGGATCTCGCCGCGCATACAGAATGCCGACGACGGCGCCAATCTCGCCGAACACTCCGCCGCTCGCACCCGCCGTCAGTGGCTCCACGGGGGCGTACCACCACTGACTTGCCACGAAGCCGAGGATGCCGCTCCCGAGGAACACCAGCACGAAGCGGGCGCTGCCGAGCTCCGCCTCGATTCTGGCGACCGAGGTCGAAGAAGACCAGCATGTTCATGCCGACGTGAAGGATCCCCGCGTGAACGAAGACGGCCGAAAGCAGCCGGAACGGCTCGGCCTCCCCCAGGGGTCCGTAGAGCGCGCCGAAGCGGACCATCGTGGAAAAACGAAAGGCATCGGTGAGGCCGAGCGGTAGACGCCGGTCGGCCACGACGCAGAGCGCAAAAGCGACCAGCTCGAGCGCGGTGATGAGGCGCGTCATCGGCGCCTCGCGGCCGAGCGCGTCGCCGATCATGCGCCTCAGCGCTTCCTCGGCGGGGCCCGGCAGCCGCCGGCCGCAGCGGTGGCAGCGGTTCTCGCTCACGCTATTGAGCTCGCGGCAGTGGGGGCAGACGCGGGCAGCCATCGGCGCCGCCTTCGTAACACTACTCAGCCGGTCTTTGGCACGAGCAGATCTCGATCCGCCCAAGTCGGCACGAGCTCGGTCAAAAAACCTCCAAAGGTCTGCCTCGACCGGGTCTCGGCGCGCATTCCCCCGTAAGCGCCGGGGCGTTCGCCCGTTATGCCCTCGTGCTGGCCTTCGCCTCGCTCGGTCTCTCGCCCGCCACGGACGGCGTGGCGACCGCCTGGCCGCGGGCGGCCCCCCCGCGGACCGCGTCCGAGCCCCCTCAGACTGCCGCGAGCGAGCAAAGGCGGCCTGCTAGAGTGCCGCGTGTGTTCGACGCGGCCGAGCTCGAGGGCGAGCGCGAGCTCTGTGAGCGGGCGCGGGGTGGCGACCGGGACGCTCTGGGTTGACTGCTCGGGGCGCACGGGCCGCGCCTCTACCGGAGCGTGCTCCTGCCGCGCCTCGGCAATGCAGCGCTCGCGGAAGAAGCGCTCTCGGTGACCTACCTGAAGGTCGTCGAGCGCATCGAGCGTTTCGAGTGGCAGGGCGTCGGAGTGTATCCGTGGCTGCGTGTCGTGGCGTTGCGTGTGGCGCTCGACCAGCTGCGTTCCCGCAAGCGCGAGCGGCTCTTCGACGCCGCCGATTTGGAGCGTGAGATCGACCATGCCGAACGCGAGACACGCGACGCCGCGGCGTTGGAGGCGCAAGACCTCGCGTTGTCGCGGGCGCGCGTGATCGGCCTGCTCGACCGCATCAATCCGCGCTACGCGCAGGCCATCCGCTTGCGCGTGCTCGACGAGCGGCCGCGCCACGAGGCCGCAGCCGAGCTCGGCGTCGCCGTCGGCACGTTCGACGTGGTACTGCATCGCGCGATGGCGGCGCTCAGGAAGGTCCTTGCGAGCGAAGAGGAGCAGCCGTGACCGACCGCCCGCAGGATCGACCGGAGAACGAGCCCTTCGAGGCGCTCGATCCCCGCGTCGAGACGGAGCTCGCCGAGGCGCTGCGCGCCGCGTACGCACCCGCGCCCCTTTCGAGCGAGCGCCACCGGCAGATCGTCGCCAACGCGCTCGAGGATCCGCTGGCGCCCCCCAGCGCGGACGAGCTCGCCGAGAGCGCCCGACTGCGCGCCGCCCTCGATAGCGGCGACGAAACCCACCCCGACGTCGCCCTTGCGGCCGCGCTCAAGAGCGCCAGCGCACCGGCTCCGGTCGACGCCGCCGCGGTCGCGCGGGCCCGTGAGAGGCTCACCGGGCACGCCACGCCCGGGCGGGTGATCTACGTGGCGTTCGGCGGCCTCGCGCTCGCGGCGGCCGCGGCGTTCGCGCTCGTCATGATGCGCCCGCAAACCGCCTCCGAGCTCGCCGGCGCCAAGCCCGGGGCTGCGCTCGAGCAGGCGGCCGGAGCGCCCCTCATGGCACGCTCGCGCACGACGGACGCGCTGTTCAGCGAGCGGTTCGAGCCCGGGAAGACCACGAGCCGCGTCGATCGCATCGCGCTCGCCCGCGCGCACGAGCTGCGGGAAAACCGCTATGTGGCCTGGGGGGTGCGGTGAAAATCGGGCTCGTCGCCCTTGGTTGCGTGCTCGCGTTTGGCCCGCTCGGCTGCTCGCGGCAACCGCGCGAGGGCGACTGCCCGGAGCTCGACGGAGGCGCCCCCGTCGACCAGGCACTGCTCGCGTTTCTGAGCCGCGCGCGGGCCGCGCACCATCGCGCGGACCAGCGCGAGGACGCGGGCGACATCGCGCAGGCCGTCGCCGAGCTCGACGCGTTGGTCGGGGGTCCCCTGCTCGCGGGACGCAAGGCGCCGGAGGTGAACGAGGTGCTCGCCGACACGCGCGCCCGCCTTGCCGACCTGAGAAGCCGCCAGGGTGCGTTCAATCGGGCCGAAGCCGACGTGAAGTCCGGGCTCGCCCTGCTCGAAGGGCCGAGCTATTTCCAGGGGCACCTCTTCGAGGTGCAGGGGCTCCTCGAGGAACGGCGCGCCAAGGCCCTTGCCGGGAGCGGGGACACCGCGGGCGCCGAGCATGCCAAGGAGCGCGCCCTCGCGGCGTTCCAGAAGGCCATGGAAGTGCAGGCAACCGTGATCGAGCGTGCCACCGGCGCCCAGTGAGCCCGGACCTGCGGGGACGCACCTCGAACGCCGCCCCCGTGGGAAAATGGGCTGAAAGGGCCCGGGCATTCGCGAACCGTCGGCGCTTCCGTTAGAATCGAACGGGGTGGCTACCGCAGACAAGGACTTTCGATTGCGCGTGACCCCGGGTGTCGATGTTAGGGCGCTGCCGATCACGCCCGAGGACGCGTTCGTGCTGTCGCGACTCGACGGGTCGGCCACGGAGGCGGACATCGCGCTTGCCACGGGCCTCGACCCCAACGTCGTCCGGGCATCGCTCGAGAAGCTGTCACGACTCGGCGCGATCGACCGCACGACCATCATCGAAACGCGCAGCGGGCAACCGCGCCCGGCGAGCACCACGACGTCGGGGACCTTCCACATCGGGCCCGTCGTCGAAACGCGCGGTGACTCGAGCGGCCACCACCCCGCGGCCGCCCTCTACGACCCGTCCGAGCTCGACGAAGGGGTCGATCTCGAGCTCGCTCGCAAGCGTCGCATCCTCGACACCTTCTACCAGCTCGATGGCGTGTCGCATTACGAGCTCTTGGGCATCGACGCCTCCGCCGACAAGAAGGCCATCAAGGCCGCCTACTTCGAGATCGTCAACGTTTTCCACCCGGATCGCTACTTCGGCAAGAGCCTCGGCAGCTTCAAGCCCAAGCTCGAAAGGATCTTCGCGCGCATCACGGAAGCGCACGACGTGCTCACGCGCCAGGCCTCGCGCGAGGAATACGACCGCTATCTCTCCTCCGTGCAGCGCACCCGGGCGCTCGATCGCACGCTCTCGGATCGACGGGGGCACGCGACCGAGCTCGAGCGCGTCGAGCGCGAGATCCAGTCGCAGGTCCAGCTCGAGGAAAAGGCCAAGCACTCCTACCCGCCGCCTGCCGGCAGCAACTCCGCCGGCCCGTTCTCGGGCACCGTGCCGCGGACGCCGTCGGTGAGCATGCCCGCCGTGAGCCTCTCGTCGCCGAGCTCGGCCGCGCCGTCGTCGCCGCGCGTGAACGACGCCGAGTCACGCAGGCGCGCCCTCGCGCGCAAGCTCGGCGTGTCGCTGCCGCCCGCGCCCCGCACACCTCCACCCACGTCCGACGCCGCCGTACGCGAGAACGCGCAGGCCGACCTGAAGCGCCGCTACGAGGAGCGCGTCGCCGAGCTCAAGCGCCGTCAGGTCGAGCACTACATCGCCGCGGCCGAGAAGGCGGAGCGCGCCGGGGACCTGGTCTCCGCGACCAACGCGTTGCGCATCGCCGCCTCACTCGAGCCGACCGACGCGGGTCTTTTGGGCCGCCTGAAGGCCGTCGAGGGGCGCGCCGCCGCCGGGCTGGCCGAGGGCTACGTGGAGCAAGGCAAGTACGAGGAGCGCGAGGGCCGCTGGCTCGAGGCGGCGGCGTCCTACCGGCGGGCCGCCGTGGGCAGGCCGTCCGTGCGGGTGCTCGAGCGCGTGGCCCATTGCCTCCTGAACGGCAAAGGCGACCTGAAAGAGGCAGCGGACTTCGCTAAGCGCGCCCGCGACACCGGCCCGAGCGACGTGACCGCCAAATTGACCCTCGCCAAGATCTTCGTCGAGGCAGGGATGAAACAAAGTGCCATCGGCGAGCTCGAGCGGGCCCAGCAGCTTTCGCCCAACGATGATACCATCAAAGACTGGTTGCGACGGCTCCGCCGCGAGGCGTGACCGCGCGGCACTCTTCAGGTTGGAGGATAGCTAACGATGGAGCGAGTCATCGGCATCGATCTCGGGACGACCAACTCTTGCGTGGCCATCCTGGAGGGCGATGCCCCCGTCGTGATCACGAACCGCGGCGGGTACAAGACGACGCCGAGCGTCGTCGCCGTGACCGAGGCGGGCAAGCGCCTCGTTGGGCACATCGCCAAGCGTCAGTCGATCACCAACGCCGAAAACACGGTGTACGCGGCCAAGCGACTGATCGGACGAAAGTGGAACTCGCCTCAGGTCAAGAACGCCATCATGACCTCGAGCTACACCATCGTCGAAGGCCCGCACAACGACGTGCGCATCCGCCTGCGCGACAAGACCTACTCGGTCCCCGAGATCAGCTCGATGGTGCTCCAGGAGATGAGGGTGATCGCAGAGGACTACCTGGGCGAGCCCGTGAAGAAGGCCGTGATCACCGTGCCCGCGTACTTCAACGACAACCAGCGCCAAGCCACCAAGGACGCTGGCACCATCGCGGGTCTCGATGTCATCCGCATCATCAACGAGCCGACGGCCGCGGCGCTGGCCTACGGTTTCGGCAAGGATTTCGACCGCACCGTCGCGGTCTACGACCTCGGCGGTGGCACGTTCGACATCAGCGTCCTGGAAATCGGCGCACACGGCGTTTTCAAGGTTATCAGCACGACGGGCGACACATTCCTCGGCGGCGAGGACTTCGACGCTCGCATCATCGATTGGCTCGTGTCCGGGTTCCAGCAGGAGCACGGCATCGATCTTCGCCAGGACCGCATGGCGCTCCAGCGTCTGCGTGACGCCGCCGAGAAGGCGAAGTGCGAGCTCTCGGGAACGCGCGAGACCGAGATCAATCTGCCGTTCATCATCTCCACGGGTCGCAACGAAGCGTTGCACTTGCAGCGCATGCTCGATCGCCAGACCCTCGAAAGCCTCACCCAGGATCTCATCGAGCGCACGATCGACATCTGCCGTCAGGCGCTCGGCGACGCGCGCCTCGGCGTCGGCGAGATCGAGGACGTCGTGCTCGTCGGCGGGATGACGCGCATGCCCGCGGTGCAGCAGTCCGTGAGCACGTTCTTCCGGCGCGAGCCCAACAAGAGCGTGCACCCGGACGAGGTGGTGGCCATCGGCGCCGGAATCCAGGGTGCCGCGCTCGTGCGCGAGAAGCAGGAAATGATCCTGCTCGAACGTCACGCCGCACGCCCTCGGCATCATGACGTTCGGCAGCCACTTCGAGGAGCTGATCCCGCAAAATACGACCGTCCCGACGTCGCGAGCGAAGACGTTCACGACGAGCCGCGACGATCAGACCGCCGTGAAGATCCTCGTGCTTCAGGGGGAAAGCGCGCGAGCCGACGAGAACGAGCTACTCGGCGAGTTCATCCTCACGGGCCTGCGCAAGGCCAAGAAGGGTCTCGTCGAAATCGAGGTCACCTTCGAGATCAACAGCGACGGCATCGTCAGCGTCCAGGCGAAGGACCTCGAAACGGGTCAGGCGCAATCGATCCAGGTGACCGCATCGAGCGGTCTCACGCAGGACGAGATCAAGAACATGATGACGCACGCGCAAGACTACATGGTCGAGCGCCGGACGGACGAGCGGTTCGAGGGAGTCAAGCAGGAGGCCGAGACCCTGATTGCGGAAATCGAGCGGCTGTTCCCCGAGATCGAGAAGGCCGTCGGCTCCGCCGATTTCGGACGTGACGCGCTCAGCAAGGCACGCGGTGCGGTCGAGCGGACGCGCACGGCCATCGAGTCGAAAAGCACCACTGCGGTCGAGCAGCAGGTCGAGCAACTCGGCCGCACTCTCAGGATGTTCAAAGGAGTCGTCACGCGGGGCTGATGACCCGCATGGAAAATCCGGTGAAAGGTCCCGACCACCGCGAGCGCAATCGATCCTTCCTGGAGCCTCTCGAGCTCGAGGATCTGGAGCCGAAAGCCTCCGAGGAAGACCCGAGCGTCTTCGACCGCATCACTGCGATCCCCTCCGATCCGCAAGAGCTTCTGCGCGTCGCGCAGGCCCAGGACGACGACCCGATCTCGGGGCTCCACGAGAAGACCGCCCCCGGTCTCGGCGGCCCGAACCCGGGCTCGGCTCCGCCCGTCGTGCCGCGCGAGGGCGCTTCCGAGGTGCCCGCCGTGCTGGGGCCGCCAAGCGCCGACCCCAATCGTCCGAGGCGGCGCGCCACGAGGCCGTTCCAGGCGCCCCTGCCCGAGCCACCGAGCAATCCAAGGCTCGCGGCGATGACCACCTCGACGGAGCCGCCGCTCGGGCCCATGACGGCGCCGACGGAGGCCCCGATCGCGCCGCTCGAATCCACCCACGGATCCCCCTCCCCTCGACGTGCCGGCAGGCGAGCTCGAGCTGATGGATCTCGGCTCGGAGCCGCCGCCGCCGCCCGTCGCGCGGCGCGATGCGCTCGAGGTCGAGCTTCCGGAGCGTTCGCCCACCGGCGAGGTGGGGCTTTCGCCGCCGCCGCCCGAAGACCCGGCCGTCGTCGCCATGAAGGACCGCTACGCGACGGGAGACTTTAGCGGCTCGCTGATCGTGGCGGAAGGCATCCTCGAGTCGAACCCCCGCCACGCGGATGCCCTACGCTGCCGGGAGCGTTGTACCGAAGTGCTCTCGCAGATGTATCTCGCGCGCCTCGGCTCGTTGAGCCAGGTCGTGCACGTGGCCGTCGACAACGACCAAGTCCGCTGGCTGTCGCTCGACCACCGCGCCGGTTTTTTGCTCTCCCTCGTCAACGGCTCACTCAGCATCGAGGAGCTACTCGACGTGAGCAGCATGCCGCGGCTCGAAGCGCTCCGCATCCTGTTCGGCCTGCTCGATCAGCAAGTGATCGCGCTATCGGGCTGAGCCCGTCGCGCGGCAGCGAGAACGGGGGCGGGGGGCCGGGCCCGAGCCTTGGCCGACGAGTCGGCGCACCCCCCGCGAACCCGGGGACCATCGTGGAACGGCGTGCCTCGACCCCATTTCGGCGGGACACCGGGGTCGCCTCGACCCTTCCCAACCCCTCCCACCGAAGGCGTTCAGGCGAATCGTTCTAGGACGGCCTGCTACGCTGC
Organism: uncultured delta proteobacterium; assembly: GCA_963841435.1. Lineage (GTDB taxonomy): Bacteria > Myxococcota_A > Polyangia > Polyangiales > Polyangiaceae > PMG-095. The sequence goes on from CAWJCS010000006.1 coordinate 1,796,518, forward strand.
GCGCCGTGACCGCCGCCCGAGCCAGGCTCCGAGACGTGCTGCTCGGCGTCGTCAGCCTGCTTGCGGCGCTTTTCGTGGTCGGGCTTGCGCCGGCGCGAGCCGACGCGCCCGCGAGCGAGCCCGCGGCTGCAGCAGAGCTCGAGAGCGTCCCCAAGGTCGCGTCTTACACGCTCCGCGCGCGGCTCGACCCGAGCGCGCACACCATCACGGCCGAAGGCACGATCGAGCTATTGAACGTCGGCCCGGTGCCGCTCAACGAGCTCTATCTGCACCTCTATCTCAACGCCTTCAAGCACGAAAAGTCGCTGTTCTTACGCTCCCCGTTCGGCGAAGGCCGCAGCGGCGCGCGGGCGGAGGACTGGGGCTACACCGACCTCACGCGCTGCCGCGCGAGGGAGCTCGGCGGCGCGGACCTCTTGAAGTCACGCGAGCCGGGCACGCCCGAGGAGCCCGACGACGAGACGGACGTGCGCCTGCGATTGCCGGCTCCGCTCATACCCGGGGCACGGCTGACGCTCGAACGTCGCGTTCACGTCGAAGCTGCCGCGCGTGATCCTTCGAACGGGCTATGCCGGCGGTTTCCACCTCGCCGGGCAGTGGTTTCCCAAGCTCGCTCGGCTCACGCCCGAAGGCGTCTTCGTGCATTTCCCCTTTCACCCGCAGGCCGAGTTCTACGCTGACTTCGGCGACTACGACGTGACGCTCGACGTGCCCGCCGACGTGGTCGTGGGCGCTACGGGCGAGCGCATCGAGTCGAGGCTGGCCGGCGACCGCCGGGTGGAGCGCTACCGGGCGACCGCCGTGCACGACTTCGCCTTCACCGCTTGGTCCGACTTCCGCGAAAGCGCGACGACCATCGACGGCGTCGCCGTGCGCGTGCTGTTCCCCCCGGGTCACGAGCGCAACGCCGAGGACACGCTCGACGCGGTGTCGTTCGCCCTGCCGCGTGCCTCGGCCCGTTACGGCCGCTACCCCTACCCCACCCTCACCGTCGTGCACCCGCCCATGATGGCCGCGCAGGCCGGCGGCATGGAATATCCGACGCTCATCACGACGGGAGGGCTCGCGCTGAGCGGCCTGCTCGGCGACCGCGCAATCCAGGCCGTCACGGTGCACGAGCTCTTGCACCAGTGGTTCTACGGCTTGGTGGCGACCGACGAGGCGCGCTTCCCATTCCTCGACGAAGGCGTCACGAGCTACGCCGAGCAGCGCCTGCTCGACGAGGGCTGGGGCCCGGGCTCGGTCTTCTCGGGCTTCGGTCTCGAGCTCTCCGCGACCGCGCTCGGGCGTGCCTTCGCGGCCGAGCGCGGCGAGGATGCCTCACTCGCGCTGCCCGCCGGGGAGTTTCCCGGGTTTCGAACGCTCGCTGCGCTCGTCTACTCGCGCACCGCGACGGTGCTCGAGACGCTCGCTCGCGTCTACGGCCGCGCCGAGCTCGAGCGCGGCCTCGGCAGGTACGCAAAAACCGAGCGCTTCCAGCACCCCACGCCGAACGACTTCGTCGCTGCGCTCGAAGCAGAGCTCGGCTCGGACGCCGCTCGCGTGCTCGAGCAGTGCCTGCACCAGCGTGGCCACGTCAATTACCTCGTGCGCGACCTGCAAAATGCCCTGGAACGGACGCCCGGCGGCGTCTTCGACGAGCAGGGCACCCGCACGACGGTGCTCGAAGGCACGGCGGTGCCCGAACGCTATCGCGGGCGTGCCGTCGTGGTTCGCCATGGCTCGCTCGAGCTGCCCGTGGACGTGGAGCTCGTGGACGAGCGGGGCAACCGCACCCGCCAGCATTGGGACGGCCAGGGCTCGTTCCACGTCGTGGAGTACCGGGGCGAGGCGCCGCTCGCCTACGTGATCGTCAACCCGGATCGACGCGTGCTGCTGGACGATGACCTGTTCGACAACGCCGCGGCGGCGCGCGCCGACTACCCGACGCGAGTGCTCGAACGGACGACGTATGCGTTCGGGCTCCTCGTGTCGCTCGTGGGACCATGAGGCGCCACGGCTTCTTCGTCGGTTTGGACTTTTTGGCGCGCTTCGCCGCCGCGATCGTGCTGGCCCTCCCCGTCACGGCCGCCCTCGCCGGCACGGGCGTGGGACAGTTTCCGGAGGGGGATCGGTTGCTCTTCGAGCCCGGCGGGCTCTACTTGCTGGAGGCCGCCCGTGAGCTCCGGCCGTTCGCCTGGTCGCTCGGCACGGCGTCACTGTTCGGATTCGGCTTGTTGTTCGTCGTGCTGCTCGTGCCGCACGGCGCGCTGCTCGCGTCGCTTTCTGCCAACGGGTCCCAGTCTCGCAGCGCCATTTTCGCCCGCGCGCTCGAGCGGTTGCCCGCGCTCTTCGCGCTCAGCAGTCTCGGGCTCCTGGCCCAGATCGCCGTCCTCGCGTTCGCAGCGTCAACCGGGGCTTCGGTGCGAGCGGCGCTCGCCGATCGCCCCGGAGCCACCCCCGAGCTCGTCGGGCTCGCAATCCTCGGGGTCGGGCTGGTCGCGGCGGTGCTCATCGGCATGGCGCGCGACCTCAGTCGCGCCGCCGCCGTGACGTTCGGGATCGCGGGCCCAGCGGCGCTGCGAATCGGCCTCGGCGCGCTCGGCCGCGGGGCGCGGGCAGCGCTGCCCGCTTGGCTCGGACCGGCGCTCGTCTCGGCCTTGCTCGTGGGCGCGGCAGCGCTCGTCACCGGAGCGCTCGACGTGTCGCGTCCCGGAACGCTCCGGGTCGTCACCGTCTTCGTCGTGCACGGCGTCGTCGGCTACGCGCTCGCCTGGTGTCGCGCGTTCTGGCTGTCGTCGTCGATCGACTTGTTGAATCAGCGCTCGGCGAGCCGCCGATAGAGCTGCGCGTTCCGCCGGGCGGGCCGATCCCAGCCCAGATCGAGCCGCATGACGCGCCGCCGGAGCCGCTGCCAGCCGTCTTCGTCGGCGTAGGCGGCGAGGGCGCGGCCGAGCGCCCCCACGAGCTCGCCCGGCTTTGCCCCGTCGAAGAGGAACCCCGTGCCGGTCTCGAGCGACGCCTCGGCATCGACGATGCCGTCGAGGCGCGTCCCCGTCGCCAGGGCGACCGGTAGCGCCCCGTAGCGCTGGGCCACCGCGTGGATCATCTCCGAGGGCGCGGCACGAGTCGGCAGGAGCACGATGTCGGCTGCCGCCATGAGGCGTCGGAACCCCGCGTCGTCGCGCCGCTCGACGAGCGCCAGCGCGTCGGGTTGGGCCTGCCGAGCGTTCCGGAAGGTCTCGAGCAGGGGCTCGCCCTCGCCTTCGACGACGATCAGCGAGAGGCGCTCCTTGGCGAGCGATGGGAGCGCCTCGAGCAAGAGGTCCGCCCCGTGGGCGCGGTCGAGCGGCCCCGGGAAGACCACGAGGGGCGGATTGATGTCGAGGTCGAGCCGGTGCTCCCGCAACACGACCCCCTTGGTCCGTGCCTTGAGCCAGGCGTCCTCCGCGTCGTAGCGCGCCTCGAGCGCTGCATCGACGGCGGGGTTGTGCGTGGCGTAGTCGAGGCCAGTCGGCACGCCCACGACGGGCTCCGAAAGCCGCGCGAAGCGCTCCGCGAGGGGGCCGGTGACGGCCGCGTCCGCCAGCGTCGCGGCGTAGCTCGCCGACGGGGTGAGCACCATGCCGGCCTCGCTCAAGCCGAGCCCGAGCGCGCAGGCCCGCCCCCCGACGTTGAGCTTCTCGGCGAGCGCCGGCTCGAGGCCACTCAGCACGCTCGTGTCGAACCAGCCCGCGCGCGCGGCGTCGTAGATCGTGAGGGCGAGCGGCGGGCGGGGCGCATCGAGGTGCGCGGCGACGAGCCCGGCGAGCGAGCCGTGGGCATGCACGACGTTCGAACGGCGCGTCGCGCCTGCGCTGGCGTACCAGAGCCGCGGCGGCGCGCCCGATCTCCATCCCCGCGGCGAAGAGAGCGGGCCCGCCGTCGAGAGTCGGGCTCGGCTCGGGCAAGCCGGGCACGTCGAACAGCACGAGCTCCACGCCCGAGGCGAGCGGACAATCGTAGACGATCACGTCGCCACCGGGCGCCGCGAGCGGAGTGAGCCGGCGCGCCAGCAGGAGGCCGTGCGCTTCGAAGGCCCCAAAGCGTGGCAACGCAACGGTGACGCGATGGCCGAGCTGCTTGAGTGCCTTGCCAAGCGCCGGCACGGCGTCGCCGACCTCGGTGACTCGAGCGTAGGGCCCGAGCTCGGCGGCGACCATCAAGATATCCATGGGCGGGGTCGTTACACCCGACCCCCCCAGGAACCAAGGGGCAAGCCGCGGCCCCCCGATGGCCGCTCTGCCCCGACGGGTGTATGTGCGGGCGCACGATGGACGATTTGGTCAGCAAGGCGGCCGTCCTGCACGAGGCCCTGCCCTACATCCGGCGCTTTCAGGGCAAGACGTTCGTGGTCAAGTACGGCGGCCACGCCATGGTCGACGAGGCCCTGAAGGAGAGCTTCGCGCGAGACGTGTGCCTCCTCCGCTACGTGGGCATCCGCATCGTCGTCGTCCACGGCGGGGGCCCGCAGATCAATCGCATGCTCGAGCGCGTGGGGCTCAAGACGACCTTCTCCGGAGGCCTCCGCATCACCGACGATGCGACGATGGAGATGGTGGAGATGGTGCTCGGAGGCGGGGTGAATCAGGAAATCGTCGGGCTCATCTGCCAGCACGGGGGCCGCGCCATCGGGCTTTCGGGGCGCGACGACCGCTTCCTCATCGCCAAACGGCTCGACCGCGTGCCGGCGAAGGACGAGCAAGGCTCACCCATGCTCGTCGACCTCGGCCGCGTCGGCGAGGTCACGCACGTGGAGACCGGCGTGCTCGAGCAGCTCACGGCCAGCGGCTTCATCCCCGTGGTGGCGCCCATCGGCGTCGATCAGGACGGGGCTTCGCTGAACGTCAACGCCGACACCGTGGCCGGCGCCGTGGGCGGGGCGCTCCGCGCGACCAAGCTCGTGTTGATGACCGACGTCGAGGGCGTGCGAACGGCCGACGGTACCTTCCTGAGCTCTCTCGAAACGTCGGAGGCCGAGCGCCTGATCGGCGAGGGCATCATCACGGGCGGCATGATCCCGAAGATCCGCTGCGCGCTCGAGGCCGTGAGCTCCGGCGTCGAACAGGTCCACGTCATCGACGGCCGCCGTCGCCACGCGCTTTTGCTCGAAATCTTCACGGATCGGGGCGTCGGCACCGAGATCCGACGGCCGGGAGCCGGACGCCGCGAAGGCTGAGGTCGGGTGAGCGGCGAGCGTCCAGCGGGGGTCTCGGCCGGCGCCATCCTGCGGCGGCTCCGGGTCTCCGCCGAGCACGCGGGGCAGCGGCTCGACGTGTTCGTGCAGACCCAGCTGCGCCATACGAGCCGAACACGCGCGCAACGCATCATCGCGGGCAGCGCGTACGATGCCCTCGGCCGTCGCGTGAAGGCGAGCGACCGCGTGCGCGAGGGCGAAGAAATCTTGCTCTGGCGCGAGCCGTTCGAGGACGACGAGGAGCAACCGCCGCTGCCCGTGCTCTACGAAGACCCGCACTTGCTCGTCATCGACAAGCCCCCGCTCGTCGCCGTCCATCCGACAGCACGCTATCACAAGCACACGGTCATCGCGCGACTCCGCGCGGACCGGCCGGGTGAAACGCCCACGCTGGTCCACCGCCTCGATCGCGAGACCAGCGGCATTCTGCTCGTGGCCCGCACGCTTCAGGCCGACCGGGCCTTCAAACGGCTGCTGGAGGACCGGAGCCTCGGGCTCGAGGGTCCCCCCGTGAAGAAGATTTACCTCGCCATTTCGAAGGGCGTGCCTCCCGAGGGGCTCGTCGAGCTGCCCCTGGAGCTCGATGCCGGGAACCCGATGCGCGTGAAGATGCGCGTCGCCGCGCCCGGCACGGGGCAGCTGGCGCGCACGGGCGTGACCATCGTCGAGACACGCGCCGGCTACTCGCTCGTGCGCTGCGAGCTTCACACCGGCCGTCAGCACCAGATCCGGGTGCACCTCGCGGCGCTCGGCTGCCCGGTCGTGGGCGACAAGCTCTACGGGCCCGACGAAACCCTACTCGCGCGCGCCGCCGACAAGAAGCTCACCGACGGCGACCTCGAGAAGCTCGAGCTTGCTCGCCACGCGCTCCACGCGCACCGCTACGCGCTGCCTCACGCCGTCACCGGCGATGCGCTCGATCTGGAATCGCCCCTCCCCGCCGATCTTCTCGCTTTCTGGGAAACGCGCCGCACCGATGCCCCGGCCCCCGACGCGCGGCCCGCCCCGTGACCGACGCCGCTTGACGGCCTCGCTGGCTCGCCGGCTAACTTGGTCCATGACGCTGGGCCCCTCGAACACATCGTGCAGCCGGACGGGCACGCCGCGAAGGAATTCTTGCTCGACTGGCAGCCCTTCGGCGCCCCGGCGACGAGCTACGGTCACGACCCCGAGACCGCCTGGCTGCTGCTCGAGACGGCGGCAACAGTCGGTCGCCCCGAAGACCCCGCCGCGCGCGCCGTGGCCCGGCGCGTCGGCGAGGCGGCGGCTCGAACGGGGTTCGACGCTCGAGCCGGCGGGTATTTCGAGGAGGGCGTGCCTTTCGGCGCGCCCGACAAGCTCGAGAAGATCTGGTGGATCCAGGCCGAGGCGATCCCGAGCCTGTTTCGGTTGTGGGCGCTCGGCGGCGGCGAGGTGGACCTCGAGCGCCTCGAGCGAACCTTGGACTTCATCGAGTCCAAACAGCGCGACCGCGAGCACGGCGGCCTCTTCTGGGGCATCGCCCCCGACGGCTCGGTCGGCCCGCACGGCGGGAACAAGGGCGAGGAGTGGAAAGCGAGCTACCACGAGCTTCGCGCGCTCGTGCTCACCACCGACTGGATTCGCGCGGCGCTCGGCGACGACCCCCGGCCCGCGCGGGTGACCGCGCTATAGTCGTCGTCCGATGTCGCGCCACCCCGACTCGCGCCTCAACGCGACAGCGTTGCTCTCGCTGCTCGTCGGGATCTTCGGGACGCTCTGTTTCTTCTGGGGCATTGCCGGCGTCGCCGCCGTCGTGCTCGGAGCCGTCGCCTACCGGGAGATCAAGCGCTCCGAGGGGCGCGAGCACGGCGCGGGGCTCGCCATATCGGGCATCGTGCTCGGGGTCGTCCACCTGGTCGCGCTCGTCGTCGGCGTCGGCCTTTTGGTCGTCCTCCAGTCGTCGCTGTTCGGTGGCAAAAGGACCCTGGGCGGGTCGGCGACCTGGGCGCCGCGCGCCGCGCCGGCCCCGTTGCCCAAGCCGGTCCCGGTGCCCCCCTCGCCCCCGGCGACGGAAGACACGGCGGCGACGGCGACGCGCGAGACCGCCACGCGCATCGCCCACTTTGCGGGGGTCACGCTCGTCGATCCGGGGCCGAACGCCGGTCGGCTCGGTGCCGTGCTCGCGAACGAGCGACAGCGCGCGGCGCAGGCCGAGCAAAAGCTCCTGGTTTGGCTCAGCGCCCCCGACTGCACCTCGTGCACCGGGGTCTCGATCGCGCTCACCGATCGCAGGCTCCAGACGGCCCTCGACGGCGTCCGCCTGCTTCGCATCGATGCGCGTGACTACAGGGTGGAGCTCGCCGCGCGGGGCCTCGACCCCAACGTGCTGCCCGGGTTTGCCCTGCTCGGTTCCCACGACGAGCCCATCGACTATGTGAACGGCGGCGAATGGGACGAAGACATCGCGAAGAACATTGCACCCGTGCTGAGAAAATTCGTTCAGGGCACCTACAAGACCCGTCGCAACGCGTGGACGGGTGTGCCGCACGCGGGCGACGCCCTCCTCTGATCAGCTTTCATTCGGCGGAATGTCGGGGTCGGAGATCGGGAAGTTCGCTGCAGCTGGAAATCGCGCGGGACCAGGCTACTATGCCGCCCCGTCCATGCCGACGACCTCCCAGCGCCTGGCCACTCCGCTTCCAATCGGAGCCGCCGTGATCCCCGGAACCCTGCGCGCGCGCCTCGAGGAAGTTCGAGCCCGTGGCGAGCGGATGAATCTCAAACAAGCCGTCGGGATCGTGGTTCCGCTGTGCGTCGAGGTCGCGGACCTACACCGCAAGGGCCACCGCCTCTTCGTTCACCCGTCGAGCCTCGCCGAGAACGAGTACGGCTTTTACAATCTGTCCCTCGAGCTCGCCCAAAAGCCCCCGATCCTGCCGCGCGACAAGGCGTGCCTCGCCCCCGAGGAGCGCAGCGGTCAGCCGGGCGTCGCGCGGGCCAGCGTCTTCGCGATCGGCGCGATCCTCTACGAGCTGGTGACCGGGTTGTCGCTCGGGCCGGGCATGCGGCGTCCGAGCGATGTCGTCCCCGGGTTGCCGCAGAACTTCGAGGGCGTCATCGCCAAGGCCCTGGTCTCCGACCCAGCGCACCGACCGGACGACCTGAATGCGCTCGCCATGGCGCTGCATCAATTCGCGCCACCCGGTAGCCTGGCTCCGCCGCCCCCCGCGGACGTCACGCACCTCGACCACGACTCGAACTTCGAGGTCGATCTGCGCATGTCGATGCTTCCCCCCGAGGACCTCCCCGAACGGCTGCGCGCGGCCGGGTTGGCGGCGCATGCCCCCCGATCGGCGCCGCGCTCCGGCGACGCGACGAGCGAGCTTGCGTCACTCAAGGCGCGCCTCGAGTCCGATCCCCGCCCCCGCTACGTCGTGGTCAAGGAGGGCATGGATCACGGACCCTTCAGCGCCGTCGAGCTCCTGCAGCAGATCACGACGCACACCTTCGTGGACTCCGACGTGCTGCGCGACTCGCTCAGCAACGACGAGCGCACCATCAAGGACTGGGAAGAGTTCGCTCCCTTTGCCGAGCATGCTCGCTTGCACCGCGACATCAGGGCCGAGAAGGAAGCGATCGATCGCGTGGTCGTGCAGGAGAGCCGAAGCACGCGCGGCAAGGCGATTTTCGGCGTCGCAATCGTGGGCGCGCTGCTCGCCGCGGGTGCCGTGTGGTTCCTGACGGTGCGCGGCTCCAAGAAGGACGACGTCGATATGCTCGACGACACGCTGTCGAACATCGAGGTCGATGGCGGTCTCAACGCCAGCGGCAAGCGTGGCGGCAGCAAGGGCCGGCGCGTCATGGGGCGGGGGCCTGGCGGCGTGCCGATTCTCGGCGGTGGCATGAGCTGCGAGTCCGCTCAGAACGCCTACGTCGAGGAGATGAACATCGGCGGTCCGCGAGGTCAGGCCGATATCACCGCGGGGCAGTACGGCAACATCCTGAATCGCGGCAGCTACTTTGCGCACTGCGGCGTGCCCAATTCCACGGGCCTCAGCATCTGCGCCGCAGTGCAGAACGGCCGCGCGGTGGGCGTCACGGTCGTGGCGCGGCCGCGCAGTCGAGGGGTGGAGTCCTGCGTCGCAGCGGCCGTGCGAGGCCTCAGCTTTCCGAGCCATCCGAAGCTCGACGTGACGCGCACGACATTCTGAGGGAGAACCGGGGGGGCCGTGACCCGCCACACCAATCTCGAGCGCCGGCTTGCTGCCGCACCACTCACGCGCTGGCTCGCCCTCGCGGTCCTGCTGGTCACGGCGGCGTGCACGGTGCCCGTCGCGGCCGGGCTCGAAGAGAGCGACGCCACGGCGGCGGTGGTGGCGCTCGAGAAAAACGGCGTGCCGTCGGAGAAGGAGCGCGATCCCGAGAAAGAAGGCGCCTATCGGGTCGTGGTGACGCGCGACGACTCGGCAGCGGCGCTCAGGGTGCTCTCGGACGAGGGGCTGCCGCCCCCCGCGTCGCCCGGCGTCCTCGATGCGCTCGGCAAGGGCTCGATGGTCCCGAGCCGACTCTCGGAGCAGGCCAAGCTCGTCTCCGGCACGAGTGGTGAGCTCGAACGCTCGCTGCGCGCCCTCGATGGCGTGGTCTCGGCGCGGGTCCACCTGGCCGTCGCTCCCCGCGACCCGCTCGCTTACGGCGAGACGCTACCGACCGTCACGGCGTCGGTGCTGATCCGGCACCACGGCGCGACCCCACCGCTCGCTCCGTCCGAGATCCAACGCCTCGTCGCGGGCGCGGTGGCCGGTCTTTCGCCCGAGCACGTGTCGGTGGTGCTCTCGCCGGCCCCGAAGCCGGCGCAGGCCGCCGCTCGCGAGCTTGCCCGCTTCGGACCCCTCACGGTCACGCGCGCCTCGATGCCCGCGCTGCGCGGCATGGTGGCAGCCGCCGTGCTGACGAACGTCGTTCTCATCGGCTGCTTGCTGCTGCTCTGGGCGCGGATCCGCCGGACGGAGACCGCCGTCACCGCCGCGCGCGAAGAGCCCGCCGTCCCCCGGCAGAAGCGCTCGGCGTAGGCCCGGTCCGGCGGTGCCCGACCCCGCGCTTCAGGGCCGCGTGATGGTCGTGGCAGGGGGCGCAATCGAGCACCACGAATAGCAGCACAGGGGATCGCCGCCCTGGCGCCGCTCGTTACTGAGCGCGGGGTCGAAGAGCGCGCCGCGCGGCACGGCGTACACCCGGTCCTCTGGTGGCCGGATCGCCGCCGGACAGCGGTCGAACGGGCTCGACGCTAGCTCGCCCTCGGTTCCGCCCTCGAGCTCGAAGATGCAATACGACTCGGGGAACGAAAGCGGCTGTCGGCACTGGCTCTCGGGGACATCGGCGGGCGAAACGACCGTCAGGGCGCCGCACCACCCGTAGCAGCACTGCTGGCCGGGGGGCGCGCGCCGGCGGGCCAGCTCGGTGCGGGGGGCGTCGAAGCGCCCCGCACCGTCGCGTGGCGGGAACGCGGCGTCCTGAACCTCGATCGACGAGGGGCAGGTCGAATACGGCTCGGGCGCAGGCCTCGACGACTGCACGGGCAAGAGCGCGTCGCAGAAATACTCGCGAGCTTCGTCGACGCCGCAGGCCACGCGGGCCTCGCGGTCGACGCCGCCTCCCGCCCTGGGAGGAGACGCCCGCTTGCCGCAACCGAGCGGAAACCCGATGACCAGCAGGACCGCCCACCAACGGCAGACAGGCCGATGCCATCGAGCGCAGAGCCGTGCTCCCATCACCGCCCGTTCCTATAGCACCGTGACCAGCGCGCGGTCGCTTTCGGGTACCCTGAGCGGCATGAAAGAGCGATCCATAGAAGCTCGCGTCGGCGCTCTGATCCTAGTCGCCGTCGCGCTGCTCGCAGCGTTCTTGCTCGTGATGAGCGGCGTCACCTTCCAGCCGACGCTCACGGTTTACGTCTCCTTCGAGAACCCGGGTGGTCTCGCGGCGGGGGCCCCGGTTCGCATCTCGGGGGTCAAGGTCGGGCACGTCAGCGACCTCGAGTTCATCGGCGGGCAGGACGGCAGGCCGGCCTCGTCCGACGCCCTCATCCGAGCCGTGGCGAAGATCGAGCGTCGCTATGCCGACGCCATCCACGACGACGCACGCTGGTACGTCACGGCCCAGGGCGTGCTGGGCGAGATGTTCCTGGGCGTCGACCCCGGGTCACGCAACCGGCCGCCGATCCACGACGGCATGGAGGTAAAGGGGGTGAGCCCGCCTCAGCTCGATCTGCTGCTGAGCGAGAGCTACGAGCTCTTGCACCGCGCCTACGAGGGACTCTCCGCGAACGAGCAAAAGATCGCCGAAACCTTCGACGGCCTGCACCGAACCCTGGGCCTCACCGGCAACCTGATCGAGGCGACGGGCCCCAAGCTCCAGAAAGCCGCCGACAACGCCGAAGCGCTCTCCAGCGACGCCCGCGCCCTGCTCGCGGCGGCGCGGGACCGCTACGTCGATGGTCCGCAGATCACGCGCATCATGAACAACGTCGAGCGCTCCTCGCAGGTCATGAACGAGCACCTCGCTCCGCTCGTGAGCGACGGCAGCGAGGTGCTCGCCGACGCGAAGAAGATCACGCGCGTGCTCGCGACGGACGACCAGCTCGGCCGGATCGCCCGCATCACGCGCGATGCGAGCGACGCCGCCGCGATCGCCAAAGCGACGGCGGAGGACGCGCACTCGCTCGTGCTCAAGGTGAAGCAGGGCCAAGGGACCGCTGGCGCGTTGCTCTCCGACGAAGCGCTCTACGACGACCTCAGCGAGCTCGTGCGCGACCTGAAGCACAATCCCTGGAAGATTCTTTGGAAGCAATGAGCGCCGGGGGTTCCGGCGCGCGGTGCGCGAGCGACCGTCAGCCGCCGTCGGATCCGGCGTCTAGGTCCGTCGTGCCCGCATCCGCAGGAGGAGGGGGCGGCCCCTCGACGTTTCCCACGAGCCCCGACACGTCGTCCGAGCAGGTTCGCGCACCCGACGTATCGGCCACGCAAACCAGGCCTGCCCGGCAGTCGCTGTCGCGATAACAGTCCTCGCCAGGCCCCCCGGGGTCCTGATGGCCGGCGCACGCCACGCAAGCGAGGAGGGGCAAAAGCCAGGCTGCCGTGATGGCCGCGACGCGGGTCATCCGAGAAAGAACCATACTAGCATCCGTTCCTGGTCCGCCCGACGCGTTCCCCGCACGGAGCCTCAGCCGGACCCAGTTTCGACCGTGACGAGCGGATCGCCCTCGTCGACCGCCTGGCCCTCGGAAACGTGGATTTGCGTGACGCGGCCCGCTTCCTCCGCCTCGACCGGCATCTCCATCTTCATGGACTCGAGGATGACGAGAACCGTGCCGGGCGTGACGGGGTCTCCCGCCTTCACCTGAATTTTCCAAACGGTCCCTGTAATCTGCGCGCACGCCGTCGGCATGAGATTGACCCCGAGGCTATCACCGAATTCGATCAGGCTCGGCGTGTAGCAAAATGTGGGTTATCCTCGCACCCCCGTACGAAGCCAAGCTCCCGGCCTGGCACCGTGTCCCTTGCTCTCCCGTGCCGAAAAACCCGCTTGCCGTTGCGACCACGGATCCCGCCGCTTGACGGGGTCGTTTCACGATTGCTATTCGCCAATGCGGGTCGCTGCGCCGCCGGCAGGAGCCTCGCGCTAGACTGAGGAATCCATCATGGCCGAACAGAAGGAAAGCTCGGTTCTCTTCTCGCTCAAGGAGCTCATGAACCTCGAGGAGAACCGAATCAAAGAAGAGGAAGAGGAGAAGGAGCGTCGCGCGAGAGCCGAAGCGGAGCACCGCGCGCGGGAGGACGCAGAGCGACGGGCCGCCGAGGAGCGGCGCCTGCGGAGCGAGGAAGAAGCGCGCCGCGTCGAGGAGCAGCGCAAGCGCGAAGATGTCGCGCGTGTCGAGGCGATTCGTGCGGCCGAGATCGAGAAGGCCAAGGCGGAGGCCGAGCACCATGCGCGCATGCAGGCGCTCGCCGCGCAGCAAGCGCACGAGCAGCAGATCACCGCCCTGCAGAGCGATCAGACGAAGAAGCGCCTCACGCTCATCGTCGGCATCGTGAGCGCGGTGCTCGTGATCGGCGCCGTGGCGACGGCGGTCCTCGTCACGAGGTCCAACGAGGAGCAAAAAAAGCGCGACGCGATCGCGCTGGCCGAAAACGAGCGCATCGCGCAGGAGCTGAAGCGCTTGAAGGCCGAGGCCGACGAGGCCCAGAAGAAGCAAGACGAGCTGCAGGAAGCGCTCTCGAACGCCAAGGACGAAGCGACCAAGAAGGCCCTCGAAGCGCAGCTCGCCCAGGCCAAGGCCGAGACCGAGCAGAAGCGGGCCGTGAGCGGCCGTGCCGTGCGCTCGACGGGCAGCAGCGGCAGCAAGAAGAGCTCGAGCTCGTCGAACTGCGCGCCGGGCGATCCGATGTGCGGCGATCTGTGACGCTCGTCGCATGAGCCGCGCGCGCGAACGCCTCGCCTTCCCTCTCGACTATCCGACCCTCGCCGACGCGCGGCGTGGTGCGGCGCTCGTCGCGGCGTCCGCCGGCGTGCTCAAGGTGGGCCTCGAGCTGTTCGTGCGCGAGGGGCCCGCGGCGGTGAGGCTCGGTGAGGAGCTCGGCTCGGCGATCTTCTTGGATCTCAAGCTCCACGACATTCCGGAGACCGTCGAGCGTGCCGTCGCCTCCGCGGCGGCGCTCGGCGTCCGCTACCTCACGCTGCACGCCGCCGGCGGCCCTCGCATGCTCGAACGGGCCGTGGCGCGCGCGGACCGTGAGCGCACGGGTCTCGAGCTGCTCGCCGTGACCGTGCTCACGAGCCTCGACGATGCCGATCTCGAGGCCGTCGGCTGCCGTGACGGCGCGAGCGCCCAGGCGGCGCGGCTCGCCCGGCTCGCCGTGGGACAGGGCGTCCCCGGGCTCGTGTGCTCCGTCGCCGAGGTGGGGGCCCTGCGCCACGAGCTCGGCCCCCGGGTCACGCTCGTGACGCCCGGCATCCGCCCTGCGGGTGACGCCAAGGCGGACGACCAGAAGCGCGTCGGGACGCCCGCGAGCGCCATCCGGGCCGGCTCGAGCCTGCTCGTCGTTGGTCGCCCGATCCGCGACGCGGCCGACCCCGCGCTCGCCGCCCGTCGCATCGTCGACGAGATCGCCGAGGCGGAACGTGCCGCGACCTCGAGCGGCTGAGCGGGACCCGAGCGCCCGCGCCGCCGGATCCGGGGGGCGCCTCGTCCTCGGCCTGCAGCCCGTGCGAGAAGCCGTGCGGCGCCATGGTGCCGCGCTTCGCGAGCTCATCATCGAGGACCGTGCGACGCCGCGGCTCGAAGCGCTCGCCCGTTTCGCCACCGACCAGGGCGTGTCGCGGATCCGGCGCGTCCCGCGGGCCGATCTCGAGCGGCTCGCGCGGGGCGTCGCCCACCAGGGTGCCGCGGCGTTTGCGCCCCCGCTCGGGCTCATCGAGCTCGAGCGGTTGCTCGAGGACCCCGGGCTCGCCGCCGTGGCGCTCGACGGTATCGAGGACCCTCAAAATTTCGGGGCCGTCGTGCGCTCCGCCGTCGCGCTCGGGGGTGCGGCGGTCATCTGGGGCGAACACGGCTCCGCCCCACTCACCCCGGCCACTTTCCGCGCTTCGGCCGGGGCTGTCGAGCATGCACGCCTTTGCCGGGTGCGCTCCCTGCCCCAGGCCCTCGACGCCCTTCACCTTGCAGGTGCGACCATCGTCGGCCTCGACCCTTCTGCACCCACGCTCCTGTCCGAGCTCGACCTCAAGGGACCGACGGTGCTCGTGCTCGGTGCTGAGGGTGAGGGCCTGGGCCGAAGCGTGCGCCGCGCCTGCGGCGCCCTCGCGTCGCTCGGAAGGACCCAAACCGTCGACTCGCTCAACGCCTCCGTCGCATTGGGGATCGCCCTCTACGAAATATCGAAACAACGAGCTATTTCAAATAGTTGAGCAGCAATATCAAGAGTTGACCTGAGGGCCTCGAAAAGCACTGAACAGCTGACTAGAGCATTGGCGCGGCTTTTCCATTCAAGAGATGACCCCTTGCGCGCCGACGCTCCACCGACAATCCCCGCAATCTCAGTGGCTTCCGCGCCAAGCCTCGATGCGATCCCCGC
Source organism: uncultured delta proteobacterium (assembly GCA_963841435.1). Classification (GTDB taxonomy): domain Bacteria; phylum Myxococcota_A; class Polyangia; order Polyangiales; family Polyangiaceae; genus PMG-095. The sequence goes on from CAWJCS010000006.1 coordinate 1,811,824, forward strand.
GAGGTTCGGGGGCCTGCTCAGGCGATGGACGAGCTTCAGCGGCGCAGGCGCTGAAGCAGTCGGGCGAGCGTGCCGAGAAGCCGTTCAATTGCTTCGGGTTGCGTCTCCTCGCCCATGCTGACCCGCACCGCGCTCTCGGCGCGTTCGCGTCCCAGCATGGCGGTGATCACGGTTGACGGTTCGTTGGTGCCTGCCGAGCACGCGCTACCGCTCGAGACGCGAATGCCCTCGAGGTCGAGCGCCGCGACGAGCTCGTCGCCGGCGACGCCATAAAAGGAGAGGTTCGTGACGTGGGGCGCGCGCGGGGCACCGGAGCCGTTGACGATGGCTTCACCGTCGAGCGCGCTCTCGATACGGTCGCGCAGTGCCGCAAGAGGGGCGTACCGGGGAGGACCCTCGAGAGCGTGGCGCGCCGCCACCGCGAGCCCGGCCGCTGCGGCGGCGTCGGGGGTGCCAGGGCGTAGCCCTCGCTCCTGAGCGCCCCCGACGAGGACCGGGGAGACCCGGGCGCCTCGCGTCACCACGAGCGCGCCGATGCCCTTCGGCCCACGCAGCTTGTGACCCGCGAGCGCCGTCGTGTCGCCCTTTTGCCAAAGGCCGGGCACGACGCGTCCCGCGGCCTGGACCGCATCGACGTGGAGCCTCGCGGACGCTTGGTCGACGACGACGCGGATGCCGTCGAGCGGCTGGATCACCCCCGTCTCGTGATTGACGGCCGATAGAGCCACGAGGCTGCCGCGGGGCAGATCGGAGAGAGCGTGCTCGACGTCATCGGGCGCGATGAGGCCGGCTTCGACGACGGGCAGCCAGCGCACGGGAACCCCTCGCGCGGCGGCGGCTTCGGCGACGCGCGTCAGCGAGGGGTGATCGACGCGGCTCACGACGAGCCCCGGTGCGCCGGAAAGGGCCAGGTTATTGGCCTCGGTGCCGCCGCTCGTGAGCACGATGTCGCGAGCATCGCCGCCGGCTAGCGCTGCGATCGCGTCGCGGGCTGCGTCGAGGTGACGCCGGGCCCGGCGCCCGGCGGCGTGAACGCTCGACGGGTTTCCCCACGCCTCGGCGGCTGCCTCCATCACCGCCGCGAGCACGGCCGGAAGAGGAGGCGTGGTCGCGTTCCAGTCGAGGTAGGTCTCCACCGGGGCAGCCGCCCGGGCCACGCTTTCAGGCCCCGAAAGCGCGCTTGAATCGCTTCGCATCAGCGAACATGTCGACGTTCGCGAAGACGTAGGTCGCGGTTTGCGCATGCCCCTCGCGGGCAATGTCTGCGAGGCGCTCGATGGCTGGGTCCTCGTAGCGCGACTTGTGCCCGGCGGGACCCGGAAGCCGGTAGTACGCCGTCGTGCGCTGCGAGAGGCCCTGCTGCAGCGGATCGCGCGCAGCGAGCGTCTCCGTTTCCTCGGCGAGATGGTCGGCGTCGTCGGGCTTCCACGCGGGGCCCGGCTCGAACACGACGCGATCGAAACGCTCACGCACGTGCTTCAAGAAGTCACGTAGCGCGAGGCGGTTGGCGCGCGTGTTCGGGAAGTCGGGCGGCGCCAAGAAGATCGCCGTGCGAGCCGAGAGCTCCTCGGCGACCTCGCCGAGCTTCTCGAGCGCTGTCTCGACCACCTTGCCACCGCGGAAACCCTCCTGCGTGATTTCACGCGGGCCGAGTAAAGCGAAGGAAAAATCAGCCGGGGCCTCGCGGCGCCAGCGCCGCAGCGTGCCGGAGCCGGGGACGGCCAGGTGGGTCTCCTGAACCTCGACGAACGAGTATTCCTTGAAATAGCGGGTGGCCGGAACAGCAAACCCGGCACAGCCGACGACCATCATCGGGGGGAACGCTAACACAGGAGGCGCGCCCGCGCTTTCGGCGATCGTCCCCCGCGCCAGGCGTTCTGGTCGCAGGGGACGCGCCCGCGAGCGTCACTCCGGAGCGTTTAGCCGCAGGTTTCGATCCCGAAGCACTCGCTGCTGCAGTTCACGTGCAGACACGAAGCAAGGTCCGAGGTCTGGTTGCCGAGCAACCCGCCGCACATGTCCGTTGCGCACGCCGATTCGCACTCGTTCAGGCCATCCGAGTCGCAAAGCTCGTTCGCGGTGACGTATTCGCTCAGGCACTGGACGTAACAGCCAATCTCGCCAAAGCCCGCGTACTGGCCCGTTTCGGGTCCGCCCCAACCGCACACGTTGCCCGGGTCGAACCCGTAGCAGGCCATGGACTCCTCGCAGCAATGGTCCTGGATACAGGACTCGCAGGGATCGGGATCGTCGAGATTCGTAGGCTCACAATTCGGATATAGCGTCGTCTCGAGGTCGCCCGACGCGGGGTCGCATTCCGGAGTCGTCTGATCCTCGGTCGGCAGCCCAGCGGTACCTCCGCCGCCGCCAGTCCCGGCGGTGCCACCCGTGTCGGCGCCGCTCTCGCCGCCGGTTCCCGAGCTACCGCCGGTGGTCCCGCCAGAGCTACCGCCGGTGCCGCCGCTCGCGCCCGAGGAACCACCGGTACCGCCCGAGCCACCCTTGCCCGAGCTCCCGCCCGTGGCCGAGCCACCCTTCCCCGAGGTGGCGCCGGACCCGCCGCTACCGCCAGTGGTCCCGCCGGACCCGACGGCGTCGTCATCGCCAGTCTTGACCACGCAGCCCGTGACCAGCGCCGCACCTACGAAGCCAAGACCAATCGCATATTTCCAAGTGTGAGCCATATGTACTCCCTACTGTCCTACGCGGGTCGGGGTCGGAAATCCCCTGGCGACCGGAGGAAATTCATTCGAAGCGCTCGGCGGGGTTCCGCCGGGCGAGCCGCTGCGGCCTCGTGATTATTCGCCAAGCCCGGCTGGTTTGCCACTCTTCGCCCGACCGCGAAGGGTTCTTCGCGCCTTTTGGCGAAAGGCGTCGAGTGCCCCCCCCCACGCTCTGCTCATCGGTGGACGGGGCCGGCCGGCGGGCCCGCTCGCCGCGCCCCCGCAACGACAGTCCGAGTGCCACGGCCGCAGCGAGCCAGTAGGGCATGTCGCCGAGCGCCTCGTACGGGGTGCGTCCCCTGAGCCAGCTGATCTCACCGAGCAGCGCAGCCGGCTCGAAGGGCGGCGTGTGGGCCACGACCCGCCCGACGGGGTCGACGATCGCGCTCACGCCACTGTTGGTGGAGCGCACGAGGTAACGGCGGTGCTCGACTGCGCGGAGCGTCGCTGCCGCAAGATGGATCCACGGCTCCGTGGTGTCACCGAACCATGCGTCGTTCGTCAGGTTCGCGATCAGGTCCGGATCGCCGTTGTTGACGATGCGGTTCACGAAGCCGGGGATGATGTCCTCGTAACAGATCACCGTCGCGATCTGATGCTCGCCGACGGTCAGGGGGTCGTTGAGCTTGCCGGCCACGAATTTGCCGGAATTCGGGCTCCACTCGTAGAGGATCGGCAGCTCCTCGCCGAACGGCATTTCCTCGCTGAACATGACGAGCTTCTGCTTGTCGAAACGTCCGACGACCTGACCCTGGTGGTCGGTCAAGAGCGCGGAGTTGTAGAGCACGTAGCGGCGCGCATCGTCGACGTCCTTGACGATGACGGCGCCGAACAGCACCGGCACGCCGATGCCACGCGCGAAGCGCGCCGGAACGAGCCGCGCCACGTCGGGCTCCTCCATCGCGCTCATCACCGACGTCTCGCTCCAGACCACGAGATCGAGGTCGGCGCGGCTCTTGAGCTCGTCGGTGAGCTCGAGATGGCGCCGCAGCCCCTCGCTCTTGTTGCGCCGCTTGCCCATCAAGCTCATGTTCGCTTGCACGAGGCCGACGTGGCCCTTGGGGGCCGCCGCGCTGCGCGCATCGACGGCGGGTATCCGCACGAGCCCATAGAGCACGGACACCACCGGCAGCAGCGCGAGGCCAAGGACGAGCCGGCTTTGCGGACGCCGCCGTTCGCGGCGCGCGATCACGTATTGTGCGACCGCGAGGTTCGCGGCGACGAGCGGAAGCGCCACCAGGATCGGCCCGCCGATCTCGGCGAGCTGGTTGAGCGCGGGCACCTGGTGGACCGTCGACGCGTAGTACCAAGGGAAAAGCAGCGGGAACACCTGCTCGCTCGCCGCGAAGCCGAGCGCGAAGGCGAGCGAGCGCCCCCAACCCCGACGGGTGATGGAGGCATGCAAGAGCCCGAGCAACGCGATGCGCCCCGCCTGGTACGCGCAAAGGATCGCCGAAAACAAGAGGCACAAGGGCAGGCCGAAACCGCTGAAGGTCTCCAGCATGTCGAGCAGCCAATAGAACCCGAGCATCGTCATCGTGAAGCCCGCGATCCACCCGAACCCTGCGGCGCGCTTCGGCCCCTGCCCTTCGAGCGCCACGATCAGCGGCACGAGCGCGACGAAGGCGAGCGGCCAGAGATCGATGCCCGGAAACGCCAAGAAATAGAGGACCCCGCTCGCCAGCGCGAGCGCCGCCCCCGTGCGGCCCGAAACTGGAAAGCCGCCGTGTCCGAGGCGGCGGCCCGAGTCTACGCTCACTCCCCGAGCGCCTTTCGCACCTTCTGTAGGAGATCGTCCATCTTGAAGGGCTTGGTGATGTAGAAGCGCGCGCCCGCCTGGATCCCTTTGACCACGTCCATGGGGCCGCCCTTAGCGGTGAGGAAAATGATGGGCATCCCTCTCAGCGACGGCAGCAGGCGCAATTGCTGTGCGGTCGCGTATCCATCGATCCCGCGCATCATGACGTCGAGCAGTACGAGCTGAGGCTTGAACTCGTCGACGACGGCGAGCGCCTCGCCGCCGTCGCGCGCGCGGCTCACCTCGTAGGATGTGGAAAGCACCCGTACGAGCATGCTGGCGATCGCGTCGTCGTCCTCGACCACGAGGACCCGCTTCTTGGGTTTTTCCCCATCGGATCCGGCGGATGACACGGCTCGAACAAGTAGTACCCCGCGGGCAAAACGCAAACGTGCTCGCGCCTGACGCGGTATAGTAGGGACCCTTCGTGCCCCGCGTCCTGCACATCGAAGACGACCCCGCGAATCGGCTGCTCGTTCGGAAGCTGCTTGCTCCGGCCGGATTCGACGTCATCGACGCCGTCGATGGCCTCGAAGGCATCCGCAAGGCGTTGAGCGAGCATCCGGACCTCGTGCTCGTGGACATCGCGATTCCGGGTCTAGACGGATACGAGGTGACGCTCCGGCTCCGAGCGGAGCCGAGCCTGCGGGGCATGCCGATCGTCGCCATCACGGCCGAGGGCAACCGGGACGCCAGCCTGGCCGTGGGCTGCGACGGCTACCTCGTCAAACCGATCGACGCGCGGTCATTTGCCGAGACCGTGCGCGAGTATCTCGACGGGCACCGGGAGCGAGCCGCACCGGAGCAGGCCGGCGAGCAGCTCCGGCTCCAGACCCAGCGCATCGTTTCGCACCTAGAGCAGAAGGTCGCGGAGCTTCTCGGGGCCAATCGGCGGCTGCTCGAGCTCGACCACGCGAAGAAGGAATTTTACCGGAACATCTCCCACGAGCTCGCGACGCCCATGACGCCGATCGTCGGCTACCTGAAGCTCCTCATCGACGGCGAGCTCGGGGAGCTGGCAACCCCCCAGGTCAAGGCCCTACGGGCCATGGACGATTGCGTGAGGCGCCTCCGCCGCGTCATCGACAGCCTGCTCGATGTGACGGCCCTGGAGACCGGCAAGATGCGGTTCTCCTATCGTGATTTCGACCTCGGCGACGTCGTGCGCGACGCCATCGCCCGTCAGCCGGCCTTCGACGACGGCCGCATGCGCCTCGTCGCGGACCTGCCGAAGCGGGGCACGTTGCTCGGCAGCGCCGACGTGGAACGTCTCGGGCGCGCGCTCGACCAGCTCCTCGACAACGCCACCAAGTTTACCCCCGCAGGCGGGACGGTGGGGGTCAGGGCGCGGCGACTCGCCTCCGGGCACCTGGAGGTCTGCGTGGCCGACACGGGCCCTGGCATCGCCCCAGACAAGGCGCGGCGGCTGTTCGAGCCCTTCTACCAGGTCGATGGGTCACCGACGCGTTCGCACGGCGGTACGGGCATTGGCCTTTCGATCGTTCGCGGGGTCGCGCACGGCCATGGCGGCGACGTTCGGTTCGCATCCCCCTCGGGCGAGGAGATCGTCGGCGTGCCCTTCCCCGGCGCCGCGTTCTACGTGGTCATCCCGGACCGGCCCCCACCCGCTCCGAGCGAGACCTTCACGCGCCGCCCGACTCCACTCTGATCCACAGGTTGAACGCCGCGCCCACGCCGTGGCCAGCCTCTCGGAAACGTGTGAAAACTTGGCCCTTCGCGCGGCAGGAGTTTCACGGGAAACAACAACATATTCACAGTGCTTCGCGCGTTCAGCAGGGAACGTACGTCCTACGCGACAAATGCTCAGAGCTCGTCAGAAGACCACTGGCTGAACGTACAGCCTGCTGCCTGCCGCGAAATCGCCCGCCCTGCGCTCAGCTCACGATGAGATTGAGGATCTTGCCGGGCACGTAGACGACCTTCACCAGGCGCTTGCCCGAGCTGAACTTGTTGACGTTCTCGTCGGCGAGCGCCGTGCGGACGGCCTCGTCCTGGCTGGCGGTGCGCGAGAGCGTCACGCGGCCGCGCACCTTGCCGTTGATCTGCACGCCGATCTCCTGCGTGTCGTCCTCGCAAAGCGCCGGGTCGAACGAAGGCCAAGCGACGTTCGCAATCGACGGAGGATGGCCAAGGTGCTCCCAGAGCTCCTCGCAGAGATGCGGCGCGAAGGGCGAAAGGCAGAGCACGAGCGCCTCGACGCCGCGCTTGGGCGGGGTCTCGAGCGCCATGAGGTGGTTCGTGAGGATCATCATCGCGCTCACGGCCGTGTTGAGCCGCAAAGCGTCGACGTCCTCGCCGACCTTCTTGATGGTGCGATGGACGAGCTTGTCCGTTTCGAGGTCCGTGGCGTCCGAATGGGCGCGCATCCCGAGCGTGTGCACCCGATCGAGAAAGCGCCGCACGCCCTGGATCCCGCTCGTTTGCCAGGGTTTCATCTGTTCGAGCGGACCCATGAACATCTCGTAGACCCTGAGGCTGTCGGTGCCGTTCTCGGCGATCACCGTGTCCGGATTCACGACGTTGCCGCGCGATTTGCTCATCTTCTCGCTGACGGGCACGACGCGTACACGGGCGCCGCGGAGCTCGGGCACCCCGCCGACCCATTCGATCTCGGCGTCGTTCGCCCAACGCTGCTCGACGGGCTCGCCCGAAGCCGTGCGAAGGTCCCCGGTTTCGGTGGCCGAAACGTCGGGGTCGTCCCCCGCGAGCAGCCGAGCACCGTCGGCGCCTTGCACCGAGTAGTAGCGGTAGAGAGTGCCGAGGATCGTGCCCTGGTGCACGAGCTTGAGGAACGGCTCGGGGTGCTTGACCACACCGATGTCGAACAAGAACTTGTGCCAGAAGCGTGCGTAAAGCAGGTGCAAAACGCCATGCTCCGAGCCGCCGACGTACACGTCGACGGGCATCCAGTCGTCGTAGCTCTGCTCGGAGAAGGGGCGCTCGGCGTTGTGCGGATCCAGGTACCGGAGGTAGTACCAACACGAGCCCGCCCATTGGGGCATCGTGTTGGTCTCGCGCGCGAACCAGCGGCCGTCGCGCTGGAAAAAACGCCAGGACAGCGCGCGCGCCAACGGGCCCTGCGGGTCGCCGGGGCGGTAGTCTTCGAGCTCGGGCAGGCGCACGGGAAGCTCAGCGTCAGCCACCGGGAGCGGTTTCGAATAGTCGATGGCGAAGGGCGCACCCTCACGCGGATCGCCGGCCGTTTCGACCGGAAAGTAGATGGGAATCGGCTCGCCCCAATAGCGCTGGCGGCTGAAGACCCAATCGCGGAGCTTGTAGTTGACCTTCTTCGTGCCGATGCCCTCGCGCTCGAGAAACGCGATCATGTTGCGCTTCATCTCGCCCGTCTTTTGACCGTCGAACGGACCCGAGCGCACGGCGATGCCGTCGGCCGTGTACGCCTGCGTGGGCCCGTCGTGGAGCTTGCCGTCGGGACTCACGACCTCGACGATGGGCAGGTCGAAGCGCTTCGCGAACTCGAAGTCGCGCTCGTCGTGCGCGGGGACGGCCATGATGGCGCCCGTGCCGTACGCCCCGAGCACGTAGTCGGCCGTAAATATTGGTATTTGCTGGCCATTTAGCGGATTTTTCGCGAGGGCGCCGGTCGGAACGCCGGTCTTCTCGCGGTTCAGCGCCGTGCGCTCCATGTCGCTCTTTTTTGCCGCCGCCGTCACGTAGGCCTCGACCCGCGCGCGCTCGCTCGGCACGGTGATCTCGAGCGTCAGCGGGTGGTCGGGCGCGATCACCATGTAGGTCGCGCCAAACAGCGTGTCGGGCCGCGTCGTGAACACCCTGAGCTTGTCGTCGCGACCGACGATCGGAAAGTCGACCTCGGCGCCCTCGCTGCGACCAATCCAGTCACGCTGCTTTTGGCGTGTTTCGGGCCAATCGAGCCCCTCGAGCTCGTCGGCGAGGCGATCGGCGTAGGCCGTGATGCGAAGCTGCCACTGCCGGAGCGGCTGGCGTACGACGGGAAAGCCGCCGACCTCGCTCTTGCCGTCGATGACCTCTTCGTTCGCGAGCACCGTTCCGAGCTCGGGGCACCAATTGACCGGAATTTCTGCCTGAAACGCGAGCCCATGCTCGAACATCTTGAGGAAGATCCACTGCGTCCAGCGCACGTAGCCGGGGTCGGTCGTGTTGATCTCGCGCGACCAGTCGTACGCGAAGCCGAGCTCCTTGAGCTGTCGTCGGTAGACGTCGATGTTCGCTTGCGTGGTCTGCTTGGGATGCGCGCCGGTCCTGATGGCGTGCTGCTCCGCGGGGAGCCCGAAAGCATCCCAGCCCATCGGGTGCAAAACGTCGTAGCCCTGCATCTTGCGCCTGCGGGCCAGGATGTCGGTCGCGAGGTAGCCGAGCGGGTGGCCCACGTGCAGGCCCGACCCCGACGGATAGGGGAACATGTCGAGCGCGTAGAGCTTCGGGTGACCCGGGCGGCGGACGGACTTGAAGGTCGCCTGCTCGTCCCAGTAGCGGCGCCAGCGCTCCTCGATCGCGCGGTGGTCGTAAGCCATGGGCCGGGAGATTGGCAGCTTCGGACCGCGCGCGCCAAGGGCCCGGCGGGGAGGAGGGACTAGCGACCCCCGGGCTCCCGGCCGAGCTTGCGTTCCAGGCGGGCGCGGCGACGGACGAGCGCCGGCTCCGGCTCACCCGTACCCAGGGCGACGAGATCGAGTGCCCGGCCGGGCTGTTTCACGAAGTGCTCGTAGAGTTTCGCGAGCTCGAGCCGTACGCCCGGATCGTCCACCTCGCTCGCAAAGGCCTCGAAGTCGGACAGGGCGCGAGCGCGGTCACCACGCGCCTTGGCGATGTCGCCCCGCACGCGGAGAGCGCTCGGGCCAGCGCCGCGCTCGAGCGCAGTCTCGGCCGCCCTTTCGGCGCCGCCGTAAGCCTTCGCGCGCTTCAGGGTGCGCGCGAGACCGACGAGGTCGTCGGGGTGGAGCAGGTCGAACGGCTCGCCGTACAGGCCGACCAGAGCGGCCATGCTCACGAGGTCCCACACGTTGTGCTCGACCACGGCTGCGAGCGCCTCCTCATCACCCGTGCGAAGGAAATGGGCATATCGCGCGGGGATCTCACCGCCCTCGATGTCCGGACCCCGCTCGAAGCCGAGCACCTCCGACTCCAGCGAGACGAGCCGGCAGGCACCGAGTCGCGCCTTGTGCAGGCGACGGGCGACGTGCAGGAGGTCGAGGTGCGGGCGCTCCGGCAGCCGTGGCTGCCGCGTCATCACGGCGCGGCTCGCGAGCAGCGGCAGGTCGAACGCCTTGCCGTTGTAAGTGACGACGAGCTCGCTCTCGGCGAGGCGCTCGGCGACGAACGCCACGAGCGCCGCTTCGTCCGCGGGATCTCGGAGCAGCACTTGGTCGAGCTCGAGATGCCCCGCTCCGTCGAAGCGCGCGAGGCCGACGAGAAACGCGCTCACGCCGCTGCCGCCGCCGAGACCCGTCGTTTCGGTGTCGAGGAACAACGCACGGTCGAGGCGGCAATCTTCGAGCCGGGCGTCGAGCGCGAGCAGCGCGATGAGCTCGGCGCGCGCCGAGGCAGCCGCCTCGACGGGGATGCGCCCCACGTGGTGCGACGGCGCCAGGGCGAGGTGGCGCCGATACAGCGTTCCCTGGGCATTTTCCTCGCGAACGAAGGGCAAGAGCCCCGCCGTGGGGTCGGCACGCGGTCGCGGTGGCGCGAGCGGTTGCTCGAGAATCGCCGCCATTTTTTCGCGCAGCTCACCGAGCAGCCGACTGCGGTCGGGCGGCTGCGGGAGCCCGGCGAGCTTCTGCTTCAGGTCCATGCGAGCGCCACCACGCGCCCCGAGCGGTACGCGACCACGAGCTCACGCGACCCCGTGGCGACGAGCGACGCGACATCACCCTCCGGGATGATGATCTCGCCGGCGGCCCCTTCCCTGCCCAGACGCGTCAGCGTGCCCGAGGCGAACGCTGCGAGGACAGTGCCGTCAGCGAGGCAAGCCATGGGCGCGCCCGCGCCGCCCGCGAGCTCGAGGCGAGCCCCTGGCCGACCCGCCACACTGAGCCACTGCAGCCTGCCTTTTTCGACCACGACGAGCTCGGACCCCGTGCAGACGACGCGCTCGATGCCCGGTCGCCGCCAGAGCTCGTCGCTCTGCTCCGGATCGAAGCGTTCGAGGCCAAAATCGCCGAGGGCGTAGAGCTCCTGCCCGCCGACGAGCGACGCGACCGGCCCCGCGGCCGGCACCGCGCGAACCGTACCTGGACCACGTGCGAGCCGCACGATGCCGTCGGCGCCTGCGGCCGCGACGCCACCTCGCGCGAGGGGCACCGGGCCTGCGAGCGGCGGCGGCCCGAGGCGCGAGAAAGCGACCAGCGCACCGCGCGCCGAGAAGCCGAGCAGCGTTTTACCGAGCGTGGCGATCCAGATGCGCCCGCGTTCGTCGAGCACAGGCGCCGCGCCGATGCCACCGACCACGCTGATCGACCAGGCGAGCCCACCCTCTTCATCGACCGCGACGAGCCGATTGGGCGCCGCGGCGGCGACGGTGAGCGCGCCGGGGCCCGCGAGCGCGCCGCCGACGACGCGACCGGGCAACGTGAAGCTATAGCGGTAGCTCCCATCGGCGCGAAGCGCGTGCAGGTAGCGATCGATCGTGACGACGAGGACCGAACCGTCCGGCGCGATCGTCGGAGGAGCCGCGAGCGGGGCCCCCGCGTGGAACGACCAGCGCACCTCCGCGCGCTTTTCCTCGGCGCGCTCTCGCGGCGGCGGACCCGGCTCGGCCACGACCCCTCGCCGGGATGCGACGAGCGCGGCGGTCGACTTCGGCTCGGCGGCAACGCCGGTGGCCGAGGCGGCGAGCGAAAGGGCGACGAGCAGCGCACTCGGGCGGGGGGCGCGGAGCTCGGCCGGCATGACCACGGCCCATTTGAACGGATGCAAAGCGAAGAGCAAGCTCACTCGCGCATGGCGGCACGCAGGGCCTCGAGGGCCTGAGCGTCGAGCGCGCCGCCGGCGTGGCGGACCACCCCTCGCCGGTCAACCACGAGGGTCGTCGGCACGCGGTCGCTGCCGAGCGCGTCGGCAAGGTGGAAGCTCTCGTCAACGACCTGGGGGTACCCGAGCGAGCGAGACCGCACGAAATCCCTAACGTCTTCGAGGGGCTCACCGACCGCCACGCCCACGACGAGCGCCTGGCGCCCGACGCGGCGCTGGAGCCGATCAAGCGCGCCGAGCTCGCGTTCGCACGACTCGCACCAGGTTGCCCAGAGGGCGATGAGGGCGGGTTTGCCCCGCGTGAGCACGGGAAGCGAGGTCGGCTGGCGATCGAGGCTCAGCACCTCGACGGCGGGCAGGCCCGTGGTCGCCGCCACGGGCGCCGCCGGAGGCTGTGCCGCGCAACCCGCGAGCACGGCGACGATCAGAAGCGAAACCCGGAAGCCCATGTGAAGACCCGCACGACGAGATGGTCCGAGCGCGCGTACCAATCGTAGCCGGCGCTGAGGAAAAGCCCACCGAAGCGCCGCGTGGGCAAGACGAGCTCGGCCTCGCCGCCCAGTGTGCGCGCCCCAAACGCACCGAGGTCGCTGTCGGCCGTGGCGGTCGTCGCATCGGCGGCCGCCCGGGTAGTGAAGAACGCGACGGCCGTCTGCCGATGAGCCCGGTAGCGCGCCCCGACCCAGAAGGCGGGGGTGATGCGCTGGCGGAGCTCCGCCTCCAAGCTGTGGGCCCGAACGGCCCAATCGTCGCGGTAGTAGCGGTAGCTGAGCGCGAGCGCGCCGTCCCAGGGGAGCCATTGCGAGAGCCCCACCGCGAGCGCCTGGCGGTTGCGCTCGCCAGGCAAGACCTCGCGGATGCGCTGGCCGTCAACCGTCGGCACGCTGTTCCACGTGTTGCTGAGCTCGCCGCGCTGCAAGGTGATGCCGTAGCTCGCGTAAAAGAGCGTGCTCGCCGAGAGCAGCTGCGAGATGCCGAGATTGAGGTTCGTCGACGAGCGCGAGGCCCGGCCGTTGCGCGCGCCACCGAGCGAGAAGGCATCGAACCAGTCGAGCACCTGATTCGCGGCGAGGCTCAAGGTCGCATTGTCCTCGGCGAGCGCGAGGTCGAGCTCGAGCGAAAGCGCCCACGAGAGGAAGTTTTCCTCGTGGTGAAAGCTCACGCCACCCGTCCAGGCGGTGTTGCGATCGGCGTGGGCCGTGAGCTGATAGCCGATCTCCTTGGCGATGTTCTGGGCGGACGCCGTGCTGACGACGTCGGGGTTACCGTAGTATCGGTCGCTCGCGTTCGCCGAGGCGCTCGTGACGACGTCAACCGGGATCCACAAGCGGTGCTCGAGCGCGTCGCCCTGGCGCACGTCGATCTCGCCTTGCGCCTGGAGCACGTGCAGCGTCTCCGAGCCCGGGCCCGCGAGCGGGCCCGCCTGAGATTGGTAGCCGTGGCCCGTCTGGTCGTACGCGGTGATGCGCGTCGCCGCGAGCTCCACGGCGACGTCCGAGGCGTTGCCGAGCACCTCGGCATCGGTGAACTCTCCCTCGCTCGCGCCCGCAAGCTTCACGGCAAAAAGCAACGTCGCGCCGAGACACCCCGCGAAAAGCACGCGCTGGAAGAGTCGGCTCGCGATCACTGGCAGCTGCAGCCGCCGCCCGCCGGCTTGCCGTCCCCGCCCGCGGCGGCCTCCCTGGTCGTGTAGAGCTTGCGTTGACGGTGACGGTCGAGCGGTTCGTCGGGGCGGTCGAGCATGGGCTCCGCGAAGTGCGCGCGGCGGTTTTGGGGCACGACGGCGCACGCGCCGAGCGAGAGTGAAAGGGCCGCGAGCAAAAGGGCGCTGGTGCCGCGGAGCACGAAGTCACGGGCGCGCCCCCGGATCGGAGCGAGGTCGGGCCCGGCTCGCCCGCCGCGCGGCGAGGCAACGCGCCCCGCGCCGGTCATAGCGTGCCCCCGACGAAGGCGCCGCAAAAGGCGCTCGAGCACGCGGCCTCGACCCGGACGTCGGGACCGCGGCGGCGTCGACGATCGGCGAGCGCGGCATCGAAGATGCCGATGGCGCTGCCGACGACGCTGACGCTAATGAGCACCGGGTAGATGCGCTGACTCTTGTGCTTGCCGCGGATGGGCGCTTCGGGACGCGCGCTGAGCAGGGCCAGCATGCCGAGACCTCCAAGCGCGGGCGGAATGGAGAACAGCGCCCCACGCCCCCACTCGCCCGTGACGGCGTGGGCCGCGAACGGCGCGAGCGTGAGTCCGGTGTGCATGGCGAAGAGTCCCGCGTGCTTCTCGGCGAGCGTCGGCTCGGTCGTGAGCAGCGTCGCACCGACGCCCATCGACACCCCCGCGACGAGGAGCCCCGTCACCATGGCGGCGGGGCCACGCGGGGGCTCGGCGACCGGCGCGGAAAGGGGCGCCGGCTCGGCGGCGCGGGCCGGGCGCGCGACCGAGACCGCCGCGAGCGCGCCCGCGGCGGCCAGAGTGCGAAGCGCTGTCAAAGCGCGCGGACGTTGCCACGGCGCCCGGCCTCCGCCAAGGGCGGCCCCGGCCGAAACGGGATACGCTTGCCGCGTGCACGTCTTCGGGCTCACGGGGGGTCTCGCGTCCGGCAAGAGCAGTGTGGCGGCACGCTTCCGCGAGCGCGGTGTGACCGTGATCGACGCCGACGCGCTCGCCCGTGAGATCGTCACCCCCGCGAGCGAAGGGCTCCGAGCCATCACCGCCGAATTCGGCACCGCGGTGCTCGCCGCCGACGGTAGCCTCGATCGCTCGGCGCTCGGCGCGAGGGTCTTCGGAGACAAGGACGCGCGGCGTCGTCTGGAAGCGCTGCTGCACCCGCGCATCCACGACCTCATGGTTGCACGCACGGCGGAGCTCGCGGCTCGCGGTGAGCCCCTCGCCTGCTACGAGGCGCCGCTGCTCGTGGAGGTGGGCCACGCGGACGAGCTCCGGCCTCTGGTGGTGGTGTCCGCATTGCCGAGCGAGCAGATCCGTCGTGCGGCGGCGCGAGACGGTCGCGGCGAAGACGACGCGCGGGCGCGCCTCGGAGCGCAGCTGCCGCTCCGCGAGAAGGTCGCGGCGGCCGACATCGTCATCGACAACACTGGAACACGGGCCGAGCTCGTGCAGCGGGCCGACGAGGCGCTCGACGAGGTGCTGTCACGCGTCGGCATCCCAGCCGATCGGTATCCGAGACCGGCCTGAGGAGAGCGCTTCGCCGCGTCAGGCCAAACGCGCCTGGGCGGCGCGGAGCGTGTTGTCGAGCAGCATGGCGATCGTCATCGGCCCCACGCCGCCCGGCACGGGTGTGATCGCGCCCGCCACCTTCAAAGCGGACTCGAAGTCAACGTCGCCGCACAGCTTGTTGTTCTCGTCCCGGTTCATGCCGACGTCGATCACGGCGGCGCCCGGCTTGAGAAACGACCCCGGAATCATCTTGGCGCGGCCGACCGCCGCGACGAGCACGTCCGCCTCGCGGCACAACCCTTCGAGATCACGGCTCCTGGAGTGCGCCATCGTCACCGTGGCGTTCCGCGCGAGCAAGAGCGCCGCGACCGGCTTGCCCACGATGTTGGAGCGTCCGAGGACGAGCGCGCGGGCCCCCGCGAGAGCCACGCCGGCGTGGTCGAGCAGCGCGAGGCAGCCGCGCGGCGTGCAGGGCACGAGCCCGGGGACGCCCGACCACAGCGCGCCGACGTTGACGGCATGAAAGCCGTCAACGTCCTTCTTGGGGTCGATCGAGGCGAGCACGAGCTCCGCGCGCACCCCGAAAGGCAGCGGCAACTGGACGAGAATGCCATCGACGCCATCGTCGGCGTTGAGCTCGCGCACGAGGCCGAGGAGCTCGTCCTCGGACACGCTCGCCGGCAGGCGGTGCACCTGGCCGTCGATGCCCGCTTCGGCCGCGGCCTTTTCCTTGCCGCGCACGTACACCGCCGAGGCACCGTCGTCGCCGGCGAGCACGACGCGAAGCCCGGGCGCTCGGCCGTGCACCTCCTTGAAGCGCGCCGCAGCGGACGCCACCTCGGTGCGTAGAGCCTGCGCCACCGCCTTGCCATCGATGAGCGTCGCCATGGGGCGCTCGTTATCGGAACGCGCTCTGCGGCGCAAGCCGGGGCCCCCTCGGAGGCTGCCCGGCCTGGGGCTCGCCGGGACGTTGGCAACCAGACCCGTGCCGGTCGCCGCCACCCCCGCGGGCCGTCACGACGCGGGCGCTTCGAGCAGTCGGGTGACGCGCGCGCTGCGCTGCTGGTGGATGCGGTACGCGACCGCGAGCAATGCCAGCCCGAGCAGCTGCGAGGTGCTGAGCCCCAGGAGTGAGCCTCGGTCGTCGGCACGCACCATTTCGATCACGAAGCGCGCGGCGGCGTAGAGCGCGACGAACGCCGCGAAAACCTGGCCGTCGTAGCGCTTTTTGCCGTGCAGATACAGGATGAGGAACGCGGCGATCGCGAACGAGGCGGCCGACTCGTAAAGCTGCGTGGGGTGCACGGCGAGCGATTCGTGCATCGTGCTCGGCAGGAGCCCGAGCTTGGCTTCGGCCTCGCTCGCGGGGCTGCCCGACGGGAAGACGACGGCCCAGTCGGAATGCCACGGTTTGCCGAAACAGCAGCCGGCGGCCAGGCACCCGAGCCGTCCGAAGCCGAGGCCAATGGGGACCACCATCCCAGCCATGTCGGCCGCCTTCCAAAACGGAAAGCGATCGGCGCGGAGCAAGTACCAGGCAGCGAGCGAGGCCGCGGCAAACCCGCCGTAGTACGCGAGCCCGCCCGCGTAGAATTTCGCCCACGCGAAGCAGTCGCGCGCCGTGGGGCGACAGACCTGATGCGCGAAGTCCCAGGCGCCACCGTATTCGGGGCTCAGGCATTGCTGGCGAGAGACGTGCCACTGAACCTGAGAGGGATCCGTGCAGAGGTGCACGTAATCCCAGAAGTAGCCGTCGGCGAAGACGTGCAACAGTCGCCCGCCCGCTATGCCAGCGAGCACCATGGCGAGACCGAGATCGACGATAACGTCCGGGTTTTGACCGATGCGCCGCGCCCAGATGGCGCCCATCACCGTCGCCATCAGAAAGCCCGCGAGCAGGAGCACGAAGTAGCTCGGGAAAGGCATGACGAGCCCTTCCAGGAAGGGGAGCTCGAACTGAAAGAGGCGCCCGTGCATGGCTCAGCCTGAAGGCGGACTCAGCGATGGAGGGCTCGCCTCGCCGAGGGCGGGCGCGAGCGGTGGCGGCTGTTCGGGCGGGCCGGGCGGGATCGAGCGCTCCGGTCCGCGGCGCGACGTGAACATGTCGATCGCCATGAGACCGACACCCAGGCAGATGGCGATGTCGGCCACGTTGAAGGTCGGCCAGTGGTCGGTGAGCCCCCAGCCCGGCACAGCGCGTGCGATGAGCCGGTTCATCGAGAGCACCCAGTCGGCGCGATAATCGATGAAATCGATGACGCTGCTGCGGGTGACGCGATCCGAGAGGTTCCCGAGCGCTCCGCCGAGCACGAGGGGCAACCCCCACGTGAGTGCCCGCTGCCCCTTGCCGAGCTTGGAGTAGAGCGACACGATGAAAAGAACGGCGAGCACGCTCACAGCGAAGAAGAACGGGCGCCGCACCGTCTCGTTCGCGTCCTGCAAGAGGCCCCAGGCCCCACCTTTGTTGTACGCGATAGTGAGCGTGAGGTGCTTCTTGACGATGTCGATCGCCGGGTCATCGAAGGGACGATTCGAGAGCACGATCTCGGCCCACGCCTTGGTCGCAACATCGGCGAGCAACGAGATCGCGGCGACAACGCCGAAGAAGAGAAACGTGGGCCTGCCGGGCTCGGGAGGCCTGCTCGGCACGGCGGGGGTCGTTGGGTCTGCGACCGGGGGTCGCTCGAGCTCACTCATCGGCGGGGATTCCTACGATACTCTCGATGGGTCGGTCGAGTTCGTCGCCCGACGGGCGCTTCATCCCGGCGGCCTCGCCCCCTGAACGCCCCTGGCCGGAACCCGATTCCCCCCGATTTCACCCTGGCTTCCCAGCGCCGGCCCGCGGCCCGGGTGACAGAGTACGGAGCATCCGTTTAGTATCCGGCGATGCCTCAGGCTCCATGGTCCCACGCCCGTGGCCTCGGCGCCGTCATCGAGGCGTGGCAGGCGTCCGGCGCCGTGAAGCGCTGCCTCGCGGCGGAGCGCCATCTGCCGGCCGAGGAGCCCGAAAGCGCGTCGTTGCCCGGAGACCTCACACCGGGTCTCGTCCGGGCGCTCCACGGGCGCGGCATCACTTCGCTCTACAGCCACCAGCGCAAGGCGATCGACGCGGCACGCTCGGGCCGGCACGTCGTCATCGCGACGCCCACGGCGAGCGGCAAAAGCCTGTGCTTCCACCTCCCCGTGCTCGACGCGCTCGCACGCGATCCCGACGCCACGGCGCTCTATCTCTATCCGACCAAGGCGCTCTCGCGCGACCAGGAATTTTCGCTGCTCGAGCTCGTGAAGGAAGCCGAGATCGCGCTTCCCGCCGCGGTGTTCGACGGCGACACGCCGGGCGACGCGCGCCGCGCCGCACGCGAGCGCTCGCGCATCGTGCTCACGAATCCCGACATGCTCCACGCGGGGATCCTACCGAGCCACGCGCGCTGGGCCGCGCTGTTCCAGGGCCTCAGATACGTCGTGCTCGACGAGCTTCACACCTACCGGGGCGTGTTCGGCTCGCACATGGCGCACGTCGTGGCGCGGCTGCGCCGCATCGCGCGCTTTCACGGCGCAAACCCGGTGTTCATCGCCGCGACGGCCACCATCGGCAACCCGCGCGAGCACGCGGCGCGCCTGTTCGGCGAGCCAGCCGAGGCCATCACGCTCGTGGATCGCTCCGGGGCGCCGCGCGCCGCGCGTGAGGTGTACCTCTACAACCCGCCCGTCGTGAACGAAGAGCTCGGCGTGCGGAAGAGCTCGCTCAAAGAGGCGGTCGCGCTCGCGCGCGACCTCGTGGCCGCCCGCGTCCCGACGATCCTGTTCGGCCCGTCACGAAATTCGGTCGAGGTCATGCTGAAGTACCTGCGCGAAAGCCTGCAGGGCGAGGTGCCCCCCGACGCGATCATGGGCTACCGCGGCGGCTACCTGCCCGAGACACGCCGACGCGTCGAAGCCGGCCTGCGCGAGGGCGAGATCCTCTGCGTGGTCGCCACGAACGCGCTCGAGCTAGGCATCGACATCGGTGATCTCGACGCCGTCGTGTGCGCCGGGTACCCGGGCTCCGTCGCCGGCACCTGGCAGCGCTTCGGTCGTGCGGGGCGGCGCGGCGAGCGGAGCGTCGCCGTGCTCGTTTGCACGAGCGACCCGCTCGATCAATTCCTAGCGCGCGAGCCGGCGTTCTTGTTCGACGCACCCGCGGAGGAAGCCCGCGTCGACCCGAAGAACACGGAGATCCTCATCCAGCACCTCAAGTGTGCGGCGTTCGAGGCCCCCTTCGAGCTCTCGAGCGCGGGGCGGCGGCCGTCCGACCCCGCGCCGGCCGCCGGCGAGAGCTACCTCGGGCTCGACGCCGGCGGCACGCGGGACGCGCTCGACTATCTCGAGGGCCACGGCCTCGTCCACAGGAGCGGCGACCGCTACTTCTGGTCCGGCGAAGCGTTTCCGGCGAGCAATGTCTCCCTTCGCTCGATCGGCTGGGACAACTTCGTGATCATCGACACGGGGACGGGGCGGTCGCTCGCGGAGCTCGATTTTCGCGCGACGCACACCATGTTGCACGAGCAAGCCATCTACCAGCACGACGCCGAGCAGTATCAGGTGGAGCGGCTCGACTTCGAGAATCACAAGGCGTTCGTCAAGAAGGTCGAGCCGGACTATTTCACGACCGCGCTCACTTACCGCACCGTGTCGGTCATCGAAGAGCGGACGCTCGGCACGCTCGGTCGCGCGCGCATCGGGTTCGGCGACGTCAAGGTCGTCGAGAAGGTCACCGGCTACAAGAAGATCAAATTCTTCACGCACGAGAACGCGGGCTACGGCGACGTGCACCTGCCCGAGATGCAGATGCACACGACGAGCTTCTGGCTCACGGTACCGGAAAGCGTGCTCGAGACGCTCGGCGTACCGCGTGCACTGCTCATCGACGCGCTCAGAGGCATCGGCGTGGCGCTCGAGACGATCGCCGCGCTCGCGCTGATGTGCGACCCGCGTGACCTCGGACGCACGCTGGGTGACGGTGACGGCGATGGCGCGGCGCCCGGTCGCGATCCGTTCGCACGCCGCACGGGCGGCTTCGACCCCACGCTGTTCTTGTTCGACTCGATCCCGGGTGGCGTCGGGCTCGCGGAGCGCGTCCACGAGCGCGCCGCCGAGCTCGTCGACCGCACACGACTGCTCATCGAGTCCTGTCGCTGCTCGGCCGGCTGCCCAGCCTGCGTCGGCCCCGCCGGTGACGAGGGGCCGCGCAAGCGGATCGCGCTCGAGCTGCTCGGCGCGCTCGACCTGCGCGCCGCGACGCCCGTTCCGGGCGTGGTCGGGCTATGACCGGGGCGTGACGAGCTCGACGCGCGAGGCGCGCATCCTCGGCGCCTGGTTCGCCCTTTACGCGGCGCTCACGGTGATCCTCGCCATCCATCACGAGCCGTGGCGCGACGAGGCCGACGCCTGGCTCGTTTCGCGAGACGCGTCACCGCTCGAAGTGATTCGCCTCGCGGGCCACTCGGGCACGCCGTGCCTCTGGTACTTCGCGCAGATGCCGTTCGCGAAGGCCGGGTTCCCCTTCGCGACCCAGAGCGCGTTGAACCTCGGCTTCGCGCTCGGCGCGGCGGGGCTCTTGCTCGCCTTTGCGCCGTTCCCGCTCGGGCTCAAGCTCCCGCTGCTCTTCGGTTACTACTTTGCATTCGAGTATGCCGTCGTGGCGCGAAACTACAGCCTCGGCATCTTGCTTCTTTTCGCGGCAGCCGCCTGGGACCGCCGAAAGCTCGCTCGCCCGCTGGTTTACGGGTCGTTGCTCGCCCTGCTCGCGAACGTGAGCGCACACTTCCTGTTTCTGGGCGGCGCGCTCGCAGCGGTGTGGCTCTGGGATCTGTTCGCCGCTCGCCCCGAGGGCCAATCGCTCCCGTCGATCTCGATGCCAGCCGCGTGCGGGCTCGCCGTCGCGGCCGCGGGCATGCTGTTTTCGCTCTATCAGCTCGTCCCGAGGCCTGGCGGGCAGTTTCCGGAAACGTTCCTCATGATCTTCGTGCCCCGGCGGCTGTTCGGACCGGTGCGGGCGGTGTTCCCCGAGGGTGTCCCCGTCTGGCTCGGTCCCCTCGCCGTGCTTCTTTGGGCCGCCGCCGTCGTGCGGGTCGCGCGGAGCCTTCGAGCCCTTGCCTTCCTCGCTCTCGGCATGGCTGCGCTCACGTACATCTTCGTCTTCAAGCACGTCGGCGGCGACCGTCACTACGGGCTCTTGCTGGTCACGCTGCTGACGGCGCTGTGGCTTGCCGAGTCGGAGGATTCCAAGGTGACGCGAGCGCCCGGACGCCGCGTGCGCTTTGCCGAAGCCGCACGCCGACCGTGCTACTGGCTGCTCTTCGCCTGCCTTTCGATCACGGTGGCCTTTTCGATGGCTTCGATCTTCCCGCGCGAGCTTCGCGACAAGTACTCGGACGCGGAGGAGATGGGCCGCTACCTCGCCGACTCGGGCCTCGGCACGCGCTCCATCGCGGCGCACCCGGCCTACGCCGCGGAAGCCGTGCTCCCGTACTTGCCCGGCGTGCGCTTCTTCTACCCGGCGCTCGGGAGCTTCGGCACCCACATGCTTTGGGACCGACGCTACGCCGAGGGGCTCGCCGTCTCGCAAGAGCAGGCGCTCGCGGCGCTCGAGCGCAGCCATCCGCGCTTTCGCGCCGAGCGCTGGCTTTTGCTGTTCAACGCGCCGGTCCCGGACGCCCCAACACGGGGGCTCAGGCTCGCCTACCACACGACGGGCAAGCCCTGGCGTGTCGCCGACGAAACGTTCTATCTCTACACCGTCGCACCGAAGGGCGTTAGCCCGGGGCAGGCACCATGAGCCCGCGGCTCAGTTGGGGACTCTGCGTCACCACGTACCAGCGTCGCGAGCTCCTCGGTCGCTGCGTCACGCAGGCGCTGTCGCAGACGCGCGCCCCCTCCGAGATCGTCATCGTCGACACGAGCCCGGACTTCGACGAGAACCGCCGACATGTCGCCGAGATCGTGCGCGCCCGTGCCCCCGAAGTACGTTTCGAGTACGCGCTCGGCGTCGCGCCGAACCAACCGGGCAAGCGCAACGAAGCCGTGCGGCTGGCAACCGCCGACGTTCTGTTCATGATCGACGACGACTCGCTGATGTATCCGGATTGTGCCGAAAAAATCATGGAAGTGTACGAGCGACCGGGCTGCGAGTCCGTGGTCGCCGTGATGGCCAGCCTGCACGCGCTCCCTCCCGACGAGCTCCGGTCCGAGAGCGAGCCCGCGGAGCCCCCGAGTGGGTTACTCCCGCTCGCGGCGCGAGCAAGCCGCTGGCTCAAGGGCTCGTTTCACCCCGAGTTCGTGGAACGGCCGTCGATCCCCACGCCGGAGCTGCCGGCCGGGGCGCATCGAGTCATGGATTTGCACGGTGCCCGCATCACGGCGCGCCGTGCGGCCGTGCTGAAGCGACCGTTCGACGGCGCGTTGCTGCTCAATGCCCACGAAGATCGCGACGCCGCGTGGAATCTCGGCGGCATCGGCGTGCTGGCCGAGCTCGACGCGCGCCTCGTCTGTCATGTCGAGGCGGCGCGCCCCGGCGGCGGGGAGCGTCGAGGATTCTTGACGCGCGGCGCCTGGCTCCTCAACTACGCTTACTTGGTCCGCAAGTGGTGCCCATCCCACGAGGAGCTCGCCGCACGAAAGATCCGGCGCTTCGCGCGCTCCATGCTGCTACTCGACGCGATCAACGCGGCGCGGACCCGAAGCGCCGCGCGCCTGCGCGGCGTCACCTTCGTCTACACGGCGCTCTTGCCCAAGTTGCTCCGGGCGCCACAGCGCGACCTCGCCGAGGTGCTCATGGCCGCCAGCCGGGAGCTCGAGGCTCGCTCGAGGCGCCCGTGAACGCCACGGAAGCGCCCGGCGTGGGTTGCCGACCCCAGGCTCCGGGCCTACGATCGGAACGTGCGACTTTCGGGCTTGGTGGTCCTGCTCGTCGCGAGCGCGTGTCTCCCGACGCGCACTCGCCGGCTCGCCCCCGCCACCGACGACGGCGGCACGCCCGATCCCATCGAGGTCGAAGGTGGCATCGGCCAGGGGGACGCGCCCGAGGTTCGACCCCACGCCGTGCTGGGAGTCGACCCGCCGCACGGTCCGTTCTCGGGCGGCACCCTCGTCATCGTGCGTGGTAACGGCTTCGCCAGCAACGCGCGCGTGTGGTTCGGTGACACGGAAGTTCCCGAGGGGGATCGCATCGTGCTCGACACGCAGCGCATCCAGGTGACCACGCCGAGCGGCTCACCGGGCGCGGTCGACCTCGCCGTTCAGAACGCCGACGACGAGTTCGACGCGCGCGCTCATGGCAGGCGGCTTCACTTTCGACGACTTCTACCTCGAGCCGACGACGGGCCCGACCGCGGGCGGCACCGTCGTCACGGTCCGCTCGAAGCAGCCGCTGTTCGACGAAGACACGACCATCGACGTGGACCGCGAGCCCTGCGAAATAGTTGACGTCACGAGCGCCACCGAGATCAGCTGCCGCACGCCGCCCGGCACGCCCGGCACGAAGGGCGTCCGCGCCACGGTGTCGGGCGGCAGCGAAACCATCGACGTGCTCGATGCCTTCACCTACGTGGTCTCGGACGACGGGTTTCGCGGAGGGCTGAGCGGCCCCGCGCTGGGCGGCGAGCTCGACGTGCTCGTGCTCGACGACCTCACCGGCAACGCCGTCCCGAACGCCACGGTGCTCGTGGGCGATGACGCGCAAAGCCTGCTGACCGCCCAGACCGACGGCTTCGGCACCGCCGTGGTCACGAGCTCGAAGCTCGGTTCCGCCGCGACGGTCACGGTCGCCAAGCACTGCTTCCAGCCCGTCACGTTCGTCGACGTGCCGGTCCAGAAGGTCACCGTCTTCCTCGCACCCGTGCTCTCACCAGTCTGTGCCAACCCGGGCGACCCGCCGAGCGGCGGTGGCAATCCGGGGCACGGCGCCAGCGTCACGGGCCAAGTCGTGTGGCCGCTCGACGGAGAGCTGCGCAAAAATGGCTGGGCCAACGTGCCGACACCGCGCGGCGACAACGAGAAGCAGGTCGCGTATCTGTTCCGCCTGTCGAGCCGCGCCACCGACGAGTTCTCGCTGCCGAGCGCGGTGAACGCGGTCACCCCGGATTCGGGGGGTGACATCGGATACAATTTCTACTTCTCGACGAGCCCCGGCAATTTCACGCTCTACGCGCTCGCCGGCATCGAAGATCGCTCGCGATCGCCCTACGTGTTCACGCCCTACGCCATGGGGTTGACCCGCGGCGTCGCCGTCGGCGCCTCGGAAACCCACACGGACGTGTACGTACAGGTCGATGTCCCACTCGATCATGCGCTGCGTCTGGACGCGACCGGCCCGAAGCCGACGCCCCGCGGCCCGGACCGCATGCAGGCGACCCTGGCGGTGCAGATCGGCAGCGAAGGCTACGTGCTGCTCCCGAACGGCAAGCTCACTGGCCTCCTACCGCGCAGCGAGCCCTTCGACTTCGTGGGCGTCCCACCGCTCGTCGGGACACTCGCCGGGAGCCGCTACGTCGCGACGGCGAGCGCCGTCACGGGCGACGCGGGCGGCATGCCCCTTTCGCGAGTCGGACTGTTCGCGACGGTGACGGACAGCGTGCCCATCGGGGTCGGCGCCTTCCTCGAGCTACCGAGCATCGGCTCGCCGGCGAGTGGCACGCTCTGGGACGGAACGACCATCGCGCTTTCACGAGAGCCCGGCGGACCGCAGGCGTCGCTCAGCGTCGTTGACGTCGCGAGCGGCGATGGGCTCGTCACCTGGCGCATCGTCGCACCCGGAGCCCCCGACGAGCTACGCGTGCCCGATCTCCGGCTCGTGAAGGGCGATGTCGGGTTGCCGAAGGGGCCCATCACGCTCGCGGTGAGCGCCGCGCTCGTCGACGATTTTTACTACGGTGCCCTGCGTAACCGGGAACTCGAGCCGCGTGGCTGGCGAGCCTACGCACAGGACGTGTTTTTCGCCAGCTACTGAGGGGCCACGCGCCGCGACGACCCATGCCGAGACGCGATACAGCCCGGGCCGCCGCGGCCCTCGCGCTCTTCGTTTGGAGTGGCGCTTCGATCGGCGCTTGCAGCTTCGACCGAGGTGATCGCTGGCTCTATGCACCGCCCGGCGACTGTCAGGTGGGCACGTACCGTTGCACCAAGATCCTCGAGCGCTGCGCGGACGCCGTCGACGGCGCCGTGTGGACCGCGGTGGCCGACTGCGCGAAGCAAGGTCTCGTGTGCGCCGCGTCGCTCGGCGCGTGCGCGCACTGTGTTCCGGGCCAAAAGCGCTGTGACGGCGCCGATACGCTCGAGTGCCGCAGCGACGGCAGTGGGCTCGACCACACGGGCACCTGCGACGAGAGCTCCGGCCAAGCCTGCCGCGAGGGCGACTGTCAGAACCTGTGTGCCGTCGCCGCGCGCGAGAGAAGCAACGTCGGCTGCGAGTACTGGGCCGCGGATCTGGACAATGCCGACATCGACGACACGCTGAACGCCGCCTCCCAGCAATACGCCGTGGTGGTCAGCAACGCGCAGCCCGACGTGACGGCACTCGTCACGATCGAGCAAGACGACACGGAGCCGGGCGAGCAAAACGCGCCGATCGAGGTGGCGAGCGCCGCCATTCCCCCGCGTAGCCTGCGCACGTTCAAGCTCGGGCCGCGGGAGGTTGACGGCTCGAGCCCGGGCACATTCAACACCGGGACCGGCACGGCGCTGACGCGCACCGCTTACCGCGTGCGCTCTACGTTCCCCGTCGTGACCTATCAGTTCAACCCGCTGTCCAACGTGGGCGTTTTCTCGAACGACGCATCGCTCCTCAAGCCGACCGAAGCCGTCGAGCCCGACAGCGACGAGATGCTCGATGCGTACGTCGTGCTCGGTTGGCCACAGACCATCGCCGTCACCGACGATCCGCGCACCAACTTCAACGCGCAAAACCCCATCAATCTGCGCGCCTTTCTCACGCTCGTCGGCACGCGTTCCGGCACGACGGTCCGCGTGCGACCCACCACGCGCATCCTGGGCGCACCCGGCATTCCGGAGACGCGGCCGGGCGAAGAGCTCGAGGTGACGCTGTCGGCGTTCGACGTGCTCAACCTGGAGACCGACGGCTTCAACGCCGACTTCACCGGCAGCGTCGTCTCGGCGAACGGACCCGTGATCGCATTTTCGGGGAGCGAGGCGAGCGACGCGCCCTACTTCCAGACGCTGAGCGACAGGGCGTGCTGCGCGGACCACCTCGAGGAGCAGCTCGATCACCTGCGCACGGCGGGTCGCACGTTCATCGCCGCGGTGACACCGAGCCGCACCGTCGCGCTCGCGGCAGCGGGTGCTCCCGTGGGCGTGGCAGACGAGCCCGACACGTTTCGCGTGATCGCCACGACGGACGCGGGCGCCCACCTTGCGACATCCCTTGCCGAGCTGGCGCCGCGTGACCTCGAGCACCGGGGTGATTTCGTCGACATCGCCAGCTCGAGCTCCTTTGCGCTGAAGAGCGATCAGCCCGTGATGCTGATGAGCGTCTCGGCGAGCCAACAGGCGGCCGGGGTCCCGTCCGCGCTGCCGGGGGGCGATCCGAGCATGCTCGTGATTCCACCGATCGAGCAGTTTCGCTCGACGTACGTGTTTCTCACGCCGGACAAGTACGCGTTCGACTTCGTGCGCATCGCCGCACCGGAGCACGCCGTGATCGTGTTCGACGGGCAGCCGCTCGAAGCGCTGTCCCGCTGCGTGACCGCGCCGGCCGGGAGCCTCGAGCTACCGCTCACGGCTTCGGAAAACTACGTCGTTACCACCTGCGAGCTCGGGGCACCGATCATCGATCCCACGCGCCCCGCACCCGACGACCTGTCGCCCGGCTTCCAGAACGATGGGGTCCACATCATCGAATCGGATCGGAAGATCGGCGTGCTCGTCGATGGCTTCGATCGTTTCGTGAGCTACGCGTACGCAGCCGGCACCGAGCTCAGCTTCATCGTGCCGCGCTGAGCGCGAAACAGCAGCGTGGTTTCGTCGCGTTCTTGCGAACCGCGGCCGCCATTCAGGGAGTGCGCGACGACCCTTCGCCGGGTCGCCGCGCGCACAGGAGCACGTTGTCGCTGAAGGCACGACCGATCACGCCCCGCGGGCGCCGCAAGGGCCGCGGCCAATGCCGAGCGCTCAGCGGGACGCGCCCGGAGCCGCTGAACTCGATGCAAACTTCGTCCAGGCGACACTCGGTCGCCATGCGCACGAGGTCGCTCTCCAGGAGTGCCGTGATGTGCGCCGGATAGAGCCCCGGTGCTTCTTGGAAGGCGGGAAACTGATTCTTGACCACCAGCGCGAGCTTCGCGGACACGCTGAGCTGATTGGGTGTCGTGACGAGCAACCAACCACCCGGCTTCGCGAGGCGCACGAGCTCGCGCAGGAGCGAGCGCGGGTTCTCGACGTGCTCGATCGTCTCGACGCACGCGACGACGTTGGCGGTGGCATCCGGAAGCGCTACGCCGCCCCGATCGAGATTGATGGGGACGAACGCGAGCGAGTCCGGGTAGCCAGGGTAGCGACTGACGTCGGCGCCGACATAGTCGAATGCCGCATCCGCGAGAGCGCGCCGAAGGTCTCCACGACCGCAGCCCACGTCGAGCAGGGTTCCCCCAGAAACGCCGCGTGAAAGGAGCGCCCGTCGCACCATGGCGTGAATGGCGCGGTTGCTCGCGCCACAGGTTCCGAGCGCGCGTTCGGCCGCGGTCGCTGGCCCGTCGTCCACGTGAAAGGCTTACCACGCTCACCGTCTACCCGCTGGAAGGGGTGGAGGGGCTTGCTCGAACGGGGCGGGCCGCGCTAGATCCCGGGTTCCCTGCGCGTCCTGTTCATCAATCCGCACGCGGCGCTCGGCGGCTCCGAACGTAGCCTGCTGGATGCGCTCGCGGTGCTAGGCGACGCCGACCCCACCATCGAGCCGACCCTGCTCGCCCTCGCCGACGGTGAGCTGTTGGTCCGCGCCCGAGCGTTAGGGATTCGCACCGAGCTCTTCGAGCTGCCGCCTGCGCTCGCGGCGCTCGGTGAGTCCACGGCGGGACACCGCAGCGTGGGGCGCGCCATGAGCGCCGTGGCGGCGCTCGGCCGGGCGGCCCCGGGTTTCGTGCTTGGCTTGCGGCGGCGCGTCCGCGCCATCGGCCCCGCGCTGGTTCATACGAACGGGATGAAGGCCCATCTGTTGTGCCGGCTGGCGTTGCCAGAGCTCCCGCACGTCGTGCATCTGCGCGACTTCCCGAGCGAACGCCCGCTCACCCGCCACGCTCTTCGCCTGTTCGCGACCCGGCGGGTCATGCTCATCACCAATTCTCGCGCCGTGGAGCGCGACGCCAAGGCGCTTGCACCAGGCGTCCACACGCGCGTGGTCTACAACGGCGTCGACCTCGACGAGTTCTCCCCGGGACCGCGCGAGCTCTCCCCGCTCGCGACGCTCGCGGCCCTCGAGCCGCCAGCGCCGGACGCGGTCGTCATCGGCATGGTGGCAACCTACGCGTGGTGGAAGGGGCAAGTGACCTTCGTGCGCGCGATGGCAGAGGTCGTGCGGGCGGCGCCCGACCTGGCGCTCCGCTTCTACGTCATCGGCGGGCCCATCTATGCCACGGCCGGATCGGAGATCACGCGGGAGCAGCTGCGCGGGGAAATTCAGCGAGCCGGGCTCGAGCGCGTGGTGGGGCTCGTGCCGTTCCAGCGCGACCCGGCGCGCATCTACCGTGGTCTGGACGTGGTCGTCCATGCGAGCACTCGTCCGGAGCCGTTCGGACGGACGATCGTCGAAGGGATGGCAACGGGACGCGCCGTTTTGGCGGCACGCGCCGGCGGCGCAGCCGAGCTGATCGACGAGGGGATCACGGGCCTGTTCCACCGCCCGGGTGACGAGGCGGACCTCGCACGCGCCGTGCTCGAGCTTTCGCGCGACCCGGCCTTGCGGGCGCGCCTCGGTGCGCGAGCCCGGGAGGCAGCCTGCGCCCGCTTCGATCGACGACGGCTCGGCGCAGAGCTCAGCGACGTGTACCGCGCGCTCCTTTCGCAGCGCGCTTAGGGCCCTTCGGCGCGGGCCGCAAAGTACCGGGCGCGGGCGCCACGGCACCCGCCCGCAAGACGTACCGTTCGCCCGTGGCAGAGCAAGTGGCGCGCCCACCCCGGAAGACGAGTGGCTCGCCGACTCGGCTCACCCATCCGACGCGACGCGCCGGCACGCCGACCACCAGGGCGAAGTCGGGGACGTCCCGCGTGACGACGGCTCCCGCGCCGACCAGGCAATAGTCGCCAAGCTCGACCCCGGCGACGATCGTCGCGTTCGCGCCGATCGTGGCGCCGCGATGGACACGAGTCGTCTCGAAGGCGCCCTTCCCGCTCAGTTCCGCGGCGCGGCGCGACACGAAGGCGCGCGGGTAGCGTACGTTGGTAAACGTCGCGCCCGGACCCACGAAGACATCGTCGTCGATGCGCACGCCCTCGAAAACGCTGACGTGATTCTGCAGGCGGACGCGCTCGCCGAGCGTCACGCCGCGCCCGACGAAGCAGGCATGGCCGAGCATCGAACCGCGACCGATGCGCGCGCCCGCCATCACGTGGCAAAAATGCCAGATCCGCGCGCCGGCGGCGATGTGGCTGGTCTTCGCCACGACGGCGCTCGGATGCACTCGCGCGTCACGCCGTCCGCTCCTGGTCCGCGCGGGCGAGCCCAAGGGTCACACCGCTTCGGCGTGACGCTCGCCGTCTCGGACGGTAACTCCCTCGACGGCACCGGCGCTGAGCTTCACGACGCGATGAGCCTTGCTCACGGTGCTCAAGCGATGAGTGATGATGATGGTGGTGCGCTGGGCGCTCGCCGCTTCGATGGCCGCCATCACCTCCTGCTCGGTGACGGCGTCCAAGGCAGACGTTGGCTCATCCAGGATCAACAGCGAGGGGTTTCGCACGATCGCGCGAGCAATCGCCAACCGCTGGCGCTGCCCACCGGAGAGCGTCGCTCCGCGCTCGCCCAGGATGGTGTCCAAGCCTTGCGGGAGGCGATCGATGACCTCGTCCATGTGAACTCGCGAAAGCGCGTCACGCACCTCCGCGGTCCCCACCCAGGGAGCGCCGTACGCAATGTTCTCCGCGATGGAGCCGTTGAACATGAATGGCTCTTGCTCCACGAACGCGACACCTCGGTGGAAGCTTTCCGGGGCGAAGTCCCAGTAGTCCACGCCGTCGAAGCGGATGGCACCCCGCGTTGGCTCGCGTAGCCTCAAGAGCAGGCTGGCGAGCGTCGTCTTGCCGGAGCCCGAGGGGCCCAGGATCGCCACCGTTTCCCCGGCCAGGATCGAAAAGCTCACGTCTCTGAGCGCCGGGTGCCCGTTCGGATAGAGGTACGACACCCCTTCGAAGGTCACGCCTTCTCGTACGGTGACGTCCGTGCGGCTCCCGAACGGACGCTCCGGGAACGACGGCAGATCGAGCCACCCGAGCACTTTCTCCATACTGCCGGCGAAGGAAGTGACGGCAGTGTGCATGCCGTACAGCTGGTTGAGGGCGGGCAGGAGCCTCAAGAGGCCGAAGCCGAAGGCCAAAAAATGCGATAGGCCGACCACGCCCGTTGAAATCCACATGCCATAGGCCGCGGCGGTGAGGCCCATGGCGCCCGCGACCCCCAGCGTCTCGGTCGTCGCCTGGGCGCGCTGGGTCGCCACCGACGCCGCGATGTCGGCGTCCGCGTGGGCCTCGTTCGCTCTGGCGAAGCTCGCATGGCGAGCACTCTGGCCGGCGGTCGCTCGCACGACCCGAAGCCCGCCCACCGACTCGCTCACTTCGCGGCCGAGCGCCGCGTTCGAGCTGACGAGATCACGGCCGATCCTCAGGGAACGACGGCTGAGGACGACGCTCGCGAAGCCGAGCAGGACCCCGAGCAGCAGCGTCGCCGCGGTCAAGCGCAGCGAGATCAGCGTGATGGCCACGGCATACCCGCCCGCGACAATCCCCCGCTGCGCGAGGGTGAGCGCATAGTCGAGGGCGCGGTTCGCTCGCCCGGCCTCCACGAGGAAGGCCCCCGATATCTCACCCGTGGTCTTGTTCTCGATGATCGACATGGGCGCGCGCAGCAGCCGATCCAGCAGCAGCCGACGCAGCTCGACGAGCATCCCGCGGCGCAGGTGCCCCGCAACGCGTACCGCGGCGTATCCGACCAGGTTCTTCACGACGACGATGCCGAGAATCCCGATGGACAACGCGAGCACTCGCTGCCCTCGCTCCAAATCTCCGAGAAACGGGAGCCAGCGCTCGAGCGGTCCCGGCGCCTGTTCCGTGCTCGTGAGCGTGGAAAGCAGCGGGACGAGCAAGCCGACGGTCGCGCTCTCGAGCGCGCCCGCAAAGAGCATCAGGAGCAGGGTCCCGATCAGGCCGGCACGCGGTGTCCGCGTGCGTCGCAAGAGTTGTCGGAGTGGACCGTACGTGGCTGCGATCGCGGAAGACATGCGAGAGAGTCGGAGCGCGCTGAACCCTGACGGAGAACCGGTGGAGCACGGAGCAGCCGGCCGAACACCCTAGAACGCCGATCCCCTCGAGGGAAGGAAGCAAGCCAAAATTCCCCCGCCCGAGCGTGAAAACCAAGGCAGATTCGATCGCTTACGCCGCGCATGCTCTAGCGACCCTCGCTGGGCGACTGGCCTCTCGCCCCGGCGTCGTCGGGGGAGGGTTCGCCCCTTTTTCGAGCAGCGTGTTATGCCGCGACGAGGCGCCACGTCGATGCCCAACCCTCGGCCCAAAATCCTCGCCTACGCGACCCAAGGCAGCGGCGGGCCGGAGGTCCTCGACGACGAGCTCAGGTTGCGGACCCTGCTCGGCGAGTTCGACGCGAGCTACGTGCGTTTCGACCGTGGGAACAGGCTCGGAAGCTTCCGCCGCGTGCTCCGAGCGCTGAAAAGCGAGCGCCCCGACATGGTGGTCATGGAGGGGACCGGACTCGCCGGCGGTGCCGCGCTGCTCCTCGGCCGGGCGCTCTTCGGCACGCGCTACGTGCTGAGCAGCGGCGACGCCGTCGCGCCCTTCGTGCGGGCGCAGGCGCCCCTCGCTCACCCACTTTTCTTGCTCTACGAGGCGTTGCTTTGTCGGCATGCGGCGGGCTTCGTCGGCTGGTCCCCTTACGTGGTCGGCCGCGCTCTCACGCTCGGCGCCCCCGCCGCCATGACGGCGCCGGGCTGGCCGCCCTACCCTCCTCTGCGCAACCGCGACGACGCGCGCCGCCTGGTCCGCGAGCGCCTGGGCATTGCGCCGAACGCCATGGTGTTCGGCGTGGTCGGCTCACTCGCCTGGAACCGGCGCGTCCACTACTGCTACGGGCTCGAGCTCGCGCAGGCGTTGCCGCTGGCGGCCGAGCGCACCGACCTCCACGTCCTCATCGTCGGCGACGGCGACGGCCGCGCGCACATCGAACGATTGAGGTCTGCCGCCACGAGCCGGCTTCACCTCACCGGCAGGGTGCCGCGCCCAGAGGTGGGTGACTACCTCGCCGCGATGGATGTCGTCACGCTCCCGCAGAGTGTCGATGCGGTAGGAAATTTTCGCTACACGACGAAGCTCAGCGAGTACCTCGGGTCGGGTGTGCCGGTCGTGGTCAATCAGATCCCGCTCGCCTACGATCTGCCGGGCGAGTGGGTGTTTCGCCTGCCGGGTCGGTCACCCTGGGATCCTGCCTTCGTCGAAGCGCTCGCCAAGCTGATGCGCGAGGTCTCGCGCGAAGAGCTCGAAGACAAGCGTCGGGAAACGGAGAAAGCGCTGCCCCTTTTTCAGCGCGACCCGCAGGTGCAACGCTTCACGCGCTTTCTGCTCGATCGGCTGGCGGCTTCGGCGCCGACCAAGCCCTAGCGAGCCGTCCAAGAGAAAAAGTCCTAGGCCCGGGAGCTCGGCTTGACCGCGATTCGGCCCGTGTAGTTGACGCGGGCGAGGAACAGTGGGTGATCCAGCTGCTCGAGGTACTCGTCCACCGCGGCGCGCGCGCCTTGCCAGTGACCGTAGTCGTCGATGATCAAGATGCCTTCGGCGGTGAGCAACGGATAGAGGTGCTCGAGCTCGTGCCGCGTCAACTCGTACCAGTCGGTGTCCAGTCGCAAGAGAGCGATCTTTTCCGGCACCCGTGCAGGGATCGTTTCCTCCACTCGACCCTTGACGCAAACCACCTTGTCGGCGGGATAGCCCGTGCTCGCCAGGTTGCGCTGGACGTCCTCGAGGGCCGCGTAGCACCAGAAGCCCGTCCCGCGCGGCGCGGCCTCGAGCACGC
The DNA here is from genome assembly GCA_963841435.1 of uncultured delta proteobacterium. Classification (GTDB taxonomy): domain Bacteria; phylum Myxococcota_A; class Polyangia; order Polyangiales; family Polyangiaceae; genus PMG-095. Next base: position 1,844,786 of record CAWJCS010000006.1, read on the forward strand.
TCTGGGCCGAGGTGCCATCGACGAGCCGATCGCGTTCCGTCGGCTCCGACATGCCCTCGAACGTGTCGTAGAGGTAGAGTGTGCGCTCGGTGTCGCCCCGAGCCATCAACGCGAGCGCGGCGGCCATCGAGCTACCACCTCGCCAAACGCCGCACTCGACCAGGTCGCCCTCGATGCCGTGGCGTGCGAGATGACCAACGGCCTGGACCACGGCCGCAATCCGCTCGAGGCTCGTGAGCGTGTAGGGACGCACACGACGGACGATATCGCGCTCCTCTTCGCTCAGATCGGCGAGCACCAACTCGGGATCAGGCCGCGCGCGCACGACATCGTAACCGAGCCGCCGGACGGCAGAGCGCAACAAGCTCTTGACCAAGATACCTCCTACTTTCGCGCCGACTGATTAGCACGCGCCATCGTGTGGGGCATCATCTGTTCGCGTCCAAGAGCGCCGCGATCTCGGCGGCCATGTCGTCCCAGCTTCGCGCACGGACGCGACGAGCGAGCGGCGCGACCCGCGACCGGGTGCCGTCCAAATCCGAGCGCCAGCTCCGGAGCCGCGCGGCAACCTCGCTCGCGCTCGCCGGGTCGTCGATGAGCAGGCCCGCGAGCTCGGGCGGATAGAGCTCGGCCACACCCGCGCTCGCGGACACGATGGCGGGCAAACCTCGTGCGAGTGCCTCGGCCACGCCGAGGCCAAAAGCCTCGTAGAGCGTCGGCGAGACCAGGGCATCGCAGGCGCTCAGCACGAAGGGGACGTCGCTGCGGAACCCCAGGAAAAGCACGCGGTTCGACAGGCCCGCCGCCACGGCTCTCCCGCGCCATTCCGCAAGCCGCTGGCCGGTGCCGACGACCAAAAGCACGGCATCCCAAGCGGGCTCACGACACAAGAGCTGCCACGCCGCGAACAGCGTATCGAAACCCTTGCGGCGATCGCCGAGACCACCGACGAACGCGATCGCCGGCGCGCTGCCGAGCCCCAGCCCCGCCCTCGCCGCGCGCCGTTCCTCGTCCGCCACCGGACCGAACGACTCGGCGTCGATACCGTAGTAGACCGTGTGCACTCGGCTCGGTTCCATGCCGAGGCGATCGATGAGGACGCGCCGCGTCCCCTCCGAATTGGCGATGGTGACTCGAGCCCGCGCCAAGGCGCGCCGCTCGCGCTCCAGGTACGCGAGGGCCAACGCTGCTCGCTTCGCGCCGCTTGCGGAGAGGCTCCACGGCGACCGGTACGCGGCGTGAACGTAGTGCACCCAATTGTTCGCGCTTGCGATGCAATTGCCCCCGTTGACGATCGCCGTCCCGCCGCGCGCCTCGATCGCGGCACACGTCCGCCGTCCGGTCCAGTCGAGCAGCACCTCGCCAAGCGCGTGGCGTCCGAACGGCCGGGGAACACGCCGCCAGGAGACGCCCGTCCGCGCGCCGAGGACGGGATCGACTCGATGCGAAACCAGCGTGACCGGCCGACCGATTCGGGAGAGGAACTCAGCCAGTGCGAAGTTGGCTCGGTCCATGCCTCCGGTCTTGACGAAGTCACCGGCAACGAGCGCCACGTCACCTTGCATGCGACCCGTTCGAGTGAGGGCGGAAAAATGAGGCGATTTCAGTAGCCGGACCGTAGACGACCCCCGGCTTTGACGATAGTTTGCGGCTCGCCCGGAATGCAGGGACTGGGGCAGGCAACCAATCGCAGCAACGCATGGGTAGCTATCTACTTTGCTTCGGGGTCGCGGTCGTCGCGAGTGTGGTGCTCACCCCACTGGCGCGGCGGCTCGCCGTTGCCCTGGGCGCGGTAGGCATCCCGGGCGGGCGAAATGTACACGCCCGAAGCATCCCACGCCTCGGCGGAACGGCGCTCGCTGCGGGCTGGCTCATCGCGATTGTCGCATGTGTCCACTTGCCCGGTGCCGGGAGCAGCACCCTCCTGGGTTCTGCAGCTCGACTGTGGGCCATGGTGGCGGGCGCCCTTTTGCTCTGCTTCGTCGGGGCCGTGGACAACGTCAGGCGCCTCCGTGCGTACCACAAGCTCTTCGCGCAGGTTGCCGTCGCAACGCTCGTATTCGCGTGCGGCTTTCGCATCGATGCGGTGAACGTCCCGCTGATCGCACCGCTCAGCATGGGTGTGTTCGCCCTGCCGGTGACGGTGCTGTGGATCGTCGGCGTCACCAATGCGGTCAATCTCATCGACGGCCTCGACGGCCTGGCGGCCGGCGTCGGCTTCTTCGCGTCGCTCACCTGCTTCGTGGTGGCCGTGGTGGGCGGCAACCCGTTCGTCGCCCTCTGCTCGGCGGCGCTGATGGGTGTGCTGGCTGGGTTTTTGGTGTTCAACTTCAACCCGGCGCGCATCTTCATGGGCGATTCCGGCAGCTATTTCATCGGGTTCTTACTCGCCGTGCTGCCGATCGCGACCACCCGCCAGCAGAAGGCCTCGACCGCCGTCTCTCTGCTCGTTCCCATGATCGCCCTCGGGCTGCCCATCTTCGACACGTTGTTGACGATGGCGCGCCGCTTCCTCGAGCGCCGCTCGCTCTTTTCGCCGGACCGTGGGCACATCCACCACCGTCTGCTCGATCTGGGGCTCACCCACCGCCGCGCCGTGGTCCTGCTCTACGGCGTTTCGATCGTCTTTGCGGCGAGCGCCATCGCCATGTCGGTCGGGCGCATCTGGCACACGGGTGTCGCACTCTTGTCGGTGAGCATCGTCGGCGTTGGCCTGGTGCGTTTCGCAGGCTATTTCGAGTCCCTGCACCTGTCGCGCAGACAGAAAGCGCGCATCTACGACGCCCAGGCCGAGAAGCTCCGCCGCGAGATCCCCCGGCTGTTGACGCAGTGCTCCAACGTGCACAGCGAAGCCGAGGTGCTCGCTCTGCTGGAGGGCGCCGTCGAGAACCTGTCACTCGAAAGGCTCGAGCTGGTGGCCGAAGGGCGCGTCGTCAGAGCCTTCCAGAGCGAGCCCCCGCAATCTCAGCGCGAAAGCGTCCGGACGACGTACCCGGTCGGTCGCGACGACCAGGCCCGGGCGGCGCTGAAATTTCACTGGTGCAGTGACGAGGCCAACGTCTCCCCGCAGACCGCCATCTTGCTCCAGCTGCTCGTCAACGCGGCCGCCGAGGCGTTGCAACGCGTCGGAAGTTCGCTATCTCCCTCCGCAGCTCGTTCCGAACCAGCACCTGCCTACGCCGTGGGCAATGCCGTCACCGCGGCTTCGGGCCGCGCACTACCATGACGCCAAGCACCGAAGCGACCAATCTGTTCCCCGAGGCCACCTCGGGCGACCCCAGCGCCCTGAGCCCGGCCGCGCTCGCGCGGGCCGTCCGCAAGCACTGGCTGCTCGCCGTGCTGATCGTCGCGCTGAGCATCGGGGCAGCCTATGGCTACACGGCGACGCGAACGCCAATCTTCGAGGCCGTCGGAACGGTTCAGTTCGACCCCCAGCCCTTGATGCCCCTTGGCCCGCACGTCTCTCCCGAGAACGTCCAGGAGAGCTACTGGACGAACTCCGAGTACTTCGCCACTCAGCGCCAGATTTTAACGTCGCGCCGCGTCGCAACGGCCGTGGTCAAGAAGCTCGGGCTGAACCGCGACGCCGCCTTTCTCTACATGGCGCGTCCCGGTAAGGAACCGCCCCCCGCCGCCACCGGCGTGACCGAGGAGCAGGCGGCCGAAACGCTGCGAGCGCGGCTCACCGTGCGCCCGGTCCAGGAGAGCCGCCTCGCGGAGGTCGCCCTCACCGACGCGGACGCGGCGCGCGCACAGCGGGTCCTGACGACCCTACTCGAGACCTACGTCGAGCAGAATCTCGGCACGTCGCTCGCCTCGGCGAACACGACCGCCGAATGGCTCGACACCCAGCTGAACAAGCTAAAAAATGAGCTCGAAGGCCAGGAGATGGAGCTCTACGACTTCAAGAAGCAGTACAACCTGCTCAGCGTCTCGTACGACGACCAGTCGAACATGCTGAGGGCGCAGATCCTCCAACTCAACGGCACGCTCACGGGTCTCAAGGCGAAGCGCGAAGGGATCGCCGCCAACTTGGCCGTTCTGCAGAAGATCAACATCGACGATCCCGCGACCATCCCCGACAGCACGCTGTTCTCGACCCTGTCGTCCCACAAGGAAGCCTACACGTCTGCCCGAAAAGACCTTCAGCGCCTCACGGCGTTCGGCAAGGGCGAGCACCACCCCGAAGTCGAGGCCAAGCGGGCGGAGGTCGACAGCGCGCGCGCCGCGCTGCTCGGCGAGCTCGATAACATTCGCCGCGGCGTGGCCATGGACCTCGACGCCGCGCAGGGCGAGCTCAACGGCGTGAGTGGCCTCTACGAAACCGCCAAGCGCCAAGCGCTGGAGCTCAACATCAACGAGCTCAAGTACACCCGCCTGCGGCGCTCCAAGGACAGCACGGAGCGAGTGTTCGGCATGGTGCTGGAGCGCTCGGCCGATACCGGCCTTTCCAAGGTCATGCCATTCAACAACGTCCGGGTCGTCGACCGCCCGCTCTTGCCGGGTCGTCCGATTCTGCCCAAGCCCTCTCAGAACATGGCGCTCGGAAGTGTCCTCGGCTTGCTCCTCGGCTTGCTGGCCGCCGTGGGACGCGAGGCGCTCGACCGCACCGCGCGTAGCTCCGAACAGGTCGAGCAGGATCTCGGCCTGCCCTCACTCGGCTCGCTGCCCGACACGGCCGGCCGCGGGTCGAATCGCGGGCTCTACGCCCCGTACTACGGGAAATCGAAGGGCAAGCGCTCGGAGCCCAAGCCCGAAGATTTGCCCAACGACCGGGTCGAGCTCGTCGTCCATACCCATCCAAAAAGCGCCGTGGCAGAAGCCGCGCGCGCCATCCGCACCAACTTGCTCTTCCTTTCCCCCGATCGGCCCTTCCGCACGCTGCTCGTCACGAGCGCCGGCCCGGCCGAGGGCAAGACCACGGTCGCCACGTCGCTCGCGATCGCGATGGCCCAGACGGGGCGCAAGGTCTGCTTGGTGGACTGCGATCTCAGACGCCCCAGGATCCACGTGCTGTTCGGCGGAGACAACTCTGTCGGCGTCACCACGTCGCTGCTCGAGCCGAACCGGCTCGACGAGGCCATCCACACGACGGACATCGGCACCCTGTCCGTGTTGCTGTCGGGCCCCACGCCACCCAATCCCGCCGACTTGATTCAGAGCGAAGCGTTTGCCTCGCTTTTGGGGGAGCTCAAGAAGCGCTTCGACCACGTCGTGCTCGACAGCCCGCCGATCTGCGTGGTGACCGATGCGGCCATCGCGTCGACGCGCGTGGACGCCGCGCTGCTGGTCGTTCGCGCGGGGCGATCGCGACGCGACATGGTGCGGCGCGCGCGACGCGCCCTGCGGGATGTCGGCGCCAACTGCGCGGGCTTCGTTCTCAACGCCGTGGGCACGACGGCCGAGCGCTACGGGTACGCCCTCTACCAGTACCAGAGCACCGATAACGCGCCGAGCTGACGGAGCCACGGCGGCACACGGGCCGCCCGCGCTGAACGCCTGAGCTTTCGTGCCGCCACCCAGAAGCTTCTGCCTTCTCTCGCCGGAGTACCCTCCCGCCTCGGGCGGCGTGGCAAGCTACGTCGAGCGCGTCGCCACCGGCCTCGCCGAGGCCGGCGACCAGGTGAGCGTGTGGGCGCCGTCGCCCGCGCGAGACTCGCTGCGTCCCCGCGTCCACGCGCTGCCGAGCGGCTTCGACGCTGCCGCGCGCCGTCGCATCGAGGCGAGCGCCCCGGCCGGCTCGGGCGTCATCCGGGTGCTCCAGTACGTGCCCCAGGCCTTCGGCGGCCTCGCCCCCGGGTTCCTGCGCTGGGTGACGAGCCTACCCTCTCCGCTCTGGGTCATGTTCCACGAGGTGGTCTACCCCTTCGAGCGCGGGCAGACGCTGCGGCGGCACGCGCTCGCAGTCGCGACGCGTGGGCTCGCGGCCTGGCTCCTCCATCGTGCCGACCGCGTGCTCACTTCGACCCCTTCCTGGGACCAATTCCTGATCCCGCTCGGTCCGCGCGGACTCAGGCCGGCGTGGCTGCCCGTCACGAGCAACCTGCCCGAGACGCCGAGCGGCCGCCCTCGTCGTGACGTGCTCGGAGAGCTCGGCCTGCCCGAGGGCGCGCCAATCGTTGCGCATTTCGGGACGTTCGGAGAGCTGACGGCGACGCCGCTCCGCGGCGTGCTCGAGACGCTCGTGCCGGCGCGACAGGATCTCCACGTCGTGCTCGTCGGTCGCGGTAGCCGCGAATTCTCTGCGTCTTTGCCGCGGGCTCTCGCGTCCCGCCTCCTCGCAACCGGAGAGCTCCCGGTGGAGCGCATCGCCGACATCATAGGTGCCGCGGACGTGATCGTGCTGCCCTTTCCAGACGGCGTCACGACGCGCCGCACGACCGTCATGGCGGCACTCGCCCTCGGGCGGCCCATCGTGACCAACGACGGGCGCAACACCGAATGGCTGTGGCGAGGGGAAGGCTGCGTGGCGCTGACCGGCGACGCGCCCGAGGCGATGGCCAGACGCGCCCTCGAGTTGCTCGAAGATCCAAGCGGGCGGCTCGAGCTCGGCGCCCGGGCGCGCGCCGTCTACGAGGAGCGCTTCTGCCTCGCGCGGCTCGTGTCCACCCTGCACCTGCTGGCTGACGGCTAGCCCGAGCCCTGGCAGCGGTCACCCGTTCGCCGTCGGGTCGAGCTACGCTACGGCGCTTCGGCACCAATCGACGCGGCGCGCCTTGCCTGGGCGGCGTCGAGCGCGCCTGCCGATTTCGCATGGTCGAGGGCGTCGGCGGCCGTCCGCTGTGCCCCCGCTCGCGCCGCCGCCTCGGCCACGTGGAGCCAGCGTTCCGTCGTCGGCTCTTCCTGGGCGGCGCGCGCGTAGTGCTCGAGGGCACCGGCAAGGTCACCGCTCTCTTCGAGCTGCCCGGCGACCCGAGCTTGCGCGCGTGAGCAGTGGGCGGTGGTGTCGCACGCGAGCGCCAGGAAGCGTTGCATGGCCGCCTTGGCGACCGACGCATCGCTGCCTCCGGCTGCAAGCTCCGAGGCCAACTCGAGGCACGAGCGCGCGGCAGGCGTCGCGGGGCAGCCGGCGAGCAGGCGGCGCACGGCCTCGTCGACCCGCCCCTGACGGGCCAAGAGCCGCGCCGCAACCATGAGTCCTTCGCGACCGCCGCGGTCGCCGAGCGCCGAGCTTGCCCGAGTGGCCTCCGCCACGCACTCCGCGGCTGCCGGGCCAGCGCAGGGCGCGCGCTCCGCTTCAACGTCCTCGAGCAGCTCGACAGCAAGGCCGGCGAGCGCCGTTGCGTCCCGTGGGTCACGGTTGAGCGCCTCGCGGAAGCAGGAAAGGCGTGGGACGGGCGGCAGCTTGGGGCAGAGGTCGATGAACGCGGGAGCCCCCTGGGTGCCGGGCGCGAAGGCGGCCGCCAGTCGCTTCACGTCGGACTCCACAGTGACAGCGCGACCGAGGGCCCGGTCCGCGATGCCGTAGTCGTAGGCGGCAGCGAGCCGGTAGTGCATGAGAGCTTGAGCCGCGTGGTGGTGACGCGCGAGCTCGTCTGCCAGCGCGAGGTGAGCCCGCCCGGAGCGTGGATTGCGCTCGAGCGCCCGGCCGAGAAACGGCATGGCATTCTGATCGCGGCCTCGTTCGGCCAGGTACGCACCGAGTAGGGGCAGGTACGCGTCGCCCGGATGACGCAGCGTGGCCGTGCGCAAGGACTGCCGAAGCTCGGTGATGCGCGCGCGGGTCATCGGCACGGGCTCGGACACCATGGCCGCGAGCTCTTTGCGTTCCAGCTCGGCCGGCTTGGAACCGGTCGTCACGACCGCAAGCCCGGCCAGCACGGTCGCGACGGCATGCACCACCGACACGCGACGAGGCGGCTCCTCCGGCTGAGCACCGCCGCCGTTCGCCATCGCGAGCACCGCGACGGCCAGCGCTCCCACGGCGAAAATCGCGAGACCGAAATCGACGAAGTTTTGCAGCACGAGCGCGCCAAGGCCGACCGCAAGCCCCGCCGCAACCCCGTCCGTCCGCGCGCGCCGAAAGAGCCCGCGATACACCCACGCCAGCGCTCCAAGCGCAAGCAGACCCACGGGAAGGCCCCACTCGCTCACGGCATCGACGAGCAGGTTTTCCGCGTGCACGTAAACGCCGCTCTGGTCGGCCCCGAGATCCCCCCGATACGGTTGGAACGCCGCATCGAAGGCCCCACGCCCCACCCCGAACCATGGAAAATCGTGCACCAGACCGAGCGACCAGCGCCACGGCGCCACCTTGGGTCCGAGCCCCCCCTCGAACAGGCCGCTGCGCAGGCGCTCGTCGCCCAGCACGAAGAGCGCGACGACGACCAGCCCGACGATGACTCCGACGCCGGCCAGCAACCCGCGTCGATCAACGTCACGCTTGGCGGTCGCAAGCCAGACGAAGGCAGCAAGCCCCGCGATCAGCGCGGCGACCCCACCTCGCGACCCGCTGAGCAGCACCCCAACGGCCAGCATGGGCACACCCACCATGTCGAGTATCTTCGGGAGAGGGCCGCGCTCGGCAATCCACAGCCCCGCCCCTGCGTAGAGGCCAATCAGCAGATACCCGGAAAGGTTGTTCCCATTGACGAAGGGCCCCCGCGTCCAACGGGCGTAGTCGTACGGCGCCGGAAAGATGCCGTAAATGCGAGAGGCACCGACGACGCCGTGCGCGAGTGTCACCGCGCAGACGCACGAGCTCGCAAAAAAGACGATCGTCGCCACCACGGCGGAACCGCGCGCCGCCCGGAGGCCCGAGGCGGCAACCGCGATGCAGGCGTAGGCGGTGAGCTTGAGTACTTCGACGGTCGTGCCGGCAGGGTCCACCGAAAGCAACGTCCAGGCAGGACCGGCCTCGTGCCAGGGCCGGAGCGCGCCACTCCAAATCTCCGCCGCCGCAGGCGAGAGCACCGCGACCCAGCTCGCGGGCATCGGTGCAGCCTGGAAAGCCGTGTACGCCGCGAGCGCGAGCAACACGATGGCCAGCCGCGGCAAGCGCGACAGATGGCGCCCGAGCACCAACGCAGCAGAGAGAGCGACGCCGGCCGCGACCAGCAACACCGGCACGTGCTGTGCGCCGAACGCCAGGCCCGATCCCGCGAGCGCCACGGCGAACAGCACCGTGCCGAGCGCGTCCCAGCGGCGCTCGCCTTCACTCCTCCGGCGGCGCGGTCGGCTGTCCCGATCGCGTCCGTTCTGCGAGCCGACGCGCATGAATCGGGCGCCTAACCTATCCGATCCCGGGCGCCAGACCAAGGGGTCTAAAGCGGGTTGGCGGATGTCGCGAACACCCTTTCATCGTTCGCCGCACCCTGTGGTAGGAGCAGGCGTTTCGATGCGTATCGCCGCCCACGGGTTGATCACCGACGCAGGAGGCAGCGGCGCCGGTGCGTTTACACTGCTCCTGTCGACGCTGCTCGAGCACGGCCACGACGTGACGTTCTACGGCGTGCCTCGGTTCACCGAGCCCCGATCGCTCGTTCGCTTTCCCCGGTATCGATACGTGCCGATGCACGTTGAGGCCATTCAGCCGTTCTGGCGCCTGGCCCTTCCCTTCAAGAGTCGCTATCCGGCGGCGCTGATGGCGAACGTTGCGCACATCGCCTATCAGAAGAGAGCGATCCGCGAGATCGAGCGGGCGCCCGCCCACGAGCGAGCGGACTTCGTGCCGTGCCTCGACGCGGTGAATCTGTGGCGCAGCCGGCTCCCGATCGTGAGCTGGCCGCAATCGCCGCCGCAGACCGAATGGGCCGCGCTCAGGAAACCTCACCTTCGCCACGAGGTGGTGCGTACCTCCGGAAGGCGGCACCTCCTGGCCGTCGAGAGCTTCTACGCCTACCGCTGGGCGCAGGCACGACTCACGATGGGTTTCAGCGATGCGATGCTCTGCGCGAGCCGCTGGTCTCTCGAGCAATGGCAGAGCTTCGGTCTGGACCCCGCTCGCGCCCGTGCGCTCGCCTACCCCGTCGACATCGACAGCTTCCGAGAAGTGCCGCCGCCAGGCTCGTCGCCGGACCGCCGCATCCGATTTTTGTGGCTCGGACGTGCCGTGCCGCGCAAACGGCTCGACCTGTTCCTGGAGTCGGTCTCGCGCCTGCGCGCGCGCCACGACGACGTGGAAGGGCTGCTCGTCGGCCGCCTCGACGCCGATCCCGCTGCGGCGCCCCTGCTCGCTCGCTACGCCAACGCGCCGGGGATCCACGTCGAGCCCAGCGTGCCGCACAGCGCCGTGCCGGCGCTGTTCGCCAGGGCGGACGTGCTCGTCCAACCGAGCGAGAGCGAAAATTTCGGCTTCAGTGTCGCCGAGGCGCTCGCCGCCGGTCGCCCCGTGGTGGTCGGCCCGACGAACGGCACGCTCGACTACGCGGGGGCGGCGGCCTTCGCTTTCGACCGCTACGACGCGAGTGCGCTCACCGAAGCGCTCGGGCGCGCCAGGGAGGCGGTGCTCGGCGACGGCGCGCGCGTCGCTCGGCTGGCGCGTGAAGCGGCCCACCTGCATTTCGATCCCCGGCGAGTGGCCACCGCAGTCTGCGGAAATCGGCGCGCAGGCAGCCGTCCGGAAGGCTCAGCGTACGGAGAGAGGCAGATAGCCGACGAAGCCCTGCACGCGGTACGACTCACCCACGCGTCGCAGCACGAACAACGACTCCCACGCGAACGGCAGCGTGCCGCCGTCCGCGAGCGCGAGCGCTCCGTCGAAGCGCTTGAGCAACACGCCCGAATCGCCCGTGAGCTCCAGCAGCGGCACGGTCACGAGCGAAAGCAAGCCGCTCACCGCATCCATCGCCGGCGGTCGCTCGCGAAACAGCCGGCTCTGCGCGAGCCAGCGATCGCGGTAGGCGCCGAGCGTCGGGTACGTCAGTCGCCAGGAGCGCGGATCGGCGGAACCCGCGGCATCCAGGCCAAAAAAGCCGGCTTCCACGAAGTCGTGGGCGATGCGCTCCCAGTCGCCGGCGACGAAAGCCTCTATGTCGCGGCTGACGACGCGCTCCCACACGTCGGCACGGGGATCGTCGCTCGCGAAGGGGTTCACGGTCTCACCCCGTCACGTCATCGAGCCGCACCAGGTCTCCCGCGGGAACGTCGCGAGTGACGCGCTTGCCGATGAGGAGCCCTTCCTCATACGGCGCGAGGCCACCTTTCGGACAGGGCCTCAGCGGCACGAGATCCGCGGCTGCGATCTCGGCGCCGCTCGGCAGGTCGCGCGCCGCGCGCAGCCCGCGACGCTGCACGACGACCGTGCCGCGCTCGTTGTCCTGCACGCGCTTCTTGCCGTCGCCGAGGCTGGCATCGAGCATCGCCTTGTCGCCGACCGCCGCCAGCGTCGGGGCGTACCGCTCTTCGAAGATCGTCTTGCCGGCGAGCGCTGCCTTGAGCGCCGCGGTTTCCGCCACCATGCGGCGCCAGCCAGCGGGCGTCGTGGAAAACGGGTGGTCCTGCCCCTTTTGGTGGTTGTCGAGAGTGAAGTGCTTTTCGACGGCGCAGGCGTCGAAAAGCCCCACCGCCGCGAGCACACTGAGCGAACCGTGCGTGTGGTCCGAAAGGCCGAGCGGCACGCCGGGCCAGAGCGCCGCATAGCTTTCGAGCACGCGCAGATTGAGATTCGCAAGTCGCTCGACCGTGTCGCTTTCGGCCTCGCCCGGCGTCGCCGTGTAGTTCGTGTTGCACTGCATCAGGAGCACCTGACGTGTCTCCGAGAGCGCCACGGCCATAGCCGCCTTCACCTCCTCGAGGGTGGAGGCGCCCGTCGCGATGAGCACCGGCTTTTCGTAGCGGCACATCGCGCGGATCTCGTCGTGCCACGTGATGTCGCCCGAGCCGACCTTGAAAGCGCCGACGTACGGCGCGACCGCGCGCACCAAGTCGAGCGAGTAGGGCGAAGTGAAGTAGTGCAGCCCGAGCTGGTCGCAGAGCTCCTTCAACGGCTCCGTCCACGCGAACGGGATCGCGCACTCGCGGTAGGAATCGAACACCGACTTGTCCCAGCCGTCCTGGTGCGTGCGGACGCCCTCGAGGTGGCGGAAGCCGTAGTCGGAAACCAGCCCCTCTGCAGAGTAGTTCTGCATCTTCACCGCGTTGACGCCCGCGTCCTTGCAGGCGAAGACGAGCTCTTTTGCCTTGCCGAGATCGCCCGCGTGGTTCGAGGCGATGTCGGCGATGAAGTACACCGGATGGCCGCGCCCTACCGGTGTCCCCTGGACGACGAGATCCACGAGCCCTCTCTAGATCCAATCCGCTGAAAAATCCGGAAGGTCGATGCTGTAGTCGACCCAGTTCCGGTCCGCGAACTGCGGGTGTCCACCCCAGCGCTCCACGTTGGCGTTCCCTTCGTACTTCTCGATGCAGAAGGCGCCGGCGATGATCTTGTTCTTGGGAACGATGCAGAACCCCGACGTCTTGTTGGGCGCGTAGTACCCGGATATCTCGATACTTTTCGCCCGAAACTGCTCGCGGTTCAGGTAGTTGAAGATCTCGAAGAAGTTGAAAGGGATGAAGTGATTCCGCTTACCCGAGCCGTGGTAAAATAGATAAGACGTGTCGAGGTCGACGACCGACGGGTAGTCGTACTGAATGCGGATGTCGAAGATGACGCGCTTCTTCGCGACGCGGAAGAGGTGGTCGATGAACTCGCGGTAGCGAGGCATGTGGTTCAGCACCGAAAACGCGCACACGGTGTCGAACGACTCGTCTGCAAAGTCGTTCTCGAGAAAGTCCCCACAGACGAAGGTTGCGTCCGGGTAGGTCTTTTTCGCGTTCTCGATTTCCGCCTGGCCGATGTCCATCCCGGTGTAGCGAACACCTGGAAAGCGCTGGCGCATGATGTCGGACATGCCCCCGGCCGCGCACGCCACCTCGAGGACTTTCTCGCCCGAAAGGTCCTTCTTCTCGAGGAAGTGCTGAACCGACTTGAACAGATCACCCCACGCGCGGCGGCCGTGCTCGATGTAAAACGTGGATTTGGTCTTGTCGTTGAAAAGCTCTTTGGG